>NZ_CM173226.1:0-4087847 GCF_057747835.1 Ramlibacter sp. JJN2-2R
GGAAAACGCCGAACAGCTTGGCCACGTACTTCTCCTGGAAGCCGACGCCGTTGTCGACGATCTCCAGGCCCTCGCCGTCGGCGCGGCGCACGGCCCGCACCGCCACCCGCGCGAGCTCGCGCGTGCGGGTGTACTTGACCGCATTGCCCAGCAGGTTGCGCAGCGCCACCTGCACCAGGAACGGGTCGGCCCACAGCACCGGCAGGTCGGGGGCCACGTCCCACTCGATGCGGCGGCCCTGTTCCTGGCGGTTGAATTCGGCCACCAGCTCGTGCACCAGCAGGCGTGTGTCCACGCGCGTGCGCTTGAGCGCCGAGCGGCCCATGCGCGAGAAGTCCAGCAGCGCGTCCACCAGGTGCCCGGCGTAGGCGGCGGCTTCCTTGACGTGCGACAGGTAGCGGTGCGAGCGCTCGGACAGCTGCTTGCCCTCCATGTCCTGCACCAGGTCGACGTAGCCGGCGATGTGGCGCATCGGCGCGCGCAGGTCATGGGAGACGGTGTACGAGAACGCCTCCAGCTCCTTGTTGACGCGCCCGAGCTCGGTGGCCACTTCGGCCATCTCCTCGGCGCGGCGCAGCACGATGCCGATCAGGGCGTGGCGCAGCTCGCCCGCGGCGGCCACCTCGGCCCGGCTCCAGGGCGCCGAGCGGCCGCGCAACTGCTGCTGCCAGCTGGCGAAGCTGCGGCGCGGATGGATGCGGCCGTCGCCCACGCGCACCTCCTTGCGCGGGTCGCCGGCCCAGCGGATGGTCTCCACCAGCTCCTGCCGGAACCAGATCACCAGGTGCCGGTGCACCTGCGAGATCGAGATCGCCAGCACGCCGGCGGCCTTGGCCACGAACGGCAGCGCCGCGGGAAATTCGTCGACCAGGCGGTCGCTGGCCCAGGTGTCCTGGTTCTTGGCCGCGATCCAGCCGGCCAGCTGCGCGATCTCGTCCCGCTCGGGCGTGTCGCCGGTGGTCCAGCACTGGTCGTTCAGGACCACCGCCGCGCCGCTGGCCTGCGCCATGCGCAGCAGCAGGGCCGGCTCGGCCACCAGGCGCTGCAGCGTGCCGTCGCTGTCGGCCAGGTGCGACACGATCTGCAGCGTCACGTGCCGCAGATCCAGGCGCGCCGCGACCTCGGCGTTGTCCTGCTTGGCCTCGATCTGCATCGACAGCAGGCGCCCCAGGTGCTCGCACGCCGCGCGGGTCTGGAACGCCAGCGTGCGCGGCGCACGGTCGTGGCAGGAGACCAGGCCCCACAGCTGCCCGCGCACCACGATCGACACCGACATCGACGCCAGCGTGCCCATGTTGCGCATGTATTCGAGGTGCACCGGCGAGACGCTGCGCAGCGCGGCGAACGACAGGTCCAGCGAGCCGGGATCCCAGCCCGGCTCGGCGCCCACCAGTGGCACCGGCTGGTAGGTCGCATCGGGGATCAGCCGGATGTGGTTGAGGCAGTAGAGCGCGCGCGCCTGCTGCGGCACGTCGGCGGCCGGGAAGCGGTGGCCGGCGTACGAGTCGTAGCCCGGGTCGGCCACCTCGGCCAGCACCTCGCCGTGGCCCTCGTCGTCGAAGCGGTACACCAGCGTGCGGCCGAAGCCGGACAGGCGCTTGATCTCCTCGGCGGCCAGCTGCGCGAGCGCGGTGAGGTCGCCGGCCCGCTGCAGCTGCGGCAGGAAATGGCGCGCGAGCGAATAGATCGGCGCCTGGGTGCCCGTCTCGTCCGAGCGGGGTTCGAACTCCAGCACGATGACGTCGCCGCTGCGGTGGGCCAGCACGTCCAGCGCCTGGTCGTCCAGCTGCACCTGGCCCAGCGAGGCCGGGCCCTCGCCCGCCTCGTCGAGGTGGTCGAGCCGGCCGCGCACGAGGGCGGCCGCCGCGGCCGCGCGCTGCGCGTCGGGCCAGTTGGCGCTGTGCGCCACCAGCTTGCCGGCGGGCGTGACGATGGCCATCCAGCCGTGCGGCTGGATGGCGCCGGGAACCCGGATCGGTTCCTGGGCGCAGGAGGCGAGGTCAGGCAGCGGCGCGTTCATGCAGGAGCGGCCGGAAAGCGGCGGCCAGCGCATCGAAGGTGTCCTGGGCGGCGCGCGCGGCGGCGTTGCGCGCGCGCGGGTCGCCATCGAGCTCGCTCGCGAGCAGCTGGCGGAACTCGCGCCAGCGCGCCGCGGTCTGGGAACCGCAGCCGTGGAAATAGGCGGCGCCGTGGTCCGGCGTCAGCGCCAGGTGGCGGCGCACCTGCGCCGCGATGAACTGCCCGCCCAGCGCGGAGCCCTCCAGCACGTACAGGGAGCCCAGCGCATGGCCCAGCGTGGGAAGTGGCGGCAGTTCCACCCGGCCGCTCGGGGCAGGCAGCCTCAGGGCCGACAGGTCGCGTTCGAGCAGGTGCAGGCGTCGCCCGTCGGCGAACCACGCCTGCAGCCGGTGCGGCAACGCGCGAACCATCTGTGGTTCCCAGGCGGAGAGGAATTCCGCGAAGCCCTGCAGCACGCACGCGTAGTGGGCGAGCCCGAAGGAGGTGCGCAGGCCCAGCAGCGATTCGATCGCGGCGTGGCGGCCGGCGGTCGCCTCGCGGAGGGATTCCAGGGTGTGATGGGGCGCCTCGGGCGCATGCAACTGCTCTCGGTGGACCATTCCTGCTCGTTCAAAACACGGCGGGCACGCCACCGGACCGCGGCGAGCTTGCCAGAGAGTTTCCCGGTGCCGTGTAGGAGGATTCCGACGTCTCGCGTCGTCCGGCGATTTGCGTCGTCCGGCAGCGCCTCAGCGCAACAACGCGACCGCTCCGGAGAAGGTGAGGAAGGCGGCTGCCGTGGTGAGAAGAATGATACGGGCGATGCGGCCGGTATCTGCGCCAAAGCGTTCGGCAAGCAACGAGACGTTGCTGGCGCTCGGGAGGGCCGCCACCAGCACCATCACGGTGAGGGCGAATCGGTCCAGCGGCACGCCGGCGGCCCGGGCCAGCAGGCCCGCCGCCAGCACCAGCAGCGGGTGCACCAGCAGCTTGGCCGCCGCCATCGGCACGTAGTCGCGCGCCGGCAGCGGCGCGTGCTCCTGCGCCGCCCCGAGGAACTGCGAGCGCGCCAGCACCGCGCCGATGGTGAACAGCGCCACCGGCGAGGCCGCGTCGGCCAGCAGCCCGATGGTGGCGGCGACCGGCTTGAGCGGCACGATGCCGAAGGCCGACGACGCGGCGCCCAGCGCGATCGCCCACGGCATCGGGTTGGCGGCCACGCCGCGCAACGCCTTGCGGGCGGCCAGGGCGGCGCCGTGCTCGCCGGCGCTGTCCAGGCGCGACAGCGCGATGCACAGCGAACTGGTGATCACCAGGTCGATCAGGATGGTCAGGATGGCGGGCCCGGCCGCCGCCGCCCCGAGCAGCGCCACCAGCAGCGGCACGCCCATGAAGCCGGTGTTCGGGAAGGCGGCCACCAGGGCGCCGAAAGCGGCGTCGTTCCAGCGGATGCGCTCGTTCAGGCTGAAGGCCACCGCCCCGGCCACCATCAGCAGCGCGCACGGCAGGTACACCAGCAGCGCCCAGGGATCGAGCAGCTGGGCGATCGGCGTGGAGGCGCCGAACCGGTACAGCATGCACGGCAGCGCGAAGAACAGCACGAAGGTGTTCAGGCCGCCGATGGCCTCCAGCGGCAGCATGCGCCGGCGCGCCGCCAGGTAGCCGCAGAACACCAGTGCGAAGAAGGGAAAGGTGACCTGCAGGATCTCGAGCACGGGCCGTATTGTGGGCGCAACTGGCGGGCGACTTTTGCACCGGGCCGGCGCGGGGCGCTGCGTATGATTCGCCGCTTCCGCCCCCCGCCTCCCCCTTCGCAGTCCCCTCCCCCCTCGATGTCCGGCCTCAACCTCGCCCAGCAGGAAGCAGTCAACTACATGCACGGGCCCTGCCTGGTGCTGGCCGGGGCCGGTTCGGGCAAGACGCGCGTGATCACCCACAAGATCGCCCGCCTGATCCAGAGCGGGGTGGAGGCCAGGCGGATCCTGGCCATCACCTTCACCAACAAGGCCGCCGCCGAGATGCGCGAGCGCGCCAAGTCGCTGATCGGGCGCGAGGCCAAGGAGGTGGTGATCTGCACCTTCCACGCGCTGGGCGTGCGGCTGCTGCGCCAGGACGGCCAGGCCCTGGGCCTCAAGCCCCAGTTCTCGATCCTGGACAGCGACGACGTCACCTCGATCCTGAAGGACGCCGGCGGCACCACCGACGCCGCCACCGCGCGCCAGTGGCAGTGGGCGATCAGCCTGTGGAAGAACGTCGGGCTGAACGCCGCCGAGGCGCTGGCGCAGGCCAAGGACGACAACGAGCGGGTGACCGCCACCATCATGGCGCGCTACGAGGAGCGCCTGGCGGCCTACCAGAGCGTGGACTTCGACGACCTGATCGGCCTGCCGCTCAAGCTGCTGCGCGACCACGCCGAGGTGCGCGAGAAGTGGCAGCGCCAGCTCGGGCACGTGCTGGTGGACGAATACCAGGACACCAACGCCACCCAGTACGAGCTGCTCAAGCTGCTGGTGGGCGACAGGGGCCGCTTCACCGCGGTGGGCGACGACGACCAGTCGATCTATGGCTGGCGCGGCGCCACGCTGGACAACCTCAAGCGCCTGCCGCAGGACTGGCCGACGCTGAAGGTGGTGAAGCTGGAGCAGAACTACCGCTCCACCAGCGCCATCCTGCGGGCGGCCAACAACGTGATCCAGCCCAACCCCAAGCTGTTCCCCAAGACGCTGTTCTCGGAACTGGGCGAGGGCGAGCCGGTGCGCGTCGTCGACTGCGACAACGAGGAGCACGAGGCCGAGCGCACCGTGGCCCGCATGCTGTCGATCCGCGCCAACGGCGCCGGCAAGGACTGGAAGGATTTCGCCGTGCTGTACCGCGCCAACCACCAGGCGCGCATCTTCGAGCAGGCGCTGCGCAAGGCACAGATCCCCTACAAGGTCTCGGGCGGCCAGAGCTTCTTCGACCGCGCCGAGATCCGCGACCTGTGCGCGTGGCTGCGGCTGTGGGTGAACAACGACGACGATCCGGCGTTCCTGCGCTGCGTGACCACGCCCAAGCGCGGCATCGGCCACCAGACGCTGCAAAGCCTGGGCACCTTCGCCAACCAGTACAAGCTGAGCCTGTTCGCCGCGCTGTTCTCCTCGTCGCTGGGCTCGGTGCTCAACGCGCGGGCGGTCGGCAGCCTGCACGAATTCGGCCGCTACGTGAACGACCTGGAGTTCCGGGCCCGCCACACCAGCGGCGCCGAGGACGCCAAGGCCTTCCTGCTCGAGTGGCTCAAGGACATCGGCTACGAGAAGCACCTGTACGACAGCGAGGACAGCGAGAAGCTGGCCGCCTCGCGCTGGACCAACGTGCTGGAGTTCTGCGACTGGATGGCCGGGCGCTGCGGCGGCCAGATCGACGACACCGCCGGCGTCGCCCTCGCCAGCGAGAAGAAGTCGCTGCTGGAGGTGGCGCAGACCATCGCGCTGCTGTCGACCATCAGCGAGCGCGAGCAGGACCAGAACGTGGTGACGCTGTCGACGCTGCACGCCTCCAAGGGCCTGGAGTGGCCGCACGTGATGCTGGTCGGATGCGTCGAGGGGATGCTGCCGTTCAAGCTGGGCGACGACGACAACCCCGGCGGCCGTGCCGACGGCCCCATGAGCGAGGGCATCCTGCAGCGGCTGCAGGAGGAGCGCCGGCTGATGTACGTGGGCATCACGCGCGCCCAGCGCTCGCTGGCGGTGAGCTGGACCAAGCGGCGCAAGAAGGGCCGCGAGGTGGTGGCCGCCCAGCCCAGCCGCTTCATCGCCGAGATGGCGCTGGACAAGGCCACCACCAAGGAAGACCCGCGCGAGAAGCTCAAGGCGTTGCGGGCCGAGTTCGCCAAGAAGAGCGCGGCCGCCGCGGTGGCGGCCGCGGCCGCCGGGAACGCGGGCTGATGCGCCGCGCTCTCGCCGCTGCCGCCCTGGCAACGCTTGCCGCCGGTGCGCACGCCCAGGCGCCGGCGCCGGGGCCGGCAGCAGCCCCGGCATCAGCGTCGACACAAGCGTCGACACAAGCGCCGGCACAAGCGCCGGCACGGCCAGCCCCGGCCGATTGCCCCAAGGCGCAGGACGTCCAGGCGCGCCAGCTGGTCGGCCTGTGGCGCGCCACCTTCGACGGCCTGCCGCAGGGCGCCACGCTGCTGCTGGAGCCGCACCCGGACTACGCGGGCAGCCTGTCCGGCGAGGTCAATCGCAACGGCGAGCGCTCCCGGCTGGCCGCCGACCTCGACGAGGACGGCGAATTCACGCTGGAGGAATCGGCCGACGGCCGGCACATCGCCGCCACCTGGCTGGGCGACGTGGTCGAGGGCTCGTGCGGGCGCGAGATCCGCGGCACGCGGCAGGCCGGCGAAGGCGCGCCGCTGCAGCCGTTCGTGCTGCGCAAGCTGGACCGCTGACGGCGTCCTCGCTCAGGCTGCGGCCAGCCGCGCGGCGAGGAAGTCCACGAAGCAGCGGATGCGCGCGGCCAGCTCGGTGTTGCGGTAGTACACCGCGTGCACTGGCTGGCGCACCTCCACCGTGTCGCGCGGCAACACCTGCACCAGGTCACCGGCCGCGCGGTCGGCGGCGGTCATGAAATCCGACAGGCAGGCGATGCCGGCGCCAGCCAGCGCCAGCTGCCGCAGCGTCTCGCCGCTGGAGGCGCGGATGGCCGGCTGGACGGCCAGGCCGTCGCCATCCGGATGGCGCAGCGGCCAGGTGTTCAGGCTCTCGGGCTGGGTGAAGCCGAGCAGCGCATGGCTCGCCAGGTCGCGCACGCGCGTCGGCCGGCCAGCCCGCTTCAAGTAGGCGGGACTGGCCACCACCCGCAGCGGAAAGCTTGCCAGCGGCCGCGCATGCAGCGTGGAATCGCGCAGAGCGCCGATGCGCAGGGCGACGTCCGTTCGGTGCTCCAGCAGGTCGATGATGGTGTCGCTGCTGTGCAGTTCCAGTTCGATGCCGGGGTAGGCGGCCAGGAAGTGCGGCACCAGCGGCACGACGACGTGCAGCATGAAGGGCGAGGCCGCGTTCACGCGCAGCTTGCCGGCGGCGGTGTGGCGCCGCTGCGCCATGTGGTCCTCGGCCGCCTCGACCGCCTGCAGGATGTCGCGGGCGTGGGCGAGGAAGACCCGGCCTTCCTCGGTGAGCTCGAGCCTGCGCGTGGTGCGTCGCATCAGCGTGGTGCCCAGCTTCTGCTCCAGCCGCGCCAGGGCGCGGCTGATGCCCGAGGTGGTCTGGCCCAGCTGCTCGGCGGCGGCGCTGATGGAGCGCGCATCCACCACCCGGGTGAACGCCAGCAGTTCGTCGAGGCTCGTCTTCATTGTTGATTCCGGATCAACAACATTGTGCCGGCGACGGCATTTTTCTCAACGATCTCCAGGCGGAGACTGCGGGCCTTCCCGCGTTTTTCCGGAGTCACCAACCCCATGCCACTCGCCCTCCTCGCGCTGACCATCAGCGCCTTCGCCATCGGGACGACCGAGTTCGTCATCGTCGGCCTCGTCCCCACCATCGCCACCGACCTGGGCGTCACGCTGCCGTCGGCCGGGTTGCTCGTCAGCCTGTACGCGCTGGGCGTGGCCGTCGGCGCGCCCGTGCTCACGGCCCTGACCGGCAAGATGCCGCGCAAGGCGCTGCTGCTGTCGCTGATGGCGCTGTTCACCGTCGGCAACCTGCTGGCCTGGCAGGCGCCGGGCTACGAAACGCTGGTGGCGGCCCGCATCCTGACGGGCCTGGCCCACGGCGTGTTCTTCTCCATCGGCTCGACCATCGCGACCGGCCTGGTGGCCAAGGACAGGGCCGCCAGCGCGATCGCCACCATGTTCAGCGGCCTGACCGTGGCGCTGGTGACCGGGGTGCCGCTGGGCACTTTCGTCGGCCAGCACTTCGGCTGGCGTGCGACCTTCCTGGCCGTGGCCGCCCTGGGCCTGCTCGCCATCCTCGGCAGCCTGCTGTTCGTGCCTGCGAAGCTGCCGCACAGCAAGCCCGCCTCGCTGCTGCAGCAAGCGGCGGTGCTGCGGCAGCCGCGCCTGCTGCTGGTCTATGCCATGACGGCGGTCGGTTACGGCGGCTCGTTCATCGCCTTCACCTTCCTGGCGCCCATGCTGCAGGAGGTGACCGGCTTCGGCGGCAGCGCGGTGGGCCTGGTGATGCTGGCCTATGGCGTGTCGGTCGCCGCGGGCAACGTCTGGGGCGGCTGGCTGGCCGACCGCCGCGGCCCGATCGGCGCACTGAAGATCATCTTCGCGCTGCTGGCGCTGGTGCTGCTGGCGCTCACCTTCACCGCGGCGCATCGCTGGACCATGGTCCTGACCGTGCTGGCCTGGGGCGCCGTGGCGTTCGGCAACGTGGCCGGACTGCAGGTCTACGTGGTGCGGCAGGCCGAGCGCCATGCGCCGCAGGCCGTCGACGTCGCCTCGGGCCTGAACATCGCTGCCTTCAACGTCGGCATCGCGGCGGGAGCCTGGGGCGGTGGCCTGATCGTGGCCCACCTGGGTTTGACGCACACGCCCTGGATCGGCGCGCTGGCGGTGCTGGCCGCGCTGGGCCTGACGGCCTGGAGCGGCCGGCTGGACCGGCGTGGAGCGGCCCCTGCGGCAGCCGAGGGCGGCCGGGTCGCCCTCGCCGGCAGGCTGCATTGAGGCAGCCAGCGCCAGTCCATCCATCCTTCACGCCACCAGCCGGAGCAGCAGCCACGCCGGCAGGCCCAGGTAGAGCGCAGCCAGGCCGAGGCGTTCGAGCGCGCGCCGCACGGGCGTGGCCGCGGACGGGCGCAGCAGCACCGCCGCGATCGCCACCGCCTCGATGACCACCCGCAGCACCGCGGCGCACAGCACCACACCGATCGCCCAGGCGGCCCACCAGAGCGCGAAGCCCTTGAGGTAGGCCACCAGGCCGAAGGTGTAGTACTCGCCGAACGCGCTGCCATAGGCGATGTGCTGGTGCAGCCGGAACGCCGGCACCGCGAGCGCCAGCGGCAGCAGGACGAACTTCGCCAGGGGATGGTCCAGGCGTGCGCGCCCGGCGGCCTGGCGGGCGTGCAGGTACTGCGAGGTGCGCGAAGGGAAACGTTCCTGCAAGGCGGTGCCGCCGGCCGCCTCCAGCGCCCGCGCCAGGGCCGCGGGATCGGCCAGCGCAATCCCGTGCGGCCACCGCTCGCCGGAGGCCAGCCGCAGCGACACGCCCGGGCCAGGAAGGGGAAGGCGCCAGGGCTCCACCGCGGCGATGTCGCGCACCGCGAGTTCCAGGCGCTGGCGGCCGCGAGCCAGCACCAACACGCCCTGCTCGATCGCCGCGCGTGCCGAGAACGCGCGCAGCACGCACCACGCGGCGGCCTCGGGCGCGAGGAACAGGGCGGCGAAGGTGCGGATCTGGGCGAACGTGTTGGCCGGCGAGAGCCCCACGCCGAACACGACCGCGGCGGCCATCCCGAGCAGGGCGCAGCGCGCGAAGCCGCGCAGCAGCGCCGCGGCGAGGCGGGCGCCGGGGGGCAGCACGGCCACGTCGGCGGGAACGGTGGCCTCGGCCGAGGCGCCGGGCGATTGCTGGGGCGCGGCGGTAGTCCATCGGCGCGAGGCGGCCGCCACGGCGAGCAGCACGAGGAACACGGCGGCCGCGCGGCCGACCCAGTCGCCCCACGCCAGCATCAGCGTGCGCGGCGCCTCGCCCACGGGCACCTGGCCGATCACCAGCGTGCGCTCGCCCATGCGCGAGGCCGCGATCACGGTGCCGGTCGCATCGATGACGGCGCTGTGGCCGTTGGTAGTGACGCGGAACTGCGGCAGGCGGGTCTCGATGCTGCGGAACGCCGCCGCCGCCGCATGCAGCCGCGCCCCCTGCGGCGCGTCGGTGAACCAGGCGTCGTTGGACAGGGTCACGATGGCCTGCCCGCCCAGCCGTGCACCCTCGATCGCCAGGCCGCTGTCGACGTCGTCGAGGCAGATCATCGGGACCACCGGGATCTCCCGGCCGTCCTTCAGGCGCAGCGGGAACACGCGGGCGCCCGCGCCCGGGCGCCAGGAGCCCGCCCAGGGCAGCCAGCGCCGCAGCGCCGGCCCGTCGAGCCACGCGGGCACGTACTCGGTCAGCGGAAAGGGGCGCGCCTTGCGGTAGAAGCCGAGCAGGCCGGTGCCGGGCGCCACGAACGCGGCGGCGTTGTATTCGCCGTCCGTGTCGCGGTCGTAGGTGCCGAAGACGAAGGGCACGCCGGCCGCGCCGACGATCTCCAGGATCTCGCGATCGAGTTGCGCGCCGGCCTCGCTCTTGGGATGGCCGAAGGTCGTGGGGTACACGGTTTCCGACCACAGCACCGCGTCGGCATGCTGGCGCTCGACGGCGTCGTAGGACATCGCATAGTGCGTGTCGAGCACCTCGCGCACCACCGCGCCCGCGCCCCGGTCGCGGCGCAGGCGCTCGTAGTCGGCGATGTTCGACTGCACCAGCCCCATGCGCAGCGGCGGGCCGGCAGCGGGTCGCGGCGACAGCGCGACCAGGCCATGGACGGCCAGCAGCAGCGGCACCAGCGCGGCCAGCCCCAGCGGCACGGCCACCGCGCGCACGCCGGCCTGGCGGCGCGCCAGGGCCGCCGCCACGCCCTCGTTCGCGAGCAGAAGCAGAACCGTGAGGCCGGCCACGCCGCCGACATCGGCCGCCTGGCGCAGCAGGCGCGATGGATAGAGGCCGTAGCCGAAGGTGTCGCCGAGCACCCGGGGCACGAGCCACTCGGTGGCGACCCAGGCCGCCGCGCCCGCCAGCGCACGCAGCACCGGGCCGTGCCGCCGGCCGGCGACGTGACGCACGAGCGCGAAGGCCAGCAGCTGCGGCTGGAACAGCGGCGCCGCCAGGAGCAGCACCGCCAAGCCCACGGCGGGGCCGACCTGCGTGTAGCTGCCGATCGCGATCCCGAACCACGCGAACCCCGCCGCCGCGTAGGCGACCGACATCGCCCAGGCGCCCAGCAGCGCACCGGCCAGCGACCGCTGCGTGTCGAGCGTGCGCAACCACGGCACGAGGGCCACGAAGCCGAGCACCCAGGCGGCGCCGCCGCGGGCGTACAGCCAGATGAGCAGCGCGCTGGCGAGGATGCCAGCCCACCTGCTGTCACGCAGCCGGGTCCATCCGAAGGCGATCGTCAGCTCCCCGGCCTGCCCGCGTCGACCGGCGCCGGAATCGTGATGCGGCGGATCGGCATGCCGGGCGGCGCCAGCTCCGGCGGCACCACGCGGTCCTTGGGCACCTCGATCGGCCGGCCGGTGGCGTCGACGAACTGGCGGTCGGGCGCGAACATCAGGATCGCCTCGATGCGCTGGCCGTCGTCGGTGGCCTGGTGGTGGCGCACGTAGCCATCGGGCAGGACGAAGTCCTCGGGCACGGCGAGCCCGACCAGGGGCGGCCGGGTGCCGGGCGGGGAGAAGGCGCCCAGGCCGGTGCGGACGCCGGCCTCGTGCAGCCGCTCGATCACCTGGCCCATCGATGGCCGCTCGCCCTCGTTGACGTAGTCGGACAGGTCGGGCGTCTGGTCACCGTCGGGGTCACGCATGCGCCGGATCTGCGGCGCCGGGACGGGCGCGGCGGCCACGGGCATCGAGGGCAGGGGCGTGCCGGTCGCGGGCAGGGAAGGCGGGGGCGCCGGGCCGACACCGGCCGCGCCGGTCACCGGGCTCGCGGGGACCGCAGGCGCCGCTTCGGCGACGGCGGCCGGCGGCGGCTCCGACGTCCACCACCAGGCGAGTGCCCCCGTGACGAGGCCCAGCGCGATGGCCAGCAGCCCGAGCGAGGGTGTCCACGCCGCCCCGCCGGCGGTGCCGGTGCGCGCCCGCTCGGGCGGCCGGGTTCGTCCATGGGCCATGGCCCATCCGCGTGTCAGGGAGCCGACGGATTGGAGGTCGAGATCGCCCAGCCCATGCGCTCGTGGCCGTACTGGTTCCAGATCGGGCTCTTGCCGCCGGTGAACGACGTGTAGCGCGGCGCGCCGGTCCCCGTGGTGCCGCCGAACAAGCCGGCCGTCACGGTGCCGCCGGTGTAGGTCGGGTGCGTGTCGTCGGACTGGATGTAGTCGTAGCTGCTGCTGGCGGAGACGAAGTGCGTGTTGGCGTCGCGGATGGTCGAGCGCAGCGTCGTCACGAGCCGGGTCAGGTAGCTCGACTCGCTGTCGCCGGCCACGTAGCGCAGCGCGTCGGAGTCGACCTGGCCGTCGCCATTGCTGTCGTAGTCGGCGCCCATGTACTGGGCGAAGTTGTCGGCGCACTGGAAGCCCTTCTGGCGGGCATATTCGCACATCCAGTAGTTCATCTGGGCGATCTTGGGCAGGAACGTGCTCTGCAGGTTCACGGTTGCGCCGGTCGACGCGTCCTTGCACGAACTCTGCACGTTGTCGGCGGCGTAGCCGGGGTAGTGCAGGTTGGAGATGATCTTCAGCTTGGTGCCCGCATACGCGTTGGCATTGATGAAGTCCATCGCCGCCGCGACGTAGGTCTTGCAGCTGTTGACGGCCGAGTCCAGGCCGGAGTAGTCGCAGGTGCCCGTCTGGCTCTTGAAGTTCGAGCGCGCCTGCAGGCCGTCGTTGCCGCACATCTCGAACGTGACGACGCGCGTGGAGGCGGCCTGCATGTACGACTTCTCGGCCACGATCTTGTTGTTGTAGATGTCCGAGGCGACCGCGCCCGACTTGGCGCGCCGCACGCTCTGGATGTCGGCGTTCCACAGGGCCGACAGGTATTCAGCGTCCACGGTGGGCGCCGAGTACTTGGCCGCGTTGGTGGTCGAGCCGTTGTAGCCGGCGTAGATCGAGTCGCCGTAAGCCACGACGCCGTACTTGGTGGTGGTGCCGGCCCGGTCGATGGTCCACGAGACGTTCTGCGTCAGCGTGTTGGCCGCCGCGCCCGCGCCGATGCCCAGCATCGCGAGCATGGCCAGTGCGCGCGTCGCGGCGCGAAAGCGGGAACGGATCGATACCGGAGCGCCAGTCTTCGTCTGCATGCCCTGCCCTTTCAAGTGCGGAACGGATCCAGCGCCTTCGGCGGACCCGCACGGTCCGTGACGCCAGTTGAGCCGGCGCAGGCTACCACCGGGCCCGGGCGCCGACGTCCGGGGAATCCCTGCGGTGCAGCGCAGCAAGCTCGACAGGCCACGGCGCCGGGACAGGCGCGGGCCGAGCGCTCAGAGCGTGAAGTCGTAGCCGATGGTGATCGGCGCGTGGTCGGAGAACTTCTCCTGCTTGTAGATCGACTCGTCGCGCGCGAGCTGGCCGAAGGCGGGCGTGGCCAGGTGGTAGTCCAGCCGCCAGCCCACGTTGTTCATGTAGGCCTGGCCGCGGTTGCTCCACCACGTGTAGCTCTCCTCGGTGGTGTGCGGGCGCAGGTGGCGGTAGACGTCGACCACGCGGTGCTCGTCCAGCAGCCTGGTCATCCAGGCGCGCTCCTGCGGCAGGAAGCCGCTGTTCTTCTGGTTGCTGCGCCAGTTCTTCAGGTCCTGCTCCTTGTGCGCGATGTTGACGTCACCGCACAGCACGAACTCGCGTTGCGATTTCAGCCGCAGCAGGTGCGGCTCGAATTCGTCCAGGAAGCGGAACTTGGCCTGCTGGCGTTCCTCGCCCGAGGAGCCGCTCGGGAAGTAGGCACTGATGATCGAGAACTTGCGCTGCGGCGTGTCGAAGCGCAGCTCGAGGTAGCGCCCCTCGGCATCGAACTCGGGCGAGCCGAAGCCCGCGACGACGTCGCTGGGCGCATGCCGGCTGTACACGCCGACGCCCGAGTAGCCCTTCTTCTGCGCGAAATGGAAGTGGCCCGGCATGCCGGCCAGTTCGTGGAAGCGGCCCTGGACGTCGCCGGCCTGGGCCTTGACCTCCTGCACGCAAATACAATCGGGACTCGTCTTCGCGAGCCATGCCTCCACGCCCTTGCTGGCGGCCGAACGGATGCCGTTGAGGTTGAGGCTGGTGAGTTTGAACAAGGAATTTCCCATGGTGGCAACGGCGGGCCAGGACGCCCTGGCGCAAGACTTCGTGCAGTTCTCCGTGGAGGCCGGCGTGCTGCGCTTCGGCGAGTTCCGCACCAAGGCGGGCCGCCTGTCCCCCTACTTCTTCAACGCCGGCCTGTTCGACGACGGGGCCAAGCTCGGCCGGCTGGCGGAATTCTATGCACGGCGCATCGTGGCCTCGGGCATCGAGTTCGACATGCTGTTCGGCCCCGCTTACAAGGGCATCCCGCTGGCGGCCGCCGTCGCCGTCGAACTGGCCCGCCAGGGCCGCAACGTGCCCTACGCCTACAACCGCAAGGAAGCCAAGGCCCATGGCGAGGGCGGCACGCTGGTGGGCGCGCCGGTGCGCGGCCGCGTGCTGATCGTGGACGACGTGATGTCCGCGGGCACCGCGGCGCGCGAGTCCATCGCCCTGATCCGCGCCGCCGGCGCGGTGCCGCACGCGGTGGCGATCGCCCTGGACCGCCAGGAAAAGGCGACCGAGGACGGGCGTGACGTCGATCACAGCGCCGTGCAGTACGTGCAGCGCCAGCTCGGCCTGCAGGTCTGCGCCATTGCGCGGCTGGCCGACCTGCTCCAGTATCTGCAGCTTCACGCCGGCGACGAGCTCGGCGCGCACCATGCCAGGGTGCTGGCCTACCGCCAGCAGTACGGCGTCGACTGAAGGCACAAGAAGGGGACCCGTGTCGCGGCATCGCGCCCGTCTCGTGGCAGGACTGCTGGGCGCGGCCTGGATGGCGCAGGCCACGGCGCAACCCCGGGCGCCGGAGGCACCCCCCAACATCTACACCTGCGTGGACGCCAAGGGCCGGCGCCTGACGTCCGACCGGCCGATCATGGACTGCCTGGACCGCGAGCAGCTCCAGTACGGCAGCGGGGGCACCGTGCGCGGCAGGCTGCCGCCGTCGATGAACGCCGAGGAACGCGCCGCCGCCGAGGACAAGGCGCGACGTGCGCAGGACGAGCGCCAGCGCCAGGCGGAAGCCAGGCGGCGCGACCGCGTGCTGCTCAATCGCTATCCGGACGAGGCCAGCCACGAGCGCGAGCGCGCCGCCTCGCTGGCCCGGCTGGACGACGCCATCGCGGTCGGCGAGCGCCGCATGGCCGACCTGCGCCGCCAGCACGAGGACCTGCAGGCGCAGTCGGCCGCGGCGGCCAAGGACGCGGTCAGGAGCGCCCGCCTGCGGCGCGGCATCGACGGGAACGAGGAGAGCCAGGCCGCGCAGCGCCGGCTGCTGGCCGCGCAGATGGACGAGCGCCAGCGCATCACCGCCCGCTTCGACGAGGAGCTGGCGCGCCTGCAGCAGCTGTGGGCGCAGGGCGCCGTCGCAGCCCCGAAGGCCGCGCGCGCGGCGCGCTGACGCGCCTCGTTCAGCCCCCGAGCTTCCTGCGCAGCAGTTCGTTGACCTGGGCCGGGTTGGCCTTGCCCTTGGTGGCCTTCATCGCCTGGCCGACCAGGGCGTTGAACGCCTTGTCCTTGCCGGCCTTGAACTGCGCCACGTTGTCGGCATTGGCGGCGAGGATCTCGTCCAGGATCTTGTCCAGCGCGCCGGTGTCGTTCATCTGCCTGAGGCCCTTGGCCTCGATGACCGCGTCGACGTCGCCGCCCTCGCCGCTCCAGAGCGCGTCGAACACCTGCCTGCCGGCGTTGTTGGAGATGGTGCCGTCGGCGATGCGCCCGACCAGCGCGGCGAGCGTGGCGGCCGGCACCGGCGCCTGCTCGATGCCGATCTCCTGCGCGTTCAGCCGCCGCGACACCTCGCCCATGATCCAGTTGCTGGCCAGCTTCGCCTGGCCGGAGGCGCGGGCGGCCGCCTCGAAGTAGGCCGCCATCGCCGGGGTCTGCGTGAGCGTGGTCGCGTCGTACTCGGGCAGGCCGTAGTCGGCCACGAACCGCGCGGCCATCGCGCGCGGCAGCTCCGGCATGCGGCCCCTGACCTCCTCCACCCACTCGCGCGCCACCACCAGCGGCGGCAGGTCGGGGTCGGGGAAGTAGCGGTAGTCGGCCGCGTCCTCCTTGGTGCGCATGGCGCGCGTCTCGCCGGTGTCGGGGTCGAACAGCACGGTGGCCTGCTCGATCGCGCGGCCGTCCTCCAGCTCCTCGATCTGCCAGCGGATCTCGTAGTCGATCGCCTGCTGCATGAACTTGAAGCTGTTCAGGTTCTTGATCTCGCGCCGGGTGCCCAGCGGCGCGCCGGGCTTGCGCACCGACACGTTGGCGTCGCAGCGGAAGCTGCCTTCCTGCATGTTGCCGTCGCAGATGCCGATCCAGGTGACGATCTTGTGCAGCTCGCGGGCGTAGGCCACCGCCTCCTCGGTGGAGCGCATGTCCGGCTCGGTCACGATCTCCAGCAGCGGCGTGCCGGCCCGATTGAGGTCAATGCCCGACTGGCCGACGAAGTCCTCGTGCAGCGACTTGCCCGCGTCCTCCTCGAGGTGGGCGCGCACCAGCCGCACCGATTTCTTCTCATCGCCCAGGAAGAACTCCACCACCCCGCCCTGCACGACGGGAATCTCGTACTGGCTGATCTGGTAGCCCTTGGGCAGGTCGGGATAGAAGTAGTTCTTGCGCGCGAAGATGCTGCGCGGGGCGATGGTCGCGCCGACGGCCAGGCCCAGCTTGATGGCGCACTCCACCGCTCCCTTGTTCATCACCGGCAGCGTGCCGGGCAGCGCCAGGTCGACCGCGCAGGCCTGCGTGTTCGGCTCGGCGCCGAACGCGGTGGACGCGCGGCTGAAGATCTTGGAGCGGGTGGCCAGCTGGGTGTGGGTCTCGAAGCCGATGACGACCTCGTAGCCCTGGACGAGCTTGCTCATTGCTGGCCCTCCCCTTCGACACCGCCCAGGACAGGCGGCTTGCGCAGGTGGAAGTCGGTCGCCTGCTGGAACCGGTGCGCCGCGTTGAGCAGGCGGGACTCCTGGAAGTAGTTGCCCAGCAGCTGCAGCCCCACCGGCATGCCGCCCTCGCCGAAGCCGCAGGGCAGGCACATGCCGGGCAGGCCGGCCAGCGAGCCGGGCAGCGTGAAGATGTCGGCCAGGTAGTTGGCGACCGGGTCGGACTTGGCGCCCAGCTTCCACGCCACCGTGGGCGCCGCCGGGCCGGCAATCAGGTCGCACTCGCGGAACGCGCGCTGGAAGTCGTCGGCGATCATCCGGCGGATCTTCTGCGCCTGCAGGTAGTAGGCGTCGTAGTAGCCGTGCGAGAGCACGTAGGTGCCGATCATGATGCGGCGCTTGACCTCGTCGCCGAAGCCCTCGGCGCGCGTCTTCTTGTACATGTCCAGCAGGTCGGTGTACTGGGCGGCGCGGTGGCCGAACTTCACGCCGTCGAAGCGCGAGAGGTTGGACGACGCCTCGGCCGGCGCGATGATGTAGTAGACCGGGATCGACAGCTCGGTGCGCGGCAGCGTGATCTCCACCAGCCTGGCCCCCAGCTTGACGTACTGCTGCAGCGCCGCATCGATGGCGGCGCGCACGTCGGCGGACAGGCCCTCGCCGAAGAACTCCCGGGGCACGCCGATGCGCAGGCCCTGCAGCGAGTCGCCCAGCGAGCGGCCGAAGTCCTCGGCCGGCAGGTCCAGCGAAGTCGAATCGCGGTCCGGATCGGGGCCGCACATGGCCGACAGCAGCAGCGCGCAGTCCTCGGCGCTGCGCGCCATCGGGCCGGCCTGGTCCAGGCTGGAGGCGAAGGCGATCATCCCGTAGCGCGAGGCGCGCCCGTAGGTGGGCTTGATGCCGGTGACGCCGCAGAACGAGGCCGGCTGGCGGATCGAGCCGCCCGTGTCCGTGCCGGTCACCGCGGCGGCCAGGCGCGCCGCCACCGCGACGGCGCTGCCGCCCGAGGAGCCGCCGGGGACGCGGCTGGTGTCCCAGGGGTTCCTCACCGCACCGAACGCCGAGTTCTCGTTGGCCGAGCCCATGGCGAATTCGTCGCAATTGAGCTTGCCCAGCGTCACCGTGCCGGCCTCGGCCAGCAGGCGCACCACCGTCGCATCGAACGGCGAGCGGTAGCCGGCCAGCATCTTCGAGCCGGCCGTGCTGGGAAAGTCGCGGGTGACGAAGATGTCCTTGTGCGCGATCGGCACGCCCAGCAGCGGCGCGCCGTCGCCGCGGGCCAGGCGCTCGTCGGCCGCCCGGGCCTGGGCCAGGGTGACGTCCTCGTCGACGGCCAGGTACGCGCCCAGGCCCTGGTGCGCCTTGGCGCGGGCCAGGAAGTGGCGCGCCGCCTCGGCGGCCGAGACGTCCCGGGTCTTGAGCCGGCGGGCCAGGTCGGTGACCGACAGGTCGTGCAGGTCGGCCGTCATTCGATCACCTTGGGCACCAGGAACAGGCCGCGCTCCACGGCCGGCGCGCTGCGCTGGTTGGCCTCGCGCTGGTCGGCCTCGGTGACCCGGTCCTCGCGCAGGCGAAGCTGCACGTCCTGGATGGCGGCCACGGGATGCGCGAGCGGCTCGACGCCGGCGGTGTCCACGGCGCGCATCGCCTCCACGATGGAGAAGAAGCCGTTGATCTGCGCCAGCATGCGCTCGCTCTCTGGCGGCTGCAGCTCCAGGCGCGCGAGGTGCTGGATGCGACGGATGTCGTCGGGGGTCAGGGCCATGGTCGGAGACGGGGGACGAAACCAGTTGTAAGCGCAACAGTCGGGGCCTGTCGCGCTGCAGTTATTCACAGGGGATCAGGTATTATCCCGCTTTGGTGACGGCCCCCTCGAGGGCCGCTTTCGCAGAAGAAGAGGATCCCCCATGTTCGGAGCGTTCCGTCGGTACCTGTCGACCGACCTGGCCATTGACCTGGGCACCGCCAACACGCTGATCTTCGTCCGGGACAAGGGGATCGTGCTGGACGAGCCCTCGGTGGTCGCCATCCGCCACGAAGGCGGCCCGCAGGGGAAGAAGACCATCCAGGCCGTGGGCCACGAGGCCAAGGCCATGCTGGGCAAGGTCCCCGGCAACATCGAGGCGATCCGCCCGATGAAGGACGGCGTGATCGCCGACTTCACCATCACCGAGCAGATGCTCAAGCAGTTCATCAAGATGGTGCATCCGCGCTCGGTGCTCAAGCCCAGCCCGCGGATCATCATCTGCGTGCCCTGCGGCTCCACCCAGGTGGAGCGCCGCGCCATCCGCGAATCGGCGCTGGGCGCCGGCGCGAGCGAGGTCTACCTGATCGAGGAACCCATGGCCGCCGCCATCGGCGCCGGCCTGCCGGTGTCCGAGGCCAGCGGCTCGATGGTCGTGGACATCGGCGGCGGCACCACCGAGGTGGGCGTCATCTCGCTGGGCGGCATGGTGTACAAGGGCAGCGTGCGCGTCGGCGGCGACAAGTTTGACGAGGCGATCATCAGCTACATCCGCCGCAACTACGGCATGCTGATCGGCGAGCCGACGGCCGAGGCGATCAAGAAGAACATCGGCTCCGCCTTCCCCGGCAGCGAGGTCAAGGAGATCGAGGTCAAGGGCCGCAACCTCTCCGAGGGCGTGCCGCGCTCGTTCACGATCTCGTCCAACGAGATCCTGGAGGCGCTGACCGATCCGCTGAACAACATCGTCTCGGCGGTGAAGAACGCCCTCGAGAGCACCCCGCCCGAGCTGGGCGCCGACATCGCCGAGCGCGGCATGATGCTCACCGGCGGCGGCGCGCTGCTGCGCGACCTCGATCGCCTGCTGGCCGAGGAAACCGGGCTGCCCGTGCTGGTGGCCGAAGACCCGCTCACCTGCGTCGTGCGCGGCTGCGGCATCGCGCTCGAGAGCATGGAGCGCCTGGGCTCGATCTTCACCAGCGAATGACGCGATGAGGCCGCGGCGCGGCACGACCCGGCTGCAGCGCAGCGTCCAGGGCTGCGCCACCGTCCATCGCCCGCCCCGCCTACCGACCACCGCGCGCAGCGACTTCCCCGCGCCATGCCGTTAGGCACCCTCGATCGCAACCCGCCGCCCTTCTTCAAGCAGGGCCCCTCGGCGCTGTCCAAGCTGATGGTGTTCAGCTCGCTGGCGCTGTTCCTGATGGTGGCCGACACCCGCTTCAAGCTCACCCAGCCGCTGCGCGCCGGCGTGGCCACCGTGCTGTACCCGGTGCAGTGGGTGGCGCTGCAGCCGGTGCTGGCTGTGCGCACCGCGGGCGAGTACCTGATCTCGGTGCGTAGCGCTCAGATCACCGAGGCCGCCGCGCGCGTCAAGCTCGCCCAGCAGTCCCTGCGCGCCAACCAGGTCGAGCAGCTCGCGCTCGAGAACGACCGCCTGCGCAAGCTGCTGGGGCTGCGCGAGCGGCTCGCCACGCCGTCGCAGGCGGCGGAGGTGCTCTATGACGCCGCCGACCCGTACACGCGCAAGGTGGTCATCGACAAGGGGATGGCGCAGGGCCTGCAGGAGGGCTCGCCGGTGATCGACGAATCGGGCGTGCTCGGCCAGGTCACGCGCGTGCACCCGCTGATCAGCGAGGTGACGCTGATCACCGACCGCGACCAGGCCATCCCCGTGCTGAACACCCGCACCGGCGCGCGCAGCGTGGCCTACGGCGACCCCAGCGGCGCCCACGAAGGCGCGCTGGAGCTGCGCTTCATGGCCGGCAACTCGGACGTGCAGGCGGGCGACCTGCTCACCACCAGCGGCGTCGACGGCGTCTATCCGCCCGGGCTGCCGGTGGGCAAGGTCGCCAAGGTCGAGCGCCGGGCCGACTCCGCCTTCGCCCGCATCTACTGCGTGCCGCAGGCGCTGGTCGACGGCGCCCGGCACGTGATGGTGCTCAAGCCGGTGTCGGCCCAGATCCCGCAGCGCCCCCCCGCCGAGCCGGCGCTGCCGCAGGGGGCCAGGAAGAAGGGCCCCGGGGGGGTGTCGCCATGATCATGCGCCCCGGCCAGCAGCTGCTGCTGCCGGCCAATCCGTTCTTCATCTGGACCAGCCTGGTGCTGGCCCTGCTGGTCAACATGCTGCCGCTCGGGCGCACGCCGTGGATGCCCGACGTGCTGGCGCTCACGCTGGTGTTCTGGAGCGTGCACCAGCCGCTGCGCGTGGGCATCGGCGCCGCGTTCCTGTTCGGCATCGCGATGGACGTGCACCAGGCCTCGCTGCTCGGCCAGCACGCGCTGGCCTACACGGCGCTGAGCTTCTTCGCCATCACCATCCACCGCCGGCTGCTGTGGTTCACGGTGCCCTCGCAGGCGGTGCAGGTGCTGCCGCTGTTCGTGGCCGCGCACGCCATCGAGCTGGCCATCCGCATGATCGCCGGCGGCATGTTCCCCGGTGTCTCGTTCCTGCTCGCCCCCGTGATCGAAGCCCTGCTCTGGCCCGTCGTGAGCATCATCCTGCTCGCGCCGCAGCGCCGCGCGCCCGATCCGGACGAGAATCGGCCCTTGTGAGACCTTGCGGGACAGACCAGGAGGGCCGCGCCGCGGCACGCTTGCCCTGTCCTCAACTGATTAGAGTGCTCGAACCCGCACGCCATCGGCGCGCAAGCGCCGGCACGAATCCATGACCGAACTCAGGAACGTCGAAGCCGACCTCTCGCGCTTTCGCGCGCGGGTGCTCGCGGCCAGCCTGGTGGTGCTGGTGTGCTTCGTGCTGCTGGCCAGCCGGCTGGTGTACCTGCAGGTGTTCCGCCACGAGGACCTGAGCGAGCAGGCCGAGAACAACCGCACCTCGATCGTGCCGATCGTTCCCAACCGCGGCCTGATCCTGGACCGCAACGGCATCGTGCTGGCCACCAACTACTCGGCCTACACGCTGGAGATCTCGCCCACCCGCCTGACCGATTCGCTGGACCGCACGATCGACGCGCTGGCGCAGGTCATCGACATCCAGCCGCGTGACCGGCGCCGGTTCAAGAAGCTCTTGGAGGAGACCAAGGGCTTCGAGTCGCTGCCGATCCGCACCAAGCTCACCGACGAGGAAGTGGCGAAGTTCACCGCCCAGCGCTACCGGTTCCCCGGCGTGGACATCAAGGCCCGCCTGTTCCGCAACTACCCGTGGGGCGAGCTGGCCAGCCACGTGATCGGCTACATCGGCCGCATCAACCAGGCCGAGAAGGCGCAGCAGGACGACTGGTCGGACGAGGACCAGGCCAACTACCGCGGCACCGAGTACATCGGCAAGCTGGGCGTGGAGCACAGCTTCGAGCGGCAGCTGCACGGCACCACCGGCGTCGAGCAGGTCGAGACGTCGGCCGGCGGGCGCGCCGTGCGCAAGCTGGCCAGCAGCCCCGCGACGCCGGGCAACACGCTCAAGCTGGGCATCGACATCCGGCTGCAGAAACTGGTCGAGGACCTGTACGGCAACCGGCGCGGCGCGCTGGTGGCGATGGACCCGAAGACCGGCGAGATCCTGGCGTTCGTCTCCAAGCCGACGTTCGACCCCAACCTGTTCGTCGACGGCATCGACACCGAGAACTGGCAGGCCCTGAACGAGTCGATCGACAAGCCGCTGCTGAACCGGGCGCTGCGCGGCACCTACCCGCCCGGCTCGACCTTCAAGCCGTTCATGGCGCTGGCCGCGCTGGAGACGGGCAAGCGCCGGCCCGAGCAGGCCATCTCCGATCCCGGCCACTTCTGGTTCGGCAACCACAAGTTCCGCGACGACAAGCCCGAGGGCCACGGCACCGTCGACATGTACAAGTCGATCGTGCAGTCGTGCGACACGTACTACTACCTGCTGGCCAACGACATGGGCGTGGACCTGATCCACGACCAGCTCTCGCACTACGGCTTTGGCGAGTACACGGGCATCGACATCGCCGGCGAGTCGCGCGGCCTGCTGCCCTCCACCGAGTGGAAGCGCCGGGCCTACAAGCGGCCCGAGCAGCAGCGCTGGTACGCCGGCGAGACCATCTCGCTGGGCATCGGCCAGGGCTACAACAACTTCACCATCCTGCAGATCGCCAACGCCATCGCCACGGTGGCCAACAACGGCGTGCGCATGAAGCCCCACCTGGTCAGCGAGATCGTGGACATCAGCACCCACCAGGGGCAGAAGATCGCCCCGGTGGAAGCCGACCCGCTGCGCGTCAAGCCGGAGAACCTGGCCGTCATCCGCAAGGCGCTGGTCGGGGTGAACATCGAAGGCACGGGCGCCGCCGCGTTCCGCGGCGCGGGCTATACCAGCGGCGGCAAGACCGGCACGGCGCAGGTGATCACGATCGCGCAGAACCAGAAGTACAACGCCTCGCAGCTGGACGAGCGCCACCGCGACCACGCGCTGTACATGGCCTACGCCCCGGCCGAGGACCCGAAGATCGCGCTGGCGATGGTGGTGGAAAACGCCGGCTTCGGCGGCGCCAACTCGGCGCCGATCGCGCGCCGCGTGTTCGACTACTGGCTGATGAACCTGTACCCGAACGACGAGGACATCGCCGCGGTGCAGAAGGGCCAGGCGCAGGCCCCGATCGGCAAGCCACGCAATGCCGCCGACGTCGGCTGGCCGCCCGGCAGCGGCAATGCGGCGGCGAGCGCCGCTGCAGCGGCCGCCTCCGCCGCCAACGCGCCTGCTTCGGCGCCGGCACCGGCGGCGGCAGCCCGCGCGCCCGCGTCCGCCGCCACCGCCTCGATTCCGGCCGCCAGCGCGGTCGCGGTGCGCGCGCCGGCGCGTTAGGCCCCAGGCGCCACGCCGTCGCGCAGCGGCGGCACCGCTACTGCGAGCCGCCCAGCACCTGGCCGAACAGCACCCACTGCTTGCCGTCGAACCTGGACAGCTGGGCCTGCTCGACCGGCGCGTGGTCGCTCGCGCTGGTGTTGAGCGTGATGCCCGGCAGCAGCAGCCCCGACTTGAAGTTCCTGACCGCCTCGGCCTGCTTGCGGATGTTCTCGCGCGACAGGTCGTTGCCGCACTGCTTGAGCACCTGCACCATCAGCTGCGCGGCGATCACGCCGTAGATGTTGCTGGCGTCGGCGACGTTGCCGTCGCGGTAGTACTTGCCCATGAAGCCGCGCCACTCGAGCATGGCCGGGTCGTCCTTCCACTGCGGGTCGTTGGCGTCCTTGTAGTACTGCACCGTGATCAGCCCGACCGACTTGTCCAGGCCCGCGGGCGTGAGCACCGAGCCGACCGACGCGCCGACGTTGTTGATGAAGTGCAGCGGCTTCCAGCCCGAGTCGGCCACCTTGCGGATCGACTGGGCGGCGAACTTGGGCGTGGTGATGTTGATCAGCGTGTCGGCGCCCGAGGCCTTGAGCGTGAGGATCTGCGAGTCCACGGTCGGATCCGTCACCTCGTAGGTCTGCTCGGCCACGATCATCTTGCCCTTGTCGCCGGCCAGCACGCGCTTGACGCCCGCCAGCACGTCCTTCCCGTAGTCGTCGTTCTGGTACAGGATCGCGATCTTGGCGTTGGGCTTTTCCTTCAGGATGTAGCGCGCGTAGATCTCGCCCTCGGTCTGGTAGCTCAGGTTGAAGCCGAAGGTGTACGGGAAGCCCTTGGGGTCGTTCCACTTGGTCGCGCCGGTGGCCACGAACAGGTGCGGCACCTTCTTGGCGTTGACGTACTTGTGGATCGCCGAGTTGCTGGGCGTGCCCAGGGTCTGGAACAGCGCCACCACCTCGTCCTGCTCGACCAGCTTGCGCACCTGCTCCACCGCCTTGGGCGGGCTGTAGCCGTCGTCGACCGACAGCAGGTTGACCATGCGGCCGTTGATGCCGCCCTGGTCGTTGATCATCTTGAAGTACGCCTGCTGCACCTTGCCGATGGTGCCGTAGGCCGAGGCCGGGCCGCTGTACGGCATGGTCTGCCCGAGCTTGATCTCCTTGGCCTGCGCGAATGCGCCGGCCGGCAGCAACGAGCCACCGAGCGCGAGGCCAGCGGCGATGACGACGGTACGACGGGGAATCCTGGGGGATGTCATGGTCCTTCCTTTCCAGTCACACGAGACAGCACACTTGCACATCGCGGCCCGCGGGCGCGCTACCGGTTGCCCAGGCGGTGCCGCACGAAGCGCACGAGACCGGCCACGCCGGTGGGCATGAGGTACATGAAGCCGATCAGGAACACCCCGTAGATCGCCCACGGGGCGGCCTTGGAGATCTGGTCGGCCAGGTTGGGGATGAACTGGATGAACAGCGCGCCGTAGAACGCGCCCGAGATCGACGCCAGCCCGCCCACCACCACGCCCACCAGCAGCGTGAGCGACAGGAAGATGGAGAACGAGTCCGGCGAGGCGAACTGCACCGCGATGGCCGCCAGCGCGCCGGCGATGCCGGTGTACAGCGCCGACACGCCGAAGGTGAGCGATTTGTACAGGGCGGTGTTCACGCCCATCGCCTGCGCCGCGGTGGGCTGGTCGCGGATGGCGATCAGGGCCCGGCCGACGCGCCCGCGCAGCAGGTTCCAGCCGGCCACGAACAGCACCAGCACCCAGGCCAGGGTGAAGAAGTACAGCCACTGGTCCTGCGACAGCGGCACGCCCGCGGGCGGGTCGGGCTTGATGATCACCACGCCCATCGCCCCGCCGGTCCAGTGCTCCAGCGCCTTGTGCTTGAGGATCTGCGGCATGGCGACGCCCAGCGCGAAGGTGGCCAGCGCCAGGTACAGACCCTCCAGGCGCAGCGCCGGCAGGCCGAACAGGAAGCCGGCGACGAAGCACGCCAGCCCGGCCAGCGGGATGGTGGCCCAGTACGGCAGGCCCGCCTGGTCCATCAGGATGGCCGCCGTGTAGGCGCCGATGGCGAAGAACGCGCCGTGACCCAGCGAGATCTGGCCGTTGAAGCCCGTGAGCATGTTGAGCCCCAGGATGGCGATGGCGTAGGCCAGCGCCAGCGTGAGCTGGAACACGCGGTAGTTGCCGAGCACGAACGGCAGCACGCAGGCCAGCACCAGCAGCACGGCCAGGCCGGCGAGCTGCGCCCGGCCGAGCGACGGGCGCGGCTTGGAGGCGGGTTGGGTGAGGTCCTTGTCCATCGTCACACCCGCGCCACGTGGACCTTGCCGAACAGCCCCGAGGGCCGCACCACCAGCACCGCGACGATGATCATCAGGGCCACGGTCAGCTTCAGCTCGGTGCCCAGGTACATGCCCACGATGTTCTCCAGCACGCCGACGATGAAGCCGCCGAGCACCGCGCCGCCGGGGCTGTCGATGCCGCCGAGCAGCGCGCCGGCGAAGGCATACAGCAGGATGCCGCCCATCATGTTCGGCTCCAGGAAGACGATGGGCGCGACCATCATGCCGGCGATGGCGCCGATGGCCGATGCGAGGCCCCAGCCCAGCGCGAGCATCCAGCCCACGCGCACGCCCACGAGGCGGCTGGACGCCGGGTTCTGCGCGGCGGCGCGCATCGCCAGGCCCAGCGGCGTGAAGCGGAAGAAGCCGAACACGAGCAGCAGCACGACCAGCGTCACCGCCATCGAGCCGACCTCGTGGCCGGACAGGAACCCGCCGATGCCGGCGTCCGACGGGAACGGGCTCGGGAAGGGCTTGATCGTGTAGCTGTAGATCCAGCCGGCCAGGCTGTTGAAGATCACCAGCAGGCCGATGAAGACGATGACCACCGACAGCACCGAGCCGTTCTCCACCGGGCGCACGATCACCCGCTCGATGACGACGCCGCCGCCGAAGGCCACCGCCACCGTGAGGAAGAACGCCACCCAGTACGGCAGGCCGGCCTGGATCAGCGTCCAGGCCAGGTAGGTGGCGAACATCGCGATCTCGCCCTGCGCGAAGTTCACCAGGTGCGTGGCCTGGTAGATCATCACCAGCGCCAGCGCCACGCTGGCATAGATGCCGCCGGTGGCCAGCCCCGAGAGCACCTGGTGCAGCAGCAAGTCCATGGGGTGCCGGTCCTCCTCAATAGCCCAGGTACGAGCGCCGCACCGACTCGTCGTTGCGGATCGATTCGGCGCTGCCGGAGATGACCACGCGGCCGGTCTCCAGCAGGTAGGCGTGGTCGGCCAGGCGCAGCGCGAGCGCGGCGTTCTGCTCGACCAGCAGCATGCTGGTGCCCTGGCTGCGGTTGATCTCGCCGAAGATCTCGAACAGCTCCTGCACGATGCGCGGCGCCAGGCCGAAGGACGGCTCGTCCAGCAGCAGCAGCCGCGGGCGCAGCATCAGCGCGCGCGAGACGGCCAGCATCTGCTGCTCGCCGCCGGAGAGCGTGCCGGCCTGCTGGCGCAGCCGCTCGCGCAGGCGCGGGAACCAGGCGAACACGCGCTCGCGGTCGGCCTGCACCTGGTCGCGGTCGCGCCGCGTGTAGGCGCCCAGGCGCAGGTTCTCCTCCACGGTGAGGTTCATGAAGGTGCCGCGGCCGTCGGGCACGTGGGCGACGCCCAGGCGCACGATGGACTCGGTGGGCTTGCCGTCGATGCGCTCGCCGCCCAGCAGCACCTCGCCCTGCGTGCGCACCATGCCGCACACGGCGCGCAAGGTGGTCGTCTTGCCCGCGCCGTTGGCGCCCAGGATGGTGGTGATGCCGCCCTGGCGCACGTCGAAGTCGATGCCGTGCAGCACCCGGGTCGGCCCGTACTGCGCGTGCAGCGCCCGCACCTGCAGCAGCGGCTCGCTCATGCCTCGGCCCCCAGGTAGGCGCGCACCACGTCCGGGTTGGCCTGCACGTCCGCCGGCGTGCCGTCGGCGATCTTCTTGCCGAAGTCCAGCGCGATCACCTGGTCGGACACGCGCATCACCATGTTCATGTGGTGCTCGACGAGCAGGATGGTCAGGTGCAGTTCGCGCTGGATGCGGCGCAGCAGCAGGCGCAGCCCGTCGACCTCCTCGTGGTTCAGACCCCCCGCGGGCTCGTCGAGCAGCAGCAGCTTGGGCTGGCTCATCAGGGCGCGGGCGAACTCGACCCGCTTGGCCGTGCCGAACGGCAGGTCGGAGACCGGCCGATGGGCCACCTCGCCGAGCTCGAGCAGCTCGATCAGCACGCGCGCCTGGTCGGCCAGCCGGTGTTCCTCGCGCCGCACGTGCGGCAGCCGCAGCGCGTTGGCGACGAAGCCGCTGCTGCTGCGGCAATGGCCGCCCACCATGACGTTGTCGCGCACGCTCATCGTGCGGAACAGGGCCAGGTTCTGGAACGTGCGGCCGATGCCCAGCGCGGCGATGCGGTGCGGCGCCTGGCGCTCCAGCGGCGCGCCCTCGAACAGGATGCTGCCTTCGCTGGGCACGTACAGCCGCGACAGGCAGTTGAAGAGCGTGGTCTTGCCGGCGCCGTTGGGGCCGATGAGCCCGGCGATGGTGCCGGGGGCGACCGCGAACGACACCGCATCCAGCGCCGTGATGCCGCCGAAGCGGACCGTGACGCCGCGGACGTCGAGCAGGGGCGGTGGGGATCCGGGGGGCATCGGGCGGTGGTCGTCCTCGGTCCGTTTATCGCCGCGCGGCGGCGCGCGTGGTGTCCGGACAAACCCGGCGAGGGTCGCCCCGGGGGACGCCCGCGCGACACCTCAGCCGAGGCAGGCGAGCAGCCAGTCGGTCACGTGCTCGGGCATCCAGCGCACGTGCGCCGGCCAGCCGCCGGCGGGAAAGCCCACATGGCCGCCCTGGCGCGGCTGCCACAGGCGCACCCAGTCGCCCACGGCGGCGGCCGCGGGCAGGCTCGCGGCCGGCACGAACGGGTCGTTGCGCGCATTGAGCACCAGCGCCGGGATGCGGATGCGCGCCAGGTGCGGCTTGGCCGAGGCCCGCGCCCAGTAGTCCTCGGTGTCCCTGAAGCCGTGCAGCGGCGCGGTGAACACGTTGTCGAACTCGTACAGGTCGCGCGCGGCCAGCAGCGCCTCGCGATCGAAGAGGCCCGGGTGCTGCGCAAGCTTGGCCAGCGCCTTGGGCCGCATCGTGCGCAGGAACATGGTCGTGTACACCAGCCGGTTGAAGCCGCGCCCGATCGCCGTGCCGCCGGCGGCCAGGTCGATCGGCGAGCAGACCGACGCCACCGCGTCGGCCAGCCGCGCCGCCTGCTGCCCGGCCTCGCCGGCCCAGCGCATCAGCGCATTGCCGCCGAGCGACACGCCCACCGCCAGCAGCGGCCCGGCGTGCCGCTCGCGCAGGCGGGCCAGGATCCACTGCACCTCCTCGTAGTCGCCCGAGTGGTAGGCACGCGGCCCGTGATTGAGCTCGCCGCTGCAGCCGCGAAAGTGCGGCACCACGTAGTGCAGCCCGCGCCGGCGTGCGGCGTCGGCGAACGCTTCGGCGTAATGGCTGCGCGACGAGCCCTCCAGGCCGTGGAACAGCACCAGCAGGGCCGCGCCCGGCGCGGGCGCCGTCTGCGCGATGCGCCAGTCGAGGTCGATGAAGTCGCCGTCCGGCGTGCTCCAGCGCTCGCGCCGGTACTCGGGCGAGCCGTCGGCGGTGCGGCGCGCGAACAGCGCCGGCCAGATCGTCTGCAGGTTGCCGCCCGGCAACCACCACGGCGCGGCGTACCGCGGGACCGTCGCGTCGGCCGGCAGCCGCATCAGTGCAGCACGGAGGGCGTGTCGGAGACCTCCTGGATCTCGCTGGGCGTGCCGGGGCTGGCGTGGTGCGCGACGAGGCGCCAGCCCTGGGTGGTCCGGTGCCAGATGTTGGTGGCGATCACCCAGGCTTCGCGCGGGCCCTGCGGCGTGAGCACTTCCACCCGCTCGAGCAGGTTGTGCACGCAGCTGGCGATCGACTCGACCTTGCGCACCCGCTCGGGCCAGGCACGGATGCTGCCGTTGGCGAACATGGCCTCGAAGGTGGCGCGGATGGCCACCGGGCCGACCACGCGCGGGCCGCCGGGATGGATGCAGACGATCTCGTCCTCGTCGGCCCAGCAGGCCATCAGCTTGTCGATGTCTGCGTTCTGCAAGGCGTCGTAGAACGCCGCCTCGATGTCGTCGGCATTGCCCTCGAGGTTGGCCGCCTGGAGCTTGGACTTGCGCATGGGTGCAATTTAGCCCGATTCCGGCCGCAGCCAGCGCCGCACCGCCTCGCGCACGTCGCCCTGCGCGGCCGACCAGACCAGCTCGGACGCGGCGACATGGATGCCCGGCGGGGCCAGCTGCAGCGCGAACGCGACGAACTCGGCGATCTTGGGCGATCGCACGGGCTGCTCGCGGCTGGGGACCATGTACCGGGTGACCGACAGCATCCAGCGCGCCAGCGCCGGCAGCCAGCCGCGCACGCCGTCGCCCCGGGGCTTCTGGGCCGAGCGCACGATCAGCACGCGCTCGAACCCGGACGCGGCGACCGCATGCTCGTCGAGGTTGGCGAGCCCGCGCTTGAGCGCCTCGGGCAGGCGGCCCTGCGCGTGCGGCAGCACCAGGGCGAGCGTGGACACGCCGCTGCGCCGCATCCAGCGCGCCAGCGCCGGCAGCTGTCCGGGCAGCGGGGTCCACAGGGCCCGCTCGCGGTCGTAGAACAGGCGCGGCGGCTCGAACAGCACGACCCCGGTGTCCGCGGCGCCCGCGGGCCACTGGTCGGGGTCATCGTCGGGCACGAGCGTCGTGCCGACGCCGCGCACGCCGGCCGTGATGGGCTCGCGCGCGAGCACCTGGGTCGACGCGAATTGCCGCTGGCCGACCAGGCGGCGCAGCACCTCGGCGCCCAGCGCGCCGGTGGCGCCGGCGATCACCAGGCGGGGGCGGTCGGCACGGGCGACGGGCGCGCCGCGCGCGGCGGCCTGCAGGGCTTGAAACGGCGCATCGCGCATCGCATCTATGCTACCGTCCGGCCTGCCCAGCCCCAGGAGATCACGATGAAACGTTGGTTCGTTGTCCTTGCCGCCGCGCTCGCCCTGTCCGGTTGCGGCTACAACGACTTTCAGCGGCTCGATGAGCAGACCCGCTCGGCCTGGGCCGAGGTGCTGAACCAGTACCAGCGCCGCGCGGACCTGGTGCCCAACCTGGTGGCCACCGTCAAGGGCGAGGCCAACTTCGAGCAGGAAACACTCACCCGCGTGGTCGAGGCGCGCGCCAAGGCGACCTCGATGCAGGTGACGCCCGAGACGATCAACAACCCCGAGGCGTTCCAGAAGTTCCAGCAGGCGCAGGGCGAGCTGTCCAGCGCGCTCAGCCGGCTGATGGTGGTGAGCGAGCGCTATCCGGACCTGAAGGCCAACCAGGGCTTTCGCGACCTGCGCGTGCAGCTCGAAGGCACCGAGAACCGCATCACGGTGGCCCGCAACCGCTACATCCAGTCGGTGCAGGAGTACAACGTGCTCTCGCGCAGCTTCCCCACCAACCTCACCGCGATGGCCTTCGGCTACCAGCCCAAGCCCAGCTTCACGGTGCAGAACGAGGCGCAGATCTCCACGCCGCCGCAAGTCGACTTCGGCGCCAGCGCGCCGAAGAAGTGACCGGCGCCGTCACGGCGGGCTGATGCGCAAGCTGTTCTTCGCCTGGGCGCTGGCGCTGTCCTTCGCGGGGGCGTCGCTCGCCCAGGGCGTGCTGCCGGTGCCCGCGCTCACGGCGCGCGTGATCGACCAGACCGCCACGCTCGACGACATCCAGCGCACCGGGCTCGAGCAGAAGCTGGCCGACTTCGAGAAGGCCAAGGGCACCCAGATCGCGGTGCTGCTGGTGCCCACCACGCAGCCCGAGGACATCGGCAGCTATGCCAACCGGGTGGCCAACGCCTGGAAGATCGGCCGCAAGCAGGTCGGCGACGGGGTGCTGGTCATCGTGGCCAAGAACGACCGCAAGGTCCGCATCGAGGTGGCCAAGACGCTCGAAGGGGCCATCCCCGACCTGGCCGCGCGCCAGGTCATCGACGATGCCATCACGCCGCGCTTTCGCCAGGGCGACTTCGCCGGCGGCCTGCAGGCCGGCGTGGACCAGCTGATCGCGCGCATCAACGGCGAGGCGCTGCCGGCGCCGCCGCCGCAGCGCACCTGGCCCGACGGCGAGGGCGGGCGCGGCGGCAACGGCTTCGACTGGTTCGACCTGGCGATCTTCCTGTTCTTTGCCGTGCCCATCGCCGGCGCCGTGCTGCGACGCATCTTCGGCCGGCCGCTGGGGACGGTGATCACCGGCGGCGGCGTGGGCGTGCTGGCGTTCCTGATCACCTCGAGCATCGCCGTCGCGCTGGTCGCCGGCCTCATCGGCCTGGCGGTGTCGCTGTTTTCCGGCCTGGGCGGCGCCCGCCGCGGCGGCTGGGTCGGCGGGCCCTGGATCGGCGGCACCGGCGGCTGGGGCGCCGGCGGGGGCGGCGGAGGCTGGGGCCGCGGCGGTGGCGGCGGCGGCTTCAGCTCCGGCGGTGGCGGTGACTTCGGCGGCGGCGGCGCCTCGGGAGATTGGTGATGCTGGCCCGGTTCAAACGCATCCTTCGCCATGGCTGGCTCGACGACGGCGCCACGCGCAAGGCGGTGCCGCCGGCCATGGTGGAGCGGCTGGCCGCGCGCGTGGCGGCGAGCGAGAAGCGCCACACGGGCGAGATCCGCATCTACGTGGAGGCGGCCCTTCCCCTGAGCTACCTGTGGCGCGATGCCACGGCGCGCGAGCGGGCGGTGGCCATGTTCGGCAAGTTGCGCGTCTGGGACACGGAGCACAACAACGGCTGCCTGGTGTACCTGCTGCTGGCCGAGCATGCGATCGAGGTCGTCGCCGACCGCGCGTTGGCGCGCTGCGTCGAGCCCGCCCACTGGAGCCGCATCGTGCAGCACATGCGCACCGCGTTCCGCGAGGGCCGCTACGAGGACGGGTTGACGCAGGCGCTGGAGGAAGTCTCGGCGCTGCTGGTGCAGCATTTCCCGAGCGCCCCGGACGCCGTGCGCCCCAACGAGCTGCCCGACCGGCCCGTGCTGGGCTGATCCTCGCTGCGCGCGGCCGGCGCCGTCACCCGTTGCCGCGCGCGCTCCATGCAACAGGGCGCCCGCAGGCGCCCTGGCTGGTTCGCGCGCAGCGGCGTCAGTCGCGCACTTCGCCGTTCGGGCGCAGCAGCGCGATGCTGACGTAGCTGCCGCCGTGGTGGAAGTTCGGCTTGAAGTCGACCACGTAGCCGCCGGCGTCGTAGCGGCCGAGGGCGGCCAGCGCCTTGTGCAGCGAGGCGCGCGTGACGTCCTTGCCCGTGCGGCGCATCCCCTCGATCAGCACCTTGGCGCCGATGCACGCCTCGAGCGCGGTGACCGACATCGTCTCCTTGTGGCCGGCGCCGGCCCAGGCCTCGGCGCACTCGCGCACCACCGGCACGGCCTGCGAGCGCGGATTGGGAACCGTGATGGAGACCGAGACGTTGTTGGCGTCGGGGCCGAGCGCCTTGGCCAGCTGGGTGGCGCCGGCGAACGACAGGCTGGTGATCATCGAGGCGCGGCCGGCGGCCTTGAGTTTTTTCACCAACTGCGCCGCGGGCGCATACAGCGTCGTGATGACCAGCACGTTGGGATTGGACGCGATCACCTGCTTCACCTCGGCGTCGGTGACTTCGGCATTGCGCTTGATGGGCACCGACACCGGCGTGCGGTTGAACTTCTTGAGGACGGTGGCCACGGTGTCGAAGTTCTGCTTGCCCACCGCGTCGTCGTAGTGCAGCACCGTGACGCTGGTGTTGCCCAGGTTGCCCCAGAAGTTGATGATCTTCTCGATCTCGTCCACGTAAGTGGCGCGGATCGTGTAGACGTAGTCGTTCTGCTTGCGGATGGTGTCGGCGCCGGTGAACGGGGCGAAGAACGGCACCCGGGCTTCCGCTACCGCCGGCATCGCCGGGATGCTCAGCGTCGCCGAGGCGTAGCCGAACAGCGCGACGGCGCCCTCGTCGTCGAGCAGCTTCCTGGTGTTCTCCGCCGACGCCTTGGTGTCGTTGCGGTCGTCCAGGGTCACCAGCTTGAGCTTGTGGCCGCCCACCCCGCCGGCGTCGTTGACCTTCTTGAAGTACGCCAGCGCCCCGTTGCGGATGTCGTTGCCCAGCTCGGCGTTGCCGCCGGTCAGCGGCGCGGACTGGCCGACCACGATGTCGGCGAAGGCGAGCGGCGAGGCCGCGAGCAGCACGGTGCAGAACAACTTGCGCATGGAAGGGCCCTCCATCTGGCCCGGCTCATCGACAGAGCTCTGGCTCGAGCATATGCGCGGCGCCCGCCGGCCCGTGTTCGGACTGACCCGAAGCCGCGACCCCCCGGCGCGTAACAAAACGTGATCGAAGTCCGCTGGCAACAAAAAGGGCCCCAGCCTGGTGGACTGGAGCCCGGCGCGCCGATCGTGCCGACGCGGTCTTCAGGTGGACGGCGGCACCGCATCGCTGCGGCGCCCGTCCGCCGATGTCATTTGCGCTCGCGGAACTTGCGCAACGCCGCGAGCTGCGCGGCCATCACGGCGAGTTCGGACTGCGCCTTGGCGATGTCGATCTCGCTCTTGGCGTTCTTCAGCGCCTCCTCGGCGGCGAGCCGCGCCTCGTTGGCCTTTTCCTCATCGAGGTCCTTGCCGCGGATGGCGGTGTCGGACAGGACGGTGACGCGGTTGGGCTGCACCTCGAGGATGCCGCCGGCCACGAACACGAACTCCTCGCCGCCGTCGGCCTTCTCGATGCGCACCGAGCCGGGCCGCACGCGCGTGATGAGCGGCGTGTGGCGCGGGAAGATGCCGAGTTCGCCGGCCTCGCCGGGCAGGGCGACGAAGCGCGCCTCGCCCGAGAAGATCGACTCCTCGGCGCTCACCACGTCGACGTGGATGGTGTGGGTGGGATCTGCCACTTGCGGTCCTTAGTCAGTTGGGGACAGGGCAGGCCGCGTTGCCTGCCTGCGCTGTCCCGCAAGGCCTCACGACGCCAGCTTCTTGGCCTTCTCGAAGGCCTCGTCGATGGTGCCGACCATGTAGAAGGCCTGCTCGGGCAGGTGGTCGCACTCGCCGGCCACGATCATCTTGAAGCCGCGGATGGTCTCGGCCAGCGGCACGTACTTGCCGGGCGAGCCGGTGAACACCTCGGCCACGTGGAACGGCTGCGACAGGAAGCGCTGGATCTTGCGGGCGCGGGCCACGGCCAGCTTGTCTTCCGGCGACAGTTCGTCCATGCCCAGGATGGCGATGATGTCGCGCAGTTCCTTGTAGCGCTGCAGCGTCTGCTGCACGGCGCGGGTCGTGGTGTAGTGGTCCTCGCCGACGACGTTGGGGTCGACCTGGCGGCTGGTGGAGTCTAGCGGGTCCACGGCGGGGTAGATGCCCAGGGCGGCGATGTCGCGCGACAGCACCACGGTGGCGTCCAGGTGGGCGAACGTCGTCGCGGGCGACGGGTCGGTCAGGTCGTCGGCGGGCACGTACACGGCCTGGATCGAGGTGATCGAGCCGACCTTGGTGGAGGTGATGCGCTCCTGCAGGCGGCCCATTTCCTCGGCCAGCGTCGGCTGGTAGCCCACGGCGGAGGGCATGCGGCCCAGCAGCGCGGACACTTCGGTGCCGGCCAGCGTGTAGCGGTAGATGTTGTCCACGAAGAACAGCACGTCGCGGCCTTCGTCGCGGAACGACTCGGCGATGGTCAGGCCCGTGAGCGCCACGCGCAGGCGGTTGCCCGGGGGCTCGTTCATCTGGCCGTACACCATGGCCACCTTCGAGGCGGCCAGGTCGTCCAGGTTCACCACGCCGGAGTCGGCCATCTCGTGGTAGAAGTCGTTGCCCTCGCGGGTGCGCTCACCCACGCCGGCGAACACCGACAGGCCCGAGTGCGCCTTGGCGATGTTGTTGATCAACTCCATCATGTTCACGGTCTTGCCCACGCCGGCGCCGCCGAACAGGCCCACCTTGCCGCCCTTGGCGAACGGGCAGATCAGGTCGATCACCTTGATGCCCGTCTCCAGCAGCTCCTGCGACGGCGACAGCTCGTCGTACGCGGGGGCCTTGCGGTGGATGGAGGCCGTGTGGGTCTGGTCCACCGGGCCGCGCTCGTCGATCGGGTTGCCCAGCACGTCCATGATGCGGCCGAGGGTGGCCTTGCCCACCGGCACCGTGATCGGCGCGCCGGTGTTGTAGACCATCGAGCCGCGGCGCAGGCCGTCGGACGAGCCCAGCGCGATGGTGCGCACCACGCCGTCACCCAGCTGCTGCTGCACTTCCAGCGTCAGCGCGGTGCCTTCCATCTTCAGCGCGTCGTACACGCGCGGCATCTTGTCGCGCGGGAACTCGACGTCCACCACGGCGCCAATGCACTGGACGATTTTTCCCTGAACGCTTGCGTTCGTTTGGTTGTTCGCTTGAGCCATTGTTTGCTCCAAAGAATTTAAACAGCCGCGGCGCCGGACACGATCTCGGAGAGTTCCTTCGTGATCGCTGCCTGGCGCGTCTTGTTGTAGACCAGCTTGAGCTCGCCGATGAGGTTGCCTGCGTTGTCCGTCGCGGCCTTCATGGCCACCATGCGCGCGGACTGCTCGGAGGCCATGTTCTCGGCCACCGCCTGGTACACCAGCGCCTCGACGTAGCGAAGCAGCAGGTCGTCGATGACGGTCTGGGCGTCGGGCTCGTAGATGTAGTCCCAGCCGTGCTCGCCGGCGGCGTGGGTCTCCGCCCGCATCCGCTCGGCGGACAGCGGCAGCAGCGGCTCGACCACCGGCTCCTGCTTCATCGTGTTGATGAACTTGGTGTAGCACAGGTACACCGCCGACAGCTTGCCCTCGGCGTACTGGTCCAGCAGCACCTTCACGGGGCCGATCAGGCGCTCGAGGTGCGGCGTGTCGCCCAGCTGGGTGACGTGCGACACGACCTTGGCGCCGATGCGGTTCATGAAGCCCAGGCCCTTGTTGCCGATGGCAACGACCTGCGACTGCACGCCCTGCTCCTGCAGCTCGCGCAGCTTGGTCGTGACCGCGCGCAGCATGTTGGTGTTCAGGCCGCCGCACAGCCCCTTGTCGGTGGACACCACGATGAAACCCACCGCCTTCACGTCGTTGTGGCGCATGAAGGCGTGGGTGTACTCGGGGTTGGCCTTGCCGAGGTTGGCGGCGATGTTGCGCACCTTGTCGCTGTAGGGCCGGGCCGCGCGCATGCGGTCCTGCGCCTTGCGCATCTTGGAGGCGGCGACCATTTCCATGGCCTTGGTGATCTTCTTGGTGTTCTCCACCGACTTGATCTTGCCGCGAATCTCTTTGCCTGCAGCCATATGCTTGGTTCCTTTTCCCCCGTTCGCCCCGAACCTGTCGAAGGGCTTCGACAGGCTCGGCCAGAACGGAAGGGGTTTAGGCGAAGGTCTTCTTGAAGGCCTCGATCGCGCTGGTCAGCTCGGCCTCGGCGTCCTTGTCCATGGCCTTGTTGGTTTCCAGCTTGTTGATCAGGGCGGCGTGCTTGTCCTTCAGCCAGGCGTGCAGGCCGGACTCGAACGACAGCACCTTCTTGACGTCGAGGTCGTCGAAGTAGCCCTTGTTCACCGCGAACAGCGAGGCGGCCATCAGCGAGATGGGCAGCGGGCTGTACTGCGGCTGCTTGAGCAGCTCCGTCACGCGGGCGCCGCGATCGAGCTGCTTGCGCGTGGCGGCGTCCAGGTCGGAGGCGAACTGCGCGAACGCGGCCAGCTCGCGGTACTGCGCCAGGTCGGTCCGGATGCCGCCGGACAGCGACTTGATCAGCTTGGTCTGGGCCGCACCACCCACGCGCGACACCGAGATACCGGCGTTGATGGCGGGGCGGATGCCGGCGTTGAACAGGCTGGTTTCCAGGAAGATCTGGCCGTCGGTGATCGAGATCACGTTGGTCGGCACGAACGCGGACACGTCGCCGGCCTGCGTCTCGATGATCGGCAGCGCGGTCAGCGAGCCGGTCTTGCCCTTGACTTCACCCTTGGTGAAGGCTTCCACGTAGTCGGCGTTCACGCGCGCGGCGCGCTCCAGCAGGCGGCTGTGCAGGTAGAACACGTCGCCGGGGTAGGCTTCGCGGCCCGGCGGGCGGCGCAGCAGCAGCGAGACCTGGCGGTAGGCGACGGCCTGCTTGGACAGGTCGTCATAGATGATCAGCGCGTCCTGGCCGCGATCGCGGAAGTACTCGCCCATCGTGCAGCCGGCGTACGCGGAGACGTACTGCATGGCGGCGGATTCGGAAGCGGAGGCGGCCACGACGATGGTGTATTCCATCGCCCCGTTCTGCTCCAGCGCGCGCACCAGGTTCTTGATCGTGGACGCCTTCTGCCCGATGGCGACGTACACGCAGGTCATGTTCTGACCCTTCTGGTTGATGATCGTGTCGACCGCGACGGCGGACTTGCCGGTCTGGCGGTCGCCGATGATCAGCTCGCGCTGGCCGCGGCCGATCGGCACCATCGAGTCGATCGACTTCAGGCCGGTCTGCACCGGCTGGTCCACCGACTTGCGGGCGATCACGCCGGGGGCGACCTTCTCGATCACGTCCGTCATCTTGGCGTTGATCGGGCCCTTGCCGTCGATCGGCTGGCCGAGGGCGTTGACCACGCGGCCGATCAGCTCGGGGCCGACGGGCACTTCGAGAATGCGGCCCGTGCACTTGACGGTGTCGCCTTCGGAGATGTGCTCGTACTCGCCCAGGATCACCGCGCCGACGGAGTCGCGCTCCAGGTTCAGCGCGAGGCCGAACGTGGGGACGCCTTCCTTGGTGGCGGGGAATTCCAGCATCTCGCCGGCCATCGCATCGGACAGGCCGTGGATGCGCACGATGCCGTCGGTCACGGAGATCACCGTGCCCTGGTTGCGGATGTCGGCGCTGGCGGCCAGGCCTTCGATCCGGCTCTTGATCAGTTCGCTAATTTCTGCGGGATTGAGCTGCATGTCTCGTTCCTTGTGTCCTTGGGAGCGGGGCGGCTTACGCCGTCAGCGCGACTTTCATTTGTTCGAGGCGGGCCTTGACCGAGGTGTCCAGCACCTCGTCGCCGACCACGACGCGGATGCCGCCGATCAGCGAGGGATCTTCCTGCACCGTGACATTGAGCTTGCGGCCGAAGCGGCGCTCGAGCGTCTGCGCCACCTCACCGAGCTGCGAGGCCGGGATCGGGAAGGCGCTGTAGACCACCGCGTCGGAGGAGCCGCCCTGGGCGTTCATCATCTCGCGGTACTGCGCGGCCACCTCCGGCAGCGCGGCCAGGCGGCCGTTCTCGATCACCGTGCGCAGGAAGTTCTGGCCCACCGGCGGCAGCGGCTCGCGCACGATGCCGGCGATCAGGTCGTAGACCTCCTGGTCGCGGACCTTGGGGTTGCCCGCGAACTGCAGCAGTCGGTCGTTGCCGGCCACGGCGGCCAGCGAGTCGAGCCACTGCCCGGTGCCGTTCAGGTCGGACTGGGTCGACTTGAACAGCGCCTCGGCGTACGGGCGGGCGATGGTGGCGAGTTCGGCCATCTCGGTTCCCTTACAGCTCGGTCTTCAGGCGGTTGAGTAGCTCGGCGTGGACGCCGGCGTTCACTTCCTTGCGCAGGATCTGCTCGGCGCCACGGACCGCCAGCGTGGCGACCTGGTCGCGCAGCGCCTCGCGGGCCTTGACGGACTGCTGGTCGGCCTCGGCCTTGGCGGAAGCGATGATCTTGTTGGCCTCTTCCGTGGCCCGGCCCTTGGCCTCTTCGATGATGCCCTGCGCGCGGCGCTCGGCATCGGCCAGCAGCGAGGCGATCTGGTTGCGCGACTTGGCCAGTTCCTGGTCGACCTTCGCGTTGGCGGCGGCCAGCTCGGACTTGGCGCGATCGGCGGCGGCCAGACCCTCGGCGATCTTGGCGGCACGCTCGTCGAGCGCGGCGGCGATCGGCGGCCACACGTACTTCATCGTGAACCCGACCAGGATCAGGAACACGATCATCTGAATGATGAGGGTACCGGTGATGCTCACTTGTTCATCCTTGTCCCCGGCGCGCGGCTCGCCCCGGGGAAGACGTTGACGGAAGGAAGGACGCCCGAAAGCGGCTTACTTCGGCAGGTTGGCCAGCTGGCCCAGGAACGGGTTGGCGGTGGCGAACCACAGGGCGATACCGGTGCCGATGATGAACGCGGCGTCGATCAGGCCGGCCAGCAGGAACATCTTGGTCTGCAGCTCGTTCATCAGCTCGGGCTGGCGGGCGGCCGACTCGAGGTACTTGCTGCCCATGATGCCGATGCCGATGCAGGCGCCGATGGCGCCGAGGCCGATGATGAGGCCGGCGGCCAGGGCGACAAAGCTGATAACTTCCATGATTGCTCCTAAGGACTTTGGTGGTGGTTAAGGGAAGGGAAAAACGAACCGGCTGATCAGTGGGCGTCGTGGGCCTGGCCGACGTAGACGAGCGTCAGCATCATGAAGACGAAGGCCTGCAGCGTGATGATCAGGATGTGGAAGATGGCCCAGGCCGTGCCGGCGATGATGTGGCCGATGGCCAGGCCGATGCCGGTGGCGGTGAGCGAGAACGCGCCGCCCATCAGGGCGATCAGCAGGAAGATCAGCTCGCCGGCGTACATGTTGCCGAACAGCCGCATGCCGTGCGAGACGGTCTTGGCCACGAACTCGATGATCTGCATCAGGAAGTTGAACGGCCACAGCGCGGGATGGTTGCCGAACGGGGCGGTGAACAGCTCGTGCGCCCAGCCGCCGGCGCCCTTGATCTTGATGTTGTAGTACAGGCAGATCAGCAGCACCGACAGCGACAGGCCCATGGTGACCGACAGGTCGGCGGTGGGCACCACGCGCAGGTAGGCGTGCTCGGGGTCGTGGCCGGCGGCGCCGTAGACCTGGCCCCAGATCCAGGGCAGCAGGTCGACCGGCAGCAGGTCCATCGCATTGAGCATGAAGATCCAGACGAACACCGTCAGTGCCAGCGGGCCGACGAACTTGCGGCTGGTGGCGTTGTGCACGATGCCCTTGGCCTGCGAGTCGACCATCTCCAGCAGCATCTCCACCGCGGCCTGGAAGCGGCCGGGCACGCCGGAGGTCGCCTTGCGGGCGGCCAGCCAGAGCAGCCAGCAGCTGATCACGCCCAGCAGGACCGCGACGATGATCGAGTCGTAGTTGAAGACGGTGAAGTCGACGACGTTGCCAGGCTTGTGGTTCTGCGCGAAGGTCAGGTGGTGGACGATGTACTCGCCGGCGGTGCGGCCCTGCTCGGACGCCGTGTGTTCAGCAGCCATGTTGTTCGTTCGTCTCTCAGTTTCACTGCGGGGGACGCTTGCGCGGTGCGAACGCCAGCGCCACCCAGTACACCTTCATCGCGAGCACCAGCCCCACCAGCAGGGCGGGCCAGCTCAACTCGCGCACCAGCCTCGGGGCGGCCATCATCATGGCCACCGTCAAGGCGATCTTGACCATCTCCCACAGCAGGAACCCGAAGGCTGCCGTGCCGGCGTTGAGCGAGGAGAACCGCCCGGTGATGCCCCGCGCGAACAACGCGGCGGGAATCATCACGGCCAGCGCGCCGTAACCGGCGGACCACCCAATGCCCGGCTTGCCGGTGACGAGCCAGGCCACGAGCGCCGCGACCAGACCCACCACCGCCTGCCCCCCCACCACCCACCAGGGGGACACCGGCGGGTATTGCTCGCGCAGCTTGCGCGCCTCTTCGGCGCTCAGCGGCTTGAATGGGGGCTGCTCGTCCTCCGTCGTCTCAGGAAGCGGGGCGATTGTTTTCTTGTCCAACGCGAAGCCCCGGCCTTTGGCCCTGAAATTCCACAAAGCCCTTGATTATAAGTAGAAACCCCCCAGCAACAGCCACTTTCCTGACCAATGCCCGACCAGCGCCCGTGCTCGAGCTGGCGCGACGCGTGGACGCCACACAGCCCGACCATCGCCTTGCGCGCGCCGCGCTGTTCAGCTGGAAGTGCACCGCAGCCGCGGCGCCTGCGGCCCATCGCCGGCGCGAGCCGGGTGCTTCGCTCGAGGCGCGACAATCCTGTCCATGACCGACACCGCCAAGCTCCCCGCCCTGCCCTGTTACCTCAACGGCGAGTTCACCACCCTGCGCGAGGCCCGCGTGAGCGTGATGGACCGCGGCTTCATCTTCGGCGACGGCGTGTACGAGGTGGTGCCGGTGTACGGCGGCCGCCCGTTCCGCTTCGCCGAGCACCTCGCGCGGCTGGACCGCAGCCTCGCCGAACTGCGAATGGGCAACCCGATGACCCGCGAGGCCTGGCAGTCGCTGGTCCTGAAGCTGATCGACGGCTACACGCGCCACGCCGGCGCGGCGGCGAAGGACACGAACCAGCTCGTGTACATCCAGATCACGCGCGGCGTGGCCATGCGCGACCACGTGATCCCGCTGGACATCGAGCCGACCGTGTTCGCCATGGCCACCCGCATGGCCCTGTACGGGCCCGAGGAGCGGGCCAAGGGCTTCGCCTGCGTGACGGCGGACGACTTCCGCTGGAAGAAGGCGCACGTCAAGAGCACCAGCCTCGCCGGCGCCGTGCTGGCGCGGCAGATCAGCGCCGACCAGGGCGCGATCGAAACCGTGATGTTCCGCGACGGCATGCTCTCCGAAGCCGCGGCCTCCAACGTCTGGGTGGTCAAGGACGGCGTGGTGCTGGGCTCGCCCAAGGACAACCTGGTGCTCGAAGGCATCCGCTACGGCCTGATCGAGCAGCTGTGCCGCGACGCCGGCATCCCGTTCGAGTTGCGCCGCATCCCGCGCGCCGACGTGCTGGCGGCCGACGAGCTGCTGCTGTCCTCGGCGACCAAGGAGGTGCTGCCCGTCACCCTGCTGGACGGCAAGCCGGTTGGAAACGGCCGCCCCGGCCCCATCTACGAGAAGCTCTACGCCGGCTACCAGCGGGCGAAGCAGGCCAGCTGAACCCCCCCACCACCCATGACCCAGACCCCGCCCGCCCCCGGCGATCCGCGCAAGGACTCGCTGATCGAGTACCCGTCGCGCTTTCCCATCAAGGTCATGGGCGCGAAGGTGGACGGCTTCGTCCACGCCGTCACCATGATCGCGCAGCGCTTCGATCCGACGTTCGACGCCGCGACCGTGGAACTGCGCGACAGCAAGGCGGGCAACTACCTGGGCATCACGATCACCATCACCGCGACCAGCCGCGAGCAGCTCGACGAGCTGTACCGCACGCTGTCCACGCATCCGATGGTGAAGGTGGTCCTCTAGCGCGCATGCGCACGCGCGTGCTCGGGCGGGTGGACTACCTGCCCACCTACGAGGCGATGCGCGCCTTCACCGAGGCGCGCGAGGACGCCACGCCCGACGAGCTGTGGCTGTGCGAGCACCCGCCCGTGTTCACCCAGGGCCTGGCCGGCCGCGCCGACCACCTGCTGGCGCCCGGCGACATTCCGGTGGTGCAGACCAACCGCGGCGGCCAGGTCACCTACCACGGCCCCGGCCAGGTCGTCGCCTATCCGCTGGTCGACCTGCGCCGGCGCGGGTACTTCGTCAAGGAATACGTGTTCCGGCTCGAGGAGGCCGTGCTGCGCACGCTGCGCGACCACGGCGTCACCGGGCACCGCGTGAGCGGCGCGCCGGGCATCTACGTGCGCCCGGCGGACCCGTTCTCGCACAACGCGATCGAACGCGGCACCGGCCCGTCGTTCGAGGGGCTCGGCAAGATCGCGGCGCTGGGCGTCAAGGTCAGCCGCCACTGCACCTACCACGGCCTGGCGCTGAACGTGGCCATGGACCTGGAACCCTTTTCGCGCATCAACCCTTGCGGTTATGCCGGGCTGCAAACGGTGGACCTTTCTACAATCGGGGTTTCCACCACCTGGCCCGAGGCGGCGGAACGGCTGGGTGGCCACCTGGCCGTGCTGCTGTCCTGAGAAGGATCCCATGAGCTCCAGCGAAGTCGTGCGCGAGGCGCAGCCCCTCGAGACCTACAACGCCGCCGCCAAGCAGAAGGCCGCGGCCAAGCTGTCGCGCATCCCGGTCAAGGTGGAGCCGGGCGAGATCCTGAAGAAGCCCGATTGGATCCGCGTGCGCGCCGGCTCGCCCACCACGCGCTTCTACGAGATCAAGCAGATCCTGCGCGAGAGCAACCTGCACACCGTGTGCGAGGAAGCGTCCTGCCCCAACATCGGCGAGTGCTTCGGCAAGGGCACGGCCACGTTCATGATCATGGGCGACAAGTGCACGCGGCGCTGCCCTTTCTGCGACGTCGGCCACGGCCGCCCGGACCCGCTCGATCCACAGGAGCCCGAGAACCTGGCGCGCACCATCGCGAAGCTGAAGCTCAAGTACGTGGTGATCACCAGCGTCGACCGCGACGACCTGCGCGACGGCGGCAGCCAGCACTTCGTCGACTGTATCCGCCGCACCCGCGAGCTCTCGCCCGGCACGACGATCGAGATCCTGGTGCCCGACTTCCGCGGCCGCGACGACCGCGCGCTGGAGATCCTGAAGGCCGCGCCGCCGGACGTGATGAACCACAACCTGGAGACCATCCCGCGCCTGTACAAGGAAGCGCGGCCGGGTTCGGACTACCAGTTCAGCCTGAACCTGCTGAAGAAGTTCAAGGCCCTGCACCCCACGGTGCCGACCAAGAGCGGACTGATGGTCGGCCTGGGCGAGACGGACGAGGAGATCCTGCAGGTCATGCGCGACATGCGCGCGCACGGCATCGACATGCTCACCATCGGCCAGTACCTGGCGCCCACCACCTCGCACCTGCCGGTGCGCCGCTACGTGCACCCGGACACCTTCAGGATGTTCGAGGCCCAGGCGTATGAGATGGGCTTCACGCACGCCGCCGTGGGCGCGATGGTGCGCTCGAGCTACCACGCCGACCAGCAGGCGCACGCCGCCGGCGTCCTGCCGGCCTGAGCCGCGCCGGCGCGGTGCGCCCGCGCCGCCCAGGGTCCGCCGCCCAGCCCGCCCCCATGCCCGCGAACCTCAGCGCGCTCGGCGCCATCGCCCTGTGGTCGGGGCTGGCAACGCTCGGCCTGGAACTGCGCCACCTGCCGCCGTTCCTGCTCACCGGCATCGCGCTGGTGATCGGCAGCGTGCCGGCCTGGCCGCGGGTGCGGCAGTGGAAGGTGCCGGCCTCGACGCTGCTGCTGGGCATCTACGGCCTGTTCGCCTACCACTTCCTGCTGTTCATCGCGTTGCGCCACGCGCCGCCGGTGGAGGCCAACCTCGTCAACTACCTCTGGCCGCTGCTGATCGTGCTGCTCGCCCCGCTGCTGCTGCCCGGGCTGCGGCTGCACGCGGGCCATGTCGCGGGCGCGTTGCTGGGATTCGCGGGTGCGGCGGTCGCCATCCTCGGCACCGGCGGCACGGGGCAGGGGCCGGGCTGGGCGTGGGGCTACCTGCCCGCGCTCGGCTCGGCCCTCGTCTGGTCGACCTACTCGCTGCTGACGCAACGCGTGGCGCGCTTCCCCACCGCAGCGATCGGCCTGTTCGGCCTCGTGTCGGGCCTGCTGTCGCTGGCCTGCCATGCGGCGCTGGAGCCGGCGGCGGCCATCGCGCCGCGCGACTGGCTGCTGCTGGCGGTCATGGGCCTGGGCCCGCTGGGCGCGGCCTTCTTCCTGTGGGACCACGCGCTCAAGCTCGGCGACCCGCGCCAGATCGGCGTGCTGAGCTACCTTACGCCGCTCGCCTCGACCGCGCTGCTGCTGCTCGCGACCGGGCGCAGCCTGAGCTGGCACGTCGCCGCCGCCGCGGCGCTCATCGTGGACGGGGCGATCCTCGGCACGCGCCGGCGCGAGGAAGTGCGGCGCGACGCGGCGTCGGCCTGAGGCGCACGCGCCGGGCCCGGCTGGCGCGGCATCCGACACCCGGTTTCATCCGTCGCCGCATGGCCCGTACCGCTGTGGCGCCCTGGTGTTGCCGTCCTACAGGGGGGCGAAAAGCCGGCTCCTAGAGTCATCGCAGTCCCTGCCGCCGCCCCCATGAAGCACCACGACGAACGCGACACACCGCCGGCCGCCGGCCGCGTGCGCCGGGTCTGGACGGCGTTCTGGCGCGGCGTGCGCACACACCCGATCCTGATCCTGGCGATGCTGCCGATCGGCGCCGCCGCGCTGGCCGCCGCTTACGTGCTGGCCCTGGTGCCGCAGACCCCGGGGGTCGCCGACCTGCGCAAGGTGCGCGAGCAGCAGCCCAGCGTGGTGCTGTCCTCCGACGGCCAGCAACTCGCGGTGCTGCGCCGGGCCAACCGGCAATGGGTGCCGCTGGCCGAGATCTCGCCCTCCGTCGTCACGGCGCTGCTGGCGACGGAAGACCAGCGCTTCTACGACCACCACGGGCTGGACCTGCGGCGCACGATCGGGGCGGCGATCAACACCGTGCGCGGCCGCCTGCAGGGCGGCTCCACGATCACCCAGCAACTCGCGCGCAACCTGTATCCCGAGGAAATCGGCCGCGCGCCGACGCTGGAGCGCAAGATCAAGGAAGCGATCACCGCCGTGCGGATCGAGTCGGTCTACGGCAAGGACGAGATCCTCGAGACCTACCTGAACACGGTGCCCTTCCTGTACAACGCGTACGGCATCGAGATGGCCGCGCGCACCTACTTCGACCGCTCGGCGCGCGACCTCGACGTGCTGCAGAGCGCGACGCTCGTCGGCATGCTCAAGGGCACGAGCTACTACAACCCCGTGCTCAATCCGGAGCGGGCGCGCCAGCGCCGCAACATCGTGCTCGCCCAGATGGCCCGTGTGGGCAAGCTCGAATCGGCCCAGCTGGCGAGCCTGCGCGCCGCGCCCCTGCGCCTGGACTTCGAGCGCCAGGAGGAGGAGCTCGGGCCGGCCCCGCATTTCGTGGCCCAGGTCCGGCGCTGGCTGATCGAGTGGGCGGACCGCAACGGCTACGACGTCTATTCGGACGGCCTGGTGGTGCGCACCACGATCGACTCGCGCGCCCAGGCGATGGCCACCCGCGCGCTGTCCGAGCAGGCCGAGCGCCTGCAGAAGCAGGCCGACGCGGCGTGGGGCGGCCGCCATGGCTGGACGGCCAAGCGCGACCTGGTGAATGCCTTCATCCGCGAGACCGCCCAGTTCCAGGCCGCCCGCGCGCAGGGCCTGGCCGAGGCCGAGGCGCTGGCCAGGCTGCGCGCCGACACCGCCTTCATGGACGCCTTGCGCGCGGACAAGACGCGGCTGCAGGCGGGCCTGATCGCGCTCGAACCCGGCACGGGCCTGGTGCGCGCGTGGGTGGGCAGCCGCGACTTCGCGACCGACCAGTTCGACCATGTGCAGCAGGCGCGACGCCAGCCGGGCTCGACCTTCAAGCCGTTCGTGTATGGCGCCGCGTTCCTGCAGGGATCGCGACCGACGGACGTGCTGTTCGACGAGGTGGTCGAGATCCCCGTCGGCCCGGGCGAGGTCTGGCGCCCCACCGACATCGGCCAGCCCACGGGGGAGCCGATGACGCTGCGCGACGCGCTGGCGTTCTCCAAGAACACGATCACCGCGCAGCTGACGCAACGCGTCGGCCCGGCCAGCGTGGCGGAGCTGGCACGGACCATGGGCGTGCGCGACAGCAAGCTCGATCCGGTGCTCTCGCTCGGCCTGGGCACGAGCCCCGTGACCCTCAAGGAGATGGTGGCTTCGTACGCGACGATCGCCAACGGCGGCCGCTACGTGCCGCCGATGATCGTCGCGCGCGTGGAGGACCGGCGCGGCCGGGTGCTGCAGGCCTTCGCGCCGGAGGCGCCGCAGGAGGCGCTGCCCTTCGCGCCCAACGTGGTGCTGCTCGACGCCATGCGCGGCGTGGTCGACCGCGGCACCGCCACGGCCATCCGCGCGCGCTATGGCCTGCAGGGCGACCTCGCGGGCAAGACCGGCACCACGCAGGACAACACCGATGGCTGGTTCATCCTGATGCACCCGCAGCTGGTCGCCGGCGCCTGGGTGGGCTTCAACGACAGCCGCATCACCATGCAGGACGCCTGGGGGCCGGGCGCCCGCAGCGCGCTGCCGATGGTGGGCGAGTTCTTCCGCCAGTCCCTGCGCGCGAAGCTGCTCGACGCCAAGGCGAAGTTCCCGCGGCCGAACGACCCGGACGTGATCGAGGAAGTCAACAACTGGTGGGGCGTGGCGCCCGGCAACCCGGACCAGCAGCCGCTTCCCGAGTTGGCCGCCCTGCCGCCGCTGCCGTCGCCCTCGGTCGTCGAGCCGGCCATCGTCATCGCCCCGCCGCGCGAGGCCTGGCCGCCCGGGTCGCCCGAACCGGCCATCGTGGTGCCCGGTGGCGGCGTGCCGCGCGCCCTGGTGGTCGCGCCGCCGCGGGAAGGACCGACGGTGTCGTCCAACGCCATCGTGGTGGCGCCCGCTCGCGGCGGTGCCCCCGCCCGCGGCGAGGCCAGCGGCGCCGGTCCCGCGCCGCCCGTGGCCGCCACCGCCAATCCGTACCGGTCGCAGGAAGCCGGCTGGTAGCCGGTCAGCCCAGCAGCTTGGCCGGCTCCTCGGCGGCGACCACCTCCTGCGCCCAGGCCGCGAGCCGGCTGGCATCGGCGCGCAGCACCTCCTGCTTGACCGCGAGGATCTGCGCCGGGTGCATCGAGAAGCTGCGCAGGCCCAGCCCGAGCAGCAGGCGCGTGAACTGCGTGTCGCCGGCCATCTCGCCGCACACGCTCACGCCCTTGCCCTGCGCTTTGCACTCGGCGATGGTGTTGGCGACCAGCTGCAGCACCGCCGGATGCAGCGGGTCGTACAGGTGCGCCACCGATTCGTCGGCGCGATCGATCGCCAGCGTGTACTGGATCAGGTCGTTGGTGCCGATCGAGAGGAAATCGAAGTACTTCAGGAAGGTGCGCAGCGTGAGCGCCGCCGCCGGGATCTCGATCATCGCCCCGAGCTGCAGCGGCCCGTAGGCGACGCCGCGGTTGTCGAGCTCGGCGCGCGCGAAGTCCAGCAACGACAGGGTCTGGCGGATCTCGCTGGCGTGGGCCAGCATCGGGATCAGCATGTTGACCTTGCCGTGGGCGGCCGCGCGCAGGATGGCGCGCAGCTGGGTGAGGAACATCGCGGGGTCGGCCAGGCTCCAGCGGATGGCGCGCAGGCCCAGCGCCGGGTTCAGGTGCGCCTCGTCGCGCTCCTCCTCGTCCAGCGGCTTGTCGGCGCCCACGTCGATGGTGCGGATGGTGACCGGCAGCCCCTGCATGCCGTCGACGGCGCGGCGGTAGGCCTCGTACTGCTCGTCCTCGTCGGGCAGGTGCCCCTTGCGGTTCATGAACAGGAACTCGCTGCGGAACAGGCCCACGCCCACCGCGCCCGCCTCGACGGCGCCGGCGGCGTCCTCGGGCAATTCGATGTTGGCCAGCAGCTCGATCTTCTGGCCGTCGAGCGTGATCGCCGGCGTGTGGCGCAGGCGCGCGAGGCGGCCGCGCTCGAGTTCGCCCTGGCGCTGCTTGAAGCCGTATTCGGCCAGGATGATCGGCGAGGGGTCGACGATCATCACGCCGTCGTCGCCGTCGATGATCACCCAGTCGTCCTGGCGCACGAGGTGGCTGGCGCTGCGCGCGCCCACCACCGCCGGGATGTCCATGCTGCGCGCGACGATCGCGGTGTGCGAGGTCTTGCCGCCCACGTCGGTGACGAAACCGGCGAACACGCTCTGCTTGAACTGCAGCATGTCCGCGGGCGAGAGGTCGTGGGCGATCAGCACCAGCGGCACGTCGATGCTGTCGTCGGCCAGCAGCAGGTCCTGCTGGCGCGGCTGCGCGGGCCGGCGCTGCGGCGGCGCAACCGGCGAGGGCACGCCCTTCATGTGCCGCAGGATGCGTTCGGCCACCTGCTCCAGGTCGGCCTTGCGCTCGCGCAGGTACGCGTCGTCCATCTCGTCGAACTGGCGCGACAGCTGCTCCAGCTGCGTGGTCAGCGCCCATTCGGCGTTGTACAGGCGGTCGCGGATCCAGTGCTTGACGCCCTCGATCAGGTCCTGGTCCTGCAGCAGCATCAGGTGCACGTCCAGCAGCGCGGACAGCTCGTGCGGCGCCTCCTTCGGGCCCATCGACGCGATCGTGTTCTGCAGCCGGTGGATCTCCTCGATCACGCCGTTGCGCCCGTCGCGCACGCGTTCGATCTCCGCCTCGACCTGGCCCGGCTCGATGAAGTAGTGGGTCACGTCCACCCGCCCGGCCATCAGCACCGCGCGGCCGATCGCGATGCCGCGCGCAACAGGCAGGCCGTGGATGGCGAAGGTCATGGCCCGGTCCCCGCCTTCACTCGCCTTCGCCGAACTTGTCGTGGATCAGGGCCAGCAACGCGTCCATCGCCTCCTGGGCGCGCTCGCCCTCGGTCTCGATCATCACCTCGCTGCCGACGCCCGCGGCCAGCATCATCACCCCCATGATGCTCTTGGCGTTCACGCGCCGCTCGCCCTTGGCGATCCAGACGTCGCAGGGGTAGCTGGCGGCCAGCTTGGTGAGCTTGGCCGACGCGCGGGCATGCAGTCCCAGCTTATTGCTGATGGTCGTGGTGGTCTTGGTCATGGTTGCGGCGGGGCTGGTTCTGCGGCGCGGTGATGGCGACCTGCATCACGCCCTGGGTCCCGCCGACGACGGCGCGAGCGACCAGCGCGTCGAGCGGCTCGTGGCGGTAGCTGACGCTGCGCAGCAGCATCGGGAGGTTGACGCCGGTGATCAGGCGCGAGGTGAGGCCGTCCACCAGCTTCTGCGCCACGTTGCTCGGGGTGGCGCCGAAGATGTCCGTGAGCACGAGCACGCCCTTGACCTGCTGCGGCTGCGTCAGCTGCGCCATCGCGATGCGGGCGGTGGCGAGCGTCTCCTCCGGCGGCAGGTTGGGCTGCACGTCGATGGCGGCCAGCGAGGCGGCGCAATCCGGGAACACGTGCAACGCGCACTGGCGCAAGGCGTGCGCCAGCGGTGCATGGGCGATGATCAGGATCGCGTTCATCGGGGGGCGGGCCGCAGCTCCTGGGGATTATCACGTCTCCCCATCAGGAACCAGCCATAGGACGCGACGGCGAAGGCCAGGAACACGGCGAAAGCGCCGCGGAACGCATCCACCTGGCCCAGTCCGGCGGCGGTGAAGCCGTCCACCAGCAGCCCGATGCCCCACTGCACGGTGAACACGCCGGCGAAGATCACCAGGTTGTAGGCCGACAACGCGCGGCCGGCCAGCGCCGACGGGAACGCCATCCCGACGGCCGGCTGCGCCAGCGAGACGAAGGTCGAGGTGACGCAGAACAGCGCCCAGGCCGCGGCGGCGGCGCCCGGCCCGGCCACCAGGATGCCCGCCAGCACGAACAGGCTGAGCGGCAGCCCCCAGGTGATCAGGCGGTCGGTGCCCAGGCCGCGCCGCGCCAGCACGGGATTGAGCAAGCCCCAGGTCCAGAAGGTCAGCAGCATGGAGACGTTGATCGCGAACAGGCCCGTGGCCGCCTGCAGCGGCTGCCAGCCCGACACCCGCACCATCCAGGGCCCGGCCCAGAGCGACTGCACGGCGATCATGCCGCCGTAGTTGAAGAAGCCGAGCGGCGCCAGGCGGCGAAAGTACGGGTGGCGCCAGACCTGGGCATAGCTGGGCGGGTCGCCATGGTGCTCGCCGACGTCCCAGCCGGGCACGCGCCAGGCCAGCACCAGCGAGGACACGCCCAGCAGCACGGCCAGGGCGACGAACACCGGGCGCCAGCCGACCAGCGGCAGCAGCCACTGCACCGGCAGGGTCGAGGCCACCATGCCGAGCGAGCCGGTCATCAGCATCCATGAATTGGCGCGCAGCTGCCCCGGTCCGTCGAGCCAGCGGCGGTAGCCGGTCAGCGGCGCCATCAGGCACGCGCTCACGCCCACGCCGCACAGCACGCGCGCGCCAAGCAGGGTCCAGAAGCTGCCGGCCATCGCGAACGCGAGGCAGCCCGCCACCGCGATGCCCACGAAGCTGAGGATCACCTTCTTGGGCCCGTGCCGGTCCAGCCAGGTGCCCAGCGGCAGCTGCGTGGCGGCGAAGCCGAAGAAGAAGCCGCCGGCGAGCAGGCCCAGGTCCTGGGCCGACAGGCCGAATTCCTGCGTGAGGGTGGGCGCGAGCGTCGCGGTGACCGCGCGCAGCACCGCCGAGAAGAAATAGGCGAACGCGAAGGCGAGGAAGACGACGACGGCGGTGCGCCGGGGCAGCACGCTCATTCGAACTTCAGCCCGTCGAAGAACGGCTGCACCCAGTCGGGTTTCGGCTCGGGCGCATAGACGACCGCCTGGAACACCTGGCTGCCGCGGGCGAAGTAGGCGATCTCGCCACGCACGGCCGAGCCGTCGGCGCGGCGGCCCTGGGCCGAGACGCGCTGGGCGCCGGGCGTCGCCGCGGCGCCCGGCAGCGCGAAGGGACGCGTCGTGGAGGCCGTCGCCTGCATGTTGGCGAGCGTCGCGCGGTTCCACTGCGCCAGCACGTCCGGCACGCGCGCCGGATCGCCCAGGTCGGCCTGCAGGATCGCGAAGGTGGCGCCGCCGGTGTCGCAACCGAGCACGGCCAGCTCGACGTCCCGGCCGCCCATGGGGACATGGCGGCTGCCCTTGTCGGGCTTGCAAGGCAGCATCGCCTTGAGCGGGGCGGGTTCGGCGCGGACCTCGCGCCAGTTGAAGGTGGGACTGCAGGCGGCGGCGGCGAGGACGGCCGCCGGCAGCGCCGCACGAAGGCGAAGCATCGCCCGATGATACGTTTCCGGACCACAATCGCTTCCCATGACTGCGCTCGACGGCATCCGCATCCTGGACCTCTCCCGCGTTCTGGCCGGCCCCTGGTGCACCCAGACCCTGGCCGACCTCGGCGCCGACGTCATCAAGATCGAGCGCCCCGGCACCGGCGACGACACCCGCAGCTGGGGCCCGCCCTTCCTGCAGGACGCCCAGGGGCACGACACGCACGAGGCGGCCTACTACCTGGGCACCAACCGCAACAAGCGGTCGGTCACCTGCGACATCGCCCGCCCGGAAGGCCAGGCGCTGGTGCGCGAGCTCGCGCGGCATTGCGACGTCTTCATCGAGAACTTCAAGGTCGGCGACATGGCCCGCTACGGGCTGGACCACGCCTCGCTGCGGGCGATCAACCCGAAGCTGGTGTACTGCAGCGTCACCGGCTTCGGCCAGACCGGCCCCTACAAGGACCGCGCCGGCTACGACTACGCGGTGCAGGGCATGGGCGGGCTCATGAGCGTGACGGGCGAGCGCGACGACCTGGGCGGCGGGCCGCAGAAGGTCGGCGTCGCGGTGGCCGACCTGTTCACGGGCATGTACGCGGCCGTGGCGATCGTCGCGGCGCTGCGGCACGCCGAGCGCACCGGACAGGGCCAGGCGATCGACATGGCGCTGCTGGACACGCAGGTCGCCATGCTGGCCAACCTCGGGGCCAACTACCTGGTCAGCGGCAAGGTGCCGGGCCGGGCCGGCAACGCGCACCAGAACATCGTGCCCTACCAGGTGTTCGAGGTCGCGCCGACGGCCGATGGCGCCAAGGACCACGTGATCATCGCGGTCGGCAACGACGGCCAGTTCGCCAAGTTCTGCGACGTGGCGGGCCGGCCCGACCTGGCCGCCGATGCGCGCTTCGTCCGCAACCAGGACCGGGTGCGCCATCGCGCGGTGCTGGTGCCTCTGCTGGAGCAGGTGATGAAGACCCGCACCAAGGCGCAGTGGCTGGCGGCGCTGGAAGCGGCCAAGGTGCCCTGCGGCGCGATCAACAACCTGGCGGAAGTCTTCGCCGACCCGCAGGTGGCCGAGCGCGGGATGGTCACGCACTGGGATCACCCGCTCGCCCCCGGCGTGCGGCTGGTGTCCAGTCCGATGAAGCTCAGCGGCACGCCCGTGCGGGCCGACCTGCCGCCGCCCCTGCTCGGCCAGCACACCGACGAGATCCTGCGCGACGTGCTGGGCTGGCCAGCCGACCGCATCGCCGCGCTGCGCGAGCAAGGAGTGATCTGATGGCCAACTTCGTCCTCGTGCACGGCGCCTGGCATGGCGGCTGGTGCTGGCAACGGGTGGTGCAGCGCCTGGCGCGCGAAGGCCACCGGGTCCATGCGGTCACGCTCACCGGCGTGGGCGAGCGCGCGCACCTGCTGTCGCCCACGATCACGCTCGAGACCCACATCGCCGACGTCGCCGGCGTGCTGGAAGCCGAGGAACTGCGCGACGTCGTGCTGGCCGTTCACTCCTACGCCGGCATGGTCGGCACCGCCATCGCCGACCGGATGGGCGAGCGGCTGCGGCATCTGGTGTACGTCGACGCGGTGGTGCCGCGGCCGGGCGAAAGCTGGAGCAGCACCCATGCCCGCGCCACGCGCGAGGTGCGCCTGGCCGGCGCGCAGGCGTCGCCCGACTACAGCCTGGCGGCGCCGGACCCGGACAACTACGGGCTGCAGGGCGAGGACTACGAGTGGGTCAAGCGCCGGCTCACCGCCCACCCGGGCCACACCTACGAGGCGCCGCTCGACTTCGACCCGCAGCGCGTGGCCGCGGTGCCGCGCACCTTCGTCAACTGCGTCCGGCCGCAGCTGCCCACCATCGACGCGATCCGGCCCCGGATGGCCGACCCGGGCTTCTGGGGCGGCGCCTGGCGCGCCGGCGGGGGCGCCCGGGTGGTCGACCTGCCCACCGGGCACGACCCGATGGTGACCATGCCGGCCGAGCTGGCGCAGCTGCTGGCGGCCTGCGCTTGACGCGGAACAAAGGGGCATGGCGCGACTCCGAGCGGGAGCGCCTGCAGCCACGTAAACTCTGCGCATGAAGAAGGCACTGATCGGCCTCGCCGCCGCCGCCCTGGTGGGTGTCGGGGCCGCCGTCTACATGAACACCGGCACCGCGGCCGCGCCGCAGTCGACGTTCGTGCTGCTCGACGGCTCGAAGAAGACCACGGCCGACTTGAAGGGCCGGGTGACGCTGGTGAACTTCTGGGCCACCAGCTGCGTGACCTGCGTGGGCGAGATGCCCAAAATCGTCGCCACCCACGACAAGTACAAGGCCCGCGGCTACGACACGCTGGCCGTGGCGATGAGCTACGACCCGCCCGCCTACGTTGTCAACTACGCCCAGACGCGCAAGCTGCCGTTCCAGGTGGCGATCGACAACACCGGCGAGGTCGCCAAGGCCTGGGGCGAGGTGCAATTGACGCCCACCACGTTCGTGGTCAACAAGAAGGGCGAGATCGTCAAGCGCTACGTTGGCGAGCCCAATTTCGCCGAGCTGCACCAGCTGATCGAGAAACTGCTGGCCGAGACCGCCTGAAGCGTCCCGCCCGACCGACCGGAGCCCCGCCGACGCGGGGCTCTTTGCTTGGCGGCGGCCCGGCGCGCGGAGATTCCCGCCAACTCTGCGGCGCATGGAATTCCCGCGCAGAATCGGCCGCCAGGAGCGAGCACGAGCATGGGCACACCGGTACGCGTCTGGGACCTTCCCACCCGAGTCTTCCACTGGGCGCTGGTCGCCTGCGTCGCCGGCCTGCTGGCCACGGCCTGGGTGCCGGGCTCGTGGGTGGAATGGCATGCGCGGCTGGGCTACGCGGTGCTGGCGCTGCTGCTGTTTCGCCTGGTCTGGGGCTTCCTGGGCGGCCACTGGTCGCGCTTCACGAGCTTCCTCTACACCCCCTCGACGGTGGCGGGGTACCTGCGCGGCCAATCGCACCCGGACCACCTGGTGGGCCACAACCCGCTCGGGGCCGGCTCGGTGCTGGCCATGCTGCTGGTGCTGCTGGCCCAGGTCGGCACCGGGCTGGTGAGTGACGACGAGATCGCGTTCACCGGCCCGCTGAACCGGCTGGTGGACACCAGCCAGGGGCTGGCGGCGACCTGGTACCACAAGGCGATCGGGCCATGGGCGCTGGTGGGCCTCGTCGTGCTGCACGTCGGCGCGGTGCTGTTCTACCTGCTGCGCAAGCGCGAGAACCTGGTGCGGGCGATGCTGCGCGGGGACAAGGACGCGCCCGAGGGCACCCGGGCCTCCATCGACACGGCGGGCACCCGGCTGCTGGCCGCGGCCGTGTTCGGTGCCTGCGGCGCGGCGGTCTGGTGGCTGGTGAACCGCTGAGGTTGCCCGGCGCCGGCCAGCCGCTAAACTGCCCGTCCCGCCACTGCCTGCCACTGCCTTGCCAACGGCCGAGCTACCCGTGGTCGAGCTGATCACGCCCGAGTCCACCGACGACATCCAAGCCGCCCGAGAGATCTTCCGGGAGTACGCCCTGGGACTGGGCGTGGACCTGTGCTTCCAGGGGTTCGAGGAGGAATTGGCCGACCTGCCGGGCGACTATGCGGCGCCGCGCGGCGCGCTGTACCTGGCCAAGGTGGACGGCGCGGTCGCCGGCTGCTGCGCGCTGCGGCCGCTGGAGGCCAGCGACTACCCCGATGCCGCCGAGATGAAGCGCCTGTACGTGCGCAAGCCCTTCCGCGGCTTCGGCCTCGGCCGCCAGTTGGCCGAGGCGGCGCTCGACGCGGCGCGGCAGGCGGGCTACGCCTGCGTGCTGCTGGACACGCTGGACGACATGGAGTCGGCCCGGGCCCTGTACGAGGACCTGGGCTTCGAGGCCATCGAGCCCTATTACCACAACCCCATCCCGGGGGCGCACTACCTCAAGGTCGACCTCTGACGGCCGGCCCCCGCGCGGTCAGCCCTTGGCCTGCGCGAGCAGGGTGTCGGCGTCGCTGACCTCGAACTTGCCCGGCGCCTCGAGGTTGATCGAAGCCACCTTGCCGTCCTTCACCAGCATCGAGTAACGTGTGCTGCGCACGCCCATGCCGCGCGCCGTGAGGTCCAGCGTGAGGCCGGTGGCCTTGGCGAACTCCGCGCTGCCGTCGGCCAGCATGCGCACCTTGCCGCCCGCCTGCTGCTCGCGTCCCCAGGCGCCCATGACGAAGGCGTCGTTGACGCTCACGCACCAGATCTCGTCGACGCCGGCCTTCTTCAGTTCGTCGAACTTCTGCACGTAGCCCGGCACGTGCTTGGCCGAGCAGGTGGGCGTGAAGGCGCCCGGCAGCCCGAACAGGGCGATGGTCTTGCCGGCCGCGGCATCCTTCACCTTGACCGGGTTCGGGCCGATGCTGCAGCCGTTGCCCTCGACGTCCGAGTACTCCTGCAGGGTGACGTCGGGCAGCGCGTCTCCAACCTTGATCATGGGGATCTCCTGGTGCGAAAAAGAAAAACGGCCCACATTGTGGGCCGTTTTCGGGGGAGCTCGCTGCGCGGGGGATTAGACCGCGGCAGCCTTCTCGACCAGACGGGTCGCGACCCAGTTCTTGGTCTTGGAGATCGGGCGGGACTCGGTGATCTCGATCACGTCGCCCACGTGGAACTGGCCGTTCTCGTCATGCGCGTGGTACTTGCTGGACTTGGCAACGATCTTGCCGTACAGCTCGTGCTTGACGCGGCGCTCCACCAGGACCGTCACGGTCTTGGCACGCTTGTCGCTCACCACCTTGCCGATCAGGGTGCGCTTGAGGGAGGTCTTGGCTTCCGTCATGTTCACTCCGGATTACTTGGTGGTCTCGGCACGCTTTTGCGCCAGGATGGTCTTGGCGCGAGCGATGTCGCGGCGCGTGACGCGCAGCGAGCCGGTGTTGTTCAACTGTTGCGTGGCCTTCTGCATGCGCAGGCCGAAGTGGGCGCGCTGCAGGGACTTCACTTCCTCTTCGAGGGCGGCAACGTCCTTCTGGCGCAGGTCGGCAGCTTTGGTCATCTGTCTTCTCCTTAAGCGCCGATCATGCGGGTCACGAACGTGGTGCGCAGCGGCAGCTTGGCCGCGGCCAGCTTGAACGCCTCGCGCGCCAGTTCCTCGGGAACACCCACGATCTCGTACAGCACCTTGCCCGGCTGGATCTCGGCGACGTAGTACTCGGGGTTGCCCTTGCCGTTACCCATCCGCACCTCGGCGGGCTTCTGGGAGATCGGCTTGTCGGGGAACACGCGGATCCAGATGCGGCCGCCACGCTTGACGTGACGGGAGATCGCGCGACGCGCGGCCTCGATCTGGCGCGCCGTGAGGCGGCCGCGATCGGTCGACTTCAGGCCGAAGTCACCGAAAGCCACCGAGTTGCCCCGGGTGGCGATGCCGGTGTTGCGGCCCTTCTGCTCTTTGCGGTATTTGCGGCGAGCGGGTTGCAGCATGTTTACTCTCCTTTGCCGTCAGCCGCGGGAGCGGCCGGCGCGGCTACCTTGCGGGCAACGCGCTTAACGGCGGTTTTCGGTGCATCCGCACCTCCAGCGGCCTCTTGGGGCTTGTCGCTGCCATCGGCGGGCGCGGCATTGGTGGTGCCGGCGCCGGCACCGCTGCCACCGCGCGGACCGCGCGAGGGGCCGCGGCGATCACCGCCGGGGCCGCCACGGCCGTCACGGCGCGGGCCACGCGGACCGCGACGCTCCTCGCCCTCGGGGCGCGGCGTGCTGTCCAGCGACGGCGCATCGCTGCGGCCCAGGGTGTCGCCCTTGTAGACCCACACCTTGACGCCGATGACGCCGTAGGTGGTCTTGGCTTCGGAGAAGCCGTAGTCGATGTCGGCGCGCAGCGTGTGAAGCGGCACGCGGCCTTCGCGGTACCACTCGGTACGCGCGATCTCGATGCCGTTCAGGCGGCCCGACGACATGATCTTGATGCCCTGCGCGCCCAGGCGCATGGCGTTCTGCATCGCGCGCTTCATCGCGCGGCGGAACATGATGCGCTTCTCGAGCTGCTGGGTGATCGAGTCGGCGATCAGCTGGGCATCGACTTCGGGCTTGCGCACTTCCTCGATGTTGACCGCGACCGGCACGCCCAGGCGGGTGGCGAGTTCCTTCTTCAGGTTCTCGATGTCCTCGCCCTTCTTGCCGATCACCACGCCCGGGCGGGCGGAGTAGATCGTGATGCGGGCGTTCTTGGCCGGACGCTCGATCAGCACGCGCGAGACCGCGGCGTTCTTCAGCTTGCTCTTGAGGTACTCGCGGACCTTGATGTCCTCGGCCAGCATGCCGGCGAAGTCACGGTTGTTCGCGTACCAGCGGCTGGCCCAGTTGCGGCTGACCGAGAGGCGGAAGCCGGTGGGGTGGATTTTCTGTCCCATATTCTTCCTGACCTCAGTTGCCGACGGTCACGTACACGTGGCACGTGGGCTTGCTGATGCGGTTGCCACGGCCCTTGGCGCGCGCGGTGAACCGCTTGAGCGTGGCGCCCTGCTCCACGTAGATGGTCTTGACCTTCAGCTCGTCGATGTCGGCGCCGTCGTTGTGCTCGGCGTTCGCGATCGCGGACTCCAGCACTTTCTTGACGATGACGGCGGCCTTCTTCTGGGTGAAGTTCAGGATGTTCAGCGCCTGGTCCACTTTCTTGCCGCGGATCAGGTCGGCCACGAGCCGGCCCTTGTCGACGGACAGGCGGACGCCTCGGAGGACTGCACGGGTTTCCATGTCTGCTCCTTACTTCTTCTGGACTTTCTTGTCCGCGGGGTGACCCTTGAAGGTGCGCGTCAGGGCGAATTCGCCCAGCTTGTGGCCCACCATCTGGTCGGTGATGTAGACCGGCACGTGCTGCTTGCCGTTGTGAACGGCGATGGTCAGCCCGATGAACTCGGGCAGGATCATCGAGCGGCGCGACCAGGTCTTGATCGGCTTCTTGTCCTTGTTGGTCACGGCCTTGTCGACCTTGGCCACCAGGTGGTGGTCCACAAACGGACCCTTCTTGAGAGAACGCGTCATTTGTGCGACCCCTTACTTCTTGCGGCGCGAGACGATGAACGTCTGCGTGCGCTTGTTGTTACGCGTGCGGTAACCCTTGGTCAGGTTGCCCCACGGATCCACCGGCGGCTTGCCCGTGCCGGTGCGGCCTTCGCCGCCGCCGTGCGGGTGGTCGATCGGGTTCATCGCGACGCCGCGCACCGTCGGGCGGATGCCCATGTGGCGCTTGACGCCGGCCTTGCCGAGCTGGCGCAGGCTGTGTTCTTCGTTCGCGACTTCGCCGATGGTGGCGCGGCACTCGATGTGCACGCGGCGCACTTCACCCGAGCGCATGCGGACCTGCGCGTAGGTGCCTTCGCGGGCCAGCAGCGTCGCCGAGGTGCCGGCCGACCGCGCGATCTGCGCGCCCTTGCCGGGCTGCAGTTCGATGCAGTGGATGGTCGAGCCCACCGGGATGTTGCGGATCGGCAGCGTGTTGCCGGCGCGGATCGGGGCTTCCGAGCCGCTGACCAGCTGCGCGCCCACTTCCAGGCCGCGCGGGGCGATGATGTAGCGGCGCTCGCCGTCGGCATAGCACACCAGGGCGATGTGCGCCGTGCGGTTCGGGTCGTACTCGATGCGCTCCACCTTGGCCGGGATCCCGTCCTTGTTGCGGCGGAAGTCCACCACGCGGTAGTGGTGCTTGTGGCCACCGCCCTTGTGACGGGTGGTGATATGGCCGTTGTTGTTGCGGCCGGCCTTCTGGAACTTGGGCTCCAGCAGCGGCGCGTACGCCTCACCCTTGTACAGGTGATCGCGGGTGACCTTGACCACGGCGCGCTGGCCGGGCGAGGTCGGTTTCATCTTGATGACGGCCATGGCTTACGCAGCCTCCCCGGAGAGATTGAGCTCCTGGCCCGGCTTGAGCGTCACGTAGGCCTTGCGAACGTTGTCGCGGCGGCCCACCGAGCGGCCGAAGCGCTTGGTCTTGCCCTTGGTGTTGACCACCGACACGCCCTTGACTTCCACCTTGAACATCAGTTCGACGGCGGCCTTGATCTCGGGCTTGGTGGCGTCCTGCAGCACCTTGAAGGTGACGGAGTTGGTCTTGTCGGCCACGTGCGTCGCCTTCTCGGAGACGACCGGAGCGACCAGCACCGACATCAGGCGGCCTTCGTCGAACTTGCGTTCGGCGGGGGTGGGGTTCACACGGCTCATGCGAACATCTCCTTGAGCTTGTCGATGGCGGCCTTGGTGACCAGCACCTTCTTGTAGTGCACCAGCGACAGCGGATCGGCGTAACGCGGCTCGACGACGAGCACGTTGGCCAGGTTGCGCGAGGCGAGGTACAGGTTCTCGTCGACTTCGTCGGCGATCACCAGCACCGAGTCCAGGTTCATCGCCTTGAACTTGGCGGCCAGCTGCTTGGTCTTGGGCGAATCCACCTTGATGGAGTCGACCACGGCCAGGCGGCCCTCACGGGCGAGCTGGGAGAAGATGGACGCCATGCCGGCGCGGTACATCTTCTTGTTGATCTTCTGGGTGAAGTTCTCGTCCGGGCTGTTCGGGAAGATGCGGCCGCCGCCACGCCACAGCGGCGAGGAGGTCATGCCGGCGCGGGCGCGGCCCGTGCCCTTCTGCTTGAACGGCTTCTTGGTCGAGTGCTTGACCATCTCGCGGTCCTTCTGGGCGCGAGTGCCCTGGCGGGCATTGGCCTGGAAGGCGACGACGATCTGGTGCACCAGGTCTTCGTTGTATTCGCGACCGAACACGGTCTCGGGCGCGTCGAACTTCGACGCCGCCTGGCCCTGCTCGTTCAGGAGTTCGAGCTGCATTACTTCGCTCCCTTCTGCACGCGGGCCTTGACGGCCGGGCGCACGGTGACGAAACCGCCCTTGGAGCCGGGGACCGCGCCCTTGATCAGCAGCAGCTGGCGGGCTTCATCGATGCGGATGACGTCGAGGTTCTGGGTGGTGACGGTCTCGTCGCCCATGTGGCCGGTCATCTTCTTGCCCGGGAACACGCGGCCCGGGTCCTGCGCCATCGAGATCGAGCCGGGCACGTTGTGCGAACGGCTGTTGCCGTGCGACGCGCGCTGCGAGCTGAAGTTGTGGCGCTTGATGGTGCCGGCGAAGCCCTTGCCGATCGAGGTGCCCTGCACGTCGACCTGCTGGCCCACGGCGAACACGTCGGTCACGGGCACCGTGGCGCCGGCGGCGTACTTGCCCGCGGCGTCGGCCGTCACGCGGAATTCCTGGATGATCTCACCGGGTTCCACGCCCGCCTTGGCGAGGTGGCCGGCGAGCGGCTTGGTCACGCGCGAGGTCTTGCGCTTGCCGAACGTGACCTGCAGGGCCACGTAGCCGTCGTTCTCTTCGGTCTTGACCTGGGTGACTCGGTTGCCCGACACGTCCACCACCGTGACAGGAACTGCGTCCCCATCATCGGTGAACAGGCGCATCATGCCCACCTTGCGGCCCAGCAACCCGAGGGAGTTGCTCTGACTCATGTTGTGCTCCGTTGCTTCCGCCGCAGCCGCTGCAATTGGCTTCTGCGTTTGACGCCCCCGAGGGAGCGGCGAAAGAAGGTTGATCGACGCGCCCCGGCACACTGCAGCCGGAACGCTCACACCTCGCCCAATTCGGACGAAGCCGGTGATTGTAGCGCGCCGGCGACGCCCGCGCAAGCTCCCTGGTTGGCGGCCACTCACTGCCGCCGGCCGGCGGCATGGCTCTGCAACAATCCCGCACCCCCAGAACGACGATCCCCGAGGAGACCCGCCTTGCATCGAACTTTCGCGGCCCTGGCCGCCGCCGCCGCGCTGGCCTGCGCACTTTCCGCCGCGGCGCAAGCGGCGCCCGCGCCCGCTCAGCAGGGGGCCTCCGCGGCGCTGGTGGTCTCGCCGCAGGCGTTCGCGGCCGCGTGCGAGGCCAGCGTCGCCGCCGCCCGCGCCGGCATGGAGCAGGCCAAGGCGCTGCGCGCGCCGACGGCCGAGCAGGCCCTGGAGGCATACGACAGCGCGCAGAAGGCGCTGGGCGACGCCGGAGCCCGCGCCGGCCTGGCGCGCGAGGTGCACCCGTCCGCGGCCATGCGGTCCGCGGCGGAGGCCTGCGAGCGCACCGTCTCGGCGGCGCGCACGGCCATCTCGCTGGACCGCGGGCTCTACGACCGGCTGGCACAGGTCGATCCGGCGCCGCTGGATGCCGCCTCGCGCTATTACCTGGACAAGACGTTGCAGCGGTTCCGGCTGTCGGGCGTGGACCGCGACGAAGCCACCCGCGAGCGCGTGCGGCAGCTGAGCGAGCAGCTGGTGCAGGCGAGCCAGGCGTTCGGCCGCAACATCCGCGACAGCGTGCTCACGCTGGAGGTGGACGCCGCCGACCTCGAGGGCCTGCCGCCGGATTTCCTGCGTGCCCACCCGCCGGGACCGAACGGCAAGGTCCTGCTCAAGACCGACAACCCCGACTACACGCCGGTGATGTCGTATGCCCGCCGGGCCGACGTGCGCGAGCGCTTCTGGAAGCTCTACCGCCTGAGGGCCCATCCGGCCAACCTGGCCGCGCTGGACCGGTTGCTGGCCCTGCGGTACGAACTGGCCACGCTGCTGGGCTTTCGCAACTGGGCCGACTACGTGACGGCCGACAAGATGATCGGCTCGGCCGCGCAGGCAGGCGCCTTCATCGAGAAGATCGCCGCCGCCTCGGCGGCGCGGGCCGAGCGCGACTACGCGCAGCTGCTCGCGCGCAAGCGCCGCGACGACCCGGGGGCGAGCGAAGTGCTGCCCTGGGACACGGGCTACCTGAGCGACCGGATCCGGGCCGAGCAATACGGCGTGGACGCGCAGGAGGTGCGTCCGTACTTCCAGTACGACCGCGTCAAGCAGGCCGTTCTGGCCACCACCAGCCGGCTGTTCGGGATCCGCTACCAGCCGGTGCAGGACGCCCCGGTGTGGCACCCGAGCGTCGAGGTCTACGACGTGTTCGACGGCCCGCGCAATCTCGGGCGCATCTACCTGGACATGCACCCGCGCGAGAACAAGTACAAGCACTACGCGCACTTCCGGCTGGTGTACGGCAAGCAAGGCGCGGCCCTGCCCGAGGGCGTGCTGGTCTGCAATTTCCGCCAGCCCACCGCCAGCGATCCCGGCCTGCTCGAGTACCGCGACGCCAGGACGTTCTTCCACGAGTTCGGCCACCTGCTGCACAACGTGCTGGGCGGCCACACGCGCTGGGCCGGGCAGGCCGGCGTGGCGACGGAGCGCGACTTCGTCGAGGCGCCCTCGCAGATGCTGGAGGAATGGATGCGCGACCCGCGGACGCTGCGGACCTTCGCCGTGCACTACCGCACCGGCGAGCCGATCCCGGTGGAGCTGGCCGAGAAGCTGCGCCAGGCGGAGGAGCTGGGCAAGGGGATGTCGGTGCGCGGCCAGATGTCGCTGGCCGCCACCAGCCTCGGGTTGCACGACCGCGATCCGAAAGGGCTGGACACGACCGCGTTCACGGCGCGGATGCAGGAGCGCTACACGCCGTTCAGGCACGTGCCGGGCACGTATTTCCAGGAAGCCTTCGGCCACCTGGACGGCTACTCGGCGATCTACTACACGTACATGTGGTCGCTGGTGATCGCCAAGGACCTGTTCAGCGAATTTGCCGCCCAGGGCGACATCATGGACCGCGAGGTCGCCATGCGCTACCGGCGCGCGGTGCTCGAGCCGGGCGGCTCCAGGCCGGCGGCGGACCTGGTGCGCGACTTCCTCGGCCGGCCCTCCGGCTTCGCCGCGTACCAGCGCTGGCTGGACAGCAACTGACCGGGCGAGGGACGAAAAAAAAAGCGCCGCGGAACCCCGCGGCGCTCTTTCCTGGAAGCGGCAGTGCTTACTGCAGCTTGATCTCGACGTCCACGCCGGCCGGCAGGTCCAGCTTCATCAGCGCGTCGACGGTCTTGTCGGTCGGGTCGACGATGTCCATCAGGCGCTGGTGCGTGCGGATCTCGAACTGGTCGCGCGAGCTCTTGTTCACGTGCGGCGAGCGCAGGATGTCGAAGCGCTTCATGCGCGTCGGCAGGGGCACGGGGCCCTTGACGATGGCGCCGGTGCGCTTGGCGGTGTCGACGATCTCCGCGGCGGACTGGTCGATCAGCTTGTAATCGAACGCCTTGAGGCGGATGCGGATCTTCTGTTGGGCGGTTGCCATGTGGATCCCCTGCCTTATTCCATGATCTTGGCGACGACGCCGGCGCCGACGGTCTTGCCGCCTTCGCGGATGGCGAAGCGCAGGCCTTCTTCCATGGCGATCGGGGCGATCAGCTTGACGGTGATCGTCACGTTGTCACCAGGCATCACCATCTCCTTGTCCTTGGGCAGCTCGATGGAGCCCGTCACGTCCGTGGTGCGGAAGTAGAACTGGGGACGGTAGTTGTTGAAGAACGGCGTGTGGCGGCCGCCCTCGTCCTTGCTCAGCACGTACACCTCGGCGGTGAAGTGCGTGTGCGGCTTGATCGAGCCGGGCTTGCACAGCACCTGGCCGCGCTCGACTTCCTCGCGCTTGGTGCCGCGCAGCAGGATGCCGACGTTGTCGCCAGCCTGGCCCTGGTCCAGCAGCTTGCGGAACATCTCCACGCCCGTGCAGGTGGTCTTGAGCGTCGGCTTGATGCCCACGATCTCGATTTCCTCGCCGACCTTGATGATGCCGCGCTCCACGCGACCGGTCACCACGGTGCCGCGGCCGGAGATGGAGAACACGTCTTCCACCGGCATCAGGAACGCGCCGTCGATCGCGCGCTCGGGCGTCGGGATGTAGGTGTCCAGCGCCTCGGCCAGCTTCATGATGGCCTGCTCGCCCAGCTCGCCCTTGTCGCCTTCCATGGCCAGCTTGGCCGAGCCCTTGATGATCGGGGTGTCGTCACCGGGGAAGTCGTACTTGGACAGCAGCTCGCGCACCTCCATCTCCACCAGCTCCAGCAGCTCGGCGTCGTCCACCATGTCGCACTTGTTCATGAAGACGATGATGTAGGGCACGCCCACCTGGCGCGCCAGCAGGATGTGCTCGCGCGTCTGCGGCATCGGGCCGTCGGCGGCCGACACCACCAGGATCGCGCCGTCCATCTGGGCGGCGCCGGTGATCATGTTCTTGACGTAGTCGGCGTGGCCCGGGCAGTCCACGTGCGCGTAGTGGCGGTTGGCCGTCTCGTATTCCACGTGCGCGGTGTTGATCGTGATGCCGCGCGCCTTCTCTTCCGGAGCAGCGTCGATCTGGTCGTAGGCCTTGGCTTCACCGCCGAACTTGGTCGACAGCACCGTCGTGATCGCCGCCGTCAGCGTCGTCTTGCCATGGTCCACGTGGCCGATGGTGCCCACGTTCACGTGCGGCTTGGTGCGCTCGAATTTACCTTTTGCCATTTCAGTTCCTCAATCAAGAGCAATGCCCGTGTCTGGTTTAACGTCTGCATCCCATCACCGGGTCCCTCGCCACGGGCAGCGCGGGGTGTGTGATCGCAGACCAAGAACCCTCGGTGCAAAGCCGGCTTGCGCCGGCCTTGCCTGATTCCCGCATTCGCGGGGGATGACTCGCGCGGCAGGCAATGCCTGCCGGCGCGACGTCACTTCGCGCGGGCGGCGACGATCGCCTCGGCCACGTTGCGCGGAGCCTCGCTGTAGTGCTTGAACTCCATCGTGTAGGTGGCGCGGCCCTGCGACATCGAGCGCAGCGTGGTCGAGTAGCCGAACATCTCCGACAGCGGGACCTCGGCCTTGATGGCCTTGCCGCCGCCGGGCATGTCGTCCATGCCCTGCACCATGCCGCGGCGGGACGACAGGTCGCCCATCACGTTGCCGGCGTAGTCCTCGGGCGTCTCGACTTCCACGGCCATCATCGGCTCGAGGATGACCGGGTTGGCCTTCTTGCAGCCTTCCTTGAAGCCGAAGATGGCGGCCATCTTGAACGCCTGCTCCGACGAGTCCACGTCGTGGTACGAACCGAAGTGCAGCGTGACCTTCACGTCCACGACCGGGTAGCCGGCCAGCACGCCGGTGTTCAGGGCCTCGATGACGCCTTTTTCCACCGCCGGGATGTACTCGCGCGGCACCACGCCGCCCTTGATCGCGTCGACGAACTCGAAGCCCTTGCCGGCCTCGTTCGGCTCGATCTTGAAGACGACGTGGCCGTACTGGCCCTTGCCGCCCGACTGGCGCACGAACTTGCCTTCGCTGTCCTCGACCGTCTTGCGGATCGTCTCGCGGTAGGCCACCTGCGGCTTGCCCACGTTGGCTTCCACGCCGAACTCGCGCTTCATGCGGTCGACGATGATTTCCAGGTGCAGCTCGCCCATGCCGCCGATGATGGTCTGGCCGGACTCCTCGTCGGTGTTCACGCGGAACGACGGATCCTCGGCAGCCAGGCGTTGCAGGGCCACGCCCATCTTCTCCTGGTCGGCCTTGGTCTTGGGCTCCACGGCCTGGCGGATCACCGGCTCGGGGAACACCATGCGCTCCAGCGTCACGACCGAGTCGGGATCGCACAGGGTCTCACCCGTGGTCACGTCCTTCAGGCCCACGCAGGCGGCGATGTCGCCGGCGCGGATCTCCTCGATCTCCTGGCGGTTGTTGGCGTGCATCTGCACGATCCGGCCGATGCGCTCCTTCTTGCCGCGCACCGGGTTGTAGACGCTGTCGCCCTTGGACAGGACGCCCGAGTAGACGCGCACGAACGTCAGCTGGCCGACGAACGGGTCGGTCATGAGCTTGAACGCCAGGGCCGAGAACTTCTCGTTGTCGTCGGCCTTGCGGGTGACGGGCTTCTCGTCCTCGTCCATGCCGGACACCGGCGGGATGTCCAGCGGCGAGGGCATCAGCTCGATCACGGCGTCCAGCATGCGCTGCACGCCCTTGTTCTTGAACGCGGTGCCGCACAGCATCGGCTGGATCTCGCCGGCGATGGTGCGCGTGCGCAGGCCCTGGGTGATCTCGGCTTCCGACAGGTCGCCCTCCTCCAGGTACTTGTTCATCAGGTCTTCGTTGGCCTCGGCGGCCGCCTCGACCATCTTCTCGCGCCATTCCTTGGCCTGCTCGACCAGCTCGGCGGGGATGTCCTCGAAGTTGAACTTCATGCCCTGGGACGCCTCGTCCCAGATGATGGCCTTCATCTTGCGCAGGTCGACCACGCCCTTGAAGTTCTCCTCGGCGCCGATCGGGATGACGATCGGCACGGGGTTGGCCTTCAGGCGCAGCTTCATCTGGTCGTAGACCTTGAAGAAGTTGGCGCCGGTGCGGTCCATCTTGTTGACGAACGCCAGGCGCGGCACCTTGTACTTGTTGGCCTGGCGCCAGACCGTCTCGGACTGCGGCTGCACGCCGCCCACGGCGCAGTACACCATGCAGGCGCCGTCCAGCACGCGCATGGAACGCTCCACCTCGATGGTGAAGTCCACGTGGCCGGGGGTGTCGATGATGTTGATGCGGTGCTCGGGGAAGGACATGTCCATGCCCTTCCAGAAGCAGGTGGTGGCCGCCGACGTGATGGTGATGCCGCGCTCCTGCTCCTGCTCCATCCAGTCCATGGTGGCGGCGCCATCGTGCACTTCACCGATCTTGTGGTTCACACCGGTGTAGAACAGGATGCGCTCGGTGGTCGTGGTCTTGCCGGCGTCGATGTGCGCCGAGATCCCGATGTTGCGGTAGCGCTCGATGGGCGTTTTGCGAGCCATGATGGGTCTTTCTGTAAAAGGGCACAGGCCCGCTCATGGCGGGCCCGTACCGTAAGATGGGGACGGTTCTTAGAAGCGGAAGTGGCTGAAGGCCTTGTTGGCCTCGGCCATGCGGTGCACTTCGTCGCGCTTCTTCATGGCGCCGCCGCGGCCTTCCGTGGCTTCCATGAGCTCGTTGGCCAGGCGCAGGGCCATGGACTTCTCGCCGCGCTTCTTGGCGGCTTCCTTGAGCCAGCGCATCGACAGCGCCAGGCGGCGCACCGGGCGCACTTCGACCGGCACCTGGTAGTTGGCGCCGCCCACGCGGCGCGACTTCACTTCGACCATCGGCTTGACATTGTTGATGGCCATGGTGAAGGCTTCGACCGGGTCACGGCCCGGGTTCTTCTTCTCGATCTGCTCGAGCGCGCCGTAGACGATGCGCTCGGCGACCGCCTTCTTGCCGCCTTGCATGATGACGTTCATGAACTTGGCGAGCTCGACATTGCCGTACTTGGGATCCGGCAGGATTTCACGCTTAGGGACTTCGCGACGACGTGGCATTTCAAACCTCTCTAGTTGCTTCAGCTGGTCCTCGCAGGACCCAGGGCGCCATCAGGACTGCCCGCTTACTCGACCCGGGATTGGGTCACTACGCTGATTCAGCCTGCCAGGGCCGAATGAGCACCGACAAACCACCTGGCTGTTAGGCCTTCTTCGGGCGCTTGGCGCCGTACTTGGAGCGGGACTGCTTGCGATCCTTGACGCCTTGCAGGTCCAGCGAGCCGCGCACGATGTGGTAGCGCACGCCCGGCAGATCCTTCACGCGGCCGCCGCGCACGAGCACCACCGAGTGCTCCTGCAGGTTGTGGCCTTCGCCGCCGATGTACGAGATGACCTCGAACCCGTTGGTCAGGCGCACCTTGGCGACCTTGCGCAGCGCCGAGTTCGGCTTCTTCGGCGTCGTGGTGTACACGCGGGTGCACACGCCCCGGCGCTGGGGGCTGTTCTGCATCGCGGGGGACTTGGATTTGGTCTTTTCGACCTCCCGCCCCTGACGCACGAGTTGGTTGATGGTTGGCATGGAAAAAAAACGTCCCTAAACGTCGGAAAAATGGCGCGCCAGCCGGCCGGCGACGCGCATGGCTTCCCCGCCCCAAATGCGGGAAAGCCCGCCAGTATAGCCCGGGACGGGTTTCCCCTCAAGCGACGCGGGGCGCCGGGGCGCCGCGCGTCACTTCACCCAGAGGCGCACGGCGTCCCAGGCACGGCCGAGCACGCCGGCCTGTTCCACGGCTTCCAGGGCCGTCAGCGGCACCTCGGCCACGACCTTGTCGCCCGCCAGGACCTTGAGCGAGCCGACCTGCTGGCCCTTGGTGAAGGGCGCGACCAGGGGGTCGGGGCGGGCGACGGCGGTCTTGATCTGGCTGGCGGTGCCCGAGGGGACCGACACCACCAGAGGCTGCGGACGGCCGAGTTTGACGGTGCGGGCGGTGCCCTTCCAGACCTCGGGCGTGGCCACGGCCTGGTTGGCGTCGAACAGCTTGATGCCCTCGTAGGCGGTGAAGCCCCAGTTCAGCAGCTTCTGCGACTCGTTGGCGCGCGCCTCCTCGCTGCCCGTGCCCAGGACGATGGACAGCAGGCGGCGGCCCTGCAGGTTGGGGAAGTCGCGCTTGGCCGTCGCGATCAGGCAGTAGCCGGCGGCCTCGGTGTGGCCGGTCTTGAGGCCGTCGACCGTCGGGTCGCGGAACAGCAGCATGTTCCGGTTGGTGTCGTTGGCCGTGGGCGTGCCCTGGTAGCGGTACTTCTTGATCGCGTAGTAGTGCAGGTACTCGGGGAAGTCCTGCATCAGCCGGGTGGCCAGGATGCTCAGGTCGCGCGCCGTGGTGGTGTGGCCGGGCGTGGTCAGGCCCTCGGGGTTCTTGTAGCTGGTGTTCTTCATGCCCAGGGCCTTGGCCTGGTCGTTCATCAGCTGCACGAAGTGCTCGACGCTGCCGCCCACCCCCTCGGCCAGAGCCACGGTGGCGTCGTTGCCGGACTGCACGATCATGCCCTTGATGAGGTCGTCGACCGGCACCTGCATCTTGGGGTCGATGAACATGCGAGAGCCGGGCATCTTCCAGGCCCGCACGCTCACGGGCAGCGTCTGCTGCAGGCTGATCTTGCGGGCGCGCAGGGCGTCGAACACCAGGTACTGCGTCATCAACTTGGTCAGCGACGCGGGCTCGACAGGGCTGTCGACGTCGCGCCCGGCGAGCACCTGGTTGGCCGACACGTCCATCAGCAGGTAGCTGCGGGCGGCGATCTCGGGCGGCTGCGGCACCTGCGCCCCGGCAGCCAGGCAAAGGAGGGCGAGCAAGGGCGCGGCGAGCGCCTTGGCGATTCGGTTCATCGTGCGGGATTGCTAGGAACGGAGGTGGCGGGCCACCAGGGATTTCAGGAGCGGCAATTGTCCGTGAAAGAAGTGCCCGCCCCCGGGTACCACAGTGACGGGCAGGGATTGCGGCCGCGCCCAGTCCATGACCGCGGACAGGGCCACCGTGTCGTCCTGCTCGCCGTGGACCACCAGGGTGCGGTCGTGGGCGTCCAGGGGAATGGCGGACACCGAAAAGCGCGAGGCCGCCGTGCCCACGAGCACCACCTTGCGGATGTCGCGGCCCGGCCAGAGCGACGCCAGCACCTGGCTGGCCACGAAGGCGCCGAACGAGAAGCCGGCCAGCGCGATCGCCCCCTCGGGGGCGATCGCGGCCACCAGGCCGCGCATGTCATCGGCCTCGCCGCGCCCCTCGTCATGCACGCCCGCGCTGCCGCCGACGCCGCGGAAGTTGAACCGCACGGCGGTCCAGCCGGCCTGCACGAACGCCCGGGCGAGCGTCTGCACCACCTTGTTGTCCATGGTGCCGCCGAACAGCGGGTGCGGGTGGGCGATGAACGCCGTGCCGACGGTCGGGCCCTCGGGGTCGTCGCGCAGCACGTCGATCGCGCCCGCCGCCCCCTGCAGCTGCAGCCTGCGCGTGAAGGAGTTCATGCGCTCAGCGCCCCAGGTGCGGCGGCGTGAGCAGGCGCTCGACGACCCGGCCGTTCTTCAGGTGCGACTCGACGATCTCGTCGATGTCCTGGGCGTCCACGTACGTGTACCAGACCGCCTCCGGATAGACCACGGCCACCGGGCCGGCCGCGCAGCGGTCGAGGCAGCCTGCCTTGTTCACGCGGACCTTGCCGGGGCCGGCCAGGCCCTGCGCCTTGACCTGCGACTTGCAGCGGTCGAACGCCGCCTGCGCGTCATGGTCGGCGCAGCAGTTCTCGCCGTTGTCACGCTTGTTCAGGCAAAAGAAGATGTGCCGCTCGTAATACGAGGGACGGGAGGCATCGCTCATTGGCGAATTCTAGGCGGCGCGTCGCTGCTGGAGACCCGCACTAGGACGTAGGCCAGCGCAGCGTAAGGCCACAGCCACCCGAGCCACTGGGCCAGGCCGTGGAAGCGGATGAACCGGCCCTGTTCCCACGCCTGCAGCGTGTGCGCGAAATACGCGCTGGCCGGCGCCTGATTGAGCAGGCTCAGGTTCACCACCAGCGCCAGCAGCAGCAGCGCCGCGCAACCTCGCCGCGGCAGCGCGATCAGCAGCAGGGCGAGGGCCAGTCCGGCGACGAGGCCGACGCGCACCGGCAGGCTCAGCCACGCCCAGGCATGCGCCGGCCCCCAGCTGAGTGCCGCCGACAGCGCCGTCACGGCCACGCCCAGCGACACCAGCACGGCCGCGGCGACGGCGCGCCGGCCCACCGAGCCCATGATGGAATAGGCCAGCAGGCAGGGCGTCAGCGCCCCAAGGGCGACGCAAACCAGCTCCGCGCCGGGCACCAGCGGCTGCAGCTCCACCTCGCGCACCGGCAGCCAGTCCAGGAACGGCGTGTCGGCCAGCCATTCGCCCAGGGCCGCCTCGAGCCGCTCGAGCACCTGCCCCAGCCCGAGCGGCACCGCCGCCGGAAAGAGCAGCGCGAACGGCCACAGTGCCAGGAGCACCAGGGCGCCGCGCGCGTCCTCGACGAACCAGCGCAGGCGAAAGCGGCTCCAGTGGTCCACCGCGCCCCAGCGCTCCAGGGCTCCCGCGACGCCGGCGCCCAGGAAGGTGCCGAACGCGTTCAGGGCGAGATCGACGTTCGACGGCACGCGCTCGGGCAGGTAGCTCTGCAGGCCTTCCATCGCCAGCGACAGCACCGCGCCCGCGAGGGTCGCCACCAGGACCGCCGGGCCGATGCGCTGGTCCTCGCCGGTGCGGCCGCGCCGCAGCACGCTCAAGGCCAGCAGGAACCCGAGCGGCGCATAGCCCACCGTGTTGGCGGCGAAGTCGAACGCCGTCCAGTAACGCGGCCACGGGCTGGTCAGAAATGCCCAGGGGGCCACGCCCTGGTCGCGCCAGCCGCTGAACGGGTACAGGCTGGCGTAGACGATCAGCGCCGCATAGGCCTGCGCCAGCGGCCAGGCGGATGTCTTGCGCTGCGCCATCGGCGCCTCAGAAGGGCTTGACCACCACCAGCACCACCGCCGCCAGCAGCAGCAGCACCGGCACCTCGTTGAACCAGCGGTACCAGCGGTGGCTGCGGGCGTTCGCGCCTTGCTGGAACTTGCGCAGCAGCGACGCGCAGGCGTGGTGGTAGCCGATCACCAGCAGGACGACGGCCAGCTTGGCGTGCAGCCAGCCGTTGCCCGGCCCGCGGCCGATGCCGTAGCCCAGCCACAGCCACAGGCCCAGCACCACGGCCGGCACCGCCAGCAGCGTCGTGAAGCGCAGCAGCTTGCGGGCCATCAGCAGCAGCCGTTCGCGCTCGGCGAGCGAGCCGGGCTCCACCATCGCCAGGTTCACGTAGATGCGGGGCAGGTAGAACAGGCCGGCGAACCAGCTGGCCACGAACACGATGTGGAGGGCTTTGACCCAGAGCATGGGGCGAGTGTAAGGAACGGCCGCGCTGCCGCCCGCGGGACCCGCCCGGCCAGGCCGGACCGCCGGACAAAAAAAACCCCGGCCACGAGCCGGGGTCCGAAGCCTTGTTGCTGTCACACATTAAGGCACCCGCTCAGGGAGGAAAAGCGGGGAGCGGCAAGCCGCCCGGGCGTAATTTAGCAAAGCGTCCCGCAGCGCACAAGCCGGAGCGCAATACCTCAGCGCGCCCATCGGCGACCCCGGCCCCCGGCCGGGGCGGCGGGCCGGCGGCGATGGGGCACAATTTTCGCCATGGTCCTGCATGCCCCCTACCCCCACGGCCGGCCGCGCCGCCTACGCCGCGACGACTTCACGCGCAACCTCGTGCGAGAGCACGTGCTCACCGCGCACGACCTGATCTACCCGGTGTTCGTGCTCGATGGCGACAAGCGCCGCGAGCCGGTGGCGTCGATGCCCGGCGTCGAGCGGCTCAGCCTGGACCTGCTGCTGCCGGTGGCGCAGCAGTGCGTCGAACTCGGCATCCCGGTGATGGCGCTGTTCCCGGTGATCGATCCGAAGCTCAAGACCGAGGACGGGCGCGAGGCCTGGAACCCCGACGGACTGGTCCCGCGCGTGGTTCGCGCCCTGAAGGAGCGGTTCCCGACCCTGGGCGTGATGACCGACGTGGCGCTGGATCCGTTCACCAGCCATGGCCAGGACGGCCTGCTCGATCCGACCGGCTACATCCTGAACGACGAGACCGTCGAAGTGCTGGTCAAGCAGGCGCTGGTGCAGTCGGACGCCGGCGTCGACATCGTGGCGCCCAGCGACATGATGGACGGGCGCATCGGCGCGATCCGCCAGGCCCTGGAGGGCGCCGGCGCGATCCACACGCGCATCATGGCGTACAGCGCCAAGTACGCCAGCGCCTTCTACGGCCCGTTCCGCGACGCGGTCGGCTCGGCCTCGAACCTGGGCAAGGGCAACAAGAAGGTCTACCAGATGGACCCCGCCAACAGCGACGAAGCGCTGCGCGAGGTGGCGATGGACATCGCCGAGGGCGCCGACATGGTGATGGTCAAGCCCGGCATGCCGTACCTGGACATCGTGCGGCGGGTGAAGGACGAATTCCGCGTCCCCACCTTCGCCTACCAGGTCTCGGGGGAGTACGCGATGCTGCAGGCCGCGGCGCAAAACGGCTGGCTCGACGGCGAGGCCGTGATGATGGAGAGCCTGCTCGGCTTCAAGCGCGCCGGCGCCGACGGCGTGCTGACGTACTTCGCGCTGGAGGCCGCGCGGAAGCTGCGCGCCTGAGCGGCCGCATGCAGATCGTCGAATTCACCCGCGGCACGCTGCGCTTCCTGGACAGCGTGCCGCACCACGCGCCCGCCGACGGATTCGTCTGGATCTTCCTGGAGCGCGAGAACCTGCGCAACGTGCTGCCGGCGCTGCAGTCGGCGGCGCAGCACATCGGCGGCTCGACGCTGCTGGACCTGCACGTCAAGGACCTGGACAACCGGGCGCACCCTTCGCATTACGACTACACGTCGGTGTACGACCTGGTGGTGTTCCGCCGCCTGGCCACGTCCGAGGAGGTGGACCTGGAACTGCAGCAGCAGCCGCCGAACGGTGCCGGGGCGAATCCGGCGCTGGCGAGCTTCTACCGCATCCGCACCCGGGCAGTGGCGTTCGTGACCTATGACCGGCTGCTGATCACGGTGCATCCGGACGGCTGCTACACCGCCCGGTCGTTCATTGCGCGCTACCTCTCCGACGCCGTGCAGAGCGACGGCCTGTCCGGCAACCGCACCCGCCTGCCGGGCAGCCCGGCCGACCTGATGCTGCGCATGGTCAACGTGATGGTCGACAGCTACCTGGAGCTGCGCAAGCAGCTGAGCACCGAACTCGATCGCTGGCAGCATGAGCTGCTGCGTCCCGGCTCCGACTTTCGCGGCTGGAGCGCGCTGGTGGTGGCGCGGCGCGAGCTGCACATGCTCGAGGACCTGTGCGAGGAGCAGAGCGACGCCATGCAGGAGTGGCTGGACACCGCGCGCGAGCAGCCCACGCCGGGCCTGTCGCAGGCCGAACGCGACGGGCTGATCGCGCGCGCGCGCGACGTGATCGAGCACATCCAGCGCGTCGTGCACCAGGTGCGGCGCATGGAAGAAGGCGCCGAGAGCGTGGTGCAGATCCACTTCTCGGCCCAGAGCAACCGCACCAACAACATCATGCGCACGCTCACGGCGCTGACGGCCATCTTCCTGCCGCTGAACCTGATCACCGGCATCTTCGGCATGAATTTCTCCGCCATGCCGCTGCTGCGCGACCCGGTCGGCTTCTGGGTCGCGCTGGGCTCGATGGTCACGATCGCCGTCTCGCTCGGCCTGGTCTTCTGGCGCAAGCATTACCTGGAGCGCAGCTCGCGCTGACCGGGTGCCGGCGCCCCCCGTTCGCATCGGCTGCGCCGGCTGGACCCTGCCGGCGGACCTGCTGGGAGCGTTCCCGCCCGGCCCATCGCACCTGCAGCGCTATGCGCAGGTGTTCCCCGCCACGGAGGTCAACAGCTCGTTCCATCGCCCGCACCGCGCCTCGACCTGGCAGCGATGGGCGGACAGCGTGCCACCCGGGTTCGCGTTCTGCGCCAAGTTGCCCCGCCAGGTGACGCACGAGCGGCGGCTGGTCGATTGCGCCGCGCCCGTCGACGAGTTCCTCGGCCAGGCAGGCGCCCTGGGCGACAAGCTGCAGTGCCTGCTGGTGCAGCTGCCGCCCAGCCTGGCGTTCGACGCCGGCACGGCGGCCGGCTTCCTGTCACTGCTGCGCGCACGCTTTGCCGGCCACGTCGCGATCGAGCCGCGGCATGCGAGCTGGTTCACGCCGGACGTCGACGCGCTGCTGGCGCGGTGGCGCGCGGCCCGCGTGCTGGCCGACCCCGTGCGCCACGCGGCGGGGCAATCCCCCGGCGGCTGGCCGGGGCTGGTCTACCTGCGGCTGCACGGCTCGCCGCGCATGTACTACTCGTCGTATCCGCCAGAGGTGTTGCAGGCCCTGGCCCGGCGCATCGCGATGGCGGTGGCGGCGGGCAGCCCGGTGTGGTGCATCTTCGACAACACCGCGGCCGCGGCGGCGGCCGGCAACGCGCTGGAACTGCAGCGGCTGCTGGCTCAGACGAACGGCGGCTGAAGCTGCTCGTTGGCGAGCACGCGCTGCACCGCGGGACGCTCCAGCATGCGGCGCAGGTAGGCGCCCAGCCGCGGCAGGTCGCGCGCGCGCCCGCCCTGGAAGTTGCGGGTCCAGCGGCACAGGGTGAACACGTAGGCGTCGAGCGCGGTGTACTGCTCGCCGAGGAACCACGGGCCGGCGTGGGAGCCGAGCTGGTCCTCCAGCTGCGCGAGCAGGCCGACGGCGCGCCGGTGCGCGTGCTGCCGCACCTGCGCCACCGCGTCCAGGTTGCTCTCGTCCACCCAGCGTTCCGGGTAGAAGTAGACGATCAGCGTGGCCTGCAGCGTGTTGGTCAGCCACATCAGCCACTTGTAGAACTGGCTGCGCTCGTCGCTGCCGAAGGCCGGCGCGAGCCCCGCTGCAGGGTGCCGGTCGCACAGGTGCAGGGCGATCGCCGCCGTCTCGTACAGCACCAGCCCGCTGTCGACCAGCACGGGGATCAGCCCGTTCGGGTTCAGCCGCAGGTAGTCCGGCGTCTTGTGCGCGCCCTGGGCGCGATCGACCAGCACCCGCTGGTAGGGGACGCCGAGCTCCTCGAGCAGGATGTGCGGCACCATGGCCGCGGTGCTGGGGTAGTGGTGCAGCTGGATCATGGGGGTTCATCGCAGTCCGAAAAGGTTGGCGGCGTTGCCCCAGGCGACGCGCCGCGCCAGGTCGGCGGGCAGGTCCCCCAGCCACTGGCGGTATCCCGCCATCAGGTCGTCGTAGGCCTGCCAGCGCTGGTTGACCCACGTGTCCGAGCCGACCAGGAACCGGCCCGGATATTTCAGCAGCAGCTGGCGCCATTCGGGGCAGAGCCGGCCGTCCTCGCAGGTGAGGCCGGGCCGGTACGACAGCTCGCCCATGAGCAGCGGGTAGCGCGCCAGCAGCTGGTCGACGCGGGCCACGGGCGTGCCGCCGATGCCGGTGTGGGCCCAGACCAGGCGCAGCTTCTGCCCCTGCGAACGCGTGTGCGCCATCAGCAGGTCGATGGCCGCATCGTCGACGTGCGCGAGCACCACGAGCTGCCGCTCTTCGGCCAACTGCATCAGCTGGCGCGCGACCGGGCCGTTCGCATTGGCGCTGTCGTACAGGTGGAACTCGCCGATCCCGCGGAACGGGCCGGCGGCCGTGCCACGCGCCAGCTCGTCCAGCACCATGCGGTAGACCGTCTCGTCGCGGAACCAGTTGTCGTAGTCGGCGCGGTTGCGGTACAGGCGCACGAACGGAACGACGGCGACGCCCGCCTGCCGCACCAGCGGCGAGCCGGCCAGCGTGTGCGTGCCGTCGTTCGGGCGCGAGTTGTCGAGCAGCCCCTGGACGCCGTTGCGCTGCAGGCGCGCCACGACCTCGCGCGGCGGAAAGGGGCCCGAGGCGCCGTTCCAGGCCTCCTCGTTGTAGTGCAGGTGGGCGTCGAACAGCGGCCCCGTGTAGGGCGCGGCGGGCGCGGCAGTGGCGCCGGCCACGACCAGGGCCGCCATCAGCCAGCGCAGCCGGCGCCAGGTCACGCGGCGAGGTGCTTGGTGAAGAACGCGAGCGACCGCTCGCGGGCGAGCTTGGCCGAGGCTTCGTCGTACGAGCCGCGCTGGTCGCAGTTGAAGCCGTGGTTGGCCGGGTAGACGTGCACCTCCACGTCCGGGTGCGCCTTGCGGAAGGCCTCGACGCTGTCCAGCGGGATCCAGTGGTCCTGGTCGCCGAAGTGGGACAGCACCGGCACCCGGGGCTGGCGCGCCGACTCGTCCGGCGTCGTCATGCCGCCGCCGTAGTAGGTGACCGCGGCTGCCAGGCCGTCCAGCGCGCAGGCGGCACGCCAGGAGAGCAGGCCGCCCCAGCAATAGCCGACGATGCCGACCTTGCCGCCGCTGGCGGCATGCCGGATCGCCGCCTGGATGTCCTGCAGCACGCCGGGTGCCGGCAGCGCCTCGACGGCGGTCTTCAGGGCAAAGCCGGCCGACATGTCGTCCTCGCCGTACCCCAGTTCCACGCCCGGCTTGACGCGGTGGAAGGTCGACGGCGCGACGGCCAGGAACCCCTGCGCGGCATAGCCGTCGGCCACGGAGCGGATGTGCGAGTTGACGCCGAAGATCTCCTGCAGCACGACCACGGCGCCCTTGGGGCCGCCCGCGGGCTGCGCCACGTAGGCGGGAAAGGTGAAGCCGTCGGCGGCCTTCAGGTCCACGAATGCACCCATGGTTGGTCTCCTTGAATCAGGGGTTGGATTGCAGCTTACGCTGCACGAAATCGAGCCGGTCCTGGCCCCAGAACAGCTCGCCGTCGATGAGGAAGCTCGGCGCACCGAAGACGCCGGCGTCCATCGCTGCCTGCGTGTGGCCCTCGTAGAGCTGCTGGATGGCTGGTTCGCGCGACTGCGCCAGGCGCTCGGCGGGCAGGCCGCATTCGGCCAGCAGGTCGCCCAGGACGGCGGCGCTGGCGACGTCGCGCTCCTGCGCCCACACTGCCGCCAGCACGGCGCCGGCAAGGCGCAGCGCGGCGTCGGTGCCGTCGTGCTGGTCGACCGTGATGATCAGGCGCGCCGCGTCGTCGCCGGCCACGGGGAAGAAGCGCGGCTGCAGGTTCAGCGGCATGCCCAGGTGCTCGGAGAAGCGCCGCAGCTCCACCAGGCGATAGGCCTGCCGCTGCGGCGCGCGCCTGGCCAGCGGCAGGCCCCCGCTGACGGGAAAGATCTTGCCCAGGTCCATCGGGCGCAGGCGCACCTGCGCCCCCGCTTGCCGCGCGATGCGCACGAAGCGCTCGTGGCCGAGGTAGGTCCACGGGCTTTGCGGCGCCAGGAAGTAATCGACGGTGCGTGCCATGGGCGTGCCGAGGTCGGCTTTGTTCTAATGCGCCGTATCCTAATCCGGGCAAACGACAAGGAAGACGCGATGGGCAATGTGGTCCTGGTCACCGGCGGCAGCCGGGGCATCGGCGCGGCCGCCGCGCGGCTGGCGGCGGCGCGCGGCTGGCGCGTGGCCGTCAACTACACCGCCCATGCGGCAGCGGCCGATGAGGTCGTCGCCGCCATCCGGCGCGACGGCGGCGAAGCGATCGCCGTGCAGGCGGACGTGGCCGACGAGGGCCAGGTGCTGGCGATGTTCGAGCAGGTCGACCGGCAGCTGGGCGCGCTCGGGGGGCTGGTGAACAACGCCGGCGTCGTCGATGTCGCCGCGCGGGTCGACGAGATGTCGGTGGCGCGCCTGCGGCGCATGTTCGACATCAACGTGATCGGCAGCATGCTCTGCGCGCGTGAAGCCGTCCGCCGGATGAGCATCCGGCATGGCGGCACCGGCGGCGCCATCGTCAACCTCTCCAGCGCCGCGGCCCGGCTGGGCGCGCCGGGCCAGTACGTCGACTACGCGGCGTCCAAGGGCGCGATCGACGCCTTCACCATCGGCCTGGCCAAGGAAGTGGCGGCGGAGGGCATCCGCGTCAACGCGGTGCGCCCCGGCCTGATCGAGACCGAGATCCACGCCTCCGGCGGCATTCCCGACCGCGTGCAGCGCCTGGCCCACCAGGTGCCCATGCAGCGGGGCGGCAGCGCGGAGGAAGTCGCGCAGGCGATCGTCTGGCTGCTCTCGCCCGAGGCGAGCTACACGACCATGAGCCTGGTGGACGTGTCGGGGGGCCGCTGATGGCCGAGCCCCGCATCTGGTGGGACGACCTGCACCCCGGCTCGGTGCGCGAGCTGGGGACGGTCACGCCCACCGCGGACGAGATCCGGGACTTCGCCGGCCGGTTCGACCCGCAGCCCTTCCACCTCGACGAGCAGGCGGGCGAGGCCTCGGTGTTCGGCGGCCTGTGCGCGAGCGGCTGGCACACCTGCGCGATGGCGATGCGGCTGACGGTGGACAACTTCCTGCGCGACTCGACCAGCATGGGCTCGCCCGGGCTGGAGAAGCTGTCGTGGCTCAAGCCCGTGTACCCCGGCGACACGCTGCGCCTGCAGCACACCATCCTGGAGTCGCGGCCGATGCGCAGCAAGCCGGACCTCGGCCTGGTCCGATCCAGCTGGGACATGTTCAACCAGCATGGCGACCAGGTGCTGCACATGGAAGGCTGGGGCATGTTCCGGCGGCGCCAGCCCGGGTAGCCGCGTGGATCTCAAGCCCCTGGTCACGCTGCTGGCGATCGTCAATCCGCTGGCGATCGTCCCGTTCTTCATCCACTACACCCAGGGCTTCACGCCGGCGCAGCGCCGGCACACGGTGCTGGTCGCCTCCTTCACCGCCTTCGTCGTCATCGCCACCAGCGCCGTGCTCGGCCTGCAGCTGCTGGCGTTCTTCGGCATCTCGCTCGCGAGCTTCCAGGTCGGCGGCGGCATGCTGCTGCTGACCAGCGCGCTGAACATGCTCAATGCGCAGCCGGCCGAGGCCAAACGCGATGGCGGCGAACTGGCCGAAGGCGCGCAGAAGGCGGCCATGGGCGCGAGCATCGCGGTCGTGCCGCTCACGATCCCGCTGCTCACGGGGCCGGCCACGATCTCCACCGTCGTGATCTATGCGGAGCAGGCGAACAACGTCCTGCAGCTGCTGGCCCTGATCGGCTACGGGGTGGTGATCGGTCTGGCCACCGCGCTGTGCCTGTCGCTGGCCGACGCGATCGCGCGCGTGCTGGGGCGCACCGGCATCAACGTGATGACCCGCCTGATGGGCCTGATCCTGGCCGCGTTGGCGGTGGAGGTGATGGCGCTGGGGCTGGTGAAGTTGTTCCCGGCGCTCGCGCGCTGAGCCTAGCGGCCCTGCAGGTGGCGCAGCAGCTGGTTGCTGGTGTTGCGCAGCCGCTGCGCGAGCAGCTGGGTGATCTTCACCAGCAGCTTGGCGCCCACGCCCGGGTGGTCGGCGATCAGCCGGGCCACCGCGGCGCGGGTCAGCACCGCCGCCTCCACTTCGCTGAGCGCCCAGCAGCTCGCATAGCGCGGCTCGCCATCGAGCATCGACATCTCGCCCAGCACGGCGCCGGCGCGCAACACGGCGAGCCGGGCCGCCTCGGATTGGGCCGGCCGCTGGACCTCGGCGCCGACCTTGCGCTTGCCGACGTCCACCGTCCCGGACAGCAGCAGCATCATCCAGTCGCTGCTGTCGTCCTCGTTGATCAGCGCCTGGCCCGGCTGCGCGCGCACCAGCAGCATGGCCTCGCCCAGCACGTCGGCCTCCTCGGGCGTGAAGTCCTGCAGCAGCGGCGATTCGCGCAGCAGGTCGCGCCGCTGCGAGAGCCTCCTGCAGGTGCCGCGCAGCTCCAGTCCCGCGGCCTCCAGCTCGTCCTCGACCGGCCGGCGCGGCGCCACTGCCGCGACCAGCTGCGCGGCCGACTCGGTGTCCTGCAGGCGCGGCGGTTGGCTCATTGCGGTTGGCGCAGGCCGCGCAGCCACAGGCTGATGTCCGCCGCGGCGGCGTCGGTGGCCGCGGTCAGCGAGCGGACCCCACCGGTCGCGTCGGGCGTGGGCGCGACGCCTTCGACGGCGATGCTGCGCTGGCCGACCAGCTGCTCGCCGCCCGGCGTGTTGGCCAGCAGCGTGGCACGCAGGCGGATGACGCCGCGGCTGCGCTCGGGCGAGTCGAACACGTGCGCGAACTCCTCCAGCTCGAGCCGCAGGATGTAGATCGCGGTCAGGCCATCGCGCGCCAGCGCGGCGCTCTCGTCCTGGCTCAGGACCGGCCGCTCGCGGCCCAGTTGCTGGCGCAGGCGCTGGCGCACCAGCTGCGGCGGCGGCGCGCTCCAGCGCGACTGCGAATAGGCGCGCAACTGGTGGTCGTCGGTGTAGCCGAGGCGGTACAGGACGGCGGAACTGTCCAGGGCGCCCGAAGCCTCGATGTCCGGCAGCACGACGGGCGTGCGCGGCTCGGTGCGCGCGGCCGGCGCGGTCAGCGGCGGCAGCGAGCCCATGTCGAACAGCACGGGGCGCTGCGGCTTGTCCACGAAGCCGGCGCAGCCGGCCAGCAGCAAGGCGGCGGCGGCCAAGGGCAGCAGGAAAGGCGTGCGGCTCATCGGGAAGCTCCTGGAGGGCTGAAGCCCTGCTCGCCGGGCCCGGGCTCGATGCGGCCGGTGCCGAAGATCAGGGACTGCGGGTTGTCGTTGATGCCGTTGACGGTGCGGCTGAGCTGGCGGACCGCGCGCGAGGTGTCCTCGGTCACGCGGTTGATGCGCGGCAGGGTGGCGGCGTTGAACGAGTCGGCCGCGTGCGAGAGCGACTCCGCGCCGGTGGCGAGGCGGTCGACCGGGCCGTCCTTCTCGTTGATGCGGTGCGCGGTGAGGCCGATCTCGCGGATGGCGCGGCGCGCTTCCTCGGACGTGTCGCGCAAGGATGCGAGGGCGCTGTCGGTGCGCTTGACCAGCGACGGGATGTCCACGCGCTGCGGCCCGAACTGCGCCGTCATCACGGTGTTCAGGTTCGTGCTGAGCGCGCTGATGTCGGCCGCCGCCTTCGAGACGTTCTCCACCGCGCTGCCCAGGCCCTTGCCGTTCTTCTCATCGAGCAGGACGTTGACGCGCGCGGTGATCTGCTCGACCTGGTCGAGGATCTTCTCGCCCTTGTCGGTCAGCTTGCTGATCAGCCCCGGCCGCAGCGGGATGCGCGGGGGCGCGTCGTCGTTGGGATGCAGCAGCGGCGCCGGCTTGCCGCTGTCGTCCAGCTGGACGAAGGCGAGGCCGGTGACGCCCTGGAAGGACAGGGAGGCGAAGGTCTCGGTGGTGACCGGCGCGCCGCGGGCGATCTCCAGCCGCACGAGCACGTTGCCTTGCGCCTTGGGATCGAAGCCGATGTGGGTGACCTTGCCGACGTCGACCCCGCGGTAGCGCACCGGGGCCTGCTCCTGCAGGCCCGTGACGGCCTCGCGGGTGGAGATCTCGTAGGCGTCGCGGCGCCCCGAGTCGCGCGTGAGCCAGGCGCCGAGCACGAGCAGCAGCGCCGCGAGCGCCAGCACGAACAGTCCGGCGGCGAGGGCGTGGGCCTTGTTTTCCATGCGGGGCTTCTCCTAGACGGCGAACGGGTACTCGCGCAGCAGTTCCATCGCGCGCTGGCCGCGCTGCCCGAGGAAGAAGTCGTGCACGAAAGGATGCTGGAAGGCGATGACGTCCTTGGGCGGGCCGTTGACGATGACGCGCCGGTCGGCCAGGACCGCGATGCGGGTGGACAGCTCGAACAGCGTGTCCAGGTCGTGCGTGACCATCACGACGGTCAACGCGAGGTCGCGATGCAGCGACCGCAGCAGCGTGACGAAGCCGTCCGAGCTCTCCGGGTCCAGGCCCGCGGTGGGTTCGTCCAGCAGCAGCAGCGGCGGATCCATGATCAGCGCGCGCGCCAGCGCCACGCGCTTGATCATGCCGCCCGACAGGTCGGCGGGCATCTTGGCGGCGTCCTCCGGCTTCAGGCCCACCATCTGCAGCTTGACCATCGCCGCCTCGTGCACCAGCGACCGGGGCAGGGTGCGCAGCTCGCGCAGCGGGAAGGCGACGTTCTCCAGCACGCTGAAGGCGGAAAAGAGGGCGCCGTGCTGGAACAGCATGCCGATGCGGCTGGCGGCCGCGCGCTCGCCGAGCTGGCCGACCGGCTGGCCGAGCACGCGGATCTCGCCGGCCGCCGGGCGTTCCAGCCCGAGGATCTGGCGCAGCAGCACGGTCTTGCCGGTGCCCGATCCGCCCACCAGCGAGACGACCTCGCCGCGGTTGACGGTCAGGTCCAGGTTGTCGTGGACGGTGAAGGTGCGCCCGGGCAGCTGGAACTCCGTGCGCAGGCCGCGGATGGACACCATCGGCACCGGCGCCGCGGCTTCTCTCGGGTCGCGCACGGCCGGCTCCACTAGAACCCCACCTCCTGGAACGCCACCGCGAACAGCGCATCGACCAGGATCACCACGGTGATGGAGGTCACCACCGAGGCCGTCGTGCCTTCGCCCAGGCTCTGCGTGTTGGGCTGCACCGCCAGCCCGTAGTGGCATCCGATCAGCGCGATCAGCAGGCCGAACACCACCGACTTGGACGTGGCCAGCAGCAGGTTGCCGATCTGCACCGCCTCGGGCAGCGCGCGCAGGAAGAAGGTGGGCGTGATGTCCAGCGAGACGTCCGAGGCGAGCATGCCGCCGGCCAGCGCGCTGAAGGTCGTCCACACGCTGATCAGCGGCATCGCGATGGCCAGCGCCAGGGCGCGCGGCAGCACCAGCCGGAAGCTGTGCGAGATGCCCATCACGCTCATGGCGTCCAGTTCGTCGGTGACCCGCATGACGCCGATCTGCGCGGTGATCGAGGAGCCCGAGCGCCCGGCCACCAGGATGGCCGCGAGCATGGGCCCGAGTTCGCGGATCAGGGCGACGCCCAGGATGTTGACGATGTAGGCGTCGGCGCCGAACTGCCGCAGCTGCTTGGCGGTGAGGTAGGCCAGCACCACGCCGATCAGGAAGCCCACCAGCGCCGTGATGGGCAGCGCGGTCGCCCCGATGTGGTACAGGTGGCCGGACAGGTCGCGCCAGGGACCCTCCTGCGGGGCGCGCGCCAGCCGCACGGAGTTCAGTGCCAGCTGCCCGGTGAGCCGCACGAACTCCTTGATTGCATGCACCCGCTGCAGCACGGCCTCGCCGAGGTCGAGGTAGCGCTGGCGCCATCCCATGCGCGTGCGCGGGGGCTGCGCGCTCGTGAACTGCTCCACCCGCTCCAGCACCGCGCGCTGGGCGGGCAGCAGCTCCAGCCGCGCCGGGCGGCGCTGCCCCCAGTGGTCCCACAGCAGCTGCGCGCCGACATGGTCGAGCTGCTCGACGGTGCGCAGGTCCCAGTCGGCATCCGGGCGCACGGCCGCCAGGCTCGCCTGCAGTTGCGCGAGCAGGCCCGGGAGCGCGAACTGCCCGGCCGTCCACTGGCCCAGCAGCCTGGCGCGCGCGCCGCCTTCTTCCGGCAGAAGTTCGAGGTGGGGGGACGTGGGTTCCGGCATGAACGGGGGGCTGGGATGGCGAATGCTACCTGCAGAGGTCCGCCAGCGGGGGCGCCGGCGCATGCCCCGCCCTTTTGCAAAGGCAAGGGGCCGGCCATAGACTGGCGGACTTCCCGACGCCGAGACCCGCCGCATGAACGCACCCGATTCCACCCGTCCCGCCGCCCTCGCCTCGATCGACCACTGGGTCGACGGCCGGGTGGTCCCTGGCCAGAGCGGCCGCACCGCCGACGTCTTCAATCCCGCCACCGGCGCGGCCACCGGCAAGGTGGCCCTGGCCAGTGCGGCCGAGGTCGCCAAGGCCGTCGCCGTCGCGCAGGCGGCCTTCCCGGCCTGGGCCGACACGCCGCCGATCCGCCGCGCGCGGGTGATGTTCAAGTTCCTGGAGCTGATGAACCGGCACCGCGACGACCTGGCGCGCGCGATCACCGCCGAGCACGGCAAGGTGTTCACCGATGCCCAGGGCGAAGTCACGCGCGGCATCGACATCGTCGAATTCGCCTGCGGCATCCCGCAGCTGCTCAAGGGCGATTACACCGACCAGGTGTCCACCGGCATCGACAACTGGACGATGCGCCAGCCGCTGGGCGTGGTGGCCGGCATCACGCCGTTCAACTTCCCGGTGATGGTGCCGATGTGGATGTACCCGGTGGCGATCGCCGCGGGCAACTGCTTCATCCTCAAGCCCAGCCCGCTCGATCCCAGCGCCTCGCTGCTGATGGCGCGCCTGCTGAAGGAGGCCGGATTGCCCGACGGGGTGTTCAACGTCGTGCAGGGGGACAAGGAGGCGGTCGACGCACTGCTGGAGCATCCGGACGTGAAGGCTATCTCGTTCGTGGGCTCGACCGCCATCGCCCAGAAGATCTACGAGACGGGCGCCCGCCACGGCAAGCGGGTGCAGGCGCTGGGCGGCGCCAAGAACCACATGGTCGTCATGCCCGATGCGGACATGGACCAGGCCGTCGATGCCCTGATCGGATCGGCGTTCGGGTCCGCCGGCGAGCGCTGCATGGCGATCTCGCTGGGCGTGCTGGTGGGCGACGCGGCCGACCGCATCATGCCGCTGCTGGCCGAGCGCACGCAGCAGCTGAAGATCAGGAACGGCACCGAGCTGGACGCCGAGATGGGCCCGATCGTCTCCGACGCCGCGCGCCAGCGCATCGCCGGCTACATCGGCGCCGGCGAACAGGAAGGCGCCAAGCTGGTGGTCGACGGCCGCAGGTTCCAGGCCGCCAAGGCGGGCGCGGGCTGCGACAACGGGTTCTGGATCGGCGGCACGCTGTTCGACGACGTGAAGCCGGACATGCGGATCTACAAGGAAGAGATCTTCGGGCCGGTGCTCGGTTGCGTGCGCGTCAAGGACCTGAAGGACGCCGTGGACCTGATCAACTCGCATGAGTACGGCAACGGCGTGTCGTGCTTCACGCGCGACGGCAACGTCGCGCGGGAGTTCTCGCGCCGCGTGCAGGTCGGCATGGTGGGCATCAACGTGCCGATCCCGGTCCCCATGGCCTGGCACGGCTTCGGCGGCTGGAAGAAGAGCCTGTTCGGCGACATGCATGCCTACGGCGAGGAGGGCGTGCGCTTCTACACCAAGCAGAAGTCGATCATGCAGCGCTGGCCCGAGAGCATCGGGAAAGGTGCCGAGTTCGTGATGCCCACGGCCAAGTAAGCTCTGCCGGGTGAGCGACACCACCTTCGACTACGTGATCATCGGCGCCGGCACCGCGGGGTGCCTGCTCGCCAACCGGCTGTCGGCCGACCCGTCGCGGCGCGTGCTGCTGATCGAGGCCGGGCGCAAGGACGACTACCACTGGATCCACATCCCGGTGGGGTACCTCTATTGCATCGGCAACCCGCGCACCGACTGGCTGTTCCAGACCGAGGCCGACGAGGGCCTCAACGGCCGCAAGCTGCGCTACCCGCGCGGCAAGACGCTGGGCGGCAGCTCCAGCATCAACGGCATGATCTACATGCGCGGCCAGGCACGCGACTACGACCAGTGGGCGCAGCTGACCGGCGACGACACCTGGCGCTGGGCCCAGTGCCTGCCGGCCTTCAAGAAGCACGAGGACTACTACAAGGGCGCCGACGACCTGCACGGCGCCGGCGGCGAATGGCGCGTGGAGCGCCAGCGCCTGCGCTGGGACATCCTGGACGCCTTCGCGCAGGCCGCGCAGCAGGCCGGCATCCCGCACACCGAGGACTTCAACCGCGGCAGCAACGAGGGCGTCGGCTACTTCCAGGTGAACCAGAAGAACGGCTGGCGTTGGAACACGGCCAAGGCGTTCCTGCGTCCGATCTGCTACGGCCGGCCGAACTTCGAGATGTGGACCAACGCGCACGTCAAGCAGCTGCGCATCGAGACTGGGCCCGACGGCTCGCGCCGGTGCACCGGCGCCGAGGTGTGGACGGGCCACGAGCTGGTCCACGTGCACGCCACGGCCGAAGTGCTGCTGTGCGCCGGCAGCATCGGCTCGCCGCACATCCTGCAGCTCTCGGGCATCGGGCCGGCCGACCTGCTGCAGCGGCACGGCGTGCCGGTGCTGCACGACCTGCCCGGCGTGGGCGCCAACCTGCAGGACCACCTGCAGATCCGCGCGGTGTTCAAGGTGCAGGGCGTGGAGACGCTCAACACGCTGGCCAACAGCTGGTGGGGCAAGGCGCGCATCGGGATGCAGTACGTCCTCAAGCGCAGCGGCCCCATGAGCATGGCGCCCTCGCAGCTCGGCGCGTTCACCCGCAGCACGCCGCAGCAGCCGTGGCCGAACGTCGAATACCACGTCCAGCCGCTCAGCCTCGATGCCTTCGGCGAGCCGCTGCACGCGTTCAACGCCTTCACCGCCAGCGTGTGCAACCTCAACCCGACCAGCCGCGGCACGGTGCGCCTGCGCAGCCCGCGCTTCGAGGATGCGCCTGCCATCGCGCCGAACTACCTGAGCACGCCGCAGGACCGGCAGGTGGCGGCCGATTCGCTGCGCCTCACGCGGCGCATCGTCGCGCAGCCGGCGCTGCAGAAATACCAGCCGCAGGAGTGGCGCCCGGGCCCGCAGTACCAGACGGACGAGGAGCTCGCCCGGCTGGCCGGCGACATCGCCACCACGATCTTCCATCCCGTGGGCACGACCCGGATGGGACGCGACGGCGATCCGATGGCGGTGCTCGATTCACGGCTGCGGGTGCGCGGGGTCGCGGGCCTGCGGGTGGTCGATGCCGGCGCGATGCCCACCATCACCAGCGGCAACACCAATTCGCCGACGCTGATGATGGCGGAGAAGGCCGCCGGATGGATCGTGCAGGACGCCGCGCAAGGCGGCGCGTGATCGCTAGAAGCGGCGCGTGAGCGCCAGCGTCGCGTCTTCGATGGTGAGCTGGGGCTGCCGCACGGTGCCGAACAGCGCGCCGCTGCGGTAGACGGGCGCCGCGTCGCTCTGGCCCTGCGACAGCCTCGACCATGACAGCTCCCACGACCAGGGCGAGTCGGGCCGCCCGGCGACGAGCCGCAGCCCCCATTGCCGCTTGCGCGCGCCCGTGAGGGTCGAGGTGTCGAGCAGCCCGTGGTAGTCCACGTGCAGCCGATGGTGGACGCTCACCCGCGCGTCGATCTCGCCGCGGGCCTGCCAGGCGCCGATCGGGAATGCCGCCGAGACCCAGCGCGCGCCCACGAGCGCGGCGCTCGAGACCTCGTCCAGCCCGCCGGCGGCCGGCGTGCTGGCGATGGCGCGCCGGTTGCGCAGCCATCCGAGCGTCGCCCACGCCTCGCCCCAGGCCGCCGGCGCGAGCGGCCGCCACCGCAAGTCGGCCGACCACTCCGCCTGCCGCGTGGCAGTGTTGAGCGGCGTGCCGCCCTGGGTCTGGCCGTGGTAGTCGAGCTGGCCGCCGGCGAAGCCCAGGCCTGCCTGGACGGCACTGCCGCCGGCGAACGCCTGCGACACCGTGCCGCCCACCAGTCCCATCGGTCCCCGCTCGGTGAGGAGCGTGCCGCCGGCGGCGTTGCGCTCGGTCAGCGTGCGGTGCGCGAGGCCCGCCGAGACGGCGAACCGGGGCATGACGTCCTGCGCCTGGACCGTGCCGCAGAGGCCGAGCAGCGCGACGATCCAGGCGCGCCGCATCAGAGCAGCGACCTCAGCTGGCCGACGGTCACGATGCTGGAGTTCTCGTAGACACCGTCGCCGTTCGCATCGACCTGCAGCGTGGCGTTCGAGGTGGAGAACGTCAGCAGCACGGACGCATTGGATGCCCCGACCACCTTGAGCTGGCCCGCCACCGGCGCGTCGCTGGTGGTGGCCCAGCGCAGGTCCTGCAGCGTGGTGACGGTGTAGGTGCCGCCAGCCGTGCCGAGCCGGGTGCCGTTGTCCGAGACGGTCGCGGTCAGCGAGCTGGTGACCGTCGTGCCGCTGAGCGTGAGCTTCTGCGCGTAGTTGGTCCAGCTGGAGGTGTGGAAGCCGCTGCCGGCCGTCTCACCGTTGGCGAGCGAGGTACCGCTCACGGTCAGCGTCTGCGCGGTGGCGGTCGTGACGTTCCAGTCCAGCGTCATGTCGCCGTGGGTCGTGACCTGCGAGGTGCCGTACGTGGACGACAGGTTGGTCGCGGTGACCTTCATGACGATGTGGAAGGGCGGCGTGGCGTTCTGCGGCAGGAAGCCACTGAGGATCTCGAACTTGAGGCTGCCATTGAGCGTCACCTGCGCGCCGTTGACCACGTCGACGCAGTTGTTCGCTTCCATGGTGAGGTTGTCGCCCGCGGCCAGGCCCGTGCTGCCCGCGATGCTGCCCACCACGCGCATGGTGCCCTGGTTGTTGTAGCAGGGGCTGGTCTGGTCGATCACCACGCCGGCCGCGATGGGCAACGTGCTGGTGCGTTGCGCCATGTTCTGCGCGATGCCCGCGACCAGCATGGCGTTGGGCAGCGTCCCGCTGCCGCCCTGCACCTGCACGCCCGTGAGGAGGCCCGTGCTGCCGGTCGCCGGGCTGGTGTCCTGGACGGCGTCCATGGCGTGCGCCGCGACCACGGGCGCGTTGGCCTGCGTGATCACGACGGCCTGCGCCGCGCTCGGCGTGCCGGCGGTGCCTCCTGCAGCGGTACTTCCGCCGCCGCCACCGCCGCCACAGGCGGCAAGCATTAAGGCCAGCAAGGCCGAGCCGAAGAATTTCGTTTGCATGGGGTCCCCTCTCTCGATGTGTTGTTGGACGGGCTCGCGGGCCCGCGCCGCACTGTAGCGCACGTGTGCATGCCACCCATCGGCTGAAACGCGCATGTCGCTCCCACGCCGCCGTCGCGGCGCGGGTAACTCCCGATGCACTACCCGGGTGCATGGCCCTACAGTGCCTGCACTCGCATGCGGACCTCGGTCCGTGGCAAAGGCGAGAGGACCGAGGAGACGAGCACAACACGAGCGATTGCTGCGGCATCGTTGCGATGCATTCAAGGCGCCGGCCAACCCCCGGCGCCTTTTGTTTTTTCGGACCCGCGCGCCGGACTCATCCTCGAAGAGGCGCGGCCATCGCGCTGGCCGCGCGACCAGGCGGCGACGCGTCCTGCGCCGGGCGGTGCGCCGGATAATGGCCAGATGGATGACATCGTCCGGCAGGCGATCGCCAAGTGGCCCAACGTGCCGCATTGCTATGGCTGGCTCGGCCTCGACGCGCGGGGCGGGTGGTTCATGCGCGATGACCGCACGCAGGCAGCCGGCCCCTTCCCGGTGGCGCGCGGCTCGCTGCTGCGCCATGAGAAGCTGATCGAGTTCATCCAGCGCAACTACGACCACGACGAGGCAGGCTGCTGGTACTTCCAGAACGGGCCGCAGCGCGTCTACGTCGAGCTGGAGGCCGCGCCCCTGGTGCTGCGCGTCGGCGCAGGCGGCGGCGTGACCGCGCACACCGGCGAGGACCTCGCGGCGCGCGGCGTCTACGTCGACGAACTGGGCCGCCTGTTCGTCGCCACCGACCGCGGCCTGGGCCTGGTGCACACGCTCGACATGCACGCGGCGGCGGACCTGGTCGAACAAGGCGCGTGGACGCCGGAGCCCGTCGCGGCCGGCGACCTGCCCGCCCGCTTCGGCCACGTGCTCAGTCCGGCGGCCCACAAAAAAGCCGGTCACTGACCGGCTTGTTCGGGATGGCGGGAGCCGCTTACTTGGCGGCGCCGACCATGTAATCGACGGCCGCCTTGACGTCGGCGTCCGGCGCGGCGCTGCCACCCTTGGGCGGCATGGCGTTCTTGCCCTTGAGCGCCGAGTTGTACAGCGCCGGCAGGCCCTGGGCGATGCGCGGGGCCCAGGCGCCCTTGTCGCCGAACTTCGGCGCACCGGCCACGCCGGCGGCGTGGCAGGCCACGCAGGCTTGCTTGTAGAGGGCTTCGCCATTGCCGGCGGCAGCGGCAGGCGCGGCGGCTGCGGGGGCCGCGGCGGCCACCGTCTGGGCCGCAGGAGCGGCAGCAGCAGCAGCCGGGGCCGGCGTGGCTGCCGCGGCGGCAGCCGGCGCGGAGGCGGCGGGCGCCGACGCGGCGGCCTGCTGCGCGCCCGCCTTGGGCGCCGCCGGCTCGGCGAACTTGCCACCGGCGGCATTGGCCATGTAGGCGACGGCGCGGGCGATCTCGACGTTGTCGAAGTCGCCACCACCCTGGGCCGGCATGGCGTTCTTGCCCTTGAGCGCGGAGTTCACCAGCGCGTCGAAGCCGGTCTGGATGCGCGCGGCCCAGGCACCCGCGTCGCCGAACTTGGGCGCGCCGGCCACGCCGGCCGTGTGGCAGGTCGTGCACTGGGCCTTGAAGACTTCCTCGCCGCTCTTGAGCGGGCGGTTGGCGTCGCGGATCTCGACGGTGCCCACCTTGCGAATGCGCTCGGCGACACCGCGCTCGAGGTCCTGCGCGGTCACGCCGCCGAGCGTGTAGCTCTCGGCCTGCGTCGTGCCCGCGGGCTTGAACTCGGAGGACACGTAGGCGACCAGGCCCATGATGATCGCCACCGGCACCACGAAGGCGAAGAACACGGTCACCAGCAACTGCTTGGGCGTCTTGATCGGGCCGGTGTGGGCTTCTTCGTGCGTGTTGTCGCTCATGGCGTCCTCAAGTGTTGCGCTGTCTTGTCAGAACAACCTTCGATTATAGCTGCCGAGCTTGAGCCAGACGGAGCTTCGCCACGTGCGCGGAGAAGGGGCGCGCAATGGGCGATAATCCCGGCCTTCCCCCCGCGCGGCTGTAGCTCAGTGGATAGAGTATTGGCCTCCGAAGCCAAGGGTCGTGGGTTCGATCCCCGCCAGCCGCGCCACCTTCCCCTCCCCGCATCTCCATGCATGTCGCTACTCGTGCGGCATGTGGCCGCGCGCTCGAGCGCGGCGAGTGCGTCGTCTTCATCACCGTTGGTTGATCGGCCGTTGAGTGAGCCGAGTGTCTTGCCGCGCGCGGCGCCCGCCACAGCGGCCGCGAGGCACAGGCTCGCGCGAATCAGTGATGGGAAGTCTCGGGCAGGAGCTGCGTAGGCGCGCTGCCGAATGCGACGGGGCCATGCCGCACCGCCACTCACCCTAGTGGTCGGCATCCGCGCCGCTGCCGTTACGCACGCAGCTGGCCATGCACGGAAAACCCAACAAGTTTCGATTCGGCGGCGCATCGGCAACGCCGCAGTCATGCGCGCGCATGCGGCTCACCAAAGAAAAACGCCCACCGAAGTGGGCGTTTTGAAGTTTGGTTGCGCGGGCAAGATTTGAACTTGCGACCTTTGGGTTATGAGCCCAACGAGCTACCAGGCTGCTCCACCGCGCGTCAGAGGTGTGATTATAGATTAACTTGCGCTGTCGGACGACTCAGCCGCATCAGTTTCGGTGGGCTCGGGACGGTCGACCAGTTCGACCAGTGCCATCGGCGCGTTGTCGCCGACGCGGAAGCCCATTTTCAGGATGCGGGTGTAGCCGCCCGGGCGCGCCTTGTAGCGCGGGCCCAGCTCGGAGAACAGCTTGGCGACGTTGTCGCGATCGCGCAGGCGGTCGAACGCCAGCCGCTTGTTGGCGAGCGTGGGTTCCTTGCCCAGCGTGATCATCGGCTCGACGACGCGGCGCAGTTCCTTCGCCTTCGGCACGGTGGTCTTGATCACCTCGTGCTCGATGAGCGAATTCATCATGTTGCGCAGCATCGCGAGGCGGTGCTCGCTGGTGCGATTGAGTTTGCGAAGGCCGTGGCCGTGACGCATGGTGCTTTCCTTTCCTTATCGATTCGCCCGGCCGGATCAGGTACCGGGCGTTGCACTCGCGGGTTGACGATTAACGCTTGTCCAGGCCGGCGGGCGGCCAGCTCTCGAGCTTCATGCCCAGCGTGAGGCCGCGCGAAGCCAGGACTTCCTTGATCTCGTTGAGCGACTTGCGGCCCAGGTTCGGGGTCTTGAGCAGCTCGTTCTCGGTGCGCTGGATCAGGTCGCCGATGTAGTAGATGTTCTCGGCCTTCAGGCAGTTGGCCGAGCGCACGGTCAGTTCGAGCTCGTCGACCGGACGCAGCAGGATCGGGTCGAACTGCTGCGAGGTGCGCTGCACCGGCTGGTCGAAGGCGGCCAGTTCGCTGCCTTCCAGCTGGGCGAAGACGGCCAGCTGCTCGACCAGGATCTTGGCGGAGGCGCGCACGGCGTCCTCGGCGGTGATCGCGCCGTTGGTCTCGATCTCGACCACGAGCTTGTCCAGGTCGGTGCGCTGCTCGACACGGGCGCTCTCGACCGTGTAGCTCACGCGCTTGACCGGCGAGAACGAGGCGTCCAGCACGATCCGGCCGATCGACTTGGTCGGCTCGTCGGCGTAGCGGCGCATCGTGCCGGGCACGTAGCCGCGGCCCTTCTCGACCTTGATCTGCATGTCGATCTTGCCGCCCTGCGACAGGTGCGCGATGACGTGCTCGGGATTGATGATCTCGACGTCGTGCGGGGTCTGGATGTCGGCGGCCGTGACGACGCCTTCACCGTCCTTGCGCAGCGACAGGGTGACCTCGTCGCGGTTGTGCAGCTTGAACACCACGCCCTTGAGGTTCAGCAGGATGCTGACCACGTCTTCCTGGACGCCGTCGATCGACGAGTACTCGTGAAGCACACCGGCGATGGTGACTTCGGTCGCCGCATACCCGACCATCGACGACAGCAGCACGCGGCGCAGCGCGTTGCCCAGGGTGTGGCCGTAGCCGCGCTCGAACGGCTCCAGCGTCACCTTGGCCCGGTTCAGACCGAGTTGCTCGACGTTGATGGCTTTGGGTTTCAGCAGGTTGGTTTGCATGCAGGACTTCCTCTCAATACCCCCGGCTCGTTACACCGGTAAGGCTGGTGAAGTCCCCACGCCACGGTGCCCCGTGGCAGGGGGAACGATGACTCTCTCGGCCGCTTAGCGCGAATACAGTTCGACGATCAGCGATTCGTTGATGTCGGCGCCGAATTCGTCGCGGTCGGGCACCTTCTTGAAGGTGCCTTCGGCCTTGTCGGCGTTGACTTCCACCCACGCCGGGATGCCCACCTGCTGGGCCAGCTGCAGCGCCTCGACGACGCGGTTCTGCTTCTTGGACTTCTCGCGCACGGCGATCACGTCGCCGGTCTTGACCAGGTACGACGGGATGTTCACCGGCTGGCCGTTCACCGTGATGGCCTTGTGGCTCACCAGCTGGCGCGCCTCGGCGCGGGTGGAGCCGAAGCCCATGCGGTAGACGACGTTGTCCAGGCGGCACTCGAGCAGGAACAGCAGGTTGGCGCCCGAGTTGCCCTTGCGGCGCGAGGCTTCCTCGAAGTAGCGGCGGAACTGCTTTTCCAGCACGCCGTACATGCGCTTGACCTTCTGCTTTTCGCGCAGCTGCAGGCCGAAGTCGCTGGTGCGCTGGCCGGAGGTGCGGCCGTGCTGGCCGGGCTTGGAGTCGAACTTGGCCTTGTCGCTGATCGAGCGGCGGGCGCTCTTGAGGAACAGGTCCGTGCCTTCGCGGCGGGAGAGTTTGGCCTTGGGGCCGAGGTAACGTGCCACTTGTCTTTCCTTCAGTTCATCTGCCGCGGCCGTTCACCGCGGGAGCCGGCGGCGCAGGGCCGTCGGCGGTGGGCTTGGTTGAAAAAAATCAGATCCGGCGGCGCTTTTGCGGGCGGCAGCCGTTGTGCGGCACCGGCGTCACGTCGGAGATCGAGTTGATACGGATGCCCAGCGCAGCCAGGGCACGCACCGACGACTCGCGACCCGGGCCGGGGCCCTTGATCTCGACGTCCAGGTTCTTGATGCCCTGCTCGATGGCGGCGCGGCCGGCCACTTCCGAGGCCACCTGGGCCGCGAACGGGGTCGACTTGCGCGAGCCCTTGAAGCCCTGGCCGCCCGAGGACGCCCAGCTCAGGGCGTTGCCCTGGCGGTCGGTGATGGTGATGATCGTGTTGTTGAAGGACGCGTGCACGTGCGCGACGCCGTCGGACACGTTCTTGCGGACCTTCTTGCGCACACGCTGCGCGGCGTTGTTGACGGGAGCCTTGGCCATGTCAGTTCTCTTTCCCGGTTATTTCTTCAGGGCGGCGGCACCCTTGCGCGGGCCCTTGCGGGTGCGGGCGTTGGTGCGCGTGCGCTGGCCGCGCATGGGCAGGCCGCGGCGATGACGGAAGCCGCGGTAGCAGCCGATGTCCATCAGTCGCTTGATGTTCATCGTGGTCTCGCGGCGCAGGTCGCCCTCGATCGTGAACTTGCCGACCTGGTCGCGGACCTTCTCGAGCTCGGCGTCGGTCAGGTCCTTGACCTTCTTCGAGTAGGCGATGCCGCAGGCCTCGCAGATCTGGCGGGCGCGCGTGCGGCCGATGCCGAAGATGGCCGTCAGGCCGATCTCGGCGTGTTGGTGCGGCGGAATGTTGATACCAGCGATACGTGCCATGGTCTTCTTTCCTAAATCTCTATCAGCCCTGGCGCTGCTTGTGGCGCGGGTCGGTGCAGATCACGCGGACCACACCCTTGCGGCGGATGATCTTGCAGTTGCGGCAGATCTTCTTGACGGAAGCCGAAACTCTCATTTGTCTTTTCTCCTAAATCTCTACTTGCCCCGAGCTCACTTCGCCCGGAAGACGATCCGTGCCCTGGACAAGTCGTAGGGCGTCAATTCCACGGTGACCCTGTCACCAGGCAGGATGCGGATGTAGTGCATCCGCATCTTTCCGGAGATGTGACCGAGCACTGCGTGCCCGTTTTCCAGCTTCACTCGGAAGGTTGCATTGGGAAGGTTTTCCACCACTTCCCCCTGCATCTGGATCACATCGTCCTTGGCCATTACTGCGTCAGCCGCCGAGCGATGTCTTGAAGTTGGCCTTCTTCAACAGCGACTCGTACTGCTGACTCATCAGGTAGTTCTGGACCTGGGCCATGAAGTCCATGGTCACCACCACGATGATCAAGAGCGAGGTGCCGCCGAAATAGAACGGCACGTTGTATTTCAGGATCAGGAACTCCGGCAGCAGGCAGACGAAGGTGATGTACACCGCGCCGGCGAGCGTGAGCCGCAGCAGGATCTTGTCGATGTAGCGGGCGGTCTGGTCGCCGGGACGGATCCCGGGGATGAACGCACCGCTCTTCTTCAGGTTGTCGGCCGTCTCGCGGCTGTTGAACACCAGCGCCGTGTAGAAGAAGCAGAAGAACACGATCGCGCCCGCGTACAGCAGGGTGTAGATCGGCTCGCCCGGGCGCAGCGTGCCCGCCAGGTCGCGCAGCCACCGCATCGACTCGCCCGCCGAGAACCAGCTCACCACCGTCGCCGGCAGCAGGATGATCGACGAGGCGAAGATCGGCGGGATCACGCCGGCCATGTTCAGCTTCAGCGGCAGGTGCGACGACTGGCCGCCGTAGACCTTGTTGCCCACCTGCCGGCGCGCGTAGTTCACCAGGATCTTGCGCTGGCCGCGCTCGACGAACACCACCCCGTACGTGACCAGGGCCACGATCGCGACGATCAGGATCGCCACCAGGATGCTCATCGCGCCGGTGCGCACCAGCTCCAGCAGTCCGCCGATCGCCGTGGGCATGCCCGCGGCGATGCCGGCGAAGATCAGGATCGAGATGCCGTTGCCCAGCCCGCGCTCGGTGATCTGCTCGCCCAGCCACATCAGGAACATGGTGCCCGCCGTGAGGCTGACCACCGCGGTCATGCGGAAGCCGAAGCCCGGCGCCAGCACCAGGCCCGGCGACGCCTCCAGCGCCACGGCGATGCCGAGCGACTGGAACAGCGCCAGGCCCAGCGTGCCGTAGCGGGTGTACTGCGTGATCTTGCGCCGGCCGGCCTCGCCCTCCTTCTTCAGCTGCTCGAACGTGGGGACCACGTAGGTGAGCAGCTGCATGATGATGGAGGCCGAGATGTACGGCATGATCCCCAGCGCGAACACGGTGAACCGCGACAGCGCGCCGCCCGAGAACATGTTGAACAGGCTCAGGATCCCGCCCTGCTGGCCCTTGAACAGCTGTTGCAGCTGGCCAGGGTCGATGCCGGGCACCGGGATGTGCGCGCCAACGCGGTAGACGACCAGCGCCAGCAGCAGGAACACCAGCCGGCGACGCAGGTCGCCGAACTTGCCGGTCTTCGCCAGTTGTGCTGCGTTAGTGGCCACTGCAGTCCTTGGTCACGCGCATCAGGCCAGGCTGCCGCCGGCTGCCTCGATGGCAGCCTTGGCGCCGGCGGTCGCACCGATGCCGGTCAGCTTGACGGCGCGCTTGAGCTCGCCGGACTTGATGACCTTGACGTTCTTGATCATCTCGCCGACCAGGCCGGCCTGCTTCAGAGCCAGCAGGTCGACTTCGGCGGCGCCCAGCTTCTCCAGCGCGGCCAGCGAGACCTCGCCGTTGTACTTGAGCGACTGCGACTTGAAGCCGCGCTTGGGCAGGCGGCGCTGCAGCGGCATCTGGCCGCCTTCGAAGCCGACCTTGTGGTAGCCGCCCGAGCGGGACTTCTGGCCCTTGTGGCCGCGGCCGGCGGTCTTGCCGAGGCCGGAGCCGATGCCACGGCCGACGCGGCGGCGCGCCTTGCGGGCGCCCGGGGCCGACTTGAGCGAATTGAGTTCCATGTCAGAGCACCTTCACCAGGTAGCTGATCTTGTTGATCATGCCGCGCACTGCGGGCGTGTCCTGCAGCTCGGAGACCGAGTTCAGCTTGCGCAGGCCCAGGCCGCGCACGGTGGCGCGATGCGATTCCTTGGTGCCGATGGGGCTGCGCACCAGCTGCACCTTGACCGTGTTTTGTTGGGTGGCCATGTCGTTGACTCCGATCAGGCGGCGAACAGGTCTTCGACCGACTTGCCGCGCTTGGCCGCCACTTCCGAGGGAGTGGTGGAATTCTTCAGCGCGTCGAAGGTGGCGCGGACCATGTTGTACGGGTTGGTCGAACCGTGGCTCTTGGCCACGATGTCGGTGATGCCCATCACTTCGAAGACGGCGCGCATCGGGCCGCCGGCGATGATGCCCGTGCCCTTGGGGGCCGGGGCCATCATCACGTGCGCGGCGCCATGGCGGCCGACCACGTTGTGGTGCAGCGTGCCGTTCTTGAGCGACACCTTGGTCATGTTGCGGCGCGCTTCTTCCATCGCCTTCTGCACGGCCGCGGGCACTTCCTTGGACTTGCCCTTGCCCATGCCGACGCGGCCGTCGCCGTCGCCCACCACGGTGAGGGCCGCGAAACCGAGGATCCGGCCGCCCTTGACCACCTTGGTGACGCGGTTGACCGCGATCATCTTCTCTTTGAGACCGTCTTCCGGGCCGTCAGCCTGGCGGTTCGCTTGAATCTTTGCCATATCGGGTTTCCGTGTCCGTTAGAACTGCAGGCCCGCTTCACGGGCGGCGTCGGCCAGCGCCTTGACGCGGCCGTGGTAGGCGAAGCCGGCGCGGTCGAACGCCACCTTCTCGACGCCGGCGGCCTTGGCACGCTCGGCGATCAGCTTGCCCACCTGCTGCGCGGCGGCGGTGTTGCCGCCCTTGCCCGAGCCGCCGAGCGACTTGCGCAGGTCCGGCTGGACGGTCGAAGCGGAGGCCAGCACCTTGCTGCCGTCGTCGGAGATGACGGAGGCGTAGATGTGCAGGTTGGTGCGGGTGACCGTCAGTCGCGCGACGCCCTGGGTGGCGATGCGGATGCGGGTCTGGCGGGCCCGGCGAAGACGCTGCTCTTTCTTGTTCAACATCATTCGCTCCTTACTTCTTCTTCGTTTCCTTGATCGTGATCTTCTCGTCCGCGTAGCGGATCCCCTTGCCCTTGTAGGGCTCGGGCGGACGGATGGCACGAATCTCGGCGGCGATCTGGCCCACGCGCTGGCGGTCGGCACCCTTGATCACGATTTCCGTGGGGGCCGGCGTCTGCACGGTGATGCCCGCGGGCATGTCCTTGTTGACGGGGTGCGAGAAGCCCACCGCCAGGTTCAGCTTGGCGCCCTGGGCGGTGGCCTTGTAGCCCACGCCGACCAGCGTCAGCTTCTTCTCGAAGCCCTTGGTGACGCCCAGCACCATGTTGTTGACCAGCTGGCGCATCGTGCCGCTCATGGCATTGGCCTCGCGCGACTCGTTGGCCGGCTCGAACGACAGCTTGCCGTCCTTGCTGGACACCTTGACCAGCGCGTTCTGGGCCAGCGACAGCGTGCCGCCGGCGCCCTTGACGCTGATCTGGTCGTCCTTGATCTGCACGTCCACGCCCTGGGGGACGGCGACCGGCATTTTTCCTACTCGGGACATTTGTCGTTCCTTCCCTTTAGGCCACGTAGCACAGCACTTCGCCGCCGATGCCGGTGGCGCGCGCCTTGCGGTCGGTCATCACGCCCTTGGGCGTGGTGACGATGGCCACGCCCAGGCCGTTCTGGACCTGGGGGATCGCGGTGGCGCCCTTGTACACGCGCAGGCCGGGGCGGCTCACGCGCTCGATGCGCTCGATGACCGGGCGGCCGGCGTAGTACTTCAGCGAGATCTCGAGCTCGCTCTTGTTGCCGTCCTTCTTCACCTCGAAGCCGTCGATGTAGCCCTCGTCCTTCAGGACCTGGGCGATCGCGACCTTGATGTTGGAGGCGGGCACGGTCACCGACGGCTTGGCCACCATCTGCGCATTGCGGATGCGGGTCAGCAGGTCGGCGATGGGATCACTCATGCTCATGTTCTGTCACTCCTCGCCGCTTACCAGCTGGCCTTGATCACGCCCGGGATGTCACCCGTGAAGGCCATCTCGCGGATCTTGTTGCGGGCCAGGCCGAACTGGCGGAACGTTCCGCGCGGACGGCCGGTGATCTCGCAGCGGTTGCGCTGGCGGGTGGGGTTGGCGTTGCGCGGCAGTTTCTGCAGCGCCAGGCGGGCGAGGGCCCGCTCGTCGTCGCTCTTCTTGGCATCGCCGGCGATTGCCTTCAGTTCCGCGTACTTCTTCGCGTACTGAGCGGCCAGTTTTTCGCGCTTGAGCTCGCGCTGGATCAAAGCTGTTTTAGCCACGATGCACCTTCAGTTCTTGAACGGGAAACGGAAGCCCGCGAGCAGCGCCTTGCACTCGTCGTCGGTCTTGGCCGTGGTCGTGATGCTGATGTTCAGGCCGCGCAGCGCATCGACCTTGTCGTACTCGATCTCGGGGAAGATGATCTGTTCCTTGACCCCGATGTTGTAGTTGCCGCGGCCGTCGAAGGCACGGCCCGAGATGCCGCGGAAGTCGCGCACGCGCGGCAGCGCCACGGTCACGAAGCGGTCCAGGAACTCGTACATCTTCTCGCCGCGCAGCGTGACCATGCAGCCGATGGCCTGGCCTTCGCGGATCTTGAAGCCGGCGATGGCCTTCTTGGCCTTGGTCACCACGGGCTTCTGGCCGGCGATCTTGGTCAGGTCGCCCACGGCGTTGTCCATCACCTTCTTGTCGGCCACCGCCTCGCTCACGCCCATGTTCAGCGTGATCTTGGTCAGGCGCGGGACTTCCATCGGCGACTTGTAGCCGAACTTGGCGGTCAGCTCGGGAGCGACCTTCTCGCGATAGTGCTGTTGCAGTCGTGCCATGGTCATGCCACCTTGATTTCTTCGCCGCTGGACTTGAAGACGCGCACGCGCTTGTCGCCCTCGACCTTGACGCCCACGCGGTCGGCCTTGCCGGTCGCGGGGTTGAAGATCGCCACGTTGGACTGGTGGATCGGCATGGCCTTCTCCACGATGCCGCCGGTCTCGCCCTTCATCGGGTTGGGCTTGGCGTGCTTCTTCACCAGGTTGATGCCCTCGACCACCACGCGCTCGTCGTCCTTGCGCAGGACGACCTTGCCGCGCTTGCCCTTGTCACGCCCCGCGAGGACGATGACCTCGTCGCCTTTGCGAATCTTGTTCATTGCGTTCCCCTTACAGGACTTCCGGGGCCAGCGACACGATCTTCATGAACTTCTCGGTGCGCAGCTCGCGCGTCACCGGGCCGAAGATGCGGGTGCCGATCGGCTCCAGCTTGTTGTTGAGCAGCACGGCGGCATTGCCGTCGAACTTGACGAGCGAGCCGTCGCCGCGACGGATGCCCTTGGCGGTGCGAACGACGACGGCGCTGTACACCTCGCCCTTCTTCACGCGGCCACGCGGCGCGGCTTCCTTGATGCTCACCTTGATGATGTCGCCCACGCTGGCGTAGCGACGCTTGGAGCCACCGAGCACCTTGATGCAAAGGACGGACTTCGCGCCCGTGTTGTCGGCGACTTCGAGCCGGGATTCAGTCTGGATCATGTGTGTCTTCCCAACTTGTCCCCGGGGCAAAGCGCACCGGGGCAGTCTTGGGCCCGCCGTCCGCGCGCAAACCGCTCGCACGCATCCGAATGGGCAGAACCTCGCCCAAAAATAGGCGAGCCCGCGATCATACCCGATGTGCCGGGTTTGTCAAACAGGCCGGTGCGCCGGCCGCGTCAGGCCGCCGCGGTCGCCGCGGTCGCCGCGGTCGCCGCGGTCGCCGGCAGATAGCTCGCGGCCAGGGCGGCAAACGCCGATTCCTGGGGGTCGGCGCCGGTTTCCTCGCGCAGCAGCCGCGCCACCGCCGGTGCCAGCCGGCCGGCCAGCCGGGCGTCCAGGAACAGCAGGCGGGAGCGGCGGGCCAGCACGTCCTCGACGGTCCGCGCGTACTCGTGGCGGGCGGCGTAGCGCACCATGGCCTCGGTCAGGCCCCCGCCCAGCTCGGCCCGGGCGCCGGGGAGCGAGGCCAGCGCGGCCGCCTCGCTGCCGTACAGGTGCGGGCCGGGCGGCTCGCTGATCGGCACCGCCGGCGCACCCGCCGGCGGCGCGCCCGCGAGCGGCAAGTTAGCAGTCACTCCCTCCTTGGCGCGCGCCAGCAGGCCCGCCTCGAAGCAGCGTTCCAGCACGTCCTCGGCCATCGCGCGATAGGTGGTCCACTTGCCGCCGGTGACCGTGACCAGCCCCGAGCGGCTGACCAGCACAGTGTGCTCGCGGCTGAGCGCCTTGGTCGGCGCGCCGTCGTCGTCCGGCGGCTTGACCAGCGGCCGCAGGCCCACCCAGACGCTGCGCAGGTCCTCGGGCCGCGGCGTGCGAACCAGGTAGCGGCCGGCCTCGCCGAGGATGAATGCCAGCTCCTCGTCGAACGGCCGCGGCTCGCGCGGCAGGTCGGTGCGCGGGGTGTCGGTGGTGCCCAGGATGACCTTGCCGAGCCAGGGCACGCCGAACAGCACCCGGCCATCGGCCGTCTTGGGCACCATCAGCGCGTGGTGGCCGGGCAGGAACTCGCGGTCCACCACCACGTGCACGCCCTGGCTGGGCGCCACCATCGGCTTGGCGCTGCGGCCGGTGGCCTCGCCGTCCTGGCGGCGGATCTCGTCGACCCAGACGCCGGCGGCGTTGACCACGCAGCGGGCGCGGACTTCGAAGCGGCGGCCGGACTCGCGGTCCTCGCACACCAGGCCGGCCACCCGGCCGTCCTCGTGCAGCAGGCCGGTGGCGGCGCAATAGTTGACCAGCAGGGCGCCGCGCGCGGCGGCGGTGCGGGCGATCGCCAGCGCCAGCCGGGCGTCGTCGAACTGGCCGTCCCAGTACTCCACGCCGCCCTTGAGGCCGTGCGGCTGCACGGTCGGCAACGCCTGCAGGGTCTGGGCGCGGCTGAGGAACCGGGTGGGCGCCAGGCCGGCGCGGCCGGCGAGCGCGTCGTACAGCTTCAGCCCGGCGCCATAGAAGGGCGTCTGCCAGAGCTTGTACGAGGGCATGACGAAGGCCAGCGGCTGCGCGAGGTGCGGCGCGTTGCGCAGCAGCACCTGCCGCTCGTGCAGCGCCTCGCGCACCAGGGCGACGTTGCCCTGGGCGAGGTAGCGCACGCCGCCGTGCACGAGCTTGGTGGCACGCGAGGAGGTGCCGCCGGCGAAATCATGGGATTCGACGAGCACCACCGAGAACCCGCGCGCGGCCGCGTCGAGCGCCACGCCGAGGCCGGTGGCCCCCCCGCCGATGATCGCCACGTCGTACGTGGCGGGCCGGGCGAGCGCGGCCAGCAATTCCTCTCGAGTCATCGGGTGCGATTGTCCTCCAGCGTGGGCGCGTGCCCGACGCTTCTCAAGCGTGCGGCGCCGGCGCGGCGACGCGGAATCCGCAGTTGCTCGCGGTGCTGCCCGGGGTGTTGGCGCCGCGCGCGGCCACCCGGTAGCGGTTGCAATAGGAGTCGTGGCACAGGAACGAGCCGCCGCGCATCGAGCGGCGGCCGGTGGGCCTGGCCTGCAGCGGGTCGTGGTCCGCCGTCTCGCGGTGGTAGCCCGGGCTGAACCAGTCGGCGCACCACTCCCAGGCATTGCCGGCCACGTTGTACAGCCCCCAGCCGTTGGGCGGGTAGGCGTGCGCGGATTCGGTGCCCGGCTGCCACCCGTCCTGCGGCCGCGAGGGAAACGCGCCGCGCCAGGTGTTGCAGCGCCGCCGGCCGTCCGGCTCGAACTCGTCGCCCCAGGGGTAGCGCCGCCCGGCCAGGCCGCCGCGCGCCGCGTACTCCCACTCGGCCTCGGTCGGCAGCCGGGTGCCGGCCCAGGCGCAATAGGCGACGGCGTCGTTCCACGACATGTGCACCACGGGATGGTCGAGCCGCTCCAGGATGCCCGAGCCGGGCCCGGCCGGCCGCTGCCAGCAGGCGCCTTCCACCGGCAGCCACCAGGGCAGCTCGCGCGAGACCTGGCGGATGGTGCGGCGCAGGTCCGGGTCGACCTGCAGGTAGAACACGAACGAGAAGCCCGCCTGCTCGGCCTCGGTGATGTACGAGGTGGCGCGCACGAACTCGCGGAACTGCGCGTTGGTCACCGCGGTGGGGGCGATGGCGAACGGGCTGAGCGTGACGCGGCGCGCCGGTCCTTCGCCGTCCTCGGCAAAACCCTCGGCGTCGTCCGCGCCCATCGTGAACTCGCCGCCCGGCAGCACGCACAGGTCGACCGCGGGCGCGCCGCGCGCCGGCCTTGCCGGCTGCGCGAGCGGAACCGGCGCGGCCGCACGCTGGGGCGTGCAGCAGGACTTCACTCGTCTTCCCAGAAGGCGCGCGTCACGCCCTGGCTGCGCATCAGGGCGACGATCTTGTCGCGCGGCAGCACGCCGCAGCGCCGGGCCCAGGCCTCGTAGGCCTGCTTCATCTCGGCCACCCGTTGCGGCTCCTGCGCGGCCAGGTCGTTGGTCTCCGTGCGGTCCGCTTCCATGTCGTACAGCTCCCAGTCCTTGGGATAGTCGCGCACCAGCTTCCACTTGCCGTGGCGCATGGCGCCGTTGCCCTCGTGCTCCCAGAACATCGGCGGGCGCTCGCCGGCATCGGCGGCGAACGACTGCGTGAGCGAGTGGCCTTCCAGCGGCAGGATGCTGCGGCCGTCCAGGGCCTGCGGATAAGGCGTGCCGGTCACGTCGCAGATGGTCGCCATGATGTCGGGCAGGTAGCCCGGCGTGTGGCGGATCTCGCCGCGCTGGTCGATGCCGTTGGGCCAGTGGAAGATCAGCGGGGTCGAGATGCCGCCTTCGTGGGCCCAGTGCTTGTACAGGCGGAACGGCGCGTTGGACAGGTTGGCCCAGGCCTTGCCGTAGCTCTGGTAGGTGTCCTCCGGCCCCGGCGCCACCTCGGGGTTGTTGCCGAACTTCACCACCGCGCCGTCGCGGGTGTGCGAGCGGGCGATCATCAGCTTGTTGACCAGCTCGTCGACGGTGACGTTCTCGGGGATGTCCTCGGCGCAGGCGCCGTTGTCGGACAGGAAGATCACCAGCGTGTCCTCCAGCTGCCCCATCTCCTGCAGCGCCGCGAGGATGCGGCCGATGCCCTGGTCCATGCGGTCGATCTGGGCCGCATAGACCTCCATGCAGTTGGCCAGCCACTGCTTGTGCTCGGCGTCGGTCCAGGCCGGCTGGCTCGGGTCACGGCCGGTCAGCTTCCACTGCGCGTCCAGGATGCCCGAGGCGACCAGGCGCTCCAGGCGCTGCTCGCGCAGGGTGTCCCAGCCCGCGTCGAAGCGGCCCTTGTACTTGGCGATGTCCTCCGGGTGCGCGTGCAGCGGCCAGTGGGGCGCCGTGTAGGCCACGTACTGGAAGAACGGCTGGTCGCCGTGCTCGGCCCGGTGGGTGCGCAGGAACTTGACCGCCTCGTCGCTGATGGCGTCGGTGTAGAAAAAGCCCGGGGCGCGTGCCTCGTGCTCGGCGTTCTCGTTGCGGCGGGTGAGGGTGTTGGGGTCGTAGAAGCTGCCGGCGCCGATGATGGTGCCGAAGAAGTCGTCGAAGCCCCGCTGCATCGGCCACGAGTCGGTGGGCTGCGTGAGGTTGCTCGAGACGTGCCACTTGCCGCTCAGGTAGCTGCGGTAGCCGGCCGGCTTGAGCACCTCCGCGATGGTCGCGCAGCGCTGGTTCAGGTTGCCCGCGTAGCCCTCGGGGCCCGAGTCGTAGGTCAGGATGCCGATGCCCGTCTGGTGCGGGTGCAGGCCGGTGAGCAGCGACGCGCGCGAGGGGCTGCAGCGCGCGGTGTTGTAGAACTGCGAGAAACGCAGGCCGTTTTGCGCCAGGCGGTCGAGGTTGGGGGTGTCGATCTCGCCGCCGTAGCAGCCGATGTCCGAGTAGCCCATGTCATCGTTGAGGATGAGCAGGATGTTGGGGCGCTTCTTCATCGCGGGTCCTTCTTCAGCAAATCAGTTGAGGCGCTCGCCGCTCGCGCGATCGAACAGGTGCGCCGCGGCGGCAGGGAAATTCAGGCAGGTCGCGTCGCCCTCGGCCAGGCGCGGCGCGCCGTCGACCTTCCAGCGGAACCGGTGGCCGGCCGCGGTGAGGTCGACGATGCTGTAGTCGCCCAGTTCCTCGACGTACTCGACGCGCGCCGGCGTGCCGTCGGTGCCGGCACGCAGTTCGCCGGGCCGCACGCCCAGCACGACCTCGCGCGGCTGCGCGGTGTGCGCGCCCACCGGGTGCGCCACGCCGTCCAGCAGCACGCTGTCGCCGCTCCAGGTGGCGGGCACCAGGTTCATCGGCGGCGTGCCGATGAAGCCGGCCACCGACACCTGCGCCGGCCGGCCGAAGATCTCGCGCGGCGTCGCCACCTGCACGATGCGCCCGTCCATGAAGACGGCGACGCGGTCGGCCAGGGTCATCGCCTCTTCCTGGTCGTGCGTCACGTACACCGTGGTCACGCCCAGCGAGCGCTGCAGCTGCTTGAGCTCCAGCCGGGTCTCCAGCCGCAGCTTGGCGTCCAGGTTGGACAGCGGCTCGTCCAGCAGGAACAGCTTGGGCTGGCGCACGATGGCCCGCGCCAGCGCCACCCGCTGCTGCTGGCCGCCCGACAGTTGCCCAGGGCGGCGCTGCAGCAGGTGGCCGATGCTCACCCGCGCGGCCGCGTCGGCCACCGCCTTGGCGATGGCGTCGCGGGCGGTGCCCACCATCCTGAGCGGAAAGCCGATGTTCTCGGCCACCGTCATGTGCGGATACAGCGCGTAGCTCTGGAACACCATGGCCACGTCGCGCGCGCCCGGCTCGGCGCCGGTCACGTCGGCGTCGTCCATGAACACCTGGCCGCCGCTGACCGATTCGAGCCCGGCCAGGATGCGCAGCGTCGTCGTCTTGCCCGAGCCGGAGGGCCCCAGCAGCACGAAGAACTCGCCGGCCCGGATCTCCAGGTCGACCCCATGCAGCACGGTCGTCTCGCCGTGCCGCTTCACCACGCCCTGCAGGCGGACGCTTCCTTGCTTGTTCATCGACGGCCACCTCCCTTGACCGCTCCCACCGTGAGTCCCTTGACGATGTGCCGCTGGGCCAGCAGGCCCACCAGGATCACCGGGGCCATGGCCACCATCGCCCCGGCGGCGAGCCGGGCCCATTGGGTCTGTTCGACCGAAATGAAGTTGAACATCGCCACCGTGACGGGCCGCACGCGGTTGCCCCCGAGCACGACGGCGAACATGAATTCGTTCCACGCATTGAGGAACACGAACACGGTCGTCACCGCGATGCCGCCGCCCACCTGCGGCAGGATCACGTACCAGAGCGTGCGCAGCCGGCCGGCGCGGTCCAGCAGCGCGGCCTCCTCCATCTCGTGCGGCACGTCCTCGAAGTACGACACCATCAGCCAGATCGCGAACGGCAGCGAGAAGGTCAGGTAGATGATGACCAGGCCGGTGTACGAATCGAGCCAGCCCGTGCGCTGCAGCACGAGGTAGTAGGGGATGATCAGGCCGACCGGCGGCAGCATCTGCGTGGCCAGCACGTAGAAGCCGCTGGCGCGCTTGAACGGATAGCGCAGCCGCGCCAGCGCATAGGCGGCCGGCACCGCGAACAGCATGGTCAGCACGGTGGCCCAGCAGCTGACCACCACGCTCGACCACAGGTTGGGCAGGATCGAGGCGGCGCCGGTGAGCACGTCGCGGTAGTTGGCCAGCGTCGGCGAGAACAGCAGCAGCGGCGGATAGGCCAGCACGTCGCGCTCGCTCTTGAACGAGGTGAGCAGCGCCCAGAGCACCGGGAATGCCCAGACCGACACCAGCAGGCCGGCGACGGCGTACAGCGCCACGCGGCGCGGCAGGGTGCGGGTCATGCGCGTGCCTTTCGGCGCCGGAACAGCAGCCAGGAGACGAACAGCGTGATGCCCAGCAGCACCATCGCCAGTGCCGAGCCGTAGCCGATGTTCAGTTCGGTGAACGAGGTGCGGTAGGCGTACAGGTTCAGGATCTCGGTGGAGGTGCCCGGGCCGCCGCCGGTGGCGGCGAAGATGGCGGCGAACGCCGACAGCGCGGTCATGGTGCGCAGGATCACCACCATCACCACGGCCGGCCGGATCAGCGGCAGCGTGATGTGCCAGAAGCGCTGGCGCGCGCTGGCGCGGTCCAGCCGCGCCGCCTCGTACACGTCCGGCGGCAGCGTGGCCAGCGTGGCCAGCAGCACCAGGAAGGCGAACGGCGTCCACTGCCAGGTGTGGATGGCGATCACCGAGATCAGCGCCAGCTGCGGATCGCCCAGCCAGTTGTGGCTGCCCAGGCCGAGCGCGCGCGTGACCACGTCGACCAGGCCGACGTCGGGCGACAGCACCAGGGTGCGCCAGAACAGGCCGACCACGACCGGGGCCAGCACGATCGGCAGGATGGCGGCCACGCGCAGCAGCCCCTGGCCCTTGGGGATCTGCAGCACCAGCAGCGCGAGCGACAGGCCGATCACCACCTGCAGCGCCACCGTCGAGGCGGTGTAGACCACGGTGAGCCACAGCGAATTCCAGAAGCGCGGGTCGCCGCCCATCTTGGCGTAGTTGTCCAGGCCGGCGAAGCCGGACAGCCAGGGCATGCTCATGTCGAGCTTCTGCAGGCTGTTCCAGCCCAGGAAGACGAGCGGCGCGGTGGTGGTGAGCAGCAGCAGCAGGAACGCCGGAGCGAACAGGGCCAGCGCGAAGCGCCGTTCCTGCCGCTCGAGCGTCCCCGGCGCCGCGGGCGCGGGGACGGACATCGGGAACTTCAGGACTTCATGATCTGCGCGATGCGCGCCTGGGCCTCGTCGAGGGCTTCCTTGGGCTTCTTCTGGCCAACCAGCGCCGACTGGATCGCCGTCGCCATGGTCTCGCCGACGGCGGGCCACTGCGGCACGCGCGGGCGCCACTCGACGTCGGTGTCCTGCTCCAGCGACTGCAGCGCCGCCTCGATGAAGTGGTCGCCGGCGCCCTTCATGGCGCCCGCGAATTCCGCGGACTTCCACAGCGACGTGCGGTTCAGGCCGGAGCGCTTGGCCGGGCCGTCGAACTTCCACGAGGTGCGCGCCTGCGTCTCGGCCGAGGCCGCCCAGCTGATGAACAGCCAGGTGGCCTTCTTGGCCTTCTCGCTCAGGGCGGCGTTGATCGGGAAGCCCCAGTTCCAGATCGAGGTGACGCGCTTGCCCGAGGGGCCCTTGGGCCAGCGTGCATAGCCGATCTTGCCGGCGACCTTGGACTTCTCGGGGTTGGTGATCACCGCGGCGGAGGAGTGCGCGTCGATGTAGCAGCCCACCGTGCCCTGCGAGAAGGCATCGGCGATGTCCGGCCAGTTCCAGTTGCGCACCGCGGGCGGGGCGTACTGGGTGAGGGCGTTGACGTACCACTCCAGCGCCTTGACGGCCTGCGGCCCGTTCACCAGCAGCTGCTTGTTGCTGAACCAGTCACCGCCGAAGCCGCGCAGCAGCGACGGGTAGATGTACATGTTCTGGCCGGCGCCGGAGAAGCCGCGCAGGGCCAGGCCGTACATGCGGTTGGCCGGGTCGGTCAGCGCCTTGGCGTTGGCCAGCAGCTGGTCGTAGGTCTCGGCGGGCTTGAGGCCCTTGGCCTCGTACAGGTCCTTGCGGTAGACCTGCACCGTCACCTCGCCGTCGTACGGGATGCCGTACGGCTTGCCGTCGATCGAGTCGGCGTCGCGCCAGGCCTTGAAGATGTCGTTGTAGTTGAACCAGGCCGGATCGGTCAGCGTCGCGTCGTTCAGGTACTTGTCGAGCGGCTCCACCCACTTGTTGGACACGTACAGCGGGTAGTACATCGGGTCGGCCGCATGCGTGGCGTAGGTGCCCGTCTTGGACGACAGGTCCAGCATGGCCTTCTGGCGGATCTGGCCGGGCGGCACCTTCTCGGCGCGCACCTTGATGCCGGTCAGCGCCTCGAACTGCGGCAGCAGCGCCAGCAGGTTGTCGAAGTAGCTGGCCGGGATCACGGCCACGGAGATGGACTCGCCCTCGGCCTGGCGCCAGTTGATCTTGGCGCTGCGGTACGGGGCCAGGTCGGGGGCGCCCTGGGCCCAGGCGCCGCCGGCCCAGCTCGCGCCGACGCCCGCCGCGGCGAGCGCGGCGGCCTGTCCGATGAAATCGCGGCGCGTGCCGCCCGCCTCGGCTCGTTCTTTCTCAGTCATCGCATGTCTCCTTCGTCTTCTCGGGGTGGAACTGACCGGGCGCGCGTGCCGCCACGGCTTGTGGCCGGGGCAGGTCGGTGCATCGCCATGCAATCGATTACATGAGGCGGGAGTCTAGGGGCAAGACGGCCTCCTGTCAGTCTTCCGCGCTCAGGGATTTCCCTGTTCACGCGCCCGGTTTTCCGGGCATGGGCCGAGGTACATTCGCGCCAGCTGGCGGCCTCGCCATGCAATCGATTACAAGGAGCCACGCGCAGCGATGGAGGGACACCGGGGCAAGCACGCCGCACCGTCGGCCAAGTCGCGCAGCGGCGCCAAGGACGTGGCGCAGCTGGCCGGCGTTTCCACGGCCACGGTCTCGCGCGTGCTCAACAACTCGCAGCAGGTCGACCCGGCCACGCGCCAGCGCGTGCTGGAGGCGGCGGCCAAGCTGCGCTACGTGCCGCACGGCGCCGCCCGCACCTTGCGCAGCCACCGCAGCAAGATGATCGGCGCCATCGTGCCGTCGTTCGATTACGCGCTGTACGCCCGCACCACCAGCGCGTTGCACCAGCGGCTGGACGAGCGCGGCTATTCGCTGGTGCTGGCCGAGCACCACTACGACCTGCAGGCCGAGTCGCGCATCGCCTTCCAGCTGGTCGAGCACGGGGTGGATGCCTTCATGCTGGTCGGCCTGGACCACGAGCAGGGCCTGTTCACGCTGCTGGAGGACTACGGGCGTCCGTACGTGCTGACCTGGGGCGTGGATCCGCTGCGCCGCCATCCCAGCATCGGCTTCGACAACCGCGCGGCCACCTACCTGGCCACGCGCCACCTGATCGCGCTGGGCCATCGCCGCATCGGCCTGCTCAGCGCCCCGCTGCCCGGCAACGATCGCGCGCAGGCGCGCGGCGAGGGCCTGCGCGCCGCCCTGGCCGAAGCGGGCTTGTCGCTGGATCCGCGCCACGTCGCCTACGAGCCGATCTCGCTGGCCAGCGCGGAGGCGGGCATGCACCGGTTGCTGCAGGCACCCGACCGCCCGACCGCCGTGGTGGCCACCAACGACGTGTTCGCGGTCGGTGCCATGGTGGCCTGCCGCCAGGCGGGCGTCTCGGTGCCGGGGGAGATGTCGATCACCGGCGTGGACAACACCGACCTGGGCGCCACCCAGACGCCGGGCCTGACCAGCGTCGCGACCCCCATCGTGGACATCGGGCGAGCCGCGGCCGACCAGCTCGTGGCGCGCCTGGAGGGCGTGGGCTGGGAGCCGTTCCACGACTACCCGGTGCAGCTCGTCATCCGCGGCAGCACGGCCGCGCCGCGGCCGGGCGACTAGACTCGCCGGCATGCACATCGACGACACGCGCGTCGCCTTCATCGGCGGCGGCAACATGGCCACGGCCATCCTCGGTGGCCTGCTGCGGCAGGGCTTCAAGCCGTCCCAGCTGGACGTGGTCGAACCCTGGGCCGAGGCCCGCGAGCGGCTGGCGCGCGAGCACGGCGTGCAGGCCCGGCCGCAGGCCGACGCCGCGCTCGCCCGCGCCGGGCTGGTCGTGTGGGCCGTCAAGCCGCAGACCTTCCGCGACGCCGCGCGGGCGGCCGCGCCGCACACCGGCGCCGCCCTGCACCTGAGCGTGGCGGCCGGCATCCGCTCGGACAGCATCGCCCGCTGGCTGGGCACCGAGCGCGTCGTGCGCAGCATGCCCAACACGCCGGCGCTGGTCGGCCAGGGCATGACGGCGCTGTTCGCGCGCGCCGCCGTGTCGCCGGCCGACCGGGCGCTGGTCGAGCAGGTGCTGGCGCCGACCGGCGCGACGCTGTGGGTCGATGCCGAGGCGCAGCTGGACGCCGTGACCGCGCTGTCGGGGTCGGGCCCGGCCTACGTCTTCTATTTCATCGAAGCCATGGCGCGCGCGGGCGCCGAGATGGGCCTGCCGCCGGACAAGGCGCTGCAGCTGGCGATCGGCACCTTCCGCGGCGCGTCCGAGCTGGCGCGCGCCTCGGGCGAGCCGCCGCAGGTGCTGCGCGAGCGCGTGACCTCCAAGGGCGGCACGACCTATGCCGCGCTGACGGCGATGGAGGCGTCGCAGGTCGGCGCCCACTTCGTGCAGGCCATGCACGCGGCCTGCCGCCGCGCGAGCGAGCTGGGCGACGAATTCGGCCGCGACTGAAGGCAGGCTACTTCAGCGCATAGCCGGCGACGATGCCGGCGAACACCGCGAAGCCCACCCAGTGGTTCAGGCGGAAGGCCCGGAAGCACCCATCGCGCGTGCGATCGCGGATCAGCCGCCAGTGCCACAGCGCCTGCGCCGCGGCGGCGGCGATGCCGGCATGGAACGGCCACCCCAGCTGGCGCGGGGCGAGCGCCGCCACCCAGATGGCGAGGAACGCGGCGTAGCAGGCCATCACCACCGGCACGTCGGCGCGGCCCAGCGTGATCGCCGAGGTCTTGATGCCGATGCGCAGGTCGTCGTCGCGGTCGACCATGGCGTACTCGGTGTCGTAGGCCAGCACCCAGAACAGGTTGCCCAGCAGCAGCACCCAGGCCAGCAGGGGCACGCGCGACTGCACCGCCGCGAACGCCATCGGGATGCCGAAGCTGAAGGCCACGCCCAGGACCGCCTGCGGCATCGACACCACCCGCTTGGCGTACGGGTAGACCAGGGCGATCGCCAGCGCCGCGAACGACCAGGCGATGGTGGCCGCATTCGTCGTCAGCACCAGGCCGAAGGCCAGCAGCGCCAGCACGGCGCCCAGCGCCAGCGCCTCGCGCACCGACACGCGGCCGGCGGTGACCGGGCGCTGCGCCGTGCGCTTGACGTGGCGGTCGAAGTCGCGGTCGGCCACGTCGTTCACGCAGCAGCCGGCGCTGCGCATCAGGACGGTGCCGAGCGTGAACACCGCCACCAGGTGCCAGCCGGGAAAACCGTGCGCCGCCACCCAAAGCGCGCCCAGCGACGGCCACAGCAGCAGCAGCCAGCCCGCCGGCCGGTCCCACCGGATCAGGTCCAGCCAGAGGGCGATGCGCTCGCGCATGGAACGGGCGGCGGCGCGCTCGCTCAGGCGAAGCCCAGGCGCCGCAGGTCGAGCTGGCCGTGGCGCATCGGGGGGCACCAGAAGTAGGCGCCGGTGACGGGCTTGGAGAGCTGGAACACGCCGTCCAGCAGGCCGTCGTCCAGGCCGGCCATGCGGCGCATCTGGGCCTCGAAGGCGTCGAAGGAACGGCCGAAGGCGACGAACATCAGCCCCGCGTGCGTGCTGGCCAGCCAGGGCATGGAGCGGCGCAGCAGGAACGCCGGCGGCTCGAAGCTCTCCTGCGCGGTGCGCTTGACGTGCGCGGACTCGGGCGCGTCGTCCAGCTCCTCGTTGTCCGACAGCCGCCGGCCGATGCAATGGTTCTGTTGCTCCTCGGGCATGGCGTCGAAGGCGTCGAGGTCATGCACCCACTGCTGCACGGCGACGAAGCTGGCGCCGTCCAGACCCTCGCCCTGGCCCTGCGCGAACGCGGCCTGCAACGCCTCGTCGCCGCAGGGGTTCTCGGTGCCGTCCTCGAACCCGGTGAGGTCGCGGCCGAAGCCGGTGGCGTCGTCATGGCGGTGCCGGAACGCGTCGACCACGTGGCGCAGCGTGAACACCGGCGCCAGCGCCTTCTGCACGCGGCGCGTGAGGTGCAGCAGGTCGCCCAGGTCGTCGCCGCGCACCCAGCACCACAGCTGCCCGGGGGTGGCAGGCACCTTGGCGTGCGCCGACAGGTCGGCCGGGAATTCGCGCAGGCCGGGGATGTCGCCGCCGAGCGCGCGCACGAGCGAGGGCCCGAGGCCGACCACGACGTCGCTGCCGTTGGCCAGCGGCGACAGGCGCGTCAGCGCCTCCTGGATGGCCTGGGCCGGCTGCTGCTCGCCGGTCAGGGCGAACAGCACGTAGCGCGCGACGCGCGGCACGCCCTCGAGGATGCCGGGTTGGTAGAGGGTGTCGGTGGGCATGGGAAACGACGGGTCTGGAGGTTGCGGCCGGCGTCAGGACAGGCGTTTCACGCCCGGCAGTTCGCAGGCATAGATCGCATTGCGCAGCGCGGCGATCGCCTCGTAGCGCGTGAAGCTGCGGCGCCACGCCAGCACCACGCGGCGCGTCGGCGGGTCGCCGTCGAACGGGATGTAGCGCACGAAGGCCTGGTCGTCCTTGCGCCGCCGGGTGGCCTTGGGGTCGAGCGCGTCCTTGGGCACCGACAGCCGCGGCACCAGCGTGACGCCCATGCCCGCCGCCACCATGTGCTTGATGGTCTCCAGCGATGAGCCCTCGAAGCTCTTGCGGATGCCCTCGGCGTCACTGGAAAAGCGCGCGAACTCGGGGCAGACCTCCAGCACGTGGTCGCGAAAGCAATGCCCCGTGCCCAGCAGCAGCATGGTCTCGCTCTTGAGCTCCTGGGCGGTGATCGTCTTGCGGCCGGCGAACGGGTGCGTGCTCGGCACCGCCGCGAGGAACGGCTCGTCGTACAGCGGCCCGATCGCCAGCCCGGTGTCGGGAAACGGCTCGGCCATGATGGCGCAGTCGATCTCGCCGGTGCGCAGCATCTCCAGCAGCTTGACCGTGAAGTTCTCCTGCAGCATCAGCGGCATCTGCGGCGTGCGCGCGATGGCCTGGCGCACCAGGTCGGGCAGCAGGTACGGCCCGATCGTGTAGATCACCCCGAGCTTGAGCGGGCCGGCGAGCGGGTCCTTGCCGCGCTTGGCGATCTCCTTGATCGCGGCGGCCTGCTCCAGCACGCTCTGCGCCTGGCGCACGATCTCCTCGCCCAGCGGCGTGACGCTCACCTCGTTGGCGCTGCGCTCGAACAGCTTGATCTCCAGCTCGTCCTCGAGCTTCTTGATCGCCACCGACAGGGTGGGCTGCGAGACGAAGCAGGCTTCGGCGGCCTTGCCGAAATGCTTTTCGCGCGCGACGGCGACGATGTACTTGAGCTCGGTGAGGGTCACGGGATCCTAGGCCTTGAGGTATTCCGATTTTCCACCCAACCAGCGGGCCGTGTGGCGCTGCGCCAGGTCCGGATGGCGATCGAGCATCCGGGGCGCCAGCTCGCGCGCCGCCTCCAGCAGCCGCGCGTCGGTGGCCAGGTCGGCAAAGCGCAGCAGCGGCGCGCCGGACTGGCGCGCGCCGAGGAACTCGCCGGGGCCGCGGATGTCCAGGTCGCGCCGCGCGATCTCGAAGCCGTCGGCGGTCTCCGCCATCGCCTTGAGCCGCGCCCGCGCGGTCTCCCCGAGCCGGCCGTTCTCGCCGGTCGCATAGAGCAGCACGCAGGCCGACGCCGCCGCGCCGCGCCCGACCCGCCCGCGCAGCTGGTGCAGCTGCGACAGGCCGAACCGCTCGGCGTGCTCGATCACCATCAGCGAGGCGTTGGGCACGTCCACGCCGACCTCGATCACGGTGGTGGAGACCAGCACGCCCATCTGGCCGCCCTCGAACAGCGCCATCACCGCCTTCTTCTCCGCCGCCGGCATGCGCGAGTGCAGCAGGCCGACCAGCACGCCCGGCAGCGCCGCCGAGAGGGCCTCGTGCGTCGCCGTGGCGTTGGTGAGGTCCAGCGCCTCGCTTTCCTCGATCAGCGGGCAGACCCAGTAGACCTGGCGGCCCTGCGCCAGCTGCGCGCGGATGCGCTCGATGACCTCGTCGCGGCGCGTGTCGGCGACCAGCTTGGTGACCACCGGGGTGCGGCCGGGCGGCAGTTCGTCGATCGTCGACACGTCCAGGTCCGCGTAGTAGCTCATCGCGAGCGTGCGCGGGATCGGCGTGGCCGACATCATCAGCAGGTGCGGCTCGCGCTGCCCGCCGGCGTCGCTGGGTGCGTCCTGGCGCTGCGCCGGCCCGCCCGTCGAGGAAGGCGCCGCCTGGTCCTCCCCATGCATCTTGGAGCGCAGCGCCAGCCGCTGCGCCACGCCGAAGCGGTGCTGCTCGTCGATGATGGCCAGCGCGAGCCGGCGGAACTGCACCTGCTCCTGGATCACCGCGTGCGTGCCCACCACCAGCGCCGCCTCGCCGCTGGCGATGCGCTCGAGCATCGCGCCGCGCTCCTTCTTCTTCTGGCTGCCCGTGAGCCACGCGACCCCCAGGCCCCGGGGCGCCAGCAGCGGCTCCAGCCAGCCGATCAGCTTGCGGAAATGCTGCTCGGCGAGGATCTCGGTGGGCGCCATCAGGGCGCATTGCCAGCCCGCGTCGATGGCGATCGACGCCGCCAGCGCGGCCACCACCGTCTTGCCCGAGCCCACGTCGCCTTGCAGCAGGCGGTGCATCGGCACCGCCCGCGCCAGGTCGCGGGCGATCTCCTCGCCCACGCGGCGCTGCGCCGGCGTGAGGTCGAAGGGCAGCACCCGCAGCAGCTGCTCGTGCAGCCCGCCGGCGCGCGCGGCCAGCGCCGGTGCCCGCAGCCGGTCGCGTTCGCGCTTGCTCTCCAGCTGCGACAGCTGCTGCGCGAGCAGCTCCTCGGCCTTCAGCCGCTGCCAGGCGGGGTGGCTGCGGTCCTCCAGCGCGGCCAGCGACGTCTGCGGCCCCGGGTGGTGCAGGAACTGCAGCGCCTCGCGCAGCGTCCAGCCCGCCTGCAGGCCCAGGCGCGGCGCGAACTCGGGCGGCAGGGTTTCGGCCAGGTCGGCGCGCGCCAGGCCCGCGAGCACCGCCTTGCGCAGGTACGCCTGCGGCAGCGCCGCCACCGTCGGATAGACCGGCGTCAGCGCCTCGGGCAGCGCGGCGCCGGCCGCCCGCGTGGTCGGATGCACCATCTGCCAGCCCACCAGCCCGCCCCTGACTTCGCCGCGCGCCAGGATGCGGTTGCCCACGGCCAGCGCCTTCTGCTGCGACGGATAGAAGCTGAAGAAGCGCAGCACGCACGTGTCGGTGCCGTCGTCCACCGTCACCACCAGCTGGCGGCGCGGACGGAATGCGATGTGGTTGTCGGTGACCACGCCTTCGATCTGCACGGTGTCGCCGCCGTGAGCGTCGCGCAGCTTGACGATCCGGGTCTCGTCCTCGTAGCGCAGCGGCAGGTGCAGCGCCAGGTCGATGTCGCGCACCAGCCCCAGCTTGCGCAGGGCCTTCTGCGGCTCCGACAGGGCTTTCTTCGGCGCGGCGGCGGCCTGGGTGGCGGGCATGGGACAATTCTGCCCTCACCACTTGGCACGGGTCCGTCCGACCCTCAAGCAGCATGCGTCACTTCACGCTGGCGGACTTCGATTTCGCCCTCCCCCCCGAACTGATCGCCCAGCATCCCGCGGCCGAACGCAGCGCCTCGCGCCTGCTCGATGGCCTCGCGCTGCCGCCCGTGGACCGCGTCTTTCGCGAGCTGCCTTCGCTGCTCGCGCCCGGCGACCTGCTGGTGTTCAACGACACCCAGGTGGTCAAGGCGCGCCTGTTCGGCGAGAAGCCGACGGGGGGCAAGGTCGAACTGCTGGTCGAGCGCGTGCTGCAGGAGCGCGAGGTGGTGGCCCACATGAAGGTGAGCAAGAAACCGCCCGTCGGCACCGTGCTGGCCATGCAGGGGGGCTTTTCCGCCACGCTCCTGGGCCGCTGGCCCGACGAGGACGGCGCCCTGTTCCGCTTCGCCTTCAGCGGCGAGCCGTTCGCGCTGATGGAGCGCCACGGCCACGTGCCGCTGCCGCCCTACATCGGGCACGCCGACACCGCCGAGGACGAGCGGCGCTACCAGACCGTGTTCGCCCGCCATCCCGGCGCGGTGGCCGCGCCGACGGCGGCGCTGCACTTCGATGAGGGCGTGCTCTCGGACCTGGAGGCGCGCGGCATCGAGCGCGCCAGCCTCACGCTGCACGTGGGCGCCGGCACCTTCCAGCCTGTGAAGACCGAGAACCTGGCCGAGCACCGCATGCACAGCGAGTGGTACGAGGTCCCGCCGGCCACGCAGGAGGCGATCGCGCGCACGCGCGAGCGCGGCGGCCGCGTCGTGGCCGTGGGCACGACCACGGTCCGCACGCTGGAGTCCTGGGCGCAGGGCGGCCAGGAGCGCGGCGACACCAGCATCTTCATCACGCCGGGCTTCGGCTTCCGGGTGGTGGACCTGCTGGTGACCAACTTCCACCTGCCCAAGTCCACGCTGATGATGCTGGTCAGCGCCTTCGCCGGCCACGACACGGTGATGGCGCTGTACCGCCACGCCGTCGAGCGCGGCTACCGATTCTTCTCCTACGGCGACGCCATGCTGCTGCAGCGTCGGCCCACCTGACATGCTGCACTTCGACATCCTCGCCACCGAAGGCCACGCGCGCCGCGGCCGCCTGACGCTCAACCACGGGGTCGTGCAGACGCCGATCTTCATGCCCGTGGGCACCTACGGCACGGTCAAGGGCGTGACGCCGCGCTCGCTCGAGGAGATGAACGCACAGATCATCCTGGGCAACACCTTCCACCTGTGGATGCGCCCCGGGCTGGACGTGATCGAGCAGTTCGGCGGCCTGCACCGCTTCGAGCAGTGGGACCGCCCCATCCTCACCGACTCCGGCGGCTTCCAGGTCTGGAGCCTGGGCGAGATGCGCAAGATCAGCGAGGAAGGCGTGCGCTTCGCCTCGCCGGTCAACGGCGACCGCCTGTTCCTCACGCCCGAGGTCTCGATGCAGATCCAGACCATCCTGGACAGCGACATCGTCATGCAGTTCGACGAGTGCACGCCGTACGAGACCAAGGGCCACGTCACCACCGAGGCCGAGGCGCGCGTCTCGATGGAGCTGAGCCTGCGCTGGGCGCGCCGCTGCCAGCACGAGTTCGCGCGGGTGCAGAACCCGAACGCGCTGTTCGGCATCGTGCAGGGCGGGATGTTCGAGCACCTGCGCGAGGCGTCGCTCGCCGCGCTGGTGGAGATGGATTTTCCCGGCTACGCCGTCGGCGGCGTGAGCGTGGGCGAGCCCAAGGAGGAGATGCTGCGCATCATGGCGCACACGCCGCACCGCCTGCCCGCGCACAAGCCCCGCTACCTGATGGGCGTGGGCACGCCGGAGGACCTGGTCGAGGGCGTCGCCCAGGGCGTGGACATGTTCGACTGCGTCATGCCCACGCGCAATGCGCGCAACGGCCACCTGTTCACGCGCTTTGGCGACCTGAAGATCCGCAACGCGCGCCACCGCAACGACCAGCGGCCCCTGGACGAGACCTGCACCTGCTACACCTGCCGCGGCCACACGGGCGCGGACGGCGCGGTGCGCGGGGGCTTCTCGCGCGCCTACCTGCACCACCTGGAGCGCTGCGGCGAGATGCTGGCCCCGATGCTCGCCACCATCCACAACCTGCACTACTACCTGCAGCTGATGCAGGAGGTGCGCGACGCGCTGGAGGCGAACCGCTTCGCCGCCTTCGCCCAGCAGTTCCGGCAGGATCGCGCGCGCGGCGTCTGAGCCCCGCGCGCTAGGATCGCAGCGCCATGCCGCGCGCGCTGCTGCGAATCCTGGGCCGGCTCCTGAGCTGGCCGCTGGCCCTTCTCATCCTGTTCGAGGAATGGGGCTGGGAGCCGCTGCAGCAGGCGCTGGTGCGGCTGTCCGAGCGCCTGCACCTGCGCTGGCTGGAAGCGGGCATCCGGGCGCTGCCGCCCTACGCCGCGCTGGCGCTGTTCGCCGGTCCCGCGTTGCTGCTGCTGCCGGTCAAGCTCGCGGCCCTGTGGCTGATCGGCGCCGGCCACGTGCTGCTCGGCACGCTGGTGATCGTGGCGGCCAAGGTCGCGGGCACGGCCGTGGTCGCGCGGCTGTTCACGCTGACGCAACCGGCGCTGATGCGGCTGGCGTGGTTCGCCCGCGTGCATGCCCGCTGGACCCGCTGGAAAGAATCGCTGCTGGCGAGCGTGCGCGCCTCCTGGCCGTGGCGCTGGGGCCGCGTGGCGCGCCGGCGCTGGCAGCGGCGGGTGGCCGCCATGCGGCGCGGCTGAAGGCCGCCTTCAGGCGCCGGCGGCGGACCGCGGCTCCAGGAACACGGTGAGCACGCCGGTGTAGCCGTACACGTGGTGGCGCGCGATCTCGCCGCCGGCGAAGAAGCCCACCAGCGGCACGTCGCCCAGCGCGTGGCGCACGATCTGCAGCTCCGCGCTCGGGCCGCCGAAGTGCGGGCCGCCCCGGCCGGCGCAGCTGACATAGATGGCGCCGGCGATCCGGCGCGCCGGGTGCGGGCCGGCGTGCGCCTGCGGCGCGGCCAGCGCGGCGGCCACGGGCAGCGCCAGTTCCTCGGGCTCGAGCTCCTCGCGGATCTCGGCGCAGATGCGCACCAGGTCGGCCCGCGCCGCCTGCGCGTTGCGGCGGCAGAACGCCATGCGCATGCCGGCGGCCACCTGGGACGCGATGGCCACGCCGTGCCGGGCCGGATCGAGGCCGATGATGTGGCGCACCACCACGTCGGCGCCGAAAGTGCCCGGCGGGCCGATCACGTCGGCGCCCGGCTCCGTCAGCCCCACCAGGGTCGCCCGCAGGCGCGTCATCGCCTCCTGCGGCCGCTCCAGCGAGATGCCGGCTTCCTGCAGCAGCACGTCGAGCGCCGGCTCGCCGTCGAGCTCGAGCAGCACGTTGCCCTCGGCGGCGGTGACCTGCCGCTGCCGGCCGAGCGGCTGGCAGCCCTGGGTGACGCGCGAGACGAGCGCGACGTCCTCGCCGAACGCCACGCCGGACAGGCCGCCGCGGAACACGCCGCGCGCCTTGCCCTGGCCCTTGATGTTGCCGTTGCCGCCGATGGCGAACTGGACGGTGTCGCCGCGGCTGGCGGCCAGGCCGCCGAACACGTAGCCGGTGGTGGTGCGCGCGGCCATCTCGGCGATCAGCTCGCCGACGTCGGGGGTGCGCGCGTCCGCGTGCACCAGCGCCGTGTGCGGCTCGAAGCCCATGCCCTCGCCGGTGCCCAGCGGGGCGACGCCGGAGAACACGCGGTACTGGTGCGGTGGGATGGCGCACAGCATCACCGCCAGCGCCGGCTCGTCGAAGTACTCGACGTTGTTGGAGGCGATGCCCACGCCCACGGTGCCGGACCAGTCGGTCACCTCGGGCAGCTCGGCGCCCAGGTGGTCCAGGATCTCCTGCGCGTGCGGCGCGTAGTGGTCGGTGATGTACAGCAGGCCCAGGGTCGGCGCGCTCGCGTACTCGGGCAACGCCATCTGCGCGCGCAGTTGCGCCAGCACCAGGCCGGCGGCCATCTGCCAGTGCGGATGCGTGGCATGGCCGAACGGAAACAGCTTCATGGCGCCCCCGGCGGTGTTCAGCGGGCCGCCGCCTTGCGGCCGGCCGCCTTGCGCGCGGGCGGGGCCTTGGACCGCGCCGCCTTGCGTGCCGGCTTGGCCGCCGCGCCGGCCGCGGCCGACGTCATGACGCTGCCGGCGGACTTCATCGCCTCCCGCGCCGCGCCGACCGCGTTGCCGCGCGACGCATCCTTCATCGCGTCGGCCGCGATCTGCTGGAACTGCTGCGTGAGGGCGCCCCACCATTGCAGCGGGTCGACCGCCGCCGTGGCCTTGGCCGCCGGCCTGGACTTGCCCTTGCCGTTCCTGCCGTTCCCGCTGTCCTTGCCGCCCGCGACCGCCGACACCGCGGCCGCCGCCGTGTCGGCGGTCTTCTGCATCCCGCTGGCGACGGTGTCCGCCGCCTTGAGCTTGAGCGCGTTGGCGACGTCGCCCATGTTGAAGTTCATGCCCTGCAGCGTGGCCAGCGTCATCTTCTGCACTTCGAGCGCCTGGATCGTGGCGCCCAGCGCCTTGGAGTTCTGGTCGAGCCAGAAGTGCACGGCCTTGAGTTCGTCGATGCGCTTTTCCAGCTCCTCGACGTTGAGCGTGGGCGCCACCCAGTTGGACAGGTTGGGCAACTGCGGGATGGCCTGCGACGCGCCCTTGGCGATGTTCTGCAGGAAGTCGAAGCCCGGGACGAACTTGCCGAAGCCGAGGGTGGGGTTGTCGCTCATGCGCTGCCTCCGGGGATGGTGGAAGGCAGCTTAGCAGGCCGCGGGCGCCGGCGGTGGCCGCCCGCCGGCGCGAGGCGCAAGCAACGGTTAGTGCTTGTGCATGCCGTGCGTGGTCGCGGCGCCCACGTCCTTGGGCGCCACCGTCGACACCGGCACCTGCAGCGCCAGCTGGCGCTGCTCGCCGCGCGCGGTGCGGAAGGTCAGCGTGAGCGGCACCACCGTGTCCGGCTGCAGCGGCGCCTTCAGCTCCTGCAGCATGAGGTGGTAGCCGCCGGGCTTGAGCTGCACCGGCTGGTGCGCCGGCAGCTCGAGCGACTCGACCGCGCGCATGCGCATCACGTCGCCTTCCATCTTCATCTCGTGCACCTCGGCCACGCCGGCCACCGGGGTGGAGATGCCCACCAGCCGCAGCGGCTCGCTGGCCGTGAGGGTCATGAAGGCGCCGCTGGAGCGCTGGCCCGGCACGCTGGCACGGGCCCAGGCGCCGACGGCCGTGACCGGCGCGGGCGCCGGTTGCGCCCAGCTGGAGGAAACGCCGGCCGCCAAGAGGGCGGCCAGCAGGAAACGGCGGGTGGCTTGTCGCATGGAAATCTCGGGATCTGGCCCCCGATTGTCCGGGTTTCGCGATGCCCGCCCGCGGCGCGGGGGCGGCCGGCTCAGGCGCCCGGGAACCGGGGCGCGCGGCGCTCGCGCAGCGACGCCACGCCCTCGCGCACGTCGGGCCCGGCGAAGCCCATGAACTCCAGCGCCAGCGAGGTGTCGAAGGCGGGCCCGGCTTGGCGCAGCCAGTTGTTCAGCGAGTACTTGGTCCAGCGGATGGCGCTCTGGCTGCCCTGGGCCAGCCGGTCGGCGACCTCGTACGCCTTGGGCAGCAGCTGCCCGGCCTCGACCGCCAGCGCCACCAGGCCGATGCGCTCGGCTTCCTCGCCGGTCACCGGCTCGCACAGCAGCAGGTGGTACTTGGCCTTGGCCATGCCGCACAGCAGCGGCCACACGATGGCGGCGTGGTCGCCCGCGGCCACGCCCAGCCGCGTGTGCCCGTCGACGATGCGCGCATCGCGCGCGGCGATCGGGATGTCGGCCAGCAGCCCGGCCACGAGCCCCGCACCGACGGCCGGGCCATGCAGCGCGCTGACGATCGGCTTGTCGCAATTGATCACGTTGTAGACCAGGTCGCGCGCTTCCTTCCAGACCCGGCTGCGCACCTCGAAGTCCCGCGCCATGTCCTCGACCAGCGCCAGGTCGCCGCCGCCGGAGAAGCCCTGGCCCTCGCCGCGCAGCACCGCGCAGCGCACGGTGTCGTCGGCCGCGACGTCGCGCCAGATCTCGGCCAGCTCGCGGTGCCCCTCGTGGTCGGCGGTGGGCAGCTTGCCGTTGGCCGCGCGCATCTGGATGTCCAGCACCGCGTCGCCGGGTCCGCGGCGGGTGATGGCAAGGGTGCGGTAGCGTGCGTAGTCCATGGTCGTCTCCGGCTGTGCAGGCGGCGATTGTCCCTTGGACGCCTGCGGCCTTGATTGTGGTCAAGCCGGCCGATGCCGGCCGCCGGGAAGATGGGGCCAACCGACCAACCCCGAGAGGCCCCATGAGCACCTTCCACGCCGTCGTCTGGATGGACCGATCCGAAGCGCACGTGCTGCAGTTCGACAGCGAGCACGTCGAGGCCAGCCGCATCCGCGCCCGCAGCCACCACAAGCACCAAGGCAAGGAGAGCGATCGCGGCACGTTCTTCGGCGCCGTCTCCGCCGCCCTGGCGGGCACGCACGAAGTCCTCCTGACCGGCCCGGGCGCCACCCGCGACCAGTTCGTGCGCTGGGTCAAGGCGCAGCAGCCGCAGGCCGCCGGCCTGATCGTGGACGCGGTGCCGAGCGACCATCCGAGCGACGCGCAGCTGGTGGCGCTGGCGCGCAAGTACTTCCACCGCTACGACCAGCAGGGCGCCGACCCGTCGCGCGCCTGAGGCGCACGGCGGCCGCGCGGGTCGCGGCCCTTTCCGTCCAAGCGCGTGCGCCCGTAGGAAGCCTCCTACGGAGTGAGGCGGTAGCAGTCCGCTGGTCGGGGGGGCCGGCGGATGTTACGTTCAGGGTCCATGAATTTCGTGGACATCCTGAGTCCGGCCTGCGCGCTGTTCCTGGACTTCGACGGCACGCTGGTGGACATCGCACCGGAACCCGGTGCCGTGGTCGTCCACTGCAGCCTCGTGCCCACGCTCACCGCGCTCCAGGCCTACCTGGGCGGCGCGGTGGCGGTCGTGAGCGGCCGCCCGATCCGCGAGATCGACCAGTACCTGGAGCCGCTGCGCCTGCCGGCCGCGGGCGTGCACGGCGCCGAGCGGCGCAGCGCCGGCGGCGCCGTGGACCGCATCTCGGCGAGTCCGCTGCACGCGGTCGAGCGCGCGGTGCGGGCGCTGCACCTGCGCCATCCGCAACTGCTCGTCGAGCACAAGGGCGCCTCGATCGCGCTGCACTACCGCCAAGCCCCCGAGCTCGAGGCGCTGTGCATCGAGGCGATGCAGGAGGCGGTCGACCAGTCCCCCGGCCTGGCGCTGCTGCGCGGCAAGATGGTCGTGGAAGCCAAGCCCGGCGGGGCGAGCAAGGGCAGCGCCATCGAGGCGTTCCTGCGCGAGCCCCCGTTCGCCGGCCGCACGCCGGTGTTCGTGGGCGACGACGTCACCGACGAAGCCGGTTTTTCCACCGTGCAGCGGCTCGGCGGCCTGGGCGTGAAGGTCGGCGAGGGGCCGACCGTCGCCTGGCAGCGGCTGCCGCATCCCGGCGCACTGCGTCAAGAATTCGAACAAGCGGTCGCTGCCAAGGTGGCCGCCAGAGCACCGGCATGAAAGCCAACACCTCGGTCCAGAACCTCAACCTCGGCGTCATCGGCAACTGCGCGTACAGCGCCCTCGTGGACGAGCGCGGCAGCATCGTGTGGTGCTGCCTGCCGCGCTTCGACGGCGACCCGGTCTTCAACTCGCTGCTCGACCCGACCGAGAACGGCGCCCTGTGGGCCTTCGAGCTGGAGGACTTCGAGCGCAGCGAGCACCAGTACGAGCCCAACACCGCCATCCTGCGCACGCGGCTGTACGACCGCCAGGGGCAGGGCATCGAGATCACCGACTTCGCGCCGCGGTTCTGGAACCGCGGCCGCACCTTCCGGCCGCTGACGCTGATCCGGCGCGTGCGCGTGCTGGGCGGCACGCCGCGCATGCGCGTGGTGCTGCGCCCGCGCTTCGACTGGGGCCGCGAGGCCCCGCGCGTCACCCGCGGCAGCACCCACATCCGCTACGTGGGTCCGCAGCAGACGATCCGCGTCAACACCGACGCGCCGATCGACTACATCCTGTCCGAGACGTTCTTCGTCGTCGACCGGCCGCTGAACTTCATCCTCGGCCCGGACGAGACGCTCACCGGCGGCATCGAGGACACCGCGCGCTCGTTCGAGCAGGACACGGCGGCGTACTGGCGCAACTGGTCGCGCGCGCTCGCGCTGCCGCTCGAGTGGCAGGAGGCGGTGATCCGCGCCGCGATCACGCTCAAGATGTCGCTGTTCGAGGACACCGGCGCCATCGTGGCGGCGATGACCACCAGCATCCCCGAGGCGGCCCACAGCGGGCGCAACTGGGACTACCGCTACTGCTGGCTGCGCGACGCCTTCTTCGTCGTGCGCGCGCTCAACAGCATCTCTGAAGTCGCGACGATGGAGGAGTACCTGCGCTGGCTGAACAACGTCGTGGTGCGCTCGCGCGGCGGCCACATCCAGCCCCTGTACGGGGTAGGCCAGGAGGAGCAGCTGCCCGAGTCCATCCTGGAGCACCTGCCCGGCTACCGCGGCATGGGGCCGGTGCGCCTGGGCAACCAGGCGGCCGAGCACTTCCAGCACGACGTGTACGGCAACATCATCCTCGGGGCGGCGCAGGCCTTCCACGACCACCGGCTGCTCAAGCGCGCCGGCCGCACCGAGTTCGCCTCGCTCGAGGCCGTGGGGGAGCAGGCGTTTCGCGTCTACACGGAACCGGACGCGGGCATGTGGGAGCTGCGCACGCGCGCGCGCATCCACACCTCGTCGGCGCTCATGAGCTGGGCCGCCTGCGACCGGCTGGCCAAGATCGCCGTCGGCCTGGGGCTGCGCGACCGCGCCAACTACTGGGGCGAGCGCGCCACCACCATCCGCGAGCGCATCCTGAAGGAATCGTGGAGCGAGGAGCGCCAGGCCTTCGCCGAGAGCTTCGGCGGCCGCGACCTGGACGCCAGCGCGCTGCTGATGGCCGAGGTCAACATGATCGACCCGCGCGACCCGCGCTTCGTCGCCACGGTCGACGCGCTGGAGAAGTCGCTGTGCGACGGGCCGTACATGCGCCGCTACGAGGCGGCCGACGACTTCGGCAAGCCCGAGACCGCGTTCAACATCTGCACCTTCTGGCGCATCGACGCGCTGGCGCGCATCGGCCGCAAGGCGCAGGCGCGCGAGATCTTCGAGGTGATGCTGTCGTGCCGCAATCCCCTGGGGCTGCTGTCGGAGGACACCCACGCGCAGACCGGGGAGATGTGGGGCAACTTCCCGCAGACGTACTCGATGGTGGGCCTGATCAACGCCGCGGTGCGGCTGTCGGCGCCCTGGGACACCGTGATCTGAGCCGGCCGCGATGGGCAGGCTCGTCGTCGTCTCCAACCGCATCGCCGACCCGCGCAAGACCGCGGCCGGCGGGCTGGCCGTCGCGCTCGGGGAAGTGCTGAACAACAGCGGCGGGCTGTGGTTCGGCTGGAGCGGCAAGCTGGTGGACGCCCACGCGGGCCCCGACGTGCCGCTGGACGTGCACCACGCGGGCCCCGTGACCCTGGTGACCATGGACCTCGCGCGCGAGGACTACCAGTCGTACTACGTCGGCTACTCCAACGGCGTGCTGTGGCCGGTGCTGCACTACCGGCTCGACCTGGCCGACTTCGACGCCGGCTACATCGAGGGCTACCGGCGCGTGAACCAGCTGTTCGCCCGCACGCTGCTGCCGATGCTGCGCCCCGACGACGTGATCTGGGTGCAGGACTACCACCTGATCCCGCTGGCGGCCGAACTGCGCGCGCTCGGCTGCCGCCAGCGCATCGGCTTTTTCCTGCACATCCCGTTGCCGCCGCCGCTGATCCTGGCCGCCATTCCCGGCCACGACTGGCTGGTCAAGGGCCTGTGCTCGTACGACCTGGTGGGCTTCCAGAGCCAGGCCGACCACGAGCACTTTTGCCGCTACATCGAGGCCGAGGCGCATGCGCAGGACCTGGGCGAGGGGCGCTGGCGCGTGTTCAACCGCACGGTGCAGGCGGGCGCATTCCCGATCGGCATCGACGTGCAGGAGTTCCGCACGCTGACCGAGGCGCCCGAGGCGGTCGAGATGTACGAGCGGATGAAGAAGGAATACTCGCGCCGCAAGCTGCTGGTCGGCGTGGACCGGCTCGACTACTCCAAGGGCCTGCCCCAGCGCATGCGCGCCTTCCGCGAGCTGCTCACCCGCTACCCGGACACGCGCAACAGCGCCACGCTGATCCAGATCGCGTCGCCCAGCCGCGAGGACGTGAGCGCCTACACGGACATCCTGCACGAGCTCGAGAGCCTGTGCGGCTCCATCAACGGCAACTTCGGCGAACTGGACTGGATGCCGGTGCGCTACATGCACCGCACGGTGGCCCGGGCGCGCCTGCCCGGTCTGTACCGCGCCAGCCGCGTGGCGCTGGTCACGCCGCTGCGCGACGGCATGAACCTGGTGGCCAAGGAGTTCATCGCCGCGCAGGATCCGGACGACCCGGGCGTGCTGGTGCTATCGCGCTTCGCGGGCGCGGCCGAGCAGCTGAAGGAAGCGCTGCTGGTCAATCCCTACGACACCGAAGCCACCGCCGGCGCGATCCACCTGGCGCTGCAGATGCCGCTGGAGGAGCGCCGGGAGCGCCATGCGGCGCTGCTGGCCACCATCCGCCGCACCGACGTGCACTGGTGGTGCGACACCTTCCTGCACCTGCTCGGCCAGACCGAGGCCGAGGAGAGCGGCACGCCCTGGCTGCGCCTGTGAGCGCCGGGCGCTGTCAGCGCCGGGTGTCGATCAGGCCGTCGGGCGCGGTGAAGGGCTCCCAGCTGGGCGGCAGTTGGTCGATCTCCAGCCGCACCTTGTGCTCGGCGGCCACCAGCGCCTGCAGCTCGTTGGGATAGAGGCTGCTGGTCACGTCGGCCGCGCCCTTGGCGCGCCAGGCGGCGCTGGGCCGCGTCGCGCAGGCCTTGCCGTAGCCGACGAAGCCGCCCTTGGCCGGGACGGTGTAGGCGGCCACGTAGTAGCCGCGATGCGGGCCGGTGATGCGGTGCATGCGCGAATCTTACGGTCGCGTTCGCGGGCGCGGAAGGCCCTGCAGCGCAGTCCGGCCAAGCCGCCTGCGCGCGGGCGGCGTGCGCAGCGTGGACTGCTCGCGCCGCCACCGCACGACCCCGGCTTCAGTCCAGCTTGACGCCGGCGGTCCGGATCACCGGGCCCCAGCGCTTGGCTTCCTCGCGCGCCATGGCCAGGAACTGCGCCGGCGTGCCGGGCAGCGGCTCCATGCCGAAGTCGGTCAGGCGCTTTTGCACCGCGGGCGCCGCCAGCGCCTTGTTCAACTCGCCGTTCAGGCGGCCGACCACGGCTTCGGGCAGGCCGGCGGGGCCGAGCAGTCCCTGGAACGCATAGACCTCGGCGTTGCGCACGCCGGCCTCGGCCAGCGTGGGCACGTTCGGCAGGCTGGGGGCGCGCTTGCCCGAGCCGATCGCCAGCGCGCGGACCTTGCCCGACTGGATGACCGGCAGGCCCGCCGCGAGGTCCAGGAACATGCACGGCACCTGCCCGCCCATCACGTCCTGCATCGCCGGCGCGGCGCCGCGGTAGGGGATGTGCGTGATGAACGTGCCGGTGCGGTTCTTGAACAGCTCCATCGCCAGGTGGTGCGGCGAGCCGTTGCCCGGCGAGGCGTAGTTGAGCTTGCCCGGGTTGGCCTTGGCGTAGGCGATGAAGTCGGCCAGCGTGCGCGCCTGGAAGTCCGGATGCACCACCAGCGCGAGCGGGAAGCGGGCGATCGCGCCGATGTAGGTGAAGTCGCGCTGCGGATGGAACGGCAGCTTGGAGAACAGGTGCTCGTTGAAGGCCAGGATCGCGTTGTCGGCCGACATCACGGTGTAGCCGTCCGGCTTGGCGTGCGCGACGACGTCGCCGCCGATGTTGGTCGAGGCGCCCGGGCGGTTGTCCACCAGGATCTGCTGGCCCAGGCTGCTGCGCATCGTCTCGGCCAGCGTGCGGGCCAGGGCGTCGGTGCCGCCGCCGGCCGGGTACGGAACGATCCAGCGGATCGGCTGCGCCGGCCAGGCGGCCTGGGCGCGGACGGTGGAGGCGGCGGCCAGCGCGGCGGCCGCGGCAATGAAGTCTCGTCGTTGCATGGAGTGGTTCTCGTGCTGGGAGGGCCGGCGGCGCGCCGGCATCCGGGGAAAGGGCCCCGGCTGCCGCCGGGGCCGCGGTGGCGGCTCAGGCGAGCGGCGCGATCTTCTGCTCGATGGTGCCGAAGAGGTTCTGCCCGTCCTTGCCCTTCATCTCGATGCGGATGGTGTCGCCGAACTTCATGAACTCGGTCGACGGCTTGCCGTCCTGGATGGTCTCGATGGCGCGCTTCTCGGCGATGCAGCTGTAGCCCTTGGGCCATTCCATGCGGCCGTTCTGCTCCACGCCCTTGTTGCTCACGGTGCCGGAGCCCACGATGCTGCCGGCGCGCACGTTGCGCGTCTTGCAGATGTGCGCGATCAGCTGGCCGAAGTGGAAGGTCATCTCGGGGCCGGCCTCGCACATGCCCACGCGGCGGCCGTTCCAGGTCGATTGCAGCGTCAGGTGCACGCGCCCGCCCTGCCAGGCGTCGCCCAGTTCGTCGGGCGTCACGGCCACCGGGCTGAACGCGGTGGCCGGCTTGCTCTGGAAGAAGCCGAAGCCCTTGGCCAGCTCGGCCGGGATCAGGTTGCGCAGCGAGACGTCGTTGGCCAGCATCAGCAGCCGGATGCCCTCGATCGCCTGCTCGGGCGTGGCGCCCATCGGCACGTCGCCGGTGACCACCGCCACCTCGGCCTCGAAGTCGATGCCGTACTCCTCGCTGGGCACCACGACGTCGTCGCGCGGGCCCAGGAAGTCGTCGCTGCCGCCCTGGTACATCAGCGGGTCGGTGTAGAAGGTCGCGGGCACTTCGGCCTTGCGCGCCGCGCGCACCAGCTCCACGTGGTTGATGTACGCCGAGCCGTCGGCCCACTGGTACGCGCGCGGCAGCGGCGCCATGCAGCGCTGCGGATCGAAGGCGAACGCGTGGCGCGCCTTGCCCTGGTTGAGCGCCTCGTACAGGTCCTGCAACTGGGGGGAGATGAAGCCCCAGTCGTCCAGCGCCTGCTGGAGCTTGTCGGCGATGCCGGTCGCATAATGGGCCGAGGCCAGGTCGCGCGACACCACCACCAGCTGGCCGTCACGCGAGCCGTCCTTGTACGTTGCAAGCTTCATCGGGAATTGCCTTCGTCTCGCGTGATGCGCTAGAGTCGCCACCGACCGTCGCGTTACGCATGGTGAAATGAATTTACCTAATCGAAATTCTACAAGACCGCCCGCCGCATGAAGGAACGCGCCGGGATCCAGTCCGTGGAGGTGGGGTTCGCGCTGCTCGAGGCGCTGGGCAATGCGCCCGGGCCGCAGATGCTGCGCGACCTGGCCGCCGCCGCCGGCATGAGCGCCGCCAAGGCGCACCGCTACCTCGTGAGCTTCCAGCGCCTGCAGCTGGTGGTGCAGGACGCCGCCAGCACGCGCTATGACCTCGGTCCGGCCGCGCTCAAGCTGGGGCTCGCCTCGCTGTCGCGGCTGGACGCCGTGCGGCTGGCGCGCGAGCGTGCCGGCGCGCTGATGGAGCGCATCGGGCACACCGTGGCGCTGGCGGTGTGGGGCAACCACGGGCCGACCATCGTGCACTGGGAGGAATCGCCCTCGGCGGTCACCGTCAACCTGCGCCTGGGCGACGTGATGCCGCTGCTGTCGTCGGCCACCGGGCGCTGCTTCGCCGCCTACGCCTCGCGCGAGGCCATCGCGCCCATGCTGCGCGAGGAGCTGTCGCGTGCCCAGCGGCAAGGCCGCACCGACGTGCCGGCCAACATGGCGGGCGTGCGCGCCATGCTCGAGGAGGTGCGCGAGCGCGGCGCCGCCCGGGTGGTCGACGTTCTGCTGCCGGGCATCGTGGGCTTTTGCGTCCCGGTGTTCGACGCCGACGGCCACCTGGCGCTCGGCATCGTGTCGCTCGGACCCACCGGCACCTTCGACGGCGAGTGGAACGGCGCGGTGCATCGCACCCTGCGCGAGGCCGCCACGCAGCTGTCCGCCGACCTGGGCTGGCGGGGATGACGACCCGGACCGGCGTGCCCTGGCGCCCGCTGGTCCTGACGACGGCGGTGGTGCTGTGCGCGCACTGGCTCGCGCTGCGCGGCGTGCCGGCCGCGCTGTCGTGGCAGCGGCCCGCGCCGAGGGGCGCGATGGTCGTGCGCAGCGTGCCGGCCGCCGATCTCGCCGTCCCGGCTGTCGCGCCGTCAGTCGTCGCGCGTGCCGCCACGCCCGTCGCGCCGCACGCCACCGGCCCCGTCCCCGCGCCCCCAGCCCGCACGAAGCCCGTCGTCGCCGGGCCTGCGCGGCCGGTGGCCGACCCCGGCGTCCGCTTGGAGCCGGCACCGACGGCTCCCGCGCCCGAGCCGGTCACCGAGCTCGCGTCCGCGCCCGTCCCCGTGCCTGTCCCTGCGCTCGCGGCCGCCCCCGCCAGCGCAGGCGCCGCCGCTCCTGCCTTGCCCCCACCGCCGGTGCGGCTGCCGGCCGCCGCGCGCTGGCGCTATGCCGCCACCGCCTGGCATCGCGGGGTGCTGCTGCCGGGCGAGGCCGAACTGGCCTGGGCGCCCGACGGCACGCGCTACGCCGCCTCGCTGCGCATCGCGGTCACGGGGCTGCCCACGCGCGTGCAGCGCAGCGAGGGCAGCCTCGCCGCGGCGGGCCTTCGGCCGCAGCGCTTCGCGGACCGCACGCGCAGCGAGGAGGCCACCCACTTCGACCACGCCCAGGGCCGCATCGTCTTCAGCAGCAACCGGCCCGAGGCCGCGTTGCGCGAGGGCGCGCAGGACCGCCTCGCCGTGCTGGTGCAGCTGGCCGCGCTGGTGGCGGCGGATGCCGGCCGCCTGGCACCGGGCACCTCCCTCACGGTGCAGGTGGCGGGCACGCGCGAGGCGGACGACTGGACCTTCGTGGTCGACGGCCCCGAGGCGCTGGCGCTCCCGGCCGGCGCCGTGCGCGCGCTCAAGCTCACACGGGCGCCGCAGCGCGACTGGGACCTCCGGCTGGAGCTCTGGCTGGTCCCCGGCCCAGACTACGGGCCGGTGCGCCTGCGTCTGACACCCCCCAATGGCGATTGGCTCGATCTGCAATGGTCCGGCACCGACAAAGGCTGAGCCTGGGGTGCGCCTACTCTGGAGCCCTTGGAAAACCATCTCCGTGAGCGGTCATCTTGAAACCGGGCGCGGCGTTGATATCTAACCGGGCAAAGGATTTCCACCATGCAAATGCTTTATGACTCCGACACGTTCGTCGTCGTGCACATGCAGGCGAACGAACCCACCGACGGGGAACCGCAGCCGGGGATCGTGCGCCATGGCTTCGAGATCGTCGACAAGCGCTCCAACAAGGAGGTCTACCTCGACGGCTCGTGGGCCGAGGCGTTCCAGCGCCAGATCAACGCCTGGCAGCTGAACACGCCCACCCAGGAAGAGGTCGAGGAAACGCTCGACGGCTACGCCGAACTCGCCCAGAACCCGCTGGTGATGCACTGACGCGTCACCCGCTGCTGGCTGCGGGTCACCGCAGCCAGCCGTGGCGGTAGAGCGGCTCCACGAGCACCAGCACCGCCACCAGCCGGCAGACCTGGAATGCGGTCACCACCGGCACTCCCAGCTGCAGCACCTTGGCCGTGATGGCCATCTCGGCGATCCCGCCGGGCGAGGTCCCCAGGACCAGCGTCGCGGGATGCAGTCCCGTCAGCCACGCCAGCCCCGCGCCCACCAGCGCGCACAACACCAGCATCGCCACCGTCCCGAACCCGACCGCTGCCAGCCAGCGCGGGGCGGTGTGGATGAACTCGGCGCGAAAGCGCACCCCGAGCGAGACGCCGATCACCAGCTGCGCCGCGTTGGACAGCGGCTGCGGCACCGCCGACAGCTCGACGCCGGCCATGGTGAACCCCATCGCGACCAGCAGCGCCCCGATGAACCACGGGTTGGCCCGGCCGGTGCGCGCCATCAGCCACGCCCCCGCGCCGGTCGCCAGCGCCAGCAGCAGCAGTCCCACCGGCTGCACGGTCCGGGGCCCCGGCAGGTTCGGGTCCACGCCGTGCAGGCCGCTCCAGGTGATGGCCAGCGGCAGCGTCAGGGTGACGATCAGCAGCCGCAGGCTGTGCGCCGCCGCGACCAGGTCGGTGCGCGCGCCGGCGCGCTCGGCCAGCAGCGTCATCTCCGAGGCACCGCCGATCGCGCCGGCGAAGTAGCTGGTGCCGCGCCGCTCGGCCGGCGTGCCGGGCAGCCGGTCGCGCACCACGTGGTGCAGCCAGCGCCCGAAGCCCCAGCCCAGCAGCAGGGCCCAGACGATGCCCAGCAGGATGGCCCACCAGAGGCGTCCGACCAAGGCCGTCACCTCGGGCGTGAAGTACAGCCCCAGGACGGTGCCGATCACCCACTGGCCGACGTTGCGCAGCGGCGTCCAGCTCTGCGTCGGCGCGCCGAGCACCGACGCGGCCGCCGTGGCCACCAGCGGGCCCAGCACCCACGGCAGCGGCGTGCGCAGCCAGGCGCACAGCAGGGCGGCGGCAAGCGCCAGCGCCAGCGTGGCGGCGACGCGGAGCGGGACGGAAGAACGCATGCGGGAGAAGGCCGCGGCACAGCCGTGCGCGGGCCCGTAGTATCGGTCCATGGCCCCGCGCCTCCTTCCCCTGGCCGCCTGCCTGGCGCTGGCCGCCGGCTGCGCGTCGATCGCCCCCGACCCGCAGGAGCTGGCGGGCGCCGACGTCGTGCTGCTGGGCGAGCAGCACGACGACCCGGCGCACCAGCGCGCGCACCGCGACACGATCGCGGCGCTGGCCGTGCGCGGCCGGCTGGCGGCCGTCGCCCTCGAGATGGCGGAGCAGGGCACCAGCACGGCGGGGCTGCCGCGGGCCGCCGACGAATCGACGGTGCAGGCGGCGCTGCGCTGGGATGGCGCGGGCTGGCCCTGGGCCAGCTATGCGCCGGCGCTGATGGCCGCGGTGCGCGCCGGCGTGCCCGTGATCGGCGCCAACCTGCCGCACGAGCGGCTGCAGGCCGCCATGGGCGACGCGGCGCTGGACACGCTGCTGGATCCGGCCGCGCTGGCGGCCCAGCGCGAGGCGATCCGCCGCGGCCACTGCGACCTGCTGCCGGCGGCCCAGCTGGCGCCGATGGCGCGCGTGCAGATCGCGCGCGACCGCACCATGGCGCGCACGGTGGCGGCCGCGCTGGTGCCGGGCAAGACGGTGGTGCTGCTGGCCGGCGCGGGCCACGTGGACCCGGCCCTGGGGGTGCCTCGCCACCTGCCTGCCACCGTCACGGTGCGGCCGGTGCCGCTGGCCGCCTCCGGCCAGGCGGCGCCCACGGACCATTGCGCCGAGCTGCGCGAGCAGCTGCGGCGCCCGCGCGCGTCCTGAGCGCTCAGGCGTGGCGCCGGATGGCGTCGGCCAGCGTGTTCACCAGCTGGTCGATGTGCGACTTCTCCACGATGTAGGGCGGCGCGATCACCAGCACGTCGCCGGCCGGGCGCACCAGCGCGCCCTTGCGGAAGCATTCGAGGAAGATCTCGTAGGCGCGCTTGCCGGGGGCGCCGGCGATCGGCGCCAGTTCCACCGCCGCGGCATGGCCCAGGCTGCGGATGCCAATCACGTTGGGCAGGCCCTTGAAGGTGGAATGGAACGCGTCGCCCAGCACCTTGCCCATCTCGCCGGCGCGGGCGAACAGGTTCTCCTGCTGGAACAGCTGCAGCGTGGCGATCGCCGCCGCGCACGCCACCGGGTGCCCCGAGTACGTGTAGCCGTGGAAGAACTCGACCACGTGCTCGGGCGCGTCGGTCTTCATCATCGCGTCGTACAGCGTGTCGCGGCAGATCACGCCGCCCAGCGGGATCACGCCGTTGGTGACGCACTTGGCGAAGTTCAGCATGTCGGGCACCACGCCGTAGTAGTCGGCCGCGAAGTTGGTGCCCATGCGGCCGAAGCCGGTGATGACCTCGTCGAAGATCAGCAGGATGCCGTGCTTGTCGCAGATCTCGCGCAGGCGCTTCAGGTAGCCCTGGGGCGGGATGTACCAGCCCGCGGAGCCGGCGATCGGCTCGACGATGATGGCCGCCACGTTGCTCGGGTCGTGCAGCGGCAGGATGCGCTGCTCCAGCTCGAGCAGCGGGTCCTCCTTCCACTGCGGCTCCTGGTTGTGGATGAAGGCGTGGTTCACCGGGTCGTGGATGAACCGCATGTGGTCCACGCGCGGCAGCAGCGAGGTGCCGAACACCTTGCGGTTGGCCGGGATGCCGCCCACGCTCATGCCGCCGAAGCCGACGCCGTGGTAGCCCTTCTCGCGGCCGATGAACAGGTTGCGGTGCCCCTCGCCTCTGGCGCGGTGGTAGGCCAGCGCCACCTTCAGCGACGTGTCCGCCGCCTCCGAGCCCGAGTTGCAGAACAGCACCTTGTTCAGGTCGCCCGGCGCCATGGCGGCGATCATCTCGGCCGCCTTGAACGCCTTGTCGTTGGACACCTGGAACGCGGTGGCGTAGTCCAGCGTGTCCAGCTGCTTCTTGATCGCCTCGTTGATCGGCTGGCGGTTGTGGCCGGCGCCCACGCACCACAGGCTGGAGATGCCGTCGATGACCTGGCGGCCGTCGTGGGTGGTGAAGTGCATGCCGTCGGCGGCCACGAACACCCGCGGCTCCTTGCGGAAGTGGCGGTTGGGCGTGAACGGCAACCACTGGTTGTCCATGTTGAAGTCGTTGTAGGCCATGTGCTGCTCCTTGGATGCGAATGACGATTGTGGGCCCGCGGGCGGCGCCGCGTGGCGCGCTCAGCGGATGGCGCCGAACACCTTCTGCAGGATGGCGCTGCCGGTGCCCATGGGATCGCGGCGGATCTTCTTTTCCTCGTCGCCGATCACCAGGTACAGGCCGTCCAGGGCCTTGCGCGTGACGTAGTGGTCGATGCTGGCGTCCTCCTGCTTGAGCAGGCCGACGCCCGCCGCCTTGGCGGCGATGCGGTCGTACTTGGCCGCCAATCCCACCTTGGAGGTGGCCTGCTTGATCTTGGGCAGGAACTGCGCCGACAGCGGCGTGCGCGTCCGGTCGGCAAAGAACGTGGTGACCGAGGTCTCGCCGCCGGTGAGGATGTTCTTGGCGTCGGTGACGCTCATGGACCGGACCGCGTTGACCAGCAGGTCCTTGGCCAGCGGCACCGCGCTCTCGGCGGCGCGGTTCATCGCCACCTCCAAATCCTCGACCTGCTTGCCCTGGCCCATTGCCTTGAGCAGCCTGGACGCGTCCTGCAGCGCGCCGGGCAGCGGGATGCGCACCCGCGGGTTGCCCAGGAACCCGTCCTGCACCCCCAGCAGGCGCACGGCGGCCAGCGCGCCCGTTTCCAGGGCGGTCTTCAGGCCCTTGGTCGCGTCGGCGTCGGAGAGCGACGCGAGCCCCTGGGCCTGCCCGGCACGCGGCAGGAGCAGCAGGGCGGGGGCGGCGGCGAGGGCGGCGGACAGCGTGCGGCGTTGCATGGCGGGCTCCTGGGACGGATCGAACCGCCATGATGCCCGCGGGACCCCAACGCGGCAATTGCGGCACCCCCTGCCACAATCGAGCCCAGCATGACCCACGCCTACATCCTGACCCTCTCCTGCCCGGACCGGCCGGGCATCGTGCATGCCGTCTCGGGCTTCCTGCTGGAGCGCGGCGGCAACATCGAGGAGGCCGCGCAGTACAACGACCCGGACACCGGCCTGTTCTTCATGCGGGTGCGCTTCGCCTGCGACCAGCTCACGTTCGACGACCTGAAGGCGCAGCTGGGCACCTTCGCCGGGCCGTTCGGCATGGCGTGGCGCCTGCACGCGACCCGCCAGCCGATGCGCACCGTGATCCTGGTCAGCCGCGAGGGCCACTGCCTGAACGACCTGCTGTTCCGCTGGAAGAGCGGGCTGCTGCCGGTGGACATCGCGGCCATCATCTCCAACCACCGCGACTTCTACCAGCTGGCGGCCAGCTACAACGTGCCGTTCCACCACGTGCCGGTGACGGCCGACGGCAAGGCGCGCGCCGAGGCCCGGCAGTTCGAGATCATCGAGGCCGAGAAGGCCGAGCTGGTGGTGCTGGCGCGCTACATGCAGATCCTCTCGGACGACCTGTGCCGCAAGCTGGCCGGCCGCGCGATCAACATCCACCACAGCTTCCTGCCCAGCTTCAAGGGCGCCAAGCCGTACTACCAGGCGCACGACCGCGGCGTGAAGCTGATCGGCGCCACCGCGCACTACGTGACCGCCGACCTGGACGAGGGCCCGATCATCGAGCAGGACGTCGCCCGCGTGGACCACTCCCACACGGTCGAACACCTCACCGCGGTGGGCCGCGACACCGAAAGCCAGGTGCTCGCGCGCGCCGTGAAGTGGCACAGCGAACACCGCGTGCTGCTCAACGGGCACAAGACGGTGATCTTCAAGTGACCCCGGCGGGCGCCGCGCACAGGGCGGCGCCCCGCAGGCCACGCAGCGTCCCAGCCTTCCCATGACCCGCATCCCGCCCATCCAGTGCCTGCTGACCTTCGAGGCGCTGGCGCGGCTGCGCTCGGTCACGCTGGCGGCCGACGAACTGTGCGTCACCCCCAGCGCGGTGAGCCACCGCGTGCGCCAGCTCGAGCAGATCATCGGCACCAAGCTGTTCGGCCGCGCCGACTTCTCGCTCACCACCGACGGCAGCGAGTACCTCGCCCACGTGCGCGAGGGGCTGGCCAGCCTGGAGCGGTTTCCGGGCCAGGCCGGGGCCCAGGGCAAGCGCAAGCTGCGCGTCGCCGTCACGCCCACCTTCTCGCGCTCGATCCTGATGCCGCGCCTGCGCGGCTTCATCGACGCCTACCCGGAGATCGACCTGACGCTGCAGGTGTCGATCCCGCTGCTGGACGTGGTGGCCGAGGACGCCGACCTGATGATCCGCTTCGGCACCGGCCGCTATGCCGACGTCGAGCACCTGTGCCTGATGACCGACGAGGTCACTCCGCTGGCCGCGCCCGCCTTCCTGCGCGAGCACGGCCCGTTCGACAGCGTCGAGGAACTGCTGGCCGCCAAGCTGATCAAGAGCCCGCTGGAGCCCTGGCGCACCTGGTTCCTGGCCCACGGCGTGGACGCCGGCGAGCCGGCCGAGGGCTCCTCGTTCAACGACATCGGCCTGATGTGCGATGCCGCCGCGCAGGGCCTGGGGATCGCGCTGGTGCGCCTGAAGCTCGGGGCACCCTGGCTGGAGAACGGCACGCTCGAGCGGATCTCGCACCGCAACGTGCCCAGCCCGCATGCGCATTACCTGTGCTGGCGCACCGGCACCATGGACCGGTGGGAGTGCGCGGCGTTCGCGGAATGGCTGAAGAAGAGCCTCGCGTGACGCCGCACCGGCCGTGCAGCCCGGCGGCATGACCCCGCCCCACCGGCGCGCCGCCCGGTCCGCGCTGCGGCGGGACGGCATTTTTCAGCCGACGGCGCCAAAAAGTTCAAGCGCCGCGGGCGCCCTGCCGTCTACAGTCGGCGCATGAACGCCCCGCAGGATCCCCAACTGCTGCAGCGCGCCGACCGGCAGGCCCAGGTGGTCGCCGCGTTGCGGCAGGTGCTGCCCGCGCATGCCGTGCTGTGGCACGGCGAGGACACCACGCCCTACGAGTGCGATGGCCTGACCGCCTACCGCCAGCGGCCGATGGTGGTGGCGCTGCCCGAGACCGAGGCCCAGGTGCAGGGCGTGCTGCGCGCCTGCCACGCGGCCGGCGTGCCGGTGGTGGCGCGCGGCGCCGGCACCGGGCTGTCCGGCGGCGCCATGCCGCACCGCGAGGGCGTGACGCTGTCGCTGGCCCGGTTCAACCGCATCCTGGCGCTGGATCCGGCCAGCCGCACGGCGCGCGTGCAATGCGGCGTGCGCAACCTCGCCATCAGCGAGGCCGCGGCGGCGCACGGCCTGTACTACGCCCCCGATCCGTCGAGCCAGATCGCCTGCACGATCGGTGGCAACGTGGCCGAGAACTCGGGCGGCGTGCACTGCCTGAAGTACGGCCTCACGCTGCACAACGTGCTGAAGGTGCGCGGCTTCACCGCCGAGGGCGAGCCGGTGGAATTCGGCAGCGACGCGCTCGACGTGCCGGGCTACGACCTGCTCAGCATCGTGGTCGGGAGCGAGGGCATGCTGGCGGTCACCACCGAGGTGACGGTCAAGCTGGTGCCCAGGCCGCAACTGGCGCGCTGCATCATGGCCAGCTTCGACGACATCCGCCGGGCCGGCGACGCGGTCGCGGCGGTGATCGCCGCCGGCATCATCCCGGCCGGGCTGGAGATGATGGACAAGCCCATGACCGCGGCCGTGGAGGACTTCGTCCATGCCGGCTACGACCTGGACGCCGAGGCCATCCTGCTGTGCGAGAGCGACGGCACGCCCGAGGAAGTCGAGGAGGAGATCGGCCGCATGAGCGAGGTGCTGCGCGCGGCGGGCGCCACCGCCATCGCCGTCAGCCGCGACGAGGCCGAGCGGCTGCGCTTCTGGAGCGGGCGCAAGAACGCGTTTCCGGCCTCGGGCCGCATCAGCCCCGACTACATGTGCATGGACTCGACCATCCCGCGCAAGCGGCTGGCCGACATCCTGCTCGCCATCCAGGAGATGGAGAAGAAGTACGGCCTGCGCTGCGCCAACGTCTTCCATGCCGGCGATGGCAACCTGCACCCGCTGATCCTGTTCGATGCCAACGACCCCGACCAGTTGCACCGCTGCGAGCTGTTCGGCGCCGACATCCTGGAGACCAGCGTCGCGATGGGCGGCACCGTGACGGGCGAGCACGGGGTCGGCGTGGAGAAACTCAACTCGATGTGCGTGCAGTTCAGCCCCGAGGAGCGCGAGCAGATGCTGGCGGTCAAGCGCGCGTTCGATCCGGCGGGCTTCCTGAACCCCGGCAAGGTGATCCCGACGCTGCACCGCTGTGCCGAGTACGGCAAGATGCTGGTGCGCGGCGGACGGCTCGCGCACGCCGACCTGCCGCGCTTCTGAACGGCGGCCGCGGGGCGCGACGCGACCGCCGCGCCGCGTCAGGACGGCTTGCAGGCCGTGTCGGTCTGGACGATGTCGCCGTCCTTCCTGGTCTTCTGCTCGTCCTGCTTCTGCTTGTTTTCCTCGGTCAGCAGCAGCGTCACGAACTTGGCGACCACGTTGTCCTGCTCGGAAACGGCTTCCTGCACGGTCTCGCGCGGGACGCTGCCATCGAGCATCGCGACGATCTGGTCCACCAGCAGCGCCTCGGCAGGGGCCGGGCCCGGCGCGGGCGCCGGCGCGGGGGCAGGTGGCGGCGCAGGAACCGGTGCAGGCACCGGCGGGGCCGCGAACAGGGCCGACACCATTCCGCCACTGCTGATCTGCAGCTGAGGCGCCAGGTCGGTGGGCACCGAGACGGCGGCGAACGCGCTGCCCGAGGCCACGCTGCCGGCATCGATGACGACGTAGGTGTCGGTGGCGGCGGCCAGCACCTGGCGCGCCAGCACCGGGTCGGTCGCGGGCGGTGGCGCGGCGACGGCCACGGCGGGAATCGCATTGACCTGCAGCTGGCCGCCGAGCGTCACGTTGCCGGTGACCAGCAGCTGGTCGTGGGTCACGCCCGCGATGGGCGGCGAATTGGCCGCGATGTCGAACACCAGCTTGCCGCTGGATTGCTGCAGCAGGTCGCCGGCGATCGTGAACCGGCCCACGGGGCTGACGGCATCGCCCGGCGAGACGGTGCCGAAGTTGGACACGTTGGCCTGCAGCGTGCCGGTGCCTTCCAGCAGGCCGTTGTTGACGAAGGTGACCCCGCCGGGCGTGAAGGTGGAGAGCTCCTGGTTCCAGGTGCCCAGGCTCAGGAGCGAGCCCTCGCCCAGGCGGACCGTGCCGTTGTTCGTGAAGGGCTGCGTGTTGCGGACCCAGGCCCCGGGGGCCAGCACCAGGGATCCGCTGTTGGTCCAGCGGGCATCCACGTTCAGGGAGGTGGCCGTGGAGTCGTCCGACACCCCGAGGTCGGGGGTCGCGATCGACGGCGCGACGTAGACGCCGCCGGGCGCCGTGATCGACAGCGTGCTGGTGGCGCCCGCCGCCCCCGCTCGCAGCGGGTCGGGCGTGCCGTAGCTGTAGCTGACCGGGTCGTAGTCGACCGCCAGTCCGCCCTCGCCACCGCCGGCGAACACGCCGCCGCCCAGCGCCAGGGTGGCCGCCGGGGTCGACAGCGTGACGCTGATCGGCCCGCCCGCGCCCCCCGTGCCGCCCACCGCCAGCGAGCCGGCGGCCGGCGCGTAGCCGCCGCCGCCGCCCCGGCTGTTGAGCTCTCCCTCCAGCCGCGAGCTGCCGCTGGCGGTGATGCGGATCGCGCCCCCGGTGCCGCCCGTGCCGCCGCGCGCGGTCGAAGCGGTGCCGGTGGTCTCGCCGCCCCAGCCGCCTTCGGTGTCGAAGGACGAGCCGGAGCTGTTCATGACGGAGCCGCTGGTGACGATGCCGCCGCCGTTGGCGGCCAGCGTCAGGGTGCCGCCGTTGCCGCCGGCGCCGCCGACGCTGGCATGGCCGCCGCCCCAGCCGCCTGTCGCGTCGATGCCGACGCCGTCCAGCACCAGGTCGCCGCTGGCCAGGGTCACGCTGACCGCGCCGCCATTGCCGCCGCGGCCGCCCGTGGTCGTGCCGCCACCGCCGCCGCCGCCACGCGCGCTGAGGTAGCTCAGCCCCATCCCCGTGCCCGCGGCCAGGGTGACGTTGCCGGCATTGCCGCCGGCGCCGAAGCTCGTATCGCCGCCGGAGCTGTCGATCCAGCCCACGTCCAGCGCGGTGGCCGCGTTCAGGCCGATCGCGCCCCCGGCGCCGCCGGCACTGGTGGCGCCGTAGCCGCCGCGGGTGCTCACGCCCCCGAGCGCCGACACGCCGCCGGCGGTCGAACGGATGGTCACCGCGCCGCCCGCGCCGCCGCCACCACCGCTGCCGGCCGAGCCGCCGGACGCCGACACCGCATCGCCGTAGTAGCTGGCCGCCGCCAGGACTTCGGTCGAGCCCGTCGCCAGCGTGATGTCGCCCGCGGCGGTGACGGACACGCTGCCTGCCCGGCCGCCGCCCTGGTCGCCGTAGCCGCCGTCGGACCACAGGCCCGACTGGACCCACAGCGCATTGCCGCTGCCGCCGGCGGTGAGGGTGACGGCGCCGCCGGCACCGCCCACGCCCATGCCGCCGTCGCCGCCGGAGGCGTCCACCGCATCGACCGTCAGCGCGCCGCCGGCCGCATTGAGGCTCACCAGGCCACCGGTGCCGCCGCCCAGGCTGCCGTAGCCGCCGGACGCATACAGGCCGCCATCCAGCGTGATCGGGCCGGCCGAGGTCGTGATCCGGACGGAGCCGGCGTTGCCGCCGTTGGTCGAGTAGCCGCTGCCGCCGCCGACATCGATGCCGGAGACGACATGCACGCCGCCACCGCTGGAGGCGATGCTGACCTGGCCGCCCGTGCCGCCGCCGGCGAGGTCGCCAGAGCCGCCGTAGGCATCGACCCAGCCGCCGATCGCCACGTCCGCGCTGCCGCTGACCTGGATCGAGCCCGCGGCGCCGCCGCGGTCGCCGGAGCCGCCGGACACCGTCAGGGCGCCGGTGCTGAGCACGTTGCCCGCGCCGGCGGTGCTCAGGCGGATGGTGCCGCCGTTGCCGACCGTCGCGCCGGCCGGCGCGCTGCCGCCGCCCACGTCGATGTCGCCGACCGTCAGGCCGCCGGCCGCGGCCGCGATGCTGACGGTGGCGCCGTTGCCGCCCGCCCAGCTGCCGCGGGCGTCGATCGTCCCCAGCGCGATGGCGCCGGTGTCGCTGGTGACCGTGACGTTGCCGCCGGCCGCGCCGGTGGCGCCGTCGGCGGACGTGGCCCCGTCGGCCCAGATGTTGCCGGCCGTGACGCCGGCGCCGGCCTTGAGCAGGACGGAGCCGCCGGCCGAGGCCAGCGTGCCGACGGCGCCGCCGACGGTGTTGATGTCCAGGACGCTGATCGCGCCGGCGGCGGTGAGGTCGACGTCGCCGAGCTTGGGCAGCGCGGGGTCGTACTTGCCATAGGTGTTGATCATCGTCTCGGCACGGATGTCACCGGCCGCCGTGATCGACAGCGCGTCGGTCCACACCGTGGCCGTGCGGTCCAGCAGCACGCTGCCCGAGCCCGGCGTCGCGCTGGCGGCGTTGTTGACGATGCGCACCGGGCCGGTGCCGTACAGGCCATCGAGCTGGCTGCCCGAGGGGCTGGTGAGCGTCTTGATGGTGAGCAGGTCGGCCTGGTTGACCAGCTCGAACGACGGCGCGGACACCGCCAGCGCGTGCACGGCGTTGCCGGCGTTGGTCAGCACCGTGTTGCCGGTGCCGCTGAACGCCATCAGCTCGTTGGCGCGAATGGCGGCGCCCTGGGTGATGCCGTTGCCCGAGGCGTCCATGCCCCACGCGGACAGCACCAGCTGGTCCGCCGTCACGGCGCCGTCGAGACGGATGGTGCCGTTGCGCAGGTCGCCGTTGCCGGCCCCGATCTCCATCGGGCCCGCGGCGGTGACCGCGCGGTTGATCACCACGTCGCCGTTGTTGGCGAGCAGCTGCACCGGCCCGGTGGCCGTGATCGCGGAGCCGTTGGCGCCCAGGGTCAGCGCGCCGTTGTTCTGGTTCAGGCTCAGGGCATCGCCGGCGAAGTTGAAGGTGCCGGCGCCGGCATCGAACGCATTCGTCACTGTCAGGTTGGCCGAGCCGGTGAGGCCGAAGTTCGCGCCGGCGGCGCCCTGCGCCAGCGTGTCGGCCGAGAACGTGCCGGAGGACAGGGCCACGGTGCCGGCGTTCACGAACGTGCCCAGCTGCCACGGCGAGACGCCGCCGATGCCGCCGCCGGCGCCCGGATTGCCGTTCACCGTGCCGAGGTTCTGGAAGGTCGCGGCCGCGGCGCCGTCGTGCAGCAGCACCTGCGCATTGGTGCCGAGCGTGAGCGTGCCCTCGTTGGTCCAGGTCCTGCCGCCGTTCACCTGCGCCACCACCTGGTCGCCGGCCGTGGCGCCGCCCAGGCTGACGGACGCGCCGGCCTGGGTGGTGATCTTGCCGCCGGCGTTGAACAGCACGTCGAGCCGGCTCGCCACCGGCGCGGCGCTGGGCGCCGGCGCGGCGACCGCGTTGAAGTTCACCGTGCTGCCGGCCGCAAAGACGATGTCGTTCCACGCGTTCAGCGTCAGCGAGGCGGCGCCGCCGCTGCTGCGCGCCAGGTTCACGTTGCCCTGGAACAGGATGTCGCCGCTGCCGCTGCCCGCCGAGGTGGACTGGTCGCTGGTGGTGACGGTCACGGAGGTGCCCGCGTTCAGCGCGCTGTTCAGCGTGGAGTCGTACAGCACCGAGGCGCCGCCCGCCGAGCCCGGCGTGAAGTCCGGCCCCGGGGCGCCACCGACGTTCTCGGCCGGCGTGCCGCCCGGGTCGGCCAGGATGGTGAGGTCGTCCGGATCGAGCAGCCACGCGCCGGCCGTGCCCTGGGGCGCCGTCGCGCTCACCTTCACGCCGTTGGCGTCCAGGTAACGCTTGCCCGAGGTCTCCACGAAGCCGCCGTTGCCGCCCCTCGGGCCGGCGTTGGCCTGGATGGTGCCGTGCACCCGCGTGGTGTCGTCGGCCCACACGATCACCTTGCCGCCATCGCCGTGGTCGGTGGCATTGGCGGCAAGCGTCGCGTCCTTGTCGACGTACGTGACTTGCGCGTTGGGCAGCCGGGCGTTCTGCCCCTGCTCGTCGCCGCCGACGCGGATCTGGCCGCCGCCCGCGGCGTTGGAGGTGTCGATCGCCGCGCCGGCGAGCACGCCGACCTTGGCGCCCAGCACGTCGACGCTGCCGCCGGCGCCCTGGCGGCCCTGCGCCTGGATCGTCCCCGCGGCGAGGGCCTGGTCGGCCGCCCGCAGCACCACCCGGCCGCCTTCGGTCGTGACCGCCTGGGCCTGGATCAGGCCGCTGTGCCGCAGGGTGCCGGCGAACACGCCGACGGCATCGCCCTTCAAGGTGCCCAGGTTCACCGCCTGGTCGCCCGGGGCCTGGACTTCGAACACGATGCCTTCCAGGCCGCGGCCGGTGACTTCCACCTTCTGGCCGGCGGCCAGCACGGTGGCGCCCTGCGGGCTCTGGATCAGCGCCGAGGCACCGGCCTGCACGTTCTGCCCGATCAGGACCACGTCGCCGCTGCGCGCGAGCACCTGGCCGTCCACCTGCAGCAGCCCGCCCGCGCTGCCGTCGAAGCGCAGCCGGCCCGCCAGCGCATCGGCGTCGCTCATGCGCAGCGTCGAGGCGGTGAAGCCCGCCGTGTCGACGACCGCGCCGGCGCCCACCGTGATGCCGGCCGGGTTGACCAGCACGAGCCGCCCGTTGGAGCCCAGCGTGCCGTAGATCGCGCTCGGGTCCGCCCCGAGCACGCGGTTGATGGAGAGGCTGGCGGCGCTCGGCTGCGCGAAATAGGCGCTGCTGCCGGCCGGCACCGAGAAGCTTTGCCAGTTGATGGCGGAAAAGCCGCCGGCGCCGTTCTGCGTCGTCACCACCAGCCGGTTGCCCTGCTGGCTCAGGCTCGCGTTGCCCACGATGGCCTGTGCCCCGGTGGCCTGCGCGCGCGCGGCCAGCGGCGCGAAGCCCGCCGCGAGCGCCAGCGCGAGCAGCAGCGGCCGGTGCCCGGACGGGGCGGGCCTCGCGGCGGCCGTGCGGGGTTGGCGACGGAGAGGGGGGCGACGGGACATGGTGGGCTTCTTCTTCGGTTGCGTCGTGCGTGAGCCCCGGCCCGGGATGGCCGGACCGGCTCGGCAGACGCCCGGGAGCGCGCAACCACCGCGGCTGGCGCCTGCTCGACAGTGGGAGGACGGTAGCATACCGTTACACCCAGGCAAAGGGCCGAAGGGCCGAGGGGCACGCGCCGTGCGGCGGCAAAACGGTCGCGGTGCGGCAAAGTTCACGGCGCCCGCAACCCGCCCCCTGTCGCGCATGTCCATCTTCGTCAGCATCGCCGCCTACTGCGATCCCGTGCTTGCCTTCACGCTGGCCCGCGCGCGCGCCGCCGCCAGCCGCCCGCAGGAGCTGCACTTCGCCGTGATCGACCAGAGCCCGCAGCCGCTGCCGGCCTCGGCGACCGCCCTGCTGGCGCCGGCGCGCCTGACCTACCAGCGCATCGACCCGGTGTTCTCGCGCGGCCCCTGCTGGGCCCGGGCGCTGGCGATGGCCCTGTACGACGGCGAGGACTGGTTCCTGCAGCTGGACTCGCACATGGACTTCGACCCCGGCTGGGACGAGCGGCTGGCCGCGCAGGCGCGGGCCCTGCTGCCCGGGCGCCCCGGCGTGGTGATCTCCTCCTATCCGAATGCGTTCGTGTTCGAGGACGGCGTGCCGGTGCGCCGCGCCGTCACGGGGCAGGTGCTGGCGCACGTCGTCAAGCCCGGCGCCGGCTTCGAGCCGGGGCATCCGGTGCTCGCGTTCGAAGCCCACCCGGTCGACTCCGACCGGCCGCTGCCGGGGTTCCACCTGGGCGCCGGCTGCCTGTTCGCGCCGGGCCGGTTCGCGCTCGCGTTCCCCTACGACGCCGCGCTGTACTTCCATGGCGAGGAGCAGGCGCTCGCGGCGCGGCTGTACACGCACGGCTGGGACATCTTCCACATGCCGGGGCTGCCGATCCACCACCTGTACAACGATGGCGCCTCGGGCGCACCGGCGCGCCCGCTGCACTGGGACGAGGGGCACGACGGCGCCCGCGCCGAGAACTGGTGGGCGCTGGAGCAGCGCTCGCGCGCCCGGCTGGCCCAGGTGGTGGCGGGAGCGCCGCTGGGCGCCTACGGCCTGGGGACGCGGCGCAGCCTGCGCGAGTACGCCGACTGGTGCGGCATCGACTACGCGGCGCGCACGCTCGGCGCGCAGGCCTACCGGCCGCTGGCGCCCGCCTGAGCGGCGGCCATCAGCTCCTGCGCCAGGCACAGGTCGGACCAGGCCTTGGCCTTGTCGGCCAGGTTGCGCAGCAGGTAGGCGGGGTGGTAGGTCACCACCAGCGGCACGCCCTGGTACTGGTGGGCGCGCCCGCGCAGGCGGCCGATCGGCTCCTGGGTCTGCAGCAGCGTCTGCACCGCGAACCGGCCCATGGCCAGGATGACCCGCGGCTGCACCAGTTCGACCTGCCGGCGCAGGAACGGCTCGCACTGCGCGATCTCCTGCGGCTCCGGGTTGCGGTTGCCCGGCGGGCGGCACTTGAGCACGTTGGCGATGTAGACGTTGCTGGCGCGATCCAGGCCGATGGCGCGCAGCATGTTGTCCAGCAGCTTGCCGGCCTGGCCGACGAAGGGCTCGCCCTGCAGGTCCTCGGTCTCGCCGGGCGCCTCGCCGATCACCATCCAGTCGGCGCGCTGCGGCCCGACGCCGAACACCGTCTGGTGGCGCGTCTCGCACAGGCCGCAGGCGCGGCAGGCGGCGACGGCGGCCTGCAACTCGGGCCAGTCGAGCGCCGCCACCCCGGCGGGCCGATCGCCCGGCACGCGCGCGAGCGGCGCCCCTGCCGGCGCTGCCGGCGCGGCTGGCGGGGCCGGCTGGCTCACCGGCGCACGGGCGAGCGGCGCCTGCACCGGCGCCTGGACGGGGGCGGGGGCGGGTGCGGGCGCGGGGGCAGCCCGCGCCGGCGCCAGGTCCGCCGGCGGCGCGGCCGGCGCGGCCACCGGCGGGAGCAGGCGCAAGCCCATCTCCTGCAGCATGGCGACGCGGCGCTCGTCGAGGTCCAGGCTCACAGCTTCAGGCTCATCACGATGGCGTCCTCGCGCCGGCCCCCGAGCGCCGGGTAATACGCCTTGCGCTCGCCGACGCGGCGAAAGCCGTGGCGTTCGTAGACCGCCTGCGCGCGCTCGTTGCCCACCCGCACCTCCAGCCACAGCCACTCGGCGCCCTGCTGGCGCGACCACAGGGCCAGCGCTTCGAGCATCAGGCGGCCCCAGCCGTGGCGCTGGTGAGCCGGGGCGACGGTGATGTTCAGCAGGTGCACCTCGTCGACGCCCTTCATGGCGACGAAGTAGCCCAGCACCTGGCCGCCGGCGCACAGCAGCTGCGCCTCGTAGCCCGAGCGCAGCGAGTCGGCGAAATTGCCCGCCGTCCACGGGTGGTCGTAGGCGCTGCGCTCGATGCGCAGCACCTCGTCGATCCGGGCCTCGGTCATCGGCTCGAAGCCGGCTTCATCCACGTCCAGGACGGCGCTCATGGCGACATTCTCCCGTGCATCGCGGCGGCCCGGGCGGCTTCGCGTTCGGCCGTGGTCTGCGCCACCTTGTCGCGCACGTAGAGCGGCAGCGCCTCGTCGGCGGCGCGCGCCTCGCCGGCGGCGATCAGGGCCGGCGCCAGCCGCAGCAGCGCCGCGGCGGACGGGACGGCCTCGATCCGCTCCGCGGCCGGCAGCCGATCGCCATAGGCGGCGAACACGTTGCCGGCCAGGGGCACGCCGGGCGGCACGCGCACATCCTGCGGCGCGGCCAGCCGGATCGGCTCGCCACGGCGCCAACGCACGCCGTCGTGGCGGTAGTCGGCCACATAGACCTCGTCCATGCGCGCATCGAGCAGCGCGAGCACCTCGGCGGCGCCGGTGGCCAGGCGCGCCTGCTCGGCCACCGCCATCAGCGTTTCGACCGGCAGCACGCGCACCCCGGCGCCCAGCGCCAGTCCCTGGGCCACCGCGCATGCCGTGCGCAGCCCGGTGAAGGAGCCGGGTCCGCAGCCGAACACGATGGCATCGAGCCCGGCGAGGGTGAGGCCGGCGCGCTCGAGCAGCGCGAGGATCGCCGGGATCAGCGTCGCCGAGGACTGCGCGCCGCCGGGCGCGACGTGTGCCAGCGGCGCCTGCTGGGCGTCGCCGCGCGAGACGGCGACGCTCAGGAGGTCGGTGCTGGTGTCGAAGGCGAGGAGGTTCAAAGGGGCGCGCGCCGCGGGTGGAGGACGGATTATCGAGCCCGATAATCGCCCGATGCGTTTCCTGCTGCCGATCGTGGCCGCCCTCGTCGCCGCGGCGGCCTCGGCGCAGCCGCTGCCCGCCGAGGTGGAATCCGCCCTGGCCGCCGCCCAACTGCCGCCCGACGCGGTGACCATCGTGGTCGCCGACGTCGATCCGGCCCGGCCCGTGCGCCTGTCCCACCGCGCCGAGGCCGCGGTCAATCCGGCCTCGATCGCCAAACTGGCCACCACCGTGGCGGCCCTGGACCTGCTCGGTCCGGCCTTCGCCTGGACCACCCCGGTGCTGGCGGACGGCCCGGTGCGCGGCGGCACCCTGCGCGGCAACCTGTACATCAAGGGGCAGGGCGACCCCAAGCTGGTGGTCGAGCGCCTGTGGCTGCTGCTGCGCCGGCTGGACGCCCTGGGCGTGCACCGCATCGCCGGCGACATCGTCCTGGACCATGCCGCCTTCGAGGTGCCGGCCGCGGATGCGGGCGCGTTCGACAACGAGCCGCTGCGGCCGTACAACGCCACGCCGGACGCGCTGCTGCTGAACTACAAGTCGGTGCAGCTGGGCTTCGTGCCGCAGGCCGACGGACGCGCGCGCGTGCTGGCCGACCCGCCGCTGGACGGCGTGCGCTGGCCGGCCTCGGTGCCGCTGACCCGCGGCGAGTGCGGCGACTGGCGCGCCGGCCTGCGCGCGGACTTCTCCGATCCCGGGCGCCCGCGGCTGCGCGGCGGCTATCCGGCCGCGTGCGGCGAGCGCAGCTGGCCGCTGGCCTGGCCCGACCCGCCCGGCTACGCGGCGCGCGCGGTCGCGGGCATGTGGCGCGAGATCGGCGGGCGGCTCACGGGGACGGTGCGCGACGGCGCCACGCCGGCGGCCGCCACCGCGCTGTTCGAGGTGACGTCGCCCAGCCTCGCCGAGGTCGTGCGCGACATCAACAAGTACAGCAACAACGTCATGGCGCAGCAGCTGTTCCTCACGCTCGGCCTGCACCTGCGCGGCAGCGGCACGCGCGAGGCGGCGCGCGAGGTGCTGCGCGCATGGTGGCGCGACCGCATCGGCGGCGACGTGCCGCAGTTCGACAACGGCTCGGGCCTGTCGCGCGACGAGCGCATCACGGCGCAGCAGCTGGCCCGGCTGCTGCAGTACGCGTGGTCGTCGCCGTGGATGCCCGAGGTGATGGCCTCGCTCCCGATCGCCGGCATCGACGGCACGCTGCGCCGCGCGCGCCCGGCCGCCTCGGCCCACCTCAAGACCGGCAGCCTGCGGGACGTGCAGGGGGTGGCCGGCTACGTGGACACGCCCGGCGGCCACCGCCAGGTGCTGGTGGCGATCGCCAACCATCCGAACGCCGCCGCCATGCGCCCGGTGATCGAGGCGCTGCTGGGCTGGGCGGCGCGCGGACCATGACGGCGATCGACTGGGTCGGCTACCTGGCCGCGTTCCTCACCACCTGCAGCTTCGTGCCGCAGGCCTGGCTGACCTTCCGCACGCGCGACGTGCGCGGCATCTCGCTGGGCATGTACAGCGTGTTCGCGCTCGGGGTCGGCCTCTGGCTGGCCTACGGACTGCTGCTGGGCGCCTGGCCCATCGTGCTGGCCAACGCGATCACGCTTGCGCTGGCGCTGTCGATCCTGGCGATGAAGCTGCGCTACCGGCAGGCCGCGGCGGGCGCGCCACGGCGCTGAGGCCCAGGCAAAAGGGCCCGTCGCCGGGCCCTTTGCTTGCTCGGGTGCGAATCAGAACCGTCCGCGCAGGCGATCGGCCACGTAGTCGCCAAAGCGCGCGTGCGCGGCCGGCGTGATGTAGACCGGGTCGGCGAACAGCGTCGCCGACTCGATCAGCGCGCCATTGAGCGTCGAGGCGTTGCACAGCGCGGAGCTCACCTGGCCGGCGCCGATGCCGATGCCCACGCCCGGGTCGACCGAGGTGCAGATGACGCTGGTGACGTCAGTGAAGCCGTAGCCGGCGGGCGTGCCGGTCACCAGGTTGAAGTACAGCGCCGCGTCGACGTACAGCACGTTCGCGCCCAGGTCCACGATGGACACCAGCAGCGCGTCGTTGAACTTGTTGCTCAGCGCCTCGAGCTGTGCCGCCCGGTTGCTGCGGGCCGCCCACGGCGAGCGACCCAGGTTGTAGGTGCCGATCACGACCACGTGCTTGGCGCCCCCGTTCACCAGCCGGCGCACCTGGGCGCCGAAATCGCGCGCCGCCTGCGTGACGTTGGCGGTCGTCGCGGCGCCCGTCTGCTTGCCCGCGGCCTCGGCCGAGACCTCGGCGATGATGTCCGAGATGCCGCCGTTCAGGACGACCAGGTCGTTGGCGGCGGGGCCGCCGGCGGCCAGGAAGGAGCCCACCTGGCTGGCGATCGTGGGCGTGGCGGCGTTGCCCGCGGCATCGGGCGTGGCGGTCACGCGGGCGCTGCCGATGGCGTACGAGGTGCCGCCCTTGGCGCTGGGGGTCACTCCCAGGCCGAACCGGGCCCCCAGCTCCTGGGTCCAGTTCATGACCGTCGAATTGTTGATCGTGTACTGCACGCCACGCTGGCCGACGTCGCTGAACGCATCGCCGAACGTCACCATCCGCGTGGGGATGAACTGCGACACGGTGCTGCTGCCGCCGCCGCAGGCGGAGAGCAGGGACGAGGCGAAGGCGGCCGCCAGCAGTGCGCGGCGCAACCGTGGGAAACGCATGGGGAGTTCTCCGAAAAGCGGTGCCTAGTGTAACGAGCAGGCGCGGACGGCCGGCGCGCAGGCCCGCGGCGCGATCAGGCGGCGGCCGCGCGCTGCAGGCGATCGCGCACGCCGTCCCAGGCCGCGTCGGCGGGCGGCGCCTCGACCCAGATCAGGCGCACGCCCTGGGCATCGAACTCGCGCAGCACGGCGAACAGCTGGCGCGCGGTCTCGCGCGCGTCGTCCGGCATCCGCCGCCGCAGCACGCCGGCGGACGGGGTCTGCACGATGGCGCGTGACCAGACGGCGATGTGCGCCGCCTGCGGACCGAGCAGGTCCAGCGCCGTCTGCAGCCCCCTGGCGTCCATCAGGCGCACCTTGGCACGCGGTGCGTAATGCGCCTCCAGCGTGCCCGAGGCGCGCGGCGCGGCCCGCCCGACGTCCTGCGGCTGCGCGAGCGGCTGGCCCATCGCCGCCTCGATGCGCGGGGCGTCCAGCACGCCCGGGCGCAGCAGCACCGGCCGGCCGCGCGAGCAGTCGACGATGGCCGACTCGATGCCGACGTCGCAGGCGCCGCCGTCCAGCACCAGCAGCGCGTCGCCGAACTCCGAGGCGACGTGGCCGGCGGTCGTGGGGCTGACGCGTCCGAACAGGTTGGCGCTGGGGCCGGCGAGGCCGAACACCGGTGGCTGCGCTGCCGCGCAGGCGCGCAGCAACGCCTGCGCGGCCGGGTGCGCCGGGCAGCGCACCCCGACCGTGTCCTGGCCGCCGGCGGCGACCTCGGCGACCCCGGCGCGCCGCGGCAGGATCAGCGTCAGCGGGCCGGGCCAGAACGCGTCCATCAGGCGGCGCGCGAAGGGCGGCACCTCGCTCGCGAAGCGGTCGGCGCCCGGCGCATCGGGCACGTGCACGATCAGTGGATGGTCGGCCGGCCGCCCCTTGGCGCGGAAGATGCCGGCGACCGCCTCGCCGTTGCAGGCATCGGCGCCCAGCCCGTACACCGTCTCGGTCGGGAACGCCACCAGCCCGCCGGCCTGCAGCGTGCGGACGGCCTCCTCGAGGGCCGCGGGGTCGCGGGCGTCGCGGCGCATGGGGTTCAGAACGGCTCGAGGCCGAGCAGTTCGCAGGCGCGCCGGGCGGCGGCGCGGGCGCCGTCCTGGTCGGCCGCGGTGAGGGTCAGGTGGCCCATCTTGCGGCCGGGCCGCGCGACCGGCTTGCCGTACAGGTGCAGGTGCGCGCCCGGCAGCGCCAGCACGGCGTCCCAGGCCGGGGTGCGCTCCTGCCCGTTCGCGAACCACAGGTCGCCCAGCAGGTTGAGCATGACGGCCGCGCTGTGCTGGCGCGGCTGCACCAGCGGCAGGGCCGCGAGCGTGCGCACCTGCAGCTCGAATTGCGACACGTCGGCCGCGTCGATGCTCCAGTGGCCGCTGTTGTGCGGGCGCGGGGCCATCTCGTTGACCACCAGCGAGCCGTCCTGCAGCACGAAGAATTCGACGCACAGCACGCCGACATAGTCCAGCCCCGCGGCGACCGCACGCGTGGCTTCGATGGCGCGCGCGGCCACTGGGGCGGGCACGACCCCGGCGCCGACCTCGGTCACGGCCAGGATGCCACCGCGGTGCAGGTTGCGCTGCACGGGCAGGTGGACCATGGCGCCGTCGGCGCCGCGCGCGACGACCACCGAGCACTCGAAGGCGAGCGGCAGCAGCCGCTCGAGCACGCAGGGCACGCGCCGCAGGTCGTCCCAGGCGGCGGCGAGCTCGGCGCGCGTGGCCACGCGCGCCTGGCCCTTGCCGTCGTAGCCGAGGCGGGCGGTCTTCAGGATGCCGGGCAGCAGGGCGTCGCCGACGGCGGCGAGCTGCTCGGGCGTCTCGATGACGGCGTGCGGCGCGCAGGGCACGCCGCAGCGGGTGAAGTGCGCCTTCTCGCGCGCACGGTCCTGGGCGATGGCGACCGCGTCCGCGCCTGGGGCGACGGGGCGCTCGGCCGCGAGTTGCGCCAGGGCCTGGGCCGGCACGTTCTCGAATTCGGTGGTGATCGCCGCGGCCACGCGGGCGAGCTGCCCGAGCCCCGCCGGGTCGAGGTAGTCGGTGCGCACATGCTCGTGGCTGACCCGCCCCGCCGGGCTGTCGGCGTCCGGGTCGAGCACGGCGGTGAAGTAGCCCATCTGCTGCGCGGCGTGCACGAACATGCGGCCGAGCTGGCCGCCGCCGAGCACGCCCAGCGTGCTGCCGGGCAGGAGCGGTGCGCGCGCGGAACTCATGCGGCGGGCGGCAGGGTCATGCCGCGGGCCGCCTCCGTTTGCCGGGCCCGGAACGCATCGAGCCGCGCGCGCAGCCCGGCGTCCTCGCCGGCCAGCATGGCGACCGCGAACAGCGCGGCATTGGCCGCGCCCGCCTCGCCGATGGCGAAGGTGGCCACGGGCACGCCCTTGGGCATCTGCACGATGCTGTGCAGCGAGTCGACCCCCTGCAGGTGGCGGCTGGCCACCGGCACGCCCAGCACCGGCACCGTCGTCTTGGCCGCCAGCATGCCCGGCAGGTGGGCGGCACCGCCGGCGCCGGCAATGATGGCCTTGAGGCCCCGGCCGGCGGCCTGCTCGGCGTAGGCGAACATGTCGTCGGGCATGCGGTGCGCCGAGACCACCCGCGCCTCATGCGGGATGCCGAATTCCTGGAGAATCTGCACTGCGTGCTGCAAGGTCGCCCAGTCGCTGCTGGATCCCATCACCACGCCGACCTGAACGGGGGGCATTGCGCGCTCCTAAAGCAGGAATTTTAAGGTTACGAGTCCCACACCCATGATCGACGTCACCCTGGAGAACTTCGAGAGCGAAGTCATTGCCGCCTCCATGAGCCAGCCCGTGCTGGTGGATTTCTGGGCCACCTGGTGCGGCCCCTGCAAGGTGATCGGCCCGATCCTGGAGAAGCTGGAGACCGAATACGCCGGCCGCTTCAAGCTGGTGAAGATCGATTCCGACCAGGAGCAGCAGCTGGCGGCGGCGTTCGGCATCCGCAGCATCCCCACCTGCATCCTGCTGATGAACGGCCAGCCGGTCGACGGCTTCATGGGCGCGCAGCCCGAAGGCAAGGTGCGCCAGTTCCTGGACAAGCACCTGCCGCCCGCCGGCGAAGGCGAGGACGACGACGAGCAGGCGCTGGTCGAGGAAGGTCCGCTGGACGACCAGGCACAGCTGGAGAAGCTGCAGCACGCGGTGGCCGCCAACCCGGCCGACGACGAGGCCCGCTTCGACTACGTCAAGGCGCTGCTGCTGGCCGGCCGCGCCGACGACGCCCGCACCGCGTTCGCGCCGCTGGCCGGCAAGGCCGCGGGCGTGCGGCGCTTCGAGTCGCTGCAGCGCGTGATCGAGGCCAGCGACTTCGCGGCCCGGCAGGGCGCCGCGGCGCAGGCCGTCGCGGGCTTCGATGCGCAGATCGCGGCCAACCGGCGCGATTTCGACGCCCGCTTCGGCAAGGCCCGCGTGCTGGCCGGCCAGCGCCGCTGGACCGAGTCGATGGACGAGCTGCTGGAGATCCTGATGCGCGACAAGGCGTGGAACGAGGACGCCGCGCGCAAGACCTACATCGCGATCCTGGACGTGATCGAGCCGCCCAAGCCCAAGGTGGCCGAAGGCCAGATCCCGCCCGACGACCCGGTCGTGGCGACGTATCGCCGGCGGCTGTCGAGCGTCGTGCTCAGCTGAGGCGCGGCCTTTCGGCCCTCAGGCCGTCAGCCGCTCCAGCGCCTCGCGGTACTTGGCCGCCGTCTTCTCCACCACCTCGTGCGGTAGGCGCGGCGCGGGCGGCGTCTTGTCCCAGGGCTTGCCGTTGATGCGCACCTGCTCGAGCCAGTCGCGCACGAACTGCTTGTCGAAGCTGGGCGGGTTCTCGCCGCGCTCGAACGCGGCCTGGTAGCCCTCGACCGGCCAGTAGCGCGACGAGTCGGGCGTGAGCACCTCGTCCATCAGCACCAGCTGGCCCGCCTGGTCGAGGCCGAACTCGAACTTGGTGTCGGCGATGATCATGCCCTTGGCCAGCGCGATCCTGGCGGCCTCCTCATAAAGCGCGATGCTGATGTCGCGGATGCGCCCCGCCAGTTCCGCACCGATCATCTGCACCGTCTTGTCGAAGGTGATGTTCTCGTCGTGCTCGCCGGCCTCGGCCTTGGCCGCCGGCGTGTAGATCGGCTGCGGCAGCCGGCTCGCGTTCTTCAGGCCCGGCGGCAGGGGCACGCCGCACACCGACTGGCTCTCCTGGTATTCCTTCCAGCCGCTGCCGGCCAGGTAGCCGCGCACCACCGCCTCGACGGGGATGGGCTTCAGGCGCTTGACCAGCATGGAGCGGTCGACCACCTGCGCCACTTCGGCCGAGGTGACCACGCTCTCGGGCAGCTCGCCGGTGAGGTGGTTGGGGCACAGGTGCGCCAGCTTGCCGAACCAGTACAGCGCCATGTGCGTCAGCAGCTCGCCCTTGCCCGGGATCGGCTCGCCCATGATGACGTCGAAGGCGGACAGCCGGTCGGTGGCGACCATCAGGATGCGGTCGTTGCCGACCGCGTAGTTGTCGCGCACCTTGCCGCGCGCCAGCAGCGGCAGCGAGGTGAGCGAGGAGGTGTGCAGGGCGGTGGTCATGGTGCGGTTCGCCAAAGAAAAACGGCCCGCGGGAAGGCGGGCCGGTCATTATCGCAAGCGGCGCCCGCGATCAGTTGACGGTCTGGGCGAGCTCGCCGCGCTCGTACTTCTGCGCCACGGCCTGCAGCGTCTGACCCTTGATCCTGGCGGCCTGGCCCTCGCAGCCGAACTCGATGTAGCGCTGCTTGCAGATCTGCCTGGCGGCCTCGCGCGCGGGCTTGAGCCACTCGCGGGCATCGAACTTCTCCGGGTTCTCGGCCATGAACTTGCGCACCGCGCCGGTCATCGCGAGGCGAATGTCGGTGTCGATGTTGATCTTGCGCACGCCGTGCTTGATGGCTTCCTGGATCTCCTCGACCGGCACGCCGTAGGTCTCCTTCATCTGGCCGCCGTACTGGCGGATGATGGCCAGCAGGTCCTGCGGCACCGACGAGGAGCCGTGCATCACCAGGTGCGTGTTCGGGATGCGGCGGTGGATCTCCTTGATGCGGTCGATCGCCAGGATGTCGCCGGTGGGCTTGCGGGTGAACTTGTAGGCGCCGTGGCTGGTGCCGATGGCGATGGCCAGCGCGTCCAGCTGCGTCTTCTTGACGAAGTCGGCCGCCTGCTCGGGATCGGTCAGCAGCTGCTCGCGCGTCATGGTCGAGTCGGTGCCGTGGCCGTCCTCCTTGTCGCCCTTCATCGTCTCCAGCGACCCCAGGCAGCCCAGCTCGCCCTCGACGGTGACGCCCAGCTTGTGCGCCATGTCGACCACCTTGCGGGTGACGTCCACGTTGTACTCGTAGCTGGCGATGGTCTTGCCGTCGGCCTCGAGCGAGCCGTCCATCATCACCGACGAGAAGCCCAGCTTGATGGCGCCGGCGCAGATCTCGGGGCTCTGGCCGTGGTCCTGGTGCATCACCAGCGGGATCTCGGGATAGGCCTCGAGCGCCGCCTGGATCAGGTGCTTGATGAAGGGCTCGCCGGCGTACTTGCGGGCGCCCGCGCTGGCCTGCAGGATCACCGGCGCGCCGGTCTCCCGGGCCGCTTCCATCACGGCCTGCACCTGCTCGAGGTTGTTGACGTTGAAGGCCGGGATGCCATAGCCGTTCTCGGCGGCATGGTCCAGCAGTTCGCGCATGGAAACGAGGGGCATGGTGCAGTCCTGGATGGTGAAGAAACCGGGGTGCCGCAGCGGCCGCGGGACCACTCGGCTGACTGCGGGAATTCTACCGGCGGGGTCCCGCGCCGTGGGCTCAGGCGCGGCCGTGGGCCGGCTCGCGCACGAAGGCCAGGACCTCCTCGCGCACCGGCGCCAGCCACTGCAGGGGCCGCGCGATCGCGCCGAGCGCCGTGGCATGGTTGAGCTGCTCGAACAACCGCAGGCGCACCGGCACGCCCGCGGCCTGCAGCCGCTCCGCCAGGCCGACCGTGCTGCGCTGCGGGTTCACCACCGTGTCCCGGCCGCCGGCCAGCAGCAGCGCGGGCCGCGCCGCCGCGGAAACGTGCTCGATCGGCTGGCTGTCGGCGGGCGTGCGGGGCCAGTCGAACGCGACCTGCGTCTGCGGGTCGCCGATCGGCAGGAAGTCGTACGGCCCGGCGATGCCGATCCAGCCGGCCAGCCGCTGCGGCTGCAGCCCGTGCGCGCCGAGCCAGCGCGGGTCCAGGGCCAGCATGGCGGCGTTGTAGGCGCCCGCACTGTGGCCCATGGCGAACAGCTGGCGCGGATCGGCACCGAGGGACGCGGCGTGGTCCGCGCACCAGCGCAGGGCCGCCGCGCAGTCCGAGAGGATGTCGCGCCAGCGCACCTGCGGGCTCAGCCGGTAGTCGGCCACCACGCAGGCGATGCCCTGGGAGGCGAGCGCCTCGCCGACGAAGCGATAGTCGGCGCGATCGCCGTGCGTCCAGCTGCCGCCATAGAAGAACGCGACCAGCGGGACGGGCGCGCCGGCTCGCAGCGGCAGGTAGGTGTCCAGGCGCTGGCGCGGGTGGGCGCCGTAGGCGATGCCGGCGTCGCCCCGGTAGCTGTCGTCCGGCACGAGCGCGTCGAGCGCGCGCGTGGCCGAGCAGCCGCCCAGCAGGGCCGTCGCCGCGGCCAGCAGGCCGGCGCGCCGCGTCATGCCGGCGCAGGAAGGATCGTGCATGCGCGAAGGACGCAATGCGCCGCCCGGGTTCGTCGCGCCGGTGGCAGGGCCGCCGTCAGGCGACGCGGCAGACCTTGAGCATGTTGGTGCCACCGGGCGCCCCCATCGGCTCGCCGCAGGTGATGGCGTAGATGTCGCCCGAGGCGACGATGCCGCGGCGCTTGAGGTGCGCCTCGGCGTCGCCCAGCGCGGTGTCGCGCTCGGCGCTCTGGTCCATCAGCAGCGGCCGCACGTTGCGGTACAGCGCCATCTTGCGCTGCGTCTCCAGCTTGGGCGTGAGCGCATAGATCGGGATGTGGATGCGATGCCGGCTCATCCACAGCGGCGTGGAGCCCGAATCGGTGAGCGCCACGATCGCCTTGCACCCGAGGTGGTAGGCCGTGAACAGCGCGCCCATGGCGATGGACTGGTCGATGCGCGAGAAGCTCATGCCGCTGAAGTCCGCATCGAGCCGCACGTCCTCGGCCATCTCGGCCTCGGCACAGATGTTGGCCATCTCGATGATGGTCTCCAGCGGGTACTTGCCGGCCGCGGTCTCGGCGCTGAGCATCACGGCGTCGGTGCCGTCCAGCACCGCGTTGGCGACGTCGCTCACCTCGGCGCGCGTGGGCACCGGGTTGGTGATCATCGACTCCATCATCTGGGTGGCGGTGATCACCAGCTTGTCGCACTGGCGCGCCAGCCGGATCATCTTCTTTTGCAGCGCGGGCACGGCCGCATTGCCGACCTCGACCGCGAGGTCGCCGCGCGCGACCATGATGCCGTCGCTGGCGCGCAGGATGGACTCGAGGTTGGGGATTGCCTCGGCGCGCTCGATCTTGGCGATCAGGCCCGGCTTGTGCCGGTAATCCGCGCCGGCGACGTTGCACAGCTGGCGCGCCATCTCCATGTCGGTGGCGGTCTTGGGAAAGCTCACGGCCACGTAGTCGGCCTGGAAGCTCATGGCGGTGCGGATGTCCTCCATGTCCTTGGCCGTCAGCGCCGGCGCGGTGAGGCCGCCGCCCTGCTTGTTGATGCCCTTGTTGTTGGACAGCACGCCCCCGAGCTTGACGGTGGTGCGCACCTGCTCGCCGCGCACCTCGTCGACGGTCAGCACGATCAGGCCGTCATTGAGCAGCAGCACGTCGCCGGTGCGCACGTCGCGCGGCAGCTCCTTGTAGTCCAGGCCGACGCCGTGGATGTCGCCCGGCTCGGCGCGCGAGGCGTCCAGCACGAACTTCATGCCCGGCTCCAGCGTCACCTTGCCGTCGGCGAACTTGCCGACGCGGATCTTGGGCCCCTGCAGGTCGGCCATGATGGCGACCTCGCGGCCGGCCTTCTGCGCCGCCTCGCGAACGAGCATGGCGCGGTCGATGTGGTCCTGCGCCTTGCCGTGGCTGAAATTCAGGCGCACGACGTTGACGCCCGCGCGGATCATCTGTTCGAGGAGCTTGGGGTCGCTGGAGGCGGGGCCGAGGGTGGCGACGATCTTGGTGGCACGACGGGCCATGGGTTTCCTGTGGGTTGAGAGCGCTTTTTCGCCATTCTCACATGGCGCGTGGTGTTGACCCAGATCAGGTCCGCACGCCGGCGCCCGGCCTAGCATCGACCGTTTTTTTCCGCGAACGCGAACGCTGTCCCCGCTCACTCCCATGGACGAATCCCTCCCGCTGCCCCCCGAAGCCCCGCTGCCGCACCGCAAGGTGCTGCGGCAATGGCTGCTGCCCCTGTCGGCCAAGACGACCGGCCGCGCCCTGCTGCTGCTCGTGGCCGACTACCTGCTGCTGCTGGCCGCGCTGGCCGGCACGGTCCTGCTGCAGGCCTGGTGGGCCAAGCTCGCCTGCGGCCTGGCCGCGGGCTTCGTGACCGGCCGCCTGTTCATCATCGGCCACGACGCCTGCCACCAGAGCCTCACGCCCCGGCGCACGTTGAACAAGTGGATCGGCCGCATCGCGTTCCTGCCCTCGCTCACGCCCTACAGCCTGTGGGACGTGGGGCACAATGTGGTGCACCACGGCTACACCAACCTCAAGGGCATGGACTTCGTGTGGGCGCCCTGCACGCGCGAGGAATTCGCCGCGCTGCCGCCGGCGCAGCGCGCGCTGGACCGCATCTACCGCAGCGGCTGGGCGCCGGGGCTGTACTACATGGTGGAGATCTGGTGGAAGCGCATGTTCTTCCCCAACCGCCGGCTCATGCCCACGCGCCGCGCCGTGTTCCTGTGGGACAACCTGCTGGTCAGCGCCTTCGCCCTCGCCTGGGCCGGCGCGCTGGCGGCGATCGCCGCGGCCACCGGGCAATCGGTGGCGCTGCTATTGGCCACCGGCCTGGTGGCGCCGTTCCTGTTCTGGTGCGCCATGATCGGCTTCGTGGTCTACGTGCACCACACGCACACGGCCGTGTCCTGGCACGAGGAGCGCAGCCAGTGGTCCGCCGCGCAGCCGTTCGTCTCGACGACCGTGCACCTGACGTTCCCGCTGGCGATCGGCACGCTGATGCACCACATCATGGAGCACACCGCGCACCACGTGGACATGGGCATCCCGCTGTACCGCCTGAAGCAGGCGCAGGCCCGGCTGGAGGAGATGCTGCCCGGGCGCATCGTGATCCAGCGCTTTTCCTGGCGCTGGTACTTCGACACCGCCCGGCGCTGCAAGCTGTACGACTTCGGCCGCCGCTGCTGGACCGACTACGCCGGCCGGGCGACGAGCCAGCCGCAGCCGGCCTGAGCGCTCAACCCGCGGCGCGCCTGGCCAGGATCTCGAAGGCCGGCAGCGTCTTGCCTTCCAGCACCTCGAGGAAGGCGCCGCCGCCCGTGGAGATGTAGCCGACGTCCTTCTCGATGCCGTACTTGGCGATCGCGGCCAGCGTGTCGCCGCCGCCAGCGATGCTGAACGCGCCGGAGTCGGCGATCGCGCGCGCGATGGTCTCGGTGCCATGGGCGAAGGCGTCGAATTCGAACACCCCCACCGGACCGTTCCACACGATGGTGCCGGCCGCCTTGAGCTGCTCGGCCAGGCGGCGCGCGGTCTCGGGACCGATGTCCAGGATCAGGTCGTCGTCGGCCACCTCGCTGGCGCGCTTGACGGTGGCCGGCGCGTCGGCGGCGAACGCCTTGGCGGTCACGACGTCGGTGGGGATCGGCACCTCGGCGCCGCGCGCCTTCATCGCCTCGATCACCGCCTTGGCCTCGCCCACCAGGTCGGCCTCGGCGAGCGACTTGCCGATCTTCAGCCCCGCGGCCAGCATGAAGGTGTTGGCGATCCCGCCGCCCACGATCAGCTGGTCGACGTTCCTGGCCAGCGACTCCAGGATGGTCAGCTTGGTGGACACCTTGGAGCCGGCGACGATGGCCGCCAGCGGCCGCTTCGGATTGGCCAGCGCCTTGCTGATGGCGTCGATCTCGGCGGCCAGCAGCGGCCCGGCGCAGGCCACCTTGGCGTACTGCGCGATGCCGTAGGTGGACGCTTCGGCGCGGTGCGCGGTGCCGAACGCGTCGTGCACGAAGATGTCGCACAGCGCGGCCATCTTGCGCGCCAGCTGCGGGTCGTTCTTCTTCTCGCCCTTGTTGAGGCGGCAGTTCTCCAGCAGCACGACCTGGCCGGGCTGCACGTCGACGCCGTCGACCCAGTCGGACTTCAGCGGCACCTCGCGGCCGAGCAGCTCGGACAGGCGCTGCGCCACCGGGGCGAGCGAGTCCTCGGGCTTGAACTCGCCCTCGGTGGGACGGCCCAGGTGCGACGTCACCATCACGGCCGCGCCGGCGTCCAGGGCCAGCCGGATGCAGGGGATGGAGGCGCGGATGCGGGTGTCTTCCGTGATGCGGCCCTGCTCGTCCTGCGGCACGTTGAGGTCGGCACGGATGAACACGCGTTGGCCGGCGGCGCGGCCCTGGGCACAGAGGTCGGAAAAGCGGAGGACGTTCATGGATGGCAGCGCGTCGAGGACGGGAGCGGGGATTGTAGGCAGCGCCTGCGCGCCCAGGGCCCTGCCTGGCCCGCTCGCGCTACCAGCCCAGGCCCAGGTGCAGCGGCAGGTACACCGCCATGCCGCCCAGCATCGTGATCAGGACGCTGCGGCGCGCGAAGAAGAGCAGCGCGCCGGCCAGCGCGGCGTAGCAGCGCGCGTCCAGCCAGGGCGTGGTGAGCGTGCCCTGGGTGAGCACGACCTCCGGCACCACCACGCCCGCCAGCGCGGCCACCGGCGCGTAGTGGAGCGCGCGTTCGGCCCAGGCCGGCAGCGACCACGGCCTGTCGAGGATGAAGAAGAAGCAGCGGCTGAGCACCGTGACGCCCGCCAGGCCGGCGATCACGCCCAGGGTCCAGAAGTCGGTCGCGCCGTTCATGCCGGCTCCTTGGCGGCTCCCGGCGCGCGCCGGCCTTCCAGCCAGAAGCAGGCCGCCACCGCGGCGCCGATCGCCACCACGATGTTGAGCTTGAGCGGCAGGGCGTAGGCGGCGACCGCGACCACGCCGGCCACGCCCGCGGCCAGCAGGCGCAACCGCGAGTTCGCCAGCGAGCACAGGATGCCCACCAGGCACAGCACGCCGGCGAAGCCCAGCCCCCAGGCGCTCGGGATCGCGTGGCCCAGGGCGATGCCCAGCAGGCTCGCGCCCATCCATGCGCACCAGGTCATGCCGTAATTGCCGGCCAGGTAGGCCTCCTGGGCGCGCCGGCCCGCCGCATCGGACGCCGGCTCCGCGTAGCGCGCCGTGAAGAGCGCGTAGGTGAGGTCCGCCGTCAGGTAGCCGTTGAGCAGGCGCCGCCAGCGCGGCATGTGCATCAGGTAATTGCGCAGGTGCAGGCTGAAGACGACGAAGCGCAGGTTCACGCAGAAGCCGGTGGCCCACACCACCCAGGCCGGCGCGCCGGCCACGATGAGCGGGATGGCCGCCAGCTGCGAGCTGCCGGCATAGACGAACAAGGTCATCGCCACCGCCTCGACGACGCTCATGCCGGACTTGACCATCGCCACCCCGGTCATCAGGCCCCAGGCGGCGAGGCCGGGCGCGACCGGGGCGCTCGCGCGCACGCCCTGCAGGAATTCCGGTTGCCGGCGGACGGAGGCGAGCAGGAACATCAGCCGGCGCCGAACCGCTGGCCGGCCTGCAGCGGCCAGCCGCGCAGCACCTCTCCCGCGGGCAGTCGCTTGCCGCCGGGCCGCTGCAGTTCCACCAGGCGCAGCACGCCCTCCCCGGTGGCGACGTCGATGCCCGCCGCGCCGATCGCCACGATCGTGCCCGGCGCCGCGCCGTCCGCTGCGCCGGACACCAATTCGCCACGCCAGAGTTTCAGGACCTCGCCCCCGAGGACGGTGCTGGCGCCCGGGAACGGATCGAAGGCCCGCATGCGGCGCTCGATGGCCGCCGCCGGCTGCGACCAGTCGACCTGCGCCTCGGCCTTCTCGATCTTGTGCGCGTAGGTGACGCCCTCGGCCGGCTGCGGCGTGCGGTGCAGTCCGTCCCGCGCGCCCAGCTCGAGGGCTTCGACGATCAGGCGGCCGCCGAGCACGGCGAGCCGGTCGTGCAGCGAGCCGGCGGTGTCCGCGGGCCCGATCGGCACGCGCTCGACCAGCAGCATGTCGCCGGTGTCCAGCCCGGCATCCATCTGCATGATGGTGATGCCGGTCTGGGCGTCGCCCGCTTCGATGGCGCGATGGATCGGGGCCGCGCCGCGCCACCGGGGCAGCAGCGAGGCGTGGATGTTGAGGCAGCCCCGGCGCGGGGCGTCGAGCACCCACTGCGGCAGCAGCAGCCCGTAGGCAGCCACCACCATCGCGTCGGCCTGCGCGGCCTCGATGGCGGTGCGCGCCTGCGCGGCGTCGTCCGGGAACTTGCCGTCCAGGCGCAGGCTGCGCGGTTGCGCGACCGCCATGCCGTGGGCCTGCGCGAACTGCTTGACCGGCGAGGCCTGCAGCTTCATGCCGCGGCCGGCGGGCCGGTCGGGCTGCGTCAGCACGAGCGGGATGTCGAAGCCGGCGCCGTGCAGGCGCTCCAGCGCGACGCGTGCGAACTCGGGCGTGCCCGCGAAGATCAGCCGCATGGGGTCGGGGCCTCAGAGCCTGTCGGCGGGCGTGTTGATGAACTCCATCCCGGGGTGCGCCCGCCGCACCACGTTGCCCTGGTCCAGGTAGACCCAATAGAACATGTCGCTGCGATCGAGGTCCTGCCACCGGTAGGTGAGGATGATCCCGTTCCAGCTGCCCACCTGCTCGATCATGGCGGGCGGGCCGAACTCGCGCTCGACGTCCTCGCGCGTCCACTGGCCCGGCACGATGCGGTGGAAGTCGGTGGCGTTGAGCACCTGCCGCGCGCGCGTCACGCGGCCGGCCGCGTCCAGGTCGACCATCCAGGCGAAGCGGCCGAAGGGTTGCAACGAGTACTGCAGGCGTTCGCCGCCGGGGATGGCGACCACGCGCGTCGGCGGGCCCAGGCGCGCCAGCACGTCCTGGCGCGCCGTGCCCGGCTGCAGGCCCGCCGCGTTGAACGGGTTCGCCGCGCAGGCAGCCAGCACCAGCGCGAGAGCGAGGGTGGCGAGCCGGCGCATGGCGTGCGTCAGGCGCGCACCGCGTCGCGGCGCGTCTTGAGCATCTTGGTCTTGATGCGATTGCGCTTGAGCGGCGAGAGGTACTCGACGAACACCTTGCCCAGCAGGTGGTCCATCTCGTGCTGGATGCACACCGCCAGCAACCCCTCGGCCTCGAGGGTGCGCGACTGGCCCTGCTCGTCGAGGGCGGTGACGCGCACGGCGGTCGAGCGCTCCACGCCGTCGTAGATGCCGGGCACCGACAGGCAGCCTTCCTCGTTGACCACCCGCTCCTCGCTGGCCCAGACGATCTCGGGGTTGATCAGCACCATCGGCTGGTCGCGCTGCTCGGACACGTCGATGACGATCACGCGCTCGTGCGCGTCCACCTGGGTGGCGGCCAGGCCGATGCCGTGGGCGTCGTACATGGTCTCGAGCATGTCGGCCACGAGCTGGCGGACGCGCGCGTCCACCGCCTGCACGGGACGGGCCACGGTGTGCAGGCGCGGATCGGGATAGCAAAGAATGGGGAGGAGGGCCATGGGATTCGGACCGGGATGGCCGCCATGGTGGGCCGCCGGGTGTCGCTATTTTCGCCACTTTTGCGGCCGGCGGCAGGCGTCGCCGGCCATAAACGTTGCCTAATCAAGGGCTTGAGCCCAGAATCAACAGTAAATTGTCAAGTGACGTCACGAGGAGGAAGAACATGATGGCGCAACGCAAGGCCCTGGCCGGCCGACCCCCGCACGCCTGGCGTGCCGCCGGCATCCTGGCAGCCGCGCTCGCTGTTCTCCCCGTCCAGGCCCAGTCGCTGCCGGTCACGCCGGCCCAGCGCTCCACCGCCCAGCAGGTCGCCCAGGCCGGCGTGCCGCTGTCGGAACTGGCGCCCAATGCCCCGGACAACTACACCGTCAAGTCGGGCGACACGCTCTGGGCCATCTCCAAGGTGTTCCTCACCAGCCCGTGGCGCTGGCCCGAGCTGTGGGGCATGAACATGCAGGAGGTGCGCAATCCGCACCGCATCTATCCCGGCCAGGTGCTCGTGCTCGAGAAGAAGGACGGCCTGGCGCGCCTGCGCGTGCAGCAGGCCCAGGGCGACGCGCCGACCGAAGCCGTGCGCCTTTCGCCGCGGGTGCGCTCCACCTCGCTGGGCGACATGTCGATCCCGACGCTGCAACCCAGCCTCATTGAGCCGTTCCTGGCCGAGCCGGTGATCGTCGGCGAAGGCGTGCTCGAGAAGGCGCCGCGCATCGTCGCCTCGTCCGACGAGCGCGTGCTGCTCACCCGTGGCGATCGCGTCTATGCCCGCGGCAGCAGCGGCACGCCGCTGGCCGAGACGGCCGGTAAGGCCGACGAGTTCCGCGTGTTCCGCAATGCCGTCCCGCTGCGCGACCCGTACACCAAGGCCGTGCTGGGCTACGAGGCGCAGTACCTCGGCAAGGCGGCCCTGGTGCGCGGGGAAGGCGTGGAGAAGGTGGCCGTGTCCGGTGGCGACACGCGGTCGACGCCGATCCCGGCCACGCTGGACCTGGTGTCGGCGCGCAGCGAGATGCGCGTGGGCGACCGGCTGCTGCCCGAGCCGCCGCGTCAGCTGGTGAGCTACACGCCGCGCGCGCCCGCGCAGGCCGTGGACGCCGCGGTGGTCTCGGTGTACGGCGAGGCCGTCGCCCTGGCCGGCCAGAACCAGGTGGTGGTGATCAACAAGGGCACCGCCGACGGCGTCGAGGCCGGGCACGTGCTGGCCATCCTGCGCACCGGCGCGCGGATGGTCGACAAGTCGCAGCCGGGCGAGCGCACCGACATCAAGCTGCCCGACGAGCGCAACGGCCTGATGATGGTGTTCCGGCCCTTCGAACGCCTGTCCTACGCCCTGGTGCTGGACACCACGCAAGGCGTGAAGGTCGGCGACCGGGTCATCAACCCGCGCTGAGCCGGCGCAGGCGCCATGCAGCGCGACGAGCTGGGTGCCTGGTTGCGCCTGGCCATGGTGCCCGGGGTGGGCCGGGCCGGCGCGCGCCGCCTGCTGGCCGCCTTCGGCCTGCCGCAACACCTGTTCGCGCAATCCGACTCGGCACTGGCCGCCGTGGTCGGCGAAGCGCACGCGCGCTCCCTGCTCGAGGAGCCGCCGGACTGGCACCAGCAACTCGAGACCACGCTGGCCTGGCTGGCGCAGTCGCCCGCGGCGATCCCGCGCCGGGTGATCACCCTCGCGGACCCGTCCTACCCGCCAGCCCTGCTGGAGACGGAAGACCCCCCGTTGCTGCTGTATGCAAGCGGCATGGCGCTCCAGGAGTGGCCGCGCGCCGTGGCCGTGGTCGGCAGCCGCAATCCGACACCGCAGGGGCGCATCGACGCGCGCCAGTTCGCGCGCAGCTTCGCGCAAGCGGGGCTGACCGTGGTCTCCGGCCTGGCCCTGGGCATCGACGCCGCCGCCCACGAAGGCGCGCTCGACGGGGCCGCGCCGGGGCAGGTGGCCACCATCGCCGTGGTGGGCACCGGCCTGGACCGGGTCTATCCCAAGCAGCACCTGGAGCTGGCCCATCGCATCTCCGAGCGCGGGCTGCTGCTGTCCGAATACCCGCTGGGCATGGGGCCGCTGGCCGAGAACTTCCCGCGGCGCAACCGCCTGATCGCGGCGCTGGGGCTCGGCACGCTGGTGGTGGAGGCGGCCCTGCGCTCCGGCTCGCTGATCACCGCGCGGCTGGCCGCCGAACAGGGCCGGGACGTGTTCGCCATTCCCGGCTCGATCCACTCGGCGCAATCGCGCGGCTGCCATGCCCTGCTGCGCCAAGGCGCCAAGCTCGTCGAGACCGCGCAGGACGTGCTGGAGGAACTCGCGCCGGGCCATGCCGCGCCCACCCCGCCGGCACCGCCCGCCAAGGACGTCCCGCTGCTGCGGGCGATGGGCTACGACCCCGTGAACATCGACGCGCTGGTGGCTCGCACCGGCACGTCGGCTGCCGACCTGCAGGCGCAGCTGCTCGAGCTCGAGCTGCAGGGGCGCGTCGCGCGGCTGGCCGGCGGCCTCTTCCAGCGCGTCGAGCAAGGCTGACGCGGCGCGCCGACGCGCGTGCGCAACACCGCGGCGAGGCCGCCCCGCAAACCGTCGCGCCTGGGCTATATTGACTTCCCATGTTCGAAGTTCTGGTGTTTGTCTACGAGAACTACTGGCGCGGGGATGCGTGCCCCGAACTCGAGCAACTCGGTCGACGGCTCAGCGCCCACGGCTTCGAACCGGAAGAGATCCAGCAGGCCCTGGTCTGGCTCGATGGCCTGAACTTCGCGGCCCAGAGCACCGCCCTCGATGCCGATCCGGCGCTGCCTGCGCAGGCCCAGTCCAGCCATGGCATGCGGGTGTACTCCGTCGCCGAGCAGGACCACCTGGGCGCGCAGTGCCTGGGCTTCGTCACCTTCCTGGAGTCGGCCGGCGTCCTGCCGCCGGCGCTGCGCGAGATCGTGGTCGACCGCGCCATGGCCGCGCCCGGCGGCCCGGTGTCGCTCGACGACCTGAAGATCATCGTGCTGATGGTCTATTGGAGCATGGGCCAGGAGCCCGATGCGCTGGTGCTTGACGAGCTGTGCGAGGACACCAGCACGCGGTTGCCGCACTAGCCCGCAAGGCGGCGGATTGCACTTCGACAAGGCCGCCTGACGCGGCCTTGTTCGCTTGCGCTCACGCCAGCAGGCGTTCGGGGTTGGCGTCCAGCTTGGCCAGCGCGTCGCGCGTGGCGCGCACGGTGAGCGCCTCCTCCTCGGCGGGCAGCAGCAGCCCGGCCTGCAGGTAGGACGCCAGGCGCCGCGCCTGGATCAGGAAACTGCGCCCCTCGGTGGAGGCGAACAGGTGCAGCTGCCGGCGGTCGCTGCGCCAGACGTACTGCACCTGGTGCGTCTTGCCGTTGTGATCGAGCACGAACCAGTTGCCCTGCTGCAACTCCATCGCCCAGGCCATCATGGCGTCGCTCGGGTGCGAGCCGCCGTCGGTGACCACCTCGATCATCGACGCGTCGATGCCCAGCATCATCTCGATGCTCTCCGAATCCAGCGGCAGTTCGGCGCCGGGGTCGTCGGAGATGAAGTCCTCGAGGTTGGCCAGCCGCTTGGTCATGGCCTCGATCTGCGCCTGCGGGATCGACTCGGTCTTGGACATGAAGGCATCGGCCAGCGTGTCGCCGATCACCTTGATGTGCCTTTCCTGGTCGGCCGCGGGCAGCCCCAGCAGGGCCATGCCCGTGCGCAGGCGCTGCAGCAGTTGCGGCAGGTCCTGGATGACGCGCGCGCGCTCGGTGCGATTGGGCTTGGCGCTGGCCGACCACACCAGGTCGGCGGCCGACTTCTTCAGCGCCACCGTCTGCGCATGCTGGGCACCGTGCTTGACGGCGGCCATGGCCAGCACCTCGGCCCACACCTTGAACAGGAACTCCCGGATCTCCTCGCGCACCGGGATGTCGTTGAGCATCTTGCGCAGCTCGATGGTGTACTGGATCGCCATCGTCTCCTTCTGCTCGACCTGCTGGGCGACGCTGACCAGGCGCTGGGTGTCGCTTTTTTCCGTGAGGAACTTGGACAGGAACTTCTGGAATTCGTCGTACACCAGCTGGAACACGCGCCGGCCGGTCTCCGGATACTGCTCGATCACCTGCACGACGCGCTTGATTTCCAGCTCGAGCGCGCTGCCGCTGATGGTGGCCGCATTGAAGCCCAGCACGCACGAGCCCATGCGGTCGATCAGCTGGCGCGCCGGATGCTGCAAGGTGCCGAAGAACTCGGGCTCGGCCAGCGCGACGCGCAGCACCGGCATCTGCAGCCGGGCGAACCAGACCCGGATGGCGGGCGGGATGCGCTCCTCGGCCAGGATGCTCTGGAACATCAGGGCCACGATCTCGATCGTGGCCTTCTCGGTCTGCGTGGCCGCCTTCTTCTTCAGCTCACCGGTGCGCTCGCGCAGGTCGAGCGCGACCCGCTCGACCGCCGCGTCGTCGTAGACCACGACCTCGTTGACGGTGTGGCCCGCTTCGATGCGGGTCTCGACCTGGGTCTGCACCTGGGTCGCATGGCGGCCGATGGCGTCGGTCAGTGCCGGCGAGGCCGGCGGCGCATGTTCCGGGTTGAAGCCGGCCTTCTCGGTCAGCAGCCGCTTGAGCTGCCCGATGACGCCGGTGGCCCGCATGCGGGCACGCGCCAGCGGCGTGCTGGAAGTCAGCATCCGCGTCTCGTCGGCGATGCCGCCGCGCGCGCGGTAGGTGGAGTCGCCACCCATCCCGGTGGCCGGACCCGCCGGCGCGGCCCAGCCGCCCGGCTGCATGCCGGCGGACCCGGCGCCACCCGCGGCGCCGCCACCGGCCGCACCGCCCTGGAAGGCGACGCCGCCGCCCGGGCCGCCGCCGCCCGGGCCGCCGCCGCCCATGGGGCCCGCATCGGAAGCTCCGCCTGCGCCGCCCCCGGAATAGTCGCCCGTGCTGCCGCCCGAGTAGCCCCCTGCACCACCGCCGCTGGCATAGCCGCCCGCGCCGCCACCCGCGTACCCGCCTGCACCGCCACCCGAGTAGCCGGCCGCGCCGCCCCCGGAATAGCTGCCAGCGCCGCCTCCGGAATTGCCACCAGCGCTGCCGCCCGCATAGCCGCCCGCGCCGGCACCCACGTAGCCGCCCGCCGGACCAGCCGAGCCGCCCGGCCCGGCCGCGGCGCCACCGACACTCGCGCCGGCATAGCCACCGGAATAGCCGCCCGCATGGCCGCCCGAGTACCCGCTCGCCGAGCCGCTGCCGGAGGGCACACCCTGCGCACTGGAGGGCCCGGCATCCTGCGGCGGCGCTCCGTCCGGCGGCGCGCCCGGTGCCCGAGGCGACGGCGCCGACGCCGTGCGCTTGACGCGGGACGTGTGCTCGATCTCCGGCATGACGCCGCGCTGGACCAGGAAGTCGTTGACCGATTCGTAGGCAGCGACCATGGTCTCGGTCATCTGCTTGTGGATGATGTCCTGCACCAGCTGCCAGCTGCCGCGTGACAGGCCCGCCGCGGCCCACTGCTCCACCATCAGCTGCGCCACCGCTTCCGGCCGCAGGATGTCGGAGGTAGCCATCTCCTGGTCGTTCTCCAGGTGCTGCAGCCGCACCTTGAGGTCGTTCATGGCCCAGACGGCCTTCTCGGACACGCTCAGCGCCAGGCGCGACGACAGGATCTTGTTCTCCACCACGTCGTCGCCGATCAGCTCCAGGTTCATCGCCTCGAGCCGCACGCGCGCGGTGGCCGTGGGCGGCACGACCGCCTTGCGCCAGGCCTTGGTCGTGGCTTCCTGCCAGAGCCGCCGCTTCTGCTCGAACTCCATCAGCGCGTCACGCCGCTCCTGCGAGTCGCGCGTGCTCAGCGCCGCGTCGATCAGCTCGGCGAGCTTGCCCCGGACCGCCTCGCCCAGCGGCTGCAGAACGCCTTCCAGCCGGGCAACGAAGTGCTCACGGGCCTGCCGCGCCAGCGGCACCGAGGAGGAGTTCTGGGGGCGCTTCACGGGTGGCGGCTCAGACGGTCGCTCCGGCGTTGGGGTCGTTCGGGTCTTCCTTGCGGGTGGTGGTCTTCACCAGGTCCTCGCGCTTGACCCCGAGCCACATGGCGATGGCCGCGGCGACGAACACCGAGGAGTAGATGCCGAACAGGATGCCGATCGTCAGCGCCAGGGCGAAGTAGTGCAGCGTCGCGCCGCCGAACAGCAGCATCGACAGCACCATCATCTGGGTGGACCCGTGGGTGATGATCGTGCGGCTGATCGTCGAGGTGATCGCGTTGTCGATGATCTGCACGGTGTTCATCTTGCGGTAGCGCCGGAAGTTCTCGCGGATCCGGTCGAAGATGACCACCGACTCGTTGACCGAGTAGCCCAGCACCGCCAGCACCGCCGCCAGCACCGCCAGCGAGAACTCCCACTGGAAGAAGGCGAAGAAGCCCAGGATGATCACCACGTCGTGCAGGTTGGCGATGATGGCCGCGACCGCGAACTTCCACTCGAAGCGGAAGGCCAGGTATATGACGATGCCCACGACCACCATGGCCAGGGCCTTCAGGCCGTCGGTGGCGAGCTCCTCGCCGACCTGCGGGCCGACGAATTCGGTGCGGCGCAGCGTGACGGCCGGATCACCGGCCTTGAGCGCCGTCATCACCCGTTCGGACTGTTGCGCCGAACTCACGCCCTTCTGGGCCGGCAGCCGGATCATGACGTCCCGGGCGGTGCCGAAGTTCTGCACCTGCACGTCCGTGAAGCCCAGGCCGGAGACGGTCTGGCGCACCCGCTCGACGTCGGCCGGCTGGGTGTAGCCGACCTCCATCACGGTGCCGCCCGTGAATTCCACGGACAGGTGCAGCCCCTTGGTCACCAGGAAGAAGACGGCGGCGGCGAACGTGATGAACGAGATCGCGTTGAAAACCAACGCGTTCCGCATGAACGGGATGTCGCGGCGAATCTTGAAGAATTCCATTCTTGTTCTACTTCCTCACTCCGCCTTGGTTATAGCGCTGTCCGGCTCCGGACGCCAGACCGTGCCGATCGACACGGACTTGAGCTTCTTTTGCCGGCCGTACCACAGGTTCACCAGCCCGCGCGAGAAGAAGACCGCCGAGAACATCGAGGTCAGGATGCCGATGCAGTGCACGACGGCGAAGCCGCGCACCGGGCCGGAACCGAAGGCCAGCAACGCGACGCCGGCGATCAGGGTGGTCACGTTGGAGTCCAGGATGGTCGCCCAGGCCCGGTCGTAGCCGGCGTGGATGGCCGCCTGCGGCGACGCGCCGAAGCGCAACTCCTCGCGCACCCGCTCGTTGATCAGGACGTTCGAGTCGATGGCCATGCCCAGCGCCAGCGCCATGGCCGCCATGCCGGGCAGCGTCAGCGTCGCCTGCAGCATCGACAGCACGGCCACCAGCAGCAGCAGGTTGACCGCCAGCGCCAGGCCCGAGAAGAGCCCGAACAGCATGTAGTACACGGCCATGAAGGCCACGATGGCGGCGAAACCCCAGGCCACGCTGTGGAAGCCCTTGGCGATGTTCTCGGCGCCCAGGGTCGGGCCGATGGTCAGCTCCTCGATGATCTCCATCGGCGCGGCCAGCGAGCCGGCGCGCAGCAGCAGCGCCAGGTCGTTGGCCTCGTTCACGGTCATCGAGCCGGAGATCTGGAACCGGTTGCCCAGCTCGCCCTGGATCACCGGCGCGGTCAGGACCTCGCCCTTGCCCTTTTCGAAGAGCAGGATGGCCATGCGCTTTTTCAGGTTCTCGCGGCTGGTGTCGCGCATGATGCGGCCGCCCTTGGCGTCCACGGTCAGGTCCACCTTGGGCTGCTGGCTCTGCTGGTCGAAGCCCGGCTGGGCGTCGGTCAGGCTGTCGCCGGTCAGGATCACCTGCTTTTTCACGACCACCGCCCGGCCGCTGCGCTCGACGTAGCGTTCGGCGCCGAACGGCACCGGGCCGGTGCCCAGCTCGGCGGCGCGGCCCTCGGCGCTCTCGTCCACCAGGCGCATCTCCAGCGTGGCGGTGCGGCCCAGGATGTCCTTGGCCTTGGCGGTGTCCTGCACGCCGGGCAGCTGCACGACGATGCGGTCCAGCCCCTGCTGCTGGATCACCGGCTCGGCCACGCCCAGCTCGTTGATCCGGTTGTGCAGGGTGACCATGTTCTGCTTCAGGGCCTGCTCCTGCACCCGCCGCGCGGCCTCGGGCCGCAGCGTCGCGGTCAGCTTGTATTCGGTGCCCTCGGGCGCCTCCGCTGCCTGCAGGTCGGGGAACTGGTCCTGGATCACCCGGCGCGCGGCCGCCAGCGTCTCGCTGTCGCGCAGGCGGATCTCGACCGCCTGGCCGTTGCGGCTGATGCCGCCGTGGCGCACGTTGGCCTCGCGCAACTGGCTGCGCAGGTCGCCGGCCAGCGATTCGGCGCGCTTGGTCAGCGCCGCCTGCATGTCCACCTGCAGCATGAAGTGCACGCCGCCGCGCAGGTCCAGGCCGAGGTACATCGGCACGGCACGGATGGCGGTCAGCCACTGCGGCGAGCTGGAGAGCAGGTTGAGCGCGACCACGTACTGCGGGTCGGCCGGGTCGGGCGACAGCGCCTTTTGCAGGGCGTCCTTGGCCTTGAGCTGGGTGTCGGTGCTGTCCAGGCGGACCTTGACCGAGTTCGGGTCCAGACTGACGGCGACCGGCCGGATGCCGGCGGCGGCGAGGGCCTGCTCGACCTTCGCCTGCGTCGTCGCGTCCACCTTGACGGTGGCCTTGCCGGCCGACACCTGGACGGCAGGTGCCTCACCGAAGAAATTCGGCAGGGTGTACAGCACCCCCACCACCAGCGCGATCACGAGGATCGCGTACTTCCACACCGGGTATCGGTTCATAACGGTGGCAACGCGGGCGCGGACGCACCCGCGCCCTTACTTGATGGTGCCCTTGGGCAGGACCTGGACGACGGCGCTGCGCTGCAGCTGGATCTCCACGCCGTTGGCGATCTCGACGCCGATGTAGGTGTCGCCGATGCGCGTCACGCGGCCGAGCAGGCCGCCGGCGGTGGCCACCTCGTCGCCCTTGGCGAGCGCCTCGACCATGGAGCGATGCTCCTTCTGCCGCTTCATCTGCGGGCGGATCATCACGAAATAAAGCACCACGAACATCAGCACCAGCGGCAGCATGCTCATGAGGGACGACTGCATGTCGCCACCCGCGGCGGCCGGTGCGGTTTGTGCGAAGGCGGAGGGGATGAACACGGTGGCTCCCGGGAAAACTAGGGTCTGTCGGGGCGCCGTCGCGCGCGCAGCCGGGGGGCTGCGGCCCGAAGGCGCACAAGGGCGGGATTGTAAGTCGCGGCCGCGACGCAGCCGCGCTTGCCCGACAAAGCCCCGGGGCACGGACGGCGGGACGAGGCCCGCCGCCAGTACCGCCCCGGCCGCTCAGGCCGCCTGGCGTTGCGGCTGCGGCTCGGCCAGGCGCTGCATCAGCGCCTCCCAGCGCTGGCGCGCGGCCGCGAGGTTGCGCTCCTTGACGTGGCCGAACCCCTTGATCTGCTCCGGGATCGCGGCGATCTCCAGCGCCAGCGCGTGGTTGCCCGCGTCCAGGCGCGCCAGCACCTGCTCGATGCTCGCGCGGTACTGGCCGATCAGCGCGCGCTCGGTGCGGCGCTCCTCGGTGCGGCCGAAAACGTCCAGCGCCGTGCCGCGCAGGCCCCGCAGCCGGGCCAGCACGCGAAAGCCCAGCGCCATGCCCGGGCCGTACTTGCGCTTGACCAGCTCGCCCTTGGCGTTGCGCCGGGCCAGCAGCGGCGGCGCGAGGTGGTAGTTGACCTTGTAGTCGCCCTCGAACATCGCGGCCACGCGCTCCTGGAAGCCGGTCTCGGTGTGCAGGCGCGCCACCTCGTACTCGTCCTTGTACGCCATCAGCTTGAACAGGTACCGCGCCACCGCCTCGGCCAGGCCCGACTTGCCCAGCGGCGCCTCCGCCGTGCGCACCCGCTCGACGAAGTCGGCGTAGGCCTTGGCGTAGGCGGCGTTCTGGTACTGCGTGAGGAACTCGACGCGGCGCGCCACCAGCGTGTCCAGCGTCTCGCGCTTCTTGAACGCGATGACCTGCGCCGGCGCCAGCAGTTGCTCCACCGCGGCCGGGTCGTGGGCGGCGCGACGGCCCCACTCGAACGCCGCCTTGTTGCTGGGCACCGCCACGCCATTGAGCTCGATGGCCCGCAGCAGCGACTCGCGCCCGAGCGGGATCCAGCCCTTTTGCCACGCGTAGCCGAGCAGCATCGGGTTGGTGTAGATGCTGTCGCCCATCAGCCTGGTGGCCGCGGCGTCGGCGTTGAAGCTGCCCAGCTGGGCGGCGCCGACGTTGTGCGCGATCTCGGCCGCGCAGGCATCGGCCGGGTTGGCCCAGTTGCCGTTGCGGACGAAGGCGGCCGTCGGCGCGCTGTGCGCGTTCAGGGCGACGCGCGTGCGGCCCTCGCGCATGCGCAGCACGGTTTCCTTGCCGGCCGTGACGATCGGGTCGCAGCCGATCACCAAGTCGGCGGCGGCCATGCCGACACGGGTGGTGTGGATGTCCTGCGGCCGGTCGGCGATCAGCACGTGACTCCAGGTCGCGCCGCCCTTCTGGGCCAGCCCGGCGGCGTCCTGCGTCACGATGCCCTTGCCCTCGATGTGCGCCGCCATGCCCAGCAGCTGCCCGATCGTGATGACCCCGGTGCCGCCGACGCCGGCGACCACGATGCCGTAGGCGCCGTGCGAGGACGGCAGCACGGGCTCGGGCAGCTCGCCCAGCTCGTGCGGCGAGGCGGCCTGGGACTTCGCCTTGGCCTTGAGCTTGCCGCCCTCGACGGTGACGAAGCTGGGACAGAAGCCCTTGAGGCAGCTCGTGTCCTTGTTGCAGGTGCTCTGGTTGATCACGCGCTTGCGGCCGAACTCGGTCTCCAGCGGCTCGACCGACAGGCAGTTGCTCTGCACGCCGCAGTCGCCGCACCCTTCGCACACGAGGTCGTTGATGACGACGCGCACCGCCGGATCGACCATGGTGCCGCGCTTGCGGCGGCGGCGCTTTTCCGTCGCGCAGGTCTGGTCGTAGACGATGGCGGTGGTGCCTTCCAGTTCGCGGAACTCGCGCTGCAGGCGATCGAGCTCGTCGCGGTGCTCCACCTGCACGCCCGGCGGCAGCTTGGCCACCGTGTACTTCTCGGGTTCGTCGGTCACCACCACCAGCCGCCTGACGCCCTCGGCCACCAGGCTGTGCGCGATCTGCAACACCGAGTGGCCCTCGGGCCGCTCGCCGACCTGCTGGCCGCCGGTCATCGCGACGGCGTCGTTGTACAGGATCTTGTAGGTGATGTTGACGCCGGCGGCGATCGATTGCCGGATCGCGAGCAGGCCGCTGTGGAAGTAGGTGCCGTCGCCCAGGTTGGCGAACACGTGCTTCTCGGCGGTGAACGGCTGCTGGCCGACCCAGGGCACGCCCTCGCCGCCCATCTGCGTGAAGCCGATGGTGGAGCGGTCCATCCAGGTGGCCATGAAGTGGCAGCCGATGCCGGCCATGGCGCGCGAGCCTTCGGGCACGACGGTGGACGTGTTGTGCGGACAGCCCGAGCAGAACCAGGGCAGGCGGTCGGCCTTGACCTCCAGCACCTGCATCGCGCGCTCCTTGGCTTCCAGGATCGCGAGCTGCGCATCCACGCGCGCGGCGGTGTCGGCATCGAGCCCCAGCTTCTTCAGCCGGCGGGCGATGGCGCGCGCGATGATCGCCGGCGACAGGTCCGCGTTGGCGCGCAGCAGCGTGTTGGCGGTGGGATTGGGCCGCGACCACTCGCCGCCGCTGGCCTCGCCGTCGGCGTCGAACTTGCCCACCACGTCGGGGCGCGCGTCCGAGCGCCAGTTGTACAGCTCTTCCTTCAGCTGGTATTCGATGACCTGGCGCTTTTCCTCCACGACCAGGATCTCGCGCAGCCCGGTGGCGAACGCGCGCGTGATCTGCGCCTCCAGCGGCCACACCACCGTCACCTTGTGCACCCGGATGCCGATGCGGCGGCAGGTGTCGTCGTCCAGGCCCAGGTCGAGCAGCGCCTGGCGCGTGTCGTTGTAGGCCTTGCCGCTGGCGATGATGCCGAAGCGGTCGTTCGGCCCTTCCACCACGTTGTGGTTCAGGCGGTTGGCGCGGATGTAGGCGAGCGCGGCGTACCACTTGAAGTTGAACAGCCGCGCCTCCTGCTCCAGCGCGGCGTCGGGCCAGCGGATGTGCACGCCACCCGGCGGCATCGCGAAGTCCTCGGGTAGCACGATCTGCACCCGCTGCGGGTCGATCATGGCGGTGGCGCTGGACTCGACGATCTCCTGGATCGTCTTCATGCCGGTCCACACGCCGGCGTAGCGGCTCATGGCGAACGCATGGATCCCCAGGTCCAGGATCTCCTGCACCGTGGTCGGGAAGAACACCGGCAGTCCGCAGGCCTTGAAGATGTGGTCGCTCTGGTGCGCGGCGGTGGAGCTCTTGGCCACGTGGTCGTCGCCGGCCACCGCGATCACGCCGCCCCAGGGCGTCGTGCCCGCCATGTTGGCGTGCTTGAACACGTCCGAGCAGCGGTCCACGCCGGGGCCCTTGCCGTACCAGATGCCGAACACGCCGTCGAATTTCTGCTCGGCCTTGGGCGCGAAGCCCAGTTGCTGCGTGCCCCACAGGGCGGTGGCGGCGAGTTCCTCGTTGACGCCCGGCTGGAAGACGATGTTCTGCGCCTTCAGGTACTTGCTGGCCTTCCACAGCGCCTGGTCGTAGCCGCCCAGCGGCGAGCCGCGGTAGCCGCTGACGAAGCCGGCCGTGTTCTTGCCCACCAGCGCATCGCGCTGGCGCTGCAGCATCGGCAGCTTGACCAGGGCCTGCACCCCGCTCATGAAGGCGCGGCCGTAGTCGAGCGAGTACTTGTCGTCCAGCGTGACGGTTTCCAGCGCCTTGCGGATGTGTTCGGGCAGGGGGGCGTTCATCGTGTCTCCGGGAATGCGCCAGTGTAGGGTCGCCGGCCCGATAAGTCTTTGCTTTCAGTGCCCATGGCAAGCTAGGATGAGAAAGATCCTTTCTAGAAAATGCAAATCATGGAAAGCCTGGACAAGTTCGATCGCCGCATCCTGGAAGAACTGCAAGCCGACGGCCGGCTCACGAACGCCGAGCTGGCGCAGCGCGTGGGGCTGTCGGCCGCCCCCTGCTGGCGGCGGGTGCGGGCGCTGGAGGAGGCCGGCTACATCAAGGGCTACCACGCCGAGATCGACCGCCACCGGATCGGCCTGGGCGTGCTGGCCTTCGTGCGGCTGGACGCGGAGCGCAACACCGGCGAGCGCACCCGCGCGATGGAGGAGGCGATCCGCAAGATCCCGGAGATCGTCTCGTGCCACTACATCAGCGGCACCGGCACCTTCGAGCTGCAGGTCGTGTCGCGGGACCTGGACGCCTTCTCGCAGTTCGCCCGCCAGGTGCTGATCAACCTGCCGAACGTGAAGGACATCCACACCAGCTTCTCGCTCGGCGAGGTCAAGGCCAGCAGCGCATGGCCGCTCGGGCAGCTGCAGCCACCCGCGCGGCCCGCGGCCTAGTCGCGGCGGCAGTGCAGCGTCTGCGGCTGAGGCTGCAGCACCTGCAGCACCGCCTCGCGCGCGTCGGGGCCGAGGCCGAATTCGGCCCGCACGCGCTCGCTGGACCACACGGTCTGCTGCGGCGTGACGCCACCGGCATCGCGCAGCAGCGTGTCGCCGCCGTCGCCCAGGCCGGCCAGGCGCAGCTCGTCGCCGGCGAACCGCGCCTGCAACTCCCGGCCGTCGTCGCAGCGCAGGCGCACCGAGCCGGCGGCCGGCTCGGGCGGGACAGGCGCCGACGCGGGCACGGCGGGCGCGGGGGCGGCGGGCGCGGCCACGGGCGGGTCCGGCAGGCGCGCGGGTCCGGGCGCCGCCGCGCAGCCGGCCAGCAGGACCAGCGGCAGGGCCAGGAACGTGGCGGACTTCATCGCGGCCACAGCGCCCACAACCGCAACGGCTGCTTCAGGCGGCCGGCGAACTCGCCGGCCTGCGGGCCCCATCCCGCGAAATAGTCGGCCCGCACCGCGCCCACGATGGCGCTGCCGGTGTCCTGCGCGATCACCAGCCGCTGCAGGGCGGCGGTCGGGCCGCTGGAGGCCAGCCAGACCGGCGTGCCGTACGGGATGCTGTCCTTGTCGACCGCGATCGAGCGGCCGGGCGTCAGCGCCACGCCCTGGGCGCCGCGCGGGCCGAAGCCGCCATCGAAGTCGTCCAGCGGCTCCTCGCGGAAGAACACCACGCGCGGGTTGCTCCACAGCAGCTCCTGCAGGCGCTGCGGGTTGTCGCGCACCCAGGCCTTGATGCCCGGCCACGACGCGTCGCGCACCGCGCCCTGCTGCAGCAGCCAGCTGCCGACGCTGCGGTAAGGCTGCTCGTTGCTGCCGGCGAAGGCCAGGCGCACGCTGCGCACGCTGCCGTCGGGCTCGGTCACGCGCAGCCGCCCCGAGCCCTGGATCTGCAGCATCAGGGCGTCGAGCGGATCGGACAGCCAGGCGATCTCGCGCCCGCGCAACTGCGCCTTCGCGTCCGCCAGCGTGTCGATGTCCTGCCGCGAGTACCAGGGCCGGCGGCCGGCCAGCGCCGCGGGCGGCCGGTACAGCGGCACCGCGTGCTGGGCGGTCGGTTGCCGCGAGGCCTCCAGCACCGGCTCGTAATAGGCGGTGAGCAGCCCCTCGGTGGGGCCTTGCAAGGGCTCGATGCGGTACGGCTGCAGCCGCTGGCGCATCCAGGCGCGCTGCTCGCCGGGGCTGGCGATGGAGAGCTGGCGCACCTGCGGACACAGGCCCGCCCAGGCGGCCGGCGGTCGCTCGCAGCTGCGCAGCCAGGCATTCCAGGCCTCGTGCAACGCGTCGTCCTCGAAGCCCGGCAAGTCGCTCCAGCGCACCGGCTGCCAGCGGCTCTTGCCCTGCACCAGCGGCGCCGGCAGGGGCGCGTCGTCGCCGGGCGCAGGCGCGGTCGCGGGCGGCGCCGTCGCCGCCGGCTCGATCGGCAGCGGCGCCGAGGCGCACCCCGCCAGGATTCCTACAATGGCCGCGAGACTCCATCCACGTCGCATGCTGCTCATTCTGCTGGAAGCCCTGCTGGCCCTCGCGGTCCTCGTCGCCATCGTCTGGTGGACCATGTTCTCGGGCCGGCCGGGCGGCGAGCCGCCGGCGGCGGCGGCGCGGGAAGAGAACGAGCGCACCGGCGACAAGCCCTAGGCGCCCGCGTCGAGGCCGCGCAGGACGTTGGCCAGTTCGACCGCCGAGCGCACCTCCATCTTGTCGAACACGCGCGCGCGGTGGACCTCCACGGTGCGCACGCTGATGTCCAGCTCGTCCGCGATCAGCTTGTTCGGCAGGCCGCGGGCGACCAGGCGCATGACGTCCCGCTCGCGCTCGGTGAGCTCGGCGAGCCGGTCGGCCAGGTCCTGGCGCGCGCGCCAGGCCGCCTGCAGCTGGGCCGACTTCTGCAGCGCCTGCTCGACCCGGTCGACCAGCGCGTTGTCGGAGAACGGCTTCTCGCAGAAATCGAACGCGCCGCGCTTGACCATGTCCACCGCGGTGGGCACGTCGGCGTGACCGGTGAGGAAGATGACGGGCATCACCTCCGCCAGCCCGCGCGCGGCCAGGCGCTCGAACAGCGCCAGTCCGCTCATGCCCGGCATGCGCACGTCCAGCAGCAGGCAGCACGGCTGCGCGGGCCGGAAATCGCCCTCGAGCAGCGCCTCGAAATCCTCGGCGGTCGCGAAACGTTCGCTGGACAGGTGGCGCGAGCGCAGCAGCCAGGCCAGCGCGTCGCGCACGCTCTCGTCGTCGTCGACGATGAAGACAGTGGCGTCGGGTGCGGGTTGCATCAGGAGGACAGGGCGGCTGCGGTCTGGGGCGGCGCCGCGGCATCGCCGGCGGCTGCCTGGGCGGGCAGGGTGAAGCGGAAGATCGTACCTTGCGGTCGGTTGGGCTCGTAGGCCAGGAAGCCCCCGTGCTGCTCGACGACCGTGCGGCACAGTGACAGCCCCAGCCCCATGCCCTCGGCCTTGGTCGTGAAGAAGGGGGTGAACAGCTGTTCGCGCACCTCGGCCGCGATGCCGGGCCCCTGGTCGGCGACCGAGAACTCCAGCCAGCTCTTGCCGCCCGCGGCATCGCCCGCGCCGGCGCGGCGGACCTGGATCACCAGCGAGGGCCGCCGCACGCGGGCCTCGTCCATCGCCTGCATCGCATTGCGCGCGAGGTTGAGCAGCACCTGCTCCACCATCGTGCGGTCGCACAGCACCGCGGGCAGGTGGGGCGCGATGCGCGTTTCCACGTGCACGCCGAGCTTGCGCGCCTGCAGGCCCACCAGCGGCATCACGGCATCGATCAGCGACTGCGGCGCAATCGCCTCGCGGTCCTTGTCGCGGCGGCGCACGAAGTCGTGCACGCTCTTGATCACCTTGCCCGCGCGCTCGGCCTGCTCGGCGATGCGCCGCATGGCCAGCTGCAGGTCGTCCGCAGCCAGGTGGTCGCGGGCGCCATCGAGCATGTTGAGCGACCCGGTGGCATAGCTGGAGATGGCCGCCAGCGGCTGGTTCAGCTCATGGCTGAGCAGCGACGCCATCTCGCCCACGGTGGCCAGGCGCGCGGTGGCCTGCAGGCGCTCCTGGCTCGCGCGCGACAGCTCCTCGACACGACGCTGCTCGCTGATGTCCAGGAACGCGCTCATCCAGCCCGTCTGCACGCCCTGGGCGTTGATCAGCGGCGCCTCGATGATCAGCACCGGAAAGCGCGAGCCGTCCTGGCGCATGAAGACCGACTCGAAACCCTCGCGCGGGGGCGCGTTGCCGGCCAGCCGCACCTCCTGGCGCTTCTGGTACTCGCCGGCCAGCTCCGGCGGCCAGTACGGCTGCGGCGAGCCCTTGCCGAGCAGCGCCTCGGCCGGAAAGCCCACCATGCTGCAGAACGCGGGATTCACGTAGGTCGTGCGGCCGCGCAGGTCGCGCGCGCGCAGGCCGGTGACCAGGGAGTCCTCCATCGCCTTGCGAAAGGCCAGCGCGTCGGCCAGGTCGCGCTCCACCTCGAGCCGGCGCCGGGTGTCCTTGCCCAGCAGGAACAGCACGGCCAAGAGCGCGATGGACATGGCGGTGACCAGCGCGGTGAGCACGTTCGGGAACAGCTCGGGCGCGCCGCGCCAGCTGTCCATGCGCAGCACCATCGTGTTGCCGGGCAGGTCGAGCAGCTGCGTCGCGGTGAACACGCGCGTGCCGCGGCGCGTGTTGCCGTGCAGGGCCAGCCGCGTGCCGTCCGCCTCGGTGAACGAGACCTCCTGGCTGCGGGTGAGGTTCGGCCCGATCAGGCTGGTGAGCATCTCGCCGAGCGAGTACGTGGCGACCACGAATCCGGTGAGCTGGCCGCCGTTCATCTGCGGCAGGCACAGGTCCATCACCTCCAGCCCCAGGCCGTCCATCTGGGGCAGGAAGTAGCTGGCCGCGTAGCCCGCTCCACTGCTGCGGCGCGCGTTGGCGCAGGCCAGCGCCACCTCCGGCTGCGCGCTGGCCCGCCCCATGCGGCCGAACGCCGGCGCGCGGTAGGGCGTGTCCACGCCCACCAGCGTGGCCAGTTTCGCGTCGCGCCACTCGACGCGCAGCAGCTCGCGCCGCTCGTGCAGCAGGCGCTGCGCGTCCAGGACCCAGCCGGAGCGGGTCGGCGTGCCCGCCTGCAGGGCCTGCAGCGACTGCACGTTGCGGGTGAGCGCCGAGCGGATGTCCGCCAGTGCCTCCGCCGCGTCGCGCTCCAGCCGCTCCTGCACCTTGCTGGCCTCGTAGCGCCCGGCCAGCCAGATCAGGATGACCAGCAGCGTGGCAACCAGGGCGCTGAGCGAGGCCCACAGCAGCCAGCGCTGGGCCGCCGACGGCCGCGGCGACTCCCGGTTCGGCGACGGCGCGCCCGGCGCCTGCGGCTCGCTCATAGCACGCGGTGCTCCAGCGCGGGCAGCTCGCGGCGCACCTGCGCCAGCCGCGCACCGTCCAGGCTGGCGACGACGACGCCCTCGTGGTCGGCGTCCGATTCGGCGAGCACGACGCCCCAGGGATCGACCACCATGCTGTGGCCCCAGGTGCGCCGCCCGCTCTCGTGCGTGCCGCCCTGCGCCGGCGCCGCCACGTAGGCGAGGTTCTCGATCGCCCGCGCGCGCAGCAGCGGCTCCCAGTGCGCGCGGCCCGTGCCATGCGTGAAGGCGCTGGGCACGAGCAGCAGGTCGGCCCGCAGGTGCCGGTACAGCTCCGGAAAGCGCAGGTCGTAGCAGACCGACAAACCGACGCGCCAGCGCTGGCCGGCCCGATCGGCCAGCTCGAATGCCACCGGCGTCCCGCCCGGCTCGATCACCCGCGCCTCGTCGAAGCGCTCGCGGCCGTTGTCGAACCGGAACAGGTGGATCTTGTCGTAGCGCGCGACGCATTGGCCCTGCGGCGAGAAGACCAGGTTGGTGTTGCGCACGCGCCGCTCGTCGTGCGTGGCCAGCGGCAGGGTGCCGCCGACGACCCACAGGGCGTGCTCGCGCGCCGCCGCCGCGAGGAAGGCCTGGATCGGGCCGTCGCCGGCGGCTTCGCGCACCGCGAGCTTGTCGGTGTCGGCGCGGCCCATGAGGCAGAAATATTCCGGCAGCACGGCCAGTTCGCAGCCCTCGCGCGCCGCCTGCGCCAGCAGCCGGGCGGCGGCGGCGAGGTTGTCGTCCACGCGCGCCGTGGACACCATCTGGATGGCGGCGATCTTCATCGTTCGGCTCCCGACGCATTGTTGCCCGCCGCGCGCGCGTCGGTGGCCTTGCCGTCGGCGCCGCCCTTGCCGAGCTTGGTGATGCGGGGGTCGGCCCAGGTGCCGTCGATCTGGAACTGCTGGGTCGTGGCGCGGGCGAGCGGCTCGCGCAGGAAGATCTGCGCGAGGAACGTGCCCAGGCCGATGGCCGGGTTGATGGCCGCGGCCACCAGCGACGCCGTGCCCGCATTGATTTCCGGCACCACGACGACCCGCAGGTCCTGCGTCTCGCGCGACAGGTCGGCCTTGCCCTCCATCAGCACGGCCGCGTTCACGCCCTTCATCTGCAGGTTGTTGGTGGCCGCGATGCCCTGCTGGATGGTGAGGTCGCCGCGCACGAAGTCGAAGGCGAAGCCCTGGCTGAACACGTCGCGGAAATCCAGCGTGAGCCGGCGCGGCAGCGACTGCAGGCTCAGCACGCCGAGCAGCTTGGCCAGCCCCGGATCGGCCTTGAGGAATTGGCCGTTCTCGACGTTGACATGGAACGCGCCCGTCATCGAGGGGTAGTCGAACCCCAGCGGCGAGCCGAGCCAGGCGATCTGGCCCTCCATGCGCCCCTGGCCGCGGCGCACGACGTCCTTCATCCCCAGGCGCGACAGCAGGCCGCCCACGTCCGCCAGGTCGAGCCGGAAGTTCATCACGGTGCGGCGGCGCTCGCCCGCGCGCGGCGCTGCCGCCTGCGCTTCCAGCGCGGCCCAGTTGCCGGTGGCGATGAGGCTCGCCTCGGGCATGGCGAGGCTGAGCTTGTTGAGGCGCCACTCGCGCGCGCCCCCCTCCCGCAGCACCGTGCCCGCGCCGCGGTTGACGGCGTCGATCTCCAGCCGGCCGAGCTTGCGGCCGCGCAGGTCGAAATCGTCCACCACGATGTCGAGCGCGGGAATGAAGGCCGGCTGCTCGTTCAGGAGCGTCTCGACGGCGTTCGCGGCGGCGGCGGCGATGGCCAGCCGCGCCAGCCGGGCATAGACGCGGCCCGGGCCGCTGTCGGACGGCTGCCGGTATTCCACGTAGCCGCCCATCTCGTCGGCATCGACGTTGCCGCGCCAAAGGAGCCCCTCGCGCGCGCCGCCGACGACGAGGTTGTGCAGCGTGCGGCCGCCGTAGGTGAGTTCGCGCGCCCGCACCGCCAGCACGCTGGGCAGGTAGCTGCTGGCCGCCGCGGCGGAGGCGTTGCCGCTGCCGCTGCCGCTGCCGTTGCCGTTGCTGCGGGCGCCCGCTGCGGGGGCCGCGGCAGGCGGGGGCCGCGGCGAGGCCAGCAGGCCGTCCAGCACCTGCTGCCAGGCATCGAGGTTGGTCACGCCCAGCGCGATGTTGGCCGTCACGCCCTGCTCGGGCAGCACCGCGGTCTCGCCGGGCGCCAGGCCGATCGCCACCGCGCCGCGCAGCACGCGGGCTTCGCCGCCCGTGATGTCGCGCACGTAGTTGACTGATGCGACGCGTCCGATGTCGACCGACAGCTGGTCGGCCTGGCCGGTGGTGGTGGCGCTGTCGCGCAGCAGGGCGTTCTCGTAGCGCAAGGGCAGCACGGCCTCGGCCGTCTTGGACAGCGGCGCGGGCAGGTTGATCGCCAGCCCCTGCAGGCTGCTGGTGACCAGCACCTCCGGCGTGCCCTTGCGGAACGTCACCGTCGCCGCGTAGGTCGAGCCGCCGGTCGCGTGGCGTGCCAGGCGGGCGACGAAGCCGAGCTCGCGCGCCTGCCGCAGCCCCTCGGCCGTCGCATTGCCCTGGGCGCGCACGACCACGGCCGTGTCGACGCCCACTGAGCGCGTGCCGCCTTCCAGCTTCGCCTCGCCGCCCAGCGCGCGCACCTGCGTACCCACCAGCGAGAAGCCCTTCTCGCTGAACAGGACCGCGCCCCGCGCCCGCGACAGGGCCGGGCTGTCCGGCGTGATCTGCACGTCGTTGCCGGCCAGCGTCACGGTCCCCTGCACCGTGCTGCGCTCGATGGTGGCGATCGGCAGCCCGAGCTTGAGCCGCACGTCCGCGGCGCCGGTGGCCGTCGCCCTGGCCAGCGCTTCCTGGGTCAGCAGGTTGACCGGCGAGCGCTGCACGACGGTGAGCGCCTCGGCCAGCGGCCCGCGGACCTCGCCCGTCACCTCGACCACGGTGTGCGCCAGGTCGGCGATGGCGGCTTCGGCCTTCACGCGCAGGCCCGGCGCATTGGCAAAGCGCGCCAGCGCGTCCTCGACGCGCAGGCTGCTCCTGTCGAACACCAGCTGGCCCGACAGCTGCGTCAGCACCGGCCAGGGCAGGTTGCCCTGCCTGGGCGTCGAGCGCGGCACGAACGCGTAGTTGGCGTTGCGCACCTGCGCCGTGACGCGGAACTCGCCCGTGCGGCCGTGCTGGAACGGGAAGTCGCGCAGGTCGCCCTTGAGCCTGGCGCGCACGTCGGTGACCTCGGCCTGCTGCACCGACTCGCGCACGTAGTCGCGCGCCGTCTGCGGCACGGCCAGGGGAAGGTAGCGCCAGACCCGGGCCCCGTTGGCCCGGCTCAGGCTGGCCTGCAGGTCAATGACGCCCGGGAAGCGGTGCGCCGGATCGTCGCCCGTGCGCCAGCTGGCCTGGCCTTCGCCCTGCGCATCCGCATTGCTGAACCGCAGGTTGGTGACGGCCACCGACATGCGCCCGGCGGGCAGCTGCCACTGCACGTCGCCGGCGAGCCGGTCGAACGGCATCACCGCCTCGTCGAACACGCCCGGCAACTCGAGGGCGCCGGCCTGCATCGCGAGCCGCGCCGTGCCGCCGCCCTCGTGGACGTCGAAATCGACCGTCGCGTTGCGGATGCCCGGCGTGCCGGCCGCGCGCCGGCCGTCCGCCCCGATCCGTCCCGGCCCCGCCGCCACGTGCAGCCCGCTCACCCGGCCCTTGGCCTGGTACTTCTGCGGCGCCTGCAGCGTGCCTTGCCAGCGCGCCTGCACGCTCTCCACCAGCCCCTCGGGCGCGTAGGTGGTCAGCGCCGCGTGCGTGGCCTCGCCCAGCGGCAGCCGGCCGGCCAGCTGGCGCAGCGCGCCGAGGTCGAGCCGGTCGGCCCGCAACTCGCCCGCGCCGGGCCGCCGGGCGTCGCCCTCGGTCCACGAGACCGCCACGTTGCCGCCGGGCCAGCGCTGGCCCTGGTCGGTCACGAACTGCAGGTCCCGCGTCTCGACGTCGAAGCCATCGGGCCGCCGCTTGCCGCCGACGCGGCCCGACAGCGACGCCAGCGCCAGCGGCGGCAGGTCGGCGCCGAGGCGGGTGGCGACGTCGGCCACCGCCAGGTCGGCCGCGCCCCCGACCAGCTGGCCACGGTCGACGTCGACCCAGGCCCGCACCGCGCCATGGCCGCTCTCGACCGCGATGCCGAACTGGGCATAGCGGCGCAGCTCCTTGAGGTCCACGCGCGTGAAGTCGGCATGCAGCTGGCCGGTCCAGTCCTGCCAGCGCCCGGGATGGGCGGACAGCAGCGGCTGGCGGAACGAGCCGACCAGGGTGAAGCGGTCGCCCCATTCGGCCGGCGGCGTCGCGTCCAGCCGCATGGCGTGGGTCCGCGCGCCGTTGCGCACCACCAGGTCGACCTGCGCCAAGGCCAGCTCGGGCGCCGCGCGCATCTCGTCCATCCAGCGGACGGTGCCGCCGCGCAGGACGAACTCGCCCTGCCGGAAGAACCAGTCGGCGCCGCCGCCGTCGCCCTTGCCGCCGCGCGAGAGGTCCAGCCCGGCGACGAACAGCCGGCCGTCGGCCGCGCGCCGCACGTCGAGTTGCGGCCGGTCGATGACCAGCTGGTCGAAGCCGAAATTCCACAGCGAGCGCGGGGACAAGGACACGAGCACGCGCGGCAGGCGCAGCGCCTCGCGTCCCTGCGGATCCAGCAGCACCACCGACTGCAGTTCCACCGAGGGCAGCAGGCCCGCGTCGTGGGCCGCCACGCTGCCGATGCGCACCGGCACCCCCAGCGACTGCGAGGCGTAGCGTTCGAGGTCGGGGCGGTACTCACCGATTCGCGGCACAATCCAGCCGTGCAACGCACCCCATGCGAGCGCCAGCAGCAGCCAGCAGGCCGCCAGCAGCCCGAGGGCCCACTTCGCGCAGGTGGCGTAGACCCGGAGCAGGCGCGAAGGGGATGGCGGCGAATCGTTCATGAAAGATGACGAAGGCAGGAATTATGAGCCCCGGTGTCGACGCGGATTCGATGGTCCGGGGCCAGGTCCTGCCGGGGACGCACATGGCTGTGCCCGAGGGTGAGATGGCCGGCCAGGCCGGCGGTTCCGCGCAGTCGCGGTTCGCGCAACGCATCCGGCGCCGCTATGCCACGGAGCTGGCATGGCTGGCTCCGGGCATGCCAGCCCTGGCCGCCATGCAGGCCACGTTCTCGACCCTGCGCGAGCACGGGAGCGGCGTGGGCGACGCGCTGCGCATCCTGCGCCAGCTGGTACTCGAGCGGCTGGTGCGACTGGACTGCGACGAGTCGGCCGCGCTCGCCGACGTCACCGGCGTGATGACCACGCTGGCCGAATTCGCGCTCGACACCGCCTGCCGCGACGCGCTCGCCGAGCTCGACGCGGTGCACGGCGCACCGGTGGGCGAGGACGGCCGCCGCGCGTGCCTGTGGATCGTCGGCATGGGCAAGCTGGGCGCGCGCGAGCTGAACGTCTCGAGCGACATCGACCTGGTCTACGTCTACGACCAGGATGGCGAGACGGCCGGCATCGACGGCCGCGGCCGCATCAGCCTGCAGGAGTATTTCGGCCGCGTGGTCAAGCGCATCTACGCGCTGGTGGGCGAGACGACCGAGCACGGCTTCGTGTTCCGCGTCGACACGGCGCTGCGCCCGAACGGCAACTCCGGCCCGCCGGTGGTGTCGCTGGACGCGCTGGAGGAGTACTTCCTGGTCCAGGGCCGCGAATGGGAGCGCTTCGCCTGGCTCAAGAGCCGCGTGGTCGCCCCGCGCGACGCGGTCGGCGACCGCTCGGCGCAGGCGCTGCGCGCGGTGGTGCTGCCGTTCGTGTTCCGCCGCTACCTGGACTACAGCGTGTTCGATTCGCTGCGCGTGCTGCACCGGCAGATCCGCGAGCACGCGGCGCGCCGCAGCGCCGGCCGGCCCGAGCGCGCCAACGACGTCAAGCTCTCGCGCGGCGGCATCCGCGAGATCGAGTTCACGGTGCAGCTGTTGCAGGTCGTGCGCGGCGGGCAGTTCCCGGAGCTGCGCACGCGCTCGACGCTGGCGGCGCTGCAGCGGGTCGCCGCCGCCGGCCTGATGCCCGAGGCGACCGCGCAGGGCCTGGCGGCCGCGTACGAATTCCTGCGCCGGGTGGAGCACCGCATCCAGTACCTGGACGACCAGCAGACGCACGTGCTGCCGATGGGATGCGACGGCGACCTGGGCTGGATCGCGCGCACCATGGGCTACGCGGACTGCTGCCCGTTCCTGCACGAGCTGGACCGGCACCGCGAATTCGTGGCGCAGGAATTCGATACGCTGCTGGGCGCGCAGGGCGAATGCAAGGGCTGCGCCGGGCCGAAGGGCGCGCGCGCGACGCCGCCCGATCTGGAGACCCTGCGCGAGCAGTTGCCCGCCGCCCTGGGCGAGCGCATCGGCCGCTGGTGCGGCCATCCGCGCGTGCTCGCGCTGCGCGAGGACGCCCGCCACCGCCTCTCGCGCGTGGTGGCGCGCACCGGCGAATGGCTGGAGGCGGGCCGGGTGAGCGAGGAGGCGGCGCTGCGCATGGCCGACTGGCTCGAGCCGCTGCTGCGGCGCGAGAGCTACCTCGCGCTGCTGCTGGAGCGGCCCGGCGTGCACGAGCGGCTGCTGCGCGTGCTCGGCGCGGCCCGCTGGCCGGCGCGCTACCTGCTGCGCCACCCTGGGGTGATCGACGAACTGGCGAGCGAGTCGATGCTGCTCGAGCGCTTCGAGCCGGCCGCCTTCGAGGACGAACTCGAGGCCCGCCAGCGGTCGCTGCGCAACACCGGCGAGGACGACGACGAGACGCTGCTGAACCTGCTGCGCCGCGCGCACCACGCCGAGGTGTTCCGCACCCTGGCGCGCGACGTCGAGGGCCGGCTGACGGTGGAGCAGGTGGCCGACGACCTGAGCGCGCTGGCCGACGCGGTGCTGCGCGTGACGGCGCGCTGGTGCTGGCAGCGCCTGAAGGGCCGCCACCGCGAGACACCCAGCTTCGCCATCATCGGCTACGGCAAGCTGGGCGGCAAGGAGCTGGGCTACGGCAGCGACCTGGACATCGTGTTCGTCTACGAGGACGAGGACGAGCGCGCGCCCGACGCCTACGCCGCCTTCGTGCGCCGGCTGATCAACTGGCTGACGACCAAGACCGCCGAGGGCGACCTGTACGAGATCGACACCGCGCTGCGCCCGAACGGCAGCTCCGGCCTGCTGGTCACGACCTTCGCCGCCTACGAGAAGTACCAGCAGGGCCGCGGCAGCAACACGGCCTGGACCTGGGAGCACCAGGCCATGACCCGCGCGCGTTTCGTGCTCGGGGACGCGCCGCTCGCCGAGCGGTTCGACGCCGTGCGCGAGGGCGTGATCACCGCGGCGCGCGACCCGGGCGCGCTGCGCTCGGAGATCCTGGCCATGCGCGAGCGCGTGCGGTCTGCCCACCCGGTGCCGGCCGGCCGCTTCGACGTCAAGCACAGCCCGGGCGGGATGGTCGATGCCGAATTCGCCGTGCAGTACCTGGTCCTGGCGCACTCGGCCAGCCACCGCGAGCTGATTCCCAACGTCGGCAACATCGCGCTGCTGCAGCGCGCGCAGGCGGCCGGCCTGCTGCCCGCGGGCACCGGCGACGACGCCGCGCGCGCCTACCGCGAGTTGCGCCGCGTGCAGCACCGCGCGCGCCTGAACGAGGAAGCGACCCAGCGGCCCGACACCGAGCTGCACGCCGAACGCGAGGCGGTCCTGGCCGTCTGGCGTCACCTGTTCGCCTGATCCCCGAGGTCAGCCCCACCTCAGCCGGGTGCGCTAGCATCGCGCTAGCATTTACTTACAACTGCGGGCCATGGCAGCATCACTCTCCACATTCGAGCGCCTCGCGGCGCTGGTCGCGCAGCAACATGCCGTCGACCCCGCGACGCTGACGCCCGAGACCGGCCTCGCCGACGCCGGACTCGATTCGCTGGCCGTGGCCGAATTGCTGTTCTCCATCGAAGACAACTTCGGCGTGAACCTGGGCGACATGGCGGCCACCGAGATGCCGGCCACCGTCGGCGAGGTCGTCGCGCTGATCGACGGCAAGCTCACCCCCGCATGAGCGCCGCGCCGCAGGTGGCGTGGGTCACCGGCGTCGGCGTGCTCGGACCGCAGGGCTGCGGCTGGGACGCCGCGGTGCGGGACCTGCGCGCGCCGCAACCGCACTTCACGCCGGTGCCGCCGGCCTGGCGCGCCGAGCCGGGGGTGCCCGACGCCTGGATCGCGCCGCTGCACGCGGACGCCGAAGCCGCCCTCAAGCCGTTCGACACCGCCAGCGCCGACCGCGCCTGCGCGATGGCCCTGGCCGCCGCGCAGCAGGCGTGGCAGCAGGCCGGTGCGCAGCCGCAGCCACGGCGCGCAGGCGTCTACTGGGGCACCGGCCTGGGCGGCGCCCAGAGCACCGAGCAGAGCTACCGCCGCTTCCTCGTCGAACACGCGGCGCTGCGGCCGATGACGGTGCCGCGCATCATGGCCAGCTCGCCGGCCGCGCAGATCGCCAGCCGCTGGCAGTTGCGCGGTCCCAATCTGACCTACGCCATCGCCTGCGCGTCGGCGGCCACCGCGATCGGCGAAGCCCTGCAGGCGCTGCGCGCGGGACGCATCGACCTGGCCGTCGCCGGCGGCAGCGAATCGCTGCTGCAGCCCGGCATGCTGGCCGGCTGGCAGGGGCTGCGCGTGCTGTCCACCACCGGCCAGGCCGCCACCGCCGGGCAGGCCTGCCGCCCGTTCGGCCAGGGCCGCACGGGCCTGGTGCTCGGCGAGGGCGCGGCGGCCATCGTGCTCGAGCGGCCGGAGACCGCGCGCGCCCGTGGCGCGCGGCCGCTGGCGGTGCTCGCGGGCTACGGCAGCAATTGCGACGCTTCGGCTTCGCTCGTGCATCCGCAGGCCGAGGGCGAGGCGGACGCGATGCGCCAGGCGCTGCACGACGCCGGCCTGGCCACCGAGGCCGTCGACCTGGTCAACGCGCACGCGACCGGCACCGATGCAGGCGACCTGGCCGAGGCCGAGGCCATCGCCGCCGTCTTCGGCGCGCGGGCGCCGGCGGTGTGCGCGACCAAGTCGCAGCACGGCCACCTGCTGGGCGCGGCCGGCGCCATCGAGGCGGTGCTCAGCATCGCCAGCCTGGTCGAGCAGCTCGTTCCCGCCACGCTGGGCGCCGAGCCGCGCGATCCGCGCTGCGCCCACGTGCCGCTCACCCCGCAGCCCGAGCCGCACCGCATCGACTGGGTGCTGTCGAACTCGTTCGCCTTCGGCGGCGCCAACGTGTCGCTCGCCTTCGGCCGCGCGCCGGCCTGACCCTCGACCTTCCTTTGCCTCACGGACTTCCATGCGGATCCTGCTGACCGGCGCGACCGGGTTCGTTGGCGGTGCGGTCGCCGCGGTGCTCGCCGAGCGCGGGCTGCTCGCCGACACGGTGTTCCTCGTGCGCGGCGACGATCCGCAGGCCGCCGCCCGGCGGGTGGCGGACAACCTGGCCCGCTTCGGCGTCGCGCGACCGGTCGCCGCGGCCCAGGTGGTGCCGGGCGACCTGACCGAGCCGGCCGCGTTCGCCGCCGCGCCCGGGCTGGACGGGCTCACGCACGTCATCCACTGCGCCGCGCTCGCGACCTTCTCGAACAACCCGGCGATCTGGGCCCACAACGTCGACGGCACCCTCGCGCTCGCCCGGGCAGTGCATGCGCGCTCGCCCGGCCTGCAGCGCTGGCTGCAGGTGGGCACCGCGATGTGCTGCGGGCCCGGCCTGCCGTCGCCGGTGGCCGAGTCCTGGGACGCGGGCCGCCGCGACGAAGCGCACCTGGTGCCGTACACGCGCTCCAAACTGGGCGCCGAGCTCGCGCTGCGCGAGTTGCCGGGCTTTCCGCTGGTCGTCGCGCGGCCGTCGATCGTGGTGGGACACAGCCGCCTGGGCTGCGCGCCGTCGCCCAGCATCTTCTGGGTGCTGCGGATGGCGTTCGCGCTGGAGCGATTCACCTGCGCGCCGCAGGAGCGCATCGACATCATCCCGGCCGACTGGTGCGCGCAGGCGCTGGCCACGCTCGCCCTGGCGCCGTCGCTGCGGCACGACCTGTACCACGTGTCCGCCGGCGCGCGGTCCAGCCGCTTCGACGAGATCGACGCCGCCTATGCAGCCGCCTGCGGCCAGCCTCCGGTGCTGCCCCGATACCGGCAGGTGCCGGTGGACGAACTGCGCAGCCTGGTGCCCCTGTTCGAGGAGCGCCTGGGCCGCGTGAACCGGATCCTGATCCTGCGGGCGCTGATGCTGTACGGCGCGTTCGCGGAGCTCGACTACGTGTTCGACAACCAGCGGCTGCTGGCCGAAGGCGTGCCGCCGCCGCCGCCGTTCACGGACTACATCGCGCGCTGCGTGGCGACGAGCCAGGACGTCCCGATCACGACCCAGATGGCGGCCGACTTCAAGTGACGCCGCGCTGTTGCGCGCCCGTGATGTAATCGCCGCCGGTCCCGTCGGCAGCGCCCGTGCGTCCCGCGCGGGCCGGCTCGGGGCCGCAGCCTGCGGCCGCCGCCGGCCGGGGAACACGCCCTGATGATCCGCACCTTTCGCCTCACCGGCCGCCGGCGACTGCCGTTGCTTGCGGCGCTGCTGCTGGCCGGCTGCGCCGGCGCGCCGCCGCTCACGGCGCCCCCGCCGCTGGCCGAACTCACGCCGGCGCAATGGCAGGCCCCTCTGCCGCACGGCGGCCAGCCCGCCGCCGTCGCGCAGTGGTGGCAGGGCCAGGGCGACCCCGCGCTGGTGCGGGTGGTCGAGGCCGCCCAGGCCGCCAGCCCCACCCTGGCGCAGGCGCGCACGCGCATCCTGCAGGCGCGCGCGGAGCGCACCGGCGCCCATGCCGCCCTGCTGCCCCGGCTGGACGGCACCGCCTCGGCCAGCCGCGGCGTGTCCAGCCCCTTGTTCCCCACGCCCTCGACCACCGTGCAGGCCGGCCTGCAGGCCAGCTGGGAGGCAGACCTGTTCGGCAAGCTGGCCGGCGCGCAAGCGGCGGCGCAGGAGCGGCTGGCCGGCGCGCAGGCCGGCTGGCACGAAGCCCGGGTCAGCGTCGCCGCCGAAGCGGCCGGCGGCTACTTCGGCCTGCGCGCCTGCGAAGCGCTGGCGGCGGTCACGCGCGCGGACGCAGCCTCGCGCGCGGAGACCGCGCGGCTCACGCGGCTGGCGGCCGACGCGGGCTTCCAGGCACCGGCCAATGCGGCGCTGGCCGACGCGAGCGCGGCCGACGGATCGATGCGGCTCGCGCAGCAGCAGGCGCAGTGCGCGATCGAGCGCAAGGCCCTGGTAGCCCTGACGGCCCTCGACGAGCCGGCGCTGCAGCGGCTGCTGGCGCAGGAGCCACCGCCGCCGCCCGCGCCGGTGGCCATCGATGCGCTTCCCGCGCGCCTGCTGGCGCAGCGGCCGGACGTCGCCGCCGCAGAACACGACGTGCTCGCCGCGGCCGCCGAGGTCGGCGAAGCCGACGCGCAGCGGTTCCCGCGCATCACGCTCACCGGCTCGATGGCGCGCGGCCGCTTCCTGTATGGCGGTACCGAGAGTTCGCTGCGCACGTGGTCGGCCGGGCCGCTGTCGTTCACGCTGCCGCTGCTGGACGGCGGCGTCATCGACGCGAACAGGCAGTCGGCGCGCGCGCGCTACGACGAGGCCGTGGTGGCCTACCGGGCGCGCGTGCGGCAGGCGGTGCGCGAGGTCGAGGAGGCACTGGTGAACCTGGAGAGCACGCGGGTGCGCGAGAGCGACGCGCAGCGCGCCGTCACGGGGTTCCGCGCCTCGTTCGCCGCAGCCGAAGCGCGCTGGCGCAGCGGCCTGGGCAGCCTGATCGAACTGGAAGACCAGCGGCGCCAGGCGCTTGCCGCGCAAAGCGCCCTGGTCGCCCTGCAGCAGGAGCGCGCCAACGCGCTCGTCGCGCTCTACCGGGCGACGGGCGGCGGCTGGACGCGCGAGGAGGCCGCCGCCGCGGCCGACCCGACGACGGAGCCCCGATGACCCCCTTGTTCCTCTCCACCTGGCGGCCGCTGGCCGCAGCGGCGCTGCCCCTGCTGCTCGCGGCCTGCGGCGGCTCCGGCGGCGGCGCAGTCGGCGCGGCGAGCGCTCCGGCCGCGCAGGGCCGCCCGGCCCTGACCGTGTCGGTGGTGGCACCCAGGCGCACCACGCTGCCCAACACGCTGGCGGCCAACGGCAACATCGCCGCCTGGCAGGAAGCCAGCGTCGGGGCGGAAGCCAACGGACAGCGGCTGAGCGACGTGCTGGTGAACGTGGGCGACCGGGTCCGCAAGGGCCAGGTGCTGGCCACCTTCGCCACCGCCACGCTGAGCGCCGAGGCCGCCCAGGCCCGCGCCGCCCTGGCCGAAGCGGAAGCGGCGGCCGCGGACGCGGCGGCGAACGCCGAGCGCGCCAGCACGCTGGAGGCCACGGGCGCGCTCTCTGCCTCGCAGATCAACCAGTACGCAACGGCCGCCAAGACGGCCAAGGCCCGGGTGCAGGCCGCGCAGGCTACTTACGAGGCGCAGCAGGTGCGGCTGGCGCAAAGCCGCGTGCTGGCGCCCGACGACGGCATCATCTCCGCCCGCGCGGCGACCGTCGGCGCGGTGGTGGGCGCGGGCACGGAGCTGTTCCGCCTGATCCGCCAGGGCCGCCTGGAGTGGCGCGCCGAGGTCACGTCCACCGAGCTGGGCCGCATCACCGTGGGCATGCAGGCACTGGTCACGGCGGCCAGCGGCGCCCGGCTGGAAGGCCGTGTGCGCGCGCTGGGCGCGGCGGTGGATCCGCAGACGCGCGCAGCGCTGGTGTATGTCGACCTGAAGCCGCTGCCCGGCCCGGCAGCGGGCAGCGCCCGCCCCGGCATGTTCGCGCGCGGCGAGTTCGACCTCGGCCAGACACCCGCGCTCACAGTCCCGCAATCGTCCCTCGTGCTGCGCGAGGGCTTCAGCTACGTGATGCGCGTGACGCCCGAGGGCCGCGTGTCGCAGCAGAAGGTGCAAGCCGGGCGCCTGGCCGGCGACCGCGTCGAGGTGACGGGGCTGGAGCCCGACGCGCGCATCGTCGCCAGCGGCGCCGGCTTCCTGAACGACGGCGACCTGGTGCGCATCGTCGACGTGCCGGCGACAGCGGCGCCGGCATCGGCGTCGGCGTCGGCGGCGGCGTCGGCGGCGTCATCGCCCCGGTCGGCCCGCTGAGGGACGCGCGATGCTGAACGTCTCGTCCTGGTCGATCCGCAACCCGATCCCCGCCGTGATGCTGTTCGTGCTGCTCACCTTCGGTGGGCTGCTCGGCTTCAAGGCGATGAAGGTGCAGAACTTCCCCGACATCGACCTGCCGACCGTCAGCGTCACGGCGGCGCTGCCGGGGGCCGCGCCGGGGCAGCTGGAGACCGACGTCGCCCGCAAGCTCGAGAACGCGATGGCGACGCTGCAGGGACTCAAGCACCTGTACACCAAGGTGCAGGACGGGGTGGTGACCGTCACCGCGGAGTTCCGGCTGGAAAAGCCCGTGCAGGAAGCCGTGGACGACGTGCGGTCGGCGATCTCGCGCGTGCGCAGCGACCTGCCGGGCGACCTGCGCGATCCGATCGTCTCCAAGGTGGACCTGGCGGGGCAGCCGGTGCTGGCCTTCACGATCGCCTCGAGCCGGATGGACGAGGAGGCGCTGTCCTGGTTCGTGGACAACGAAGTCTCGCGCAAGCTGCTGGCCGTGCGCGGCGTCGGCGCGGTCAACCGCGTGGGCGGCGCCACGCGCGAGATCCGCGTCGCGCTCGACCCGTCGCGGCTGCAGGCGCTGGGCGTCACGGCGGCCGACGTCTCGCGCCAGTTGCGCGAGGTGCAGACCGAAAGCGCCGGCGGCCGCACCGACCTGGGCGGCGGCGAGCAGCCGGTGCGCACGCTCGCCACCGTCCGCACCGCGGCCGAGATCGGCGAGCTGCAGATCGCCTTGCCGGCCTCCGCGGGCCCGGGCCGGAGCGTCCGGCTGCGGGACGTGGCGACGGTGAGCGACACGATCGCCGAACCGCGCGCCGCCGCCTTGCTGGACGGCAAGCCGGTGGTCGGCTTCGAGGTCTCGCGCAGCCGCGGCGAAAGCGAGGTCGCCGTCGGCGCCGCGGTGCACAAGGCGCTCGCGGAACTGAAGGCGCGGCGGCCCGACATCCAGCTCACGCAGGCCTTCGACTTCGTCACGCCGGTGCAGGAGGAGTACGAAGGCTCGCTGCACCTGCTGTACGAGGGCGCGCTGCTGGCGGTGCTGGTGGTCTGGCTGTTCCTGCGCGACTGGCGCGCGACGTTCGTGTCGGCCGTGGCGCTGCCGATGTCGGCGATCCCGGCTTTCCTGGGCATGTCGCTGCTGGGCTTTTCGGTCAACGTGGTGACGCTGCTGGCGCTGTCGCTGGTGGTGGGCATCCTGGTCGACGACGCGATCGTCGAGGTCGAGAACATCGTGCGCCACCTGCGCATGGGCAAGACACCGTACCGGGCCGCGATGGAAGCCGCCGACGAGATCGGCCTGGCCGTGATCGCAACCACGTTCACGCTGATCGCGGTGTTCCTGCCCACCGCCTTCATGAGCGGCATCGCCGGCAAGTTCTTCAAGCAGTTCGGCTGGACCGCCGCCCTGGCCGTGTTCGCCTCGCTGGTCGTGGCTCGGGTGCTCACGCCGATGATGGCGGCGTACCTGCTGCGCCCGGTCGTGGCGCCCAGCCACGCCGATCCGCGCTGGATGCGCACCTACATGCGCTGGGTGCGCTGGTGCATGCGCCACCGCATCGCCACCATGGTGCTGGCCACCGTCTTCTTCTTCGCTTCGGTGGCGCTCATCCCGCTGCTGCCCACCGGCTTCATCCCCCCGGACGACAACTCGCAGACCCAGGTCTACCTGGAGCTGCCCCCGGGCTCCACGCTGGCGCAGACGCGCGACCTGGCCGAGCGGTCCAGGCTGCTGATCGCGAAGGTGCCGCATGTGCAGAGCGTCTACACCACGATCGGCGGCGGCGCCGCGGGCTCCGACCCGTTCGCCAACGAGGGCGCGGCGGAAGTGCGCAAGGCCACGCTGACCATCCTGCTGGCCGCGCGCGGCGACCGCCCGCGCAAGCAGGTGATCGAGAACCAGATCCGCGACGCGCTGCAGGCGGTGCCGGGGGTGCGCAGCAAGGTGGGCCTGGGCGGCTCGGGCGAGAAGTACGTGCTGGTGCTCAGCGGCGACGATCCGCAGGCGCTGCAGTCCGCCGCACTCGCGGTGGAAAAGGACCTGCGCACCATCCCCGGCCTCGGGCAGATCGCCTCCAGCGCCAGCCTGATCCGGCCCGAAATCGCCGTCCGGCCCGATTTCGCGCGCGCCGCCGACCTGGGCGTGACCAGCAGCGCGATCGCCGAGACCTTGCGCGTGGCCACCGCCGGCGACTACGACGTGGCGCTGCCCAAGCTCAATCTCTCGCAGCGGCAGGTCCCGATCCTGGTGAAGCTCGAGGAGGCCGCGCGCCAGGACCTGTCGGTGCTGGAGCGCCTGACCGTGCCGGGCACGCGCGGCCCGGTGATGCTGGGACAGGTGGCGACGCTCGAGCTCACCGGCGGGCCGGCGGTGATCGACCGCTACGACCGGGCGCGCAACATCAACTTCGAGATCGAACTGTCGGGCCAGCCGCTCGGCGACGTCGCCGACAAGGTGCAGCAACTGCCGTCGGTGCGCAACTTGCCGCCCGGGGTGAGCGTGCGCGAGGTCGGCGACGCCGAGGTGATGGGCGAACTGTTCGCCAGCTTCGGCCTGGCCATGCTCACGGGCGTGCTGTGCATCTACATCGTGCTGGTGCTGCTGTTCAAGGACTTCCTGCACCCGGTGACGATCCTGGCCGCGTTGCCGCTGGCCCTGGGCGGCGCCTTCGTCGGCCTGCTGCTGGCGCAAAAGAGTTTCTCGATGCCCTCGCTGATCGGCCTGATCATGCTGATGGGCATCGCCACCAAGAACTCGATCCTGCTGGTGGAGTACGCGATCGTGGCGCGCACCGAGCACGGCATGAGCCGGCTCGATGCCCTGCTCGATGCCTGCCACAAGCGCGCGCGGCCGATCATCATGACCACCATCGCGATGGGCGCCGGCATGCTGCCGATCGCGATCGGGTTCGGCACGGCCGACCCGAGCTTCCGCTCACCGATGGCGATCTCCGTCATCGGCGGGCTGATCACGTCCACGGTGCTGAGCCTGCTGGTGGTGCCGGTGGTCTTCACCTACGTGGACGACACGGAGCAGTTCGTGCGCCGCCAGTTCCGGAAGCTGCGCCACAAGGAGGCGCCGCCGCCAGCGCCACAGGGCGGCCCCGATGCGCCGCCGTGAGGGCGATCAGCCGCGGATGCGGGTGACCAGCGCGGTGGTGGAGTAGCCGCTGACGAAGGGGATCGCGAGGGCGCGGCCGCCCCAGCCCTGCACGAGGCGCGTCTCGGCCAGCGTGGCCATGTCGTAGTCGCCGCCCTTGACGTACACGTCGGGCCGCAGCTCGCCGAGCAGCGCCACCGGCGTGTCCTCGTCGAACCAGGTCACGAGGTCGACCGAGGCCAGCGCAGCGAGCATGGCGGCGCGGTCCTGTTCGTTGTTGAGGGGGCGCTCGGGCCCCTTGCCGAGGCGGCGCGCCGAGGCATCGGTGTTGATGGCCACCACCAGGCTGGCGCCCTGCGCGCGCGCCTGCGCGAGGTAGGTCACGTGGCCGCGGTGCAGGACGTCGAACACGCCGTTGGTGAAGACGACCGGGCGCGCCAGCCGCGCCAGCGCCGCCGGCGCGTCCTCGCGCCGCACGATCTTGTCCAGGAACGGCGGCGGCGCCCAGCCCGCCGTTTCGCCGCGGGCGGCCACCGTCACGCGGCCTCGGGTGTGGCGCTGCCGGGGCCGAGCGCCGACGTCAGTTCCTTGCGGTAGCGATTGAGCTCCTGCACGCTCTTGAAGCTGCGGTCCATCAGCAGGCTCATGTTGTGCAGGATGCGCTCGACCACCTTGGTCTCCCACACCGCGTCGAACTTGATCTGCGTGTCCAGCCAGTGCTCCAGCCATTCCGGGTTGGGCAGGCGGGACTGGATGGTGTCGCGCGGGAACAGGGTCCGGTTCACGTGCAGGTTGGTCGGGTGCAGCGCCTGCGCCGTGCGGCGCGCGCTGGCCATCAGCACGCCCACCTTGGCGAAGGCCGCCTTGGCCTCGATGCCGAACTTGCCGATGGCGCGCTTCATGTAGCGCAGGTAGGCGCCGCCGTGGCGCGCCTCGTCCTGCGACAGCGTGGTGTAGATGTGCTTGATCACCGGCTCCGTGTGCCATTCGGCGGCCCGGCGGTACCAGTGGTTCAGGCGGATCTCGCCGCAAAAGTGCAGCATCAGCGTCTCGAGCGCCGGCGCCGGTTCGAACTCGAAGCGGATCTCGTGCAGTTCCTGCTCGGTGGGGACCAGGTCGGGACGGAAGCGCTTGAGGTACTCCATGAGCACCAGCGAGTGCTTCTGCTCCTCGAAGAACCAGATCGACATGAAGGCCGAGAAGTCGCTGTCATCGCGGTTGTCACGCAGGAACATCTCCGTGGCGGGCAGGGCCGCCCACTCGGTGATGGCGTTCATCTTGATGGTCTGCGCCTGCTCGTCGGACAGCTTCGAGGGATCGAACTTGTCCCACGGAATGTCCTTGTCCATGTCCCATCGCACGGACTCGAGTTGCTTGAACAGTTCGGGGTAAAGCATTGGGGGAAAGGGCCGGAAGTTGCCTGGATTTTAAGCGGGCGGGGTCCATCGCGGGCGGGCGGGCGGCCAGACCCTGGCGCAACGGCGCCGCTGGCTCGGCCGCCAGGCCCGTGAGACCCAGCGGTGAACGAGGTCGCTCTCCGATCCAGGCGGAGTCCGCCCGCGTCGCCGAGAATGGGCCGATTCCCGCTGGAGGTGACCATGCTTCGCTCCCTGCTTGCCGGGCCGGCCCTGGTGGCCGCACTGGCTGCGCTGGCCGTGCCGGCCCATGCCGACGGCCCGGCCCCGACCGCCACCGCGGCTTGCCCGGCCCTGTTGAACCAGACCTACCCCCGGTTGCAGGACGAGAAGCCGCAATCGCTGTGCCAGTACAGCGGCAAGGTGCTGCTGATCGTCAACACCGCCAGCTACTGCGGCTTCACCCCGCAGTACAAGGGCCTGGAGGATCTCTACAGCCGCTACCGGGACCGGGGCCTGGTGGTGCTGGGGTTCCCCTCCAACGATTTCGCGCAGGAGAGCGGCAGCAACAAGGACATTGCCGACTTCTGCGAGAACACCTTCGGCGTCAAGTTCCCGATGTTCGCCAAGAGCAGCGTGCGCGGCCGCGACGCCAATCCGCTGTTCCGGGAACTGGCGGCGCGCACCGGCCGCCAGCCGCTGTGGAACTTCCACAAGTACCTGGTGGCGCGCGACGGCACCCCGGTCGCCCAGTACGCCAGCCTCACCACGCCCGACGACAAGGCGTTCATCGCCCAGATCGAGAAATTGCTCGCCGCGCGCTGAGCTTGCAGCCGCGTGAACTGGTTGGTAGGATATTGAACCAATCAGTTCATTCGGCTGCTCGTGCTCACAAAACTTTACCGAGACGACCCCACGACGCAGGGAACCACCGACCGGTTGCCCGTGTCCATAGGGGCACGGGGCACGACCCCGACAGAACACGGTTACTGCTGCGAAGTCTTCCGCCGGCCCTCCGGGGCCCGGATGCAATCCCGGGGCGACTCTTCTCCTCCTCCCTCCCTCCCTCCTTCGTTCCGGGGCGCTTCGCAGCATTTTTCTTTCCGGCCTGAGCGGGCCGGCCGGGGCGCGGCGTGAAGGTCGCGATCATCGGCTCGGGCATCGCCGGCCTGGCTGCCGCGCACGAGCTGCGCGGGGCGGCCGATCTCACGGTCTTCGAAGCCGGCCCCTGGTTCGGCGGCCACACGCACACGGTCGACGTCACGCTGCCGGGCCGCCATGGCCCGGTCACGCACGGCGTCGACACCGGCTTCCTGGTCTTCAACGAGCGCACCTACCCGCAGCTGATCCAGCTGTTCGCAGAGCTGGGTGTGCCGACGGCCAAGTCGGACATGTCGTTCTCGGTCCAGGTGCCAGCGGCGCACGGCCGGGCCGCGCTGGAGTGGAGCGGCAGCAGCCTGGCGTCCGTGTTCGCCCAGCGCTCCAACCTCGTGCGGCGGCCCTTCTGGGGCATGCTGCGCGACCTGCTGCGCTTCAATGCGCTGACCACCCGCCTCGCCCGGCAGGGCAGCGAAGCCCAGCTGCTGCAGCCGCTGGCCGATTTCCTGCGAACGCACGCCTTCGGCGCCGAGTTCCGCGACTGGTACCTGCTGCCGATGCTCGGCTGCATCTGGAGCTGCCCGACCGACCAGATGCTGCGGTTCCCGGTCGCCACCATGATCCGCTTTTGCCACAACCATGGCTTGCTGCAGGTGGCCAACCGACCGCAGTGGTGGACGGTGGCCGGCGGCGCCCGGCAGTACGTGGACAAGATCCTGGCCGGCGTCCCGGACAAGCGCCTCGGCTCGCCGGTACGCTGGGTGCAGCGCGAGCCGCACGGCGTGCGCGTCTGCAGCGACCGCGGCTGGGAGAGTTTCGACCGGCTGGTGATCGCCACGCATCCGGACCAGGCACTGTCGCTGCTGCTGGACGCCAGCCCGGCCGAACAGGCCGTCCTGGGCGCGATCCGCTACCAGCCCAATCGCGCCGTCCTGCACACCGACGTCGGCGTGCTTCCGCGGCGGCGCGCGGCCTGGGCGGCCTGGAACTATGAAGGCGCGGCCGCCGGCGAGCCGGCCGGGCGCGTCTGCCTGCACTACCTGCTCAACCGGCTGCAGCCGCTGCCGTGGGCGCAGCCGGTGCTGGTCTCGCTCAATCCGGTGCGCGACATCGCGCCGGCCTCGGTGCTGGCCGAGTTCGAGTACGCCCACCCCGTCTTCGACGGATCGGCCATCGCCGCGCAGGCGCAGGTGCCGGCACTGCAGGGCCACCGCCACACCTACTTCTGCGGCGCGTGGACCGGCTACGGGTTCCACGAAGACGGGCTGAAGTCGGGCCTGGCCGCGGCGCGCCGGCTGCGGGCCGACTTGCGCTGCGCCCCGTCCCTGGACGCCGCCGCGCAGGAGATCGCGGCATGAACATGCCGATGATCGGCACCGGCCAGGTGCGCCACACGCGGCTGCGCCCGGTGCGGCACGCCTTCGCCTACCCCACCCTGTTCCTGCTGCTGCCCATGCGCACCCTGCACGCGGGCGCGGCGACGCCGTTGCGCCACAACCGCGGTGGCGCCCTGAGCTTCTGGGACGCGGACCACGGGGACGGCCGGGCCAACGCGCTCGACTGGATCGAGGAACTGCTGCGCGCCGAGGGCATCCGCGACGCCGACGGCGAGATCTGGCTGCACTGCTATCCGCGCGTGCTCGGCTACACCTTCAAGCCGGTGAGCTTCTGGTATTGCCACCGCGCCGACGACAGCCTGCGCGCGATCGTGGTCGAGGTGAACAACACGTTCGGCGAACGCCACTGCTACCTGCTGGACGCCCCGGCGTTCGGCCGCGAGCAGCGGGCCGCAAAGGTGTTCCACGTCTCGCCCTTCTGCCCCGTCGAGGGCGGCTACCGGTTCCGCTTCCTCTTCACGCCCGCGCGCGACCGCACGGTGGTGCGCATCGACTACGACGATGCCGATGGACCACTGCTGCAGACCAGCGTCAGCGGCGAGCTCGAGCTCCTCACGGCGCGCAGCGCCCGCCGCGGACTCTGGCGCCACCCGCTCCTGACCGCCGGCGTGATCGCCCGCATCCACTGGCAGGCGCTGCGGCTGGCGGCCCGGCGCGTGCCGTTCTTCCGCAAACCCGCCGCGCCCGGCGCCTTCGTGACCCGCCCATGACGACAACCCTCGCCCCCGAGTTGTTCCTGCCTGCCGAGGCGCCGGCCGCCGCCCGCCAGGCCCTGCGCCTGCTGCAGGGGCTGGTGCATGGCTCGCTCTCCGTGCAACTGCCCGATGGCACCGTGCACCGCTTCGGCTCGCAGCACGGCCCGCACGCCGCGATGCAGCTGCGCAACTGGAATGCCTGCACCGCCGCGCTGCGTGCGGGCGACATCGGCTTCGCGGAGAGCTACATCGCGGGCGACTGGTCCACGCCGAGCCTGGCCGACCTGCTGCAGGTGATCCTGCGCAACCGCCAGCAGGTCGAGGACGTGATCTACGGCCATTGGGCGGGGCGACTGCTGTACCGGCTGCGCCACCTGCTGCGACGGAACACGCGATCGGGCAGCCGCAAGAACATCCACGCCCACTATGACCTGGGCAATGCGTTCTACGGACTGTGGCTGGACGACACGATGAACTACTCGTCGGCCTGGTTCGAGGGCGACCTGAGCCGGCCGATGCGCGAGGCGCAGCATGCCAAGGTCCGCCGCGCCCTGCGCATGGCGGGCGTGCGCCCGGGCCACCGAGTGCTCGAGATCGGTTGCGGCTGGGGCGCGCTGGCGGAGATGGCCGCGACGCAATTCGGCGCCCATGTCACCGGCGTCACGTTGTCGACCGAGCAGCTGGCCTTTGCCCGGTCGCGGCTGGCCGCCCTCGGCGTGGCGCACGCCGCGGACCTGCGGCTGCAGGACTACCGCGCCATCGACGATGGTCCGTACGACGCGGTCTGCTCCATCGAGATGGTGGAGGCGGTCGGGCGCGAGTACTGGCCGGCGTATTTCGACACCGTAGCCCGCCTGCTCAGGAAGGGCGGCCGCGCCTGCATCCAGAGCATCGTGATCGACGACGCACTGTGGCCGCGCTACATCCGCTCGACCGATTTCATCCAGCAGTACATCTTTCCCGGCGGCTGCCTGCCCTGTCCCGCCGAATTCCGCAAGGCGGCGCAGGCGGCGGGCCTGGAGGTCGTCGACGAACTGCCGTTCGGCCCCGACTATGCCGAGACCCTCCGGCGCTGGCGCCATGCGTTCCTGGACCAGCGCGCGCGCGTGCTGCAGCTCGGCTTCGACGAGGAGTTCGTGCGCCTGTGGGAGTTCTACCTCGCCTATTGCGAGGCCGCTTTCGACCAGGGCAGCATCGGCGTCGTGCAATACACCCTGCGCAAGGGCTGAACGCATGCGTGTCCTGGCCCCCCTCGCGCTGGTGCTGCCGCTGCTCGCGTCGGCCGGCCTGGCGCAGACCACGGCCCCGCCACTGCCGGACGCGGTGGCCGCCGGCACCGCAAGCTTCACGTTCCTGGGGTTGCGCGTCTACCAGGCGCGCCTGTGGGTGGCGCCGGGCTTTCGCCAATCCCTGCTGGGCAACGTGCCGCTGGCGATCGAGCTCGAGTACGAGCGCAGTTTCAAGGCGGCCGACATCGCGCGCCGGTCGCTGCAGGAGATGCAACGCGCCGGCGCCCTCGAGCCGGCGCTGGCCCAGCGTTGGGAGACCAGCCTGCGCAACCTGCTGCCCGACGTGACGCCGGGCGACCGGCTGCTCGGCGTGCATCGGCCCGGCCAGGGCGCCGAGTTCTTCCACCAAGGCCGGCCGCTGGGCCGCATCGACGACGCGGAGTTCTCGCGCCGCTTCTTCGCCATCTGGCTGGGGCCGGCCACGTCCGAGCCGGCGCTGCGCGAGGCCCTGCTCGCCGGGACCGCGCCATGACCGGCGCCGCGTTGAGCCGCACCGACCTGGCGCGCTACGGGCTGCTGGGATTGCCACTCGCGTTCGCCGCGCTGCCGCTGTACGTGCTGCTGCCCAACCACTACGCGCGCGCGTTCGGCGTGCCGCTGGCGGCGCTGGGCGGGGTGCTGCTCGCCACCCGCGTGCTCGACGCGCTGGCCGATCCCTGGATCGGCCGCTGGATCGACCGCCTGCAGGAGCGCTCGGCGGCGGCCGTGCTGCGCGTGGCCGCCGGCGGCGCGGCGCTGCTGGCGCTGGGCTTTGCGGCGCTGTTCCTGCCGCCGGTGCGCGCGCCGGGCGCGCTGCTCGGCTGGGCCGCGGCCATGCTCGCCATCACCTACCTGGGCTACAGCGCCGCCAGCGTGGCACACCAGGCCTGGGGCGCCCGGCTGGGCGGTGACGAGGTGCAGCGCAGCCGCATCACCGGCACGCGCGAGGCGCTGGCCCTGGTCGGCGTGCTGGTGGCGGCGGCGGCGCCGTCGGCGATCGGCCTGCCGGGCATGGCGCTGCTGCTGGCCCTGTTGCTCGCGATCGCGTGGAGCGCCTGGGCCGGTTCGCCGCGGCCGGATGCCCAGGTCGAAGCAGCCAGGCCCGCGGCCTCGCTGCTGCTGCCCTTGCGTAACCCGGTGTTCCGCCGCCTGCTGGCGGTGTTCGTCGTCAATGGCATCGCCAGCGCGGTGCCCGCGACGCTGGTGCTGTTCTTCGTGCAGGACCGCCTGCAGGCGCCGGCGGCCCTCGAGCCCGCGTTCCTGGGCACCTACTTCCTCTGCGCCGCGGCGTCCGTGCCGGCGTGGCTGCTGCTGGTCCGCCGGCTCGGCCTGGCCCGCACCTGGCTGCTCGGCATGGTGCTGGCCATGGCCGCGTTCGTGTTCGCCTTCGCTCTGCGCGCGGGCGACACCGGCGCCTTCTTCGTGATCTGCGCCGCGTCCGGCATCGCGCTGGGCACCGACCTGGCCTTGCCGTCGGCGCTGCTGGCCGGCGTGATCGGTGCCGCCGGGCACCGCGGCCGCCACGACGGCGCCTACTTCGGCTGGTGGAACCTCGCGGCCAAGCTCAATCTGGCGCTGGCGGCCGGACTCGCCTTGCCGGCGCTGCAACTGGCGGGCTACGCCCCCGGCCAGCGCGGCGAGCAGGCGCTGGCCGCGCTGTCGCTCGCCTACTGCCTGCTGCCCTGCGCGCTGAAGCTCGTCGCCGCGGCGGCGCTGCATGGATTGGTCATCAAACAGGGAGAAGCCCCATGAACCGTCGCACGATCCTGGGCGCCGCCGGCGCGGTGCTGCTGGCCGGCTGCGCGACCCCGCCGCCGGCCCGCTATGCCAACGAGCGGCCCGAACTCGACCTGCGCCGCTACTTCGACGGCCGGGTGGACGCCTGGGGCATGTTCACCGACCGCGCCGGCGCCATCGTCAAGCGATTCACCGTGCGCATGGACTGCCGCTGGCAGGGCGACGAGGGCATCCTCGACGAGGACTTCACCTATTCGGACGGAACCCGCCAGCGCCGCGTCTGGCGGGTGACGCGCGTCGCCCCGGGCCGCTACATCGGCCGTGCCGACGACGTGGTGGGCGAGGCGGTGGGCGAGCAGGCCGGCAACACGCTGCGCTGGCGGTACACGCTGGCGCTGCCGGTCGACGGCCGCGTCTGGGAGGTGCAGCTGGACGACTGGATGGTGCTGATGGACGAGCGCGTGCTGCTCAATCGCGCGGCCATGAGCAAGCTGGGCATCCACGTGGGCGACGTGACGCTGGCGTTTCGCAAGCCATGACCGACGGCAGCCTGCGGGCCCCCACGCCGGTCCCCGCCGCGCCGCCCGAAGCGGGCGCCCGGCGCCCCTGGCTCAACCCGCCGCTGCGCGACTGGGCGGGCCGGCGCGTCTGGGTGGTCGGGGCGTCCAGCGGCATCGGCAGGGCGCTCGCGCATGCATTGCACGCCCACGGCGCGCAGGTGATCGTGTCGGCACGGCAGCAGGATCGGCTGGCGGCGTTCCGCGCCGAGCACCCGGGCAGCACCGCCGTGGCGATGGACGTCACCGACTCCACCGGCGTGCACGAGGCGGCGGCGGCTGTCCTGCAAGGCGGCGCGCTCGACGTTGTCGTCTACTGCGCGGGGCACTATCGCCCCATGCGCGCGGCCACCTGGTCGCTGCCGGAGCTGCTCAAGCACCAGCAGGTCAACTATGTCGGCGCGCTGCACGTGCTCGACGCCGTGCTGCCGTCCGTGCGGGCGCTGGGCCATGGCCACCTGGCGCTGGTCGGCAGCGTGGCCGGCTACCGCGGGCTGCCCAAGAGCCTGGCCTACGGCCCGACCAAGGCCGCCCTCATCGCGCTGGCCGAAACCCTGTTCCTGGACCTGCACGAGGAAGGCCTCGGGGTGAGCATCATCAACCCCGGGTTCGTGGAGACCCCGCTGACGGCGCAGAACGACTTCCGCATGCCGGCGCTGATGACGCCCGACGCCGCGGCGCAGGCGATCCTGCGCGGCTGGGCGCGCGGCGATTTCGAGATCCACTTTCCCAAGCGCTTCACCCGGGTGATGAAGCTGCTGCGGCTGCTGCCGTTCGCGCTGTACCAGCGCGTGGTGCGCCGCTTCACCGGGCTGTAGTGCCCGGCCTCAGGCCGGCATGCTGTCCTGGAAGCTCGGGCGCTGCATCAGCTTCTCGTGCAGCTTGGCCAGGTTGGGATATGGCGTGCGCCAGTCGATGTCGGGGAAGCGGAAGTCGAGGTAACCGAGCGCGCATCCCACCGCGATGTCGGCCAGGCTCAGGTGGATGCCGGCACAGAACGGCTTGTCGCCCAGGCCCTGGCTCATCGCCTTCAGGCTCGCCTGCGTCTTGCCGAGCTGGCGGTCGATCCAGGGCTGGCAGCGCTGCGTCTTGCTGCGGCCGGCCCAGTTGGCTTCGAGGCGCGCCAGGATGAGCGCGTCCAGCACGCCATCGGCCAGCGCCTCCCAGGTCTTGACTTCCGCCCGCTCGCGGCCCACGGCGGGGATGAGCTTGCCCACCGGCGACAGCGTGTCGAGGTACTCGACGATGACGCGCGAGTCGAACAGCGCCTCGCCGCCCTCCATCACCAGGCAGGGCACCTTGCCCAGCGGATTGGACTCGGCGATGGTGGTGTCGGCCGCCCAGACGTCCTCCTGCACGAACTGATAGTCCAGCTTCTTCTCGGCCATCACGATGCGCACCTTGCGCACGTAGGGGCTGGTCACGGCTCCGATCAGCTTCATGGGACTCTTCGTGTTGTGGTGCACGGAACGATTCTAGGGGGAAGCGATTGTGCCGCTGTGGCACACCTGCTACATGTCCGAGCCGCCGATTCCCCTCGGAAGCGCCCCCTACAATCGCGTTCGACGATGTCTCTTTCCACCATTTCCGCCCTGTCGCCGCTGGACGGCCGCTACGCCGCCCGGCTCGCCCCGCTTCGCCCCCTCATGAGCGAGCAGGGCTACATGCACCGCCGCGTGCAGGTGGAAGTGTGCTGGTTCATCGCGCTGTCGGACGCCGGCTTCCCGCAGTTCAAGCCGCTGTCGCCCGGCGCGCGCACCTACCTGCTCGGGTTGAGCAAGAACTTCTCCGAGGCCGACGCGCTGGCGATCAAGGAGATCGAGAAGACGACCAACCACGACGTCAAGGCGGTCGAATACTGGATCAAGTCCAAGTTCGAGGCCCGTCCCGAATTGCGCGCGGCCAGCGAGTTCGTGCACTTCGCGTGCACCAGCGAGGACATCAACAACACCAGCCACGCGCTGCAGCTCAAGGGCGCGCGCGACCAGGTGCTGCTGCCCGGCCTCGACGCGGTGATCGCCCGCATGCGCGAGATGGCGCACGCGTACGCCGACGTGCCGATGCTCAGCCGCACGCACGGCCAGACCGCCAGCCCCACCACCGTGGGCAAGGAGATCGCCAACGTCGTGGTGCGACTCGCGGGTGCGCGCGAGCGCATCGCCGGCGTCCGGCTGCTGGGCAAGATGAACGGCGCGGTCGGCAACTACAACGCCCACGTGGCGGCCTGTCCCGGCTTCGACTGGGAGGCGTTCAGCCGCAAGGTCGTGGAGACGCCCGAGCCGCTCGGCCTGGGCCTGACCTTCCAGCCGTACAGCATCCAGATCGAGCCGCACGACTACATGGCCGAACTGTTCGACGCCATCGCGCGGGCGAACACCATCCTGGTGGACTGGGCGCGCGACGTGTGGGGCTATGTGAGCCTGGGCTACTTCAAGCAACGGCTGCGCGAAGGCGAGGTGGGCTCCTCGACCATGCCGCACAAGGTCAACCCGATCGACTTCGAGAACGCCGAGGGCAACCTGGGCCTGTCCAACGCGCTGCTGCGGCACCTGTCGGAGAAGCTGCCCATCTCGCGCTGGCAGCGTGACCTGACCGATTCCACCGTGCTGCGCAACATGGGCGTGGCCCTGGGCTATGCCACGCTGGCCTACCACTCCATGGGCATCGGGCTGGCCAAGCTCGAGCTCAATCGCGAGGCGCTGGCCGCCGACCTCGACGGCGCCTGGGAGGTGCTGGCCGAACCGATCCAGACCGTGATGCGGCGCTATGGCGTGCAGGGCGCGTACGAGAAGCTCAAGGAAGTCACCCGCGGCAAGACGGTGCGCGCCGAGGACCTGCATGCGCTGGTCCGCTCGCTGGACATTCCGCAGGACGAGCGCGATCGCCTGCTGGCCATGACGCCGGCCAGCTACGTGGGCATGGCGGCCGACCTCGCCCGGCGCGTGTAGGCGGCGCCTTGGCCCTCAAGTCCACCGTCTTCAAGGCGCAGCTCGCCGTGGCCGACATCGACCACGGCTACTACGCCGACCACGCGCTGACGCTCGCGCGCCATCCGAGCGAAACCGACGAGCGGATGATGGTGCGCCTGGTCGCCCTCGCCCTGAACGCGCATGCGCTGCAGTCCGACTGCGGCGGCGACGGCACGCTGTCGTTCGGCGCCGGCCTGTCCGACCCCGAGGATCCCGACGTGTGGCTGCGCGACTTCACCGGCCGCACGCGGCTGTGGATCGAGGTCGGCCAGCCCGACGACAAGCCGCTCGCGCGCGCCTGCTCGCGCGCCGACCGCGTGATCGTCTACTGCTTCCACCACGCGGCGGAAGTCTGGTGGCGCGGCATTCAGGACAAGCTCACGCGGCTGGACAAGCTGTCGGTGTGGCGCATCCCCACCGAGGCGTCGCAGGCGCTCGCCGGCCTGGCCGAGCGCTCGATGCAGCTGCAGGCCACGATCCAGGAGGGCTCGCTGCTGCTCTCCAGCAACCGCGGCAGCGTCGACGTCGAGCCGGTGCGCTGGCGCTGAAGGCGCCTCAGCCCGGCATCGGCCGGCCGCAGTTCCAGCAGCTGTCGAACCCGCCCTCCACGATTTCCCCGCAGGCGCAGGCCCAGCGGCGCTGCGGCATGTGCTGCAACGCCGCCAGCAGGTCGCGCGCGGCCGGCTCCTGCTCGCGGTCGACCAGCCAGACTTCGGGCAGGCACTGGTCCGGCGGCAGTTCGCCGGCGGCGGCGCCGAGGAAATAGCGCTGCATGCACGCCTGGATCCCGGCCTGCCGCAGGGCGTCGATCCAGAGCGCCGCGATGGCGATGTTCGGGGCGCGCGCGAGCCGCAGCATCAGACGGGCGTGTCCGGCGCCGGGCCCTCGGCGGCCCGCTCGGCGTAGCGGTTGAATCGCCAGGCGTCGGCCTCGATCGTGATGCGCCGCCAGGTGCGGCGCTTGGCGGCCGGCGACATCTCGGGCCACAGCTGCACCTCCTCGAAGGTGCGGCCGCAGCCCTTGCAGACCTCGTCGCCCTGGCTGGTGGAGCAGATCGCGATGCAGGGCGTGTCCGGCGTCGTGTCGTACCAGGCCTTCCACGCTTCGTAAGCCGCGGGCGGGAAGCCCCGCTCGTCCGCCTCGTCCTCGCGGTGGAAGACCATCAACGCGTACACCTCGGCCAGCGCGCGCAACTCCGGCGCGAGCGTCACCCCGTCCGGCGACGGCTTGCGCTCGCGCCAGAAATTGATGGCCGACTCGATGTCGGTGATGTGGATTCCAGCCATGTCAGGGGGCAGGGATGATAGCCCGGCCGCGCGCGGCCGGCGGGCGGCGCCGGTGCTATCCTCCGCGGCCATGAAGCTGATTGCGAAGTGGCTGCTCAGCGCTGCGGCGCTGCTGTTCGTCGCCTATGTCTACGATGGCGTGGAAGTCAAGAGCTTCACGTCCGCGCTGGTCGCCGCCTTCGTCATCGGCCTGTTCAACACGGTGGTGCGCCCGATCCTGGTGGTGCTGACGCTGCCGGTGACGGTGCTCACGCTGGGGCTGTTCCTGTTCGTGATCAACGCCCTGATGTTCTGGGCCGCCGCATCCGTGCTCGACGGCTTCCATGTCCGCGGCTTCGTCGCGGCGCTGGTCGGCTCGCTGATCTACTCGGCCATCGGCGTGGTGATCGAGTCAGCGCTCGAGCGACTGTTCCCGAAGCAGTGACTGGATCTCGCGGGCGCGGGTGTCGATGATCGACGCCTCGATGTAGTCGGTGCCCGCGCCGCCACGCCGCGCCAGTTCCTGCGCCGCCTTGAACCGGTCCGCCGCGGCCGCGTAATCGAGTTGCGCCACCTGCGCTTCCGCATCGGCTCGGATCGCCCGCAGCGATTGCCCTTGCGCGCCGTAGGCCGACGACAGCAGTTGCCAGCCCATCGCATCGCGCGGCTGTAGTGCCACCCAGGTCTGCAGCCGCTGGGCGGCTTCGCTCGCCCCGCTGCCGCCGAGCTTCGCCTGCGCCCACAGCATCGCCTCGGGGCGGGCCGGGCTGGTCGCGGCCCCCTCGCCCAGCGCCGCCAGCGCCCGCGCCGGCTGGCCGGCGGCCAGCGCAACCTCGGCAGCCAGCAGCCGCCCCTGGCGGGCGGCGTTGGCGTCGGACTGCACCTCGGCCGCAAGGCGCTGCGCCAGCGTGTCGGCCCTGGCGAAGTCGCGCAGCCGGGCCGCCGCAAGGGCGCCCGCGTAGAGCGCGCCGGCGCGGCGAAGGCGCGCCGTGCCGGGCTGCAGCGCGTTGGCCTCATCGAGCAGCGCGCGCAGGTCGTCCACCCCGGCGGCGGACAGCACGCGCGAGCGCCCGGTCATGAGCGCGTGCTCGAGTTCGGCCGGCGCGGGCGCCGGCGCGGCCTTGGGCGCCAGCTGGGTGCGCGACTGCATCTCCGCGATGCGCTCGGTCGTGAGCGGGTGCGTGCGCAGGTAGGGATAGGAGCCGCTGTCGTTGTGCCGGGACGACTGCTGCAGTTTCTCGAACATGCTGACGAACGAGCGCGGCTGGAAGCCCGCCTGGGCGAGCACGCCGTAGCCGACGCGGTCGGCCTCGCGCTCCATGTCGCGCGAGAAGTTCAGCTGGCCCTGGATGGCGGCCGCCTGCGTGCCCGTGATCACCGCGTTGGCGGCCTGGGGATTGCGGGTGGCGGCGATCGCGCCCAGGATCATGCCGGCGATCACCAGCGGGGTCTGGCGCTTTTCCTGGTTCATCAGCCGCGAGATGTGCCGCTGCGTGACGTGGCTCAGCTCGTGGGCGAGCACGGACGCGATCTCGTCGCGCGAGGTGGTGACGTTGATCAGGCCCAGCTGCAGGCCCAGCCAGCCGCCGGGCAGCGCGAAGGCATTGATCACCCGCTCCTTGCCCAGCATGACCTGCCAGGCGAAGCGCTCGTCCAGCTCGGCGGTGAGCTCCCCGCGCTTGCGGGCCGCGTCCAGCAGGGGCTGCCAGATGCCGCGCACGTACTCCACCAGCACCGGGTCGTCGATGTAGTCGGGGTCGCGGTACATCTCGCGCGCGATGCGGTCGCCCAGCCGCTTTTCCGCCGCCGTGCTGATCTCTTCGTCGCCGAGCGTGGGCAGTTGCGCGCGCGCGGGCAGGGCCGCGACCAGCAGGGCCGCCAGGGCGGCACAGGCGGTGCGGCGCCAATGCAGGGGAGGATGGGTCAAAACGAGTCCAGCGGCAGGAAGCCGACGATCTGCGCCGACGAGCCGTCGAGCAGGGCGGTCCAGCCGTCCGCCTTGCGGCCGATCACCGGCAGCGAAACCAGTCGCGACACGGGGCGGCCCGTCTTCTGCACGGCCGCCTCGATCTGCGACTTGCGCTGCGGGAAGCGGGCATACAGGGCGGCGGCTGGGCGGGCGGCGGCAAGCACTTCCTTGCGTTCGGTCGCATAGGGCCGCCAAAGTTCCGGCCGGGCCGACAGCTGCACGCCCTGCAAGGCCGCCATGGTCATCTCGAACTTCTCGCGGTCGTCCTGGAACGACCGCAGCGCGAGCGTCGTCGGTCCGGCGAGGGGCGCGACGTCGACCTCCGGCGCCGCCTGCCTCTTCAGTTCAGGGGGGACGTCGATCAGGTGGACGACCCGGAACCGGTCGTACTCGAACACCAGGTGGATCGGCCGCGCGAGGTAGACGGTCCACATGCCGTAGGCGAGGGCAGCGATCTGCAGCAGCCCGACGATCGCCAGGTCGCGGCGCAGTTCGGCGCCGGGCTTGGCGCGATTGAAGACGGCGAACGTGATCAGCGGACCGATCGCGACGTCGACCGACACCACGAGCAGGAACAGCTCGCGGCCGCCGGAGAGCTCCCGGTACGGATACGGGTACCAGAGGGCGAAGACGAGCAGGGCCGCCAGGCCCGCGACCAGCGCGCTCAGCGCTAGGTGGATGGCCGCCGCGCGCAGGCGGTCGCGCCACTCGAAGCTGCCCGTATGATGGTTGGAGATCAAGGATGGCGTTGGCATGACCGGACTCACTCATTTCGACCAGCACGGGCAGGCCCACATGGTGGACGTGGCTGCCAAACCGGCCACCCGGCGGGTGGCCGTCGCGCGGGGCCGGATCGAGATGCTACCGGGGACGCTGGAGCTGATCCAGAGTGGCCATGCGAAGAAGGGCGATGTCCTCGGGATTGCCCGGGTCGCCGGCATCCAGGGCGCCAAGAAGACCAGCGACCTGATCCCGCTGTGCCACCCGCTCGCCCTGACGCGCGCCGCGATCGACTTCGAGCTCCTGCCGCCCGCCGGCGGCGCGGCGCCCGCCGTCGGATGCACGGCGACCGTGGAGACCGTGGGCCCCACGGGGGTGGAGATGGAGGCGCTCACGGCCGTCAACGTCGCCCTGCTGACGATCTACGACATGTGCAAGGCCGTCGATCGCGGCATGCGCATCACCGACATCCGCGTGGTGGAAAAGCACGGCGGCAAGTCGGGCAGCTTCGTTCAGTCCTGACCGCCGCGCCCGGCCGCAAGCCGCTGGCGCTGCCTCCAGGCGTCGGCTTCCCGCGGGAAGGCGGCGTGGTAGCGCGCCAGCAGCCCCATCGCCTCCTGCTCCCGCCCCAGCAGCGATGCCGACTCGATCGCGCGCTCGATCACGCGCGGCTCGGGTGAGTAGTGCAGCATCTGCATGGCGGTGGCGAACACCCAGGAGGCGTTCGACCGTTCGGTGGCACTGAGGGTCAGTTCGGCAAAGCGCGTCTGGCTGGCGAACAGCCAGGAACGGCGCGCCTGTGCGAGCGGGTCGTCGCGCCAGGCCGCCTGACGCTGCTCGGGCGGCAGGTAGATCTGGCTCACCCGCGCGTAATCCCACAGCGCATAGCCGGCCGCAGCCAGCAGCACCGGGGCGACCACCGCTGCCGCGAAGGCGCGCCGAGGCGCCTCCCTGGCGGGCCGTAGCGTCAGCCACCCCACTGCCACGCCGAGCGCGATCTGGAACGGTCCGTACCACAGCGGGTACTCCAGCAGGCTGTGCAGCGCGAGGACGGCGACGATCGCCCACGCCAGCTGGCGCTGCGCATCCGCCTCGCGCCAGGGACGCTGGCGCAACGTCCACCAAGCGGCGCCGCCGCACACGAGCAGCGCCAGGGGCAGGCCCGCTTCCACCGCCAGGTGCAGCGGCAGGTTGTGTGCGTTGTCCAGGATGTCGCAAAAGCGCGGCCCCGCATACAGCGTCGCGAAATGCGCGTAGTCGAGTTCGCCCAGGCCCCAGCCGGTGAACGGCCGCAGGGCGATCAGGTGCAGCACGTTCGTCCACAGCACCGAACGGCTGCTGCACGCGTCGGCGGCGCCGCCCAGGCGCCCCCACAACGTGCGCGGCGGCACGGCGCCCGTCCAGGCCTCGAGCAGGAACGGCAAGGCGAAGGAAGCGACGAGATACGCCATCGCGCCGGCGAGGCACAACGCGAGCCGCTCCCTGCGCTGCGCGCCGGGCCACAGCGCGGCCAGGACGCCCAGCGCCGCCCCTTGCAACAGGCCGGTGCGCGACACCGAGGCCGCGCTGCCGGCCGCCAACAGCACGAGCAGTGCGATACGGCCGGTTCGCGGCCAGCCCGGCGCAGCCCACAGGACGATCGCCGCCCCCATCGCGCACAGCGTCGCGAACTGATTGGGCTGGCGCAGGTTGGCGTAGGCCTCGCCCAGGTGCGCGGGGCTGAACCAGGGCGCCAGGCCGGCGGCCACGCCGAAATATTGGCACAGCGCGATCAGCACGCTGCCCGCCGCGGCGGCCACGAGCCCGAGCCGCATGCCGCGCCACAGCGCGGCGTCGTCGGCCGCGCTCGCGCACAGCACCATCACCAGGAGCGCACCCAGCCAGGCCAGCCCTTCGTGCGCGGCGGGCGGATGCATGGCAACAGCCGCCACGAGCAGCGCCAAGCCCGAAACCGCGAGTCCGGTGCGCAACCCGGCCCCGCGCTGCATCGCCAGCCACCAGAGCAGCACGCCACAGACGAAGCTCACGAGCCACGGCTGCACGGCCGCGGATGGGCCGGGGGCGAAGGGGTTGAGCCAGGGGATGGCGGCGAGCGTCCCGCTGGCCAGGACGGCCAGGCGGTCACGCCGCGCATTGGCGGCGGGGTCGAAACTGTTCAAGCTGCGTGCGTCAGGGAAACGGGACGTTGGCCAGTTCAGGGTATTGGTCGTGCTGGAGTCGCCGCCAATTGTCCCTCGCGTCATCGAGCGTTTCTGCCGGAAAGAGTGTCTGGAGGACCAGCAGGTGTTGCCTGGCCTCCGCGCCACGGCCGTTGAGAGCCAGGGCCAGCGCCGCACGGAATTCGAGCGGGGCCCAGGTGGAGCGGCGAGATGCGCTCACCAGCACGTCGATGTCCTGCGCCGCCATGCCACGCGTCGCGCGCAGGCGCATGGCATGGAGCAGCCCGTCGAACTGCGTCAGAAGGTGCAGGTCCGGAGAGACGTACCCGAAAGGCGTGTGCCCGAGATTGCGGTTCTCGAACCGGTTGACGCGGAAGTCCTCCTCGACGGCGGCGTATTCCGACGCCAGGGCGGTGAACGTCAGCGCCACCACGACGGCAGCCCCAGCCGCCAGCCAGCGCGGCACGCGCAGTTCCCGACCACCCGGCGCGCGCGTGTGTGCCTCGAACAGACCGAACAGGATGCCTGCCGGCACGAGGAAGTACGCATAGGCGTGCGGCAACTCCAGTTGCGTATGGACGAGAAACGGCAGCAGCATGAAGAGCGCGGCGACGGCCGTGCCGTCGTCGGCCCCCAGGCGCGGGATGCGCCGCGCAAGCCAGTACAAGGCGGCACCGAAGACCGCCAGGAAGAGCGGCAAGCCGAGCATCACCGCCGCGTCGAGCAACAGGTTGTGGGCATAGTTGATCTGCTCGACGCCGGGGAACCGCAGGGCGCCAGCCTGTTGGGCGGAACTGACCTGCAGCCACCCGTAGCCCACCCAGGGACTCTCGCCGAGCGCAGCGAACATCTGCCGCCAGATGACGGGGCGCAGCCCCACGGAGGTCATGCCATCCACGCCCAACGGCGCCCGGGTGAAGTCCCAATGAACTGTCTGCAGCACCCAGGCGGCAACAAACAGGAAGACGACCCACGCAATTGCGTGTTTCGACCAGCGCCGCATCGCCGGCCTGCAAATGCCGAGTCCGACCAGCCCGCAGGCCATCAACGTCGCCGACAGCAGGCCCGTCCGGGATTGCGTGAGGACCACGGCCCATCCGGTGACGAGGAGCCAGGCCCAACCACCCGCGAGGCCGATGCGACCGCGGATCATCCATGTCGCACCGGCGGCGATCGACATGAGCAGCAGCGTGGCCAGCTGGTTCGGCTGCCCGAGGTTGCCGCTCGAGCGGGTCGTCCCGCTGAGGGCGAAAATCCAGCCGCCGAAGCTGGGCTCGACCTGCACCCATTGCAGCAGCGCCTGCAAGGTCGCAAGGAGTCCCATCGCCAGCAGGCAGCCCACCAGCAGGTCCAGGGTCGAGTGCTGCTCGGATTCCGAGCGGTCGGTGCTGCCCCACCACCAAGCTGCGGCAAAGACTGCCAGGTACGCGCTGGCCACCCAGGCATCGCCTGCATAGCGCACGAGGCCCGCCAGGAACTGCAGCCAGGCGATCCCAAGGAGAGCGAGGATGAGGACCACCGGCGCGGGCATCCGGTTCGCGCCACGCAGGGCCAGGACGAGCAGCAGCAGGAGTCCCGCCAGGAATGCCGGAGCCTCCGAGTGGTACGAGGTCCAAGGCGGGAAATGATCGGGATTGATCCCGCTGGCGATCAGCAGCACTCCCGCCAGGAGCACGCATGCGCCGGCGGCGCGCGGAACGAGAACTTGCGCGAGCCCTCGAATCGCGGCGCTGACGGAAGTGGACGCGAGCGAGCTGGGTGTGGTCATTCGGGTCGTGGCGAATCAACGAGGATGGAACAGCCTCAGGCGGTCATTCGCAACGGCCGCCATTGGCAAGAGGTCTGTCCTCTGGATTGACGGCCCCCGCGACGTCGCCGCATCAAACTCGAACTGGCGTTTTTTGCCGCCCAAGAACAAAGGGGCCCTCGCGAGCCCCTTTGCCTGTCTTCGTGCACCCAGGCAACAAGGCCTGCGTGCATCGATGCGATTAGTTCGTCGCCGAGAAACCGGTTTGCGTCGAGACGGTCGTGTCGCGGCACGAACCAGGCAGGTACTTCGCCTTGGTGGAGTCGCTGCCGGCGCCCAGGCCACACAGCCACTGGCCAATGGTCGAGCCAGCGCTCAGGGCGTTCGCCGGGGCCAGAACCACCGTCAGGTTGCCCACTTGCGGCAGGTTTTGCGGGGTGACCTGGACGGCACCGTTGCCGTTGGTACCGATCGACCGCACGTACTGGGAGGTCGACACGGAAGACTCGCAGCCCCAGCCGCCGGCGACGAACGCCGAGGTGTTGGTGGCGCTCTGCACGGTCTCGGTGATGCTGGTGCGGCACTGCGAGGCCGCCAGGATCACTTCAGACATCTTGGCGCGGACCGTGTAGTCCTGGTAGGCAGGCAGCGCGACCGCCGCCAGGATGCCGATGATCGCGACCACGATCATCAGTTCGATCAGGGTGAAACCCTTTTGCAGTTGACGCTTCATTGGAACCTCCTAGTAGAGAAGCACGATGGCTCTGCAATGGCCGTGCCAGCCCTGGAAACGCGTCGACGGGCGCCTTTCGCGGCCCCAACTCGACCGCTCGGCGGCAACGCGTCAGGAAAAGTGACAATTTTGTAGCTCAACATTGTCCAGCGCGACGTCTTCGGCGGAGCCGCTACTTGATGCAGACCGACCGCACCTGCTTCAGATCCGTCAGCCCCATGATGATCTTCTCCATGCCGTCCATCTTCAGGGTGCGCATGCCGTTGCCCACGGCGGCCACGAAGATGTCCGCGACCCGGGCGCGTTCCTGGACCAGTTTCTTGATCTCGTCGTCGCCGACCAGCAGCTCGTGCAGGCCCAGGCGCCCCTTGTAGCCCGTCTTGCCGCACTTGTCGCAACCGACGGCGCGGTAGAAGCGCAACTGGCCCTCGGGGCCGTATTGCTCGACCCAGCCTTCGTACAGCTTCTGGGCCTCGCCGCCGGGATCGGCCTTCCAGGGCTCGGTGTGCCGCAGGTCCTGCGAGTATTCGGCGATGAAGCTGCGCAGCTCCTCGTGCGAGGGCGCGTAGGCCTCCTTGCACTCGCACAGCCGCTTAGCCAGGCGCTGCGCCAGGATGCCGAGCAGGGCGTCGGCGAAGTTGAACGGGTCCATGCCCATGTCCAGCAGGCGGATGATGGACTCGGGCGCCGAGTTGGTGTGCAGGGTCGAGAACACGAGGTGGCCGGTCAGCGACGCCTCGATGCCCATGGACACCGTTTCCTTGTCGCGCGACTCGCCCACCATGATGATGTCCGGGTCGGCCCGCAGGAAGGCGCGCATCACCAGCGCGAAGTCGATGCCCGCCTTCTTGTTGACCTGGACCTGGCGCAGGCCCTTCTGCGTGATCTCGACCGGGTCCTCGGCCGTCCAGATCTTGGTGTCCGGCGTGTTGAGGAACTTCAGGATCGAGTGCAGCGTGGTCGTCTTGCCCGAGCCCGTCGGGCCGCAGACATAGAACAGGCCGTACGGCTTGCCGACGGTCTTCTCCAGCCGCTCCCGGTTGTGCGTGGTCAGGCCCAGCTTGTCCAGCGGGATCGGCTCGCCGGCCGCCAGGATGCGCATCACGACGTCCTCGACGCCGCCGGCCGAGGGGATGGTGGCCACCCGCAGCTCGATGTCGAGCGGGCCGTACTTCCTGAACTTGATCTTGCCGTCCTGCGGCTTGCGGCGCTCGGAGATGTCGAGGTCGCACATGATCTTCAGGCGCGTGACCAGCGCCTGGCGGAAGTGCGCCGGCACCTCGATGTAGGGCACCAGGCTGCCGTCGATGCGAAAGCGGATGCCGGTCTTGGCCTTGCCCGGCAGCGGCTCGATGTGGATGTCCGAGCAGCGCTGGTTGTAGGCGTCGATGATGACCTTGTTGACGAACTTCACCAGCTCGTTGTCGGCGGCCGCGGATTCGAGGCTGCCGTCATCCGACTCGTCATCGATCGGCGCGTTGAGGTCCGCCAGCAGTTCGTCGATGGACTGGCCGCCCTCGCTGGCGCCGTACAGCTGCGCCAGCGTCTCCTCGAATTCGGTCTGCGTGGTGACGCGGTAGGAGAACCTGGAGATGCGCGGGAAGACCTGCGGCACGATGCGCGAGCCGCGCACCGCCTCGGGATCCATGCACATCACCACCAGGCCGTCGGCGGACTCCTCGAGCGGGATCCAGCCCTGCTCCTCGACGAAGTCGCGCTTGAGCGGCCCCTGCAGCTGCTCGGAGCGGATGCGGCCGGCGTTGAACGGCTCGTAGGGCACGCCGAAGAACCTGGCGAGCGAGGGGCCGATCTGCGCCGGGCGGATCTGGAAGTCGCCCATGAGGACGTGCTCGACGGGCTTGCCGTCCTCGCGCGCCTTGACGATGCAGCGCTGCAGCTCGTCCTGCGTGAGCACGCCGTCGGCCAGCAAGCCGTCGTACTTCGTGGCCCGGCGGCGCTGGCCCTCCAGCTCCTTTTGCATCCGCTGGCGGATGGCCGTCGCCAACGTCTTGCAAAGCTGGGTGGCGCCTTCGATCTCCAGGTCGCCGAACGTCTGGTCGTTCTTGTTGTTGATGACCTGCAGCACGCCGTGCAGCGTGTCGCCGTCCAGGATCGGCAGCACCATCATCTGCTTGGTGCGGTAGCCCGAGCGCTTGTCCACCTCCTTGAGGAAACTGAGGGTCGGGTGGATGCGCTTGAGCGCCTCGTCGTCGTAGACGTCGGCGATGTTCACCATCTGCTTGGTGAAGGCCACGTAGCCGGCGATCGACTGCGCGCCGATCGGCAGCTTCAGGTCCTTGGCGGTGTTCAGGCCCGTCTTGATCTTGGAGATGATCGCGCTGCGGTCCTCGCTCACCGCGTACAGCGTCAGCCGGTCTGCATTCAGGAGCTTGCAGATGTCCTGGCTGGACTCCAGCATGATCTGGTCGATGTTCTCCGTCTCGTGGATGCGAGTGGTGACCAGCTGCAGCTGGCGGAAGAACAGCGCCTCGAACGTGACGCCGCGCATGTCCGGCGGCAGTTGCTGCGAATCGAAGAACGCTTGCGAGTCACGCGCTTGCTTCAGGACGGCGCTCATGGGGACCTCCTCGACCGGGTCGGCAGTGCGCCGCTCAAAGTTCGAACTCCTGGCCGACTCGCAGCCAGCGGATGTCGTGCGACACGTTCGGGCCGAACGGTTGCGTCTGGTCGAAGCGCTGGATCTCCGCCATGATCAGGTCGGTCTCGGCGGGCTTCGTGTGCGTGATGTAGATCGGGAAGGACTTGCCCTTGTCGATGCAGTCCAGTTCCTCGGCCAGCGCCAGCGGCGACAGGTGCAGGCTGCGGCGCGCCAGGTCCTTCTCGCGGTTGCTGAACGCGGTCTCGATCACCAGCGCCGCGACGTTCATCGCGTTCACGCGGCGCCAGAACGCCGGATTGCGCTCGGTGTCGCCGGTGAACACCCAGCTGGGCTTGCCGTTCGCGCGCGACACCGCGTAACCCACCGCGGGGACGGTGTGCACGGCCGGCAGCACCTCGATCACCTTGCCGCCGATCTCGAGCAGCTGGCCGACCTGGACCTCCTGGAAGGCGATGAACGGCTGCTCGGCGCTGGGGATGCGGCTGAAGTCGGGCCAGATCACGTTGTTGAACACGTGCGCCTTGAGCGCCGCGATCGTGCCGGGCAGCGCGTAGATGCGCACCGGCCGCGTGAGCTGCGAGGCGATCGAGTCGATCATCAGCGGCAGCGCCGCGACGTGGTCCAGGTGCGAGTGGGTCAGGAGCACGTGGCCGATGCCGGCCATCTCCGCCAGCGTGAGGTCGCCCACGCCGGTGCCAGCGTCGACGAGCACGTCGCCATCGATCAGGAACGAGGTGGTGCGGCAGTCCCTGGCGATGGCCCCCGAGCAGCCCAGCACGCGCACCTTCATCGCCGCCCCCCTGCCGTTGCGCGCGCACGCGCGCCCATGCCGCGGCAGGCGCGGCATGGCGTGCGGGGGCATGCCTTGGCTTTGCTCACTTGGTTTCGAAATTGGTCGCGCCGTCCCAGCCGGGGTCGAAGGGCAGCGACCTCATCGAGGCTACACGTTCCGAATACAGCTCGTAAAGGTATTTCTTGGCATTCATCCGCTGCAGATTGAGCATCAGGGCATCGCATGCGTCCCAGTCCTGGGACCGGTACGCCCTGAGGAAGGCGGCCCAGGCCTTGAGCTCCTCGTGCTGCGGCTTGTCCAGCCGATCGACGGGCGCGAGCGGCCAGTGGATGCCCACGGCCTGCTCCTTGCCCTTGACGCGGACCCGATCCAGCTCCTGCCAGGCGAACTCCAGAGCCAGCTTGCGGGTGGCCTCGCTCACCACGATGTCCACGCCATACGTCTTGGACAGCCCCTCGAGCCGGGAGCCGAGGTTGACCGCATCGCCGATGACGGTGTAGCTGCGGCGGACCTCCGAGCCCATGTCGCCCACGCACATCATCCCGGTGTTCAGGCCGATGCCGACCCCGATCTCCGGCAGTCCCTTGGCGCGATGCTCCTCGTTGATGCGCCGCACGGCGTTGGACATCTCCAGCGCCGTCTTGACGGCCAGGTGCGCGTGCTGCGGCGTGTCGACGGGGGCGCCCCAGAAGGCCATCACGCAGTCGCCCATGTACTTGTCGATCGTGCCCCGGTTGGCGCGGATGATGTCGGTCAGCCGGTTGAAGACCGCGTTGAGCAGCTCCTGCAGTTGCACCGGCTCCATCTTCTCGGACATCTTGGTGAAGCCCCGCATGTCGCAGAACATCACCGTCAGCTCCTTGTTGGCCGCCTTCATCGAATAGCTGTCCGGATCCTTCACCATCTCGTCGACCAGTTCGGGAGGCACGTAGGTGCCGAACAGGTTGGCGAGTTCGCGCTTGGAGCGGCTCTCGACGAAGTAGCCGTAGCTCATGTTCAGCGCGAAGGCGGTCAGCGTCATCGCCACGCCGGCAGCCAGCGGCATCACGAGCCCGGCGCCCAGGAACAGCCAGAGGTTCAGGCCGACCAGCGCGAGCAGCACGCCCAGGCTGACGGCGACCGCCTTCGGGGCCGAGATCAGCGGCAGCACGAAGGCAAGCAGGAGGCCGGCGAGCAGCAGCACCAGCACGTCGTAGCCGACGGCGTAAGCAGGGCGCAGCGGCAGGTTGCCGTCCAGCATGCCCGCGATCAGGTTCGCATGCGCCTCGACCCCGGGGTAGCTTTCCTCCACGGGGGTCACGCGCAGGTCCTGCAGGCCGGGCGCGGTCGTGCCGACCAGCACGATCTTGCCCTGGAGGGTGTCCGGCGCCAGGCGCTTGGCGAGCAGGTCGGCGGCCGACACGTAGCGGAACGATCCGCCCTGGGGGCCGCCGTAGCCGCGGTAGGGGATCAGGGCCGCCAGCCGGTCGTCGACCGGCAGGGCCTGGCTCTTCTTGCCCAGGCGCAGCACCACGCTCTCCAGCGCCTCGTAGCTCGTGCTGGTCAGCTTGTCTTTCGGGAAACCGGGCTCCACGGCCGGCGAACCGACCAGCATGCGGAACATCGCCAGGGCAAGCGGTTCGTAGAAGTCGTCCCCGTACGCCGCCAGCAGCGGGACCGCGCGGATGACGCCATCGGCGTCGACTCTCGGATTGATGAATCCGGCCCCCGGGGCCGCCCTGGCCAGCTGCTCGATGTTCGCGCCGTAGCCGGTCCACTTCTCGAACGCAGGGTTGCGGCCGCCCAGGGCCTGCCGCTGCATGACCGGCGGCGGCAGCACGCCCGACGTGCGCTCGCCCCCATCGCGGGTGAAGTAGTAGCCCAGCACGACCGGGCGTTTTTGCAGCGAGCGGGCGAACAGGCCGTCGTAATCCAGCGTCGGCGCCAGCTGGTTGAGGCGATCGGTGAAGGCCGCCAGGTCCCGCAGCTCGCCTCGGGCCAGCTGGCGCAGGCGCTTGAGGCCCGAGCTGTCGTCGGGCTCGGGGAAGACGACGTCGAAGCCGAGCGCCGCGGCGTGCTGGCGGTCGAACAGTTCGTCGTTCAGCTCGGCCAGCCGGTTGCGGCTCCACGGCCAGCGGCCCACCTCGGCCAGGCTCTTCTCGTCGATGTCGACGATGACGATGCGCGGGTCGAGCGTCCGGGGCATGGTCGCCCGCAGGCGGGCGTCGTACAGGACGTCGTCCAGCCGCTGCAGCGCGCGCAGGGGCATCGTGCCCGTGGCATGCAGCAGGGCGATCAGCAGCGGAATCAGGGTGACCGCGATGCGCGTCCAGTGTCTTGCGAGCACGCCCATTCCCGGCCGCATCCCGTCAGACCCTCGTCGAAGGCGCGCGCCCGCGCCTTCAGCCCTGGACGAACTGCATCTGTGTGCCGGCCAGCTCCAGCAGGTCACCGTTCTTGAGGGTGACCGGCTCGGCGCCGATGGGTGCGCCGTTCAGCGTCGGCTTGTTGCCGCCTTCGACGTGCGCGACGACGAAACCTTGCGGGCGCTTGGTGATGGCTGCCACGGCCACGCCCGGCTTGCCGATGGTGGTGACCACCTTGACCAGCGGCACCTCGCGGCCGGCGGCGGCGCCGGACAGCACCTTGATGGCGCCGGTGACGCCGCTGAGATCGCCCGCCGCGGCGGGGGAAGCAGCCGCGCCCGCGGCAGGGGCGGCGGCCGGCGGCGGGACCATGCCCGCCTTCATGATCATGGTCTTCTCGTACGTGGCGCCGGGCGCCTCGTTCACGTACTTGATCTTGTACTTGCCGATCTCGACGGTGTCGTTGTTCTGCAACAGCTGCTTCTTGACCGCCTTGCCGTTGATGTAGGTGCCGTTGGTGCTGTTCAAGTCCTCGAGGTGCACCTCGTTGCCGGTCATCTGCAGGACCGCGTGCTCACCGCTCACGGCCAGGTTGTCGATGACGATGTCGTTGTAGGGGCGGCGACCCAGCGTCGTGCGGTCCTTCGTCAGCTGCACTTCCTTGATGACGACCCCGTCGATCGACACGATCATTTTCGGCATGGCCCACTCCTGTTGATTTCTTTTCTCAAGACCGAAAGATGGCCGCTCATTTTCCCAGCAAACGGGAAATCAGGCCCTTTTTTTTCGCCTCGAGATCGGCCTGGGCCAATAGCACCGAAATGTTGTCACGCCCCCCGTTCGCATTGGCCGCGTCCACCAGCCGGCCCACCTTGGTGTCGAGCGAACCTTCCTCGCGCAGGATGCGGGCGATCGCCTCGTCGTCGATCATGTCCGACAGCCCGTCGGAGCACATGAGATAGATGTCGCCCGGCTCGACGCGATGCTCGTTGACCTCCAGCAGCACCGCGTCCTCGACGCCGAGCGCGCGCGTGACCAGGTTCTTGTTGGTGGACACCGCCGCCTGCTCGGGGGTGATCAGGCCCGCGTCCATCTGCTCCTGCAGCAGCGAGTGGTCCTTCGTGATCTGGGCCAGGTCGTCGCCACGCAGGCGATAGCAGCGCGAATCGCCGATGTGCCCCAGCATCAGGCGCCCGTCCTGGAACACGCCCACCACCAGGGTGGTCCCCATGCCGGAGTAGTGCGGATTGGAGTTGGCGGCGTTGAAGATCGACCGGTTGGCGTTGTCGACGCAGATCTCCATCGCGCGGCGCACTTCGCGGGCGTTGGCCTGGCGGCCGGCTTGCGACAGCCAGCGTCCCAGCTCCGACTTGATGAAGGTGGTGGCCATGCCGCTGGCGATCTCGCCCGCGTTGTAGCCCCCCATGCCGTCGGCCAGGATGGCGAGGCGGGTCGCCTCGTCGTAGGCGACCGAGTCCTCGTTGTTCTCGCGCGCGAGACCCGGGTCGGTGCGAAAGCAGAACTCGTAATTCATGGCTGGCGGGATCTCATGCCTGTGAATCGGTTCGCCCTCCGCCCGCCGGAGGGTTCGCCGGACCATCGGACCGACCGAACACCGCTGTCTTGGCAAGGGGGTCGCCGCTGGCTCCGTCACCCCGTGCGGCCGGATCATAGCCGGTGCCGGGGGACGTGGCTTGGCGTTGCGCGGCGGCGCCGCGCAACGCCCCGGCTGCCGCCGCGATCGTCTTGTCGGCTTCTTCCCGGGCCAGGGAGAAGGACACGGTCTTGTCGCCGTCCGCCGCGTCGGGCCCGGGTGGGGCACCCGCGCCCTTGAGCAGCGCCATGGCGTCGCGCAGGTCCGCGGCGAACGCGTCGCCATCCTGGTAGCGCGCCTCGGGCCGCTTGGCCAGCGCCATTCCGACCACGGCCGCGAGCTGCTCGGGCAGGTGCTTGCGCACGACACGGATGTCCGGCGCCTCCTCGTTGGCGATCTTGTACATCAGCTCGGCCATCGAATCGCCGCGGAACGGCAGCACGCCGGTGAGCATCTGGAACAGCATGACGCCGAGCGAATACAGGTCCGAGCGCCCGTCGACCTTCCTGCCGGCGATCTGCTCGGGCGACATGAAGCTCGGCGTGCCCAGCACCAGGCCCGTCTTGGTCTTGCTGGAGTCGGTGATGCGCGCGATGCCGAAGTCCGTCACCTTCACTGTGTCGGTGTCGAACTCGTACATGATGTTGGCCGGCTTGATGTCGCGGTGCACGACGTTCTGCCGGTGCGCGTAGGCCAGCGCCTCGGCCACGCGCGCCACGATCGACAGCACGCGGGGGACGGGCAGCAGCTGGCCGTCCCGGCAGAAGTCCACCAGGTCCTTGCCCTTGAGGAATTCCATGGCGATGTAGGCGAGGTCGTGCTCCTCGCCGGCGTCGAAGATGGTGACGATGTTCTGGTGCTGCAGGCGGCCCGCCGTCTCGGCCTCGCGGAAGAAGCGCTCGCGGGCATCGTGCAGCTCCTCGCCCTCGAATTCCTGCGACAGCGCCATCGTCTTGATCGCCACCACGCGGCCGATCTTCGGGTCCTTGCCCAGGTAGACGACGCCCATCGCGCCCTTGCCCAATTCCTTTTCGACCTGGTAGCGGCCCAGCATCGGCTTTTCCACCGCGCCGCCATCCAGCAGCATCGTGCCGCCGGGATGCGCGCCGCCACCGCCGAGGATCACGGTCTCCGACAGGTTCCTGGCCCGATTGAGCTTGGCCTGCAGGTCCTTGTAGCCCCTGTCGTAGCCGGCCATGTGCTCGTACACGGCCTCGGCCTTGTTGAACTGGCGCTTGCGCTCGAAGTCCAGCGCCAGGTTGTACAGGTTGTCCATCAGCGGATCGCTCATGGGCACCCGCCGGAAGCGGTCGAACGCCATGTCCAGCTGGCCCTGGCCCTGCAGTGCCAGGCCCATCATCCGGTTGGTCTCGGCCGATTCCTCGTCCGACTTCACCTTGCCGGCTTCGGTGACCAGGAAGCGCTTGGTGGTGAGCGCCGCGTGGCCGATCACGAGGAGGGCGGCTGGCAGGACCAGCGGGACGTAGGTCCCGGACCCGGACAGCAGTCCGTATTCGGTCACGAGCAGGACCAGCAGCAGTGCAGCGCTGACCCCGGCGGCCGGGCCGGCCGTCAGGCGCGGCAGCCCTGCGACCAGGTAGGCGGCGACGAGCAGGGACGCGCCGAGCCCGGCCCACGCCGACCACAGGGGCTGCACGATGAAGTGTTCGGACAGGATGTTGGAGGTGACGTGGGCCATCATCTCCGCCGGACTGAGGCCGGCGTACCCGGGCACCGGGAACGTGGTTCCCACGCCTTGGGCGGTGGCGCCGATGATGACGATCTTGTCGGCGTACTTGGCAGCCGGGATCTTGCCGGACAGGACGTCGTAGAACGAGTCCACCTGGAACGCGGGCTTCGCTTCCGTGCCGCGGTAGAACTGCGGCCGCATCTTGCCCAGGCCATCGGTCGCAATGCGCAGCCTGCCCAACTGCACCCCCTCTCCGGGCAGCAGCCGGATGTCCGCGGGCCCCAGATTGAGCGAGCGAGCAGCCGCGAGCAAGGCCATCGACGGGACCGCGTGCCCGTAGTAATCGATCATGACCGGATCGCTGCGGACGGCCCCGTCGGGATCGTTGGTCTGCGCCAGGTGGCCGACCGCCGTTGCCGCATTGGCGACGGGGTCGATCGGGAACTGACCTGAAATCGTTGGAATGAGGGCGGCGCCGTCGGTCGGAATCGTGTTCTTCGCCACCGCGGCGGGCAGGCCCTTGTCCGGGCGGCCCAGCGGCCGGCCCAGCTTGTACGCAGCGCCGACCACCACGTTGCCGGCCTTGGCCATGCTCTCCGCGAGCTTGCCGTCGTTGTCCAGGGTGCGCTCGGCCTCGGCGAGAACGTTGGCCAGCGCCTCGCTCTGCGAGCGCCCGGCCCCGGATGCCAGCGCGTCCTTGATCTTGCGGATGTACACCAGCCCACGCTCGGTCTGCGGCTCGAGGAAGAAGGTGGTGTTGACGATGGTCTTGGCCTTGGCGGCCGCGAGTTTGTCGATCAGCTCGGCATGCACGTCGCGCGGCCAGGGCCAGCGGCCGATGTTGGAAATGCTCGCATCGTCGATGGCGATGACGGCGATGCGATCGGACGGGGTGCGCGAGTTGGCGCTGCTGGCGGCGTCGTAGAAGCGCTGCTCGAGGCCGTCAAACAGGCCCGTGGCCTGCCACAGGATCCAGCCCGCGACGACGATGACCGCGCCGATGAACCAGTCCGCGCGCCAGACCTGGCGCCGCTTCGCCGATGAAGATGTGCTCACTGCCGCCCCTCGCCCGCAGGCTGACCTCGCTGCCGCACCCGCGCCGGGTCAAGGGTGCAGGCGTCTGGACTGAACCGTCACAGGCGGCTCAGGCACGAACGAGGAAGTTTGACACAACTCTAGTACGTTTTGTTGCAATTCGCACGGACAGCCTCGGCACCGGGCGGCCCGCCAGCGGCAAGAAAAAAGCCGATGGCGAGTTGCCATCGGCTTGTCGGGTCGAGGGGGCGTGCGCCCCGCGGCTCAGAGCAGCGCCTTGAGCAGCTTGCCCATCTCGGACGGGTTGCGCGTCACCTTGAAGCCGCACTCCTCCATGATCGCCAGCTTGGCGTCGGCGGTGTCGGCGCCGCCGGAGATCAGCGCGCCGGCGTGGCCCATGCGCTTGCCCGGGGGGGCCGTGACGCCGGCGATGAAGCCCACGATCGGCTTTTTCATGTGCTCCTTGCACCAGCGGGCGGCGTCGGCCTCGTCGGGGCCGCCGATCTCGCCGATCATGATCACGGCATCGGTGTCCGGATCGTCGTTGAAGGCCTTCATCACGTCGATGTGCTTGAGCCCGTTGATCGGATCGCCGCCGATGCCCACCGCGCTGGACTGGCCGAGGCCGATCTCGGTGAGCTGCGCCACGGCTTCATAGGTGAGCGTGCCCGAGCGCGACACGACGCCGATGCGGCCCTTCTTGTGGATGTGGCCCGGCATGATGCCGATCTTGATCTCGTCGGGCGTGATCAGGCCCGGGCAGTTGGGGCCGAGCAGCAGGGTCTTCTTGCCGCCGGCGGCCTCCTTGGCCTTCATCTTGTTGCGCACCATCAGCATGTCGCGCACCGGGATGCCCTCGGTGATGCAGATGGCCAGGTCGAGGTCGGCCTCGACCGCCTCCCAGATCGCGTCGGCCGCGCCGGCCGGGGGAACGTAGATCACGGAGACCGTGGCGCCGGTCTGCCGGGCCGCTTCCTTGACCGATGCGTAGATCGGGATGTCGAAGATCTTCTCGCCGGCCTTCTTCGGGTTCACGCCGGCGACGAAGCAGTTCTTGCCGTTGGCGTACTCCTGGCACTTCTCGGTGTGGAACTGGCCGGTCTTGCCCGTGATGCCCTGGGTGATGACCTTGGTGTCCTTGTTGATGTAGATCGACATTTCAGTTCCCCAACTTCAAGCCTTGACCGCTGCGACGACCTTCTGGGCCGCCTCGGCCATGGTGTCCGCGCTGATGATCGGCAGGCCGCTTTCCGCCAGCATCTTCTTGCCCAGTTCCTCGTTCGTGCCCTTCATGCGCACGACGAGCGGCACGCTCAGGTTCACCGCCTTGCAGGCGCTGATCACGCCGGTGGCGATGGTGTCGCAGCGCATGATGCCGCCGAAGATGTTCACCAGGATCGCCTTGACCTTGGGGTTCTTCAGCATGATCTTGAACGCCTCGGTGACCTTCTCCGGGGTGGCGCCGCCGCCCACGTCCAGGAAGTTCGCCGGCTCGGCGCCGAACAGCTTGATGGTGTCCATGGTCGCCATTGCCAGGCCCGCGCCGTTGACCAGGCAGCCGATGTTGCCGTCCAGCGAGATGTAGGCCAGATCGAACTTGCTGGCCTCGATCTCGGCCGGGTCTTCCTCGTCCAGGTCGCGCAGCGCCACGATGTCGGGGTGGCGGAACAGGGCGTTGGAATCGAAGTTGAACTTGGCGTCCAGAGCGACGATGCTGCCCTTGCCATCGCGGTTGAGCGGGTTGATCTCCACCAGCGAGGCGTCGGTGTCCATGTAGCACCGGTAGAGCTTCTTGAACACGTCGGCTGCCTGGGCCGTGGAGCCGGCCGGGATGCCGATGCCGTCGGCGATCTCCTTGGCCTGCGCATCGGTGATGCCGGCGATGGGATCGACGAACACCTTGATGATCTTCTCGGGGTGGGAGTGGGCCACTTCCTCGATGTCCATGCCGCCTTCGCTCGACGCGATGAAGGCGACCTTCTGGGTCGCACGGTCGGTCACGACGGAGACGTAGTACTCCTTCTGGATGTCCGCGCCTTCCTCGATGTACAGGCGCCGCACCTTCTGGCCCTCGGGGCCGGTCTGGTGGGTCTTGAGCTGCATGCCCAGGATCTCGCCGGCCAGGCGCTTGACGTCGTCGATCGACTTGGCGACCTTGACGCCGCCGCCCTTGCCGCGGCCGCCCGCGTGGATCTGGGCCTTGACCACCCAGACGGGTCCGCCGAGTTTCTGGGCGGCCTCGACGGCCTCCTGGACGGTGAACGCCGGGATGCCCCGCGGCACGGGCACGCCGAAGCTGCGCAAGATCTCCTTGCCTTGGTACTCGTGAATCTTCATGGGATGAGTCTTTGGAGAGGAACGTGGGAGTGCGAGGCGGCAAAGCGCGGCCGTGGCGCGGCCCCTGCGAGATGCCCGCGAACTGTATCATGGTGCATTGCACAATCCCCGGGCCCGGCGCGGCGCGCCCTGGAACCCGCAGAGAGAACCACCCATGCCCAAGGTCTTCATCGACGGCGAGGCCGGCACCACCGGCCTGCAGATCCGCGAACGGCTCGAGACGATGCCGCAGATCGAGCTCGTGAGCATCGCGCCCGAGCGCCGCAAGGACCCCGCCGCCAAGCGAGCACTGATGGCCGGCGTGGACCTGGTCATCCTGTGCCTGCACGACGATGCAGCGCGTGAGTCGGCGGCGATGGTCGACGCCATCCGGCAGGAAACGGGCCGCGCGCCGCGGATCATCGATGCCTCGACGGCGCACCGCGTGGCCGATGGCTGGGTGTTCGGCTTCCCCGAACTCGCCCCCGGCCAGCGCGAGGCCGTCGCCAGGGCCGACCGGGTCAGCAATCCGGGCTGCTACTCGACCGGCGCGATCGCGCTGATCCGCCCGCTGGTGGACGCCGGCCTGGTGCCCAAGGACCTCCCGCTGGTGCTGCCCGCGGTGAGCGGCTACAGCGGCGGCGGCCGCTCGATGATCGAGGCGTTCGAGAAGGGCGAGTCCGGGCCCTTCGAGGTGTATGGCCTCGGGCTCAAGCACAAGCACCTGCCCGAGATCATGAAGTACACCGGGCTGAGCCGGCGACCGATCTTCATCCCGTCGGTGGGCAACTTCAAGCAGGGCATGCTGGTGCAGCTGCCGCTGTTCCTGGACGACCTGCCCGGCAAGCCGAAGCTGGCCGACCTGCACGAGGCCCTGGCGCGGCACTACGCCGGCAGCGAGTGGGTGACGGTGGAGCCGCCGATCGAGGGCGGGCGCATCGAAGCGACGGCCCTGAACGACACCAACAAGATGGAGCTGCGCGTCTTTGGCGACGACACCTTGCGCCAAGCCGTGCTGGTCGCCCGCCTCGACAACCTGGGCAAGGGCGCCAGCGGCGCCGCGGTGCAGAACCTGAAGCTGATGTTCGGGCTGTAACCCGTCCCGCTCAGTCGTCCCCGCCCGATCCGCCCAGCACGCGGTGGATCACCTCGCCGCCGAAGCCGCGCGCGGCCAGGAACCGCGCCTGCTTGCCCCGCTCGGCCGCATCGCGCGGCGGCTCGCCGAAGCGGCGACGCCAGACCTCGCGGGCGCGGGCCAGCTCGGTGGTGCGCATCTGCTGCATGGCCTGGGCGATCAGTTCGCCATCGATGCCCTTGGCCTGCAGTTCCTGGCGCAGGCGGCCGACGCCCAGCCGCGCGGCCCGGCGATGCAGCACCGACTCGACGACGCGCTGCTCGCTGATGAAGCCCTTGGCCTGCAGGTCGTCGAGCACGCGCGCGAGCTGGCCCGGCTCCTCCTCGTGCCTGGCGAGCTTGCGCTGCAGCTCGGCGCGGGAGTGCTCCCGGCCGCCGAGCAGGCGCAAGGCCCTTCCCTTGAGTGACAGCTGGACCGCGGGCACCGGCTTTCGCGAGGAGGCGGCTTACTTGGCGTTGTCTTCGGCGCCGTCGGTGGGCAGCAGCGGGATGCCCAGCGAATCGCGCACCTTGTTCTCGATCTCGCGGGCCAGCTCGGGGTTCTCGCGCAGGAATTCACGCGCGTTGTCGCGGCCCTGGCCGATCTTCTCGCCGTTGTAGGCGTACCAGGCGCCCGACTTCTCGAGGATGCGCGCGGTGACGCCCATGTCGATGATCTCGCCCTCGCGGCTGATGCCCTCGCCGAACAGGATGTCGAATTCGGCGGTCTTGAACGGCGGCGACACCTTGTTCTTCACCACCTTGACCTTGGTCTCGTTGCCGATCGCCTCCTCGCCCTTCTTGATGGTGCCGGTGCGGCGGATGTCCAGGCGCACCGAGGCGTAGAACTTCAGCGCGTTGCCGCCGGTGGTGGTCTCGGGGCTGCCGAACATCACGCCGATCTTCATGCGGATCTGGTTGATGAAGATGACCATGCAGTTGGTCTTCTTGATCGTGGCGGTGAGCTTGCGCAGCGCCTGGCTCATCAGCCGGGCCTGCAGGCCGGGCAGCGAATCGCCCATCTCGCCTTCGATTTCGGCTTTGGGCACCAGGGCGGCCACCGAGTCGATCACGATCAGGTCGACGGCGCCCGAGCGCACCAGGCTGTCGACGATCTCGAGCGCCTGCTCGCCGGTGTCGGGCTGGCTGATCAGCAGTTCCTGCAGGTTCACGCCCAGCTTCTGCGCGTACTGGGTGTCTAGGGCGTGCTCGGCATCGACGAAGGCACAGGTGCCGGCCTGGCGCTGCATCTCGGCGATGACCTGCAGCGTGAGGGTGGTCTTGCCCGACGATTCCGGGCCGTAGATCTCGACCACGCGGCCGCGCGGCAGGCCGCCGACGCCCAGCGCGATGTCCAGGCCCAGCGAGCCGGTCGAGACCACCTGGATGTCCTCGATGACCTCGCCTTCGCCCAGCCGCATGATGGTGCCCTTGCCGAACTGCTTCTCGATCTGGGCCAGGGCGGCCTGCAGGGCCTTGGACTTCTCGCTGTCCGCCGCCGCGATCTTCGTTCCCTTGACTTGGGCATCCATGTTCGAATCTCCTTGTGGATCAATGGGTTAGGTCACCAGATCCAGCTGTTTCGATTCACAGGCTGGATGCATGGCCAGTACTCTAACGCGGCGGGGCGATCGAGGTAAACCGGTTTTTTGGTCAGTTTGCCTTACGATCTCCCGATGCTCCCACAACCGGATGACAGCTGGCGCCAGACCCACCTGGGCCGGCTGCTGGGCCACGCCAGCCGGCGCTTCGACGAGCGCGTGCTGGCCCTGATGGCCCACAACGTCGAGGTGCCGCTCGCCCTGTCGAACCTGGCGGCGCGGGCGCAGGTGGGCGCCGCCCACGTGCACATCACCCGCCACCTGTCGCTGCAAGGCTCGCGGCTGACCGACCTGGCGCAGCAGGCGGGCATGACCAAGCAGGCGATGGGCGACCTGGTGACCCAATGCGAGGCATGGGGGCTGGTGGTGCGCGAGCCGGACGCGCACGATGCGCGCGCCCGGCTTGTGAAGTTCACCGAGACCGGCCTGGCCTGGCTGCGGGCCTTCCGCGATGCCGTGCTGCAGGCCGAGGCCGAGTTCCGCGCCGAGATCGGCGAGGAGGTCGCCACCGTGGCCACGCTCGGACTGGAAGCGTATGCGGGCCCCGCCGCTTGACGCCCGTCAGCGGCCGGCCGGCCGTGCAGCCTAAAATTTCAGCACAGGCGCACCGCGGTTCGCGCCCCACAGGAGACCAGGCATGCGCATCCTCATTGCCGAAGACGACCAGGTGTTGGCCGACGGCCTGCTGCGCACGCTGCGCGCCTCCGGCGCCGCGGTCGACCATGTCAGCAGCGGCAGCGAGGCGGATGCGGCCCTGATGACGAACAACGAGTTCGACCTGCTGATCCTCGACCTGGGCCTGCCCAAGATGCATGGCCTGGAGGTGCTGCGCAAGCTGCGCAGCCGCGGCTCGACGATGCCGGTGCTGATCCTCACGGCCGCCGACAGCGTGGAGGAGCGCGTGCGCGGCCTCGACCACGGAGCCGACGACTACATGGCCAAGCCGTTCTCGCTGCAGGAGCTCGAGGCCCGCGTGCGGGCGCTCACGCGCCGGGGCATGGGGGGCACCAGCAGCACCATCAAGCACGGCCCGCTGGTCTATGACCAGGCCGGCCGCGTCGCCACGATCGACGGCCGGATGGTCGAGCTGTCCGCCCGCGAGCTGGGCCTGCTGGAGGTGCTGCTGCAGCGCGCCGGCCGCCTGGTCAGCAAGGACCAGCTGGTGGAGCGCCTGTGCGAGTGGGGCGAGGAGGTGAGCAACAACGCCATCGAGGTCTACATCCATCGCCTGCGCAAGAAGATCGAGAAGGGGCCGATCCGCATCGCCACCGTGCGCGGGCTCGGTTACTGCCTCGAGAAGATTCCCGGCTGACGCCCCCGGCGCGCGCCGCCGGCCCGGGCCCACAATGGGCGCCGTGCGAGCCCCCCTCCCCGTGTCCTGACCCGCCATGAAGATCTTCCAGCGTGAGCAGCGTTCGCTGTTCGGCGAGATCCTCGACTGGATGCTCACGCCGCTGCTGCTGCTGTGGCCGATCAGCCTGGCGCTGACCTGGCTGGTGGCCCAGAGCATCGCGGGCAAGCCGTTCGACCGCGCGCTCGAATACAACGTGCAGGCGCTCGCGCAGCTCGTGAGCGTGCAGGAACAGCGGGTGGTGTTCTACCTGCCGCAGCCCGCGCGCGAGATGCTGCGCGCCGACGATTCGGACCAGGTCTACTACCAGGTGCGCGGCCCGCGCGGCGAGCTGCTGAGCGGCGAACGCGATTTCCCGCCGCCGCCGGACGAGGAGAAGCCGGCGCCGGGCGAAGTCCGATTGCGCGACGACGACATGCGCGGGCTGGACGTGCGGGTGGCCTACACGTGGGTGCGCCCGGAGGCGCCCGGCGGGGCGCTGGTGCTGGTGCAGGTGGCCGAGACGCGCGAGAAGCGCTCGGTGCTCGCCACCGAGATCATCAAGGGCGTGATGCTGCCGCAGTTCGTGATCCTGCCGCTGGCGGTCCTGCTGGTCTGGCTGGCGCTGGTGCGCGGCATCAAGCCGCTGTCGCAGCTGGAGGAGCGCATCCGCGCGCGCAAGCCCGACGACCTCTCGCCGCTGGACGACAAGGCCGTTCCGCTGGAGGTCGCGCCGCTCGTGTCCTCGGTCAACGACCTGCTCACGCGGCTGAAGGACTCGATCGCGACCCAGAAGCGCTTCCTCGCCGACGCCGCGCACCAGCTCAAGACGCCGCTGGCGGGCCTGCGCATGCAGGCCGACCTCGCGCAGCGCGAAGGCGCCAATGCCGAGGAGCTGAAGCAGTCGCTCAAGCAGATCGGGCGCTCGAGCATGCGGGCGACGCACACGGTGAACCAGCTGCTGGCGCTCGCGCGCGCCGAAAGCAGCGGCAAGACGCTGCCGCGGCACGCGTGCGACCTGGCGCAGCTCACGCGCGAGGTGGTGCAGGACCTGCTGCCGCGCGCGCTCGACAAGCGCGTCGACCTCGGCTACGAGGGCGCGCTGCCCGGCGCTGCCGGCGTCGTCGTGCACGGCAATCCGACGCTGCTGAAGGAGTTGATCCGCAACCTGCTGGACAACGCGATCAACTACACGCCCTCCAGCGACGCCTCGCCCGCCGTGGTGACCGCGCGCGTGCTGGCCGATCCGATCGGCCACGTGGTGCTGCTGCAGGTCGAGGATTCCGGCCCCGGCATTCCCGAGTCGGAGCGCGAGCTGGTGTTCCAGCCCTTCTACCGCTCGCTCGACACCAACGTCGACGGATCCGGCCTGGGCCTGCCGATCGTGCTGGAGATCGCCCACCAGCATGGCGCCGACATCCGGATCGAGGACGCGCGCCCCGGGCACGTGCCGCCGGGCGCGCGCGTGGTGGTGCGGTTCGAGGGCAGCGTGCCGGCCGAAGCGCGCACGCAGGCCGCTCAGGCCGCCTGATAGACGTTCAGCTGCAACCGCTCGCGGGCGATCGCGCGCGCCACCGGCGGCAGTTGCGCCACCTTCTGCACGTGGGCCCACAGCGCCGGGAAGCCCGCCGGGTCGATGCCGGCGAACCCGCCCCAGCGCAGCAGCGTCAGTGCGTAGGCGTCCAGGGGCCCGAACTGCGGGCCGCCGAGGAAGGGCCGGCCCTCGCGCGCGGCCTGGGCCGCCATCGCCTCGATCTCGGCCAGCAGGGGCCGGTACTGGCGCGCGTTGTACGCCTTCAGCTCCGACTGCACCTCGGGCTTGTCGCTGTACTTGTGCGGCATGAACACGTGCGTGAACGTCGGGTGCACGGTGTTGTTCATCCACGCCAGCGTCTCGATGGCCTTGGTCCGCGCGCGCGGCTCCGAGGCAAGGAAGTGCTGCTGCGGAAAGCGCCGGTCCAGATGGTCCACGATGGCCAGGATCTGCGTGATCACCTGCTCGCCGTCCACCAGCACCGGCACCTGGCCGCGCGGATTGATGGCGCGGTACTCCGGGGCGTCCTGCTCGCCCTTGTGCAGCTTGACCATGACGGCCTCGAACGGCTCCCCGGTGGCCTCCAGCAGCGTGTGCGGAACGAACGAACAGGCGCCGGGCGCGAAGTACAGCTTGAGGGTCATCACATCTCCTGGATGTCAGCGGCAGGGCCGCAGGGGTTTTCCGTTCAGCGGCCCGCGCAGTTCGTCGAGGCGCGAGCGCAGCGCGTCGTCCAGCGCGGGCAGGGTGAGCTTGTGCCCGCGCACGTCGGGCCGCTCCTGCACCACGCGCGCCGTGTGCACGCCGCGCGCGGCGAGGCGCTCGAGTTGCTGGTTGGCCTCGGCCTGGCTCGGGTAGCCGCCCAGAGACAGGCCGGGCTCCAGGTCGGCATTGGCGACCGGCTCGAACGCGACGCCGATCTGGCGCAGTTCGGATTTCTTCTTGGCCACGTTCTCGGCGCTGGGGTACTTGCCCATGTAGACGATCCAGCGTCCCGGCTCGGCCACCGGCTCCAGGGTCCAGCTCCCGCTGGGCCAGCCGGCGAGCGCCTGGCGCAGCGGCCCGGCGGCCGCCTCGTCGACCGGTCCGGCCAGCAGGCACTCGGCTGGCTTGGCCGCCACCTCCAGCCGCTTGGCCTCTTCCGGGCTGAGCACGCGCACGCTGTCCGGGCGGACCTGCTGCGCGATGCGCTGGGGCTCGCGCTGGGCCGCCGGGCCGATCCCCAACGGCTGCAGCAGTCCCTGGGCCCAGGCGTAGTAGGCACCGTTGGCAAGCAGCAGGAGCAGGACGAGGAGGCGGAGCATGGGCGTCAGGCCGGCCGCACGCTCACTTCGGAGCTCGTCACCGCGACCGCGCCGGCGGCAGTATGCACGAGCAGCGCGCCGGTCATGTCCACCCCCTGCGCGCGGCCGGTGGTGCCGTCGGACAGGGTCACCGCGCGGCCCGCCAGCGCGTCGCGGCGCGCGAACCGGGGCTGGAACGGGGCAAAGCCGTCGGATTCGAAGCGCCGCACCGCCTGCGCGACCGCCGGTGCGATCGCCAGCAAGGCGGTGCCGGCATCGCAGGCCGGCAGCAGTTCGGCGAGGGCGGCCGGCGGCGTCGAGAGCCCGTCCGCGGCGCGCGGCAGCACGTTCAGGCCGATGCCGATGATCGCGTATCGGGCGCCGCCGCGGTCGGCGGCAGCCGCCGTCTCGATCAGGATGCCGCCCAGCTTGCGGTCGCCCACCCACAGGTCGTTGGGCCACTTCAGCTGCACCGCCGGGTGCAGGGCCTCGGCGGCCGCGACACCCACGGCCAGCGACAGCCCCGACCAGTCGCGCGGCTGCAGCAGCAGCCCCAGCGAAAGCGTCAGCGACGCGCCCGGCTCGCTGCGCCAGTCGCGGCCGAGGCGGCCGCGCCCGGCCGTCTGGCGTTCGGCCACCAGCAGCACGGGCTCGGCGCGACCGGCCCGCGCCCGGCGCATCAGTTCGCTGTTGGTGGAATCCAGCTCGGGCAGGACCTCGACCGTGAAGCCCGGCCAGGCCGGCACGACCTGCTCCCAGACCGCCTCCGCCGGCCAGCGCATGCTCAGCGGCGGCGCTTGGGCGCCAGCAGGGTGCCGCGGCAGTTCTTGGCGCCGCACCAGCACGGATACTCCGCCTTGAGCTTCTTGGTGTACGGCTCGTCGATGATCAGGCCGTAGTCGTAGTTGAGCTCCTCGCCGGCCCGGATGTTGCGCAGCGCCTTGATGAAGACCCGCCCGTCCTCCTCGTCCGCCTCGCAGTTCGGATTGCACGAGTGGTTGATCCAGCGGGACGAGTTGCCGCCGTGCAGGGCGTCGATGACGCGCTCCTCGTCGACGTGGAAGTAGAACGTGTGGTTGGGATCGTCCGGGTTGTGCGGGTGGCGCCGCTGGGCTTCGGCCCACGTGATGATCTCGCCGACGTACTCGATGATGGTCTCGCCCTCGGCGATGTCCTGGACGGCGAAGACGCCCTTGCCGTGAATGCCCGACTTGCGCGTCTGGATTTTTCGCCCGCCGCCCTGGACTGCTTTTGCTGGCATGGATGGAACTCTGATAAGTTGAATGTGCACACGTACGCGTGCGCGCACGCGCGCGTGAAGAGCCGAGATTGTAGGAACAACGAAAGGTGCGCCTCCGGGCGCATGAATCCACCGTGACAGGGAAGACACTGGTCATCGCCGAGAAGCCCTCCGTCGCGCAGGACATCGTCCGCGCGCTGACACCCGTGGCCGGCAAGTTCGACAAGCACGACGAATACTTCGAGAGCGACGCCTACGTCGTCACCAGCGCCGTCGGCCACCTGGTCGAGATCCAGGCGCCGGAGGAGTTCGACGTCAAGCGGGGCAAGTGGAGCTTTGCCCACCTGCCCGTGATCCCGCCGTACTTCGACCTGAAGCCGGTCGAGAAGACCAAGTCGCGCCTGAACGCGGTGGTCAAGCTCGCGCGCCGCAAGGACGTCACCGAACTGGTGAACGCGTGCGACGCCGGGCGCGAGGGCGAGCTGATCTTCCGCCTGATCGAGCAGTACGCCTTCGGCAACGAGGACGACAAGGCCGCCAAGAAGGCCGCCGCGCGCAAGCCGGTGCGGCGCCTGTGGCTGCAGTCGATGACGCCGCAGGCCATCCGCGACGGCTTCGACCAGCTGCGCTCGGACCGGCAGATGGAGGGGCTGGCCTCGGCGGCGCGGTCGCGCTCGGAGGCGGACTGGCTGGTGGGCATCAACGGCACGCGGGCGATGACGGCCTTCAACTCGCGCGACGGCGGCTTCTTCCTGACCACCGTGGGCCGCGTGCAGACACCCACCCTGGCGGTGGTGGTGGAACGCGAGGAGCAGATCCGCCGGTTCGTCAGCCGCGACTACTGGGAGATCCACGCCAGCTTCCTGGCCGAGGCCGGCGAATACCCCGGCAAGTGGTTCGACCCCAAGTGGAAGAAGAACCCCGAGGACGCCGAGCAGAAGGCCGACCGCCTCTGGTCGCAGCAGGAGGCGCAGGCCATCGCCGACGCCGTGCGCGGCAAGGCGGCGACGGTCACGGAGGAGTCCAAGCCCACCACCCAGGCCTCGCCGCTGCTGTTCGACCTCACGTCGCTGCAGCGCGAAGCCAACGGACGCTTCGGCTACTCGGCCAAGACCACGCTGGCGCTGGCGCAGTCGCTGTACGAGCGGCACAAGGCACTGACCTACCCGCGAACCGACTCGCGTGCCCTGCCCGAGGACTACCTCGCGACGGTCAAGGACACGATGGGCATGCTCGCCAGCAGCGGCATGGCGCACCTGGCGCCGTTCGCCAAGCAGGCGCTGGACGACGGCTACGTGAAGCCGACCAAGCGCGTCTTCGACAACAGCAAGGTCAGCGACCACTTCGCCATCATCCCGACGCTGCAGGCGCCCAGCGGCCTGTCGGACGCCGAACAGAAGCTGTACGACCTGGTGGTGCGCCGCTTCCTGTCGGTGTTCTTCCCGAGCGCCGAGTACCAGGTCACCACCCGCATCAGCCTGGTGGTGGGCCACAGCTTCAAGACCGAGGGCAAGGTGCTGGTCAAGGCCGGCTGGCTCGCCATCTGGGGCAAGGAGGCGGAGCAGGAGGGCGACGAGAACGCCAGGACGCTGGTGCCGGTCAAGGCCGGCGAGATGGTGCGCGCGGAGTCCGTGGAGGCGCGCGGCCTCAAGACGCGGCCGCCGGCGCGCTACTCCGAAGCCACGCTGCTGGGCGCGATGGAAGGCGCCGGCAAGCTGGTCGAGGACGACGAGCTGCGCGAGGCGATGCAGGAAAAGGGCCTGGGGACGCCGGCCACGCGGGCCGCGATCATCGAAGGGCTGATCTCGGAAAAGTACATGCTGCGCGAAGGCCGCGAGCTCATGCCCACCGCCAAGGCGTTCCAACTCATGACGCTGTTGCGCGGCCTGGGCGTCGAGGAGCTGACCAAGCCCGAGCTCACCGGCGAATGGGAATACAAGCTGGCGCAGATGGAGCACGGCAAGCTCTCGCGCGACGCGTTCATGCGCGAGATCGCCGAGATGACGAAGCACATCGTCAAGAAGGCCAAGGAGTACGACCGCGACACCGTGCCGGGCGACTACGCGACGCTGCACACGCCATGCCCGAACTGCGGCGGCATCGTCAAGGAGAACTACCGACGCTACACCTGCTCGGGCCGCAGCGGCTCGGGCGAGGACGCGTGCGGCTTCTCGTTCACCAAGATCCCGGCCGGGCGGGCGTTCGAGCTGGCCGAGGTCGAGCAGTTCATGCGCGACAAGCGCATCGGGCCGCTGGAGGGCTTCCGCTCCAAGGCGGGCTGGCCCTTCACCGCCGAGATGGTGCTCAAGTACAGCGACGAGGACCGCAACTGGAAGCTCGAATTCGATTTCGGTGACGAGGCCGACCCGTCCGAGACCGGCGAGCTGATCGACTTCGGCGGCCAGGAGCCGCTGGGCCCGTGCCCGAAGTGCGGCGCCCGCGTGTTCGAGTGGGGCAAGAACTACGTCTGCGAGAAATCGGTGCCCACGGCGGCGCAACCCACGCCCAGCTGCGACTTCAAGAGCGGCCAGATCATCCTGCAGCAGCCGATCGAGCGCGAGCAGATGAAGAAGCTGCTGGCGGCCGGCAAGACCGACCTGCTGGACAAGTTCGTCTCGATGCGCACCCGGCGCCCGTTCAAGGCCTTCCTCGCCTGGGATGCGGAAGCGGGCAAGGTGAACTTCGCGTTCGAGCCGCGCGAGAGCAAGTTCCCGCCGCGCAAGGGCGCGCCGGCACGGCCGGCCGCGAAGGCGGCGGGCAAGACGGCCGCCAAGGCAGCGCCGGCCAAGAAGGCGGCCGCGAAGAAGGCCCCGGCCAAGTCCGCTCGCAAGCCGGGCGCGGGGCTCACGCCCAGCCCGGAACTGGCCGCGGTGATCGGGCCGGAACCGGTGGCCCGCACCGAGGTGATCAAGAAGCTGTGGGACTACATCAAGGCCAACGGCTTGCAGGACACGACGAACAAGCGCGCCATCAATGCCGACGACAAGCTGCGCGCCGTGTTCGGCAAGCCGCAGGTGACGATGTTCGAACTGGCGGGCCTGGTGGGCAAGCACCTGCAGGGCGGCTGATCCGCCGGACGCCTCACCAGCGCGTGCCGGGGATGCGGGTGCCCAGGATCGCCCAGTCGATCAGCACCTGAACGGGCTCGGGAGGCACCATCACCTGCGTCACGCCCACGCTGGCGCGGCCGACGTTGCCGCGGGGCAGGCGCCGCAGGAGGTGGCCGAGGGGCAGCAGCGCGATGCGAAGCAGCTGGCCGGCCGCTTCGCGCCAGTCGCGCGTGCGGCCCGCCAGCCGCAACATGCGCCGGTGGCTGTCCAGATGCAGCCAGGGCTCGGCCTGCCCGACCACGTGCGCGGCCATCAGCCACTGCCAGCGCTGCTCGACTTGCGCCTCGCCGGGAGCTTCGCTGCCGCGCACCAGGCGCTCGTACACCTGCCGCCGCTCGTCCGCGTTCCGAATGTCCATCCGGAATTAGATACAAGTCGTTACTTGGCCGTCAAGTCGCGGCTTGCCGGCGGACGTCCATCCGGGACGATACGTGGCGCGCGGGACGCCGCGAAGGCGGATTCGCTAGGCCGCCAGCGCCGCCTCGCCGGCGCTGGAAGGCTGCTTGGCCGGACCGAGCAGCCAGGCGGTGGCCATGCGCCCCCGGCCCTGCAGCTCCACCAGGCCGCGCGGCGAGAACGCCAGCGAGCCGCTCGCGCGCTGCACCACCGCCTCGGTGACGTGGATGCTGCCCGCGCGGCCGGCGCTCTCGACCCGGCTGGCGACGTTGACCGTGTCGCCCCAGACGTCGTACAGGAAGCGCTTGGTACCCAGCACGCCCGCCACCGCCGGGCCGGCGTGGATGCCGATGCGCATGGCCAGCTGCGTGCCGTTGCGCCGGTTGTAGCGCTCCAGGGCGTCGCGCATGTCCAGCGCCAGCTGGCACAGGGCCTCGACCCGGCCCTCCGACACCGCCATGTAGGCGTCGCCGATGGTCTTGATCTTCTCGACCCGGTGCTGCTCCACCAGGGCGTCGAAGGAGGTGAAGATCTCGTCGAGCATCAGGACCAGCGCGTCGGGCGGCAGCCGGTTGGCATAGCGGGTGAAGCCGGCGATGTCGGCAAAGAGCACGCCCAGGTCCTCGACCTTGCGCGCCCGGATGCGCCGGTCGCGCTTGAGCTCCTCGACGATGGCGCGCGGCAGCACGTTGTGCAGCAGGCCGTCGGCGCGCTCGCGTTCGGCCTGCGCGCGCTGCGTCTGCCGGTACAAGGCCAGGTCGCGCGAATAGGTCAGCCGGTCCAGCCACAGGCACAGCACGACGACGCAGAACGGGTTGACCAGCGCCGAGACCACCAGGATGGCGTCGCCGCCATCGCGCTGCCAGATGGGAATGGCCAGCGCGAGCAGGCTGGCCGCATAGAGGGGCTGACGCATGCGCAGCGGCGTGCCCGCGACGGCGGCGCCGAACGTCATGCCGGCGGCATAGATCGAGAAGTCGCCCCGCAGTTGCCCGTCGACCATGCCGATCCACGCGCACAGGCCGATGAACACGGCGCAGAACGCGTACAGCGCCCCTTCGCGGCCACGCACGCCGGCCCACCAGCGATCGGCCGCGATGAGGGCCAGGCAAACGAGCTCCGCCGCGACCTGCCAGGCCACCAGCCACTCCAGCCCGGGCACGTCGCGGCGCACCAGCGGCAGGTCGGTGGCGAGCGCCGCCGGCGGAATCAGCAGGGCCACGACCTTGCAATAGCGAACGCTCAAGGCCCAGCTCTTGTGCGTCAACCAGTGGCGAAACGCCGCATCGTCCATGTGCCTCCCTGCCAGCGAAGCAGGACCATAGGCGCGGGCCGGTGGCGGCGTCAACGCGCAGCCCCATGAAAAAACGCGCCCGTGGGCGCGTTCCTCGTCAGAGTGCAGGAGCGGCGCCGATCAGCGGGCCGCCACCACGCGGCACATCTCCAGCACCTTGTTGGAGTAGCCCCACTCGTTGTCGTACCAGCTCACCAGCTTGACGAAGGTGCCGTCCAGGGCGATGCCGGCCTCGGCGTCGAAGATCGAGGTGCGGGCGTCGCCGCGGAAATCGGTGGCCACCACCTTGTCCTCGGTGTAGCCCAGCACGCCCTTGAGCGCGCCTTCGGACTGCGCCTTCATCTCCGCGCAGATCTCCTTGTAGGTGGCTTCCTTGTTCAGCTCGACGGTCAGGTCGACCACCGAGACGTCCGAGGTCGGCACGCGGAAGGACATGCCGGTGAGCTTCTTGTTCAGCTCGGGAATCACGACCCCGACCGCCTTGGCCGCGCCGGTGGACGACGGGATGATGTTCTCCAGGATGCCGCGGCCGCCGCGCCAGTCCTTGTTGCTCGGGCCGTCCACGGTCTTCTGGGTGGCGGTGGCCGCATGCACCGTCGTCATCAGGCCGCGCTTGATGCCCCACTTGTCGTTCATCACCTTGGCCAGCGGCGCCAGGCAGTTGGTGGTGCACGACGCGTTGGAGATGATGGCCTCGCCCTTGTACGTGGCGTGGTTCACGCCGTAGACGAACATCGGCGTGTCGTCCTTGGACGGCGCCGACATGATGACCTTCCTGGCGCCGGCGTTGATGTGCTTCTGCGCGCCTTCCTTGGTGAGGAAGATGCCGGTGGACTCGACCACCACCTCGGCGCCGACCGCGCCCCAGTTCAGCTCGGCGGGATCCTTGACCGCGGTCAGCCGGATGCGCTTGCCGTTGACCACCAGCGTGTTGCCGTCCACCGAGACCTCGCCCTTGAAGCGGCCGTGCACGCTGTCGTACTGGAGCATGTACGCCAGGTAATCGGGCTCGAGCAGGTCGTTGATGCCGACCACCTCGATGTCGTTGAAGTTCTGCACCGCGGCGCGGAACACCATGCGGCCGATACGGCCGAATCCGTTGATCCCGATCTTGATGGTCATGAAAAGCTCCGATGGATTGAAAACTCGTGGGGTCGATCTTGCCGCATCGGGCGTCGTGCGTGCGGCCTCGCCCCCGTGATCAGCGCGACAGGACCGCGCGCACCGTGTCGGCCACGTTCTCCGGCGTGAAGCCGAAGTGCTTGAACAGCACGTTGGCCGGCGCCGATTCGCCGTAGGTGTCGATGCCCACCACCGCCGCGCAGCCGTACTTCCACCAGAAGTCGGTCACGCCCGCCTCGACGGCGACGCGCGGCAGGCCCGCGGGCAGCACCTCGCCCTTGTAGGCGGCGCTCTGGCGGTCGAAGGTGGTGGTGCTGGGCATCGAGACCACGCGCACGCCGATGCCCTGCTGCGCGAGCTGCTCCTGCGCCTTGAGCGCCAGCTGCACCTCCGAGCCGGTGGCGATGATCACCGCCTGCGGCCGGCCGCGCACGCCGACCTCGGCCGGCTCGGCCAGCACGTAGCCGCCCTTGCTGATGTCCTCCAGCCCCGCCTTGGGCGCGTACGGCAGGTTCTGCCGCGACAGAAGCAGCGCCGTCGGCCGCGTCATGTTCTGCAGCGCGACGGCCCAGGCCACGCTGGTCTCGGCCGTGTCCCCCGGGCGCCAGACGTCCAGGTTGGGGATCAGGCGCAGGCTGGCCGCGTGCTCGACCGACTGGTGGGTGGGGCCGTCCTCGCCCAGGCCGATCGAGTCGTGGGTGAACACGTGCACCACGCGCTGCTTCATCAGCGCGGCCATGCGGATGGCATTGCGGCTGTAGTCGCTGAAGGTCAGGAAGGTGCCGCCGTAGGGGATGTAGCCGCCGTGCAGCGCAACGCCGTTCATGATCGCGGCCATGCCGAACTCGCGCACGCCGTAGTTGATGTGCCGGCCGATCCTGCCGTCCTCGGTGCGCTGCACCTCGCCGGCTAGGTTCACGCGCAGCGGCGGCGTGCTCTTGGTGTTGGTCAGGTTGGAGCCGGTCAGGTCGGCGCTGCCACCCAGCAGTTCGGGCAGGGCGGCGGTGAACGCCTCCAGGGCCAGCTGCGACGCCTTGCGCGAGGCGACCGTCTCCGCCTTGGCGTGCGCCGCCACGGCGGCGTCGACGGCCACCTGGGCGAAGTTGCGCGGCAGCTCGCCCTTCATGCGGCGGACGAATTCCGCGGCCAGCTCGGGATGGGCCGCGCGGTAGGCGGCGAAGCGCTTGTCCCAGGCGTCCTGCGCGGCACGGCCCCTGGCCTTGGCGTCCCAGGCGTCGTAGACCGGCTGGGGCACCACGAACGGCTCGTGCGGCCAGCCCAGCGCATCGCGCGTGAGCTGCACTTCCTCCAGGCCCAGGGCCTCGCCGTGCGCCTTGGCCGTGTTGGCGCGGTTCGGGCTGCCGTGGCCGATCTGCGTGTCGGCGACGATCAGCGTGGGCTTGTCGGCGCTGCGCCGGGCGTCGGCGATCGCGCGGTCCACCGCGTCGATGTCGTGGCCGTCGATCGGGCCGATCACGTTCCAGCCGTAGGCGCGGAACCGCGCCGGCGTGTCGTCGATGAACCAGGGCGTGACCTGGCCGTCGATCGAGATGCCGTTGTCGTCGTAGATGGCGATCAGCTTGTTGAGCTTCCAGGCGCCGGCCAGCGCGCAGGCCTCGTGGCTGATGCCCTCCATCAGGCAGCCGTCGCCCAGGAAGGCGTAGGTGAAGTGGTCGACGACGGCGTGGCCGTCGCGGTTGAACTCCGCCGCCAGCAGCTTCTCCGCCAGCGCCATGCCGACCGCATTGGTGATGCCCTGGCCGAGGGGGCCGGTGGTGGTCTCCACGCCCGGCGTGACACCGACTTCCGGATGGCCGGCCGTCTTGCTGTGCAGCTGCCGGAAGTTCTTCAGCTCCTGCACCGGCAGGTCGTAGCCGGTCAGGTGCAGCAGCGCGTAGATCAGCATCGACGCGTGGCCGTTCGAGAGCACGAAGCGGTCGCGGTCGAACCACTTCGGGTCGGTGGGGCTGTGCTTCAGGTGGCGGTGCCACAGTGCCACGGCGATGTCGGCCATGCCCATGGGCGCACCGGGATGGCCGGAGTTGGCCTGCTGCACCGCGTCCATCGCGAGCGCGCGGATCGCGTTGGCCATCTGGCGGGCGTCGGCCTGCAACGCGGGAGAGGAAACGGCCATCGGATCGGCGGGTGTGGAGGGCGGCATGGGGGCGGGCGGGAAAACCCCAGATTTTAACGGCCGGGCCTGGGCGACCCCGGCCGCGACGGGCCGGGGTGCGCATCGTCTACAGTGCGCACGATGCGAGGCCTGCACCTCACCGCCGACCTGTACCAGTGCCGCTGCGACGACGCCTGGCTCGCCGACGCGCGCCGGCTGGGCGACTGGGCCCGGCAGGCGGCGCAGGCCGTCGGCCTGGAAGTCGAGTCCGAGGTGTTCCAGGACGCCGGCGGCGCCCCGGGCCAAGGCGCGACGGTGGCCCTGCTGCTGGCGCACTCGCACGTCTGCCTGCACACGTGGCCGGCCCAGCGCGGCGCCACGATCGATGTCCACCTCGCCGGCGTCGCGGGCGACGACCCGTCGGCCAGGGCGCGCGGCCTGATGGATGCCCTGGTGAGCCGCTTGGCGCCCGAGTGGACCGAGCAGCGCTCGCTGGACCGGGGGACCGAAGCCCCGTGAGGAGCACTTGATGCGCGCGCAGGCCATGATCCTGGCGGCGGGCCGGGGCGAGCGCATGCGGCCGCTCACCGACACCTGCCCCAAGCCGCTTTTGCCGGTGCGCGGCAAGCCGCTCATCGTGTGGCACCTGGAGGCTCTCGCGCGCGCGGGCATCCGCCGCGTGGTGGTCAACACGGCCTGGCTCGAAGAACAGATCCCGGCCGCCCTGGGCGACGGCGCGCGCTGGGGGCTGGAGATCGCCTACTCGATGGAAGGCCGCGACCACGGGGGCGCGCTCGAGACCGCCGGTGGCATCGCCAAGGCGCTGCCTCTCCTCGACGAGGCCTTCTGGCTCATCTCGGGCGACATCCATGCGCCCGATTTCGCTTTCGAGCCGAAGGCGCTGGAGCGGTTTCGCGCCAACGAGCAGCTGGCCCACCTGTGGCTGGTGCCCAATCCGCCCTTCCATCCGGAGGGCGACTTCGGCATCGGCGCCGACGGCCTGGGGCTCGCCGACGCGGCCGGCCCGGACGGCGCGCGCTGGACCTACGCGAACCTCGCGCTGGTGCGCGCCTCGCTGTGCAGCCACCTGCCGGTGGGCCGCCGCGCGCCGCTCGGTCCGCTGCTGTTCGAAGGCATGCGCCAGCGGCGCATCAGCGTCGAAGCCTGGCGCGGCGAATGGCACAACATCGGCACGCCCGGCCAGCTGGCCGCGCTGGCCGCCCCGGACTGAACGAGGGACAATCCGACCATGAACTCCGAGCTCCCCTACTCGCTGTACGCCGAACGCCGCTCCCGCGTGGCCGCAGCCATCGGGCCCAACGGCATCGCACTGGTCCCCACCGCCCTGGAGCGGCAGCGCAACCGCGACAGCGACTTCCTGTTCCGCCACGACAGCTACTTCTACTACCTCACCGGATTCACCGAGCCGCATGCCTGGCTGGTGATCACCGGCGACGGCGCCAGCACGCTGTTCTGCGCCCCCAAGGACCTGGAGCGCGAGATCTGGGACGGCTACCGCCTGGGGCCGCAGGCCGCGGTGGAGGCGCTGGGCGTGCAGTCCGCCCATTCCATCGACGAACTCGACGCCCTGCTGCCCAAGCTGCTCGAGAACCGTGACGCCGTCTGGTACCCCTTCGCCATCCACGCCGGCCTGGAAGCGCGCGTTGGCGGCTGGCTGAACAAGGTGCGGGCCCGCGTGCGCTACGGCGCGCTGTGCCCCGAGCAGCAGCGCGACCTGTGCGCGGTGCTGGACGAGATGCGCCTGGTCAAGGACGCGCACGAGCAGGACATCATGCGCCGCGCCGCCCGCATCAGCGCCCGCGCCCACGTGCGCGCGATGAAGCTGTCGGCCCGCATGCTGCGCGAAGGCCAGGAGGTGCGCGAGCACCACCTGGACGCCGAGCTGCTGCACGAGTTCCGCATGGGCGGCTCGCAGTACCCGGCCTACAGCTCCATCGTCGCGGCCGGCGCCAACGCCTGCGTGCTGCACTACCGCGCCGCCGACGCCCCGGTGCGCGCCGGCGACCTGGTGCTGATCGACGCCGGCTGCGAGCTGGACGGCTACGCCAGCGACATCACCCGCACCTTCCCGGCCGACGGCAGGTTCACCGGCCCGCAGCGCGTGCTGTACGACCTGGTGCTCGCCTCGCAGGAGGCGGCCATCGCCGCGACCCGGGCCGGCGCGCGCTTCAACGACCCGCACGACGCCACCGTCAAGGTCCTGGCCCAGGGCATGCTCGATGTCGGCCTGCTCGATCGCAACAAGGTCGGCACCGTCGACGACGTGATCGACAAGCGCGCGTACTTCCAGTTCTACATGCACCGCACCGGCCACTGGCTCGGCATGGACGTGCACGACTGCGGCAGCTATGTCGAGCCGTCCCAGGTCGGCGAGGTCAGCGAGCGCAAGGACCCGCTGTCGGGCGAATTGATCAAGAACCGGCCCAGCCGCATCCTGCGACCGGGCATGGTGCTCACGATCGAGCCGGGCCTGTACGTGCGGCCGGCCGAGGGCGTGCCCGAGGCCTTCCACCACATCGGCATCCGGATCGAGGACGATGCCATCGTCACCGCCGGCGGCTGCGAGCTGATCACGCGCGACGTGCCGGTGCGCGCCGACGAGATCGAGGCCCTGATGCGGGGCTGAGCGCCCGCGCGGGGGCGGCGCGGGCTCCCGCGCGCTCCCAGACCTACAATCGCACCCCCACACCTCCGGCGTCCGCCCCCGGCGGCGGCGCGCCGCGCCCCAGGAGACAAACGCCCATGCCCCCCACCGAATCGCAGAACGCGGTCGACAAGCGCGCCGAGCTGCGGCAGGCGGCGCTCGAATACCACGAGCACCCGACGCCGGGCAAGATCGCGATCGCGGCCACCAAGCAGCTGATCAACCAGCACGACCTCGCGCTCGCCTATTCGCCCGGCGTCGCCGCGCCCTGCGAGGAGATCGTCAAGGACCCCACCGCCGCCTTCCGCTACACCGCGCGCGGCAACCTGGTGGCCGTGATCACCAACGGCACCGCCGTGCTGGGCCTGGGCGACATCGGCCCGCTGGCGTCCAAGCCGGTGATGGAGGGCAAGGGCGTCCTGTTCAAGAAGTTCGCCGGCATCGACGTCTTCGACATCGAGATCAACGAGAAGGACGACCTGGACAAGCTGGTCGACGTGATCGCCGCGCTGGAGCCCACCTTCGGCGGCATCAACCTCGAGGACATCAAGGCGCCGGACTGCTTCTACGTCGAGCGCAAGCTGCGCGAGCGGATGAAGATCCCGGTCTTCCACGACGACCAGCACGGCACGGCCATTGTGGTCGGCGCGGCCATCATCAACGGCCTGAAGGTGGTGGGCAAGGACATCCGCGAGGTCAAGCTGGTGACCTCGGGCGCCGGCGCCGCCGCGCTCGCCTGCCTGAACCTGCTGCTCAAGCTGGGCATGCCGCGCGAGAACATCTTCGCCACCGACCTGGCCGGCGTGGTGTACGAGGGCCGCAAGGAGCTGATGGACGAGGACAAGGTGCAGTTCGCGCAGAAGACCTCGGCGCGCACGCTGGCCGATGTGATCCAGGGCGCCGACATCTTCCTGGGCCTGTCGGCGGCCAACGTGCTCAAGCCGCAGATGGTCCAGTCGATGGCCAAGGACCCGCTGATCCTGGCGCTGGCCAACCCGAACCCGGAGATCGCGCCCGAGGAGGCCAAGGCCGTGCGCCCCGACGCGATCCTGGCGACCGGCCGCACGGACTACCCGAACCAGGTCAACAACGTCCTGTGCTTCCCGTACATCTTCCGCGGCGCGCTCGATTCCGGCGCGACCACGATCACGGTGGAGATGGAGATCGCGGCGGTGCATGCGATCGCCGAACTCGCGCAGGCCGAGCAGAGCGAGGTGGTCGCCGCCGCCTACGCGGGCCAGAAGCTCTCGTTCGGGCCCGACTACCTGATTCCCAAGCCGTTCGACCCGCGGCTGATGATGAAGATCGCCCCCGCGGTGGCGCAGGCCGCCGCGGACAGCGGCGTCGCGCTGCGGCCGGTCAAGGACATGGATGCCTACCGCGAGAAGCTGCAGAGCTTCGTCTACGCGTCGGGCACCACGATGAAGCCGATCTTCACCGCCGCCAAGCAGGCCGAGCGCAAGCGCGTGGCGCTGTGCGAGGGCGAGGAGGAGCGCGTGCTGCGCGCCGCGCAGATCGTGGTCGACGAGGGCATCGCGCGCCCGACGCTGATCGGGCGCCCCGCCATCATCGCGCAGCGGATCGAGAAGTTCGGCCTGCGCCTGGCGCAGGGCCGCGACTTCGACGTCGTCAACACCGACTGGGACGACCGCTACCGCGACTTCTGGCAGACCTACCACCGGATGATGGACCGCCGGGGCGTGACCGAGCAGATGGCCAAGATCGAGATGCGCCGCCGGCTCACCCTGATCGGCGCCATGCTGCTGCACAAGGGCCAGGTCGACGGCATGATCTGCGGCACCTGGGGCACGACCGAGATCCACCTGAAGTACATCGACCAGGTGATCGGCCGCCGCGAGGGCGTCGCCACCTACGCCTGCATGAACGGGCTGATGCTGCCCAACCGCCAGGTGTTCCTGGTCGACACCCACGTCAACTACGACCCGACGGCGCCGCAGCTGGCCGAGATCACCGTGATGGCGGCCGAGGAGATGATGCGCTTCGGCCTCAAGCCCAAGGCGGCGCTGCTGTCGCACTCCAACTTCGGCTCCAGCAACCAGCCCAGCGCGGTCAAGATGCGCGACACGCTCGCGCTGCTGCGCGAGCGGGCGCCGTGGCTGGAGGTGGACGGCGAGATGCACGGCGACGTGGCGCTGGACGGCGCGGCGCGCGACCACCTGATGCCGCACAGCACGCTGTCGGGCGACGCCAACCTGCTGGTGTGCCCGAACATCGACGCCGCCAACATTTCCTACAACCTGCTCAAGACGGCGGCGGGCGGCAACATCGCCATCGGCCCGGTGCTGCTGGGCGCCGCCAAACCGGTGCACATCCTGACGGCCAGCACGACCGTGCGGCGCATCGTCAACATGGCCGCCCTGACGGTGGCCGACGCGAACGCGGCCCGGTAAAGCAAACCGCGACAGCAGGCGCTCACTTGGGGCGCCAATGGCCGAGCTTCCAAAGGCCTTTTTCCCTGCCCAAAATTTGGGCAGGCGCTTGCCTTTTGTGACCGGATCGTTCAAACTTATGCGCTGAATTTTCCGGGTTAACCCGAGGATCTCAACGGTTCGCGGCGCATCCCGGAAGGCGTCCCAGGTCCCCCAAGAGGTCACTTTTCCCTGTTCATGGCGCGTTTGGCTGCCTTCAAGTTTGCGCTCACTAGCCTCTTGTTCGCAGTCGCGCTCACCGGCCCCGGGCCGGTGCAGGCGAAAGGCCCGCAGGAGCGCCGCGCCGGCAGCAGTGCGGCCACGATCCCCGTGGCCGAGCTGCCCCGGCAAGGCAGGGAAACCTACGAACTGATCCGCCAGGGCGGACCGTTCCCGTACGAGAAGGACGGCACGGTGTTCGGCAACCGCGAGCGGCAGCTCCCGGCGGCCAGGCGCGGCTACTGGCGCGAATACACCGTGAAGACGCCAGGTTCGCGCGACCGGGGGGCCCGGCGCATCGTGTGCGGCGGCCCACCCCGGCAGCCGGACGCCTGTTACTACACCGCTGACCATTACGCCAGTTTTCGCAAGATCGTGGAGTGAACCGACATGAAGCGGGACATGTTTTTGACATCCTTGGAAAGAGACGCGGAGATGGACCCATCCCTTCGCCCCGACATCAGCGAGACGCCCCTGAAGGGCGTGCGCAACAACATCGTGCAGTCGATCCGCGCGTTCCGCGTGCAGGACCTGCAGGACACCGCCCGCGCGCTGGGCCAGCACTTCCTCTACGCCAACCTGGCCAATGCCCAGAGCAAGCAGGACGTCCTGGAGCTGATCGCCCAGCAGTTCATGCTGCCGGCGCACTTCGGCAAGAACTTCGACGCGCTGTACGACTGCATGACCGACCCGGTGCACAAGTCGGGCCCCCAGCCCGGCTTCATCGTGGTGCTGGAGCAGATTCCCGCCACCTCGAAGTTCGACAAGGAAGCGCGCGAGCAGTTGCTGGACATCTTCCGCGACACGGCCGACTACTGGGCCGACCGGAAGATTCCATTCCGATGCTTCTATTCTTTTCTGTAGCCCGTTCTGCACAAGCCGGCCAAGCAGAACGGGCGAACGAGGCTCAGGGCACCGAGAGTGCCGCCAGCCCCGCGGCCATCACCGACAACGGCGAGAAGATGCCCACCGACAAGCTGGTCGACGTCTCGCCCCTGGCGCTGCGCATGAGCAGCCCCTTCAACGCCGGGTACTGGCTCGCCGCAGCCTGACCCCGAGACGAGGAAACGATGAAGCCCGGGTGACCGGGCTTCATCGTTTCCGGCCCTACGGTTGCACGGCGGCCGCCAGCGCCAGGTACTCCTGCACGCTCACCTCTTCGGCCCGCCGCTGCAGCTCGAACGTGCCGCCGAAGCCGCGCTGCTCGAGCCACTTGCCCAGGCTGTGGCGCAGCAGCTTGCGCCGCTGGCTGAACGCCACCTGCACCAGTTCCGACAGCAGGTCGCCGTCGACCGCCGCCGGCGCGGCGTGGGGCACCATGCGCACGACGGCGCTGTCCACCTTGGGCGGCGGGTCGAACGCCGCGGGCGGCACGAACAGCACGTCCTCCATCGCGTAGCGCCACTGCAGCATGACCGACAGGCGTCCGTAGGCGGCCGTCGAAGGCTGCGCCACCATCCGGTCGATCACTTCCTTTTGCAGCATGAAGTGCTGGTCCTCCACCACGCCGACATGCGTGAGCAGGTGGAACAGGATCGGCGTCGAGATGTTGTAGGGAAGGTTGCCGACGATGCGCAGCCGGGACCCGCCGGCGCGGGCTGCCAGCGCGGTGAAGTCCACCTGCAGCACGTCCGCCTCCACCACCTCCAGCTGCGGGTGCTGGCGCAGCCGCGCGGCCAGGTCGCGGTCGAGCTCGACGACCAGCAGGTGGCCCAGGCGCTCGACCAGCGGCTGCGTCAGCGCCGCCAGGCCCGGGCCGATCTCCACCATCGCCTGGCCCGGACGCGGCGCGATCGCGCGCACGATCGCGTCGATGACGGACGAATCGGTGAGGAAGTGCTGGCCGAAGCGCTTCCTGGGGATGTGCGTTCCGGAGGGGCTGGGCCGGCGCGCCATGTCAGGCGGGCGGATCGCGGTATTCGACGTACGCCTTGCCGCGCACTTCCTGCGCCCATTGCACGTAGGCTTCGTCCAGCTTCTTCTCGCGCACCAGGTTGCGGATCATGTCGCGCTGCTCGCGCTCGGACAGCTTGGCCTGCCGGCGCTCCATCACCTGGATCAGGTGGACGCCGAAGCGCGAGACCACCGGGCCCGAGATCTGGCCGGGCGCCAGGCCGTTCATCACGTCCTCGAACTCGGGCACGAAGTTGCCGGGATTGACCCAGCCCAGGTCGCCGCCGCGCAGGGCGCTGGTGTCCTGCGAGTTCTCGCGCGCGAGCTGGGCGAAGTCGGTTTGCCCGCTGTCGATGCGGCGCTTGAAGTCGGCCAGGCGTTCGCGCGCCTGCGCCTCGGTCAGCTGCGGGCCGGTGCGCAGCAGGATGTGCCGCGCGTGGGTCTGGGTCACGTCGATGCCGGGCAAGCCGCTCTGGCGCTTCTCGAGCAGCTTCAGCACGTGAAAGCCCGCGCCGGAGCGCACGACGTTCGGCACCGCGCCCACGGGCAGCGTGCGCACGGCATCCACGAACAGCGACGGATAGCGATCGGCCGGCCGCGCGCCCATCTGCCCGCCCGACTGGGCGGCGCCGGGCACGTCGGAGAACTGGCGCGCGAGGGCGGCGAAGTCCTCGCCGGCGCGGGCCCGCTCGGCCACGCGCTCGGCCTTGGCCTGAAGTTCGCGAAGCTGCTGCTCGCCGGCCCGCTCGGGCACCGCGATGAGGATGTGGCCCAGGTTCAGCTCCAGGTTGGCCGCCTCGCCGGCCCCTTGCTGGTCGCGGATGTACTGGTCGATGTCGGCTTCGGTCACCCGCACGCGCGACTCGACCTCGCGCTGGCGCAGCCGCGTGAGCGTGAGCTGGCTGCGCAGGTCGTCGCGGAAGGCCGCCACCGAGACGCCCTCGGCCGCGAGCTGGCGGTGCAGCTGGCGCGCGTCCATGTCGTACTGCTTGGCGAAGTTGGCCTCGGCCTGGTCCACCAGCGCGTCGTCGACGCGGATGCCGTTCTCGGCCGCCAGCTGCAGCTGGGCTTTTTCGCTGATCAGGCGCTCGAGCACGATGCGCGTGAGCTCGGGCCGCGGCGGCAGCGCCGCACCCTGCTGGGTGAGCTGCTGCTCGAAGCGCAGCAGCCGCGTGCGCACCTCGGTGTTGGTGATCGGCTCGGTGTTGACCACCGCCACGATGTAGTCGGCGGCCCGCGGTCCGGTGGTGGTGGTGGTGCGCGCGCCCGGCGCGATCTGCGGGCTGGGCCGCAGCTGCGCCGCCGCGGGCCAGGCAAGGGCGGCTGCCGCGCAGGCGAGCAGAAGGGCGTGGACACGTGGAATCATCGGATCGCGATCTCTAGTCGTAGTTGCTGAACCTGCTGGGAGGCGCCACCGCGGGGTCGCGCAGGAACTGGTAGCGGGGGATATTCTGGCGCAGCGGCTGCAGCACGCTCGATCCGAGCCGGCTGAAGCCCACGAACTCCAGCTGGAACATGATGCGCGTGTTGGCCGTGCTGACACCGCTTTGCAGCCGCTCCAGCACCACGCGGCCGATCCAGCAGCAGGCGTCGTACTCGAGGCCGACGATGGTATCGACCAGGCGCCGGTCCTTGAGGCTGAAGTTCAGCCGGCCCACCGTGTACCAACGGTTGCCGCCCTGGCCGCGGCCCGGGCCGAGGTCCACGCCCTTGTCGCCCCACAGGTCGTTGATCGGCCACTGCCAGCCGATGTCCAGCTGCTCGCTCTGGCCGCGCTGCAGCCGGTAGGCGGCGCTGATCACGCGGTAGTTGCTCGGGTTGTAGCGCCCGCCGACAGTCGAGCGCTCGGAGCGGCCGGTCTTCGGGTTGTACTGCACCGTGGTGTCGAGCGACCACTGCGGCGTCCAGTTCAGCGTCGCGCCGAACAGCAGGTCGGAGAGCCGCTCGCTGATCGGCGGCGTGCCCGGCAGCGTGACGCGCTGGTCCTTGAACCGCAGCCGCTGCGCCACGCCGAAGCGCGCGGCCTCGGCCCCGGAGTCGGGATCGATCAGGCGCGTGGTGGCGCCCAGGGTCAGCAGGTTGTTGTCCGAGATGCGGTCGTTGCCGCCGAACGCGTTCTCGGTGTAGATGGTGGCGAAGTTGAAGTCGTTGTAGGCCGAGTCGTAGTTGGGCAGCAGCGACTGGTCGCGAAACGGCGTGTAGACGTAGAAGGCGCGCGGCTCCAGCGTCTGGGTGAAGCTGCGGCCGAAATAGCTCGCCGGCCGCTCGAACACCAGGCCGCTGTCCAGGCTCACGACCGGCAGCGTGCGCGAGGCGGTGCGCTCGCCGTTGGCCAGCGGCGCATCGAAGCTGTAGTGCGTGGTGTGCAGCTGCAGCCGCGGCGTGACGAACCAGCCGGGATGCTGCCACGGCCGCTCGATGCGGCCCAGCATGTAGCTGCGCTGCGCGTTGGGCTGCAGGGTGAGCCGGCGGTCGGCCTCGAAGCGGGTGGTGTCGGCGTCCACCGAGGCCACCAGGCCCAGCGGCAGGTCCGGCCGCGCATAGCGGGTGAAGACCTGCGGGACGCGGTCGTACGGCGGCGTGATCGGCGAGGTCACGTCCTGCAGGGTCTGCCACTTCAGGGCCCGCACCGACGCGTACCAGGCACCGGTGCCGCTGCTCCAGTTGAGCTGGCCATCGTTGGCCAGCAGGCGCTGCGTGAGGGAGGCACTGGTGCGGCTGAAGTCGCGCCAGTAATTGTCGTCGCTGACGCGGTTCAGGTTCAGGCTCAGTCCGACCGAGCCGAACCCCGGCGGGACCGGCAGCGTGCCGCCGTGCCGCCATGCATAGCCCCAGCGCGTGCGGTCGCGCAGCTTGTCGCCGGGCATCACGTCGGCACGCAGCTCGCCGCGGTAGGCGCTCTCGAGGTAGCGGAATTCGCCGGCCAGGTCGACGCCGCGCTTGGTCATGAGCGCCGGGTACAGCGTCAGGTCGCGATTGGGCGCGATGTTCCAGTAGTACGGCTGCCGGTATTCGAAGCCGTTGAGGTTGTCCAGGCTGATCGTCGGCGGCAGGAAGCCGCTCTTGCGCTTGTCGCTGAGGGGAAAGCTCACCTGCGGGATCGGCAGGATCGGCACGTTGAAGAACGTGAGCAGCGCGCCGGTCGCGACGCCCACCTCTTCTTCCTGGTCGATGCGGATGCCGTTGGCGCGCAGCAGCCAGGCGGGCATCCAGCCAGGGTAGTCGGCGCGCTGGCAGGTCGTGTAGGTCGCGTTGCGGATGAACGAGCGCTTGTCGTCGATGAAGTCGACGCGGTCGGCCTGGCCGTAGGCGCCGTTGCGCAGGAACCGGTAGCGCGGCTGGTTGAAGAAGCCTTCGAACGCGTCGACCTTCAGCTCCAGCTGTGGTCCCTCGTAGACGTTGCCGGCCCGGTTGATGTGCACGTTGCCGCGCGCCTTGGCCAGGTCGTCGGGCTGGTAGTAGTCGAGCCGGTCGGCCCGGATCATCATGTCCCCGCGCCGCAGTTCCGCATTGCCCTCGACCGTGGTCTCCAGGTCCGTGCGCCCGGACAGGCGATCGCCGCTGACGAAGGTGGGCAGCTGGCGGCGCACCACCGAGGGGATGTCCTCGCGCAGGACGGGGCTGGTGCGCAGCCCGAGCTCCCCGGTGGCAGCGGCAGGCGGCGCCGCCTGCCCGTGCGCGACCGCCCCGTGCAGCAGCGCGAATGCCGCCACGGCCAGGGGGGTCAACTCGAAGCGTCTGCGCAGGGTCCGGGGCGGGTTCAAGGCTCGGTCGGGAGGGCGGGGCCAGGGCAGCGACCGAGGGTCGGCCGCGGGGGCGTTTGTAGAATCGATTATCCATGAGCGATCCCACGTTTTCCCCGGCGCCCGCCGCCGGCAACGGGCCTGCGGTGTCCTGGCCCGATCCCGATCGCGAGCGGGCCTTCCACCGCTGGCTCGATGGCCTGGCGGGCCCGCACGGCCTCGATGTGTCGACGGTCCGGCCCGCCTCGGCCGATGCGAGCTTTCGCCGCTACCTGCGGGTGGACGGCGAGCGCGGCAGCCGCATCATCATGGACGCGCCGCCCGACAAGGAGGACTGCCGCCCGTTCGTGAAGGTGGCGCAGCTGATGGCCGACGCGGGGCTACGCGTGCCCCGCGTGCTGGCCTGGGACGAGCCGCTCGGCTTCATGCTGCTCGACGACCTGGGCCACCGCACCATGATCGAGGCGGTGGATCCGCACCAGCCGGCGGCCAACCAGCCGCTGTACCTGCGCGCCGTCGACGCGCTGATCGCGTGGCAGCTGGCTTCGCGGCCGGACGTGCTGCCGCCGTACGACGAGGCACTGCTGCGGCGCGAGCTGGCGCTGTTTCCGGACTGGTACCTGGCGCGCCATCGCGGCGTGGCGGTGGAGGGCAAGCTGCGCGAGACGCTCGAGCAGGCGTTTGGCCTCATCGTCGCGCGCAACCTGGCCTCGCCCGCCGTCTACGTGCACCGCGACTTCATGCCGCGCAACCTGATGCTGCCGGCCTCGGCCGACGAACCGCGGCTGGGCGTGCTGGACTTCCAGGACGCGGTGCACGGCCCCGTCACGTACGACATCGCCAGCCTGATGCGCGACGCGTTCCTCAGCTGGGACGAGGAGTTCGTGCTCGACATCACGGTGCGCTACTGGGAAAAGGCCCTGAAGGCCGGCCTGCCGGTCGATCCGGATTTCGGCGAGTTCTACCGCGCCGTCGAATGGATGGGACTGCAGCGGCACCTCAAGGTGGCCGGCATCTTCGCCCGCCTGACGCTGCGCGACGGCAAGCCCAAGTACCTGGCCGACACACCCCGCTTCATCGCCTACATCCGCGCCACGGCCGGCCGCTACCGCGAACTGGCCCCGCTGCTGCAACTGGTCGACGCCGTCGAGGGCACGCAGGCCGTGGCCGGGTACGCCTTCGGGCGCGTCTGACCCCGATGCCGGCGCGCCTGCACTGTCCGCTGGCCCTGCGCGAGGGCGAAGCGGTGGCGCTGCCCCCCGGCGCGGCCCGGCACGTGCAGGTGCTGCGCCTGCAGCCGGGTGACGAGCTGACCCTGTTCGACGGCCAAGGCGGCGAATGGTCGGCGACCGTCGAGCGGATGGGCCGCGCGGACGTGCTGGCCCGGGTCGGCGCGCACCGCGCGGTCGAGCGCGAAGCCGCGCGCGAGGTGCACCTCGCGCTGGGCATTCCCGCCAACGACCGGATGGACTGGCTGGTCGAAAAGGCCGCCGAGCTGGGCGCGGCCAGCGTGCAGCCGCTGGTGATGGAGCGCAGCGTGGTTCGTCTTGCGGCCGACCGGGCGGCCCGCAAGCAGGAGCACTGGCAGGCGATCGCCGTCGCGGCGTGCGAGCAGTGCGGCGGCAACCGCGTTCCTGCCGTCCATCCTCCGCGCGCCTTCGCCGACTGGTCGCCGCCGCCGGGGCCGCTGCGCTGCGTGCTGTCGCTGTCGGCCGGCACGGCGCCGCTGCTGCAGGCCGCCGCCGGCGCCGCGCCGGTGCTGCTGCTGTCGGGGGCGGAAGGGGGCCTGAGCGAGCGCGAGGAAGCCGCCGCGCGCGCGGCCGGCTTCGCGCCGGTGACGCTCGGGCCGCGCGTGCTGCGCGCGGAGACCGCGCCCATCGCCGCGCTGGCCGCCCTGGCGCTGTCGGCGCACGGGGCGGGGAGGGCGGCATGAACCGGCGCCTGTGGCTGCTGGCGATCTGCCAGGGCCTGTTCCTCACCAACAACGTGACCTTCATCGCCATCAACGGCCTGGTCGGGCTGGCGCTGGCGCCTTACGGATGGATGGCGACGCTGCCGGTCATGGGCTATGTGGTGGGCGGGGCCCTGTCCACCGGCATCGTCGCCCGCACGCAGCAGCGCTGGGGCCGCCAGCGCTCGTTCCAGGCCGGGCTGGCGGTGGCGGTGGTCGCCGCCCTGCTGTGCGCCTACGCGGCCACCACCCGCCACTTCTGGCTGCTGTGCGGCGCGACCCTGCTGGCCGGCTTCTACAACGCCAATGCGGGCCTGTACCGCTTCGCGGCCGCCGAATTGGCCGACGCGCGCGGCAAGGAGCGCGCCGTCTCGCTGGTCATGGCCGGCGGCCTGATCGGTGCGGTGGTCGGCCCCAACCTGGCCGCGCGCACCCGCGACCTGCTCGCCGTGCCGTTCGCCGGCGCCTACCTGTCTCTGGCCGCGGTGGCCCTGGTGGCGATGCTGCTCATGGCACGGCTGCGGTTCGCGCCAGCCGCGCAGGCGGCGGGCCAGCCCGCGGGCCGGCCCCTCGCGACCATCATGCGCCAGCCGGCGTTCGTCGTGGCCGCCGCGTCGGGGGCGCTCAGCTACGGCGTGATGAACCTGCTGATGGCATCCACGCCGCTCGCGATGCAGCAGTGCGGGCTGCCGTTCTCCGATGCCGCCACCGTGCTGCAGTGGCACGTGATCGGCATGTTCGCGCCGGGCTTCTTCACCGGCTCCCTGATCAAGCGGTTCGGCGCGCTGCCGGTGATGGGCGCCGGCATCGCGCTCAACGTCTGCTGCATCGCGGTGGCGCTGTCGGGGGTGGAACTGCAGCAGTTCCTGGTCGCCCTGCTGCTGCTGGGCGTGGGCTGGAATTTCCTGTTCACCGGCAGCACGACCCTGTCGCTGTCGACGTACCGGCCCGAGGAGCGCGACAAGGCGCAGGCGGCGCTCAACTTCTTCGTCATGGCCACGCTGGCCCTGACCTCGTTCGCCAGCGGCGTGCTGGTGACGACGCAGGGGTGGACCTGGCTGAACTGGGGATCGCTGGTGCCGGTGGCGGCGGTCGCCGGCGCGCTCGGCTGGCTGGCCTTGCGCGGTGGCGCCCGCGCGGCGCCGGCGGTCTAGAACCGGGCGTCGAGCCAGGCGCGCAGGCAGTCGAAGACCGGCTGCGCGTGCGGCTCGTTGAAGATTTCGTGAAACGCCTGGTCGAAGCATCGGGCGGTGACCACGTCGGCCGGCGCCGCGGCGGCGAATCGCCGGCTGCCCTGCGGGTCGACCAGCCGGTCGTCCCCGGCGTACATCAGCAGGGTGGGAACCGACCAACCGGGCGCGGCGCGCACGACGCGCGGCCCTTCGTCCGTGATGAAGACGGCGAGCCGGCCGCTGATGCGGTCATGCACGCGCGGGTCGTCGCGGTAGGCGCGTTCCACCGCCGGGTCGTGCGAGAGCCAGCGCGGATCCAGCCCGTTGTGCACGCGCAGGTTGGGGGCGATGCGCGGCAGCGTGCGCAACAGCAGCTTCTGCACGGCGCTGACCCGGGTGGCGAGCGCCGGGGACGACAGCACCAGCGCGTCCATCGCGCCGGGATGGGCCAGTGCGAACGCCGCCGCGACCAGCCCGCCCATGCTGTGTCCCAGCACGACGAGTGGCAGCCCGGGCAGCCGGTGGCGGGTGCTGGCGACGATCTCCGCCAGGTCGTCCACCAGCCGCATCGGCGCCGGGATGCAGCCGCGCGCCCCGCCGGATTCGCCGTGGCCGTGATGGTCGTAGCCCCGGACCGCGAAGCCCCACTCGTTCAGGCGCCGCGCGACCTGGTCGTAGCGTCCCGCGTGTTCGCCCAGGCCATGCACCAGCACGACGATGCCACGGGGACGCACGCCGTCGGGCAGCGGCCAGTCCTGGACGGCCAGGTTGTCGCCGTCGCTGGCGGTGAAGGTGCTGAGGGTGGAGGCGGAAGACAAGCTCATCGGCGGCCCATCTTCCCCCATCACGCGCCGCGGCGCCCCGGGAATGACCCGAAGGCGCCGCGCGCCGATCAGGGCATGCGGGTGATGACTTCCGCCACCGCCGCGGTCAGGCGCTTGGCGTAGGGAACGTGCAGGAACTCGTTGGGGCCGTGCGCGTTGCTGCGCGGCCCCAGCACGCCGCACACCATCATCTGCGAGGTCGGGAAGCCCTGGCTGAGCATGTTCATCAGTGGGATGGTGCCGCCCTGGCCGATGTAGCCGCAGGGCGCGCCGAAGTGCGCCTGCGAGGCGGCGTTGAGCGCCTGCTCGAACCACGGCGCGGTGGACGGCGCGTTCCAGCCCGTGGCCGCGCTGCCCGCGTCGAACGTCACCTTGGCCTGGTAGGGCGCGTTGTCCTCCAGCAAGGCCTTGAGCTCCTGCACCGCGGAGGCCGCGTCGACCAGCGGCGGCAGGCGCAGCGACAGCTTGAACGCGGTGTACGGCCGCAGCACGTTGCCGGCGTCCTGCAGGGCGGGAAAGCCGTCCGCGCCGGTGACCGACAGCGTCGGCGTCCAGGTGCGGTTCAGGAGCGCCTGGACCGGGTCGGTGGTCGTCGGCAGCGCCGTCTGCACCGAGCCGCCGCAATCGGCATGGGCCCATGGGAAGCGCTTGTAGACCTCCTCGCCCAGGATCGCCGCGGTGGCCTGGGCCTGGGCCAGCCGGTCGGCGGGCACTTCGCAGTGGAAGCTGGCCGGCAGCAGGCGGCCGCTCTTGCTGTCCTCCAGCCGGTCGAGCACCTGCCGCATGATGCGAAAGCTCGAGGGGACGAGGCCGGACGCGTCGCCCGAGTGGACGCCCTCGGTGAGGATCTGGACCTTGAGCGTGCCCGAGGCCATGCCGCGCAGCGACGTGGTCAGCCACAGCTGGTCGTAGTTGCCGGCGCCCGAGTCGAGACAGATCACCAGGCCGACGTCGCCCAGCCGCGGGCGCAGCGCGTCGACGTACGGCAGCAGGTCGTACGAGCCCGATTCCTCGCAGGTCTCGATCAGGCCGACGATGCGCGGATGGGGCACCTTCTGCGCCTTGGCCGCCTGCACCGCCGCGATGCTGGCATAAACGGCATAGCCGTCGTCGGCCGCGCCGCGGCCGTAGAGCTTGCCGTCCTCGTACTTGGGCGTCCACGGGCCCAGGTCGCTGCGCCAGCCGCTGAACTCGGGCTGCTTGTCCAGGTGGCCGTACATGAGCACGGTCTGGGTGGCGCCGGGGCGCGTGGCGGCGATCTCGAAGAACAGCACCGGGGTGCGCCCTGGCAGCCGCACGATCTCGAGCGTGAGGCCTTCGACCTTCTGCGCCTCGACCCAGGCCGCGGCATTGCGCAGCACCGTCTCGATGTGGCCGTGGGCGGCCCAGTCCTTGTCGAAGCTGGGGGACTTGGCGGGGATGGCGACGTAGTCGGTGAGCTGGCGCACGATGTCGCCATCCCACTGGCTGCTGGCGTGCGAGAGCGCCTGCGCCGCGTCGAGCACGGCGGCGGGCATCTCGCGATGGAGCGGAGCGTTCATGAGCTGGTAGCCTGGTCGGATGAATCCGCCACTGTACGCGCGCCGCCAGGGGCGCGCTAGAGTGCGCGACACGGGAGGGGCGAACGATGGACGCAGCCGCATCGATCCGCGTGGGCGTGGGTGGATGGACCTATGAGCCTTGGCGGGGCGCCTTCTACCCGCCGGGACTGCCGCACAGCCGCGAGCTGCAGCATGCCAGCCGCCGGCTGACGGCGGTGGAGGTCAATGGAACGTTCTACAGCACGTTCGGGCCGGCGACGTTCGCCAGGTGGCGCGACGAGACGCCCGATGGCTTCGTGTTCGCGCTCAAGGCGCACCGCTCCACCACCAACCGGCGCGAGCTCGCCTCCGCCGGCGAGGCGATCGGGCGCTTCCTGGGCTCCGGGCTGGCGGCGCTGGGCCCGAAGCTCGGACCCATCCTGTGGCAGTTCATGCCCACCAAGCAGTTCGACGCGGCCGACCTGGAAGCCTTCCTGCGGCTGCTGCCCGCCAGCGTGGAGGGCCTGCCGCTGCGGCATGTGCTGGACGTGCGGCACCCGTCGTTCGAGGATCCGGCGTACCTGCCGCTGGCGCGCCGCTACGGCTGTGTCACCGTGCACACCGATTCGCCGAAGTACCCGAACATCGTCGATGCGCAGGCGCCGTTCGCTTACCTGCGGCTCATGCGCAGCGACGCCACCATCCCCACCGGCTACGCGCCGAGGGCGCTGGACGCCTGGGCAGCCGGCGCGCGCGCCTGGAGCACCGGCGCGCAGCCGCGCGACGCCTTCGTCTTCTTCATCAACGGCGCCAAGGAGCGCGCGCCGGCCGCGGCGGTCGCCCTGCTCGAGCGGCTGGCCGGCGGCCGGGCCTGAGTAGGAGTCGGACGACAGTGGCTTTCGCCTCAAGCGGTCAAGCGCGGCCTTGGGATGCAGCTTCAATGGAGCCCGTCACGAAAGAACACGCAATCGGGAGTCCTGCAATGGCCTTTGTCTTCGACACCGTCCCGGCGGACCGGGGATTGATCGACATGAGCAATCCGCGCGAGGTGAGCTGGTGGACCAAACGGTTCGCCTGCAACGAAGCCCAGCTGCGCGAGGCCGTCGAGCAGGTCGGACCGAATGCGGCCCAGGTCGAGCAGCTGCTGGACGGCCAGGAGTACATCCTCACCGTCTGAGGCGGTCAGTCCGGCGGTTCCCAACGCAGCCGGCCTTGCCCTTCGGCATCCAGCCCGGCGCGCAGGGCCGCCATGCTGTCCTCGTCGCCGGCCAGTTCCATCCGCACGGCCGGACCGTGCGCCGCCGCCACCAGCGTGGCGCCGTGGGCGCGGACCTGCCGCCGCACCCAGTCCTCCAGCGCATAGGGGACGGCGCACACCAGGCGCACCTGGCGTCGCAGCGGCACCTTCTCCGCGCCCAGCAGCGCCTGCGCGACCGCGTCGGTGTACGCGCGCACCAGGCCGCCGGCCCCCAGCTTGACGCCGCCGAAATAGCGCACCACCGTCGCCAGCACGCCGTCGAGCTCCTGGCGGCGCAGCACTTCCAGCATCGGCCGGCCTGCCGTGCCGCCCGGCTCGCCGTCGTCATTGGCGGCCGACTGGCCGCCGGCCATCAGGGCCCAGCACACGTGCGCGGCGCCGGGATGCTCGGCACGCAGCTGCTCGACGCGGGCGAGCGCCTCGGGGCGGCCGGCGATCGGCTCCACGCAGCCGAGGAACCGGCTCTTGCGGATCAGGAGGTCGCTGTGGACCGCGGCCCGCAGTGTCCGCATCAACCCGGTGCGGCTCAGGCCGCCTGGGCGCGCCAGCGCCGCAGCCAGCCCAGGCCCGCGCTGGTGCCGCCGGCCGCCGCGCCGCGCGCGGGCCGGTATTCGCAGCCGACCCAGCCGTCCCAGCCGCAGGCCTGCGCCACCTCGTCGATGACGGCGAACAGGTAGGGATGGTTCAGCTCGCCGACGTCGGGCTCGTGGCGTTCGGGCACGCCGGCGATCTGGAAGTGGCCGACCCGGCCGGTGGGCAGGTACTGGCGGATCTTGGAGGCGACGTCGCCCTCGACGATCTGGCAGTGGTACAGGTCCATCTGGACCTGGACGTTCGGCGCCCCGATCTCGGCCACCAGGGCATGCGCGTCGTCCTGCCGGTTGAGGAAGAAGCCGGGAATGTCGCGCGGGTTGATCGGCTCCAGCAGCAGGTGCACGCCCGCGCGTTCGGCCTGCGCCGCGGCCCAGCGCAGGTTGGCGACGTAGGTGGCGCGCAGCGATTGGCGTGTCTGCCCCGCCGGCACCAGCCCGGCCATGACGTGGATGCGCGGACAGGCCAGCGCCTCGGCATAGCGCAGCGCCTCGAACAGGCCGGTGCGGAACTCCGCCTCGCGGCCGGGCAGGCAGGCCAGCCCACGCTCGCCTTCGGCCCAGCGGCCGGGCGGCGCGTTGAACAGCACCTGCTGCAGCCCGTGGTCGCGCAGGCGCGCGGCCAGCTCGGCCGCCGGATGCTCGTAGGGAAACAGGTACTCGACCGCCTCGAAGCCGTCCGCCGCAGCCGCCCCGAACCGGTCCAGGAACGGCAGCTCCGGATAGAGCATCGACAGGTTGGCAGCAAAGCGCGGCATGGTCAGCGCACCGGCAGCTTCACGGCGTCGGCGTTGTCGCGCACGTACTCGCGCACGACCTGCTCGAAGCTCTCGTCGGCGCTGAGGCCCAGCCCGCGGGCGCGGTCCCAGGCGACGTCGCCCGGCCAGGTGTCCACCAGCTTGAGGATGGCGGGATCGGGCTGCCAGTCGAGCAGCTGGGTCGCCGCCGGGCCGGCGACCTTGTCGAGGGCGGCGGCCATGTCGCCCACCGTCGTGCGCAGCGAGGGCAGGTTGACGCCCGTGAGCGGCCCCCAGGCCTCGCTGGTGGCCTCGGCCGCGCGCAGGATGCCTTCGATGGTGCGCCCGGGCGAGGCCAGGGCAACGACCGTCTCGGCCGGCACCGGCACCGGGGCGCGCTGGCCGGCCAGCGGCTCGCGGATCATCCCGGACAGGAAACTGGAGGCGGCGCCGTTGGGCCGGCCGGGTCGCACGCTGACGGTCATCAGGCGCACGCTGCGGCCGGTGACGTAGCCCTTGCGCGTGTAGTCGGCCACGAGCTGCTCGCCGATGTACTTCTGGATGCCGTAGCTGCTCTGCGGCGTCGGCAGGGTGTCGTCGCGGATCGGCAGCGGCAGGTCGCGTCCGGGCTGCTTGCCGAACACGGCCAGCGAACTGGCGAACACGAACACCGGCCGCGTGCCCAGCGCCCGCGCGGCTTCGAGCAGCGCGTGGGTCGCCGCGAAATTGCTGCGCATGCCGAGGTCGAAATCGGCCTCGCACTCGCCGCTCACGGCGGCGGCCAGGTGGAACACGGCGTCGGTGCCGGCGGCGGGCAACGTGCGCGCGGTGGCGAGCTCCAGCAGGTCGCCGCCGACGAAGCGCACGCGCGGGTCGGCACGCAGGTCGGCCGGCGGCTCGGCGCGGTCCGTCAGCGTCACGGTGGCGATGGGGGCGGCCGGTGCGCCGCCAAGCGACAGGGTGCCCAGCTTGAGCAGGGTGCGGGCGAGGCGGGCACCGAGAAAGCCGCTGCCGCCCGTGATCAGGATGTTCATGCGGCCAGCATAGCGTCAGGCGGCGCCGGCCAGGCGTAGCAGCAACCCTGCCAGGGCGCAGCCACCGATCACGGGAATGACGCCCGCCTTGAAGCGCAGCAGCGCCAGCGCGGCGAGCGCGGCGATGGCCAGCGCCACCCGGTCCACCGGCGCCCCGGCCACCGGGACCGCGATGTGCGAGAGGAAGAACACGGCCAGGCTGGCGATCACGCCCACCACGGCCGCCGTCACGCCGGTCAGCGGCGCCGTGAAGCGAAGCTGGCCGTGGGTGGACTCCACCAGCGGCCCGCCGGCCAGGATGAACAGGAACGAGGGCAGGAAGGTGAACCAGGTGACCACGCAGGCGGCCAGCGCCGCGCCGGCGAACAGGTGCTCGGCCCCGAGCACCTGGCGCGTCCAGCCGCCGAGAAAGCCGACGAACGTGACCACCATGATCAGCGGCCCGGGGGTCGTCTCGCCGAGCGCGAGGCCGTCGATCATCTGCGGCCCCGTGAGCCAGTGGAATTGCTCGACCGCGCCCTGGTAGACGTAGGGCAGCACGGCATAGGCGCCGCCGAACGTCAGCAGCGCCGCCTTGGTGAAGAACCAGCCCATCTGCGCCAGCGTGGCGTCCCAGCCCTGCCACAGGACCAGCAGCCCCATCGGCAGCAGCCACAGGGCGGCACCGACGGCGACGATCCCGGCCAGCCGTGCCGGTCGGTAGCGGGCATGCGCCGGGGTCGGCGTGGCGTCGTCGATCAGCGCCGGACCAAAGTCCTTGTGCGCGCCGGCGTGTCCGTCCGCCGGGTGGAACTGGGCCGGCCACAGGCGCCCGCCCAACGCGCCGGCCGCGGCGGCGGCCAGCACCACGGCGGGGAAGGGGACCTTCAGGACCGCGATCGCGACGAAGCTGGCCAGCGCGATGAGCCACAGCAGCGGCGCGCGCGAGGGGCGCTGGAGCGTGCGCCCGCCGATGCGCCACACGGCCTGCAGCACGATCGCGGCCACGGCCGGCTTGATGCCGTAGAACAGGCCGGCCACCCAGCCCACCTGGCCGTAGGCCGCATAGACCCAGCCCAGGCCGATGAGGATGAACAGCGAGGGCAGGATGAACAGCCCGCCGGCGGCGATGCCGCCCCAGGTGCGGTGCATCAGCCAGCCGATGTAGGTGGCCAGTTGCTGCGCCTCGGGGCCCGGCAGCAGCATGCAGTAGTTCAGCGCGTGCAGGAACCGCCGCTCGGAGATCCAGCGCCGCTGCTCGACCAGCTCGCGGTGCATGATGGCGATCTGCCCGGCGGGACCGCCGAAGCTGATGAGGCCGAGCTTGAGCCAGAAGCGCAGCGCGACACCGAACGGCACCGTCGCGCCCGGGGGAGGCGCGGGCGGCATGGGAGCGGGCGAAGCGGCCACGCGGTCGCCCTAGCCGCGCTCGAACTTGAACACGGCCGTGCCGGCGCGCAGGTTCGGCAACAGCCGCACCTCGCGGCCTTCCTGCAGCCCGAAGGCGTCGAGGATGGCCAGCCGGTTGCGGGTGGCGAGCACCTCGAAGTCCTTGTAGGTGCCCACGCGGATGTTGGGCGTGTCGTACCACTGGTAGGGCAGCCGCTTGGTCACCGGCATGCGCCCGCGCAGCACCGACAGGCGGTTGGGCCAGTGGGCGAAGTTCGGGAAGGCCACGATGCCCACCTTGCCCACCCGGGCGGTCTCGCGCAGCATGGTCTCGGCATTGCGCAGGTGCTGCAGCGTGTCGATCTGCAGCACGACGTCGAAGGTGTCGTCGCCGAACATCGACAGTCCCTCGTCCAGGTTCAGCTGGATCACGTCGACGCCGCGGCGCGCGCAGGCCAGGACGTTGGCGTCGTCGATCTCGATGCCGTAGCCGCTGCAGCCGCGCTCGCGGCGCAGCAGTTCCATCAGCGCGCCGTCGCCGCAGCCCAGGTCCAGCACGCGCGATCCCGGCGGCACCAGGGCGGCGATCGTCTGCATGGTGGCGCGGTCGCTCATGCGGCCTCCAGGTCCGCCGCGATCCGGTCGAACCAGGCGCGCACCAGCGCCAGGTAGCGGGGATCCTCGAGCAGGAAGGCATCGTGGCCGTGCGGCGCGTCGATCTCCGCGTAGGTGCAGCTGCGCTGGTTGTCCAGCAGCGCCTTGACGATCTCGCGGCTGCGCAGCGGCGAGAAGCGCCAGTCGGTCGTGAAGCTCACGAGCAGGAAGCGCGCGGTCGCCGCCGCCAGCGCCCTGGACAGGTTGCCGTCGAAGCGGCGCGCCGGGTCGAAGTAGTCGAGGGCGCGCGTGATCAGCAGGTAGGTGTTGGCGTCGAAGTACTCGCTGAACTTGTCGCCCTGGTAGCGCAGGTAGCTCTCGATCTGGAACTCGATGTCCTGCGTCGTGTAGCGGTAGTCCAGGCCGCCGTCGCCGAGCGGCGCCGGGCCGCCGGTAGGCGCCAGAGCCCCCTCGGGCGCCAGCGCGCCGCGCGCAGCGGAGTGCGTCGGGGGCCTGAGGCTGCGGCCGAACTTCTCGTTCATCACGTCGTCCGACAGGTAGGTGATGTGGCCCACCATGCGGGCGATGCGCAGGCCGCGCTTGGGCACCACGCCGTGCTGGTAGAAGTGGCCGCCGTGGAAATCGGGGTCGGTGACGATCGCGCGCCGCGCGACCTCGTTGAAGGCGATATTCTCGGCCGTGAGGTTGGGCGCGCTGGCGATCACCGCCGCATGGCGCACCCGCCGGGGATGCTGCAGGGTCCAGGACAGGGCCTGCATGCCGCCCAGGCTGCCGCCCATCACGGCGGCGAGCTGCTCGATGCCCAGGCGGTCGAGCAGCCGCGCCTGCGCATCGACCCAGTCTTCCACCGTGACGACGGGAAAGTCCGCGCCGTAGACACGGCCGGTGTCCGGATTCACGTGCATCGGGCCGGTCGAGCCGAAGCACGAGCCGAGGTTGTTGACGCCGATGACGAAGAAGCGATCGGTGTCCACCGGCTTGCCCGGGCCGATCATGGTGTCCCACCAGCCTTCGGAGCCGGGCTGGCCGGCATAGACGCCGGCCACGTGGTGCGACGCGTTCAGCGCGTGGCAGATCAGCACGGCGTTGGAGCGGTCCGCGTTCAGCGTGCCGTAGGTCTCGTAGGCCAGGTCGTAGCCGCGGACCGAGGCGCCGCTGCGCAGCGGCAGCGGCTCGGCGAAGTGCATGGACTTCGGTTCGGCAATCAGCGTCATGGCAAGAAAAAACCCGGCGTCGCTAGCAACGAGGCCGGGTCGATTCGGGCTTCGTCTTTAGCAGGACTTGTTAAGCGCCCGCAAGCGGAAGCAAATCGGCGCTGGGCGGCAGTATATCAACCGCCCCCGAGCAGGGCCGCCGCCCCGAGCATGAGGAAGATCGCCGCCGAGACCAGGTGCACGGCGCGGATCGGCACCTTGCGCACGAGGCGATCGCCGAACCAGACCACCGGCGCATTGGCCAGCATCATGCCCAAGGTGGTGCCGGCCACGACCGCGGCCCAGGCCTGGAACCGGGCCGCCAGCATGACGGTGGCAACCTGCGTCTTGTCGCCCATCTCGGCCAGGAAGAAGGCGATCACGGTGGTGGCGAACACGCCCAGCCGCGAGCCGGTGTCGGGCGCCTCGTCCTCCTCCAGCTTGTCGGGAATGAGCATCCACACCGCCATGGCGATGAACGAGCCGCCCAGGATCCAGCGCAGCACGTCGGTGCCCAGGTAGGTGGTGACCCAGGCGCCCACGGCGCCGGCCAGCGCGTGGTTGGCCAGCGTGGCCGCCAGGATGCCGGCGACGATCGGCCAGGGCTTGCGGAACCGGGCGGCCAGCAGCAGCGACAGCAGCTGGGTCTTGTCGCCCATTTCGGCGAGGGCCACGAGGCCGGTGGAGACGAGAAAGGCTTCCATGAACACTCCGGCCGGGACGCGTGCACCAATGACTGCGCGGCCGCCCGGCCAGGACACGGGGCTGCGCAGTCAAAGGTCTCGCCAAACCGAAGTCGCGGGCGCCATGGACGCGAAGTCCAAGTCTGTTGACGCCAGCCCCTTTCGCAATGAAGGGAGGCTACTCCCCAATGACAGGCGCGATCATACCCGGCGGCCACGCCGCACCCTTGTGGCGCGGATATTGCTTGGCTTCGGTGCATTCCGCGTCCACGGGCCCGGAATCGCACCAAAACGAAGCAGTTTCATCCAAGAGGATTCCATGGAAGCACACAAACAGGGCTCGGACGTCCTGTTCATCCTGCTGGGCGGCATCATGGTGCTGGCCATGCACGCCGGGTTCGCGTTTCTCGAACTGGGCACGGTCCGCAAGAAGAACCAGGTCAACGCGCTGGTCAAGATCCTGAGCGACTTCTCGGTCTCGACCGTCGCCTACTTCCTGGTCGGCTACAGCGTCGCCTACGGCACCAGCTTCTTCGTCGGCGCCGAGCAGCTGGCGGCCAGGAACGGCTACGAGCTGGTGAAGTTCTTCTTCCTGCTCACGTTCGCCGCCGCCATCCCGGCGATCATCTCCGGCGGCATCGCCGAGCGGGCGCGCTTCGGACCGCAGCTGGCCGCCACCGCGGTCATCGTCGGCCTGGTGTACCCGCTGTTCGAGGGCGTGAGCTGGAACCATGCGTTCGGCATCCAGGACTGGATCAAGGCGGCGGCCGGCGAGGAGTTCCATGACTTCGCCGGCTCGGTGGTGGTGCATGCGGTGGGCGGCTGGCTGGCGCTGCCGGCCGTGCTGCTGCTGGGCGCGCGCAGCAACCGCTACCGCAAGGACGGCGCGATGTCCGCCCATCCGCCCTCGAACATCCCGTTCCTCGCGCTGGGCGCGTGGATCCTCACCGTGGGCTGGTTCGGCTTCAACGTGATGAGCGCCCAGACCATCGACAAGATCTCGGGGCTGGTGGCCGTCAATTCGCTGATGGCGATGGTGGGCGGCACGCTGGCCGCGCTGGCCCTCGGCCGCAACGACCCCGGCTTCGTGCACAACGGGCCGCTGGCGGGGCTGGTGGCCGTGTGCGCCGGCTCGGACCTGATGCATCCGCTGGGCGCGCTGGTGGTCGGCGCCGTCGCGGGCGCGGTCTTCGTGGCGATGTTCACGATCGCCCAGAACCGCTGGAAGATCGACGACGTGCTGGGCGTGTGGCCGCTGCACGGCCTGTGCGGCCTGTGGGGCGGGCTGGCCGCGGGCATCTTCGGCAGCAAGGCGCTGGGCGGCCTGGGCGGCGTCAGCTTCGGCGCGCAGGCCATCGGCAGCCTGCTGGGCGTGGCCTGGGCGCTGCTGGGCGGCTTCGTGGTCTACGGCACCCTGCGCGCCCTGGTGGGGCTGCGGCTGTCGCAGGAGGCGGAGTACGAAGGGGCCGACCTGGCCATCCACCGCATCGGCTCCACGCCCGAACGCGAAGTGAACTGGTGAGCGGGCGCCGCCTGCCAGCGGGTGGAGCGGCAGCTTCGGCTGACGCGGCCTGCGTCGAGCCGCTGGCGGCACCCGTCGGCGCCGCCGGAAGGGCGCTGAACCATCCTACGGTTCAGTTGGCATTCCCCAAAATTGCCAGCCTGCCGCGCAAATTGGGGGCCCACCCCCTTGCATGCCTGCCGAATATCTGCTCCATAATGGGCGCGCGTGGATAGCAGTTCCACGTGTTTTGCGGTGAACAGGTCACCTTCGCTTCGCTCTCGGTTGATGCGTTTTCGGGACTCCATCGCTTTGGTCTTTATGTTTTCTGAGGAGTCCCATTGATGGGCAACAAACTTTACGTGGGCAACCTGCCCTACTCCGTGCGCGACAGCGATCTCGAGCAGGCATTCGGCCAGTTCGGCGCCGTCACCAGCGCCAAGGTGATGATGGAGCGCGACACCGGCCGCTCCAAGGGCTTTGGCTTCGTGGAGATGGGCAGCGATGCCGAGGCGCAAGCCGCCATCGAAGGCATGAACGGCCAGCCCCTGGGCGGCCGCAGCGTCGTCGTCAATGAAGCGCGTCCGATGGAAGCGCGTCCGCGCGGCTACGGCGGCGGCGGTGGTGGCGGCGGCTACGGTGGTGGCGGCGGCGGTGGCGGCTACGGCGGTGGTGGCGGCGGCTACGGTGGTGGCGGCGGCCGCAGCGGCGGTGGCGGCTACGGCGGTGGTGGCGGCGGCCGCAGCGGCGGTGGCGGCGACGGCGGCTTCCGCAGCCCGTACGGCTCCGGCCCGCGCGGCGGTGGCAACCGCGGCGGCGGCGGCAGCAGCAGCTACTAATCCGCTTTCCAGCTTCTCCGGCGTCCATGGGCGCCGGGCCGATGCCCGTCGCGATCCGACGGGCATCGTCGTTTCTGGGGTCCGGTCCCGGCCGGCATGGCTCAGCCAGGTGCAGTGCAGCGCCATCGCCGCCGTCCGGCCGCTGCCGTGCACGCGCCGCTCGCGCCGGGCGGCGCCGCGCCAGTCGTCGGAGGCGTCCGCGAGCGCCTACTCGCCGCGGCGCTGTTTGCGCGGGCGGCCGGCGAGGGCCAGGTCGAACAGGGCGTCGGGCAGCACGCGCAGCAGTTTGGCGACCACGCCCATCTGCCAGGGGATCACGCGGTAGCTGCGGCCGGCCTCGATGACGCGGAAAGCGCGCTCGGCGAACTCCTGCGGCTGCAGCCGGAACGGCATGGGATACCGGTTGCCGCGCGTGAGCGGGGTGTCGACATAGCCGGGGGACAAGGTCACCACCCGCACGCCGCTGCCGCGCAGCTCGCCGCGCAGGCTCTCGCAATAGCTGATCACCGCTGCCTTGCTGGCGCAGTAGGCGCCATGCCCGGGCAGCCCGCGAACGCCCGCCACGCTGCCGATGCCCACCAGGCGGCCGGAGCGCCGGCGCGTCATCGGGACCAGGAACGGGTGGAAGGTCGCCGCCAGGCCGATGTTGTTGGTGGCATACGTGAGCGCCATCACGTCCAGGTCCTCGCGCACCGCCGTGTCGATCCCGATGCTGATGCCCGCGTTGGCGATCACCACGTCGGGCACGCCCTGGCTGGCGATGCACGCCTGGCCGGCCGCCACGATGCTGTCGATGACCGTCACGTCGGCCTCGTAGACCGCGTAGCGCGCCGGATCGACAGCCCGGGTCGCCGCCCAGGCCTGGATCTCGCCCGTGCGGCGCGCCGCCAGGGCCAGCGTCCAGCCGGCCTGGTAGTAGCGCCAGGCCAGCGCCTGCCCGATGCCGCTGGAGGCGCCGGTGATGAAGACGAGCTTGCGTTCCATGGCCGGCCTCTCCCTGCGTGGGTTCATTTCCTCGCGGTCTCGGGCACCAGCGTGCCGCGCACCCGGCCTTGCAGCTGCATCACGCGGTCCAGGTTGTCGTAGTCCATCTGGTCGGCGGTGAACCTGTCGTTGCCGCGGATCAGCGTCACCGGCTTGTGCGACTTGACGCGTTCGGTGTTCATGAAGGCGTGCAGGAACTCGCCGCGAAATTCCATCCGCGGCGTGTCGGTGCCGGCGAGCGGCTCGCGCGTGACCACGGCGTTGCCGATCAATTGCACCTCGGAGCCGTCGGCGTTGCTCACCCCGCGCTGGGCGGTGGCCACGGTGACCGCGCCGCGCTCATCGAACGAGCGGATGCGCGGCAGGTCGATCTCCATGGTGTCGGTGTCGGGATAGTGGCGCGCCTCGGTGCCGTACACCTCGCTCTTGAGGCGCCCCGACGGGTCGAAGGTGCGCACCATGAAGCCGCGCATGAAGTAGTCCGGATCGTGGGTGACCTGCTTCTGGCCCTCGCCGCCGCCAAGGAAGGTGGGGGTGTTGCGGGCGAGCCAGTAGGTGCCCAGGGCGAGCACGCCCATCAGGATGACCGGCAGGTAGATCGCCAGCCGGTCCCAGGTGATGCGCACCCATCGCCAGGCGCCGCCCAGGCGCGCGGCGCCGGTCACCCGTGCGCCTCCAGCAGCTCGACGTATCGGCCGCTGGCCACCAGCAGCAGGTCGCAGAATTCGCGCGCCGCGCCTTCGCCGCCGCGCGCCGCCGTGACGTGGTGCGCCACCGCCTTGACCTCGACGTGCGCATTGGCCGGCGCGGCCGCGAAGGCGCAGCGGCGCAGCACCGGCAGGTCCGGCCAGTCGTCGCCGATGGCCGCGGCCTGCGGCCAGTCCAGCCCGAGCGCGTCCAGCGTGCGCTGCGCGGCCGGGGCCTTGTCCTCGGTGCCGTAGTGCACGTGGGTGACGCCGAGCGCCTGCAGCCGCGCGCGCAGCGGCTTGGAGTCGCGGCCGGTGATCACCGCCGGCGTGATGCCGGCGCGCTGCAGCAGCTTCAGCCCCAGGCCGTCGAGGATGTGGAAGCGCTTGAGCGTCTCGCCCTGCTCGGACAGGTACAGCCCGCCGTCGGTCAGCACGCCGTCGACGTCGAAGAACGCGACCCGCACCCCCTGGGCGGCCAGCAACAGCTCCGGCGGAAAGGACAGGGCGGGCTGCACCACGATCTCAAATCACCTTGGCGCGCATCAGGTCGTTGCTGTTGACCGCGCCGCACAGGCGCCCCGCGGCGTCGACCACCAGCACGCTGGTGATGCGGTGCTGCTCCATCAGCTCGGCGGCCTCGGCGGCAAGGGCGTCCACCCGGATCGTGCGCGGATTCGGGTGCATCACCTCGCCGGCCTTGACGCTGCGCAGGTCCACGCCCTTCTCGATCTGCCGGCGCAGGTCGCCGTCGGTGAAGATGCCCAGCACGCGGTCGTCGCCGTCCACGATCGCGGACGCGCCCAGGCCCTTGGCGCTCATCTCGCGCATGAGGTCGGGGAACGCGGTGTCGGCGCGCACGCGCGGCACGGCGTCGCCCGAGCGCATCACGTCCGACAGGTGGGTCAGCAGCTTGCGGCCGAGCGAGCCGCCCGGATGCGAGCGCGCGAAATCCTCGGTGCGAAAGCCCCGCGCGTCCAGCAGGGCGACGGCCAGGGCGTCGCCGAGCGCCAGCTGGGCGGTGGTGCTGGCGGTCGGCGCCAGGTTCAGGGGACAGGCCTCCTTGGCCACCCCGCTGTCCAGCACGATGTCCGCATGGCGCGCCAGCGTGGATTGGGCATTGCCGGTCATCGCCACGAGCGGCACGCCCAGGCGCTTGATCACCGGCAGCAGCGTGGTGACCTCGTCGACCTCACCGCTGTTGGAGATCGCCAGCACCAGGTCCACCGGCTTGATCATCCCCAGGTCGCCGTGGCTGGCCTCGGCCGGGTGCACGAACATCGCCGGCGAACCGGTGGAGGCGAGGGTGGCGGCCACCTTGCGGCCGATGTGGCCGCTCTTGCCCATGCCCATGACGACCACCCGCCCGCGCACGTCGAGGATGGCCTGCACGGCGCGCGCGAAGGCCTCTCCGGTGCGCGCCTTCAGTCCCAGCACCGCGGCGGCCTCGATGTCGAAGGTTTCCTGGGCCAGGCGCAGGGCCTGAGCGGGGTCGAACGGCATAGGCCGGGATTTTAGGTGCCGTTAGCATCCCCGCATGTCCACGCTCGAACTCACGCTGGTGTACCTGCTGGCCGCCGTCCTGGGCGTGGTGGCCTGCCGCTCGCTCAAGCTCCCCCCGATGCTGGGCTACCTGGCCGCGGGCGTGCTGATCGGCCCCAACGCGCTGGGCCTGGCGCAGGACGCCGACGGGGTGCGCTACCTGGGCGAATTCGGCATCGTGTTCCTGATGTTCGTTATCGGGCTGGAGTTCAACCTGCACAAGCTGCGCGCGATGCGCGCGCATGTGTTCGGCCTCGGTCTGTTCCAGGTCCTGCTGACCATGCTGGCCGGCATCGTGGGCAGCCTGACGCTCGCCGCGATCGCGCCCGGCATCTGGCGCATGACCTGGCAGACCGCGCTGGTGCTCTCGGGCGCGCTCGCCATGAGCAGCACCGCCATCGTCGTCAAGCTCATGGCCGACCGGCTGGAGCTCGAGTCCGAGCACGGCAAGCGGGTGATCGGCGTGCTGCTGTTCCAGGACCTGGCGGTGGTGCCGCTGCTGGTGCTGATTCCCGCGCTGGGCAGCAAGCCGGAGGCGATGTTCACCGGGCTGGGCCTGGCGGTGCTCAAGGCCGGCGTGCTGATCGCGCTGCTGCTCACCGGCGGCCAGAAGGTGATGCGCTGGTGGCTCACGCTGGTGGCGCGCCGCAAGAGCGAGGAGCTCTTTGTCCTGAACCTGCTGCTGACCACGCTGGGCCTGGCCTGGCTGACCGAGCACGCGGGCCTGTCGCTGGCGCTGGGCGCCTTCATCGCCGGCATGCTGATCTCGGAGACCGAATACAAGCACCAGGTGGAAACCGACATCCGGCCGTTCCACGACGTGCTGCTCGGCCTGTTCTTCATCAGCATCGGCATGATGCTCGACTGGCGGCTGGTGGCCGAGCGGTGGGCGATGGTGCTGCTGCTGCTCACCGTGCCGGTGCTGTTCAAGCTGGCGCTGGTGACGCTGCTGGCCTGGCAGCTCGGCGCCACGCAGGGCGTCTCGCTGCGCACCGGCCTGTACCTGGCGCAGGCCGGCGAGTTCGGCTTCGTGCTGCTGACCCTGGCGCAGCGCAACTCGCTGGTGCCGCCGGCGCTGCTGGCCCCGATCCTGGCCAGCATGGTGCTGTCGATGCTGGCGACGCCCTTCATCGTCATGTACAGCAACCGCCTGGTGATGAAGCTGGTCGCCAGCGAGTGGCTGCAGCAGTCGCTGCAGATGACGACCATCGCGCGCAAGTCGATCAACGCCAACAAGCACGTGATCATCTGCGGCTACGGCCGCTGCGGCCAGAACCTCGCGCGCGTGCTCGAGCGCGAGCAGATCCCGTACATGGCGCTGGACCTCGACCCCGACCGGGTCCGCCAGGCCGCGGCGGCGGGCGATTCGGTCGTCTTCGGCGACGCCGCCCGGCTGCAGGCGCTGATGGCCGCCGGGCTGGCCCGGGCCAGCGCCGTGGTCGTCACCTACCTGGACGTGCCCGGCGCGCTCAAGGTGCTGGGCCACACGCGCGCGCACGCGCCGCAGGTGCCCGTGGTCGTGCGCACGCAGGACGACCACGACCTGGAGAAGCTGCAGGCGGCCGGGGCCACCGAGGTCGTGCCCGAGGCGCTGGAGGGCTCGCTCATGCTGGCCAGCCACGCCCTGGCCCTGGTGGGCGTGCCGATGCGGCGCGTGATCCGCCTGGTGCAGGACCAGCGCGACGCGCGCTACAACCTGCTGCGCGGCTACTTCCACGGGGCGGACGACGACACGGTGGACGAGCTGCAGCAGGAGCGCCTGGCCACCCTGACGCTGCCGGTGGGCGCCCGCGCGATCGGGCGGCGGCTGGGCCACTTCGCGCTGCACGCGGTCGGCGTGCGCGTGGTGAGCCTGCGGCGCGCCGACGGCAAGGCGGCGCCGGTGGACGGCGATCCGCCGCTGGAAGGCGGCGACACGCTGGTGCTGTCGGGCCGGGCCGAGGCGCTGGCCGTCGCCGAGCAGAAGCTGCTGGCGGGCTAGGCGGCGCGCGAGCGCAGGTCGCCCTGCGCGGGCGCACCGGACGCCGACGGGCGCGGGTCCTCGCGCAGCTCGGTGTTCTCGAAGCCCGTCAGCAGCGTGTAGCTCTGCGGCCCCTTGGCGGCGCGATCGGCGCGGCCGGGGCGGGACATGCCGCTGGCCAGCGCCTGCTTGAAGGCGGCCATCTCCTCGTCGTCGATCGGATCCAGGTCCGACTTGTCGGCCATCGGCTTGCCGGTCGCCGCCGTCTCGGCCGCCGCCTTGTCCTCACCCTCGAGTTTGGCCCTGGCCTTGGCCACCGCGCGCGCGGCGGCGTTGCCCGCGGCCGGGGCCGCCTGCTCGGGCGCGGCCGGCGGGGCCTGCAGGCCGAGCGCCACATGGTCGTTCTGGCGCCAGTACACGGCCTTGACCAGGATGTCGTGCCGCGCCTTGGCGGTCTGCGCGATCAGGGCCTCGATCTCGGCCAGCCGCTGGGCGGGGCCGTCCTTGGAGCCGGCCAGGTCCACCATCACCAGGAAGTGGCGGCCCCAGCCGTCGAGCGAGAGGACCTTGAACTTGTAGCTGGACGAGAGCACGCCGGCGCGGTTCATGCACTCGCGCACCACGGTGTACAGCAGCGCACGGCGCGCCATGCGCTCGCCCTTGCGCGCGCTGACCTGCTGCGGGTCGCCGCCGCGAGGGTGGGACGCCCCGGTGGCGTCGGCCCGGCCGAGGCTGGAGCTCGCCGGGGCCTCCGCCTCCCCGGACGACTTGTTGCGGGACATCCAGTTGAACAACGACATCGGAACCTTTCGGGCTGCCTGCACCGCGAACCGCGAGCGGCCACTGCTGTGCATGGAGGCCAGTCTACGGCGCAGCACTGCGTGCAAACCCGTGTTGACGCGCCGCGCGTCCGGCGCCCAATGCCGCCCGTCCGAAGCGGCTTTCCGCGTGAAATACTCCGCGACGCAGGGCTACTTCCCGATACAGAAGCTCGAGAAGATGACACCCAGCAGGTCGTCCGCGCTGAAGGCCCCGGTGATCTCGTTGAGCGCGTTCTGGGCCAGCCGCAACTCCTCCGCCAGCAGGTCGAGCGCGAGGGCTCCGGGCGCCAGCTGCGCCGCCGCTTCCATCAGGTGCGCATCGACGCGGCGCAGTGCCTGCAGGTGGCGCTCGCGCGCGATGTAGACCCCTTCGGGCGCAGCCTGCCAGCCGGCCACCTCGAGCAGGCGGGCGCGCAAGGCCTGCAGCCCCTCGCCGGTCTTGGCCGACAGCCGCAGCTCCTGGCCCGCGATCGCGGCGTCCGCCGCCGCGTCGGCCTTGTTCCACACCGGGACCACCGGCACCGCTTCGGGCACCTCGCGCGCCAGCTGCTCGAGCAGCTGCCGGTCGCCTTCGCGGTGGCCAGGGTCCTCCGCCCGCGTGAGGTCGTGCAGGAACAGCACCGCGTCGGCGCCGGCGATCTGTGCCCAGGCGCGTTCGATGCCGATCTTCTCCACCGGATCGTCGCTCTCGCGCAGGCCGGCGGTGTCGACCACGTGCAGCGGCACGCCCTCGATCTGGATGGTCTGGCTCACCACGTCGCGCGTGGTGCCGGGAATCGGCGTGACGATCGCCAGTTCCGCGCCGGCCAGCGCGTTCAGCAGCGAACTCTTGCCCGCGTTGGGCTGGCCGGCGATCACCACCTTGATGCCTTCGCGCAGGAGGGCGCCCTGGCGCGCGCGCCGCATCACGCCGGCCAGCGTCGCGTGCAGCCGCTCGAGCTGGCCCTGCGCATCGGCCTTGCGCAGGAAGTCGATTTCCTCCTCGGGGAAGTCGAGCGTCGCCTCCACCAGCATGCGCAGGTGGATCAGCGCGTCGCGCAGCTGCCCGATCTCGCGCGAGAACTCGCCGGCCAGCGACCGGCTCGCGCTGCGCGCGGCGGCCTCGGTGCTGGCGTCGATGAGGTCGGCGATGGCCTCGGCCTGGGCCAGGTCGATCTTGTCGTTGAGGAACGCGCGCTGCGTGAACTCCCCCGGCTCGGCCACGCGCAGCCCCATCGCGGCGCCGGCCTCGAGGCAGCGCGCGAGCAGCAGCTGCAGCACCACCGGCCCGCCATGCGCCTGCAGCTCCAGCACGTCCTCGCCGGTGTAGGAATGCGGGGCCGGGAAGTGGATCGCCAGGCCCTGGTCGATCGGGGCGCCATCGGCCGCCCGGAACGGCAGGTAGGTCGCCTCGCGCGGCTTCAGCGCGCGGCCGCACACCGCATCGATCACGCCCTGCACCGACTTGCCCGAGACGCGCACGATGCCCACGGCACCGCGGCCCGGGGCGGTGGCGATGGCGGCGATCGGGTCGGCGGTGCGGGGCAGCATGCCCCGATGCTAGCCGTGCACGGGCTCGGCCTGCGTGCTGTTGGCCTTCAGGCGCTCGTCGACCAGGCGCACCGTCTCGTCGACGTAGGCCGACGACGCGCCCAGCTGCCGCGCGACCAGCTGCACCAGCTTGTCGACGCGCTCGATCTGGGCCGCACCGCCGAAGAGGGCGCGGGCCGCCGACGACGGCTTCAGCAGCGAGGCGGCGGCCTGCGCATATTTGTCGAACGGCACCAGGTCGTCGGACCGGGCGCCCAGGCGCGTGCACAGCTCGACCACCCACTGGTAGGTGCGCCGCGACAGCTCCAGGTCGCCATGGACCGCGTCGCGGATCGAGACCATCCCGTCCGCCCGGATGCAGCGGTAGTTGCCCGTGATCAGCATCGGCCACTTGGCCAGCGGCACGAACACCGAATCGTGCACCTTGAGCTTGACCGGCAGTTCGAGCGATTCGCCGCCGATCGGAAAGCGGGCGCGCTCGATGTCGGATTCGAGCCGGCGCAGCAGCCGGTTGTGCGCCTCGCCTTCAAAGGCCGCTGCCTTGAAGTTGGTGGGCAGGCCCACCTGCAGCACGTTCTTGGGCTGGTCGGCGGGACGGAATGCCTGCGGGTCGGGGCTGGCCAGCGAGACCAGCGCCGGATCGAACCCGTCCCACACGCCGGGGTCGGTGTAGCAGGCCTGCAGCGCCTTGGGATCGAGCCCGGGCACGCGCGACAGGTAGGGCAGCGGGGGCATGTTCATGATGGCCAGGCACGGCTTCCTGGCCGCCGCGATCCGGCGCATCAGCTGGCGCACGTCGGGGCTGCCGTACTGCGCCTCCTGCATGCCCAGCACGACGAGGTCGAAGTCCGCCGGGTCCACCTCCGGCGGCGTTGCCGCCCGCAGCGTGCCGGGCAGGTCGCGCGAGTCCACGTCCACCAGCGCGCTGCGGCCCTTGACCGGAAAGCGCACCAGCGTGCCGGCGCGGTTGATCAGGTCCGCCGTGCCGCGCGTGCAGACCAGCGTGACGCGGTGGCCGGCCATCAGCAGCTTGGTGGCCAGCAGCGAGCCATAGGAGGCTCCCAGGATCAGGATGTTGGTCGGCATGCGGGACCTCCGTTGCGGTTGTTGCGGCGCAGCATCAGGATAGCAAGCCGCGGCCTCCTTGTGGGGTTGCGCGCATGGCCCGAACGGGGCGGCAGAAATGGCGAAGGGCCGCTTGCGCGGCCCTTCGGTTCCTGTCCGGATTCCCGCCGGGCGCGGGAATCGGCAGGCGCGCCTGCGGCGCCCCTACTTGCTGAACTTGGGCAGGTTGAACTGCGGCGGCACGCCCATGCGCCAGTTGATCAGCCACTGCTGGGCGATGGACAGCACGTTGTTCGTGATCCAGTACAGCACCAGGCCGGCCGGGAAGAAGAAGAACATGACCGAGAACGCCAGCGGCATGATCCACATCATCTTGGCCTGCATCGGGTCCGGCGGCGCCGGGTTGAGCGCCGTCTGCAGCAGCGTGGTGAGCGTCATCACCGCGGGCAGGATGAAGAACGGGTCCGGCGCGGCCAAGTCGCGGATCCAGCCGATCCAGGGCGCGTTGCGCATCTCGACGGTGGACAGCAGCACCCAGTACAGCGCGATGAACACCGGGATCTGCACCATGATGGGCAGGCAGCCGCCCAGCGGGTTGACCTTCTCCTCGCGGTAGATGCGCATCATCTCCTGCTGCATCTGCTGCGGGTTGTCCTTGTAGCGCTCGCGCAGCGCCATGACCTTGGGGTTGATGGCCTTCATCTTGGCCATGCTCTCGTAGCCCTTGGCCTGCAGCCAGTAGAAGGCGATCTTGATCAGCAGCACCAGCGCCATGATCGACCAGCCCCAGTTGCCGATCACCGAGTGGATCTTGTCCAGCAGCCAGTACAGCGGCTTGGCGATGATGTAGAAGTGGCCGTAGTCCTTGACCCGGTCCAGGTCCGGATCCAGCCTGGCCAGCATCTTCTCCTCCTGCGGGCCGGAGAAGAAGGTCGCCGGGACGGCCTTGCTGGCCCCCGGGGCCACCGGGTCGAGGGCGGCGATCATGCCCACCGCGTACAGGTGCTGGCCCAGCGCCGGCGCCTGCGTGTTGGGCACCGTGCGGATGAATGGCTCGCGCTTGATGCCGTCGGGCAGGAGCCAGGCGGTGGCGAAGTAGTGCTGGACCATGGCCACCCAGCCGTGCGACGACTGCTTCTGGATGTCGACCTTGTTCTTCTCGACGTCCTCGAACTTCACCGTCTGGTACTTGCCTTCCTCGGTGAAGACCGCCGGGCCGGTGAAGGTGGAGTAGAAGCTCGAGCCGCCCGAAGCGTCCTTGCCGTCGCGCACGATCTGCAGGTACAGCTGCGGCGACACCGGCGCGGTGCCGGTGTTGATCACCTCGTGCTTGACGGCGATGTCGTACGCGCCGCGCTTGACGGTGTAGGTCTTGACCAGCTTGACGCCGTTCTTCTCGGGCGACTCGAAGCGGATGTTGACCTCGCCGGCGCCGTCCTTGAGCTCGCGGTCGCCGCTGGCGGTCATCACCGTGGTGTGGTTGGGGAAGTCGCCGCCGATCAGGCCCGACTGCGCAACGTACACCCGCTGCGGGCTGTCCTGCAGCAGCGTGAAGGTGCTGGTGTTCTTGTCGTGCGAGGAGGAGTCGGCCGCGACCTTGAGCAGCTCGCTGCGCACCAGCGAGCCGCCTTCGGTGTCGAACGTCAACCGCAGCAGGTCGGTGGTGACGTTGAAGGTCTCGCGCGGCACGGCGGCCGGCGCCGCGGCGGTGCCGGTCGCGCCCGGCACGGTGCCCGGCGCGTTGGCGGCGCCGGCGGCCGGGGTGGCGCTGCCCGGCGCCTGCGGCGCGCTGGCGGTGGCCACGGCCTTGTGCGGCTGCGGGAAGAAGGTGGCGGGCTTGCCGTTGTAGACCTGCCATTGGTCCCACAGCAGCACCATGGAGAAGCCGAAGATCACCCAGAGAATGGTGCGGCGAATGTCGTTCATGAAGACTCTTTGTGCGTGGTAGGGGCCAGCAGCCGGGTGAACAGCGCGGGCGGGTGCGGGGGCACCTCGTCGACGCCACCCCGGCACCACGGGTGGCAGCGCGCCAGGCGCGCCAAGGTGAGGTAGGAGCCCGCGGCCGCGCCATGCCGCTCCAGCGCCGCGAGGGCGTAGACCGAGCAGGTGGGCGTGAAGCGGCAGGCCGAGCCGAGCCAGGGCGACAGCAGCAGCCGGTAGCCCTTGACCAGGCCGATGAGGGCGGCGCGGATCACCGGCGCGCCCCTGCGAACAGCTGCTGCAGCTCGGCGCGCACGGCGCGCTTGAGCGCCGGCGAGGTGGCGCTGGCGAACTGTGACTTGTCGAAGCCGGTGCGCAGCCGCACCACGTGCACGGCGGCGGGCAGGTCGGCTTCGATGTCCAGGCTCACGGTGTAGATCTGGCGTTTGATGGCATTGCGGGTCACGGCCCGCCGGGCCCATCGCTTGGGAACGATGGCGCCGATCCAGGGTTCCCCCTGGACAGCAAACAGGGCCGTGGAACCCTTCGTTCCCGGCCCTGTGGGCAATCCAGGGGCGCCACCGGCGGTCGCAGGACCTTCGATGGCCGCCCCCGTGGGCAGTCCAGGCGCGCGGACTTCGGCTGTTGGCGACCGCAGCGGGGCGCGGTGCAAGGCGAAATGGGCGGTTCGGGAGACGGTGCTGCCGCCGGCCATGACGGCCTCGAACTGGGCCCGGGTTTTCAGCCGCTGCACTGGCGCTGCAAGCCGAAAGCCGCCGCGCGGCTCAGACGGCCAGGCGCTTGCGGCCCTTGGCGCGGCGGGCGTTGATCACGGCGCGGCCGCCGCGGGTCTTCATGCGGACCAGGAAGCCGTGGGTGCGGGCGCGGCGCACTTTGGAGGGTTGGTAGGTGCGTTTCATGGTTCTGTACTTTCCGAGGAACCCGCGATTATCCCCGATTCGGCCCACCCCAGCAAGAAACCGGGCTTGCGTCAAGCTGCAACCGCCGGCCCGGCAATAGCGGAAACCCGGTGTGGATAACGCCTTGAGAACTTACAATGGGGCGTTTGCACGCATGACAACTATCCACAAGAGGCGGCAACCAGATGAGTGAGGGGTTCAGCGACAGCCTGGCCGCCGGCGGGGCGCTCAACCCGGGCGGCAGCCTGTGGCAGGCGTGCATCGAGCAACTGGCCCAGGAGCTGCCCGAGCAGCAGTTCAACACCTGGATCAAGCCGCTGGCCGCCAAGGTTTCCGACGATTTTTCCAAGGTCACGTTGTTCGTGGCCAACCGCTTCAAGCTCGACTGGGTGCGGGCGCAGTACGCCGGCCGCATCGCCGCCACGCTGGAGAAGATCTACGGCCAGCCGGTGCTGCTCGAGTTAGCGCTCGCTCAGCGCGAAAGTCACGCCAGGACTTACGCGGCGCCCGCCGCGCCGGAGATTCCGCCGGCCAACGAGCCGGCCGACTTGGCCGAGGACAACGCCGACACGGCGCCCGGCGCCTTCAAGAACCGGCTCAACACGGCGCTGACCTTCGACACGCTGGTCGAGGGCACGGCCAACCGCATGGCCCGGGCCGCCGCCATGCACGTGGCCGGCATGCCGGGGCAGCTCTACAACCCGCTCTTCATCTACGGCGGTGTCGGGCTGGGCAAGACCCACCTGGTGCATGCGGTGGGCAACAAACTGCTGGCCGACCGGCCGGGCAGCAAAGTTCTCTACATCCACGCCGAACAGTTCGTGAGCGATGTGGTCAAGGCGTACCAGCGCAAGACCTTCGACGAGTTCAAGGAGCGCTACCACAGCCTGGACCTGCTGCTCATCGACGACGTGCAGTTCTTCGCCAACAAGGACCGCACGCAGGAGGAGTTCTTCAACGCCTTCGAGGCCCTGCTGGCCAAGAAAAGCCACATCGTGATGACGTCGGACACCTACCCCAAGGGGCTGGCCGACATCCACGAGCGGCTGGTCTCGCGCTTCGACTCCGGGCTGACGGTGGCCATCGAGCCGCCCGAGCTGGAGATGCGCGTGGCCATCCTGATCAACAAGGCCCGCGCCGAGAGCGCCGAGATGCCGGAGGAGGTGGCGTTCTTCGTTGCCAAGAACGTGCGCTCCAACGTGCGCGAGCTCGAAGGCGCGCTGCGCAAGATCCTGGCCTATTCGCGCTTCAACCAGAAGGAGATCTCGATCCAGCTGGCGCGCGAGGCGCTGCGCGACCTGCTGTCGATCCAGAACCGGCAGATCAGCGTGGAGAACATTCAGAAGACGGTGGCCGACTACTACAAGATCAAGGTCGCCGACATGTATTCGAAAAAGCGCCCGGCCTCGATCGCCCGCCCGCGCCAGATCGCCATGTACCTGGCCAAGGAGCTGACGCAAAAGAGCCTGCCCGAGATCGGTGAGCTGTTCGGCGGGCGCGACCACACCACGGTGCTGCACGCGGTGCGGAAGATCGCGCAGGAGCGGCAGAACGTGACCGAGTTGAACCAGCAGCTGCACGTGCTGGAACAGACGCTCAAGGGCTGATGGTGGGAATCACCCAGGACTTCGTCATTGCGGGCGCGTCGCGCCGGCCCGGAGGCCGGCTCGAGCCCCGCAGGACAGGGTCTCCCGGGCCGCGCAAGTGCCTGATGAAAAAGGGGAAAATGGCGTTTGTCCACAAGGACGCCGGCCCTTGTTTCGCGAAGACGACCTTTAACCAAAGAAATACCAAGAGGAAGAGAGGGAACGCATGATCGTCCTGAAGGCCCCCCAGGAGAAGGTGCTCTCGGTGCTGCAGTCGGTGGCTGGCATCGTGGAGCGGCGGCACACGCTGCCGATCCTGGCCAACGTGCTGATCCGCAAGTCGGGCGGCCAGGTGCAGCTGACGACCAGCGACCTCGAGATCCAGATCCGCACCACGGCCGACGTGGGCGGCGACGCCGGCAACTTCACCACCACGGTGGGCGCGCGCAAGCTGATCGACATCCTGCGCACCATGCCGTCCGACCAGACCGTGAGCCTGGAGTCGAGCCAGAACAAGCTGCTGCTCAAGGGCGGCAAGAGCCGCTTCACGCTGCAGACGCTGCCGGCGGAGGACTTCCCGCTGGTGCAGGAGGCCGCCAGCTTCGGCCCCGCGTTCAGCGTGCCGCAAAAGACGCTCAAGGCCCTGCTGGCGCAGGTGAGCTTCGCGATGGCGGTGCACGACATCCGCTACTACCTCAACGGCATCCTGTTCGTGGCCGAGGGCAAGCAGCTGTCGCTGGTGGCCACCGACGGCCACCGGCTGGCGTTCGCCAGCGCCACGCTCGACGTCGAGGTGCCGCGCCAGGAGGTGATCCTGCCGCGCAAGACCGTGCTGGAGATGCAGCGCCTGCTGTCCGACGCCGAAGGCGCCATCGAGATGCAGTTCGCCAGCAACCAGGCCAAGTTCTCGTTCGGCGGCATGGAGTTCGTCACCAAGCTGGTCGAGGGCAAGTTCCCCGACTACAACCGCGTCATCCCCAAGAACCACAAGAACTCGGTCACCCTGGGCCGCGTGCCGCTGCTGGCCAGCCTGCAGCGCACCGCCATCCTGACCAGCGAGAAGTTCAAGGGCGTGCGCCTGAACATCGAGCCGGGCACGCTGCGCGTGGCCAGCAACAACGCCGAGCAGGAAGAGGCGGTGGACGAGCTGGACATCGACTACGGCGGCGACGCCATCGAGATCGGCTTCAACGTCACCTACCTGATCGACGCGCTGGCCAACATGAGCCAGGAGATGGTGAAGATGGAGCTGGCCGACAGCAACAGCTCGGCCCTCATCACCAACCCGGAAGACGCCAACTTCAAGTACGTGGTGATGCCGATGCGCATCTGACGATCCTGTCATGCCGGGCTCGACCCGGCACCCAGTCCCGCGGCTTGATCGAGTCAGGACTGGATGGCGGGTCAAGCCCGCGATGACAGGCAGCCGGGTCGACCCCCGCATGACACGGCCAGAGCAGGAACGAGGACCCGCCATTCCAGGCGGGTTCCGTCCTTCAAGAGATAGAGAGAAGTGTCCGAATGTCTGATCAAAACAATGTGAACACCGGTCCCGCAGGCGAGGACAGTTCCAACTACCAGCCCGCGATCGACACCAACCAGGCCGGCGCCACCGCCGCCTACGGCGAGTCGTCGATCCAGATCCTGGAAGGCCTGGAAGCGGTGCGCAAGCGCCCCGGCATGTACATCGGCGACACGTCGGACGGCACGGGCCTGCACCACCTGGTGTTCGAGGTGGTCGACAACTCCATCGACGAGGCGCTGGCCGGCCACTGCGACGACATCGTGGTGACCATCCACACCGACAACTCCATCAGCGTGGTGGACAACGGCCGCGGCATTCCCACCGGCATCAAGATGGACGACAAGCACGAGCCCAAGCGCTCGGCCGCCGAGATCGCCCTGACCGAGCTGCACGCGGGCGGCAAGTTCAACCAGAACAGCTACAAGGTCTCGGGCGGCCTGCACGGCGTGGGCGTGAGCTGCGTCAACGCGCTGTCCAAGATGCTGCGCCTGACGGTGCGCCGCGAGGGCAAGGTGCACGTGCTGGAATTCAGCAAGGGCGTGGTGCAGAACCGCATGCTGGAGCAGCGCGAAGGCGTGGACGTCAGCCCGATGCAGGTGCTGGGCGACACCGACAAGCGCGGCACCGAGGTGCACTTCCTGCCCGACACCGAGATCTTCCGCGAGAACAGTGACTTCCACTACGAGATCCTGTCCAAGCGGCTGCGCGAGCTCTCGTTCCTGAACAACGGCGTCAACATCAAGCTGGTGGACGAGCGCTCGGGCAAGAGCGACGACTTCTCCGGCGCCGGCGGCGTCAAGGGCTTCGTCGACTTCATCAACAAGGGCAAGACGGTCCTGCACCCGAACGTGTTCCACGCGATGGGCGACCGCCAGAGCGACCAGAACACCAACATCGGTGTCGAAGTCGCGATGCAGTGGAACAGCGGCTACAACGAGCAGGTGCTGTGCTTCACCAACAACATCCCGCAGCGTGACGGCGGCACCCACCTGACCGGCCTGCGCGCGGCGATGACGCGGGTGATCAACAAGTACATCGAAGAGAACGAGCTGGCCAAGAAGGCCAAGGTCGAAGTCACCGGCGACGACATGCGCGAGGGCCTGACCTGCGTGCTGTCGGTCAAGGTGCCCGAGCCCAAGTTCTCCAGCCAGACCAAGGACAAGCTGGTGTCCAGCGAAGTGCGCGGCCCGGTGGAAGACGTGGTGGCCCGCACGCTGAACGACTACCTGCAGGAGCGCCCCAACGACGCCAAGATCATCGTCGGCAAGATCATCGAGGCCGCGCGTGCCCGCGAAGCCGCGCGCAAGGCCCGCGAGATGACGCGCCGCAAGGGCGTGCTCGACGGCATGGGGCTGCCTGGCAAGCTGGCCGACTGCCAGGAGAAGGACCCGGCGATGTGCGAGATCTACATCGTCGAGGGCGACTCCGCCGGCGGCAGCGCCAAGCAGGGGCGCGACCGGAAGTTCCAGGCCATCCTGCCGCTGCGCGGCAAGATCCTGAACGTGGAGAAGGCGCGCTACGAGAAGCTGCTGACCAGCAACGAGATCCTGACGCTGATCACCGCGCTGGGCACCGGCATCGGCAAGGCGGGCACCGCCAATTCGAACGGCAAGGGCGACACCGACGACTTCAACGTCGCCAAGCTGCGCTACCACCGCATCATCATCATGACCGACGCCGACGTGGACGGCGCGCACATCCGCACGCTGCTGCTGACGTTCTTCTACCGCCAGATGCCCGAGCTGGTGGAGCGCGGCCACATCTACATCGCGCAGCCGCCGCTGTACAAGGTCAAGGCCGGCAAGGAGGAGCTGTACCTGAAGGACGGCACCGAGCTCGACGCCTTCCTGCTGCGCATCGCCCTGAACGGCGCCAGCGTGCACACCGGCGGCGACACGCCCACCACCATCAGCGGCGAGACGCTGGCCGAGCTGGCGCGCAAGCACCAGGTGGCCGAGCACGTGATCCAGCGCCTGTCGGGCTTCATGGACGCCGAGGCGCTGCGCGCCGTGGCCGACGGCGTGCGCCTGAACCTGGACACCGTGGCCGAGGCCGAAGCCTCGGCGCTGGCGCTGCAGGCCAAGCTGCACGAGATCGACCGCGCCACCAACGCGGCGCCGGCCGAAGTGGCCGGCGAGTTCGACGCCCGCACCGACAAGCCCATCCTGCGCATCAGCCGCCGCCACCACGGCAACGTGAAGTCGAGCGTCATCACGCAGGACTTCGTGCACGGCGCCGACTACAAGGCGCTGGCCGAGGCCGCCGACACCTTCCGCGGCCTGCTGCACGAGGGCGCGCGCGTCACCCGCGGCGAGGGCGAGCGCGCGAAGGAAGAAAAGGTCGGCGACTTCCGCCAAGCCATGCGCTGGCTGATCGGCGAGGCCGAACGCGCCACCGCCCGCCAGCGTTACAAGGGCCTGGGCGAGATGAACCCCGAGCAGCTGTGGGAAACCACCATGGACCCGAACGTGCGGCGCCTGCTACGCGTGCAGATCGAGGACGCGATCGAAGCGGACAAGGTGTTCACGATGCTGATGGGGGATGAGGTGGAGCCGCGGAGGGACTTCATTGAGACGAATGCGCTGAGGGCGGCAAATATTGACGTCTAACGACTCCGGCGGACGCCCGCGGGCGTGTTCGCGACCTTAAATCGGTCGAACTCTGAAGGAAGCAACTTTAGGAGGTTCTCGATCGGCGGATCGTCGAGGTCGTAGGTCAGATCAAACTGGTTCAATACTGCGACCAGCCTGCGTGGGCCTCCGTCGTCCTTTGCTGATGCTCCGGTTTTAAGCCGGTCCATTTTTTCGTCGTAGTAGAGCTTGTAAGCCAAAGCCACAACCGTCTTACTCTCCACGTAGCGCTGCGTCGCCGCGATCTGCATCTGCGGGTCAGTTCGGATGGCAACCGGCGCTGCGCTCTTGGAGCCTGGCGTGAGCAAGACCTTGCTCGCCGCGCCATGCACAGAGACCAGATGCCACGCGCTTCGGACGATGTGGCGATAGTAGCGCTGATAGCTGTATGTCTTTGAGAGGACGTACGCGGCCACCTCGCTTGGTGAGCGCTGTCCGTCTTTGCGTGGGCAAACCAAGTCCCAGAAAAACAGAGTTACCCAGTTCCACAAGCGATGGTCATGGGAGATCGTCGAACGCTCGACCCCCGCCAGTTGCGCGTTTAGGTAGACACCAAGTTCGTAAGCCGAATCAAAGGGCCGGCCGAGAGGTTCTTGTTCAATCACGGCAGAAAACGAAGCTGCCTCACTGAACTCTGGATCGGTCAGGAGCCCGGCCACGTCTAGTGTGTCCGGGTCCGATTTGAGCTCCTCTACATACTTCTGGAATGCCTCGACGCCCGCGGCGGTCAAAACTCTGATCTCAGTCGCCATACACAGCCTCCGGTTCTGTCGCCACGAGCGCTCTCGAAGCGAACTGGTACTTATCGGTAAAAGCCGCCACAGCGTCCTTGATGAACTTCTCCATCGCCTCGTCATCTTCGTTCACGTCTTCAGGAACGGGGGTGCCCAGCACTTGGAGGAAGGTCATCCAGTATGGAATCCACTCCAGCTCTTCATGTTGGCTATTCAGCAGCTGCCTCAGAACCTTGCGAAATGCCTCGGTCAGGACCGCTCCTCCCAGAACCGGGTCTTTACTTATCTTGTAGGCGAGGTCGTGAATCCTGATGTTGACCAGCAGGTATGGTCGATCGCTGCTGGCTTCGCTGACATCCCAGATTTGCTCGCCCAGCCACTCCGGCTTTGCAGGCAACAGCGGTTTACGTCCAGGCTCATCTCCAGGGACGTAGGGCTCGTTAGCGGGCAGCCGATCACCGGAGGCCAGAAGCCGACCAAGGACTCCTGTTTCGTCGATCACTTTCACGCGGAACAGGATTTCCCCCCCTTTATCGATGTCTGCAAGCGAAGTATTCGCAGGCGGAGTGATGCTTCCGATGCTCCCGAAGCTGAATCTCAACCCGCTTGTGCGGCAATACGGCTCGACGACGACCTTGGCGCTATCCGGCAAGCCAAGTGTTGATAGGCCCGCTAGATTTGCGGTAAATGAGAGCGGGACACCCTCGACCGTTCGCTGAATGTCGAAGGTCGCCATGTGGCGCGTGATTCGCTGTCGGCCGGTGGAATTGATAGTCCTTTTCACGACTACTCCTTGCTGACATCAATCTCGATGTCGCGCTCTGTATCGAAGCCGTCCACGTCTACTCTAAAGTCGGGCTCGGCTGCAGTGATCTGAATCGCGTTAGCGGTAACTGGCCCGCATTCCGCCCCCGTCGCGTGATGTTGAGGCGCGCCCGCGGAGGTGAAATCGAAATCTTGGCGCTTGTGTTTTTTGAACGGATCACCGCGGAACACTCCGTAGGCGGCTCGCACGTTCAAGGTCAAAGGAAGCGTCATGTCTTTCCGGCCGGTTCCGCTAACGGTGAAGCCCCCCTTTCTCGCCGTCACTTTGAAATCGGTTGGCTGTGGTGGAGGTGGGGGCGGCGGAGGTGGGGGAGGCGGCGGCGGTGGCGGGGGGGTGCCCTTCGGCTTCTTCTTGGATGGATTCGGGTCCGGGATGGAAAAGAAGTCAGCAAAGACGTCCTCGTCTACCTTTGCGTCTGCTTCGGCGACGACGGCGTAGATCTCGTTGAGAACACGTCTGATCGCCGCAACCGTTGGTGCAGGCCTCTTCCAGCCATCAGTGAGCTTCTTTGCTGAGGCGACCCACCTCGTGTGTGCGGGGTTCTCAGCGTCCCCAAGAAACTCGCGAATGGGTTGATCCATCGCGAGCAGCGCGGCAAAGGCGCGGCGACCGCTGAAGAACCGAGCCTCCCCAGGTATCGTGATGCTGCCTCTCACGAACAGCGCGGCGCCACTTGCCTCCGGCGGCGCCTTTTGGAGAAAGACGTCTATGTGCGTCTGGTCCGTTTTCCCTGTCTTGCGCGTGATTGCTAGGGGAGCTCGAACTGAGATCAGTTTTCCTTCGGAGTACTCGGTCTTAAGCTGCGCTTGAATCTCTTCCTTGAGCCCTGCCATTGCCCCATCGCTCGCCCACGAATTTGCCAAGGCGACTGCGGGCGTTTGGTCCTTGATACCTCGAATGAACGAAATAAGAGCCCCGTCCGCGAGCTCCTTGCCGCCGTACAACTTCGCCATCTCGTCAAAAGACTTTTCGTTGATGACTTTCCCGTCGATTTCGACGACAAGCCTGCCCGTGAGTATCGGGAAGAAGTAGTTTCGAATCACGTGCGGCAGCAGAAGTTCTGGCTCGAGACCTTCATTGACGCACACAACGGCGATAGAGAGTCCTGGCTCGTCCTTGCGTGTGAAACCAATCGCCTCTGCCACCTTGTCAACCATCTGGGGGTCGACTTCTGGCAACTGGAATCCATCGTCCGCCGGCACCGCAAAGAAGATGTGAGGTGCGTAATCAACCTCACCGATTTGGTGATTGTTGAGAATTGCCTGACCCATCAGAACTCGTTGCCTCGTTGGGTCATCGTGGCGTACTGTCAGGCCGAAGAACGTCCCGATCTGCGAGGCACTGGAATAAACAAGCTTGCCTAGCCCCCATCTGCCTCCCGCTCCGCCGCCTTTGTGGGAGAGCCCAAATCGCCGCCAGAAATCTGAGAAGTTGAGACGGTCCTTAGCGTCCAATCTCCCGAGAAGTCCCGTCGTCCCGAAATCCTCGATGATGAGGATCCGCGGGCTGCTCAAGTTGACTGCTGATACGTCGATCTTCGAAGCCTCCAGATGAGGCCTGAGCGGCTTGAAAAGTGAACTCCAGAGCTCAGCGTGCGCCGGCTTGGCTTGTGTGAACGCGATTCGAGTGCGGACGGGACCTGTCGAACCCTTGACCGCGCCATCCAGAGAGTTCTGGTGTGGCTCTCGAACTAAGGTCTCAGCAAGCGCGAAGTCCTCAGTGTTGAACTGATCGCGCTGTGTGATGCCTTGGTCGACTTCGTCGCGCTTAACTACTCGCGCCATGCACTTCATGTCGTCCTCTCAGAGTGTTTGTGGCTCGCCAACCTTCGCGTGGCGCACTGGCCCGACTGCGGTTAGCAACCTCATAGCTTGAACAGCGTCTCGTCTGTTGACCCCTCGCCGCGGAAGCGATGCTTGAGGTCGTCCACCTCACGCTGGAGTGCTCGGAGGATCTTCTTGGTGTCGTCTTCGGAATACTCATAGGCCGATCTGTTCGCAAGGTTGCCGATCAGCCTTAGGTCCTTGATGGCCCGAGTCACCCTATTGGTCGCAAGTTCGACGAACTTTGCGCGTCTGTCTCTTGCCATGGTCGTACACTCCGCAAATATTCGCGAAATATACGCCGCGGGTGGGGACCGTTACAACTGTGATTAAATCCAGCACTGGCAAGTGCAGCCATGCCTGACATCGTTGATTCAGACACCCGCAGTCGACTGATGAGTGGGATCCGTTCCGCGAACACTCGTCCCGAGCGAAAGGTACGAGGGGCTTTGCATCGGCTGGGCTTCAGATTCAGACTCGACGGAGCGGGGCTTCCTGGCCGGCCGGACATCGTGCTGCCACGGTGGCATACAGCAGTTTTCGTGCACGGATGCTTTTGGCACATGCACGGCTGCCGCTTCTCGAAGATGCCGAACACGAACCGAGCGTTCTGGGAGGGGAAACTTGGAGCCAATGCCGATCGCGATGTCGTAGTCCTAATGTCACTGCTCAGCGCCGGTTGGAGAGTCGCCGTTGTATGGGAGTGCGCTACGCGTGATGTTTCCGAGCATTTCACAGCTCAGATGCAAGCGTTGGGTTCGTGGATCAGAAATGCGACTGACCCCCGGCTAGTGTTAGAGCTGGAAACCGGTAAGACAGATACATGAACGTCATCGATCTTTTCGCGGGCCCAGGCGGGCTTGGTGAGGGCTTTTCATCCGCATTCGATGGCAGCACCTTCAACATCGTTGTTTCCGCAGAGATGGATCCCGGGGCCCATGCAACATTGACCCTCCGTAGCTTCTTCAGAGCGGCAAGAAGAAGCGGTGACAGGGGCGCGCTGGACGCGTACTACGAGTTCTGCAACTCGGGAAAGACAGACTTGCGTACGGCCTGCCCAAGTTTGTGGGCACTTGCTGAAAACGAGGCAAGGCAGCTCACATTGGGGGAAGTCGCCTCTGACGCCGAACTAGATCGCGTACTCGCTCGATCGAAGCTGGACCCGGACTCGACGGTTCTGATTGGCGGCCCACCGTGCCAAGCCTATTCGCTGGTAGGTCGAGCCAGAAACAAGGGCACATCCAGCTACGTGGCTGAAGACGACCGGAGACACTTTCTTTATCGCGAATACTTGCGCATCGTCGCGAAAGTTAAGCCAGCCGCTTTCGTTATGGAGAACGTGAAAGGCATCTTGTCGTCTCAAGTTGGTGGCAAGCGCGTCTTCTCAGACATTCTCAAAGATCTCTCAAGCCCAACTTACGCACTAACTGGCCGGCGCGGGGTACGTTACGTCATCCATTCACTCGCGGAGCCGACAGCATTCATTAGTGGGATGGACCCTGACGATGTCGACGCGCGTGATTTCATTATCCGAGCGGAGCAGCATGGCATACCGCAAACACGACATCGAGTGATTCTTTTGGGCGTGCGAGAAGACATCGAGCCACCACTCAGCTTAGGGCTGGGCCGTTCTGCAAAGGCCGTACCCGTGCGCGAAGCGATAGAGGATCTACCTAGGCTGCGCAGCAGGCTAAGCACTGAGGACAGTTCGACTAAGTGGACTGAGACGGTCCGTGGTCATGCACATTTGCTGGCTAATGCTTGTGAGCCGCGCCGAAAGCAATTGGCAGAGCGCCTTCGAGCTACTGCTGGTCAGATCTCTGAAAAGCTGTCGACTGGTCACCTAAGATTTGACCGACTGCCCGGACCGAGAGCTGGCGGTCAGTTCGGCCGTTGGGTCGGAGACGAGCGTCTTTCTGTATGGCTCAATCATGAAGCGCGGGCGCATATGGCCAGTGACCTCGGGCGCTATCTATACGCCGCGGCATTTACAGAGTGCTATCACTTCCCGCCGAAGGGCCATAGAGACTTCGATCTTCCGTCCCTGGTTCCGGCTCACAAGAACTGGACCACAGGTAAATTTGCCGACAGGTTCCGCGTCCAGTACTACGACGAGCCAAGTACAACAGTAACGAGCCATATCTCAAAGGATGGTCACTATTTCATCCATCCTGATCCGACTCAGTGCCGGAGCCTCACAGTTAGGGAAGCGGCACGCCTGCAAACGTTCCCGGACAACTACTTCTTTCAGGGGACAAAGACTCAGCAGTATCACCAAGTTGGAAATGCAGTACCTCCACTGCTCGCACTTCAGATTGCGGAAGTCGTCGGAGGGGTACTGGGCAGTTCAAAAGCTGTCGACGTTCACAAACTGCGAGCGGCGTAGCTGCGGCGCTTTCTTGCCTGAGATGGCGGTAGCACTTGCGGCCTGTCGCGCGTTTGCTGCGCACCACGACGAGCTCAGTCCTTCTCGGTGGGCGAAGGCTCGCGAAGTCCACAGCCGGTTCGCAGACGCAAAGGTGGCCAGACAGGTTCCGGAGGTTATAGAAACCGCTCCAACAACTTCCGCGAATGTCGGTCCAGTCCAGAACGGCTCGCAACCCGGAAGTTGATTCCCTCTGCGCTCGCAATCAACAGCGCCCCGTCCCCCAGCCGCCGAATATCCTCTTCGCCCTTCAGTACGAACTGCGTCGGCCCACGAACCGTCACCACGCTCCACGTGCTCGGCGTCGAAAAGCTGGACACCGCCTCGATCCGCAGCACCGTCGGCACGAACTCGCGCCCCGCCAATTCCACTTCGATCAAGGCGCGGACCTCATCAGCGAGCAATCCGAGCTGATCCACCCAAGCCACCTCCCGCCCCTCCCCACTCACCAGCGACACGCCTTCTTCAGGCGCAGCCAGCGGAAACGCCCGCACCGGCACCACGCCCTCATGCACCGTGCCATCGGCCAGCGTCAGCACCAGCCGCCCGAAGGCATTGCGTTCGAGTTGAAAAGCCATCGTCATTGCCCCGCCGGATGCGCCGCATGCACCGGCACCGCAAGCTGCAGTTGGTCTTCCTCGTCCACCTGCCGCGCCTGCGCCTCATAGAGCCGCCAGTACGCACCTTGCCGCGCGATCAGCTCGTCGTGCGGCCCGACCTCGACCACCCGGCCGCGGTCCATCACCACCAGCCGGTCGGCCTTGCGCAGCGTGGACAGGCGGTGCGCGATGGCGATCGTGGTGCGGCCCTGCACCAGGTTGTCCAGCGCCTTCTGGATCTCCTTTTCCGTTTCCGTGTCGACGCTGGACGTGGCCTCGTCCAGGATCAGGATGCGCGGGTCGATCAGCAGCGCGCGGGCGATCGAGATGCGCTGGCGCTCGCCACCCGACAGGCCCTGGCCGCGTTCGCCGACCATGGAGTCGTAGCCCAGGGGCAGGCGCAGGATGAACTCGTGCGCGTGCGCGGCGCGCGCGGCGGCCACGATCTCGGCGCGGGTCGCGTCGGGGCGGCCGTAGGCGATGTTCTCGGCGATGGTGCCGAAGAACAGGAAGGGCTCCTGCAGCACCAGGCCGATGTGGCGCCGGTAGTCGGCCACGCCGAAGCGCCGGATGTCGGTGTCGTCGACCTTGATCGCGCCGTCGCTCACGTCGTAGAAGCGGCAGATCAGGTTGACCAGCGTGCTCTTGCCCGATCCGCTGTGGCCCACCAGGCCGATCATCTCGCCGGGGCGGATCGACAGGTCGAGGTCGCGGATCACGCTGCGGTTGCCGTAGCGGAATCCCAAGCCGTTCATGTCGATCGCACCCGAAAGCGACTCAATCTTCACCGGCTGCGCCGGCTCGGGCACGTTGGACACGTGGTCCAGGATGTCGAAGATGCGCTTGGCGCCGGCGGCCGCCTTCTGCGTGACCGAGACGATGCGGCTCATCGAGTCCAGCCGCGTGTAGAAGCGTCCGATGTAGGCGATGAAGGCGGTCAGCACGCCCACCGTGATCTCGTTCCTGCTCACCAGCCAGATGCCGAAGGCCCAGACCACCAGCAGGCCCACGTCGGTCAGCAGCGACACCGTGGGCGAGAACAGGCTCCATGTCTTGTTCAACTTGTCGTTGACGTCCAGGTTGGCCTGGTTGGCTTCGCGGAAGCGCTGCGCCTCGCGCCGCTCCTGCGCGAAGGCCTTGACCACGCGGATGCCGGGGATGGTGTCGGCCAGCACGCTGGTCACGTCGCCCCACACCCGGTCGATCTTCTCGAAGCCCGTGCGCAGCCGGTCGCGCACGGCGTGGATCATCCAGGCGATGAAGGGCAGCGGCAGCAGCGTCGCCAGCGCCAGCCAGGGATTGATCGAGAACAGGATCGCCGCGGTCATGGCGAACATCAGGACATCGGTGGCGAAGTCCAGGGCGTGCAACGACAGGAAGACCGAGATGCGGTCGGTCTCGGAGCCGATGCGCGCCACCAGGTCGCCGGTGCGCTTGCCGCCGAAGTAGTCCAGCGACAGCTGCAGCAGGTGCTCGAAGGCCGTGGTGCGCAGGTCGGCCGCGATGCGCTCGGACACCAGGGCCAGCAGCCAGGTGCGCGCCCAGCCCAGGCCCCACGCCAGCAGCGCCGACCCGAGCAGGCCGGCCAGCAACAGCAGCACGTAGTGCGCGTCGATGCGCTGGCCGTTCTGGAACGGGATCAGCACCTTGTCCATCAGCGGGATGGTCAGGTAGGGCGGCACCAGCGTCGCGGCGGTGGAGGCGAGCGTCAGGCCGAAGCCGATCGCGAGCTGCTTGCGGTACGGGCGGGCGAAACGGGCCAGGCGCAGCAACACCCACGTGGACGGAGGGCGGGTGTCCTCGTCGGCTTCGTCGTCGTCGGCGGGTTCCTCCGCCGGGGCGGGCGCGCCCGATTGCAGGCGCTCGAAGCGGGCGACGAAGGCCAGCACCGCGCGCTGCTGCGCCAGCGTGAAGCGCCACAACTCGACACGCCCTGTGCGATCCAGCAACTCCAGTGTGCCAATTCCCGCATGGTCGCCGTGGCGCAGCACCATGCCGTCAGCGAGTTGCCAGTCGGCCCAGCGACCATTCGCCCAAGCTAGCAGCCGCCTCTCGGTCAGCGCCAGCGCGCCGGTGTTGAAGTGCATCGCCGCGTCGATGTCAACCTCCAGGGTCGCCAGGACGTTCTCGTTGCTGTCGAGTTCCGTGTCGAGCGCCTTGCGCCAGTCCGGGCCCGGCACTGCGGCGGCCGGAGAAGTAGATTGCATGCGACGGTGGTAAGAAAACACTGGGCTCGTGCCCTGGTTGGGACGCGGATTTTCGCCCAAGCCGGCACCTGCCCATGACCAAGAAGAACGACATTCGACTGCTGCGCGTCAAGTACCTGCGCGGCCCCAACCTGTGGACCTACCGGCCGGTGCTCGAAACCTGGCTGGACCTCGGCGAGCTGGAAGACTGGCCGTCGAACAAGCTCCCCGGTTTCAACGAGCGGCTCACCACGCTGCTGCCGGCGCTGGTCGAACACCACTGCGGCGTCGGCGAGCGCGGCGGCTTCCTGCAGCGCCTGCAGGATGGCACCTGGGCCGGCCACGTGCTGGAACACGTGGTGATCGAGCTGCTGAACCTGGCGGGCATGCCCACCGGCTTCGGCCAGACGCGCAGCACCTCGCAGCGCGGCGTGTACCGCATGGTGTTCCGCGCCCGCGACGAGCAGGTCGCGCGCAGCGCGCTGGCGCAGGGCCACCGGCTGGTGATGGCGGCCATCAACGACGATTCCTTCGACGTGGCTGACGCCGTCGCCAGGATTCGCGAGCAGGTCGACGACTCGTACCTCGGCCCCAGCACCGCCGCCATCGTCGCCGCGGCCACCGACCGGCGCATCCCGCACATCCGCCTGAACGACGGCAACCTGGTGCAGCTGGGGCACGGAGCGCGCCAGCGCCGCATCTGGACCGCCGAGACCGACCGCACCAGCGCCATCGCGCAGGGCATCGCCCGCGACAAGGACCTGACCAAGCGCCTGATCGCCGGCTGCGGCGTGCCGGTGCCGGAGGGCCGCGCCGTCGCGACGCCGGCCGAGGCCTGGGAAGCCGCGCAGGACATCGGGCTGCCGGTGGTCGTCAAGCCCAGCGACGGCAACCACGGCCGCGGCGTGATGCTCGACCTGCGCACGCACGCGGACGTCGAAACCGCCTTCGCGGTGGCCGCGCGCCATGGCAGCGAGGTCCTGGTCGAACGCTCCATCCCCGGCGACGAGCACCGGCTGCTGGTGATCGGCGGCAAGGTGGTGGCGGCCGCGCGCGGCGAGGCTGCCTGGGTCACCGCCGACGGCCGTTCCACGGTGCGCCAGGTGGTCGATGCGCAGATCAACAGCGACCCGCGCCGCGGCACCAGCGAAGACCACCCGCTGAACCGCCTGGTGCTGGAGGAAGACGAAGCCATCCTCGGCGACCTGGCGCGGCAAGGCCTCGCGCCCGATGCCGTGCCCGAGGCCGGACGCAAAGTGCTGATCCAGCGCAATGGCAATGTCGCCATCGACTGCACCGACCAGGTCCACCCGGAAGTCGAACACGTGGTCGCCCTGGCCGCGCGCATCGTCGGCCTGGACATCGCCGGCATCGACCTGGTCGCGCAGGACATCTCCCGCCCGCTGCACGAGCAGGGCGGCGCCATCGTCGAAGTCAATGCCGGCCCCGGCCTGCTCGCGCACCTGAAGCCCGCGGTGGGCAAGCCGCGCCCGGTGGGCCGGGCCATCGTCGACGCGCTGTTTCCCGAGGACAGCGGTACCACGCACGCCGGCCGCATCCCCATCATCGGCATCGCCGGCACGCGCGGCACCACCCGCATCGCGCGGCTGGTCGCCTGGCTCGCCCAGCTGCGCGGCCTGCGGGTGGGCCTGGCCTGCGCCGACGGCCTGTTCCTCGACCGCCGCTTGCTGGCGCGCGGCGACGCCCGCCGCTGGGACTTGGCGCATCGGCTGCTGGTCAACCGCAACGTGCAGGCGGCCGTGTTCGAGAACGACGCCCGCTGCGTGCTGCGCGACGGCCTGGCCTACGACCGCTGCACGGTCGGCGTGGTCACCGACCTGGCCGGCGCCGAGGCGCTGGCCGAGTTCGACGTGCAATCGCCCGAGCAGATGGCCAAGGTGCTGCGCACGCAGGTCGACGTGGTGCTGGACGACGGCGTCGCGGTGCTGAACGCGGCCGACGAGCGCGTCGCCGCGCTCGGCGCCCTGTGCGACGGCGAGGTCATCCTCTATGCGGCCGACCCGCGCACGCCTGCTCTGCTCGCGCATCGCGGCAGCGGCGCGCGCGGCGGCCGGGCGGCCTGGCTGCAGGACGGCCGCCTGGTGCTGGCCACCGGCAGCAGCGAGACCCGGCTCGCGCCGCTGTCGCCGGCGGCGCGCGGCGACATGGACGACGACACCCTGCTCGCCGTGGTCGCCGCCGCCTGGGCGCTGGACATCCCGCCCGACCTGATCGCCGCCGGCCTCGAGACCTTCGACGCCCACAACGCCGCCGCCTGAGCCCGCCATGGAAATCTCCCGCATCCGCGCGCTGCGCGGCCCCAACCTGTGGAGCCGCCACACGTCCATCGAGGCCGTCGTGTCGTGCGCCGAAGACGAAACCTCGGTCACCGACTGCCCCGGCTTCGAGGCACGCCTGCGCAAGCTCTTTCCGGGCATCGGCGCCTTGCCCGCCAGCGGCCCGGTGTCGCTGGCCCATGTGCTCGAGGCCGCGGCACTGGCGCTGCAGGAAGAGGCCGGCTGCCCGGTGAGCTTCAGCCGCACCCAGGCCACGGTGGAACCACGCGTCTACCAGGTCGTCGTCGAATACAGCGAGGAGGCGGTGGGCCGCCTGGCCTTCGAGCTCGCGCAGCAGCTGGTCGCGGCCACGCTGGACCCGCAGGCCGCCTTCGACATCGACGCCGCGATCGCCCGCCTGCGCGAGGCCGACGAGGACGTGCGCCTGGGCCCGAGCACGGGCTCCATCGTGCAGGCCGCGGCGGCACGCGGCATTCCGTGGCGGCGCCTGACCGACGGCAGCCTGGTGCAGTTCGGCTGGGGCAGGCACCAGCGGCGCATCTGGGCCGCCGAGGTCGACCAGACCAGCGCCGTGTCGGAGTCCATCGCCCAGGACAAGGACCTGACCAAGCAGTTGCTGCGCGCCGTCGGCGTGCCGGTGCCCATCGGCCGGCCGGTGGCCGACGAGGCCGATGCCTGGGCCGCCGCGTTGGAGGTGGGCCTGCCGGTGGTGGTGAAGCCCCGGGACGGCAACCAGGGCAAGGGCATCACCGTCAACGTCACCACGCGCGAAGGCATTGCGCTGGCCTACAAGGCCGCCGCCGAGATCGGCGACGTGATGGTCGAGAAATTCCTTCCCGGCAGCGACTACCGGCTGCTGGTGGTCGGCGACCAGCTGGTGGCCGCGGCGCGGCGCGAACCGCCGCTGGTGGTGGGCGACGGCGAGCACACGATCGCGGAGCTGGTCGCCAAGGTCAACGCCGACCCGCGTCGCGGCGATGGCCACGCGACGTCACTGACCAAGATCCGCATCGACGACATCGCCATCGCGCTGCTCGCCGAGCAGGGCCTCACGACCGCCAGCGTGCCGGCGCGCGGCCAGCGGGTGCGGATGCGCCACAACGCGAACCTGTCCACCGGCGGCACCGCCACCGACGTCACCGACGACGTGCACCCCGAGGTGGCCGAACGCGCGATCGCGGCGGCGCAGATGGTGGGCCTGCACGTGTGCGGCGTCGACATGGTGTGCGAGAGCGTGCTCAAGCCGCTGGAGGAGCAGGGCGGCGGCATCGTCGAGGTCAACGCGGCGCCGGGCCTGCGCATGCACTTGTCTCCCTCCTACGGCAAGGCGCGCAACGTCGGCGAGGCCATCGTCAACCACCTGTTCGAACCTGGCCACGACGGCCGCATCCCGGTGGTCACCGTGACCGGCACCAACGGCAAGACGACCACCGCGCGCCTGGTCGCGCACCTGTTCGCCAGCAGCGGGCTCAAGGTCGGCCTGACCAACACCGACGGCGTCTACGTCGACGGCCGGCAGATCGACTCCGGCGACTGCAGCGGCCCGAAGAGCGCGCGCAGCGTGCTGATGCACCCCGACGTCGAGGCGGCGGTGTTCGAGACCGCGCGCGGCGGCATCCTGCGCGAAGGCCTGGGCTTCGACCACTGCCAGGTCGCGGTGGTCACCAACGTGGGCGCCGGCGACCACCTGGGGCTGAACTACATCACCACGGTGGAGGACCTGGCCGTCCTCAAGCGCGTGATCGTGCAGAACGTCACGCCCAAGGAGGGCTACGCGGTGCTGAACGCCGCCGATCCCATCGTCGCCGCGATGGCGCACACCTGTCCCGGCAAGGTGATCTTCTTCGCCGCCGACCGCCACCACGCCGTCCTGACCGCGCACCGCGCGCAGGGCGGGCGCATGGTCTACGTCGATCCCGCGCTGGACGGCGGCTCGGTGGTCGCCGCCGAGGGCAACTGGCGCCGGCACGTGCGGCTGGCCGACATCCCGATCACCCGCAACGGCACCATCGGCTTCCAGGTGGAGAACGTGATGGCTGCCGTCGGCGCGGCCTGGGGCGCGGGCCTGGCGTGGGACACCATCCGCAGCGGGCTGGCGACCTTCGTCAACGACGCGCACACCGTGCCCGGCCGCTTCAACGTGATGGACTACAAGGGCGCGACCGTGATCGCCGACTACGGGCACAACCCCGACGCGATGCGCGCGCTGGTGGCGGCGGTGGATGCGATGCCGGCCAGGCGCCGCTCGGTGGTGATCAGCGGCGCCGGCGACCGCCGCGACCAGGACATCCGCGACCAGACCGTCATCCTGGGCGCCGCCTTCGACGACGTGCTGCTGTACCAGGACGCGGCCCAGCGCGGGCGTGCCGACGGCGAGGTGATGGCGCTGCTGCGCGAGGGGCTGCAGGGCGCGAGCCGCACCACGCACGTCGAGGAGATCCGCGGCGAATTCGCCGCGATCGACGCGGCGCTCGCGCGGCTGCAGCCCGGGGACCTGTGCCTGGTGCTCGTGGACCAGGTGGACGAGGCGCTGGCCCACCTGGCCCGGCGGGTGGCGGGCGGCTGAGCGGGCTGGCGCGGCGGCCGCGGCGCCGCGCCAGCGTGTGGCGCGCATTCGATCGCGATCCGTACACGATCCGTAAGCCCCGCGCCCGTACGCTCGATCGCTTGAGAGCACCCCTGGCAAGGCCTTCCTGATCGGAAGCGACCACGCCGACCGCAGGAGACACCACCCATGTCCAGATCCCTTCCCGTCCTCGGGCTTTCCGCACTGTTGCTGGCGGCCTGCTCGTCGGCGCCGATCGACCCGAAGCACGCCGCCGACCGCGACGACGCCTACATCCCGACCGGCAGCAACATCCCGCGCCGCGACCGGCGGCCGGAGGCGCCCACGCGCGTGGGCCAGAGCGAGCCGGCCACGCAGGGCGCCGGCAAGAGCACGCCCTGACCCACCGCCGGCGGGCGGCCACCGCAAGCGGCGCGACCGCGTTCGGGAACATACCGACCAAGGTCGTCATGCGGTAGGGAGGTTCTCGGGACTGCGGCGCATCAGCCGCGCTGCGGCCGGGCACCAGCCGTTATGCTCGAGCTGGTGACCTCCATCGCCGTCATCGACTTCGAAACCACCGGCCTGTCGCCCACCATGGGTGACCGCGCCACCGAGGTCGCCATCGTGATGCTCGAAGGCGACCGCGTGGTCGACCGCTTCCAGAGCCTGATGAACGCCGGCGTGCGCATCCCGGCCTTCATCGAGGCCTACACCGGCATCACCAACGCCATGATCGCCACCGCGCCGCCGGCCGAGGCCGTGATGGCCGACGCGGCGCGCTTCGTTGGCGACGCGCCGATGGTGGCGCACAACGCCTCGTTCGACCGCCGCTTCTGGGAGTTCGAGCTGGAACGCGCCGGCCAGCGCGCCCACCATCCGTTCGCCTGCACGCTGCTGCTGTCGCGCCGGCTGTATCCGCAGGCGCCCAACCACAAGCTGGGGTCGCTGGCCGCGTTCCACGCGCTGCCGTCCTCCGGCCGCGCGCACCGCGCGATGGCCGACGCGGAGGTGGCCGCGGCGCTGCTCGGGCAGATCCGGCACGACCTGCGGCGCCAGTACGGCGTGGGCGAGTGCCGCCACGACCTGCTGCTCAAGGTGCAGCGCAGCGCGCGCAACGCCGTGCCGCGCGTCATCGAGAAGTACCTGCAGGCGGCCGCCACGCCGCCGGCTGCGGCGCACTGAGCCGCGGCCTCAGCCGCGCGTGCCGCGCTTGTGCGTGCGGCCCGGGCCGGTCTTGTCGCCCGCAGTCTTGCCGCCACCCGGCCGCTCGCGCCCGTTGCCACGCGCGCCGGCGCGTTCGGCGGCGGGCTTGTGGAACAGCGCCCGCAGTTCGTCCTTGGCCGCCTCCAGCCGCTTCTTCTGGGTCGCCTGCAGCTGGTCGCCGGCGCGGTTGATGTAGAAGGTCAGCATCGACATCGCCGAGCGGTACGGGTCGCTCTTGCGCCGCTCGCTGTGCTCGGCCGAGTCCTTCAGCGAGGCGGCGATCGCCTTCGGGTCCTTGAGCTTGAACACGCCTTCGCGCAGGTCGAGCGCATCGCTGTGCTCGGTCACCTGCTGCGACCAGCGGTGCGACGGGGCAGGGGTCTTGCGGGTCGTGCGGGAGGTGGCCATGGGACGCTCCTTGGCCGCCGTGCCAGGCGGCATTGCCCTGCCACTCTAGGTCGCGCGCGGGCGCCTGGCTGTAGGAGCGCCGCGCGCCCTGGCGGCCGGCCCCGGGGCCCCGGCACCTGATCCGCAGCAGGCGTACACTGCCTCGCTTCCTCCGACCTTGCCGGTTCTCCTTCGTGCCCTGAACCGGCGCCCTTCGTGGCAAGGGTCGACCGCCAGCGCACTTCTCCGTTTCCGAGGTGCCCGCATGCGATCTTCCGCCACCGACCCGTCCGACACCGCGCGCCATCCGCTCGATGCGGCGGTGCACGAGGCCTTCGCGGCCTGGGACGCCTGCCACGAGGCCATCCTGCGCCTGCGCCCCGATTACGACGAGGCGCTGCGCCTGCACGAGCACCAGGGCGAGCCCCATCCGGTGGGCCTGCGCACCAGCCTGCGCGAGACGCAGGCCCAGTGCGACCAGCTGTTCTTCAGCTTCCTGCGCGCAGCCGAACTGCGCACGCGCGAGCGCTACATCTAGCGCCTGAGAGGCAGGGCGCTGTCGCGGGCCCGGACGTGCCTCTGGGCGCTGCCGGCATGCACCTGGCCATGGGCCGAGAATGCCCGATGCGTCCCGACCATCATCGGGCGCGAACCGACGAGGAGATGACCGATGGCGATCCTGCTGCTGGGGCTGGTGCTGTTCCTGGGCGTGCACTCCACGCGCATCGTGGCCGATGGCTGGCGCACCCGCATGCTGGGCCGGCTGGGCGAGAAGGGCTGGAAGGGGCTCTATTCCATCGTGTCGCTGGCCGGCTTCGCGCTGCTCGCGTGGGGCTACGGCCGCGCGCGCATCGACGCCCCCGTGCTGTGGACGCCGCCGCGCGGCATGAACCACCTGGCCGCGGCGCTGATGGTGGTGTCGTTCATCCTGCTCGCGGCCGCCTACGTGCCGCGCAACGGCCTCAAGGCGCGGCTGCACCACCCGATGCTGCTGGGCGTGAAGACCTGGGCGCTGGCGCACCTGCTGGCCAACGGCGGGCTGGCCGACGTGCTGCTGTTCGGCGCCTTCCTGCTCTGGGCGGTGGTCGATTTCCGCTCGGCGCGCCGGCGCGATCGGGCCAACCAGGTGGTCTATCCGCCGGGCACGATGGGCGGCACGGTCACTGCGGTCGTCGCCGGCGTGGCCGTGTGGGCCGTATTCGTGTTCTGGGCCCACGCTTGGCTGATCGGCGTGAGCCCGCTGGGGGTCTGAGCGCCGCGGGCAGCCTGCGCCTCTGCCGTCGACGGCCCGCACTTTCGCCTTTGTTGTCATGCCGGGCTCGACCCGGCATCCAGCGACGGTGGCTGTGCGAGCACCGGACTGGATTGCGGGTCGAGCCCGCAATGACAGGAACCCTCGCGTGCCTGACTGGCTGTCGTGTCGACCCGCCCTTCGCTTGTCATGCCGGGCTCGACCCGGCATCCAGCGGCGGTGGCTGTGCGAGCACCGGACTGGGTTGCGGGTCGAGCCCGCAATGACAGGAGCCTCGCGGCCCGGAACGGACCCCGCGCGCAGTTAGCCGCCGCCGTGTTGCGCCCGCTTGCAGCGCGACACAAGGGCACACGCGTGCCCGCCCTCGTCCGACACCGAGGCAGGACGTCGCGTTCGCACAATGGGCCGCACACCCTCTGCCTGGGCCCGCACCCACTGCCGGGCCAGAGGCCAGGCATCCCATCGGCACCCGGAGATTCCCACCATGACCAAGAAGCAGGACTTCATCCGCAACGAGCAGCGCCACATCCAGCACCCCGAGCAGGACGCCAGGCAGGCCGAGGCCGCCGACGAAGCCCAGCGCGGCGCGGCGCAGGCCGACCAGCAGCAGCCGCACACCGGCAAGGTGGAGAACGACCACAACAAGGCCGGGGCCAGCGAGCCGACGCAGAAGCACGAGAGCCGGCGCACGCCGGCCAGCCGCAGCGATCGCGAGGACCACCTGGGCGGCCACAACCAGAACGAAGCGCGCACCGGCGGCCACGGCACCGGCCGCACGCCGCGCGGCGCCGGCTGACGCGAATACCCGAGCCCGGGCGCCGCCCACGCACCATGGCTACGATCCGGCGCAACTCGCTGGAGGTTTCGCCATGGCCCGTCTCGCCGTCTCCTATGTCGCCGCGCTGGCAGCCATCGGTGCCATGGATTTCGTCTGGCTGCGGCTGGTGGCGATGCCCTGGTACCAGGCCGGCATGGGGCACCTGATGGCCGCCAGGCCGAACGTCGCCGGCGCCGCGGCCTTCTACTTCCTCTATCCCATCGGCGTGCTGGTGTTCGCCGTCGTCCCGGCCGCCGGCGACTGGCAGCGCGCCCTGCTGCTCGGGGCCGTGTTCGGCCTGTTCTGTTACGGGACGTTCGACCTCACGAGCCTGGCCGTGCTGCGCGACTACCCGGCATGGCTGGCGGTGCTGGACATCGCCTGGGGCGCCGTGGTCAGCGCCACCGGCGCTCTGGCCGCGGCGCTGGCATGGCGGGCGGTGTCGGCCTGACCTGCGGTCGACGCCCTGGCGGGCCGACCCACCGGCCGGACCAGACTTTTCTCTCGTCATGCCGGGCTCGACCCGGCATCCAGCGACGGGGCCGTCAGACCCACACGGCCGGCAGGGAACGAGCCCGCCCCGCGATGGCGTCAGCCGGGCAACGAGAGCGCGCTCTCCAGGTTGGCCAGCATCCGGGTCCAGCCTTGTTCCGTCCGCTCGGCCATCTCGCGCGCGTCGGACCCCGGCCCCAGGTCGTGCCGCAGCGTGAGCTCGCAGCCGTCGCCCTGCGGCTCGATGTCGATGACCACCGTGCTGTCGTGCGACTGGAACTGCGGCAGCGAGAAGCTGAACGCGATGCGGCGCGGGCGGTCCAGCTGCAGGTAGCGGCCGTCGTGCTGCACCTCCAGCGCCGCACCGCCCGCCTCCAGCGGCCGGCGATCGACGACGACGAAGCGGCCGTTCACGCCCGGCTCGATGTCGCAGCGCACGATCTCGCCGGTGGGCGGGGTGGCGAAGAGGAACTGGCGGGCGACGGCCGGATCGAGCCAGGCGTCGTAGACGGTCTCGGCGGTGCAGGCGTAGGCGCGCTGCACGCGCACGATGGTGGAGGTCGACATGGGCCGGTTATCGCCGCGGCCGGGGCGGCCGGTCAAGCTCGGCGTTTGCGGCCCCGTGGCGACGGCCGGAACCTCAGAACCGCGATTCCGGCAGCTCGATCTTGACTTCCAGCACCTCGAGGTCGTCCTGCCGCTCCAGTTGCACCTTGATGTCGCGCGGATCGATCTTGATGTACTTGCCGATCACGGCGACCAGGTCGCGCTGCAGCGCCGGCAGGTAGTCGGGCTCGGCCGCGTTGCGGCCCGAGCGCTCGTGCGCCAGGATGATCTGCAGCCGCTCCTTGGCGACGCTGGCGGTCTTCTTCTTTTCGCCCAGCAGGAACGAGAGGAGGGACGCCATGGTCAGCGGCTCCCGAACAGGCGCTTGAGGAAACCCTGCTTCTGCGCGTCGACGAAGCGCAGCGGCTTGTCCTGGCCGAGGAAGCGGTCGACCACGTCCTTGTAGGCCTCGGACACGTCGCTGCCCTTCAGGTGCACGGCCGGCGTGCCCTGGTTGCTCGCCTGCAGCACGGTCTCGCTCTCGGGGATCACGCCGATCAGCTTGATGCGCAGGATGTCCTGGATGTCCTCCAGCGACAGCATCTGGCCCTGGTCGACGCGGTTGGGGTTGTAGCGGGTGATGAGCAGGTGCTCCTTGACCGGCTCCTTGCCCTCGATGGCGCGGCGGGTCTTGGACGACAGCATGCCCAGGATGCGGTCGGAGTCGCGCACCGACGACACCTCGGGGTTGGTCACGATCAGCGCCTCGTCGGCGAAGTGCATGGCCATCAGCGCGCCGGTCTCGATGCCCGCGGGCGAGTCGCACACGATGTAGTCGAAGTCCATCGCGGCCAGGTCGTCCAGCACCTTCTGCACGCCTTCCTTGTTCAGCGCTTCCTTGTCGCGCGTCTGCGAGGCGGCCAGCACGAACAGGTTGTCGCAGTGCTTGTCCTTGATGAGGGCCTGGTTGAGCGTGGCCTCGCCGTGGATCACGTTGATGAAGTCGTACACCACGCGGCGCTCGCACCCCATGATCAGGTCGAGGTTGCGCAGGCCGACGTCGAAGTCGATGACGACCGTCTTGTGGCCGGCGAGCGCCAGGCCGGAGGCGAAGCTGGCGCTGGTGGTGGTCTTGCCGACCCCGCCCTTGCCGGAAGTGACGACGATGATTCTTGCCATGGGCTTGTGGTCCTTCAGCGGGTTTGCAATGGGTCCATCACCAGCTTGCCGTCCGCGCCGCCGACAAGGCGGATCTGGGTCGGCTTGCCGAGCACCTCGGCGGGCAGGGGCACGTCGCTCGTGCGGTACACGCCGGCGATGGAGACGAGTTCGGGTTCGAGGCACAGCGTCACGATGCGCGCGTCCTCCTGGCCGCGCGCGCCGGCGATGGCCTTGCCGCGCAGCGGTGCGTAGACATGGATGCTGCCGTCGGCGATGACTTCGGCGCCGGGGTTGACCATCGACATCACCACCAGGTCGCGGCCGCGGGCGTAGACCTGCTGGCCCGAGCGCAGCGGCCGGTCGATCACCAGCGCGCCCAGGGGCACGGGTGCCGTGGGGGCGGGCGCGGCGGCGGCTTCCACCACCGGCTGCGGCCCCGCCAGGCGCGCCGGCGCGGCGATCACCTCCTCGGCCACCGCCAGCCCCGCCTGCGCGGCGGCGGCCATCTGCGCCGGACTGCCCCCGCGCGCGGCGATGGGCAGCACGCGGTAGGTGCGCAGCAGGCGCACCAGTTCGGCGAGATCGGGCACGGCGTCCTGCTCGCGCAGCGGCGCCAGGTCGATCACCAGCGGATCGCGGTCGAAGAAGTCGGGGATGTCGCCGAAGCGCGCGTGCAGCTCGTGCGCCAGCGCCTGCAGGTCGGGGGACTTGAGCAGCAGCGAGACCAGCGGGAGGTTCGCGCTCTTGATCTCGAACGTGGCAGGCGCACGGCCTGCGAGGGCGACGGACATCGGTGGGGGCGGGGTACTGCTGTGCCTTCTGAGGCGGGCGCATCTTAGCAGTGGGCGCAGGCCACGTCCTACGCATTCTGTTGCCAAGTGCCTCTGCGGTGTCCACATGTGCGGAACGACACTGGCAGCACGTCCCCGAAGCAGTTCCTGGAGCGGTCGATGAAGTCCCAACACACCCTGTCGCAACGGATCACCGTGGCCACGGTGCTGCCCGTGATGCTGTTCGCGTTCGGCCATGTGCACGGCCAGGGCACCGGTTCGGACGCGACGTTCCAGGGCCGCCCGGCCCTGGCGGGCGCGCAGGCGGGCACGGGCGCGCTGGCCGGCCCGCCGCAGGGCGGCGTGGCACCGCAAAGCGTCGACCAGCCCGGCGGCGGCCTGGTGCTGCGCAAGCCGAGCGCCGCCGCATCGGCCCCCGACCAGGCGGTGCCGCGCGACCCGGGCGGCGTGCGCCCGCCCGGTGACGGCGAGGTGCAGGCCCCGCGCAAGGGCGAGGTGCAGCCGCGGCGCGAGCGCGATCCGGGCACCGGCATCAAGCGCGAGCACAACGGCAACAGCAGCGACAGCACGGCCCGCAAGGCCAAGCGCGGCGCCAAGCGATCGATCGAACGCGCCCGCCGCGGCGTGAGCGGCATCGACAGCTGACGCGCTCCACGAGTCGTCATGCCGGGCTCGACCCGACATCCAGCGACGGTCCGTGAGCACGCGCCGTGTTGACTGCAGCCCCCCCGGACACGCGTGGGGCGAAGCTAGCCCCCCTCCAGCACCGACCTCGCCTTCTCCAGATCCGCCACGAACGCCTCGAACGCGGCTTCGCGCTCGCCCGGCTCCACGCGCAGCAGCGCCGAGGGGTGCAGCGTGATCAGCACCTTCAGCCCGTCGGGCCGCTGCAGCCACTTGCCACGCTCGGCGGTCACGGACACCTGGTGGCCCATGAGCGAGCGCGCCGCGGTGGCGCCCAGCGCCACCAGCGCCTTCGGCCGCACCAGCGCGATCTCGTCCTCGAGCCAGTGCAGGCAGGCCGCGGCCTCGCGCTGCGACGGGCTCTTGTGGATGCGGCGCTTGCCGCGCAGCTCGAACTTGAAGTGCCGCACCGCGTTGGAGACGAACACCGCGTCGCGCGGCACGCCGATGGCCTCCAGGGCCCGGTCGAGCAGCTGGCCCGCCGGCCCGACGAAGGGCTGGCCCTGGATGTCTTCCTGGTCGCCGGGCTGCTCGCCGACGAACATCAGCGGCGCGTGCAGGCGGCCCGCGCCGTTGACCGCCTGGGTGGCGAACTCGCCGATCGGGCACTCGCGGCACCGCATGGTGGCGTCCTGGAGGTCCTGCAGCGAGCCGATGCCGTCGCGGTGCAGCGTGACCACCGGATCGTTGGCCGCCGGCCTTGCGATGCGCCGCTGCGGCGGCTGCGCGGGCTGCTCGATCATGGTGCCGCTCCGTTCGGTCGCCTGCGCCGACAGCTCGCCGATCAGGCGCGCTTCGGGCAGGTTGTCCCAGTACTTGCGCGGCATCTCCTTGCGCATCTGGCTGAGCTTGAGCCGCGCCGGATTGAAGATGCTGCGGTAGTAGGTGAGCCACAGCGCCTCGCCGGCATCGGGCGGCGGCGCGTCGGCCCGGTTGCCGCCGGGGCCGAACACCAGCTGCTGGCCGTCCCAGTGCACCGAGCGCTCGGGCGTGACGATGACCCAGCGCATGCCGGCGAAGCGGCGCGCGAACCAGGGCGCCACCGCCTCGACGATGTGGTGCACTGGCTCGAACCAGGCCACGTGCACCACCTGCCCGGGATGCTCCTCGTCGGGCACCTCGCGGAACCGCACGAACGCCTTCATCTTGTGCATGTCGCGCCGCACCGACTGCGCCATCTGCTGGGCATGCAGCATGTCGGGGTCGATCGGGTCGTTGCGCAGCGTCGGCTCGTGCACCAGCCGCCAGAGCAGGCGGTACAGCAACGCGAACCGCTGCGGGTCCTGGTGCAGCACCACCACCTCACACAGGCGCAGGAACGAGGCCGGGACGATGGCCGCGGCGGCGCGCGGAATGCTGCGGGCGGCGCTGCGCGGCGCGTCGGCGCCCTCGGCCGGCTGCGAGAACAGGTCGGCGTCCTGCGCCGCGTCGGTGTGCCAGTCCACCTGGTCGGGCGGGACCTGGTGCGCGAGCAGGTCGCGCGCTTCCTTGCGGAAACCGGTCAGGTCGATCTCGCTGGCGAGGCGGGCCTGCATCGTCGACGCTCCCGCTTCAGAACAGCGCGCCCTGCACCGGCGCGGGCGGCGCCGGCGCGCGGGCGGACGGGCTGCCCCGGGGCCGGTGGTCGGCCAGTTCCACGAACGGCAGCACCTTGCGCGTGGGCACGCGCAGCCGCTGCAGGTCGTCGCTGCGCAGCCGGCGCACGCGGCGGGCCAGCAGCAGCCGGTCGACCGCCTTGACGCCGAGCCCGGGCACGCGCAGGAGCAGCTCGCGCGGGGCGCGATTGAGGTCGACGGGAAAACGCTCCGGATGCGCCAGCGCCCACGCATGCTTGGGATCGAGGTCCAGCGCCAGCATGCCGCCCGTGCGCGGCGGCGTGATCTCGCCGGCTTCGAAGCCGTAGAAGCGCATCAGCCAGTCGGCCTGGTACAGCCGGTGCTCGCGCACCAGCGGCGGCGCCTTCAAAGGCAGCGCAGCGGCGGCATGCGGGATCGGGCTGAAGGCGGAGTAGTAGACGCGCCGCAGCCTGTAGGCGCCGTACAGCTGCGCGCTGGTGGACAAGATCGTGGCGTCGTCGGTGGCGTCGGCGCCGACGATCATCTGCGTGCTCTGGCCGGCGGCGGCGAAGTGCGGCGCCTCGGCGCGGGCGGGCTTGGCCCCCGGCACGATGCGCACCGGCTGGGCCTCGACCTCGCGCTGCGCTTCCCGGGCGTCGTCGATGTGCACGCGCAGCCGGGCCATCGACCGCTTGATGGCGGCCACGTCCTTCTGGGGCGCCAGCGCCGACAGGCTGCCGGCGGTGGGCAGTTCGATGTTGATCGACAGCCGGTCGGCGTAGCGGCCGGCACGCGCCAGCAGCTCGGGCGAGGCCTCGGGGATGGTCTTGAGGTGGATGTAGCCGCGAAAGTCGTGCTCCTCGCGCAGCACGCGCGCCACCTCGACCACCTGCTCCATGGTGTAGTCGGGGCTGCGGATGATGCCGCTGGACAGGAACAGGCCCTCGATGCAATTGCGGCGGTAGAAGTCCAGCGTGAGGTGCACCACCTCCTGGACGGCAAAGCGGGCGCGCTGCACGTTGCTGCTGACGCGATTGACGCAGTACAGGCAGTCGTACTGGCAGTAGTTGGTCAGCAGGACCTTGAGCAGCGAGATGCAGCGGCCGTCCGGCGCATAGCTGTGGCAGATGCCGGTGCCGTCGTTGGAGCCCAGGCCGCGGCCGTCGGCCGAGTCGCGCGCGCGCCCGCCGCTGGACGCGCACGAGGCGTCGTACTTGGCGGCGTCGGCCAGGATCGCGAGCTTGGCGTTCAGGTCCACTGGATGACTATACAGTCCTGCCGCCGAAGCGGCTCGGCGCCTGGGTCTTTCGCGGTGCGGTCCGCGGACTTTCGTGAACAAGGACGCAGTCCGGAAGCGGCAGCGCGGCATCGGCGTCCCCGTCACACCGGCGCGATGTGCGCCCGTTTCTTCAGCCGCCGCGCGCGCACTTCCATCACCAGGTACATCGCCGCCGCGATGGCCAGCGGCAGCAGGTAGTAGAGCGCCCGGTAGCCGAGCAGGCCGGCGAGCAGCTCCTCCTGCGCCATGCGGTGGCCCAGCAACGCGATGAACACCGCCTCGAACACCCCCAGGCCCGCCGGCACGTGCAGCACCACGCCGGCGATCGCCCCGACCAGCAGCACCGTCAGCACGTCCGCGTAGGGCAGGCGCTGCTGCAGCAGCATCCAGATGATCGCGGCCATCAGGCTCCAGTTCAGCGCCGAGATGGCCATCTGCAGCACGGCCATGCGCCACGGCGGCAGGTACAGCTCGTGGCCGCGCCAGTCCCAGACGCGGTCGCCGGCGCGCCAGCAGGCGATGAGGTAGCCCAGGGAGATCGCCACCAGGGCGGCACCGATCCACTGCAGGCCGTGGCTGCCCATGTGCCACGAGGGCGGCAAGGCCAGCGGATGGAAAATGAACAGCAGGCCGGCCAGCAGCTTGTAGCCCAGCCAGTTGGTCAGCATGCTCATGGAGACGATGCGCGTGATCACGCCCATCTTCAGGCCCAGCCGCGAGTAGAGCCGGTAGCGAAAGCCGACGCCGCCGACCAGCGAGCCGATGCACAGGTTGAAGGTGTAGCTGACGAAGGTGACCGCCATCACGATCGGCGTCTTGAGCGTGTGGCCGGTGTACCGGCGCCCGATCAGGTCGAAGCAGGCATAGAGCAGGTGGCTCGCCACCGCCAGGCCCAGCGCCGCCAGCAGCGCCGGCACCGGCAGCTCCTCGAGCGATCGCAGCACGTCGCCCCACTTGATGTGCTGGGCGTACGCGAACAGCAGCCAGCCGACCGCGATGAAGAAGGCCAGCGACAGCCCGCGCTTGAGCCAGGGCCACCACGGCCGCGAGCGCAGCCGCTTGTCCTGCCGTGGCATGGGCCGGTCGTCTTCGTGCAGGGCGCCGACGTGGTCGTCGTTGGCCGCCTGCAGCAGCTCGCGCGGCAGCAGCCGGGTATTCATCGCTCCTCCTTGGGCACGCCCGGATAGGCATGCGCGAGCCGCTCCGCCATCGCGGCGACGAGCTTGGGGCGATGGCGCGGCAGCCACCCCGTCAGCAGCGGGTACAGCCGCACCAGGTGGAAGGCGATGAAGCTGCGCAGCACGGCCAGGAAGCCGCCCGCGCCCGCGACCTGGTCGTAGGTGATCTGCTTGCAGCTGTGGCGCATCAGCTGGTCGAGCCGCTCGAACAGGTGCGCGTTGAAGGCGCGGTCGCGGATGATGACGTTGGCCTCGAGGTTCAGGCTCAGGCTGAGCGGGTCGAGGTTGCTCGAGCCCACGGTGGCCCACTCGTCGTCGACCAGCGCCACCTTGCCGTGCAGCGGCCGGTCGCAGTACTCGAAGATGCGCACGCCCGCCTTGGCCAGGTGGCTGTACAGCGCGCTGGCGCCGACCTTGACGATCGCCATGTCCGGCGTGCCCTGCAGGATCAGCCGCACGTCGACGCCGCGCCGCGCCGCGCGGCGCAGGTCGCGGATCAGGCGGTAGCCGGGAAAGAAGTAGGCATTGGCGATCACGATGCGGTGCCGCGCCAGGCGGATGGCGATGCGGTAGTGCCGCTCGATGTCCGTGGTGTGCCGGCCGTTGTCGCGCGAGACCAGCATGGCGCGGGCCGTGCCCACGTGCGGCAGCTGCTCGGGCGTGTGGCGCGCCTCGCGCCGCCAGCGCCACCAGCGCCGGTGCGGGTTGTGGCGCGAGCCGAGCGCGAGCGCCGCGTGGGCGAAGCGGTGGATCTCGGCCACGATGGGGCCGCGCGCCTCGACCGAATAGTCCTGCTTGGCCTCGGGGCCGAAGTCCGCCAGGTGGTCGGCCGAGTAGTTGATGCCGCCGATGAAGGCGAACTCGCCGTCGACGACGACGATCTTGCGGTGCAGCCGGCGCAGCAGGTTGGGCCGCAGCCCGAACGGGCGCGGACCGGGATCGAACACGTGCAGCCGCACCCCGGCGTCCACCAGGCCCGCGATGAAGCGCTCGGACAGGTCGGGCGATCCCCAGCCGTCGATCGTCAGGTCCACCTGCACGCCGCGGCGGGCGGCTCCCACCAGCACCTCGTGCAGCGCCAGGCCGACCTTGTCCTCGAACAGGATGAAGGTCTCGACCACCACTTCGCGCTGCGCATGGGCGATGCGATCGAACACGCGCGGGAAGAACTCCTCGCCGTTTTCGAGCAGGGTGAATTCGTTTCCGTCGTACCAGCGGGCAGGCATGGGGCGAATCCGTTCACAGGTGGATTTCGGCCGCCAGCGGCGCATGGTCCGACAGGTGCGACCAGGGCCGGCGCGGCAGCACCACCGGCAGGTGCGCCGTGGCGTTGCGCACGTAGATGCGGTCCAGGCACAGCAGAGGGAAGCGGGCCGGGAAGGTCTTGGCGGGCTCGCCGTAGGCGTGCACGAAGACCTCGCGCAGGCCGATCTCGCGCTCCAGGATGGTGTTGGCCCGGCGGCGCCAGTCGTTGAAGTCGCCGGCCACGATCAGCGGCGCGTTGTCGGGCACCTCGCTGCGCACCATCTCGCACAGCAGGTCGAGCTGCTGCACGCGGTGCGACTCCGACAGGCCCAGGTGGGCGCAGATCACGTGCACCTCGATCGGCTGGCCGGGCACGCGCAGCACGCAGTGCAGCAGGCCGCGCTTCTCGGGGCCGGGCAGCGAGACGTCGTGGTTCTGGAAGTGCACGATCGGGAACTTGGACATCACGGCATTGCCGTGGTCGCCCTTGGGATACACGACGTTGCGGCCGTAGGCGTACTGCGGCCAGATGCTGTCGGCCAGGAATTCATAGTGCGGCGCGTCGGGCCACTCGGCGTACTTCTTGCCGTGCTCCTCGTGCGTGCCCAGCACCTCCTGCAGGAACACCACGTCGGCGCCGACCTTGCGCACGGCGTCGCGCAGCTCCGGCAGGATGAACTTGCGGTTGAAGCTGGTGAAGCCCTTGTGCGTGTTGACCGTCATGACGGTGAGCGGGGCAGCGGCGGCCTGCGTCTCTGACATTCCCTGCGATCGGTGAAGGTGGAGCATCCCCTTGTACCGACGCGCTCTACAGGAGGGTGTAGGACGCAAGGCAGGGATGGTGTCGCAGTCGGTGCGAGCGGGCGTGCGACAGCGCGCGCGAGGGCTGTCGCCGCGCTTCTGCCGCGCTCGCACCGCCGCGCATGCCTGGCCCGCCGGCGACGACGCGCGGGCCGGAACGCAGCGGGCGCCCGAGCGCCCCGGCGTCCTACAGCCATGGTCTCGCGCGTCCGGCACCCCGCTGTGGAGGTGGGCCCTAAGGTTCTCTCACGCCCCGCCATCCGGGGCTGTGTCTTTTCTGAACCTCGAAGGAGTCGATTGCGATGATGAACACCAAGACCAAGACCGTCTCGCTGCTGCTGGCCGGCCTGCTCGGCGCCGCCGGTGCCTGGGCCGAGAACACGCCCGCGGCCACCTCGGACCTGCCCGTGGGCGGCCAGTCCAGCACCATGACGCAGGGCCAGCCGAACATGGCCACCACCAACAACCCGGCCGTGGAGAATCCGGCCGCGGGCAACCTGGGCGCGAGCGCCGTGCCCGCGCCCAGCACGAAGACGTATGGCACGAGCAGCGCCGCGGCCGTGGACAACCCGAGCGGCACCGCCACGATGGGCGCTGCGCCGGCACCGGGCACCTACACCTACGGCACCAGCGGTGCGCAGACCATGGACGTGCCGGTGCGCGGCGGTGAGGTCAGCACGATGACGCACGGCCGCCCGAACGCATCGACCAACAACCAGACGCCCGATGGCGCGGTCGACGCGCAGTACGTGGCCGCCGCCCCGGACGTGCGGCTGGGCACCGGCGAAGCCAGCACCTACGTGAACGGCAACCCGAACGCCAACCCCGAGGATCCCGTGATCCACAAGAGCGGCGCCGACCGCCGCAGCGAGCGTGAGTTCAAGCGCGCCGATGCCCGCACGCGCCGCGCCGAAGCGGCCATGGGCCAGCGCGGCGCGGAGCCGGCCTGGCAGCAGCCCAGCGGCACGCCGCAGTAACGCGGCCAGTCGCCGCGTCGCGCCAAGACAAAGCGCCTGCCCGGGCAACCGGGCAGGCGCTTTGTTCGTCCGGCGCGGCGGCCGCGCCGCCGCCGGGGGTCAGCGTGCGCCGGGGGCCGCCTGGCCGCCAGCGCCCATGTGCCCGCGGTGGTGGCCGCGATGGCCAGCCTGCAACATGCGGGCGCTCTCGGCGTCGAAGGTTTTCTTCTGCTCCGGCGTGAGCTGGGCATAGAAGGCCTTGGTCGCTTCGGCGCGGCGTTCCATCTCGGCGTTGCGGCGATCGCGCATGGCGCGCATCTGGTCGATGCGCTCGGGCGTCGTCATGGTCGCCATGGCGGCGCGGTCCGGGCGCGGCGGCATGTTGGCCGGCGGTTGCATCGCGGCGGCGAAGCTGGTCCAGGCGGCGTCCTGGGCCGGCGTGAGCTGCAGCTTCTGCTTCAGGTCGGCCAGGCGGCGGTTCATGCGCTCGGCCATGCGGGCGGGCTCGAAGCGGCGGCCCTGCGGGCCTTGCGCCTGCGGCGCGCCTGCATTGGGGCCGGGCGCAGGCGCGGGCTGGGCCTGGGCCGCGAGGCCCACGCCGGCGAGCAGCGCGCAGGTGACGAGGTGCTTGCGGAACTGGAATGTCATGGAGGCGTCCTTTCGGTCTGGAGTGCCCGGGCTGGTCGGCTCCAACCCAAGGTGAGAGGAAGTCTGGCGCGGCCGTGTCAAGTCACCGTGCCACGCCGGTCACGCGCGTGTAAAGCTGGCGCACGCCCTGCGCGCCGTCCGGCCGGTCCTACAGCAGGACCGCCTGTGCGGCCACACGCGGGGACGCGCTCCGCGCCCAGGATGCACGCCATGCGTCGTCACCAGGAGAACGCCATGCTTGTGCCTCATGCGCGGCCGTCGGCCGCGCTCCTGCTGGCCGGCGCGCTGGTGGCAGGCGCCGCCGCGCAGACACGGCCGGCCGACTCCGACGCCCCGCCGCCGGTCCCCGGCCAGGTGCTGAGCGACGTGCACCCGTTGCCGGCGGAAGACCGCGACAGCACAGGCGCCGTGTTGCTGGACCACTCGCGCGTGCGGGCCCAGCAGGCGGCCAACCCGAACGACACCTCGCGCATGGGCGCGCCGCCCGAGGTCGGGCGCAATGCCTCGCAGGTGATCGAGCGTTCGCGCACCTGGGAGGACGTGCGCGAGGCCGAGCCAGCCCCGCCGGCGCCGCCGCAGCCGCCGGCCGCGCCCGCGACCCGCTGAGCCGCGCTCAGAAGCGGCCGGCCTGGAAGTCCTCGACGGCCTGGATCAACTCCTCGCGCGTGTTCATCACGAACGGGCCGTATTGCGCGATCGGCTCGCGCAGCGGCTTGCCGGCCACCAGGATCGCGCGCACCGGCTCGCTCGATCCGGCCGCCGGCCGCAGCCGCACCCCGTCGCCCTCGTTGGCCAGCACCGCCAGCCGGCCGCTGGGAACCGGCGTGGCCACGCCGTCGCTGCCCACGACCTCCAGGGTGCCGCGGTAGGTGCAGAGGAAGGCGTTGTGGCCCGGGGGCAGGGCCTGCTCGAACACCTGCTCCGCGCCGTCGAAATGAAGGTCGAGGTAGAGCGGCTCGGTGCCCTCGCGCTGCACCGCGCCGGGCACGCCCTGCGCTTGGCCGGCGATCACCCGCACGGTGACGCCCGCGGTCGTGCGCGCCTGCGGAATCTCGTCGCTCTGGATGTCGCGGTACCACGGCTCGCGCATCTTGGCGCTGGCGGGGAGGTTCAGCCACAGCTGGAAGCCCTCCATCACGCCTTGCTCCTGCTCGGGCATCTCGCTGTGCACGAGGCCGCGGCCGGCGGTCATCCACTGGACACCGCCGTTTTGCAGCAGGCCCTCGTGCCCGTGGCTGTCGCGGTGGCGCATGCGGCCGCGCAGCATGTAGGTGACGGTCTCGAAGCCGCGGTGTGGGTGGTCGGGAAAGCCGGCGCCGTAGTCGTTCGGGTCGTCGCTGCCGAAGTTGTCGAGCATCAGGAACGGATCGAGGCGGCGCTGCAGGTCCGGGGTGAGCAGGCGCGTGAGCCGCACGCCGGCGCCATCGCGCGTGGCCTGGCCGGTGACGAGGCGCTCCACGCGCCGGGGCTGGGAGACGGTGTCCATGCGGGCATTACAGCGCAAAGCCCATGGCCTTGATGGATGCAGTCCCTCCCGCGGCGCGGCCGGGCTCCTACGTTCGCGCCGGCCCGGGGGCGCGAGGATCGGCCGCATCCCAGGAGACGACGATGAACCTGTTGCAGCGCATCCAGCAATACGACCAACAACGCCCCGGACTGCCGGGCGAGCACTGGCTGGTGCTGGCCGCGGGGTTGGGCGTGTGGATGGCCTCGCGCGCGCACCCCTCGATGCTGGTGCGCGGCGCCGGGCTGGCCGCCGGCACGGCGCTGGTGGGCCGCGCCGCCAGCGGCCGCGACGGCGTGCGCAAGCTGGTGCGCTGGCTGCCGGTGGGACGGACGGTGCGCTGACGGCTACGCCGGCGCGCCGGTTTTCTTGCAGGTGCGGATGCCCAGCAGCGCATAGGCCGGGCACCAGCCGATGAGGCCGGTGGCCAGCGGCACCACGCCCAGCCAGCCCCACCAGCCGACCGTGCCGGTGGCCGCCAGGCCCACCAGCACCAGGCCGATCACGATGCGCAGGGTGCGGTCGATGCCGCCGATGTTGCTTGCCATGGGTCGCTCCTTCCGAGGCGGCACAGGCGCCGCTCGCGCCGATGGTGCGGCGCGCGCGGCAACCCGGCGTTGATCCCCGTCAAGCCGCCTTCCTGCGCTCCCCGAGCGCCGGATAGTCGGTGTAGCCCTTGGCCCCGCCACCATAGAACGTGGTGCGGTCCGGTTCGTTGAGCGGGGCGTTCTCGCGCAGCCGCTCCACCAGGTCGGGGTTGGCGATGTACAGCTTGCCGAACGCCACCAGGTCGGCGCCGCGGGCAAGGGCCTGCTCCGCCCCCGCGCGGTCGTAGCCGTTGTTCACCATCCAGGCGCCCTGGCCACCGGCGTCGCGGTAGGCGCGGCGCAACGCGTCGTAGTCGAAGGGCCGGTCGGCGATCTCGCGCGGCCCGCCGGTGGCGCCTTCGATGATGTGGACGTAGGCGAGGCCCAGCGGCGCCAGCTGGCGCACCACGTGCTCGAACAGCGGCTGCGGATCGGGATCGTGGACGTCGTTGGCGGGCGTGACGGGCGACAGGCGGATGCCCGTGACGCCGCCGCCGATCTCCTCGACGATCGCGCGCGTCACCTCCAGCAGCAGCCGGGCCCGGTTCTCGATCGAGCCGCCGTAGTCGTCGGTGCGGTGGTTGGCGCCGCGCTTGAGGAACTGGTCCAGCAGGTAGCCGTTGGCCGCATGGATCTCGACGCCGTCGAAGTGCGCGCTGGTCATCGCGTGACGGGCGGCATGGCGGAAGTCGTGCACGATGCCGGGCAGCTCCTGCGCCTGCAGCGCGCGCGGCTCGGAGGTGTCGACGAAGCTGCCGACGCCGTTCCTGATCAGGTAGGTCTTGGTCCTGGCCGCGATCGCCGACGGCGCCACGGGCTTCTGCCCGTCCGGCTGCAGGTCGACGTGCGAGACGCGGCCCACGTGCCACAGCTGCGTGACGATGCGGCCGCCGCGGGCATGCACCGCGTCGGTCACGCGCTTCCAGCCATCGAGCTGCTCGGTCCCGTACAGGCCCGGCACGTCCGCATAACCCTGGCCCTGGTGGCTGATCGCGGTCGCTTCCGTGATCAGCAGGCCGGCGCTGGCGCGCTGCGCGTAGTACTCGGCCATGAGCGGCGTGGGGACGGCGCCGGGCGCGCGGTTGCGGGTGAGCGGCGCCATCACGACGCGGTTGGGAAGCTGCAGGCGTCCTGCCTGGACGGGCTCGAACAAGCTCGGCATGGGTCGGGTTCTCTTTCGTGGTTGCGGCAAAGGGGGAGGGAGCGTACGGCGGCGCACAAGTTCGCGCTGGCCCGGGTGAATTGGGCGCTGTCCGACAATGCGGCTGATGCATTCGCCGGAACGACTGCCGCACTTCGCGCTCGCGCTGGCCCTGTCGCTGGGCGCCGCGGTGTCGCTGGGCATCACCCGGTTCGCCTATGCGTTGCTGCTGCCGCCGATGCGGGCCGACCTCCAGTGGTCGTACACGCTGGCCGGGGCGATGAACACGGCCAACGCGCTGGGCTACCTGCTCGGAGCCCTGGCCACGCCGCGGCTGATGGCGCGGCTGGGCCCGTCGCGCCTGGTGCTGTTGGGCGCCGCGCTCGCCAGCCTGTTCATGGGGCTGTCGGGCTTCTTCACCGATGCGACGGCGCTGCTGGTGCAGCGGGTGCTGGCCGGCTCGGCCAGCGCGCTGCTGTTCATCGCCGGCGGCCTGCTCGCGGCGCGCCTGGGCGCCATGCGGGCGTCGCAGGCGGGCCTGCTGCTGGGGCTGTACTACGGCGGCACCGGCCTGGGCATCGTGGCGTCGGCACTGCTCGTGCCGGCGGTGCTGGACGCAGCCGAGGCACGGCCGCATGGCTGGGCCTGGGCCTGGTGGGCGCTGGCGCTCGCGTGCTTCGCCGCCACCGCGGTGCTGGCCTGGCCGGCCCGCGTGCTGGCGCGTGCCGCCGCGGCGGCGCCTGCCGGCGCTGCGACGGGGCGGGGGGCGCGCTTTCGCTGGCGCGATTTCGCACCCGGCCTGGCGGGCTACACGATGTTCGGGGTCGGCTACATCGGCTACATGACGTTCGTGATCGCGCTGCTGCGCGAGCAGGCGGTGGCGCCGGGGCGCATCACGCTGTTCTATGCGCTGCTCGGGCTGGCGGTGGTGGCGTCGTCGCGCATCTGGGCCGGCCTGCTGGACCGCTGCAAGGAAGGACAACCGCTGGCGCTGCTCAACGCCCTCCTCGGTGTGGCGACGGTGGTGCCCGCGCTCACGGCGGCCTGGCCGCTGCTGCTGGCCTCGGGGCTGCTGTTCGGCGGCGTGTTCCTGTCGGTGGTGGCGTCGACCACGGCCCTGGTGCGGCACCAGCTGCCGCCCTCGCAGTGGGCGGCGGGGATCAGCGCGTTCACCACCGTGTTCGCCGCCGGCCAGATCGCGGGGCCGACGGTGGTCGGCTGGATCGCCGACGGGCCGGGCGGATTGGCGCGCGGGCTGCTGTTCTCCGCCGGCGCGCTGTGGCTCGGAGCGGCGCTGGCCTGGCGCCAGCGCCCGCTGCCCGCGCCGATTACGACTTGATCAGGCCTTCGGCCTTCATCGCTTCCTGCACCGCCGGCCGGGCCAGCATGCGCTCGCGGAAGGCGCGCAGGTTGGCCGGCAGCTCCAGCTTCATCGGCGCGGCCCAGCCACTGACGGTGAAGAGGTAGGCGTCGGCCACGCTGAATTGCTCGCCCATCAGGTAGTCCTTGCCGGCCAGCTGGCCGTCGACCCACTGGAAGCGGCCGGCCAGGCGGTCGCGGTAGATCTGCTTGCCTTCTTCCGGCATGGCGGGGTTGAACAGGGGCGAGAACGACTTGTGCAGCTCGGTGCCGATGAAGGTGAGCCACTCCTGCAGGCGGTAGCGCGGCAGCGTGCCGTTGGCCGGCGCGAGGTTCCGGGTCGGCACCTGGTCGGCGATGTACTGCACGATCGCCGGGCCTTCGCGCAGCCGGGTGCCGTCGTCGAGTTCCAGCAGCGGCACGTAGCCCAGGGGGTTGATGCCGTAGTAGTCGGTGCCGTCCTGCAGCTGGTGGGTCTTGGTGCTCGCCAGCACCAGCTCGAACGCGAGGCCGGCCTCGCGCAGCACGATGTGGGGCGAGAGCGAGCAGGCGCCGGGGGAGTAGTAAAGCTTCATGTGTGAAATGTCTCTTCCTCGTGGACAGGGGTCGCATGCTAGCGCCCGGGGTATTCCCCTGCCGGGGCACAACTTGGGAGAATGTGCTCATGCGTGGATGGATCAAGTGGGTGGTGGGAATCGCGGCGGCACTGCTGGTGCTGCTGGTGGTGGCGGTGGTCGCGCTCTCGCGCTGGGCGGGCAGCGACGACTTCCGCGCGCGGGCGCAGCAGGCCGCCTCGCAGGCGCTGGGCGTGCCGGTGCGCCTGGGGCGCATCGACGTCACCGTGTGGCCGGCGCCGGCCGTGGCGCTGCGCGACGTGCGCATCGAGACGCGGCCCGCGCTCACGCTGGAGCAGATCGACGCCACGCCGGTGTGGCGTTCACTGCTGGCCGGCAAGCCCGCGCTCGACGCGCTGGTGGTTCGCAATGCCGTGCTGCCCCAGCAGGGCGTGATGGCCGTCGCCGCCGCGGCGCAGAAGCCGTCGGGCGCCGCGACGCCCGCGCCTTCGGCCGGCGGCGCGCCCGCTTTGCCGAATCGCATCCTGCTGGAGAAGGTGACCTGGGTGGACGCCGGCGGCCAGAAGCTCACCGTCAACGCCGAAGTGGCGTTCGAGGGCCAGCCGCTGCCGCAGTCGGCCAGGGTGGACATCGTGGCCGGCCGCTTCGCCGGCGCGAAGGCGCGGCTGGAGCGGCAGGACCAGACCTGGCAGCTGCGCGCCGACATCGGCGGCGGCACGGTGACCGGGCCGCTGCGCCTGCAGCCGCAGCGCGCCGGCGGCTGGCGGCTGGCGGGCGAGCTCGCCACCGACCGTGTCGAGGTGGCCGCGCTCACTGCGCCCAGCCGCTCGCTGACCGGCCGGCTGGAGGCGCGCACCTCGCTGCAGGCCGACTTCAAGGAGCCGGGCGCGCTGGCCGACGCCATGCGCACCCAGACCCGCTTCACGGTGCGCAACGCGGTGCTGCATGGCATCGACCTGGCGCAGGCCGTGCGCACGCTGGGCGTCAGCCGCAGCGGGCAGACGGCGCTGGACACGCTCACCGGCCAGGTCACCACGCACGGCAAGGCCGTGCAGCTGAGCAACCTGGTCGCCAACTCGGGCCTGCTCTCGGCCACCGGCAACGTGGCGCTGGCGCCCGACCGCACGCTCAACGGCAAGATCAGCGCGGTGCTCGGGGGCGGCTCGCTCACCGCCGGGGTGCCGCTGCAGGTGGCCGGCACCATCGATGCGCCGTCGGTCACGCCCACCGGCGTGCTGCTGCCGGGCAGCCAGGTGGCCACCGACCTGGGCGACAAGATCGGCTCGGGCCTGAAGGGCCTGTTCGGCGGCAAGTAGCAACGCGCCTGGGCGGCGTGCCTACAGCCCGTCGGGCTGCGGGCTGATCGCCGCCGGCGCGTGCGCGTCCTAGCATGGCGGAGCCGCACTCGCGCGGCTTTCCGTTCCGTCCACCGTCATGCACCTGTCCACCGTCGAGACCCGCCTCGAATACATCGTGCGGGAACCCTCGCACTGCTGCTTCAACATCGAGGCCGCGCACTGGCCGTCGCAGAAGATCGTCAGCGAGCACCTGTCGATCACGCCCGCTGTCGACGTGCATGCGTTCGTCGAGCCGCGCGGGGGCAACCGCTTCATCCGCTTCGATGCCCTGCCGGGGCGGCTGGAGGTGCACTACAAGGCCGATGTGGAAGTCCAGCCCCAGCAAGTCGAGGCCGACCTGCCGCAGTTCCCGGTGAACCAGGTGCCCGATGCGATGCTGCACGACCTGCTGCCCACGCGCTATTGCGAATCCGACGTGCTGGGCCAGTTCGCCCGCGAGCAGTTCGGGAACTTGCCGCCCGGCCTGGCCCGGGTGCGCCAGGTCGTCGACTGGGTGCACCAGAACATCGCATACCGCCCCGGGAGCACCACCTCGACCTCCACCGCGCAGGACGTGCTCGCGCAGCGCGCGGGCGTGTGCCGCGATTTCGCGCACCTGGCGATCACCTTCTGCCGGGCGCTGAACGTGCCGGCGCGGCTGGTGGCCGGCTACGTGTGGTTCGACGAGCCGCCGCAGGACTTCCACGCCATCTTCGAGGCGTGGCTGGGCGGGCGCTGGGTGATGTTCGATCCCACCGGCATGGCGCCGGTGGACCGGCTGGTGCGCATCGGCACCGGGCGGGACGCGAAGGACGTGGCCTTCAGCACCATCTTCGGCTCGGTGGAGATGACCGACAAGCTGGTGAGCGTGCTCGAGCACGACACGCGTGCCAGCGCGATGCCGGCCTTGGCCTGATCACGTCTGGTACGACGCGTCCTCGCGATCGAGCTTGCGCAGCAGCGCCGGCCACGCGATGTTGGCGCCCTGGCCGGCGGTGACGGTCTTCATCACCTGCGCCATGCCCTGCATGACCGCCGGGTTGATCTGCACCAGTTCGCCGCCGCCTTGGGCGTCGATCTGGATCTTGCAGGTGTTCTCGAACGTGTACATCGACAGGAATGCGTCGGCGACGGTCTTGCCCACGGTGAGCAGGCCGTGGTTGCGCAGCATCAGGTAGGTCTTGTCGCCCAGGTCGCGCACCAGCCGCGGCTTCTCGTCGTCGCGCAGCGCCACGCCTTCGTAGTCGTGGTAGGCCAGCGATGCCAGCACGAAGGTGCTCTGCTGGCTGATGGGCAGCACGCCGCAGGCCTGGGCGCTCACGGCCACCCCGGCGCGCGTGTGCGTGTGTAGCACGCACTGCACGTCGTCGCGCGCGGCGTGGATGCAGCTGTGGATGGTGAAGCCGGCCGGGTTCACCGGGAACGGCGAGTCGATCACCTTGTGGCAGTGGGCATCGACCTTGACCAGCGAGGACGCAGTGATCTCGTCGAACATCAGCCCGTACGGGTTGATCAGGAAGTGGTGGTCCGGGCCGGGCACGCGGGCGCTGATGTGGGTGAAGACCAGGTCGCTCCAGCCGTACGCGGCGACGAGGCGGTAGGCGGCGGCCAGGTCCACGCGCAGCGCCCATTCCTCGGCGCTCACGAGTTCCTTGACGGAGGGGATGTGCATGCTTGTCTCCTTGCCGGGCGCGGCGGCGCGCCGGGGACGGCCACTCTAGACCGATCGGGCCCGGCGGGCATGTCCCTGCCAGGACATGCGCCATTCACGGCGCGGTCAGCTTCTCCAGCCGGGCCAGGAAGTGCAGGGCGTGCCAGGCCGAGTCGCCGCACATGTCCGTGCTGGGCTGCAGGCCCGCACAGACGGCGGGCCGCTCGGGCCGGCCGAACAGGCGGCAACGGTTCGCCTCGTCGAGCTGGATGCAGCGCGTGCCGGCCGGCTTGCCGTGCGGCATCCCCGGAATCGGCGAGGTGATCGACGGCGCGATGCAGCACGCGCCGCAATCGGCACGGCAGCTCAGGGCCATGTCGCGTCCGTCATGGCATCGAACATCCCGGTCGCACGTTGGCGAGCCATCCGGTGGTCGGGATCGGCGCCGGGACAGGTCCCGGTGCGCGTGGCCGGCCGAGGAAAGACGGGGTCGGGGAGGGTGGGCGAGGCGGACATGGGTTCCCGCTTTCTCTCTCTTAGTTTTCTTATTGTTTAGATAGTAGTAGTAGGTAAGGGCCGGCGGTCGCTGTGGACAACCGTCCTTTCTGCCTGATCCGTCAGGCACTTACGTGTCGCCTGATCCTGTGGGCGGTCGCGCTTCCGTGCTGTCGCCCCGGCAGGGACAAGTCTGCCTGGCTGGCCGCTTCTGTGGACAACCTTCCGGTTGTGCCGGACTGGTCCACAGGGTTGTTCCCGCTGCACACGCACAAGCTGCCTGGGCGCAAGCCGTGGCGGTCGATGGCGGGGGCAGCGGACCGCTGCCGCACCCGTTCTGGGACGCATGGGGGTCCGTGCCCGCTTTGCCGCCCCTTGGCGCCCCCTTTGGCGCCACGAGGAGACCTCTCCAAGCCTCTTGACGCATTGCCGATCCCTCCCCGGGCGGGCAGTTCGTGCGGACCCGCTAGGACGCTTCAGGTCGCTCGCCGTCCTATGTGCCGCTGGCCAGTCGCGGTCGCCCGATTCCTCCACGTCCCAGGGGACGGCGTTGCTTTCGGCGCGGGCAGGCAGCGGCGGGGACAAACGCGGCGGCCGGGGTCGCCGGCTCGGCCTCTCTGTTCTTAGTATTCCTATCTTTTTAATTAGTAGTAGTAGGTAAGGGGCGGCATCCGTTGTGGACAAGCCTGGATTTCCCTTTGCCGATCAGGCACTTGCGGCGCCTCGCATGCTGTGGGCGAGCCTGCTTCCGTGCTGTCGTGCCGGCAGGGACAACTCGGCCGCGGTGGACGAGTCTGTGGACAACCTCGCGGTTGTGCCGGAACCATCCACAGGGTTGTCCTCATCGGTGCGCCGCCTCGTCCAGGCGGCGCGCGCATCAGCGGTCTTGGAGCCGTTCGGCCGCCCACAGCACCTCGTCGATGACGGCGCGCACCTGGCGCCGGGCACTGTCGGCGACGAGGCGGCCGTCCGCATCGAAGGCATCGGCCGCGCGCGCCAGCGCGAAGTTGGTGGGCGCGACCCAGCACAGCAGGTTGAGCAGCAGCGGCGCGAGGTGGCTCTGGGAGCGCAGGCCGCCCAGGGCGCCGGGGGAGGCGCTGAGCATGCCGACCACCTTGCCGCGGCTGGACCGGAAGCCGTCGGCCCAGGCGGGGTCGCCCTGCACGGGGCTGGAGATCCAGTCCAGCGTGTTCTTCAGCAGGGCGGGGTAGCTGGCGTTGTATTCGGGGGCACAGAGGATCCATGCCGGATGCTCGAAGCACAGCTGCTTGAGGCGCAGCACGTCGGCGGGCGTGCCGCGCGCCTCCAGGTCGGCGTCGTACATCGGGACGTCGAAGTCGGCCAGTTCGATGTGCGTCACCTCGGCACCGGCCTCGCGGGCCATGGCCGCGGTCACCCTGGCCAGGCGGCGGTTGAAGGACAGTTGGCGGGTGCTGCCGGCAAAGACGAGGAGCTTCATGCAAACGATTGCACCACAGCCGTTCTGCGGCCAGTGAGCGCTTGCTCGCTGGGCAAGTCGAGGTCCTCGGCCGTACAATGGAGGGTTCTGGTCCACGGACGCCCGCGCCCGGCTTCAGGCGCCTTCCCTCCATGCTCTATCCCGAAGAATTCGACGTGATCGTCGTCGGTGGCGGCCATGCCGGCACCGAGGCTGCGCTCGCCTCCGCCCGCATGGGCTGCAAGACGCTGCTGCTGACCCACAACATCGAGACGCTGGGGCAGATGAGCTGCAACCCGTCCATCGGCGGGATCGGAAAGGGCCACCTGGTCAAGGAGGTCGACGCCCTGGGCGGCGCGATGGCGATCGCCACGGACGAGGCCGGCATCCAGTTCCGCATCCTCAACAGCTCCAAGGGGCCGGCGGTGCGGGCCACCCGGGCGCAGGCGGACCGCATCCTCTACAAGGCGGCGATCCGGCGCCGGCTGGAGAACCAGCCCAACCTCACCCTGTTCCAGCAGGCGGTGGACGACCTGATGGTCGAGGGCGACCGGGTCGTCGGCGCGGTCACGCAGGTCGGCATCCGCTTCCGGTCGCGAACGGTCGTGCTGACGGCCGGCACCTTCCTGGACGGAAAGATCCACGTCGGCCTGAACAACTACGCCGCGGGGCGGGCAGGCGACCCGCCGGCGGTGTCGCTGTCGGCGCGGCTGAAGGAACTGCGGCTGCCGCAGGGCCGGCTCAAGACCGGCACGCCGCCGCGCATCGACGGCCGCACGATCGACTTCGCCAAGTGCGAGGAGCAACCGGGCGACCTGGATCCGGTGCCGGTGTTCAGCTTCATGGGGTCGGCGGCGATGCACCCGCGGCAGGTGCCGTGCTGGATCACGCACACCAACGCCCGCACGCACGAGATCATCCGCTCGGGGTTCGACCGCAGCCCGATGTTCACCGGCAAGATCGAAGGGGTGGGGCCGCGCTACTGCCCGAGCGTCGAGGACAAGATCAACCGCTTCGCCGACAAGGACAGCCACCAGATCTTCCTCGAGCCGGAAGGCCTGACCACCAACGAGATCTATCCCAACGGCATCTCCACCAGCCTGCCGTTCGACATCCAGCTGGCGCTGGTGCGCACGCTGCCGGGGCTGGAGCACGCCCACATCCTGCGGCCCGGCTATGCGATCGAGTACGACTACTTTGATCCGCGTTCGCTCAAGAGCAGCTTCGAGACGCGCCAGATCGCGGGCCTGTTCTTTGCCGGCCAGATCAACGGCACGACCGGCTACGAGGAGGCGGCGGCCCAGGGGCTGTTCGCCGGCATCAATGCGGCCCTTCAATGCCGGGGCCAGCAGCCATGGCTGCCGCGCCGGGATGAGGCGTATCTCGGGGTGCTGGTCGACGACCTGATCACCAAGGGCGTCACCGAGCCGTACCGCATGTTCACCAGCCGGGCCGAGTTCCGGCTGCAGCTGCGCGAGGACAACGCCGACATGCGGCTGACCGAGGTCGGCCGCCGGCTGGGCCTGGTGCCCGACGACCGGTGGGATGCCTTCAACCGCAAGCGCGACGCTGTTTCACGTGAAACACAGCGGTTGCGGTCGGTCTGGGTGAATCCGCGCAGCCTGCCGGCGGCCGAGTCCGAGCGGGTGCTCGGCAAGGCGATCGAACACGAGCACAACCTGGCCGACCTGCTGCGCCGGCCCGGGGTGGGATACGAGACGCTGATGAGCCTGGACGAGGCCCGCCATGCCTCGGCCGATGTTTCACGTGAAACATTGGGCGACCTGTACGGCGCCGTCGTCGAGCAGCTCGAGATCAGCGCCAAGTACGCCGGCTACATCGAACGCCAGAAGGACGAGGTCGAACGGGCCGCGTACTTTGAGAACCTGCGGCTGCCGGCCGAGCTGGACTACATGCAGGTGGCGGCGCTGTCGATCGAGGTGCGCCAGAAGCTGAGCAAGCACCGGCCCGAAACGCTGGGCATGGCCTCGCGCATCTCGGGTGTGACGCCGGCGGCCATCTCGCTGCTGCTGGTCCACCTGAAGAAGAGCCGGTTCAAGGGATTCACGGACGCGGCCAACGAGCCCAAGCAGGCGGCATGAGCCTGGCCGACGACCTGCGTGCCGGCGCCTCGGCGCTGGGTGTCGAGCTGGGCGAGGCCCAGCAGGCGGCGTTGCTGCAGCACCTGGCCCTGCTGCAGAAGTGGGGCCGGGTCTACAACCTGACCGCCGTGCGCGACGAGCGCGAGATGCTCACCCACCACCTGCTGGACAGCCTGGCCGTGGTGCCGCCGCTGCGGCGCCACACTGCCGGCCGCCCCGGGCGCCTGCTGGACGTGGGCTCCGGCGCCGGCCTGCCGGGCGTCGTGATCGCGGTCTGCTGTCCGGAGGTGCAGGTCGACTGCCTGGACGCCGTGGCCAAGAAGGCCGCGTTCGTCCAGCAGGTCGCCGGCACGCTCGGCCTGAAGAACCTGCGCGGCCGGCACGGCAGGGTGGAGCAGGTGGCCGAGCCCTACGACATCGTCAGTTCGCGCGCGTTCGCCTCGCTGGGGGACTTCGTCGCCGGCTCGCGCCTGGCGCTGGGGCCCGATGGCGTCTGGCTGGCCATGAAAGGCAAGCGTCCCGAGGCCGAGATCGCGGCCCTGCCGTCGGGCGTCGAAGTGTTTCACGTGGAACAACTGACGGTGCCGGGACTGGCTGCGGAGCGCTGCATCGTCTGGATGCGGCCGGCCTTGCCGAAGGGCTGACTTACACTCGGCGCTCCACAGCAAGGCAAGCCCGGGGGATCCCATGTTCGGCGTAGCGGATTACGGCGCGTTCGTCGCCGCAGTCATCATCTTTCTGGCCATCCCCGGGCCGGGCAACTTGGCCCTGATCACCTCGACGGGCAAGGGCGGCATCCGGGCCGGCCTCGCCGCCACGCTGGGCATCATGGCCGGCGACCAGGTCCTGATGTGGGCGGCTGTGGCCGGCGTGGCCGCGTTGCTGCTGGCCTATCCGGCGGCCTTCCACGCCGTGCAGTGGCTCGGCGCGGCCTACCTGGCCTGGCTCGGCGGCAAGATGGTGCTGGCCCGCCCGGGCGCCAAGCCGGTGCTGGACATCCAGCCGCACCACTACTTCCGGCAGGCCGCGGTCATCACGCTGCTCAACCCCAAGGCGATCGTGTTCTACATGGCGTTCTTTCCGCTGTTCGTCGATCCGGCCCGCCACCAGGGGCTGCTGACCTTCGGCGCGATGGCGGCGACCATCGCTGTGTTGACGTTCGGTTATGGCCTGGCCGCCGTGCTGCTGACCCATTTCCTGGCGGAGCGCCTGCGCGCCAACCCGCTCATCGGCCGGGTGCTCGAGAAGCTCGCGGGTGTTTTCCTGATCGGTTTCGGCGTCAAGCTGGCCGTCTCACGCTAAGGGCGGTCATGGCCAAGATCTTTTGTGTCGCCAACCAGAAGGGCGGCGTCGGCAAGACCACCACGACCGTCAACCTCGCGGCCGGGCTGGCCAAGGTCGGCCAGCGCGTGCTCATGGTCGACCTGGACCCGCAGGGCAACGCCACCATGGGCTCGGGCATCGACAAGCGCAAGCTCGAGCTGTCGATCTACGACGTGCTGCTGGAGTCGGCCAGCGTGGCCGAGGCGCGGGTGCGCAGCGACCGCCTGGTCGAGGCCGGCTGCGGCTACGACGTGCTGGGCGCCAACCGCGAACTGGCGGGCGCCGAGGTGGAGCTGGTGGACGTCGAGCGGCGCGAGCGCCGCTTGCGCGAGGCGCTGGCCCAGGTGGAGGGCGACTACGACTTCGTCCTGATCGACTGCCCCCCCTCGCTTTCCATGCTCACGCTCAACGGCCTGTGCTGCGCGCACGGCGTGATCGTGCCGATGCAGTGCGAGTACTTCGCGCTCGAGGGCCTCACGGACCTGGTCAACACCATCAAGCAGGTGCACGCCAACCTGAACAAGGACCTGCAGATCATCGGCCTGCTGCGCGTGATGTTCGACCCGCGCATCACGCTGCAGCAGCAGGTGAGCGAACAGCTCAAGGCGCACTTCGGCGAGAAGGTGTTCGACACCGTGATCCCCCGCAACGTGCGCCTGGCCGAGGCGCCCAGCTACGGCCTGCCCGGCGTGGTGTTCGACCCGGCGGCGCGCGGCAGCCAGGCCTTCGTCGACTTCGCCCGCGAAATGGTGGATCGCGTCCAGAAGATGTGATCGGCCCGGCAAGCCAAGCCAGCCCTTGTCTTGTTGCTATCAAAACAAAAGCAGATGAAACCGTCCAACGTCCTCGTGCTGCCGGGCTGGCAAGGCAGCGGGCCGGGGCACTGGCAGACGCTCTGGGAGCAGCGCCACGGCCACCGGCGCGTCGAGCAGCATGACTGGATGCGGCCGCTGCGCGGCGACTGGATCGCGCGGCTGGAGGACGTGGTGCTCGCCTGCGACGAGCCCGTCGTCTTCGCCGCCCACAGCCTGGGCTGCATCCTGGTCGCCGCCTGGGCCTCGGTGTCGCGCCACACCGCGCGCGTGCGCGGCGCGCTGCTCGTGGCGCCGGGCGATGTCGAACGCAAGGCGATCCGCGCCCAGCTGCCCGGCTGGTCGCCCATCCCGTTGCAGCCGCTGCCGTTCCCGAGCGTGCTGGTGGCCAGCCAGGACGACCCCTACTGCAGCCTCGACCGCGCGCGGGCGCTGGCGGCGGCGTGGGGCAGCCGATGGATCGACCACGGCCGCAGCGGCCACATCAATGCCGAATCGGGGCTGGCCAGCTGGCCCGAAGGGCACCTGCTGCTGCAGGGCCTGATGCAAGACTGAAGAAAGAGAACTTCCACCATGGTGACCAAGAAACCGAAGGGACTGGGCCGCGGCCTCGAGGCCCTGCTGGGGCCCACCGCGCCGAGCGGCGCCGCGGCCGCCGATGCGCCGGGCGTCAGTCCCGGCCAGCCCGCCTCGCTGCTGCTGGCCGACATGGTCCCCGGCATGTACCAGCCGCGCACGCGGATGGACGAGGGCGCGCTGTACGAACTCGCCGAGTCGATCAAGTCGCAGGGGATCATGCAGCCGATCCTGGTGCGCAAGCTGGCCGACGGCGCCAACGCCGGCAAGTACGAGATCATCGCGGGCGAGCGGCGCTACCGCGCGGCCCGGCTCGCCGGCCTGGACAGCGTGCCGGTCCTCGTGCGCGACGTGCCCAACGAGGCCGCGGCGGCGATGGCACTGATCGAGAACATCCAGCGCGAGGACCTCAACCCGCTGGAGGAAGCGCAGGGCCTGCAGCGGCTGATCCGCGACTTCGGCCTCACGCACGAGCAGGCGGCGCAGGCCGTGGGCCGCTCGCGCAGCGCGGCGTCGAACCTGCTGCGGCTGCTCAATCTCGCCGAGCCGGTGCAGACCATGCTGATGGCCGGCGACCTGGACATGGGCCATGCGCGCGCGCTGCTCGCGCTGGAGCGGGCCGCGCAGATCACCGCGGCCAACCAGATCACCGCCCGGAAGCTGTCGGTGCGCGAGGCCGAGTCGCTGGTCAAGCGGATCGGCGCCGAGTTCGCGCTGGTCTCGCCCAAGCCGAAGAAGGAAAAGTCGCGCGACCTGCGCCGGGTGGAGGAGGAACTGTCGGACCTGCTCACCGCCGAAGTGGACGTGCGGGTGAAAAAGCGCGTCAAGCGCAACGGCCGCGCCGAGGAGATGGGCGAGGTCGCCATCCAGTTCGGCTCGCTGGACGAACTGAACGGCCTGATCGACCGCCTGCGCGGCGCGTGAGGCGCCGCGCGGCCGCGCGTCACAACGAGAAGATCTTGCCCGGGTTGAGGATGTTCTTGGGGTCGAGGGCGCGCTTGATGGCGCGCATCATGTCGACCGCGCCGGCACCGGTTTCGGTGACGAGAAAACCCATCTTGTGCAGCCCGACGCCATGCTCGCCGGTGCAGGTGCCGCCCAGGCTGAGCGCGCGTGCGACCAGCTTGTGGTTCAGGTCCTCGGCCACCTCGCGCTCGCGCGGATCGTTGGGGTCGAGCAGGTAGCCGAAGTGGAAGTTGCCGTCGCCCACGTGGCCGACCAGGAAGTAGGGGATGCCGCTCGCATCGGCTTCCTGCACCGAGTCGAGCAGGCAGTCGGCCAGGCGCGAGATCGGCACGCAGGTGTCGGTGGAGATGGCCCGGCAGCCCGGGCGTGACTGGATGGCGGCGAAGTAGGCGTTGTGCCGCGCCGTCCACAGGCGCGTGCGCTCCTCGGGCGTGGTGGCCCATTCGAACGCGTTGCCGCCATGGTCGCTGGCGATCTCCTGCACCGTCTCGGCCTGCTCCTTCACGCCGCTGGGGGAGCCGTGGAACTCCATCAGCAGCATCGGCTCCTCGCGCAGGCCGAGCTTGCTGTGCGCGTTGACCATCCGCACCGTGTGGTGGTCGATCAGTTCCACGCGCGCGATCGGCACGCCCAGCTGGATCACCTGGATCACCGTGCGCACCGCCGCCTCGATGCTCGGGAACGAGCAGATCGCCGCCGAGATCGCCTCGGGGATCGGATACAGGCGCAGCGTCACCTCGGTGATGATGCCCAGCGTGCCCTCGCTGCCGACCATCAGCCGCGTGAGGTCGTAGCCGGCCGAGGACTTCTTGGCGCGCGTGCCGGTGCGGATCACCTCGCCGCCGGCCGTCACCACCTCCAGGCCGAGCACGTTCTCGCGCATGGTGCCGTAGCGAACGGCATTGGTGCCGGAGGCGCGGGTGGCGCTCATGCCGCCGAGGGTGGCGTCCGCGCCCGGATCGATCGGGAAGAACAGGCCGGTGCTGCGGATTTCCTCGTTCAGCTGCTTGCGCGTCACGCCCGCCTGCACCGTGACCGTCAGGTCCTCGGCATTGACCGACAGCACCTTGTTCATGCGGCCGAGGTCGATGCTGATGCCGCCCTGCACGGCCAGCAGGTGGCCTTCCAGCGACGAGCCGACGCCGAACGGGATCACCGGCACCTCGTGCTGCGAGGCCAGCGCCACCGCGTCGGCGACGTCCTGCGTCTTCTCGGCGAACACCACGGCCGCGGGCGGCGGCGCCTGGAACGACGACTCGTCACGGCCGTGCTGCTCGCGCACCGCCAGGGCGGTGGAGCACTGGGCGCCGAAGCGGGCCGCCAGCGCGTCCAGCAGCGCCTGGGGCACCGGGCGCGGGCTGGCTTCGGGAACGAGGTGCGAGAGAGCGGCGGGGGCGTTCATCGGCGAAGTCTCCAGGGCCGCCGCAGTTTACGCCCGCTAACGCAGGCTGGCTTCGTACTCGGAGCGTGACACGACACCGTCGCGATTGGTGTCCATGTCGTCGAAGGACAGCGCCAGCACCTGCAGGCGCAGCGCCTCGGCGCGCGAGAGCAGGCCGTCGCCGTCCGTGTCCGCCTGCTGGAACAGCAGCGCGACCTGGGTGGCGCTGAGCGTGCCCTGCAGCGCGAGACGGGTGGCCGTGCCACCGCCGGCGCCCGTCGTGTCCGCCGGCAGCACCACCACCCCGCGCGTGCTGCCGCCGATGCTGGTCGCGGTGACGTCGGTGGCCGCGCCGGGCGTTCCGCCCGTGGTGCCGGAGGTGAGTCCGGACGCCGAGGGCGCGCCGGGGGGCAGCACCGCGCCGCCGCTGGTGAGCCCGCTGGCGGACGGGGCGCCGGCGGTGAGGCCGGGGGCGCTGCCGCTGGTCAGGCCCGAGGCCGAAGGCGAACCGGCCACGGTGCCGGCGGGCGGCGCCGCCGGGCGGCCGCCGGGCGCCAGGGCGCGTGTCTGCGCGAAGGCGAGGGTGGCGAACAGGCACAGCACCACCGCCAGCAGGATCATCAGCGGGCGGGGATGCAGGTGCGGCGGGCGGTGCAGGGTCGGGGGTCGTCGGCTGGGCATGCCCGATGGTCGTGCGAGCCGGCTGGCGCGGCTGTCGGCGCTGCGCAGCGGGGCAGGTGGGACAATCCGCACACCCGCAGCACCATCCTTCGAGGAGCAACACAGCCATGGGCAAGCGCCTGACGCAGATCGCGACCCGCACCGGCGACGACGGCACCACCGGCCTGGGCGACAACACGCGCGTGGCCAAGAACAGCCTGCGGGTGCAGGCGATGGGCGACGTGGACGAGCTCAACTCGCACATCGGGCTGCTGCTGTGCGAGCCCATGCCGGCGGAGGTGCGGGCTTTGCTGGTCGAGATCCAGCACCAGCTGTTCAACCTCGGCGGCGAGCTGTCGATCCCGGGCTTCGAGCTGCTGCAGGCGCAGGCGCTGGCCGACCTGGACGAAGCGCTGGAGGCGCACAACGCGCGGCTGCCCCGGCTGCAGGAGTTCATCCTGCCCGCCGGCACGCGCGCGGCGTCGCAGGCGCATGTCTGCCGCACGGTGGCCCGCCGCGCCGAACGGGCGGTGGTCGCGCTCGGCCAGGCCGAGACATTGCGCGACACGCCGCGGCGCTACCTCAATCGCCTGTCGGATTTGATGTTCGTGCTCGCGCGCGTGCTCAACCGCCTGGATGGCGGCGACGACGTCTACTGGAAGAGCAAGCGGCTGGACGAATCGCAGGCCTAGCCACGCGCCCACCGAACCGCCAGCGGCCCATCAGCCGCATGCCGGGTGTGACCAACCTGCTGAGATTCGGGACCTGATCGCAGGGCCAGTCGCGCCTAGCGTGGGCCCAGGATCGCCATCGTGATGCGCGAGACGCAGGTCGCGCGGCCCTGTTCGTCGGCCAAGTCGATCTGCCACACCTGGGTGGTGCGGCCGATGTGCACCGGGCGCGTGGTGCCGGTCACCCAGCCTTCGGTCGCGCCGCGCAGGTGGTTGGCATTGATGTCCAGGCCCACCGCGCGCGCGTCCGGCGCGCAGCTGTAGGCCGCGCCGCAGGAGCCCAGCGTCTCGGCCAGCACCACCGACACGCCCCCGTGCAGCAGGCCATAGGGCTGGCGCGTGCGGTCGTCGACCGGCACGCGGGCACGGATGAAGTCGTCGCCGACCTCCAGGAACTCGATGCCGAGCCGCTCGACCGCGGTGCCGACGTGGGCCTGGGTGAGCAGTTCGACGGAGATCGGTTTCTGCCAGATGCGCATGCGGCCGATGCTAGCGCGCCGCCGCGTCGGCGGTGGCCGCCGGCGCCGTGCGGGCGCCCCCGCGGCTCAGGAGCGCGTAGAGCAGGATCGCGCCGAAGGTGGCGGTGCCGATGCCGCCGAGCGCGAAGCCGCCAAAGCGCAGCGTGAAGTCGCCCGTGCCCAGCACCAGCGTCACGGCTGCCACGATCAGGTTGCGGTTGTCGGAGAAGTCCACCCGGTTGTCCACCCAGATCTTGGCGCCGGCGCCGGCGATGAGGCCGAACACCACGATCGACACGCCCCCCATCACCGGCAGCGGGATGGCCTGGATGACGGCGCCGAACTTGGGCGAGAAGCCCAGCACGACGGCGATCGCCGCGGCGAAGACGAACACCGCCGTCGAATAGATCTTGGTGGCGGCCATCACGCCGATGTTCTCGGCATAGGTGGTCACGCCGGTGCCGCCGGCGGCGCCGCTGACCATGGTGGCGATGCCGTCGCCGAGGAAGGCGCGGCCCATGTAGGCGTCCAGGTTGCGCCCGGTCATCGCCGTGACGGCCTTGATGTGGCCCAGGTTCTCCGCCACCAGGATCACCGCCACCGGCGCGATCATCAGCATGGCCGGGCCGCTGAACACCGGGGCGACGAAGCTGGGCGCGCCGAACCAGGCGGCGTTGGCGATGCCCGAGAAGTCCATCGGCTTGCCCAGGCCCAGCCCGTTGGTGAGCACCGCGTAGATCACGCTGGCGGCGAGCAGGCCCACCAGGATCAGCAGCCGCTGCACCATGCCGCGCGTGAACACCGCGACCAGGGCCACGCAGACGAAGGTGACCGCCTGCATCCACGAGTCGAAGTTGCTGGCCGCCATGTTCTTCACCGGGATGCCGGCCAGGTTCAGGCCGATGACCGCCACCACCGCGCCGGTCACCACCGGCGGCATGAAGCGCTCGATCCAGCCGGTGCCCACCGCCTGCACGATCGCGCCGATGACGGCATAGATCGCGCCGCACGCGATGATGCCGCCCAGCGCCACCGCTAGGTTGGCGTTGGGCCCCTTGCCGGCGTAGCCGGTGGCGGCGATCACCACGCCGATGAAGGCGAAGCTGGAGCCGAGGTAGCTGGGCACCTTGCCGCCGGTGATCAGGAAGAAGATGAACGTGCCGATGCCGCTCATGAGGATGGCCAGGTTCGGGTCGAACCCCATGAGGATGGGCGCGAGCACCGTCGCGCCGAACATCGCGATCACGTGCTGCACGCCCATGGCCGCCGTCTGCGGCCAGGGCAGGCGCTCGTCCGGCGCGATCACGCCGCCTTGCTGCAGCACCTGTGCGGGTCGCTCGGTCCAGTGGAACAGTCCCATTGCTTTTCTCCTTCTCCTGTTGGTGGCGAGGGATGCTAGGAGCAATGGGCGTGCCACGCAAGGCGCGGCACGGGGACGGGACGCGACCGCAATCGCGCCGCGGCGCCGCGCCTGGACGCGGCAGCGATTCAGCGCGTGGCGAACAGCGCCACGCGGGCGAGCACGGCCGCATCCTGCAGGATCCTGCGGTGCCCCAGGCCCTCGGTGGCCAGCAGCTGCGCGCCGGGGATGCCGCGCGCGAAGGCCTGGCCATCGGCGAAGGCATTGATGCTGTCGTTGCGGTCGTGCACCACCAGCGTCGGCACGCCGATGCGCGGGGCCACGGCGCGCGGCTCGAACTGCGCCATCAGTACTCCTTCGCGGGCCTCGATGCGCCGCTGCATCGCCGCGCGCGTCGCCTCGCTCAGGCCGAACACCTGGGCGAAGTAGTCCGTGAAGGCGCGCGGCGAGGCCGGCGGGGCCAGCAGCACCAGCCGCTCGATCCCCGCGCCGCGGCTGGCGACGTAGGCGGCCGCGTTGGCGCCCAGGGAATGCGCGGCCAGCATGGCGACGCGGTGGCCGTCCTGCTGCAGCCGGCCCAGGGCGTAGTCGATCGCGCGGGCGAACTGCGGCAGGTTGCTCGCGCTGCCGGCGCTGCTGCCGTGCGCCGGCATGTCCACCAGCACCGGGCGCAGTCCCTGCTGCGCCAGCGTGTCGGCCAGCGGCCGCAGCTGGCCGGCATGCCCGCCCCAGCCGTGCACCAGCAGCGCCACCGGTGCCTGCGCATCGGCGGGCCGGGTGTGGATGGTCAGCTGTGCGTCCTCGAACGGCCAGCGCTCGCAGCGCCAGTCGCCGCGCCAGCCGGTGTCGCGGCGCAGCCAGCGCGGGGGCAGCGGCGTGCCGAAGATGCGGGCGGCGGCGCGCACGGCCAGCCACGGCGACAGCCGCTGCGTGGCGGCCAGGCCCCAGCGCGCCACGCGCAGGGCCGGGCTGGTGCGGTAGAAGGCCGACGTGGCCTCGATCGCGGAGCGGGTCATGGCGGGCCTCCTCAGAAGAACACCATGTCGTCGTTGCGCCGGGGCAGCTCGCGCAGCAGCACGAGGGCGGCGCGGGCACCGCGCCAGCCGCCGTACAGGGCGGCAAGGGCCAGGATCATCAGCATCTCGGTTCCTTTCTTCGCACGAGTGTGCGAAATTGGGTCGAACAAACGGGCACGGCGGGTCTCCTCGGGGTGGGGTCAGGCGCGGTAGGTCGACAGCAACCGCTGCCAGGTGGCCTGGGCACGCTCGGCGGCGCGCGCATCGCGCAGGAACCGGGCGTCGTGGATCAGGCCGAGCGTGAGCGCATAGATCTCGCCCACCAGCTGCTCCGGGTCGGTGTCCGGGCGCAGGTGGCCGGCCTCGACGGCCTGCAGCACCGAGCGGCGCAGCGCGGCGCGCCAGCGCAGGATCTCGCCGTGCAGCACGTCGCGCAGCGGCCCCTCGCGGTCGTCCAGCTCGAACGCCCCGGCCGAGAAGATGCAGCCCGTGCGCGTCTCCACGTCGCGGGTGCGGGCGATCCAGCGCTGCACGATCGTGTCCAGCCGCGCCAGGCCCTTGGGCTGCTGCATCGCGGGCACGAACACGTCGTCGACGAAGCGGCGGCCCCACTCCTCGATGACGGCCTTCTGCAGCGACTCGCGCGAGCCCACGCGCGAGAACACGCCGCTCTTGGACAGCCCGATGCGGTCGGCCACGGCCTGCAGCGTGATCGACTCCAGCCCTTCGCGGCCGGCCAGCTCCATCGCCGCGCCGACGATGGCGGCGCGGGTGAGCTCGGACTTCTGCGTCTTGGCGTCCATGGCGGGCACTTTAGCACGGTCGTCCGAAAATGCAAATGCCGCTGCTTGCAGCGACGCGCGAGCGGAGCAAGGCGGTGCCTCATGGGGAGCCTGGCTGGTCCGGCCGCGCCGGCGCTGGTACGCTGGCCGCATGCAATCCATCCCCCAGATCCGTCTGTACCAGGACTGGCTGCGCGAGCACCGGGGCCTGGCGTTCGCCAGCTACGACGCGCTGTGGCGCTGGTCGGTGGACGACCTGCCCGCGTTCTGGTCGAGCATCTGGGAGTGCTTCGGCGTGGAGTCGCCCACCCCCTTCACCAGCGTGCTGGCCGACGACCGCATGCCGGGGGCCCAGTGGTTCCCCGGCGCGCAGGTGAACTACGTGCGCCAGGTGTTCCGGCACGTCGAGCCGGCCGCGGCAGCGGGCCTGCCGGCCCTCGTCAGCCGCGACGAACGCGGCCGGCACCGGGAGCTGGGCTGGCGCGAGCTGCGACGCCAGGTCGCCGCCGTCGCCCTGCACCTGAAGGCGCAGGGGCTGCAGCGGGGCGATCGCGTGGCCGCCTACCTGCCCAACGTCCCGGAGACGATCGTCGCCTTCCTGGCCGTGGCCAGCCTGGGCGGCGTGTGGAGCATCTGCGCGCCGGACATGGGGACCAACGCCGTGCTCGACCGCTTCCGGCAGATCGAGCCCAAGGTGCTGATCGCCTGCGACGGGGTCACCTACGGCGGCAAGGACCACGACCGCTGCGCGGTGGTCGCCGAGCTGCGCGCGGCCCTGCCGGGCGTGCGCCACCTGCTCGGCGTGCGCGTGCTCGGGCAGGCCGGCGCGGCCAGCGCGCTGGCGGCCGACGCCTGGTTCGACGACGCGGCGGCGCGCGAGGACGGCGACACGGCCGCCTTCGAGCCCGCCTGGCTGCCGTTCGACCATCCGCTGTGGATCGTCTACTCCAGCGGCACCACCGGGCTGCCCAAGCCGATCGTGCACGGGCACGGCGGCATCCTGCTGGTGATGATGGCGCACCTGGTCCTGCACAGCGACGTCGGCTGCAGCTACCACCCCAACACCTGGGGCGAGCGCTACCACTGGTACAGCTCCACGGGCTGGGTGATGTGGAACGCCCAGGTGGCCGGCCTCTTGGGCGGCACCACCTGCTGCCTGTACGACGGCAACCCGGGCGGCTCCAGGGAGGCGCCGGACTGGTCGACGCTGTGGCGTTTCGGCGCCGAGGTCGGGGTGACGTTCTTCGGCGCCGGCGCCGCGTTCTTCGCCAACTGCATGAAGGCCGGGGTCGACCTCGCGCGCTTGCCGGGGCTGCGCAGCGTGCGCGCGCTGGGCACCACCGGCTCGCCGCTGTCGGAGGACGTGCAGCGCTGGGTCAATGGACAGTTCGCCCGGCTGGGCAAGCCGGACATCTGGTGGTCCAACATCTCCGGCGGCACCGACTTCGCCGGCGCCTTCATCGGCGGCAACCGCGAACTGCCGCAGGTGCCCGGGCAGATGCAGTGCCGGCTGCTCGGCTGCTCGGTGGAGGCCTGGGACGAGCAGGGCCGCAGCGTCGTCGACGAGGTGGGGGAGCTGGTGTGCACCAGGCCGATCCCGTCCATGCCGCTTTACTTCTGGAACGATCCGGGCAACCAGCGCTACCTGGCCTCGTACTTCGACACCTGGCCCGGCGTCTGGCGGCACGGCGACTGGCTGCGCATCACGCCCGAGGGCGGCTGCATCATCTACGGCCGCAGCGACGCCACCATCAACCGCCACGGCCTGCGCCTGGGCACCAGCGAGCTGTACAGCGCCGTGGAGGCGTTGCCCGAGGTGCTCGATTCGCTGGTGGTCGATCTCGAATACCTGGGGCGGGACAGCTGGATGCCGCTGTTCGTGGTGCTGCGGCCCGGCATCGCGCTGGACGCGGCGCTGCGATCGCGCATCCAGGCGGCCATCCGCACGGCCGTGAGCCCGCGCTTCGTGCCCGATGCGATCTACCAGGTGGCGGAGGTCCCGCGCACGCTCTCGGGCAAGAAGCAGGAACTGCCGGTCAAGAAGCTGTTGCTCGGCCAGCCGATCGAGAAGGTCGTGAATCGCGAGGCGATGGCCAATCCGGCGGCGATGGACTGGTTCGTCGCCCTGGCGCGCGAGCGCGCGCAGCGGCAGGCGGCCTGAGCGTCAGGGCGCGGCGATGGCGTTGCCCTGCTGGCGCGCCTCGTCCTCCAGTCCGTCCAGGAACGCGCGCACCTTGGCCGGCATGAGCCGGCGGCCGGGCAGCAGGGCACTGATGCGAAGCGGCGCGCAGGTCCACTGCGGCAAGAGGCGCACCAGCCGGCCCTGCGCGAGCGCGTCGGCGCAGAACGTCGACGTGACGCGCGCCACGCCCAGGCCGGCGATTGCCGCCTGCAGGCGCACCTGCGCATTGCCGCTGCGCAGCGATGGATTGCGCACGTCGAGCGAGGCGGGCGTGCCGTCGGCCGCCGTGAAGGACCACGCGCTGTCCTCGCCGCCGGCCAGCAGGGGCAACGCGGCCAGGTCCTCGGGCGCGGCCACCGGCGCATGCCGGGCCAGCAGGTCGGGGGCGGCGAACAATCCGCGCTCGAGCGAGTACACGCGCTTGGCCACCACGGTCGACGGCGCGAAGCCGTGCTCGATGGCGGAGAACACGATGTCGTAGTGCCGCTCGAACAGAGCGACGCGCGCGTGCTCGACGTCGATCTGCACCTTCAGCAGGGGGTGTGTGGCCAGCATGCGGCACGTCACGCTGGCCAGGTGGTGGGCGCCGAACTCGTAGGGCGCCGCGATGCGCAGCGTGCCCTGCACCTGCGCGCCCTTGGCGACGGCATCGACCGCCAGCTCGCGCAGCTGCGCGAACGGCCTGGACATGTCGCGGTAGAGCGACTCACCGGCTTCCGTCAGGCGCAGCCGGCGCGTGGTGCGTTCGAGCAGCCGGGCCCCGAGCTGCGCCTCCAGCCGCGCCACGCACGCGCTCAGGCTCGACTTGGGGCGGTCCAGCGCGCGGGCCGCCGCGGTGAAGCCGCCGTGGTCCACGACCTGGCAGAAGGCGTCGAAGTCGTCCCAGTTCATTGTCCAGAAAGCGGAACACAGTGGCCAGCCGCGCCGGTTGATCCGGGAGGCGCGCGTTCCTAGGATTGTCCCATCCGAAAGAGTGCCGGCCCCGCGCCGCGATGGAGACGACGATGTTCCTGAAGAACTGCTGGTACGTGGCCGCCTGGGACCACGAGCTGATCGACGGCAGGATGCTGCCGCGCACCATCCTGGAGGAGTCGGTGCTGCTCTACAAGGGCGAGAGCGGCCAGGTCGTCGCGCTGCGGGACCGATGCTGCCACCGCGGCGTCCCGCTGCACCTGGGACGGCGCGAGGGCGACTGCGTTCGCTGCATGTACCACGGGCTGAAGTTCGACCCGTCCGGCAAGTGCATCCAGATCCCGGGCCAGGACGTGGTCCCGGCCAAGCTGGGCGTCAAGAGCTACCCGGTGGTGGAGAAGGACCACCTGGTCTGGATCTGGATGGGCGATCCGGCCCAGGCCGACCCGGCCGCGATCATCGACTTCCCCTACCTGCGCGATGCGCAGTGGAAGGGCGTGCCCGACTACATGCACTACCGGGCCAACTGGCTGCTGATCGTCGACAACCTGTCCGACTTCGCGCACCTGGCCTTCGTTCACACCAAGACGCTGGGCGGCTCCGAGGAGTACGCGTACAAGACCAGGCCGGTGGCCATCGAGCGGCTGCCGCGGGGCTTTCGCGTCGAGCGCTGGCACATGGACGCCGCGCCGCCGCCGTTCCACCGCAAGGTGCTGCCGGCGGCCGAGAAGGACCGCCACGTGGACCGCCGCAACATCGGCCACATGCACATCCCGGGCATCTTCTTTCTCGAGTCGATGTTCTCGCCGGCGGGCAGCGGCAGCGACAAGGGCAACCGCGAAGGCAGCCGCGAGTACCGCAACTGCCAGTTCATGACGCCCGAGACGCGGCGCAGCACCCACTTCTTCTGGACCTACCTGAACAACTACGAGGGCGACGACCACAACATCTCGCGCTCGCTGCACCAGAGCCTGATCGAGGGCTTCCTGGAGGACAAGCACCTGATCGAGGCGCAGCAGGCGGTGATCGATGCGGACCCGTCGTTCGAGCTGCAGGCGATCGCCTCCGACGCGGCGCTGTCGCACTTCCGGCGTGTGTTCGCCGAGCTGGTCGCGCAGGAGCAGGCCCAGTCCGTCGCCAGCCAGGCGGCGGCCGTGGTCAAGGACATGCGCAAGCCGCACCAGCTCGGCATGCCCTGAGGCGGGCGTTACGCGGCGCCCTCGATCTCGACCTGGGCGGCGCGGTCCTGGCCGTCGATCTGCACCGACAGGAGCCCGGCGGCCGGGACCTGCAGCCCGCCCAGCCGCACCACCAGGCGCGAGCGCTTGCGGCCGCCGAAGTCGATCGGCAGCTTCTGCGCGGTCAGCACCTGGCCGTCCAGCCGCAGGACGATGTCGGCCTCGAGCCGGTCGGGCTCGCCGGGCCCGCGCTCCAGCAGGGTGATGAACACGAACTCGGACAGCTGGGCGGGCAGCCGCGGTGCATGGATGCTCTCCAGCACCTCGAACACCGACAGCAGGCCGGTCTGCGAGTCGACGCTGGCACTGCGTGCCGCCAGGGCAAAGAGGGTCTGCATGGTTTGATGTCTCCTTGTGGACGGGGGCCGGGCTTCAGGCCTCGGCGTGGGCGGCGCGGACGGGCGCCTTGCGGTTGACCAGCACGATGCCGGCGGCCACGCCGGCCAGCGCCAGCACCAGCTGCAGCGTGAGCGGCTCGTGCAGCAGCACGACGCCGAACACCAGCGCGAACACCGGCGTGAGGAAGGTGAAGGAGGACATGCGCGTCGCGGGGTAGTGGCGCAGCATCCACATCCACACCAGGTAGCTGGCGAACGCGCCCACCGCCGTCTGGGCGGCGAGCGATCCCCACGCGTGCGCCGAGTAGGCCAGCGACCAGGGTTCGCCCAGCGCCAGCGACAGCAGCGGCGCCACCAGGGCCGTGACGCCCACCTGGTAGAACAGCGCCTTCTCCGCCGACGTCGTGGCCAGCCGCGAGGCACGGATCACCAGCGTCGTCAGCCCCCACAGTGTGCCGGCGGCCAGGCCCAGCGCATCGCCGCGCAACTGGCGGGCCGACACGGTGCCGGAGAACCCCTCGCTGAACGCCACGGCGACGGCGGCGAAGGCGATCAGCAGGCCGACCCACTGCGCGCCGCGCAGGCGCTCCGCCGGCACCAGCCGCGGCAGCAGCAGCGCCACCACGAACGGCGACGTGTAGAGAAAGACCGTCAGGCGCGAGGCCGTGGTGTCGCGCAGCCCGAGGTAGATGCACGCGAACTCGGCCGCGAACAAGGCGCCCGCGAGCAGGCCCGGGGCCAGCGTGCCGTCGCGCGCGAACAGCGGCACGCGCCGCACGGCGCACCACAGCACCAGCAGCGCGGTCGCGCCGGCGAAGCGCAGCGCGGCCTGCCAGAGCGGCGGCACCTCGGCGACGGTGGTCTTGATCAGGGTCTGCTGGAAGCCCCAGAACAGGCAGCAGGCGATCAGCAGCCCGACGGCCAGTGCGTCGAGGTGGTGTTTGCGGTCGGTCATCGGGGCCCGATGCTACCGGGCGCCGCGCGCAAGCGCCTGTCAGGCGTGCTGCGTGATCTTCTCCAGCAGCTTGCGCAAGGCCGCCTTCTCCGACGCGCCGAGCGAGCGCAGGATGCGCGACTCGTGCGCCTTGGCCGCCTCCACCAGCGGCCGCACCAGGCGGCGCCCGGCCGCGGTGGCGGCCACGAGCGTGCGGCGCTGGTCGGTCGGGTCGGCCTTGAGCGCCACCCAGCCCTGGTCGACCATGCGTTGCACGAGCTTGGTGACGGTGGGCTGCTTGGACAGCACCTCCTGGGCGAGCTGGCTCACGGTGAGCGGCTCGCTGTCATGCAGGGTGGCCAGCACGCGCCACTCGATCGAGCTCAGGCCGCGCGCGCGCACCTGGGCGTCGAACTCCTTGTACAGGGCGTGGTTCGCCTGGCCCAGCAGGTAGCCGAGGTAGTTGTCGACGAACCGGCCGCCCGGCACCGGCGCGGTCACAGCGGCAGCTCGGTGTAGAACCGGCCGCCGTGGAACAGCAGGGGGGCGGCTCCCGGGCGCCAGTTGCAGCGCTCCACCTCGCCGACGAAGATGACGTGGTCGCCTTCCTCGTATCGGCTGCGGTTGAAGCATTCGAAGGTGGCCGCGGCGCCCTGGATCAGCGGGGCATCGCCGCAGCCGCGCGAGAACTCGACGCCGCCCCACCGGTCGGTGCCCTTGACCGCGAAGCGCTCGGCCAGCAGCTTCTGGTCGGCCGCCAGGATGTTGATGGCGTAGTGCGAGCCGGTGCTGAAGGCCGGCAGCGACGCCGCGGCCCGGGCCAGGCTCCACAGCACCAGCGGCGGATCGAGCGACACCGAGTTGAACGAGTTGGCGGTGAGCCCGATGGGCTTGCCCTCGGCCGTCATGGCGGTGACGATGGTCACCCCGGTGGCGAAGGTGCCCAGGGCCGAGCGGAATTCCTTCGGCGAGAAGGCGGGCGGTTGGGCCTGGCGGGGCGGGCTCATCGGCGGCGTTGCATGAATTTTCATGTAGTATGGATCAAAGCGCCCGACCCATGTTGCAGGACACCGTCGACCCCGCCTGGCTGGAAGCCTTCGAGCACGTGCTGCGGCGTTGCGCCGTGCAGCCCGGCGACACCGTCGCGGTGCTCGCCGAGAGCCAGAGCCGCCCCATCCTGGTCCAGCTCGCGCAGCTCGCCGCGGCGCGCCTGCAGGCGCGCGTCTTCACCGTCACGGTGCCCACGCCGTCCACCCGGGGCCTGCCGCCAGCCCGCTCCACGGGCGCTTCCAATGCTCTGCAAAACATAGCGCCGGTGGTGGCCGCGCTGGCCGCCAGCACCCTCGTGGTGGACTGCACCGTCGAGGGCCTGATGCACGCGCCGGAGCTTCCCGCCATCCTGCGGGGCGGGGCGCGCGTCATCTATGTGAGCAACGAACACCCCGAGACGCTGGCACGGCTGGCCCCTCCGGGCGATGACTCGTTGGAGCTATTGGTCAAGGACCACGTCAAGCGCCTGCGCGCGGCGCGCCGCATGCGCGTGACCTCGCCCGCCGGCACCGACCTCACGGTCGCGCTCGAGGGTGCAGTCACCGGCGGCAACTGGGGTTACACCACGCGCCCCGGCACGATGACGCACTGGCCGGGCGGGCTGGCGCTCGCGTTCCCCGCCGCGGGCAGCGTGAACGGCCGGCTGGTGCTGGCCGCCGGCGACGTCAACCTGACGTTCAAGCGGTATCTGGAGCAGCCCGTGACGCTCGCCATCGAGTCGGACCACGTCACGCGCATCGACGGCGCCGGCGTCGATGCCGAGCTGATGCGCAGCTACATCGCCGCCTGGGGCGACCGCGAGGCCTATGCCGTCAGCCACGTAGGCTACGGCCTCAATGCCGCGGCGCGCTGGGACAGCATGGCGCTGTACGACAAGCGCGATTTCAACGGCACCGAGTTGCGCGCGTTCGCCGGCAACTTCCTCTACAGCACCGGGGCCAACGAGGTGGCGGGCCGCCACACGCTCGGCCATTTCGACCTGCCGCTGCGCGGCTGCACCGTGCAGCTCGACGGCGCCACCGTGGTGGACGCGGGGCGCCTGGTCGCATGAGCGTGGTGCCGGCCTTCACCACGCTGGGCGCCGGGCCCACGGTGCTGATGCTGCACGGCATCGGCGGCGGCCACCTGGCGTTCGCCCCGCAGGTGGAGACGCTCGCGTCGTCCGGCTACCGGGCCGTCGCCTGGGACATGCCCGGCTACGGCCACAGCGCGCCGATCGAGCCGTACACGTTCAAGGGCCTGGCCCAGAGCTGCATCGCGCTGATCGAGAGCCTCAAGTGCGGCCACGTGGTGCTGGTGGGTCACAGCATGGGCGGCATGGTCGCGCAGGAGGTGGTCGCCCGCCGGCCCGAACTGGTGAGCCGGCTGGTGCTGTGCGGCACCTCGCCGGCGTTCGGCAAGCCCGATGGCGACTGGCAGCGCGAGTTCGTCGCCCAGCGCACGGCGCCGCTGGACGCCGGCCAGTCCATGGCGCAGCTGGCCGAGGTGCTGGTGCCGCAGATGATCGGGCCGGGTTCGCTGCCCGAAGGCGTGCGGCTCGCGCAGCACTGCATGGGCCTGGTGAACCCGTCCACCTACCGCCGCGCGCTGGAGGCGCTGGTCACCTTCGACCGGCGCGCGGACCTGGCGCGCATCCATGTGCCCACGCTGCTGGTGGCGGGTGAGCACGATCGCAACGCCCCGCCCGCCGTGATGAAGAAGATGGCGCAGGCCATCGCCGGCAGCACCTACCTGGAGCTGCGCGGCATCGGGCACCTGCAGAACCTGGAGGCGCCGGACGAGTTCGACGCCGCGATCCTGAATTTCCTCGCGCTGCCGAGGCAGCTGCTGCACTGAGGCGCCGCCGCGCGCGGTGGCGGGCCAAGACAACGACCGGAGCGTTCCCATGGATGCGATGACCTCGCTCGGATTCACCCCCGCCGTCGGCGACACCGACTTCACGCCGCAGCAGCGCTCGCTGCTGTCGCTGGCCAACGAACTGGGCAGGACGCGCTTCGCCCCGCGCGCGGCGCAGTGGGACGAGACCGCGAGCTTTCCGTTCGCCAACTACGACGACCTGCGCGACGCCGGGCTGCTGGCGCTGTGCGTGCCGCGCGACCACGGCGGCGGCGGCGCCGACTATCCGACCTACATGATGGTGGCGGCGGAGATCGGGCGCTTTTGCGGCGTGACGGCGCTGACCTGGAACATGCACATCTGCTCGACGATGTGGACCGGCGTGCTGGCCGACGGCATCCCGATGACCGACGCCGAGCGCGAGGAGCACGCGCGCCGGCGCGAGCTGCATTTCCGCCGCGTGGTGACCGACGGCGCGATCTATGCGCAGCCCTTTTCCGAGGGCAGCGCGGCGGCGGCCGGCCGGGCGCCCTTCGGCACCACCGCGCGCAAGGTGGAGGGCGGCTGGATCGTCAACGGCCGCAAGATCTTTGCCTCGCTCTCGGGCGCGGCCGACTACTACGGCATCCTGTGCACCGAGGACCGCGAAGGCGTCAAGCCGGATCCGCGCGACACGCTGTACCTGTCGGTGCCGGCCACCAGCGCCGGGCTGGCGATCAGCGGCGACTGGAATCCGCTGGGGATGCGCGGCACCGTCAGCCGCAACCTCACGTTCCAGGAGGTGTTCGTGCCCGACGACGAGCAGCTCATGCCGCGCGGCGTCTACTTCAAGGGCGCGCAGACCTGGCCCGCCATGTTCTTCACGCTCGCGCCGACGTACCTCGGGCTGGCGAACGCGGCGTACGACTTCACCGTGCAGTACCTGCGCGGCGAGGTGCCGGGCGAGCCGCCGGTCAAGCGGCGCATGTACCCGACCAAGCAGGTCGCGGTGGCGCAGATGCGCATCCAGCTCGAGACGCTCAAGAGCATCTTCCTGCGGGCGATCCGCGAGGCGCGGCCCAACCCGTCCAAGGACGAGCGCATGCGGCTCTACGCGGCGCAATACACGGTGATGGAGGGCGCGAACGACCTGGCCCGAATGGCGCTGCGCACCTGCGGCGGCCAGAGCATGATGAAGCACCTGCCGCTCGAGCGCATCTACCGCGACAGCCGCTGCGGCTCGCTGATGCTGCCGTGGACGGCCGAGCTCGTGCTGGACCGCATGGGCCGCGAGACGCTGTACGAGCCGGGCGAGAAGGACGAGGCCTGAGCGCGGCGCGCGCAACGGCGGCACAATGGCCGGCCGTCACGCGAGGAGCCCCATGAGCGACGATTCCAACGGCATCGCCACCCGCTTCGGCAGCGGGCGCGCCGTGCAGCGCATCGAGGACGAAGGCCTGCTCAAGGGCATCGGCCGCTACACCGACGACGACCAGCCCGAAGGCGTCCTGCGCGTCGCGTTCGTGCGCTCGCCGCACCCGCACGCGCGCATCGCCTCGGTCGATGCGCAGACAGCGCGCGCCATGCCCGGTGTGGCGCTGGTGGTCACCGGCGCCGAGCTGGCGCAGGCGGGCGTCAAGACGCTGCCGGTCAATCCCAGCTTCAAACGGCCCGGCGGCGCGCCGCCGGCCTCGCCGCCGCGGCCCGTGCTGGCGCACGAGCGGGTGCGCTTCGTCGGCGAGCCGGTGGCCATCGTCGTCGCCGACACGCTGCAGCAGGCGCGCGACGCGGCCGAAGCGGTGTGGGTCGACTACGAGGAGCTGCCGGCGGTCACCGACGTGGTCGCGGCGGTGGAGGGCGGGACCGCCACGCTGTGCGACGGCGCGCCGGACAACATCGCGGCCGAGGCGCGCTACGGCGACGCCCAGCGCTGCGCGCAGGCGTTCGCCGAGGCGGCGCACGTGGTGACGCTGGAGATCCAGAACCAGCGCGTGGCTGCGCTCGCGCTGGAGCCGCGCAGCGTGCTCGCCTGGACCGCCGACGACGGCCGGCTGACCCTGCGCATGAGCACGCAGATGCCATCGGGCGTGCGCACCACGCTGTGCGACACGCTGGGCCTGAAGCGCGAGCAGGTGCGCGTCACCGTCGGCGACGTGGGCGGGGGCTTCGGCATGAAGACCGGCGCCTACCCGGAAGACGTCGCGATCGCGTACTGCGCCTGGCAGCTGCGGCGCCCCGTGAAGTGGGCGGCCGACCGCAGCGAGGAGTTCGTCTCCTCGCACCACGGCCGCGACCTGCGCGTGCAGGCCGAGCTCGCGCTCGCGCGCGACGGCCGCATCGCGGCCCTGCGGCTGCGGTCGCTGGCCAACGTCGGCGCTTACGCCACGGGCACGGGCGTGGCGATCCAGCTGCTGATCGGCCCGTGGGTGCAGACCAGCGTGTACGACATCCCCCTGGTGGACTTCCACTTCCGGGCCGCGCTGACCAACACCGCGCCCACCGGCGCCTACCGCGGGGCCGGCCGGCCCGAGGCCATCTTCACGATGGAGCGGCTGATCGACGAGGCCGCGCGGCAGTCGGGCATCGACCGCATCGCGCTGCGCCGGCGCAACTTCATCTCGCCGCAGCAGATGCCCTACACCAACCCGATGGGGCAGACCTACGACGTCGGCCGCTTCGAGCACGTGATGGACCAGGCGCTCGCCCAGGCGGACTGGGCCGGTTTCGAGGCGCGGCGGGCGCGCAGCCAGCAGCGCGGCAGGCTGCGCGGCCTGGGCATCGCCACCTTCCTCGAGTGGACCGGCGGCAACGCGCTGGAGGAGCGGGTGACGGTGTCGGTGCTGCCGGACGGGGTGATCGAGGTCTTCTCGGCCGTCAACGCCATGGGGCAGGGGATCGCCACCACGCTGGCGCAGCTGGTGGTCGATGTCTTCGAGGTGCCGATCGAGCGCGTGCGCGTGGTGCTCGGGGATACCGACCGCGGCGACGGCTTCGGCAGCGCCGGCTCGCGCTCGCTGTTCACGGGCGGCTCCGCCCTGCGGCAGGGCGCGCAGCGCACGCTCGATGCGGCGCGCGAGCTCGCCGCGCAGGCGCTGGAGTCCAGCGCCGCCGACCTGGAGTACCGCGCGGGCCGGTTCCAGGTCCGCGGCACGGACCTGGCCGTGGACCTGTTCTCGCTGGCCGGCCGCCAGCCGCAGCAGCGCATCCACATCGAGAGCACGACGCAGGTCGCCGGACCGAGCTGGCCCAACGGCTGCCACATCTGCGAGGTCGAGGTCGACCCGGACACCGGCGCGGTGCAGGTGGTGGCGTACAGCAGCGTCAACGACGTGGGCCGGGTGGTCAATCCCACCATCGTGCGCGGCCAGCTCGATGGCGGCGCGGTGCAGGGCCTGGGCCAGGCGCTGCTCGAGCACATGGTCTACGACGCCGGCAGCGGCCAGCCGATCACGGGCAGCCTGATGGACTATGCCGCGCCGCGCGCCGACCTGCTGGCGTGCGAGTTCGTGACCAGCATGGACGAGTCCACGCCGTGCAAGAACAACCCGCTGGGGGTCAAGGGCGTGGGCGAACTGGGCACCATCGGCGCGACCCCGTGCGCCGTCAACGCGGCGGCCGACGCGCTGGCCCGCGGCGGCCACGCCGCGCTGTCGCCGCGGCTGCAGATGCCGCTGACGCCGGTGCGCCTGTGGGAGCTGATGCACGGCCATGGCGACTGACGCCGGCTTCATGCAGTACGTGTGTGACCAGGCCGGCCTGGTCACGCGCCTGACCACCAAGAAGATGTTCGGCGAGTACGCGCTCTACGTCGACGGCAAGGTCACGGCCTTCATCTGCGACAACCAGGTGTTCCTCAAGCCGACGGCCGAGGGCCGCGCGCTGCTGCCGGACTTGCCCGACGGTGCACCGTATCCGCAGGCCAAGCCGCACATCCGGGCCGACGCGCTGCTGGACGATCCGCCGCTGTGGCGGCGCGCGCTGCTGGTGACGGCCGAGGCGCTGCCGCTGCCCAAGCCGCGCAAACCAGCGGCGAGGAAGGCGGCCAGGCACTGAGGGGCGGCGGCCGCGCGGCGGCGTGCCCGCCCCGTCCGGTCAGGCCGTGCGCGCGCGCAGGCGCTCGCCCGCGCCTTCCACGCCGTAGCAGTCGAACGCCATCTGCGGCCGCTCGCCGCTGATCAACTCGGCCATGGCCTTGCCCGAGCCCGCGCCGTGGGTCCAGCCGAGCGTGCCGTGGCCGGCGTTCACCCACAGGCGGCCGACCCGCGTGCGGCCGATGTAGGGGATGTTGGTCGGCGTGGCCGGGCGCAGCCCGGTCCAGAAGCGCGGGTTGCCGCCCTGCGCCACGGTGCGCGTGTCGCACACGCCCGGCAGCACCTGCTCGATGCGCTCGGCCAGCATGCGGCATCGCGCCTGCGCCACCGGCGTGTCGAGCGACAGGTCGTAGCCCGCCAGCTCGATGGTGCCGGCCACGCGCAGGTCGTCGCCGAGCCGGCTGATGGCGCACTTGACCTCGTCGTCGATGGTGCTGACCGAGGGCGCCGCGTCGGGCCGCAGGATGCGGAAGGTGGCGCTGTAGCCCTTGCCCGGATAGATCGGCAGGTCGACCCCGACGCTGCGCAGCAGCGGCGCCGAGTACGACCCGCAGGCGACCACGACGGCGTCGGCCCGCAGGGTGCGCTCGATGCCGGCGGCGCGGTCGCGCACCCGCACCGAGTCGATCGCGCCGCCCGCCTTGTCGAGCCGGACGATGTCGTGGCCGAACAGCAGCTGCGCGCCGCGCGCGCCGCAGCGCGCCGCCAGCTGCTCGGTGAAGACGCGGGCGTCGCCGCTCTCGTCGCTGGCCGTGTAGGTGCCGCCGACGATGCGGTGGGCGAACGAGCGCAATGCCGGCTCGATCGCCAGCAGCTCCTCGCGCGAGACGACGCGGCGCTGCACGCCGAACCGCTGCATCAGCGCGGCAGCTTCGGCGGCGTCGTCGAACGCCGCCTGGTCGGTGTAGTAGTGGGCGATGCCGCGCTCCAGGCGCTGGTAGGCGATGCCGGTGGCGCGCACCACGTCCTTGAGCGCGGCGTGGCTGTATTCGCCCAGCGCGACCAGCTGCTGCACGTTGCGCGCGAAGGCGGCGTCGTTGCACTGCGCGAGGAAGTGCAGGCCCCAGCGCCATTGCTGCCAGTCCAGCTGGGGGCGGAACAGCAGCGGGGCGTCGTTGCGGAACATCCACTTGAGCAGCTTGGCCGGCGCATGGCGGTTGGCCCACGGCTCGCAGTAGCTCACCGAGATCTGCGCCGCGTTTGCGAAGCTGGTCTCGCGGGCGGCGGCCGGCTGGCGGTCGACCACCGTGACGGCGTGGCCGCGCTCGAGCAGGTGCCAGGCGGTGCTGACGCCGATGATGCCGGCGCCCAGGACGAGGACGTTCATGGGCGGCAGTGTCCGGCAGGTTGCCGCGCAGATAAAGCAAATTTAAACTTGCAGCCGATCCATCAGACCTGCTTATGAGTACCTACGACCCCGCCGCCCTCGAATGCCTGGCCGCCATCGTGGAGGAGGGCGGCTTCGAGCGCGCCGCGCGCCGCCTCTCGATCACGCAGTCGGCGGTGTCGCAGCGCCTGCGCGCGCTCGAGGCGCAGGTGGGCACGGTGCTGATCGTGCGCAGCCGCCCGCTGCGGCCGACGGGGGCGGGGCAGCTGCTGCTCAAGCACACCAAGCAGCTGCGGCTGCTGCGCGCCGACCTCGAACGCGACCTGCGCGAGCTGGCGCCCAGTTCGGCCGGCGGCTCGCGCGAGGAGGAGCGAGTGTCCATCGCGATCAACGCCGACAGCATCGCCACCTGGGCGCTCGCCGCGCTGGGCGGCCTGGCGCGCCAGGGCCTGCCGATGGAGATCATCACCGACGACCAGGACTTCACCCACGAGTGGCTGCGCGAGGGACAGGTGCTCGGCTGCGTCACCACGCTCAAGCAGGCGCTGCGCGGCTGCAAGGTGGTGGCGCTGGGCGCCATGGAGTACGTGGCCATCGCGACGCCGCAGTACGCGCAGGCGCACTGCGCCGGCGGGCTGACGCCGCACAACTTCCGCGAACTGCCCTTCATCGCCTTCAACCGCAAGGACGACATGCAGTGCGAGTTCGTGGCCAAGGCGTTCGGCCTGCGCCGGGTGGCGCTCAGCCAGCTGTTCGTGCCCAGCTCGGAAGGGCAGGTGCGGGCGGTGCTGGCGGGCTGGGGCGTGAGCGTGGTGCCCGAGTTGCTGGTGCGCGGGCTGCTGCAGCAGGGCGCGCTGGTCGACGTGCTGCCGCGGCACTCGCAGGCGATCGACCTGTACTGGCACTGCTGGAACCTGCAGTCCGAGGTGCTGGATGCGTTGACGGCGGCGCTGGTGCAGGCGGCCGCCGAGGCGCTCCCCCGGCAGTAAACTCGCGCCATGAGCACCGTCGCCCGGCCGTCCTTCAAGGAACAGATGTTGGCCGCGCGCGAGGAGGCCATCATCCAGAGCGTCAACCGCCTGCTGGCGGAAAAGGGCTTCGACGCGATGACGGTCGACGAGGTCGCCTCCGCCGTCGGCATCGCCAAGGCCAGCCTCTACAAGCATTTCCCGAGCAAGGAAGACCTGGCCGCAGCCGCCATGGTGCGCGTCATGCGCCGGGCGCAGCAGTTCCTGGCCGGCATCGACCCGGCGCTGCCGGTGGCCGACAAGCTCAAGGCGGTGGTGCGCTGGACGCTGCAGGTCCAGCTGGCGGGCGAGATGCCCTCCCTGCCGAGCCAGAACTCCACGCTGCGTGCCGCCCTGATGGCCAGCCGCGACTACGCCGACGCGCTGATCGACATCAGCGACACGCTGGGTGCCTGGATCGAGGCCGGGCAGCGCGAGGGCACGCTCAATGCCAGGCTGCCGGCGCTGGCCATGCTCTACACGCTGTACGCCCGCGCGTGCGACCCGGTGGTGGAGTTCCTCAAGGCCGCCGGCCAGCACGGCGACGACGAGATCATCGAGCTGGTGATCAGCACCTGCTTCGACGGCCTGGCGGCGCGTTAGGCGCGGCCCACCTCCAGCACCAGGTCCGGGCGGAAGCCCTCCTGCTCGCCCTTGCGCGCGTAGCCCAGCGGATTGGCCACCACCCGGCAGGTGCCCACGCGGTAGTCGTGGCGGCAATGCAGGTGCCCGTGCAGCCACAGGTCGGCCCGCGGCAGCAGGTCGTCCAGGCCGTTGCAAAAGCCCGCCGTGCCCGGCACCAGGCCGTAGCGCGGGTCGGCGCTGCGCAGCGTCGGTGCGAAATGGGTGACCGCGACGGTGGGCCCGTCGAACGGGACCGCCAGCGCCTCGCGCAGCCAGGCGTGGCATTCCAGCCCGAGCTCGCGCCACGCCGGCGCCAGCAGCGGTTCGCCGCGCCGGGTCGCGCCGGTCTTGCTCAGGTAGAAGTCCGCGGCCCGGAACGCCTTGTGCCGCAGCTTGAGCGCCTGCGTGGTGTCCGGCGCCTGCATCGCCAGGGCGTCGAAGTCGGTCCACAGGGTGGTGCCGACGAAGCGCACGCCGTCCAGCACCAGCGTCTCGCGCTCCAGCCAGGTGATGCCCAGGCGCTCGCAGGTCTCGCGCAGCCGGGCATGCGCGGTGTCGAAGTCGAGGTTGTCGTACTCGTGGTTGCCGGGCACGAACAGCACCGGCACCGGCCAGCCCCGGCGCGGCGAGAAGCGCTCGAGCCCGAAGTCGTCGCCCGGCAGCATGCTGCCGGGCTGGTACGAGCCGACGTCGCCGGCGAGCACCAGCAGCTGCGCGCCCGGCGCGGGTTGCAGCTGGAGCTCCGGCTGGGTTTCGAGATGCAGGTCCGACAGCAACTGGAAGCGCACCCACCGATTGTCAGGGGCCGGCAGCGCGGTCCGGCAGACGCCGGATCAAATCGACCGCTGACCGCTGACCGCTGACCGCTGACCGCTGACCGCTGACCGCTGACCGCTGACCGGCTGGGGTCATGCGGTCGCGCTGGCCGCGCCGGTCATGCCGCCGTCCGGCTGGGGTCATGCGAAGGCGGCATGGCCCAAGGCCGGAACGGGGCTTGCGAACCTAGGGTTAACCCTTATTCTTGGGAAGTCGCCCTGTGGCGACCTACCAGCCACGCCCATGGACACCCTGTTTGCTTCGCTCTCCCGCCTGCTGCATCCGCAGCAGCCGGCTCCCCATGACGATCCGTTGCAGCGCCTGATGGAGCGCGCCGAGGCCCGAGCCGGCCACAGCCCGCGCCAGGCGCAGGAACTTCGCCAGGCCGCCTGCGCCTGGCTGCGCGTCATCCGCTGACGGCCCCGGCCCCGGCCCCGGCCCCGGCCCCGGCCCCGGCCTTGGCTGCAGGCGGGGCGCGCTGGGCCGGTCCGCCAGCGCGACGTGGCTGCGAAGCGCTGCGCGCCGCTCAGGCAGGCGCCTGCGCGAACGCCTTGCGCCCGGCTGCCGCCACCGCCAGCCGCAGCCACGCATGGTCGCTGCGCTGCGCCTGACGGTGGTGCCAGAGCGACTCGACGTGCACGCGCGGAACGTCGAACGGCAGCTCGCGCTCGACCAGTTCGGAGGCCCGCCCGGTCACCGGGATGAAGTGCCGCGGCAGCACGGTCAGCAGGTCCGAGGTGACCACCACCTGGCCGGCCGTGAAGAACTGGTTGACGGTCAGCACGATGCGCCGCTTCTGGCCCAGGGCCGCCAGCGCCTCGTCGATGAACCCGTAGGGGCGGCCCGAGAAGCTCACCAGCATGTGGTGGGCGGCGCAGAAGCGCTTCAGGGTGAGCGGCCCGCGCGACAGCGGGTGGTCGCGCCGCATCACGCACACGTACTGGCCGTCGTAGAGGCGCTGGTGGTCGTAGGCGGGGCGCGCGCCCGCCTGCGACTGCGCGGTCAGGTCGGCCAGCACGGCGGGGAAGAAGCCCACCGCCAGGTCGACGGTGCCGTCCTCCAGCATCCGGCGCGGATCGCGCGTGGTGAGCGGCAGCACGCGCATGGAGATGCCCGGCGCGTCGCGCTCGATGATCTCCACCAGGCCCGGCATCAGCCCGGCGGCGGTGGCGTCGGCCATCGCCAGCACGAAGGTGTTGGTCGCCTCGGCGGCGACGAACTGGCCGGGGGTGAGCGCGCCTTCGAGCTGGCGCAGCGCATCGCTCACCGCCGGCCACAGCGCGACCGCGCGCGGGGTCGGCTCGACGCCGTAGCCGCTGCGGGTCACCAGCTTGTCGCCGACCGCGTCGCGCAGCCGGTTCAGGGCGTTGCTCACCGCCGGCTGGGTCATCGACAGGTTGCGGGCCGCGCGCGTGAGGTTGCGCTCGGACATCACCTGGTCGAACACCCGCAGCAGGTTCAGGTCGAAGGTTCGGAAATTCGGCATCTATACGTTGTCTGAATGATAGCCATCACAAACCAAAAGTGGAAAAATATCAGGGCGAACCCTAATATCCTGGCTGTACGGCGCTCAAAAGGTCGCCGATCACCAGGAGGACTTTCACCATGACCAGCTTCGTCCATGTCGACCAACCCACCCAGCACCCCGGGGTGGCCCGCGCCGAGCGCGTCGTGTCGGCCGCGCGCGATTTCGTGACCCATTTCGACGGCGCCCGTGGCGCCGCCACCCTGCTGCTCGCCGCCATCGTGTCGGCGCTGCTCGTCGTTGCCAACCAGCTCGTCGACACCTGGACCGAGGGCCACCTGCTGGCCGCCTGGGTGGTGCTGTGGACCGTCGGCTTCGCCGCCCTCGGCCTGCTGGCCGCGCCGGCCCGCCGTGCCGTCCAGGGCCTGCGTGCCGGCTGGCAGCGCGCCGCCGCCGCCCGCCGCAGCGCCGCGGCCGACCGCCAGCTGTGGAATGCCGCGCTGAGCGACGCCCGCATCATGGCCGAGCTCAGCCGCGCCATGAGCCGCGACAGCCTGCGCGACGTTCGCGGCTACTACTGAGGCGCCGCCATGCTGGTGGCTGTCGCCCGACAAGCCTGGACGGTGCTGCTCGCGGTGCTGCCGCGCGGGGTGCTGGCCCGGCTGGACGCCTGGGCCCAGCGCCGGGCACTCGCCCGCGCCGAGCGGCGCCGGCGGCTGCTGCAGGCCGCCCGCTCGCGCAGCTGAGCCGGTCGCGCCGGACCAGGCCAACAAGCAAAAAGGCCGCCCTCGGGCGGCCTTTTCGCATGGCAACGCGGGAACGCGTCAGGCGCCCAGACGCCCCTCGATCCTGGCCTTGGTGTCCTTGAGCTCCTGCGGCAGGCGGTGCTCCAACTGCTGGAACAGCTCGTGGTGCAGCTCCAGCTCCTTCTCCCAGGCCGGCAGGTCGATGTGGATCACCTGCTGGAACTGCTCGGCCGTGAACGGCAGGCCTTCCCAGTTCAGCTCCTCGTAGGTCGGGCTGATGCCGAACGGGTGCACCTCGCCCGGCACGCGGCCTTCGATGCGGTCGATCATCCACTTGAGCACGCGCATGTTCTCGCCGTAGCCGGGCCAGACGAACTTGCCGTCCTCGCCCTTGCGGAACCAGTTGGTGGTGAAGATCTTCGGCAGCTTGGCGCCCGAGGCCTCCAGCTTGCGGCCCAGGTTGAGCCAGTGCTGGAAGTAGTCGCTCATGTTGTAGCCGGTGAAGGGCAGCATGGCGAACGGGTCGCGCCGCACCACGCCCTGCTGGCCGATGATGGCCGCGGTGGTCTCGGAGCCCATGGTCGCGGCCATGTAGACGCCTTCCACCCAGTCGTGGGCCTCGGTCACCAGCGGCACCGTGGTGGAGCGGCGACCGCCGAAGATGAAGGCGTCGATCGCCACGCCGGCCGGATCGTCCCAGGCCGGGTCGAGCGCCGGGTTGTTGGTCGCCGCCACGGTGAAGCGCGCGTTCGGGTGCGCGGCCTTGGCGCCGGTCTCCTTGCCGATCTGCGGCGTCCAGTCCTTGCCCTGCCAGTCGATGGCGTGCGCCGGCGGCTCGCCGTCCATGCCTTCCCACCACACGTCGCCGTCGTCGGTGAGCGCGACGTTGGTGAAGATCACGTCCGACTTCAGCGACTCCATGCAGTTCGGGTTGGTCTTGAAGTTGGTGCCCGGGGCCACGCCGAAGTAGCCCGCCTCGGGGTTGATCGCGCGCAGGCGGCCGTCCGCACCCGGCTTGATCCAGGCGATGTCGTCACCGATGGTGGTGACCTTCCAGCCCTCGAAGCCCTTGGGCGGGATCAGCATGGCGAAGTTGGTCTTGCCGCACGCCGACGGGAACGCCGCCGCGACGTGGTACTTCTTGCCCTGGGGCGAGGTCACGCCCAGGATCAGCATGTGCTCGGCCAGCCAGCCCTGGTCGCGGCCCATGGTGGAGGCGATGCGCAGCGCGAAGCACTTCTTGCCCAGCAGCGCGTTGCCGCCGTAGCCGGAGCCGTACGACCAGATCTCGCGCGTCTCGGGGTAGTGGACGATGTACTTGGTCTTGTTGCAGGGCCAGGCCGAATCCTGCTGGCCCGGCTGCAGCGGCGCGCCGACGGTGTGCACGCAGGGCACGAACTCGCCGTCCACGCCCAGCACGTCGTACACCGCCTTGCCCATGCGGGTCATGATGCGCATGTTCACGGCCACGTACGGGCTGTCGGACAGCTCCACGCCCACGTGGGCGATCGGCGAGCCCAGCGGGCCCATGGAGAACGGCACCACGTACATCGTGCGGCCCTTCATGCAGCCGTCGAACAGGGGCTGCAGCGTGGCGCGCATCTCGGCCGGGGCCATCCAGTTGTTGGTCGGGCCGGCGTCCTCCTTCTTCTGCGAGCAGATGAAGGTGCGGTCTTCCACGCGGGCGACGTCGCTTGGGTCGGACCAGGCCAGGAACGAGTTCGGGCGCTTGGCCGCATCGAGCTTCTTGAACGTGCCGGCGTCCACCAGTTGCTGGCACAGGCGGTCGTATTCCTCCTGGCTGCCGTCGCACCAGTAGACGGCCTGCGGCTTGCAAAGCGCCACCATGTCGGCCACCCAGGCGATCAGCCGGGCGTTGCGCACATAGGAGGGGGCATTGAGATTCAAGCCCTTCATGGCGGGAGAGTTCATCGGAAAAAGCTCCTCAAGGTCAAAAAACCGGGTCACAGAAAGGAGCGCTGGGGGAGGGGGCCGAGCACGCCTTTTTGAAACCGGGCTTTGGCTCAGTCGGCGGGTGGCGCTGACGGTTGGCGGCAGGATCGCTGCAGGGCCAGGTCACGCTTCGGGTCGGCTGGGAAGACGATTCTAAGAAGCGCGAACTGATCTGGGGTGGGGGCTCCTGTCGATTCCATGCAAAACCCGCATGAGGTTATGCGCGCCGCATGGCCGGGTTGCAGCCGGGGGCCGGACAGAGAAAAAGCCCGGTGGCGGCGGCCGACCGGGCTTGGGGCGGGACGGGCGAGGAGCCGCGTCAGGCCATGTAGATGGCGATGAAGGCCAGCAGGAACATCAGCACGCCGCCAACGATGGGCAGCACGATGGGAATGGCGTGCACGACGGCTTCCACCCCGTCCTGGGGCTCGGTTTCCTCGCCGTGGCTGTGGCGGACTTCGGTGCTCGACATGGGTTCCTCGTGACGCTGATCGAAGCGGCGATTTTAGCGGCTGGCGGCCGGGCTACAGCAGGGCATAGGTGGTGCTGGCCCGGCAGGCGCTCTTGCCGTCCACCGCGCCGCGGATGTCGATCTCGCCGAACGCCAGCGCCTTGCCGGCCCGCACGATGCGCGCCTGCACCAGCGCGTCCTGGCCGCTCAGGGGCCGCAGGAAGCTGCTGTTCATCTGCACCGTGGTGCACGGGCGGAACTCGCCGAACTGGTTGATCAGCGCCAGCACCATGGCCGTGTCGGCGGCGGCCATCATGGCCTGGCCGCACAGCATGCCGCCGCTGCGCGCGAGCTGCTCGTCCAGCGGCAGCCGCAGCGTGACGCTGTCGGCGTCGAATCCCTCGGCGCGCAGCCCCAGGGCCTGCACCCAGGGGGCGAAGTACTCGGGCAGGGCGGCTTGCAGTCGATCGAGCGTCATGCGCGAAATCATGCCACCGCGGCGGCCGCCGTCACTGCCGCTCGGCCTGGAAGCCGGCGCCGCGCAGCGCCTGCAGCACGGCCTCGATGTGGTCGGGCCCGCGAGTCTGGATCACCAGTTCGACGTCCACGTTCTGCGCCGCCAGCATGGTGAAGGCGCGCTGGTGATGCACCTCGTTCACGTTGGCGCCGGCGTCGGCCACCGTGGCCGTGATGCGCGCCAGCGAGCCGGGCACGTCGCGCGCGCTCACGCGGATGCGCGCCAGGCGCCCGGCGCGCACCATGCCGCGCTCGATGATGGCCGCCAGCAGCAGCGGGTCGATGTTGCCGCCCCCCAGCACCAGGCCCACCGTGCGGCCCGCAAAGCGGGCGGGCTCCTTCAGCATCGCGGCCAGGCCGGCCGCGCCGGCCCCCTCGACCAGCGTCTTCTCGATCTCCAGCAGCATCACGATCGCCTGCTCGATGTCGCTCTCGTCGACCAGCACGATGTCGTCCACCAGCCGCTCGATGATCGCGCGCGGCACGCGCCCGGGCGTGCCGACGGCGATGCCCTCGGCGATGGTGCTCACGCCCTGCGGCAGCTGCGCGTGCTTGATGGCGTTGTACATGTTCGGAAAGCGCAGCGTCTGCACCCCCACGATCTGGATCGACGGCTTGAGCGCCTTGGCCGCCACCGCCATGCCGGCGATCAGCCCGCCGCCGCCCACCGAGACGACCAGCGTGTCCAGCTCCGGCACATCGGCCAGCATCTCCAGCGCCGCCGTGCCCTGGCCGGCGACGATGGCCTCGTCGTCGTACGGGTGCACCAGCGTCAGCCCTTCGCGCTCGGCCAGCTGCATCGCGTGCACGCGCGCCTCCTCCAGCGTGTCGCCGTGCAGCACGACCTCGGCGCCGAAGCCGCGGGTGCGCTCGACCTTCACCCCGGGCGTGAAGCGGGGCATCACGATCACCGCCCGCATGCCCAGCCGCTGGGCGTGGTAGGCGACGCCCTGGGCGTGGTTGCCAGCGCTCATGGCGATGACGCCGCGCTCGCGCTCCTGCGGCGTGAGCTGGACCAGCTTGTTGCACGCCCCGCGCTCCTTGAAGCTGGCGGTGAACTGCAGGTTCTCGAACTTGAGGAACACCCGCGCGCCGGTCAGCTGCGACAGGGTGCGCGATTCGACGCATGGCGTGCGCAGCACCTGGCCCTCGAGTCGGGTGGCGGCGGCCTGGATGTCGGCGAGGGTGAGCATGGGCGCCATTGTCCCCGCGAATGCGGGATGGTCCGACAGCGCCGCGCTGCATCAGCCGCTTCCATGGGGCCGGAAGGCGCGTTATCGTGCGCACCACGTGCCACCGCGCACACCTGTCTTTTTCGGAGGCCACGCATGGTCAAACGATCCACCGACGCGCAACTGCTCCCCTCGCCCGGGCTGAAGGACGCGCCGGTGCTCGACCTGATGTGTTCGCATTTCGTGCTGACGCTGGCGGCCAAGCAGGGCGGCAAGTTCAATGTCCGGCGCGACCTGAACGGGCTGCTGACCCTGGCGGGGCGGCACCTCGTGTGGCCGGCGCCGGCGCTCGCGCGGCTGCGCGAGTTCCTGGGCCGCCGCTGCAAGGACAACGAGTTCTGGCGCGGGCACGAGCGGCTGTCGACCGCCGCCTTCCTGGAGCGCCACGGCGTGTGGCGCGGCCCCTACGAGGAGGGCACGCTCTTCTTCTACCTCGACGAGTACGCCAAGGACCAGCCCAAGGACCTGCTGTCGGTGCTCACCGTCACCGGCGAGTGGCTCACGCAGGCGCTCAAGAAGCAGTCCACGCTGGTGGAGAAGAACATCGACGCGCTGTCCGGCCTGCTGCAGCTGAACCAGGCCGAGCGCGCGCTGCTGCTGTACGGCACGCTGGCGCGCTACCAGCGTGACCTGCGCAGCATCCTGGTCGAATTCAAGGTCAACAACGCGCCGGAGGCCTATGCCGCCCTGGCGGAGATCGCCGGCGTCAACGCCGCCGACGTCGGCGAGGCGCTGCGCGCCGGCTCGCGCCTGGAGCGCATCGGGCTGGTGGAAAACCTGATCTCCGAGCACAACATCACCGACTTGGCGGACCTGATGAAGGTCAGCGAGAAACTGCCTCCGGTGCTGATGCGCGAGTACCGCGACCAGAACGAGCTGATGGCGGTGTTCACGCGCCCGTGCAGCAAGAGCGCGCTCGGGCTGGCCGACTTCGCCTTCGTGGCCGAGGACGCCCAGGTGCTGTGCGCGCTGCTGCGCAACGCGATCGAGCGCAAGGAGCCGGGCGTCAACGTGCTGCTGTACGGACCGCCCGGCACCGGCAAGACCGAGCTGGCCAAGGTGGTGGCGCAGGCCGCGGGGCTGGAGCTGTTCGAGGTCGAGTACGCCGACCGCGACGGCAACTCGCTGTCCGGGCGCGACCGCTACCGCTCGCTGCAGATCGCGCAGGTGTTCCTCAAGGGCAGCGCGCAGGCCGCGCTGCTGTTCGACGAGGTCGAGGACGTCTTTCCGCCGATCAGCACCGAGGCGGCGCAGCTCCTGGCCCGCGCCGAGCAGGTCGCGGCGCCGGCCAGCGGCAGCGTCAGCGGCAAGGCGTGGGTCAACCAGATCCTGGAGTCGAACCCGGTGCCCACGTTGTGGGTCACCAACCGCATCGAGCAGATCGACCCGGCGTTCCGGCGCCGCTTCGCCTACCACCTGGAGCTGAAGTCGCCGCCGCCCGGCGCGCGCGAGGGCCTGGTGCGCAAGACGCTCGAGGGCGTGCCGGTGTCCGACGCCTTCGTCGCCAAGCTGACCGAGCGCAAGGGCCTGACGCCGGCGCAGATCCGCACCGCGGTGCGCTTCGCCGCCCTGGCCAGCGGCGCGCAGGCCTCGGCCGAGGACCTGATCGAGCGCCAGTTGCGCAATGCCGACCAGGCGCTGGGCAACCGCTCGCAGGCCGCCGCCCGGCCCAGCGTCACCACCTACGACCTGGCGATGCTGAACGTCGAGAGCCGCTTCGAGGTGCCGCGCATCGTCCGCGCGCTGCAGGCGCGCGGGCACGGCACCCTGTGCTTCTACGGCGCGCCGGGCACCGGCAAGACGGCGCTGGCCGAGCACATCGCGCGCACGCTCGATCGGCCGCTGCTGATCAAGCAGGCGAGTGATCTGATGAGCAAGTTCGTCGGCGAGACCGAGCAGAACATGGCCGCGATGTTCCGCGAGGCCGAGGCCGAGCGGGCCGTCCTGCTGCTGGACGAGGCCGACAGCTTCCTGCAGGACCGCCGGGGGGCGCAGCGCACCTACGAGGTCACCGAGGTCAACGAGATGCTGCAGGGCATGGAGCGCTTTCCCGGCATCTTCATCTGCACCACCAACCTGCTCGATCGCATCGACCAGGCGGCGCTGCGCCGCTTCACGTTCAAGATCAGGTTCAAGCCGCTCACGCCGGCCCAGCGCGAGGCGATGTTCGTCACCGAGGCGCTCGGCGGCGACGCGGCGCGCCTCACGCCCGCCATCCAGGCGCGGCTGGCGCGCCTGGACCAGCTGTGCCCCGGCGACTTCGCCGCCGTCAAGCGGCAGGTCGAGATCCTGGCCGCCGCCGACGTCGGGCCCGAGGAGTTCCTCGAGCAACTCGAGGCCGAGCACCGCATCAAGCCCGAGGTGCGCGAGGCGCGGCCGATCGGGTTCACGGGGTAGCCGACTTCGCGTCATCCCGGCGCGCGCCGGACTCCGTGGCTGCGCCGTCTCATGGATTGCGGATCGAGTCCGCAATGACACCGTTTGCTGTCATTCCGGCGCAAGCCGGAATCCAGTTCGGTGCGTGAGAGACCCATCGGACTGGATTGCGGGTCCAGCCCGCAATGACAAGCAGGGCGCCAATTCAACCCGCCTCGGCCACCACCCGCAGCACTTCCTGCCCGTAGGCCTCGAGCTTGCGCGCGCCGATGCCGCTGATGCCTTCCAGGTCGCCGATCGACGATGGCGCCGCCGCGGCGATGGCGGCGAGCGTCGCATCGTGGAAGATCACGTACGCCGGCAGGTTGTGCGCGCGCGCGACTTCGCCGCGCCAGGCCTTGAGCGCCGCGAAGCGCGCCTGCCCGTCGGCCGTGAGGCCCGCCGCGGCCGCGGGCGCGGCAGCCGCGCGGCCGGTCGACCGCTTGCGCGAGGCGGGCTGCGAGATCGATTCGCGCAGCAGCACCTGCTGCTCGCCCTTGAGCACCGCGCGCGAGCCCTCGGTCAGGTACAGCGTGTTGAACGCCTCGGGATCGACCCCGACGGCGCCCGTGGCCACCAGCTGGCGCAGCACGCCGCGCAGCTGCTGCTCCGAGTACTCGGCGCCGACGCCGAAGGTGGAGATCTTCGCGTGCCCGTACTGGGCCATCTTGTCCGTCTGCTTGCCGCGCAGGATGTCCATCAGGTGGCCGGCGCCGAAGCCGATGCCGCTGGCCTGGCGCACGCGGTAGATGGTGGACAGCAGCTTGCGCGCCGCGTCCGTTCCGTCCCACACCCGCGGCGGCGACAGGCAGTTGTCGCAGTTGCCGCAAGGCTCGGACGGCTCGCCGAAGTACGCCAGCAGGCGCACGCGGCGGCAGTCGGTGGCCTCGGCCAGCGCCAGCAGGGCATCGAGCTTGCCGCGCATGACCTGCTTGAACTCGTCGCCGGCGGGGCTCTCGTCGATCATGCGCCGCTGGTTCACCACATCCTGCAGGCCGTACGCCATCCAGGCTTCGGCCGGCAGGCCGTCGCGGCCGGCGCGGCCGGTCTCCTGGTAGTAGCCCTCGATGTTCTTGGGCATGTCCAGGTGGGCGACGAAGCGCACGTCGGGCTTGTCGATGCCCATGCCGAAGGCGATGGTGGCGGCCATCACGATGCCGTCCTCGCGCAGGAAGCGGTCCTGGTTGCGCTGCCGCACGGCGGCGTCGAGCCCGGCGTGGTAGGGCAGCGCGTTCAGGCCCCGGTCGACCAGCATCTGCGCCGTGTCCTCCACGCGCTTGCGCGACTGGCAGTAGACGATGCCGGCCTCGCCCTCGTGCTCGTCCTGCACGAAGCGCAGCAGCTGCGCGGACGGGTCCTTCTTCTCGACGATGCGGTAGCGGATGTTCGGGCGGTCGAAGCTGCTGACGAACTGGCGCGCGTCCTGCAGCTGCAGGCGCTCGACGATGTCGGCGCGGGTGAGGGCATCGGCCGTGGCGGTCAGCGCGATGCGCGGCACGCGCGGATAGCGCTCGTGCAGCACCGCGAGCTGGCGGTACTCGGGCCGGAAGTCGTGTCCCCACTGGCTGACGCAATGGGCCTCGTCGATGGCGAACAGGGCGACCTGGCCGCGCTGGGCCAGGGCGTCCAGCTGCGCCAGGAAGCGCGGGGTCGTCACGCGCTCGGGCGCCGCGTACAGCAGCGTGATCTCGCCGCGCGCCAGCCGCTTCTCGACCATGGCGGCCTCCTCGTAGCTGAGCGAGGAGTTGAGGAACGCGGCCTCGACGCCGGCCTCGTGCAGCGCGCCGACCTGGTCGTGCATCAGCGCGATCAGCGGCGAGACGACCACGGTGACGCCGTGGCCGGCGCGCTGGCGGGCGATGGCGGGCACCTGGTAGCACAGCGACTTGCCGCCGCCGGTGGGCATGAGGACCAGCGCGTCGCCGCCGCCGATGACGTGGTCGACGATGTCGGCCTGCGGACCGCGGAAGCGCTCGTAGCCGAAGACGTCGTGGAGGATGGAGGTGGCGAAGGACAAGGGGCGCATTCTCCCCGCTGGGCCTGCCTCCAACGCGGACTTCCTACAATCGGCCGACCAACCGCGTCGATTTTTCCTCCTCCATGAAGCCGATCACTTACACCCGTGGCCAGCAGCTGCCCGCGCTGCTGGACCAGCACATCCTCATCCTGGATGGCGCGATGGGCACCATGATCCAGCGCTTCCGGCTGACCGAGGCGGACTACCGCGGCGAGCGCTTCAAGGACCACCCCAGGGACCTGAAGAACAACAGCGACCTGCTGGTGCTCACGCGGCCCGACGTCGTGCAGGACATCCACGAGGGCTACCTCGCCGCCGGCGCGGACATCATCGAGACCAACACCTTCGGCGCCAACGCCCTGGCGCAGGACGACTACGGGCTGGGCCACCTGGCGCGCGAGATGAACGTGGCGGCCGCCCGCATCGCGCGCCGCGCCGCCGACAAGTACGGCACGCCCGACAAGCCGCGATTCGTCGCCGGCGCGCTGGGCCCGACCCCGCGCACCGCCAGCATCAGCCCGGACGTCAACGACCCGGCGGCCCGCAATGTCGACTTCGAGCAGCTGCGCGCGGCCTACAAGGAGCAGGTCGAGGGCCTGCTCGAGGGCGGCGCCGACCTGCTGCTGGTCGAGACCATCTTCGACACGCTCAATGCCAAGGCGGCGCTGTTCGCCATCGACGAGGTGTTCGAGCAGACCGGCGAGCGGCTGCCCATCGTCATCAGCGGCACCGTCACCGATGCCTCGGGCCGCGTGCTCAGCGGCCAGACGGTCACGGCGTTCTGGTACAGCGTGCGGCACGCGCGGCCGCTGGCGGTGGGCCTGAACTGCGCGCTCGGCGCCGCCCTGATGCGCCCCTACATCCAGGAGCTGGCCAAGGCCGCGCCGGACACCTACATCAGCTGCTATCCCAACGCCGGCCTGCCCAACCCGATGAGCGAGACCGGCTTCGACGAGACGCCCGAGGTCACCTCGCGCCTGCTGCGCGAGTTCGCGGCCGAGGGCCTGGTGAACATCGTGGGCGGCTGCTGCGGCACCACGCCCGAGCACATCACGGCGATCGGCCAGGCCGTCTCGCCGCTGCCGGCGCGCACGCGCCAGCGCGAGTTCTTCTACAAGGAAGCCGCCTGAGCGGCGGCCGCGCTCACTGCGGCTGGAAGCCGCTCGCCTTGATGATCTTCGCCCAGGCCGCCGAGTAGGCGCGCTCGCGCGCGGCCAGCTGCTGCTGGGGCATGTAGCCCACCGACAGGCCCATGGCGGTGAGCCGCTCGCGCACGTCGGGCTGCGCGACCACCTTGGCCAGCGCGTCGCCGATGCGCTCGAGAGTCGCCTGCGGCGTGCCGGCCGGCGCGAACAGGCCGTAGTACGGCACGTCCTCGAACCCGGCCAGGCCCAGCTCGGTGAACGTCGGCGCGTCGGGCACGGCGCCCTGGCGCTCCTTGCCCATCACGGCGACCACGCGGATCTTGCCGGCCTTGTGGTTCTCGATGAAGTCGGGGATCGAGCCGATGCCGGCGCCGATCTGGTTGCCCAGCATGTCGGCCATCATCGGCGCGCTGCCGCGGTAGGGCGCCGCTTGCAGGTCCAGCCCCCACTTCTGCCCGATCACCTTGACCAGGAACTCCGGCACCGACGCCGGCGCGGGCACGCCGACGTTGCCCTTGCCGCCGTGCGCGCGCACCCACGCCACGTACTCGGCCATGCTGCGCGCCGGCGTGCCGCCCGAGACGGCCAGCGCATTGACGAAGGTGGCGAAGCCGGCCACCGGCACGAAGTCGCGCGCCGGATCGAACCCCGGGTTCCGGGTCACCAGCGGCAGGATCGAGACGGTGTGGTCGTGCGACAGGAACAGCGTGTGGCCATCGGGCGGCGCGGCCTTGAGCGCCTGCGCGGCGATCTGGCCGCCGGCGCCGGCGCGGTTGTCCACCACCACCGGCTGGCCCAGCTGGTCCTTGAGCTTCTCGGCCAGCGTGCGGGCGATGGCGTCGGTGCCGCCGCCGGGCGGAAAGCCCACCAGGATGCGGATCGGCGCCTGGCCGGCGGCGGTCTGCGCGGCCGCGGGCAGGACGGCACTGCCGAGGGCGAGGGCGGCGCCGAACGCAAGCAGCGCGCGGCGGTTGGGCTGGCGGAACATGGGCACTCCTGGGGCACGCAAAGGCGCGATTTTGCGTGCGGACCCTGAAGGTAAAATGACGCATCTCAAGGAGCGTTGCAGCGCCGGCCCCGCCCGGCGTCAGGCTTGAGATTTCCAACGGCGCTCACCTGTCTCGCGCGGCGATGGCCGCGGTTGTCGAACCAAGGTGAGCCCCATGCCCAATTTCCCCGCCGTCCCCCCGATGAAGCTTGCCGGCCTGGAGCCGGTCGCCATCGGCCCGGGCAGCCTGTTCGTCAACGTCGGCGAGCGCACCAACGTCACCGGCTCGAAGGCCTTCGCCCGCATGGTGCTGGCCGGCAAGTTCGAGGACGCCCTGGCGGTGGCCCGCCAGCAGGTGGAGAACGGCGCCCAGGTCATCGACGTCAACATGGACGAGGCCATGCTGGACAGCAAGGCCGCGATGGTGCGCTTCCTCAACCTGATTGCCAGCGAGCCGGACATCGCGCGCGTGCCGGTGATGGTGGACAGCTCCAAGTGGGAGGTGATCGAGGCCGGCCTGCGCTGCCTGCAGGGCAAGGGCATCGTCAACTCGATCTCGCTCAAGGAGGGCGAGGCCGAGTTCAAGCGCCAGGCCACGCTGGTCAGGCGCTACGGCGCCGCGGCGGTGGTGATGGCATTCGACGAAGCCGGCCAGGCCGACACCTTCGAGCGCAAGGTCCGCATCTGCGAGCGGGCCTACCGCATCCTGGTGGACGAGGTGGACTTCCCGCCCGAGGACATCATCTTCGACCCCAACATCTTCGCCATCGCGACGGGCATCGAGGAACACGACAACTACGCGGTGGACTTCATCAACGCCACCCGCTGGATCAAGCAGCACCTGCCGGGCGCCAAGGTGTCGGGCGGCGTGTCCAACGTCAGCTTCTCCTTTCGCGGCAACGACCCGGTGCGCGAGGCGATCCACACCGTGTTCCTGTACCACGCGATCCAGGCCGGCATGGACATGGGCATCGTCAACGCCGGCATGGTGGGCGTCTACGACGAGGTCGAACCCCAGCTGCGCGAGCGCGTCGAGGACGTGGTGCTGAACCGCCGCAAGGACGCGGCCGAGCGGCTGATCGAGATCGCCGAGCAGGCCAAGGGCGCCGCGCGCGACGACGGCAAGCGCAACGAATGGCGCCAGCTGGCGGTCGAGCAGCGGCTGGCGCACTCGCTGGTGCACGGCATCACCGACCACATCGTGGCCGACACCGAGGAGGCGTACCAGGCGGTGCTGGCGCGCGGCGGCCGGCCGCTGCACGTGATCGAAGGCCCGCTGATGGACGGCATGAACGTGGTGGGCGACCTGTTCGGCCAGGGCAAGATGTTCCTGCCGCAGGTGGTGAAGTCGGCGCGCGTGATGAAGCAGGCCGTGGCCCACCTGATCCCGTACATCGAGGAGGAAAAGCGCCGCCACGAGGCGGCGGGCCAGGACGTCAAGGCCAAGGGCAAGATCGTGATCGCCACGGTCAAGGGCGACGTGCACGACATCGGCAAGAACATCGTCACGGTCGTGCTCCAGTGCAACAACTTCGAGGTCGTGAACATGGGCGTGATGGTCCCGTGCCACGAGATCCTGGCCCGCGCGAAGGTCGAGGGCGCGGACATCGTCGGCCTGTCGGGGCTGATCACGCCGTCGCTGGAGGAGATGCAGTACGTCGCCGGCGAGATGCAGAAGGACGAGCACTTCCGGCTGCGCAAGATCCCCTTGCTGATCGGCGGGGCGACCACCAGCCGCGTGCACACGGCCGTCAAGATCGCGCCGCACTACGAGGGGCCGGTGGTGTACGTGCCGGACGCCTCGCGCAGCGTGGGCGTCGCCCAGAACCTGCTGTCCGAGCAGGCGGCCCGGTTCATCGCCGACGTCGAGGCCGACTACGCGAAGGTGCGCCAGCTGCACGCGAGCAAGAAGCAGGTGCCGCTGGTGCCGCTGGCGCAGGCGCGTGCCAACAAGTCGCCGGTCGACTGGTCCAGCTACGTGCCGCCGCAGCCCAAGTTCATCGGGCGCCGGGTGTTCAAGAACTTCGACCTGGCCGAGCTGGCCCGCCACATCGACTGGGGTCCGTTCTTCCAGACCTGGGACCTGGCCGGCCCGTTCCCCGCCATCCTGAAGGACGAGGTCGTGGGCGCCGAGGCGGTGCGGGTGTTCTCGGACGGCCAGCGCCTGCTCAAGCGGCTGGTCGAGGGCCGCTGGCTGACGGCCAATGCGGTGGTCGGCTTCTGGCCGGCCAACACGGTGCGCGACGACGACATCGAGCTGTACACCGACGCGTCGCGCCGGCAGGTGGCGATGACCTGGTACGGGGTGCGCCAGCAGACCGAAAAGCCCGTCGTCGACGGCGTGCGCCGCCCCAACCGCTGCCTGGCCGACTTCGTCGCGCCCAAGGGCGTGGCCGACGACTACATCGGCGTCTTCGCGGTCACCGCGGGCATCGGTTGCGAGGCCAAGGAGCAGTACTTCCTGAAGGACCACGACGACTACTCGGCCATCATGCTCAAGGCGCTGGCCGACCGCCTGGCGGAAGCCTTCGCCGAGTGCCTGCACGAGCGCGTGCGCAAGGACCTGTGGGGCTACGCGCCCGCGGAGCAGCTGTCGCTGGAGGACCAGATCGCCGAGAAGTACCAGGGCATCCGCCCGGCCCCCGGCTACCCGGCCTGCCCGGAGCACACCGTGAAGGCCGACATGTTCCGCCTGCTGCACGCCGAGGAGGCGGGCCTGGGGTTGACCGAGAGCCTGGCGATGACGCCGGCGGCCAGCGTCAGCGGCTTCTACCTCAGCCATCCGCAGAGCACGTACTTCAACGTCGGCCGCATCGGCGCCGACCAGCTGGACGACCTGGCCGCCCGGCGCGGCGCCGAGCGGGCCCAGCTCGAACGCGCGCTGGCGTCGAACCTGTGACAAACGCCACGGCGGGCTGGATGCCGGCGGTCGTCCTGCGGGGCGGCTCAGCCGTTGGACAGGGATCACAGGAGGATTCCCCATGAAGCAGTTCGTCATCGCCACCGTGCTCGCCGCTGCCGCGGCCGGCGTCGCCGCCCAGGGCAACTCGCCCGCCACCAAGGCGCTTTGCGGCACCTGCGCCGCGGTGCAGGACGTGCACAAGGAAAAGCGCAAGGGCCAAGGCGGCGCGGTGGGCGTCGTCGGCGGCGCCGTGGTGGGCGGGCTGCTGGGCAACCAGATCGGCGGCGGCAACGGCAAGACGCTCGCCACCGTGGCGGGCGCCGCGGCCGGCGGCTATGCGGGCAACGAGGTGCAGAAGCACGTGACCAGCAAGGACGTCTGGGTCACGCGCGTGCGGATGAAGGACGGCTCGGTGCGCACCTTCGAGCAGGAGGCGGCGCCCAGCTGGAAGGCCGGCAGCGTGGTCAAAGTGCAGGGCCACACGCTGAGCGCCCACTGAGGTCGCAGCGCTGGACGCACCAGGCCGCGTCCGGGGCGCGCCCGAGGAGCTCCCGAGGAGCGCCCGAGAGGGCGCGCAGCTCAGGCGGCCGCGGCCGAGAAGCGCGCCACCGCGACCCCGCGCTGCGCCAGCAGGCGCGGCCAGGCCTCGCTGCGCAGCACCTCGTATTCGACCGCGCGCGCCGGCGCGATCGGGTCGCCCTGCGGCGCATCGTCGCGCCGGCCCGGGTGGCACATCAACAGGTCGCCCTCCCGCGCGCGCGCCAGCCAGGCGTCCAGCAGCGCGGTGTAGCGCGCCGCGTCGCCGCTGAAGTCGTACACCCCCAGCAGGTGGTCCGTCATCCGCAGGCCCTGCGACCGCGCCTGCGCGCGCAGGCGTTCGCCGCCGAGCGCGGCGATCACCTTCGGCTTGGTGCCCGGCTCGCCGGCCGGCCGGCGCGTGCCGCGCAGCCACAGGCCCGAGGCGCCGCGGCGCGCCAGTTCGTCGAGCAACAGCTCGCGCACGCGCGGCAGCTGGTGCACGTGCTGGTGGCCGTCCACGTGGTCGGGCCGGCGGCCCAGCGCATCCTCGAAGGCGTCGAGCTGCGCGCGGATCTCCGCCGCCACGCGGCCGGCCGGCAGGGCGCCGAGGTACGCTCGGGCAATGAATCCGCCCAGCCCGCTGCGCAATCCGGCATCGAACGGCGCCTCGGTGAAGTCCAGGTGCAGGCCCACGTCGACGTTCCCCGGCGGGCGCAGCGCGGGCGCGGCCGCGCGCCAGTGCGGCGTGCCCACCATGCAGCTGACCGCGGAGACGCGGCCCGCCGCCGCCAGCTCCAGCACGGCGGCGTCCACCCCCGGCCGCAGGGCATAGTCGTCGATGCACACCACCAGCCGCCGTTGCCCGCTCACAGCATGAAGTCCCTGCGCCGCATCGCCACGTTCATCGCCGTCGGCGCCACCGCCGCCGCGGTCCATTTCGCCGTGGTCGTCGCGCTGGTCGAGACCGGCGTCGCGCCCCCCCTGGTGGCCAACGTGGGCGGCTGGCTGGTCGCCTTCCTGGTGTCGTTCGCCGGCCAGCACCGCCTGACGTTCGGCGACCGCGCGGCGCCTGCGCTGCAGGCGGCGCCCCGCTTCTTCCTCATCTCGGCCGCCGGGTTCGCCGCCAACGAGGCGGCGTACGCGCTGGCCCTGCGGTACTCGCCGCTGCGGTACGACGTCGCGCTCGCGGCCGTGCTGGTCGCGGTCGCGGTCATGACTTACCTGCTGAGCTCGCGCTGGGCATTCCGGCGCAGCGCGCCGCCACCGGCACCCAGTCGCTGACTTCCCACAGGGCGGTGCCGCCGCTGGTGGCCACCCGCCGCGCGCCGGCCAGCAGCGGATAGTTCGCCACGAGATCGGCGCCGCCCACCACCCAGCTGCGCGCGCCCGGGCAGTTGGCGCCCGCCAGCACCTGGGGCAGCAGCAGCGGCGAGGCCACGCCGGGGGCGAGGAACTCGCTCGCATCGAGCAGCTCGCGCCGCCAGTTGTCGGCCTCGGTCAGCTTGCGGTCGTCCCAGCGCTCGATCACCGGCACGGGCTGGCGCAGGCCGGCGTAGAAGGGCAGGTCGAAGTAGTAGGCGCGCACGAAGGCGACCGGACGCGCGGGATCCTGGGCGATGGTGCGCGCGATGGCGCGGGTGTGCTTCTGCGGCGCGAACAGCGTCCCCACCACCACGCCCACGCACAGCAGCGCCGCGAGGGCGGCGGTGGCCGTGGTGAGCCGCCGGCCGGAGGCGGCATCGACGTCCCGCCAGGCGGTCCAGCGCCGGGCGATCAGCAGCGCCAGCGGCGGCACGGCCGGCAGCACGTAGCCCACCAGCTTGGACGTGGGCAGCGAGAAGAAGCCCACGATCGCCACCAGCCACACCCAGGCCAGCAGGCGCAGCGCACGGTCCTCGGCCGGCGCCGCGGTGGCCCGGGGCGCGCGGCGCAGCAGCCACAGCGTCCACGGCAGCCCGAACAGCGCCAGCACGGCCGGGAAGAACCAGAACGGCTGGGCGTTGTTGAAGCCGTGCTGGGTGAAGCGGCTGAAGTGCTGGACGACGAAGAAGTAGTGCAGGAAGTCCGGGAAGCGCTGCTGCATCACCAGGAACCAGGGCGCGGCCAGCAGCGCGAACAGCAGCAGCCCGGGCCACCAGAACAGGCTCAGGATGCGCCGCGGCCGGCCGGCCAGCAGCAGCCAGGCGATCAGCACCAGGCCGGGCAGCACCGCGCCGATCAGGCCCTTGGCCAGCACGCCGAAGGCCGCCGCGGCGCTGCCGGCCAGCAGCCAGCGCCGCCGCGCCGGATCGTCCATCGGCAGCAGCGACGCGTGCGCGAAGGACAGGATGCAGGCGGTGATGCAGCCGGCCACCCCCATGTCCAGGTTGGCGTACTGCGCGCCGACGAACACCAGCGGCAGCGTGACCAGCACCAGCAGCCAGGCGCGGCCGACCGCTTCGCCGAACCAGCGCCGCCCGAACAGGTAGGCGCTCGCGGCCATCAGGCAGGCGCCCAGCCAGGGCGCGACGCGGCCGGCCCACTCGTGGTTGCCGGCGATCGACAGCGCGGCGGCGGTGATCCAGTAGAACAGCGCCGGCTTGTGGAAGTACGGCAGGCCGTCGAGCGTGGGCGTGAGCCATTCGCCCGAGCGCACCATCTCCCAGGCCACGCCGATGTAGCGGCCCTCGTCGGGCAGGGCGAGCGGGCGCAGCCAGGCCGTCACGGCCAGCCAGGCGAAGGCGAGCGCGAGCAGGGCGGCGGGCCGCCGGGGCAGGCGCGGCGTCATCGGCCGGGCGCCTTCAGGCCCTGGCCCTGGATGTCCTTGACCACGTAGAGCGGCCGGGCCTTGACCTCCTCGAAGATGCGGCCGATGTACTCGCCCACGATCCCCATCAGCACCATCTGGATGCCCAGCAGCAGGGCGACGCCGACGACGATGGTGGTCCAGCCGGACACGGGGTTGCCCCAGAGGAAGTAGGTCACGATGAGGAAGGCGCCGTAGAGCAGCGAGACCAGCGCGACCAGCATGCCGAACACGGTGGCCAGGCGCAGCGGCCAGGTGGTGAAGGCCGTCAGGCCGATGACCGACAGGTTGACCAGCCGGCGCAGGTTGAAGCTGCTGCGGCCGTGCATGCGCTCGTCGGGCACGTAGGGCAGCGGCACCGCATTGAAGCCGACCCAGGCATACAGGCCCTTCATGAACCGGTTGCGCTCGGGCAGCGACACCAGCGCGTCGACGACCGCGCGGTCCATCAGCCGGAAGTCGCCGCCGTCCGGAGGCACGTCGAAGCCCTCGAACGCGTTCAGCAGCCGGTAGAACAGGCGCGAGCCCCAGCGCTTGATCATGCCCTCGTCGTCGCGGTTGGCCCGCACGGCGTACACCACGTCGGCGCCCTGGCGCCAGTGCGCCAGCATCTCCTCCAGCAGGCTGGGCGGGTGCTGCAGGTCGGCGTCCATGCTGATGACGACCTGGCCGCTGGTCTGCTGCAGGCCGGCGGTGAGCGCGGCCTCCTTGCCGAAATTGCGCGACAGCTGCACGGCGCGAAACCCGGGCCGCGCCGACCACTTGCGCAGGACGGCGAAGGTGTCGTCGCGGCTGCCGTCGTCCACCAGGATCACCTCCCAGCGGTCGGCCAGCTTGCCCAGGCGCGCCAGCAGCAGCGGCAGCAGCGTCTCGAGGTTGCGCGCCTCGTTGTGGCACGGCACCACCAGCGACAGGCTCGGCCGCTCGGCGCGGGGCGCGGGGCCGGCCGCCAGCGCGGAGGGGGCCGCGCGCGGGGGCACCGCGGCCGGCTCCTCGCGCAGGCTGCCGGAGTCTCGCGGCTGCAAGGGCCGCTCCAGGAGCAGTTCGTCGTCGTTCACAGGCATGCCGGCCCTCGCGGGCCGCTTTCGTTCTGGGGGAGCGCGGTTCAGGCGGGCAGGGTAGCCCGGCCTCCGCGGGGGTGCGCAACAGACGGTAATTCTGCCTGCTCGTGGCGCGCCCGCCCATCCGTCGGAGCCCACCTACGCACGGGGCGGGGCGCCGCTGATGGACAGCGGGCACCCGCATGGCCGAGGCTGGGGCGCATGTTCCAAGCCTTGCGTGACGGCCCGTTCCGCGTCCTGCGTGACGCCGCGGCCCGCTGGCTGCGTCCGGTGCATCCCCTCTGGCGCGCCGCGCGCCTGTGGAGCGCGGCCGGCGGCATGCGCATGGCCGCGGCGGTCTCGTTCTACGGCATCCTCAGCCTGGCCCCGCTGCTACTGGTGATGGTGGCGCTGCTGGGCTGGTGGATGGACCGCCAGATGCTGCAGGACACGCTGGTGGCCCAGATCGGCGCCCTGGTGGGCGCGCAGGGCGCCGCGGTCGTGCAGCAGGCCCTGCAAAGCACGCGCGAGCCGGCGCAGGGCCTGCTGGCCACCATCGTCGGCTTCGGGGTGCTGGTCTTCGGCGCCACCGGCGTGTTCGGCGAACTGCAGGAGGCGTTCGCGCGCGTGTGGGCCGACGGCGGCGCGCCGCCCAGGCCGAGCTGGTGGCACTCGGCGTCGCTGCGGCTGCGCGGGGTCGCCTACATCCTGGCGTTCGGCTTCCTGCTGCTGGTGTCGCTGGTGATCTCCACGGTCCTGGCGGTGGCCTCGGGCTGGGCGGGCGACCACTTCGCGCTGGAGGCGGCGCTGCGCGTGCTCAACGAGGCGGTGTCGCTGGGCCTGTGCGGCGCCCTGTTCGTCGCGCTGATGCGGCTGAGCGGCGGCCACAAGCCGTGTCTGCGCTTCCTGGTGCTGGGCGGGGTGGTGGGCGCCGTGCTGTTCAGCATCGGGCGCCAGCTGGTGACGCTGTACCTGTCGCATGCCGCGGTCGTGTCGGCCTATGGCGCCGCCGGCTCGCTGGTGGTGCTGCTGGTGTGGATCTACTTCTCGTCGGGCGTGCTGCTGTTTTCCGCCGCCCTGGCCAAGGCAGCGCAGGAGGCGCGCGCCGAGCGGCAGGCGCGCCGCGCCGCGCGCGCGCAGCGCCCGGCCTCGTTCTGGCGCCACCGCCCGGCGCCCTGACCGCCGGCGCGCGGCAGGGCGTCAGGCCGCCGCACCGGGGCGCCGGTACTGCGCGGCTTCGGCGACGTGCGGCACGTCCACGTCGGACGCGCCCGCCAGGTCGGCGATGGTGCGCGCCACCTTGAGCACGCGGTGGGTGGCGCGCGCGCTCCATGCCAGCCGCCCCGCGGCACGCTGCAGGAACGCGGCGGCGCCGGCGCGAAGGCGCGCGTGCTCGTCGATCTCGGCGCCGTGCAGTGCGTGGTTGGCCTTGCCCTGGCGCGCGATGGCGCGCCCGCGCGCGGCCGCGCACCGGTCGCGCAGGACGGCGCTGGGCTCGCCGGTGGGCGCCTCGAGCAGCTCCTGCGGCGACAGGGCCGGCACCTCCACATGCAGGTCGATGCGGTCCAGCAGCGGCCCCGACAGCCGCGCCTGGTAGCGGGCCACCTGGTCGGGCGTGCAGCGACAGGGCCGCTGCGGCGCGCCGAGCCAGCCGCAGGGACAGGGGTTCATCGCCGCGAGGAACTGGAAGCGGGCCGGGAACTCCGCCCGCCGCGCCGCGCGGGCGATCGTGATGTGCCCGGTCTCCAGCGGCTCGCGCAGGGCCTCCAGCGCGTGGCGCGGGAACTCGGGCAGCTCGTCCAGGAACAGCACGCCGTGGTGGGCCAGCGAGATCTCGCCCGGGCGTGGCGGCGAGCCGCCGCCCACCAGTGCCACCGCACTGGCCGAGTGGTGCGGACTGCACGTGGGCCGCACGGCCCAGCGCGCGAGGTCGAACCGGCCCGCCAGGCTGGCCACCGCCGCGCTCTCCAGGGCCTCGTCGACGGTCATGGGCGGCAGCAGGCCCGTGAAGCGCTGCGCCAGCATCGACTTGCCGGCGCCGGGCGGGCCGACCAGCAGCACCGCATGGCCGCCGGCCGCCGCGATCTCCAGCGCGCGCTTGGCGCCGGCCTGGCCCTTGACCTCCAGCAGGTCGGCCGGCGCCGCCGCGGCCGGACGTGGGCAGGCATGGGCGCGGACCCAGCCGTCGCCCGCGGGCGCCGGCTCCTTCTGGGTCCGCGCGACGACGTCCATCAGGTGCCGGGCCCGCCACACCTGCGCGCCGGGCACGAGCGCGGCCTCCTCGGCGCTGCCGGGCGGCAGCACGAGCTGGGTGCCGCTGGCGCCCGCCTGCTGCGCCAGGCTCATGGCCAGGGCGCCGCGCACCGGCCGCAACTCGCCCGAGAGCGACAGCTCGCCGGCGAATTCGAAGCCCTCGAGCTGGCCGGCATCGACCTGGCCGCTGGCGGCCAGGATGCCCAGCGCGATCGGCAGGTCGAAGCGCCCCGAGTCCTTGGGCAGGTCTGCCGGCGCGAGATTGACGGTGATGCGCTTGTTGTGCGGGAACTCCAGCCCGCAGGTCAGCAGCGCCGAGCGCACCCGCTCGCGCGCCTCCTTGACCTCGGTCTCGGCCAGCCCGACGAGCGTGAAGCTGGGCAGGCCGTTGGCGAGGTGGACCTCGACGGTGACCTGCGGCGCCTCCAGGCCCAGCAGGGCGCGGCTTCGCACCAAAGAAAGGCTCATGGGCGGGGTCCTCCCTGCAACAGTGCGCGGCGCGATGGTGCGCACCCGGGCGGGCGGCGCTCGCACCTTGGCGGTGCGGGCGCGTGCGGCGGCGCTGCCTCCGTCCAACGCGGCAACGGCGGTTGCGCTGTCGTCCACCTGGGGGAGGCGCAAGGTGGCACGCCTCATGCTTGGAGTGGTTCCGTCCCAATTCCTTTCAAGACGGAGAAGACTGATGCAACTCAAGGCCATCGTGCTGCTGTCCACCCTGGTGCTGTCGGGTGCCGTGCTTGCCCAGACCAAGGCAGCGGAGCCCGACTACACCCTGTCGTACAACATCGGCGGCGTCACCGACTACCGCTACCGCGGCATTTCGCAGTCGGGCCAGAAGCCGGCGCTGCAGGGCGGCATCGACTTCGCGCACAAGAGCGGCTTCTACCTGGGGACCTGGGGCTCGACGATCCGCTGGATCAAGGATTCGTCCATCGCCGGCGCCGACGCCAAGGGCCCGGTCGAGATCGACGTCTACGGCGGCTACAAGGGCGCGGTCAACGACCTGCTGTCGTTCGACGTCGGCGGCCTGCAGTACTGGTACGCCGGCAACACCTTCAAGAACATCAGCGGCGTCAACGCCAACACCTTCGAGCTGTACGGCGCGCTGACCGCCGGCCCGGCCACGGTGAAGTACTCGCACTCGACCACCAACCTGTTCGGCACCCCCAACAGCCGGGGCAGCGGGTACCTCGACCTGTCGGCCAACTTCGACCTCGGCAGCGGCGTGTCGCTGGTGCCGCACGTGGGCTGGCAGCGCATCGCCCACTTCGGCACCTACAGCGACGCCTCCGTCACCCTGGCCAAGGACTGGGACGGCACGGTGCTCAGCGCCGCGGTGATCGGCACCAACTGGAGCAACCGCTTCGGCTTCCGCTACGCGCTGCCCGGCACGGGCAACAAGGACCTGGCCGGCACCACCCTCGTGCTGGGCCTGAAGAAGAACTTCTGATCTTCCACGGTCGCAAGGAGAACGCATGAAACTCGTCACCGCCATCATCAAGCCGTTCAAGCTGGACGAAGTGCGCGAAGCGCTCTCGGGCATGGGCGTGCAGGGCATCACCGTCACCGAGGTCAAGGGCTTCGGGCGCCAGAAGGGCCACACGGAGCTGTACCGCGGCGCCGAGTACGTCGTCGACTTCCTGCCGAAGGTGAAGATCGAGGCCGCCGTCGCCGACGACCTGGTCGAGCGCGTCATCGAGGCCGTCGAGGGTGCCGCGCGCACCGGAAAGATCGGCGACGGAAAGATCTTCGTCTACGACCTCGAGCAGGTCGTGCGCATCCGCACCGGCGAGACCGGCAAGGAAGCGCTGTAGCCACACCCCTGTCGCAGAAAGAGTCAACCATGAGAAAGCTCCTCGCTTCCCTGGCCCTGGGCCTGGGCCTGCTGGCCGGTTCTGCCGCCGTGCTGGCGCAGGCGCCCGCCGCCTCCGCCCCCACCGCCGAGCCGGCCGCGGCCGCTGCCGCCACCGCGGCCAGCGCCCCGGCCGCCGCGCCGGCCACCACCGCCGCGGCCGCGGCGCCTGCGGCCTCCGCCGCCGCCACGCCGGCACCCACCCCCAACAAGGGTGACACCGCCTGGATGACCGTGGCCACCGCGCTGGTCATCTTCATGACCATCCCCGGCCTGGCACTGTTCTACGGCGGCCTGGTGCGCAGCAAGAACATGCTGTCGGTGCTGATGCAGGTGTTCGTGGTCACCGCGCTGATCTACGTGCTGTGGGCCATCTACGGCTACAGCGTGGCGTTCACCGGCGGCTCGGCCTTCTTCGGCGGCCTGGGCAAGCTGTTCCTGGCCGGCATCACGCCCGACTCGGTGGCCGCGACCTTCAGCAAGGGCGTGGTGATCCCCGAGCTGACGTTCGTCGCCTTCCAGGCCACCTTCGCGGCCATCACGTGCGGCCTGATCGTGGGCTCGTTCGCCGAGCGCATCAAGTTCTCCGCGGTGCTGATGTTCGTGGTGCTGTGGTTCACGTTCAGCTACCTGCCGGTCGCGCACATGGTCTGGTACTGGGACGGCCCGGATGCCATCACCGACGCCAAGTCGCTCGAGACCGTCACCGCTGCGGCCGGCTGGCTGTGGGCCAAGGGCGCCCTCGACTTCGCCGGCGGCACCGTGGTGCACATCAACGCCGGCGTGGCCGGCCTGGTGGGCGCCTACGTGATCGGCAAGCGCGTGGGCTACGGCAAGGAAGCCTTCGCCCCGCACAGCCTGACGCTCACGATGGTCGGCGCCGCGATGCTGTGGGTGGGCTGGTTCGGCTTCAACGCCGGCTCCAACCTGGAAGCCAACGGCATGGCCGCGCTGGCGTTCATCAACACGCTGCTGGCCACCGCCGCCGCCACCCTGTCGTGGATCGCCGGCGAGGCGCTGTCCAAGGGCAAGGCCTCGATGCTGGGCGCCGCCTCCGGGGCCGTCGCCGGCCTGGTGGCCATCACCCCGGCCTGCGGCTTCGTCGGCGTGATGGGCGCGATCGTCATCGGCCTGCTGGCCGGCCTGGTGTGCCTGTGGGGCGTCAACGGCCTCAAGCGCCTGCTGGGCGCCGACGACTCGCTGGACGTCTTCGGCGTGCACGGCGTGGGCGGCATCCTGGGCGCGCTGCTGACCGGCGTGTTCGCCTCGCCCTCGCTCGGCGGTGTCGGCATCTACGACTACGTCGCCAACAAGGCCAGCGCCGACTACTCGATCGCCAGCCAGGTGTGGGTGCAGTTCCAGGGCGTGCTGACCACCGTGGTGGTGTCGGCGGTCGTCTCCTTCATCGCCTACAAGCTGGTCGACCTGGTGATCGGCCTGCGCGTGAGCGAGGAAGAAGAGCGCGAGGGCCTGGACATCTCCTCACACGGCGAGACCGCCTACAACCGTTGATCCCGGGCCGCGGCGCGCGCCGCCGCCCCGGACCCAGAGCAAGCAAGAGTCTCCTTTGGATGTTGGGCCCGCCTCGGCGGGCCCTTTTTTTGCGCGCGTGCCGCGGCGGGCGAACGCCGTCCCGGCGCGCGACGCGCGTCAGGCCGCGCAGCGACTCACTCGAGGATGGGAAAGGCCAGCGTGGCGCCGCTGTCGGTGCGCTGCAGCTCGACGTCCTCGGCGCGCGCCATGGCGACGACTTCGTCCCACTTCATCAGGCGGTAGGGCAGCTGGCCGGCGGGGCCGGCATCGCCTTCGGTGCGCTGCACGCGGATGTCCAGCCGCACCATGTCCTCGTCGGCGGTGGCGCTCAGCACCAGGTCGGCCGGCGCGGGCGTGGCGTCGGACAGGGCGAGCAGGGCGCCGGGCACCAGGTTGCGCACGGCGGCGCGGCCCACCTGCTGCGGCATGGCCTGCACCTCGCTGCGCAGGGCGAAACCGCGGAAGCTGAAGTTGCTGCGCAGCAGCGCCATGATCTCCTGCACGCCGGCCTCGAGCGCGACGGTGGCGCCCGGCTCCGGCGCCAGCCAGGAGATCACGTCCAGGCACTCGCGCACGGCCGCCTTGGAGAAGCCGTTGATCTTGCTCATGCTGTCGTGCACTTGCGCCAGGTCCGGCACCGTCGCGCGCAGCCGGCGCTCCAGCACCTCGGTGACCATGCCGATCGGCTGCAGGTGCATCACCAGCTGGTGCCGCATCGCGAACGCGAGGCGGCGCAGCAGCGCGTAGCGCGCCGCTTCGACGCGCATGAGGTTGGCTTCGGCCGCGCTGATGGAGGAGTGGGTGGTGGATTCGGTCAAGGTGGCGCCGATGGTACCGGCTTGACTGCGCGCGTGGGGCCGGCTGGGCCAGCGCGCGCGGCACAATGGGTCGCCCCCGCACCCCGAGCCGACCGCATCCATGGCCATCTGGCACCGCGTCACCCAGCAGCCCGACCAGCTCGGCGAATCGCCGTTCTGGCATCCGGCCGAGCAACGGCTCTACTGGGTCGACATTCCCGCGCGCACCGTGCGCCGGCTCGACCCGGCGGGCGGCCAGCTGCAGAGCTGGACGCTGCCCCAGGAGCCCGGCTGCATCGCGCCGGCGCGCTCGGGCGGCCTGGTGCTCGCGCTGCGCGACGGCATGTACCGGGCGCGCGAGTGGGCCGGGCCGCTCACGCTGCTGCACCGCTTCGAGCACGACCCGCTGACGATGCGCTTCAACGACGGCAAGGCCGACCCGCGTGGCCGCTTCTGGGCCGGCACGCTGTTCGAGCCCAAGCACACGCGGGCCGCCGCGCTGTTCAGCCTGGATGCGCGGCCGGGCCACCACCACCGCGGCGCCACGCCGACGGTGCAGCGCCAGGCCGATGGCGCGACCACCGCCAATGGCCTGGCGTGGTCGCCCGATGCCCGCACCGTCTACTGGGCCGACACGCAGGCGCACGTCATCCGTGCCTGGGATTGGGACGCGGAGGCGAACGACATGGCCAATCCGCGCGTGTTCCACCAGTTCGCGCCCAAGCCCGACGGCTGGCGGCCGGGCGCGCCGGGCTATGGTGGCCGGCCCGATGGCGCGGCGGTGGACGCCCAGGGCAACTACTGGTGCGCGCTCTACGAGGGCGGGCGGCTGGTGCAACTGTCGCCGCAGGGCGAGGTGCTGCAGGAGATCGCCACCCCGATGCTGTGCCCGACGATGCCGTGCTTCGGCGGCCCGGACCTGCGCACGCTGTATGTCACCAGCGCGGGCAACCGGCCGCCGGGCGAGCTGGCGCACCATCCCTGGTCGGGCCACGTGGTGTCGATGGCGGTGGACGTGCCCGGGCTGCCGGTGAATTTCTTCATCGACTGAGCCCAAAAACATCAAGTCCCGCGGGCGTGGTCGCAGCCGGCTGGCGGCTTACCATCGGCGCATGGACGCCGCCTTGTCATCCTGCATCGACCGCATCCGGCAGGCCGCCGCGGCCGGGACGCCGCTGCGCATCCGCGGCGGGGGCAGCAAGGACTTCTACGGCGAGCGGCTGCAGGGCGAGGTGTTCGCCACCGCCGGCCTGGCCGGCATCCGCGCCTATGAACCCAGCGAGCTCGTGGTGACCGTCGGTGCGGGCACGCCGCTGGCCGAACTCGAGGCCGCGCTCGCGGCCCAGGGCCAGTGCCTGCCGTTCGAGCCGCCGCACTTCGGCGGCTCGCCCACCGTCGGCGGCATGGTGGCCGCGGGGCTGTCGGGGCCCGCACGCGCGAGCGCGGGCGCCGTGCGCGACTACGTGCTGGGCATGGCGGTGGTCAACGGCCGCGGCGACCTGCTGACCTTCGGTGGCCAGGTGATGAAGAACGTCGCCGGCTACGATGTCTCGCGGCTGATGGCCGGCGCCCTCGGCACGCTGGGTCTGATCGCCGAGGTGAGCCTGAAGGTGCTGCCGCGCGCGCCGGCCGAGGCGACGCTCAGGTTCGAGCTGTCGCAGGACGAGGCGCTGCAGCGCCTGAACGCCTGGGGCGGCCAACCGCTGCCGCTCAACGCCAGCTGCTGGCTCGAGGAGGCCGGCACCGGCACGCTTTACCTGCGCCTGCGTGGCGCGCACGCGGCGGTCGAGGCCGCCTGCCGCACCCTCGGCGGCGACCGGCAGGACGAGGCGCGCGCCGCCGCCGACTGGACGCGCTGCCGCGACCAGGCGCTGCCGTGGTTCACCGAGCGCGCCGGCCGCGACCTCTGGCGGCTGTCGGTGCCGCAGACTGCGCCGGTCCTGGACCTGCCCGAGCCGCCGCTGGTCGAATGGCACGGCGCGCAGCGCTGGGTCGCCGCCCCGGCCGCCGACGCGGCGCGGCTGCGGCGTGTCGCCGCTGCCGTGGGCGGACACGCCACCTTGTTCCGGCCGGCCGCGCCGGCGGGCGTGCCGCGCTTCAGCCCGCTCACGCCGCCGCTGGACCGCATCCACCGCGAGCTCAAGCGCCAGTTCGACCCCGCCGGCATCTTCAACCCCGGCCGGCTCTTCCCGGACTTCTGACGTGCAGACCCATCTTTCCCCGGAGTTCGCCGGCACCGAGGCCGGCCGCGAGGCCGAAGCGATCCTGCGCAAGTGCGTGCACTGCGGCTTCTGCACCGCCACCTGCCCGACCTACCAGCTGCTGGGCGACGAGCTCGACGGGCCGCGCGGGCGCATCTACCTGATCAAGCAGGTGCTCGAAGGCGAGGCCCCGACCGAGGCGACGCAGCTGCACCTGGACCGGTGCCTGACCTGCCGCAACTGCGAGAGCACCTGCCCGTCCGGTGTGCAGTACGGGCACCTGGTGGACATCGGCCGGCGCATCGTGGACGAGAAGGTGCCGCGTGGCGCGGCGTCGCGGGCGCTGCGCTGGTCGCTCAAGGAGGGCCTCACCTCGCCGGTGTTCGCTCCCGCGATGAAGCTGGGCCAGGCCGTGCGCGGCCTGCTGCCGCAGGCCCTGCGCGACAAGGTGCCGGCGGCGCGGCCCGCGGGCGACTGGCCAACGCGCACCCAGGCGCGGAAGGTGCTGATGCTGGCCGGCTGCGTGCAGCCGGCGATGGCGCCCAACATCAACGCGGCGACCGCCCGCGTGCTCGACGCCGCCGGCATCCAGGTGCTGGTCGCGCCCGAGGCCGGGTGCTGCGGCGCGGTGAAGTTCCACCTGAACGACCAGGCCGGCGGGCTGGCGCAGATGCGCCGCAACATCGACGCCTGGTGGCCCCTGGTCGAGCGCGGCGAGGTCGAGGCGATCGTGATGAACGCGTCCGGCTGCGGCGTCACCGTGCGCGAGTACGGGCATCACCTGCAGCACGATGCGCAGTACGCGGCCAAGGCGGCGCGCATCAGCGAGTTCACGCGCGACCTGAGCGAGCTGCTGCCCGACATCGCGCCGGCGCTGGAAGGCCGCGTGCGCCCGCCCGCCGGCGTGCTGGCCTACCACCCGCCCTGCACGCTGCAGCACGGCCAGCAGCTGCGCGGCGGCGTCGAGACGCACCTGCGCCGGCTCGGCTTCGACATCCGCCTGGCGCTGAACGAGTCGCACCTGTGCTGCGGTTCGGCCGGAACCTATTCGGTGCTGCATCCGCAGATCGCGCACGAGTTGCGCGACCGCAAGCTGGGCCACCTGGGCGCGCTGGCGCCGGTGGCGGTGATCTCGGCCAACATCGGCTGCATCACGCACCTGCAAAGCGGCACCGGCACGCCGGTGCGCCACTGGGTCGAGGTGCTGGACGAGGCGATCGCGCCCTGAGGCGCGCTCAGGCGGCCAGTGCCGCCTCGATGTCCTTGGCCAGCTTCTCCGGCGCTTCCTGCGGCGCGTAGCGCTTGCGCACCGCGCCGTCCTTGCCGACCAGAAACTTGGTGAAGTTCCACTTGATGGCCTTGCTGCCCAGCAGCCCGGGCGCCTGCGCCGTGAGCCACTGGTACAGCGGGTCCGCGCCGGGGCCGTTGACGTCGATCTTGGCCATCATCGGGAAGCTGACGCCGTAGTTCTTCTGGCAGAAGGCGCCGATCTCGTCGTTGCTGCCCGGATCCTGGGCGCCGAACTGGTTGCAGGGAAAGCCCAGCACCACCAGGCCCCGGCCGCCGTAGCGCTCGTGCAGCGCCTGCAGGCCGCCGAACTGGGGCGTGAAGCCGCAGGCGCTGGCGGTGTTGACGACCAGCAGGACCTGGCCGCGGTACTGGTCCAGCGGAACGATGGAGCCGTCGATCCGCCGCGCCTGGAAGTCGTAGACGGTGGGCATGGCCCATTGTGCGTCCGAAACGTGCGTCCGAAACGTGCGTCCGAAACGTGCGTGCGAAACGTGCGTCCGGAACGCCGGCGCGTGCTGTCGCGCGCCGCCGGCTGGCTAGTCGATCAGTTGGCCGCCGTCGTGGAACGGGTAGGGGCCCTCGAAGGCGCCCGAGGCGGCCAGGTGGGTGACCAGCCGCCCGCCCGGCTCGAGCGCGTGCAGGCGAAAGCCCGGCGGCTCGAGCGACCATTGCGAGGGGGCCCGCGGGTGCAGGTCGAGCGTCACCTGGTGCGCCGGGGCCGGGCAGGTGCTGGCGATCGTGCCGCCGAAGCGCACGTCGATGGCGCGGTGCAGGTGCCCGCAGATCACCCGCTCCACGTTCGGATGGCGCGCGACCAGCGCCTCCAGCTCGTCCGCTCCCGCCGCCAGGCCGATGTCGTCCATGTGGCCGATCAGCGTGCGGAACGGCGGGTGGTGCATCGCGATCACCACCGGCTCGCCGCGGTGCAGCTCCAGTTGCAGCGCCAGCCAGTCCAGCCGCCGCTCGCACAGCGTGCCGTGGCTGCAGCCGGGATCGACCGTGTCCAGCGCGATCAGGCGCAAGCCGCCGATGCGCACCGAGTACTGCACGAACTCGCCGTCGCCGAGGTAGCCGTGGTCCGGGAAGCTCGCGCGCAGCTGGCGGCGATCGTCATGGTTGCCCGGCAGCAGGTACACCGGCATGGGCAGCGGTGCCAGCAGGCCGGCCAGGTGGGCATATTCGGCCGGGCGGCCGAAGTCGCACAGGTCGCCGGTGATCACCACCGCGTCCGGCGCCTGGCGCAGGCGCAGCACCGAATCGACGGCCTCGCGCAGGTAAGGGGCGGTGTCGATGCGGCCGTAGGCCAGGCGGCCCGGTTCGCGGATGTGCAGGTCGGTGAGTTGGGCGAGCAGCGTGGTCATGCGGGAAGGGGCTCGGGCGCGCGGGCGATGGACTCGCCGTAGCGCAGGGAAAACAGGGGCGTGAGGCTGGCCGCGGCCGTCAGCGGCGCGTCGTTGGCCAGCGCGGTCGCGAGCAGGCCGACGGCGCTGCGGCCGATGTCCTGGCTGGGCTGCACCACGGTGGCCAGGATGGGCGTGATGTCGCAGCCCAGCGCGATGCCGTCGAAGCCGGCGATGCTGAGCTCGCGCGGGACGGCCAGCCCCGCTTCGTGGGCGGCGCGCAGCGCCCGCAGGGCCAGCAGGTCGTTGGAGCACACGAGGGCGGTGGGCCGCCGCGGCGCGCCCAGCAGCGCCACCAGCTGCGTCACCGCGCCGTCGATGAAGGGCACCTCCACCGGCGCGCCGGCGGCCAGGCCGCAGGCGGCCATGCCGCGCTCGAAGCCGCGCCAGCGTTGCAGCGAACGGTCCGAGGCGGCCTTGTCGCCCATCACCATGGCGATGCGGCGGTGGCCGCGCTCGTGCAGCGCGCGCACCAGCGCCGCGACGGCCGCTTCGCTGTCGACGGAGACGCACGGATGGCGCGGGTGGCGGTTGTACGCCAGCACGTAGGGCACGCCGGCCGCGCGCAGCTTCTTCAACGCCAGCGAGCTGGCCGGATTGGCGACGACCAGCACGACGCCGTCGACGCCGCGCCCCAGGAGGTGGTCGACCGCGCGTTCCTCCTGCGCCACGCGGTAGTCGCTGGTCATCGGCAGGATCGAGTAGCCGGCCGCGTCGGCGCCGGCGGAGACGCCGACCAGGCATTCGACGAACACCGGGTTGAGCAGCGTGGGCAGGACCACGCCGATCACCTTGCTGCGCTGCGTGCGCAACGTGCGCGCGCTCTCGTTGGGCCGGTAGCCCAGGCGCCGGGCCACGCCCTGCACGCGCTCGCGGGTGTCGGGCCGCACGCGCTCGGGGAAGTTGAACACCCGCGAGACGGTGGCGACGGACACGCCGGCTTCCCGGGCGACGGCCTGGATGCTCACCCGCGCGGCTCCGGCGGCGGCACGTACGGGAAGCGCGAGCGCGCCTTGGCGCCGGCCGCGCCGCTGGCGCGCACGAACCGGCGGCTGTCGTCGCGGCTGGCCTGGTGGTCCCAGTGCGCCACCGTGCCCGCGCGGCGCGCGGCTTCCTTCAGGAACAGCCGCCGGCGCTGGCTGGCCAGCACCTCGCGCAGCGTCGCGTCGCCGTCCCAGCCGGCCAGCAGCGTGTCGCGCAGCCGCGCTTCGACCGCCGCCTGGTCCGGGTGGCCGGCCAGGTTGCGCAGCTCGCGCGGGTCGCTTGCCAGGTCGTACAGCTGCGGCGCATGGCCGTGCACGTGGATGTACTTGTGCGCGCCCTGGCGCACCATGCGGCACGGGGCGACCACGCCCATGTCGGTGTATTCGCAGATGACGGGGCGGGCGCCGCCGGTTGCGCCGCGCAGCAGCGGACCCCACGAGGCGCCGTCCAGCGGCTCGGGCCAGCCGACGTCGGCGCCGCTCCATTCGAGCAGCGTGGGCAGCAGGTCGACCAGGGAGACCGGGGCCGCGATGCGCGCCTGCGCGCGCGTGCCCGGCAGGTGCACCAGCAGGGGCACGCGGGCCGAGGCCTCGAAGAAGTTCTGCTTGTACCACATGCCCCGCTCGCCCAGCATCTCGCCATGGTCGGAGGAGACGACGACGATGGTGTCGTCCTCGAAACCGCAGGCGCGCAGGGTGGCCAGCAGGCGCCCGATCTTGTCGTCGACGTACGAGATCATGGCGTAGTAGGCGTGGCGCGCGTTGCGCACCTGCGCCTCGTCCACCGGCTGCACGTCGGCGCTGTGCGAGGCGTGCAGCCACTGGCTCTGGATGTCGCGTTCGGCCAGCGGGATCGGCGGCACCGCCGGCATGTCGATGTCCTCGTGCCGATAGCGGTCCCAGTGCTCCTGCGGGGCCGTGAAGGGCGGGTGCGGGTGGCTGAAGGACACGGCCAGGAAGAACGGCGGGCGCTGCGGCTCGCGCGCGAGGTCGAACAGGCGCTGGTTGGCGAAGTACTCCACCTCGTCGTCGTAGTCCATCTGCAGGCTGCGCACGCACGAGCCGGCCTGGATGACGTTGAGCATGCTGATGCCCGAGGGCTTGTCGCGCGGCCCCGCGGCCCAGTTGGGCGTCCAGGCGAAGTCGGCCGGGTAGATGTCGGTCGTCAGGCGCTCGGCGAAGCCGTGCAGCTGGTCCGGCCCGATGAAGTGCATCTTGCCCGACAGGATGGTGCGGTAGCCGGCGGCGGCGAGCCCGTGCGCCAGCGTCGGCACCGAGGCCGGCAGCTCGCTGGCGTTGTCCCAGGCGCCGATGGCCGACGGCAGGCGGCCGGACATCATCGAAAAACGCGACGGCGCGCAGATCGGCGAGTTGCAGTACGCCGCATCGAACACGGCGCTGCGCTGCGCCAGTGCCTGCAGGTGCGGTGCCTGCACGACCGTCCCGCCGTACGGCGGCAGCGGCGCCGCCGCCATCTGGTCGGCCTGGATGAACAGGATGTTCGGCGGTCGGGCCATGGGGGGGCTTCCTTCAGTCGATGCGGGCGCCGCTGGCCTTGATCACCTCGGCCCAGCGCGCCTTCTCGCCGGCCACGCGGCGCGCGAACTCCGCCGGCGTGCTGGTCTCGATGTCCGCGCCCTGCTTGGCGAAGAACGCGCGCACCTCGGGCTTGGCCAGCACGGCCAGCGTTTCCTTGTGCAGGCGGGCGACGACCGCATCGGGGGTGCCGGCCGGCGCCATCAGGCCGTACCAGGACTCCACCACGAAGCCGGGCAGGCCCGCCTCGGCCATGGTCGGGAACTCCGGCGTGGCCTCCGAGCGCTTGCCGCCGGTGACGGCCAGCGCGCGCAGCTTGCCCGCGCGCACGTGCGGCAGTGCCAGCGGCGTGTTGACGAAGGCGAACGCGGTCTGGCCCGCCATCAGGTCGGTGACCGCCTGGGGCGCGCTCTTGTAGGGAACGTGCGTGACGTTCAGGCCGGCCATCGACTTGAACATCTCGCCGGACAGGTGGTTCGAGGTGCCGTTGCCGAACGAGGCGAAGCTGAGCTTGCCGGGCTGCGCCTTGGCCAGGGCCACCAGATCCTTGAGGTTCTTGACCGGCAGGTCGGCGTTGGCCACCAGCAGGTTGGGGACCGAGGCGACCAGCGTGACGGGCTTGAAGTCCTTCTCGGCGTCGAAGGGCAGGCGCGAATACAGGCCCGGGTTGATGGTGTGGGTGCCGGTCGTGGCCATCAGCAGCGTGTGGCCGTCGGGCGCGGACTTGGCCACCGCGTCCACGCCGACGTTGCCGCCGGCGCCCACGCGGTTGTCCACCACCACCTGCTGCTTCAGGCTGTCCGACAGGTGCTGCGCGAGCACGCGGGTCAGGATGTCGACCCCGCCGCCGGCGGCGAAGGGGACCACGATGCGCACCGGCCGGGACGGGTAGTCCTCGGCATGGGCCGGCAGGGCGGCGATGGCGAAGGCGGCTCCGAGGAGCGCGAGGGCGCGGCGACGGTTGGCTGTCATGGGGCTCCAATGTAAACGATTACATTCTGCCGCCCGATTTTGACGGCGGCGTGACGGTGCCGGCATTGGCGCAAACCCGCGCGCGGTCAGGACGGCGTCACCGCCTCACCGCCTCACCGCCTCACCGCCTCACCGCCTCACCGCCTCACCGCCTCACCGCGGCGCCGGGTCTAGGGCGTGGTGGGGAGCGTGGAGGCGGCGCGGCCGCGCGCGGGCCACGCGGACCAGGCGGCGGCGGCCAGGACCAGCGCGCCGCCCAGCAGCACGCGCGCCGACAGGTCGGCCGCCCCGAGCGCCACCGACGACAGGGCGGCGAAGACGACCTCGGACAGCATCACCAGCGCGGTGGTGTGGGCCGGCAGCCGGGAGGCGCCGTACTGCAGCGCCAGGTTGCCGGCCAGGAAGCCCAGCGCCAGCACCAGCGCGAGACCGCCCCACGAGGCGGCCAGCGGCGGCAGGGCGCCGATCGTGCCCTGCGCCACGCCCAGCCCGGCCACGGCCGCCGCCAGGACCGCGCCGCCGCCGAACATCGCCAGCACGCGCGAGGGGGCCGGCGCCGCCTGCAGCCGGCGCAGCAGCACGTTCGTGAGGGCAAAGCTGAAGCCGCCCATCAGGGCCAGCAGGTCGGCCGCGCTGCTGGGCCAGGGCAGGCCGGCGCCGGGCACGTGCAGCACCGTCACGACCCCGGCCAGCGCCAGGGCCAGGCGCAGGAACGCCGCCGCCGTCGGGCGTTCGCCGAGCAGCAGCCAGGCCAGCAGCACCGACCAGGCGGGCATCAGGTAGAACAGCAGCACGACGCGCACCACGTCGCCGATGGTCACGGCCCAGTTGAAGCCGACGTTGGTGAGGCCCGCCGCCAGCATCAGCAGCCACAGCTGGGGCTGCTCGGCGAAGGCCCGCCACGCGCGCGGGCGCACCAGCAGCAGCAGGGCCGCCGAGGTCACATAGATGAAGGCCGTGGCCCACAGCGGGTGCAGGCCCTGCGCCTGCAGCTGCCGGAACGGCCACCAGGAGACGCCCCAGACGAACGCGTTGACCACCAGGGCCGCCGCCGGGGCCAGGCGCCCCGCGTCACCCGCCGCCATGCGCGGTGTCTTGCCTCGCGATGCGCAGCAGGTGCTCGACCTCCTCGCGGTACTTGACGCGGTTGCTCGCGTGCCAGCGCTGGATCAGCCACATGATGCCGGCGACCACGACGCCGAACACCGTGATGGCGCCGAACGCGGACAGGCCCAGGCCGGCCGAGAGGCTGTAGAACGCGCCCAGGCCGAGGATGCAGGCCTGCTCGTTGAAGTTCTGGACCGCGATCGAGCGGCCCGCGCCCATCAGGTTGTGGCCGCGGTGCTGCAGCAAGGCGTTCATCGGCACCACCAGGAACCCGCCCAGGCCCCCGAGCAGGATCAGGAACGGCGCCGCGACCCAGACGTTGGTGATGAAGTTCATCAGGATCACCAGCACGCCCATCGCGATGCCCAGCGGCATCACGCTGGTGGCCATGTCCAGCCGCATGCGCACCGAGGCGACGATCGCGCCCACCGCGGTGCCCAGCGCCACCACGCCGCTCAGCGACGAGGCCTGCGTGGTGCTGTAGCCCAGGGCGGCCGCGCTCCAGGCCAGGATGATGTAGCGCAGGTTGCCCGACACGCCCCAGAACAGCGTGGTGGTGGCCAGCGAGATCTGCCCCAGCTTGTCGCGCCACAGGCGCGAGTTGCAGGTCCAGAAATCGGGCACCAGTTCGAGCGGGTTGCGCGGGATGGCGCGCATCTCCACCCCGGTGTGCGGGATGCGCGTGTTGAACCAGGCCGCCAGCGCGTAGACGAAGATCAGCACCGAGATGGCCGCCTCGGGCGGCGAGTCGATGCCGGTCTCGAACATCGGAAAGTCCATGGCGAGCAGGCGGCTGGCCATCGCGTGGCCCACCAGCTGGCCGCCCAGCAGGATGCCCAGGATGATCGAGGCGATGGTCAGGCCCTCGATCCAGCCGTTGGCCTTGACCAGCTGCGAGGCGGGGAGCAGCTCGGTGAGGATGCCGTACTTGGCCGGCGAGTAGGCCGCCGCCCCCAGGCCGACGATCGCATAGGCCATCAGCGGGTGGGTGCCCACCAGCATCATCAGGCAGCCCACGACCTTGATCGCGTTGCTGACGAACATGACCCGGCCCTTGGGCACGGCATCGGCGAAGGCGCCGACGAAGGGCGCGAGCACCACGTAGAACAGCGCGAACATCGGCACCAGCGCGGCGCGCTGCCATTCGGCGGCGCCGCCGGACTTGAGCAGTTCCACGGCGGCCACGAACAGCGCATTGTCCGCAAGCGACGAGAAGAACTGCGCCGCCATGATGGTGTAGAAGCCGCGCTTCATGAACTGGGCACTGGGGCGATCCGCGCTGCGGATGCGGGGGAAATGACTGCTGTCTCCAAGCGACGGAGGGTTATATCACGCCATGTAATGACAAAATCCTCGCCTGCCCCCTCCGAATCCCTCGCATGCCCCGCCCGATCCAGGCCACCATCCACACCGAAGCCCTGCGGGCCAACCTCCTGCGCATGCGCCGCGCCGTGCCGGACGCCAAGGTGTGGGCGGTGGTCAAGGCCAACGCCTACGGCCACGGCATCGAGCGCGTCTACGAGCCGCTGCGCGGCGCCGACGGGTTCGCGCTGCTGGACCTGGACGAGGCCGAGCGGGTGCGGGCCCTGGGCTGGCGCGGGCCGGTCCTGCTGCTCGAGGGCGTGTTCGAGCCGCGCGACCTGGAGCTGTGCTCGCGCCTGGGGCTGTGGCACGTGGTGCATTGCGAGGAGCAGATCGACATGCTGGCCGCGCACAAGACGCAGCAGCCGCACCGCGTGTTCCTCAAGCTCAATTCCGGCATGAACCGGCTGGGCTTCACGCCGGCGCTGTACCGCGCGGCGTGGACGCGGCTGAACGCGTTGCCGCAGGTCGACGAGATCTCGCTGATGACGCACTTCAGCGATGCCGACGCGCCGCGCGGCATCGCGCACCAGATGCGCGTGTTCGCCGACGCGACGCGCGACCTGCCGGGCGAGCGCTCGCTGTCCAACAGCGCCGCGGTGCTGCGCCACGCGCGCGACGCCGAGGTGCGCGCCGACTGGGTGCGTCCCGGCATCGCGGTGTACGGCAGCGCGCCGGACTTTCCCGAGCACGACGCGGCCCACTGGCAGCTGCAGCCGACCATGACGCTGGCCAGCCGCCTGATCGGCGTGCAGCAGCTGCAGGCCGGCGACACGGTGGGCTACGGCTCCAGCTTCACGGCCGACGCTCCGCTGCGCATCGGCGTGGTCGCCTGCGGCTACGCCGACGGCTATCCGCGCCACTGCGGCACCGGCACGCCGGTCCTGGTCGAGGGCGTGCGCACGCGGCTGGTGGGGCGGGTGAGCATGGACATGCTGGCGGTGGACCTCACGCCGGTGCCGGCCGCGAAGATCGGCAGCGAGGTGACGCTCTGGGGCCGGTCGTCGTCGGGCGCGGTGCAGCCGGTCGACGACGTGGCGCGCGCAGCCGGCACGCTGTCGTACGAACTGCTGTGCGCGCTGGCGCCGCGCGTGCCGGTGGCGACGGCGGCCTGAAGAGCGCGCTCAGCGCTTGCGCATCCCCAGCACCATCACGGCGCCGACGACCACCAGCGCCCCGGCCACCTGGACCGGCGCGATCGACTGGCCCAGCACCAGCCAGCCCAGCACCAGCGCGAACACCGGCTCGACGTTCATGATGGCCGAATTGCCGACCACGCCCAGGCGGGGCAGCACGGTGAACATGATCGTGAACGCGGTGCCATAGAGGAAGGTGAGGGCGGCCAGCCCGCCCCAGCCGGCCGGCGCGGTGGGCAGGTGGAAGCCGCCCTGCAGGCCGACGGTGGCCAGCGCCACCAGCCCCGCGATCGACATGGTGGTGGCGGTGCGCACGCGGCCGTCGACGTCGCCGGCCTCGTGCTGGGTGAGCACCAGCGCGAGCCCGAAGGTGCCGGCGGCGGCCAGCGCGAAGGCCACGCCCGCGCCGATGCGGCTCCACTGGCCCGCCGCGCCCAGGCCGGAGGCGGCGCCGAAGACGTCCAGCGCCAGCGCCAGGCCGAACAGGATCACCGGCATGGCCAGCAGCATCGCCTTCTCGGGCCGGCGCTTGTACACGAGCGCGGACCACAGCGCGGTCCAGATCGGGTAGGTGTTGAAGGCCAGCAGCGCCAGCGCCACCGGCAGCCGGGCGACGGCGGAATACAGGCACAGGCTCTGCACGCCGATCAACAGGCCGATGGCCGGCAGGAAGCGCTTGTGGCGCGCCGTGAACTGCACGCGCACGCCCTGCGAGGCGAGCAGGGCCACGATCACCAGCGCCGTCACCGTGCTGCGGACCACCACCGCGGTGGCGACGTCCACGCCGTTGTTGAACGCGATGCGCGCGGCGACGTGGTTGGCGCCCATCATCAGGGCGATCAGCAGCAGCGTGGCGAACGCGGCGCCGCTGAGCGCCCGCTGCGGGGGAAGGACCGCCGCCATTTCAGTACAGCCCGTGCACGCGCGCGTGCAGCCGCGCCAGCCCGAGCAGCGTGTCGGTGAAGGGGGTGGGCACGCCGGTCAGCGCGCCCAGCTCGCGCACGACGGTGACCAGGGCGTCGAGCTCCACCGGCTTGCCGGCCTCCACGTCCTGCAGCATCGAGGTCTTGAACGCGCCGAGCTTGCGCGTGACCTGGTGCCGGTCCTCGGGCGTCTGCTCGATCGGGATGCCGATGCGCCCGCCGATCTCGCGCGCCTCCAGCATCACCCGCGAGATGAACTCGCGCACCAGGTCGTCGGCCAGGATCAGGTCGGTGGTCGCGCCGGTGAAGGCGCTGACCGGGTTGACGGTCATGTTGCCCCACAGCTTGTACCAGGCGTCCTTCTGGATCTGCTCGGACAGCACGGCCTCGTGGCCGGCGCGCTCGAGCAGCGCGACCAGCTCGCGCACGCGCGCCGTCTTCTCGCCCGAGGGCTCGCCCACGATCAGCCGGTTGCCGAAGTGGTGCTTGACGAAGCCCGGCGCGTGCAGCGAGCAGCTCGCGTGCACCACGCAGCCGACCACGTGCTGCGCCGGGATCGCGCGGGCGATCGCGCCGTCCGGATCCACCGCCGTCAGCCGCGTGCCGGCGAGCGGGCCGCCGAAGCCCTCGAAGAACCACCAGGGCACGCCGTTCATGGCCGTGAGCACGATGGTCTGCGGCCCCAGCAGCGGTCCGATGGCGCGCGCCACCTCGGCCAGCGCCGGCGCCTTGACGGCGACGACCACCAGGTCCTGCACGCCCAGTTCGGCGGGGCTGCCGGCCGGGCGCACCGGCGCCGAGGCGACGGCGCCGCCTTCGTCCAGCCGCAGGCCGTGCAGCTGCAGGGCGTCGAGCGTCGCGCCACGCGCGACGACGCTCACGGCGCAGCCGGCGCGCGCGAGCCTGGCGCCGATCCAGCCGCCGATCGCGCCGGCGCCGTAGATGCACACCTTCATGTCGACCTCCGCCGAGCCGCCTCAAGGAGGTCGAAGCCCCCTCGGGGGGCAGCGCAGCACACGAAGTGGCAAGCGTGGGGGCTCATGTCTTGTATTCCGTGCCGCAGCGCCGCTCCATGAGGCGCGTCATCGCGTCGAACACGTCCTGGCCGGCGCCGAAGCGCTGGTCGAACTGGAACGAGTCGTCGGTCGTCTTCCTGGCCACCGCTTCGGGGATCGCGATCGCGCGGCCCAGTGCCGCCTGCGCCACCTGCACGTCGCAGGCGCGCTGCAGCGTCCACAGGCGCACGAATGCGAGCGGCAGCGTCGGCCCGGCGGCCAGCAGGCCGTGGTTGCGCAGGATCATCAGCGGTCGGTCGCCCAGGCTGGCCAGCAGGCGCGGCGCCTCGTCGGCATGGATGGTGATGCCCTCGAAGTCGTGGTACGCCACCAGGCCGTGCAGCTGCGCGGAGTAGAAGTTGTTCTGCGCCAGCCCGCCCTCGGTGCAGGCGACGGCCAGCCCGTTGGTGGTGTGGGTGTGCATCACGCAGTGCGCGCCGAGCACGCTCCCGTGGATGGCCGCGTGGATGGTGAAGCCGGCCGGATTGACCGGCCAGGGGTTGGCCGCATCCAGCTTGCGGCCCCGCACGTCGATCTTGAGCAGGTTGCTCGCCGTCACCTCGCTGTAGTGCAGGCCGAACGGGTTGATCAGGAACTGCTGGTCGCCGCGCGTGACGCTGTCGGGCAGGCGCACGGTGATGTGGTTGTAGATCATCTCGGTCCAGCCGAGCATGTCGAAGATGCGGTAGGCGGCGGCCAGCTGCACGCGGGCCTGCCATTCCTCCGGATGCATGTCGGCAGCGCGCGGCTGCAGGACGGCGTTCATGCGGCTCTCCTCAGTAGTTCTGGCCCTTGGCCGCAGGTGCCGGCGCGGCGCCCTTGAACCGGGCGGCCAGGCCGCTGGTGGCCTTGACCATCAGGCTGGTGTCGGTCCCGAGGGCGATGAAAGTCGCGCCCATCTCCACGTGCTTTCGGGCCAGCTGCTCGTCCAGCGTGAGGATCCCCACCGCCTTGCCGGCCGCCTGGATGCGGGCGAAGGCGTCGGCGATGACTTCCTGCATCTCCGGATGCCAGGGGTCGCCCACGTGGCCGAACGCGGCCGACAGGTCGGACGGGCCGATGAAGACGCCGTCGACGCCCTCGACCGCGGCGATCGCGTCGAGGTTGCGGATCGCCTCGCGCGTCTCGGCCTGCACCAGCAGGCACACCTGCTGGTTGGCTTCCTTGGCATAGGCGGCGTTGCGGCCCCAGCCGGACGCGCGCGTGGCCGCCATGCCGCGGATGCCGCCGGGCGGATAGCGCATGCAGCGCACCAGCTCGCGCGCCTGCTCGGGCGTGTCCACCATCGGCACCAGGATGGTCTGCACGCCGGTATCCAGGTACTGCTTGATCAGCGCCTGGCCGACCCAGCCATGGCCCATGGGCACGCGCGCCACGGCGTGCGTGCCCGGATAGGCCGCGATCACCTGGGCCTGCTGCAGCACGTTCATCGGGTCGTTGGGCGTGTGCTCGGCGTCCAGCAGCAACCAGTCGAAGCCGGCCGCGGCGCAGATCTCGGTGTTCAGCGGTCCCATCAGGCTGACCCACAGCCCGTACTGGGTGCGCTTGTCGGCCAGGGCCTGCTTGAAGGGATTGATGGGGGTCTGCATGCTGCCTCCGCTCAGGTGAATCGAAACGTGAACCGGCCCAGCGGGCCGTAGTCGGCCTCGAAGACGTCGCCGCGCCGGGCCAGGGCGGGGCGGGTGAAGGAGCCGGCCAGCACCACTTCGCCGGCTTCCAGGCACTCGCCCCAGGGCGCCAGCTTGCGCGCGAGCCAGGCCACGCCGACCGCCGGATGCCCCTGCACCCCGGCGGCCAGCCCGGTCTCCTCGACCACGCCGTTCTGGCGCAGGATGGCGCCCACCCAGGGCAGGTCGACCTCGCGCGGCGCGACCCGGCGGCCGCCGAGGATGATGCCGGCGTTGGCCGCGTTGTCGCTGATGGTGTCGAACACCTTGCGCATGGCCTGGGTGTGGCGGTCGAACTGCTCGATGCGCGCGTCGATGATCTCGATGGCCGGCTGCACGTAGTCGGTGGCGGCCAGCACCTCCTCGACGTCCACCTGCTCGCCCTGCAGCCGGCGCTTGAGGACGAACGCGAGTTCGACCTCGACGCGCGGCGCGATGAAGCGGTCGGCCGGGATGTCGCCCGGCTCGAAGAACATGTCGTCCAGCAGCGTGCCGTAGTCGGGCTCGTCGATCTGGCTGGACTGCTGCATCGCCCGCGAGGTCAGGCCGATCTTGTGGCCGCGCACCCGGCGGCCCTCGGTGACCTTCATCGCCACCCAGGCGCGCGAGACGGCGTAGCCGTCCTCGATGGTGATGCCGGGGTAGCGCTTGGAGAAGTGCTCGACCTGCACGCGCGTCTGCTCGCTGCGGTGCAGTTCGGCGGCCAGCTGCCGGATGGTGTCGGTGTCGAACATGGTCACTTGTTGAACAGCGGGTGCAGCGTGCTGTGCTTGCCGTCGTACACCTGGCCCGCACTTTCGTCGATCTGCAAGGTGATGCCCACCAGCTCCTGCGCGAAGATGGGCGCGAAGTGCGCCTTCACCACGGCCAGCAGCCGGTCGCCGGCGTCCTTCTTCACGGCCTCGCTGCGGCCGGCGGCCATGCGCACGTTCAGGTACATGAAGCCGTAGTCGGCCTTGCCGTCGGCGACGGCATGGTGGGCCGCGGGATAGGCCAGCACGCGGGTGCCGCCGGTGGGAAAGACCTGCCTGCCGCCCTCGTCCAGGATGGCGAGCATCTCGTCGGCGAGCGCGCGGCACAGGCGCGAGACGTCGGTCTTGCGCTCGAGGTTGGGCGTGTAGAGGATGACGCAGTGCGGCATGTCAGAGGCGCTGCTGGACGCTGGTGTAGCCGTCGGCGGACGAGGCCTGGGCCGGGGGAATCTGCTCGCCGCTGGCGGGCGTGACCGGGAACACCGCGTTGATCTGGCCGGTGCCCGAGGCGCCGAAGTAGGGCGTGACCACCTCGGCGCGGCCGGCGTACTCCGACCAGCCGAGGGCGCCCAGCAGCATCGCGGTGTCGTGCATGAAGCCCTCGCCGTGCCCCTTGGCCGCGTACTCGGGCAGCATGCCGCAGAACTGCTTCCACTCGCCGGCCTGCCACAGGCGCACCACCTCGCGGTCCAGCGTCTCGAGGAACGGGCTCCAGATGCGGAACGCGTACTCGGGCGCCAGGCCGTTCTGCGCGAACCGGTGCGACAGCGACCCGCTGGCGAAGAAGGCGACGGTGCCGTCGTAGTGGTCCTCCACCGCGCGGCGCATCGCCCAGCCCAGGCGGGCGCTGTCGTTGAGGTAGTGCGCCTGGCACAGCGCGGACACCGACACCACCTTGAAGTGCCGGTCGGCGTTCATGTAGCGCATGGGCACCAGCGTGCCGTACTCGGGCGCGAGCGTGGTGCGCTCGTGCGCCAGCGTCTCCACGCCCCAGTCGTTGCACACCTGGGCCAGCAGCCGGCCCAGGTCCGCGTTGCCCGGGAACTCGTAGGCCATGTTGCTGATGAAGTGCGGCAGCTCGTTGCTGGTGTACAGGCCCTGGAAGTGCGGCGCGCAGTTGACGTGGTAGTTGGCGTTGACCAGCCAGTGGGTGTCGAACACCACGATGGTGTCGACGCCCAGCGCGCGGCAGCGCCGGCCGATCTCGACGTGGCCGTCGATCGCGTCCTGCCGGGTGCCGTGGCGCGGGCCGTCCAGCTCCGACAGGTACATCGACGGCACGTGGGTGATCTTGGCGGCGAGTGCGAGCTGGCCCATCAGGTCCCCCAGTGCGGGATGTGGTGCGAGCCCAGCGACACCGCGACGTTCTTGGGCTCCAGGAACACCTCGTGGCTCCAGGTGCCGCCCTCGCGGCCGGTGCCCGAGGCCTTGGTGCCGCCGAACGGCTGGCGCAGATCGCGCACGTTCTGGCTGTTGACGAAGCACATGCCGGCCTCGATGGCCGCGGCGACGCGGTGGGCGCGGCCGATGTTCTCGGTCCACACGTAGCTGGACAGGCCGTACTGGGTGTCGTTGGCGATGCGGATCGCGTCGGCCTCGTCGTCGAACGGGATCAGGCAGGCCACGGGGCCGAAGATCTCGTCCTGCGCGATCTTCATCCGGTTGTCGACGTCGGCGAACACGGTGGGCAGCACGTAGTTGCCCCGCTTCACCCGCTCGGGCAGCAGCGGCGCGTCCAGGCCGCCGCACAGCAGCGTGGCGCCTTCCCTGGGGCCGAGTTCGATGTAGCTGCGCACCTTGGCCAGGTGGGCCGGCGAGACCATCGGGCCGACGATGGTCGTGTCGTCCAGCGGGTCGCCCACGGCGATGCGCCGGGCGCGCTCGGCGAACTTCTGCGCGAAGTCGGCGTAGCTGCGCCTTTGCACCAGGATGCGGCTGCCGGCGGTGCAGCGCTCGCCGTTGTTGGAGAAGATCATGAACACCGCGGCGTCCAGGGCGCGCGCCAGGTCGGCGTCGTCGAACACCACGAACGGCGACTTGCCGCCCAGCTCCATGCTGAACTTCTTCAGCCCCGCTTCCCGCACGATGCGGTTGCCCGTCGCGGTGGAGCCGGTGAAGGAGATCGCGCGCACGTCCGGATGCCGCACCAGCGGCTCGCCGGCCTGCCGGCCGGTGCCGTGCACGATGTTCAGCACGCCCCTGGGAATGCCGGCCTCCAGTGCCAGTTCGCCCAGCCGCGCGGCCGTGAGCGGCGACAGCTCGCTCATCTTCAGCACGGCGGTGTTGCCGAACGCCAGGCACGGCGCGGTCTTCCAGGTGGCCGTCATGAACGGCACGTTCCAGGGCGACACCAGCGCGCAGACGCCCACCGGGTGGAACAGCGTGTAGTTCAGGTGGGTGTCGGTCGGGTAGGTGTGGCCGTCCACCCGCACGCACATCTCGGCGAAATAGTGGAAGTTGTCGGCCGCGCGCGGCACCAGCTGCTTGCCGGTCTGCGCGATCACCTGGCCGGTATCGTCGGTCTCGGTGCGCGCGAGCTCCGGCACATGGGCGGCGATCAGCTCGCCGAGCTTGCGCATCAGCCGGGCGCGTTGCGGCGCGGGCGTCGCGGCCCAGGCCGGGAAGGCGGCCTTGGCGGCGGCGACGGCGGCGTTCACCTCGGCCTCGCCGCCGCTGGCCACCTCGGCCAGCACCTCCTGCGTGGCCGGGTTCACGGTCTCGAAGTAGTCGCGGCCGGCCACCGGCTGGCCGTCGATCAGGTGGTCGATGCGCATGGGGTCATCCAATGGTGTTCACGAGCGCGCCCAGGCGCTCGATCTCGGTCACGACGACGTCGCCGGGGCGGCAGTCGACCACGCCGTCGGGCGTGCCGGTGAGGATCAGGTCACCGGGCTGCAGCGTCATGAAGCTGGAGAAGTACTCGATCAGGAACGGCACGTCGAAGATCATGTCGCCGGTGTGCCCGGACTGGGTGACCCGGCCGTTGACGGTGGTCTGCAGCTTCAGCGCCATCGGGTCGGGAACGTCGGCGCGGTCGATCAGGAACGGGCCGATCGGCGTTGCGCCGTCGCGGTTCTTCACCCGCAGGTTGGGGCGGTACCAGTTCTCCAGGTAGTCGCGCACGGCATAGTCGTTGGCGACCGTGTAGCCGGCGATGAAGTCGTGCGCGTCGTCGCGCCGCACGCGGCGCGCCGTGCGGCCGATGACGACCGTGAGCTCGCACTCGTAGTGCATGAACTGCACGCCCGCGGGCCGCCGCGTGACTCGGCGGTGGCCGGCCAGCGCGCTCTCGCCCTTGAGGAACACCAGCGGCTCCTCCGGGGCCTTGAACGCGAGCTCCCTGGCGTGGTCGGCGTAGTTCAGGCCCAGGGCCAGGATGGTGCGCGGGCGCGCCACCGGCGCCAGCGGCGGCAGCCAGGTGACCGCCTCGGGCGCCACGGCGCGGCCGTCGTCGAGCACCAGCACGCCGTCGCGCTCGACCGCATGCTGGGCGACACCGCCATGGACGATGCGGGCGTGCTTCATGCGGCCTCCCGCGCCAGCAGTTGGGTGAGCGTGCCCAGCCCCGGCGCGCGCAGCTCGATGCGGTCGCCCGGCTGCGCCAAGGGCCGCGGCGCGTCGCAGCCGAGCATCAGCACGTCGCCTTCGCGCAGCGTCATGAATTCGGCCACGTCGGTCAGCAGGCGCGCCGGTTCGCGCACCAGCGCGTCGAAGCGCACGGCCTGGCGCAGCTCGCCGTTGACGCGCACCTCCACCTGCAGCCCGGCCAGGTCGGCCGCGGCGGCGGGCGTGCCCACGCCCAGGAAGCCGTCGAGGCAGCGGAACTTCACCGGCGGCCGAAAGAAGCTCGCGTGCGGCACCGACAGGTCGTTCAGCAGCACGTGCTGCGCGACGCGGCCGCCGGCGCCGATCACCAGCCCCACGGTGGCGCCGATCTCGACCTGCGCCACCGCCGCCGGCACGGGCACCGTGGCGCCGTCGGGGCTGAAGGTGTTGGCCGGCTTGATGTACAGGATGGGCGCCTGCGGCGGCGCCTTGTAGGGCGGCTCGTGCATGCGCGGCGCCAGCGCATCGAACTCGCGGCGGAAATTCAGCAGCGTGCCGTACACGGTGCCGTGCGGCAGCCAGCTCATGCGGCCTCCCGGGCCGGGCGCGCCGCGCCCGCGGCGGGGGTCCGATGCCGATGCGGCGTCATGGGTTGCTCCAGCTCGATCAGTTCGTCCAGCAGGCGGTACAGCTGCGCCAGCTTGGGCTTGCCGAGCGCCTGCTCCAGCCACTGGTAGTGCGCCTCGACGGCCTGCGACAGCTTCTGCACCAGCCGCAGCCCCTTGGCCGTCGCCTCGACGACGGTGCGGCGCTGGTCGGCCGGGTCGCGCTCGCGCCGCACCAGACCGTCGCGCTCCATGCGCGCCAGCACGCCGGTCAGGCTCGGCCCCAGGATGTAGGCCTCGCGCGCCACCCGCCCGGTCTCCACCGTGCCGTGCTCGCCCAGCACCCGCAGCACCCGCCACTGCTGGTCGGACAGCCCGTGCTCGCGCAGCCGCGGCCGGTTGTGGGCCATGACGGCCTCGCGGGCCTGCAGCAGCAGCCGCGGCAGGTTGCGGTGGGTGAAGGTGGTGCTCATCGCGGGTGAATGTTTAACATGTTAAATGATCGGCGGCAAGGGGCCGGGGCGCTGGCCGCCTCCCGCAGCTGCGGGCCGGCGCGCCGCGGTCGCTCGCCTACACTGCCGCGCGTGGCCAAAGACAAGACGACCTACAGCTGCACCGAGTGCGGCGGCACGACCCCGAAGTGGCAGGGCAAGTGCCCCAGCTGCGGGGCCTGGAACTCGCTGATCGAGACCGTGGCCGAGTCGCCGGCCGCGCAGCGGCACCGCTTCGCCGCGCTGGCGCCGACGGCCGCGGTGGCCGTGCTGGCCGACATCGAGGCGGCCGACATCGCCCGCACCCCGACCGGCATCGACGAACTCGATCGCGTGCTGGGTGGCGGCATCGTCGAAGGCGGCGTGGTGCTGATCGGCGGCGATCCGGGCATCGGCAAGTCCACGCTGCTGCTGCAGGCGCTGGACGGCCTGCAGCGCGGCGCCGTGCCGACCCTGTACGTCACCGGCGAGGAGTCGGGCGCGCAGGTCGCGCTGCGCTCGCGCCGGCTGGGGCTGGACAACTCGCAGGTGCAGGTGCTGGCGGAGATCCAGCTGGAAAAGATCCTGTCGACCCTGACGACGTTGCGGCCCGCCGTGGCCGTGATCGACTCGATCCAGACCGTCTACTCCGACCAGCTCACCTCGGCCCCCGGCTCGGTGGCGCAGGTGCGCGAGTGCGCCGCGCACCTCACGCGCGCGGCCAAGGCCACCGGCACCAGCATCGTGCTGGTCGGCCACGTCACCAAGGAAGGCGCGCTGGCCGGCCCGCGCGTGCTGGAGCACATGGTCGACACGGTGCTGTACTTCGAGGGCGACACCCATTCGAGCTTCCGGCTGGTGCGCGCGATCAAGAACCGGTTCGGCGCGGTCAACGAGATCGGCGTGTTCGCGATGACCGAAAGGGGCCTCAAGGGCGTGGCCAATCCCAGCGCGATCTTCCTGTCGCAGCACGTGGAGCCGGTGCCCGGCAGCTGCGTGCTGGTGACGCTGGAGGGCACGCGGCCGATGCTGGTGGAGATCCAGGCGCTGGTCGACACCGGCGGGCCCAGCCCGCGCCGGCTGTCGGTGGGCCTGGAGCGCGACCGGCTGGCCATGCTGCTGGCGGTGCTGCACCGCCACGCCGGCGTCGCGTGCCTGGACCAGGACGTGTTCGTCAACGCCGTCGGCGGCGTGCGCATCAGCGAGCCGGCCGCCGACCTGGCGGCGATGCTGGCCATCACCTCGTCGCTGCGCGGCAAGCCGCTGCCCAAGGGCTTCATCGCCTTCGGCGAGGTCGGCCTGGCCGGCGAGGTGCGGCCCGCCCCGCGCGGGCAGGAGCGGCTGCGCGAGGCCGCCAAGCTCGGCTTCTCGGTGGCCGTGGTGCCGCGCGCCAACGCGCCCAAGAAGGGCACGCGCGACCTCGAGGGGCTGGCCATCCATCCGGTCGACCGCATCGAGGAGGCGCTGGAGGTCGTCCGCGGGCTGGACTGAGCCGCGCTGGGCCGGTCGCGCGCCGGCGCGACAATCGGGGCATGAATTTCCAACGGATCCTCGTTCCGGTCGCGGGGGCGGCCCTGATCGCCTTCGCCTGGCGCGCCTACGGCTGGGCCGGTGTCGCGCTGGTGGCCGGTGGCATCGTGATGTGGGTGCTGCTGCACTTCACGCGCCTCACGCAAGTGCTCAAGCGCGCGTCCGGCCGCCCGATCGGCTATGTCGACAGCGCCGTGATGCTCAACGCCAAGCTGCGCCCGGGCCTGACGCTGCTGCACGTCATCGGTCTCACGCGGGCGCTGGGCGAGCAGCTCTCGGGCAAGGACGAGCAGCCCGAGGTGTACCGCTGGACCGACACCTCCGCCTCGCGCGTGACCTGCCAGTTCGTCGCCGGCAAGCTGTCGCAGTGGTCGCTCGAGCGGCCCGAGGCCGCGGCGGCCGAGCCGGCGGTGGCCGACACGCTCGGCCGGTAAAATCGACCGCTTGCTTTCAATCCAAGGAACACCGAGATGAGCGTCATCCCCTCCATGGCCGACCGCGACGGCAAGATCTGGATGGACGGCGAAATGGTGGACTGGCGCGACGCCAAGATCCACGTGCTCACGCACACGCTGCACTACGGCTGCGGCGCCTTCGAGGGCGTGCGGGCCTACAACACCGTCGACGGCACCGCCATCTTCCGCCTGCAGGAGCACACCGACCGGCTGTTCAACAGCGCCAAGATTCTGCGCATGGCGCTGCCGTTCTCCAAGGAACAGGTCAACGAGGCGCAGAAGGCCGTGGTGCGCGCCAACAAGCTCGAGAGCTGCTACCTGCGCCCGCTCACCTGGATCGGCTCGCAGAAGCTGGGCGTCAGCCCGCGCGGCAACCAGATCCACCTGATGGTGGCGGCCTGGGCCTGGGGCGCCTACCTGGGCGAGGAGGGCATGAAGCGCGGCATCCGCGTCAAGACCTCCAGCTACACCCGCCACCACGTCAACATCACGATGACGCAGGCCAAGGCGGTGTCCAACTACAGCAACTCCATCCTGGCCAACATGGAAGCGCTGGACGACGGCTACGACGAGGCGCTGCTGCTGGACGCCTCGGGCTTCGTCAGCGAGGGCGCGGGCGAGAACGTGTTCGTGGTCAAGGACGGCGTGGTCTACACGCCCGACCTGTCGGCCGGCGCGCTGAACGGCATCACCCGCAACACGGTGTTCCACATCTGCCGCGACCTGGGCATCGAGCTGGTGCAAAAGCGCATCACGCGCGACGAGATCTACATCGCCGACGAGGCGTTCTTCACCGGCACCGCCGCCGAAGTCACGCCGATCCGCGAGCTCGACCGGGTGCAGATCGGCATCGGCTCGCGCGGGCCCGTCACCGAGGCGATCCAGAACGCCTTCTTCGACATCGTCAACGGCCGCAATCCCAAGTACGCCCACTGGCTCACGAAAGTCTGAACCGATGAACGCACCCGCCAGGCAGGAAGCCGTCGTCGAACTGCGCGCCAAGGACCTCAACGGCAACGGCGGCATCTTCTGCCCCAGTCCCGTGGCCGGCATGAAGCTGTGGGACACCCATCCGCGCGTGTTCCTGGACATCGCGCACGCCGGCGGCGCGGCCAAGTGCCCGTACTGCGGCACGGTCTACAAGCTCAAGGCCGGCGAGCAGGTCGACAGCGGCCACTGACCGTTCCGCCGTGACCCGCTCGCTTGTCATCGCCCCGCAATGGATCGGCGATGCGGTGATGACCGAGCCGCTGCTGCGCCGCCTGCAGCACCGGGGCGAGGACCTGACCGTCGCCGCCGTGCCGTGGGTGGCGCCGGTCTACCGCGCCATGCCGCAGGTCGGCCAGGTGATCGAGCTGCCGTTCCGGCACGGCGGCCTGCAGCTGGGCGCCCGCCGGCGCCTGGCCCATGAACTGCACGGCCGCTTCGACACCGCCTACGTCCTGCCCAATTCGCTCAAGAGCGCGCTGCTGCCGTTCCTGGCCAGCATCCCGCGCCGCGTCGGCTACCTCGGCGAGGCGCGCGTGGGCCTGCTCACGCACCGGCTGAAGAACCCCAAGGACCGACCACCGATGGTGGCGTTCTACTCGGCGCTGAGCGGCGAGCAGGACGGCCTGGAGCAGGACCGGCCGCGCCTGCACGTCGCGCGCTCGGACGTCGAGGCCGCCGTGGCGGCGCAGGGCGTGCCCGAGCACGGCTACCTGGTGTTCGCGCCCGGCGCCGAGTTCGGCCCCTCCAAGCGCTGGCCGGAGAAGCACTATGCCGCGCTGGCGGCGTCGCTCGGGCAGCCGGTGCTGCTGCTCGGCTCGGCCAAGGACCGCGAGGTCGGTGACGCCATCGTGCGGGAGGCCGGCGCGCACTGCCGCAACCTGGCCGGCCAGACCTCGCTGGAGCAGGCGTTCGCGCTGATCGCCGGCGCCCGGGCGATGGTGAGCAACGACTCGGGCCTGATGCACGTGGCCGCCGCGCTGGCGTTGCCGCAGGTGGCGCTGTTCGGCTCCTCGAGCCCGCTGCACACGCCGCCGCTCAACGACCGGGCGCAGGTCGTGTGGCTCAAGCAGGATCCGGACTACCAGCCGCCGCTGGACTGCGCGCCGTGCTTCCAGCGCGAGTGCCCGCTGGGCCACCACCGCTGCCTGGAGGACCTGGCGCCCGAGCGCGTGGCCCGGCTGCTGCAGGCCGAGCGCCCCTGAGAGCCGCCATGGACCGCCGACCCGAGCCCGCGCCTGCCTTGCCCGCCTGGGCGATCGGCGGCGCCGGGCTGCTGTCGCTGGCGGTGGCGATGGGCATCGGGCGCTTCGCGTTCACGCCCATGCTGCCGCTGATGGTGCAGGCCGGGCTGCTGGACGTGGCCGCCGGCGGCTGGGTGGCGGCGGCCAACTACGCCGGCTACCTGGCCGGCGCGCTCACCGCCGCGCGCACCGGCTGGCCGGCGCCGCGCCTGGCCGCGATCGCGCTGCTCGCCACCGCGCTGCTCACCGCGGCGATGGCGTGGCACGGGCCGCTGGCGTGGTGGATCGCGCTGCGCTTCCTGGCCGGCGCGGCCAGCGCCTGGGCGTTCGTCGCCACCAGCGTGTGGTGCCTGGCGGCGCTGGCGCAACGCCCGCCCGGGCCGTGGAACAGCGCGCTGTACGCGGGCGTGGGCGCCGGGATCGCGCTGGCCGGCCTCGACTGCCTGGCCGGCGGCGCGGCCGGCTGGAGCGTCACGGGGCTGTGGCTGCAGCTGGCCGTGCTCGCCCTCGCGCTCGCCGCGCCGGTGCTGCTGGTGCTGCGCCGGCTGCCGGCCGCCACCGGCGCGCCGCCCGCGGCCACCGCCGCCGCCGCGCCGGGTGCCGGCGGGCATCGCGGCCTGGTGCTCTGCTACGCGATGCTGGGCTTCGGCTACATCCTGCCCGCGACCTACCTGCCGGTGCTGGCGCGCTCGCTGGTGCCCGATCCGCGCTGGTTCGGCCTGGCGTGGCCGGTGTTCGGCGCCACCGCGGCGGTCTCCACGCTGGTGGCGGCCCGCGTGCTGCAGCGCGTCTCGCGGCTGCAGGTCTGGTCGGTCTCGCACCTGCTGATGGCGGTGGGCGTGCTGCTGCCCAGCGTGTGGCTCACCGGCTGGGCCATCGCGCTGTCCGCGCTGCTGGTGGGCGGCACCTTCATGGTGGTCACGCTCGCCGGCGTGCAGGAGATCCGCGCCCGCAGCGCGGCCCACGCCACGCGCATGGTCGGGCGCATGACGGCCGCCTTCGCCATCGGCCAGATCGCCGGCCCGGTGCTGTCCACCACGCTGCTGCGCGTCACGCCGGCGCACGGCCTTGACCTCGCGCTGCAGGCCGGCGCGCTGGCCCTGTTCGCCAGCGCGCTGTGGCTGTGGCGCGCCGCTTCGCAACCCGCACGCCCGCTCCCGGAGACCTCCCATGCCCGCTGACACCGATTCCGCACTGCGCCAAGGCGCCGGCTCGCCCTGGCGCGAGCGCATGCCGCTGCCCGAGCCGGCCGCGATGAACGACGCGCAGCGTGCCGCCGCGCAGGCACTCGTCGACGGCCCGCGCAAGGGCGTGTACGGCCCGTTCCTGCCGCTGCTGCGCTCGCCGCAGCTGCTCGATCGCGTGGCCGGCGTGGGCGAATACCTGCGCTTCGGCAGCATCCTGCAGGCGCGGGTGCGCGAGCTGGCCATCTGCGTCGCCGCCCGCCACGTGGGCAACCAGTTCGAGTGGCAGATGCACGCGCCGCTGGCCGTGCAGGCCGGCGTCGACGCGCAGGCGATCGAGGCGCTGGCCCAGGGCGCGCGGCCGCAGGCTCTCGCCGACGACGAGGCGCTGGCCCACGACTTCGCCACCGAGCTGCTGCACAACCACGGCTGCAGCGAGCCGACCTATGCCCGCGCGGTGGCCCTGTGGGGCGAGCAGGGGGTGGTCGAACTCGCGACGCTGGTGGGCTACTTCGTGATGGTGTCCTGGCTGATGAACGTGGCCCACACCCCGGCGCAACGGGCCGGCGGCCCGGCGCTGCCCGCCTACCCCGTCTGAGCCTGCGGCAGGCGCAGCACGAAGCAGGCGCCGCCGCCGTCGCGGCCCTCGCAGTGCACGGTGCCGTGGTGCCGCTGCGCGATCGAGCGCACCAGCGCCAACCCGAGGCCCACGCCGCCCTCGCGCTCGCTGGCGCCGGGCAGCCGGTAGAACGGCTCGAAGATGCGCTCGCGCTGGTCGGGCGGCACGCCCGGGCCGCGGTCGCACACGCGCAGCACGGCGTGGCCGCCGTCGCGGCGCAGTTCCACGTCCACCGGGCCGCTGCTGTAGCGGCGGGCGTTCTCCAGCAGGTTGCGGATCGCGCGGCGCAGCAGCTTGGCCACGCCGTCCACCGCCACCGACGTGCCGGCGGCCTCCAGCTCGGCGCCCGTGCGGGCGCATTCCTCGGCCGCCAGTCCGGTCAGGTCGATCGGCTCGAAGGTGCCGATGTCGGTCTCGCGCGCGTCCAGCCGGCTGGCCAGCAGGATCTCGTCGATCAGCTGGTCGAGCTCGCCGATGTTGCGCAGCATCTCGTGCCGCTGCGCCTGGCTGGGCGGGCCCTCCATTAGCTCCAGCCCCATGCGGATGCGCGCCAGCGGCGAGCGCAGCTCGTGCGATGCGTTGGCCAGCAGCGACTTGTGGCTGCGCACCAGCGACTCGACGCGCTGGGCGGCGTGGTTGAAGCGGCGGGCGAGGAACGCCACTTCGTCGCTGCCCGATTCGTCCACGCGCGCGCCCAGGTCGCCTTCGCCCCAGCGCTCCACGCCCCGGCGCAGGTTCTCCAGCCGCTGGGTCAGCCGGCGGATGATCGGGTAGGTGGCGATCGCCACCGCCAGGCCGACGATCGTGAGCATCAGCAGGAACGGCGTGCTGCCGCGACCCCAGGGCGGGCGCGGCGGGGGCGGCGGCTCGCCCGGCGCGCGGGCCCGCGGCGGCAATTGCACGACGACCACCCGGCCGTCGTTCATCGCCACCTGGAACTCGATGCCCTGGCCGGGCACGCGCACCGGCCGCGTGCGCGCCTGGCCCAGCACCGCGCCGGCCTCGCTGCGGATGATCACGTCGCGCGGCTGGGGCTGCTGCTCCTCGGCGATCTGGTGCAGCAGCCAGCCGGCGGCGGCCGTGAGCACGGCCACGCCGACCACGACGGCGAACCAGATGCGCAGGTACAGCGGCAGGCGCAGGGTCACGGGCGGGCTCAGTCCTGCTGCTTGGCGAACACGTAGCCGACGCCGCGCACCGTGAGGATGCGCTTGGGGTTCTTCACGTCGGCCTCGATGGCCGCGCGGATGCGCCCCATGTGCACGTCGATCGAGCGGTCGAACGCCTCGAGCTCGCGGCCGCGCACCGCTTCCATGATCTGGTCGCGCGTGAGCACGCGGCCGGAGCGCTCGGCCAGCGCGACCAGCAGGTCGAACTGGTAGGAGGTGAGCTCGCGCAGCTCGCCCGCCACGGTGACGGTGCGGGCGTCGCGGTCGATCTCCAGCGAGCCGAACCGCATGTGCTTGGCCGGCGCCGGGGCGCCCTCGCCGCGGCGGCGCAGGATGGCGCGGATGCGCGCCAGCAGCTCGCGCGGCTCGAACGGCTTGGGCAGGTAGTCGTCGGCGCCGATCTCCAGGCCCACCACGCGGTCCATCGGGTCGCCCTTGGCGGTGAGCATCAGCACGGGCACGCGCGCCGCCTCGCCGCCCATCGCGCGGATGCGCCGGCACACCTCGAGCCCGTCCAGGTCGGGGAGCATCAGGTCCAGGATCACCAGGTCCGGCAGCCGGCTGCCGGGCGGCTCCTGCAGCAGCCCGAGCCCCGCCTTGGCGTCCACCGCCTGCGTGACGGCGAACCCCGAGCGCTCGAGGTACTCGCCCACCATCTGGGCCAGCCGCGCATCGTCTTCGATCATCAGGAGGTTCTGCATGGGGGGCATGGTAATCAGCCCCGTCGCACGACGGGGGCACGCGGGGACAGCATCATGCCGGGGTCGCACCGGCGCTTGTCGCAGCGGTAAAGTTAGGTAAATGGCCGTCGCAATGTCCGACCCCCGCACGCTGCCGGAAGTGCTCGCCCGCCAGGCGCGGCTGCGCGGCGACGCGCCGGCGGTGATCTTCGAGGGCGAGGTCCATTCCCACGCGATGCTGGCCGCGCGCGCCGAGGCGCTGGCCGGACGCCTGTGGACCGACTGGCGGGTGCGCGCCGGCGACCGCGTCGCCTGGCTCGGCCTGAACCACGTCGAGCAGCTCGTGCTGCTGTTCGCGCTGGCGCGCATCGGGGCCATCCTGCTGCCGCTCAACGTGCGCCTCGCGCCCGCCGAATGGGACCAGCTGGTGGCGGACTGCCGGCCGGCGCACGTGGTCCACGACGATGCGTTCGCCGAGGCCGCGCGCGGACTGGCGTCGCGCCATGGCTTGCCTGCGCATCCGGTGCAGGATCTGCGGCAGGACGACCCCGGCCCCGGTGCACCGCTGCTGGCCGACGCCGACGCGCCGGTGCTGCTGGTCTACACCTCCGGCACCACCAGCCGGCCCAAGGCCGCGGTGCACACCCAGGGCAACCTGGTGGCCAACATGCGGATCGCCGCCCGGGTGCAGGCGATCACGCCCGCCGACCGGGTGCTCACGGTGCTGCCGCTGTTCCACGTCGGCGGCCTGTGCATCCAGACGCTGCCCGCGCTGTTGCAGGGCGCCGCGGTCATCCTGCATCCGCGCTTCGCGCCCGAGGCGACCTTCGAGGCGCTGGCGCGCCACCGCCCGAGCCTGACGCTGCAGGTGCCCGCCACGATGAAGGCGCTGGTCGAGCACCCCGGCTGGGCGGGCGCCGACCTGGCGGGGCTGCGCGCGGTCTGGGCCGGCTCCAGCCTGCTGCCGGCCGCGCTGATCGAGGCGTTCCATGCGCGCGGCGTGCCGGTGTGCAACGTCTATGGCGCCACCGAGACCGGGCCGTTCTCCATCGCGCTCGGCCCGGCCGAGGCGATGCGCCGGGCGGGCTCGTGCGGCTGGCCGGCGCCCGAGGTCGAGGTGACGCTGGCGCCGTCGGGCGAGGTCTGGGTGCGCGGGCCGAACGTGGTGCGCCGCTACTGGCCCGACCAGCCCGCGCTCGATGCGCAGGGCTGGTTCCACACCGGCGACCTGGCCAGCCGCGCCGACGATGGCTGCTACAGCATCGTCGGCCGCGCCAAGGACCTGATCATCTCGGGCGGCGAGAACATCCATCCGGCCGAGATCGAGGCGGCGCTCGCCTTGCACCCGGACGTGCTGGAGTGCGCCGCCTTCGGCGTGCCCGACGCGCAGTGGGGCGAGGCGGTCGCCGCCGCCGTGGTGCTGCGCCCCGGCGCCGGCGCGGACGACCAGGCCCTGCGCGCGCACCTGGCCGCGCGGCTGGCCCGCTACAAGCTGCCGCGCCACTGGCTGCGCGTGGACACGCTGCCCCGGACGGCGCTGGGCAAGGTGCAGCGGGCTTCGCTCGCGGCGCTGCTGCCACCGCGCTGACGCCGGCGCCGCGGGCGGCGCGGGCCGCTGCCTAGAATCCACGCATGACCGATGTCTCCCAGCGTGCCGCCCGCCGATTCGACATGGGGGCGCTGCACCGGCTGGTGGTCGTCGCGGTGCTCGGCTTCGCCTCCGGCCTGCCGCTGGCGCTGACCGGCCAGGCGATGCAGGCCTGGCTCACCGCGGAGAAGGTGGACGTGGCCACCATCGGCATGCTCAGCATCGTCGGGCTGCCCTACACCTTCAAGTTCCTGTGGGCCCCGCTCATGGACCGCTTCGAGCTGCCGTGGCTCGGGCGCCGGCGCGGCTGGCTGGTGCTCACGCAGCTGCTGCTGGCCGGCGCGCTGTGGTGGATGGCCGGCGTGTCGCCCTCGGCCGCCACCCGCAGCTTCGCGCTGCTGGCGGTGCTGGTGGCCTTCCTGTCGGCGTCGCAGGACGTCGTCAACGACGCCTACCGCACCGACCTGCTGCATGCGCAGGAGCGCGGCCTGGGCTCCTCGCTCAACGTCATGGGCTACCGGATGGCGATGATCCTGTCCGGCGGCATCGCCTTCATCTGGGTCGACCCCACGCAGGGCGGCGACTGGAGCTGGCCGCAGGTCTACGGCTTCATGGGCTGGATCATGGTGGGCGCGGCGGTCCTGAGCGTGGTGCTGCTGCCGCGGCTGCCGGCCGTCGACGTGCCGCGCACGGTGCCGCGCCACGACGTCCTGGGCTTCGGCGCCGTGCTGCTGGCCGTTGCCGCCGGCTTCCTCCTGAGCGAGCGCTTCGCCCCCGGCACCGCGCGCCTGCTGGCGGCGCCCTTCCTGGCTGGCGCGCCGACGCCGCTGCAGCAAAAGTGGATCGACCTGGTCGCGCTGCTGCTGGGCATCGCGGTCACGCTGCCGCTGGCGGCGTTCGCCGCGCGCAAGGCGCGGTTCGAGACCCTGCTGGGCGGCCTGCGCAGCTATTTCGCCCAGCCGGGCGCGGCGGCGTTCCTGGTGCTGATCGTCCTGTACAAGCTGGGCGACGCCTTCGCCGGCTCGCTGATGACGCCGTTCCTGCTGCAGGCGATGCAGTACACGACGGCCGAAGTCGGGGTGGTCAACAAGATCATCGGCCTGTGGCTCACGATCCTGGGCGCGCTGCTGGGCGGGGCGCTGATGATCCGGCTGGGACTGTGGCGCGCGCTGCTGCTGTTCGGGCTGCTGCAGATGCTGAGCAACCTGGGCTTCTGGTGGCTGGCCGTCAGCGGCAAGGGCCTGATTCCCGGCGTGGTGATCCCGGCGTTCGACTGGGGGTTCGTCAAGCTCGCGCACGCGGCCGACGTCGACGGCGGGCTGCTGTTGGTGGTGGCGCTGGAGAACGTCACCGGCGGCATGGGCACGGCGGCGTTCCTGGCCTTCCTCATGAGCCTGTGCAACCAGCGCTTCACCGCCACCCAGTTCGCGCTGCTTTCGGCCTTCGCCTCGGTCGGCCGCGTGTGGGTCGGCCCGCTGGCCGGCGTGGTGGCCGAGTCGATCGGCTGGCCGCCGTTCTTCATCCTGTCCACCGTGCTGGCCGCGCCGGCGCTGGCCATGCTGTGGTGGCTGCGGCGGCCGATCCGCGCGCTGGAAGTCGACCCCGACGCCCCCGTGCTGGACGACTGAGGCGTTGGCGGCGGTCCGAGCCGCGCCGGGGGTCTTGTCCGACAGTTGCTCGGCCGCCCCCTTCTATGATCGGACGCATGTGCCAGCAGTGCTACGCCAAGTCGTCCCCGTGGATGCCGCGCCGCGGGTTCCTCGCGCTTGCGGGCGCGGCCGCCGTCACCCCCGCCCTGGCGCAGGTGGACGTGGGGCCGCCGTCCAAGATGCGCGGCCTGGTGCCCGCCGACGAGATCGAGGCCGCGTCCGCGCAGCAGTACTCGCAGCTGCTGGCCAAGGCGCGCCAGCAGGGCGCGCTGGCCCCCGAGAACCATCCTTCGCTGCAGAAGCTGCGCGGCATCGCCCAGCGCATGATCCCGCAGGGCCTGCGCTTCAACGACCGCGCGCGGAGCTGGCGCTGGGAAGTGAACCTGATCGGCAGCAAGGACATCAACGCCTTCTGCATGCCCGGCGGCAAGATCGCCTTCTTCTCCGGCCTGCTCGAGCAGCTCAAGCTCACCGAGGACGAGGCCGCGATGGTCATGGGCCACGAGATGGCCCACGCCCTGCGCGAGCATGCCCGCGCCCGCGTGGCCAAGGAGCAGGGCACGGGCGCGCTGCTGCAGCTCGGTGCGCAGCTGTTCGGCCTGGGCCAGCTCGGCCAGCTGGGCGCCGACATCGGCACCCAGCTGATCACGCTGCGCTTCTCGCGCGAGGACGAGACCGAGGCCGACCTGATCGGGCTGGAGATCGGCGCGCGCGCGGGCTTCCTGCCCGATGCGGCCGTCAGCCTGTGGGAGAAGATGGGCCGCGTGGCGGGCGGCAACGGCGGCCCCGGCTGGCTGTCGACGCACCCGAACGGGCCCGACCGGCTGGCGCGCCTGCGCGACAACATCCCCAAGGTGCGGGGCCTGTACCAGCAGGCGGTGGCGGGGCGCTGAGGCGCCGCTAGCGGCCCGCGCGCGCCGGCCACAGCACCGACGCGATCGCCACCACCATCAGCGCCACGGCGGCCCCGTCCTGCCAGTGCAGGGCTTCCTTGAGCCACACCGCGCCGGCGAACACCCCCAGCACCGGGATGAACATCACGCTGAGCGTCGAAGCCAGCGGCGGCAGCGAGCGCGCCAGGAAGAACCAGGCCGCGTGCGCGAAGCCGAAGATCAGCACGGCATTGAACGCGATGGCCCCCGACGCGGCCGGCCCCGGCAGCGCCCACTGCGAGCGCTCGAACAGCAGCGACAGCACCGACATCACGACGGCGGTCAGCGCCGTCATCCAGAACGACAGCGTGAGCGTGGGCCGGTCGATGGTGGTGCGCCGCAGCTGCTGCGTACCCAGCGCCCAGGTGGCGGCGGCGATGAGCGCCAGCACCACGCCCACCGGCCGCCCGGCCAGTTGCGTGAGCTCGTGCCACAGCAGCAGCGCGACGCCCAGCGCCGCCGCCCCGACGCCGATCCAGGCCCGGCGGTGCAGCGGCGTGGCAAAGAACAGGGCGCCCAGCAGCGCCGAGAAGATCGGCATCGTGTAGCCCAGGATCGCCGCCCGGCCGCTGGAGAGCGTGCGCACCGCCAGGATGATGCAGGCGTGCCAGACGAACATGTTGGTCGCGGCCAGCCAGAGCAGCTGCGGCCAGTCGCGGCGCGGGATCGTGAACGGCACCTTCAGCACCACCAGGGCCAGCGCCAGCACCGGCAGCCCGAGCCAGATCGACAGGGCGCGGAAGGTGAGCGGGGGGTAGTCGGTCACGCCCAGCTTCATCACCGGCCAGTTCAGGCCCCACACCAGCGTCAGGAGGACGAGGAGGACGAGCTGCTGGCGGCTGAGGCGGTGCATGGGGGCGGATTGTGGTCGATCCCTACAATCGATGCCCATGACTTTCGTGGAGATGCTGCACGACGCGCAACAGCGCAACGCGTCGATGCTGTGCGTGGGGCTGGACCCCGAGCCCCGGCGCTTTCCCGAGTCGATGCGCGGCGACGCCTCGCGCATCCACGAATTCTGCGCCCGCATCGTGGACGCCACCGCGGACCTGGCCATGGCCTTCAAGCCGCAGATCGCCTACTTCGCCGCCCACCGCGCCGAGGCGCAGCTGGAGCGCCTGATCGCCCACATCCGGCGCGTCGCGCCGCACGTGCCGGTGATCCTGGACGCCAAGCGAGGCGACATCGGCTCCACCGCGGAGCAGTACGCGGTCGAGGCGTTCGAGCGCTACGGCGCCGACGCGGTGACGCTGTCGCCCTTCATGGGGTTCGACTCCGTGCAGCCGTACCTGAAGTACCCGGGCAAGGGCGCCTTCCTGCTGTGCCGCACGTCCAACCCGGGCGGCGACGACCTGCAGAACCAGCGCCTGGCCTCGGTGGACGGCACGCCGCTGCTGTACGAGCACGTGGCGCGGCTGGCGCAGGGGCCGTGGAACGTGAACGGCCAGCTCGGGCTGGTGGTGGGCGCGACCTACCCGGCCGAGATCGAGCGGGTGCGCGCCCTGGCGCCCACGGTGCCGCTGCTGATCCCGGGCGTCGGCGCCCAGGGCGGCGACGCGCAGGCCACCGTGCGGGCCGGCTGGCGGGCCGATGCACCGATCGTGGTGAGCTCGTCGCGCGCGATCCTCTATGCGTCCGGCGGCGCCGACTTCGCCGATGCCGCGCGGCGCGAGGCGGAGACGACGCGCGCCGCGCTGAACGCCGCGCGCGCCTGACCGGCGCGATCCCGGCGGAAGCCGGCGCCCAAAGTGGCGCCTCACGCGCCGCGGGGCTCGCGGGTCAAGACCGCGAAGGCCCGGTCAGCCCTTCTTCAGTGCTTCCTTCACCCGGTCCGCGTTGGTCGTCGTGCGCACGCCCTTGAGGTGCGCCTCGACGTCGGACGGGTTGTCGCCGACGGCGCGCACGGCTTCCTTCAGTTCCTCGGGCGTGGCGTCCAGCTTGCGCGCCCACTGCTCGGCGGCGGCAGGGTCGTTGACGTCGATGCGGTCGGTGGTGGTGTCGGCCATGGGGGATCCTTTCCTGGCCGACGACGCTACCGTGCCGCGCTGCGTGCGCCTGTAGGTCGCCGTCGCGATGCAGGGGGGCGGGCGCGGCCGGCCTTCGACCGCGACCGGCCCGGGCCGCCGGTCACAGCAGCCGGCTGAGGTACTTGCCCGTGTGGCTGGCCGGGTTGGCCGCCACCTGCTCCGGCGTGCCGGCCGCCACCACCGTGCCGCCGCCGGCGCCGCCTTCGGGGCCCATGTCGATCACCCAGTCGGCGGTTTTGATCACGTCCAGGTTGTGCTCGATGATCACGATCGTGTTGCCGGCATCGCGCAGCTGGTGCAGCACCTTCAGCAGCAGGTCGGTGTCGGCGAAGTGCAGCCCGGTGGTCGGCTCGTCCAGGATGTACAGCGTGCGCCCGGTGTCGCGCTTGGACAGCTCCAGCGCCAGCTTCACGCGCTGCGCCTCGCCGCCCGACAGCGTGGTGGCCGCCTGGCCGAGCTTGACGTACGACAGGCCCACGTCCAGCAGCGTCTGCAGCTTGCGCGCGATGGCCGGCACGGGCTTGAGGAATTCGTGGGCGTCCTCGACGGTCAGGTCCAGGATCTGCGCGATGTTGCGGCCCTTCCACTGCACCTCGAGGGTCTCGCGGTTGTAGCGCTGGCCCCGGCAGACGTCGCACGGCACGTACACGTCGGGCAGGAAGTGCATCTCCACCTTGACCACGCCGTCGCCCTGGCAGGCCTCGCAGCGGCCGCCGGCGACGTTGAACGAGAAGCGCCCCGGGCCGTAGCCGCGTTCCTTGGCGGTGGAGGTCTCGGCCATCAGCTCGCGGATCGGCGTGAACAGGCCGGTGTAGGTGGCCGGATTGCTGCGCGGCGTGCGGCCGATCGGCGACTGGTCGACGTTGATCACCTTGTCGAAGTGCTCGATGCCGTCGATCTCGTCGTGCGGCGCGGGCTCCTCGTGCGCGCGGTACAGCGTGCGCGCCACCGCCGCGTACAGCGTGTCGTTGACCAGCGTCGACTTGCCCGAGCCGGACACGCCCGTCACGCAGGTGAGCAGGCCCACCGGGACGTCGACGGCGACGTCCTTCAGGTTGTTGCCGCGCGCGCCCGTGATGCGCAATCGCTGCACCTCGCCCGGCTTGCCGCCCTCGAGGGGCAGCCAGGGCGTGCGCTGCTTCGGCACGGCGATGGTCAACCGGCCCGACAGGTACTTGCCGGTGAGCGAGTCCTCGCTGGCCTCGATGTCGGCGGGCGTGCCCTGCGCCATCACCCGGCCGCCGTGGATGCCGGCCCCCGGGCCCATGTCGACCACGTGGTCGGCGGCGCGGACCATGTCCTCGTCGTGCTCGACCACCAGCACGCTGTTGCCGATGTCGCGCAGGTGCTTCAGGGTGGCGATCAGCCGGTCGTTGTCGCGCTGGTGCAGGCCGATGCTGGGCTCGTCGAGCACGTACATCACGCCGGTCAGGCCCGAGCCGATCTGGCTGGCCAGGCGGATGCGCTGCGCCTCGCCGCCCGACAGCGTCTCGGCGCTGCGCTCGAGGCTGAGGTAGTTCAGGCCGACGTCGTTGAGGAACTTCAGCCGCGCCGCGACCTCGCGCACCACCTTGTCGGCGATCTCGGCCTTGGCGCCGGTCAGGTGCAGCTGCTCGAAGTACTGCAGGCACTCGCGCAGCGTGGCGCGGCCGATCTCGTAGATGGTGCGGGCCTGCTCGCCGGCGCCCACGCGCACGTGCCGCGCCTCGGTGCGCAGGCGCGTGCCGCCGCAGTCGGGGCAGGGCTGCATGGCGCGGTAGCGGGCCAGCTCCTCGCGCACGGCGGCCGAGTCGGTCTCGCGCCAGCGCCGCACCATGTTCGGGATCACGCCCTCCCACGGATGCTTCCTGGTGACCTTCTTGCCGGCGGAGGCGCCCGACTCCATCACGTACTGGAAGCGGATCTCCTCCTCGCCCGAGCCGCGCAGCACCGCGGCCTGCAGCGGCGCGGCCAGCTGCTCGAACGGCTCGTCGACGCTGAACTTGTAGTGCTTCGCCACGCTCTCGAGCAGGCTGAAGTAATAGGGATTGCGCCGGTCCCAGCCCTTGATGGCGCCCGAGGCGAGCGACAGCGAGGGAAACGCCACCACCCGCTGCGGATCGAAGATCTCCAGGTGGCCCAGGCCGTCGCAGGACGGGCAGGCGCCCACCGGCGAGTTGAACGAGAACAGCCGCGGCTCCAGCTCGCTGATCGAGTAGTGGCAGATCGGGCAGGCGAACCGGGCGTTGAACAGGTGCTCCTGGCCGCTGTCCATCTCCAGCGCGACGGCCCGGCCCTCGGCCAGCCGCAGCGCGGCCTCGAAGCTCTCGGCCAGGCGCTGCTGCACGTCGGGGCGCACCTTGAGCCGGTCGATCACGACGTCGATGTCGTGCTTCTCGGTCTTCTTCAGCTTGGGCAGCTGGTCGGCCTCGTGGTTCTTGCCGTTGATGCGAAAGCGGATGTAGCCCTGGGCCTGCATCTGCGCGAACACGTCCTCGAACTCGCCCTTGCGCTCGCGCGCGATCGGCGCCAGCACCATCAGCCGCGTGTCGGCGGGCAGCGCCAGCACCGCATCCACCATCTGCGAGACGGTCTGCGAGGTGAGCGGGATGTCGTGCGTGGGGCAGTAGGGCGTGCCGGCGCGGGCGAACAGCAGCCGCAGGTAGTCGTGGATCTCGGTCACCGTGCCCACGGTCGAGCGTGGGTTGTGGCTGGTGGCCTTCTGCTCGATCGAGATCGCCGGCGACAGGCCCTCGATCAGGTCCACGTCCGGCTTGTCCATCAGCTGCAGGAACTGGCGCGCGTACGCCGACAGGCTCTCGACGTAGCGCCGCTGCCCCTCGGCATACAGCGTGTCGAAGGCCAGCGACGACTTGCCCGAGCCGGACAGGCCGGTGATCACCACCAGCCGGTTGCGCGGCAGGTCCAGGTCGATGTTCTTCAGGTTGTGCGTGCGCGCGCCGCGGATCGCGATGCGCTGCGCCTCCAGGGAGCGGCCGAGGTACCGGCCTTCGTCGGTCTCGGGGAGCTTGCCGTCGCGGGAGGAATTCACGTCTGGGAAGGGGCCTGGCGGGGAACCGGACATGATAGCCCGGCACGTGCGGCCGGTGCCACCCGCCCGGTCGCGCCAGCCCACGGTGGCCGCGCCTGGCCGGCCCGGCGCCGACCCCGCGTCCAGCTCGGCCATCCGGATGACGGACAATCGGCCGCTTTCCGGTCCTGCTCGCCTGCCCGTGGCCCCGCCTTCCGGCCCTACCTCTCCCTTGCCAGACTCGTCCATGACGCCCCTCGAACGCCAGGCGAGCGGGGCGCTGGCCGCCGTTTTCGCCGCCCGCATGCTGGGGCTGTTCCTGGTGCTGCCGGTGTTCGCGCTGGAGGCGCGGCGCTATCCGGGCGGCGACGATCCGGCGCTGGTGGGCCTGGCGATGGGCATCTACGGGCTCACCCAGGGCGTGCTGCAGTTCCCCTTCGGCCTGGCGTCGGACCGGTTCGGCCGCAAGCGGGTGATCGTGCTGGGCCTGCTGGTGTTCGCCGCCGGCAGTTTCCTGGCCTCGTTCGCCGGCACGCTGCACGGGCTGGCGATCGGCCGGGCCCTGCAGGGCGCCGGCGCCGTCTCGGCCGCCGTCACGGCGCTGCTGGCCGACCTGACGCGCGACGAGGTGCGCACCAAGGCGATGGCGCTGGTGGGCGCCAGCATCGGCCTGATGTTCGCCCTGTCGCTGGTGGTGGCGCCGGCGGCGGCGGCCCACATCGGCCTGTCCGGGCTGTTCGCGGCCACCGGCCTGCTGGCCCTGGGCTGCATCGCGGTGGTGCTGTGGGGCGCCCCGCCCGAGCCCGTGGTGCACCGCAACGTGCCGCGCGGGCGCCTGCGCGACGTGCTGCGCCATGCGCCGCTGCTGCGGCTGAACGTGGGCGTGTTCGTGCTGCACGCGGTGCAGCTGGCCATGTGGATGGCGGTGCCCGCGCTGCTGGTGGACGCCGGCCTGCCCAAGGACCGCCACTGGGTGGTCTACCTGCCGGCCGTGCTGGCGTCGTTCGTCGTCATGGGCGGCACGCTGTTCCCGCTGGAGCGGCGCGGCTACCTGCGCGCGGTGTTCCTGGTCGCGATCGGCCTGGTGGGCGCCGTGCAGCTGGCCCTGCTGGCGACGGCCGGCCACCCCGGCGTCGGGGTGCTGGCGACGCTGCTGTTCCTGTTCTTCTGCGGCTTCAACGTGCTGGAGGCGACGCAGCCGAGCCTGGCCTCGCGCATCGCGCCGCCGCAGGCCCGCGGGGCGGCGCTGGGGGTCTACAACACCCTCCAATCGCTGGGTTTCTTTGCCGGCGGGGCGGTCGGCGGCTGGCTGACCAAGCACGTTGGGGTGACGGGCCTGTTCGCCACCTGCGCGGCGCTGATGCTGCTGTGGCTGCTGGTGGCCTGGCCGATGCGGGCCCCGGGGCGCTCGCAGACGCCCGAGGACCTGTTGGCCGACGAGGCCCAGGCGACATAATCGCCCCAACATCAGAGGAACCGCGCCATGGCATCCGTCAACAAGGTCATCATCGTCGGCAATCTCGGGAAGGATCCCGAAATGCGCACCTTCCCCAGCGGCGGGCGGGTCTGCAACGTCACCATCGCCACCTCCGAGCGCTGGAAGGACAAGCAGACCGGCGAGATGAAGGAAGCCACCGAGTGGCACCGGGTCGTCTTCAACGACCGCCTGGCCGAGATCGCCGGCGAGTACCTGCGCAAGGGCTCGCAGGTCTACGTCGAAGGCAGCCTGCGCACCCGCAAGTGGACCGACCAGAGCGGGGTCGAGAAGTACACCACCGAGATCCGCGCCGACGAGATGAAGATGCTCGGCAAGCGCGAGGGCATGGGCGGCGGCTCGGCCGGCCCGGACGACGACGGCGGCTACGACAGCGCGCCGCGCCGCGCCGCCCCGCCGTCGCGCGCCCCCGCACCGGCCGCGCAGCGTCCGGCCAGCAAGCCGTCGTCGGGCTTCGACGACATGGACGACGACATCCCGTTCTGACGCCCGCCGTCCCCAGGGCCATGGCGGTCGCGCCGGTGCGGCCCCGCCAGGCCGGCGCGACCGGCCGGTGCCGGATCGCCGCCTGACCGGCCACGCCGCGCCCCGCGCGCCCGCCCCCCGGCCCCGGATCCCATGCCCGGCCTGATTCCGCTCACCATCCGGCGCGCCCGCGAGGAGCGCCTGGCGCAGGTCGCCGGCAGCCTGACCTTCACCACCGTGCTGTCGCTGGTGCCGCTGCTGGCGGTCGGCTTCGCGCTGTTCACGCGCGTGCCCCTCCTGCGCCGCACCGGGCAGGCCATCCAGCAGCACCTCCTGAGCGGATTGCTGCCGGCGGACCTGTCACGCACCGTGCTGCAGCACGTGGGGCGGTTCACCGCCAACACCGGCGGCCTGACCCCGCTGGGCGCGCTGTTCCTGGTCGCCACGGCGCTGGCCACCGCCCACGCGGTCGAGAACGTGCTCAACCGCATCTGGCAGGTGCGCAAGGCGCGCCCCATCGCCCGCCGCCTGGGCCTCTACCTGGTGATGCTGGCGGTCGGGCCCACCCTGCTGGGCGCGAGCCTGTGGGCCGGCTCGGCCCTGCAGGCCGCCTCGGACGGCCTGCTCAGGAGCCTGCCGCCGGCGGCCGCCTTCGTGCTGTCCCTGGTGCCGGTGCTGCTGGGGGCGGTGGGCTTTGCCGCCCTGTTCCACTTCGTGCCGAATGCCCCGGTGCGGCGGCGCGATGCCATCGCCGGCGGCCTGCTGGCGGCCATCGCCTTCGAGCTCGGCAAGCGCGGCTTCGCGCTGTATCTGCTCAAGGTGCCGACGTACCGGACGGTCTACGGCGCGTTCGCGCCGCTGCTGGCGTTCCTGCTGTGGGTGTACTTCTCGTGGCTGGTCACGCTGGCGGCGGCGCTGGTCACCGCCAACCTGGCCCGTGGCGGCCGGACCCCGGCGCGGCGGCCGGCGCGGGCCTGAGGCCCGCCGCCCGCGCTCAGGCCGAAGGCGCCTTCGCCGCGGCCGCGATGACGCCGCCGCCCAGGCACACCTCGCCGTCGTACAGCACGGCCGACTGGCCGGGTGTCACGGCCCACTGCGGCTGCGGGAAGTCCAGGTGGAAGGCGCCGTTGGCGTCGGCCGCCAGCGCGCAGGGCGCATCGGCCTGGCGGTAGCGCGTCTTGGAGCCGTAACGGCCCTCGGCCGGCGGCAGGCCGGCGATCCAGCTGGCGTCCTGCGCGTCCAGCGCGCCCGACAGCAGCCACGGATGGTCGTGGCCCTGCACCACCCACAGGGTGTTGGTCGCCACGTCCTTGCGCGCCACGAACCAGGGCGCATGCTCGCCGCCGCCGCGTTGCGCGCCCTTGGCCTTGATGCCGCCGATGCCCAGTCCCTGCCGCTGGCCCAGCGTGTAGAACGACAGGCCCTGGTGCTCGCCGATGACGCGGCCGCGCTCGTCCCGGATCGGCCCCGGCTCCTTGCGGATGTAGCGGTTGAGGAACTCGCGGAACGGCCGCTCGCCGATGAAGCAGATGCCGGTGGAGTCCTTTTTCTTCGCGTTGGGCAGCCCGATCTCGGTGGCCAGGCGCCGCACCTCGGTCTTGCGCAGCTCGCCGACCGGGAACAGCGACCGGGCCAGCTGCGCCTGCGTGAGGCGGTGCAGGAAATAGCTCTGGTCCTTGGTCTCGTCCAGGCCCTTGAGCAGCTCGAAGCGGCCGTCGCGCTCGCGCACCCGGGCGTAGTGACCGGTGGCGATTTTTTCGGCGCCCAGGCGCATGGCGTGGTCGAGGAAGGCCTTGAACTTGATCTCGGCGTTGCACAGCACGTCCGGGTTGGGCGTGCGGCCGGCCTCGTACTCGCGCAGGAACTCGGCGAACACGCGGTCCTTGTACTCGGCCGCGAAGTTCACGTGCTCGATCGGGATGCCGATCACGTCGGCCACGCTGGCCGCGTCGATGAAGTCCTGGCGCGACGAGCAGAACTCGTCGTCATCGTCGTCTTCCCAGTTCTTCATGAAGATGCCGACGACGTCCCAGCCTTGCTGCTTGAGCAGCCAGGCGCTGACCGCGGAGTCCACGCCCCCGCTCAAGCCGACCACCACGCGCTTGCTGCTGCCCATGGGCTCGATTATCCCGGGCCCCGCATGCCCGCGCCCCGCTGGGGCCACCCGGCCTCAGCCCGGCGCGTAGACGCTGGGGTCGGTGGTGAGGATCTCCAGCGGGTAGCGCGCGCCGGCCAGGTGGTCCTCCACGCAGCGCAGCAGCAAGGGGCTGCGGTGGCGCTCGCGACTGGCGCGGATCTCCTGCGGCGTCATCCACAGGGCGCGCACGATGCCGGCGTCCAGCGCGCGCCCGGGTTCCTCCCGGCCGAGGCGGCCGCAGAACGCGAAGCGCAGGTAGGTGAAGTCGTCGCCGGGCTTGCGCACCCGCGACAGGTACACGCCCACCAGGTGCGTGGGCTCGAAGTGGAAGGCCGTCTCCTCGAGCGTCTCGCGCGCGCAGGCCTGCACGGGCGACTCGCCCGGATCGAGATGGCCGGCCGGGTTGTTGAGCTTCAGGCCCTCGCGCGTCTCTTCCTCGACGAGCAGGAAGCGCCCGTCGCGCTCGACGATCGCGGCGACGGTGACGCTCGGTTTCCAGCGCTTGGTCATGGCGGCGGATTATGGTCGGCGCGGCGGGGTCGGTGGGCCGCGCGGGCGGCCGCCGCAGGCGAGGCGTCGTCGTGTCCCCTGCCGTCCGCCGGGCGCTCGCGGCCGCAGCCGCGGGACTTGGAAGAAGCGGCGCCGGGGCGACGCCGTTCAGGCGTCGTACTCGTCCGAGCCCTGGACCCAGATGAAGGACTGCACGTCGATCATGTCGCGCGCGCGCAGGCCCGGGCGCCGGTCGAGGTCGCGGCGGATGATCGCGCCGAAGGTCAGCAGCCCGTGGTAGACCGGCCAGGACGGCTCCGGGCGGTAGCCGAAATCGAAGCCGTAGGCGCGCGCGGCCTTGCGCGTCACGCGCGGCTTGAGGAACAGGTGCTTGTCGGGGCGGGCGATGAAGCCGAACACCGTCACCACCGGCCAGGTCATGACCTTGCCGCGCGGCTGCGGCAGGTCGGCCACGGCCTGCACCCAGTCCTCGAAGCGGCGCTGCATCGAGCCGCGGCCGTGCAGGAAGGCGTACAGCTCGTGGGCGAACAGCCGCGCGCCGGCGGGCGTGCGCAGCGCATCGCGCAGCGCCATCTTCTCGAACGAGAACAGCAGGTTGGTGCGCGACTCGATCCGGATCGCGATGTCGGCGATCTGGCGGAACTCGCCCCGGGCCAGCAGCTTGCGGAATTCGGCCGGACCCAGTTCGGCCTGCCACTCCACGTGGGCGCGTTCCTTGTAGGCCCGCTCCGCGATCAGATAGGTCTCGTCCTGGAAGCCGTCGGGGTAATAGAGCTCGAACTTGCGGCGGGACCGCGCCGCGCCAAGGTAGCAGACGCCGTTGGCGCGGGCGCCCGTGAGGGGGGAGGAGAGAAATGCTGGGCGTGGCATCCGGGCAGTTTTCGATTCCCGGCCAGCTCATCCGCGTGGGACGGATCCTTGCCTCGGTGTAGGACCGCTGCCAGCCCAGCGGATCGGCCGCTCAACCGGCCACCAGCCTCAACCGCGTGATCTCCGACGGCGCGCCCAGGCGCTTGGGCGGACCCCAGTAACCTGTTCCGCGGCTGACGTAGACCCACAGCCGCCCCAGGCGGTGCAACCCGGCCGTGAAGGGCTGCTGGAAGCGGACGAAGAAGACCCAGGGCAGGAACTGGCCGCCGTGCGTGTGGCCCGAGATCTGCAGGTCGAAGCCGGCCAGCTCGGCCGCGGCGGCGCTGCGCGGCTGATGGGCCAGCAGCACGCGCGCGGCCGCGTCGGCGGGCGCGCCCGCCAGCGCCGCCGCCGGATCGCTCGCATGCGTGGCGTCGAAATGATGCGCGGTGAAGTCGGGCACGCCGGCCAGCACCAGCCGGGCCCCCTCGCGCTCGATCACCACATGCTCGTTGAGCAGCACGCGGATGCCCAGGCGCCGCACTTCGGCCACCCACGGCGCGGCGCCTGAGTAGTACTCGTGGTTGCCGGTCACGAAGAAGCTGCCGTGCCGCGAGCGCAGCGCGGACAGCGGCGCGACGTGCGGGCCGAGCTCGGGCACCGGGCCATCGACCAGGTCGCCGGTGATCGCGACCGCATCGGCCTCGAGCTGGTTGACGCGGTCCACGATGCGCTGGATGTAGCCGGCGCGGATGGTCGGGCCCACATGCAGGTCGGTGATCTGGGCGATGGTGAAGCCGTGCAGGGACGCCGGCAGGCCGACGATCGGCACGTCCACGTGCTTGACCCGCGCGGTGCGCCGGGTGTTGAGCAGCCCGAGCAGGGTGACGGCGGCGGCCAGCAGGGGCACCGCGACGGCGCTGGGGCGCGCCAGGTCCGCCGCCGCGCCGCCGACCCAGGCCGCCAGCAGCACGAGGTCGCGCGCCAGGGTCAGCACGAACAGCGACGAGAACAACCCGAGCGCGAACAGCCCCGCCGCGGCGAGCCGGTCCGAGCGCGGCGGCCGGAGGTAGCGGCGCGCCGTGAGCCCCAGGGGGACCAGGGCGGCGGACGCGAGCAGCCAGGCGCCGAGCGCGATCGCGCCGGCCGGCGGCAGGGCCGGCACGAGGCGCAGGCCGATCAGCAGGTGCAGCAGCGCGGACAGGACGAACAGGGGCACGGCATCGGGAGGGCGAGCGACGGAGCGCAGCAGGTGGGGACGGGGGCGCGGATTTCCAATGCGCCCGCGCTGAGTTCAGGTAAGCTCCAACGAACTCTTACAACGACGTCGCACGAGGAGACACTCCATGCAGATTGGCGTGCCGGCCGAGACCCTGGCGGGTGAAACCCGGGTCGCCGTGACCCCCGAGACGGCCAAGAAACTCAAGGCCCAGGGGCACACGGTCCGCGTGGCCTCGGCGGCGGGACTGGCGGCGAGCGCGACCGACGAGGCCTATCTGGCCGCCGGCGCGGAGATCACCGACCAGGCCGGCGCGCTCGGCTGCGACCTCGTGCTCAAGGTGCGCGCCCCGCAGGAAGGCGAACTGCCGGCCATCAAGCCCGGCGCCACGCTGGTGGGCATGCTCAACCCCTTCGACGCCGCCGGCCTGCAGCGGCTGGCCGCCGCGGGCGTGACCGCGTTCGCACTGGAGGCGGCGCCGCGCACGACGCGCGCCCAGAGCATGGACGTGCTCTCCTCGCAGGCCAACATCGCCGGCTACAAGGCCGTGGTCATCGCGGCCGAACGCTACCAGCGCTTCTTCCCCATGCTGATGACCGCCGCCGGCACGGTGAAGGCCGCGCGGGTGGTGGTGCTGGGCGTCGGCGTCGCGGGCCTGCAGGCCATCGCCACCGCCAAGCGGCTGGGCGCCGTGATCGAGGCGTCCGACGTGCGGCCGTCGGTGAAGGAGCAGGTCGAGTCGCTGGGCGCCAAGTTCATCGACGTGCCCTACGAGACGCAGGAGGAGCGCGAGGCGGCCGAAGGCGTGGGCGGCTACGCGCGGCCGATGCCGCCGGGCTGGCTGGAGCGCCAGAAGGCCGAAGTGGCCAAGCGCGTCGCCCAGGCCGACATCGTGATCACCACCGCGCTCATTCCGGGGCGGCCGGCGCCGGTGCTGGTGACGGAGGAGATGGTCAGGTCGATGAAGCCCGGCTCGGTCATCGTCGACCTGGCCGCGCCGCAGGGCGGCAACTGCCCGCTCACCGAGCCCGGCCAGACGGTGCAGCGCCACGGCGTCACGCTGGTGGGCGAGACCAACCTGCCGGCGCTGGTGGCCGCCGACGCCTCGGCGCTGTACGCGCGCAACGTGCTCGATTTCCTCAAGCTGATCCTGCCCAAGGACGGGCAGGTCACGGTGGACCTGAACGACGACATCGTCGCCGCCTGCCTGGTGGCGCAGAACGGCGAAGTGAAGCGCAAGGCCTGACCCATGGAAGTCTCCCACACCATCACCAACCTGATCATCTTCGTGCTGGCCATCTACGTGGGCTACCACGTGGTGTGGACCGTCACGCCGGCGCTGCACACGCCGCTGATGGCGGTGACCAACGCCATCAGCGCCATCGTGATCGTCGGCGCCATGCTGGCCGCGGCGCAGACCGAGACCTGGGGCGGCCGGGCGATGGGGGTGCTGGCGGTCGCGCTGGCGGCGGTCAACATCTTCGGCGGCTTCCTGGTCACGCGCCGCATGCTCGAGATGTTCCGCAAGAAGGACCGCAAGCCGGCGGCGGGGGACAAGCCATGAGCATGAATGTCGTCACGCTGCTGTACCTGGCGGCGTCGGTGTGCTTCATCCAGGCGCTCAAGGGCCTGTCGCACCCGACCACCTCGATCCGCGGCAACCTGTTCGGCATGGTGGGCATGGCGATCGCCGCGCTGACCACGGCGGCGCTGATCGTCGAGCTGTCCGGCGGCGGCCGCGGCATGGTCTGGGTGCTGGTCGGCCTGGTGGTCGGCGGCGGCTACGGCGCCTACCGCGCGCGCACCGTCGAGATGACCAAGATGCCGGAGCTGGTGGCCTTCTTCCACAGCATGATCGGCCTGGCGGCGGTGTTCATCGCGGTGGCGGCGGTGCTGGAGCCGTCGGCGCTGCTGCAGAACCTGCCGCGCGGCGAACCCATCCCCACCGGCAACCGGCTCGAGCTGTTCCTGGGCGCGGCCATCGGCGCCATCACCTTCAGCGGCTCGGTGATCGCCTTCGGCAAGCTCTCGGGCACCTACAAGTTCCGGCTGTTCAAGGGCGCGCCGGTGGTGTTCGCCGGCCAGCACCTGCTGAACCTGGTGCTGGGGCTGGTGACCGTCGCCCTCGGGCTGGTGTTCATGCTCACCGGCAGCTGGCTCGCGTTCTTCACGATGCTGGCGCTGTCGTTCGTGCTCGGCGTGCTGATCATCATCCCGATCGGCGGCGCCGACATGCCGGTGGTGGTGTCGATGCTCAACTCCTACTCGGGGTGGGCGGCCGCGGGCATCGGCTTCTCGCTGAACAACAGCATGCTGATCATCGCCGGCTCGCTGGTGGGCAGCTCGGGCGCGATCCTGAGCTACATCATGTGCAAGGCGATGAACCGCTCGTTCTTCAACGTCATCCTGGGCGGCTTCGGCGGCGAGGCCGGCCAGGCCGCCGCCGGCGAGGCGGTGCAACGCCCCGTCAAGAGCGGCAGCGCCGACGACGCGGCGTTCGTGCTGTCGAACGCCGAGACCGTGGTGATCGTGCCGGGCTACGGCCTGGCGGTGGCGCGCGCCCAGCATGCGGTCAAGGAGCTGGCGCAAAAGCTCACCGACAAGGGGGTGACCGTCAAGTACGCGATCCACCCGGTCGCCGGCCGCATGCCGGGTCACATGAACGTGCTGCTGGCCGAGGCCGAGGTGCCGTACGACCAGGTGTTCGAGATGGAGGACATCAACGGCGAGTTCGGCCAGGCCGACGTCGCCATCGTCCTGGGCGCCAACGACGTGGTGAACCCCGCCGCGCTGCAAAAGGGCAGCCCGATCTACGGCATGCCGATCCTGGAGGCCTACAAGGCCAAGACCGTGATCGTCAACAAGCGGTCGATGGCCGCCGGCTATGCCGGGCTGGACAACGAGCTGTTCTACATGGACAAGACCATGATGGTCTTCGGCGACGCCAAGAAGGTCGTCGAGGAGATGGTCAAGGCCATCGAGTGACCGCCCGCGGCGTCAGCGCCGCGTCAGGGAAAAACACGAGCCGCGCCGCCCGGGGCGGTGGCCACAATGGCCGCGTCCGCCGGGCATGCAACGAGACAAGACAACGAGGAGAGCCATGGACATGAGCCAGCCCCCGACCCCCGTGCGCCCGTGGCTGAGCGCCTATCCCCCCGGCGTGCCGGCCCAGATCGATGCGTCGCAGTACCGCTCGCTGGTCCAGCTGATGGAGGAGAGCTTCGGCAAGTACGCCGCGCGCACCGCCTACAGCTTCATGGGCAAGGACGTCACGTTCGGCCAGACCGACTCGCTCAGCCGCGCCTTCGCCGCCTACCTGCAGGGGCTGGGCCTGGCCAAGGGCGACCGCGTGGCGATCATGATGCCCAACGTGCCGCAGTACCCGGTGGCCGTCGCGGCCATCCTGCGCGCCGGCCTGGTGGTGGTGAACGTCAACCCGCTGTACACGCCGCGCGAGCTGGAGCACCAGCTTAAGGACTCGGGCGCCAAGGCCATCGTCATCGTCGAGAACTTCGCCCACACGCTGCAGCAGTGCATCGGCAACACGCCGGTCAGGCATGTCGTGCTGGCGGCCATGGGCGACCAGCTCGGCCTGGTCAAGGGCGCGCTGGTCAACTACGTGGTGCGCAACGTCAAGAAGATGGTGCCCGCCTACAGCCTGCCCGGCGCGGTGCGGTTCAACCAGGCGATCGCCGAGGGCACGCGCGGCACGCTGCGCGCGGTCGACCTCGGCCCCGACGACGTGGCGGTGCTGCAATACACCGGCGGCACCACCGGCGTGTCCAAGGGCGCGGTGCTCCTGCACCGCAACGTCATCGCCAACGTGCTGCAGTCCGAGGCCTGGAACGCGCCGGTGATGGGCAAGGTGCCCGCGGGCGAGCAGCCCACCGGCGTGTGCGCGCTGCCGCTGTACCACATCTTCGCCTTCACGGTGGGGATGATGCTGTCGATGCGCACGGGCGCCAAGCTGATCCTGATCCCGAATCCGCGCGACCTGGCCGGCACGCTCAAGGAGCTGTCGCGCCACACCTTCCACAGTTTCCCCGCGGTCAACACGCTGTTCAACGGCCTGGCCAACCACCCGGACTTCGGCAAGGTCGACTGGTCGAACCTGAAGGTGTCGGTCGGCGGCGGGATGGCGGTGCAGGGCGCGGTCGCCAAGCTCTGGCTGGACAAGACCGGTTGCCCGATCTGCGAGGGCTACGGCCTGTCGGAGACCTCGCCCTCGGCCAGCTGCAACCCGGTCACCAGCACCCAGTACACCGGCAGCATCGGCGTGCCGCTGCCGTCCACCGACATGAAGCTGGTCGATGACAACGGCCAGGAGGTGCCGGCCGGCCAGCCGGGCGAGATCGCGATCAAGGGTCCCCAGGTGATGGCCGGCTACTGGCAGCGCCCGGACGAGACCGCCAAGGTCATGACGGCCGACGGCTACTTCAAGACCGGCGACATCGGCACCGTGGACGAGCACGGCTTCTTCAGGATCGTCGACCGCAAGAAGGACATGGTGCTGGTGTCCGGCTTCAACGTGTACCCGAACGAGGTCGAGGACGTGGTCGCGGGCCTGGAGGGCGTGCTGGAGTGCGCGGTGGTCGGGGTGCCGGACGAGCGCACCGGCGAGGCCGTCAAGCTCGTCATCGTGCGGAAGGATCCCGCGCTCACCGAGGACAAGGTGCGCGAGTTCTGCCGCGCCAACCTCACTGGCTACAAGCAGCCGCGGGTGATCGAGTTCCGCACCGACCTGCCCAAGACGCCGGTGGGCAAGATCCTGCGCCGCGAGCTGCGCGACAGGAAGTAGGCCGCGCCGGGCGCGGGCCGGGCGCTGCCCGGCTTTTTTTTCGTCCGCCGGCGGGCTCAGCCGCCCACGGCCGCGGGCGGCCCGACGACCTGCAGCACATGCGCGGCCATCGAGCGGGCCAGTTCGGTCTCGCCGACGAACACCTGGCCGACCCCGTCGGCGGCCAGCAGGCCCGCTTCCTGCGCGTTGTGGCTGCGCACGACCACGGCGATGTCCGGGTTGAGCGTGCGCGCGGTGCGCGCCATGGTGCGCACCTGCACCGTCTCGGGCGTCGCGATCACCAGCGCGCGGGCGTGGCGCACGTGCGCCTGCACCAGCACCTCGGGCTCGGTGGCGTCGCCCCACACGGCCGGGATGCCCTGGGCGCGCAGGGCCTCGACGGCATCGCGGTTGGCCTCGGCCACCACGAACGGGATACCGGCCGCGCCCAGGCTGCCGGCGATCTGCTTGCCCACCCGGCCCCAGCCCACCAGCACGACCTGGTTAGAGAGGTAGCGCGGCTCGGTCGACAGCGGCAGCTCGGCCAGCGGGTGCACGTGGGCATCCGGCGCCGGGCCGGCCGCGTAGCGCCGCTCCAGCGCCTCGCCGGCGGCGAACACCAGCGGATTGAGCGCGATCGAGATCAGCGCGCCCGCCAGCACCAGGCTCTGGCCGGCGGCCGGCAGCAGTTGCAGCGACACGCCCAGCCCGGCCAGGATGAAGGAGAACTCGCCCACCTGCGCCAGGCTGGCGGCCACGCGCAGCGAGGTGCGCACCGGATAGCCCAGCAGGCGGACCAGCACGATGGCCGCCAGCGACTTGCCCAGCACGATGACCGCCACCGTGGCCAGCACCTGCCAGGGGCGCTCCAGCAGCACCATCGGGTCGAACAGCATGCCCACCGAGACGAAGAACAGCACCGCGAACGCGTCCTGCAGCGGCAGCGTGTCCTCGGCCGCGCGGGCGCTGAACTCCGACTCGCGCAGCACCATCCCGGCAAAGAACGCGCCGAGCGCGAACGACACGCCGAACAGCGCCGACGAGCCGTACGCGATGCCCACCGCGGCCGCGATCACGCACAGCGTGAACAGCTCGCGCGAGCCGGTGCGCGTGACCTGCCACAGCAGCCAGGGAAACAGGCGCCGGCCCACCACCAGCATGAAGGCGACGAAGCCGCCCACCTGCAGCAGCGTCAGCAGCACGGTGGCCGCGGTGCCGCGCCCGGTGGCGGGCGCCTGGCCGCCCAGCGCCGGCGCCAGCGCTGGCAGCAGCACCAGCACCAGGACCATCGCCAGGTCCTCCACCACCAGCCAGCCGACCGCGATGCGGCCGTCGCCGGACTCGAGCACGCCGCGGCTCTCCAGCGCCTTGAGCAGGACCACCGTGCTCGCGACTGACAGCGAGATGCCGAACACCAGCGCTGCGCCGACCGACCAGCCCCACAGCGTCGCGACGCCGGCGCCCAGCGCCGTCGCGGCGACCATCTGGACCACCGCGCCGGGCACGGCGATCTTGCGCACGGCCAGCAGGTCGTCGACCGAGAAGTGCAGCCCGACGCCGAACATCAGCAGCATCACGCCGACTTCGGCCAGCTGGGACGCGATCGCGGCGTCGGCCACGAAGCCGGGGGTGGCCGGGCCGATCGCGATGCCCGCGAGCAGGTAGCCCACCAGCGCCGGCAGCCGCAGGCGCGCGGCGATGAAGCCCAGCAGCAGGGCGAGGCCGAAGCCGGCGGCGAGGGTGGTGATGAGGCTGAGATCGTGGTGCAACGCGTCGGATCCGGTCGGTGGGGGGAGAAGGCGGCCGTGGCCGGGTTGTACCGTGGAATCGCGCCGGCGCACACGCCACTGTCAGCAAATGCAGAATGCGGCATGCGCACCGCCATCGTCTCCGCCATGCAGGAGGAACTGGCCGCCGTGCTGGACCTGATGCCGGACGAGAGCCGGCAGGTCGTGGCGGGGCGGGAGTTCTGGGCTGGCCATCTGCACGGGCACGAGGTCGTGGTGGTGCTCTCGCGCATCGGCAAGGTCGCGGCGGCCACCACCGCCACGCTGCTGCTGGAGCGGTTCGGCGTCGGCGAGATCGTCTTCACGGGCGTGGCCGGCGGGCTCGGCGCCGGGGTGGACGTGGGGCACGTGGTGATCGCCGACGCGTTCCTGCAGCACGACCTGGACGCCTCGCCGATCTTCCCGCGCTACGAGGTGCCGCTGTCTGGCAAGAGCACCTTCGCCACCGATCCCGCGCTGAGCGAGCGGCTGGCCCGGGCGACCGCACGGGCGCTGCCCGGCGTGCACCTGCACCGCGGGCTGGTCGTCAGCGGCGACCGGTTCGTCGCCACCGACAGCGAGAGCCGGGCGCTGCAGGCCGCGCTGCCGGCGGCGCTGGCCGTCGAGATGGAGGGCGCGGCGATCGCGCAGGTGTGCCACGACTACGGGGTCCCGTTCGCCGCCGTGCGCACGGTCTCGGACCGCGCCGACGACATGGCCCACATCGACTTCGCCACCTTCATCCGCGAGGTCGCCAGCCGTCACTCGGCGGCCATCGTGCGCGCGCTGCTCGACTGAACTCGGCGCCGGGCTGGCCGGGCGGCCTGCGGCGCCAACCGGGCGTTCGGGTACGTGCTTCTACGAACCCGCCGGGTCAGTGGAAGGTCAGCCCCTCGCCGGGATAAACGGCGCATGAGAATTGGGAAGCTGCTGCTGGCGGCCTGCATGGCGCTGCCGGCCTGGGCGTGGGCCCAGCCAACGGCCCCGGCGGGCGCGGCCACGTCCGTGCCGGTGCTCACGCTGGCCGAGGCGCTGCGCCTGGCGCGCGACAACGTCGACGTCTCGCTGGCCCGCCGGGCGGTCGAGAGTGCCCGTGCCGACGTCGCCACGGCCAACCACGCGCCGGCGCCGGTGCTGACGGCCAAGGCCAGTTCGATCGACCTGCAAAACGGCATCGGCGGCGGCAATGTGCTGCGCGACAAGCGCATCGACAAGGCCGTCGGCGTGGACTGGACCTGGGAGCGCGGCAACAAGCGCGAGCTGCGCACCCGCGCGGCCGAGCGCGCCGCCGATGCCGCCCAGCTCGAGCTGGCCGAGGTCGCGGTGCAGCAGCAGCTGGCCGTGGCCGGCGCGTTCTACGACCTGGCCGCCGCGCAGGAGCGGGTGGTGCAGGTGGCCGCGATCGGCAAGAGCGCGGGGGAACTGGCCGCCGCGTCGGCGCGCCGGCAGCGGGCCGGCGACATCTCGCAGCAGGAGAGCCTGCGCACCGAGATCGAGGCCCGCCGCACCCAGGCCGACCTGCGCGCGGCGCAGGCCGACCGGCAACGCGCGATGCTGGCGCTCGCCGCGCTGATCGGCGCGCGCGGCGAGTTCGCGGTCGAGCCCGCCTGGCCGGCGATCGCGGCCGATGCCGCCGCCCTGCCCGACATCGAGCAGCGCGCCGACGTGCGGGCGGCGCAGCAGCGCGTCGAGGCCGCGCAGGCCGCGTTCGACAACGCGCTCGCGCTGCGCCGCAACGACGTCACGCTCGGCACCTCGTTCGACCACTACCCCGGCACCTCGCGCCGGCTGCTGGAGCTGCGCCTGTCGATGCCGCTGTCCGGCGTGCTGGGCAGCTACGGCTACGAGGGCGAGATCGCCCGCGCCCGCGCCGCGCTCGACCAGGCGCAGGACCAGCTGGAAAAGACCCGGCGCACCGCCGGCGCCGAGTCCGGCAAGCTGCTCGAGGACCTGCATGCGGCGGCCGCGCGCGCCGCCGAATTCGCCGACGCCATCGTGCCGCGGGCGCGCCAGGTGGCGTCGATGGCCGAGCTGGCCTACACCAAGGGCGCGTTGCCGCTGGTGGACCTGATCGATGCGCGCCGCACGCTGCGCAGCGTGCTGCTGGACGACATCGCCGCGCGCGCCGAGCACGCGCGCGCGCTGGCCGCCTGGCAGCTGCGCCAGCAGACCACTCCCTGAATCCGAAGGTCACCGTGAACCGCCTTTCCCTTCCCCTGCTGCTGGCCGCCGCGCTGGCGCTCGCCGCCTGCCGGCAGGAGCCGGCCGAGCCGCCGGCGCCGCCGGACCCCCAGCTCCAGGGCGCCCAGTTCGTCTATCCGCCCCAGCATCCGCAGCTCGCGCAGCTGGGGACCGTCGCCGCCGCGCCCGCCAGGACGCTCACCGTCGAACTGCCGGCACGCCTGGTCTGGAACGAGGACCGCACGCAGCGCATCTACCCGGCCTTCGCCGGCCGGGTGGCGCGCATCGCCGCCGACGTCGGCCAGCCCGTCAAGCCGGGCACCGTGCTGGCGCAGCTGGCATCGCCGGACTTCGGCGTCGCCCAGGCCGACACCGCCAAGGCGCAGGTCGACGCGCAGCTGGCGCAGAAGTCGCTGGCCCGCCAGCGCGAGCTGTTCGAGGCCGGCGTCATCGCGCGCAAGGACCTGGAGCAGGCCGAAGCCGACGCGGCGCGCTCGCGCGCCGAGGTGCAGCGGGCCGAGGCGCGCACGCGCCTGTACGGCGGCAAGGGCGCGGGCGTGGACCAGCGGCTGGCGCTGGTGTCTGGCATCGCCGGCTTCGTGGTCGAGCGCAACCTCACGCCCGGCCAGGAGCTGCGGCCGGACCAGATGGGCGCCGGCGTGCCGCCGCTGTTCGTCGTCAGTGATCCGACTTCGCTGTGGGTGGTGATCGATGCGCGCGAGACCGAAGCCGGCACGCTGCGCCCCGGGGCCGCCTTCGAGCTGGTCGTGCCGACGCTGCCGGGCCGCAAGTTCGAGGGCCGCGTCCTGGCCACCGCCGACTTCATCGATCCGGCCACCCGCACGATCAAGGTGCGCGGCATCGTCGCCAATCCCGAGCGCCAGCTGAAGGCGGAGATGCTGGCCACGGCGCGCGTGGAGCGCACGCCCGGCGCCGGCGTGCTGATCCCGGCCTCGGCCGTGCTGCTGCGCGGCACCCGCCAGTCGGTGTTCGTGCAGGTCGGCCCGCGCGCGTTCGAGCCGCGCGACATCAGCGTCGCCTGGCAGGGGCCGCAGCAGGTGCTGGTGGGCACCGGCCTGGAAGCGGGCGAGCAGGTGGTGAGCGAGAACACGCTGCTGCTGGCGCGCCAGTACGCGCAGGCGCGCCAGGCCCGCGGGCCCGGCGGCGGCGAGAACGAGGCCGCGCCGCCGCCGGCGAACGCCGCGTCGGCGGCCGTCGCGCGCAGCACCGGGTCGGCGGCCCGATGAGGCGCCTGATCCACTTCGCGCTGCACCAGCCCCTGTTCGTGGTGCTGGGCACGCTGCTGTTCGCGCTGGCGGGCGCGGTGGCGTTCAGCAACCTGTCGGTGGAGGCGTTCCCGGACGTGACCGACACCCAGGTCACGGTGATCGCGCTGTACCCCGGCCGCGCGGCCGAGGAGGTCGAAAAGCAGGTCACGCTGCCGATCGAGGTGGCGCTGTCGGGGCTGCCCAACTCGATCCGCGTGTTCTCGCACACCCAGTTCGGCCTGTCGTTCACCGTCGTCACGTACGACGACAAGGCCGACGTGCTGGCCGTTCGCGCGCAGGTCAACGAGCGCCTGCGCTCGGTCGACCTGCCGCCGGGCGTCGAGGCCAACATCGCGCCCAACGCCACGCCGGTGGGCGAGATCATGCGCTACCGCGTGCGCGGCGACGGCCATTCGACCACCGACCTGCGCTCGATCGAGGACTGGGTGGTCGAGCGCTCGCTGCGCCAGGTGCCCGGCGTGGCCGACGTGGTGGCCATGGGCGGTTTCATCAAGCAGTACGAGGTGCAGCCCGACCTGGACAAGCTGCGCGCCACCAAGCTGACGTTCCAGAACCTGCTGGACGCGCTGGGCCGCGGCAACTCGAACGCGGGCGGCAGCTACGTCGCGCAGGGCCCGCAGCAGTACGCCATCCGCGGCATCGGCCTGCTGCGCTCGCCCGACGACATCGGCCGCATCGTGGTGGCCACGCGCGGCAGCACGCCGATCCTGGTGCGCGACGTGGCGCAGGTCACCGTCGGCGCCGTGCCGCGCCTGGGCACCGTGGGCCAGGACGGCGACGACGACGTGGTCACCGGCATCGTCGTGATGCGCAAGGGCGAGAACCCCAGCGTGGTGCTCAAGGGCGTGAAGGACAAGATCGCCCAGCTCAACGAGCGCGGCCTGCCCAAGGGCGTGCAGATCGTGCCCTTCTACGACCGCACCTGGCTGATGGCCAAGACGCTGTCCACGGTGTTCCGCAACCTGGTCGAAGGCGCGCTGCTGGTGTCGCTGGTGCTGTACCTGTTCCTGTCGAACCTGCGCGCCAGCCTGGCCGTGGTGGTGGTGATCCCGCTGGCGCTGCTGGCCACCTTCCTCGGGCTGAAGGTGATGGGCGTGCCGGCCAACCTGCTGTCGCTGGGCGCGATGGACTTCGGCATCATCGTCGACGGCGCGGTGATCGTGATCGAGAACGTGATGCACCGGCTGGCGACCAGCCGCGAGGACATGAGCGATTCCGAGCGCCGCGCCACCATCGTCGACGCGGCCAACGAGGTGGGGCGCCCGACGCTGTTCTCGATGCTGATCATCATCGCGGCGCACATCCCCATCTTCGCGCTGCAGCGCCACGAGGGCCGCATCTTCCAGCCGATGGCGCTGTCGGTGACCACCGCGCTGGTCGGCTCGCTGGTGTTCTCGCTCACGCTGGTGCCGCTGCTGGCGTACTGGATGCTGCGCCACAAGCTGCCGCACCACGACAACCGCGTGGTGTCGGCCTGCAAGAGCGTGTACGAACCGGTGATCGACTGGGCCCTGCGGCGGCGCCGCCTGGTGGTCGGGCTGGCGCTGGGCGCGTTCGCGCTGGCGCTGGTGGCGGCCAGCCGGCTGGGCTCGGAGTTCCTGCCCGAGCTGAACGAAGGCACGATCTGGGTCAACCTGCGCCTGCCCTCGAGCATCTCCAACGACGAGGCCACCCGCGTGCTGCACGACGTGCGCCGGGCCCTGCGCACCGTGCCCGAGGTGCGCACCGCCGTGTCCAAGGCCGGCCAGCCGGAGGACGGCACCGACCCCAAGACGATCAGCATGGCCGAGGTGTTCGTCGACATCAAGCCGGCCGAGGAGTGGCGCAAGGGCCTCACGCGCGAGCAGCTGCTCGACCAGATGGACCGCGCCGTCTCCGCCATCCCCGGCATGGAGCCGAGCTTCTCGCAGCCGATCCGCGACAACGTGCTGGAGTCGATCTCGCAGATCGACGGCCAGATCGTGATCAAGGTTGCCGGCGACGACCTGGTGCAGCTGCGCCGCGTGACCGAGGACATCGAGCGCGAGATCAAGCAGGTCAGCGGCGTCTACCGCGCCGAGATCGACCGGCTGGGCGACCTGCCGCAGGTGGTGATCGACATCGACCGCGACCGCGCGGCGCGCCTGGGGCTGAACGTGCAGGACATCCAGGACGTGGTCGAGGCGGCGCTGGCCGGCAAGGCCGCCACCCAGATCTGGGAGGGCGAGCGCAAGTTCGCGGTCGCGGTGCGGCTGCCCGAGCAGCGCCGCGTGCTGTCCGCGCTGCCGCAGACGCTGATCCCGACCCCCGACGGCGGCTACGCGCAACTGGCCACGGTGGCCGACGTGCGCCAGGTCAGCGGCGCGATGAACATCGCGCGCGAGAGCGGCCGCCGCACGATGGCGATCGGCATCTTCATCAAGGACCGCGACATGGGCTCGGTGGTCAAGGACATGCAGGCCCGCGTGGCGCGCAACATCCAGCTGCCGCCCTCGTACACCATCACCTGGTCGGGCGAGTTCGAGAACCAGGAGCGGGCGATGAAGCGGCTGTCGGTGGTGGTGCCGATCTCGCTGCTGCTGATCTTCGTGCTGCTGTTCGACGCCTTCAAGTCGGTCAAGCTCGCGACGCTGATCCTGGTCAACGTGCCGCTCGCGCTGATCGGCGGCTTCATCGCGCTGTGGGTGTTCGGCATCCCGCTGTCGGTGTCGGCGGCGATCGGCTTCATCGCGCTGTCCGGCCAGGCCGTGCTCAACGGCGTGGTGATGCTGTCGGTGTTCCAGCAGCTGCGCGCCAACGGCGCCGACGTGCGCACGGCCGTCAAGCTCGGCTCGATGCAGCGCCTGCGCACCGTGCTGATGACGGCGATGCTGGCGGCGCTCGGCCTGCTGCCCATGGCACTGTCGCACGACATCGGCTCGGAGACGCAGCGGCCGCTGGCCATCGTGGTGATCGGCGGCCTGATCACGGCGACGCTGCTCACGCTGGTGGTGCTGCCGGTGCTGTACGTGGCGTGGTTCAGCCGGCGGGAGGAAGCGGCGCCAGCGGTGGAAGAAGCGCCGGCCTGACGGTCCGCGCCGCGCCGGCGGCGGTGCCGCACTCCGGCGCCGCCGGCCCGCAAGACGGCCAATGCGGGCCCCGGGCCGCCCCGGGCGTCAGCGCAGCCAGCCGCGCTTGCGGAAGTACCACATGGGCACCAGGGCGCTGGCGGCCATCAGCAGCAGCACGTACGGGTAGCTCGCCGGGCCGAGAATCTCCAGCTCGGGGAACTTCAGGTTCATGCCGTACAGGCTGGCCACCAGCGTGGGCGGCAGCAGCGCGACGCTGGCGACCGAGAAGATCTTGATGATCTTGTTCTGGTTGATGTTGATGAAGCCGACGGTGGCGTCCATCAGGAAGTTGATCTTGTCGAACAGGAACGCCGTGTGGTTGTCCAGCGACTCGATGTCGCGCAGGATCTGGCGCGACTCCTCGAACTGGCCGGCCGACAGCATGCGGCTGCGCATCATGAAGCTGACCGCGCGGCGCGTGTCCATCACGTTGCGGCGGATGCGGCCGTTCAGGTCCTCCTGGCGTGCGATCTCGCCCAGCACCTCGCCGGCCATCGTGTCGGTGACCTCGGCGGCGAGCACCTGCTTGGAGACCTTCTCCAGTTCGTCGTAGATGCCCTCGAGCGCGTCGGCCGAATACTCGGCATCGGCGTCGAACAGCTTGAGCAGCACGTCCTTCGCGTCCTCGATCAGGCCCGGGGCGCGGCGCGCGCGCAGCCGCAGCAGCCGGAACACCGGCACGTCCTCGTCGTGGATCGAGAACAGCACGCCGCGGCTCTTGAGCGTGTCGTTCTGCTGGTTGAGGATGAACGCGACGCGCACGTTGCGCGGCTCGTCGTCATCGGCGATGAGGAAGTCGCTGCGGATGTGCAGCTCGCCGTTGTCCTCCTCGTAGAAGCGCGCCGACTCCTCGATGTCCTCGTCCATCGCGTCCTCGGGGATGGACAGGCCGTAGTACTGCGCCACCCAGCGCTTTTCCTCGACGGTGGGCGACTCGAGGTCGACCCAGATCGGCTGGAACCGGGACAGCTCCTCCAGCGACTCGATCTCCTCCTGGAAGAGACGTCCGTTGGCGAGCGTGAAGATGTTGAGCATGGGGTCCCTGACGGCAGGTGTTCGATGTTCGGCGTGGCGGCAAGGTGCTTCCAACGCCGGTCAGGGGGCGTTGAAAGCTACCGACTGGGGTAGGGATCCAAGGCTTGCTCGTGGGGTGGCTGGTAACGGGTCGCGATTATGCCGCGCTGCCCGCTGCGAGGGCAGCGATCCATCCCTGCGCGCCGGGATGCGGGGCCCTAGCGCGCCGTCGCCGCGGCCAGCTGCGTCGAAGGCCGCACGTCGCACTTGAGCACGGTGGCCATGTAGTCCAGGGCGCGCTGCTTGGCCTCGTCGGTCTCGGCGGCGTTGCAGTCGGCCGGCACCGAGACCTCGAACTCGCGCAGGAAGGCGTCGGCGGCGGTCAGCTGCACGCACATGTCGGTGGCCAGGCCGCAGATCACCAGCTCGCGCGCGCCCATCTCGGTGAGCAGCAATTCGAGCGCCGATGCAAAGAAGGCCGAATGGCGCGGCTTGAGGATCGTGATGTCGTCCTGGCGCGGGGCCAGCAGGCGCGCGATCTCGCCGGCCTCGCCTTGCAGCGCCTGGCAGGTCGCCACCAGGCTGCGGAAGTCCGATTGCCAGACCCCGAAGTTGTCGTTGGCATAGATCGCCGGCACCCCCTCGGCCCGCAGCCGCTCCTTGAGCGAGGCCGTGGCGCGCGCGGCCGCCAGCGCCCGGGGCGCCAGCTGCTCGGCGCCGGGAAAGTCGAGCGCGTTGATGAAGTCGACGAGCAGAAGTACGCGCTGACTTGTCGGCAGTCGCGCAGGATTCGTGCCGCGGGGGGTGGGGGGCATGGGGCGATTCTGGACGCGCCTCAGCGGCAGGCGCGCCGTCCGCGTGCTGCCCCAGCCGCAGGAAGCGTCCTACAAAGCTGGGCCGACCTGTCCGACACCCCCGATGAGGTCCCGTCCCTACAGTCTTTCCTATCCACCCGGAGCGGCATGCCGCTTCCGATTCCCCCGCAAGGAGCCGTCCCATGATCCAGCTAGCGAACGACCCGAACGCCGCCCGCACGAGCTGGCGCCCGAACGCCCAGGGCGACAAGCAGGCCATGGGCCAGCAGGCGCGGCGCCGTCCCGGCCACGCGTGGCCGTTCCTCAGCCCGCACGCGCAGCGGACCGACCGTCCGGCCGGCCACCGCCACCCCAGCAACGACAGCGGCAGCTGATGGCCGCACACCACCGAGAGGCCCCCATGTTGACCGAAGCCAAGAGCCCGAACCGTTTTTCCGACGAGCCCCGCGACAAGCCGCAGGGCGATCGTGTCGAGCACGCCAACCTCGAGCGCCCGGGCGCCCAGGCCCACCCGCGTGCGCGCGGCGCGGCCGACTGGAGCCGCTATGCGCATCGCGCCGCCGGCTGGCGCTGGCACTGAGATCCGCGAGCGGGCTGCGTCCCGTTTCCACTGCGTGAAAGCGGCCTGCGGGCCGCTTTCTTTTTTGTTTCCGCATGCTCGAATCGATTGCTTTTCACAGGGGCGAGGGGCATAGTGGTTTCAACGCCAGTTCAAGCTTCTCCCGGGTCCGGCGGGCCTCCCGCCGCGGCCTTCAACCCGAGCGAACCAGGAGGTTTTGCATGAACTTGACGATCAGCGGTCACCACCTCGAAGTCACCCCCGCACTGCGCACGTACGTGACCACCAAGCTCGATCGCATCACCCGCCACTTCGACCAGGTGGTGGACATCAAGGTTCTCCTCACCATCGAAAGGCAGAAGGAAAAGGAACGACGACAGCGCGCCGAGTGCCGCATCCACGTCAAGGGCAACGACATGTTCGCGGAGAGTTCCCACGAAGACCTCTATGCCGCGCTGGACGAGCTGGTCGACAAGCTCGATCGCCAGGTCGGCCGCCACAAGACGCGGCTGCAGGACCACCACCATCCCGCACCCAAGCGCATCATGTGATCCCGTCCGGCCCGCACCGGGCCGGATCGACTCCAAGGGCCCCGCACGGGGCCCTTGCCGTCTTTGCGGCGCCGTGTGGGAATCGGGCGGCGCAGCGGCAGGGTTTGTCCGGAGGCGGGTGCATAATCGCGCCTCGCGACCATGAACCGCCTCGCTGCCATCCTGCCCGCCGCCCAGGTGCTCGTCGGCGTCGATGCGACCAGCAAGAAGCGCGCATTCGAGGAAGCCGGGCTCCTGTTCGAGAACCTGCACGGCCTCTCGCGCGCCCTGATCACCGACAGCCTGTTCGCCCGTGAGCGGCTCGGCTCGACCGGGCTGGGCCACGGCGTGGCGATCCCGCACGGCCGCATCAAGGGGCTGAAGGCGCCGATGGCGGCCCTGTTCCAGCTGGCCCAGCCGATCGGCTTCGATGCGCCCGACGAGCAGCCCGTCAACCTGCTGATCTTCCTGCTGGTGCCCGAAGCGGCGACGCAGAAGCACCTGGAAATCCTGTCCGAGATCGCCGAGCTGCTGTCGGATGCCCCGCTGCGCGAGCGCATCAAGGCCAGCACCGATGCAGGCGACCTGCACCGGCTGATCGCCAACTGGCAGTCGGCGCAGCCGGTCTGACGTGAAACCCACCGTCGTCAGCGCCGACGTCCTGTTCGAGGACCATCGCGCCCAGCTGAAGTGGGAGTGGGTCGCCGGCCTGGGCGCTTCCGAACGGCGCTTCGACGAAGTCGCCGTGCGCGCCGCCCGCTCGGGCGCCGACCTGGTCGGCTACCTCAACTACATCCACCCGTACCGGGTCCAGATCCTGGGCGAGCGCGAGGTCGCCTACCTGACCAACGCCACCGCCGACGACTGCGCGCGGCGCATCTCGCGCATCGTGACGCTGGAGCCGCCGGTGCTGGTGCTCACCGACGGCCAGGCCGCGCCGGAGGCGCTGCTGTCCATGTGCGAGCGGGCGCAGATCCCGATGTTCGCCACCCACGAGCCGTCGGCCTTCGTCATCGACGTGCTGCGCGCCTACCTGTCCAAGCACTTCGCCGAGCGCACCTCGATGCACGGGGTGTTCATGGACATCCTGGGGCTGGGGGTGCTGATCACCGGCGAGTCGGGCCTGGGCAAGAGCGAGCTGGGGCTGGAGCTGATCACGCGCGGCAACGGCCTGGTGGCCGACGACGCGGTCGACCTGTACCGGGTCAACCAGACCACCATCGAGGGCCGCTGCCCGGAGCTGCTGCAGAACCTGCTCGAGGTGCGGGGCATCGGCCTGCTGGACATCCGCGCCATCTTCGGCGAGACCGCGGTGCGCCGGAAGATGCGGCTGCGCCTGATCGTGCACCTGGTGCGACGCGAGACGCTCGAGCGCGACTACGAGCGGCTGCCGTACGAGCCGCTGGTGCAGGACGTGCTGGGCGTGCCCGTGCGCAAGGCGGTCATCCAGGTCGTGGCCGGGCGCAACATCGCCGTGCTGGTCGAGGCGGCGGTGCGCAACACCATCCTGCAGCTGCGCGGCGTGGACACGTACGCCGAATTCGTCGAGCGGCACCGCCGCGCGATGGAAAAGGGCGGCTGAGCGCCGCCTGGCCTCAGCGCCCCTTGGGCCGGTTCGGGCAGGGGTTCTTGGTGCAGTGCGCGTAGAGCGACAGCGCGTGGTCGGCGATCTCGAAGCCCTTGGCCTTGGCCACCGCGTGCTGGCGCTTCTCGATCTCGGCGTCGTAGAACTCCTCGACCTTGCCGCAGTCCAGGCACACCATGTGGTCGTGGTGCGTGCCCTCGTTCAGCTCGTAGACGGCCTTGCCGCTCTCGAAATGGCTGCGTGACAGGATGCCGGCCTGCTCGAACTGGGTGAGCACGCGGTACACCGTGGCCAGGCCGATGTCCGAGCGCTCCTCCAGCAGCACGCGGAACACGTCCTCGGCCGTCATGTGCCGCTGCCCGCCGCGCTGGAACACGTCGAGGATCTTCAGCCGCGGCAGGGTCGCCTTCAGGCCGGTGTTTTTGAGTTCGTCGATGTTCGCCATGGGGTGCGCCGCCACGAGCGGGACGCCGCAGGTGGACCGCTACAATGGTTTGATCATATCGTCTGACTCCCATTTCATGCGCCAGCCCTTGTCGAGCCTCGTGCACCCCGGACTCGTGCTCGCCGCCTGCGCGGTGGTGGCGGGCTGCAGCAGCGTCGACGCGGTCGTCAGCCGCCGCGTCACCGATGCCATCACGCCCTACCGGGTGGAGATCGTGCAGGGCAACTTCATCTCGCGCGAGCAGGTCGAACTGCTCAAGCCGGGCATGAGCCGGCTGCAGGTGCGCGAGATCCTGGGCACCCCGCTGGTGACGGACATCTTCCACGCCGAGCGCTGGGACTACGTGTTCACCCTGCGCCGCCAGGGCGTGCCGCCGCAGGCGCGCCGGCTGACCCTGTTCTTCAAGGGCGACGCGCTCGACCGCTTCGAGGGCGACCCGATGCCGGCCGAGACCGAATTCATCGCTTCGATCAACAAGCGCCGCGAAGCCAAGGTGCCGGTGCTCGAGGCGACCGAGGAGCAGCTCCAGCGCGCCGGCGGCAAGCCCGCCGCCGCCCCGGCGCCGGCGCAGCCGGCCGCCGAGCCGGCCGCGCCCGTCACCTACCCGCCGCTCGAGCCGGCGCGCTGAAGCGCATGCCGACCCGCCAGACCGACGCCATGCACCAGGTCGCCGTCGCCGGAGCCACCGGGCGCATGGGCCAGATGCTGATCGAGGCGCTGCGCGCCTCGGGCGACTGCCAGCTCGCCGGCGCGCTGGACCTGCCCTCCAGCCCCGCCATCGGCAACGACGCGGCCGCCTTCCTCGGCCATGCCAGCGGCGTGCCGGTGGTCTCGGACGTGCGCACGGGCCTGGCGCATGCCGAGGTCCTGATCGACTTCACCCGCCCCGCGGGCACCATGGACCACCTGGCGGCCTGCCGCGAGCTGAAGGTCAATGCCGTCATCGGCACCACGGGCTTCTCGGACGCGCAGAAGGCCCAGATCGCCGAGTACGCGCGCGACATCGCGATCGTCATGGCGCCCAACATGAGCGTGGGCGTCAACGTCACGCTGCGGCTGCTGGAGATGGCGGCCAAGGCCCTGTCGACCGGCTACGACATCGAGATCGTCGAGGCGCACCACCGCCACAAGGTGGATGCGCCGTCCGGCACGGCGCTGAAAATGGGCGAGGTGATCGCCGCGGCGCTCGGCCGGGACCTCAAGGCGTGCGCGGTGTACGGCCGCGAGGGCGTCACCGGCGAGCGGGACCCGTCGACCATCGGCTTCTCGACCATCCGGGGCGGCGACATCGTGGGCGACCACACCGTGCTGTTCGCCGGCACCGGCGAGCGCATCGAGATCACCCACAAGTCGTCCAGCCGGGCGACGTACGCGCAGGGCAGCCTGCGGGCCGTGCGGTTCCTGGCCGGCCGCAAGAGCGGCTTGTTCGACATGTTCGACGTGCTCGGTCTGAGGTGACCGGCAGGGCGCCGGCCGCCGCCGGCAGGGGGAGCGAGCGATGGAGGTGATGCAGCTGTTCGGCCAGGCCGACGCGATCGGGCGCGCGGTGGCGCTGCTCCTGCTGCTCATGTCGGTGGCCAGCTGGGTGGTGATCCTCTGGAAGGCCTGGCTGCTGCGCCGCGCCGCCGGCGACGTCGGCCGCTCCACCGCCGCCTTCTGGCAGGCGCCGTCGGTGGACGACGCCCGCGCGCGGGTCCAGGGGTTCGACCGCGACGCCCTGGTCCTGCCGCTGATCGACGCCACCCGCGCCCAGCAGCCCGGCTCGCTGGCCGCCGCCGGCGACCGCAGCCAGCAGCTCACCCGCGTGCTGCGCGACGCGCTTCACGACGTGCTCGACAAGCTGCAGTTCGGCCAGGTGCTGCTGGCCACGGTGGGGTCGACCGCTCCCTTCGTCGGCCTGCTGGGCACCGTCTGGGGCATCTACCACGCGCTCTCGGGCATCGCCACCGCCGGGCAGATCAGCATCGACAAGGTCGCCGGCCCGGTGGGCGAGTCGCTGATCATGACCGCCGCCGGCCTGGCCGTCGCCATCCCGGCCGTGCTCGGCTACAACATCTTCGGCCGCCGCATCGGCCGCATCGAAGCCGACCTCGAGGGCTTCGCGCGCGACCTGCGCGAGCTGGTCGCGCACCATGCCGGGGCGGCCGCCGCGGTCGGCGGCGGGCAGCCGCGCGGCGTGGATGCTTCCCCGGCGGCCGGCGCCGGCGTGGGGGCCGCGTGAGCTTCGGCCGGCTGGAGCGCACCGAGGGGCCGCGCCCCATGAGCGACATCAACGTCACCCCGCTGGTGGACGTGATGCTGGTGCTGGTGGTGATCCTGATCATCACGGCGCCGCTGATGGCCAGCTCGCTGCGGCTGGACCTGCCGCGCGCCGAGGGCGCCCAGCCCTCGGACACGCCCCGGTTCGTCACCATCGGCATCGACGCCGCCGGCCGCGTGTTCGTCAACGAGCAGCCGGTCACCGGCGAGCAGCTCGCCCAGCGGCTGGCCGACGCCGCCCGCCAGTCGCCCGACACCGAGATCCAGCTGCGGGCCGACCGGGCGGTCGCCTACGGCAAGGTGGTCGAGGTGATGGGGGCGGCGCAAAAGGCCGGCCTCAACCGCATCGGCTTCGTCGCCGAGCCCGCCGGACGCTGACGGCCGGCGGGCGGGGCGGGGCGGCAAGGGCACCCGCGGCCTAGAATTCCCGCCATGCAAGACAAGTACAACCACCTCGAGGTCGAGCGCGCCGCGCAGGGGCACTGGACCGCGCGCGACGCCTACCGGGTGGTCGAGGACGCCCGCAAGAAGAAGTTCTACGCCTGCTCGATGCTGCCCTATCCCAGCGGCAAGCTGCACATGGGCCACGTGCGCAACTACACGATCAACGACATGTTGACGCGCTACCTGCGCATGAACGGCTACAACGTGCTGATGCCCATGGGCTGGGATGCCTTCGGCCTGCCGGCCGAGAACGCGGCGCTGAAGAACGGCGTGCCGCCGGCCCAGTGGACCTACGACAACATCGCCTACATGAAGCGGCAGATGCAGTCGATGGGCCTGGCCATCGACTGGTCGCGCGAGGTCGCCACCTGCGACCCCAGCTACTACAAGTGGAACCAGTGGCTGTTCCTGAAGATGCTGGAAAAGGGCATCGCCTACCGCAAGACCCAGGTGGTCAACTGGGACCCGGTCGACCAGACGGTGCTGGCCAACGAGCAGGTGATCGACGGCAAGGGCTGGCGCACCGGCGCGGTGGTGGAAAAGCGCGAGATCCCGGGCTACTACCTGAAGATCACCGACTACGCCCAGGAACTGCTCGACCACGTGCAGCACAAGCTGCCCGGCTGGCCCGAGCGCGTCAAGCTGATGCAGGAGAACTGGATCGGCCGCAGCGAGGGCGTGCGCTTTGCCTTCACGCACGACATCCGCGACGTCGAGGGCAAGCTGATCGGCGACGGGAAGATGCACGTCTTCACCACCCGCGCCGACACCATCATGGGCGTGACGTTCTGCGCGGTCGCGCCCGAGCACCCGCTCGCCGCCCACGCCGCGCGCACCAACCCGAAGCTGGCCGCCTTCATCGAGGAGTGCAAGAAGGGCGGCACCACCGAGGCCGAACTCGCGCTGAAGGACAAGGAAGGCATGCCCACCGGGCTGGTGGTGTTCCACCCGCTCACGGGCGAGCCGGTCGACGTGTGGGTCGGCAACTACGTGCTCATGGGCTACGGCGACGGCGCCGTGATGGGCGTGCCGGGCCATGACGAGCGCGACTTCGCCTTCGCGCTCAAGTACCACCTGCCGATCATGCAGGTGGTGCACGTGGACGGCGAGACGTACGACTACCGCCACTGGCAGGAGTGGTACGGCGACAAGGAGCGCGGCGTCACCGTCAATTCGGGCAGCTTCAGCGGCTTCGGCTACCAGGAGGCGGTCCAGGCCGTCGCCCATGCGCTGCAGCAGAAGGGCCTGGGCGAGAAGAAGGTCACCTGGCGCCTGCGCGACTGGGGCATCAGCCGCCAGCGCTACTGGGGCACGCCGATCCCGATCATCCACTGCCCCGACCACGGCGCGGTGCCGGTGCCCGAGAAGGACCTGCCGGTGGTGCTGCCGCAGGACTGCGTGCCGGACGGCACCGGCAACCCGCTGAACAAGCGCGAGGACTTCCTCGCCTGCACCTGCCCGGTGTGCGGCAAGCCGGCGCGGCGCGAGACGGACACGATGGACACCTTCGTCGACTCGTCCTGGTACTTCATGCGCTACTGCGACCCGAAGAACGAGCGGGCGATGGTGGGCGAGGGCACCAGGTACTGGATGCCGATGGACCAGTACATCGGCGGCATCGAGCACGCCATCCTGCACCTGCTGTACGCGCGCTTCTGGACCAAGGTGATGCGCGACCTGGGGCTGGTGAAGATCGACGAGCCGTTCACGCGCCTGCTCACCCAGGGCATGGTGCTGAACGAGGCGTTCTCGCGCACCACCACGGGCAAGCAGTACTTCTGGGCGCACGACCTGGACATCGTGCGCGACGAGCACGCGCGGGTGGTCTCCGCGACCGCCAAGGCCGACGGCCAGCCGGTGACCTACGAGGGCTGGACGACGATGTCCAAGTCCAAGAACAACGGCGTCGACCCGCAGGACCTGATCGAGAAGTACGGCGCCGACACGGCACGCCTCTACACCATGTTCACCGCGCCGCCCGAGGCGACGCTGGAGTGGAACGATGCCGCGCTGGAGGGCAGCTACCGCTTCCTGCGCCGGGTGTGGAGCTTCGGCCACCGCCTGTCCGCGATGGGCACGGTCGGCTCGCACGTGCAGCGCCTGGGCGCGGCGGGCGGCTTCGGCAAGTCCGTCAAGGCGCTGCGCCGCGAAGTGCACACGGTGCTCAAGCAGGTGGACTACGACTACGTCCGCATGCAATACAACACCGTCGTTTCCGGCGCGATGAAGATCCTGAACGCGCTGGAGGACTTCAAGGCCACCGGCGAGGAGGGCGCCGGCACCGCGCTGGCCGAGGGCCTGGGCATCCTGCTGCGCGTGCTGTACCCGGTCACCCCGCACGTCACCCACGCGGTGTGGCAGGAGCTGGGTTACGCCGACCTGCACGGCGAGCTGCTGGATTCCCCGTGGCCCAAGGTCGACGCGGCGGCGCTGGAGCAGGAGGAGCTCGAGCTCATGCTGCAGGTCAACGGCAAGCTGCGCGGCTCGGTGTCCGTGCCCGCCGGCGCCGACAAGGCGCAGATCGAGCGCGTCGCGCTCGCCAGCGAAGCGTTCCAGAAATTCGCCGCCGGCGCGCACCCCAAGAAGGTGATCGTGGTGCCGGGCCGCCTGGTCAACGTGGTGGTCTGATGCGCCGCCGCCTGCTTGTCCTGTCGGCCGGGGCTGGCGCGCTGCTGGCCGGCTGCGGCTTCCAGCTGCGCCGCGCACCGGAGTTCGCCTTCGGCTCGATCGCCATCCCCTCCACCGGCGCCGCGGCCACCGAGCTGCGCCGCTATCTCGCCTCGTCGCCCAACGTGCAGGTGCTGGCGCCCGCGGCCCAGCCCGACGCCGCGCAGGTCGTGCTCGACATCTTGTCGGAGGCGCGCGAGAAGGTCGTGGTGGGCGTGAATGCCTCGGGCCAGGTGCGCGAGTTCCAGTTGCGCAACCGGCTGCGGTTCCGGCTGCGCACGCCGCAGGGGCGCGAGCTGATCCCCGAGACCGAGCTGCTGCAGCAGCGCGACGTCAGCTTCAACGAGTCGGCGGTGCTGGCCAAGGAAGCCGAGGAGGGGCTCCTGTACCGCGACATGCAGACCGACCTGGTGCAGCAGCTGATGCGGCGGCTGGCGGCGGTCAAGACGCTCTGACGATGGAGCTGGACCGGTCCGACCTCCGGCTGCTGCAGCTGCTGCAGCAGGACGGCCGGACCACCATCCAGTCGCTGTCCGAGGCGATCCACCTGTCGCCGCGCGCCACCCTCAACCGGGTGCGCCGGCTCGAGTCGCGCGGGTTGATCGAGGGCTACCGCGCCCTCGTCAAGCGCAACGCCCTGGGCGAGCACATCAGCGTCTTCGCCGAGATCGCCCTGAAGGACCAGCGCCAGGCCTCGGTGCAGCGCTTTGAGCAGCGCATGGCGTCCTCGCCCGAGGTCGTGGCCTGCTGGATCGTCAGCGGCCGCTACGACTACCTGGTGCGCATCTCGTGCGCCACGCTCGACGAGTACCACCGCCTCATCAACGGCTGGCTCGACGAGGCGGCGCTGGGCATCGAGAAGATCGTGAGCAACATCGAGCTGCAGACGATCAAGGAATTCACCGGCTTTCCGGTGCCGCGCACGCTGCCTTCCCAAGGCTGAGTCCGCACTTCCGAAACGGAAGTCTGGCCGTCCCGTTGCGGCCGTTGCCGCCGCGGCGGCCGCGCCGAATCACGCCCCGCGCAGCGCACCCCGGCCCAGAATGGTCGGGCCACATGCACAGGGAGATCGACATGCACATCAAGGAAGGCACGACGCAGGCGTTCATCGGCCTGGAAGAGCGCTACGGCGCGCGCAACTACCACCCGGTCCCCGTGGTCGTGGACCGTGCGCTCGACTGCCTGGTGTGGGACGTGCAGGGCCGCGAGTACATCGACATGATGGGCGCGTATTCGGCCGTCAGCCACGGCCACCTGCACCCGCGCGTGGTCGCCGCGGCGCGGCGCCAGCTGGAGAAGGTGGCCGTCACCTCGCGCGCCTACCACGGCAACACGCTGGGTCCGTTCCTGGAAAAGCTGTGCTCGATCGCCGGGTTCGACCGGGCCCTGCCGATGAACACCGGCGCCGAGGCCGTGGAGACGGCGATCAAGTGCGCGCGGCGCTGGGGCTACCAGGTCAAGGGCATCCCCGACGGCCAGGCCGAGATCCTGGTCGCGCGCGGCAACTTCCACGGCCGCACCAACACCGTCATCAGCTTCTCCACCGAAGCCGACTACCGCGCGGGCTTCGGGCCGTTCACGCCGGGCTTCCGGCACTTCGACTTCGGCGACATGGCCAGCATCGAGGCGGCGGCCGGCCCGAACACCTGCGCCGTGCTGATCGAGCCGATCCAGGGCGAGGCGGGCGTGATCGTGCCGCCGGCGGGCTTCTTCCGCGAGCTGCGCGACTGGTGCAGCCGGCACCGGGTGCTGCTGATCGACGACGAGGTGCAGGCCGGCCTGGGCCGCACCGGCAAGTGGTTCGCCTTCGAGCACGAGGGGATCCGGCCCGACGCGCTGATCCTGGGCAAGGCGCTCGGCGGCGGGCTGCTGCCGGTCAGCGCCTTCCTGGCCGACGCGCCGGTGATGGACGTGTTCAATCCCGGCAGCCATGGGTCTACCTTCGGCGGCAATGCGCTGGCCGCCGCGGTGGCGCTCGAGGGCCTGCGCGTGCTCGAGGAGGAGAAGCTGGTCGAGCGCGCGGCCGAGATGGGGCCGCTGCTGATGCAGCGCCTGCGCCAGGTGCAGCAGGCGGCCGGGCCGGTGATCCGCGACGTGCGCGGCCGCGGCCTGTGGATCGGGGTCGACATCGACCCGGCCCACGGCAACGCGCGCCGCATCGTCGAGCGCATGGCCGAGCGCGGCGTGCTGTCCAAGGAGACCCACGAGACGGTGATCCGCTTCGCGCCCCCGCTCACGATCACCCCGGCGCTGATCGACAAGGCCACGGCCATCTTCGGCGAGGTCGTCGCGGGCTAGTCGAAGCCCGCGGGCGGGCCGCCGCCCGCGGCGGCCGCCCGGGCGCGACTACACTGGCGGCCATGCAGCTTGCCGCCGCCCAGCTGTCGGCCCACCTCCAGAAGGGCCTGCGGTCGCTCTACACCCTGCACGGCGACGAGCCGCTGCTGGTCCAGGAGGCCGCCGACGCGATCCGCGCCGCCGCGCGCGCCCAGGGCTACACCGAACGCACCGTGCACACGGTCGCCGGCGCGCACTTCGACTGGAGCGCGGTGCTGGCGGCCGGCGGTTCGCTCAGCCTGTTCGCCGAGCGCCAGATCCTCGAGGTCCGCATCCCGTCCGGCAAGCCGGGCAAGGATGGCAGCGCCGCGCTGCAGCAGCTGGCCGAAAGCGCCCAGGGCAACGACTCGACCCTGACCCTCGTGTTGCTGCCGCGGCTGGACAAGATGACGCGCAACGGCGCCTGGTTCGGCGCGCTGGACGGCCACGGGGTCACGATCCAGCTCGACCCGATCGAGCGCGCCGCGCTGCCGCAGTGGATCGCGCAGCGGCTCGCGCAGCAGGGCCAGCGCGTGGTGTCGGGGGACGAGGGCCAGCGCACGCTGCAGTTCTTCGCCGACCGGGTCGAGGGCAACCTGCTGGCGGCGCACCAGGAGATCCAGAAGCTGGCGCTGCTGCATCCGGCCGGCGAGCTGGGCTTCGAGCAGGTCGAGGGCGCAGTCCTGAACGTCGCGCGCTACGACGTCTTCAAGCTGTCCGAGGCCGTGCTCGGCGGCCAGCTGGCGCGCGTGCAGCGCATGCTCGACGGCCTGCAGGCCGAGGGCGAGGCCGAGGTGCTGGTGCACTACACGCTGGCCGAGGACATCCGCGCCCTCAAGCGCGTGAAGGACGCGATGGGCGAGGGCCGGCCGCTGCCGCTCGCGCTGCGCGAGCAGCGCGTGTGGGGCCTGAAGGAGCGGCTGTTCGAGCGGGTGCTGCCGCGGCTGTCGCCCACGACGCTGGACAACCTGCTGCATGCCGCCCACGTGGTCGACGGCATCGTCAAGGGACTGAAGGCGCCGGGCTGGCCCACCGACGGCTGGCAGGCCCTGCAGCGGCTGGCCATGCAGCTGTGCCAGGAGTGTGCTGCGCCGCAGCAGTCCGCCGCCCGCCGTGGGACAATGGCGGCGTGAATGCGCTGAACATCGCCGAGGTCATGCAGACGCTGGGCTTGCAGGCCCGGCAGGCCGGCGGGCGCATGTCCGCGGCCAGCGCGGCCGAGAAGAACCGGGTCCTGCGCACCCTCGCGGCCCGGCTGCGCGCGTCGGTCGAAGCACTGCAGGCCGAGAACGCCAAGGACATCGAGCGGGCCAGCGCGGCGGGGCTGGCCGCCCCGATGGTCGACCGGCTGCGCCTGACGCCCAGGATCATCGAGACGCTCGCCCAGGGCTGCGAGCAGCTGGCCGCGATGCCGGACATCATCGGCGAGATCCGCGGCATGACGCAGCAGCCCAGCGGCATCCGCGTCGGCCAGATGCGCGTGCCGCTGGGCGTGTTCGGCATGATCTACGAGAGCCGGCCGAACGTGACGATCGAGGCCGCGAGCCTGTCGATCAAGAGCGGCAACGCGTGCATCCTGCGCGGGGGCTCGGAGGCGATCGAATCCAACCGGGCGCTGGCGGGGTTGGTGCGCGAGGCGCTGGCCGATGCCGGCCTGCCCGAGGACGCCGTGCAACTGGTGCCCACCACCGACCGCGAGGCGGTCGGCCAGCTGATCGCGATGCCGCAGTTCGTGGACGTGATCATCCCGCGCGGCGGCAAGGGCCTGATCGAGCGCATCAGCCGTGACGCCAGGGTGCCCGTCATCAAGCACCTGGACGGCAACTGCCACGTGTACGTGGACGATCCGTGCGACCTCGGGATGGCCGTGGCGATCGCCGACAACGCCAAGACGCAGAAGTACAGCCCGTGCAACGCGGCCGAGGGCCTGCTGGTCGCGCAGGGCGTGGCCGCGCAGTTCCTGCCCCGCATCGGCGCGGTGTTCGCCGCCAAGGGCGTCGAGATGCGCTGCGACCCGCGGGCCCTGGCCCTCCTCGGCGCGGTGCAGGGCGCCCAGGTGCGCGAGGCCACCGAGCAGGACTGGTCCGAGGAGTACCTGGCCGCCGTCATCAGCGTGAAGGTGGTGGACGGCCTGGACGAGGCCATCGCGCACATCAACCGCTATGGCAGCCACCACACGGACGCCATCGTCACGCGCGACCACGTCCATGCGCAGCGCTTCCTGCGCGAGGTCGATTCGGCCAGCGTCATGGTCAATGCGAGCACGCGCTTTGCCGACGGCTTCGAGTACGGCCTGGGAGCGGAAATCGGCATCAGCACCGACAAGTTCCATGCCCGCGGGCCGGTCGGCCTCGAGGGCCTCACCTCGCTCAAGTGGGTGGTGCTCGGGCAGGGCGAACTGCGCGGCTAGCACCGCGGCGGGCCGGGCCTTGCAATCGGCAAGGCTGACCTGATCTTTCCTAGAATCCGGTCAAACAGCCGCGCCGACGAGGGCCCATGGTTCCGCATCTCATCACCGCCCTCACGGGGCCCATCAACGAGCTCGAGCAGCGGATCCTCGAATCCATGCCCGCCATCGAGCGCTGGTTCCGGCTCGAGTGGATGGAGCACACGCCGCCGTTCTACACCTCGGTGGACCTGCGCAACGCCGGCTTCAAGCTGGCCCCGGTGGACACCAACCTGTATCCAGGCGGCTGGAACAACCTGACGCAGGAGATGCTGCCGCTGGCGGTGCAGGCGGCGATGGCGGCGATCGAGAAGATCTGCCCGGAAGCCAAGAACCTGCTGGTGATCCCGGAGAACCACACCCGCAACACGTTCTACCTGGCCAACGTGCTGCAGTTGAAGCGCATCTTCCACATGGCCGGCCTGAACGTGCGCATCGGCTCGATCAACCCCGAGATCACCGAGCCGACCACGATCAACCTGCCCACCGGCGAGTCCATCGTGCTCGAGCCGGTGGTGCGCACCCGCCACCGGCTGGGGCTGAAGGACTTCGACCCCTGCACCATCCTGCTGAACAACGACCTGTCGGCCGGCGCGCCCGGCATCCTGGAGGACCTGCACGAGCAGTACCTGCTGCCGCCGCTGCACGCGGGCTGGTCGGTGCGGCGCAAGAGCCGCCACTTCCAGAGCTACGAAGAGGTCGCCAAGCGGTTCGGGAAGATGCTGGGCATCGACCCGTGGCTGATCAACCCCATGTACAACAAGTGCGGCGAGATCGACTTCGCCGAGGGCGCCGGCGCCGGCATGGAGTGCCTGCGCACCAACGTCGACGCGCTGCTCACCCGCATCCGCAAGAAGTACAAGGAATACGGCATCAACGAGAAGCCGTTCGTGATCGTCAAGGCCGACAACGGCACCTACGGCATGGGCATCATGACGGTGCGCGACGTCAAGGACCTCGAGCAGCTGAGCCGGCGCACCCGCAACAAGATGTCGGTGATCAAGGATGGCCAGGAGGTCAACGACGTCATCATCCAGGAAGGTGTGCAGACGTACGAACGCATCCATGACGCGGTGGCCGAACCGGTGGTCTACATGATGGACCGCTACGTGGTCGGCGGCTTCTACCGCGTGCATCCCGAGCGCGGCATCGACGAGAACCTGAACGCGCCGGGCGCCGGCTTCGTGCCATTGGCGTTCGCCGAGAGTACGCGCTTACCTCAACCCGGCGAAAAGCCCGGCGCCAGCGCACCGAACCGGTTCTACATGTACGGGGTGATCGGGCGGCTGGCCATGCTGGCGGCCAGCTACGAGCTCGAGGCCACCGACCCCGAGGCCGAGACCTACGACTGACCGCCCGCGGGCGAGTTGTTGCGCTGCAACATCCGCCCGGCGCGGGCGTGCCGGCAGCGCACAATAGCGGTCCCAAAAGGAACCGGAAACCCCGCCGCCGCAGTTGGCCGCAAGACGGGGATCCCTTGTGCAAAGCTCGAAATCCTCGCTCGCGGCGCTGACCCTCGGCGCCATCGGTGTCGTCTACGGCGACATCGGAACCAGCGTCCTGTATGCCGTCAAGGCGGTCTTCGAGACCGGCCACGTGCAGTTCACCACTGCCAACGTGTACGGCATCCTGTCCATCTTCTTCTGGACGCTGACGGTCATCGTCTCGATCAAGTACGTGCTGCTCGTGCTGCGGGCGGACAACAACGGCGAGGGCGGGCTGATCGCGATGCTGGCGCTGGCCTCGCAGGCGGTCAAGGACAAGCCGCGGCTGCGCAAGGTGCTGCTGGGCGTGGGCATCTTCGGCAGCTCGCTGTTCTATGGCGACGGCGTGATCACCCCGGCGATCTCGGTGCTGTCGGCGGTGGAGGGCCTGGAAGTCGTCTCGCCCAAGTTCAAGGAAGGCGTGATCCCGCTCACGCTGCTGATCCTGTTCGGCCTGTTCGCCGTGCAAAAGCGCGGCACCGCGGGCATCGGCAAGTTCTTCGGCCCGATCACGCTGACCTGGTTCCTGGTGATCGCGGTGCTGGGCGTGGCCAACATCAGCCGCCATCCGGAGATCCTCACGGCCCTCAGCCCGCACCACGCCCTGCTGTTCATGTGGCACCAGCCGCTCACCAGCTTCATCATCCTGGGCGCCGTGGTGCTGTGCGTGACAGGGGCCGAGGCGCTCTACGCCGACCTCGGCCACTTCAGCAAGAAGCCGATCCGGCTGGCCTGGTATTCGGTCGTGATGCCGGCCCTGACGCTCAACTACTTCGGCCAGGGCGCGCTGCTGCTGCAGGACGCCAGCGCGGTGAAGAATCCGTTCTTCCTGATGGCGCCCGAATGGGCCCAGCTGCCGCTGGTGTTCCTGGCCACCGCCGCCACGGTGGTGGCGTCGCAGGCCCTGATCACCGGCGCCTTCTCGGTCACCAAGCAGGTGATCCAGCTGGGCTACCTGCCCCGCCTGAACGTGCAGCACACCAGCGTGCGCGAGACGGGACAGATCTACATCCCGTTCGTGAACTGGGGCCTGTTCGTGGCCATCGTGATGGCGGTGGTGATGTTCCGCTCCTCCACCAGCCTGGGCGCCGCGTACGGCATCGCCGTGACGCTGGACATGCTGATCACCACCACGCTGACGTTCTTCGTCATCCGCTACGGCTGGAAGTACCCGCTGTGGCTGTGCCTGCTGGCCACCGGCCTGTTCTTCATCGTCGACGTCACCTTCTTCAGCTCCAACCTGCTCAAGCTGGTGGACGGCGGCTGGTTCCCGCTGATGATCGGCGGGGCCATCTTCACGCTGATGATGACCTGGAAGCAGGGGCGCGCGATCCTGAACGAGAAGCTGCGGCACGACGCGATCGACCTGCAGAGCTTCCTCGAGTCCGTGTTCGTCAGCCCGCCCACCCGGGTGGAGGGGACCGCCGTGTTCCTCACGGCCGAGCCCGGCACCGTGCCGAACGCGCTGCTGCACAACCTCAAGCACAACAAGGTGCTGCACGACCACAACCTGTTCGTCACCGTGCGCAGCCACGAGACGCCGTGGATCGGGCTGGGCAAGCGGCTGGAGGTCGAGTCGCTGGGCCACAACTGCTGGCAGGTGGTGGTCCACTACGGCTTCAAGAACGACTTCGACGTGCCGCGCGCGCTGGAGCACATGCGCAACCGCGGCTGCGAGATCCAGCCGATGACGACCAGCTACTTCCTCTCGCGCGACGTGGTGGTGCCCACCATCGGCGGCGGCATGGCCACCTGGCGCGAGAAGCTGTTCGCCCAGATGCACCACAACGCCAGCGCGGCGGCCGACTTCCTCAAGCTGCCGAACAACGCGGTGGTCGAGCTGGGCTCGAAGATCGAGATCTGAAACGAAGAAAGGGCGCCGAGGCGCCCCTTCTTCCTGGGCCCCGGCCTGCGCCGGGGCGGCGACCTTTCGGCGGCGGTGCCGCCTCAGGTCGCCGGCTTGTCGCTCAGGTCTTTCAGGTTCTGCTTGAGCTCGGGGGCCATCGGCAGCTGCAGGTTCATGTTCTTCGGCGGAATCGGCGAGGTGAACCACTTGGTGTAGAGCTTCTCGAACTCGCCGCTCTTCATCATGCCGCCGATCACCTTGTCGACCAGCTGCTTGAACTGCGGGTCGTCCTTGCGCAGCATGCAGGCATAGGGCTCGACCTGCAGCGAGTCGCCCACCACGTCCCAGTCGGCCGGGTTCTTGTCGTTGGCCTTCAGGCCGAACAGCAGGATGTCGTCCATGCCGAACGCCACGGCGCGGCCGCTCTCGACCAGCAGCTTGGAATCGTCGTGGTCCTTGCCGGTCAGGATGTTCATGTCCAGGCCCTTGTCCTGGTTGTACTTGCGCAGCACCTGGAAGTTGGTGGTGCCCGCCGTCGTGGCCACCGTCTTGCCCTTGAGGTCGGCGTAGTTCTTGATGCCCGAGTTCTTCTTCACCAGCAGGCGGGTGCCGGTGTAGAAGTGGTTGATCGCGAACGCCACTTCCTTGCCGCGGGTGGAGTTGTTGGTGGTCGAGCCGCACTCCAGGTCGACCGTGCCGTTGGTCAGCAGCGGGATGCGGTTCTGCGACGTCACGGCCTGCCAGGCGATCTCCAGGTTCGGCTTGTTGGTCGCCTTCTTGACCTCGGCCGCAATGGCCTCGGAGATGTCGACCATGATGCCCACCGGCTTGCCGGGACCGGCCAGGTAGCTGAACGGCACCGACGCTTCGCGGTAGGCCAGCGTGATCTTGTTGCTGTCGGCCACTTTCTTCAGCGTCTCCTGGGCCGACACGCCGACGGCGGCCAGCGCGAGCACCAGGGGAACCAGGGTCTTGATCTTCATCGGGAAACTCCTCAAGGGTGAATGAACGCCGGCAGCACAAGCATGCCGCGTGCCCGGAGTGTGACAGCCGCGCAAGCCCCCCGCCACTGCCGAAAACGCGAACACCGCCGGGCCGCCGCGCGCCGGAGCTGGTACGGTGCCGCCCATGAGCGACCTGTCCGCCTTCACCATCACCCGCCAGTGGCCGCCCCGCCACCCCGACCGCCTCCAGCTGTACTCGCTGCCCACGCCCAACGGTGTGAAGGTCTCGATCCTGCTGGAGGAGACGGGCCTGCCGTACGAGCCGCACCGGGTCGACTTCGAGCTGCACCAGCAGCTGTCCCCGGCGTTCCTGAGCCTCAATCCGAACAACAAGATCCCGGCCATCCTCGATCCGCACGGCCCGGGCGGAAAGCCGCTCGCGCTCTTCGAGTCGGGTGCGATCCTGCTTTACCTGGCCGACAAGACCGGCCAGTTCCTGCCCGCCGATCCGGCGCGGCGCTGGCAGGCGGTGCAGTGGCTGATGTTCCAGATGGGCGGCATCGGGCCCATGTTCGGCCAGGTGGGGTTCTTCCACCGCTTCGCCGGCAAGGACTGGGAGGACAAGCGCCCGCGCGACCGCTATGCGGCCGAGGCGCGGCGCCTGCTGGCCGTGCTGGAGGGACAACTCGCGCGGCAGGCCTGGATCGCGGGGGACGAGTACACCATCGCCGACATCGCCACCTTCCCCTGGGTGCGCAACCTGGTGGGGTTCTACGGCGCCGGTGAACTGGTGGGCTTTGCCGATTTCCCGCATGTGCAGCGCGCGCTCGACGCCTTCCTGGACCGCCCGGCGGTGCAGCGCGGGCTCGCCATTCCCAAGGCCGCCTGAGGCGCGCCGAGCGGCAGCACGCGATTTGTGCAACAGTAACGGCCCCATGCCCGGTCGCCCCATGAACCTGCTTTTCGTCGCCGATCCGCTGGAGGCCTTCCAGGTCTACAAGGACACCACGTTCGCCATGATGCGCGAGGCGCAGCGGCGCGGCCACCGCATCGCCGCCTGCGAGCCGCGGCACCTGGCCTGGCGCTCCGGCGGCCTGGTGCACGCGACGGTGCGCGACATCCGTCTCACCAGCGACGACGAAGCGTGGTTCGAGGAAACCGGGGTGCGGCGGGCCAACCTGATGGCGTTCGACGCCGTGCTGATGCGCAAGGATCCGCCGTTCGATGCCGAGTACTTCTACGCGACGCACCTGCTCGAGCAGGCCGAGCGCGAAGGCGCGCGGGTGGTCAACAGCCCGCGGGCGCTGCGCGACCACCCCGAGAAGCTCGCGATCATGGAGTTCCCGCAGTTCGTCAGCCCCACGCTGGTGACGCGCGATCCCGAGGAGGTGCGCCGCTTCCATGCCGAGCACCAGGAGATCATCCTCAAGCCGCTGGACGGCATGGGCGGCATGGGCATCTTCCGGGTCGGCGCCGACGGGCTGAACCTGGGCTCGATCACCGAGACGCTCAATGGCCACGGCGCCACCACGCTGATGGTGCAGCGCTTCGTGCCCGAGATCGCGCGGGGCGACAAGCGCGTGCTGGTGATCGGCGGCAAGCCGGTTCCCTTCAGCCTGGCCCGCATCCCCCAGGGCAGCGAGATCCGCGGCAACCTGGCCGCCGGCGGCAAGGGCGTGGCGCAGCCGCTCTCGACGCGCGACCGCGAGATCGCCGAGACCCTGGGCCCCGTGCTCGCCGCGCGCGGCCTGCTGCTGGTGGGACTGGACGTGATCGGCGACTACCTCACCGAGATCAACGTCACCAGCCCGACCTGCTTCCAGGAGATCACGCAGCAGGCGGGCTTCGACGTGCCGGCGATGTTCGTCGACGCGCTCGAGGACGTGATCGCGGCCCGCTAGCCCCGCGCGGGGGGGCCTCGCGCCGTGTATAACGGCCGCGATACGAGCCAACGGAGGGCTGCCATGAGACACATCGGACTGATCGGCCTGGGCGCGATGGGCCTGGGCATGGCGCAGTCGCTGCGCCGCGCGGGACACCACGTGCACGTGCACGACATCCGGCCCGAGGCGGCCCGCGCCTTCGCCGCCGACGGCGGCACCGCATGCGCCAGCCCGGCCGACGTGGCGGCGGCGTGCGAGGTGGTGATCAGCGTGGTGGTCAATGCGGCGCAGACCGAGCAGGTGCTGTTCGGCCCGCAGGGCGCGGCCGAGGCGATGCGGCCCGGCAGCCTGTTCGTGATGTGCTCGACGGTCGACCCCAACTGGTCCGCCGCGCTGGAGCAGCGGCTCGCGCAGCGCGGGCTGCTGTACCTCGACGCGCCGATCTCCGGCGGCGCCGCCAAGGCCGCATCGGGGCAGATGACGATGATGACCGCCGGCCGGCCCGAGGCGTATGCCAAGGCGGACGGCGTGCTCGAGGCCATGGCCGCCAACGTCTACCGGTTGGGCGAGCAGGCCGGCAACGGCAGCAAGGTGAAGATCATCAACCAGCTGCTCGCCGGCGTGCACATCGCGGCCGCGGCGGAGGCGATGGCGCTGGGGCTGCGCGAAGGCGTCGATGCGGCCGCGCTGTACGAGGTCATCACGCACAGCGCCGGCAACAGCTGGATGTTCGAGAACCGCATGGCCCACGTGCTGGCGGGCGACTACACGCCGCTGTCGGCGGTCGACATCTTCGTCAAGGACCTGGGGCTGGTGCTGGACACCGCGCGGGCGGCGAAATTCCCGCTGCCGCTGTCGGCCGCGGCGCACCAGATGTTCCTGCAGGCGTCGGCGGCCGGGCATGGCCGCGAGGACGACAGCGCGGTGATCAAGATCTTCCCGGGCATCGAGCTGCCCGGCGCGAAGGGCTGAGCGCCTTCAGGACGCCTGCGCGGCGTCGCTGGTGCCGTCGACGAACACCCGCAGCTCGCCGGGTTGCATCTGTGTCCAGGTCTCGTTGGTGGTCAGCGGCGCGGTGACGATCACCGCCACCTTGTCCTGCGGCGTGGTGACGTGCGCAAAGTCGACCGACAGGTCCTCGTCCGCCAGCTGCGCATGCGCGAACGGGTGCTTGCGCTCGACATAGTAGAGGTTGGTGGCGCAATGCGCCCACAGCGCCTCGCCGTTGGACAGCAGGAAGTTGAACGGCCCGTGGCGCGCGATCTGCGGCGCCAGCTCGCGCAGCGTCAGCGTCAGTTCGTGCACGCTCGGCACGCCGGCGTGGGACTTCCACAGCTCCTGCATGATCCAGCAGAACGCGCGCTCGCTGTCGGTGTTGCCCACCGGCCTGAAGTTGGCGTGCAGGCGCGGATGGAAGTCCTTCAGGTCGCCGTTGTGCGCGAACACCCAGTAGCGCCCCCACAGCTCGCGCACGAAGGGGTGGCAGTTCTCCAGCGTGATCTCGCCCTGCGTGGCCTTGCGGATGTGCGCGATCACGTTGCGGCTGCGGATCGGGTAGCGCCGGATCAGCTCGGCCACCGGCGACTGCGACGCCGGCTGGTGGTCGACGAAGTGGCGCAGGCCGCGGCCCTCGAAGAACGCGATGCCCCAGCCGTCGCCATGGTGGTCGGTGCGCCCGCCCCGCTGCGCGAAACCCGTGAAGCTGAACGTGACGTCCGTGGGCGTGTTGCAGTTCATCCCCAGCAGCTGGCACATGCGGCCATTATTCGCCAGGGCTGCGCGCTTGGGGGGACTCGCGCAGCTGCCATGCGGCGATCACCGCCAGCGCGCACAGCGCGGCCAGCAGGAAGAAGGCCTCGTTGAAGGCGGCCAGGCGCGCGGGGCTGGTCTGCGGGTTGGCGAGCGAGTCGCCGTGCGCGGCGATGCGCCACTCCAGCACGATGGCGCACAGGCTCACGCCGGCCGCGCCGCCCAGCATGCGCAGGAAGTTGATCGCGCTGGCGCCTTGCGGGATCAGGCCCTTGTGCAGCGGCCGCATCGCGCCCAGGTTGAGCGACGGCAAGATGAAGCCCAGCCCGATGCGCCCCAGGATGGCCCAGGTCACCAGCAGCGCGAGCGGCGCCTCCAGTCCGACGGTGGGCATCAGCGCGAACGACAGCGCCAGCAGCGTGAGGCCGGCGCTGACCAGCACGAAGGTGGGGATGCGATGGGCCAGGCGCCCGACGCCGCCGATGGTGAAGGCCAGCACGATGCCTGCGGGCAGCAGGATGGTGCCCACGTGCGCCGCCGGCAGCTTCAGGCACAGCTGCATGTAGACCGGCAGCAGGTAGGTCGATCCGAACAGCGCCGTGCCGTAGATGAAGGCGACGATGCTGCCCATGGCGTAGGTCCGGTAGCCGAACAGCGCCAGGTTCATCAGCGGCTCGCGCCCGGTGGCGCCGGCGCGCCGCTGCCAGGCGATGAAGCCCACCAGCGCGGCCAGCGCCGCGGCCAGCAGCAGGATCGCGCGCACGTGGTGGCTGCCGTGCAGTTCCACCAGCCCGTTCAGCAGGCACAGGGTGCCGGTGGTGGCCAGCAGCAGGCCGCGCCAGTCGAGCCAGGCGCCGCCGCGCCGGGCCGCATCGCCGCCCGGCGCGCTGTCCGGCACGAACCGGTAGGCCAGCACGATGGAGGCGATGCAGAACGGCACCACCATGAAGAAGATCGAGCGCCAGCCGAACAGGTCGACCAGCACGCCGCCGATGCTGGGGCCCAGGGCGGGGGCCAGCACCACGCCCATGCCGAACAGGCCCGAGGCGCGGCCCTGCTCGTGCGGCTCGAAGGCGCGCAGCATGATGATGGCGGGAATGGGCTGCACGACGCCGGCGGCCAGGCCCTCGGCCACGCGCGCGGCCAGCACGACCGGAAAGTGCGCCGCGAATCCGCCGGCCACGCCGCCGGCGAGCAGCAGCACCATGGTCCCCACGTAGGTCGCCCGGTACCCGTAGCGGCCCAGCAGCCACGGCGTGGTCAGCATCGACACCGTCATGGCGACCATGAAGCCGGAGCTGACCCACTGCGCGCGCTCCTGGCCGAGCAGGAAGTGGTGGCTCATGTCGGGGATGGCGACGTTGACGATGGTCGACGACATCACCGACGCCATGGTCCCGACCATCACCGACATCAGCAGCAGCCAGCGGTAGCGCGGGCCGTAGCGCCGGCTCAGCGCCTGCGCGTCGGAGCCGGAGGCGCTCACCGGGCGGCCGTCGCGGCGCAGCCCGCGCAGAGACAGGCGCGGCCCCGCGCCTGGGCGGGCACGCGCGCGAGCAGCTCGGGCGGAAAGCTCGCCTGCGTGCACCAGCAGGGCGGCTGCGGCTGGCCGGTGCGGCGCTCCTCTTCCATCGCGCAGCGGTTGGATGCCCCGCAGAGGGGGCAGTGCGCCGTGTCGGGGATGGGCGGTTCGGCGGCCATGCGGCAGTCTACCCGCGGGGGCGCGGCGACCGCCGCCGGGTGGGGCGGATTCCTTGGCCGGCGCCGCGCGTGGCCTGCCGCGGCGCCGGACAGGCGCCTCAGCCGCGCGCCTTGACCTTCAGCCGCCAGGCGTGCAGCAGCGGCTCGGTGTAGCCGGAAGGCTGCTCCTTGCCCTTGAACACCAGGTCCTGCGCGGCGCGGAAGGCGTAGGAGGTGTCCCAGTGGCCGGCCATCGGCTGGTAGGCCGGGTCGCCGGCGTTCTGCTGGTCCACGACGGCGGCCATGCGGCGGAACGTCTCGCGCACCTGTTCCTCGGTGACCACGCCGTGCTGCAGCCAGTTGGCGATGTGCTGGCTGGAGATGCGCAGCGTCGCGCGGTCCTCCATCAGGCCCACGTCGTGGATGTCGGGCACCTTGGAGCAGCCCACGCCCTGGTCGATCCAGCGCACCACGTAGCCCAGGATGCCCTGGACGTTGTTGTCCAGCTCCTGCTGGCGCTCCTGCGCCGACCAGGTCGCCTGCTCGGCGACCGGGACCGTCAGCAGGCCGGTCAGCAGCTTCTCGCGTTCGGCGTCGGCGTCGATCTTCTCCAGCTCGCGCTGCACGCCATCGACGTCCACCTGGTGGTAGTGCAACGCGTGCAGGGTCGCGGCGGTGGGCGAGGGCACCCAGGCCGTGTTGGCGCCGGCCTTCGGGTGCGCGATCTTCTGCTCCAGCATCGCGGCCATCAGGTCGGGCATGGCCCACATGCCCTTGCCGATCTGGGCGCGACCGCGCAGGCCGCAGGCCAGGCCCACCAGCACGTTGTTCTTCTCGTAGGCCTGGATCCAGGCGCTGGACTTCATGTCGCCCTTGCGGATCATCGGGCCGGCCAGCATCGCGGTGTGCATCTCGTCGCCGGTGCGATCGAGGAAGCCGGTGTTGATGAAGGCCACCCGCGCCGGCGCGGCGGCGATGCACGCCTGCAGGTTCACGCTGGTGCGGCGCTCCTCGTCCATGATGCCCAGCTTGACCGTGTTGGCCGCCAGGCCGAGGACCTGCTCCACGCGCGTGAACAGTTCGTCGGCGAACGCGACTTCGGCCGGGCCGTGCATCTTCGGCTTGACGATGTAGACCGAGCCGGTGCGCGAGTTGCGGATGCCGTTGGCGCCGTGGCCCTTCAGGTCGTGGATCGCGATGGCGGAGGTGACCACCGCGTCCAGGATCCCCTCGGGGATCTCCTTGCCGCCGTCCCACAGGATCGCCGGGTTGGTCATCAGGTGGCCGACGTTGCGCACGAACAGCAGCGAGCGGCCGTGCAGCACCACCTTGGCGCCATCCGGCCCGGTGTACTCGCGGTCCTTGTTCAGGCCGCGGGTGAAGGTCTTGCCGCCCTTGGCCACCTGCTCGGTGAGCGTGCCCTTGAGGATGCCGAGCCAGTTGCCGTACGCAAGCACCTTGTCCTGCGCATCGACCACCGCGACCGAGTCCTCCAGGTCCATGATGGTCGACAGCGCCGCCTCCAGGATCACGTCGCTCACGCCCGCCGGGTCGGTGCGGCCGATCGGCGAGGCGCGGTCGATCAGGATGTCCAGGTGGATGCCGTGGTTGCGCAGCAGCACCGAGCTGGGCGCGGCGGCGTCGCCGCGGTAGCCGGCGAACTTGGCCGGGTCCTTCAGGCCGGTGGAGGCGCCGTCCTTGAGCGCGACGGCGAGCCGGCCGCCCTCGACCCGGTAGCCGGTGGCGTCGCGGTGCGAGCCGGTGGCCAGCGGCGCCGCCTGGTCGAGCACGTTGCGGGCATAGGCGATCACCTTGGCGCCGCGCACTTCGTTGTAGCCGGGGCCCTTGTCGGCACCGCCGGTCTCGGGAATCGCGTCGGTGCCGTACAGCGCGTCGTACAGCGAGCCCCAGCGAGCGTTCGCCGCGTTCAGCGCATAGCGGGCGTTGAGGATCGGCACCACCAGCTGGGGGCCGGCCTGCAGCGCCAGTTCGGCGTCCACGTTGGCGGTGGTGGCCTTGGCGCCCTTGGGATGCGGCACGAGGTAGCCGATGTCCTCGAGGAACTTGCGGTACGCGCCCATGTCGCGGATCGGGCCGGGGTGGGCCTGGTGCCAGCGATCGATCTCGGCCTGCAGGCGGTCGCGCTCGGCCAGCAACGCCGCGTTCTTCGGCGCCAGGTCGTGGACGATCGCATCGAAGCCGGTCCAGAAAGCGGCGCTGTCGACGCCGGTGCCGGGCAGCACCTGGTCTTCGATGAAGCGATACAGCTCCGTGGCCACTTCGAGGCGGTGGACGGTCGTGCGGGCGGACATGGGGACTCCTTGGCGGGATGACGTGAAAAGCGGTGGCGGGCGTCGCGCGCCGCGCCAGGCCGAGACTGTATTCGCACCTTGGCTCATGGTTTAGAGGCTTGGCGGTGATTTGATTCTCAACCTGTGTGCGTGGAATCGATGGGTTCGAGTCGTTGTCGGCGGTTGCACGCGGGCCAGCCCGGCGATCAGCGGACGGCGCCTCCAACCGCGTCGGCATCGGAAGCTCAACCGTAAAGCGGCCGGGAACGCCCCCGATTCTTGACCTGCATGCGCATAATCTGCTCTGCATGGACAAGCTCAAGCAACTCGAGTCGTTCGTGTCGGTGGCGACGCGGGGCAGCCTGACGGCGGCGGCCAAGGCCGAGGGCGTCGCCCCGGCCATCATGGGCCGGCGCCTGGACGCGCTCGAGGAACGGCTGGGCGTGAAGCTGCTGGTGCGCACCACCCGGCGCCTGACGCTGACCCACGAGGGCAGCGCGTTCCTGGAGGACTGCCAGCGCCTGCTGGCCGACCTGGCCAATGCCGAGGCGAGCGTCAGCGCCGGTGGCGTCAAGGCCAGCGGCCACCTGCGCATCACGGCGCCCGCGGGGTTCGGCCGGCGCCATGTCGCCCCGCTGGTGCCGCGCTTTCGCGCCCAGCACAAGGACGTGACGATTTCGCTCAACCTCAGCGATCGCGTGGTCGACCTGGCCGGGGAAGGCTACGACTGCGCGGTGCGCGTGGGCGACCTGCCGGACTCCTCGCTGGTGAGCGTGCGCATGGCCGACAACCGCCGCCTGTGCGTGGCCACGCCCGACTACCTGCAGCGCCACGGCACGCCCGAGCACCCCAACGACCTGGCCCGCTTCGACTGCCTCACGCTGTCGAGCGACGCTTCGCAGGTGCGCGGCTGGGCGTTTCGGGTGCCGCGAACCGCCCATGGGCGGCAACAGGAAGGCGTCCTGGCGGACCCCGGGCGCCCCGAAAGCTACGAGGTGGTCCACCTGCGCCCGGGCGGGCCGCTGGACTGCTCGGACGGCCAGGTGCTGCACGACTGGTGCCTGCAGGGCTACGGCATCGCCTGGCGCAGCACCTGGGAGGTCGAGACCGAGATCGCCTCGGGCCGCCTGGTCGAGGTGCTGGCCGAGTTCGCCGCGCCGCCCAACGGCATCTACGCCGTGTTCCCGCAGCGCAAGCACCTGCCGGTGCGGGTGCGGCTGTGGATCGATTTCCTCAAGCAGCATTTCGGCCGCCCCGAGTTCTGGCGCGCCTGAGGCCCACCGCATGACCGCCGACGCCCTGCTCCAGTACGCGCACCTCCTGGCCATCCTGACGGTGGTCGTGTTCCTCACCAGCGAGGCGGCGCTGTGCCGCGCCGAGTGGCTCAACGCCAAGGTGGTCGAGCGGCTGGGCACGGTCGACCGCATCTACTGGATCGCGATGGCCGCCGTGCTGGTCACGGGCGTCATCCGCCTCGTGGCCGGCAGCAAGCCGGCCGCCTGGTACGCCGGCAACTGGCTGCTGCACGCGAAGGTGGCGCTGTTCCTGCTGATGGCCGTGCTGTCGGTCGGCGCCAGCCGCCGCTTCGCCGCCTGGCACCGCCGCCTCGCGGCCGACGGCACGTTGCCCGACGAGGCGGAGATCCGGCGCGCGCGCCGGCTGGTGATGCGCGCGGGGCACATCCTGCCGCTGATTCCGCTGCCGGCGGCCTTCCTGGCGCGCGGCTTCGGCGCCTGAACCGGGCCCGCGGGGGCCGGGTCCGTAAAATCCCGCGATGCTCCTCGTGAAAGACGAACTGCTCGGCGCCCTGGCGGCCGGGCTCGACAAGCTGTCGCCCGGCGCCGGCGCCAAGGCGGCCTTCGAGTCGCCCAAGGCGGCCGCGCACGGCGACTGGGCCTGCACGGCCGCCATGCAGCTCGCCAAGCCGCTCAAGCTCAATCCGCGCCAGCTGGCCGAGACGCTCAAGGCCGACCTGCTGCAGTCGCCCGCCTTCCAGCGCTGGGTCGACGCCCTGGAGATCGCCGCGCCGGGCTTCATCAACATCCGCCTCAAGCCCGCCGCCAGGCAGCAGGTCGTGCGCGAGGTGCTGCAGGGCGGCCAGCAGTACGGCCGCCGCGCGTCCAACGGCCGCCGGATGATGGTGGAGTTCGTCTCGGCCAATCCGACCGGCCCGCTCCACGTGGGCCACGGCCGCCAGGCCGCCCTGGGCGACGCCATCTGCAACCTGTACGCCTCGCAGGGCTGGGACGTCACCCGCGAGTTCTATTACAACGACGCCGGCGTCCAGATCGCCACCCTGGCCACCAGCGTGCAGCTGCGCGCCCGCGGCCTGAAGCCGGGCGACCCGCAGTGGCCCGAGGCGGCCTACAACGGCGACTACATCCAGGACATCGCCGACGACTTCCTGGCCAGGAAGACGGTGCACGCGGACGACCGCGAGTTCACCGCCAGCGGCGACGTCGACGACCTCGACGGCATGCGACTGTTCGCGGTGGCCTACCTGCGCCACGAGCAGGACCTGGACCTGCAGGCGTTCGCCGTGCGCTTCGACAACTACTACCTCGAGTCGAGCCTGTACACCAGCGGCAAGGTCGACGCCGTGGTGCAGCGCCTGCGCGATGCCGGCAAGACCTACGAGCACGACGGCGCCCTGTGGCTCAAGTCCACCGAGTACGGGGACGACAAGGACCGCGTGATGCGCAAGGGCGACGGCAGCTACACCTACTTCGTGCCGGACGTCGCGTACCACATCACCAAGTGGGAGCGCGGCTTCGCCAAGGCGGTGAACATCCAGGGCACCGACCACCACGGCACGATCGCGCGCGTGCGCGCCGGCCTGCAGGCCGCCGGCGTCGGCATCCCCGAGGGCTATCCCGACTACGTGCTGCACACCATGGTGCGCGTGATGCGCGGCGGCCAGGAGGTCAAGATCTCCAAGCGCGCCGGCAGCTACGTCACGCTGCGCGACCTGGTCGAGTGGACCAGCAAGGACGCGGTGCGCTTCTTCCTGCTCTCGCGCAAGCCCGACACCGAGTACGTGTTCGACGTCGACCTGGCGCTGGCGCAGAACAACGACAACCCGGTCTACTACGTGCAGTACGCGCATGCGCGCATCCGCTCGGTGCTGGCGGCCTGGGGCGGCGACGCCGACTCGCTGCTGGACGCGGACCTGTCGGCGCTGGACAGCGCGCCGGCGCAGGCGCTGATGCTGCAGCTGGCCAAGTACCCCGACATGCTCACGGCGGCGGCGGACGACTTCGCGCCGCACGACGTGACCTTCTACCTGCGCGACCTCGCGAGCGCTTACCACTCCTACTATGATGCCGAGCGCATCCTGGTGGACGACGAGGCGGTCCGGCGCGCCCGCCTCGCGCTGGTCGCGGCGACGGCCCAGGTCTTGCGCAACGGCCTCGCCATGCTGGGCGTGGGCGCACCGGAAAAGATGTGAGCAAGAACGTGAACAGACAGCGTGGCAACGTCCTGGTGGGCATCGTCATCGGCATCGTGATCGGCCTGGCCGCGGCGCTGGCCGTGGCCGTGTACGTCACCAAGGTACCCGTCCCCTTCCTGAGCAAGAACCAGGGCCGCACGCCCGAGCAGGAGGCGGCCGAGTCGAAGAAGAACCAGAACTGGGACCCGAACGCACCGCTGTACGGCAGGAACCCGGCCAAGCCGCTGCCGCCCGCACCGGGCGTGGGCGCCTCCGCGCCGGCTCCGGGCGCGGCCCCCGCGGCCCCCGCGGGTCCGGAGCGGCCGGCGGCGAACGCACCGGCGCCCGCGGCCCGTTCCTCGGGCGATCCGCTGGGCGACTTCGCGGCCGCCCGTTCGGGCGGCGCCGCGGCCGATCCGTTCCTGTACTTCGTGCAGACCGGGGCCTTTCGCACCCAGGAGGACGCCGACGCCCAGCGCGCCAAGCTCTCGCTGATGGGCGTGGAGGCCAAGGTCACCGAGCGCGAGCAGTCCGGCCGCACGGTGTTCCGCGTGCGCGTGGGCCCGTTCGACAAGAAGGATGACGCCGACCGCGCCAAGGACAAGCTGGACGCGGGCGGCATCGAGACCGCGCTGGTGCGGGTGCAGCGCTAGGCCCACGAGGGAACCAACCGGGCCGTGACGGCTCAGACCCAACGCAAGGAGTCAAACCTGACATGAATCGACGCGAGTTTTCCGCGGGCGCCGCCTGCCTGACCGTCGCCGCCGGACTGGGCCTGCCGGGCCTGGTGTGGGCGCAGAAGAAGCCGGAGGACGGCCGCGAGTACAAGACGCTGGACAAGCGCGTGGCGCTGGAAACCCCGCCCGGCAAGGTCGAGGTGATCGAGTTCTTCTGGTACAGCTGCCCGCACTGCAACGCGTTCGAGCCGCAGTTGGCCGCCTGGTCCAAGAAGCTGCCGCCGGACGTCGTGCTGCGCCGCGTGCCGGTCGCCTTCCGCGACGACTTCGTGCCCCAGCAGCGCCTGTTCTACACGCTCGAGGCCATGGGCAAGCTCGACGAGGTCCACGCCAAGGTGTTCCACGCCATCCACGTGGACAAGCAGGCGCTCGCCAAGGAAGACCAGATCCTCGCCTGGGTCGAGAAGAACGGGCTGGACAAGGCCAAGTTCAAGGAGGTCTACAACTCCTTCTCGGTGTCCACCAAGGCCCGCAAGGCGTCCCAGCTGCAGGACGCGTTCCAGGTCGAAGGCGTGCCCGCGCTGGGCATCGCCGGGCGCTGGTACACCGACGGCTCGCTCTCTGGCAACATGGGGCGCGCGCTCCAGGTCACCGACTACCTCATCGCCGAAGCGCGCAAGAGCCGCTGAGTCGCGGCGCGATGGCAAGCCCAAGCCCGCCTCGGCGGGCTTTTTTCTTCGGGGCCCGCCGGCCCGGTCGCTACAATGCGCCAGCAAGATTCATGCCGCTATGAGACTCCCCCTCCTGCCCGCCGTGCTCGCCCTGTGTCTCGTGTGGCCGGCCGCCGCCCGGGCCGAGAAGGCCGACCGCGACAAGCCGATGAACGTCGAAGCCGACGCGCTGCGGTATGACGACCTGCGCCAGGTGAGCGTGTTCACCGGCCGGGTGGTCCTGACCAAGGGCACCATCCTCATCCGCGGCGCCCGGCTCGAGGTCCGGCAGGACCCGGACGGCTACCAGTACGGGGTCGTCACGGCCGAGCCGGGGCAGCGGGCGTTCTACCGCCAGAAGCGCGAAGGCCTGGACGAGTGGATCGAGGGCGAGGGCGAGACGATCGACTACGACGGCAAGGCCGACCGCGTGAAGTTCATCCGCCAGGCCGAACTGCGCCGGCTGCGCGGCGCCACGCTCGCCGATGAGATGGTGGGCAGCGTCATCACCTACGAGAACAGCACCGACGTCTTCACGGTCGACGGCGGTCCGGCCTCTCCGCGCCCGGGCGGCCGCGTGCGCGCGGTGCTCGCCCCGCGCGAAGGCGCCTCGGCGCCCGCGGCGCCCGCGCCGGGACGTGCCGCGGTGCGCGAGCCGATGCAGCCGCCGCCGCAGCTCAAGACCAGCCCGGACCTGTCGGGGGAGCCACGGTGAGGATCGAGGCCGAAGGCGCCACCGACGGCGGCGCGACGGCGGCGACGCCACCCGTGCGCAGCCGCCTGGAGGCGCGCCACCTGCAGAAGGCCTACGGCAGCCGCCGGGTGGTCAAGGACGTCTCGCTGGGCGTCGACAAGGGCGAGGTGGTGGGCCTGCTGGGCCCCAACGGCGCCGGCAAGACGACCTCGTTCTACATGATCGTCGGCCTGGTGCGCGCCGACGCCGGCGAGATCTCCATCGACGGCCAGCCGGTGGAGCACATGCCGATCCACCGCCGCTCGCGCCTCGGGCTGTCGTACCTGCCGCAGGAAGCGTCGATCTTCCGCAAGCTCACGGTCGCCGAGAACGTGCGCGCCGTGCTGGAGCTGCAGCACGGGCCCGACGGGCGCTCGCTGTCGGAGCAGGTCATCGAGGAGCGCCTGACGGCGCTGCTGCAGGACCTGCGCGTGGACCACCTGCGCGACTCGCCGGCGCTGGCGCTGTCGGGCGGCGAGCGGCGGCGCGTGGAGATCGCGCGCGCCCTGGCCACGCAGCCGCGGTTCATCCTGCTGGACGAACCGTTCGCCGGCATCGACCCGATCGCCGTCATCGAGATCCAGCGCATCATCGGCTTCCTGAAGTCGCGCGGCATCGGCGTGCTGATCACCGACCACAACGTGCGCGAGACGCTGGGCATCTGCGACCACGCCTACATCATCAGCGACGGCAACGTGCTGGCGCAGGGCACGCCGGCGGAGATCGTCAACAACGCGGACGTGCGGCGGGTGTACCTCGGCGAACACTTCCGGATGTAGTCCGGAACGGCATTCCCGATGAAGCAGGGTCTCTCGCTTCGCGTCTCGCAGCACCTGGCGCTGACGCCGCAGCTGCAGCAGTCGATCCGCCTGCTGCAGCTGTCCACGCTCGAGCTCGCGCAGGAAGTCGAGCAGATGCTGGGCGACAACCCGTTCCTCGAACTGACCCAGGACGAGGCCCCGCGCGAGGAGTTCGGCATCGACCGCGCCGACACGCCGCCGCCCGCCGACGAACGCGAATCGGACCAGGCGGCCGCCGGCGACATGGCGTCCTTCGACGGTGACCGATCCGCCACCGCCGCCTCCGCGAGCGACGCCGAGCCGGCCGCCGCGGTCGAGACCGAGCCGCAGGACTGGGAAGGCGACGGCAGCACCGAGCTGGTGCCCGACGACAGCGAATGGGGCGGCGACGCCCAGGCGCGCCGCAACAACAACGAGTCCGACGGCGAGGTCGACGCGGCCGACCTGGCGCGCGGGCACGAATCGCTGCAGGACCACCTGCACCGGCAGGCGCTGGCGCTGCGGCTGGCGGACGAAGACCGCGCCGCGCTGCGGTTCCTGATCGAATCGCTCAACGACGACGGCTACCTGGAGGACCCGCTGGAGGACCTGGCCGCCGGCCTGGCCCAGGGCGACCCCGAGCAGCAGGAGGAGCTGGTCCACCGGTTCACCGTGGCCCTGCGGCTGCTGCAGCACCTGGACCCGCCGGGCGTCGGGGCCCGCTCGCTGGCCGAATGCCTGACGCTGCAGCTGCGCATGCTGCAGGCCGAGCAGGGCGATCCGGCCTGCGAGACGGCGATCGCGATCTGCCGCCACCCGATGGACCTGCTGGCGCGGCGCGACGTCAAGCGCCTGTGCACGCTGTGCGGCGAGACCGAGGCGAGGATCAAGGCGGCGATGGCGCTGATCCCGCGCCTGGAGCCCAAGCCCGGCCGGCGCTTCGTCGACGTGGAGCGCAACATCGTCGTGCCCGACGTGCTGGTCACCAAGGTCGGCCGCGGCAACCAGTTCCGCTTCCGGGTCCAGCTCAACCCCGACGTGATGCCGCGCCTGCGCGTGCACGACGTCTATGCCGGCGCGCTCAAGGCGCACAAGGGCGAGGGCCACCAGGCGCTGCAGCAGCGCCTGCAGGAGGCGCGCTGGTTCATCAAGAACATCCAGCAGCGCTTCGACACCATCCTGCGCGTGTCCAACGCGATCGTGGAGCGGCAGAAGAACTTCTTCGTCCACGGCGAGCTGGCCATGCGCCCGCTGGTGCTGCGCGAGATCGCCGACGAGCTCGGCCTGCACGAGTCGACGATCTCCCGCGTGACCACCGCCAAGTACATGGCCACGCCGTTCGGCACCTACGAGCTGAAGTACTTCTTCGGCTCCGCGCTGGGCACCGAGACCGGCGGCAACGCCTCGTCGACGGCCGTGCGGGCCCTGATCAAGCAGTTCGTCGCCGCCGAGAGCCAGAAGAAGCCCCTGTCGGACAGCCAGATCTCCGAGATGCTCAAGGAGCAGGGCATCGAGTGCGCACGCCGCACGGTGGCCAAGTACCGCGAGGCGCTGCGCATCGCACCCGCCAACCTGCGCAAGGCGCTCTAGCCGGCGCGACCCCATGACCGACCTGCATCTGTTCCTGCCCTGCGCAGCGGGCGTGGAAGACCTCCTCGCCGACGAAGTCCATCGCCTCACGGGCCTGGCGGGCGACGACCTGCTCGTCGGCCGCGCCGGCGTGGTCGTGCGCGGCTCCTGGCGCGAAGCCCTGCGCCTGAACCTGCACAGCCGGCTCGCCCAGCGCGTGCTGGTGCAGCTGTCGCAGACGCCCTACCGGGCCGAACAGGACCTCTACGAGGCGGCCGCCGCGGTCGCCTGGGACGCCTGGTTCACCGCGCGCCAGACCTTCAAGGTGGAGGTCACCGCGCAGCACAGCCCGCTGCGCAGCCTGAACTTCGCCGCGCTGAAGATCAAGGACGCCGTGGCCGACCGCTTCCGTGCCCGCGGCGGCGTGCGGCCCGACGTCGACACCCAACGGCCCGACGCGCGCGTGCATGCACACCTGACGGCCACGCACTGCACGCTGTACATCGACACCTCGGGCGAGCCGCTGTTCAAGCGCGGCTGGCGCGAGGACAAGGGCGAGGCCCCGCTGAAGGAGACGCTGGCCGCCGCCATGATCGCCGCCAGCGGCTGGCAGGCCGACGTGCCGCTGTACGACCCCTGCTGCGGCAGCGGCACCATCGCCATCGAGGCGGCCCAGCTGGCGTGCAACATCCCGCCGGGGCTGCAGCGGCGCTTCGCGTTCGAGCGCCTGCTGCCGCACCAGCCGCATGTCTGGCAGCAGCTGAAGGACGAGGCGCGGGCGGCGCAGCGCGCGCCGGCGGTCCTGGTGCACGGCAGCGACGTCGCGTTCCGCATGGTCGACTTCGCCCATCGCAATGCCGAGCGCGCGGGCGTCGCCCACGCGGTGCAGTTCCGCGGCGGCGACGCGCTGCAGCGCATGCCGCCCACCGAGATGCCCGGCGTCATGCTGGTGAACCCGCCGTACGGCGAACGCATCGAGACGGCCGGCGTGGCCGGCCGCACGCAGCGCGGACGCGAGCGCGCGCAGGCGGACGACGGCGCCGATTTCTTCGCCCAGCTGGCGGCGCACTGGAAGAAGCACTACGCCGGCTGGACTGCCTGGGTGCTCACGCCCGACCTGAAGCTGCCCTCGCGGATGCGGCTGAAGGAGTCGCGCCGCATCCCGATGTGGAACGGCCCGATCGAGTGCCGGCTGTTCCGGTTCGACATGGTGGCGGGGTCGGCCCGCGCGCGCGATGCAGCCCCTGGTGCTTGACACCAACATCGTGCTGGACGTGTTCGTCTTCGCCGACGACGCCGCCCGCCCGCTGCTGCCCGCGCTGCGCGGGCAGCGGCTGCGCTGGCTGGCCACGCAGGCGATGCGCGACGAGCTCGAGCGCGTGCTCGGCTACCCGCAGATCGCCGCCCGGCTGGCCTTCCACGGCCTGCAGCCCGATGGCGTGCTGGCGTCCTTCGACGCCCATGCCGAGGTGGTTGACGCGCCGGACAAGGGGCCGTTCACCTGCGGCGACCCCGACGACCAGAAGTTCATCGACCTGGCGGTCGACCGTGGCGCGGTGCTCCTGTCCAAGGACCGCGCCGTCCTGTGCATGAAAAAGCGGCTGGCCCGGCTGGACGTCGCGGTGGCGACGGCCTGGCAGCCCGACACGATCCCCTGCCCATGACCGTTCCCCCGCACGAGGCGCCGCTGGGCGCCGACGATTTCGATGCCCAGGACGCGGTGCTCGACCAGCTGCGCGAGCAGGACGAGCACACGCCCGACTGGGAGTTCTGCGAAGGATTCCTGGCGGCGCTGGTGTGCTGCCGGCGCGCCATCGAGCCCGAGGAGTACTGGCCGGTGGTGCTGGGCGACGGGTTTCGCCCGATGGAGCAGATGGAGTTCGTCTGGCGCTGGCGCCGCCGCTGGGCCGAGGTGCAGGCCGCGCTCGATGCCGACGTCGAGACGCTGGAGGACGACCGGGCCTACCAGCCCGAGGTGCTCGACGTGCGCGGCGCCGTGCTGGCCCTGCCGCAGGACGAGCGGGGCGACGCGGACCTCGCCCAGCTGCCCTCGTTCGCCGAGACCTGGGCCCACGGCTTCCTGCACGCCGTGCGCAGCTGGCCCGACGACTGGGCGCCGCCGCGCGACCGCGAGGCGGCCGACATGCTGCACGACGCGCTGGACGCCATCGAGGCGCTGGCGACGCCCGACACCGGCACGCCGGTGCTGTCGATGCACAGCGAGGACGGCCCGCCCAGCGTGAGCGAGGCGCGGCTGGATGCGTTCGGCGAGGCGATCTGGGCCGTCTACGACCTGCGCCAGCTCTGGAAGAGCCTGGGCCCGAAGGTGCCGACCCTGCGCAAGGCGCCGGAGCCGGGCCGCAACGACCCGTGCCCGTGCGGCAGCGGCAAGAAATACAAGAAGTGCCACGGGGCCTGAGAGCCCCGCGCGATCACTTCCTGGCCGCTTCGCGCTCCTTCATGATCGCTTCGCGGTCGGCGGGGTCGTAGGAGATGCCGCCGCAGCGCTGGTTGTAGGCGGCCAGGTCCTTGTTCAGCGTTTCGGCGTCGGGGCGGAACTGCTCGGCGTCGGCGCGGGCGGCGTTCACCTTGTCGTTGTACGCGGACATGCGGCGCTCCACGCGGTCGCGGGACATGCCCAGCATGCTGGAGCTCTTCTCGAGGCGCTCGCGCTCGGCCTGCAGCTCCTCGCCTTCGGTCTTGAGCGCCTCCTGCTGCGCCTTGATCTTCTTGGAGCGCTCGCCCAGGGCCTCGGTGCGTCCCTTGAGGGAGTCGCCCGTGTCGAGGCAGTAGCGCAGCTCGTTGCGATCGACCTTGCGCGGCGTCGCGGACGTCTGCGCGCCGGCGGCGGCGCCGAGGCCGAGCGCGAGCACGGCGACGAGGGAGGAAGCGGTGATGGATCTCATGGGCCGCGATGCTACTGCTTTCGACCCGGGCCGGGAGAGGGGGCGGACCCTTCCGTGGCGGCTGGGCGCCGGTTTCCCGTGGGCGCCGCGCCGCTGTGCGGCGTCAGGGCTCGGCGCGCACCAGCGCCAGCAGCCGGGCCAGCGCGTGGCGCACCGTGGCCTCGCGCACGGCGGCGCGGTCGCCGGTGAAGTGCCGCACCTCGCTGGAGAGGCGGCCGCCGACCGAGAAGCCGAACCAGACCGTCCCGACCGGCTTGTCGGTGCTGCCGCCGGTGGGCCCGGCGATCCCGGTGACGGCCACGACCGCCTGCGCGTGCGAATGGCGCGCGGCGCCGAACGCCATCGCGCGGGCCACGACCTCGCTCACAGCGCCGTGCGCGGCGATGGCGGCCGGGTCCACGCCCAGCGCCTCGCTCTTGGCCTCGTTGGAGTAGCTGACGAAGCCGCGCTCGAACCATTGGCTGGAGCCGGCCAGGTCGGTGCAGGAGGCGGCGATCAGGCCGCCGGTGCAGCTCTCGGCGGTGGCCATCATCCAGCCGCGCTCGAGGAGGGCTGCGGCCAGTTCGGCGCACATGGCGTGCACGGCGTCGTTCATGCGACCGCCCTCCACAGCGCGATCACCAGCAGCGTGCAGAACGCGGCCACCAGGTCGTCCAGCATGATGCCCAGCCCACCGCGCCAGCCGAAGCCATGGAACAGGTCGTCGGCCCAGCCGACCGGGCCGGGCTTGACCGCGTCGAAGAAGCGGAACAGGGCGAACGCCGCCAGCTGGGCCAGGAACCCGGCGGGCAGCAGCAGCCACAGCACGATCCAGAACGCCACCACCTCGTCGACCACGATCGAGCCGGGGTCGAGCACGCGCAGGTCGCGCGCGGTGACCACGCTGGCCCACCAGCCCAGGGGAAGGGACGCCAGGATGACCCAGCCGATGGCCGGTGCGGGCACCCAGCTGGCGAGCACGAGGTAGGCGGCCCAGGCCCACAGGGTGCCGACGGTGCCCGGCGCCACGGGGCTCAGCCCCGAGCCGAAGCCCAGCGCCACCAGGTGCGCCACGTGCGAGAAGAGAAAGCGCAGCGTCGGCCGCGCGCGCGGTGCCGACGCGGGATCCAGGGCGGGTGCGGCCGGCTGGCTCATGCGCTCACCCGGCTGGTGGTGCCCGGCGCCGGGGGCAGCAATGGCGTCGGCAAGTCGTGGCAGGCGGGGGCAGGCATGGACCAATGGTAGCGAGCCGGCCCCGCGCGCGGCGGGCGGGCAAGCCGGCGCGGCGAGCGGCGCCCTAGTGGCCGGCGCGCGGGCACGGCCCGTGCTGGCGCCGGAAGCGGCGCGGCTGCATGGGCTGCGGCTGCGACCACAGCCCGCGGCGCGCCTCGCGCGCCTGCGCCTGCAGGGCGTCGTAGGCATCCGCGCGGCGCCGGAACCGGTCCGACCACGCCAGGCCGTTGGCCACCATCCAGGCGCCGACGTCCTGGTCCGAGCGCGCGAGGCGCGCCAGCACCCGGCCGTACTGGTCGCGACCGCGCTCGCTCACGGTGACCGGCTGCGAGAGCACCAGCCGCCGCAAGCCCTCGCGCGACTGCGGTCCCCAGGGCTGGCATGACTCGGGCGCGTCGATGCCCTGCACCCGGATCTCCACCGGTGGCCGGCCTGCGGCCGGCCGCAGCCAGACCGTGTCGCCGTCCACGACCCAGGTGACGGTGCCGGTGTAGGTACGCCGCGCGCCGGCGTGCACGGGCAACGCGAGACACGCGACGAGGAGCAGCAGGACGAGGCGCATTCCCTGGCAACGTGCGCGCCCGGCCCGCTGCCGACAGGCAGCCACCGGGCTCAGGCGAAATGGTCGAAGGAGCGGAACTGCTTCACGAGCGGCACGCCACCGGCTGCGAGCAGGCGCACGCCGGCGGCCGCTTCGACCGCGCCGATGCGCGTCACGCGCGTGCCGGCTGCGGCCGCGGCGGCGGCCACGGCCTCGCGTGCCGACGCCGGCGCGGTGAAGGCGAGTTCGTAGTCGTCGCCGCCCGCCAGCACGAACTCCAGCTGCCGGTCGTCGTCGATGGCGCCATCCAGTCCCGCGCGGCTGGCCAGCAGGCCGAGCGCCTCGCGCGTGTCGATCACGGCGCCCACGCGCGACTGGCGCAGCACATGGCCCAGGTCGCCCAGCAGGCCGTCGCTGACGTCGATGGCCGCGCTGGCGATGCCGCGCAGCGCCAGCCCGAGCGCCACGCGCGGCGTGGGCGCCTCCAGCCGGGCGCGCGCGGCCGAGAACACGTCGGCGGGAACGTCGATGCGGCCGCGGAACACCTCCAGGGCCAGCCGCGCGTCGCCCAGCGAGCCGCTCACGTACAGGTCGTCCCCGGCGCGGGCGCCCGAGCGCAGCAGCGCCTGTCCCGCGGGCACTTCGCCGAAGATCGTGATGCCGATGGCCAGCGGGCCGCGCGTGGTGTCGCCGCCGACGAGCGCGCAGCCGTGCTGGTCGGCCAGCGCGAACAGCCCGCGCGCGAACGGCTCCAGCCAGGCCGCGTCGGCCTGCGGCAGCGCCAGTGCCAGCGTGAAGGCGAGCGGGCGCGCGCCGCAGGCGGCCAGGTCGCTCAGGTTGACGGCGAGCGCCTTGTGGCCCAGCCGTTGCGGATCGACGGTGGACAGGAAGTGCCGGCCTTCGAGCAGCAGGTCGGTCGAGACCGCCAGCCGCATGCCGGGGCGCGGCGCCAGCAGCGCGCAATCGTCGCCGACACCCAGCGCCACCTGGGGCGATGCGGTGTCGCGGCGGAAGAAGCGGTCGATCAGCTCGAATTCGCCCATGGGTGCGCGAGCATAGCGCGCGCCCCGCGGTGCGGCGTCAGACGCGGCGCGAGCTGCCGCGCAGCATCCCGTAGATCACCAGCAGCACGACCGCGCCGATGATCGAGGCGATCCAGCCCGCCGTCTGGCCGTCCTGGTACCAGCCCATGGCCACGCCCACATAGCGGGCGATGAAGGCGCCGGCGATGCCCAGCAGCGTGGTCATGATCAGGCCCAGGCGGTCGTCGCCCGGCTTGATGGCGCGTGCGATGAGGCCGACGATGAAGCCGACGAGGATGGTTCCGAGAATCGACATGGGGTGCTCTCCCTGGCACGTGTTGGTGTTGCGGGAGATTCTGGAAGCGGGCCGTCGCCTGCCTTGTAGGACGCCGGCCGGAGTGGCCATCGGCGCCGCGTCAGTGCGTGCGTGGCCTCAGCGCCGGCCCTGGAAACGCAACGCGCCTTGCCGCACGACCTCGGCGAGCAGGCGTTCGCGGGCCTGGCATTGCCGCAGCCAGCGGGCATCGTTGGCGCCGGCGCGCGCGTCGGCGGCGAGCAGTTCGATCGCCGGTCCGGCGCCCAGCTCGCGCGCGGGGCCGGCGAGTTGGTCGAAGGTCATCAGCAGGTGGTCGCGCAGCGGGAGGTGGCGCCCGCTCACGGGGTCCACGTAGACGGCTTCCAGACCGAAGCGGCAGGCCTGGAAGCGGTTGTACGTGTAGACCATGTAGTCGTCCTCGCGCGGGGCGAACGGCTGCTCGTGCAGGAACCAGGCCGCCAGCGCCTGCACGAAGCCCGCCAGCGCGGCGGCGCGCTCCACCGTCAGCGGGGTGTCGAAGACGCGGATTTCGATCGTGCCGTATTCGGGCTTGGGCCGGATGTCCCAGTAGAAGTCCTTCATGCTGCGCACGACGCCGGTGCGGGTGGTGCGGGCGAAGAAGGCCTCGAACGCCTGCCACGAGAGCGTGAACGGCGCCCGCCCCGACATCGGGAACGCCGAGACGGAGTTGAGGCGGGCCGAGTCGAACTGCGTGTCCTGGCCCTGCACGTAGGGGGAGGAGGCCGACAGCGCGATGAAGTGCGGGATGTAGCGCGACATCCGGTGCAGCATCAGCAGCGCCGCGTCGGCGCTCGGGCAGCCCACGTGCACGTGCTGCCCGAACACGGTGAACTGCTTGGACAGGTAGCCATACAGTTCCGACAGTTCGCGAAAGCGCGGCTTGTCGTAGATGCGCTGCTGGTGCCACTGCTGGAACGGGTGCGTGCCGCCGCCGACCACCGCGATGTTCAGCTTGTCGGCGCAGCGCACCAGCGCGTCGCGCAGCTGCGTGAGCTCGCCCAGCACGTGGGCGCCCGAGCGGCACACGCCGGTGGAGATCTCGATCATCGAGGAGGTCATCTCCGGGACTACCGCGCCGGGCAGGGGCAGGCGCGCCATCAGCCGCAGCATCTCGTCCGAGTACGGCGCGAGGTCGTAGTCGTGGGTGTTGACGAGCTGCAGCTCCAGCTCGACGCCGAGCGTGAGCGCCTCGGACGAGCGGAACGGCTCGAGCACGGGCTCGGCCGCCGGCGCGTCGCCGGCGGGCGTGACGTCCGGCGGGCGCGGCTCAGCCATCGGCGCCCCCCGCGCTGCCGGCGGTGTCGCCGCGCGTGCTCTCGCGCGCCTGGTAGATGACGAACGTGGCGCTGATCGCGCCGAGCACCTCCAGCACCAGGATCGCCGGCAGCGCGATCGCCGCCAGGCGCGGGCCGAGCCCGAACGATCCGGCCGTCGCGAACTGCGACACCAGCAGCAGCGCCACCGACGACATCGGCGACAGCGCCCAGCCGGTCAGCAGCGCCTGGCGCCAGGTGGTGCCGCTGCCCGGATTGGCCAGCAGCACGCCGGCGATCTTGGCGGCGCCGCGCGCGATCAGCAGCGCGATCACGGCGCTGGCCACTGACGGATGCCACTCGGCCTGGGCGGCGACCACCGACACCAGCACGAACGTCAGCATCACCAGCAGCGAGGCCGCCGTGCCCAGCTGCCGCGGCCAGGCCCAGGGGCGGGGATTGAGCTGCTTGAGCAGCAGGCCCGCCAGCAGCGCCGCGAGCGGGGCCGAGCCGCCGAAATGCGAGGCGAGGGCGGTGCCGGCGGCGATCAGCGTGATCAGCAGGATCGACGTGTTCTCGCTGTTGGGGCTCATCACGCGCAGCGCCATGCGCAGCACGAGCGCCAGCACGCCCGCGACGACGATGGACAGGCCGAGCACGACGGCCACCGGCATCAGGAGGTCGACCACGTTCGTCTCCTCGCGCTCGAGCACGCCGACGCGCGCGGACACCAGCGTGAGCCCGTACAGCGCGCCCAGCGCGGCCAGCACGATGGTGCGCTCGGTCACGGGGCCGTCGGCGTGGGTGTCGGCGATCACGCGGCTGAGGACCGCGGGCGAGGACACGATCGCCACCAGCGCGAGGCCGTCGGCCACCGCCGGCCGCACCTCGAACCAGCGCATCGCGGCATACACCGCGGCGTACGTCAGTCCGGCCTCGAGCAGGCTTTGCAGCAGCACCATGGGGTTGTGGCGGAACCAGCGCAAGGCGATGCGCCCGCCGGTCTCGAACAGGACCACCGAGGCGCCCAGTTCCAGCAGGAACAGGCCGATGCCCTGCAGCGGCCAGGCCACGCCGCTGAAGCCGGCCAAGCCGGCGGCGGCGCCGACGGCGGAATAGCCGACCACCTTGGGCAGTCCCATGTGGCGCTGCACGAGGTGGCCTGCCGCGGCCGCGACGGCGAGCAGCAGCGACCACTGCACGGTGGGCAGGCCGGCGGATGGCCTGAGCCATTGGCCCCAGAGGGCCGTGATGTCGATCATGCGCGCGAGCCTCGCGGCGCAATGTACCGGCGGGGCGTGGCTCAGCCTGTAGGACAAGGCGCAGAGCCACGGCCGCCCGCGCGGCTGGGCGACGGGCTCAGTGCAGCACGCGGCGGCTGCCGTCTTCCAGCAGGAAGGGCGCGATCTCGACCTCGAAGCGCTCGCTGTCGTCGGCGACGAAGAAGTAGCTGCCGTGCATCGTCCCGCTGGGGGTGCGCAGCCGGCAGCCGCTGCTGTACTGGAACGACTGGCCGGGCTGCAGGAGCGGCTGGTGGCCCACCACGCCCAGGCCCTTGACCTCCTCCACATGGCCGGTCGCGTCGCTGATGAACCAGTGCCGCGAGATCAGCTGCGCGGCGACCTCGCCGACGTTGGTGATGGTGATCGTGTACGCGAAGCTGAACACGCCCTGTTCGGGTGCCGACTGCTCCGGCACGAACACGGGCTGCACCTCGACCCGGAACTGGTACTTGGCCATGCCGCGATCGTAGCCCGGCCCCGCCATTTGCGAGAATCCGGGCATGAGCACCACGCACCGCATCGCCCCCTCCATCCTCTCGGCCGATTTCGCGCGGCTGGGCGAGGAAGTGCGCAACGTCCTGGCGGCAGGCGCCGACTGGATCCACTTCGACGTGATGGACAACCACTACGTGCCCAACCTCACGTTCGGGCCGATGGTGTGCTCCGCCCTCAAGCCCCATGCCCGGCGGCCGGACGGCAGCGCGGCGCCGATCGACGTCCACCTGATGGTGCAGCCGGTCGATGCGCTGGCCCAGGCGTTCGCGGAAGCCGGCGCCGACTACATCAGCTTCCATCCCGACGCGTCCGCGCACGCGCACCGCAGCGTGCAGGCGATCAAGGCGCGTGGCGTCAAGGCCGGCCTGGTGTTCAATCCGGCGACGCCGCTGGACGTGCTGGACTGGCTCATCGAGGACATCGACCTCATCCTCATCATGAGCGTCAACCCGGGCTTCGGCGGCCAGGGCTTCATCGATTCGGCGCTGCGCAAGGTGGAGCAGGCGCGCAAGCGCATCGATGCCTGCGGCAAGGACATCCGCCTCGAGGTCGACGGCGGCGTCAAGGCCGACAACATCGCCCGCGTGGCCGCGGCCGGCGCCGACACGTTCGTCGCCGGCAGCGCGATCTTCGGCAAGCCCGACTACAAGGGCGTCATCGACGCCATGCTCGCGGCGCTGCGCTGACGCGCGGTCAGGGGCGGGGCTTCTTGTCGCCGTCGGGCAGGTCCTCGCGCAGCCGGTCGTAGGTCGCGTCGAGCTCGGCGCCCTTGGTGGTGTCCGCCACCCCGCGTTCCACGTCGGCCTGCCCCGCGCGCCCCACGCGCTCGCTGGAGGGCTCCATGCGCGGCTGGCTGTCGGCCGATTCGTCGCGTTCGTGCGGCATGCGGGGCACCGCCTGCTGGTCCTCCCCCTGCGCCGTGGACGTGTTGCCGCGGCTGGCCTGCGGCGGCTCGGTGCGCGTGGCGGGGTCGGGTGGCGGGGTCGTTCGTTCGGGCATCGGCAAGTCCTCGTTCGGTGGCCCCATCCTCGCGGCCCGCGAGCCGCGCACGGGTAGGACAGCGGCGTGCCGACGGGCGGCGGCGCGCCGCCACCGGTGCCGTCGGTGCCGTCCTACGCCAGCCGCCTGCAGCGTCGGACAAACGCCCCCGCTGCCGGGCTACGGGGGTTTCCCCATGAGCTAGCTAATCTGGCGGGCCACACACGCGAGTTGGGCCGAAGGGAGTGATGCCATGGACATGATCGCCGCGGTACCTGAATGGCTGGTCTGGTGCGCCGCCTCGGCCGCCGGCGCCCTCGCGCTCACCCTGGTGGTCAACACGATCGAGGCAGCCCTCGACCTCGACGCCTGAGCCGAACAAGAACCGGCCTGCGCGCGCCGTCGGGGCGCCGCGGCCACAGGAGCCTGCATGCCCCAGTCCAAACCGGACGCCCCGCGCAAGACGAAGGCCGGCGACGCCGCGTCCGCCAAGCAAAAGCAGCTGGAGAGCTTCACCCAGGCGCCCGAAGCGATCCTGACCACCAGCCAGGGGGTGGTGGTGAACGACAACCACAACTCGCTGCGCGCGGGCCTGCGCGGCCCGACGCTGCTCGAGGATTTCCTGCTGCGCGAGAAGCTCACGCACTTCGACCACGAGCGCATTCCCGAGCGCGTGGTGCATGCGCGCGGCGCCGGGGCGCACGGCTACTTCGAGCTGTACAAGTCGATGGGCCAGTACACCAAGGCCGACTTCCTGCAGGAGGCCGGCCTGCGCACGCCGGTCTTCGTGCGCTTTTCGACCGTGGCGGGCGAGCGCGGCTCGCCGGACACGGTGCGCGACCTGCGCGGCTTCGCCGTCAAGTTCTACACGCGCGAGGGCAACTACGACCTGGTCGGCGCGAGCTTTCCGGTGTTCTTCGTCCAGGACGCGATGAAGTTCCCGGACCTGATCCACGCGCTCAAGCCCGAGCCGCACCACGGCATGCCGCAGGCGTCCAGCGCGCACGACACCTTCTGGGACTTCGTCTCGCTCATGCCCGAGACGACGCATGCGCTGATGTGGCTGATGTCCGATCGCGGCCTGCCGCGCAGCCTGCGGATGATGGAGGGCTTCGGCGTCCACACGTTCCGCTTCATCAACGCGCACGGCGCGTCGCACTTCGCCAAGTTCCACTGGAAGCCCAAGCTCGGCCGCCATGCGCTGTGCTGGGACGAGGCGCGCAAGATCGCCGGGCAGGACCCGGATTTCCACCGCCGTGACCTGTGGGAGGCGATCGCCCGCGGCCAGTGCCCGGAGTGGGAGCTGGGGGTGCAGCTGGTGGAGGAAGGCAAGGCGCATGCGCTGGGCTTCGACCTGCTCGATCCCACCAAGCTCGTGCCCGAGGAGGTCGTTCCCGTGCAGCCGGTGGGCAAGCTGGTGCTGAACCGCAACCCGGACAACTTCTTTAGCGAAACCGAACAGGCGGCGTTCCATCCGGGCCACGTGGTGCCGGGCATCGACTTCAGCGCGGACCCGTTGCTGCAGGGCCGGCTCTTCTCGTACACCGACGCCCAGCTGTCGCGGCTGGGCGGGCCGAATTTCAACGAGCTGCCGATCAACCGCAGCCTGTGCCCGTTCCACAACTTCCAGCGAGACGGCATGCACCGCGCGACGGTGCCGCGCGGGCAGGTGAGCTACGAGCCAAACACGCTGGGCAACGGCTCGGAGTTCCGCGTCGATGGCGGCCACCAGGGGTTCCAGAGCTACGAGGAGCCGCTCGAGTCGCCCAAGGTGCGGCGCCGCAGCCCCACCTTCGACGACCACTTCAGCCAGGCCACGCTGTTCTGGAACAGCCAGAGCCCGGCGGAGAAGGAGCACATCGTCTGCGCCTTCCAGTACGAGCTGTCCCGGGTGGAGACGGCGGCGATCCGGCAGCGGGTGGTGGACAACCTCGCGCACGTCGACGCCCGGCTCGCGCGCAAGGTCGCCGAACCGCTGGCGCTGCAGCCGCCCGATGCCAAGGCGGCGGCCGGCCGCGCGGGCTTTCGCGAGGCGCGCGGCAAGATGCCGGTCGAATCGTCGCCGGCGCTGAGCATCGAGGCGACCGCGCCGGGCAGCATCGCCACGCGCCGCGTCGCCGTGCTGGTGGCCGCCGGGGTGGAGATCGGCGCGCTCAAGATCCTCCAGCAGGCCCTGCACGATGCCGGCGCCGTGACGAAGATCGTGGCCGACCACCTGGGCGTGGTGTCCACGTCGTCCGGCCAGCAGCTGCCGGTGGACCACAGCTTCCTCAACACCTCCTCGGTGCATTTCGACGCCGTGCTGGTGCCCGGCGGCGCGGCGCACGTGCAGGCGCTGCAGCGCAGCGGCCAGGCCGTGCACTTCGTGCTGGAGGCCTACCGGCACTGCAAGCCGATCTGCCTGATCGCCGGCGCGGCCGACCTGCTGCGGCCGCTGGAGCTGGACCTCGCCTCGTCACCGCCGGCGGGCGTGCTGGTGGGCAGCGGCGATCCGGCCACGCGGGTGCCGCTCGCGCAGGAGTTCGTGGCGGCCATCGGCCGGCACCGGCACTGGGCGCGCACGCAGCTCGAAGCCGTTCCGGCCTGAGGCCTGCGGCACACTCGGCACATGCCGATTGCCCCCGACCTCCAGGCCGCCATCGTCGACCTCGACGGAACCCTCGTCGACACGCTGGGTGACTTCTGCGCCGCGCTGGACGCGGTCCATGCCGAGCTGGGCCTGGCGCCGGTGCCCCGCCAGGCGGTCGAGCGGATGGTCGGCAAGGGCTCGGAACACCTGATCCGCTCGGCGCTGCGCACCGCGGGCGCCGGCGAGGAACTGTACGAGGCGGCCTGGGCTGCCTACCAGCGCCACTACCACGCCATCAACGGCCGCTACTCGGTCCTGTATCCCGGGGCGGCCGCGGGGCTTGCCCTGTTGCGCAGCCGCGGCCTGCGCCTGGCCTGCGTGACCAACAAGCCGACAGCATTCGCGACCGAGTTGCTGGCGCTCAAGGGCGTCGCGGAATGCTTCGAGGCGGTGTTCGGTGGCGACGCGTTCGCGCGCAAGAAACCCGATCCGCAGCCGCTGCTGGAGACCTGCCGCGCCCTGGCGGCGGCGCCGGCGCGCACGCTGGTGATCGGGGATTCGAGCAACGATGCCGCCGCGGCGCGCGCGGCGGGTTGTCCGGTGCTGCTGGTGACCTACGGGTACAACCACGGCGAGCCGGTGCGGGCCGTCGATGCCGACGGCTTCCTGGACTCGCTGGCCGACCTGGACCGCTGGCTCTAGCCTGCCTTGCCCAGCAGGGCGTCCTTGAGCTTCCAGTCGGCGGGCACGGGGCCCAGCCAGATGCGCAGCAGCGCGGCGTAGAACTCCGGCTCCTTGAACGGCTCGCCCTGCTGCACGCCCTTGACCGTGACGATGGTGCCGGTGCCCGGCACCCAGTCGAGCGTGAAGCCGTCGCCGGCCTTGAGGCCCTTGATCTCGCTGAACAGCTGGCTCATGCGCAAGACGCCCGGAATGAGCTTGGAGAACGCGGCCTTGTCCATGTTGTCTTCCATGCCGCGGGCGAACAGCTTGCCCAGCTCGCCCGAGTCGATGTCGCGCAGCATGGTGATGGTCATGCGCTTGGGACCGGGCATGGCCAGCACATCTTCGGTGGTGCCGGCCTTCTTGGGCAGGTACAGGCCAGCCGTGTACACCTTGAACACCGCCTTGTAGCGGGTGCCCGCGCCATTGAGGTGCAGCTTGGCGCCGCGCAGGTCCGTGGTGTCCTCGTACTTGACGCCGTTGACGGTCATCTCCGCGTGGGCGCCCGCCACGGCGAGCAACAGCGCCAGCGCGGCCACTTTGGTCTTCCACATGTCAGGCCTCCTGTGCCAGTCGTCGGGCCGATGCGACCCGATTGTTTCCAATTGTTGCAGAGACATGCCTCGGCGTGGGATCCGGGTTTGCGAGCGGCCCGGGGCCGTTTGCTACACTGGCCGCGATGTTCTTCCACCGCACCGTCATCACAGGCCGCTCCAGCCGGGGAGCCTGGCCCTGGCGCAAGCCAGTCGACGTGCGTTGCTGATTGCACGGGGCAGCCCGTGCCCCGCGTCCCGGTCCCCGGGACAGTCCCCTGAAACGGAAGGCGGCCCGCGCCGCGCGAGCTTGTGGAGGCTCATCCCGTGATCGCCGAACTCGAATTCAAGAGCCTCGCGCTGCAAGGCTTCAACCGCATCCCCTTGATGGCGGAGGCGTTCGCCGACCTCGAAACCCCGCTGTCGCTGTACCTGAAGCTGGCCCACGGCAAGGGCAGCGGACGCCACAGCTTCCTGCTCGAATCCGTCGTCGGCGGCGAGCGCTTCGGCCGCTACAGCTTCATCGGCCTGCCGGCCCGGACGCTGCTGCGCGCCAGCGGCTTCGGCGCCGACGCCCTGACGGAAGTCGTCACCGACGGTGACGTCGTCGAGCGCGCGCGCGGCAACCCGCTCGACTTCGTCGAGGCCTACCAGCAGCGCTTCAAGGTGGCGCTGCGACCCGGGCTGCCGCGCTTTTGCGGCGGCCTGGCCGGCTACTTCGGCTACGACGTGGTGCGCCACATCGAAAAGAAGCTGGAGCAGTCCTGCCCGCCCGACACACTCGGCTGCCCCGACATCCTGCTGCTGCAATGCGAGGAGCTGGCGGTCATCGACAACCTGTCGGGCAAGCTGTACCTGATCGTCTATGCCGATCCCGCCCGGCCCGAGGCGTATGCCAACGGCAAGAAGCGCCTGCGCGAGCTCAAGGAGCTGCTGCGCTACTCAGTCAGCGCGCCGCAGGTGCGCCAGTCGCAGACCTTCCCGGCCGAGCGCGAGTTCGCCAAGGCCGACTACCTGGCGGCGGTCGAGCGCGCCAAGGAGCTGATCGCCGCGGGCGACTTCATGCAGGTGCAGGTGGGCCAGCGGATCAAGAAGCGCTACACCGAGTCGCCGCTGTCGCTCTACCGGGCCCTGCGTTCGCTCAACCCGAGCCCGTACATGTACTACTACGACTTCGGCGAGTTCCAGGTCGTGGGCGCCTCGCCCGAGATCCTGGTGCGGCAGGAGCAGACCCCAGAGGGCCAGAAGGTCACCATCCGGCCGCTGGCCGGCACGCGCCCGCGCGGCGCGACGCCCGAGCAGGACAAGGCGGTCGAGCAGGAACTGGTGAACGACCCCAAGGAGCGCGCCGAGCACGTGATGCTGATCGACCTGGCGCGCAACGACATCGGCCGCATCGCCAAGGTGGGCAGCGTGAAGGTGACCGAGGCGTTCGCCGTCGAGCGCTACAGCCACGTGATGCACATCGTGAGCAACGTCGAGGGCCTGCTGAACGACGGCATGAGCAGCATCGACGTGCTGCGGGCCACGTTCCCGGCCGGCACGCTGACCGGCGCGCCGAAGGTGCATGCGATGGAGTTGATCGACCAGCTCGAGCCGAGCAAGCGGGGCCTGTACGGCGGCGCCTGCGGCTACCTCAGCTACGCCGGCGACATGGACGTCGCCATCGCCATCCGCACCGGCATCGTCAAGGACCAGGTGTTGTACGTGCAGGCCGCGGCCGGGGTCGTGGCCGACTCGGTGCCCGAGCTGGAGTGGAAGGAGACCGAAGCCAAGGCACGCGCGCTGCTGCGCGCCTCGGAGCTGGTCGAGGAGGGGCTGGAATGAGCGCCGCCGGACCGCTCCAAGGCGCGAAGGCCCCCGCGGGGGGCAGCGCGGGACACGAAGTGCCAAGCGTGGGGGTTCTATGCGTCTGCTGATGGTCGACAACTACGACAGCTTCACCTACAACCTGGTCCAGTACTTCGGTGAGCTGGGCGCGTCGGTGGAGGTGTTCCGCAACGACGAGATCACGGTGCAGGGCATCGCCGAGCGCGCCCCCGACCGGCTGGTCATCTCGCCGGGGCCGTGCTCGCCGGCCGAAGCCGGCATCTCGGTCGAGGCGATCCGGCACTTCGCCGGCCAGCTGCCGATCCTGGGTGTGTGCCTGGGCCACCAGAGCATCGGCGCCGCCTTCGGTGGCCGCATCGTCCGCGCCCGCCAGCTGATGCACGGCAAGGTGAGCGAGATCACCACCACGCGCCAGGGGGTGTTCGCCGGCCTGCCCGAGCGCTTCACGGTCAACCGCTACCACTCGCTGGCAATCGAGCGCGAGACCTGTCCCGCGGAGTTGCAAGTGACCGCCCGCACCGACGACGGCGAGATCATGGGCGTGCGGCACCGCAGCCTGCCCATCCAGGGCGTGCAGTTCCATCCCGAATCGGTCCTCACCGAGCATGGCCATGCCCTGCTGAAGAACTTCCTGGAGCAGACGCCATGAACGCAGTCGTCGACCTGCGCAGCGACACCGTGACGCGCCCGACCGCCGCGATGCGCGAGGCGATGGCGCGCGCCCCCCTGGGCGACGACGTGTTCGGCGACGACCCGAGCGTCAACGCGCTGCAGGACAGGATCGCCGGGCTGCTGGGATTCGAGGCCGCGCTGTTCGTGCCCACCGGCACCCAGGGCAACCTGTGCGGCGTGCTGGCGCACTGCCAGCGCGGCGACGAGTACATCGTCGGCCAGCAGCAGCACTGCTACCGCTGGGAAGGCGGCGGCGCCGCCGTTTTCGGCAGCGTGCAGCCGCAGCCGCTCGAGCACGAGGCGGATGGCACGCTGGCGCTGGCCGCGATCGACGCCGCGATCAAGCCGGACGATCCGCATTTCGCCCGCACCCGGTTGCTCGCCCTGGAGAACACGCTGGGCGGCAAGGTGATGCCCATGCCCTGGCTGGCGCAGGCAACGGCGCTCGCGCGCGAACGCCAGCTCGGGCGCCATCTGGACGGCGCGCGCCTGTTCAACGCCGCCGTGGCGCAGGCGCAGGCTGGCGGCTCGACGCCGCTGGCCGAGGCCCGGCGCATCGCCGGCCTGTTCGACAGCGTCTCGGTGTGCTTCAGCAAGGGCCTGGGTGCGCCGGCCGGCTCGGCGCTGTGTGGTTCGCGCGAGCTGATCGCCCGGGCGCGCCGCATCCGCAAGATGGCCGGCGGCGCGATGCGCCAGGCCGGCGTGCTGGCGGCCGCGGCGTCGCACGCCCTCGACGCGCACGTGGACCGCCTCGCGCAGGACCATGCGCTGGCGCGCCGCTTGGCCGACGGCCTGGCCGGCATCGACGGGCTGCGAGTCGAGCCGCCGCAGACCAACATCCTGTTCGTCGACCTCACCGGCCCGGCGCGCGAACGCTCGGCCGCGCTGCTCGAGCACCTGCAGCGCCAGGGCGTGCTGGCGACCGGCCTGTACCGGCTGCGGTTCGTGACCCACCTGGACATCGACCAGCCCGGCATCGACCGCGCCGTGGCGGCGATCCGGGGCTTCTTCGGGGCCTGACCATGCCGGACCTGCACCACCTCCTGCTGTTCATGGCCGCGGGCTGGCTGCTGAACCTGTCGCCCGGCCCGGACGTGCTGTACATCGTCACGAATTCGCTGCGCTCGGGCGCGCGGGCCGGCATGGTGGCCGGGCTGGGCATCACCGCCGGCTGCTTCGTGCACGTGTTCGCCGCGGCGCTGGGCGTCGGCGCGCTGCTGGCCACCTCCGCCCTGGCGTTCACCGTGCTCAAGTGGATCGGCGCGGCCTACCTGTTGTGGGTGGGCTGCAGGTTGCTGCTGGCGCGCAGCCCCGAGGTCGCGGACCTGCAGGCGCTGGCCGGCGCGCAGCCGGCCGCGGCCTTGCGGCAGGTATTCCTGGGCGGCTTCTGGACCAACGTGCTCAACCCGAAGGTGGCGATCTTCTTCCTCGCCTTCGTGCCGCAGTTCATCGCGCCGGGCACCGGCCACGAGGCGCTGGCCTTCGTGCTGCTCGGCTGCCTGTTCAACGTCAACAGCATCCCGGTCAATGCCGGCTGGGCGCTGGCCGCAGCCTGGATGGCGCGCCGCGGCGCCGTGCAGCGCGGCATGCGCTGGCTGGACCGGGCCGCCGGCGCCATGTTCATCGCGTTCGGCCTGCGGCTGGCGCTATCCGACCATCCATCCGACTGAAGGAGAGGACCATGCCGATCACCCCGCAAGAGGCGCTGCAGCGCACCATCGAGCACCGCGAGATCTTCCACGACGAGATGCTCAAGATCATGCGCATGATCATGAGCGGGGAGCTCTCGCCCGTCATGACCGCCGCGCTCATCACCGGCCTGCGCGTGAAGAAGGAGACCATCGGCGAGATCACCGCGGCCGCCGAGGTCATGCGCGAGTTCTCGACCAAGGTCCACGTCGCCGACCGCGCGCACCTGGTCGACATCGTCGGCACCGGCGGCGACGGCTCGCACACCTTCAACATCTCCACCTGCTCCATGTTCGTGGCCGCCGCCGCCGGGGCGAAGGTGAGCAAGCACGGCGGGCGCAGCGTCAGCAGCAAGTCCGGCAGCGCCGACGTGCTCGAGAGCCTGGGCGTGCAGATCAACCTCACGCCCGAGGCGATCGCCCGCTGCGTGCAGGAGGTGGGCATCGGCTTCATGTTCGCGCCCAACCACCACCCGGCGATGAAGAACGTGGCCCCCGTGCGCAAGGAGCTGGGCGTGCGCACCATCTTCAACATCCTCGGGCCGCTCACAAACCCCGCCGGCGCGCCCAACATCCTCATGGGCGTGTTCCATCCCGATCTCGTCGGCATCCAGGTGCGCGCCCTGCAGCGCCTGGGCGCCGAGCATGCGCTGGTGGTGTACGGCCGCGACGGCATGGACGAGGTGAGCCTGGGCGCCGCCACCCTGGTCGGCGAGCTCAAGGACGGCCAGGTGAGCGAGTACGAGATCCACCCGGAAGACTTCGGCCTGGCCATGGCCAGCAACCGCGCGATCAAGGTGGAGACGGTCGAGCAGTCGAAGGCGATGCTGCTGTCGGTGCTGGACGGGCAGGCGGGCGCGGCGCGCGACATCGTCCTGCTGAATGCGGGGGTGGCGCTGTACGCGGCGAACGTGGTCGACCAGATCGCCGCCGGCATCCAGCGCGCGCGCGAGGCGATCGACTCGGGCGCGGCCAAGCACCGCCTGGAGCGGTTCTGCGCGTTGACGCGGCAGCTGGGGGTTTGACGATGGCCGCCGACATCCTGGAGAAAATCGTCGCGGTCAAGCGCGAGGAGATCGCCGCCGCGCGGAAGAAGCTGCCGCTGGAGGTGTTGCGGGCCGACGCGGAGAGCCGCGTGCTCACGCGCGATTTCGTCGGCGCGCTGCGGCGCAAGATCGCCGCCGGCCACAGCGCGGTCATCGCCGAGATCAAGAAGGCCAGCCCCAGCAAGGGCGTGCTGCGTCCCGACTTCATCCCGGCGGACATCGCGCAGAGCTATGCCGAGCACGGCGCCGCCTGCCTGTCGGTGCTGACCGACCGCCAGTTCTTCCAGGGCCAGCCCGACTACCTGAAGCAGGCGCGCGCCTCGTGCGACCTGCCGGTGCTGCGCAAGGACTTCATCGTCGACGCGTACCAGGTCTACGAGTCGCGCTCCATGGGGGCCGACTGCATCCTGCTGATCGCCGCCTGCCTGGAAGACGCGCACATGGCCGAGCTCGAGGCGATCGCCCGCGGGCTGGACATGGCGGTGCTGGTCGAGGTCCACGACGGCGCCGAGCTGCAGCGCGCACTGCGCCTGAAGACGCCGCTGGTGGGCATCAACAACCGCGACCTGCGCACCTTCGAGGTCTCGCTGGACACCACGCTCGGGCTGCTCAAGGACGTGCCGGCCGACCGCCTGCTGGTCACCGAGTCGGGCATCCTGCGGCCGGACGACGTGCGGCGCATGCGGGAGGCGGGCGTGCATGCGTTCCTGGTGGGCGAGGCCTTCATGCGGGCCGAGGCACCGGGCGAGGCGCTGGCCGCGCTGTTCGGCGCCTGAGCGGCGCATGCAGCAGGCCGAATTGCTTCTGGACGGCGACGCACCGGCGCGGTTGCGCGACTGGGAGCCGGCCGCAGTGCCGCTCGCGCCGGGCTGGCGGCCGGTCGTCCAGCGCTTCTTCGACAGTGACGAGGGACGCCGGCTGAGCGAATTCCTGCGCGAGCGGCTGGCCGCCGGCGCGGTGATCTTTCCGCCGCGGCCGCTGCGCGCGCTCGAGTCCACCGCGCTGGCCGACGTGCACGCGGTCATCCTCGGCCAGGACCCGTACCACGGGGCGGGCCAGGCCGAGGGGCTGTCCTTTTCGGTGCCGCGGGGGGTGAAGCTGCCGCCGTCGCTGCGCAACATCTACAAGGAACTGCTGGGCGACAGCGGACGGCCGCTGCCGGCCTGCGGTTCGCTCATGCACTGGGCCGGGCACGGCGTGCTGCTGCTCAACGCGGTGCTCACCGTCGAGGAAGGCCTGCCGGCCAGCCATGCCAGGCGCGGCTGGGAATCGCTCACGGACGCGCTCGTGCGGGAGGTCGCCGCGCAGGCGTCGCCCTGCGTGTACCTGCTCTGGGGCGCGCATGCGCAGGCCAAGGCCGCGCTGGTGGAGCGCACCGCCGCCGAGCACGGCCGCGAGGTGCTGATCCTGCAGGCCAACCATCCGTCGCCGCTGTCCGCCGCCCGCCCGCCGGTGCCCTTCCTCGGCTGCGGTCACTTCGCCCGCGCGCGGGACTGGCTGGCCGAGCGCGGCCACCCCGGCTTTTTCGCCCTGCCGGACTGAGCGGCGCGGGCCGCCGCGGTTTCGACCGGACAGCACAGCGCTATCGCGGGTGAAACGTGGTATATTTCGAGGTTCGCCGGAGGGGTGCCCGAGTGGCTAAAGGGGGCAGACTGTAAATCTGTTGGCTTACGCCTACGCTGGTTCGAATCCAGCCTCCTCCACCAGGTCTTGCGAGAGGCCTTGGCGAAAGTGCAAGTGTGACGATCGAGTGGTAGCTGAAGGGATGGCCGTCTGCCGTGTGGCGGGCGGTTCCGCCAGGGGCTCGTGAATTGCGCCCGATGCGGGAGTAGTTCAATGGTAGAACCTTAGCCTTCCAAGCTAATGACGCGGGTTCGATTCCCGTCTCCCGCTCCACGAAGGTTGTCGACGGCCGGCGAAAAGAATTTCGCCCTTGTGGCTCAGTGGTAGAGCACTCCCTTGGTAAGGGAGAGGTCGCGGGTCCGATTCCCGCCAAGGGCACCAAAAAACGTTTCGTGAGCAGTTCTTTTTTCGGAAGGCGAAAAAATGGCAAAAGGTAAATTCGAGCGCACCAAGCCGCACGTGAACGTGGGCACCATCGGCCACGTGGACCATGGCAAGACGACGCTGACGGCGGCGATCACGACGGTGCTGTCGACCAAGTTCGGCGGTGAAGCCAAGGCCTACGACCAGATCGACGCTGCTCCGGAAGAGAAGGCGCGCGGCATCACGATCAACACCGCGCACGTGGAATACGAGACGGCCAACCGCCACTACGCGCACGTGGACTGCCCGGGCCACGCCGACTACGTCAAGAACATGATCACCGGCGCCGCCCAGATGGACGGCGCGATCCTGGTGGTGTCGGCCGCCGACGGCCCGATGCCGCAGACGCGCGAGCACATCCTGCTGGCGCGCCAGGTGGGCGTGCCCTACATCATCGTCTTCATGAACAAGTGCGACATGGTGGACGACGCCGAGCTGCTGGAGCTGGTGGAGATGGAGGTGCGCGAGCTGCTGTCCAAGTACGACTTCCCCGGTGACGACACCCCGATCATCAAGGGCTCGGCCAAGCTGGCCATGGAAGGCGACAAGGGCGAGCTGGGCGAGCAGGCCATCATGAAGCTGGCTGAGGCGCTGGACACCTACATCCCGACGCCCGAGCGCGCGATCGACGGCGCGTTCCTGATGCCGGTGGAAGACGTGTTCTCCATCTCCGGCCGCGGCACGGTGGTGACCGGTCGCGTGGAGCGCGGCATCATCAAGGTCGGCGAGGAAATCGAGATCGTGGGCATCAAGCCGACGCTCAAGACCACCTGCACGGGCGTGGAGATGTTCCGCAAGCTGCTGGACCAGGGCCAGGCTGGCGACAACGTGGGCATCCTGCTGCGCGGCACCAAGCGCGAGGAAGTCGAGCGCGGCCAGGTGCTGTGCAAGCCCGGCTCGATCAAGCCGCACACGCACTTCACCGCCGAGGTGTACGTGCTGAGCAAGGACGAGGGCGGCCGCCACACGCCGTTCTTCAACAACTACCGTCCCCAGTTCTACTTCCGCACCACGGACGTGACGGGCTCCATCGAGCTGCCCAAGGACAAGGAGATGGTGATGCCTGGTGACAACGTGACGATCACCGTCAAGCTGATCGCCCCGATCGCCATGGAAGAAGGCCTGCGCTTCGCCATCCGCGAAGGCGGCAAGACCGTCGGCGCCGGCGTCGTCGCCAAGATCATGGAATAACTCGGGAAGCCGAGCCGGAGGGGTATAGCTCAATTGGCAGAGCGTCGGTCTCCAAAACCGAAGGTTGTAGGTTCGATTCCTACTGCCCCTGCCACCTGAGTGGCGCCCGACCCAAACCAAGCCCGTCCGCGTGACGGGCTTCACCGTCTGTGAGGACGGTGTGAAAACCAAGCAGGAACACGCCTTTCATGGCCACTTCGCAAGTTGAAACCGTCAGCACGGGCGCCGACAAGGCCAAGCTCGCGGCGGCGATCGCCCTGGTGATCGCGTCGCTCGCGGGCTTCTACCTGCTCGGCCGCCAGGGCCCGGTGGCCCAGTGGGGCGCGCTCGTGGTGGGCCTCGCCGCGGCGTTCGTCGTGTTCATGACGTCCGAGTCCGGCAAGGAACTGGCGGCGTTCGGCCGCGATGCCTGGAAGGAAGTGCGCAAGGTCGTGTGGCCCACCCGCAAGGAGGCCATCCAGATGACCGCCTACGTGTTCGCGTTCGTCGTGATCATGGCCCTGTTCCTGTTCCTGACCGACAAGACCCTGGAATGGGTGTTCTACGACCTGATCCTGGGCTGGAAGCACTAAATGAGCGACACCGACACCACCCAGAGCGGCTCCGCCGACCAGGCCGCGCCCGCCAAGGCGGCCAATCCCGACCTGCGCTGGTACGTGGTGCACGCGTACTCGGGCATGGAAAAGGCTGTCGAGCGCAACATCCGCGAGCGCATCAACCGCGCCGGCATGCAGGACATGTTCGGTGAGATCCTGGTGCCCACCGAGGAAGTGGTCGAGATCAAGAACGGCCAGAAGCGCACGTCCGAGCGCCGCTTCTACCCCGGCTACGTGCTGGTGCAGATGGTGATGAACGACGACACCTGGCACCTGGTCAAGCACACCAACAAGGTCACCGGCTTCGTCGGCGGCGCCAAGAACCGCCCGGCTCCGATCTCCGAGGACGAGGTCGCCAAGATCCTGGGCCAGATGGAAGAGGGCGTCGAGAAGCCCCGCCACAAGGTCGAATTCGTGGTGGGCGAGTACGTGCGCGTCAAGGACGGCCCGTTCACCGACTTCAACGGCACGGTCGAGGAGGTCAACTACGAAAAGAGCAAGGTCCGCGTGTCGGTGACGATCTTCGGTCGCGCCACGCCGGTCGAACTCGAGTTCTCGCAGGTCGAGAAGACCTGAGCCCCCGCGGGGCGGGCCGCCGGCGAAAGCGGTGTCCTGCCCCCACTGATTGGTAGGTTCGCGCTCGCCGACTCGGCGCGGATCGCAAGAGGAAGAGTCGTCAACCCCGGGGAGCCGAGGTCGCAGGACCGAGGCGTTATCACCCGCAAGGAAAGCAAGACATGGCAAAGAAGATTGTCGGCTTCGTCAAGCTGCAAGTGCCGGCTGGCAAGGCCAACCCGTCGCCCCCGATCGGCCCCGCGCTGGGTCAGCGCGGCCTGAACATCATGGAGTTCTGCAAGGCGTTCAACGCGCAGACCCAGGGTGTCGAGCCGGGCCTGCCGCTGCCGGTTGTGATCACCGCCTACGCGGACAAGAGCTTCACCTTCATCATCAAGACGCCGCCGGCGACCACCTTGATCAAGAAGGCGATCAAGCTGGACAAGGGCTCCAAGACGCCGCACAGCGACAAGGTCGGCAAGATCACCCGCGCGCAGCTCGAGGAGATCGCCAAGACCAAGCTGAAGGACATGAACGCGGCCAGCATCGATGCGGCCGTGAAGACCCTCGCCGGCTCCGCCCGGTCGATGGGCGTGACGGTGGAGGGCCTGTAAATGACCAAGCTGACCAAGAAGCAGAAAGCCCTCGAGGGCAAGGTCGACAGCAACAAGCTGTACCCGCTGGCCGACGCGCTGGCGATCGTCAAGGAAGCCGCCACCGCCAAGTTCGATGAGTCCATCGACGTGGCCGTGCAGCTGGGCATCGACGCCAAGAAGTCCGACCAGGTGGTGCGTGGCGCCGTCGTGATGCCCAACGGCACCGGCAAGACCAAGCGCGTGGCCGTGTTCGCCCAGGGCGCCAAGGCCGAGGAAGCCAAGGCCGCCGGCGCCGACGTGGTCGGCATGGACGACCTGGCCGCCCGCGTGAAGGCCGGCGACATGCCGTTCGACGTGGTGATCGCCGCCCCCGACGCGATGCGCGTGGTCGGCACGCTGGGCCAGATCCTGGGCCCGCGCGGCCTGATGCCGAACCCCAAGGTGGGCACCGTGACGCCGGACGTGGCCACCGCGGTGAAGAACGCCAAGGCGGGCCAGGTGCAGTTCCGCGTCGACAAGGCCGGCATCGTGCACGGCACGATCGGCCGCCGCTCGTTCGACACCGACAAGCTGCAGGGCAACCTGGCGGCGCTGATCGATGCGCTGAACAAGGCCAAGCCGGCATCGAGCAAGGGCATCTACCTGAGGAAGGTGGCGGTGTCGTCGACGATGGGTGTGGGCGTCCGGGTGGACCTCCAGACCCTCTCGGCGTAATCGCAAGAAATCCCGGCCGACCCGCAAGGGGCGGCCGGTGTGGTGGGCTGGCGGCGCCGCGCAGGCGGCTGCGCCAGGCCATCCGAGACCGCTGGTGCGCAGCAATGCGCTTAATCGACGGGCCGTGGGGCCGGGCCAGCGCAGATGGCGATCCCGCCGAGATGGAATTGAGAAGTTTCCTCGAGGTTGGTCGCTGCAACTGTAGGCGTGCCGGACGGTGCGAACCCGAAGGCACATTGGAAGGAGTAGACCTTGAGTCTGAATCGCAGTGAGAAGCAAGCGGTCATTGAAGAAGTGACCGGCCTCGCCGCAAAAGCTCAAACGCTGGTGATGGCGGAATACCGCGGCATCACGGTCGCCGACATGACGAAACTGCGCAACGAAGCGCGCAGCAAGGGCGTGAACCTGAGTGTTCTGAAGAACACCCTGGCTCGCCGTGCTGTGGCTGGCAGCCAGTTCGAAGTCGTCGGTGACCAGATGACCGGCCCGCTGATCTACGGCTTCTCCGTGGACGCTGTGGCCGCCGCCAAGGTGGTGGCCGATTTCGCGAAGACCAACGACAAGCTGGTCATCCGCGGCGGCGCTTTCGCGGGCAAGGCCCTGGACGTCAACGGCGTGAAGCAGCTGGCCAACATTCCGAGCAAGGAAGTGTTGCTGGCCCAGCTGTGCGGGCTGTTGATGTCGCCGATCTCCCGCACCGCCGTGGTGCTGGGCGCGCTGGCGGCCAACAAAGGCGAAGCAACCGAAGCGGCCGCTGCCTGAGCGCGGCCCCTGTAACCCAATCCTAGGAAACACAAAATGGCATTCGACAAAGACGCATTCCTGACCGCGCTGGACAGCATGTCGGTCATGGAACTCAACGACCTGGTCAAGGCGATCGAAGAGAAGTTCGGCGTGTCCGCCGCGGCCATGGCCGCCCCGGCCGCCGGTGGTGCCGGTGGCGCCGCCGCCCCCGCCGCGGAAGAGAAGACCGAATTCACCGTGATGCTGCTGGAAGCCGGCGCCAACAAGGTGTCGGTCATCAAGGCCGTGCGCGAGATCACCGGCCTGGGCCTGAAGGAAGCCAAGGACCTGGTCGACGGCGCTCCGAAGCCCGTCAAGGAAGGCATCGCCAAGGCCGACGCCGACGCTGCCAAGAAGAAGCTGGAAGAAGCCGGCGCCAAGGTCGAACTCAAGTAATTCGCCCTTCGCACCGAGGCTGGAGACGCCCGAAAGGGCCTCCAGCCTTTGGTGCTTCTATAGGTGTGGACTGAACACACCCGAAAACGCTGGCCCAATAGAGGGTTCCCCAGAGTTTTCGAGTGTCTTCTGACCCCGACTGCAGGAGATACCTTGGTTCGGGCCGTGTGCAATGCACGGCCGTCCGCCATGGTTGGTAGTGGCCAACCCGCCAAGCAACGCCGGGCCTTCCTCAAGGTCCGGCGCGTCAGTTGCGCAAGAGCTCAATAGCCCGGAGATCTCATGGCCTACTCTTATACCGAACGCAAGCGCATCCGCAAGAGCTTCGGCAAACGCGACAGCGTGCTCGAAGTGCCTTACCTGCTGCAGATGCAGAAGGACGCGTACACCGCCTTCCTGCAGGCCGACATGGCGCCGCAGAAGCGCACCAACGAGGGCCTGCAGGCCGCGTTCGACGCGGCATTCCCGATCGTCTCGCACAACGGGTTTGTCGAGATGAAGTTCATCGAATACAACCTGGCCAAGCCGGCGTTCGACGTGCGCGAATGCCAGACCCGCGGCCTGACCTACTCCTCGGCCGTGCGCGCCAAGGTGCAGCTGATCATCTATGACCGCGAGTCGTCGACGCCGCAGTCCAAGGTGGTCAAGGAAGTCAAGGAGCAGGAGGTCTACATGGGCGAGGTGCCCCTGATGACCGACAAGGGCTCGTTCATCATCAACGGCACCGAGCGCGTGATCGTCTCGCAGCTGCACCGCTCGCCGGGCGTGTTCTTCGAGCACGACAAGGGCAAGACCCACAGCTCGGGCAAGCTGCTGTTCAGCGCCCGCATCATTCCCTACCGCGGCTCCTGGCTGGACTTCGAGTTCGACCCGAAGGACATGCTGTACTTCCGCGTCGACCGCCGCCGCAAGATGCCGGTGACGATCCTGCTGAAGGCGATCGGCCTCACGCCCGAGTCGATCCTGGCGAACTTCTTCGTCAACGACAACTTCCGCCTGATGGACGCCGGCGCGCAGATGGAGTTCGTGCCCGAGCGCCTGCGCGGCGAGGTGGCCCGCTTCGACATCACCGACAAGTCCGGCAAGGTCGTCGTCGCCAAGGACAAGCGCGTCACCGCGCGCCACACCCGTGAGCTGGAGCAGACCGGCACCACCCACATCAGCGTGCCCGAGGACTTCCTCGTCGGCCGCGTGGTGGCGCGCAACATCGTCGACCAGGACACCGGCGAGATCATCGCCAAGGCCAACGACGAGCTGACCGAAGCGCTGCTCAAGAAGCTGCGCGCCGCCGGCGTGCAGGACATCCAGTGCATCTACACCAACGAGCTCGACCAGGGCCCGTACATCAGCCAGACGCTGCGCGTGGACGAGACGGTGGACGAGTTCGCCGCCCGCGTGGCCATCTACCGCATGATGCGCCCCGGCGAGCCGCCGACCGAGGACGCGGTGCAGGCCCTGTTCCAGCGCCTGTTCTACAACCCGGACACGTACGACCTGTCGCGCGTGGGCCGCATGAAGTTCAACGCCAAGGTCGGCCGCGACGAGACGACCGGCCCGATGGTGCTGACCAACGAGGACATCCTCGCGGTGGTTAAGATCCTGGTGGACCTGCGCAACGGCCGCGGTGAAGTCGACGACATCGACCACCTGGGCAACCGCCGCGTGCGCTGCGTCGGCGAGCTGGCCGAGAACCAGTACCGCACCGGCCTCGCCCGCATCGAGAAGGCCGTCAAGGAGCGCCTGGGCCAGGCTGAGCAAGAGCCGCTGATGCCGCACGACCTGATCAACTCCAAGCCGATCTCCGCGGCCCTGAAGGAGTTCTTCGGCGCGTCGCAGCTGTCGCAGTTCATGGACCAGACCAACCCGCTGTCCGAGATCACGCACAAGCGCCGCGTCTCGGCCCTGGGCCCGGGCGGCCTGACGCGCGAGCGCGCCGGCTTCGAGGTGCGCGACGTGCACGTCACGCACTACGGCCGGGTGTGCCCGATCGAGACGCCGGAAGGCCCGAACATCGGCCTGATCAACTCGCTGGCCCTGTACGCCCGCCTGAACGAGTACGGCTTCATCGAGACGCCGTACCGCCGCGTGGTCGACGGCAAGGTCACCTACGAGATCGACTACCTGTCGGCCATCGAGGAAGGCAAGTACGTGATCGCGCAGGCCAACGCCGCGCTGGACGGCCAGGGCCGCCTGACGGACGAGCTGGTCTCCGCGCGTGAGCGCGGCGAATCGATCCTGGTCTCGGCCGACCGCATCCAGTACATGGACGTGTCGCCGGCGCAGATCGTGTCGGTGGCCGCCTCGCTGGTGCCGTTCCTGGAGCACGACGACGCGAACCGCGCGCTGATGGGCGCCAACATGCAGCGCCAGGCGGTGCCGGTGCTGCGTCCCGAGAAGGCCTTCGTGGGCACCGGCATCGAGCGCGTCTCCGCGGTCGACTCCGGCACCGTGGTCACCGCCACCCGCGGCGGCGTGGTCGACTACGTCGATGCCACCCGCATCGTGGTGCGCGTCAACGACGACGAGGCGCAGGCCGGCGAAGTCGGCGTCGACATCTACAACCTGATCAAGTACCAGCGTTCCAACCAGAACACGAACATCCACCAGCGACCGATCGTCAAGCGCGGCGACAAGATCGCCAAGGGCGACGTCGTGGCCGATGGCGCGTCGACCGACCTGGGCGAGCTCGCGCTCGGCCAGAACATGCTGGTCGCGTTCATGCCCTGGAACGGCTACAACTTCGAGGACTCGATCCTGATCAGCGAGCGCGTCGTCGCCGACGACCGCTACACCTCGATCCACATCGAGGAGCTGGTGGTGATGGCGCGCGACACCAAGCTGGGCGCCGAGGAAATCACCCGCGACATCCCGAACCTGTCGGAGCAGCAGCTCAACCGCCTGGACGAGAGCGGCATCATCTACGTGGGCGCCGAGGTCATGCCGGGCGACACGCTGGTGGGCAAGGTCACCCCCAAGGGCGAGACCACGCTGACGCCGGAAGAAAAGCTCCTGCGCGCGATCTTCGGCGAGAAGGCCTCCGACGTGAAGGACACCTCGCTGCGCGTCGACCAGGGCTCGCAGGGCACGGTCATCGACGTGCAGGTGTTCACCCGCGAGGGCATCCAGCGCGACAAGCGCGCCCAGCAGATCATCGACGACGAGCTCAAGCGCTTCCGCCTGGACCTGAACGACCAGCTGCGCATCGTCGAGGCCGACGCGTTCGACCGGATCGAGAAGCTTCTCAACGGCCGCGTCGCCAACGGCGGCCCGCAGAAGCTGGCCAAGGGCACCAAGATCGACAAGGCCTACCTGGAGTCGATCGAGAAGTACCACTGGTTCGACATCCGTCCGGCCGAGGACGACGTGGCCTCGCAGCTGGAGTCGATCAAGAACTCGATCGAGCAGCAGCGCCACAGCTTCGACCTCGCGTTCGAGGAAAAGCGCAAGAAGCTCACCCAAGGCGACGAGCTGCCCGCGGGCGTGCTCAAGATGGTCAAGGTGTACCTGGCCGTCAAGCGCCGCCTGCAGCCCGGCGACAAGATGGCGGGCCGCCACGGCAACAAGGGCGTGGTCTCCAAGATCGTTCCGGTCGAGGACATGCCCTACATGGCCGACGGCACGCCGTGCGACATCGTGCTCAACCCGCTGGGCGTGCCTTCGCGCATGAACGTGGGCCAGGTGCTGGAAGTGCACCTGGGCTGGGCCGCCAAGGGCATCGGCCAGCGCATCGGCGACATGCTGCAGCAACAGGCCCGCGCGGCCGAGCTGCGCAAGTTCCTCGAGGAGCTGTACAACAAGTCCGGCCGCAAGGAGGACCTGGCCAAGCTGTCCGACGACGAGGTGCTGGAGATGGCCGGCGAGCTCGCCAAGGGCGTGCCGTTCGCCACCCCGGTGTTCGACGGCGCGGCCGAGGCCGAGATCCGCGGCATGCTGCAGCTGGCGTTCCCCGAGGACATCGCGCAGCGCAAGGGCCTGACGGCCACGCGCACGCAGGCGCACCTGTACGACGGCCGCACCGGCGACCAGTTCGACCGTCCGGTCACCGTGGGCTACATGCACGTGCTGAAGCTGCACCACCTGGTGGACGACAAGATGCACGCGCGCTCGACCGGCCCCTACAGCCTGGTCACGCAGCAGCCCCTGGGCGGCAAGGCGCAGTTCGGCGGTCAGCGTTTCGGCGAGATGGAGGTCTGGGCGCTGGAAGCCTACGGCGCCGCCTACACGCTGCAGGAGATGCTCACCGTCAAGTCCGACGACGTGCAGGGCCGCACCAAGGTGTACGAGTCCATCGTCAAGGGCGAGCACGCCATCGAAGCCGGCATGCCGGAATCGTTCAACGTCCTGGTCAAGGAGATCCGTTCGCTGGGTCTCGACATGGAACTGGAACGGTCTTAATTAGGAAGGGATTGAGTCCATGAAATCGCTACTCGACCTGTTCAAGCAATTCACGCCGGACGAGCATTTCGATGCCATCCGCATCGGCATGGCCTCGCCGGAGAAGATCCGGTCCTGGTCGTTCGGTGAGGTGAAGAAGCCCGAGACGATCAACTACCGCACCTTCAAGCCCGAGCGCGACGGCCTGTTCTGCGCCAAGATCTTCGGCCCGATCAAGGACTACGAGTGCCTGTGCGGCAAGTACAAGCGCCTGAAGCACCGCGGCGTGATCTGCGAGAAGTGCGGCGTCGAAGTGACCCAGACCAAGGTGCGCCGCGAGCGCATGGGCCACATCGACCTGGCCGCGCCGTGCGCGCACATCTGGTTCCTCAAGTCGCTGCCCTCGCGCCTGGGCCTGGTGCTGGACATGACGCTGCGCGACATCGAGCGCGTGCTGTACTTCGAGGCCTACGTCATCACCGACCCCGGCATGACCCCGCTGAAGAAGTTCGGCATCATGTCCGAGGACGACTACGACGCCAAGCGCAAGGAATACGGTGACGAGTTCGTCGCCAAGATGGGCGCCGAAGGCATCAAGGACCTGCTCGAAGGCATCGACCTCGACATCGAGATCGAGAAGCTGCGCGGCGACCTGACCGGCTCGGAAGTGAAGGTCAAGAAGAACGCCAAGCGCCTGAAGGTGCTCGAGGCGTTCAAGAAGTCCGGCATCAAGCCCAACTGGATGGTGATGGACGTGCTGCCCGTGCTGCCGCCGGACCTGCGTCCGCTGGTGCCGTTGGACGGCGGCCGCTTCGCGACCTCCGACCTGAACGACCTGTACCGCCGCGTCATCAACCGCAACAGCCGCCTGCGCCGCCTGCTCGAGCTGAAGGCGCCGGAGATCATCGCGCGCAACGAAAAGCGCATGCTGCAGGAAGCCGTCGACTCGCTGCTGGACAACGGCCGCCGCGGCAAGGCGATGACGGGCGCCAACAAGCGCGCGCTGAAGTCGCTGGCCGACATGATCAAGGGCAAGAGCGGCCGCTTCCGCCAGAACCTGCTGGGCAAGCGCGTCGACTACTCGGGCCGCTCGGTCATCACCGTGGGCCCGACCCTGAAGCTGCACCAGTGCGGCCTGCCCAAGCTGATGGCGCTGGAGCTGTTCAAGCCGTTCATCTTCTCGCGCCTGGAGGCGATGGGCATCGCCACCACCATCAAGGCCGCGAAGAAGGAAGTCGAGAGCGGCACGCCGGTGGTGTGGGACATCCTGGAAGAGGTGATCAAGGAGCACCCCGTCCTGCTGAACCGCGCCCCGACGCTGCACCGCCTGGGCATCCAGGCGTTCGAGCCGATCCTGATCGAAGGCAAGGCGATCCAGCTGCACCCGCTGGTGTGCGCGGCCTTCAACGCCGACTTCGACGGCGACCAGATGGCCGTCCACGTGCCGCTGTCGGTGGAAGCGCAGATGGAGGCCCGCACGCTGATGCTGGCGTCCAACAACGTGCTGTTCCCCGCCAACGGCGAGCCGTCCATCGTGCCGTCGCAGGACGTCGTGCTGGGCCTGTACTACACCACCCGTGAGCGCATCAACGCCAAGGGCGAAGGCATGGTCTTCGCCGACGTCGGCGAGGTGATCCGGGCGCTGGACGCCAACCAGGTCGAACTGACGGCCAAGATCAGCGTGCGCCTGACCGAGTGGAACAAGGACAAGGCCACCGGCGAGTTCGTCCCCTCGACCAGCCTGGTGGACACCACCGTCGGCCGCGCGCTGCTGTCGGAGATCCTGCCCAAGGGCCTGCCGTTCTCCAACATCAACAAGGCGCTGAAGAAGAAGGAGATCAGCAAGCTGATCAACGCCTCCTTCCGCAAATGCGGCCTGAAGGAGACCGTGGTCTTCGCCGACAAGCTGCTGCAGAACGGCTTCCGCCTCGCGACCAAGGCCGGCATCTCGATCGCCATCGACGACATGCTGGTGCCGCCGCAAAAGGCCGAGATCATCGCCCGCGCCGAGAAGGAAGTGAAGGAGATCGAGCAGCAGTACGTCTCGGGCCTCGTCACCGCCGGTGAGCGCTACAACAAGGTGGTGGACATCTGGGGCAAGTCGGGCGACGAGGTGTCCAAGGTCATGATGGCCCAGCTGGCCAAGGAAAAGACCACCGACCGCCACGGCAAGGACGTGGACCAGGAGTCGTTCAACTCCATCTACATGATGGCCGACTCCGGCGCCCGCGGCTCGGCCGCCCAGATCCGCCAGCTGGCGGGTATGCGCGGCCTGATGGCCAAGCCGGACGGCTCGATCATCGAGACGCCGATCACGGCCAACTTCCGCGAAGGCCTGAATGTGCTGCAGTACTTCATCTCCACGCACGGCGCCCGCAAGGGCCTGGCCGACACGGCGCTGAAGACCGCGAACTCGGGCTACCTCACGCGCCGCCTGGTGGACGTGACGCAGGACCTGGTGGTGACCGAGGACGACTGCGGCACCTCCGAGGGCTCGCTGATGCGCGCCATCGTCGAGGGCGGCGAGGTGATCGAGTCCCTGCGCGACCGGATCCTGGGCCGCACCGCCGCCGAGGACGTGCTGCACCCCGAGTCCCGCGCCGTCATCGTGGCCGCCGGCCACATGCTGGACGAGGACGCGATCGAGGAACTGGAAACCGCCGGCGTCGACGAGGTCAAGGTTCGCACCGCGCTGACCTGCGCCACGCGCTTCGGCCTGTGCGCGCGCTGCTACGGCCGCGACCTGGGCCGCGGCGGCCTGGTCAACGTCGGCGAGGCGGTCGGCGTGATCGCCGCCCAGTCGATCGGCGAACCCGGCACGCAGCTGACGATGCGCACGTTCCACATCGGTGGCGCCGCCTCGCGCGCGGCCATCGCCTCGAGCGTGGAAGCCAAGTCCAACGGCGTGATCGGCTTCAACAGCACGATGCGCTACGTGACCAACGGCAAGGGCGAGCTGGTGGTGATCGCCCGCTCCGGCGAGATCGTCATCCACGACGAGCACGGCCGCGAGCGCGAGCGCCACAAGGTGCCGTACGGCGCCACGCTGGCCGTCAAGGCCGACCAGCAGGTCAAGGCCGGCACGATCCTGGCCAACTGGGACCCGCTGACCCGACCCATCATCACGGAATTCGCCGGCAAGACGAAGTTCGAGAACGTGGAAGAGGGCCTGACGGTCGCCAAGCAGGTCGACGAGGTCACCGGCCTGTCGACGCTGGTGGTGATCGACCCGAAGCGCCGCGGCTCGGCCAAGGTGGTGCGTCCGCAGGTCAAGCTGATCGACGCCAGCGGCGGCGAGGTGAAGATCCCCGGCACCGACCACTCGGTGACCATCGGCTTCCAGGTCGGCGCGCTGATCCAGGTGCGCGACGCCCAGGACGTGTCGCCGGGCGAAGTGCTGGCGCGCATCCCGATCGAAGGCCAGAAGACCCGCGACATCACGGGCGGCCTGCCGCGCGTGGCCGAGCTGTTCGAGGCGCGCTCGCCCAAGGACAAGGGCGTGCTGGCCGAAGTCACCGGCACCGTCTCGTTCGGCAAGGAGACCAAGGGCAAGATCCGCCTGCAGATCACCGATCCGGACGGCAAGGTCTGGGAAGAGCTGGTGCCCAAGGAGAAGAACATCCTGGTGCACGAAGGCCAGGTGGTGAACAAGGGCGAAGTCGTGGTCGACGGCCCGGCGGACCCGCAGGACATCCTGCGCCTGCTGGGCATGGAGGAACTGGCGCGCTACATCGTCGACGAGGTGCAGGACGTCTACCGCCTCCAGGGCGTGAAGATCAACGACAAGCACATCGAAGTGATCGTTCGCCAGATGCTGCGCCGCGTCGTGGTCGAGAACCCGGGCGAGTCCAGCTACATCGGCGGCGAGCAGGTCGAGCGTTCGGAGATGCTCGACACCAACGACGCGCTGCGTGCCGACAGCAAGATCCCGGCGACCTACAGCAACCTGCTGCTGGGCATCACCAAGGCCTCGCTGTCGACCGACTCGTTCATCTCCGCGGCCTCCTTCCAGGAGACCACGCGCGTGCTGACCGAGGCGGCGATCATGGGCAAGCGCGACGAGCTGCGCGGCCTGAAGGAAAACGTCATCGTCGGCCGCCTGATCCCCGCCGGCACCGGCATGGCGTACCACCAGGCACGCAAGGCCAAGGACGCGATGGACGAGGCCGAGCGCCGCGCCATCGCCGAAGCCGAGGCCGCCGACCTGGCCGGCGTCGGTGCCGATGCGGCCGCGCCCGAAGCCACCGAAGGCGCCGCGGGCGAGTAACCGCAGCGCTTCGCTAGACTAGGCGCCCCATCCCCTCGCGGGGGTGGGGCGTTTTCGTTGCTCATCCCGCACCCATGACCACCTCGCTCGCCACCTGGATCGCCGCCGCCGTGCTGCTGTTCTGGGGCGTGGGCGCCTACAACCGGCTGGTGCGCCTGCGCGGCGAGGCCAACGCCGCGTTCGCCGAACTCGACGCCCAGCTGCAGCGCCAAGTGGAGCTGGTCGACACGCTGGTGGGGGGCGATCCCGAATCCATCTTCGACGGCGCGCAGCCGTCGTTCTGGGGCGGGCTGCAGGGCGCGGCGGGCCAGTTGCGCGCGTCGCTTGCCCTCGCCCGGCACAAGCCGCTCGACCGCGACCGCATGGAAGCGCTCGGTGCCGCGCAATCGGTGCTGGCCGTCGCGTGGGATCGCGTCGAACGCGACGACCTGCACGACCTGGCCGGCCCGCGCCTGCCCGACACGCTCACCGCCCAGCGCGGCCAGATCACGCTGCAGTGCATCGCCGCGGCCGAGCGCTTCAGCCGTGCGGTCGACCAGTACAACGCCGCGATCGCCCAGTTCCCGGCCCTGCTGCTGGCCTGGCTGTTCGGCTTCCGGCCGGGCATCGGATTGCCGGCCATGCCGGCGCCCAAAGCCCCCCTCGTTTGACACTGGTGGCGAGCGCGACCATCATCGATTCCCCCTTCGACAACGACCAGGAGAAGCACATGCTGCGCATCAACGACACGGCGCCGAACTTCACGGCCGACACCACGCACGGCAAGATCGATTTCCACCAGTGGATCGGCGACAAGTGGGCGATCCTGTTCTCGCACCCGAAGGACTTCACGCCGGTCTGCACGACCGAGCTGGGCTACATGGCCCGCATCGAGCCCGAGTTCACCAAACGCAATGCCAAGCTGATCGGCCTGTCGGTCGATCCGGTCGACAGCCACAGCAAGTGGCTGGGCGACATCGAGGAGACGCAAGGCGCGAAGGTGAACTACCCGATCATCGCCGACGGCGACCTGGCGGTCTCCAAGCTGTACAACATGCTGCCGGCCGAGGAGGCCGCGGCGGACGGCCGCACCGCCGCCACCAACCAGACCGTGCGCTCGGTGTTCATCGTCGGCCCCGACAAGAAGATCAAGCTGATGCTCACCTACCCGATGACCACGGGCCGCAACTTCGACGAGATCCTGCGCGTGCTCGACTCGATGCAGCTGACGTCCAAGTACAAGGTGGCCACGCCCGCGAACTGGAAGCAGGGCGACGACGTCATCATCGCCGGCTCGGTCTCCGACGAGGACGCCAAGAAGCTGTTCCCGCAGGGCTGGAAGACGGTCAAGCCCTACCTGCGCGTGACCAAGCAGCCGGGCACCTGACCTGTCCTTGACCCCCGTTCCCCTCTGGCGGCAGCTTCAGGCTGCCGCTTCCGTGTTGGCGGCCGTGCGCGCGGGCGAGTCGGCCACGCCCGCCCTGGCGCGCGTGGACGGCTGGCTGCGCGCGGGCGCGCAGGCCCTGTCGTTCCAGGCGCTGCGGCAACTCGGCCGGGCCGACGCGCTGCGCCAGCAGCTCGCGCGCCGCGCCCCGCCGCCGGCCGCGGACGCCCTGCTGTGCACTGCGCTCGCGCTGTGCTGGCGCGAGGCCGACGCGCCCTACACCCCGTTCACGCTGGTCGACCAGGCGGTGGAAGCCGCCAAGCGCTCGCCGGCCACCGCGGCGCAGTCCGGCTTCATCAATGCCTGCCTGCGCCGCTTCCTGCGCGAGCGCGACGGGCTCGTCGCCGCCACCGAGCGCGATCCGGTCGCGCAATGGAACCATCCGCGCTGGTGGATCGACCGCCTGAGGCAGGACCACCCGGCGCGCTGGGAGGCGATCCTGCAGGCCAACAACCGCCCGGGGCCCATGACCCTGCGCGTGAATGCACGGCAAGGGCAGCGCGACGCGGTGCTGGCCCAGTACCAGGCGGCCGGCATCCCGGGCCGCGCCGTCGGCACGGCCGGCATCGAGCTCGTGCAGGCCCGCCCGGTCGACGACCTGCCCGGCTTCGCCGACGGCCTGGTGTCGGTGCAGGACGCCGCGGCCCAGCTGGCGGCGCCGCTGCTGCTCGACGGCCTGCAGCCGGTGGCGGGCCGGCCGCTGCGCCTGCTGGACGCCTGCGCCGCGCCTGGCGGCAAGACGGCCCACCTGCTCGAGGCGGCCGACGCCGAGGTCACCGCGCTGGAGATCGATCCGCAACGCGCCGCCCGCATCGGCCAGACGCTCGAACGGCTGGGGCTGCGGGCGCGCGTGCTCACGGCCGACGCGGCCGACGTCGGCGCCTGGTGGGACGGCCAGCCGTTCGACGGCATCCTGCTGGATGCGCCGTGCACCGCCTCGGGCATCGTGCGGCGCCACCCGGACGTGCGCTGGCTGCGGCGGCCGACGGACCTGCCGCAACTGGCCGGCCAGCAGAAGCGGCTGCTCGACGCCTTGTGGCCGCTGCTGCGGCCCGGCGGCCGGCTGCTGTACTGCACCTGCTCGGTGTTCCGGCAGGAAGGCGAGGGCCAGGTGCGAGCGTTTGTTGCAAACAACAAAGCGGCCCAATTGCGACCCGGCCCCGGCCATTTGCTCCCCGGACCGGCCGAAAAGGGCGAGCCGCTCCGGGACAATCCCCTGGGTGACCACGACGGTTTTTTCTACGCGCTGCTGGACAAGGCGCCTGCCGCGGTTTGAGCCGGCGCTGCGCCTGCTGGCCCTCGTGCTGGTGCTGCTGGCGGCCGGGCTGGCGCGGGCCGACTACAGCGAGGTCACGCAGTTGCGCCTGGAGCGCTCGGACGACGGCGTCCTGCTGAGCGCGGGCGTGCGCTTCGACCTGCCGCCGGCGATCGAGGAGGCGCTGCACAAGGGCATCCCGATGTTCTTCGTCTCCGAGGCATCGTTGCTGCGCGATCGCTGGTACTGGTACGACAAGCAGGTGGCCAGCGCGCAGCGCCACATGCGGCTGTCCTACCAGCCGCTCACCCGGCGCTGGCGGCTGCAGGTGTCCTCGCAGCCGATCGGCAGCTCGGGCCTGGCCCTCGGCCAGAGCTTCGACACGCAGGAGGAGGCGCTGGACGCCGTCAAGCGCGTCGCGCGCTGGAAGATCGCCGACCTGGCGGACCTGGAGCCGGACGCCAAGTACAGCGTCGACTACCGCTTCCGCCTGGACGTCTCGCAGCTGCCCCGGCCGTTCCAGATCGGCGCGGTCGGGCAGGCCGAGTGGAACATCAGCGCCGCGCGCACGCAGCGGCTGGCGCTCGAGACCGGACGGTGAACCCGCAGCCCGCCTCCCCCGCGGCGCGCAAGCCGACCTTCGGCAGTTCCAGGGCCGTGCGGTGGGCGCTGCTCGTCGGCGCGGCGGTGATGGTGGCCATCGCCATCGTGCTGATGTTCCTGCTGACGCAGGCGACCGGCAACCGCGAGCTGTACGAGCGCAACTACGGCCGGCTGTTCGCGATCAACATGGTGGTGGCGGGCCTGCTGCTGCTCGTCATCGGCTGGGTCGGGCTGCGCCTGGCCTCGCGCGTGCGGCGCGGCAAGTTCGGCAGCCGGCTGCTGGTCAAGCTGGCCGCCATCTTCGCGCTGGTGGGCTTCATCCCGGGCCTGCTCATCTACGTGGTGTCGTACCAGTTCGTTTCGCGTTCGATCGAAAGCTGGTTCGACGTGAAGGTGGAAGGCGCGCTGGACGCCGGCCTGAGCCTCGGACGCTCGACGCTCGACACGCTGGCCAACGACCTGGCCAACAAGACCCGGTCGTCGGCGGCGCTGCTGGCCGACACGCCCGACACGTCGGCCGCGCTGGCGCTCGAGCGCATGCGCGAACCGCTGTCGGCCAACGACCTGATCCTGTGGAGCGGCAGCGGCCAGCTGATCGCCAGCGCCGGCCAGTCGCGGTTCCTGCTCAACCCCGAGCGGCCCAGCATCCAGCAGGTGCGCACCGTGCGCGCGCAACGCGCCACCGCCGTGATCGAGGGGCTGGACGAGCCCACCGCGATGGCCAGCAGCCAGGCGCGCATCAAGGCGCTGGCGGTGGTGCCGGGACCGGGCCTGGGCCTCGTGGCCGAGCCGCGCATCCTGCAGGTCACGCAGAGCCTGCCGCCGACACTGGTGGCCAACGCGATCGCGGTGCAGGAGGCGTACCGCGAATACCAGGAGCGCGCGCTGGCCCGGCAGGGCCTGCGGCGCATGTACATCGGCACGCTGACGCTCAGCCTGTTCCTCTCCGTCTTCGGCGCCATCTTCCTGGCCGTGCTGCTGGGCAACCAGCTCGCGCGGCCGTTGCTGCTGCTCGCGGCGGGCGTGCGGGAAGTGGCGGCGGGTGACCTGTCGCCCAAGCCGGTGCTGCTGGGCAAGGACGAACTCGGCGGACTGACGCGCTCGTTCGCCGAGATGACCCAGCAGCTGGCCGACGCGCGCGCGACGGTGGAGGTGAGCATGGGGCAAGTGAATGCCGCGCGCGCGCACCTGCAGACCATCCTGGACAACCTGACGGCCGGCGTGATCGTGCTGGACGAGCAGGGCCGCATCGAGTCGGCCAATCCCGGCGCGACGCGCATCCTGCGCGTGCCGCTGGCGGCGCACGAGGGCCAGCCGCTGGCCGAGGTGGAGGGACTGGAGGCGTTCGGCGCCGACGTGCAGGCCCAGTTCGAGGAGTTCGCCAACGAGCGGCGCCAGCACGGCCTGGACCACTGGCAGGAGTCGTTCGAACTCAACGCCTCGCTGCCGGGGTTGCCAGCCCAGAACAACGCCATCACCCTGGTGGCGCGCGGCGCCGAGATGCCCTCGGATGTGCCGGGCAAGTCGGCGCGCCTGCTGGTGTTCGACGACATCTCCGAGATCGTGTCGGCGCAGCGCATGCAGGCCTGGGGTGAAGTGGCGCGGCGCCTCGCGCACGAGATCAAGAACCCGCTGACGCCGATCCAGCTGTCGGCCGAGCGGCTGGCGTACAAGCTGGACGACAAGGTGGCCGAGCCGGAGCGTGCCGTGCTGCGCAAGTCGGTCCAGACCATCGTCGACCAGGTCGATGCGATGAAACGGCTGGTCAACGAGTTCCGCGACTATGCCCGGCTGCCGGCGGCGGAGCTCAAGCCCATCGACCTGAATGCGCTGATCGGCGACGTGCTGCACCTGTACGCGCGCGAGGGCGAGACGGCGACGGGCGCCCACGTGCCGATCCGCGCCGAGCTGGACCCGCACTGTCCCCCGATCCTGGGCGATGCGCAGCAGCTGCGGCAGGTGATCCACAACCTGCTGCAGAACGCCCAGGACGCCACCGAGGGGACGGGCCGCGCCGACGTGCTGATCCGCACGCAGTGGAACGAATCCAACCGCCGGGTGCGCCTGGTGGTGCAGGACAGCGGGACCGGGTTCCCGGACCACATCCTCAAGCGTGCCTTCGAGCCGTACGTGACGACCAAGGACAAGGGCACCGGCCTGGGACTGGCGGTGGTCAAGAAGATCGCCGACGAGCACGGCGCCCGCGTGGACGTGAAGAACCGGGTGGACGACGGGGCCGTCGCGGGTGCCCAAGTGTCGCTATCATTTGCAGTTGCGGCGTAACAACACTGCGAAGCGCCACCCAACCTCGAGCACACATGGCAAACATCCTGGTCGTCGACGACGAACTCGGCATCCGCGACCTGCTGTCCGAAATCCTCAATGACGAGGGCCACAACGTCGAACTGGCCAACAACGCCGCCCAGGCCCGCGCCGCGCGCGCCCGGGCCCGGCCCGACCTCGTGCTGCTGGACATCTGGATGCCCGACACCGACGGCGTCACGCTGCTCAAGGAATGGTCGGGCACGGGCCTGCTGTCCATGCCCGTGATCATGATGAGCGGCCACGCCACCATCGAGACGGCGGTCGAGGCGACCAAGATCGGCGCGCAGTCGTTCCTGGAAAAGCCGATCACGCTGCAGAAGCTGCTCAAGGCCGTGGAGGCCGCGCTGCACCGCGAGACCGCGCCGACCGGCGTGCGCAAGCCCGGGCCCGGCTTCGTGATGGCCGCCCCCGCCCCGGTGGCCGAGCTCACCGTCGAGGCCGCGATGACGGGTGGCCAGTCGATTCCCGCGCCGGTGGAGATGGGCCCGCAGGCCCGCCAGACCTTCGAGCTGGACAAGCCGCTGCGCGACGCGCGCGACGAGTTCGAGAAGAGTTACTTCGAGTTCCACCTGGCCAAGGAAGGCGGCTCGATGACCCGCGTGGCCGAGAAGACGGGCCTGGAACGCACCCACCTCTATCGCAAGCTCAAGCAACTGGGCGTCGACCTGTCCCGAGGCAAACGGGCCGCCGGCTAGGCTATAATCTCCGGCTCACGGCCCGGTAGCTCAGTTGGTAGAGCAGCGGATTGAAAATCCGCGTGTCGGTGGTTCGATTCCGCCCCAGGCCACCAGTCTTGATGCGCCCCAGCGCCCGATTCGGGTTCTGGGGCGTTTCTACAACAAGGTCGGATTTCTACAATCCGCAGTTCGGGAACATCTGGCTACCGAGTACGACCGAGTTCGGTAAACTGAGCTTATGTACAGCGGCACCGGCATCTACAGTCTTCCTGAGGCGGCTCGGTTGATCCGAGTGCCCTCACGGAAGATCCATCGCTGGCTGTACGGCTACACGTACAAGAAGCGTGGCGATGACGGCGCAAAGGCGTATTCGAGCCCGTTGTGGCAGCCGCAAGTAGCCGCTGAAGAATACGGCGCAGAGGTGATCGGGTTTAACGATCTTCTTGAGGTGCGCTTTGTGGATGCCTTTGTCGCGCATGGTGTGCCGCTGATCGTTGTGCGTCGGTGCTTGGACACCGCACGCGAGCTCTTTGGTACCGATTACCCGCTCAGCTCTGGCACGTTCAAAACGGACGGGAAAACGATCTTTGCCGACGCCGTTGCAGAAACCGTCAAAGACGGTGCTCTGCTTGACCTGAGGAGCCGGCAGTTTGCGTTCAAGGACATCATTCGACCGTCCCTGTATGCCGGCATTGAGTACGACGGTCAGCGCGCGATGCGGTGGTTTCCGTCTGAAGGGAGACACCAAGTGGTGTTGGATCCAGCTCGGGACTTCGGTGCACCTATCCTAGAAGAGACAGGGGTTCCCACGGCAGTCCTCTATGCCTCGTACGAAGCCGAGGGCCGCAACGCTCGTGGCATCATGCAGACGGCCAGAATTTACGATGCGCCTCCAAAGCTTGTCGAAACAGCAGTAAGGTTCGAACAGGGACTGCGGCGCACAGTCCATTGAAGTTCCTTATTGACAACAATCTCCCTCCAAACTGGGCTGGGACATTGCAGGCTGCTAGTCACCGGCAGTTCGCGGACTCAGAAGTTGATCAGGTCTGTCATCTACGCGAGCTGTTCCCGCCGGACACCCCTGACTTAGTGTGGATCGGCGAGCTCGCAGTCCAGAAGAACTGGACCATCCTTTCAGGAGATGCGTTCCGCAAGCGAGGCGGCGCGGAGCGGCGAGTTCTTCAACAGAGCGGTTTGTCTGTGTTCGTGCTGCAGCCTTCTTGGAGCAGCTATCAGTACTGGGAAAAAACCAGTCAGCTGATTCGTTGGTGGCCTCGCATTGTCGAACAGGCCAACGCTGTTGCTCGGATCGCCATGGAAGTCCCATGGCGCACTACCGGCAAGTTCACACAGCTTTAGCGGCCGCACACGCTCCCCTAATCGGTTCCGAGCGATTTCTGTGCGCGAGCAATTTCTGAGAATGCGCCAGGTCGCCTGCATCCGTCGCGGCCTTGGCGCGTAGGTCCCGAAATTGGAAGCTGACGCCCGCCTGCGTTCTGGCCTTATCGAACCGGCTCCGAAGTGCAAAGGCGCTGAGAGGCTGTCCGTCCTCGTCCTGAATCAGGAAGGGACTGATTGCCCGCCGAGGGCGTGAGTTGATGCGCTCCAGCACCGATGCTAGTTCTCCTGTGACTTCGATTCCGATGCGCGCCCCGATCTTGTTCTGCACGATCCAGAGCGCACCGCCGCGGATGTCGCTTCGCTTCAATTTAAGAACGTCCGGTGGGCGCTGGCCGGTCAGTAGAGCAAGGTCCATTGCATCGGCCACGGTGGGGTGCGCGTGCGCCTTCACCTGGGCGAATTTCTCATCTGTGACGTAGCGGTCGCGCCCCGCCTCGCGAAAGCCCTTGACTCCCTGGCAGGGGTTCTGCGCTGCCGTATAGCCCCACTCCCGGGCCTTGTTGAAGATGTGCGAGAAGAGCCTTCTCCCGGTTCGCGCGGACCTTGGCAATTTGGCCATGAATGTCCAAGTACTCCCGAACGTGCATGGGCAAGATCGCGTCGATGGGCATGTGGCCGAACACGCGGAGCAGCTGCGCCAGCTCCTTGTCATTGTCTCTTCGCGTGCGAACGGCCTTCGTCGGGTAGACCTCGCGCACGTAGCGCTTCGCGACCACGGATAACAGGCGACTTGAGTCGTCTTCCTTCACACCTTCCAGCTGCGCCCACAGCCGGAGGGCCTCGGCGCGGTTCTGGAGAGCTTGCGCCAGACGCGCGGCGATGTGCCGCTCACGTGGTAGCAAGTCTCCCCCTTGCGATGAAAGCGCGGCGGATCATCGAAGTTTGCTTGCCGGCGGCGCCCCATCAGACGGCCCTCAGAGCGCCGAAATTGGGCCGCAGGACCACCACCGCCTCCTCGCCACAGCCGAGCATCTTCTCGGCGTACTTCCGGGCGACTATCGGCCTACCAATTGCGTTCACTTCGAAGCGCCACCCCTTTACGCTGGAGGAAGTCGACTTGCAGCCGGGGCAACTTGAAGCCGGTGATCTCCTGCACTTCCTCCGGTGTCAGAAGGAACGTTGGCTGGTTCATGCCGCGACCTCTGCGGACGATAAGGTCGAATATGGCCCGCAGTGGAATGCTGGCGGCCGCCCGCCGCCGTGGACAACTCTACGAACCGCGCTCGATGACGGCCTTTCGCCGCGGCCGGGGTCGAGCTGTCTTTGCCGCAGGGGGCGTTTTCACCCGCACATCTAGACCGTAGGCATCCCGTGGTTCGATTCCGCCCCAGGCCACCAGTCCTCATGCGCCCAAGCACCCGATTCGGGTCCTGCGGCGTTTCTACAAATTGTGGTTTCTTTCTAAATTGAAGATATGACTTGGTGCGCCTACGAAGATGGCTTAAAGGGGACGCACGGTGTGGGCTTAGTCTTACCGAGTGTCTTACCAAACCATCCGACCAGGTGGCCTCTCCCTTGATCACGCGGCACACTGCGATGACAACGCCGAAGATGAGGTTAGTGCACACCGCAGCCTTCTTGCTTCCAGGGCTTTCTGGATTGCCGGACTTGCCTCGCTCGCGTTATGGACAGCGTTGCTCACCGTGCTAACGAAGTAGGCAGCGTCCAGTGCGGGCGTTTTCGACTCACACGACCATGAACGAGAGCCGTGGGGCCGGGTTGCTCACCGCGCCGGTCGGTTCGTCGCAAGCGCCGACCGACGTCGTGGACAACTCTCCGCCTTCTACAAAGCAGAGCAGGTGCCTCTCAGCGGTGCTATGATTCGGCCCGGCTTTTGTAGGTGGACAACCGAGCTAAGTGCTTGAGGCACAAGGCGATTCGCGGAAGATTGAAAATCCGCGTGTCGGTGGTTCGATTCCGCCCCAGGCCACCAGATCCAAGGACAGCCCTTGATCGCACGATCAGGGGCTTTTCTTCGGCACCCCGCGGGATTAGCTCAGTTGGTAGAGCGATACCTTGCCAAGGTATAGGTCGAGAGTTCGAGCCTCTTATCCCGCTCCATTCACGCGTGGCCGTCCAGCCGCCGGCTGACGGCCACGCGATCGCGGTTGTCGCGCTCAGAGCTGCACGCTCGCCTGTCCGATTCCCGCAAACGCCACCTCGACCCGATCGCCCGGCGCGGCCTCCAGCAAGCCGCACCATGTGCCGGTGGTGACCACCGTGCCGGCGCCCACGGTGCCATGGCGCTGGGTGGCGTGGCGCAGCCAGGACGGCAGCAGCCACCCCGGCTCGCCGAGCGAGTGGGTGCCGCGGAACGTCTGCGCGGCACCCGTCCCGATGCGCACCTCGCACGCCTGGGCCGACCAGTCCACGGGGCGGAAAGGCACGAAGTCGCCGAGCACCAGCGCGCCGTGCGACTGCAGGTCGGCCAACTTGGCCAGGGTGGGCGCGCTGCGGGCGTTGCGCCAGCGCGAATCGACCAGTTCGATCGACACCGCCATGGCATCGACCAGCGCCGCTGCGTCGCCATCGCGCAGGGCCTCGGCCTGCGCGGCGGTCACGTCGGCCGCGAGCCGCAGGGCGATCTCGGCTTCGACCAGGCGCAGCCGCAGCGGCAGGCCACTGGCGTCGCTGCCGCTCGGGTGCACCCTGCCGATCGGCAACGGCGCATGGGTGAGCACCGCGTCGCGCGACAGCCCGCCGGACTTCCAGCAGCGCGGCGCGCCGCCCTGCGGGTCGAGCGCGGCCAGCAGGCGATCCTGCACGGCATACGCATCGGCGGGGGTGGACAGCAGCGCGGCGAGCGCCTGGTCGTCGGCGGCAGCGCCGCCACGCCACGCCTGCAGCAGGGCGTCGGCCACGGTGTCGATCGAAGCGCGAGAGTTCGGGGTCATGGTGTCGGGCAGCAATGGGGCCACGATTGTGCGCGCCCGCCGACGGCGCTCAGCCGCGCCCTTCACCGCCCAGCCCGGCTGTTCGGCGCCGTCGACCGAGCGCCGCAGCCATGCGCATTCGTCAGTTCCACTTCACAATCAAGTTAGTTTCGACGGGTTTTCGTTTCGAATCCTCGCGAGCAGACTCGCCCACTTGGCGGGCCGCTCCCGGTGCCAGGCGCCAGCTCACGGCCCTGGCGCAGCGTCCGACCCAACTTCATCCGTCCCGGAGGTGTTCATGCGTTCAAGATTCCTGCTGGTCTCGATGCTGCTGGCGGCCATGGCCGCGATGGTGGCGCCTCTGCAAGCGCTCGCGGCCTACCCGGACAAGCCGATCCGGCTGATCGTGCCCTCGGCGCCGGGCGGCGCGCCGGACGTGCTGATGCGGGCGCTGGCCAACCAGCTGTCGCAGCAGATGGGCGTGCCGTTCGTCATCGACAACAAGCCCGGCGGCTCCTACACCATCGGCACCATGGAACTGGTGCGCGCCCCCGCGGACGGCTACACGCTCGCCTACGGCAACGTCGTGTCCCTGGCCACCAACCGGTCGCTGCTGCCCAACGTCCCCTACGACGTCGACCGCGACCTCACCCTGGTGTCCAACGCCCTGCGGGTGGTGAACCTCATGGTGGTGAACAACAACGTGCCGGTGAAGACGATTCCGGAGCTGATCGCCTACGCGAAGAGCCACCCCGGCAAGCTCGCGTTCGCCTCCGACGGCAACGGCACCACCGCCCACCTGGGCGTCGAGCTGTTCAAGTCGATGACGAACACGCACCTGCTGCACGTGCCCTACAAGGCGGCCACCGCCGCCATCACCGACCTGATGGCGGGGGGCGTGCAGCTGATGATGGTGAACACGCCCGTGATCGGCCCGCACGTGCAGGCCGGTCGCGTGCGGGCGCTGGGGATTTCCTCCACCCAGCGTTCGCCGACCTACCCCGACATCCCCACCATCGCCGAGTCGGGCGTTCCCGGCTTCGAGGTGGTCGCCTGGGGCGGCATCATCGGCCCCGCCAACATGCCCAAGGACGTCGTCACCCGCCTCAACGCGGAGATCCGCACCGCGCTCGCGAGCCCCGCCGTGCAGGAGCGCTTCAAGGCCCTGGGCGCCGAAGCCACCCCGAGCACGCCCGAGGAGTTCCGCGAGCTGTCGCGGCGCGAAACCGAGAAGTGGGCCAAGGTGATCAAGTTCTCCGGCGCCAAGGTCGACTGAACGGACCGGGCCGCACTGCATGAGCCCCTGGCACGCCGCCCAGCCCGGCGATCCGCTCGCCGGCGTCGACACGCCGGCGCTGCTGCTGGACCTCGACGCCTTCGAGCGCAATCTCGACCGCATGGCCGGCGCGGTGCAGGGCACCGGCGTGCGCCTGCGCCCGCACGCCAAGAGCCACAAGTGCCCCGAGATCGCGCGGCGGCAGGTGGCACGCGGCGCCGTCGGCATCTGCTGCCAGAAGGTCAGCGAGGCGGCGGTCTTCGTCGAGGCCGGCATCGCCGACGTGCTGGTCACCAACGAGGTCGTCGGCGACCGCAAGATCGGGCACCTGACGGACCTCGCCCGGCGCGCCCGCATCGGCGTCCTGGTGGACCACCCGCAGCAGGTCCGGGCCCTGGCCCGCGCGGCGCGGTCCGCCGGCGTCGCGCTGGACGTGTATGTCGAGGTCGACGTTGGGGGCCATCGTTGCGGGGCCGCGCCGGGCGAGGAGGCCGCGAACCTGGCCAGCCTGGTGGCCGACAGCGCCCCGTTGCGCTTTGCCGGGCTGCAGTGCTACCACGGGCCGGCCCAGCACCAGCGGACCCCCGAGCAGCGGGCGGCCGCCATCGGCGATGCCATCGCCGCGGCGCGCCTCACCCGCGACGCGATCCAGGCGCGCGGGATCGCCGTGGCCCGCATCACCGGTGCGGGCACCGGCACGTTCCGGCACGAGCTGGCCTCCGGCGTGTTCAACGAACTGCAGGCTGGCTCCTATGTGTTCATGGACCGAGACTACGGCGACAACCGCCGCGCGGCCGACGACATCGCGTTCGAGCACGCGCTGTTCGTCCGCACCACGGTGATGAGCCGGCCCGTGCCGGCGCGCGCGGTGGTCGACGCGGGCCTGAAGGCCTCCAGCGTCGACTGCGGCATGCCCGCCGTCTGGGGCCGGCCGCAGCTGCGCTACGTCAAGGCCGCCGACGAGCACGGGACGCTCGAGCTTCCGGCCGACAATTCCCTCGCCCTGGGCGAGGCGCTGATGCTCGTGCCCGGGCACTGCGACCCGACGGTCAATCTCTACGATGAACTGGTCGTCTTCCGCGGCGACCGCGTCGAGGCGGTCTGGCCCATCGCCGCCCGCGGCGCCCTCCTGTGAATCCCTCCAACAAGACCGAGCCATGCCTTCGTCCCCCTTCGACCTCCTGATCCGCAACGCCACCGTCATCGACGGCACCGGCGCGCCCCGTTTTGCCGGCGACATCGGTGTGCGCGGTGACCGCATCGAGCGCGTGGGCGACCTCGCGGCGCACAGCGGTCGCACCGAAATCGACCTGCACGGGCGCATCGCCGCGCCCGGCTTCATCGACGCCCACACCCACGACGACCGCCTGATGCTGTCGGCCGGCGACATGGCGCCCAAGGTGAGCCAGGGCGTGACCACGGTGGTCGCCGGCAACTGCGGCATCTCGCTGGCCCCGATGCCGCGGCCGATCCCGCAGCCGGTCACGCCGCCGCTGAACCTGCTGGACGACGCCGGCGGCTGGTTCCGGTTCCCGCGCTTCGCGAGCTACGTGCAGGCGCTGGGCGAGCAGCCGGCGGCGACCAACTGCGCGCTGCTGGTCGGGCACACCACGCTGCGCGTGGCCACGATGGACGACCTGGAGAAGCCGGCCACCGCCGCGCAGGTGGCGCAGATGCGCTCGCTGGTGCAGGAGGCGATGGAGGCCGGCGCCGTCGGCGTGTCCACCGGCCTGTTCTACGAGCCGGCGATCGCCGCGCCCACGGAGGAGGTGATCGAGACCTGCCGCCCGCTGAAGGACTTCCACGGCCTCTACTGCACCCACATGCGCAGCGAGGCCGACGACGTGATGGACTCGCTGGAGGAGACCTTCCGCATCGGCCGCGAAGTGGGCGTGCCGGTCGTGATCTCGCACCACAAGGTGGTCGGGCAGGCCAACTACGGGCGCTCGCAGGAGACGCTGGCCTTCATCCGCAAGAACATGGCGCTGCAGCCGATCTGCCTGGACTGCTACCCGTACACCGCCGGGTCCACCATCCTCTCGGCCGACCGCGCGGCCAGTTCGTCGCGGGTGATCGTGAGCTGGTCCAAGAGCCTGCCGCAGCACGCGGGCCGCGACCTGGCCGACATCGTGCGCGACATGGGCGTGTCGCAGGAGGAGGCCATCCGCCGCCTGAAGCCGGCCGGCGCCATCTACTTCCGGATGGACGAGGCCGACGTGCAGCGCATCCTGCAGTTCGACGAGACGATGATCGGCTCCGACGGCCTGCCGCACGACGCGTCGCCGCATCCACGGCTGTGGGGAAGCTTTCCGCGGGTGCTGGGCCACTACGGCCGCGCGCTCAAGCTGTTCCCGCTGGAGACGGCGGTGCACAAGATGACCGGCCTCACGGCCAGGAACTTCGGCCTGGCCGACCGTGGGGTGATCCGCGAAGGCGCCTACGCGGATCTCACGCTGTTCGACGCCGACACCGTCGACGAGGCGGCCACCTATGCCAAGCCGATCGAGCCGGCGCGCGGCATCGACACCGTGGTCGTCAATGGTCGCATCGTGTGGCGCGGCGGTCGCCCGAGCGGCGAACGGCCGGGCCGCGTGCTGCCCCGCCAGGCCGTGGGGGCGTGACATGGAGCGCCTCCTGGACAGGATGGAAACCCCGGCGCTGCTGCTGGACGAGGCGCGGATGGAGCGCAACATCGAGCGCATGCGCCGGCAGGTGCGGCGGCTGGGCGTGTCGTTCCGCCCGCACGTGAAGACCAACAAGAGCATCGACGTCTCGCGGCGGCTGATGGACAGCCCGCAGGGGCCGATCACGGTCTCGACCCTGCTGGAGGCGGACCAGTTCGCCGCGGCGGGCGTGACGGACATCCTCTACGCCGTGAGCATCGCGCCGAACAAGTTGGACCATGTGATGGCCCTGCAGGCGCGCGGCGTGCAGATGTCGATCATCCTCGACAGCGTGGAGGCGGCGCGCCTGGTCGGTGAGCGCCTGCCGCGCGAGGCGCGGCGCCCGCACGTGCTCGTGGAGGTCGACTCCGACGGCCACCGCTCGGGCGTGAAGCCCGATGCCCCCGAGCTGCTGGAGATCGGCCGCGTGCTGGCCGCCGCGGGCGTGCCGGTGCACGGCGTCATGACGCACGCCGGCAGCTCCTACGACTGCCGCTCGGCGGAAGCGATCCGCCAGGTCGCGGAGCAGGAGCGGGCGGCCATCGTGCACGCGGCGACGCGCCTGCGCGACGCCGGCATGCCGTGCCCGGTGGTGAGCCTGGGCTCCACGCCCACCGCGCTCTTCGCCGAGCACCTGGAGGGCGTGACGGAGTTGCGCGCCGGCGTGTTCGTCTTCTTCGACCTGGTCATGGCGGGGCTGGGCGTGTGCGAGATCGACGACATCGCACTGTCGGTGCTGGCCACCGTCATCGGCCACCAGCGGGACAAGGGCTGGACCTTGCTCGATGCAGGCTGGATGGCCATGTCACGCGATCGCGGCACGGCCAAGCAGCCGCTCGACCAAGGCTACGGGCTCGTCTGCGACCTGGCGGGCCGCCCGCTCGATGACCATGTGCTGGTCGACGCCAACCAGGAGCACGGCATCATGGCGCGGCGTCCGGGCAGCGGGCCGGGCACGCTGCACCTGCCGCTGGGCACGCAGGTGCGCATCCTGCCCAACCATGCGTGCTCGACCGCCGCCCAGTACGCCCGGTACGAGGTCCTGCGGGGTGGCGACGTGGCAGCGCGCTGGCCGCGCTTCAGTGGGTGGTGACCGGCATGCGCATCCTCTCCGAACAGGACGCCCGCGCTCTCGTGGGCATGGAAGACGCCATCCGCGTGGTCGAGGAAACCTTCGCCGCGATGGCGCTGGGCACCGCGCGCAACTACCCGGTGGTGCGCGAATCGCTGGGCAGCCATGACGCCGTGTTCGGCGTGAAGACGGGCGCGGACACCGCGCGGCCGCTGCTGGGGCTCAAGGCCGGGGGGTACTGGCCGCACAACCACGCGGCGGGGCTGACGAACCACCAGTCCGCGACGCTGCTGTTCGATGCGGCCACCGGCCGCGCCGCCGCGCTGGTGAGCGCCAATTACCTCACCGGCGTGCGCACGGCCGCCGCCAGCGCCATCGCCACGAAATACCTGTCGCGGGCCGACAGCGCCGTGCTGGGCATCATCGGCACGGGGACGCAGGCGCTCTACCAGCTGCAGGCCACGCTGGCGGTGCGGCCCATCCGGCGCGTGCTGGCGTTCAACCGGTCGGCGCAGAAGCTGCGCGCGTTCGGCGAGGCGGTCGCCGCGCTGGGCCTGGCCTTCGAGCCGCAGGAGAGCGCCAAGGCCGTCGCCGCGCAGGCCGACGTGCTGATCACCGTCACGCCCTCCCAGCGTCCGCTGGTGGAGCGGGACTGGGTGCGGCCCGGCACGCACCTGTGCGCGATGGGTGCCGACACCCGGGGCAAGCAGGAGCTCGATCCGGCACTGGTGGCCTCGGCGGCGGTGTACGTGGACGAGCTGGCGCAGGCGGTGTCCATCGGCGAGTGCCAGCACGCGGTCGCGGCCGGGCTGCTGCAGCCGGCCGACATCCGCGGCACGCTGGGCGAGCTCGTTGCCGGCCGCTGCGCCGGCCGGAGCAGCGACCAGGAGATCACCCTGTTCGACGGCACGGGCGTGGCGCTGCAGGACCTGGCGGTCGCCGACCTTGCGCTGCGGCTGGCGATCAGCCGCGGCATGGGGTCGCAGGTGGCGTACTAGCGATGCCGAACGACGCCACGGATCTGCGGTTCTTCGTGGCGGTGACCGAGGCCGGCTCGCTGGCCGAGGCGGCTCGCCGCATGGACGTGACGCCGTCGGCGGTCTCGCAGCACCTGCGCCAGCTGGAAAGCCGGTTGGGACTGCACCTGGTGCACCGGAGCACGCGCCGCTTCAGCCTCACGGACGAGGGCGAGCTGTTCTATGCCGGTGCCATCGACCTGCTGGCGAGGCTGGACGCGTTGACCGACAACTTGCGGGCCCGCTCCAGTGAAGTGGCGGGCACGCTCAACGTCTGCGGCCCGCTGGGCTTCGGCCGCCGCTACCTGGCTGCCGCCGTCGCGGAGTTCCACACGCGCCATCCGCGCCTGCTGGTGTCGCTCAACCTCACGGACGTGGTGCCGCAGGCCGACTCGAGCCGCTTCGACGTCCTGGTCCACATCGGGCACCTCGCTGACTCCAGCAGGGTGGCCTACCCCGTCGCGCCCAACACGCGGATGCTCTGTGCGTCACCGGCGTACCTCGCCTCGCGCGCCGCGCCCCGCGACCCCGACGACCTGACTCGGCACGATTGCATCGTGCTGCGGGAGAACCAGGAGGACGTCACGCTGTGGCGGCTGCGCAAGGAGGGGCGCGAGGTCGCCGTGCGCGTGCCGCCTGCGCTGTGCAGCAACGACGGCGACGTGGTCAAGCAGTGGGCGCTGATGGGCAAGGGCATCCTCATGCGCTCCGAATGGGACGTCGCCGACGAGCTGGCGCAGGGGACGCTGGTGCGGGTGCTGCCCGACTGGCGGCTGCCCGACGCCGACGTGGTCGCGCTGGTGGACCACCGCAGCGGCATGTCGGCGCGCGTGCGCCTGTTCCTCGAGTTCCTGCAGGCTCGCTTCCGGCCGCTGCCGGCGTGGCGGCAGCCAGGCGCCGCGAAGGGGCCGGGGGCCGCCAAGGGCCGGGCCGCGGCTGGCGGTCGAGGCGGACGCTCCCCATGAAAAAAGCCCGCCGAAGCGGGCTTTCTCTCTGTGCGCGCCGGTGCGCGATCAGAAGCGGTAGCCGACGCCGACGGTGAAGCCGTCGAGCGTGTCGCCGTCCTTCTTCGTGTAGCGCATGTAGTCGACACCCACGTACATCTTGGGCGACACGTTGAAGTTCGCGCCCAGGCCGTACGAGAAGCTGTTGTCGGTGCCCGAATCGCTGACCGACACGGCGCCGGCGCTGGCGGTGCCGCGCACGCGCGTCTGGGCGTAGCCCAGGCGGCCGAACAGCTCGAACTGGTTGCCGATCACGGCCTTGGGCTTGACGTACAGGCCCATGACGTGACGGACGTCGGCGGTGACGTTCACGCCGCTGAAGGTCGTGCTGTCCTTCTGGGTGCCGAAGCCCACGATGGCTTCCGCGGCGACGTTCGGGCTGAACTCGTAGCCCAGCACGCCACGCAGCATGCTCGGGTTGAAGCTGGGGCCGCCGTCGACGGACAGCTTCATCCAGGTGTAGCCGAGTTCACCGTACACCGGGCCGCTGCGGACGGACTGGGCCTGGGCGCCACCGGCGATGAGGGCGGCTGCTGCTGCGACAGCGATTGCGATTTTTTTCATTGGTTCCCCATGAGGATGTGAGTCGACTCCGGATGGAGCCGCTGTTGAGTCTAGTGACGGCCAGCCGCGCAAGGCAAGCAAAGCAGGCGCGCCAGGGTCATTCCGTCGCCTTGGCGCGACGCAACTTTTGGCGGATGTCAGCGTGCCGACAGCCCCCGCGCGCGTGCCTTCAGGTGCGGCCAGGCCACGTTCAGCGCCAGCCCCGAGAGCACCAGGCCCGCAGCGGCGAGTTTCCAGCCCGGAAGCGGCTCGCCCAGCCACCAGGCCGAGGCCGCCATGCCGAACACGGGCACCAGCAGCGCCATGGGCGCCACCGCGGCCGCCGGATACCGCGAGAGCAGCCAACTCCAGGCCGCATACCCGAACAAGGTGTTGGCCCAGGACTGCCAGGCCACGGCCAGCCAGGTCCCGGCGCCCGCTGCACGCAGGCTGGCCAAGATCCGGTCGGGGCCTTCGAACGCCAGCGACAAGGCGAGCAGCACGGGGATGGAAAAGGCGCTGGACCAGACCACATAGGCCAGCATGTTGATGCTGCCGGCGCGCTTGGTCAGGATGTTGCCGGACGCCCAGGAGAACGCCGCGCCCAGCACGAGCGCCAATCCGGACCAGGTCGTCGTGGCGTCGGTGTGCCACCCCACGACCAGCAGGCCGGCCGCCGCCAGCGTCACCGAAGCGGCCTGGAACGGCCGCAGCCGCTCGTGGGCCAGCCACATGGCCAGGCCGATGGTGAAGAACACCTGCGTCTGCACCACCAGGGACGCCAGGCCGGGCGAGATGCGGCCATCGATGGCGATGTACAGCAGGCCGAACTGGCCGGCGCCGATCAGCAGCCCGTAGCCCGCCAGGTTGGCCAGCGCGACGCGCGGCCGCGGCAGCAGGAAGACCGCGGGCACCAGCGCGAGGAGGAATCGGAGGGTGGCGAAGAGCAGCGGCGGCAGGTCATGCAGTGCGGTCTTGATCACGACGAAGTTGGTGCCCCACACGGCGACGACGGCGAGGGCCAGCAGGAGATGGGCGGGCGACAGCGGCATGTCCGCGAGTGTCGCCTGCCCGCCGCCGCTTTGCCGCGCCTACACTCGCCCCATGGCATCCGAGCCCCTGTCCGCCCGGGAACTGGCCACCCATGTGCGGGTGCTGGCTTTCGACGTGTTCGGCACCGTCGTCGACTGGCACGGCAGCATCGTGCGCGAGATGCGGGCGCTGCATCCGCAGGTGGACGGCGACGCCTTCGCGCGCGCCTGGCGCGACGGCTACCGCCCGGCGATGGACCGGGTCGCAAGCGGCGAGCTGCCCTGGACGCGGATCGACGAACTGCACCGCCTGATCCTGGACGAGATCCTGCCGCGCTTCGGGCTCGGTCACCTCGACGAGGCGGCGCGCCGCCACCTCAATCGCGCCTGGCACCGGCTGCAGCCGTGGCCGGACAGCGTGGCGGGACTGCAGCGGCTGAAGACGCGGTTCACGATCTGCACCCTGTCCAACGGCAACATCGGCCTGCTCACCGACATGGCCAAGCACGCGGGGCTGCCCTGGGACTGCGTGCTGTCGGCCGAGGTGTTCCGGGCCTACAAGCCCGACCCCGCGGCGTACCTCGGCGTGGCCGGCATCTTCGACCTGGAGCCGGGGCAGGTCATGCTGGTCGCAGCGCACCACGACGACCTGGCTGCGGCCCGGGCGTGCGGGCTGCGCACGGCGTACGTGGAGCGGCCGCTGGAGTTCGGCGTCGCGCACCCCAAGGATGTCGGCCCGCAGCCGGGCAACGACCTGCACTGCCGCGACTTCGGCGATCTGGCCGATCAGCTCGTCCCCGGCTGAGTGCTGTCGGCACGCGCCGACAGCAACCCCGGGCAACGGCTGAATGCGGCGACGCCGCCGGCGGCCGACCATGCGTGCATGTGCCCGGCCGACACCACCCCCGATCCGCGCGACATGGAGCGCATGCCCGAGTCGCAGGCCATCCCGCAAGGCAAGCGCCTGCACGGCGCCCGGCAGGCCGAGCCCGACATCGCGCATCGCCCGCCGCTGCCCGACCATCCCGCGATCCTGGCGGCCGACGTCGAGGATGAAGAAGCCGACCCCGTCGTGGACGACGGCCCCGGCATTGCCGACGGTGCCACCCAGCCGCGCCAATGACGATGAAGCGCCTGCATGACGTGCCCGCGCCGGACTCGGTGCCGCCCGTGAACAACCCGGACCCGTCGCCGGGAGATGAGCGGCCGAAGGTGCCGCCGCCGGAGGGCGGCCGCACGCCGCCGCCGGTGGAACTGCCCGGCAAGCCGGGCGTGCCCGAACGGGTGGAGCGCCCCTAGTCGCGGGTGACCCGCAGCAGTTCCTCGCGCGAGGTGACGCCCTCGCGCACGAGGCGCTCGCCGTCGTCGCGCATCAGCGTCATGCCGCCGGCCAGTGCCGCGGCGCGGATCTCGGCCTCCGACGCGCGGTTGTGGATCATGGCCCGGATGGCGTCGTTCACGAGCATGAGCTCGAAGATGCCGGTGCGCCCTTGGTAGCCGGTCTGGCCGCACTCGGCGCAGCCGGCGCCCTGGCAATGCGGGCAGAGCTTGCGCACCAGCCGCTGCGCGAGCACGCCCAGAAGCGAGGAGCTGAGCAGGAACGGCTCGACGCCCATGTCGGTCAGGCGGGTCACGGCGCTGGCCGCATCGTTGGTGTGCAGCGTGGCCAGCACCAGGTGGCCGGTCAGCGAAGCCTGGATGGCGATCTGCGCCGTCTCCTGGTCGCGGATCTCGCCGATCATGATGATGTCGGGGTCCTGCCGCAGGATGGCGCGCAGCGCCTTGGCGAAGTCGAGGTCGATCTTGTCGTTGACCTGCGTCTGGCCGATGCCGGGCAGCTCGTATTCGATCGGGTTCTCGACCGTCATGATGTTGCTGCTGCTCGCGTCCAGCCGCGAGAGCGCCGCGTACAGCGTCGTGGTCTTGCCCGAGCCGGTGGGCCCGGTCACCAGGATGATGCCGTGCGGCTGCGTCACCAGGCCGAGGAAGCGCTGCAGCGTGTCGCCCGTCATGCCGACCGACTCGAGGCTGAGCTTGTTCTCGCTCTTGTCCAGCAGGCGCAGCACGGCGCGCTCGCCATGGGCGCTGGGCAGCGTGGACACGCGCACGTCGACCGCCCGGGTGCCGATGCGCAGCGAGATGCGGCCGTCCTGCGGCAGCCGCTTCTCGGCGATGTCCAGGTCGGCCATGATCTTCAGGCGCGAGATCAGCGCCGCGTGCAGGGCGCGGTTGGGCTGCACCACCTCGCGCAGCGTGCCGTCGACGCGAAAGCGCACCGACGAGTGCCGCTCGTAGGGCTCGATGTGGATGTCGCTCGCGCCATCGCGCGCCGCCTGCGTGAGCAGCGCGTTGAGCATGCGGATGATGGGCGCGTCGTCGCTGGTCTCCAGCAGGTCCTCGACCGCGGGCAGCTCCTGCATCATGCGCGACAGGTCGGCGTCGTTCTGCACCTCGCTGACCACCGTGGCCGCGCTCGATTCGCCCTGCGCGTAGGCGGCGCTGATGCGCTGCGCCAGCGCCGCCGGGTCGAGCTGCTGCAGGCCGCGCACCGGGTACTTGCGCATCACCTCGCTCCAGGCCGAGGGCGCGGGCGAGCCCGCGTGCCACAGGGTCACGGCCTGGCCGTCGTCCTCCAGCAGCAGCTGGTGGCTGCGGGCGAAGCTGTAGGGCAGGGGATAGCGCATCGGATCATTCAGCGGGCGTTGGGGGGGGCGGCCTCGGCGGGCACCGGCGGGCCGGACGGCTCGGCAGCGGGCGGCGTGCGCGGCGTGGTGGCCGGCAGCACCGGGGCCGAGTTGATCGGCACGACGATGCTGCGGGGCGGCTGGCCGGCCTCCTGCTTCAGTCGCATCAGGTCGTAGCGATCGAGCGAGAGTTCATCGGTCTGCGAGGCATCGCGCAGCACCACCGGGCGCAGGAACACCATCAGGTTGGTCTTCTTGCGCGTGCGCGAATCGGCCCGGAACAGATTGCCCAGCACCGGAACGTCGCCCAGCCCCGGCACCTTCTGCTCGCTGCCCGAGTACTCGTCCTGCAGCAGGCCGCCGAGCACGACGACCGAGCCGTCGTCCACCAGCACGTTCGACTCGATCGAGCGCTTGTTGGTGATCAGGCCCTGGGCGGAGTTCAGCGAGGTCGGCTCGACGCTGGAGACCTCCTGGAAGATCTGCATCTTCACCGTGCCGTTCTCGTTGATCTGCGGCCGCACGCGCAGCGTGAGGCCCACGTCCTTGCGCTCGAAGGTCTGGAACGGATTGACCGAGCCGCTGGAGGCGCCGGTGTTGGTGAACTGGCCGGTGATGAAAGGCACGTTCTGGCCGATCACGATGCGGGCTTCCTCGTTGTCCAGCGTGAGCAGGTTCGGGGTCGACAGCACGTTGCCGTCGGCATTGGACTCGAGGAAGCGCGCCAGCGCCGCCAGCACGTAGGTGCCGTTGATGTTGCGCACCGCGCCGATGTTGATGCCGGTCGAAGGCAGCGTGGCCGGCTGCTGGGTGTTGAGGCTGATGATGTTGGCGCCGCCGATCGTGAAGTTGGTGCCGATGGCGCCGATCGTCTTGTCGCCCTTGCCGCCCAGGATGTCCTGCCACTGGATGCCGAACTCGGCGGCCTTGGTGGCATTGACTTCGACGATCAGGCTCTCGATGAAGACCTGGGCCCGCCGCTGGTCCAGGCGGTCGATGACGGCACGCAACTGGCGGTACTGGGGCTCGGGCGCCGTGATGATGAGCGAGTTGGTCGCCGGGTCGGCCTGGATCTGCCCGCCGGTGGAGGGCGGGGCCGAAGGCTGTGCCGCGGCGGCGGCCGGGTTGGCCGCGGTGGCGGCGCCGGGTTGGGCGCTCGTGCCCGAGGTGGCCACCGCACCCAGCCCCACCGGGCCGCCCGGGCCGGTGGCCGTCGTGGCCGTGGCGGCGAGCGCGGCACGCAGCGTGGTGGCCAGGCGCGTGGCGTCGGCGTTCTTCAGGTAGACGACGTAGATGTTGCCGTTGGCGTTCTGCGAGGTCGGCTGGTCGACCCGCTCGATCAGCGTTCGCACCAGGTTCAGCCGCGCCGGATTGGCGGCCCGCACGATCAGGCTGTTGCTGCGCGGCTCGGCGATCACGGTGGTGCGGAACGAGGTGTCGGCCTGGCCTTGCGCCGCCGCGGGCGTGCCGCCGCCCGCATCCACCAGTCGCTGCACGACCGGTGCGACGTCGGGGGCGAGCGCGTTCTTCAGCGGGATCACCTCGACGTCGGTGGCATTGGACACGTCGAGCGCCGAAATGATGCGGCCCAGGCGCTGCAGGTTGTCCGCGTAGTCGGTGATCACCAGCGAGTTGTTGCCGGGATTGACGTTGATCGTGTTGTTCGGCGAGATCAGCGGCCGCAGGATCGGCACCAGGTTGTTCGCCGTCTCGTAGTTCAGGCGGAAGATCTGCGTCACCAGCTGCGAGCCGGCCGGCGGCGAGCCCACCGACACCCGGCCGCCTTGCAGCTTGGCGTCGGCCTCGGGCACCACCTTCAGCAGGCCGCCCGCGTCGACCACCGTGAAGCCCGACATCCGCAGCGTGGACACGAACTGGTCGAACGCGGTCTGCGGCGGCACCGGCCGGTCGGTGTTCAGCGTGATCGTTCCCTTCACCCGCGGGTCCACCACGATGTTGCGCCCCGTGATCGCCGCCATCGTCCGCGCCACCGCCTCGATCTCGGCGTTGGCGAAGTTCAGCGTGACCGGCTCGCGCGAGGCACGCTGGGCATGCGCGCCGGCGGCGGCGGCGAGCGCCGCGGCGGCGAGCAGGGAGAGCAGGGCGGGACGGATGTTCATGACGTTCAGCCTATCGTGATGATGGATCGGGCGCCCTCGCGGCGGCCGATGATGTTCAGCAGGTTCGCGAGAGCGGCCTCGCGATCAGGCGCCGCGCTGGCCTCGCCGGAAAAACGCAGCCTGGCACCCACCCATTGGCCCGAGCCACTGAGTTGCAGCGCGCCCTCGAGCGTCGACAACTGCAGTCCCGGCACGGCGCCGCCCGCGAGCACGAGGCGGTAGCTGCCCATGGGACGCAGCGTCGAGACGCGCGAGGAGACGCGTTGCGCCGTCAGTTCGGCGCGGCCAGCCATCGCGAGCCGACCCTCGACCCATTCTAAGGACAGGCTCTGCGTTTTGAGGTCCAGATCGCCGTCGAGCTGCAGCGTGTTCCAGGGCGTTCCCAAGCCGGACAACAGGGCCGCCGGCCAGGTCGATCGGCCGTCGGCGATCTCCAGGCGCATCGCGCGCCAACCGGGCCGCACGCGGGCGGTCAGCGGTTGCGGCGTGCAGCAGCTGCTTTCGAGCACGACCCGGATCCCGCCCCACGCCGGACGCATGTGCCAGTCCAGCCGCGTGGGCAGGGTGGCGGCATCGCCGCTGCCCGGTCCGCCGGTGAGCACGAAGGCGGCCGACCCGTTCCAGATCGTGCCCCGCGGCTCCTGCAGCAGGATCTGCCCGCCGGTGGCCGCGCTCACACGCGAGCTCAGCCAGCGTGCCGGCGCGAACAGCGTGAGCGCGACCGCGGCCCCCGCCAGCGCACCGAGGGCAGCCCAGGACCAGGGAACGGGGGAACGGGCGATGGAGGTGGCGCGCGGCACCCGCTCGATCCTCGGCTAGCGCGACGGCAGGGTGAGCACGAGCGTGCCGTCCCAGCCGCCTGTGGCCCCGCGTGCGAGCCGCGCCTCGGCGGGCAGGGCGCGCGCGTTCACGCGGGCCTGCGCCAGCCACGTGGCGAGCGCGTCCGCCGGCGCGTTGGCCAGCGTGAGCGTCACGCGTTCGCCGGCGACGGCCATCCGCGCGCTGGTGCCCAGGCGCTGGCGCACCGACTCCTCGAGCGCCCGCAGCGACTCGTCGTGGCCCTGCTTGGGCTGCGACTGCAGCGCCTGCGCCTGCTGCTGCAGGCCGCGCATGCGTCCGAGCTGGCCGTCCAGGGCGCGGTGCTGCGCGTCCGCCGTGCGCAGCACGGCCAGCGCCGGCGCCACGGCGATCCACCACAGCGCCGCGAGCACGACGGCTGCGGCGGCGCCGGCGATCAGCAGCTTCTCCCGGGGGGCCAGCGGCTGCCACCAGCCGGTCCACTGTTCGCGCAAGCTCATGGCTGCGTCTCCTGGCGCACGACGAGGGTGTCGCCCTGCAATGTGGCCGCATAGCCTTGCCGACGCAGGGCCTGCTGGATGGGTTGTGCTTCCGCCGCGGAACCGGCCAGGCCCCGCACGCGCAGTTCCGCGCCCGAGAAGTCGAGCGAGGTCGCCGCGCGGTTGGGTGGCGCGGCGCTCGCGAGCGCCGCGAGCATCGCTTCGAGGTCGCGCCCGGACACGGCGCCGCTGGCCTGCCGCAACGCGGCCACCTCGCGCTCCATCTGCGCCGGCGCATCGACCACGGCCCGCACCTGCGGGAACGTCTGGGTGAGGATCGCGCGGCCCGCGTCCCGTTTGCCGGCGAGCGAGCTGCGCTCCTTCCATGCGTACGCGTTCAGGCCCAGGACCTGGAGGGCGACGAGCGCGATGGCGGCCCAGCGGGCCGGCCGCCATTGCGGCGCGCGCAGCAGTTCGGCCCAGGAGGTCGACAGCTGGCGGAACGCGCGCGCTCGGCCGGAGGTGGCGAACTCGAACTGGGCCAGGTCCCAGCCGGTCTGCGCCGCCTGGCGCAGGCGCTCGGCCGGCGGCTGGATGCGGGGCGGGTGCTGCAGCACCGTCTCGGCCAGTCCCGCCACGGCGGGCTCGGCGATCACGAGCGTGGATTCGGGCAGGGCGGGCAGCAGCGCGAGCGATGCATTGGCAAGCGGCAGGGCGATGACGCCGTCGGCCGCCGCGTACACGACCTGCGCGTCGTCGGCCTCGCCCAGTGCGTAGAGCACCGGCTCGCCTTCCGGCGCGAATTCGGGAACCACGCGACCCGCGGGACGGCCTGCGGCGTCGAGCACCTGCAGTGCATTGCGCAGCCAGCTGCGGTTGCACACCGCCACCCACGCCGGCTGCTCCGGCGCCGCGTTGGGCGCCAGCGCGAAATGCAGGTCGTCCGGTTCGTCGAGCAGGCGGTCCTCGAGCAGGCCCTCGAGGACGGCTCGCAGCCGCGGCGATCGCGGGCCCGCCCCCTTGGGCAGGTCCACGCGGTGCCAGGACAGCATGGCTGCCGGCACGATGGCCACGATCTCGCTGCCCGCCCCCGAGGGCGGGGGCAGCAGCGTGGCGGCGGCCGCACGCGGCGGCGCGCCCCGGCCTTCGGCGGCGAGCACGTACTGGAATTCCGTGGCCGCACTGGCGGGCGTTCGGGGCAGCAGGACGAAGAGCGAGCTCATGGGACCGGGCATTGTAGAAAGCCCGGAACCCAACCGTGGGCTCAGCGGCTCGCGCCGGCTTGCGCCTGGGCCACGGCGTCGACGACGCCGCGCTCGCGCCAGAGGGTGCGGACGTTGCCGGTGATCCGCTCCACCAGCGAGCGCTCTTCAATGACGATGCGGTCCAGCCGGAGGCGACCGCGCACCTCGAAGTACTGCGAGGCGAAACCGATGCTGTTGTCGAGCGTGAGCGTGGGGTGCTGTGACAGCGCCTGGCGCAGGTCCTGCTGGTTGCGAAACGGGTTCTGCGAGCGCCTGGCCACCAGCTCCTGCGCCTCGGCGAGGGTGATGCCCTCGACGGCGGCGAAGATCACTTCGGCCGGCGCGGTGTTCACGTTCACCGGCACCCGTGCCGGGAGCACCGTCACGTAGGGGGTCAACGCCTGCACCGTGCTCGCCGGCAGCCCGAGCCACACCAGCTGGTCGGCCTTCTGCGGCGCCAGGGCCGCCTGCGACGCGGACTGGTTGTCGGTGCTGATGTCGTTGGCAAAGCGCAGGTTCTCGGCGAACGCGCCGAGCTGGGACTGCGGCAGGCCCAGCAGCGAGAACAGGCGCTGGAAGCTGCGCATGCCGGACTCGGACACCTTGCCGCCCTCGACCAGGTTGCCCACGTTCAGCAGACCCTGCTGGTCGATGATCTGGCCGGAGAGGAACACGTTGTCCGCATCGGTGCCGGTCAACTCGCCGCCGGACCGGTCGGCGGCCAGGAAGGTGGACAGGCGCGCCTCCTGCAAGGGAACCGCCCACGGCTCGGCCAGGTGGTCGATGCCGCCGGCGCGCGCGTCCTCGCGCAGGATCAGGCGGGCCCAGTCCAGCGCGCCGGTGAGCACCCAGCTCGCCTGCGCGCGCGTGCGCTCGGCCGCTTCCACCTCGACGCTGCGCCACTGCTGCCACATCGCCGCGGCGGCGAAGGTGGCCACCAGGGTGACGGTCAGCATCGCCATCAGGAGCGCGGCGCCGCGCTGGCGTGCCTTCATGACTTGCCGCCTCCCACGGTCGGCCGCACCCAGTCGCGCAGGAGGTCGCCGCCGAGGGCCTGCCCCGGGGCGAGCGTCAGCAGGATGCGCACGCCGTCCGGGATGGCCGCCGTGCGGGTGGCGCCGGGCAGCGCCGGGCCGGGCAGCGGCTGGCTGGCCGGCGGGCTGGCCGGGGCGGCCTGGGTGGCGTCGCTGGAGAGGGGGTTGGTCCATGCATCGCGGCGGTAGAAGAACACCTGCCACTCCAGCAGGTCCGTGACTGCCACTTCGCTGGCGGAGGCATCGGCCGCGCTTCCTTGCGCCCACACGTCCGCGCGCCGCCATGCTTCCTGCAATTGCCCGCGCGTGGTGACCGGCACCGACTGCCAGCGCATCCAGCGGCTCACGCCCGCATCGACGCGACGCGCCCAGCCGACCACCACCACGCCCTGCGCGGGCTGGCCCGGGGCTGTGCGGGTGAGCCGGAAGACCCGGCCGTTCCAGTCGATCGGCGTGATCTGCGGCAATTCGACCAGGGCATCCAGGTCGGCGCCCCACTGGTCCAGGCCCACCTGCAGCGACTGCACCTGGTCGGCGCGCAGCTTGGTCTGTTCCTGCGCGCGCACCATGCCGTCGATGCCGCGCCAGCTCATGACCGCCAGCAGCGCGAGCACGAACAGCGCGACGAGCAATTCGACGAGGGTGAAGCCGTGTTGGCGGGCCGTGCGCATCTCAGAAGCGTCCAACGACGGTGGAGATGCGCAGCACGGGCGAGTCGGCCTCGAAGACCTGCGCGTCGACGCGGCGGAAGTTGGGGTTGGGCGTCGGCGCGATCGTGACGGCCACCACGAAGTCGGTGTTGGCCTGCCGACACGGCACGCGTTGCTCGCCGGCGCCCGGGAGCTGGCGCGCGAGGCGCACCTTCACCATTTCATTCTCGGCGCACATCTGCGCCAGCAGCACGCTGGACTGGCGCAGGGCATTGTTGGTGAGCGAGGCGGTCGCCTGCAGGCCCGCCACCAGCGCGATGGCGACGATCGCCAGCGCCACCAGCACCTCGATCAGCGTGAATCCGCGGGCGCGTTTCATGGCGACGTGCCGCTGACGGCGAAGGGGTGCAGGCCGTCGGTGGCGACGCTGAGCGTGCGCTGCGGCGCGGACGTCGAGCCCAGGACCACCGACTGCCGCGCGATCACCGGTTCGGGACCCAGCACGAGGGGACCGCCGGAGAGCACGACGGTGGTCTCGTTCAGCCAGTTGTCGGGCAAGGCGCCCTGGGGCAGGCCTTCGAACAGGAACCCGCCTTCCAGCGGCTGCCAGACCACGGTGACGCCGCTGGTGCGCGATTGCGCGCGGGCCGATTCGAACAGGGCCGCCAGCCGCTGGGCTTCGCGGTCGAGCTGGGTGGATGCGTTGTCGCGCAGCGCGAAGCTGACGCCGGCGGTCGCGATGGCAATGATCGCCACCACGACCAGCAGTTCGATCAGCGTGAAGCCGGCGGTGGCCGCACGGGCGCGGGACGGGCGGGCCTGCGCACTATTGCCAGGAGCCGACGTCCGCATTCTTGCCCTCGCCACCCGGTTGCCCGTCGGCGCCGTACGACATCACGTCGATCTCGCCTTTGACGCCGGGGTTGAGGTACTGGTACGGCCGCCCCCACGGGTCGTTGGGCAGCCGCTCGAGATAGGGTTTCCAGTTGGGCGGAGTCGGGCCGACGCTGGGCTTGCTGACGAGCGCCTGCAGGCCCTGTTCGGCGGTCGGATAGCGCTGGTTGTCGAGCCGGTAGAGCTTGAGCGCCTGCATCAGGTTGTTGACGTCGGTGCGCGCGGCCGTGGCGCGCGCATCGTCGGCGCGCTCGAGGACGTTGGGCACGATCAGGGCGGCCAGCACGCCAATGATGACCAGCACCACCATCAACTCGATGAGGGTGAAGCCGGCCTGCGCGGTGCGGCGTGCGGAACGGTAGAGCTTCATTCGGTGCAGTCTGCCAAATCGATCAATGATAATCGCCGCATGGTGAGCACGAGGGACATGAACTGGACCGTTCGCGGGGTCACATTCGTGCTCTGGGCGGCCGCGGCCGCGAGTGCGGTGTACTGGGGCCTGAAGCTCGGGGGCGGCGGCGCGTCGGCGCCCGTGGCGCCTTCGGGGCTGGGCCAGCCCGCGCCCGCCGATCCCGCGGCCATCGCGCGGCTGCTCGGGCACAACCCCGGTGCCGCCACGCCGGCCAGTGCCGCGCCGCTGTCGGCCCGCTTCCAGTTGCTCGGTGTCGTCGCCGATGCGAGCCGGCATGGCGCCGCGCTGATCGCGGTCGATGGGCGGCCGGCCAAGCCGTTTCGCATCGGCAGCGCCGTCGACGAGGGGCTGGTGCTGCAGTCGGTCGCGCCGCGCCGCGCGGTGCTGGCCGCCACGCCCGACGGCCCGGCGGTGGTCACGCTGGAACTGCCGCAGCCGTCGCAGGCCCAGGGCCAGCCGCCGCAGCCTTCCCAGCCGGCGCAGCCCCAACCGATGCAGCCCCAACCGATGCAGCCCCAACCGATGCAGCCCCAGCCGCCGCAGCCGGCGCAGCGCTGAGCGGCGCGCTCAGCTGCGCAGGAACAGCCGGTAGGCCGGGTTGCCGGTTTCTTCGACGTAGGGATACCCCAGCGTGTCCAGGAATGCCTGGAACGCCGTGTCGTCGTTCTTCGGCACCTGCATGCCCACCAGGATGCGGCCGTAGTCGGCGCCCTGGTTGCGGTAGTGGAACAGCGAGATGTTCCAGCTCGGGCGCATGTGCGAGAGGAATTTCAGCAGCGCGCCCGGCCGCTCCGGGAACACGAAGCGAAGCAGCCGCTCGTCGTGCGCCAGCGGCGAGTGGCCGCCCACCATGTAGCGCACGTGCTCCTTGGCCAGGTCGTCATGGGTCAGGTCCAGCGCCTCGAAACCGTGCCGGGTGCAGTTGGCGGCGATGCGTGCCGACTCGCCCTTGCCATGCGTGGCCAGGCCCACGAACACGTGCGCCTTGGCTGCATCGCTGATGCGGTAGTTGAACTCGGTCACGTTGCGCGGCCCCCCGGGCAGCGTGCCGATCAACTCGCAGAACCGGCGGAAGCTCCCGCGCTCCTCGGGGATCGTGACCGCCAGCAGTGCCTCGCGTTCCTCGCCCACTTCGGCGCGTTCGGCGACGAAACGCAGGCGGTCGAAGTTCATGTTGGCGCCGCACAGGATCGCCGCGTAGGTCTCGCCACGCGTCTTGTGCTCGGCCACGTACTGCTTGATCGCCGCGATCGCCATCGCCCCGGCTGGCTCCACGATGCTGCGCGTGTCGACGAAGACGTCCTTGATCGCCGCGCAGACCGCATCGGTGTCCACGGTGACGAACTCGTCGACCAGGTCGCGGGCGATGCGGAACGTCTCCTCGCCGACCAGCTTCACCGCGGTGCCATCGGAGAACAGGCCCACGTCGGGCAGCGTGACGCGCTTGCGTGCCTGCACCGACTGCAGCATCGCGTCGGAGTCGTTCATCTGGACGCCGATCACCTTGACGTCCGGCCGCACGGCCTTGATGTAGTTGCTCACCCCGGCGATCAGACCGCCGCCGCCGACTGCGACGAACACGGCGTGCAGCGGCCCCTGCTGCTGGCGCAGGATCTCCATCGCGATCGTGCCCTGCCCGGCGATCACGTCCGGGTCGTCGAAGGGGTGGATGAAGGTCAGCCCCGCCTTGTCGCGCAGCGCCGCGGCGTGCGTGTAGGCGTCCGAGTAGCTGTCGCCATGCAGCACCACTTCGCCGCCCAGCGCGCGCACGGCGTCGACCTTCACCTGCGGAGTGGTCACCGGCATGACGATCGTCGCGCGCGTCCCGAGCCGGTGCGCGGCCATCGCGACGCCCTGGGCGTGGTTGCCCGCCGAGGCGCAGATGACGCCGCGGGCGAGCTCTTCCGCCGACAGCTGGACCATCTTGTTGTAGGCGCCGCGCAGCTTGAAGCTGAAGACCGGCTGCTGGTCCTCGCGCTTGAGCAGCACCTTGTTGTGGAGCCGGCGGCTCAGTGCCTTGGCCGGTTCGAGGGGGGATTCGACCGCGACGTCGTACACCCGGGCCGTGAGGATCTTCTTGAGGTAATCGGCCGGCTTCAGGGACTTCGTCATGACTCGATGATAAGAGGCGGGTCCGCGCACTGTCGGGCTCGCCGGGCCCAAAGAAAAAGGCCTCCGGCCCTTGCGGTCCGGAGGCCAAATCCACCATTGGAGAGGTGGAGGAGACAATCGGCGCACAACCGCTTGGTTATGCTCGGAAACCAGTATAACGCCGGAGTTGCTGCGATGCAGCAAGCTCGGCCAGGATTAGCGGATTGACTTCTCGCCAAGCCCGGCTGATGGGCTGGCCAAAGGACGCGGCATGGAATGCACGGTGAGTTGGACGGGAGCGGCCGGAACCCGCTCCCCCATGGGATTCGTGGCGGAAACGGGAAGTGGGCACGTGCTCACGATGGACGGGGCGCCGGATGAGGCTCGGCCCGACAACGGCGGGCGCAACTTCGCGCCGCGCCCGATGGAGACGGTGCTGGCCGGCACCGGCGGCTGCACGGCGTACGACGTCGTCCTGATCCTCAAGCGCGGCCGCCACGCCGTCACCGGCTGCACGGTTCAGCTCACCTCGGAGCGCGCGCCGGCCGATCCGAAGGTGTTCACCAGGATCCACATGCACTTCACCGTGACCGGCAAGGGCATCCCGGCCTCGGCCGTGGAGCGCGCCGTGGCGATGAGCCACGACAAGTACTGCTCGGCCACGATCATGCTGGCCAAGACGGCCGAGATCACCACCAGCTTCGAGGTGCGGGAAGCCTGATCAGACGTGGTGGGCCGTGGTCGTCATGACCTTGGCCGCAGCCCGCATCAGCCCCTTGGCGAGGCCCGGCAGTTCGACCGCGCCCCTGGCCAGTGCCTGGGCCGCGTGCGAAGCCTCGTCCGCCTTCATCTGGGCCACGATCGCGCGCGAGGCGTGGTCGGCCGGCGGCAGCCGCTCGAGATGGCCGTCCAGGTGCGCCTCGACCTGCCGCTCGGTCTCCACCACGAAGCCCAGGCTCACGCGGTCGCCCAGGCGCCCGGCGAGCAGGCCCAGGCCGAAGGCCCCCGCATACCAGACGGGGTTGAGCAGCGACGGGCGCGAGCCGAGTTCGTCCAGCCGGGCGCGCGTCCACGCCAGGTGGTCGGTTTCCTCGCGGGCAGCGTGTTCGAAGTGCTCACGCAGCGCCGGGTCCGACGTGGCCGCTGCCTGCGCCGTGTAGAGGGCCTGGGCGCAGATCTCGCCGACATGGTTCACGCGCATGAGTGCCGCGGCCTCGCGCCGCTCATGCGCCGTGAGCGTCGTCGCGTCGCCGGGGACGACCGGGCAGGCGCGGCTGGCGCGATGGGGGGCGAACAGGGTGCGCAGCGCGCTGTCGGCCGCGCCAAGAAGTCGATCCATGGCGGCAGTTTAGGCCCGCGGACCGGCTGGCGGCCGCAGCGCCGGCGCGCCGGCGGCGAATCGGGCCTGTTGCGTCGGTTCCACTCATCCGCACGGCCATGTTGTCCCAGTGCAACGAAACGGGTCGGCCCGGGCTAAATACTTTGCGTCATGAATGACCGTCTGGTGCAATAGCGTCAACTTCCCAAAAGGAGGTTGGCCCGGGGATCTGGCGGGAGCACAAGAGTGCCTGCATTTGGTGAGCCCATCGCACCGGAGCCCTCTGTTTAACCTTGGAGAAACTTGCAATGAAAAAGACTCTGATTGCTCTGGCTGTGCTGGCCGCTGCTGGCACCGCCTCTGCTCAGTCCTCCGTGACCCTGTTCGGTATCGTCGACGCCACCGTCCAGCGCGTGTCGAACGGCGGCACCGGCGGCTCGGTGACCCGCGTGCACAACTCCGGTGAGAGCAGCTCCCGCCTGGGCTTCCGTGGCACGGAAGACCTCGGTGGTGGCCTGTCTGGCTCGTTCTGGCTCGAAGCTGGCGTCAACAACGACGACGGCACCGGCCAAGCCACCAGCAGCAACAACCAAGCCATCGGCGCGTTCGCTCCCGCCACCGGCGCCAACGCCCCGGTTCGTGCCGGCACGCAAGGCCTGACCTTCAACCGCCGCGCGACCGTCAGCCTGGCTGGCGGCTTCGGCGAGATCCGCCTGGGCCGTGACTACACCCCGCAATTCTGGAACCTGACGGTCTTCGATCCGTACGGCACCGTGGGCGTCGGCGCCAACCAGATGCTGAACAGCATCTCGGCCGCCATCCCGACCGCCGTTCGCGCCTCGAACACCATCGGCTACTTCCTGCCGGGCAACCTGGGCGGCTTCTACGGCCAGCTCCAGCTGTACCGTGGCGAGAACTCCAGCACCGTGGCCAACTCCGGCGACGGCAACGGCTGGGGCATGCGCTTCGGCTACTCCGCTGGCCCGGTGAACGTCGCGATTGCCAGCGGCCGCACCAAGTACGCCCTGACTGGCGACACCACCCAGAGCAACCTGGCTGGTTCGTACAACTTCGGCGTCGCCACCCTGCTGGCCCAGATCTCGCGTGACAAGATCGCTGCCCCGACCAACGTGACCGGCCGTGGTTACCTGATCGGCGCGACCGTGCCGGTCGGCGCTGGCCTGATCAAGGCTTCGCTGTCGCAGTACGTCACCGACGTGGCTGTTGGCACCGACCCGCGCGCCCGCAAGCTGGCGATCGGCTACGTGCACAACCTGTCCAAGCGCACCGCCGTGTACACGACCTGGGCCCGTGTCCAGAACAACAGCACCTCCAACGCTGCTGTGATCTCTGGCGCCGCCGCCGCCCCGTCGCTGGGCGCGTCGTCCAACGGTTACGACCTGGGCATCCGCCACAGCTTCTAATTCCGAGGCTGGGCAACCAGCCAGAAGAAATAAGAAACTTGAAAAGCCGCCTTCGGGCGGCTTTTTTTTTTGTGAGACGATGAAACCATGATGAGCTTGCCGCGCCGCCTTCGCCTGGGACCCGCCTCACTGATCCTGGGCGCGGCGTGGCTGGCGGGTTGTGCCACGGCGCCTCCCGACAGTGCGGCCGTCGCGGACACCGCGTGGGCGCAAGCGTCGCTGCTGGCGGCGGCGCCAGGCGCCGCGCCGGACGCGGGCTGGCAGCACCAGCGGCTGCCCGGCAAGACGCCGGTGCTGTTCGCCCCGGCCCGTGTCGACGGCCGCGACGCGCTCGCCGCCACCGCCGTCGCGGCGGCCAGCCTGGTGCGCCACCGCGTGCGCATCGATCCCGGCGAACTGGGCCGGCTGCGCTTCTCGTGGAAGGTGCCGCAACTGATCGCCGACGCCGACATGGCCCAACGCGATGCGGACGACTCCCCGGTGCGCGTGATCCTCGCCTTCGAAGGCGACCGCAGCCGGTTCTCGCCGCGCGACGCGATGCTCTCGGAGTTGATGCGAACCCTCACCGGCGAGGAACTGCCCTATGCGACGCTGATGTACGTGTGGTGCAACAAGCGCTCGCCCGGCTCCGTCATCCACAGCCCGCGCACCGGCCGCATCCGCAAGCTGGTGCTCGAGTCCGGTCCGGGCCGGCTGAACCAATGGCTCGACTACGAGCGCGACATCCGCGCCGACTTCGAGCGCGCCTTCGGCGAGCCCCCCGGCGCCCTGGTGGGCGTCGCGCTCATGACCGACAGCGACAACACGCATTCGACCGCGCGCGCCTGGTACGGACCGCTGCGCTTCGCCGCGGCGCGCCCGCGGCCCTGAGGCACTTTCGCTCCGATCTCAGTTCTTTCCCGGGGCTGGCCCGCAGCTTGCTCTGCTAGCATGGCCTCGCCTTCCTTGCCCCGATGCTCGCCTTCATTCTTCGACGCCTGCTGCAGGCCGTGGTCGTCATGGTCACGGTGGCCTTCATCGCATTTCTCCTGTTCCAGTACGTCGGTGACCCGGTCGTGTTCCTGCTCGGCCAGGACGCGCGTCCCGAGCAGATCCGGCAGCTTCGTGCCGACCTGGGCCTGGACCAGCCGTTCTTCGTGCAGTTCTGGCACTTCCTCGTGAATGCGGCGCAGGGCGAATTCGGCCTCAGCCTGCGGCAGGGGGCAAAGGTGTCGCGCCTGATCGCCGAGCGCTTCCCGGCCACGCTCGAACTGTCGCTGGTCGCAGCGGTGCTGGCCCTGGCCATCGGCATCCCCATGGGCGTCTACGCCGCACTGCGGCGGGGCACCTTCCTCAGCCAGGTGTTCATGACGCTGTCGCTGCTGGGCGTGTCGCTGCCGACCTTCCTGATCGGCATCCTGCTGATCCTGGCCTTCTCGGTCACGCTGGGCTGGTTCCCCAGCTTCGGGCGCGGCGAAACGGTGCAACTGGGCTGGTGGACCACGGGGCTGATGCGCGCCGACGGCTGGATGCACATCGTGCTGCCGGCCGTGACGCTGGCGATCTTCCAGCTCACGCTGATCATGCGGCTGGTGCGCGCCGAGATGCTGGAGGTGCTTCGCACCGACTACATCAAGTTCGCCCGCGCGCGCGGCCTCTCCGACCGCACGATCCACTTCGGCCATGCGCTGAAGAACACCCTGGTGCCGGTGATGACCATCACCGGCCTGCAGCTCGGTGGCCTGATCGCCTTCGCGATCATCACCGAGACCGTCTTCCAGTGGCCGGGCATGGGGCTGCTCTTCATCCAGGCGGTGACGTTCGCCGACATCCCGGTGATGGCCGCGTACCTGTGCCTCATCGCACTGATCTTCGTCGTGATCAACCTCGTCGTCGACATGCTCTACGTGGCCGTCGATCCGCGACTGCGCCTGTCGGGCGCCAAGGGTCACTGATGCTTGCCGCCGCCAGCATCCCGCGGCTGAAGGCCAACGGCCGGGCCTTCGCCCACATCACGAGGTTCCACCCGGACCTCACCGCCTTCCGGCGCGACCTGCACGCCCACCCCGAGCTGGGCTTCGAGGAGGTCTACACGGCCGGGCGCGTGCGCGAGGCGCTCAGGCTGTGCGGCGTCGACGAGATCCACACCGGCATCGGCAAGACGGGCGTGGTGGGAGTGATCCGCGGTCGCAGCACCGCGAGCGGGCGCCTGGTCGGCCTGCGGGCGGACATGGACGCGCTGACCATGACGGAGACCAACGAATTCGCGTGGCGTTCGGCCAAGGCCGGGATGATGCACGGCTGCGGGCACGACGGCCACACCGCGATGCTCGTCGGCGCGGCCCGCTACCTGGCCGAGACGCGCAACTTCGACGGCACGGCCGTCGTCATCTTCCAGCCCGGCGAAGAGGGCTTCGCCGGCGCCAAGGCCATGATCGAGGACGGCCTGTTCGACCGCTTCCCGGTCGAGGCCGTCTATGGCATGCACAACTGGCCGGGCCTCAAGCCCGGCACCATCGGCCTGAACTCCGGTGCCATGATGGCCGCGGCCGACAAGGTCACCATCGAGGTCACCGGCAAGGGCGGCCACGGGGCGCACCCCTACCTCGCGGTGGACCCGGTGCTGGTCGCCGCGCACATCATCACGGCGGCGCAGTCCGTCGTCTCGCGCAACGTGCGGCCCATCGACGGCGCGGTGGTCAGCCTGTGCGCCATGCAGGCCGGCGACGTGCACGCGATGAGCGTCATTCCGGGCAAGGCCGTGCTGGTCGGCACCGTGCGCACGTTCACCTCCGATGTGCAGGAGCTGGTGGAGCGCCGCCTCACCGAACTGTGCAGCGCCGTGGCGCTCGGTTTCGGGGCCACGGCGGTGGTCCGCTACGAGCGCGTCTATCCGGCCACGACCAACAGCGCCAGGGAGGCGTCGTTCGCGGCCGACGTGGCCGAATCCCTGGTCGGCGCCGACCACGTCATCCGCGACCTGGAGCCCAGCATGGGGGCCGAGGACTTCTCCTTCATGCTGCAGGTCAAGCCCGGCGCCTACCTGCGCATCGGCCAGGGCGGCGAGGGCAGCTGCATGCTGCACAACAGCCGCTACGACTTCAACGACGACATCCTTCCCCTGGGCTCGGCCTTGCACGCCGGCCTGATCGAACAGGCCCTGCCGCTCGCGGCGGCCTGAACTGCGTGAACCGCTCATCCAAGGAGCCATCGATGACAAGCAAGAACCACCTGCTGTACGCCGCCATCCTCTGCGCCTTCGCCGCCACGGCCGGCGCCCAGACGGTGCGCGTCGCCAACCAGGGCGACGCCCTGTCCATGGACCCGCACTCGCTGAACGAGACCGTCCAGCTGAGCGTGACGAGCAACGTGTACGAGCCGCTGATCAACCGCAACAAGGACCTGTCGCTCGCGCCGGCGCTGGCCACCTCGTGGAAGCAGGTGTCGCCCACCGTGTGGCGGTTCGAGCTGCGCAAGAACGTGCAGTTCCATGACGGCAAGCCGTTCACCGCGGACGACGTGATCTTCTCGCTGGCCCGCACCCAGGTGGACGGGTCGGACATGAAGAGCAACACGAACGACATCAAGGAAGTTCGCAAGGTCAACGACTTCGCGATCGACATCGAGACCAAGGCGCCGTTCCCCATCCTGCCCGACCAGCTCACCAGCACCTACATCATGAGCAAGCGCTGGTGCGAGGAGAACCAGGCCACCAAGCCGGTGGACCGCCGCAAGGGCATCGAGAACGCCGCCTCCTTCCGCGCCAACGGCACCGGCCCGTACCGCCTGCGCGAGCGCCAGCCGAACGTGCGCACCACCTTCGTGCGCAACGGCAACTACTGGGGCAAGATCGAAGGCAACGTGCAGGAAGTGGTGTTCACGCCGATCGGCAACGACGCCACCCGCGTCGCCGCGCTGCTGTCCGGCGAGATCGACGTGATGGAGCCCGTGCCGGTGCAGGACATCGAGCGGGTCAACGCCTCGGCGAACGCGAAGGCACTGGTCGCGCCCGAGCTGCGCACCATCTTCCTCGGCATGGACCAGAAGCGCGACGAGCTGCTCTACTCGAGCGTGAAGGGCAAGAACCCGTTCAAGGACAAGCGAGTGCGCCAGGCCTTCTACCAGGCCATCGACATCGAGGGCATCCGAAAGACCGTGATGCGCAACGCCTCGCTGCCCACGGCCCTGATGATCGGCCCGGGCGTCAACGGTTTCGCCCAGGACCAGAACAAGCGCCTGCCCTACGACCCCGACGCCGCCAAGAAGCTGCTGGCCGAGGCCGGCTATCCGCAGGGCTTCGAGGTGACGATGAACTGCCCGAACGATCGCTACGTCAACGACGCGCGCATCTGCCAGGCGGTGGCGGGCAACCTCGCGCGCATCGGCGTCAAGATCAACCTGGCCGCCGAGACCAAGGGCACGTACTTCCCCAAGATCCTGCGCCGCGACACCAGCTTCTACATGCTCGGCTGGACGCCCACCACGTACGACGCGCACAACGCGATGAATGCGCTGATGGCCTGCCCGGACGACAAGGGCGCCGGCCAGTTCAACCTCGGGAGCTACTGCAACGCCGAGTTCGACAAGCTCACGCGCGCCGTGCAGTCCGAAACCGACAAGGCCAAGCGCCTGGCGATGATCAAGCAGGCGTTCCAGATCCACAGCGACGACATCGGCCACATCCCGCTGCACCAGCAGTCGCTCGCCTGGGGTGTCAGCAAGAAGGTCAAGGTGGTCCAGCGCGGCGACAACTACCTCGACTTCAAGTGGATCTCGGTCCAGAAGTAATCCGTTGATCCGGGGCCGCCCCACGCGGGTGGCCCCCAGTTCCTTTCCTGATGAGACATACGCTCGCCCGCTGGTTCGACAGCGACATCGGCTACAGCTTCCGCACCTCGCCCGTGGCGATCGCCGCGGCCGCCGTCGCGCTCCTGTGCGTGTTCGGCGCCGTGTTCGCCAACTGGGTCGCCCCGCACAACCCGTTCGATCTCACCACGCTCGTGCTGTCCGACGCGCGCCTGCCCCCCGCCTGGTCGGAGGGCGGCAGCGCCAGGTACCTGCTCGGCACCGACGACCAGGGGCGAGACATCCTGTCGGCCCTGATGTTCGGCGCGCGCATCTCGCTTGTGGTGGGCATCGCGTCGGTGCTGCTGTCGATGGTGCTCGGCGTCGCGCTCGGCCTGCTGGCCGGCTTCCAGGGCGGCTGGATCGATGCCTTCCTGATGCGCCTGTGCGACGTGATGCTCAGTTTTCCCCCCATCCTGGTCGCGCTGCTCATCGCCGGCGTGGGCCGGGCGTTGTTTCCCAACGCGCACAACACGGTGGCCTTCGGCGTGCTGATCATCGCGATCACGCTCACCGGCTGGGTGCAGTACGCGCGCACGGTGCGGGGCTCGACGCTGGTCGAGCGCAACAAGGAGTACGTGCAGGCCGCGCGCGTCACGGGTGTCGCGCCGATGCGCATCATGGTGCGCCACGTGCTGCCGAACGTGACGGGCCCGGTGCTGGTGCTGGCGACCATCCACGTGGCCACGGCCATCATCACCGAGGCGACGCTGTCGTTCCTGGGCGTCGGCGTGCCGCCGACCCAGCCCTCGCTGGGCACGCTGATCCGGGTGGGCAACGACTACCTGTTCTCGGGTGAGTGGTGGATCACCGTCTTTCCCGGCGTGATGCTGGTCCTGATCGCCCTGTCGGTGAACCTGCTGGGCGACTGGCTGCGCGACGCGCTCAACCCGCGGCTGCGCTGAAGGTGACCATGGCCTTGCTCGAAGTCCGCAACCTCGTGGTCGAATTCCCCGGCCGGCGCGGCACGCTGCGCGCGCTGGACGACATCTCGTTTTCCATCGCGCCCGGTGAAGTGCTGGGCGTCGTCGGCGAGTCGGGTGCGGGCAAGAGCCTGACCGGCGCGTCCATCATCGGCCTGCTGGAGCCGCCGGGCCGCATCGCCTCCGGCCAGATCCTGCTGGAGGGCCAGCGCATCGACAACCTTCCGCACGAGCAGATGCGGCACGTGCGCGGCCGGCGCATCGGCGCGATCTTCCAGGACCCGCTCACGTCGCTGAACCCGCTGTACACCATCGGCCGGCAGCTCGTGGAGACCATCCGGACGCACCTGGCCGTCGATGCCGGCGAGGCGCGACGCCGGGCGATTAGCCTGCTGGAGGACACCGGCATCCCGGCCGCGGCCGAGCGCATCGACCACTACCCGCACCAGTTCTCCGGCGGCATGCGCCAGCGGGTGGTCATCGCCCTGGCGCTGGCCGCCGAGCCCAAGCTGATCGTGGCCGACGAGCCGACCACGGCGCTGGACGTGTCCATCCAGGCGCAGATCATCCAGCTGCTCAAGCGCATCTGCCGCGAACGCGGCGCCGCCGTCATGCTGATCACGCACGACATGGGGGTGATCGCCGAGACCTGCGACCGCGTCGCCGTCATGTATGCGGGCCGGGTGGCCGAGATCGGCCCCGTGCACGAGGTCATCAACCAGCCGGCGCATCCCTACACCATGGGGCTGATGGCCTCGATCCCCGACATGGAGAGCGACCGCGAGCGGCTGAACCAGATCGACGGCGCCATGCCGCGCCTGAACGCCATCCCGCCCGGGTGCGCCTACAACCCGCGCTGCCCGCGCGTGTTCGACCGCTGCCGCCGCGAGCGGCCCGACCTGCTCGACGCCGGCGCCACGCGCGCCGCTTGCTGGCTGCACGACGCCGCCGCGGGGAGGCTCGCATGAGCGCCACGCCCGGCAAGCCGCCACTGGTGCAGGCGCATGACCTGGCCAAGACGTTCGACGTCTCGCCGCCCTGGCTCAACCGCGTGATCGAGCGCAAGCCGCGCCAGCTGCTGCGCGCCGTCGACGGCGTGAGCTTCGAGATCGAGCAAGGGCAGACGCTGGCCCTGGTGGGCGAGTCGGGGTGCGGCAAGAGCACCGTCGCTCGCCTGCTGGTCGGGCTGTACGAGCCCACGCGCGGCGGCCTGACCTTCGACGGCATCGACGCGCACGCCGCCTTCCGCGGAGGCGAAGGGCGCAAGCTGCGCCGGCGCATCCAGATGATCTTCCAGGACCCGTACGCCAGCCTGAATCCGCGCTGGACGGTGGAGGACATCGTCGCCGAGCCGCTGCGCGAGCACGGCATCCTGGCCTCGACCGCCGAGTTGCGCGACCGGGTCGGTGAGCTGCTGCAGAACGTGGGCCTGTCGCCGCTGGACATGGTCAAGTACCCGCACCAGTTTTCCGGCGGCCAGCGCCAGCGCATCTCCATCGCCCGCGCGCTGGCCACCCAGCCGGAGTTCCTGGTCGCCGACGAGCCGACCAGCGCGCTGGACGTGAGCGTGCAGGCACAGGTGCTGAACATCATGAAGGACCTGCAGCGCCGCCAGGGCCTGACGTACCTGTTCATCTCGCACAACCTGGCAGTCGTGCGGCACGTGAGCGACCAGGTGGGGGTGATGTACCTGGGCCGCCTGGTGGAGCTGGCAGGCAAGCACCAGCTGTTCGGACAGCCGCGCCACCCCTACACGCGCATGCTGCTCGATGCGATCCCGAAGATGCACGACACGGGGCGCGCGCGCACGCCGGTGCAGGGCGAGGTGCCCAACCCGCTGAATCCGCCCGCGGGCTGCGCCTTCAACCCACGCTGTCCGCACGCGAACGAGCGGTGCCGCGTCGAGCGGCCCCAGCTGCTGTCCATCGGCGGCATCCGCGTCGCCTGCCACGCGGTGGAGGAGGGGCGGATCTGACCGCCCCCGGCGCCGCGGCCGCCTACTGCTCCTCGCTCCAGCAGAAGCCGTCGCGCGCGATCATCGCGCTCGCGGCACTGGGGCCCCAGCTGCCGGCGGCGTAGGGGCGCAGGCCGACGTCGTTGCCCTGCCAGGCGTGCAGGACCGGCTCGACCCATCGCCACGCGGCCTCCTGTTCGTCACTGCGCACGAACAGGTTGAGCCGGCCGTCGATCACGTCCAGCAACAGCCGTTCGTAGGCGCCCACGCGCTCGGAGCCGAAGCGCTTGTCGAAATCGAGGTTCAGGTGCACCGGGGTGAGCGACTGCACGTGGCGGCGGTTCTCCTGGCCCTGCGCCAGCAGGTGCAGCTCCAGCCCGTCGCGGGGCTGCAGGTTGATCACCAGCCGGTTGGCCGCGCCCAGCGGGGTGCGGAAGATCGCATGCGGCGCGGGACGGAAATTCACCACGATGTGCGCGTCGCGCGAGGCCAGCCGCTTGCCGGTGCGGATGTAGAACGGCACGCCGGCCCAGCGCCAGTTGGCGATCTCGGTGCGCAGGGCCACGAAGGTCTCGGTGCAGCTGTCGGCGGCCACCCCCGGCTCCTCACGGTAGCCGGGAACGTGCGAGCCGGCCACCGTGCCCGGGCCGTACTGGCCGCGCACGGCATGCTGGCCCAGCGTCTCCGACGTCCAGGGCTGCAGCGAGCGCAACACCTTGAGCTTCTCGTCGCGGATGGCGTCGGCGTCGGAGCTGATGGGCGGCTCCATCGCCAGCGCGCACACCAGCTGCAACGCGTGGTTCTGCACCATGTCGCGCAGCGCGCCCGTGCTGTCGTAGAAGGCGCCGCGCTTTTCCACGCCCAGGTCCTCGGCGATGGTGACCTGGATGTTGGCGATCGTCTCGCGGCGCCACAGCGGCTCGAACAGCGCGTTGCCGAACCGCAGCGCGAACAGGTTCTGCACCGACGGCTTGCCCAGGTAGTGGTCGATGCGGAACACCTGGTTCTCGGCAAAGACGCGCCGGACGGTCTCGTTGATCTCGCGGTTGGACGCCAGGTCGTGGCCGAGGGGCTTTTCCAGCACGATGCGCGTCTGCGGCGTGTTCATGCCGGCCGCGGCGAGCTGCTCGCACACGGTCGTGAACAGGCTGGGCGCGGTGGCCAGGTACATGACCACCACGTCGGCGTTGCGCTCGGCCAGCCGGGTCTTCAGCCGCGCGTAGTCGTCGGGCCTGGACAGGTCCAGGCGCTGGAAATGCAGCAGCCGCGCGAAGCGGTCGAACTCGTCCGGTGTCGGGCGCTTGGACAGCTCGACGTGCGTGAAGCGCTGCTGGATCAGTTCACGGTAGCGGTCGTCGGACAGGTCGTCGCGGGCGATGCCCAGGATGCGGCTGTCCGCCGGCAGGGTGCCGTGGCGGAACGCCTGGAACAAGGCCGGCATCAGCTTGCGCCAGGCGAGGTCGCCGGTGCCGCCGAAGAGGACGAGATCGAAACTCATGGGATGGTCGGAAGGCAAACAGCCGTCTACTGTAATGGGCCGCGCGGGCGGCAGCCGGCCCATCCGGATGGGCCGGGCAGATGCCGATGAGCAAATCGCGCGCCGATAATCGTCGGCCATGAACCAACTCGAGGCGCTCAAGCAGTACACGACGGTGGTGGCGGACACCGGCGACTTCCGGCAGCTGGCGCAGTTCCAGCCGCGCGACGCGACGACCAACCCGTCGCTCATCCTGAAGGCGGTGCAAAAGCCCGACTACGCGCCGCTGCTGAAGGACACGATGAGCCGCTTTCGCGGCAAGCCGCTGGACGAGACCATGGACCGGCTGCTGGTGCGCTTCGGCCGCGAGATCCTGTCGCTCATCCCGGGCCGCGTCTCGACCGAGGTCGACGCGCGCCTGAGCTTCGACACCAGCGCGACGATCGCGCGGGCCGAGCGGATCATCGAGCTGTACCAGGCCGAAGGCGTGCCGATCGACCGCGTGCTGGTCAAGGTCGCCTCGACCTGGGAAGGGATCCAGGCGGCCGAGCATCTGGAGCGGCGCGGCATCCACACCAACCTCACCCTGCTGTTCTCGTTCTGCCAGGCGGTGGCCTGCGGGCAGGCGAAGGTGCAGCTGATCTCGCCCTTCGTGGGCCGCATCTACGACTGGTACAAGAAGACGGCCGGGAGCGGCTGGAACGAGGCAGCGAACGCCGGCGCCGACGACCCCGGGGTGCGATCCGTGCGCCAGATCTACCTGCACTACAAGCACTTCGGCATCCGCACCGAGGTGATGGGCGCCAGCTTTCGCAACACCCGCCAGATCCTCGCGCTGGCCGGCTGCGACCTGCTCACCATCAGCCCCGAACTGCTGGCCCAATTGGCGGCCAGCGACGCGCCGGTGCAGCGGGCGCTGGATCCGGCGCACGCGCGCCAGCTGCAGCTCGAGCCCGTCAACTACGACGAGGCGGCCTTCCGCTACGCGCTGAACGAGGACGCGATGGCCACGGAGAAGCTCGCCGAGGGGATCCGCGCCTTTGCCGCCGATGCGGTCAAGCTCGAGCAACTGATGAAGGAGGCCTGAGCATGCCGGGCAGTCAACACCGCCGCTGCGACGAGGCGCCGGCCTGGTCCGCATTGCAGCGGCATTTCGAGGCGCAGGGCGCCGCCTTCGATGCGCGCACGGCGCTGCGTGACGATCCCGCGCGCGTGCAGCGCTTCAGCCAGGAAGCCGCGGGCGTCTTCGCGGACCTGTCGAAGAACCGGATCGGCCCCGACACCGAAGACCTGCTGCTGCAGCTGGCGCGCGAGTGCGGCGTCGAGGCGCAGCGCGACGCGATGTTCGCCGGCGAGGCGATCAACAACACCGAGCGCCGGGCGGTCATGCACTTCCTGCTGCGCGCGCCCCGGGGCGCGCGGGGCCCGGCCGCCGAACTGGCGAAGGTGCACGAGACGCTCGATGCGATGCTGGCCTTCGCCGAGCAGGTGCGGTCGGATGCGCAGATCACCGACGTGGTGAACATCGGCATCGGCGGCTCGGACCTCGGCCCGCAGATGGCCGTCCTGGCCCTGGACGCGTTCGTCGCGCCGGGTCGGCGGTTCCACTTCGTCTCCAACATCGACGGCCACGAGCTCGCGGGCGTGCTGCGCGGCCTGCGGCCGCAGAACACGCTGTTCCTGGTCGCCTCCAAGACCTTCACCACGCTGGAGACGATGACCAATGCGCGCTCGGCGCGCGAGTGGTTCCTTGCCCAGGGCGGCACCGACGTGGCGCGGCACTTCGCCGCGCTCACGACCAACGTGCAGGCCGCGGCCGAATTCGGCATTGAGCGCACGTTCGGCTTCTGGGACTGGGTGGGCGGGCGCTACTCGATGTGGTCGGCCATCGGCCTGCCCATCGCCATCGCAATCGGGGCCGACGGCTTCCGGCAGCTGCTGGCCGGCGCGCATGCGATGGACAAACATTTCCGCACCACGCCGCCCGAGTCGAACCTGCCGCTGCGGCTGGCGCTGCTCGACATCTGGTACCGCGATTTCCACGGCTTCGCCAGCCGCAGCGTCGCGCCGTACCACAGCGCCTTGCGCCGCCTGCCCGCCTACCTGCAGCAGCTGGAGATGGAGAGCAACGGCAAACGCGTGGACCGCAATGGGCGCGAGGTGGCGTACGGCACCTCGCCCGTGGTGTGGGGCGAACCCGGCACCAACGGCCAGCACGCGTACTTCCAGATGCTGCACCAGGGCACGGACGTCGTGCCCGTCGAGTTCATCGCCGTCAAGCGCCCCGAGCACTCGCTCGCCGGGCACCACCCGCAACTGCTGGCCAACGTGCTGGCCCAGGCCCAGGCGCTCATGCAGGGCCAGCAGGACCCAGGTGGGCACAAGCACTTTCCGGGCAACCGCCCGAGCACGATGCTGGTGCTGGAGCGGCTGGACCCGCGCAGCCTGGGCGCGCTGATCGCGCTGTACGAGCACCGCGTGTTCTGCGCCGGCGCGATCTGGGGCATCAACAGCTTCGACCAGTGGGGCGTCGAGCTGGGCAAGGTGCTGGCCAAGGAGCTGGCGCCGCGGCTGGCGTCGGGCGACACCCAGGGGCTCGATCCGTCGACGGCGGCCCTGGTGCGGCGCCTGGCCGGCTGATCGGCGACGGGCGCCGGCCCTTTCGCCCAGCTCGTCCTTGGACCTATCATCCGCCTCGGGCCCTCCGGCCCGAGAGGAGATCCAATGGAAGAGTTCCAGCAAGCCGTCAAGACCTGCTTCAACAAGTACGCCGACTTCACCGGGCGCGCCGCCCGCCCGGAGTTCTGGTGGTTCTTTGCGCTGCAGGTGGGCGTCTACCTCGTGGGCAGCATGATCCACGGCCTCGTCTACCTCGTCGCCATGCTCGCCCTGCTGCTGCCGGCCATCGCCGTCGGCGTGCGCCGCCTGCACGACACGGGCAAGAGCGGCTGGTTCATGCTGCTGGGACTGATCCCGGTGGTGGGCCTGATCCTGCTGTATTTCATGGCGCAGCCCGGCCAGCCCCAGGACAACGCGTACGGCGCCGTGCCCAGCGGCGCCGGCCAGCCGGCGCTCGCGCCCGGCCAGCAGTAACAGCGGGCAGGCACGCCAAGAAAAAAGGCCGGGAGATCCCGGCCTTTTTTCTTGTCGACGGGCGAGGGTGCGGCTGCACCCTCCCGGCGCGGACTTACATGTCCATGCCGCCCATGCCGCCCATGCCACCCATGCCGCCACCGGGCATCGCGGGCGCTTCTTCCTTCGGCGCCTCGGCGACCATCGCTTCGGTGGTCAGCATCAGCGACGCGACGGACGCGGCGTTCTGCAGCGCGGTGCGGGTCACCTTGGTCGGGTCGAGAATGCCCATCTCGATCATGTCGCCGTAGGTGTCGTTGGCGGCGTTGAAGCCGTAGTTGCCCTTGCCGGCCAGCACGGCGTTCACCACGACGGAGGCTTCGCCACCGGCGTTGTAGACGATCTCGCGCAGCGGGGCTTCGATCGCCTTGAGCACCAGCTTGATGCCGGCGTCCTGGTCGGCGTTGTCGCCCTTGATGGTGCCGGCAGCCTGCTTGGCGCGCAGCAGCGCGACGCCACCGCCGGCCACGATGCCTTCTTCCACGGCAGCGCGGGTGGCGTGCAGCGCGTCTTCCACGCGGGCCTTCTTTTCCTTCATCTCGACTTCGGTCGCAGCGCCGACCTTGATCACGGCAACACCGCCGGCCAGCTTGGCCACGCGTTCCTGCAGCTTCTCGCGGTCGTAGTCGCTGGTGGCTTCCTCGATCTGGACGCGGATCTGCTTGACCCGTGCCTCGATGTCGCCAGCGGCGCCGGCGCCGTCGATGATGGTGGTGTTTTCCTTGCCCACTTCAATGCGCTTGGCCTGGCCCAGGTCGGCCAGGGTCACCTTCTCGAGCGTCAGGCCCACTTCCTCGGCGATCACCTTGCCGCCGGTCAGGATGGCGATGTCTTCCAGCATCGCCTTGCGACGGTCACCGAAGCCGGGCGCCTTGACGGCCACGACCTTCAGGATGCCGCGGATGGTGTTGACCACCAGGGTCGCCAGGGCCTCGCCCTCGACTTCCTCGGCCACGATCAGCAGCGGACGGCCGGCCTTGGCCACCTGCTCCAGCGTGGGCAGCAGGTCGCGGATGTTGCTGATCTTCTTGTCGAACAGCAGCACGAACGGGTTCTCGAGGAGAGCCGACTGCTTCTCGGGGTTGTTGATGAAGTAGGGCGACAGGTAGCCGCGGTCGAACTGCATGCCTTCGACGACGTCCAGCTCGTTGTTCAGGCTCTTGCCGTCCTCGACGGTGATCACGCCTTCCTTGCCGACCTTGTCCATCGCGTCGGCGATGATCTTGCCGATCGACTCGTCGCTGTTGGCCGAGATCGAGCCGACCTGGGCGATCTCCTTGGAGGTCGTGGTGGGCTTGGAGGCCTTCTTCAGCTGCTCGGTCAGGGCCAGGACGGCCTTGTCGATGCCGCGCTTGAGGTCCATCGGGTTCATGCCGGCGGCCACGTACTTCATGCCTTCGCGCACGATGGCCTGGGCCAGCACGGTGGCGGTGGTGGTGCCGTCACCGGCGTTGTCGCTGGTCTTGGAAGCGACTTCCTTGACCATCTGGGCGCCCATGTTCTGGAGCTTGTCCTTGAGCTCGATCTCCTTGGCCACGGACACGCCGTCCTTGGTCACGGTGGGGGCGCCGAAGGAGCGCTCGAGCACCACGTTGCGGCCCTTCGGGCCCAGGGTCACCTTGACCGCGTTGGCCAGGATGTTCACGCCTTCGACCATGCGGGCGCGGGCGTCGCCGCCGAACACTACGTCTTTTGCTGCCATTTCAATGACTCCGATTCGATTGATGAGGGGATGAAGGGATCAGCGCTCGACGACCGCGAACAGGTCGTCTTCCTTCATGACCAGCAGTTCGTCGCCATCGACCTTGACGGTCTGGCCGCTGTACTTGCCGAACAGGACGCGATCGCCCACCTTGACGTTCAGGGCCATCAGTTCGCCCTTGTCGCTCTTGCGGCCCGGGCCGACGGCCAGGACCTCGCCCTGGTCGGGCTTCTCGGCGGCGTTGTCGGGGATCACGATGCCCGAGGCCGTCTTGGTTTCGTTCTCGAGGCGCTTGACGATCACGCGATCGTGCAGGGGGCGAAGTTTCATTGCATCTCCTTGTCGTGAAACTCGATGGACATCAAAAAGCGCCAAACGAGTCGGCGCTTCGGAAAACCGATGGAGGCGGAGCCGTCAGCTCGGCTGCTAGCACTCATCTCCAGGGAGTGCTAATGATAGGGCATCGCTTGTCGGTTTCAAGCCCCCTGGAGCGTCGGACGCGCCGCACAGCCGGGCGCGGGCGGATCGCCCAACGGTCAGCCCATCAGGACGAATGGCATACCAAAGTCAGCTTCCACTGGAGTCCGAACGTTACGATATGTATCTTTCAACAGATAAACGTAACAAGACTCGGTAGAAACCCAGGGGGGAACGTAACGGCTGCGCAACACTTTCGTGCGCCAGGCCACGCGACCCGCTGAGTTGCCGGCAGCAAACGCGCTCGACGGTTGAGCCGCTGGCCCTAGGGTGGATTACTCGCCGTAACGCGACCGTAGTAATTATCTCCCGCCACCGGCGTGGAGGGCGCAGCTGATCCGAGTCCGTACGTGCAGTACCGCCCCGCGACGCGGGCTGGAAACGACGGGGCTTGGCGGGGTGAGGCAGCAGAAGTGGGCGGTTCGGAAGGCGGCGGCGCGGATGGTGCGCTGGCTGCCGGCATTGCCGCTGCTGGCCCTCTTGCTGCTGGCGCCGCCGGCACGCGCGGCAGGCACGGCCGCCGGCACGGTCATCCCGAACACGGCCGTCATCTCCTATGTCTACGCGGGCCGTCCCGCGACCCAGTACGCCAGTGCCAACCCGGTCGTCGTGGCCAAGGTGCTCTCGGTGCGCACGACCTGGCAGGACAGCACGGCGACGCCGGTCAACTCGCCGGACGCACTGCGCCCATTGGCCTTCGTGGTCACCAACACGGGCAACGGGACCGACACGTTCGTGCTCTCGCGCGACAACGCCCTCGCCGGCGACCAGTTCAACCCCACCGACCCGCCTGCCGGCGCCATCTGGATCGAAAGCGGCGCGCAGCCCGGCTTCCAGGCCAGCGGCCCGAATGCCGACATCCCCTATGTCGCCGGCGCGAACGACCTCGTGCTCGGGGTCGACGCCAGCCGCACCGTCTACCTGGCCAGCACGATTCCCGCCGGATTCGTGACCGGGGCGACCGCCAACGTCGCATTGCTCGCCCGGTCGGCCAGCGTGGCGCCGGGCACGGCGGCCGGCACCCCGATCGGCGCCCAGAACGGCGTTGCCATCGTCGCCGGCGCGGGCGGAGGGCGTTCGTCCGCGACCGGCACCTACCTGGTGACCGTCGTGGCCGTCGGCATCACCAAGTCGGTCGCCGCCGTCGTCGATCCGGCCGGCGGCACGCGCGTGATGCCGGGCGCCGTGCTCACGTACCGCCTGCTGGTGACGGCCGCCGGAAGCGGCACCGCCACCGGCATCACCGTCACCGACCCGCTGCCCGCCCAGCTCACCTACGTGCCGGGAAGCATCACCGTCGACGGCGTGGCCCGCACCGACGCGGCCGACGCCGACGACAGCAGTTTTTCCGCCAACACGGTCCAGACCGTCTTTCCCGCCCTCACCGCGCCGCAAAGCCGCGCGATCGAGTTCAAAGCCACCGTCAACTGATCCCCACCAAGGAGTTCCCATGCGAACCGTCATTTCCTCCCTGCTCCTCGCGCTCGCCGTCACCGGCGGCGCCGCAACAGCCCACGCCCAGCAACAGCCGGCCAAGCCGGGCAGCGTGGAGCTGCGCAACGTCGCCGAAATCGAGATCACGACCCGGACCGCGGACGGCAAGGTCGACAAGAAGCGCGTGCCCGCCGACAAGGCCGAGCCGGGCGCCGAGGTGATCTACACGTCCACCTTCAAGAACATCGGCAACAAGCCCGCCGGCAGCATCGTCATCGTCAATCCGGTGCCGGCGAACACCACGCTGGTGGGCGGGAGCGCGTTCGGCGACAACGCCGACATCACGTTCTCGGCGGACGGCGGCAAGACCTGGGCACCGGCCGACAAGCTCAAGGTGCGCGGCGCCGACGGCAAGGACCGCCCCGCCGGACTCACCGAATTCACCCACCTGCGCTGGAGCTACCGGGGCGAACTGCCGGTCGGCCAGCAGTCGAGCGTGGGCTTTCGCGTGAAGGTCAATTGAGCAGCGCGTCGTGAGCGCACGCACTTCCCACCGAGCCAGCCACGGCCCCGCCGCGGAGGGCCCTTGGCGCCGGGGCGGCTGCGGACCGCCGCACGGCAGCCGAACGTCCGCCACCGCGCCGGCGTTCGCCAGTCCGATCTCCGAGTCCCCTCGACAAACCAACCATGGATCCCACAGGAAACTTGACATGACCATCGCCTTTCGCAACTCGCTGGCCAGGGCAGGCGCCATCGCGGCCCTGTTCCTGGCCGGCCTCGCGGCCACGGCCCACGCCGCGCCGACGATGACCACCGCCGGCACCAGCATCACCAACACGGCCACCCTTGACTACAAGGTCGGTGGCACCCAGCAGGCCCAGATCTGCTCGTCCCCGAGCGGCAACAACACGGGCACGTGCGGCAACACGACGTTCGTGGTCGACAACAAGGTCAACCTGACGGTGACCGCCAAGGAAACCGCGCCGGTGGGCGCGGTGCCGGGCGCCACGTCGACGCTGACCTTCGTGGTGAGCAACACGGGCAACAACACGCAGGACTTCGTGCTGACGGCCAACTTCGGCTCCAGCGTTCCCAGCGTGACCATGAGCAGCACCGGCTACAGCCGGACCTTCGACCCGACCGGCTGCACGATCTATGACTCGACGGGCACCACGGTGATCACGCGCATCTCCAACCTCGGCAACGAGGCCAACACCGAAGTGAAGGTCACTTGCGTGATGCCGACCGTGAACAACGTCTCCAGCGCCACGCCGACGCCGGCGCTCGTCAACACGGACTACGCCATCGTGTCGCTCAAGGCGGTGGCCTACGGCGCGAACGGCGTGGGCGGCGCGGTGACCAACTCCGGCACCAACACCGCCGGCATGGACAACGTGCTGGCGGATGTCGCCGGCTCCGACGATTCCGCCAACCAGGGCGACCACAGCGCCCGCCATGCCTTCAAGATCCAGACCGCGCTGCTGACCGTCAAGAAGCTGGCCGCCACCCTCTGCGACCCGGTCAACGGGTCGACGAACGCGATGAACATCCCCGGCGCGTACGTCCGCTACACGGTGACCATCGCCAACAACACCGGCACCGGTGCCACCTCCGCGGTCCTGACCAACTTCCTGGACACGCTGGACACCACCAAGGTCAGCTTCGACAGCGACTTCATCGTCGGCACCGGCGCGGCGTCGGCCTGCGCCGCCAGCGGCGCCAGCGGCTCGACCTCCACCGCGATGAGCTCGGGCAAGTCGCTGCAGGTCAAGCTGACCGGCGGCACCCGCTCGATCTCCGGCAGCAGCACGTACCTGACCTCCGCGCAGGTGCTCACGGGTGCCAACCTGTCGGTGCCGTGGAGCACGGTGCTGCCTGCCGAAGGCGCGGGCACCTATGCAGTGGGCGAGCTCAAGCCCGGCGAGACGCTGGACATCGTCTTCAACGTGATCATCAAGTGATCGCCGGATGACGTCACTCCGGTCGACGTCGCCCGACGCCCGGGCCGCGGCTAGCCGCGGTCGCGGGTCGTCCGCGGGCCTGCTGGACCTCGCTCCAGCAGGCCTGGGCATGCGCGCTTCCCGCGTGCATGCCCAGGCCTGGCTGTTCCTCGCCCTGGCCCTGTTCCTCCTGGCCTTGTCGACGGCGGTGCGCGCCGCGACCGCCCCGAACACCACCATCACCAACACCGCCCACGCCGCCTACAGCGTCGGCGGCACCCCGCTCGCGTCGACGGGCACCGTGGCCGTGACCACCGCGACCACCACGCCGGCGGGCATCCAGTTCCTGTCGTACGTGCCGAACGTGACGGCCGGCAGCTTCGCCGGCGCCAGCGCGCAGCCGCTGTCCACGACCTGGTGCCAGGCCGCAGGCGGCGCCTACGCGGCGCTGGCGAACCCGGCGATCCCCGGCAGCGGCGCGCTGTCGCTGCCGGGCAGCTACGGGATGGGGCCGGCGGCCGCCTACGCCGGCAGCGACGTGGCGTTCGTGCAGGTCACCGACTATTCGGCCAACGCCGATCCGCTCGTGCGCGACACCATCTCCGTCGTGGTCACGGCATCGGGCGGCGACTCCGAGACGCTGCGCCTGCAGGAGACCGGCGCATCCACCGGCGTCTTCCTGGGCTACATCCCGCTTGCGCCGGGTGCCGTGCAGGCCGGCAGCTGCACGCTGCAGGCCAGGCCGAACGAGAAGCTCACGGCCACCTACGTGCAGGCCGGCAGCAATGCGGTCGCCACCAGCGTGGCGCTGGTGGATCCCCTCGGGCTGGTGTTCGATTCGAGCACCGGGCAACCGGTGAACGGCGCCCTGGTCACCCTCATCGACATGGCGACGGGCCAGCCGGCCCAGGTGCGTGGCGAGGACGGCGTGAGCACCTTTCCCTCCACGGTGGCCACGGGCGCGACCGTGACCGACAGCGGCGGCACCGCCTATGTCCTCGGGCCGGGCCGCTACCAGTTTCCGCGCGTGATGGCGCCGGGCACCTACCGCCTGCGCGTGCAGCCGCCGCAGGGTTATCGGTTCCCGTCGCTCGCCGCCGACGCGACGCTGCAGCAGCTGCCGGGCGCGCCCTTCGTGCTCGGGCCGATCTCCCGCGGTGCGTCCTTCACCGTGCTGCCCGGCCCGCCGGTGGAGGCCGATGTTCCGCTCGATCCCGCGCCCCTGGGCACGGTGGACCTGGCCAAGACCGCGGGCAAGGCGTTGGCGTCGCCGGGCGATTTCGTGCCGTACACGGTGACCCTGTCGACCAGCAGTGAGCTGCCGCTTCCCGACGTGCGCCTGCAGGACCGGCTGCCGCCGGGCTTTCGCTACCGCGCCGGAACGGCCCGGCTGAACGGCGTCACGGTGCCCGACCCGCAGGTCGGCGCGGACGGCCGCACGCTGCTGTTTTCGGTCGGCACGCTGCCCGCCAGGTCCGGCGCCGTCCTGACCTACGTGGCCGCCGTCGGACCGAACGCGGTCCCGGGCGCCGCCGAGAACAGCGTCCAGGCGGTCGGCCGCGTCCGCTCCAACACCGCGCGCGCGGTGATCACGGTGCGCGAGGAGCTCAATCGGACCCGCGCGTTCCTGGTCGGCCAGGTGACGGTGGCCGCGTCCTGCGAGGCAGACATCCAGGAGCCCGCCGCGCGCCGGCCGGTCAAGGGCGCGCGCGTGCTGCTGCAGGACGGCACCTATGTCCTGACCGACGAGGACGGCAACTGGCACGTCGACAACCTGCGGCCGGGCACGCACGTCGTGCAGCTGGACACCACGACGCTGCCGCAGGGCTGGCAGCTGCGCCAGTGCGAGCAGAGCAGCCGCACCGGCGGGCGCGACTTCTCGCAGTTCGTCGACGTCCGGGGCGGCACGCTGTGGCGCGCCGACTTCCGCCTGGTGCCGGTCCCCAGCTGCCTGCGCGAGCAGGTGCGCCGCGCCGGACGTGACCTGGAGGTGACGATCGCCGCGCCCGTGGCGAACGAATCGGTGAGCGCGACGCTGCTGCTCCCCGCGGGCGCGCAGGTCGAGCCCGGTTCGGTCCTGCTCGACGGCCAGCCGGCAGGCAGTGTGCAGGTCGAGGACAGCTTCGTGCTGCTGCGCCTGCCCGCACGGCCGGCCCGTTGGCAGCATCGCCTGGCGCTGCGGCTGCGGCAGGAGCCCTCCGCCGACCTGAAGCTGGCCCTGCGCGTGCAGCTGCCCGGCGGGCAGTTCGCGTCGATCCCGCCGCTGTCGCTGCCGCCCGGCGACAGCGAGGCGAGCGATTGCGCGCCCCTGCCCGCCGGCGAGCTGGCGCCGGTCGGTCCCCGCTCCGGCGCCAAGCCAGCTGCGGCGGCGCTGGCCCCTGTGGCGACGGGGGCCAGCGGCACGCAGTTGATCGAGCAACTGCCCTACGACGACAAGTGGCTCGCCGCGGCCAAGCCCGGCTTCGAGTGGCTGCACCCCCAGACCGGGTTCGTCCCGGCGCTGCCGGTCATCAAGGTGGCCGTCAAGCACGCTGGGGACCAGACCGTCGAACTGCGCGTGAACGGCGCGCCCGTCGATCCGCTTCGCTTCGAAGGCACGCTGCTGGGTCCCTCGGGCGCCATCGCGCTGTCCAACTGGCGCTCCGTGGAGCTCAAGGACGGCGCCAACGCGCTGGAGCTGGTCGTGCGCGACGCGCAGGGTCAGGTGGTCGCGCGCGAGAGCCGCGCCATCCACTACGGCGTCAGCCCCGCCGTGGCCGAGCTCGACCCGGCGCGCTCGCGGCTGGTGGCCGACGGCCGCACCCCGCCCGTGCTGGCCGTGCGCCTGCTGGACGCGCAGGGCCAGCCGGTGCGCCGCGGGGCCGCCGGCGAATTCACGGTCGACGCGCCGCATGCGTCGCTGCAGCAGGCGGAGGCGCTCCAGCGCGAGCCGCTGGCCGGCAACGTCGGTGGCCGCGCGCGCTACGAGATCGGCGAGGACGGCGTCGCGCTGATCCGCCTGCAGCCGACGAACCACTCCGGCGAGGCGGTGCTGCGCTTCGACTTCGGCGGCAACCGGACCGCCGAAGTCCGCGCGTGGTTGCAGGCGGACCAGCGCGACTGGGTCTTGGTCGGCTTCGCCGAGGGAACGGTCGGCCACAAGGCGTTGTCGGGCAACATGGAGGCGCTGCGCGACGCCCGGGTGGCCGACCAGCTGTTCGAGCAGAACCGGCTCGCCTTCTTCGCCAAGGGCCAGGTCAAGGGCGAGTACCTGCTGACGGCCGCCTACGACAGCGCCAAGGAGCGCGGCGCCGGCATCCATCCGGCGCTCGGCCAGTCGATCGACCCGAACCGCTTCTACACGCTGTACGGCGACGCCACGCAGCAGCAGTACGACGCCGCCAGCGTCCGCAAGCTGTACCTGAAGATCGAGAAGAAGCAGTTCTATGCCCTGTTCGGCGACTTCGACACCGGCCTGACCGTCACCGAGCTGGGCCGCTACAGCCGCACCGTCAACGGACTGAAGTCCGAATTCAAGGGCCAGACCTTCAGCTACAACGCGTTCGCCACCCGCACCGCGCAGGCCTTCCTGAAGGACGAGATCCAGGGCGACGGCACCTCGGGCCTGTACCGGCTGCGGGCCCGCAACATCCTGGTCAACACCGACAAGGCCCGCATCGAGGTGCGCGACCGCTTCCAGCCCGACCGCGTGCTCTCCTCGCGCAGCCTGGCGCCCTGGCTGGACTACCAGATCGACTACGCGCTCGGCACGCTGTTCCTGCGCGCGCCGCTGGCCTCGCGCGACGAGAACTTCAACCCGCAGTTCCTGGTCGTCGAGTACGAGTCGGAAGGCGCCGGCGAGGCCTGGACCTACGGTGGCCGCGCCGCCGCGCAGCTGAGCCCCAAGGCGCTGGTGGGCGTCACCCGCATCCACGAGGGCGACGTGGGCCGCCAGGCCACCCTGACCGCGGCGGACGCGGCCGTCCGGATTGGCGAGTCCACCCGGCTGAAGCTCGAGGTGGCGACCAGCAGCCGCGCGTCGGCGGCCGGTCCGCAAGGCGGCAACGCCTACGTGGCGGAGGTCAGGCACGACGACGGCGCGCTGGCGCTGCGTGCCTATGCACGCGAGCAGCAGCCCGGCTTCGGCCTCGGCCAGCAGTCCGTGGCCGCGCAGGGCCAGCGCAGCGTGGGCGCCGATGCCCGGCTGAAGGTGGCCGACACGCTGCAACTCCAGGGGGAGGCCTATCGCCAGCAGGACCTGCTCAACGGCGGCAGCCGCGACGTGGTCGAGGCCAAGGCGCAGTGGGTCGCCGCCGAGAACCTGAAGCTGTCCGCCGGCGCGCGCGCGGTGTCCGAGTCCGATGGCAAGGGCGCCGGCGCGGCCGCGCGCCAGGTCACCGCGGGCGCCGCCTACGAGATGCTGGACCACCAGCTGGTGCTGCGCGCCAGCACCGATCTGGACGTGGGCAGCCACGGCGCCACCGCCAATTTCCCGAACCGCCTGGTGCTGGGCGGCGACTACCGCCTCACGCCCCAGACCACCCTGACCGCGCAACACGAGCTGGCCCGCGGCGAGGGCGTGCGGGCGGACATCACCCGCATCGGGTTGCGCACGCAACCTTGGACGGGGGCGGAGGTGCAGGGCGGCCTGGGCAGCCAGTCCACGCCCGACGGCGGTCGCCTGTTCGCCAGCATGGGGCTGATCCAGCGCCTGCGCATCAACGAGCAATGGTCGGCCGATGCCGGCATCGAGCAGACGCGCACCCTGCGCGGGGCCACCAACCCCCTGGGCATGAACCAGCCGCTCGCCTCGGGGACCGTGTCGCCCGCCAGTTCGTCCGCCTCGTCGCCGTCGGGCAGCGCTCCGGCCAGCGGGTATGGACTGGTGGCGGGCGACTTCACCGCCGTCACGGCCGGCCTGGCCTACCGCGATGCCGGCTGGAGCGGCACGATCCGGGCCGAGTGGCGCGGCGGCGCCCTCGACAGCAAGGTCAACCTGCTGCTCGGCGCGCAGCGCCGGCTGGCCGAGGGCGAGGCGGTGGCCGCCGGCGTGCAGGTGAACGAAGTGCGCGGCGGCGGCAACGACAGCGACAAGGTCGCGGCCCGGCTCTCCTATGCCTGGCGGCCGAATGCCGGCAAGTGGATCTGGCTGGACCGGCTGGAGTACGTGCAGGAGTCGTCCGGCACCGGCACCTCGCTGGCCTCGCGCCTGTTCACGCGCAAGTTGATCAACAACTTCAACGCCAACTGGAAGCCCGATGCGCGCACCCAGGTCGCCCTGCAGTACGGCGCGAAGTACGTGCGCGAGATGCTGCAGGACGACAGCGTGCGCGGCTACACCGACCTGGCCGGCGTGGAAGTGCGCCATGACGTCACGCCGCGCTGGGACGTCGGCCTGCACGCCGGCGCGCTGCGCTCGCTGGCGCTGCGAAGCCGCTCGTACCATCTCGGCCTGTCGGTGGGCTACCGCCTGGCCACGAACACCTGGGTCAGCCTCGGCTACAACGCGCTGGGGTTCTGGGATCCCGATTTCGCCGGCGCCGAGTACCGGGGCAAGGGCCTGTTCCTGAACGTCCGCGTCAAGTTCGACCAGGACACCTTCGACCTCAATGACAAGGCCAGGGGCCAGCTGCCGCTCAAGCCCTGAGGAGGGGCAAGACGAGAATGAACACGAGTGCGAGGTTGCGTTTCTGGTGGGGCTGGCTGCTGCTGGTGCTGGCGCTGCTGGCCGGTCCGCGCGCGGCGCAGGCGCAGTACGCGCTGGACATGTGCCCGGGCGACCGCAATGGCGGCGGGCTGAACTGCAGCGCCAACGACGTGCAGATCACCAAGATCGTCATCACGCCTGGCTCGAACCCGCCGGCGGGCTGCGTCGGCGGCACCTCGCTCACGCTCAGCCTGGACGTCACGATGCAGTTCGGCAGCTCCAGCCGCTATGACATCGGCGTGTTCCTGGCCCAGGACGGCAAGAACCCGCAGCTGCAGTCCACCCGCACCTCGGCCACCGGCACCGGCTCGGCCACCTGCAGCGTGAGCACGCTGCCGCTGGGCACCATGCCCAACGGGATTCCGAGCCCGTTCCTGAACCTGGAATCGGGCGGCTCCGCGGACGCCTGCGGCGACGGCAGCAAGGCCACCGTGCCGACCGCCGCCTACGCGAACTCGTTCTCGCCCGCCTACAGCACCGGCACGGGCACCGGCACCTACACGATCCCGAACGTCACCGTGATGTGCGCGTCCGTCAATGCCGGCGGCCTGCTGAACATCCCCTTCGTGGTGAGCTGGGACAACCAGCAGGGCAACACCTGCCAGGGCCCGCAGAGCGTGGTGCCCAACACCGGCGCCAAGTGCAGCTACTCCAGCGGCGCGCAGGGCGAGGTGGCCATCGTGACCATGCCCTCGATCACCAAGACCGACGGCGTGTCCAGCGTGAGCGCGGGCGACACCACGACCTACACCATCACCATCGCCAACAGCACCGGCGTGGCGATCCCCTCCCCGACGTTCCGCGATCCGGCCGTCAGCAACATCAGCGTCTCCGGCGTCAGCTGCGTGGCGTCGGGCGGGGCAACGTGCCCCGCGGGGCTGACGGTGGCCGGCATGCAGGCCGGGGTGGCGCTGGGCAACATGCCCAACGGCAGCAGCCTGGTGTTCTCGGTCAACGCCACCATCACCTCGAGCGGGCTGGGCACCACGGCCTCGCCCTGGGTGCCCACGCCCAACAGCCAGATCACCAACACCGCGAGCGTGACCGCGGGGGGCGTCACGCTGTCGGCCAGCGATGCCAACACCGTCGTCTACCCCTACCTGGTCAACAGCAAGACCGTGACCATCGTCAGCGACCCGATCCGCGGCGTCGGTGCCAGCGGCGCGCAGGCGCTCTACATCCCGGGCGCGGTCGCCCAGTACGCCATCCAGCTGAGCAACACCGGGCTCGGGCGCGTGGACAACAACACCGTCGTCGTGACGGACCCGATCCCGGCCAACACGTCCCTGTACCACCAGCTGGCCGCCGGCGCCACCAACTGCGCCGCCGTCGGCGTGCCCGTCACCTTCACCGATGGCGGCGTGTCCAGCACGCTCACGTTCGCCGCCACCGACCTGCAGTATTCGAGCGACAACGGGGTGACCTGGACGGCCGCGCCGGTCTGGACCTTCTCGTCCGCCGTCAGCACGCTCAACGGAACGAACCCGCCGGGGTGCTACGCGGCGGGCATCACCAACATCCGCGCCAACCCGAAGGGCCGCATGGCCGCGGGCAGCTCGTTCACGCTCGGCTTCAAGGTGCTGGTGCGCTGACGGTCAGCCGGCTCGCCGCCCCTGGCGGCGGCGCCAGTCGGCGATCGCCGCCACCGTCGTGCACAGCAGCCCGTGCTGGCGCGCGAAGGCGGCCACCTGATCGCCCCGCGCCATGCTGCCGTCCGGGTTCATCAGCTCGCACAGCACGCCGGCGGGCGCCAGGCCCGCCAGCCGGGCGAGGTCGACGGCCGCCTCGGTGTGGCCTTCGCGCTCCAGGACGCCGCCGGGCCGCGCGACCAGCGGGAAGACGTGGCCGGGGCTCACGATCTCGCTGTGTTCCAGCGTCGAGCGCAGCGCGCACTGGATGGTCTGGACCCGGTCGGCCGCCGACACGCCGGTGCTCACGCCGTGCGCCGCCTCGATCGACTGCGTGAAGGCGGTGGCGAACCGCGAGCGGTTCACTTCGACCATCGGCGTGAGGCGCAGCGCGCTGGCCTTGTCCGCCGGGATGCACAGGCAGACGATGCCGCTGCACTCGCGGATCATCAGGGCCATGACGGCCGGCGTGATCCGCTGCGCGGCGCAGACCAGGTCGGCCTCGTTCTCGCGTTCGGCGTCGTCCAGCACGAGCACCGGCCGGCCGGCCGCGATGGCCTGGAGCACCGCGGGGATCGGCGCGAGGTCGACCGCCTGCGGCGAGGCGGCGGGGGAGGAGGGGGAATCGATCATCATGAAACGCTCCTGTCGGTTGGAACAAAAACGCTTCAAGGCTCGCAGGAACGCCGCCGCCCGCCTCGGCAACGGGGCGCGCAGCGACACATCGAGCGCACCCGCGGGTGCGCTCGAATCTTCTTCCATCCGGACTGTGACCGTCGGCCTCAGCTTGAACTGAGTCTGCTGACCCTGCGCTCCCATGCGGGAGCGCAGGCGCTCGCGGGCTCGTGGCTCGCGCCACCTACCGCCGGTGGGGAATTCCACCCCGCCCTGAAGACCAGCCCAATCTAGCACCGTGCGTCGGCTAGAGTTGCCGCCATGGAGACACCCGATGCCGGCTGAAGGCCGCACCGGCGCGCGCGCCCGGCACCCGCTGGTGCGGCGGGCCACGCTGGCGCAGCGCCGGGCGAGCCGGCTGCCCGCCCCGGTCCGTGGCCTGCTGTGGTCGGTGACCGCCGGCCTGCTGTTCGTCTTGCTCAACACGGTCATGCGCGGCCTGGCGCTGCAGCTCGATCCGTTCCAGACCCAGTTCCTGCGCTACCTTGCCGGCCTGGCCGTGATGCTGCCGCTGGTGGCGCGCAGCGGCGCCGCCGCGTACCGGCCGCGCAACGTCGCGGGCCAGTTCGTGCGCGGCGGCGTGCACACGCTGGGCCTGTGCCTGTGGTTCCTGGCGGTGCCGCACATCACGCTGGCCGACACCACGGCCATCGGCTTCACGACGCCGATCTTCATCATGATCGGCGCGGTGCTCGTGTTCCGCGAACCGATGCGTTGGGAGCGCTGGGCCGCCGCGGCCGTGGGGTTCGCGGGCGTGCTGACCGTGGTGGCGCCGCAGCTCACCGGGGCCGGCGGCTACCACGCGCTGCTCATGCTGGCGTCCTCGCCCGTGTTCGCGGCCTCCTTCCTCATCACCAAGGGGCTGACGCGCTACGAGCGGCCCGAGGTCATCGTGGTCTGGCAGGCCATCAGCGTCACCACCTTCAGCCTGCCGCTCGCGCTGCTGCACTGGCAGTGGCCGGGCGCGGCGCAGTGGCTGCTGTTCGGCCTGTGCGGCCTGCTCGGCAGCGCAGGCCACTACTGCCTGACCCGCTCCTTCAGCGTCACCGACATCTCCGCCACGCAGTCGGTGAAGTTCCTTGACCTGGTGTGGGCGACCCTGCTCGGCTGGCTGGTGTTCGGCGACTGGCCGAGCCGGTGGACGCTCGCGGGCGGCGCGGTGATCTGTGCATCGACCGTGTGGATCGCGCGGCGCGAAGCGCGCGGCCGCGCGCCGGCCTGATCAGCCCGCGCGCCGCACGGACCTCAAGCGTTGGCGATGCCGCCGGCCACGTGGCCGGCCGGCACGTGCTGCGCGGCCTGGTCGACGTAGCGCGTCTGGTCGTCGAAGAAGAAGTCGGGTTCGAACTCGCGCAGGAATTCGCCCTTGGCCAGGCCGCCGAGGAACATTGCCTCGTCGACGTGGATGTTCCAGTGCATCAGCGTGCGGATGGCGCGCTCGTGCGCCGGCGCGCTGCGCGCCGTCACCAGGGCGGTGCGGATCTTCATTGCCGGCGTGCCGATGGACTGCAGCCGGTGCAACGCGGCCAGCAGCGGCTTGAACGGCCCCTCGGGCAGCGGCTGCAGTGCCTTGCTCGACTCGTGCGCCTGGAAGGCGTCCAGGCCGCCGTGCTTGAACACGCGCTCGGCCTCGTCGGAGAACAGCACGGCGTCGCCGTCGAACGCGATGCGCACCTCGTTCGGGTAGTTGCTGCCCGCCAGCACCGACTCGGTGAGCACCCGCGCGGCCGGAAAGCCGTTGGCGAGCGCCTCGCGCACGTCGTCGGCGTTGGCCGAGAGGAACAGGTGCGCCCGCAGCGGCCGCAGGTAGCGGAACGGCGAGCGGCCCTGCGTGAACACGCCGCGCTCCAGCTTGATCTGGTTGGCATGGCCGGAGCGGAAGATGCGCATGCCCGAGACCGGGTCGTTGCGCGAGAGGATCACCACCTCCACGTGCTGGGCGGCCGTGTCGTTGAAGGCCAGCAGCTTCTTGATCAGCGAGAACGCGATGCCCGGGCGCGCCGGGTCGTCCAGCCGCGCCAGCTGCAGGTCCATGTAGGCCTGCGCGTCGCCGCCTTCGAAGATGCGGTTCTCCTCCTCGAAATTGAACAGGGCGCGCGAGGAGATCGCCACCACCAGCTTGCCGTCGGGAAAGACGCTCATGTCACCGCACCCACTGGTTCAGCTGGATGATCGGCAGCAGCACCGCCATCACGATCAGCATCACGACCAGGCCCATGGTGACGATCAGCAGCGGCTCGAGCACCGTGGCCAGCTGCATGGCGCGCCGCTGGACCTCGCTGCCCAGCTGGGTGGCCGCGCGCTGCAGCATCAGCGGCAGCTGGCCGGTCTGCTCGCCCAGCCGCGCGAACATGGACAGCAGGCCCGGGAACCGCTTCTTCTGCGCCAGCGCGGACGCCAGCGGCGCGCCTTCGCGCACCAGCACCAGCGCATCGAGCGCGTCGGCGCGCATGGCGCGGTTGTTCAGGGTCTGCGCCGCGGCCTGCAGCGCACGCAGGATCGGCACGCCGGCCGAGGTGAGCATGGCCAGCGTGTTGCCGAACTGGGCGCTGTTGTAGCCGCGGGCCAGCCGCCCGAGCACCGGGATGTCGAGCCAGGCGGCGTCGAAGCGCTCGCGGAACGACTCGTTGCGCAGCATCAGCCGCAGCACGACGGCCGCCGCGGCGACCAGCAGGGCCACCAGCAGGCCCCACTGGCGCACGAAGCTGCTGATGCCCAGCATGGCCACGGTGAGGAACGGCAGCGCGCGCTTGGTGCCGGCAAAGACGTTGGCCACCTGCGGCACCACGTAGGTGACCAGGAACACGACGATGGCCAGCGCCACCAGGGTGACGATGGCGGGGTAGAGCGCCGCGCCGGTCAGGCGCGCGCGCAGTGCCTGGCGCGCCTCCAGGTCGTCGGCCAGCCGCTCCAGCACCATGCCCAGGTTGCCGCTCTGCTCGCCGGCGCTCACCACGGCGACATAGATGTCCGAGAACTCGCGCGGGAAATGCGACAGGGCGGTGGCGAACGTCGAGCCGGCGTTGACCTCGGCCCGCAGCGCGGCGACCAGCTGGCGCTCCTCGTCGCGGTCGCTTTCCTCGGCCAGCGCGGTGAGCGCGCGCTCCAGCTGCAGGCCGGAGGTGACCAGGCCGGCGATCTGCCGCGTCCAGACGGTCAGGCGCGTGTCGTTGAACACGCGCCGCCGCCAGCGGCCCCCCGCCGCGCCGGTGGACGCGCCCGACTCGACGGGCCGCACCTGCAGCGGGATCAGCGACTGGGCGCGCAGCTGGCCGCGCGCGGCCTTGGCCGTGTCGGCCTCGAGCACGCCGCGCCGGGTCTGGCCCTGGGCATCGAGGGCCTCGAAGGTGTACGCAGGCATGCGGGGGATTATCCGGGCGTTCGCCGCCCGGGGCGGCCGGGCCCGTCCGCCGGCCGCACTAGGTCGTCTGCTGCTGGGCCTGGCGCAGCTTGAAGCGTTGCAGCTTGCCGGTCTCGGTGCGCGGCAGGCTGGGCACGAACTCGATCTCGCGCGGGTACTTGTAGGGCGCGATGGTCGACTTCACGTGCTCCTGGAGGGTGCGCACCATGGCGTCGCCCGGCGCATGCCCCGGCTTGAGGACACAGAACGCCTTGACGATCATGCCGCGCTCGTCGTCGGGCTTGCCGATGACGCCGCACTCGGCCACGGCGGGATGGCGCAGCAGCGCATCCTCGACCTCCGGGCCGCCGACGTTGTAGCCGGCGGTGATGATCATGTCGTCGGCCCGCGCCTGGTAGAAGAAGTAGCCGTCGGCGTCCTGCTGGAAGGCGTCGCCCGGGTAGTTCCAGCCCTCGCGCACGTAATTGGACTGGCGCGCGTCGTCCAGGTAGCGGCAGCCGGTGGGGCCGATGACCGCCAGCTTGCCGACGGTGCCGCGCGGCACCTCGTTGCCCTCGTCGTCGACCACCTTGGCCTGGTAGCCCGGCACGACCTTGCCGATCGCGCCCCGGCGTACGTCGGCGCCGGCCGACGAGATGAAGATGTGGAACATCTCGGTGGCCCCGATGCCGTCGAGCATCTCGATGCCGGTGGCGTCCTTCCACAGCTGGCGCGTCGCATCGGGCAGGCCCTCGCCGGCGCTCACGCAGATGCGCAGCCGGCCCACGCCCAGCTCGCGGGCATGCGGCGCCATCTGGCGGTAGAAGGTGGGCGCCGTGTAGCAGATGGTGGCGCCCACTTCGCCGATGGTGCGCACCAGCGCTTCGGGCGTGTACGGGCCGTCGCCGAAGTACACGGAGGCGCCGGCCCACATCGGGAACACCAGCAGGCCGCCCAGGCCGAAGGTGAACGCGAGCGGCGGCGAGCCGACCACGATGTCCTCGGGCGTCGCGCGCAGCACGTGCCGCGGCCACGCCTCGCAGGCGGCGAGCACGTCGCGGTGCGAATGCACCGCCGCCTTGGGCTTGCCGGTGGTGCCCGAGGTGAAGGCCAGCAGGGCGATGTCGTCGGCCGCGGTCGGGCAGGCCGCGAAGCCGCCTTCCTTGCCGGCGGCCAGCACGGCGAGCGAGCCGGGCTGGTCCGGCGTGTTGAAGGGCACGATGGTGCGCAGGACCGGGCGGCCGTCGCGCGCCTTCTCCAGTTCGTCCATCAGCCTGGCATCGCACAGGGCGACGGCGGGCTGTGCCTTGTCGATGATGTCGCCGAGCTCGCGCGCGCGCAGCAGCGGCATGGTGGCCACGGCCACGAGGCCGGCCTTGACCACCGCCAGCCAGGCCAGCGCGAGGTCGATCGAGTTGCCCCCGCGCAGCAGCACCCGGTTGCCGGGCTGCAGGCCCAGGTCCTCGCGCAGCACGCGGGCGATGCGGTCCACGCGCTCGCGCGCCTGCGCGTAGGTGAGGGTGAGGCGCGGCGAACGCAGCATGGGCCGGTCGGCCCAGCCCTTCTGCGCGGCCTTGTCGAGCAGTTCCTCGACCACGTTGAGCCGCTCGGGCAGGCGCAGCTCGGGCAGGTCGTAGCGCAGGGCGGGGCACTGCGCGGGCGGCGGCAGGCGGTCGTGGACGAAACGGTCGGTCTGGGCGGACATGGGCATCCTCTGGCGTTCAGGCCGGCTGGCCGGTGCGGGTGCTGGCGTGCTGCTTCACCTTGCCGAGCAGGCGATGCAGGGTGGCGATTTCGCGCTCCGTCAGCGCCGAGAAGGCGTCGACGATCCACTGCTCGTGCTGGAGCGCCATCTCGTGGAACAGCTTGCGCCCCTTGGGGGTCAGGCGGACCCGGTAGGCCCGGCGGTCCCCTTCGACGTCGACGCGGTCGACCAGGCCCTCGCCGGCCAGCTGGTCGGTGATGCCGGTGACGTTGCCGCCGGTGACCATCATGCGGCGCGACAGCTCGTTCATCTTCAGCCCGTCGGGCGCGCGCTCGAGCTGCGCCATGAGGTCGAAGCGGGGCAGCGTCGTGTCGAAGCGCTCGCGCAGCAGGCTGCGCACTTCCTTCTCGACGAGCTGGGTGCAGGTGAGCAGGCGCAGCCACAGGCGCAGCGCTTCGGGATGCTCGCTGTGGGCGCGCGCTTCCATGTCCATGGGGAGGGCCGGTGGAGTCAAGACCTAAATAGTTTAAGCCTCAACGAATCGGCGTCAACCCGTCGCATGCGGCGCCGTCCTACAGGCTCTGCCATTGACGGGCAGCGGGAGCCGTCGCCAGAATTTGGCCATGGACCCCATGCTGCGCAGGATCGAGATCCAGCTGGCGGCGTTGCCGGTGGCCGTGGCGGTGCACCTGCCCGGCGGCCAGCGGGTGGGCGCGGCCAACGCGAGCGTGGCGCTCACCTTCCGCGACTGGACCACCATCGCGGTGCTGGCCGCGGGCCAGATCGGCAAGCTGGCCGAGGACATCGTGGAGGACCGCATCGGCATCCAGGGCCGCATGCGCGACCTTATGGCCGCGGCGGCGCACCTGCTGCCCGGCAGCCCGGTGGGCTCGGACACCAACTGGTGGACGCAGGTGATCCGGCGCGCGCGCTCGCTCGCGCTGCACTCGCCGCAGAAGGACGCCCAGCAGGTCCAGTTTCACTACGACGTCTCCGACGACTTCTATGCGCTGTGGCTCGATCCCCGCCGGGTCTATTCCTGCGCCTACTACCGCGAGCCGGACATGTCGCTCGCGCAGGCGCAGGAAGCCAAGCTGGACCACATCTGCCGCAAGCTGATGCTGCGCCCGGGCGAGCGCTTCCTGGATGTGGGTGCCGGCTGGGGCGGCCTCTTGCTCTGGGCCGCCGAACACTACGGCGTCGATGCCACCGGCATCACGCTGTCGAAGAACCAGCATGCGCACGTGCAGCGGCTGATCGAGTCCAAGGGCCTGCAGGGGCGGGTGCGGATGCACCTGATGGACTACCGGGAGGTGGACGAGTCGCAGCCGTTCGACAAGGTCGCCTCGGTGGGCATGTTCGAGCACGTCGGGCTGGCCAACATGCCGGTGTACTTCGGCAAGATCCGGCGGCTGCTCAAGCCGGGCGGCCTGGTCATGAACCACGGCATCACGGCCGGTGGCGTCAACACCACGCAGCTCGGTGCCGGCATGGGCGACTTCATCGACAAGTACATCTTCCCGGGCGGCGAGCTGCTGCACGTGAGCCAGGTGCAGCGCGAGATGTCGCTGGCCGGCCTGGAACTGGTCGACGCCGAGAACCTGCGGCCGCACTACGCGCGCACGCTGTGGGCCTGGTCGGACGCGCTGGAGGCGCGGCTCGAGGAGGCCCAGCAGGTGCTGCAGCAGACCGGGCGGGCCGCCGACGCGGCCAAGGTGCTGCGTGCCTACCGCCTGTACCTGGCCGGCTGCGCGATGAGCTTCGAGCAGGGCTGGATCGCGTTGCACCAGCTGCTGGCGACGCGACCCGATGGCCGGCCCGAAACGGGCGCGCTGCGCGGCGCACAATCGGTCTATCCCTTCAACCGCGAGTACATCTACCTCGACCGCTGATGCTGTACAAGTTCAAGAGCAAGGCCGCCGGCGACCTCATCATGCTGGAGCCCAATGGCCGGCGCGTGCTGGAGATCATCGGCAAGGACCCCGGCCCGAAGGGCATCATCGAGACGGGGCAGATGCCCGCCGCCGTCGCGGCGCTCGAATCGGCCATCGCCCGGGAGGAAGCCGACCAGCAGGCCGCGATCGAGGACGCCAAGGCCAAGGGCCAGGTGCCGCCCACGTTCGCCGACGTCTCGCTGCGCCAGCGCGCCGTGCCGTTCCTGGACATGCTGCGCCGCTGCGAGCGGGCCGGCCAGGACATCGTCTGGGGCGTCTGAACTCCCGTTCGATGGCGCTGCGCGCCGCCGCAGGGGCCTGAAATGCCGAACGGGGACCGGCGCCGCCGGGTCCCCGTCCATGACTGGGCGCGCCGCACCGGAGCCCGCGCGCAGAACGAGCCCGCTGCGCGGGCCCGCGGGTGTCAGTCCACCTTCGCCCCGGAGGCCTTCACGACCGGCTGCCACTTGCGGTTCTCCGCCTCGATGAAGGCGGCGAACTGCGCCGGCGTGTTGCCGCTGGGCATGGCGCCCTGGGCGAGCAACTTCTCCTTCATCTCCGGCGTGGCCAGGGCCTTGGCCACCTCCTGCTGGATGCGGTTGGCGATCTCCGGCGGCAGCCCGGCGGGGCCGAACAGCCCGAACCACGAGCTCGCCTCGAAGCCCTTGAGGCTGCCGGCCTGTTCCACGGTCGGCACGCCCGGCAGCGCGGGCGAGGGCTGGGCGCTGGTGACGGCCAGCGCCTTGAGCTTGCCGGACTTGATCAGCTGCATCGACGAGGGCAGGTTGTCGAACATCACGTCCATGTCGCCCGCCACCAGGCTCATCAGCGCGGGGCCGGAGCCGGTGAACGGGAAGTGCGTCATGAAGGTGCCGGTCATCGACTTGAACAGCTCGCCGGCGAGGTGGATCGACGTGCCGTTGCCGCTCGAGGCCATGTTCAGCTTGCCCGGGTTGGCCTTCGCATAGCGGATGAAGTCGGCCACGTTGTTGATGTTGCGGGCCTTGGCCTTCTCGGTGTTGACCACCATCACGTTCGGCACGCCGGCCACCAGCGTGATGGGCGTGAAGTCCTTCTGCGGGTCGAACGGCATCTTCGAATAGAGCCACTTGTTGATGGAGTGCGTGCCCACCGTTCCCATCAGCAGCGTGTAGCCGTCGGGTGCCGCGCGCGCGACCTGCTCGGCGCCGATGTTGCCGCCGGCGCCGCCCTTGTTGTCGACCACGAACTGCTGGCCGAACGCCTTGCTCAGTTCGACGGCGGTGGCGCGCGCGAGGATGTCGGTGGTGCCGCCGGGCGCGAACGGCACGACGATGCGCACCGGCTTGGTCGGCCAGTTCGACTGCGCGAAGGCCGGCGCGGCGGCCAGGGCGGCGGCGAGCGCCAGCACGGCGCGGCGTGAAACGGGGAAGGGTCTGGTCATGGATGTCTCCTCGGTGGGTTCTGCAGGTTCTGGAGGACCTCGACGCAGCGCCAGGCGCGCTGCACGCCCGGCGCCTGCGCTGCGGGGGCGAGGTGGTTGATGATGCCATCGGCCCGCGCGCCGTGCGCAGCGCCGAGGCAGGCACTCCCGCGCGAGCCGATGCAGGCGGCAGGCGCGGCGGGCGGTGGCATCGCGGGTGGTTCGGTCAAGCAAAAGGCCGCCCGAGGGCGGCCTTTGGCGCGGTCGCTGCGACCATCAGTCGGCGTAGACGCCGGCGGCCTTGATGATCGGGCTCCACTTGGCGATCTCCGCGGCCACGAACTTCTTGTGCTCGGCCGGCTCGGCGCGCTTGTCGTTGACCACGACGGCGCCCAGGCCTTCCTGCTTCTTCACGAAGTCCGGATCCTTGAGCGCCACCTTCAGCGCGTCGTTGAGCTTCTTGAGGATCTCCGGCGGCGTGCCCTTGGGCGCGTACAGGCCGTGCCAGATCGTGACCTGGAAGTCCTTCAGGCCGGCTTCCTGCAGCGTGGGCAGGTCCTTGAGCGCCGGCGTGGTCAGGCGCTTGGGCGTGGTGACGGCGAACGCCTTGACCTTCTTGCCCTCGATCTGCGAGGTGGTGTTGGTCGTCTGGTCGCACATCAGGTCGATCTGCCCGCCGATGAGGTCGCTCATCGCCGGCGCCGTGCCCTTGTAGGGAACGGTGGTCATCTCGGTGTGGATCGCGTTCTGGAACAGCAGGCCGCACAGGTGCGAGGCCGAGCCGATGCCGGCGTTGCCCAGGTTGATCTTGCCCTTGTTCTGGCCGATCCAGCTGGTCAGCTCCTTGTAGGTCGACGGCAGGCTGGGCTTGCCGATCAGCGTCATGGGCACGTCGTTGATCAGGCCCAGGTACTCGAAGTCGCTCTCGACCTTGAACGGGATGTTGCGCACCAGGGTCGGCATGGTGGCCATGCCGATGTGGTGGACCAGCAGCGTGTGGCCGTCGGGCGAGGCCTTGGCGACCTTGTTGGCGCCGATCGAGCCGCCGGCGCCGGCCGCGTTGTCGACCACGATGCTGATGCCGCCCAGCGGCTTGCGCATGGCTTCGGCCAGGTCGCGCGCCACGCGGTCGGTGGGGCCGCCGGCCGTGAACGGCACGACGATGGTGATGGGCTTGGTGCCGGGGAAGTCCTCGGCCTGGGCACCCACGGCGGCCGTTGCCAGCAGCGCCGCTGCGGCCAGGCTCTTGATCAGGGGATTCATCGCAACTCCTAGGAGGGAAACCCGCCGATGGTAGGACGGCCGGTGCCATGCCGCATCGCGGGAATTACGTAGCGGGTTTGCCCGGGCGGGGCGCGCCCCTCAGCGGTAGCTGCGGGCGTCCTCGATCACCTTGCCGTCGTTGGGCAGGCTGCCCGGGGCGAGCAGCTCGACCTCGCCGCGCAGCTTGGTGACGTCGCGGATGGCTTCGCCGATGCGCCGGCCTAGCCCTTGCGCCGGCGCGGCCGTCTCGACCCGCAGCGTCATCACGTCGTTGGCCATTTCGCCGCTGACCACGAGGCGGGCCTTGATCACCTCGGGAAACCGCCGGGCGATGTCGGCCACCTGGCCCGGGTGCACGAACATGCCCCGGATCTTGGTGGTCTGGTCCGCCCGCCCCATCCAGCCTTGGATGCGGGCGTTGGTGCGGCCGGTGGGGCAGGGGCCGGCGAGCAGCGCGGAGAGGTCGCCGGTGCCGAAGCGGATGAGCGGGTAGTCGGGGTTGAGCGTGGTCACGACCACCTCGCCCACTTCGCCGGCCGGCACCGGATCGTCGGTGCCGGGCCGCACGATCTCCACCAGCACGCCCTCGTCGACGACGAGCCCCTGGCGCGCGGACGTCTCGTAGGCGATCAGGCCCAGGTCGGCGGTGGCGTAGCTCTGGTACACGTCCACGCCGCGCCCGGCGAACCAGTCGCGCAGGCTGGGCGGCAGCGCTTCGCCGCCGGTCAGCGCCTTGCGCAGGCTGCCGGCGTCGGTGCCGCTCTCCTGCGCCTTCTCCAGCAGGATGCGCAGGAAGCTGGGCGTGCCGGCATAGGCCGCCGGCCGCAGCTCGGCGATCGCCTGCAGCTGCTGCTCGGTCTGGCCCACGCCGGCGGGAAAGACGGTGCAGCCGACGGCATGGGCGCCCGCTTCCATGATGAAGGCACCCGGCGTCATGTGGTAGCTGAACGCGTTGTGCACGAGGTCGCCGGCGCGAAAGCCGGCGGCGAACATCGCGCGCGCCGTGCGCCAGTAGTCGCGGGCCCGGCCCTCGGGCTCGTAGATCGGGCCGGGCGACGCGAACAGCCGCGGCATGCCGGGGCCGCGAACGAGGGCGGAGAAGCCGCCGAAGGGATCGCTGGCCGCGGCGGCGCGCTGGCGCTCGAACAGCTCGTGCTTGCGCACCACCGGCAGCCGCGCGAGCGCCTCGCGCGAGGTGACGGCGGCGGCGTCGACGCCGGCCAGCCGCTCCCGGTAGGCCGGCGCGGCCTGCTGGGCGTGCGCGACCTGGCGCGCCAGCGCCTGCATCAGCTGCGCCTCGCGCTGCGCGGGATCGCGCGTTTCCAGCGCGTCGAAGTACTCGCCCATCCCTGTGCCCTCCCTCAGGCGAGCCAGCGCTTGCGGCGCTTGTAGCTCTTGACGTCCCGGAAGCTCTTGCGCTCGCTGCCGCCCATGCCGAGGTAGAACTCCTTGACGTCCTCGTTGGCCGCCAGGTCCGCGGCCGGGCCGTCCATGACGATGCGGCCGCTTTCCATGATGTAGCCGTAGTCGGCGTACTTCAGGGCCATGTTGGTGTTCTGCTCGGCCAGCAGGAACGTGACGCGTTCCTTGGCGTTGAGGTCCTTCACGATCTCGAACACCTCCTCGACGATCTGCGGCGCCAGGCCCATCGAGGGCTCGTCCAGCAGCACCATGCTGGGGCTGGCCATCAGTGCGCGGCCGATGGCGCACATCTGCTGCTCGCCGCCGGAGGTGTAGGCGGCCTGCGAGCCGCGGCGCGTCCTCAGGCGGGGGAAGTAGCCATAGACCTTCTCCAGGTTGGCCGCGACCTCGGCCCGGCTGGCGCGCGTGTAGGCGCCGGTGAGCAGGTTCTCCTCGATCGTGAGGTGGGCGAAGCAGTGGCGCCCCTCCATCACCTGCACCACGCCGCGCCGCACCAGGTCGGCCGGCGAGAGGTTCTCGATGCGTTCGCCGCGCAGCTCGATCGAGCCCTTGGTGACCTCGCCGCGCTCGCCCTTCAGCAGGTTGGACACCGCGCGCAGCGTGGTCGTCTTGCCGGCGCCGTTGCCGCCCAGCAGCGCGACGATGCCGCCTTCGGGCACCTGCAGGGACACGCCCTTTAGCACGAGGATGACGTGGTTGTAGATCACCTCGATGCCGTTGACGTTCAGCACGACGTTCCGCGGCTCCGGGCCTGCCTGCGCAGGCCTGGACGGAGCGTCGGAAGCCGGCCTCTGGCCGGCGTCGGTTGCCGATGTGGGTTGCATGTTGAGCGCTTCGCAGGGTTGGGGTCGGGACACGCCGGGCGGTGTGCCCCCACCCCAACCCTCCCCCGGAGGGGGAGGGAGGAGTCGGAGTCAGGCCAGGACCGGCACCGGCTCCCACCCCACCCTCCCCCAGAGGGGAGGGAGGAGTCGGAGTCAGGTCAGGACTGGCACTGGTCGGCCGACCGCGCCTGCAGCTTCTTTTCCGCCAGGTACTTCTGCGCGCCGGCCTTGACCATCGGCTTGATGATCTGCTCGTCGGCCTGGTACCAGTCGCTCGAGAAGTTCCACTTGCTGCCGTCCCAGGTGTGGATGCGCGCCCAGGTCGAGCCCATGTGGTCGGTGCAGCTGGTGGAGATCGGGCGCAGCACGCCGCTGAAGCCCAATGCGTCCAGGCGCTTCTGGTCCAGGTTCAGGTTCTCCATGCCCCAGCGCACCTGCTCGGGCGTCATCACCTTGCCCTTGCCGAAGCGCTCCTGCGCGCGGCGCACGGCCTCGACGCCCAGCATCTGGATGATCAGGCCGCGCGTGTACAGCACGGAGCCGACCTCCTCCTTCGGCCCGGTGCCCTGGCCCTTGCCGTGCACGTACTTCAGGATGTCCTGCACCACCTTGGGCTGCGTGCCCGACGTGTTGAGCGCCAGCGCGTTGTAGCCCTTGGCGCCGTCGCCCACGTCCTTGACGTCCGGTTCCGCGCCGGCCCACCAGACGCCGTACATCTTCTCGCGCGGGTAGCCGGTGGCCTGCGCTTCCTTCAGGGCGGTGGAGTTCATCACCCCCCAGCCCCACAGCAGCACGTAGTCGGGCCGCTGCTGGCGCACCTGCAGCCAGGCGGCCTTCTGCTCCACGCCGGGCGCGGTGACCGGGATCAGGCTGAGGTCGAAGCCCTGCATGCGCGCGCGCTCCTGCAGCAGCGGGATGGGCTCCTTGCCGAACGGCGAGTCGTGGTAGACCAGCGCGATCTTCTTGCCCTTGAGATTGCCGCCTTCCTTCTTCGTGAGGTGCTGGATCAGGATGTCGGCGCCGGTCCAGTAGCTGCCCATGAGCGGGAAGTTCCACGGGAAGGCCAGGCCGTCCTGCGCCACCGACAGGCCGTAGCCGAGGGTGATCAGCGGGATCTTGTCGTGCGCCACCTTGTCGGTCAGGGCGAAGGTGATGCCGGTGGCCTGCGGGTCGAACAGGCTGACGCCGGGGCGGCTCTTGAGGCGCTCGTAGCACTCCACGCCGCGGTCGGTGGCGTAGCCCGTCTCGCACTCCTCGTAGGTGAGCTTGACGCCGTTGATGCCGCCGTCGCGGGCGTTGATCAACTTCAGGTAGTCCTGCTTGCCGTTGGCCCAGGGCGTGCCGTTCGGCGCGTACGGGCCCGTGCGGTACGACAGCAGGGGGAAGAACTGCTCCTTGGCCTGGGCGAATGCCGCCGGCGCCGAGGCGAGCGCGGCCCCGGCCACCAGGCTGGCCAGGAGGATGCGTTTGACGTTCATGGTTGTTGTCTCCTTCAGGGGTGAAAGCGAACGGTGGGAAGCATCAGTGGAGTCCAGACCCCTCCAGGCCGCATCGGGGAATGCGAGCAACGGAGCAAGCGAGCCCCCGCGAGGGGAGGCGTCGAAGGCGCTTCGGGGTGGGCCATGTCAGTGCGGGAAGGGCCACAGGCGCAGCTTCTGCTTGCCGGTGGACCACAGGCGGGCCAGCCCGTGCGGCTCGACGACCAGGAACCAGACGATCAGCGCGCCGAAGATCATCAGCTCGGCATGCGACAGGCCGGCGGTCGAGATCGTGAAGCCGACCGCGCTGGCCAGGGCCGGCAGGAACTGGTTCAGCACGATCGGCAGCACGACGATGAAGGCCGCGCCGAAGAAGCCGCCCATGATCGAGCCCAGCCCGCCGATGATCACCATGAACAGCAGCCGGAACGACAGGTCCACGGAGAACGCGGCCGGCTCCCAGGTGCCCAGGTAGACGAAGGCCCACAGCGCGCCGGCGACGCCGACGATGAAGGAGCTGACGGCGAACGCGCTGAGCTTGGCGTACATCGGGCGGATGCCGATGACCGCCGCGGCGACGTCCATGTCGCGGATGGCCATCCACTCGCGGCCGATGGCGCTGCGCACCAGGTTCTTGGCCAGCAGCGCGATCACGGTCAGGATGCCGAGGCAGAACCAGTACTTGCTCGCCGCGCTCTCGATCGGAAGGCCGAACACCTGCAGCGCCGACACGCCCACCGAGCCGGAGGGCGAGTCGTTGGTCAGCCACTTGATGCGCAGGAACATCCAGTCGGCGAAGAACTGCGCCGCCAGCGTGGCCACGGCGAGGTACAGGCCCTTGACGCGCAGGCTGGGCAGCCCGAACAGGATGCCGAACGCGGTGGCGCACAATCCGCCCAGCAGGATGGCGGGAACGAGCGGCAGGTCCGGGATGCGGACGAAGAAGTTGTAGGCGCCGTACGCGCCGACCGCCATGAACGCGCCCGAGCCGAGCGAGATCTGGCCGCAGTAGCCCACCAGGATGTTCACCCCCAGCGCGGCCAGCGCCATGATCAGGAACGGGATCAGAATGGCGCGGAACAGGTAGTCGCTGGCCAGGCCGGGCACCACCACGTAGGCGAGCACCAGCAGCGCGGCGATGAACAGGCGGTCCTGCCGGATCGGGAAGATCTGCTGGTCCGCCCGGTAGGTGGTCTTGAACTGGCCGTTTTCGCGGTAGAGCATGGTCAGACCCGATCAATGATCTTTTCGCCGAACAGGCCCTGCGGCCGCACCAGCAGGAAGCCCAGCGCCAGCACGTAGGCGAACCAGATCTCGATGCCGCCGCCCACCAGCGGCCCGATGTAGACCTCGGAGAGCTTCTCGCCCACGCCGATGATCAGCCCGCCGATGATGGCGCCAGGCACCGAGGTCAGGCCGCCCAGGATCACCACCGGCAGCGCGCGCAGCGCCACGGTGGCCAGCGAGAACTGCACCCCGAGCTTGCTGCCCCAGATCATCCCGGCCACCAGCGCCACCACGCCGGCGACGCACCACACGATCACCCAGATGCGCGCCAGCGGGATGCCGATGGACTGCGCCGCCTGGTGGTCGTCGGCGACAGCGCGCAGCGCGCGGCCGGTGGACGTCTTCTGGAAGAACAGGCTGAGGACGGCCACCATCGCCGCGGCGATCAGCGCCGCGATCAGGTCTTCCTTGTTGACCAGGATGCCGCCCTGGAAGGTCGACTCGAAGGCGATCACCGGGTCCTTGGGCATGCCGATGTCGATCTTGTAGATGCTGTTGCCGAACAGCGACTGGCCCAGGCCCTCGAGGAAGTAGGTGATGCCCAGCGTGGCCATCAGCAGCGTGGCGCCTTCCTGGTTGACGAGGCGGCGCAGCACCAGCCATTCGACCAGCCAGGCGACCACGAACATGATCGCGCCGGCGATCACGAACGCGGCCACGTTGGCCACCACCTTGTTGTCCATGCCGGTCCAGCCCGGAATCCATTCGGCAAAGCGCGCCATCGCCAGCGCGCCGAACAGCACCATCGCGCCCTGGGCGAAATTGAACACGCCGGAGGCCTTGAAGATCAGAACGAAGCCCAGCGCCACCAGCGAATAGAGCATGCCGGCCATCAGGCCGCCCAGCAGGGTCTCGAGGAAGAACCCCATCACTCCCCCTTGTCATCCCGGCCTCGAGCCGGGATCCATGGATTGCGGGTCGAGCCCGCCATGAGATGCTTGCGTGCGCGGTTCAATGTGCAGTCCCCAGGTAGGCCTTGACCACGTCCGGGTTGCGGCGCACCTCGTCGGGCGGGCCGTCGCCGATCTTCTTGCCGTAGTCCAGGACGACGACGCGGTCGCTGATGTCCATCACCACGCCCATGTCGTGCTCGATCAGGACGACGGTGGTGCCGAACTCGTCGTTCACGTCCAGGACGAAGCGGCACATGTCCTGCTTTTCCTCGACGTTCATGCCGGCCATCGGCTCGTCCAGCAGCAGCACCTGCGGCTCCATGGCGAGCGCGCGCCCCAGGTCGACGCGCTTTTGCAGGCCGTAGGGCAGCTGCCCCACGGGCGTCTTGCGGTACGCCTGGATCTCCAGGAAGTCGATGATCCGCTCGACGAACTCGCGGTGGCGGATCTCCTCGCGCTCGGCCGGGCCGACACGCAGCGCCTGCAGCAACAGGTTGCTTTTGATGCGCAGGTTGCGGCCGGTCATGATGTTGTCCAGCACGCTCATGCCCTTGAACAGGGCCAGGTTCTGGAAGGTGCGCGCGATCCCCATCTGCGCCACCTGCCGGCTCTTCATGTGGTGGAAGCTGTGGCCGCGGAAGGTGATGGTGCCCTGCTGGGGCTGGTAGACGCCGTTGATGCAGTTGAGCATGGAGCTCTTGCCGGCGCCGTTGGGACCGATGATGGCGCGGATCTCGTGCTCGCGCACGTCGAACGAGATGTCGGTGAGCGCCTTGACGCCGCCGAAGGACAGCGAGATGTTGCGCACGTCCAGGATCACGTCGCCCAGCTGCCGCCCGGTGGCGGCGGGTTGCGGCGCCAGCACGGCGGCGTCGGTCATCATGTTCATGCGGCCGCCTTCACGGTCGGGAAGGTGCGGGTGTCGGCGATCTTGAGCGTGGCGTTCACGCTGCCCGTGCGCCCGTCCTCGAACTTCACCTGGGTCTGCACGTACTGCTCGGTCTGGCCGCCGTACAGCGCGTCCACCAGCACCTGGTACTTGCCGGCGATGAAGCCGCGGCGGACCTTGTTGGTGCGCGTGAGCTCGCCGTCGTCGGCGTCCAGCTCCTTGTGCAGGATGAGAAAGCGGCTGACCTGCGAGCCGGCGAGCTTCTCGTCGGCGGCGAGGTCGGCGTTGACCTGCTCCACGCAGTCCTTGATCAGCGCATAGACCTCGGGCTTCTGCGCCAGGTCGGTGTAGCCGGCGTACGGCAGGTTGCGCCGCTCGGCCCAGTTGCCCACCGCGTCGAAGTCGATGTTGATCATCACGCACACCCGGTCGCGGCCGTCGCCGTAGGCCACCGCTTCCTTGATGTACGGGAAGAACTTGAGCTTGTTCTCCACGTACTTGGGCGCGAACATCGCGCCGTCGCTGGGGCCGCCCTGCAGGCGGCCGACGTCCTTGACCCGGTCGATGATCTTCAGGTGGCCCTGGGCATCGATGAAGCCGGCGTCGCTGGTGTGGTACCAGCCTTCCGGGGTCAGCACCTCGGCGGTCGCCTGGGGGTTCTTGTAGTAGCCCTTGAGCAGCCCGGGCGAGCGCACCAGGATCTCGCCGTTGTCGGCCACCTTGATCTCCACGCCCTGGATCGGCACGCCCACGGTGTCGGCCTTGACCTGGTTGTCCGGCTGCAGGCAGACGAACACCGCCGTCTCGGTAGAGCCGTACAGCTGCTTGAGGTTGATGCCGATGGAGCGGTAGAAGGAAAAGAGGTCGGGCCCGATCGCCTCGCCCGCCGTGTAGGCCACGCGCACGCGCGAGAAGCCCAGGTTGTTGCGCAGCGGGCCGAAGACCAGCAGGTCGCCGAGCCGGTAGGCCAGCCGGTCCAGCAGGGCCACCGGTTGCTCGTCCATGAGCGCCGGGCCGACGCGGCGCGCCAGCTTCATGAAGGCATGGAACATCCGGCGCTTGGGCGCGCCGGCGTCCTCCATCCGGATCATCACGCTGGTGAGCAGCCCCTCGAACACGCGCGGCGGCGCGAAGTAATAGGTGGGGCCGATCTCCTTCAGGTCGATCATCACCGTGCCGGCGGACTCGGGACAGTTGACCACGTAGCCGCAGGCCAGCCACTGCGCGTAGCTGAAGATGTTCTGGCCGATCCACGCCGGCGGCAGGTACGCCAGCACTTCCTCGTGCTCGGTGAGGCGGTCGAAGTCGGCGCCGGCGCGGGCGCGATCGAGCAGCGTGCGGTGCGTGTGCACCACCCCCTTGGGGTTGCCCGTGGTGCCGGAGGTGAAGAACATCGCGGCCACGTCGTCGGGGCGCGCCTGCTCCACTTCACCGCGGAAGAAGCCCGCATGCCGGGCGGCGAAGGCGCGGCCGGCCTCGGCCAGGCTGTCCAGCGAGGCGAGGCCGGGCTCCCTATAGTTGCGCAGCCCCCGCGGGTCGTCGAACCAGAGGCCCTGCAGCTGCGGGCAGTCGCCGCGGATCTCGAGCAGCTTGTCGACCTGCTCCTGGTCCTCCGCCACGGCGAAGCGCACCTCGGCGTTGTTGATCGGGAACACGCACTCGGCGGCGACCGCGTCCTGGTACAGCGGCACCGGGATCGCGCCGAGCGACTGCGCGGCCAGCATGGTGGCGTACAGGCGCGGGCGGTTGGCGCCGACCACGACGATGTGCTCGTCGCGCCGCAGCCCGGCCTGGTGCAGCCCGCAGGCCAGGTGCTCGACGAGTTGCGCGAGCGCGGACCAGGTCAGCGCCTGCCAGATGCCGTATTCCTTCTCGCGCATGGCGGCTGCGGCCGGGCGCTGGGCGGCGTGCTGGAGCAGCAGGCGAGGAAACGTGGTGTCCATGGATCCTTGGGCCGGCGCAGTGCCGGCGGCTGGAGCGGATCGTCGCATCGACTTTGACGCCCGGATGTCTTTGCGACGACAATTTTCGGGATTCCCCTCAACGGACTTACCCGCATGCAGACCAGCCGGCCCGAGCTCACGCTGCACCAGCGCCGGCGCCTGCCCACGGCCGCCGAGCTGGACGGCATCCCCTGGCTGAAGCTGCTCAAGCCCGCGGAGCACGAACGCACCGTGCGCGACATCACGGTGGGCGATGCGCGGCCGGGCGACTTCGTCTGCCGCGTCGGCCGGCCGGTGACCTACTGGTTCGGCGTCATCGAGGGCTTGCTCAAGATGAGCACCGACAACGCGCAGGGGCAGCACGTCACCTTCACCGGCGTGCCGCCGGGCGGCTGGTTCGGCGAGGGCACCGCCCTCAAGCGCGAGGTGTACCGCTACAACATCCAGCCCCTGCGCAAGAGCGTCGTGGCGGGCCTGCCGGTGGACACCTTCCACTGGCTGCTGGACCACTCGATCGGCTTCAACCGCTTCGTGATGAACCAGCTCAACGAGCGGCTGGCGCAGTTCATCGCGGCGCGCGAGATCGACCGCCTGACCGACCCCGACGTGCGGGTGGCGCGCAGCCTGGCCGCGCTGTTCAACCCGGTGCTGTATCCCGGTGTCGGCGAGGTGCTGCGCATCACGCAGCAGGAGCTGGGCTACCTGGTGGGGCTGTCGCGCCAGCGCGTCAACGAGGCGCTCGCCAGCCTGCAGGCGCAGGGGGCGATCCGCGTCGAATATGGCGGCCTGCGCATCCTGGACCTGGCCGCGCTGCGCTCGAGCGGGCCGGTGGAGGCGCCGCAGCCCGGACAATCGCGGCATGCCGCCTGAAACGCCCGCCACCGTCCGCCTCAACAAACGCATGGCCGACCTCGGCCTGTGCTCGCGCCGCGAGGCCGACGACTGGATCGCCAAGGGCTGGGTGCGGGTGGACGGCGCGGTCGCGCCGATGGGGCTGCAGGTGTCGCCCGACGCGCGCATCGAGGTCGACCGGCGCGCGCAGGGCCAGCAACAGCAGCAGGTCACCATCCTGCTGCACAAGCCGGTCGGCTACGTCAGCGGCCAGGCCGAGGACGGCTACCAGCCCGCCGTCACCCTGGTGCAGGACCGCAACCACTGGAAAGGCGACCCCTCGCGCCAGCGCTTTGCGCCGCAGCAGCTGCGTGGGCTCGCGCCGGCCGGGCGGCTGGACATCGATTCGACCGGGCTGCTGGTGCTGACGCAGGACGGCCGCGTCGCACGGCAGCTGATCGGCGAGGACTCGGGGGTCGAGAAGGAATACCTGGTGCGGGTGGCCTACGGCCAGGTCGCGCGCGACGTGCAGGCCGCGTTCCCGCCGGCGCAGCTGGCCCGCCTGCGGCACGGCCTGTCGCTCGACGGCCAGCCGCTCAAGCCCGCGCAGGTGGACTGGCAGAACCCGGAGCAGCTGCGGTTCGTGCTGACCGAAGGCAAGAAGCGCCAGATCCGCCGCATGTGCGAACTGGTGGGGCTGAAGGTCGTGGGCCTCAAGCGCATCCGCATCGGGCGGGTGGTGCTGGGGCAGCTGCCGGTGGGGGCCTGGCGTTACCTGGGGCGCGACGAACGCTTCTGAACGCGTTCAGTATTCGACGGTCAACGTGTGGTTGGGGCTCTGCTGCGAGCAGGGCATGGCGCTGCAGGTTCCGATCTGGTTGGCCACAGCCGACGCATTGATGTAGTACGTGGCCGCCATGCCCGTGCCGCTCAGGGTGTAGCTGCTCGTGCTGCTGATGTCCGTGGCGCTGTTGGCGCTGGTTCCCAGCTTCAGCGCGTAGGCGATGCCGAGCACGCTGCCGGTGGTCGGCGAGACGGACATCCGGTACGGACCGCCCCTGCTGCAGTTCACGCCGAACGTCACGTTGCCCGCGGCCGGCGAGGCCTGGAAGGAGGTGTAGGCGAGGTTCACCGTCCCGGGCGGGCTGGAGATGCTGCAGCTCACCGGGGTGTCGACGGTCACCAGCCGGGTCGATCCCGTCACGCTGCACGTCGTTCCCTTGCTGGTGGCGCAGGTGCCGCCGACTGCGAAGGTGTCGGTGTAGGTCAGGCCGGTGTTCGGGTTCTGGGCGGCCGCCATGGTCAGCGTGAAATTCAGGGAGCCGGAGTAGGTGTTCGTGTTGCCGACCATGGTCACCGTGGCGGCGGTGGGACTGCCCAGGCCGGCGGAGCCGTCGCCCCAGGCCGCGGTGGTGGCCAGCGAATAGGCGATGCGGTTCGCGCCGTTGCCCACGTTGCGGGTGCTGCCGTTGTAGTAGCCGCCCGGACCGGCCGCGATGCTGAAGCTGATGGTGCCGTCGGTCTTGTTGTCGGTGCGGATGCACGTGTAGTTGGCGGTGCCGGCGCTGTTCACCGCCGCATTGGTGTACGAGAGCGTGCCCAGGGTCACGCTCGTGATGCTGCAGCTGGCCACCGCGTGCGCGGCGGGGCTGGCCAGCAGTGCGCCGGCCAGCACGAGGAGGACATGCCAAAGTCGCATCGGTCTCATCGCTTGACTCCTGAGCAGGTGAGCGGTCCCACCCTGGCGATCTCGTCGTTCGATGCCGGCGGCAGGACCACGCGCACGGTGCAGGCCTGGTCGCCGTATTTCAGCCGCAGCACGTTGCGCGCCTGCAGCCCGGTGACGAATGCCTCGCCGCGCCGCGCGACGAAGAACTCCTTCTTGTCGCCCACCAGTTCGACCTCGGCGCCGGCCGGCGCCGGCTGGCCGTCGTCGAGCACCAGCTTGACCAGCGCCCCGCGGCCGCTGCGAACGGGGAACACCACCTTCACCGCGCTGCGTGATGCCGGCACCGCGACCTGCTCGATCGTGTCCAGCTCGGCGCTGATCGGCAGCTCGCGCGGATCCAGGCGGATGCTGTTGCTGTCGTAGGCGCGCAGCCGCGGCAGGATGGCGACGCCGTCGGCGTCGGTGCGGGTCAGGCTGCTGCCCTGGAAGCCGACGCCGACCCCGGCGTACCCGGGCACTTCGACGACCGCGAAGCTGTCCTCGATGCGGCGCGCGGCGAAGAACTGGCCGTCGGCGACGGCCAGGCCGCCCCGGGCGCCCAGGCGCAGCGACTGCTGCGAGGACGACACGGACACGTCCGCCGTCGCGAAGCCCTTGCTGCCCTGGTAGTACACGCCGCCTTCCGAGTAGCCCTGGCCGCCGCGCGTGCCCGCCACGGCGCGGCCGCCGAAGCCGGTCTCCTGCGTCAGCGGCGCCACCAGGCTGGTGTAGGCGTCGACCCGCCCGTCGCGCACGGTCACGCTGCTGGACGACGACAGCCGCGCGCCCAGCGGGGCGACGAAGCTCAGGCCGACGGCGGTTCCGCTGGTGGCGCCGGACACCCGCGTCACCGTCAGGGCCAGCGTGTTGTCGCCGATGCGCCGGCCGTAGTTCAGCGTGTAGGAGTTGAGGGCGCCGCTGAACCTGTTGTCGCTGCGGGCATAGGCCAGCCCGAAGTTGCCCCAGGTGGGATGCATGTAGTTGTAGCTGAAGGACGCCGTCAGCCGCGGCGGCAGGAAGCTGGCGGTGGAACCGAGCTGCCGGTAGCCGGGTGTCGCCGACTCGAGCCGGGCGGTGAAGCCATGGCGCAGGCTGCGATGCTCCAGGGCGAGCGTGGCCTGGAAGCCGTTGCCCGCGAAGGCGTCGTGGCTGCGCGCGATGCCGACCTGGGTCAGCACCTGGGCGGACAACGTCTTGGTCAGCGCGAGGGCCAGGCCTTGCGTGTCCTCGCCGACTTCCGCGTGCGCTTCCACCGTCGCGGTCTGCGTGACGCCCCGGCGGTACAGGCCGGAGACGAACCGCTGGCCATACTGGTTGCTTTGCTCCAGCAGGTTGCGGCGCACCGCGCCCGCTTCGACGCTCCAGTCCGTGAGGTCCTTTTCCAGCAGCGAGCTGCTGCCGAAGAAGTCCTGCACCAGCACGGTCTCGCGGCCCAGCAGGTCACGCACGACGACGCGCGCCTGCCCCGAGCCGGTGAGAACCGGCAGGTTCTCGATGCTGAACGGCCCCGCGGGCACGCGGGAGGTCTGGCGCAGCGTGTCGTTGATGTACAGCTCCACCGTGCTGGGCGCCGACGACACGCCGCTCACCAGCGGCACGGGCTGGGCGATGAAGCCCGGCGTCAGGCCGAAGTTGCGGGCGAGCTGCACGCCGCCGAAGTACGTCGCGCGGCCGCCGACGCCGGGCCGGGTGGTGCTGTCGCCCAGGCGCAAGGTCGCGTTCTGTTCGGGAAAGTCGCGGCTGAGGGTGGTTTCCAGCCGCCTCCAGCGCGAGCCGGCCGCCGCCGTCGAACCGAACAGCCCGGTGCCGACGAAGCTGGAGGTGAGCACGCCCCACTGGTTCGACGCGCCGACTTCGAGCAGCGCCCCGAGTTCGTGGGTCGCCGAGACGCCTCGCGCGGATTCGGTGGTGAAGTTCAGGTCGTAGTTGAGGAAGGCGGCCGGGATCACCGGCGACAGGGGAGGCCGCTGCACGACGTCCTGGGTGACGCGGGTGGCGGTGAACGCCTGGGGCGAGAAGCGCAGGTCGATCGACTGGTTGGCGGTGTCGATCTGCGCCTGGAAGCCGGGGACGGACGACAGCGGGTACCAGCGCTGCCCGCGCGCGTCCAGCGGCGTTGCTTGCGCCGAGCGCGTGATGCGCCACTCCTGGAACGCATCCTCCGGCGCGTACAGCGCGCCCTGCTGCTCGAGCAGGACCCAGTTGCCCGCGCGGCTGCCGTTGACCAGCACTTCCATCGGGACGAAGCGCGGTCCGCTCCTGCGGGCCGCGGCCGGTGCCGTCGTGGCGGCCGGCGAGCGCGTGGCCCCGGCCGGCGGCAGCGGTGGAAGCGATTCAGCCAGCAGCGACGACTGCGGCACCTGCATGTCCAGGCGGCCTTCCGCCGTGGCCACGCGCAATTCGGCCCCCTTGACGGCCGCGAGCGGGTACCAGACCTGTCCGCGGTCCTCGAAGACCAGCACATTGGTGTCGGGGCGCAGGCGCCACACCGCCAGGTCCGCCACCGACAGGTACAAGGCGCCCTGGCGCTGCAGCAGCGTCCAGGTGCCCAGCGGGCGGCCGTTGAGGCGGACGTCGAACGGGATCAGTCGGTGATCGGCGCCGGCCTGCGTGGCCGCGACCGGCCGCACCGTCTCGCCCCCGGGTTGGGCGCGGACCGCCATGCATGGCACGACCGACAACGCGGCGACGGTTGCCGCGGCGAGGAGTCGGGAGCCAGGATGCGAGGCGCACCGCGGACGACGCATCTCACGGGAGCTGGACGTTCAGCTCGGTGCTCTTGCCGTCGTCGAACACCACGCGGGCCACCGCCGGGCCGGCGGCGACGGCCTTGTCGGCCTTCAGGCTCATGGTGCGGCGGGCGCCGGGCAGGATGTAGGTGCCGCCCTCGAACTTCGCCAGCTCCTGCTCGCCGCGGGCCAGCACGATCGCCCGCACCTGCGCATAGGCGGTGCCGCCGTTCTGGCACAGGGCGCTGAAGTTCTGGGTGTCCATGCGCGTGACCTGGCACTGCACGTTGCGCTGCGCGGGCGGCGGCGTGATGAACACGGGCATGGACATCGCGAGCGCGATCGGCAGCTGCAGCGTGATGCCCTTGTCGGCCTTCGGCGCGGTCGCTTCCGGCACCTCGCGCACCACCAGCCGGTAGGTGAGCTGCCGGCTCATGTCGGCGGGAGCCAGCCGCGCCAGCCGGACCACCTGGCGGGCGCCGGGCGCCAGCTTCAGGATGGGCGGGGCGACGATCAGGTCCTCGGTGAGCGCCAGGTCATCGCTGCCGTCGGGCTTCTGGTTCCAGGTGTACAGATCCGTCTGGAGGGCGACCTCGGTATCGCCTTCGTTGGTGATCGTGACCGCCACCGCGCGGTCGTTCGGCGTCATGTAGATGCGCACCGGCACGACCGAGAAATTGCCCGCATGCGCCGCCGGCAGGCCGAGGGCGAGCGCGGCCCAGAAACAGGCAGCGCGGACACGGCTGGACGAACCGGCGAGGGAGAGCGGGACGGTGGTCATGGTGCGGTGGATGGTGGTCACGGAAGCTACGAACCCAAGCCACCGCACGGGCTACTGGGCCATGGCGGCGGGCGACATCAGAAACTGATGAGCAATTCGAAGAGATTATCCGTTGCGGATGAGTCGCCCACCAAGCGGAAACCCGTGACTGTGCCGAGACTGCGGTCGGCGCCCGGCACCGCCTGGACGCCCGCCGTCAGGAACTCGCCCGAGGGGGCGGAGGCACTGCCGGTGCGGACGTTGTGGATGTAGTAGCGGTAGGCGCCGGACTGGGTGCCGACGAAGCTGCCTGGCGCGGGGTCGATGCTGACGAAGTTGCCGGAGCTGCAGACCACCTGCACGACGGCGGCGGCCGGCTGGCTCAAGGTTTCGCTGGAGCATCGCTCCCCCTGCGGGACCACCGTGACCTGCACGGTGAACTGGCCCTTGGCAGTTGCCGCCCAGGCGCCGAAGCCGATGAAGGCCGCCGCGAGGAATGCAAGGAACCTGGTCATGCTCCCGGAGGGTCAGCGATGCGCGGGATGGCGCGGATCGATCAGTACGTGACCGTGACAGTGTGGCCGGCCTGGCCGGTACACGGGGCCGCGGTACACGTGCCCGCCTGGCCGGCTGCGGCCTGCACGCCCACCGTGTAGGTGGTGCCGGCGGCGCTGCCGGTCTGGCTGGCCAGGGAGCCGCTGCCGGCGGCCGTGGCGTAGGAGGCGGTGGAGCCTTGCACCAGCTTCAGGTAGTAGTCGATGCCCGCGAGCGTGCCGGAGTCGCTGGACACCGCGACGGAGTACGGCCAGCTGTTCGTGCACTTGACGACGAAGCTGGTGCTGTTCTGGGCCGCCGTCGCCTGGAAGGCGGTGTACGTCAGGGTGACGTCGTTCACCGTTCCGTCGGCCGGGGTGGCGGTCATGTTGATGTAGCACTTCGGGGTCAGGTTGACCGTGACGTTGAAGTTGGCCGTCGCCTGGGCTTGGGCGGTGCCGGAGAACAGGGCCAGCAGGCCCATCAGGCTGAGAGCGGCGGTGCGGATGAGTTTCATAGGGATTCTCCGTAGGGGTTTGAGGTAACCGTGGTTAAGCAATTTGCCTAAGGCGAACGGACTGTAACAAGTTCGCTCAGCAGCCGCCAAGGAAAAAGTGCCGAAATTCAACGAGTTACAACTGTCGAGTTGTAAAAAGGGGGCGGCCGGCGCACCGTTTGTTACATCCCTTGAACCGCCTGTAGTACCTCAGCCGTGATCGCCGGGCGCCGCCGGCCGACCGGCGGCGGCGCGTTTCCATTCGTCCGCCCGACGGCGCCGGACGTCGCCTAACACCCGGCTAACACAGTTTCTGTAGTCTTTCAGGTCACAAGCCCACTGGCGGACGTGCGTCCCGCAGGCGCCGCGGTGGGCAGGAGTGATCCCGATGCGCGTGCTGCTCGTCGAAGACGACGAAATGATCGGCCAGAGCCTGCACAGGGCGCTGGAGGCCAACGGCTGGTCGGTCGACTGGGTCAAGGAGGGCGAGCTCGCGCAAAGCGCGATGGCCGACGGCGGCTACGCGTGCGTGCTGCTGGACCTGGGCCTGCCGCGCAAGGACGGCATGGAGGTGCTGCGCACGGCGCGCGCGCGAGGCGACCGCACGCCGGTGCTGGTGCTCACCGCGCGTGACGGCATCGACGACCGCATCACCGGGCTGGACGTCGGGGCCGACGACTACCTGGTCAAGCCCTACGAATTCCGCGAACTGCTGGCGCGCATGCGGGCGGTGATCCGCCGCCGCGACGGCAGCGCGCACTCGGTGATCGGCACCGAGGCCGTGCAGCTGGACCTCACCACGCGCGAGGTGCTGGTGCAGGGCGAGCGCGCGCAGCTGTCGGCGCGCGAATTCGCGCTGCTGCACGCGCTGCTGGAGCGCCCCGGCGCCATCCTCTCGCGCGACCAGCTCGAAAGCCGCATCTATGGCTGGGGCGAGGAGGTGAGCAGCAACGCGGTCGACGTCCTGATCCACGGCATGCGCCGCAAGCTGGGCGCCGACGTGATCCGCAACGTGCGCGGCCTCGGCTGGCGCATCGCCGCCGGCCAGCCGGGCGGCACCCCGAGGGAGAACGCCTGATGCACATCCTGTCCGCCGGTCCCATGTGCTCGCTGCGGCGCGCGCTGCTCGTGTGGCTCGTCCCGCTGTTCCTGGGCGTCGGGGCGGCGTCGGCCGCACTGTCCTACTGGACCTCCAACCGCATGGTGGGCGCCTTCCTGGACGAGCAGATGGAGCAGCTCGCCGATTCGATCGCGCTGCAGGAAGAGCACCTCGCGCTGCGCAAGGCCGACCCCGAGCGCGTGCACAGCTGGGGCGTGTACATCGCGCAGGTCTGGACCCCCGAGGGCCGGCTGGACGCCACCTCGCTGCCCGACGCCAGCGTGCCGCTGGCCGGCGCGCCGGGCTTCGACCACGTCGAAGCCAATGGCAGGCGCTGGCGCGTCTACACGACCGCTGCCTCGCCGGCCACGGGCAAGCGCGTGCAGGTGCTGCAGAGCGACGACTTCCGGCGCAAGCTGGCCGTCGAGCGGGCCGGGGCGGCGATCGCGCCGGTGCTGATCCTGTTGCCGCTGGCCATCCTGATCCTGTGGGGCGTGGCCGCGAAACTCTCGCGCGAGGTGCGCCAGGTCGGCGACCAGCTCGCCCGCCAGGACCTGAGCGAACTGCGCGAACTGCCCTCGGCCCGGGTCCCGGCGGAGATCGCGCCGCTGGTGGGCGCCTTCAACACCTTGCTCGGCCGCTTGCGCGACGTGATCGCGCAGAAGCGCCGCTTCATGCAGGATGCCGCGCACGAGATGCGCACGCCGATCACCGCGCTCGCCCTGCAGCTGGAGAACGTGCGGCGCGACCTGCCGCCGGGCTCGTGCCAGCAGAGCTTCGCGCAGCTCGAAGCGGGCGTCAGCCGGGCGCAGCGCCTGGTCGACCAGCTGATGCGGATGTCGCGCAACGAGGCCGCGCCGCCGGAACCCGCGGTGGCGATCGACCTGCAGGCGCAGATCCACCAGAGCGTCGACGGGTTGATCGCGCTGGCCGACCAGCGCGGCATCGACCTGGGCGTCGTCGTCGACGAATCGGCGCGCTCGGCCGCCGTGCTGCGCTGCGGCGTCGGCGACCTGCGCAGCGTGCTGGACAACCTGGTCGAGAACGCGCTGCGCTACACGCCCGAAGGCGGCGTGGTGGACGTGCGGCTGGCGGGCAGCCCGGCCGGCCCGGTGATCGAGGTGGTCGACACCGGCCCCGGCATTCCGCCCGACCAGCTCTCGCGCGTGTTCGACCGCTTCTTCCGCGTGCCGGGCACCAGCGCGCGCGGCAGCGGCCTGGGCCTGTCCATCGCGCAGAGCGCCGCCAGCCGCTGCGGCTTGCGCGTGGTCCTGCGCAACCGCACGGATCGCAGCGGACTGGTGGCGCGCATCGAGCCGCTCGGCCTTGCCGGTGCGGCCGCGGCCGCGCCACGTGGCAGCCCGGCCTTGGCGTCCTAATCGCCAGCTAACGAAATGCTAAGGGTCACCTCACAGTGGCCGCCTACAGTGAAGTCACGGTTGATGCAGCGCTCCAGACCAGTCCGCACCAGCCGCCTCAGCACCGTTGACCACTGAAAGGAATGACCATGAACCGCAAGTCCCTGCTGGCCCTCGCCGCCGTCGCCGCCGCCTTCTCCGCCACCGCCCATGCCGGCGAAGCCGACTACAGCAGCAACCTGCCGCAGTTCAAGAGCGAGCGCGCCCGCGCCGAAGTGCGTGCCGACGCCGTCCAGGCCGTGCGCAACTACAAGTTCGAGCCCGCCGGCTCGCGCATCGCCGCCCCGCTGCAGTCGGACGTGACGCGCCAGGCCCTGCGTGCCGATGCCGCGCAGGCCGTGCGCCTGGGCCAGATCCCGCGCGGTGAAGCGAGCTGAGCTCGACGCCGGCCCGGCCCATGAGAAAGCCCCGCTCGCGGGGCTTTTTTCTTGGCGCCGCGGGCGCCGAACGTCGGGATGCGCGGCCGGCGCGGGGCCGTGACCCTCAGGGCGTGAACGTCACGACGACGGCGCCGCCGCCGGCCACCGAGAGCCGCCGCTGCGAAGCGCGCGCCGCGCGCGTGGGGATGCTGCAACGGGCCAGCTGCTCCCGCGCGGCGCGCCCGGTCCGGCCCGGCGCCTCCACCGTCAGCGTGCCGGCGCTTTCGCGTTCGAGCGACTCCAGCGTGTGGGTGGCGTCGGGGCCGGCATGGACGGAAGGAAGGGAGAGCTGGAAGGACATGGACAACGGTTGGGTTCGACGAGGCGCACTGTAACCACGTGTCTTCCCCGGACAACCCCCAACCGGGTGAGCCGGGCGGGCATCCGCCCACTTTGTCACGCGGCGCGCTCCGCGTTGTTGCGCCGGCCACCTCGGCACAATGGCGGCCTCGCGCGGGCGGCGCTTGAAAAACGGCGCGCCGCCCCCAAGCTCTGCTCGCCTTCGGGCGAACGACATCCATCCAGACCCGCCATGTCCGACAAGAAACAGACCCTCTCGTTCCAGGCCGAGGTGGCGCAACTGCTGCACCTGGTCACCCACTCGCTCTACTCCAACAAGGAGATCTTCCTGCGGGAGCTGATCTCCAACGCCTCGGACGCCTGCGACAAGCTGCGCTTCGAGGCGCTGAACGACAACGCGCTGTACGAGGACGCGCCCAACCTGGAGGTGCGCGTGGCGTTCGACCAGGACGCGCGCACGCTGACCATCACCGACAACGGCATCGGCCTGTCGCAGCAGGAGGCGATCGACAACCTCGGCACGATCGCCAAGAGCGGCACGCGCGAGTTCATGCATCGCCTCTCGGGTGACCAGAAGGCCGACGCGCAGCTGATCGGCCAGTTCGGCGTCGGCTTCTACTCCGGCTTCATCGTGGCCGACCGCATCACGGTGGAGTCGCGCCGTGCCGGCCTGCCCGCCGGCGAGGGCGTGCGCTGGACCAGCGCGGGCGCCGGCGACTTCGAGGTCGAGGCGATCGAGCGGCCGCAGCGCGGCACCAGCGTCATCCTGCACCTGCGCGAGGACGCGGCCGAGTACCTGTCGACATGGAAGCTCAAGTCCATCATTGCCAAGTACTCCGACCACATCTCGCTGCCGATCCGGATGCGCAAGGAGGAGTGGAAGGAAGGCGAGGACGGCCAGGGCGGCGCGATGGTGCTCACCGACGAGTGGGAGACCGTCAACCAGGCCAGCGCCCTGTGGACGCGGCCGAAGAAGGACATCGCCGACGAGCAGTACCAATCCTTCTACAAGCAGATCAGCCACGACCAGGAGGACCCGCTCGCCTGGAGCCACAACCGGGTCGAGGGCAGCACCGAGTACACCCAGCTGCTGTTCATCCCGGCGCAGGCACCGTACGACTTGTGGAACCGCGAGAAGGCCGCCGGCGTCAAGCTGTACGTCAAGCGCGTGTTCATCATGGACGACGCCGAGGCGCTGATGCCGGTCTACCTGCGCTTCGTGCGCGGCGTCATCGACTCGGCCGACCTGCCGCTGAACGTCAGCCGCGAGCTGCTGCAGGAAAGCCGCGACGTCAAGGCGATCCGCGAGGGCAGCACCAAGCGCGTGCTGTCGATGCTGGAGGACCTCGCCAGGCTCGAGAAGGACGAGGCCGCCTCGGCCGACGACCGGGCCAAGTACGGCAAGTTCTACGCCGAGTTCGGCGCCGTGCTCAAGGAAGGCGTGGGCGAGGACTTCGCCAACCGCGAGCGCATCGCCCGGCTGCTGCGTTACGCCTCCACCCAGTCCGACGCCGTCTCGGTCTCGCTGGCCGACTACAAGGCGCGGATGAAGGAAGGCCAGGAGGCCATCTACTACATCACCGCCGACACCCTGGCCGCGGCGAAGAACAGCCCGCAGCTGGAGGTCTTCCGCAAGAAGGGCATCGAGGTGCTGCTCATGACGGACCGGGTCGACGAGTGGGCGCTCAACTACCTGCAGGACTTCGACGGCACGCCGCTGCAGTCGGTGGCCAAGGGCGCGGTCGACCTGGGCAAGCTGCAGGACGAGGCCGAGAAGAAGAAGGCCGAGGAGGCCGCCGAGGCCTTCAAGCCCGTGCTGGCCCGGCTGAAGGAGGCGCTCAAGGACAAGGCCGAGGACGTGCGCGTCACCAGCCGCCTGGTCGATTCGCCGGCCTGCCTGGTGGCCACCGACGGCGGCATGAGCACGCAGCTGGCGCGCATGCTCAAGCAGGCCGGCCAGAAGGTGCCGGAGCTCAAGCCGGTGCTGGAGGTCAATCCCGACCACGCGCTCGTCAAGAAGCTCGATGGCTCGGTGCACTTCCACGACCTGGCACAGATCCTGTTCGACCAGGCGCTGCTGGCCGAGGGCGGGCTGCCGGACGACCCGGCCGCCTATGTCCGCCGGGTCAACGCGCTGCTGGCCTGATCGCCCGCTGAAGTCCGCTCCCCGAAGTCGGGGAGCCGGCCCCGCCGCTCAGCCGAGCGGGTCGAAGCCGCCGCCCTGGCGGGCCGCCCGCGCGTCGTCCGAGGCCAGCAGGTCCGCCACGATCGCCGCCGCGTCGGGCTGCACGGCGCGCGTGCAGACGGCGGCGGTGTAGACCGTGGCGAGCTCGAATTCCTTGGGCAGGCCGCCGGCCAGCCGCACGCCGGGCGTGTAGAGGATCTCGGTCACCTGGGTGCAGCCGACCGCGCCCGCGTCGGTGCTGGCGGCCATCTCGCGCATGGCGGTGGCGCCGTTGGGAAAGGTGCGCAGCCGGCCCGCCAGCGCGGTGTCCAGGCCCAGCGAACGCAGCACCTTCATGAAGTGGATCCCCGCCGTCGCCTTTTCCGGATCCGGGAAGTAGACGGCGCTGGCGCCGCGCAGCAGCGCCGCGAGCTGCTCGCGCGTCTGCACCGCCGGCAGCGGCTCGCCGGCCTTCACCGCCACGCCGGTGCGCACCCGGCCGAGCGGCCGGGCGGAGCCGGGGCGCACATGGCCCTGCCGCTCGAGTTCGGCGACCAGCGCCTCGGTGAGGATCAGGAGGTCGCAGGGCTCGCCCGCCAGCAGCTTGTCGCGCATCGCGCCGACGGCGCCGAAGCTGCCGGCAACGTCCAGGCCGCGCTCGTGAAGCTGGCGCTCCAGCGCCGCGACCAGGCCTTGCGCCGCGCCCCCGCTCAACACTTGGACCGGCCTCATCTCAGTCGGCCTTGATGTTGGCGGTGTGGATCACCTTGGCCCACTTGGCGATGTCCTCCTGCAGGTACTTCTCGAAGGCGGCGGGGCTCATCACCATGGCGGTGGCCCCTTGCTGCGCCCAGGCCTGCTGCACGTCGGGCTGGCTGGCGATGCGGCTGATCGCCTCGTTCAGGCGCGTGACCACCGCCGCGGGCGTGCCCTTGGGCGCCAGCACGCCGAGCCAGATGGTGGCCTCGTAGCCCGGCACGCCGGACTCGTCCACCGTCGGCACGTCGGGCAGCACCGCCGAGCGCTTCTTGCCGGTGGTGGCGATGGCCTTGACCTTGCCGGCCTTGACCTGCTCGGCCATGGTGGTGACGGCGTCGAACATCATCTGCACCTGGCCGGCCAGCACGTCGGTGCGCGCGCCCGAGCTGCCCTTGTACGGCACGTGGACGATGCTGGTGCCGGTCATGCTCTTGAACAGCTCGCCGGCCATGTGGTACGGCGTTCCGGTGCCCGACGACGCGTAATTGAGCTTGCCCGGCTGGTCCTTGGCGAGCTTGACGACCTGCTGCACGTTGGCCGCCGGCAGCGACGGATGCGCCACCAGCACGAGGTCGGAGTAGTTGATCGGCGCCACGCCGACGAAGTCGCGCGTGAGGTTGTACGGCTTGTTCGCCAGCAGCGTTTCGTTCACGGTGTGCGTGTTCGACATCAGCAGCAGCGTGTAGCCGTCCGGCGCCGACTTGGCCACGGCGTCGGTGCCGATCACCGCGCCGGCGCCCGGCCGGTTCTCGACCACGAAGGGCTGGCCGAGCGAGTCGCCCAGCCGCTGCGCCAGGAAGCGGGCGTACACGTCGGCGGGACCGCCGGTGGCGTAGGGCACGATCACCTTGACCGGCCGGGCGGGCCAGGTCTGCGCGGCCGCCGGGGCGACGACGGCCGCGGCGATCACCGCGAAGAGCAGGCGTTGCAGCTGGGACACCATGGCGGTTCTCCTTGGGTGGATCACTCCACCTTGCCGATCTTCTTGACGACGTCGCCCATGCGGCGCACGTCCGATTGCACGTACTTCTCGAAATCGGGCGTGTCCTGGAACATCACCGGGCTGCCCGCGTTGCCGATCACCTCGCGCACCTTCGGGTCGTTGCCGGCGGCACGCGCGGCGGCGCGCAGGCGCTGGGCGACCGGCTCGGGCACGCCGGCCGGAATGAACAGGCCCGACCACTGGGCGTACTCCGCGTTGTAGCCGGCGTCCTTGAGCGAGGGCACGTTGGGCAGCGCCTCCAGGCGGCCGTTGCCCCAGTGCGCCAGCACGCGCAGCTTGCCGGCCTTCACGTGCTGCAGCACGGTGGCGGGGCCCGACGACACGGCGTCGATCTGGCCGCTGAGCAGGGCCACGACGGCCGGGCCGGCGCCGGTGAAGGGCACGTGGGTCATCCTGGCGCCGGTGGTCTGCGACAGGATCTCCATCGGCACGTGCATGGTGCCGTAGTTGCCCGACGAGCCGTAGTTGATGGCGCCCGGGCGCTTCCTGGCGTCCTCGACGAAGTCCTTCACGGTCTTCCACGGCGCATCGGCGCGCACCGCCAGCACGGTGGGGTCGGCGGTGAAGCGGGCGATCGGGCGCAGCGACTGGTAGCTGTACATCTGCGGCCGGCCGATGATGGCGTCGGCCTCGGGCAGCACGCTGTACGAGGAGAGGGCCATCACGATCGTGTAGCCGTCCGGCGCGGCCTTGGCGGCCTGCGCCATGCCGATGCCGCCGCCGGCGCCGCCCTTGTTCTCGATCACGACCGGCTGGCCGAGGTCGCGACCCATGGCCTCGGCGACGGGACGCCCGACGATGTCGGCCAGGCCGCCCGGCGGGAACGGCACGATCATCGTGATCGGCTTGCTGGGAAAGGGGGCTTGCGCGTTGGCCAGGCCGGCGGCCGCCAGCGCGACCGCGGCGAGGGCGGTGCGACGTTGCATTGTGGAAATCTCCTTGAAGGCGTTAGCATGCTACTTTGTCCCTCACCACCTCCACAGAGTTTTCCCCATGAAGATCGCCGCCTATCTCGACCGTGGCCAACCCCGTGTCGGCATCGTCTCGTCCGACCTGCAGAGCGTGCTGCCGCTCGACCTGCCCGCGGGCGAGGCGCTGCGCGGCGCCCTGCCGGTGGTCGAACTGCTGGCCGCCGGCGCCCCGTTGCCGGCCACCGGCGCCCCGGTGGCCATGGACGCCATCCAGCTGACGGCCCCGGTGCCGCGCCCGCGCCGCAACATCTTCTGCGTGGGCAAGAACTACCACGCGCACGCCAAGGAATTCGCCGGCAGCGGCTTCGACAGCAGCGCCAAGACGGGCGGCGACATCCCCTCGGTGCCGATTTACTTCACCAAGGTGCCCGAGTCGGTGGTCGGCCCCAGCGACGCGATCGTGGTGCCGGCGGACGTGTCGACTGCCATCGACTACGAGGCCGAACTGACGGTGGTCATCGGCAAGGGCGGCAAGGGCATCCGCAAGGAAGACGCGCTCAAGCACGTGTGGGGCTACACGGTCGTCAACGACGTGACCGCGCGCGACTGGCAAAGCCGCCACCAGCAGTGGCTGCTGGGCAAGTCGTTCGACACCTTCTGCCCGATGGGCCCGTGGCTGGTGAGCGCCGACGAGTGCGACGGCACCAACACCCGCGTGCGCTGCTGGGTGAACGGCGAGCTGCGCCAGGACGCCTCGACCACCGACCTGATCTTCGACATCCCGACGCTGATCGAGACGCTCTCGGCCGGCATCACGCTCTACCCGGGCGACCTGATCGCCACCGGCACGCCGGTGGGCGTGGGCATCGGCTTCAAGCCGCCCAAGTACCTGAAGCCGGGCGACGTGGTGAAGGTGGAGATCGAGGGCATCGGCGCGATCGAAAACCCGGTGCGCTGAAGCATCCGGTCACACCGGCGGCTGCCTCGGCGGCGGACAATCGCCGCATGCGAACCAGACGAGTGTGCGGCGCCATCGCGCTGGCCACGGCGCTGGCCGGTTGCGCCAGCACCGGCGTCGGCGCCGGCATCTCCGTGCCCGTGGGCCCGGTGTCGATCGGCATCGGCGGCGGCACGGGCGGCCTGTCGGTCGGGGTCGGCACCGGCGTCGGCCCGGTGGGCGTGGGCGTCGGCGTGAACCAGGGCGGCCAGGTCACGGGCGGCGTCGGCGTCGGCGCCAGCGTGCCGATCGGCAACGGCCCGGTGCGCGCCGGGGTCGGCGTGGGCACCGGCACCGTGCTCTATGACCCGGCCAACCACCTGGCCGCGCCGGTCCTGCCGTCCGCCCAGCCCGGCGCCGCGGCATCCACCGCCTCGCAGCAGACCGCGCACTGAGGGCGGCCTCAGGCCACCAGCGGCGCCTCGGCCATCGCCTCCAGCTGGTCCTGCAGGACCTGGATCTGTCCCTTCCAGTAGTCGCTGGTGCCGAACCAGGGGAACGCGGCCGGAAACGCCGGGTCGTCCCAGCGGCGCGCCAGCCAGGCGCTGTAGTGCACCAACCGCAGCGTGCGCAGCGGCTCGATCAGCGCCAGCTCCGCGCGATCGAAATCGCGCACCTGTTCGTAACCATCCAGCAGCGCGCCCAGCAGGCGCTGGCGCTGCGCCCGCTCGCCGGACAGCAGCATCCACAGGTCCTGCACCGCGGGGCCGGTGCGTGCGTCGTCGAGGTCGACGAAGTGCGGACCCGCACCGGGCGTCCACAGGATGTTGCCCGGGTGGCAGTCGCCATGCAGCCGGATCAGCGCGAACCGGTCCGCATAGGCGCCGTCCGGGCCGCCGAACGCCTGCGCGACGGCGGTGAGCGCTTCCTCGCAGACCTTGCTCCAGGCGGACTCGACGTCCATCGGCACGGCCTGGTTGGCGAGCAGCCACTCGCGCGGCTCGGCGCCGAAGCTGCGCAGGTCCAGCAGCGGCCGGTGCGCGAAGGGGCGGGCCGCGCCCACCGTGTGGATGCGCGCGAGGAAGCGGCCGATCCACTCGAGCACCTCCTCGTCCTCGAGTTCGGGCGCGCGGCCGCCGCGCCGCGGACTGACGCTGAACGCGAACGGCGCATGGTGGTGCAGCGTCCGCCCGGCCACGACGAGGGGCGCGACCGCCGGCACCTCGCCGGCCACCAGCTCGGCGGCGAAGGCGTGCTCCTCCAGGATCGCGGCGTCGCTCCAGCGGCCGGGACGGTAGAACTTGGCCACCACCTCCCGGTGGCCGTCGACGGGATCCTCCAGCTGGACCTGGTAGACGCGGTTCTCGTACGAGCTCAGCGCCATCATCCGGCCGTCGCCGTGCAGGCCGATGCCAGCGAGTGCGTCCAGCACCGCATCCGGCGTCAGCGCGTCATAGGGGTGGCCTTCGCTCATGGCCCGATTGTCACGCGCCGCCGCCCGTGCGCGCGGCCTCGGCGGCCGATTGCAGGTGCTCGAACGGCGTCGACTGCTTGACCAGCAGCACGCTGCACGGCGCGGCCATGACCACCTGGGCCGGCACCGTCGGCAGGAAGCGCTGCAGCGGCAGCCCATGCGTCGCCGCGCCGAGGATCAGCAGGCTGACGTGGTTGCCGCGGGCGTACTCGACGAGCGCCCGGGCCACGTTGCCGGCGTCCAGGACGTGGAAGGACGCCTGGTGGCCGGCGAGGTCCAGGCCCAGGCTCCAGCGGCGCAGCCGCTCCAGGTGCTCGCGCTGCAGCGTCGCCTCGTCGCCGCCGGCCGGCGTCGAAACGACCGTCACGCAGGCCAGCCGCGCGCCGGGGCGCAGGCCCAGCGAGCGCTGGGTCGCCACGCGCAGCGACCACAGGGTGCTGTCGGCCACGTCCTGGTGCGGCAGCGCCACCATGACGATCGGCACCTCGGCGGACTGCACCGCCGGCCGTGGGCTGGGCTGGTAGTGCCGGCCGGCCGCGGCGACCCAGCGGCGCAGCACGACGCGCAGCGGTGCGCGGCGCAGCTGCCGGCCGCGCTCGGTCACCTGCACCTGCTGCGGATGCGCCAGGTCGAAGGCCAGGTGGGCGGCGGACGGGTAGCGCCGATCGGCCTGGGGCTCCAGGCAGCGCAGGATCACCTCCTGCAGCCACTCGGGCAGGTCGGCGCGGCGTGCGCGCGGCGGCACGGGGTCCATCCACAGCCGCTGGCGCAGGCCGCCGGTGGTCAGTGGCTCGCCGTGCGGCAACTCGCCGGTGGCCAGCTGGTACAGGATGACGCCGATGGCGAACACGTCGCTGCGCGGATCGCCGCGGATGCCCACCACCTGCTCGGGCGAGATCCAGGGGGGCGAGCCGACGGCCTTGCGCAACTCCTCCGCCAGCAGGTCGGGCAGGTGCGCATGCCAGCTCAGCCCGAAGTCCAGCAGCACGGCGGTGCCGTCGGGCCTTATCATCACGTTGGCCGGCTTGAGGTCCAGGTGCACCGCATCCTGCTGGTGCAGCTGGTGCGCCGCCGTGGCGACCGCCAGGCCCAGGCGCGCGATGTCGTCGACGGCGATCGGCCGGCGCGCCTCCTGCGCGTCGTCGAGCCACTGCTGCAGCGTCGCGCCGGGCACCTGCTCCATCACGAGATACGGCACGCGTTCGAGATCGCCGGCGGCGACCAGCCGCGGCACGTGCGGCCCGCCGACGTGCTGCAGCACCAGCTGTTCCACCTCGAAGCCGATGATGGTCTCGCCGCCGTCGCCGCCGGCCATGCGGGGCACCTTCATCACCATCGGGAAGCCCGGATCGGGGCGGCCGTCGGCGTACCCGACACGGTAGATGTGCGCCATGCCGCCGGCGTGCAGCAGCTCGCGCACGACGAAGCCGTCGAGCTCGGTGCCGGGCGCCAGCAGCTTCATCGCCCGACCTCCAGCCGCGCGGCGAAGGCCTCGGGCAGGCCCGCGTCGCGGATCGCCTGCGCGGCCAGCCGGTGCTCGTAGGGCACGCGGTGGAACGTCACGCGCAGGGCCTGGTCGTCCCAAAGCGCGTACATCGCGCGCGGATCGCCATCGCGCGGCTGGCCCACGGAGCCGACCGTGGCCAGCCAGCGGCGGTGCCGCGGCAGCGGGATGGGCGCTGCGGGTGTCGGCTCGAACGGCATCGGCGTGCCGTGCCGGCCGGCGTAGAACAGGCGCTGCTCGTGGACATGGCCGCAGAACACGTGCTGCACGCCCGGGTGCGCATCCAGCGCCGCCAGGCTGCGTTCGGCGCGCGCCGTGTTGTCGACGTAGTGCCAGGCGGGGGGATCGTCGGGGCTGGCGTGCACGAGCAGCGCGCTCGCGGCCGCCGCGGTGAACGGCAGGCGGTCGAGGAAGTCGCGCTGCGCCGCGGACAGCCGCCCGTGCGTCCAGGCCGCGCCCGCTTCGCCGACGGTGCGGCCGGCGGCGCCGGCGACCGCGAAGGCATCGTGGTTGCCCTTCACCGCGACCGCGCCGCGGGCCAGCTCCTGCCGCACGAGGTCGACGACCTCGGCGGGTTGCGCGCCGTAGCCGACCAGGTCGCCCAGGAAGGCGAGCTGCGTGGCGTGCTGGCTGCGGGCGTGCGCCAGGCAAGCCTGCAGCGCGTGCAGGTTGGCGTGCAGGTCGGACAGCAGGGCCAGGCGCATGGCGGACTCGATGATCGCGGGCACGCCACCCGGCGGTTTGCGCTAGCGCAAGTCGAGCAGGTGGCCCAGGCGCGGATCGCTGCGGCCGGCCAGCACCTGCCCGTAGGCGGCCAGCGCGGCCTGGGCGCCGTGGTGCCAGCGCAGTTCCAGCCAGGGCGGCGTGCCGCGCGTCGCGGCGGCGAGGAACGCCTGCCAGGCCTGCAGCAGCCGCTGCTGCAACACGTCCGCCCCCCAGTCCGACTGCCGCTTCTTCGCCTGGGCCGGCGCGAAGAAGAGTGTCGGCCGCGGGCCCGGCAGGCCGCCGGCGCCGCCCAGGTGCTCCACGTGCGTGCCGCCCACCGCGCTGCTATAGCGAAGCGCATCGCCCAGGCGCTCGTGCACGGCGCGCCGCACGCGCGCATCGCCCGCGAAGTCCACGTACACGCAGGGTTCGGACTCCGGCACCTGGCCGATGCCGTCGTAGGCCAGCACGCGCGAGTAGCAACCCAGGCTCTCACAGAAGGCGATGTTGCCCGGCGAGGTCAGGCCGACGACCTCGATGCCCGGGCGCTGGGCCAGGAGGTGGGCGGTGCCGTAGGCCGTCTTGCTCGACGCGCTGGACAGCAGGATGCGGCGCGCGCCGAAGCAGGCGTTGTCGGCCAGGAAGTCGTCGATCAGCCAGGACGTGGTGAACAGCGGCCGCAGGAGCGCCTGTTCGCCCTCAGTGGCGGCCGTGTAGAACGGATCCGCGCTGCAGCGCAGGTAGTGGTTGTAGACCGCGTGCAGCTGAGCGCGGTGCGGCGTGCCGTCGCGAAAGCCCGCGGCCGACAGGCGATCCGGCTGCAGCACCGCGCCGCCGGACAGCGGCCAGTAGCCGTACAGGCGCTCGCCCACCGCCACGCCGGGGTGCAGCGACTGCACCACGCGGCCGAAGCCCCACGCCGGAACGATGCCCCAGCCGTCCTCGCCCGAGGGGAAGAAGCGCCAGTAGTCCATCTGCTCGCCGAACGCGGCGTAGGTGATGTTGTTCGCGGTCAGCGCCAGCAGGTCCAGCGCGACCCGGACCTGGCCGGCGCCCAGCGGCGCATCGTCCGCCTGCCGCAGGCGTGCGTCGGCGAGCCGGTCCTTGCGAATGAGCAGCGTGGTGGTCATCCGCACACCGTAGTGCAAAGCGCGGCGGCTCGCAACAACGTGCGCGACGGCGCTGTCGCCGCACCGGGCCAGCACGCGCGCCGAGCCCGCTGTCCGATGGTGGACCGCCGCCCAGCCGACGCTGGGCCGGATGCGACAAAGGCCGGATCGCTCCGGCCCTCGTGCATCGCGTCCAAGGCGCGCTCAGACCAGGTTGACCTGGACCTCGATGTTGCCGCGCGTCGCGTTCGAGTACGGGCAGACCTGGTGCGCCGTGTCGACCAGCTGGCGGGCCTGGTCGCGGTCCATGCCGGGCAGGCTGATGTTCAGGCGCGCCGCGATGCCGTACGCCTGGCCGACGGGGCCGAGGTCCACCTCGGCGTCGATGGCCAGGTCGGCGGGCAAGGCGATCTTCTGCTTGGCGGCCACGGCCTTGATCGCGCCGATGAAGCACGCCGAGTAGCCGGCCGCGAACAGTTGCTCCGGATTGGTGCCGGTGCCGGCGCCGCCGGGGGGGCTGAGCTGGATGTCGAGCCGGCCGTCGTCGGTGCGGGACTGGCCGTCGCGGCCCCCGGTCGTGTGGGCGTGGGCGGTGTAGAGCACCTTGTCGAGCTTGTTCATGGATGGCCTTTCGGTGTTGGTGGAGGAGGGGGAAGGAAGCGGGTCAGGCGGCGAGCCGGTCCCGCAGCGACTGGAGCTGGCGCGTGAGCTGCACCAGCTCGGGAAGGGGGCACTGCGCGGCGTCGAGCACGCAGCCGGGGATCTTCTCGGCGCGCGCGCGCAGGCGCCGGCCGGCGGTCGTCAGGCGCACATGCACGCGCCGCTCGTCTTCGGTGCCGCGCAGGCGCGTGACCAGGCCGGCGGCCTCCAGCCGCTTGAGCAGCGGCGTGAGGGTGCCGGAATCCAGGCGCAGGCGCTCGCCGAGCTGCGAGACGGACAGGCCGTCCTGCTCCCAGAGCGCGAGCATCGCGATGTACTGCGGATAGGTCAGGCCCAGCTCGTCGAGCCAGGGCTTGTACAGCTTGGTCATCGCCAGGGACGCCGAGTACAGGGCAAAGCAAAGCTGGTGGTCCAGCGCGAGCGCCTGCTCCGGCGGGATGGCCTTGGTCCTGTGCATGGCGACAATGATAGAACACAATTGAATTGTGTGCAATTGAATGGCGGGCGTCACGCCGTGCCGGACGGGACAGGGGCGGGCGGTGCCGGACCGCGGCAGTTCGCGTGACGCAGTTCACGTCCGCCACCGGTTAAGGTTTCCTTAGGGATTGCTTAAGCGATTCTTCAGAACGCGCCCCGGCGCAAGTTCCTAGAGTTCCCGGCGTGGCAGGCGAGGTGCCGGCCAACCTCCGAAGGAACGCACCATGAAGATCGACACCCAGGAACTCCAGAGCATCGCGGCGGCGCAGCCGCGCTTCGACATGTACGGCGGCATCCACAAGGCGCTGCGCGCCTTCATGGCCGACACGCTGCTGTCGCTCGGCCGCGTGGACGTGGAGGACGAACAGGCCCTCGGCCAGGCCACCGGCAAGGTCATGGACCTGATGGACTTCTGCCGCTCCCACCTCGAGCACGAGAACGAGTACGTGCATCGCGCCATCGAGGAGCGCGCCGCGGGCGCCAGCGCGGCCGTCGCCGGCGACCACGTGCACCACCAGCAGGAGATCGGGGACCTGCGGGCCGCCGCGGCCGCGCTGCGCGAGCTGCCGCTGCCGGCGCGCGGCGCTGCGGCCCATGCGCTGTACCGCCACCTGGCCGTGTTCGTGGCCGACAACTTGCGCCACATGGAGGTGGAGGAGTCGGCCCACAACGCCGTGCTGTGGGCGCGCTACACCGACGCCGAACTGGTCGCGCTGCACGACGCGCTGGTCGGCTCGATTCCGCCGCAGGAGATGATGACGGTCGCGCGCTGGATGCTGCCGCACATGACGCCGGTGGATCGCCTGGCCGCCCTGTCGGGCATGCGGGCCAACGCGCCGGCCCCCGCGTTTGCGGCCGTGCTGGACGTCATCCGCCCGCACTTGTCGGAGGGCGAGTGGACCAAGCTGGCGCGCGGCCTGGGCCAGGACGCGGTGCCCGGCCTGGTGGTGGGCTAGGCGGGCGCCAGCTGGAGCGGGCGGCCGACGGCGAGCCGGAACCGCCCGCGGCCCGTTTTCTCGATGCGCAGGTGCGGTCCGTGCTCCTGCAGCCTGCGCTGCAGCAGCAGCAGCCGGGCCTCGAGGTTGTCGCTCACGTCGGGCAGGCCGAGCGAGGGATCCAGCCGCAGCTCGCGGTTGGTGAACTCGGTGCGGCCGTGCTGCTGGTGGTCGCGCACCAGCTTCCACAGGATCGCCCCGGCCACGCCCTTGATCAGGTAGCGGTCGTCGATGAAGACACTGTCGTTGGCGCCGAAGTGGCGCAGCAGCATGGGGGCGCCCGGCGCCACCGCCGCCGAGGCAGGCGCCGCCGGCTCCGGCTCGGTGTCCGCGCCGGCCTGCAGCAGCTCGATGGTGGCGCCCAGGTGCCCGGCCATCGTGACCAGCACGTCCTCTTCCTCGTAGCCGAACCGCAGGTCCCGCGAGCTCTCGACGAACAACACGCCCAGCAGCTTGCCGAGCGAGACGATCGGCACCGCCAGTTGGCTGTGCGGCTCGGCGAGCCCGGGATAGGGGATGTCCGTGACGGGCTCGCCCGGCTCGGTGAGGCTGCTGCGGATGGCCTGGCTGTAGGCCGCCGCGCTGGTCAGGTGCGGGATGCGCACGGGCGTGCGCTCGCGCGCGGCCACGCCGATCACGCCTTCGCCGATCCCGATCTCCGAGCCCACGCCCGAGGTGGCATAGCCCGAGCTCGCCACCGTGTACAGCCGCCGGGCCTTGGCATCGTGCATCAGGACCATGGCATGCCGGATGTCCAGGCCGTCGTTCAGGGTGGCCAGCACGCCGCTCAGCGCCTCGTCCAGGGTGGTGCTGCGCGCCAGCCGCTCCGCGCAGGCGCGCAAGGCGGTGAGCCGGCCCTCGGTGGCCGCCGGGGCGGGCAGCGGCTCGCCGCGCACCTGCTCCAGCAACTCGACCTCGTAGATGTCCGAGCCGAGCAGCTTGAACACGCCTTCCATCCGCGTGTGCGAAGCGATCCCGGCCAGCTGCGCCTTCATCCGCTCGAACAGCGGGCCGTCGGCCTCGGTGCGCAGGTAGCGGATGTGCAGCCGGTACAGGGCGGCCGTGCGCGGGTGGATCAGCAGGGCCGTCGCGCGCGGGTTGGCCAGGATGTTGCGCCGCGTCTTGTTGAAGAACTGGAACGACAACGCCACGTGCCGGTCGTCAACATAGAACACCTGCGACAGGTACGCGACGTTGGGCGTGCCGTCGGCGTCGCACGTCGCCAGCACGGCGGGGATCGCCCCTTCCAGGCAGGCGCGGATGTCGCACAGCCGCAGCGCGCTCACTGGCCGCCTCCGAACGAGTTGCCCGCCCGCGGCCCCGGCGTCTGGTCGAACGCCTGCTCGGGCTCGAAGGTCACGGCCACCAGGTCCTCGATGCGGTGCGCGAGCATCGCGCGCGTGAGCGCCGGCGGGAAGCCGACGCGGGCGATCTCGCGCTCCATCGAGGCGACGTAGCGCGCCAGCACCGGCTCGTCGTCGTGCCGGGCCGGCCGCAGTGTCGCGCGCGTCGCCTTGATCTGCACGCTGCGGTGCGTGGCCGGCTCGCTGAACACCGCCGCGAGCTGGCCGGTGCTGGCGATGTCCTGCAGCAGCTGGGCCGACTGGCTGCGGGCCAGGAACACGGTGATGCGGCTGCCGTCGGGCGCGACGTCGCTGCCGACGGCGCGCATCAGGCTGGGCCGCAGGTTGGCGTCGCGCGAGGCGACGTTGACCGAGACGCCGCGCACCATCATGGCGAGCAGGTCGGCGGGCAGCGGGGCGAGGGCCATGGTGTCAGGCCGCGAAACGGCGGCGGGTGAGGGCCAGGGCGACCCAGAAGGCGCCGACGGCGTAGGCCGCCAGCACGGCCAGGCCGCGCCAGGGATCCGCGGGCCACTGGTCCATGAACAGCGGCCGCACCAGTTCCACCGCGTTGGTCAGCGGCAGCCAGTCGGACAGCGCGCGCAGCGGCGCCGGCAGCTGGCCGCGCGGGAAGAACACGCCGGACAGGAACATCATGGGCGTGAGGAACAGGGTGAAGTAGTAGGTGAAGAAATCGTAGCCCTTGGCCAGCGCATTGAAGATCAGGGCGATGCAGGAGAAGGTGATGCCCGCGCCCAGCAGGATGAGCCACGCGAGGGCCAGCTTCGGGCTGTGGCTGATGCCCAGGCCGAGCATCACGGCGAGGATCGCCGTGACGGTGAAGATGGCCTTGAAGGCGGCCCACAACATCTCGGCCAGCACCACGTTGTCCAGCGTGACGGGCGCATTCATGATGCCGTCCCAGGTCTTTTGCACGTGCATGCGCGAGAACGCCGAATACAGGGCCTCGAACGAGGCGGCGTTCATCGCGCTCATGCAGATCGACCCGCTGGCCAGGAACAGGATGTAGGGCACCTGCTGCCCCTGCAGCTGCACCTGGCCGACCAGCGCGCCCATGCCGTAGCCGAACGCGAGCAGCCAGATCAGCGGCTCGGCGATGTTGCCGATCAGGCTGGGGATGGCGAGCTTGCGCCAGACCAGCAGGTTGCGCCGGAACACCGGCCACCAGCGCAGCGACAGGTCGGGCACGCGCCAGATGCTGGGTGCCATCAGCCGTCCTCCCGGATCTGGCGGCCGGTGAGCTTGAGGAAGAGGTCCTCCAGGTTGGCGGGCCGGTGCAGGGTGCGCAGGCCGGGCCGCGCGGCCAGCGCGTCCAGCAGCGGCCTGGCATCCTGGGTGTAGAAGAAGACGGTCTCGCCGCTCACCTCCACCCGGCCGGCCAGCGCGCGCAGGCCGCTGCCGGCCAACGCGAGCGCGCCATTGCCGTAGGCCTCCACGACGTCGGGCTCCAGGTGCTGGGCGATCAGCTCGCGCGGCGCGCCCTCGGCGATGCGGCGGCCGTGGTCCAGCACCAGCAGCCGCGAGCACAGGCGTTCGGCCTCGTCCATGAAGTGCGTGGTGAGCAGGATCGACTTGCCTTGCTGCAGCAGCAGCTGTAGCCGCTCCCACATCAGGTGGCGCGCTTGCGGATCGAGTCCGGTGGTCGGCTCGTCCAGCATCAGCAGGCGCGGCTCGTTGACCAGGGCGCGCGCCAGCGACAGCCGCCGGCGCATGCCGCCGGACAGCTCCGCCGGCTTGGCGTGCGCCTTGTGCGACAGCGCCGCGAATTCCAGCAGGCGCGGGATGCGCTCGCGGATCTGCGCCTCCTTCAGGCCGAAGTAGCGGCCGTACACCAGCAGGTTCTCGGCGCAGGTGAAGTCCGGGTCGAGCGAGTCGAACTGGCTGACCACGCCGACCTGCGCCTTGATCGCCAGCGCCTCCCGCGGCATCGGCAGGCCGAACGCGGTGATGTCGCCCTCGTCGGGGACGGTCAGCCCCAGGCACATGCGGATGGTGGTGGTCTTGCCCGCGCCGTTGGGGCCGATCACGCCCAGGCACTCGCCGGCGGCGATGCGGAACGACAGGTCGTCCACCACGGCCGTGCTGCCGTAGCGCTTGCGCAGGTGGCGGGCCTCGAGGAGCGGTGCGGCGGGGCTCACCGGGCTATTTTGTCAGCAGCGGTCCCGCGCCGCCCCCGGCGCCGCTTAGAATTTTTTTCTTCCCCTTCCGCGAAAGCCCGCTTGTTCCCACCGCTCGCCATCCAGCAGCAGTACCTGCTGCCCAAGAAGCTGCTCACCATCCTGATGGGCAAGCTCGCCAGCCTGCGTGGCGGCGCGTTCACCCACTGGATCATCCGCCGCTTCATTGCCCACTACGGTGTGAACATGGCCGAAGCGGCCGACCCGCGGATCGACAGCTACGCCAGCTTCAACGAGTTCTTCACCCGGCCGCTGCGCGAGGGCGCGCGCCCGCTGGCCGACGCCAGCCTGGTGTGCCCGGTCGATGCGGCGATCAGCCAGTTCGGCCCCATCGAGCACGACCAGATCTTCCAGGCCAAGGGCCACAGCTACTCGACGACGGCCCTGCTCGGTGGCGACGCGGCGCTGGCGCGCCGGTTCGACCACGGCCATTTCGCGACCCTGTACCTGGCGCCCAAGGACTACCACCGCATCCACATGCCCTGCGACGGCCGGCTCGTGCGCATGGTCTATGTGCCCGGCGACCTGTTCTCGGTCAATCCGCTCACGGCGCGCCACGTGCCGGGCCTGTTCGCCCGCAACGAGCGGGTCGTCTGCGTGTTCGACACCGACTTCGGTCCGTTCGTGAACGTGCTGGTCGGCGCGACCATCGTGGGCAGCGTCGCCACCGTGTGGCACGGGGTCGTGAACCCGCCGCGCACGCCCGACATCCGCAGCTGGGACTATGCGGGCCAGGACATCGTGCTGCGCAAGGGCCAGGAGATGGGCCGCTTCCTGCTCGGCTCCACGGTGGTGATGCTGTTCCCCAAGGACATCGTCACCTTCGCCGCCGACTGGGCGCCCACCCGCGCCGTGCGGCTGGGCGAGGCCATGGGCCAGGTCGCGGGCGCGACCAGCCCGCTGTAGTCACTGGAAGGCGACTTCGTCGAAGCTGCGCAGCTTGCGGCTGTGCAGGCGCTGGCTGCCGCCGGCGCGCAGGATCTCGATGGCGCGCATCCCGATGCGCAGGTGCTGGTCGACGCGCTCGCGGTAGAACTGGTTGGCCATGCCCGGCAACTTGATCTCGCCGTGCAGCGGCTTGTCGCTCACGCACAGCAGCGTGCCGTAGGGCACGCGGAAGCGAAAGCCGTTGGCCGCGATCGTGGCGCTCTCCATGTCCAGCGCCACCGCGCGGCTCTGGCTGAAGCGCCGCTGCGGCTCGTTGCCGGGCAGCAGTTCCCAGTTGCGGTTGTCGGTGCTGGCCACCGTGCCGGTGCGCATGATGCGCTTGAGGTCGGCGCCCTGGCACTGCGTGACGTCGGCCACCGCCTTTTCCAGCGCGAGCTGGATCTCCGCCAGCGCCGGGATCGGCACCCAGATGGGCAGCTCCTCGTCCAGCACGTGGTCCTCGCGCACGTAGGCGTGCGCGAGGACGTAGTCACCCAGCTGCTGGCTGCTGCGTAGGCCCGCGCAGTGCCCGAGCATCAGCCAGGCGTGCGGGCGCAGCACCGCGATGTGATCCGTGATGGTCTTGGCGTTGGCCGGCCCGACGCCGATGTTGACCATGGTGATGCCGGCGTGGTTGCCCCGCATCAGGTGGTAGGCCGGCATCTGCGGCAGCCGCGGCGGCGCCGCGCCGCCCGGCTGCGGCACGCCGGCCGCGTCGGCCGCCAGGCCCGCGCGGCGCGTGACCACGTTGCCCGGCTCGACGAACGCGGTGTAGTCGCTCTCCGGGTCGGCCATCGCCTCGTGGCCGAGCCGCACGAATTCGTCGATGTAGAACTGGTAGTTGGTGAACAGGACGAAGTTCTGGAACCAGTCCGGCGCGGTGCCCGTGTAGTGGCGCAGCCGCTGCAGCGAGTAGTCGACGCGCGAGGCCGTGAACAGTGCCAGCGGGTGAGGCTCGGCGGGGTGGGCGCGCCAGGTGCCGTTGGCGATGCCGTCGTCCATCGCGTGCAGGTCGGGCAGGTCGAACAGGTCGCGCAGCATGGCGCGCCGCGCGGGACTGAGCGTGCCTTCGATGTGGTCGTTCTCCGCGAACGAGAAATGCACCGGGATCGGCTCGGTGCTCGTGCCCACCTCGAGCTCCACGCCGTGGCTTTGCCGCAGCAGGCGGAACTGCTCGAGGTAGTAGTTCGCGTACAGGTCGGGCCGCGTGAGCGTGGTCTCGAAGCGGCCGGCGCCGGAGACGAAGCCGTAGCTCAGGCCCAGGTTCTCCAGCACGTCCTGCGGGATCGCGGTCTCGGTCTGGATGCGCACGAAGGGGTAGCACGCGCGCACGTGGCCCGGCAGCGTGTCGCCCGCCACGAAGCGCTGCATGGCGCGGCGAAGGTGCTCGATCTGCTGCGTGTAGATGGTGCGGACCTGGGCGAGCGCGCCCTCCGGATCGCTGTGGCGCGTGGGCGCGATGAACGGCGGCATGAAGGGCATGGATGGCATTGTGCAGCGCGCTCGAGCCATCGCCGCGACGGGCCTCGGGGCCGTACGGAAGCGTCCTACAAGGTGTAACGAACTCACCTGACGTTACAAAGCTGGCCCAGCGGCGACAGTCTGCCCACCGACGAACACACCCAGAATTTCGATAGGAGTGAGAGCATGACGACAGCAGCATTCGCAGCCAATCCGTTCGCCCTGATGATGGATGCGGCGGCCGTGCGGGAGATGATCGACAAGTCCGAGCAGCTCTCCAAACTGAGCCAGCGCCAATGCCATCCGCTGGATCGGGCCGTGATTCGCAGCGCCAGTGCCGAACTCGCCGCCTACGACTCCAAGATCGATCGCACCACGATCTACCTGCCGCCCGAGGAAGACGCCAAGTCGGCGCCGCTCACCCGGGCCTACGGTCGCCCGTACAACTGACGGCACGAATCAGGGAGTGCAAGGACGCCGGGGCCCGCAAGGGCCGCCGGCGTTTTTCTTTGGCGCGCGCTTCAGCGCACCGGCTCGCGCATGGTGACGAACTCCTCGGCCAGCGTCGGGTGGATGCCCAGGGTGCCGTCGAACACCGCCTTGGTCGCCCCCGCGCGCATCGCCACCGCGAAGCCCTGCACGATCTCGCCCGCGTCGGGTCCGACCATGTGCAGGCCGACCACGCGATCGCTCGCCGCATCGACCACCAGCTTCATCAGGCAGCGCTCGCTGCTGCCCGAGAGCGTGTGCCGCAGCGGCTTGAACTCGCTGCGGAAGATCCGCACCGCTGCGAACCGCTCGCGCGCCTGCTGCTCGGTGAGTCCGGCCGTGCCGACGTTGGGGTGCGTGAACACCGCGGTGGGAACGACCTCGTAATCCACGTCGCGGCGCCCGTCGCCATAGAGGTGGTCGACCACCGCCATCGCCTCGGCCAGGGCCACGGGCGTGAGCTGCACGCGGGCCGTGACGTCACCCACCGCGTAGATCGAGGGCACCGACGTGCGGTAGTGGCGGTCGACCTCGATGGCGCCGTCGGCGGATTGCCGCACCCCCGCCGCGTCCAGTCCCAGGCCGCTCACGTTCGGCACCCGGCCGGTGGCGAACAGCACGGCGTCGGCGTGCAGCCGGTGGCCGTCCTGCAGCAGCACGTCGATGCCGTGCGCGGTGCGGGTGAGCGACTCGGCCTCGGTGCGCAGCCGCAGGTCGATGCCGTCGCGCGCCATCCCGTCGGCCACGTGCCGGCGGATCTCGTCGTCGAAGCCGCGCAGGATCTGCTCGCCGCGGTACAGGAGGTGCACCTTCGCCCCCAGCCCATGGAAGATGGAGGCGAACTCGCAGGCGATGTAGCCGCCTCCGACCACCACCAGCCGGTGCGGGAAAGGCTCCAGGTCGAACATCGCGTCCGAGCTCACGCCCAGCTGCGCGCCGGCCACGGCGGGCACGGTGGGCGTGCCGCCGGTGGCCACGAGGATGTGCCGCGCGGTGAACGTCTGTGCGCCGTGCGCGTTGCGGACCTGGATGGTGTGGGCATCGAGCAGGCTGGCCCAGCCGCGCACCATGTGCACGGCGGCGTCGTGCAGCAGCTTGTCGTAGACGCGGTTCAGGCGCCCGATCTCCTGCGCCCGGTTGGCCCGCAGCCGGTGCCAGTCGAACCGCGGCGCCGGCACGTCCCAGCCGAAGCCCGCGGAATCGCGGAAGTCCTGGCTGTAATGCGCCGCGTAGCTGTAGAGCTTCTTGGGGATGCAGCCGACGTTCACGCACGTGCCGCCCAGCGCGGCCGCCTCCGCCAGCGCCACCCGCGCGCCGCGCTGGGCGGCCATGCGCGCCGCGCGCACGCCCCCGCTGCCGCCGCCGATCACGAACAGGTCATAGGCATGCTTGCCGCTCATCGCTGGGGTCCTTCCGGTCGACACGGGCCGCGGCCGCCCGCTGCTGAAACTGCCGGGGCGGTGCGGGGCCGCCACGATTGTGGCCCGCCCAGCGCACCGGTGGCTGGGCGTTTGCGGCACCGCACCGCTATCATCCGCCGCATGACCACGGCCCCGCTCCGCAAGCCGCAGACGCTCGGCGGCCTCACGCTGCTGCAGTGGCTGGGCAACGCCTGGAGCCGGCTGAAGTTCGGCGCCATGGTCGCGGTGCTGGCGATGTCGCCTTCGAGCTACCGCACGGCGACCATGCGCGCGGCGCTGGCCCGCCACACCTGGCTCGACACCGCGCCGATCCTGCCGGGGTTCTGCGTGCTCGCGGCGCTGCTCACGCTGGTGATCACGCGCATCGTCGTGGTCACGGCGCGCAGCTACGGGCTGTCGCAGTACGCCCTGGAGATGGTCGTGCGCGTGCTGGTGCTCGAACTCATTCCGCTGACCGCGGCGCTGTTCGTCGCGCTGCGCTGCACCATCCCGAACGGCGCCGCCCTGGCCGAGATGCGGCTGCGCGGGCGCTTCGACGCGCTGCGCCGCCGCGGCCGCGACCCGGTCGTCGAGGAGGTGCTGCCCCGCGTGCTGGCCGGGGCCTTCTGCACGGTCACGCTGGCGGCCCTGAGCTGCGTGGTGGCCACGGTGCTGGCCTACCTGGCCGTCTACGGTTCCACGCCCGCCGGGCTGGCCGCGTACACGCGCATGTTCGGCCACGTGTTCACGCCCTCGGTGGCGCTGATATTCGTGATCAAGACCGTCTTCTTCAGCGCCGCGGTGGCCTTCATCCCGATGGTCTCGGGCGCCGCGCAGACGGGCCGCCGCGAATCGCGGGAACACGCGGCGCTGCAGGGCCTGGTGCGGATGTTCGCCGTGCTGCTGCTGCTCGAGGCGTTGTCGCTGGTGGGCAACTACTACTGATGGACGACGACACGCCCCTGCAGGATTCCGAGCCGGCTTCGGCCGCGCCGGTGCCGCACCTGGCCCTCAAGGCGCGGCTGCTGCTGATCTTCACCGTCCTGCTGATCGCGGGCTCGGCGCTGTACCTGCTGTACGCCCGGGGCGTGTTCGAGTCGACGCAGCGCCTGGTGCTGATCACCGAGAACTCCGAAGGCGTGTTCGTGGGCATGGACATGACCTTCTCGGGGTTTCCGATCGGGCGCGTGCGCCGGGTCGAACTCGCCCCCGCCGGCGACGTGCGCCTGCTGGTCGACGTGGCCCGCAAGGATGCCCACTGGCTGCGCACCAGCAGCGTGTTCACGCTCGAGCGCGGCCTGGTCGGCAGCCCGGCGCTGCGCGCGTTCTCCGGCATCCTGACCGATCCCGTGCTGCCCGACGGCGCCGAGCGGCCGGTGCTGCGCGGCGACGCCACGGCCGAACTGCCGCGCGTGATCTCCTCGGCGCGCGAGGTGCTCGAGAACCTCAGCGCCATCACCGCGCAGGATGCGGCGCTTCGCAGCAGCATCGCCAACGTGCAGGCGGTGACCGAGAAGCTCAGGGGCCCGCAAGGCGCGCTCGGCGTGCTGCTGGGCAACGAGAACGATGCCCGCAAGCTGGTGGCGACCCTGGATCGCACCAATGCGCTGCTGGCGCGCATCGACGCCATGGCCGGCCGGGCGGACGCCCAGGTGTTCGGGCCGGAGGGCCTGGTGCGCGAGGCGCGTTCCACGGTGGTGCAGCTGAACGGACTGCTGGCGGACACGCGCAGCAGCCTGAAGAAGGTCGACGCCGTGCTGGTCGAGGCGCAGGGCGTGGGCGCGAACGTGCGTGGCGCCACGCAGGACCTGGGCGCGCTGCGCGGCGAGGTCGAGGCGAACCTGCGCAAGATCGACTCTCTCATCAACGAGATCAACCGCAAGTGGCCGTTCGCCCGCGACACGGAGATCCGGCTGCCATGAGGCTCGCGCTGCTCGTGGTGGGTGCGGCATTGCTGGCCGGCTGCGGCAGCCGGCCGCAGGCGCCCGACTGGCAGGTCGGCGCGCACGGCTCGCTCGAGCGCTACGAGCAGGCGTTCCTGGCCGGCGAGACGCGCGCGGCCGACGCCGAGTTCGCGCGCGCGCGCCACTCGCTGTCCTCCACCGGGCAGGCCTCGCTGGTCGCGCGGGCGGAACTCACGCGCTGCGCGCTGCAGGTCGCCAGCCTGGCGTTCGAGCCGTGCACGGGGTTCGAGCCGCTGCGCGCCGACAGCGGCGCGGCCGAGCGCGCCTATGCCGCCTACCTGGCGGGCGAGGCCGTGCAGGCCGACCTGCTGCCGGCGCGCTACCGGGGCGTCGCCGGCCAGGCGAATGCGGCCGCCCTCGCGGCGGTGGCCGACCCGCTGTCGCGGCTCGTCGCCGCGGGGGTCGCGGTGCGCGCCGGCCGTGCCGGACCGGACGTGCTGCAGCTGGCGGTCGACACGGCCTCGGCGCAAGGCTGGCGGCGTCCGCTGCTCGCCTGGCTGGGGGCGCAGTTGCGGCTCGCGGAGCAGCGCGGCGCGAACGACGAGGCCGAGCGGCTGCGCCGGCGCATCGCGCTCGCCGGCGGCCAGCACTGACCCTCAGCGCCGCTGCGACGGCGTGCGCAAGGTGATCGAGTAGCGAAGCGCTTGGGTCGGCGCCACGCTGTGCTGCCAGGCCCAGCGCGCGGGCCCGCGCAGCAGGTAGACCGATCGCGGCGCCAAGGTGAGCTTGAGCACGCCGGTGCGTCTGGGCTCGCGCGGCGGGTAGGGCCGAAATCGCAGCGTCGCTCCGGACCGCAGCGACACACCGACCACGTCCTCGAAGTCGGGCACGTCGCGGTGCCAGCCGAGCGGCGTGCCAGGCCGGTATTCGGCCACCAGGGCCTGCGTGAACCGCTGCGGGTCGATGCCCAACCAGCGGGCGGCCTTCTCGCGCAGGGGCTGCAGCCAGTCGGGCAGGGGCTCGGCCGCCTCGAGGCGCTGGGCGCTGAAGTCGTACCTGCCGCCGTAGCTGGCCACGCGGCGCAGCGCGGTGAAGCCCTGGTATTGCATCGGCTCGAGCGGCACGCGCTCCATGCACTGCAGCAGCGCGGCTTCCTCGGCGGGCGTGAGGAACTCGGGCTCGTAACGCAGGCCCTCGGGCAGGTGGGGGGCCGGCGCAGGCGTGCCGAAGAGGTCGGGCTGGAGGTCCTGCGGCATGCGGCGAGTGTGGCGCCGCGTCGCGCCGGCGGGTGCAGGACGGCTTCGCGCGCGGCCATGAAAAAAGCCAGGCGGAGCCTGGCTTGGGGGTGGCTGAACAAGCACCCGGGGAACGCGCAGCGCTCCCCGGGCGATGTCCCTCAGGGCTTGGAAGCCGTCGGGAAGGGCCAGGCGGCCTGCGGGTTCAGCGTCGTCTGCGCGGCCGGGGCCGCGGCAGCGGGCGCTGCAGCGGGCTTGGCAGCAGGGGCTTTGGCGGCCTTTTTCGCAGCCGGCTTCTTCGCAGCCTTCTTCGCGGCCTTTTTCGCAGGCGCTTTCTTCGCCGCCTTTTTCGCGGTGGTCTTCTTCGCGGCTTTCTTGGCGGTGGTCTTCTTCGCCGCCGCCTTCTTCGCGGGGGCCTTCTTGGCCGCGGTCTTCTTCGCGGTCGCCTTCTTCGCCGGGGCCTTCTTGGCTGCGACCTTCTTGGCCGCGACCTTGCGCGCCGGAGCCTTCTTGGCGGCGGCCTTCTTCGCCGGCGCCTTCTTGGCTGCGGCCTTCTTGGCCGGGGCCTTCTTCGCCGTCATCTTCTTGGCCGGTGCCTTCTTGGCGGCGGCTTTCTTGGCCGGGGCTTTCTTCGCGGCTTTCTTTGCAGTTGCCATTTCCATTCTCCTGTTCAAGTTGACATCAACATCAACGAAAGAAGCACTCGGCGCCTTGTTGGTGGCGCCAAGCGATCCATGCGGTTGGGCCTCGGCCCAGCCACATGAACACCGTGGCCCGCACGGCGCCGGCTCTTGTCGGCCGGTCGACGGTGCGGGCGAATCTCACGAACCCAAACTACGTCGCAGTCGCCTTCAATCCCAGGAAAGCGCGCCACCCGACTGGTACTCGATCACGCGGGTTTCAAAGAAGTTGCGCTCTTTCTTCAGGTCAATCATCTCGCTCATCCACGGGAAGGGGTTCTCCTCGTTGGGGAACAGCGCTTCCAGGCCGATCTGCGTGGCACGCCGGTTGGCGATGTAGCGCAGGTAGCCCTTGAACATGGAGGCATTGAGGCCCAGCACGCCACGCGGCATGGTGTCCTCGGCATAGCGGTATTCGAGCTCGACGGCCTTCTGGAACAGGCCGCGGATCTCGGCCTTGAAATCGGCCGTCCACAGGTGCGGGTTCTCCAGCTTCAGCTGGTTGATCAGGTCGATGCCGAAGTTGCAGTGCATCGACTCGTCCCGCAGGATGTACTGGTACTGCTCGGCAGCACCGGTCATCTTGTTCTGCCGGCCCAGCGCCAGGATCTGGGTGAAGCCGACGTAGAAGAACAGGCCTTCCATCAGGCAGGCGAAGACGATCAGGCTCTTGAGCAGCTTCTGGTCGTTCTCGGGCGTGCCGGTGTGGAAGTTCGGGTCCATGATCGCCTCGATGAAGGGGATCAGGAACTGGTCCTTGTCGCGGATCGACTGGACCTCGTTGTAGGCGTTGAAGATCTCGCTCTCGTCCAGGCCCAGCGACTCCACGATGTACTGGTACGCGTGGGTGTGGATCGCCTCCTCGAACGCCTGGCGCAGCAGGAACTGGCGGCATTCGGGCGCCGTGATGTGGCGGTAGGTGCCCAGCACGATGTTGTTGGCGGCCAGCGAGTCGGCGGTGACGAAGAAGCCGAGGTTGCGCTTGATGATGCGGCGCTCGTCCTCGGTCAGGCCGTTGGGGTCCTTCCACAACGCGATGTCGCGCGTCATGTTCACTTCCTGCGGCATCCAGTGGTTGGCACAGGTGGCCAGGTACTTCTCCCAGGCCCACTTGTACTTGAACGGCACCAGCTGGTTGACGTCGGTCTGGCCGTTGATGATGCGCTTGTCGGCCGCGTTCACGCGGCGCTGGGTCGGCGCCACCGCGGCACCCGCGGACCGGGCAGGCGGCTGCACCGGCAGGGCGGCGCCGTCGCTGAGCGTGCGGATCGGGGTGACGGGCTGGAGGGCTGCCTGCGCCAGGGGTGAATGGGTCACCTCGCGGTTCCAGTTCGAACCGCTGCTTGCGGGCGTCGGCGATGTGGGCTTGACTTCGTCGTCCCAGGTCAGCATGTGTTTTCCAGTGCTCGGATTATCAGAGCAGTGATGTGTATTGAAAAGTGTCCGTTCACATCACGGCGCGATTGTGTTGCTCGTTTGCATCGGCGTCCTGTCGGAGAACGCCGATACCTCCTTCATCGACTTATTGGCAAGCCTCGCACGTCGGGTCGTCGATCGCGCAGAACTTGATGTCGGTCGCCGGCGTGGCGTCCATCTGTGCCTGCGCGGCCGCGGCCGCCGCATCGAGCGCGGACATGCCGCCGTTGGCGCCGCCCGAGGCCACCGCATTGAGGCGGCCCGACTGCACGGTGGACTTCTCCGCGTGCGTGGCGCTGATGGTGCGCAGGTAGTAGGTGGTCTTCAGGCCGCGCAGCCAGGCGAGCTTGTAGGTGTCGTCCAGCTTCTTGCCCGAGGCGCCGGCCATGTAGATGTTCAGCGACTGGGCCTGGTCGATCCACTTCTGGCGGCGCGCGGCGGCTTCGACCAGCCACACCGGCTCGACCTCGAAGGCGGTGGCGTACAGGGCCTTGACCTCCTGCGGCACGCGGTCGATCGGGCGCAGCGAGCCGTCGAAGTGCTTCAGGTCCATGACCATCACGTCGTCCCACAGGCCCAGGCGCTTCAGGTCGCGCACTAGGTAGTGGTTGATCACCGTGAATTCGCCGGACAGGTTGGACTTGACCGACAGGTTGCCGAAGCACGGCTCGATCGAGGCGTCCACGCCGATGATGTTGGAGATCGTGGCGGTCGGGGCGATGGCGACGCAGTTGGAGTTGCGCATGCCGTCGGCGGCGATCTTGCGGCGCAGGGCGTCCCAGTCCAGGGAGGCCGAGCGGTCGACCTCGACGTAGCCGCCGCGGGCCTGGGCCAGCAGCTCCAGCGTGTCCAGCGGCAGGATGCCCTTGTCCCAGAGCGAGCCCTTGTAGCTGGAATAGCGGCCGCGCTCGCGGGCCAGCTCGGTCGAGGCCCAGTAGGCGTGGTAGCAGACCGCCTCCATGGAGCGGTCGGCGAAGTCGACGGCCTCCTGGGAGGCGTAGGGGATGCGCAGTTCGTACAGCGCATCCTGGAAGCCCATCACGCCCAGGCCGACCGGGCGGTGGCGCATGTTGGAGTCGCGCGCCTTCTTGACCGCGTAGTAGTTGATGTCGATCACGTTGTCGAGCATCCGCATCGCGGTGGAGATGGTCTTCTTCAGCTTGTCCTGGTCGACCTGGCCGTCCTTCAGGTGCTGCAGCAGGTTGACCGAGCCCAGGTTGCACACCGCGGTTTCGGTGTCGCTGGTGTTGAGCGTGATCTCCGTGCACAGGTTGGACGAGTGCACGACGCCGGCGTGCTGCTGCGGCGAGCGCACGTTGCAGGCATCCTTGAACGTGATCCAGGGATGGCCGGTCTCGAACAGCATCGAGAGCATCTTGCGCCACATGTCGGTGGCCGGCACCGTCTTGCTGGGCTTGATCTCGCCGCGCCGGGCCTTGTCCTCGTAGGCGACGTAGGCCTTCTCGAACTCGGCGCCGAACTTGTCGTGCAAATCGGGCACGGAGGAGGGCGAGAACAGCGTCCACTCGCCCTTTTCCATCACCCGGCGCATGAACAGGTCGGGAATCCAGTTCGCCGTGTTCATGTCATGGGTGCGGCGGCGGTCGTCGCCGGTGTTCTTGCGCAGCTCGAGGAATTCCTCGATGTCCAGGTGCCAGCTCTCCAGGTAGGTGCAGACGGCGCCCTTGCGCTTGCCGCCCTGGTTGACGGCCACGGCGGTGTCGTTGACCACCTTCAGGAACGGCACCACGCCCTGCGATTCGCCGTTGGTGCCCTTGATGTGCGAGCCCAGCGCCCGCACGCGGGTCCAGTCGTTGCCCAGGCCGCCGGCGAACTTGGACAGCAGCGCGTTCTCCTTGATCGACTCGTAGATGCCGTCCAGGTCGTCCGGCACCGTGGTGAGGTAGCAGGACGACAGCTGCGAGCGCAGCGTGCCGCTGTTGAACAGGGTCGGGGTGGACGACATGAAGTCGAAGCTGGACAGCACTTCGTAGAACTCGATCGCGCGGGTCTCGCGGTCGATCTCGTTCAGGGCCAGGCCCATGGCCACGCGCATGAAGAACGCCTGCGGCAGCTCGATGCGGGTCTTGCGCACGTGCAGGAAGTAGCGGTCGTACAGCGTCTGCAGGCCCAGGTAGTCGAACTTCAGGTCGCGCTCGGGCTTGAGCGCGGCGCCCAGCTTGCGCAGGTCGTACTGCAGCAGCTCGGGGTTGAGCAGCTCGGCGTCCACGCCCTTCTTGATGAAGCCGGGGAAGTAGTCGGCGTAGGCCTGCGCGGCCTCGCCCGGGGTGACGTCGCGGCCCAGCACCTCCTTGAAGATGGTGTGCAGCAGCAGCCGGGCGGTGGCGTAGGTGTAGTCGGGGTCCTTCTCGATCAGCGTGCGGGCGGCCAGGATAGAGGCCTTGTAGACCTCGTCGATCGGCACGCCGTCGTACAGGTTGCGCATCGTCTCGGCGACGATGGGGTCGGCCTTCACGTCGGCCGACAGGCCGGCGCAGGCGTCCTCGATCAGCGCCTGCAGCTGGCCCAGGTCCAGCGGGATGCGCTGGCCGCCGTCGGTGACGTGGATGACGGGCGCTTCGGCCACGGCCGGCGTGCCCTGCTTGGCGCGCTCCTGCGCGCGGCGGTCGCGGTACAGCACGTAGGCACGGGCGATGTCGTGGTGGCCGCCGCGCATCAGGCCCAGTTCGACCTGGTCCTGCACGTCCTCGATGTGGAACGTGCCGCCGCCCGGGCGCGAGCGCACCAGGGCGCGCACGACCTGCTGCGTCAGCGTGTCGACGGTCTCGCGCACGCTGGCCGACGCGGCGCCCTGCGTGCCGTGCACGGCCAGGAATGCCTTCATCATGGCGATGGCGATCTTGTTCGGCTCGAACGGGACCACCGCGCCGTTGCGGCGGATGATCTGGTAGTGGTTCAGCGGCGACGTGCCCTGCACGTGTCCTGCTTCCAGCGCCGTCGCGGTCAGCGGTTGGTTCGGCGTGCTGGCGATGCCTTGGGCAGTTTGCATGGAGGTCCTTCTTGCGGGTGGTTGTCTCTCGGGGAGGCGGGAGTGTAATCGCTTCAGTCGCGTTGGGGCACTATATGTAGGGTCCGATCGCGATGCAAGCGCTATAGGTAGTGGTCAACCGGTGGGTTGTCGGTGCACAAGGTGTGGACAGCCGGTGGGTGGAATGGAACGGGGCTGCCGCACGGGCGCGCGGAAGCGGCGTCGATTCAGGCCGGGATGCGGTTGAGCTGGAGGAGGGCGCGGGCCGGTCGGTCGGTTCCGCTGGGCCGCTGGATGCGGCGGGTCGCGCGTGCTGCCATGGCGATGTCCTTCCTTCCTCTGCGAGCCACTATATCTAGCGCTGCGCGCAAGCACAAGCCACTAGATGTAGTGGTCGCGCCGCGGCAACAGCGGTGCGCAAACCTAGGGAAAAACCGAGGTGTCCCAGCCCAGGCTGCGCTGCAGGCGGAGCCAGTCGAAGCCGGGTCCCGGGTCCTTCTTGCGGCCCGGGGCGATGTGCTCGTGGCCGGCCACGTGCAGCACCGGATAGCGCTGCGCGATCGCCGCGCACAGGCCTGCCAGCGCTTCGTACTGCGCGGGCTCGAAGGACTCGCCCTCGAGCCCCTCCAGCTCGATGCCGATGGAGTCGTCGTTGCAGTTGTCGCGGCCGCGCCAGCAGGACGCGCCGGCATGCCAGGCACGGTCGTCGCAGCTGACGAACTGCCACAGCTCGCCGCCGCGGCGGATGTAGAAGTGCGACGAGACCTGCATCCCCTCGATGCTGCGGAAGTACGGGTGGGCGCTCCAGTCCAGCGTGTTGGTGAACAGCGCCTGCACCTCGTCGCCGCCGTACCGGCCGGGCGGCAGGCTGATCGAATGCAGCACGATCAGGTCGACCACCGACTGCACCGGCCTCGGGCCGAAGTTGGGCGAGTCGAGCCGGCGCGCGAAGCGGTACCAGCCGCCCGCCCAGAGCGCGTCGTCAGGCGCCGGCGTTGTCATTCGGGTCCTCGCCGCCGGGCACCGTGATGGCCAGGCGCGCGATGCGGTAGCGGATCTGCCGCAGGCTCAGTCCGAGCCGCTGCGCGGCCGCCGTGCGGTTGAAGCCGGTTTCCTGCAGGGCGCGCACGAGGATCTCGCGCTCCTGCTGGTCGAGGTAGCCCTGCAGGTCCGACGGGACAGCGGCCGATGCGGCGCGTGGCGGCGCACCGGCCGCGGGCACGGCCGCCGCGGCCGCAGCCGGGGCGCCGCACAGGATCGCGTCGACCTGCAGCGCCGTGCCGTCCGACAGCGCCGCCGCGCGGTGCAGCAGGTTCTCGAGTTCGCGCACGTTGCCGGGCAGCGGGTGGGCCGCCAGCTGATCGAGCACGCCCGGCGACAGCGGCGGCACCGGCATGCCCGAGTCGTGCGCGATGCGCGCGAGCAGCGCCTCGCACAGCGCCGGCAGGTCCTCGCGCCGCTCGCGCAGCGGCGGCATGACCAGCTCGATCACGTTCAGCCGGTAGTACAGGTCCTGCCGGAACCGGCCCCCGGCCACGTCGGCCGAGAGATCGCGGTGGGTGGCGCTGACGATGCGAACGTCGACCGCATCTTCCTGGGTCGATCCCAGCGCCCGCACCTGCCGCTCCTGGATGGCGCGCAGCAGCTTCGACTGCATCGCCAGCGGCAGGTCACCGATCTCGTCGAGGAACAGCGTGCCGCCCTGCGCGGCCTGGAAGTAGCCCTCGCGGTCGGCGGTCGCGCCGGTGTACGAGCCCTTGCGGGCGCCGAAGAACTCGGCCTCCAGCAGCGCCTCGGGGATGGCGCTGCAGTTGACGGCCACGAACGGCCCCTCGCCCCGGTGGCTGCAGGCGTGCAGCGCGCGCGCCGCCAGTTCCTTGCCGGTGCCCGATTCGCCGCGCACGAGCACGGGCGCCATGCTGCGCGCCACCTTGGCGATGCGGTCCTTGACCTGCTGCATGGGCCGCGAGTCACCCACCAGCCGGTCCAGCGCCGACTGCCCGGCCGCGGGCGAAGCGCGCTCGGGCCGCGCGGCGCCGTTGCCGCGCGCCCTCGCGCCGGCGGGCTGGCGCTCCTGGATCGCCGAGGCGACGACGCTGCGGAACTGCCGCAGGTCGACCGGCTTGGTGAGGTAGTCGAAGGCGCCGGCCTTGAGCGCCTCCACCGCGTTCTCGGCCGAGCCGTAGGCGGTCATCACGATGCAGCGCTCGGGGCGCTGCTGCGACTGCATGCGCTGCAGCAGCTCCAGCCCCATGCCGTCGGGCAGCCGCATGTCGGTGATGACGACGTCGAAACGGCGCTCCTGCAGGTGCTGCCAGCCGTCCTCGAGCGTGCCCGCCGCATCGACGTGGTAGCCCTCGCGCAGCAGGGTCAGCTCATAGAGGGTGCGCAGGTCCGGCTCGTCGTCGACGACCAGGACCTGCGCGATCGGGGCGGTCGCCTGCTGGTTCACGCCGCTATTCTGGCAAACGGATGGGCTGCGGCAATCCGGTCGCGCGTGCGGAAAGCCACGAAAAACGCGTTGCCGTTGCGCCCGTCCCCCGACGGCGCCGGCCCGCGCCGGTAGCCGATGCTGGCGCCATGGCGCTCGCACAGCTGGCGGCAGATGTACAGGCCCAGCCCGCTGGAGCGGCTTTCGGAGGAAAAGAACGGCTCGAACAGGTGCTGTTCGACCGCGGTCTCGATGGCCGGGCCGTCGCTCCAGACGGTGAGCGTGGGGCACTCGCCGCCCTCGGTGGCGACCTGGATCGCGTCGAAGCGGCCCGACGCGTAGCGCAGTGCGTTGTCCAGCAGGTTGACCAGCACGCGGCGCAGGTGGTCGGGCTCGAACAGCACGGTGGCGCGGCCGCCTTCGAGCACCAGCCGCACGCGGTCGGCGCAGCGGTTCTGTGCCACCCAGTCGCCGCCGGTGGTGCGCACGGCGGCGTCCAGCTCCAGCGTCGGCGCGCCCAGGCCGGCGGGCTGGTGCTGGACGCGCGCGACGTCCAGGATGTCCTCGACGATCCGGGCGAGCCGCTGCGCGTTCTGGCGCACCAGCGCGCTCAGCTGGCGCTGGCCGGGCTCCCGCAGGTCTTCCTCCAGCAGCTCGTTGGCCTGCGTGATGGCGGCCAGCGGATTGCGGATCTCGTGCGCCACCGCGGTGGACATGCGGCCCATCGCGGCCAGCTTCTCGGTGCGCATGCGCGCCTCCAGCTCGCGCAGGTCCTGCAGGAACATCACGCACAGCGAATCGCCGTCGGCGCCGCTCAGCCGCGTGCGCGCGAACATGCGGCGCGTGGAGCCCTCCTCGAGGTCGACGGCGATGTCGGCCATCTGTGGGCCGTGCAGCTCGAAGGTGCGCCTGGCCAGGTCCAGCAGCGGCTTCCAGGCCGGCTCGGCGAGCAGCCAGGCCAGGCCGCCGACGGGCGCGGTGAGGCTGGGCCCGAGCAGGTCGCGCGCGGCGGGGTTGGCCGCGTGCACCTGGCCGCTCGCGTCGACCACCAGCACGCCGTCGCCGAGCGTGTCGATCACCAGCTGGTTCACCTGGGCCTGCATCAGGGCGGCCTTGCGGCCGGCGCGCGCCGCCTCTTCCTCGCGCGCGAGCCGAAGCGCCAGCTGGTGTGCGAGGAAGGCGAGGGCGAAGAACCCGGTGCCGGTCAGCCCCGCCTGCAGGAAGCGCTGCGCGAAGTCGCCGGGCGCCTGCAGCGTGAGGACCCAGGCCTCGGCCAGCAGCAGCAGCGCGACGCCGGCGGCGGTGCCCAGGGCGAGCAGGGTCGAGCCGAGCACCGAGGCCATCAGCACCGGCAGGGCGAACAGCGGCGCGAAGTAGATGCCGCCGGCCTGCAGGAACTGCAGCGCCGAGAACACGAGGATGTCGATGCCGATGCTGGAGACCCATTGCGGGTCGAAGGTCTGGCCGGGGCGCACCGGCCGCAGCAGCAGCCGGACCGCCAGCGCGGCGAGCACGTAGGTGCCGCACATGCCCAGCACCCAGGCGGAAATCGTGGGCGAGGCGTTCAGGTAGTGCAGGCCCACCAGCAGGCCGACGAGCACGAAGCCGACGACGACGCGCGCGGTGGCGAACCCGAACCACAGGCGCACGAAGGCCGAATCGTCCGCGTCCGCGGCAGGCGGTGCAGGCGGGACGGGGGCCAGTGCCGCCACGGTCAGTTGCCGCCGGCCAGGCGATGCTCGTGGGAGCAGTACAACCGGCCGCTCGCGCCGGCCTGCGCCTCGCTGCGCGGCAGGTGCACCGCGCAGACCGGGCAGCGCACCATGTCCTGCGGCAGCGCCGGCGGGGCGGGGGGGCGGCCGCGGCCGGCGTCGAGCTCGCGCGTGCGGGCGCCACGCCAGGCCATGTAGGCCACGAGCAGGACAAGGAAGAGGACCAGGTACTTCATCAGACGGCGCGCCGCAGCACCACTTCCAGCACGAAGCGCGAACCGACGTAGGCGAGCAGCAGCAGCACCGATCCCGTGTACAGGACCCGCACCGCCGTGCGGCCGCGCCAGCCGAAGCGGGCCCGCCCGAGCAGCAGCACGGCGAACGCCGCCCAGGCCAGCACCGAGAAGACGGTCTTGTGGTCCCAGCGCCATTCGCCGAGCGACTCGCGGAACACGACACCGGCCAGCAGCGTGGCCGACAGCACGACGAAGCCGGCGGCCGCGAAGCGGAAGGTGAGGCGCTCGAGCGTCAGCAGCGGGATGCCGGTGCGCGGATCGGCGCCCTGCCGCATCGAGCGCTCGGCGCGGCGCATGAGCCAGGCATGCACGGCGGCGGCGGCGAAGAGGCCGTAGGAGGCCACGCCCAGCGCCAGGTGCAGCGGCAGCCAGGGCGAGGCCGAGACGTGCAGCGGGGTGCCGGGAAAGGCCCAGGCGAGCAGCACGGCGGCGCCGCCCAGGCCCGCCAGGGCCCAGCGCGCGGGCAGCTGCGGAAACATCTCGCGCTCCACCGCATAGACGGTCAGCACCAGCCAGGCGGTGACCGACAGCGCCGGCGCGAAGCCGAACCGCGGCGTCTCGCCCAGCACCGTCCAGCCCAGCACCACGGCATGGAGGAACCAGGCCAGCAGCAGCACCCAGCGCGCGGCGCGCTGGTCGAGGCGGTGCGCCGCGGCCGCGAGCAGCGCATAGGCGCCGGACGCCGCGAGGGACAGGCCCCCACCCACGCTGATGCCACTGGCTAGAATCATGGTCCGCAGTGTAGTCCCTGCCCCGCCGGACTCTTCCATGTCCGGCGCTCACCAGCCCTTCCGGCAACCCCCACACACATGGCGTCCGCCCTCTCCGACAAACTGTCCCGCCTGGTCAAGGAAATGCGGGGCCAGGCCCGCATCACCGAAGCCAACGTGCAGGACATGCTGCGCGAAGTGCGCATGGCCCTGCTGGAAGCCGACGTGGCGCTGCCGGTGGTGCGCGACTTCGTCGCCCGGGTGCGCGAGAAGGCGCTGGGCCAGGAGGTGGTGGGCTCGCTCAACCCCGGCCAGGCGCTGGTGGGCATCGTGCACCGCGAGCTCGTCGCGACCATGGGCGAGGGCGTGGCCGACATCAACCTGGCGGCCCAGCCGCCGGCGGTGATCCTGATGGCGGGCCTGCAGGGCGCCGGCAAGACCACCACCACGGCCAAGCTGGCCAAGCACCTGATCGACAAGCGCAGGAAGAAGGTGCTGACCGTCTCGGGCGACGTCTACCGGCCCGCGGCCATCGAGCAGCTCAAGACCGTGACCCGGCAGGCCGGGGCCGAGTGGTTCCCGAGCTCGCCGGAGCAGAAGCCGCTGGACATCGCGCTGGCCGCGCTGGACCACGCGCGCAAGCAGTATTTCGACGTGCTGATCGTCGACACGGCCGGCCGCCTGGCCATCGACGAGGCGCTGATGCGCGAGATCCGCGAGTTGCACGCCGCGCTCAAGCCGGTGGAGACGCTGTACGTGGTCGACGCGATGCAGGGCCAGGACGCGGTCAACACCGCCAAGGCGTTCAAGGACGCGCTGCCGCTCACCGGCATCATCCTCACCAAGCTCGACGGCGACTCGCGCGGCGGCGCCGCCCTGTCGGTGCGCCAGATCACCGGCGCGCCGATCAAGTTCGCCGGCGTGTCCGAGAAGATCGACGGCCTGGAGGTGTTCGACGCGGAGCGCCACGCCGGCCGCATCCTGGGCATGGGCGACATCGTCGCGCTGGTCGAGCAGGTCACCGCCAACGTCGACGTCGCCGCGGCGCAGAAGCTGGCCGCCAAGGTCAAGAGCGGCGGCTTCGACCTGAACGACTTCCTGGCCCAGATCCAGCAGATGAAGCAGATGGGCGGCCTGTCGACGCTGATGGAGAAGATGCCCTCGCAGATCCAGGCCAAGGCCGGCCAGGTCGACATGGACAAGGCCGAGCGCGACATCCGGCGCAAGGAAGGCATCATCTGCTCGATGACCGCGGCCGAGCGGCGCAAGCCCGAGATCATCAAGGCCACCCGCAAGCGCCGCATCGCCGCCGGCGCCGGCGTGCAGGTACAGGAGGTCAACCGCCTGCTCAACGAGTTCGAGCAGATGCAGGGGATGATGAAGAAGATGAAGGGCGGCGGCCTCATGAAGCTGATGAAGAAGATGGGCGGTGGAAAAGGCGGCGGCATGCCGAAGCTGCCGTTCTGAGCCCGCGGGGCTCAGAACGGCTTCGCCGGCATCAGGAACCCCCTCACCCCAGCCCTCTCCCCCGAGGGGGAGAGGGGGCAGACCGCCGCGGTTTCAGGCACCTTGGGCGGGCTGACCGCCAATCTGCCGTATCCTGCGGCGCCATGAACATCGTCGACAGCTTCGCGGACATCTCGCGCTTCGTCGCGCTGCGCCGCGACATCCATGCCCACCCCGAGCTCGGGTTCGAGGAACACCGCACGTCCAGGATCGTGGCCGAGCTGCTGCAGGAGTGGGGCCTCGAGGTCCACACCGGCGTGGCCGGCACCGGCGTGGTGGGCGTGCTGCGCTGCGGCGCCGGCAAGCGCACCATCGGCCTGCGGGCCGACCTGGACGCGCTGCCGCTGCAGGAAGAAAACCGGTTCCCGCACCGCTCGCAGCACGACGGCCGCATGCACGCCTGCGGCCACGACGGCCACACCACGATGCTGCTGGCCGCCGCGTGGCACCTGTCCCGTTCCAGGGACTTCGACGGCACGGTGAACTTCATCTTCCAGCCGGCCGAGGAGATGGGCAAGGCCGGCGCGCTCAAGATGATCCAGGACGGCCTGTTCGAGCGTTTCCCGTGCGACGCGGTGTTCGCGCTGCACAACTTCGCGATCGAGGGCGTGGGCCACTTCGCCGTCAACCATGGCGCCCTGATGGCCTCCAGCAACACCTGGAAGGTGACGATCCACGGCCGGGGCACGCACGCGTCGATGCCGCACACCGGCATCGACCCGGTGGCCGCGGTGATCGACCTGGGCCAGCAATTGCAGACGCTGGTGCCCAAGGTGATCGACTCGCGCGAGCGGGCGCTGCTCGCGGTCACGCAGATCCAGGGCTCCGGCGCGCCCAACGTCATTCCGGACGAGGCGTGGGTGGGCGGGACCGTGCGGACGTTCTCGGAGGACGCCACCGACAAGATCGAGGCCGGCCTGCGGCGGATCGCGGAAGGCATCGCGGCCGCGCACGGCTGCCGTGCCGAGGTGATGTTCCGCCGCGCCTCGCCGCCGGTGGTGAACCACGAGCGCGAGGCGCGCTTTGCCGCCGAGGTGATGCGCGAGGTGGTCGGCGCCGGCCAGGTCGACGAGGACTTCCCGGCGGTGATGGGCGCCGAGGACTTCGCCCACATGCTGCGGGTCAAGCCCGGTTGCTATGCGTTCATCGGCAACGGCGACGGCGGGCACCGGCTGCCCGACCACGGGCCCGGTCCTTGCATCATCCACAACACCTCGTTCGACTTCAACGACGAGATCATCCCGATCGGTGCCAGCTACTTCGTGCGGCTGGCGCAGAAGTGGTTGGCCCAGCCCTGAGGAGCATCATGACCCATCGCCGCACTTTCGTTCGCGCCACCCTGGCGCTCGCCTTCTGCACCGCAGCCGCCGCGCCGGCGCACGCCGAGCGGGTGATCCGCATCGTCGTGCCGTTCGGTCCCGGCGCCGTGCAGGACACCGTGGCCCGCACCTTCAACAGCGAACTGGGCCAGGCGCTCGGCGCCGCCGTGGTGGTGGAGAACCGCCCCGGCGCGGGCGGCACCGTGGGGACCGCCCAGGTCGCCAAGTCGGCGCCGGACGGCAACACGCTGGTGCTGGCCGCGGCCAGCCACACCCTGGCCGGGCACCTGTACAGCAAGCTGCCGTACGACCCGGTGAAGGACTTCAGCGGCGTGGCCTACATCGGCAACTCCGGCTACGTGATCGCCGCCCCGGGCAACCTGGGCGTCAACTCGCTCGCCGACTACGTCAAGCTGGTCAAGAGCAAGCCGCGCCAGCTCAATTACGCCTCGGCGGGCAACGGCAGCGCCACGCACCTGGGCATGGCCTACTTCCTGGCCAAGGCCGGCGTGGAGATGCAGCACGTGCCGATGAAGTCCACCGGCGACGCGGTCAACGAGGTGCTGGCCGGCCGCGTGCAGGGCGTCACGTCAGCTGTCATCGGCATCACGCCGTTCAAGCAGGATTCGCGCATCAAGCTGCTGGCGTACACCGGCGAGAAGCGCTCGCGCTTCCTGCCCGAGCTGCCCACGGCGGCCGAGGCCGGCGTGCCGGGCTACAAGTTCGATTCGTGGATCGGCCTGCTCGCGCCGGCGGGCATGCCCAAGGCCGAACTCGATCGCCTCAACGCGGCGATGCAGAAGGTGCTGGCCGACCCGGCGGTGCAGGAGCGGCTCACCCGCCTGGGCGTGGAGACCGGGCCCGCGATGGGCGCCGAGGAGTTCCAGAAGCTGCTGCGGGCCGACTACGAGTCGGCCGGCGCGCTGGTCAAGGCGTCCGGCGCCCGCATCGAGTAAGGGCGGCGCTCAAGCCGCGCGCAGCAGGCGCGCCGCGCGGCCGGCGTGCAGGCGGGCCCGCCGCAACACGGCGGGCGACCAGGTTTCCTCCGGGATCAGCAGCAGCCCGCGCGCGCGTGCGGCCGTGCCGAGCTCCACGTGGCTGGTGAGGACGGCCACCGGCACCGACAGCAGCAGCGGCACGGCCACCGGCAGCAGCGCGGCGACCGCGTGCGGATCGAACCAGGCGATGCAAGCCGCCAGCGCCGCCACGGTTCCGGTCAGCGGCAGCAGCCGCGACGCCGCATCGGCCCAGCCGAGGCCGCTCGCCTCGCGCGGGGGCGAGGTCCAGTGCAGCTTGATGCCGGTGAGGGCGACCACCACGAACAGCGAGTGCGCCAGCATCCGCACCGGCGCCTGCAGCAGGGCTAGCCCGGTCTCGAACGCCGCCCCGCCGACCAGCCGCGACAGGCCGCCGAACTCGGCCTGCTCGCCGCGCAGCACGACGGCGGCGATGCCGAGCACGCGCGGCAGGAACAGCATGCACAGCGCCCACAGCCACAACGCCACCAGTTCGGTCGGCGACGCGCCGATGTCCCCCAGCAGCGGCCCGCCCGACATCCACAGCGCCGCGCCGGAGACCAGGAACGCCAGCCACAGCGGCGCGGACAGGTACGACATGGCGCCGATCGCGAACATCGCGCGGTGCACCCGGTGCATGCCGGGCTCGGCGATCAGGCGCGCGTTCTGCAGGTTGCCCTGGCACCAGCGGCGGTCGCGCTGCAGCTCGGACAGCAGGTCCGGGGGCTGCTGCTCGTAGCTGCCGGCCAGGTCCGGCACCAGCCACACGTGGTAGCCGGCGCGGCGCATCAGCGCCGCCTCGACGAAGTCGTGCGACATGATCCCGCCGGACAGGCCGCCGCGGCCGGGCAGCGGCGCGAGGCCGCAGTGGCGCATGAACGGCTCGACGCGCAGGATGGCGTTGTGGCCCCAGTAGTGCGACTCGCCCAGCTGCCAGAACTGCAGGCCGAGCGTGAACAGGCGGCCGGTCACGCGGGCGGCGAACTGCTGCGCCCGCGCATGCAGCGTGACGTGGCCGATCGGCTGGGTGGCCGTCTGGATGATGCCGGCGCGCGGGTGGGCCTCCATCAGCTTGGCCAGCGTCACCACGCAGTCGCCGCTCATCACGCTGTCGGCGTCGAGCACCACCATGTAGCGGTAGTCCTTGCCCCAGCGGCGGCAGAAGTCGGCGACGTTGCCCGCCTTGCGGTGCGTGCGGCGGGCGCGGTGGCGGTAGTAGACCTCCACCGGCGTGCCCGGCTGCGCGGCCAGCGCGGCGCGCAGTTCCTCCCAGGCGGCCCGCTCGGCCGCGACCGTCGCCGGCGCGCTGCTGTCGGACAGCACGAAGACGTCGAACTGTGCCGAGCGCCCGGTGGCGGCGAGCGACTCGCAGGTCGCGCGCAGGCCGGCGAAGACGGTTGCCACATGCTCCTCGCAGATCGGCATCACCAGTGCGGTGCGCACGTCGGGGGCGAGCGGGCGATCCTGCACCGAGCGCGCCGATAGGCCGTGGCGGTCGCCGCGCAGCGTGACCCAGAAGCCCATGAGCGCGGTGACGAAGCCGGTCACCACCCAGGCCGACAGCGCGGCGAACAGCGCCACCTGCGCGAACTTCAGCCCGGGCGAGGTGTCGTCCGGCCGCGCGTTGGCGAAGAGCACCGTGGCCGCGATGCTGCTGAGCACCGCGATGGCCAGGAACGCCGCGCGGCGGCGCGTCGCGGCGCGCTCCCACGGCTGCGGCGCCGGGCGCACGCCCCGCGCGCCGTGGCCGGCCGGGCCCCGGACCAGGCCCAGCAAGCCAGCGGCCAGGCCGGGCCAGAAGCCCTGCCACGGGTGCGTGGGCATCGAGCCGCGGTGGATCGGCGGCGCCGTCACCGAATTGGGGTGGCGCTCCTCGCGCGCCGGGCTGCGGCGCGGCAGGGGGCGGTGCGCGAGCGCCGCGCCGCCGCCGGCATCGGCCTCGCTGGCCCGCCTCAGCGGGCGGTGTCGGGTAGCACGATGTTGGTCCATGTTTCGCTCACGATGTCGTTGCCGTGTTGGAGGAAGGCGCGCAGTTCGACCGGCCGGGCGGGGTCCACGGGCCGGAAGCGGATCACTGCGCGCCAGGAGCGCGTGGCGGGGTTGAACCACGCGAGTTGCTGTTCGATGCGGCCGTTGGCGTCGGCGGTGGCCACCGGCCGCACGGGCGCATCCGGCGCCAGCGCGTCCAGCGCCGGCCCGGTGAAGTCGAGGACGTACTGCACGCTGCCGGCCAGGGCGGCCGCTTCGTCGGCGCGGTGGTAGCCGAGGCCTCGGCGGCTCTGCGTCACCCACGCGCCGGGCGGGCGCTGCTGCGCATCGCCCTGCCAGGCCAGCTCGTACGCGTAGTCGAACGGCTCGCCGGGGGCGGGCAGGCGCGCCGGCACCCAGTACGCCACCACGTTGTCGTGGGTCTCGTCGGGCGTGGCCAGCTGCACCAGCTCGACCCGGCCCGGGCCCCAGTCGCCGAGCGGGCGCACCCAGGCGCTCGGACGGCGGTCGTAGCGGGCCTCGGTGTCCTCGTAGCTGGCGAATGCGCGGTCGCGCTGCATCAGGCCGAAGCCGCGCAGGCCGTCGAAGGCGAAGCTGGTGACGAGCAGCTCGCGCGGGTTCTGCAGCGGGCGCCACAGCCACTCGCCGCCGGCGCTGGCGATCATCAGGCCGTCGGAGTCGTGCACCTCGGGCCGGAAGTCGCCGGCGCGCGGCTGGTTCTCGCCGAACAGGAACATGCTGGTGAGCGGCGCGATGCCCAGCGTGGCCACCGGCCGGTCGCTCGCGCGCAGGAACAGCCGGGCGCGCACCTCCATGGTGGTCTGCGTGCCGGGCGTGATGGTGAAGCGGTAGGCGCCGGCCGCGCGCGGCGAATCCAGCAGGGCATGGATCACGAGTTGCCTGGCGCCGGGGCCGGGCCGCTCGAGCCAGAAATCGGTGAAGCGCGGGAACTCCTCGGGGCCGGCGGCGCCAACCGTGTCGATGGCCAGCGCGCGCGCCGACAGGCCGTATTGCTGGCCGGCGCCGAGCGCGCGGAAGTAGCTCGCGCCGAGGAAGACGACCAGCTCGTCCTTGTAGGCCGGCGTGTTCAGCGGGTAGTGGACGCGAAAGCCCGCATGGCCCAGGTCGGGCCAGTCCTGGGTCGGCAGCCGGTTGGCGCCGTAGTCGTAGTCCGCGGCCCGCCAGGGGATGGTGCGCGCCGTGCCATCCGCGTCCACCTCGTGGATGCGCACCGGCTCCGGGTGGTAGCGGCCGCGGTGGAAGAACATGGCCTCGAACGGCGCCGCGCCGTCGTGCCACTGGGCGCGCTCGGGCCGGAAGCGGATGTCACGCAGGCCGTCGTAGTCGAGCGCCGCGAGCTCGGCGGGCAAGCTGGTGCTGGCGGGCTGGAACGGCACCGCGGCACGCGCACGGGCCAGCTCGGCCACCTGCTCGAAGCCCCAGGCGGCACGCGCAGAGGTGCTCAGCAGGCATCCCAGCGCGGCAAAGAACAGGACAGCAAGACGAGCCCTCGGACAACGGGTCATCCCCTCCTAGTGCAAACCCTGGGCCAGTCTGGAAAAGGCCAGTGGCGACAAGCACTTGGCGGGGTGTCGGGGCGCGGGCGGGCGCAATCGGCGACGCCGGCGGCCGAAAACCGCGCTTTCCGTCGCCATGCGGCGACAGCTGGCGAGCTCTAGGGCTCGTCGCCCTTGGGCGGCGTGGCCTCCCCGGTGTCGCCATCCGGCGACACGGCGCCGGCGTCGCCCTTGAACAGGCCCGGCGTGAGGTCGTTCTTCTGCAGCAGGCGGTAGAACTCGGTGCGATTGCGCCCCGCCAGCCGCGCCGCATCGCTGACGTTGCCGTCGGTCATCTTGAGCAGCCCGACGAGGTACTCGCGCTCGAAGCGGCGCTTGGCCTCGGCATAGGTCTGCACCTCGACCGAGGGCACCCGCAGCGCGCGCTGCACCAGCGCCAGCGGCACCAGCGCCGTGGTCGACAGCGCACAGACCTGCTCCACCACGTTGTACAGCTGGCGGACGTTGCCCGGCCATGGCGCGGCCGCCAGGGCCTTGAGCGCCTCGGGCGCGAAGCCCGACAGCCGACGGCCGTACTTGGCCGCCAGCTTGAGCAGGAAATGGTTGGCTAGCAGCGGGATGTCCTCGCGCCGCTCGCCCAGCGTGGGCAGGCTCAGCGTGACGACGTTCAGGCGGTAGTACAGGTCCTGGCGGAACTGTCCGGCCTGCATCGCCGCGTCCAGGTCGCGGTGCGTGGCCGAGATGATGCGCACGTCCACCGGGATCGACTGGCTCGAGCCCAGAGGGCGCACCACCCGCTCCTGCAGCACGCGCAAGAGCTTCACCTGCAGCGCCGGCGGCATGTCGCCGATTTCGTCGAGCAGCAGCGTGCCGCCGTCGGCGGCCTGGAACAGGCCCTTGTGGTTGGCGACGGCATCGGTGAACGCGCCGCGGACGTGGCCGAACAGTTCCGACTCGAGCAGCGCCTCGGGAATGGCGCCGCAGTTGACCGCCACGAACGGCTTGCGCGCCCGCGGGCTCGCCTTGTGGATGGCCTGCGCCAGCAGCTCCTTGCCGCTGCCGCTGTCGCCGCGCAGCAGCACCGACGCATCGGAGCGCGCGACCATGCGCGCCTCCGCCAGCAGCTCGGCCATCCGCGCCGAGCGGCTGACGATGTCCTCGCGCCAGGACTCGTCGGCCGCCACCTGCACCACGCCGTCGGCGCCCAGCGCGACCGCCTGCGCGATCTTGTCGAGCAGCTGGCGCGGCTCGTAGGGCTTGGTGAGGTAGCCGAACACGCCGCGGGCGGTGGCTTCCACCGCATCGGGAATGGTGCCGTGGGCGGTCAGCAGGATCACCGGCAGCGACGGATGGTGCTGGCGGATCTCGTCGAACAGGCTCAGGCCGTCGCGCCCGGGCAGGCGCACGTCGCTGAGCACGAGGTTCGGCCGCTCGACGGCCAGCTGCGCCAGCGCGGCCTCGGCCGACGCGACCGCGGTGACCTGGTAGCCCGCCGCCTGCAGCCGCATGGACAGCAGCCGCAGCATGTCGGCATCGTCGTCCACCACCAGGATGCGGGCGCCGCTGCTCATGATGTCCTCACTGCGGCCGCGGCCGCGCGCGTTCGATCGCGCGCAGCGCGTCCAGCCGTTCGTTCAGCTGCTCGGCCCGCCGCTGCGCGTCTCGCAGCTGCTGCGCGTGCCGCTCGAGCTGGTCCTCCAGGCGCTTTTGCTCCGCCAGCTGCGCCGCCAGCTGCCGGCACAGGGGATGCAGCGGCCGCGCGTCGGGGGTGTCCTGCGCCAGCACGCGCTGCAGCAGCTGGCCGGCGCGCACGGCGTCCAGCGCGGCGCGGCTTTGCATCAGGGTGAGCGCGAGCTGCACCTGGGCCAGGGGCGTCGCGGGCGCGGCCGACAGCCGCGCCACTTCCTGCGCCAGCTCGGGCGCCGGCAGTCCGCGCACGCGGTCCGCGTGCGACAGCGCCTGGGCGATGGGCGAAGGCGCCTCGGCGTCGGCGCGCCGCGGCGGCGGCGCGGCCGGCACGGGATCGGCGGCCGGGGCGGCCACCGGCGGCGGGGCGGGCGGCGGCGGCGGTGGGGCGCTGGCGCAGCCGGCCAGCGCCAGGGCGACGGCCAGGCCGAAGGCGGGGCGCGGCAGGGGAGGGCGCGGACTCTCAGGCGGCATGGGGCAGTTCGATTCGAAAGTGGGCGCCTGGCTGGTGCTCGTGGGCGAGCAGTTCGATGCGGCCCCCATGGGCGGCGATGTATTCCTTGACGATGGACAGGCCGATGCCGGTGCCGGGCGGCGCGTCCTGCGGCTGCCGCTCGCCGCGGTAGAACGGCTCGAAGATGCGCTCGCGGTCCGCCGGCGCCACGCCCGGCCCGTCGTCGCTGACGTCGATGCCGGCGCGGCCCGGCAGGTCCACCAGCGCGACGCGGATGGTACCGCCGGGCGGGCAGTGGCGGATCGCGTTGGACAGCAGGTTGGCGATGGCGGTCGCGAGCTTGTCGGGGTCGACCGGCACGAGCAGCGGCTGGCCGGTGACGACCACGTGCACGCCGCGCGCCTGCCACTGCAGCCGCTGCGCTTCGACCTGGTCCTGCAGCAGCGCCAGGAGGTCGATCGTCTCGCGCCGCAGCTGGCGCGCGTCGAAAGCGGCCGCGTTGAACCGCAGCAGCGCCTCGATCCGCTCCTGCAGCACGGTCGTGTTGTGCTGCAGGATGCGGGTGACTTCGCGCTGGCGGGTGTTGAGCTCGCCGGGCACGCCCTCCTCGAGCAGCGACACGCCCTCGCGCAGCGCCGCCAGCGGCGTCTTGAGCTCGTGCGACACGTGGCGCAGGAACCGCGCCTTGTCGGCATCCAGCTCGGTCAGGCGCAGCCGCAGCCACTCCAGCTGCTGGCTCACCCGGCGCACGTCGGCGGGGCCGTCGATGTCGATCGGCTCCTCGAGCCGGTTCTCGCCCAGCCCGACGATGGCCCGCTCCATGCGCATGAACGGGCGCGCGAGCCAGATGCCCAGCCCGATGGCCAGCAGGGCGGCCAGCGCGATGGCCACCAGCACCTGCTGCATCAGGCGCGATCGGCTCTGGTCCAGGCGCTGGGCCAGTTCCACGTTGCGCGACTGGATCAGGCGCTGCACTTCGCGCGCGATGGCGCTGTTGATGGCGTCGAAATCGCGAAACCGCAGCGCGACGATGCGCTCGCGCTCCAGCGCATCCTCGGGCGGCCCGCGCAGCATCTCGGCCACCCGGTCCAGCTGCGAGAGCCAGGCCTGGGCGAGCGGGGCGGCCAGGCCCTGGTCGGTCAGGCGCTGCAGCGCGGTGCGCGCATGGCCGGTCTGGTCCTCGAAGCGGCGCCGCAGGACCAGGTCGCCCAGGATCAGCGACTGGCGCGCGGCGCGTTCCATGTCCAGCGTGCGCTCGGTCAGCATCTGCGCATTGGCCGACAGCTGCAGCGCGGCGTCGGCGGCCTCGGTGCGCTGGGCCATCAGCCCGTCCAGGATGACGACCGCGCGCAGCGCGGTGCCGCCCAGCAGCGCGCCCACCAGGATGAACGCGAGCAGCAGCAGCGCGCGGAACGACAGCCGGCCGAGGCGCGGGGCGGCCAAGGCGTCAGGCCGGCTCGCGCACCAGCACCTCGCCGCGCAGCGAATGCGGCAGGGCCTCGGTGACCAGGACGTCCACCATCTGCCCGACCAGGCGCTGCGGGCCGGCGAAGTTGACGATGCGGTTGCACTCGGTGCGGCCCATCAGCTCGGTCTTGTCCTTGCGCGAGGGGCCCTCGACCAGGATGCGCTGCACGGTGCCGGCGCGGCTGGCGCTGATGCGCCGCACGTTGTCCTCCAGCACGGCCTGCAGGTGCTGCAGGCGGCGCAGCTTGACCTCGTGCGGCGTGTCGTCCTGCAGCGCGGCGGCGGGCGTGCCCGGGCGCGGGCTGAAGATGAAGCTGAAGCTGGCGTCGTAGCCGACGTCCTCGACCAGCTTCATCAGCCGGGCGAAGTCGTCCTCGGTCTCGCCGGGGAAGCCGACGATGAAGTCGCTCGACAGCGCCAGCTGCGGACGCACGGCGCGCAGCTTGCGGATCGTGCTCTTGTATTCCATGGCGGTGTAGCCGCGCTTCATCGCCATCAGGATGCGGTCGCTGCCGTGCTGCACCGGCAGGTGCAGGTGGCTCACCAGCTTGGGCACCTTGCCGTACGCCTCGACCAGCCGCTGGGTGAATTCGTTGGGGTGGCTGGTGGTGTAGCGGATGCGCTCGATGCCGGGGATCTCGGCCACGTATTCGAGCAGCAGCGCGAAGTCGGCGATCTCGGCGGTGTCGCCCATGCGGCCGCGCCAGGCGTTCACGTTCTGGCCGAGCAGGGTGACCTCGCGCACGCCCTGGTCGGCCAGCTCGGCCACTTCGGCCAGCACGTCGTCCAGCGGCCGCGAGACCTCCTCGCCGCGCGTGTACGGCACGACGCAGTAGCTGCAGTACTTGCTGCAGCCTTCCATGATCGAGACGAACGCCGTGGGGCCGTCCACGCGGGCGGGCGGCAGGTGGTCGAACTTCTCGATCTCGGGAAAGCGGATGTCCACCTGCGGGCGGCCCTGCCGCTCGCGCGCGGCCAGCAGGTCCGGCAGGCGGTGCAGCGTCTGCGGCCCGAACACCACGTCGACGTACGGCGCGCGCTCGACGATGGCCGCGCCCTCCTGGCTGGCGACGCAGCCGCCCACGCCGATCAGCACGCCCTTTTGCTTCAGGTGCTTGACGCGCCCGAGGTCGGAGAACACCTTCTCCTGCGCCTTCTCGCGCACCGAGCAGGTGTTGAACAGGATCAGGTCGGCCTGCTCCGGATCGTCGGTGGGCTCGTAGCCCTGCGCCGCCTGCATCACGTCCGCCATCTTGTCCGAGTCGTACTCGTTCATCTGGCAGCCGAAGGTCTTGATGAAGACTTTCTTCATGGCCTCACCTGCGCGTGCCGAAGATCGCGGCGATCAGGTTCAGGAAGCTCTCGACGCCGCCGGTCGTGCCCTCGGGGCCGGCCTCGACCTTGGCGAATTCCTCGGGCGTGAGGATCCAGGCCTCGTGCACCAGGCCCGCGCTGTCGCGGCGGTAGACGACCGGCAGCGTCTGGCCGGCCAGGCTGGCCGAGAGCACGAGCATGTTGCGGGTGTCGCGGATGCGCGCGCCGGGCGACAGGCGGTCGGCCTTGCCGTCGAGCGTGATGTCGGGCGGGGTGGCCACCGCCATGCGGGCGGGCCGGACGTCGGTCGGCACTTCGCGCACGACGGACTGGGCGGCGGCATGGGCGGCGAACGCCAACGCCAGGGCGGCCGCGGCGGCGGCCGGAAACCAGCGGTTCATGGTGTAGATCCAGAGGCTGAGGAAGCCGACATTCTAGGTGCCACCATTGACGGCGCCGCGTCCGCGCACTAGAACGGACGTGCCATGGTCGCCACTTCACTTCGCCGGTTGCCGGCGGTCCTCGCGCTGGCCGCTGCGGCCCTGCTGGCCGGCTGCGCCACGCCCGCGCCGCCGCCGGCCGAGCCGGTGCGCGCCGCGCTGGCCCGCGGCGATGCGGCGTTCGCGCTGCGCGAGCTGCCCGCGGTGGATCCGGCCGAGCTGTTCGCGTTGCCGGCCGACCTGCGCGAGCTGCTGCACCAGCCGCAGATGCGCGCCCTGACCAGCGGCCAGCGCCTGAACCAGCTGCTGGACGCCATCTTCGGCGCCGACCGCCGCCGGTTCGGCTACGGCGCCGAGCAGTCGACCACCGCGGCGCAGACCTGGGCCGCGCACCGCGGCGACTGCCTGTCGCTCACCATCCTCACCTTCGCCGCCGCGCGCGAGCTGGGGCTGGACGCCCAGATGCAGGAAGTGCGCGTGCCGGCCATCTACGAGCGCCGCGCCGGCGTGGACTTCGTCAACCGGCACGTGAACGTGGCGGTGCGGCTGCGCAACCGCAACCCGATCGAGGAGGTGCTGCAGATGCAGACCGCCGTGATCGACTTCGAGCCGCTGCTCACCGGCGGCGAGCGCGGCCGGGCGCTGGGCGAGCGCGCGGTGCTGGCGCGCTTCCACAACAACCTCGGCAGCCAGGCGCTGGCCGCCGGCGACGCTGCGCGCGCCTATGCGCACTACCGCGCCGCGATCGCGGCCGATCCGGGCTATGCGGCGGCGCACGGCAACATCGCGGTGCTGCTGCAGCAGCGCGGCCTGGACGCGCCGGCCGAGCAACTGCTGCGGCACGCGGTCGCCCTGGGCGACCAGCCCGAGGTGGCGCTGGCGGCCCTGCACCGGCTGCTGCTGGCGCAGCACCGCGACGAGGAGGCGGTCGCCGTGGCGCGGCAGCTGCAGGCGGCCCAGGAAGCCGATCCGTACCACTGGATCGCGCGCGGCGTGGACGACCTGAACGACGGCCGCAACCGCCAGGCCGTCGAGGCGCTCGAGCATGCGCAGGAACTGACCTCGGGCTTCACCGAGGTGCACGGCTGGCTGGCGCTGGCCTACTGGCGGCTGGGCGAGCAGGGCCGGGCGCGCGCCCAGCTGGCCCAGCTGGAGGCGCTGCAGTCGGGCTCGCCGCTGGCGGGCAAGCTGCGCCGCAAGATGACCGCCACGCCCTGAGAACGAGAAAGGCCCGTTGCACGGGGTGCAACGGGCCTGGTGTGGTGGCGCTTCACGGACTCGAACCGCGGACCTGTGGATTATGATTCCATCGCTCTAACCGACTGAGCTAAAGCGCCGAGAGCCCGAGATTATACCGGAAGCGGCTCACCGGTGGCGAAACGCCGGTGTGCGCTTGGCCAGGAAGGCATCCATGCCCTCCTTCTGGTCGGCGGTGGCGAACATCGAGTGGAAGAGCCTGCGCTCGAACATCACGCCATCGGACAGCGTCGCCTCGAACGCCCGGTTGACGGCTTCCTTGGCCGCCAGCGCCGCCAGGCGCGGCATCTGGCAGATCGTCAGCGCGGCCGCCAGCGCCTCGTCCATCAGCTTGTCCAGCGCCACCACCCGGCTGACGAGCCCGGCGCGCTCGGCTTCCTGGGCGTCCATCATGCGGGCGGTCAGCACCATGTCCATGGCCTTGGACTTGCCCACCGCGCGCGGCAGCCGCTGCGTGCCGCCGGCGCCGGGGATGATGCCGATCTTGATCTCGGGCTGGCCGAACTTCGCGTTCTCGGCCGCGATGATGAAGTCGCACATCATCGCCAGCTCGCAGCCGCCGCCGAGCGCGAACCCGCTCACCGCTGCGATCACCGGCTTGCGCACCGAGCGGATGGTTTCCCAGTTGCGGGTGATGAAGTCGCGCCCGTAGACGTCGGCGAATTCGTATCTGGCCATGGCCGAGATGTCGGCGCCGGCGGCGAAGGCTTTCTCGCTGCCGGTCACGACGATGCAGCCGATGGCGTCGTCGGCGTCGAACGCGCGCAGCGCGGCGCCGAGCTCGTCCATCAGCTGGTCGTTCAGCGCGTTCAGTTGTTTCGGACGGTTGAGCATCACGATGCCGACCTGGCCGGCTTCGGTGCGCACCTCGATGGTGTCGTACGCCATGGGTTCTCCTCTGGGGCGCGTGAACTATACCCAAGGGAAACCATGCTCCGGGCGGCGCCGCGCCACTGCTAGAGTCGCCGGCAGGAGAGACACCGCCATGAGCGAACCGAACGTCCTGTTCGACACCCGCGGCCCGGTGGCGCTGATCACGCTGAACCGGCCCAAGTCCCTGAACAGCTTCACCCGCGCGATGCACCATGACCTGTGGGCCGCGCTGGACCGCATCGAGGCCGACCGGTCGATCCGCGCCGCCGTCATCACCGGCGCGGGCCGGGGCTTTTGCGCCGGCGCCGACCTGTCGGAGTTCGACCTCGCCGAGGGCCCGAACCTGGTCGAGCGCGCCGACCCCGGCCCGATCATCGACAAGGCCTTCAATCCCACCGTGCGCCGGCTGATGGCGCTGCGCGTGCCCACCATCGCCGCGGTCAACGGCGTTGCGGCCGGCGCCGGCGCCTCGCTGGCGATGACCTGCGACCTGGCGATCGCGTCGGCCGAGGCCACGTTCATCCAGGCCTTCAGCCGCATCGGGCTGATCCCGGACGCGGGCGGCACCTGGTTCCTGGTCAAGAAGCTGGGCGTGGCGCGCGCCATGGGCTGCGCGATGCTGGGCGACAAGCTGGGCGCCGCGGACGCCAAGGCGTGGGGAATGATCTGGGACGTGGCGCCGCAGGGGCAGGATTGCGTCGAGGCGGCCCTGGCCGTCGCGCAGCGCCTGGCCACCCTGCCCACCAAGGCGCTGGTCGCGACCCGGCAGCTGGTGCGCGCGGCCGCCGCCAACGACCTGGACACCCAGCTGGACCTGGAGCGCGACACGCAGTCGGCCCTGGGCCGCACGCACGACTACCTCGAGGGCGTCACCGCCTTCCTGCAGAAGCGGCCCCCCGCGTTCAGGGGCGAATGATGGGCCCCCGGGAACTGGCCGCCCGCGTCGGCGAGGCGATGTTCGAGAACGACCGCGCCTCGCGCGAGACCATGGGCATGGAGCTGGTGAGCTGCGAGCCGGGCCGCGCCGTGATGCGCATGCGCATCGACGAGCGCCACCTCAACGGCCACCTGATCTGCCACGGCGGCTTCATCTTCACGCTGGCGGACTCCACCTTCGCGTTCGCCTGCAACAGCCACAACAAGGTGACGGTGGCCGCCGGCTGCAGCATCGAATTCCTCAAGCCCGGCCACCCCGGCGACCTGCTCACCTGCGAGGGCGTCGAGCAGGTCCTGCAGGGCCGCCACGGCGTGTACGACATGAAGGTGACCAACCAGCGCGGCGAGGTCGTGGCGATGTTCCGCGGCAAGAGCGCGCAGATCCAGGGCCACGTGATCGCGGAGTCGTGATGACCAGCTTCCCCCTCGAACCGATCGAAACGGCCAGCGTCGACGAACTGCGGGCGCTGCAGCTCAAGCGCCTGCGGGCGACGCTCGCGCATGCGTACGCGAACTCGCCGGTGTACCGCGCCAAGTTCGACGCCGCGGGCGTGCATCCGGACGACTGCCGCTCGCTGGCGGACCTGGCGAGGTTCCCGTTCACGACCAAGGCCGACCTGCGCGACAACTACCCGTACGGGATGTTCGCCGTGCCGCGCTCCGCGTGCGTGCGCATCCACGCTTCCAGCGGCACGACCGGCAAGCCCACCGTGGTGGGCTACACGCGCGGCGACATCGACACCTGGGCCCACGTCGTGGCGCGCAGCCTGCGCGCCAGCGGAGCGCGGCCCGGCGACATGGTGCACGTGAGCTACGGCTACGGCCTGTTCACCGGCGGGCTGGGCGCGCACTACGGCGCCGAGAAGCTGGGGCTGACGGTGGTGCCCTTCGGCGGCGGGCAGACCGAGCGGCAGGTGCAGCTGATCAACGACTTCCGGCCCGACATCATCATGGTCACGCCCAGCTACATGCTGGCCATCGCCGACGAATTCGAGCGCCAGGGGCTCGACCCGCGCGAGTGCAGCCTGCGGCTGGGCATCTTCGGCGCCGAGCCCTGGACCAACGACATGCGCCAGGCCATCGAGCGGCGCATGGGCATGGACGCGGTGGACATCTACGGCCTGTCGGAGGTGATGGGCCCCGGGGTGGCCAACGAGTGCGTGGAGACCAAGGACGGCCCGACGATCTGGGAGGACCACTTCTATCCCGAGATCATCGACCCGCAGACCGGCCAGGTGCTGCCCGATGGCGAGCAGGGCGAGCTGGTGTTCACCAGCCTCACCAAGGAGGCGCTGCCCATCATCCGCTACCGCACGCGCGACCTCACGCGGCTGCTGCCCGGCACGGCGCGCACGATGCGGCGGATGGAGAAGATCACCGGCCGCAGCGACGACATGATGATCGTGCGCGGCGTGAACGTGTTCCCGACCCAGATCGAGGAGCTGATCTGCAAGCGGCCCGGCCTGGCGCCGCACTACCAGTGCGTGCTCACCCGCGAGGGGCCGCTGGACTGCCTGACCGTGGTCGTGGAGACGCGGCCGGAGATCACGCCGGACAGCAAGGAGGCGCAGGCCGCGGCCGAGCGCCTCGCGCACGACATCAAGACCTACGTCGGCACGACGGCCAGGATCGAGCTGCGGCCCGCCGGCGGCGTCGAGCGCAGCCTGGGCAAGGCCAGGCGCGTGGTCGACCAGCGCAAGCCGTGAGCTGACGGGGCCGGCCCGCGGCGGCGGACGATCGCGCCGCCGCCCGGCCTCGGACTCCCCCGCGCCGTCAGCGCTGGTCCACGGCCTCGACGACGAGGTCCAGCTGCGCCTCCTCGCCCATGCGCACCTGGATGCGCACCGGCAGGTACTGCAGGCCCGGGGCGTACCACATCTCCACCGTGATGTTGCCGCGCGGCTTGGCGATCATGCGCGGCTTGAGGTGGAAGGCCTCGACGTCGCCCACCCCGGTGCGCAGCGTCTCGCGCCCGGCGATGTCGTAGACCCACTCGTCGACGCCGCCCGGGCGGGCCATCCACAGCGACACCGAGCGGCCGACTTCCAGCACGGCCCGGCCGGTGGAGAACCGGTGGCTCAGTTCCACGAACTGGCTGGCGGTGTCCTGCACCTCGTTCGGGCGCGGCACCGTGCGGCCGTCGGCGAACAGCACCTGGCTGTCGCTGATCCGCACGTTGCGCAGGCGCCCGTTGCTCGATTCCTCGTAGGCCTGCGGCAGCAGGGTGGCCGGGTCGATGCGGCCCTGGCTGGTCATCGTGAAGTGGGCGAACGGCGGCACGTCCACCTCGACCCGGGCCTGGTAGCGGGTGTCCAGGCTTTGCCACAGCACGCGCGCCGAGCCGTACAACGGGCCGCCGCGGAAGGTGCCGCCGAGCCGGTAGCGCAGGCGCGTGTCGGGCGGCCAGCTGTCGGCCGGCGAGGCCTCCGGCGCCGCTGGCGCGCTGGCGGCGCTCGAGGCCGCGGCCGCCGGCGCGGAGGCGGTCGTGGCGGGTTCGGAAGCCGTGGCGGCGGGCGCGGATGCCGCCGGTGTCGCCTCGATCGCCGGCGCGGTCTCCGGTGTCAGCGGCGGTGTCGGCTCTGGCGTCGCTTCGGCAACGGTCTCCTGCGCCGGTGGCGTGGCGGTTTCGGCTGGTGTCGCCGGTGCGCTCGCCGGCGCCTTGGGCGCGGCCGCCTGCAGGCGCTCCTTCGGCGCGCGCCGCTGCGGTGCCGGCTTCGGCGGCGGCGCAGGCGCGGGCGGCGCCGTCGGCGCGATCATGCGCGTGTACATGGGCGGGGCCATGGTGCGCAGCACGCTGCCCGCGGGCTGCAGGCCGGCGGCCCAGTGCAGGACGGCCCAGTGGCCGGCCAGCACGGCGGCCACCAGGGCCAGCAGGACGCGCCGCGTCCGGGCGGTCAGGCGCGCGGGGCCAACCATGGCTGGGCCAGCGCCGCCTCGCGCTGCACCAGCCGCCAGGTGGTCGCGGCCGCCGGGACGTGCAGCTCCAGGCGCAGGATGCGCCGGTCGCGCGCCACGATGGCGATCACGCGGCGGTGGTTGCCGGCGTACAGGGGCAGGTCATCGAGCTTGGACAGCCGCCAGGCCTCGCCCGCGACCTCCACCCCGAGCCACTCGTCGTTGGCGGCCATGCCGGCCTGTTCGGCCGCGCCGCCGCGCAGCACGGTCTTGAGCTTGACCGAGCCGGCGGTGTCCTCCGAGCGGATGCCCAGGCGCTGCTGCCACTGCGCGGGCTCGTCGAGGGCGAAGATGCCCTGCTTTTGCAGCAGGTCGGCCAGCGGCAGCTCGCGCGTGCCGTGCACCCAGGCCGCGATCTCGCGCGCGAAGCTGCGCCCGCCGAGTTCGCGCAGGACCGCCGCGAAATCGGCCTCGGCCATCGGGCCGCCCTTGCAGCGCTGCCACAGGGCGCGCATCACCTCGTCGAGGTTGGTGTGCCCCTCGGCGCGCAGCGTCAGGTCGAAGCACAGGGCCACCAGCGCGCCCTTGGTGTAGTAGCTCACCGTGGCATTGGGCGTGTTCTCGTCCTGCCGGTAGTACTTCACCCAGGCGTCGAAGCTCGCCTGCGCGACCGGCTGGACCTCGCGGCCCGGCGTCTGCAGCACCTGGTTGATCGTCTTGTTCAAGAGCCGCAGGTAGGTGGTGTCGTCGATCAGGCCGGCGCGGCGCAGCAGCAGGTCGTCGTAGTAGCTGGTGAAGCCCTCGAAGAACCAGAGCAGCTGGGTGTAGTTCTCGCGCGTGTAGTCGTAGCGCGTGAATTCCGCCGGGCGCAGCTGCTTGACGTTCCAGGTGTGGAAGTACTCGTGGCTGATCAGGCCCAGCAGCGTCAGGTAGCCGTCGCTGGTGCGCGCCTCGCCCAGGCGCGGCAGGTCGCGCCGCGACGCGATCAGTGCCGTCGAATTGCGGTGCTCCAGGCCGCCGTAGCCGTCGTCCACCACGTTGAGCAGGAACAGGTACGACTTGTGCGGCGGGCGCTTGCGGTCATGCCAGAAGCGGATCTCGGCCTCGCAGATCTTCTGCACGTCCGACACGAGGCGCGCGCCGTCCAGCGACGCCGCCGCCCCGGCCACCACCAGGCGGTGCGGCACGCCGCCCGCCTTGAAGTCGGCGCTCCAGAAGTTGCCCATCTCCACCGGGCAGTCGACCAGCTCGTCGTACGTCTCGGCGAGGTAGGTGCCGAAGCCGCGCTTGCCCACGCGCAGTGGCGCCAGGCCCGTGGCGGCCTCCCAGCCGGGGCGCGGCGACACCAGTTCGAGCGCATGCGGATGGCCCTCCTGGCCGTGCACGCGCAGGCACAGGCTGGTGCCGTTGAAGAAGCCGCGCGTCGGATCGAGCCAGGCGGTGCGCACCGAGTTGTCGAAGGCATAGACCTCGTACGCCAGCACCACCGGGCTGCTGGGCACGCAGTCCAGCTGCCAGGTGCACTTGTCCACCTGCTGCAGCGGGATGGCGCGGCCGTCCTGGCGCGCGGCCAGCCGCTGCAGGTTCTTGGAGAACTCGCGCACCAGGTAGCTGCCCGGGATCCAGACCGGCAGCGAGACACGCTGCGCCGCCTGCGGCTGCTCGATCGTCAGCGTGACGTGGAACAGGTGCGCGTGGAGGTCGGCCGCCTCGACGCGGTAGTGCAGGCGGGAGAGCGCGGTGGGGGTCGCTCGCGGGCTCACTTGGCGTCGGCCAGGAGCTTCTCGACCTCGGCGGGGCCGATGGCGCCCGGCACGCGCCGGCCGTCGACGAACACCAGCGTCGGCGTGCCGGTGATCTGGTGCTTGCGGCCCAGCTCCACGTTGCGCATCAGCGCCGTGATGTCGCAGCTGGCGCCCTGCGGCACCGCCTGGTCGCGCACCATCCAGTCCTGCCAGGTGCGGGCCTTGTCCTTGGCGCACCAGATGGCGCGCGACTTCTCGGCCGAGTCGGGGCCGAGGATGGGGTACAGGAAGACGTGGATGGTGACGTTGTCGACCTTCTGCAGGTCGCGCTCGAAGCGCTTGCAGTAGCCGCAGTTCGGGTCCTCGAACAGCGCGATGCGGCGCTTGCCGTTGCCGCGCACGATCGAGAACGAGTCGGCGAACGGCAGCTTGTCGAACTCCACCGCCGTCAGCTTGGTCAGGCGCTCCTCGGTGAGGTTGCGCCTGGCCTTGGCGTCGATCATCTGCCCGTGGATCAGGTAGCTGCCGTCGCTGTCGGTGTAGTACAGGTCGGTGCCGACGCGCACCTCGTACACCCCGGGCATGGGGGTCTTGGTGACCTCGTCGATCTTGCCCATCTGCGGCAGCCGCTCGCCCAGGTTCTTGCGGATCGCCGATTCCTGCGCGTTGGCGGCGGAGGCCGCGGCGAGGGCGGCAGCGGCGAGCAGGCCGCAGGCCAGGGCCTTCATCTTCATCATGGTGGTTCCAGTCTTCATCTCGGGGTGGTCACAGGCGTCCGGCCGCCTTGCGCACCACCCAGTCCTTCACGGGGCTGCTGGCCTCGAAGCCGCGCATGCCCCAGCTGCGCAGGGCGGCCCAGGTGGCGTGGTCCTGCGCGAACAGCTGCTGCAGGCCGTCGGTGACGACGCCCATGGCCAGCACGTCAGCCTTGCGCGAGCGCTCGTAGCGCCGCAGCAGCTTGATGTCGCCCACGGGGCGCCAGTATTCCCGCTCCCGCAAGACCTGCGCCAGCGACCGGGCATCGGCCAGCCCCAGGTTCAGGCCCTGGCCGGCCAGCGGGTGCACGCTGTGCGCGGCGTCGCCCGCGAGCGCCCAGCCCGGGCCGCACCAGCGGTCGGCCTGCGCGATCTGCAGCGGCCAGGCCGCGCGTTCGCCCTGCAGGCGCATGGCGCCCAGCGCGCCGTGGCAGGCCGCCTCGAGCTGGGCGGCGAATTCCTGCGGATCGCACTGCAGCAGCGCTTCGCTGCGCGCCTGCGAGACGGACCACACCAGCGCCACGGAGTTCCCGCCATCGGCCGGGGTCTGCCCGCCCAGGGGCAGCAAGGCGAGGATTTCGCCGCCCGCGAACCACTGGCGCGCCACGTGCCCGTGCGGTCGTTCACACGCCAGCCGGGCGGCCACCGCGTGCTGGCCGTAGGGCCGCACGTCGTACTCGACCCCGAACTCGCTGCGGGTGGCGCTGGCGCGGCCTTCGCAGACGACGGTGAGCGGCGCCCGGGCCGGCTCGTGCAGCAGGGTGACCAGCGGCTGGTAGCCCACGGCCTGCGCCAGCCGCTCCTCGAGCGCCGGCACGTCGACGATCCAGGCCAGCGCCGGGGCCGAGGTGCCGCCGAAGCGCACCGTGGCGCCCTCGTCGCCGTGCACTTCCATGCCCAGCACCGGGGTCGCATGGGCCTCGTCCGGCCAGGCGCGCACCGACTCCAGCAGTTGCCGCGAGGCGGCATTGAGCGCGTAGGCGCGCACGTCGCTCGCGCTGGCGGGCGCGGGGGCCTGCACGAGACCCACGCGCAGCCGCTCGCCCGCGAGCAGCAAGGCCAGCGTGCGGCCGACGATTCCCGCGCCGCGGATGCAGACGTCCAGCATGGCCATGCCGTGATTTTAGGCGGCGGGCCCGGCCGTCCGCCGGCAGGCACAATCCGGCCGTCGAGTTCCACCCGCCCGCCATGTCCGCCGAGTTCCAAGCCCGCATCGCGCGGCTGTTCGTCTATCCCGTCAAATCCTGCGCCGGCATCGAGCTGCAGGAAGCCGTGCTCACCGAGGCGGGGCTGGACCTGGACCGCGCCTGGATGGTGGTCGACGAGCACGGCCAGGGCGTCACGCAGCGCGAGCTGCCGCGGATGGCGCTGGTGCGCACGCAGCTCAGGCACCAGGAGGTGGTGCTGCGCGCCCCCGGCATGCTGGCCCTGCACCTGGCGATCGACGCCGTCGAAGAGCCGGTGCGCGTGCGCGTGTGGGACGACGAGGTCGCGGCCTACGACATGGGCGCGGTCGCCGCGCAGTGGTTCAGCGACTTCCTGGGCGCGCGGCTGCGCCTGGTGCGCTTCGACCCGGAGCAGCGCCGCCTGTCCAGCCTGCAATGGACCGGCGGGGTGGAGGCGCCCAACCAGTTCAGCGACGCCTATCCGCTGCTGGTGGCCAGCGAAGGCTCGCTCGCCGGCCTCAATGCCCGGCTCGCGGCGGGCGGCCATGCGGCGGTGGGCATCGAGCGCTTCCGCCCGAACCTGGTGCTCGCCGGCGTGGAGGCGCACGACGAGGACCGCGTCGGCACCCTGGCCATCGGCGAGCCCGCCCTCGCGCGCCTGAAGCTGGTCAAGCCGTGCGCGCGCTGCCCGATCCCCAACATCGACCCCGCCACGGCGCAGAGCAGCCCGGTGGTCGGCGACACCCTGCAGGCCTACCGGCAGGACCCGCGCCTGGACGGGCGCGTGACCTTCGGCATGAACGCCATCGTGCTGGAAGGCGACGGCCAGACGCTGCGCGTGGGCCAGCCCGTCACGGGCGAGTGGGTGTTCGGCTAGCGGCGCGGCGCCTCAGCGCGCCGGCGCGGGCTCCAGCGGCAGCTCGCTGTCGGCCATGAGGTCGGCCGGCTGCGTGTCCTCGGGCTGCGCGAAGCGGATCGGCCGCCGGGTGCGCGGCGACATCGACGCCAGCAGCTCCCCCAGCACGGCGGGCATCTCCCCGGCCTCGACGAGGCGCTCGCGCAGCACCACCCCGGCGACGTGGAACTGCAGCGTCACGTCGGGCTTGAGGCCCTGCAGCGGCATCAGGCCGGCGGCGATCAGGCGCGCGGCGCGATCGGTGACGGCGGTGCGCGAGGTCACGCCCTCGAGGATGAGGCCGAAGCGCGCCTCGCCGATGCGCCCCACGGTATCGACGTCCCGCACCACGCGGCGCAGCTTGATCACGCTGCGCAGCAGGCTCTGCTCGGCCACGGCCGAGCCGTGCACGGCCTTGATGCGCGCGTGGTTCACCAGGTCGATGAAGACCACGGCGGCGTCCTCGCGTTCGCGCTTGAAGCGCGCCACCACCTGGTGCAGGCGGTCGCGGAACAGGTGCGGCGCGAGCAGGCCGGTGAGCGCGTCCTGGCTCGACAGGGCCTGCTCCCGGATCTGCGCCCCGTGGCGGTCGCGCGAGCGGATCGACAGTGCCACCAGCAGCAGCGGCACCTCGGCGATCACCGCGACGACGGCGGCGTACTGGGTCGCGAAGGAGATCGGCAGCAGGCCGAGCATGCGCATCACGGCGCCGGCGATCGCCACCGTGATCGGCAGGTAGGCGATGAACACCCACAGGCCGACCACGTCGCGTCGGCGCCAGGAGAGCCAGGCGATGGCCATGTTCAGGCCGATCACCAGCAGCAGGTAGGCCGACATCGTGTAGACGCCGGCCAGGCGCGGCACGAGCAGGTACGACACCGCCAGCGGCAGCCCGGCCCAGCCGGTGAAGTACGCGGCGCGGTCGACCGCGCGGTGGCGCGCCGCGATGCCGGTGAGGCGGCGCACGAACAGCATGGCGGCGCCGCCGGCCAGGAAGGCGAGGACGCCAGGCGCGGCGTCCGGCCAGAAGCCGCCTTGCGGCCAGAGCAGGTGCGCGGCCACCCCGCTGTACGACATCAGGCACAGCGAGGTCACGCCGGTGTAGACGGCGTACCAGCCGTAGGCCTTGTCGCGGTAGGCCCAGCTCTGGGCGAAGCACGCCGCGATCAGCAGCACCAGGGCGCCGAAGGCGGCGCCCAGGCCCAGGTATTCGAGCTGCAGGCGCTGGGTGTGCGCCGCGTCGGTGGACAGCCGGATGGGCGCGCTGCTCGGGATCGTGCTGACCAGGCGGATGTAGACCTCGCGCGGCTGGCCCGCGGGCAGCTCGAGCCGGAACACCGGATAGCGGCCCCGCTCGGGCCAGTCGGCCACGGCGATGCCGTCGCCCGCGCTCTGGCGGCGCCAGCGGCCGCGATCGTCCACCTGCCAGACGTCGGCCTGGTCGACCAGCGGGTTGGAATAGGCGAGCAGCCACTGCTCGTGCGAGCCTTCGGCGCGCTGCAGCCGCAGGCGCATCCACAGAGCCTTGCCCTTGGCCAGCGGGAACACCGCGTCTTCGCGCGAGGGCGCGAGCCGCCCGGGGTGGCGCAGCACGTCCTCCAGCGTCGCGGTGCCCTGCTCGTCCAGCCAGGCGAAGGCCAGGCCGTCGGCGCGCAGCGCCTCCTGGCCGTCGGCCAGCACCGTGGTGGCCGCCGCCTGCGCGAACGCGGCCGGGGCCGCCGCCAGCACGAGCGCGCAGGCGAGCCAGGCGGCCAAGCGGGCCGGCCCCGGCCACGCGAACCGTCGCGCCCGGGGGCTTGGCATACACTTTCCCGCTTGTCTGTCTGGAATTGCCATGAGCTTGAAGTGCGGCATCGTGGGTCTGCCCAATGTGGGCAAGTCGACCCTGTTCAATGCCCTGACCAAGGCGGGAATCGCCGCCGAGAACTACCCTTTCTGCACCATCGAGCCGAACGTCGGCATCGTTGAACTGCCCGATCCGCGGCTGGCCCAGCTGGCCGGGATCGTGAAGCCGGAGCGCATCGTACCGGCCATTGTCGAGTTCGTCGACATCGCCGGCCTGGTCGCGGGCGCGAGCAAGGGCGAGGGCCTGGGCAACCAGTTCCTCGCGCACATCCGCGAGACCGACGCCATCGTCAACGTGGTGCGCTGCTTCGAGGACCCGAACGTGATCCACGTGGCGGGCAAGGTGGACCCGGTGTCCGACATCGAGGTGATCCAGACCGAGCTGTGCCTGGCCGACCTGGGCACGGTGGACAAGGGCCTGGCGCGCTACACCAAGGCGGCCAAGTCGGGCAACGACAAGGAAGCGGCCAAGCTGGTGGCGCTGCTCACCCGGCTGCAGGCGGCGCTGAACGAGGGCAAGCCGGTGCGCACGCTGTCGTTCACCGACGAGGAGCGCGCGCTCCTCAAGCCGCTGTTCCTGATCACGGCCAAGCCGGCGATGTTCGTCGCCAACGTCGACGAGTCCGGCTTCGAGAACAACCCGCTGCTCGATCGCCTGCGCCAGTACGCCGCCGCGCAGAACGCGCCGGTCGTGGCCATCTGCGCCAAGATGGAATCCGAGATGGCCGACATGAGCGACGAGGACAAGCAGCTGTTCCTCGCCGAGATCGGCCAGGAGGAGCCCGGGCTGAACCGCCTGATCCGCGCCGCCTTCACGCTGCTGGGGCTGCAGACATACTTCACCGCCGGCGAGAAGGAGGTGCGCGCCTGGACGGTGCGCATCGGCGCCACCGCGCCGCAGGCCGCGGGCGTGATCCACACCGACTTCGAACGCGGCTTCATCCGCGCGCAGACGATCGGCTTTGCCGACTACGTGCAGTACGGCGGCGAGCAGGGCGCCAAGGACGCGGGCAAGATGCGCAGCGAAGGCAAGGAGTACGTCGTCAAGGACGGCGACGTCATGAACTTCCTGTTCAACGTCTGAGCGTCAGAACGACAGCTTCGGGAAACCGCCGGGAAACGCGGTGAGCAGCGCGGTGGTCATGACCACGTAGCGCAGGAACTTGCCCACCAGCATGTAGGCGGCGCAGGGCCAGAACGGCAGGCGCAGCCAGCCCGCGACGGCGCACAGCGGATCGCCCACCACCGGCAGCCAGGACAGCAGGCAGGCCTTGGGGCCGAGCCGCTCGAGCCACTCGATGGCCTTGACGTGGGAGCGCGAGTGGCGCCACTTGTCGACCACCTGGTGGGCCTCGTAGCCGAGCCACCAGTCGAACATGCCGCCCAGCGTGTTGCCGGCGGTGGCGACCGCCACCGCGCTGAGCAGGAGGTCGGGGTTGAGCTTGACCAGCCCGAACAGCGCCGGCTCGGAACCGAGCGGCAGCAGCGTCGCCGAGACGAAGGACACCACGAACAGCGTCGACAGGCCGTACTGTGGCAGCGCCAGCGCCACGAGCATGGAGTCGAACCAGGCCTGCATGGGTGCCCATGTTACGCCCGTCAAGAGGTGTGAACCTGTAGGTCCATACGCAGTCGGCAGGAGCCGGGGCGGTGTCCCCGGCGCATACAATCGTGCCTCATTTTTCAGCAACCCGTCCCCGCCCCTTCCATGCACATCGGCCCGTACACCCTGGCGAACAACGTGTTCGTCGCGCCGATGGCCGGCGTGACGGACCGGCCGTTCCGCCAGCTGTGCCGGCGGCTGGGCGCCGGGTACGCGGTGAGCGAGATGGTCACCTCGCGCAAGGACCTGTGGAACAGCCTCAAGACCTCGCGCCGCGCCAACCATGACGGCGAGCCGGGCCCGGTGGCGGTGCAGATCGCCGGCACCGACGCGGCGATGATGGCCGAGGCGGCCGCCTACAACATCGATCGCGGCGCGCAGATCATCGACATCAACATGGGCTGCCCGGCCAAGAAGGTCTGCAACAAGTGGGCCGGCTCGGCGCTGATGCAGGACGAGCCGCTCGCCATCGCGATCGCGCAGGCGGTGGTCGCCGCCTGCGATCCGCGCGGCGTGCCGGTGACGCTGAAGATGCGCACCGGCTGGGACGCGGAGCACCGCAACGCGGAGCGCCTGGCGCGCGCGTTCGAGCAGGCCGGCATCCGGATGCTGACGGTGCACGGGCGCACGCGCGAGCAGGGTTACAAGGGAGCGGCCGAATACGCCACCATCGCGGCGGTCAAGTCCGCGGTGCGCATCCCGGTGGTCGCCAACGGCGACATCGATTCGCCGCGCAAGGCGCGCGAGGTGCTGGCGGCCACCGGCGCCGACGCGGTGATGGTCGGCCGGGCGGCGCAGGGGCGGCCGTGGATCTTCCGCGAGATCGTGCACGAGCTGGCCACCGGCGAGGCGCTCGCGCCGCCGCTGGTGGGCGAGGTGCGCCGCCTGCTGCTGGAGCACCTGCAGGACCACTACGGCCTGTACGGCGAATTCACCGGCGTGCGCAGCGCGCGCAAGCACATCGGCTGGTACGTGCGCGGGTTGCCGGGCGGCGAGGCGTTTCGCGCCGAGATGAACACGATCGAGGATGGGGCCGCGCAGCTGCGCGCGGTGGCGGCGTATTTCGACGCGCTGGCGAGCCTGCGGGACCGCCTGCCCGCCGGAGGGCGGCGCGAAGAGGAACAGACCGAAGAACAAGACGCATGAGCAAGAAACAGATCGAGGAGTGCGTGCGGAACAGCCTGGAGGGCTACTTCCGCGACCTGCGGGGGACCGAGCCGGACGGCATGTACGACATGCTGGTCAAGGTGGTGGAAAAACCCCTGCTCGAGGTGGTCATGGCCCGGGCCGACCACAACCAGTCCCGGGCCGCGGAGTGGCTGGGGCTGAACCGCAACACGCTGCGCAAGAAGCTGGTCGAACACAAGCTGCTCAAGGGCTGAGCGGCCGCTGCGCCGCGCCTGTCATCCCGCACCGAGGCGCCTCGCCCACCCCATTTTCCGAGACCCCCATGAACGCACTCCTTTCCGTTTCCGACAAGACCGGGATCGTCGACTTCGCGCGCGGCCTGCACGCGCTGGGCATCCGCCTCATCTCCACCGGCGGCACCGCCAGGCTGCTGGCCGACAGCGGCCTGCCGGTCACCGAGGTGGCCGAGGTGACGGGCTTTCCCGAGATGCTGGACGGCCGCGTGAAGACGCTGCACCCGAAGGTGCACGGCGGCCTGCTGGCGCGGCGCGACCACCCCGACCACATGGCCGCGCTGCACCGCAACGCGATCAGCACGATCGACATCCTGGTGGTGAACCTGTATCCGTTCGAGCAGACCGTGGCCAAGCCGGGCTGCACGCTGGAGGACGCGATCGAGAACATCGACATCGGCGGACCGGCCATGGTGCGCAGCGGCGCCAAGAACTGGAAGGACGTGGCGGTGCTGACCGATGCCACGCAGTTCGAGGGCGTGCTGGCCGAGCTGAAGGCGGGCGGCCAGGTGTCGCGCAAGACGAAGTTCGCGCTCGCGGTGGCCGCGTTCAACCGCATCAGCAACTACGACGGCGCGATCAGCGACTACCTGTCGGGACTGCAGGACGGCCCCGAAGCGAGCCCCGGCCAGGCGCCCGGCCGCTCGCTGTTCCCGGGGCAGGCCAACGGCCGCTTCGTCAAGTTGCAGGACCTGCGCTACGGCGAGAACCCGCACCAGCAGGCGGCGTTCTACCGCGACCTGTCCCCCGCGCCCGGCTCGCTGGTGACGGCCCGGCAGCTGCAGGGCAAGGAGCTGTCGTACAACAACATCGCCGATGCCGACGCCGCCTGGGAGTGCGTCAAGAGCTTCGACGCGCCGGCCTGCGTGATCGTCAAGCACGCCAATCCGTGCGGCGTGGCGCTGGGCCGCGACGCGAACGAGGCTTATGCCAAGGCGTTCCAGACCGACCCGACCTCGGCGTTCGGCGGCATCATCGCCTTCAACCGGCCGGTCGACGCCGCGGCGGCGCAGGCGGTGGCCAGGCAGTTCGTCGAGGTGCTGATGGCGCCCGCGTTCTCGCCCGAGGCGCTGGAGGTGTTCAAGGCCAAGGCCAACGTTCGGCTGCTGGAGATCGCGTTGCCGCCGGGCGGCGCGACCGACTGGGACAACGGCCGCAACGCGATGGACGTCAAGCGCGTCGGCTCGGGGCTGCTGATGCAGACGGCGGACAACCGCGAGATGACGGTGGGCGAGCTGAAGGTCGTGACGAAGAAGCAGCCGACGCCCCAGCAGCTGCAGGACCTGCTGTTCGCCTGGAAGGTGGCCAAGTACGTCAAGTCCAACGCCATCGTGTTCTGCAAGGGCGGCATGACCATCGGCGTCGGCGCGGGGCAGATGAGCCGGATCGACTCGGCGCGCATCGCCAGCATCAAGGCCGCCAACGCTGGCCTGTCGATGGCCGGCACCGTCGTGGCGAGCGACGCGTTCTTCCCGTTCCGCGACGGCCTGGACGTGGTGATCGACGCCGGCGCCACCTGCGTGGCGCAGCCGGGCGGCAGCATGCGCGACGCGGAGGTGATCGCAGCGGCCGACGAGCGTGGCATCGCCATGGTGTTCACCGGCGTGCGCCACTTCCGCCACTGAGCGGGCGCGGCGCGGGAATGAAAGAAGGGCGCCGCGGCGCCCTTGTCCATTCGTGTCGCGTGGAGGCCGGCGGGCGGCTCAGGCCTGCAACGCCGCGAACACTTCTTGCGCCGCCGCCACGGTGTCGGCGATGTCCTGTTCGCCGTGCGCGGCCGACACGAAGCCGGCCTCGTACAGCGCCGGCGCGATGTAGACGCCGCGGTCGAGCAGGCCATGGAACAGCTTGTTGAAGCGCGCGCCGTCGGTCTCCATCACCTGGCCGTAGTTGCGCGGCAGCTGCGGCAGCAGGAAGAAGCCGAACATGCCGCCTTCGCTGTCGGCGCAAAACGGCACGCCCGCGGCGCGCGCGGCGCCGGCCAGGCCCTCGACCAGCGAGCGGGTGCGCGCGGCCAGGTCGTCGTAGAAGCCGGGCCGGCGCACCTCGTTCAGCGTGGCCAGGCCGCAGGCGGTGGCCACCGGATTGCCCGACAGCGTGCCGGCCTGGTACACGGGCCCGAGCGGGGCCAGCTGCTCCATCGTGGCGCGCGGGCCGCCGAACGCGGCGAGCGGCATGCCGCCGCCGATCACCTTGCCCAGCACCGTGAGGTCGGGGCGGAAGCCCGGGATCTTCCGGGCGTAGTGCGCCTGGGCGCCGCCCAGGCCGACGCGAAAGCCCGTCATCACCTCGTCGAACACCAGCAGCGCGCCGTGCTGCGTGCACAGCTCGCGGCAGCGCCGCATGAAGTCGACGCCGGCGCGCACGAAGTTCATGTTGCCCGCGATCGGCTCGATCATCAGGCAGGCGATCTCGCGCCCGTGCCGCTCGAAGGCCTGCTCGAGCTGCTGCAGGTTGTTGTATTCGAGCACGATGGTGTGCTGCACCACCTCGGCCGGCACGCCGGCGCTGGTGGGGTTGCCGAACGTCGCCAGGCCCGAGCCGGCCTTGACCAGCAGAGCGTCGGCGTGGCCGTGGTAGCAGCCCTCGAACTTGATGATCTTGCTGCGGCCGGTGGCGCCGCGGGCAAGGCGGATGGTGCTCATGGCCGCCTCGGTGCCCGAGCTCACGAGCCGCACCATCTCCAGGCTGGGCATGACGGAGGCGATGGCCTCGGCCAGCTCGATCTCGCGCTCCGTGGGCGCGCCGAAGGAAAAGCCCTCCTGCACCGCCTTCTGCACCGCCTCGACCACCGCGGGGTGGCCGTGGCCCAGGATCATCGGCCCCCAGGAGCCGATGTAGTCAATGTGGCGGCGGCCGTTGGCGTCCCAGAAGTAGGGACCCTGGGCGCGCTGCACGAAGCGCGGCGTGCCGCCGACGGCGCGGAAGGCCCGCACGGGGGAGTTGACGCCGCCGGGAATGATGCGGCGCGCGCGTTCGAAGAGTGCTTCGTTTCGATCCATGGCGTGTGCTTCAGGCGACCACCGCGCAGCCGGCCTGGCCGGGCCGATGGTGATGCGCCTTCGAGGGGGAGGCGGCCGCGGGCCGCTTCGGGGATGGGGCTCGTGCCTCAGTGCTTGGTGTCATGGGCCGGCATGTCCATGACCTGCAGGGCCTGGACTTCTTCCTGGGTGAGTTCCTCGCCGTCGTCGGCCTGGGGTTGCGCCCAGAACAGGCGGTCGGGGACCACGTTGCCCATGCCGGGGCGAAAGCCCGCGTCCAGGCAGCGGTCCAGGTACGCCAGCGCCTCGGTGGTCGCCGCGGCCAGGTCGCTGCCGCTGGCCACGAGCGCGGCCAGCGCCGCCGACAGCGTGTCGCCGGCGCCGGAGAAGACGGCCTCGAACCGCTCGAACCGCTCGCTGCCCAGCACGGCCTGCGGCGTGGCCAGCACGTTGTCGAGGAACTGGTCGGGGCAGGGGATGCCGGTGACCAGCGTGTACGACACGCCCATCTCGGCCGCGGCCTTGGCGATGTCGCGCGCCGTGGGGCTGCGGTCGCTGGTCCAGTCGGGCAGCAGCCACCGCCACAGCGTGCTGTGGTTGCCCACCAACACGGTCGTCTGCGGCAGCATCAATTCGCGAAAGGCGTCCAGGTACAGGTCGATCTGCGATTCGTCCCACCAGGACAGGTTGGGCATGTAGGCGATCAGCGGAACGTCGGCGTAGTCGGCGGCGATCTCGGCGATCGTGCTCACGGCCTCGGGGCTGCCGACGAAGCCGACCTTGAACACCTGCGCGGGCGTGTCCTCCAGGATCGCGCGCGCCTGCTCGGCGATCGCTTCCTCGTCGAAGGGAAAGTGGTCCATGACCTCGGCGGTGTCGCGTGCGTACGCGCCGGTGACGACGGGCAATGCGTGCGCGCCGACCGAGGCGATGGCGGTGACGTCGGCCGCGAGGCCGCCCGCTCCGCTGGGGTCACTGGCGTTGAACACCATCACGCACGCAGGGCCGGCGTCGTCCTCGGAGTCGGGCTCCGGCACTGCGTTGGTGGAGGTGGGATTTGTCATAAGCCTGAATCATCCAGGCGTCGGCAGTGTGCGGTATCTCCGCAGGTGCCATCGATACAATCGTTGCATTCTATTCGAAGCCCCTTTAAGCTGTGACTGAAGCAAGAACCTGGATGTGTCTGATCTGCGGATGGATCTACGACGAGGCCGCGGGTGATCCCGAGCACGGCATCGCGCCCGGCACACCGTGGGAACAAGTGCCCATGAACTGGACCTGCCCCGAATGCGGAGCCCGCAAGGAGGACTTCGAGATGGTGCAGATTTGAGGGGGGTCGGGGCGGCATCCGAGGATGACGGCGCCGTCCCCGAAGTTACAAAAAAATGAGGAGCAGCGTCACGTGAGCACGACCGGGCTCAAGGTGCTGGTGATCGACGACAGCAACACGATCCGCCGCAGCGCCGAAATCTTTCTCAAGCAGGGCGGCCACGAAGTGATGCTGGCCGAGGACGGCTTCGATGCGCTGGCCAAGGTCAACGACTACCAGCCGAACCTGATCTTCTGCGACATCCTGATGCCGCGCCTGGACGGCTACCAGACCTGCGCGATCATCAAGCGCAACGCGAAGTTCGCCTCCGTGCCGGTCGTCATGCTCTCGTCCAAGGACGGCGTGTTCGACAAGGCCCGCGGCCGCATGGTCGGCTCGCAGGACTACCTCACCAAGCCATTCACGAAGGACCAGCTGCTGCAGACCGTGCAGCAGTTCGGCGCCGCACAGTAAAGAAAAGACAGGAGAGATCGAGATGCCGATCCAAAAGGTGCTCGTGGTCGACGATTCCAAGACCGAGCTGATGTTCATGACGGATCTGCTGCAAAAGAGCGGCTTCGCGGTGCGCACCGCCGAGAACGCCGAGGACGCGTTCCGCCGCCTCGGCGAGGAAAAGCCCGACCTGATCCTGATGGACGTGGTCATGCCCGGCCAGAACGGCTTCCAGCTCACGCGCGCCATCACCCGCGACCCGCTCTATGCCGACGTGCCGATCATCATGTGCACGAGCAAGAACCAGGAGACCGACCGCGTCTGGGGCATGCGCCAGGGCGCGCGAGACTACATCACCAAGCCCGTCGACGCCGACGAGCTGATGGCCAAGATCAAGGCCCTGGGCTGATCGCCGCCAGGCACCGCACATGGCCAACCGCGAAGCGCTGCGCGAACTCCAGACCCGGCTGGCGAACCGCCTGCAGGCGGCCCGCTCCGAAGGGGTGCAGGCCTCGTGGCTGGCCGTCGAGGCCGCCGGTGCGCGCTACCTGTTCCCGCTCGCCCAGTCGGGCGAGATCTTTCCTTTCACGAGCACGCAGCACGTGCCGTACACGCAGGCGTGGTTCCTCGGCGTCGCCAACCTGCGCGGCGGTCTGTATGGCGTGGTCGACCTCGCGGGCTTCGTGGCCGGCCGCGCGCCCGCGCATCGCACCGAAGCCGGCCGCGCCGAGTCGCGGCTGGTGGCGCTGGGCGCCACGCTGGAGGTCAACTGCGCGCTGCTGATCGACCGGCTCGCCGGCCTGCGCAACCTGGAGGCGTTCGCCTCCTCCAGCGAGCCGCCCCCGGACGCGCCTGCCTATTTCGGCAACGGCTACACCGACGCCAACGGTGCCTACTGGCAGGAGATCAACCTGCAGGCCCTCTCCCAGCAACCCCAGTTCCTGAGCATCAGCGCTTGAAGCATCCCCGGAAGGCTTTGCACCCATGTCCGTCGTCGATCAACTGAAGAACCTGTTTTCGAAAAAGGCCACCGATGGCGAGACCACCGGCGAGCTGAGCCTGGCGGCCCCCGACGCGTCCGTCGACCCGTCGGGCACCACCATCGACATCCTGCGCTCGGGCATGGCGCCGCTCGCGCCGGACAGCGTGGACGACCCGGAGTCGATCGACACGCCGCAGGCGGTCGACGAGGCGCAGCTGCTGTCGATCCCGCTGCTGGGCCGGCGCAGCGTCGTCACCCACCAGCGCGTGCTGTTCTCGATGCTGGCGGTGTCGCTGGCCGTGCTGGGCTCGGTGGCCGTGATCGCGGTGCGCCAGGCCGACCAGGTCGCCCAGCAGGTGAAGGCCACCGGCGACTCGCTGATGCAGTCGCAGCGCCTGGCCAAGTCGGTGTCGCAGGCTCTGGTGGGCAGCGCGCAGGCGTTCCCCGACGTGAAGGAAAGCGCCGCGGTGCTGGCGCGCTCGGTGCGCGGCCTCAAGGCCGGCGACGAGGAGCTGCGCCTGAAGCCCGTCGCCGGCGCCTACCAGCCCGGCGTCGACAAGGTCGTGCCGATGATGCAGCGTGCCGAGAAGAACGCCGCCACCGTCGTCGCGCAGCAGAAGATCCTGACCCAGGTCGGCGCCGCGCTGCGCACCATCAACCGCCAGTCGTCCGACCTGCTGGAGATCGCCGAGACCGTCTCCTCGCTCAAGCTGCAGCAGAACGCGGCGCCGGCCGAGATCTCCGCCTCCGGCCAGCTGGTGATGCTGACGCAGCGGATCGGCAAGTCGGCCAACGAGTTCATGACGCTGAACGAGGGCCTGAGCCCCGAGGCCGTGTTCCTGCTGGGCAAGGACCTGAACTCGTTCAAGGAAATCGCGCAGGGCCTGATGGAGGGCAGCCCCGAGCTGCGCCTGGCCGGCACCAAGGACCCGCAGATCCGCGAGCGCCTGGAAGCCCTGCTGAAGGTGTACGAGGAAACGCGCGCGCAGGCCGGCGCCATCCTGGGCAACCTGCAGGGCCTGGTGTCCGCGCGCGAGGCGCAGGCGGGCATCATCGCCGACAGCGAAGGCATGCGCCGCGCGCTGGAAGACCTGCAGCGCGACCTGTCGTCGCAGACCGGCCTGGGCTTGGGCGCGCTGATCGCGCTGGCGCTGGCCGCCCTGTTCGCCATCGCGTGTTCCGTCGGCCTGGCCTACGTGCAGCTGCAGGACAGCCGCCAGCGCCAGGAAGTGGCCGAGGCCCAGCGCCAGGAAGCCGAGCGCCAGGAGCAGGAAGCCAAGCGCGTCAACGACGCCAACCAGGCCGCCATTCTTCGCCTGATGAACGAACTGCAGACGGTGGCCGAAGGCGACCTGACGCAGGAAGCCACCGTGACCGAGGACATCACCGGCGCCATCGCCGACTCGGTGAACTACACGGTGGAAGAACTGCGCCAGCTGGTGGGCAACGTGCAGAACACGGCCACCAAGGTGGCGCAGACCACCGCCCAGGTGGAAAGCACGTCGACCGAGCTGCTGGCGGCCTCGACCGAGCAGCTGCGCGAGATCCGCGAAACCGGCCAGTCGGTGCTCGACATGGCCTCGCGAATCAACCAGGTGTCCGGGCAGGCGCAGGAATCGGCCCAGGTGGCGCGGCAGTCGCTGATGGCCGCCGAGTCGGGCCTGAAGGCCGTGCAGAACGCCATCGGCGGCATGAACTCCATCCGCGACCAGATCCAGGAAACCTCCAAGCGGATCAAGCGCCTGGGCGAGTCGTCGCAGGAGATCGGCGAAATCACCGAACTGATTTCGGACATCACCGAGCAGACCAACGTGCTGGCCCTGAACGCCGCCATCCAGGCCGCCTCCGCCGGTGAAGCCGGCCGCGGCTTCTCGGTGGTGGCCGAGGAAGTGCAGCGCCTGGCCGAACGCTCCGCCGACGCCACGCGCCAGATCTCGGCGCTGGTGAAGGCGATTCAGACCGACACGCAGGACGCGGTGGCCGCCATGGAGCGCTCCACCCAGGGCGTGGTCGAGGGCGCCAAGCTGTCCGACAACGCGGGTACCGCGCTGACCGAGATCGACCAGGTGTCGCGCCGCCTCGCCGAGCTGATCGAACAGATCTCCGTGACCGCCGCCAAGGAAGCCGACTCGGCCAACGTGGTGGCCGGCAACATCCAGCACATCTTCGCCGTGACGGAGCAGACCGGCGAGGGCACGCGCTCGACCGCGCAGCAGGTGCGCGAGCTGTCCCGCATGGCCGAGGAACTGCGCCAGTCGGTGGCCCGGTTCAAGATCGCCTAATCCGCGCGCCGGCGCGTTTTCGCGAGCCGTCCCGCCCCCAGCCAGAGTTTCCGCATGCAAGCCAACGACACCGATCTCGATCTGGCGACGAATGACCTCGGGCCGCTGGCCTGGGTGCTGGACGAGCTGCGCAAGTCGCTCGAATCCGCTTCGGCCGCGCTGCGCCGCTTCGTCCGCGACGCCGGCCTGGCGCGCGGCTCCGACATGGCGTCGGTCGACGCCGGCCAGCTGCGCATCGCCCGCCAGCAACTGCACCAGGCCGTCGGCGCGCTGGAGATGGTGGGCCTCGGCGCCCCGGCCCAGATGCTGCGCGCGATGGAGTCGGCGGTGCAGAAGTTCGTCGAGCGCCCCGAGCTGTGCAGCGAGCCCGCCGCGGCGAAGGTCGAACGCGCCGGCTTCGCGCTCACCGAATACCTCGAGGGCGTGCTGCTGGGCAAGCCGACGTCGGCGGTGGCGCTCTTCCCGCAGTACAAGGACGTGCAGGAGCTCGCCGGCGGCGAGCGCATCCATCCGGCCGACCTGTGGACCTACGACTGGAAGTGGGCCGAGCCCGAGACGCCCGCGGTCGCGCAGGCCCTTGCCTACGATGCCGCGCTGCGCTCGCGCATGGACCAGGCGGTGCTGCGCATCGTCAAGACCGGCGACGCCGCCGCCGCGCGCGACCTGGCGCAGTGCTGCCTCGGGCTGGCCGCCGCGCAGGCCGCGCGCCAGCCGAAGGTCTTCTGGAAGCTGTGCGCCGGCTTCTTCGAGGCGATGGCCATGGGCCTGCTGCCGCCGGACGTGTACGTCAAGCGCGCCGCCTCGCGCGTGCTGGTGCAGTACGCCACGCTCGCCAAGGGCGAGACGGGCGTGTCCGACCGCCTCGCGCAGGACCTGCTGTTCTTCTGTTCGCAGGCCGTCCCGGCCCGCCCGGTGGATGCGCCGGCGCTGGCCGGCGTGCGCGCGGCCTACGGGCTGGAGCGCTTCAAGCCGGTCGACTACGCCAAGCCGCAGTTCGGCCGCTTCGACCCGGTGCTGCTCACGCAGGCGCGCAAGCGCATCAACGCGGCCAAGGAAACCTGGTCGGCGCTGTCCGGCGGCGACGCCGCCAAGCTCAAGCCGGTCGCCGAGCCGTTCCACGGCATCAGCGACTCGCTGACCAGGCTGCATCCGCCCAGCGCGCCGCTGGCGCAGGCGCTCGGCGCCGCCGTCGACGCGGTCGTGCGCTCGGGCCAGCCGCCGCGCACCGAGGTCGCGATGGAAGTCGCCACCGCGGTGCTGTACCTCGAAGCCGCCTTCCAGGACCTCGATCCGGCCGACGCGCAACTCGCCTCGCGCACCGCGCGGCTGGCCGAACGCCTCGACCAGGTCCGCCAGGGCGGCCAGGCGCAGGCGCTGGAGCCGTGGATGGAGGAGCTGTACCGCCGCGTCAGCGACCGCCAGACCATGGGCAGCGTGGTGGGCGAGCTGCGCGGCACGCTCAGCGAGCTGGAGAAGGTGCTCGACGCCTTCTTCCGCGACCCGCAGGACAAGGGCCCGCTGAAGAACGCGCCCACGCACCTGCTGCAGATGCGCGGCGTGCTGTCCGTGCTCGGCCTCGACCAGGCCACCCAGGCCGTGGCGCGCATGCGCGAGACGGTCGAAGCCATCCTGCTGGCCGAGGGCAGCGACGAGCAGGCCCGCGTGGCCGCCACGTTCGACAAGCTGGGCAACAACCTGGGCGCGTTGGGCTTTCTCATCGACATGCTCAACTACCAGCCGACGCTGGCCAAGAAGCTGTTCGTCTACGACGACCAGACCGGCGAGCTGCGTCCGCTGATGGGCCGTGTCGGCGAGCCGGCCGCGCACAGCGAGCCGGCGCCCGCGCCGTCCGACGACGAGCCGACCATCGGCCTCGGCGCGCGTGCCCCGGCACCGGCCGCCGTGCCGGTGCCGCCCGCGCCGGTCGCCACCCCGGCGCCCGCGCCGGTGGTCGCCGCCGCGCCCGCCCCGGCCGCTCCGGCCGCTCCTGCGCCGGTCGCTTCGGCCCCGGCCGCGTCGGCGCCTGTAGCCGCCGCGCCGGCCGACGATCTCGACGCCGAGCTGCTGGACATCTTCCTGGAGGAAGCGCGCGAGGTGGTGGGCAACGGCCTGGCCGCCGTCCAGACGCTGGTCGCCTCGCCCGCCGATGTCGGCGAGCTCACCACGCTGCGCCGCGCCTTCCACACGCTCAAGGGCAGCTCGCGGATGGTCGGGCTGAACGAATTCGGCGAAGCCGGCTGGGCGATGGAGCAGGTGCTCAACACCTGGCTGGCCGACCAGAAGCCGGCCAACGAGGACCTGCGCACGCTCGCGGCCGACGCCCTGCGCGGCTTCGGCCGCTGGATCGAGGACATCGCGGGCCACACCGGCGTGGAGTGGAAGTCGTCGATGTTCCGCGGTCCCGCCGACGCCTTGCGCGTCGACAACCGCTTGGTGGCCCTGGCGCTGCCGGGCGCGGCCCCCATCGCCGTGCCCGAGCCGGCCGTGGCCGAGCCGGTGCTCGAACTGCAAGCTGCCTCCGATCCCGCTGCGGCGCCGCTCGCACTCCCCGAGGCCACCGAGCTGCACGCGGAGGCGGTCCTGGACATCGCTTTCGATGTCGAGCCGGCCCCGGCTGCCGAACCGATCGTCGTCGAGCCGCCGGCTCCCGCGCTCGACCTGCCCGTGGCCGACCAAGCGCTGCACGACATCGCCGTGGCCGACATCCCGCTGGCCGACTTCGACCTCGCGCCGCCGCCGCAGCCCGCCGCGCCGCAGGACGTGCCCGGCACCTTCGCGACGACGTCGTTCGACCTGCCCGCGCTCGATCCGGTGCCCGCCGCGGTGCCCGAGCCCGTGGCCGAACTGCCTGCCGATTTCGACTTCGACCTCGCGTTCGGCGCGCCCGCGCCCGCGGCCCCCGCCGCGCAGCCGGCCGTCGCGCCCGAGATCGAGGCCATCGATTTCGCCAGCCTGGCCGAAGTCGCACGACCTGCCAACGTGCCGGACTTCGCCGCCGAAGCCGCGCCCAGCGTGGACCTGCCGGACGTCGCGCCGGCAGCGCCCGCGCCCATCGCGGCCGTTGCGCCTGTCGCACTCGTCGCTTCCGCACCGGCGCTGGTCCTGGTCGCGGCCCCGGCCCCGGTCGAACCCGCCAGCCCCGCGGTGGACGAGCAAGTGAAGGTGATCGGCGGACTGCGCATCGGCATCCCGCTGTACAACGTCTACCTGAACGAGGCCGACGAGTGGTCGCGCCGGCTCGCCACCGAAGTGGCGGAATGGGCCCTGGAGCTCAATCGGCCGGTGCCCGACACCGCCGTCGGCCTGGCGCATGCGCTGGCCGGCAGTTCGGCGACCGTGGGCTTCCACGTGCTGTCCGACATCGCCCGCGCCCTCGAGAGCGCGCTGCAGCATGCGCAGACACTCGCCTACGGCACGCCGCAGCACGGCAAGGCCTTCGTGCAGGCGGCCGAGGAAATCCGCCGCCTGCTGCACCAGTTCGCCGCCGGTTTCCTGAAGGACCCCGACGCGTCGGTCACGCGCGAGCTGCAGGCGCTGCAGGCCCTGAAGCTGCCCAAGCGCCCGGACCTGCGCGACTCCGGCCCCGGCGAGCTTGACCTGGACAGCACGCTGGGCGGCGCCGCCGCCCCGGCGGCCGAAATGCCGCCGGCCGACCCAACGCCGGTGGTCGACGCCACGCCCGCCGCCAGTGCCGCGGCGCAGGCGGCCGCCAAGCCCGCGCTGACGCAGTTCGTCGCCTTCGACGCGCGCCCGGCGGCGCAACCGGCGAGCACCGTCACCGGGCACGACATCGATGCGCACGGGGATGACGACATCGACATCGCCGATGCCATCGACCCCGACCTGTTCCCGATCTTCGAGGAAGAGGCGGCCGAACTGCTGCCGCAACTCGGTGGCGCGCTGCGCGCCTGGGCCGGCCAGGGCGACCGCTCGGCCCGCGACCAGGTGCTGCGCGCACTGCACACGCTCAAGGGCAGCGCCCGCCTGGCCGGCGCGCTGCGCCTGGGCGAACTGGCGCACCGCATGGAATCGGTGGTCGAGGGCCTGCCGCCGGAGAGCACGGCGGCCCAGCTCGATCCGCTGGTGCAGCGATTCGACCACCTGCAGACCCGCTTCGACCAGCTCAGCGCCGGCGCCAACGCCCCGGAGCCCGAGCTGCCGGTGCCCGCTGCCAGCCCCGTGATGGCCGCGCCCGCCGCGCCGGCAGCGGTGCCGGTGTTGGTGGCCGGCGCCGAGCCGCCGCAGCGCACGGCGCTGGTCGTGCCGCCCACCGCGCTGCCGGTGGCGCCGCGTTCCAGCGGCCAGGCGGTGCGCGTGCGCTCGCAGCTGCTGGACCGCCTGATGAACCAGGCCGGCGAGGTGATGATCACGCGCTCGCGGCTGGAGAACGAGCTGCGCACGCTGCGCGGCTCGCTGCAGGACCTCACGGGCAACCTGGACCGCCTGCGCTCGCAGCTGCGCGACATCGAGCTGCAGGCCGAGTCGCAGATGCAGTCGCGGCTGGCCCAGGCCAAGGATTCCGCGGCGGGCTTCGATCCGCTCGAATTCGACCGCTTCACGCGGGTGCAGGAGCTCACGCGCATGATGGCCGAGTCGGTGAACGACGTGGCCACCGTGCAACGCAACCTGCAGCGCGCGGTGGAAGCCACCGAGGACGACCTGATCGCCCAGGCCCGCCAGACCCGCGAGCTGCAGCGCGACCTGCTGCGCACGCGGATGGTGGAATTCGAGGGCATCGCCGACCGCCTGTACCGCGTGGTGCGGCTGGCGTCCAAGGAGACCGGCAAGCAGGTCAAGCTGGACATCAGCGGCGGCTCCATCGAGATGGACCGCGGCGTGCTCGATCGCATGACCCCGGCGTTCGAGCACCTGCTGCGCAACTGCGTGGCCCACGGCGTCGAGCTGCCGTCGGTGCGCGCCGCCGCCGGCAAGGATCCCGCCGGCACCATCCTCATCCACCTGGCCCAGGAAGGCAACGACGTCTCGGTCGAATTCCGCGACGACGGCGCCGGCCTGGACCTGGCGCGCATCCGCGAGAAGGCGTTCCAGCAAGGGCTCGTTCCCGCCGGCCAGGCGATCAGCGATGCCGACGCGGCCAACCTGATCTTCATGCCCGGCTTCTCCACGGCGGCGCAGGTGACCGAGCTGTCCGGCCGCGGCATCGGCATGGACGTGGTGCGCTCCGAGGTCAACGCCCTCGGCGGCCGCATCGAGACCAGCACCCAGGCCGGCCGCGGCACCAGCTTCAAGCTGGTGCTGCCGCTGACCACCGCCGTCACGCAGGTGGTGATGGTGCGCAGCGGCAGCCTCGCGATCGGCGTGCCCGCCAACCTGATCGAGATCGTGCGCCGCGCGCCCGCCAAGGAAGTGCAGCAGGCCTACAACAGCGGCACCTTCGACTTCGGCGGCGAGCAGATCCCGTTCTTCTGGTCCGGCGCGCTGCTGCAGTCGTCGGCCCGCAGCACCGAGCCGCAGGGCAAGACGCTGCCGGTCGTGATCTTCCGCAGCGCCGCCCAGCGCGTGGCCGTGCACATCGACGAAGTGCTGGGCAACCAGGAAGTGGTCGTCAAGAACCTCGGCCCGCAACTGGCGCGCCTGCCGGGCCTGGCGGGCATGACCGTGCTCGCCTCCGGCGCCGTGGTGCTGATCTACAACCCGGTGGCGCTGTCCGCCGTGTACGGCGAGCAGGCCCGCCTGCTCAGCGCCGACAAGGCCCAGCCCGACGTGCTGGAGCAGGCCGGCGGCACCGCCGTCGCGGTGCCCGCGACCCCGGCCGTCCCGCAGGTGCCGCTGGTGCTGGTGGTCGACGACTCGATCACGGTGCGCCGCGTCACGCAGCGCCTGCTGCAGCGCGAAGGCTACCGCGTCTCGCTGGCGGCCGACGGCCTGCAGGCGCTGGAGCGGCTGGCCGAGGAGCGGCCCACCGTGGTGCTGTCGGACATCGAGATGCCGCGCATGGACGGCTTCGACCTGGCGCGCAACATCCGCGCCGATGCCCGCTGGGCCAGCCTGCCGATCGTGATGATCACCTCGCGCATCGCCGAGAAGCACCGCGAGCATGCGCGCGAACTGGGCGTCAACCACTACCTGGGCAAGCCGTACTCGGAAGAGGAGCTGCTCAGCCTGGTCAAGCACTACAGCGCCGCGGCGCAGCCGGCCGCAGCGGCCTGACGCCTGCTCAGCCGGCGGGCCGTGGCTCGCCGGCCTTCTTTTTCACCACCGCATAGCGCCGCAGCGTCTGCTCGCGCGCCTGCTCGTGGTCGACCACCGGCTGCGGATAGTCGCGCCCCAGCTCGAGGCCCGCCGCCTGCAGGTCCACCGGCCGGGCGGTCCAGGGTGCATGCAGCACGTCGGGCGGCAGCCCCGCCAGCTGCGGCAGGTAGCGCAGGATGAACCTGCCCTCGGGGTCGAATCGCCGGCTCTGGCTCACGGGGTTGAAGATGCGGAAGTACGGCTGCGCGTCGCAGCCCGACGAACTCGCCCACTGCCAGCCGCCGTTGTTGGCGGCCAGGTCGTAGTCATTGAGCTGGCGGGCGAAGTAGCGCTCGCCCCAGCGCCAGTCGACCCCCAGGTCCTTGCACAGGAAGCTGGCCGCCACCATGCGCAGCCGGTTGTGCATGTAGCCGGTCTGGTTCAGCTGGGCCATCGCGGCATCGACCAGCGGATAGCCGGTGCGCCCGGCGCACCACGCCTCGAACAGGTGCTTGCCGCGCGCGGTCTTGTCCCAGTGGATGGCGTCGTACTCGCGCCGGAAACTGTGTCCGTTGCCCGCCTCGTCGGCCACGTGCGGGAAGTTGGCCAGCACCTGGAAATAGAAGTCGCGCCAGACCAGCTCGGAAAGCCAGGTGGCCGCGCCGGCGTTGCCCTCCTGCGCCAGCGCGTGCGCGCGGCGGGCGAGCTCGCGGATCGACACCGTGCCGAACCGCAGGTGCACGCTGAGGTAGCTGGGTCCCTTGGCGGCCGGGAAATCGCGCGCCGCGGCGTAACGGTCGATGCGATGCGTGAACTCCTCGAACAATTGCGCGCCGCCCGCCGCGCCCACCGGCACGGGCAACGCCGCCAGGTTGGTCGGCTCGAAGCCCAGCGCCTGCAGCGTGGGCACAGGCTGGCGCAACGGCTCCGGCCGCGGGACCAGCACCGCCGCATGGCGCTCGATCGGGTAGGAGCGCAGGTAGAAACCGTCGACCTTGGCCAGCCAGGCGTTCTTGTAGGGAGTGAAGACCGCGTACGGCCGGCCCGCCTGCGTCAGCAGTTCGTCGCGCTCGAAGACCGCGTGGTCCTTGCTGTCGTGCAGCGCGATGCCCGCCTCGGCCAGCGCGCCCCGCACCTGCGCGTCGCGCGCCAAGGCCGCCGGCTCGTCGTCATGGTTGGTGAACACCGACTGCACGGCCAGCCGCCGGGCCAGCCGCGGCACCTCGTCCCGGGCCCGGCCGTGGACGACGATCAGCCCGGCGGCGGGCGACCCCGCCAGCCGCCGCAGCGCCTCGTCCAGCTGGACCAGCGATTCGCGGATGAACTCCACCCGGCGGTCCTGGCGCGGCAGCGGGTCGAGGATCTCGGTGTCGAAGGCGAAGACGGCATGCACCAGCCGGCAGCTGCGCAGCGCGTGGTAGAGGGCGGCGTGGTCGTGGGCGCGCAGGTCGCGGCGGAACCAGACCAGGCCTGCGGCATACGGCTTTTCCATGAGGTCCGGTAAAATTGGATCATGCCCGCCGATGCCTCAACCATCAACCTGACGCATCATTTCCTGATCGCGATGCCGGGGCTGGAAGACGCATCGTTCGCCCGCAGCGTGGTCTACCTGTGCGAGCACAGCGCGCGCGGCGCGCTCGGCATCGTGATCAACAAGCCGAGCGACATCAACCTGAAGAACCTGTTCGAGAAGGTCGACCTGCCGCTGGAGCGCCAGGACCTGGTCGCCACGCCCGTCTTCCAGGGCGGGCCGGTGCAGACCGAGCGTGGCTTCGTGCTGCACGAAGCGGTGCTGGCGGCCGAATCCAAGCCGGAAGAGACCGTCTACGCCTCCACCATGACCATCCCGGGCGGGCTGGAGATGACCACCTCCAAGGACGTGCTCGAGGCGCTGGCCACCGGCGCCGGCCCGCGCAAGGTGCTGGTGTCGCTGGGCTACTCCGCCTGGGGCGAAGGCCAGCTCGAATCGGAGCTGGCCGAGAACAGCTGGCTCACCGTGGGCGCCGATCCGAGCGTGATCTTCGACACGCCGGTGGAGGAGCGCTACGACCGCGCCCTGTCGCTGCTGGGCCTGCAGGCGTGGATGCTCTCGCCCGAGGCGGGGCACGCATGAGCCAACGCGCCGCTCCCGCAGCCAGGTCCCGCGCGCGCAGCGCGAAGGGCGACTGATGTCCGTGCCGGCCCGGCCCGACGTTCCTCGCCACTTCACCACCTTTCTTGCTTTCGATTTCGGTGCCAGGCGCACCGGCGTCGCCGTGGGCAACCGGCTGCTGCGCACGGCCACGCCGCAGCCGACCATCCGCGCCGAGGCCACGCAGGCGCGGTTGGACGCGGCCGCCGAGCGCGTGCGGCAGTGGCAGCCCGACGCGCTGGTGGTGGGCGTGCCGTTCCATCCCGATGGCGCGAGCCATGACAATACGGCCCGGGCGCGGCGCTTCGGCCGCCAGCTGGGCGCGCGCCTGAAGCTGCCGGTGTACGAGGTCGACGAGCGGTACAGCACCACCGAGGCGCTGTCCGCCGGCGCCGCCGACGCCGACGCGGGCGCGGCCTGCATCATCCTGGAGCAATTCTTGAGGAGCATCGAATGAGCGACTTGCGGCTGGACGCCGAGGCGCTGTACCGCGAGCTGCTGCGCGGCCTGCCCGCGCTGCGCGGCACCGACGGCCGCCTGGTGGGCATCACCTCCGGCGGCGCCTGGCTGGCCGAGCGGCTGCAGCGCGACCTGGGACTGGACGGTCAGGCGGGCGTGATCTCGTCGGCCATGCACCGCGACGACTTCGCGCAGCGCGGGCTGTCGGAGGCGGCGCAGACGGACCTGCCGTTCGACATCGACGGCGCGCACATCGTGCTGCTGGACGACGTGCTGTACACCGGCCGCACCATCCGCGCCGTGCTGAACGAGCTGTTCGACTACGGCCGCCCGGCGAGCGTCAAGCTCGCGGTGCTGGTCGACCGCGGCGGCCGCGAGCTGCCGGTGCAGGCGGACTTCGCCGCCGCCCGGGTGGCGCTGCCCGACACGCAATCCCTGCAACTCGCGCGCGGCGACGACGGGCGCTTCAGCTTCCAGGTGAATTGAGCCCCATGCTGCACAAGCGCAACCCCCAACTGAACAAGAACGGCGAGCTGGTCCACCTGCTGTCGGTGGAAGGCCTGCCGCGCGAGATCGTCACCCACATCCTGGACACCGCCAGCCGCTTCGTCGGCGTGAGCGACCGCGAGGTGAAGAAGGTGCCGCTGCTGCGCGGCAAGAGCGTGTTCAACCTGTTCTTCGAGAACAGCACGCGCACCCGCACCACCTTCGAGATCGCCGCCACGCGCCTGTCGGCCGACGTGATCAACCTGGACATCTCGCGCTCGTCGGCCAGCAAGGGCGAGTCGCTGCTGGACACCATCGCCAACCTGTCGGCGATGGCGGCCGACATGTTCGTCGTGCGCCACAGCGAGTCGGGCGCGCCGTACCTGATCGCCCAGCACGTGGCGCCGCACGTGCACGTGATCAACGCCGGCGACGGCCGCCACGCGCACCCCACGCAGGGGCTGCTCGACATGTACACGATCCGCCACTACAAGAAGGACTTCACCAACCTCACGGTGGCCATCGTCGGCGACGTGCTGCATTCGCGCGTGGCGCGCTCGGACATCCATGCGCTCACCACGCTGGGCTGCGCCGAGGTGCGCGTGGTCGGCCCCAAGACCCTGGTGCCCGGCGACATGTCGCAGATGGGCGTGCGCGTGTGCCACACGCTGGAGGAGGGCATCCGCGGCTGCGACGTGATCATCATGCTGCGGCTGCAGAACGAGCGCATGAGCGGCGCGCTGCTGCCCTCGTCGCAGGAGTTCTTCAAGAGCTTCGGCCTGACGCCCGAGAAGCTGCAGCTGGCCAAGCCCGACGCGATCGTGATGCACCCGGGCCCGATCAACCGCGGGGTCGAGATCGACTCCGCCGTGGTCGACGGCCGCCAGAGCGTGATCCTGCCGCAGGTCACCTTCGGCATCGCGGTGCGCATGGCCGTGATGAGCATCGTCGCGGGGAACGAAGCATGAAGATCCTCATCCAGAACGGCCGCGTGATCGATCCGGCCTCCAACCGCGACGAGATCGCCGACGTCGCCATCGCCGCCGGGCGCATCGTCTCCATCGGCCGCGTGCCCGCGGGCTTCGGCGCCAGCCGCGTCCTCGACGCGCGCGGCTGCGTCGTCGCGCCGGGCCTGGTGGACCTGGCCGCGCGCCTGCGCGAGCCCGGCCACGAGCACGAGGGCATGCTCGAATCCGAGATGGCCGCCGCAGTGGCCGGCGGCGTCACCAGCCTGGTCTGCCCGCCCGACACCGACCCGGTGCTGGACGAGCCCGGCCTGGTCGAGATGCTGAAGATGCGCGCCGAGAAGCTGCACCAGGCGCGTGTCTATCCGCTGGGCGCGCTCACGCGCGGGCTGGCCGGCGAGATCCTGACCGAGATGGCGGAGCTGACCGAGGCCGGCTGCGTCGGCTTCAGCCAGGCCGAGACCAGCCTGGGCAACACGCAGGTGCTGCAGCGCGCGCTGCAGTACGCCTCCACCTACGGCTACCCGGTGTGGCTGCGGCCGCAGGAGATCCACCTGGGCAAGGGCGTCGCCGCCAGCGGGCCGCTGGCCACGCGGCTGGGCCTGTCGGGCATTCCCGTGGCGGCCGAGACCATCGCCATCCACACCATCCTCGAGTTGATGAAGGCCACCGGCGCACGCGTGCACCTGTGTCGCCTGAGCAGCGCGGCCGGCGTCGAGCTGGTGCGCGCGGCCAAGGCGCTCGGGCTGCCGGTGACGTGCGACGTGAGCGTGAACTCGCTGCACCTGATCGACCAGGACATCGGCTATTTCGACAGCCGCCTGCGCCTGTCGCCGCCGCTGCGCCAGCAGCGCGACCGCGACGCGCTGCGCGAGGCGCTGGCCGACGGCACCATCGATGCGCTCGTGTCGGACCACACGCCGGTCGACGAGGACGCCAAGACGCTGCCCTTCGCCGAGGCCGAGCCCGGCGCAACCGGCCTGGAGCTGCTGCTCTCGCTGGCCCTGAAGTGGGGCCAGGAGACGGGCGTCGGGCTGCCGCGGGCGCTGGCGGTGCTCACGAGCGACCCGGCCCGGGTGCTCGGCGCCTCGCTCGGCACGCTGCAGGAAAGCTGCGGCCAGCTGCGCGACGGCGCGGCCGCCGACCTGTGCGTGTTCGATCCGCAGGCCCACTGGACCGTGGAGCCCCAGGCGCTGCGCAGCAAGGGCAAGCACACGCCGTTCTCGGGCTACGAGCTGCCGGGGCGGGTGCGCTGGACCGTCGTCGCCGGCCAGGTGGCCTGGGGCGAAACCGCCGCCGCATGAGCGGGCTGCGCGCCGGCTGGCGGCTGGCGCGGGCCCTGTGGGTGGCTTGCGCCGGCTGGCTGACGATCGTCCTGATCTTTCCCCGCCTGGAGCCCGAGCAGCGCCACGCGCGGGTGCAGGCCTGGGCGCGCAGGATGCTCGGGGTGCTGGGCGTGAGCCTGCAGCTGCGCGGCCAGCCGCCGCTGCACGGCCCGGTGCTGCTGGTGGCCAACCACATCTCCTGGCTCGACATCCTGGTGATGCACGCGGCGCGGCATTGCCGCTTCGTGGCCAAGTCGGAGGTCCGGCACTGGCCGCTGATCGGCACGCTGGCCACCGGCGGCGGCACGCTCTTCATCGAGCGCCAGTCGCGCCGCGACGCGATGCGGGTGGTGCACCAGATGGCCGCCAGCCTGCAGGACGGCGACGTGCTCGCGGTGTTTCCCGAGGGCACGACCAGCGACGGGGTCGACCTGCTGCCGTTCCACGCCAACCTGATCCAGCCGGCCCTGGTGGTCGACGCGCCGGTGCTGCCCGTCGCGCTGCAGTTCATCGAGACGCACACCGGGCGCATGAGCCTGTCGCCGTGCTACATCGGCGACGACACGCTGGTGGGCTCGCTCTGGCGCACGCTGAGCGGGCCGGCCATCACGGCGGTGGTCAGCTACGGCACCGAGCAGCGCGCGCACGGCCGCGACCGCCGCACCTGGGCCGCCGACCTGCGCCACGCGGTGCAGGAACTGCGCGAGTAGGCGCGCGCCTCAGCCCGCGGCCGACGGATCGATCGGCGCCGCGGTCGCTCCGCTGCCGCGCTCGAACGTGACCACGTGGTCGACCTGCGGCCGGATGCCGATCCATTCGCCGGGCTTGTGGTCGTGGTGGCTCGGCACGTGCGCGAGCACCGTCTCGCCCGTGGCCAGGCGCAGCGTGTAGAGGAATTCCGAGCCGCGGAACGCCTTGCGCACGATCTGTGCCTTCACCGGCGCGGCGTCGTCGTGCACGATGTCGTCGGCGCGCAGCAGCACGTCGCACTGGCCGCCGGCGAACGCCGAGGGCAGCGGGCATTCGGCCACGTCGGCCAGCGGCCCCAGCGGCGTGTCGACCACCAGCTGGCCGCCCGCCTGCCGCAGCGTCGCGGGCGCGAACACGCCATGGCCGATGAAGTCGGCCACGAACCGCGTCGCCGGCCGGTGGTACAGCGTGTACGCGTCGTCCCACTGGTGCAGCCGCCCCTGGTGCATCACGCCGATGACGTCGCCGATGGCGAATGCCTCGAGCTGGTCGTGGGTCACGAACAGGGCGGTGGCGCGCGCCGATTTCAGGATCGCCCGGATCTCGTGCGCCAGCCGCTCGCGCAGCTCGACGTCGAGGTTGGAGAACGGCTCGTCCAGCAGCAGCAGCTGGGGGCGTGGCGCCAGCGCGCGGGCGAGCGCCACGCGCTGCTGCTGGCCGCCCGAGAGCTCGTGCGGCATGCGGCGGTCCATGCCGGCCAGGCCGACCAGCGCCAGCACCTCGCCGATGCGCCGGGCGCGCTCGGCCCTGGCCAGCGCGCGCAACCCGAAGCCCACGTTGCCCGCCACGTCCAGGTGCGGGAACAGGGCGTAGTCCTGGAACACCATGCCGATGCGGCGCGCCTCCGGCGGGACGTGGATGCCGTCGCCGTCGACCACGTCGCCCGAGATCCGGATGGTGCCCGCCGCCGCGCGCTCCAGGCCCGCGACCGCGCGCAGCAGCGTCGTCTTGCCGCAGCCCGAGGGGCCGATCAGCACGCCGATGGCGCCGGCGGGCAGGCCGAACGAGACGTCGTCCACCGCGGCGCGGGCGGCGCCGGGGTACTGCACGCGCAGTCCGGTGAGTTCCACATGCATGATCACCGATTCTAGGTGCGTACAATTCTCATTTGCATCTGACGGCCGGCGAACCGCGCGCCGCGGCAACGCCGCACGCGGGCCAGTGCGCCGCCACGCTCCTACCTTGCCCCGATCCCTGCCCCGCTTCCAGGACGTGCTGCTGCTGGCCATCGGGCTGGTCGTCGCGCTGCCCGTGGTCGCCGTGGTGGGATCGTGGCTGCAATGGGATCCGCGCAGCGCGGCCATCCTGCGCGAGATGGCCGCGACGGTGCTGCCCTCGTATGCGGCGACCAGCCTGGCGCTGTGCCTGGCCGTCGGCGTCGGCGTGGCGGTGGTGGGCACGGCCGCCGCCGCCGCCGTGACGCTGTTCGAGTTTCCCGGCCGGCGCGTCTTCGAGTGGGCGCTGCTCCTGCCGCTGGCGGTGCCGGCCTATGTGGTCGCCTACGCCTACACCGACTTCCTGCAGTTCGGCGGCCCGCTGCAGACCTGGCTGCGCGCGGCGCTGGGCGCCGAAGGCCGCGTGTTTCCCGAGGTCCGCACGACCGCCGGCGCGGCGGTGGTGTTCATCTTCACGCTCTATCCGTACGTGTACCTGCTGGCGCGCGCCGCGCTCGCCGAGCGTGCCGGCGCGCTGATGGAGGCGGCCCGGCTGCTGGGGGCGCCGCTGCGCGAGCGCGTGTTGCGCGTGGCGGTGCCGCTCGCGCGCCCCGCCATCGCGGCGGGCGTGGCGCTGGCGCTGATGGAGACGCTGGCCGATTTTGGCGTGGCCAGCTACTTCGGCATCCAGACCTTCAGCACCGGCATCTACAAGGCCTGGCTGTCGATGGACGACCGCATTGCGGCGGCGCAGCTGGCCACCGTCCTGCTGGGGGTGGTGGTCGTGCTGCTGGCGCTGGAGCAGCGCGCGCAGCGGCGGCTGCGGTTCGCCGCGGCGCGCGGCGCCGGCGGCGCCCACGCCGGTCCGGTGCGCCTGTCGCGCGCGGGCTCGATGCTGGCCGTGGCCGGCTGTGCGCTGCCCGTGCTGCTCGGTTTCGTGCTGCCGGTGCTGTTCATGCTGCGGCCGTTGCTGCAAGACACCCAGGACGTTCCCTGGGGCCGCTTCGTCCAGTGGGCGCTGAACAGCCTGCGGCTGGGCCTGCTCAGCGCGGCGCTGGCGGTCGGCATCGCCTTGCTGCTCGGCGGCGCGCTGCGCCGCGGCGGCTCGGCCTGGACGCGGCTCGTGGCCCGCCTGGCCGGACTCGGCTATGCGATTCCCGGCGCCGTGATCGTCGTCGGCCTGCTGCTGCCGGTGGGTTGGCTGCAGCAGGCGGCGCCCACCTGGTCGATCGTGTCGGTGGTGACCGGCACCGTCGTCGGGGTGGTCTGGGCCTACCTCGTGCGCTTCATGAGCGTGGCCCTGCAGTCGGTGCAGAGCGGCTATGCGCGCATTCCCGCCAGCCTGGACGACAGCGCGCGGATGCTGGGCGCCGGGCGGCTGGAGTTGCTCGTGCGCCTGCACTGGCCGCTGCTGCGCCGCTCCACCGCCGCGGCCGCGCTGCTGGTGTTCGTCGACGTGATGAAGGAACTGCCCGCGACCTTGCTGCTGCGGCCCTTCGACACCGACACGCTGGCGGTCGTGGCGTACCAGCTGGCCCGCGACGAACGGCTGGGCGAAGCCGCCTTGCCGTCGCTGGCGCTGGTGCTGGTCGGGCTGCTGCCCGTGCTGGTGCTCAGCCGCGCGCTGCGCGAGTCCCGCTGAGCGAGGCGCCTCAGGCGTCGTCCCCCGATTCGAAGCGGCCCACGCTTCGCTTGCGAAAGACGATCTCGCCGGTGGGCACGTGCACCACGCGGATCTCCTGGCCCAGCGGGCAGGTCGTGCTCTTGGCCGCCACGGCGACGGCCAGGCCGCGGTCCCGGACCAGGTACTGCTGCGAGCCGGATTTCGGCAACAACTGGCTGGCGATGGGATGACTGCTCTCGATGCGGAAATCGCCGGATGTCATGGGGGGTCACCTCTCTCACTTGCTCTGTCTTGACGCCATGGTGGCGGCAGCTTTTTGCAGGCCGATGACTGGTGCATGAAGACCATCGCCGGCTGTGGCTGCTCGGGGCGTGGACACAGGTTAAGGCCACCTCCCTAGGCGTCTGTAGGACAGCGGCGCATGGCCCATCGACAGCCGCGGTTCTTGAGGCAACGCAAAGGCAGCGGGCGCATGCGCGCTGCGCCGTGCCTGCGCGAGAGGCGAGGCGGCGCCTCGCTTCGGCGCGAGACAGGACGTACATCGGTGCGGCGGCGCTGGCCGCAGCTGAGCCATTACAGATGGACATGCGAGCGTGTGAACGTTCACCGAACGCAACACACGGTGCCACCCGCGCCCTCGAAGAATTCCCCTAGCGCTGAGCCACGGGCCGCCGGCGCACGATTCAAGGGGGGCACATGCCAACCAGGCAATCGCTCTGCGCATCCCTTGCGCTCATGGCTGGATCGGCGCTGGCCGGGCTCGGCCAGGAGCGCATCGAAACGGCCGCGTCCGGCCGCGCCGTCCCCGACGTGCCCCCAGGGGTGCCCTTCACCCAGCAGCAGCGACGGCTGGAGTCCGGCACGACCGTCGTGGAGTACGCGGACCGCCGTGGCCGCGTCTTCGCGCTGGCCTGGTCCGGGCCGTTCCTGCCCGCCATGAGCGAACTGCTGGGCCCGCACTTCCCCCGCTACGTCGAGCAGCAGCGGCGCGGCAGCCTCCATTCGCCGGTGGTCGTGCGCAGCAGCGAGGTGGTGATCATCGCCGCCGGCCGGCCCGGCGCGTTCGAGGGGCGCGCCTGGCTGCCCCAGCAGTTGCCGGCCGGCTTCGATCCGCGGGTGCTGCCATGAGCGCCGTCCCGGATCGTTTGCAGGCCGGAGTCCGGCGCGGCGCCGTGCTGCTGTGCGTGATGGTGGCACTGCATGGATGCGGAGGCGGCGGCAGCGGCGGAAGTGGCGGCGCGAGCAGCAGCGCGCCGGTGTCCGATGCCCCGCAGGCGGCCAGCACGGCCCCGCTGGCCATCGCGCTGCCCACGACCAGCGGCGTCGGCGCCGTCCCGGCCGCCGCGGCGAACGTGCTGCCGGTGACGATGAACCGGGGTCCACGCGGCACGGCATTCAATGCCCCCTACGTGACCATCACCGTCTGCTCGCCGGGCGGCGCCGTGTGCAAGGACATCGACCAGGTGATGGTGGACACCGGCTCGTACGGGCTGCGGCTGGCCGCCTCGGCGGTGCCCGCGGAACTGGGCCTGCCGTCGGTGCCGACCAGCGACGGCACGCCGGCGGCGCAGTGCGTGCACTTCTCCAGCGGCTTCACCTGGGGGTCGGTGCGCGCCGCCGACGTGCGGCTGGGCGGGCAGTCCATCGCCGGCCTGTCGTTGCAGGTGATCGGCGACCCGGCCGCGCCGTTCGCGGTCCCGCCCGCGCAGTGCAGCACGGTGGGCAGCAACCTGGGCGCGCGCCTGGACGCCAACGGGGTGCTCGGGGTCGGCATGCTGCGCTACGACTGCGGCCCCAGCTGCGTGAGCAGCACGGCACCCGCGATCTACTTCGGCTGCGCGGCCGCCGGCTGCGCGCCCGCGACGGTGCCGCTGGCCGCGCAGGTGGTGAACCCGGTGGTCGCGCTGCGCGACCACAACAACGGCGTGTCGCTGGTGATGCAGCAGGTGCCCACCGGTGGCGCCTCGATCGTCAAGGGCGCCCTGGTGCTGGGCATCGGCACCGACGCGAACAACCAGCTGGGCAGCGCCCAGGTGTTCAACGTCGATGGCCGCTTCCAGCTGGCGGCCACGCTCAAGGGCAAGAGCTACCCGGCCGTGCTGGACAGCGGCGCGAACGGCCTGTATTTCCCCGACGCGGACCTGCCGCTGTGCGGCGACTTCTTCTGCCCGGCGCAGCCCACCACGATCGCGGTGAACCTGCGCTCGCCCGCCGGCGCGCAGCGCGACCTGACGCTGCCGCTGGAGGCGATCGGCGGGCTGGCGGGCGGAACCGTCGCCGCGAGCATCGCGGCCAGGGACACGGGCATGACCACCTGGGGGCTGCCGTTCTTCTTCGGCCGCACCGTGTTCGTGGCGATCAAGGATGCGGCGACTCCGGCGGGTCCGGGGCCGTACTGGGCGTTCTGAGGGTGCTGGCGCCCCCGGCAGGAATCGAACCTGCATCTAGCGCTTAGGAGGCGCTCGTTCTATCCATTGAACTACGGCGGCGGGAGCGCGCCATTGTATGGCGCTCGCGTCACGCGCCGAGCGCGGGGCGGCCGCTGCACGCCGCGCTGCGTGCCTGGAGGAAAGGGTGCTGGGGGAGAGGGCCCGTCGCTACTTCGACAGCAGCCGCATGGCCTCTTCGATGCCCTTGATCGTCAGCGGGTACATGCGCTGGTTCATCAGCTGCTGGATCACGCTGATGCTCTGACGGTACTGCCACACGCCCTGCGGCTCGGGGTTGATCCAGGCGAACTTGGGGAAGGCGTTGGTCAGGCGCTGCAGCCACTCGGCGCCGGCTTCCTCGTTGTTGTATTCGACGCTGCCGCCCGGCTGCAGGATCTCGTAGGGGCTCATGGTGGCGTCGCCCACGAACACCAGCTTGTAGTCCTTGTTGTACTTGCGGATGATGTCCCAGGTCGGGAACTTCTCCGAGAAGCGCCGGCGGTTGTTCTTCCACATGAAGTCGTAGACGCAGTTGTGGAAGTAATAGAACTCCAGGTGCTTGAACTCCGCCTTGGCGGCCGAGAACATCTCCTCGACGCGGTGGATGTGCTCGTCCATCGTGCCGCCCACGTCCATCAGCAGCAGCACCTTCACGTTGTTGTGGCGCTCGGGCACCATCTTGATGTCCAGCCAGCCCGCGTTGGCGGCCGTGGACTTGATGGTGTCGTCCAGGTCCAGCTCCTCCTGCGCGCCCTGGCGGGCGAACTTGCGCAGCCGGCGCAGCGCCACCTTGATGTTGCGCGTGCCCAGCTCCTGGCTGTCGTCGTAGTCCTTGTAGGCGCGCTGGTCCCAGACCTTCACCGCGCTCTTGTTGCGGCCCTTGTCCTGGCCGATGCGGATGCCCTGCGGGTTGAAGCCGTAGGCGCCGAACGGCGAGGTGCCGCCGGTGCCGATCATCTTGTTGCCGCCCTCGTGGCGCTCCCTCTGCTCCTCGAAGCGCTTCTTGAGCGTCTCCATCAGCTCGTCCCAGCCCATCTTCTCGATCCTGGCCTTCTCCTCGGGCGACAGTTCGAGTTCGAGGTTCTTGCGCAGCCACTCGAGCGGGATGTCCTTGGTGAAGTCGGCCAGCAGTTCCACGCCCTTGAAGTAGGCGGCGAAGGCGCGGTCGAACTTGTCGTAGTGCTTCTCGTCCTTGACCAGCGCGGTGCGCGAGAGGAAGTAGAAGTCGTCGATCGAGTAGGCGCCGTCGCTCAGCGGGCCCACCACGCCGGCCTGCACGGCCTCCAGCAGGGTCAGGTACTCCTTGACCGAGACCGGCAGCTTGGCGCTGCGCAGCGTGTAGAAGAAATCGATCAGCATGGCTGGTTGGCGGCCGGACCCTGCGGACCATGATACGGCGCCAGCCGCCGGCCGGGCCGCCACGGCACGAGGGTGCCCCGGCGCGCCGCGAGGACGATCAGCGCCATCGCGATCGCAAAGCCCAGCAGTGCGGCGACGACGGAGGCCTCGAAGCCGAACGCGCCCCCGGTCAGCCAGTCCGGGCCGCTCAGCTGCGGCACCAGCCACGAGTTGCGCGTGGGCAGGCCCGACACCGCCGAGCCGTAGACACTGCCTTGCGTGAAGTTCCACGCCGCATGCAGGCCCATGCACAGCGGCAGCGACCGGGTCACGTGGTAGGCCATGCCCAGCAGCAACCCGGCCTCGATGGCGATGGCCACCGAGCTCCACACCGTGGCGCCCGGGTTCTTGATGTGGACGAAGCCGAACAGCAGGGCCGAGGTCGCCAGCGCCGCCCAGGTGCCCAGGCCCTCCTCGATGATGCGGAACAGCACGCCGCGAAACAGGATCTCCTCGGACACGCCCGCGCCGATGCCCGCCAGCAGCAGGCTGCCCGCGACCTGGATGTCGGTGCGCAGGTCGACGACGGTGTAGGCGCCGGCCAGCCAGAGCATGCCCACGACCGCGCTGATGTAGCCCGCGCCGGCCAGCAGGCCCACGGCCAGCTCGCGCAGCCAGCGCCGGGGCGCCAGTTCGTCGGGCCGGCGCTTTTCCACCAGGCGCACCAGCAGCAGGTAGGCGGTGACGAAGGGCACCAGGTACAGCACCAGGCTGCCGGCGATGCGCTGCGGCCGGGGAACGCCCTCGCCGAACAGGCCGACGGAGCGCAGCAGCATCTGCAGCGGAACGCCGACCGCGGCGAGCAGCAGCGCGAAGACCAGGATGCGCGCGAGCGGCGACAGCAGCAGGCGCCGGCGCCACGCGGGCGCATCGGCCGGCGTGCGGAAGGCCAGCGCCGCGCTCATCGCGCGCGCTCCAGCTGGTAGGCCAGGTGCGCCTTCACCTCCGGCCACTCGCCGGCCGCGAGGCTGTACATCACGGTGTCGCGCACGGTGCCGTCGCGGCGCAGCGCGTGGTGGCGCAGCACGCCGTCCTTGCGGGCGCCCAGCCGCTCGATCGCCTTCTGGCTGGCGAAGTTGTAGTTGTCGGTGCGCCAGCCGACCAGCCGGGCGCCGAGCGTCTCGAAGGCGTGTGTCATCAGAAGCAGCTTGCAGGTGGTGTTGACGTCGGTGCGCTGCGCGCTGCCGGCGTACCAGGTGTAGCCGATCTCCAGCCGCTCCACGGCGGGCACGATGTCGTGGTAGCGCGTGGTGCCCAGCACCTGGCCCGTGCGCGAGTCCTGGACCACGAAGGGCAGCATGTGGCCGTCCGCCTGGCCCTTCAGCGCCGTGTCGACGTACGCGCCTTCCTCGCCGGGCGCGGGCACCGAGGTGACGCGCAGCGTCCACAGCTCGCCGTCGCGCGCGGCGGCCGCCAGCGCGGGTGCATGCTCGCGTGCCATGGGCACCAGCCGCACGCGGCCGCGCTCGAGGGTGACGGGGTCGGGGCGGCGCATGGGGGTCAGTCCTTTCGGGAGCGCGAGGCCCGCCAGCGGCGTGCCAGCTGCAGTCCCACGCCGCCACCCAGGCCGACCAGCACGATGCCCGCCAGGGCGGCGTTGCCGTAGCCGGGCGCCAGCGGGTCCAGGCCGACGGCCCGCACGAGCAGGAAGGAGAGCAGGGCGCCGGCGACGAAGCCGATCGCGTCGGTCAGGCCTTCGAGCAGCAGCGGGTGCATCGGGGGCGGTACGGGCGGGTGATCAGCGGTTGTTCCGCTGCATGAAGACCAGCTTCTCGAACAGCGTGACGTCCTGCTCGTTCTTCAGCAGCGCGCCCACCAGCGGCGGCACGGCGACCTTGTCGTCCTTGCTTTGCAGCGCCTCGAGCGGGATGTCCTCGGCCACCAGGAGCTTGAGCCAGTCGAGCAGCTCGGACGTGCTGGGCTTCTTCTTCAGCCCGGGCAGGTTGCGCACGTCGTAGAAGGTCTTCATCGCCGAGGCGAGCAGCTCCTGCTTCAGGCCCGGGAAGTGCACGTCGACGATCTGGCGCATCGTGTCCGCGTCGGGGAACTTGATGTAGTGGAAGAAGCAGCGGCGCAGGAACGCGTCGGGCAGCTCCTTCTCGTTGTTGGAGGTGATGAACACCAGCGGGCGGTGCCGGGCCTTCACCAGCTCGCGCGTCTCGTAGACATAGAACTCCATCCGATCGAGCTCGCGCAGCAGGTCGTTGGGGAATTCGATGTCGGCCTTGTCGATCTCGTCGATCAGCAGGGCCACCGGCTGCTCGGCGGCGAAGGCCTGCCACAGCACGCCCTTGACGATGTAGTTGTGGATGTCCCGCACGCGCTCGTCGCCCAGTTGCGAGTCGCGCAGCCGGCTCACCGCGTCGTACTCGTACAGGCCCTGCTGCGCCTTGGTGGTGGACTTGATGTGCCATTGCAACAGTGGCATGCCCAGCGCCTGGGACACTTCCTCGGCCAGCATGGTCTTGCCGGTGCCGGGTTCGCCCTTGACCAGCAGGGGGCGCTTGAGGGTGATGGCGGCATTGACCGCCAGCATCAGGTCGTGCGTGGCGACGTAGTTCTGGGAACCTTGGAATTTCATCGGAAGGAGGCCGGGTCGCGGCCCGCTGAGGTCCGACCCATATAATCGTTGGTTGATTCGGAAACGACGCTCGACGATTGTGCGCGCAAAATGAACAAGTTGCTGTCCACGCTCCTGGCCCTGGTTGTCGCTTCCGCGACGAGTTTTGCGCACGCGCAGGCCGCGCCTGCCGCCCCGGCTTCGGCGGCCAAGCCGCCGGCTGAGGCCCCCGCCAAGCAAGCCGCCCCGGCCGGCCCCGCCGCGCTGCAGGCCAAGATCGCCATGTGCCTGGGCTGCCACAACATCATCGGCTACCAGGCCAGCTTCCCCGAAGTGCACAAGGTGCCCAAGATCGCCGGCCAGAGCGCCGGCTACATCGAGGCCGCCCTCAATGCCTACAAGGGCGGCGAGCGCAAGCACCCCACCATGCGCGGCATCGCCGAGGCGCTGTCCGAGCAGGACATCAAGGACGTCGCCGCCTACTACGCCAAGCTCGGCCTCGAGGGCGGCTCCAAGGTCGCCGAGAAGCCGAACCACGAGCCGACCCCGCAGGTCGCCGCGCTGCTGCAGAAGGCCGCCTGCGTCTCCTGCCACGGCGCCAACTTCGCCAAGCCGATCGCCCCGAACTACCCCAAGATCTCGGGCCAGCACAGCGACTACCTGTTCGTTGCGCTCAAGGCGTACAAGACCGACAGCAACCCCGCCGTCGGCCGCGGCAACGCCATCATGGGCGGCATCGCCAAGCAGTTCAGCAACGCCGAACTCAAGGCCATCGCGCAGTACATCGGCTCCCTCGACGGCGACCTGAAGACGGTGCCCGAGAGCCGGTTCCACGGCCGGGAATGACCCGCGGCGCCGCAGGCGCCGACGCTTTGAACGACAAAGGCCCGCGGATGCGGGCCTTGTCGTTTCCGGCCGAGAAAGCCGATCAGTCCCTGGTCGCGCGGCGCTGCACGCAGGCCACGTAGGCATCGCCGTCCGGCGGCCGCCCGCCGCGCTGGCTCTCCCACAGCATCTGGCCCAGGCATTCCATGGCCTCGTGGTGCGCGTCGTGCAGCGAGCCGCGCCGGGCGGCCAGCAGCTCGACCGCCTGGCGGATGCCGCGCGGCTGGTCGATCGAGCACTGCTCGCTGATCGACAGGTGCATGGCCAGGTGCAGGAACGGGTTGGTGCGGCCGTCGGCGCCGTCGTAGACGCGCGCGACCGCCGCTTCGGCATCGGCCATGTCCGCGTCGTACTCGGCGTGCTCCTGCAGCCACTGGCTGGCCAGCGTCTCCAGCGCGTCCAGCGGCTGGCCGGCGCGGGCCTTGGCGTGCACGCCGGTGAAGAACCGGCGCACGTCTTCTTGCGAGGGGTTGAACATGGGACAAGCGTAGCACCCGACCCTGGCCATTGCGGGCTCGACGCGCCATCCAGGACGGCAGCGGCCCAGCGGGCGGCGTCCGCCGGGACCACCGGTCAGCGGGGCACGCTGCCGCGCCTGGTCGGTGCCGCCAGGAAATCGAAGTCGACCCCCTTGTCCGCCTGCGTCACCGTTTCCAGGAACAGCTTGCGGTAGCCGCGCTCGGCCGTCGGCGGCGTCACCGGCTCGGCGGCGCGGCGCGCGGCCAGTTCCGCCTCGGCCACCAGCAGCGACAGCTCGCGCCGCGCCAGGCTGATGCGGATGCGGTCGCCGCTGCGCACCCAGGCGAGCGGGCCGCCCACGGCCGCCTCCGGCGTCACGTGCAGCACGATCGAGCCGAACGCGGTGCCGCTCATGCGGCCGTCGCTGATGCGCAGCATGTCCTTGACGCCCTGGCGCGCCAGCTTCTTCGGGATCGGCAGGTAGCCCGCCTCGGGCATGCCGGGGGCGCCCTTGGGCCCGATGCGCTTGAGCACCAGCACGTCGTCGGCGGTCACGTCCAGGTCGGGGTCGTCGATGCGCGCGGCCAGGTCGGCCGCGTTCTCGAACACCACGGCCCGGCCCTCGTGCTCCATCAGGCGCGGATCGGCCGCCGACTGCTTGACGATGGCGCCGCCGGGGGCGAGGTTGCCCCACAGGACCGCGACGCTGCCCTGCGGGTGGATCGGCTGCGCGCGCGTGCGCACCACGTCCTGCGCGAAGCCGGGGCCGGCGGCCTCGATCTCCTCGCCCAGCGTGCGCCCGGTGACGGTCAGGGCGTCCAGGTGCAGCAGCGGCCTGAGCTCGCGCAGCAGCGTGGCCATGCCGCCGGCGCGGTGGAAGTCCTCCATGTAGTGCGCGCCGGTGGGCTTGAGGTCCAGCAGCACCGGCGTCTCGCGCCCGAGGCGGTCCAGGCCGCGCAGGTCCAGGTCCAGGCCCAGGCGGCCCGCGATGGCCGCCAGGTGCACGATGGCGTTGGTGGAGCCGCCGATGGCCAGCAGCACGCGCATCGCGTTCTCGAACGCCTGCGGGGTCAGGATGCGGTCGATGGTCAGCTTGTCGCGCGCCACCTGCACGGCCACGCGGCCGCTGGCCTCGGCCACCCGCATGCGGTCGGAGGTCACCGCCGGCGGGCTGGCGCCGCCCGGCACGGTCATGCCCAGCGCTTCGGCGATGCAGGCCATGGTGCTGGCCGTGCCCATCACCGAGCAGGTGCCCACGCTCGCGACGAGCTGGTCGTTCACGTCCTCGACCTCGGCCTCGTCGATCTCCTGGGCGCGGAACTTCGCCCAGTAGCGGCGGCAGTCGGTGCAGGCGCCCACGCGCTCGCCGCGGTGCGAGCCGGTCAGCATCGAGCCGGTGATCAGCTGCACGGCCGGCAGGCCCGCCGAGGCCGCGCCCATCAGCTGCGCGGGCACGGTCTTGTCGCAGCCGCCCACCAGCACCACGGCGTCCATCGGCTGCGCGCGCAGCATCTCCTCGGTGTCCATCGCCATCAGGTTGCGCAGGTACATGCTGGTCGGCGAGGCGAAGCTCTCGTGCAGCGAGATGGTCGGGAACTCCATCGGCAGCCCGCCGGCGAGCATCACGCCGCGCCGCACGGCCTCCAGCAGCTGCGGCATGTTGCCGTGGCAGGGGTTGTAGCCGCTCGCGGTGGCGGTGATGCCGATGACGGGGCGGTCCAGCGCGGACTTGGTGTAGCCGCCGCCCTTGATGAAGGCCGTGCGCAGGAACAGCGAGAAGCCCTCGTCGCCGTAGCTGGTCAGCCCCTTGCGCAGGCCGCTGGGTTCGGAGGATGGGGGATCGTTGGGCTTGGTCATGCTGCGAACGTTGTACTTCCCGCCATCATGCCCGCCCCGCCGGGCGCCGGCGTTCGGGTTGATCAGGAGGCATGCCAACACCCGGGTGGGGAAGAATGGGGTGCCTGCCCGCAGGGGTGCGGGCACCCACAACGACATCTGGAGACAAGCGTGAAGAAGATCCTGCGTTTCCTGCTGGTGGCCTTCTGCGCCATCGCATCGGGGGCCGTGCTGGCCCAGAACATCTCGATCGCCACCGGCGGCACCGGCGGTGTGTATTACCCGATGGGGGGCGGCCTGGCCGCGGTGCTGTCCAAGTACGTGCCCGGCATGCAGGCCACCGCCGAAGTGACCGGCGGCTCGGTCGACAACCTCAAGCTGATCAACAGCGGCAAGCCCTACGTCGGCTTCTCCATGAGCGACGCGGCGCAGGACGCCTACAAGGGCGAGGACAAGTTCAAGAACCAGAAGGTCCAGGTGCGCACGCTGATGGTGCTGTACCCGAACCGCATGCACGTGGTCACGCTGGATGGCAAGGGCATCGCGAAGATGGCCGACCTGAAGGGCAAGCGCGTGTCCACCGGCTCGCCCGGCAGCGCCACCGAGGTGATGGCGTTCCGCCTCATCGAGGCCGCGGGCCTGGACAAGGACAAGGACATGAAGCGCGAGCGCCTGAGCGCCGCCGAGTCCGTCAACGCCATCAAGGACGGCAAGATCGACGCCTTCTTCTGGGTCGGCGGCCTGCCCACGGCCGCGGTCTCGGACCTCGCCAGCACCCCGGGCACCAAGCTCAAGATGGTCGACCATGCCGAGCTGGTGCCGGTGATGAACAAGAAGTACGGCAACCTGTACGTGCAGGACGTGATCCCCAAGGCCACCTACAAGGGCATGGACACGGACAACCACCAGGCGACGGTGCAGAACATCCTGGTGGCCAACGAGACCATGGACGAGAAGACCGCCTACAACATCGTCAAGGCCATCTTCGACCACAAGGCCGACATCGTCGCGGTGCACAAGGAAGCCGAGAACTTCAAGCTGGAGAACCAGAAGAAGGAAGCCAGCCCGGTGCCGTGGCATCCCGGCGCGGTCAAGTACTTCGCCGAAAAGGGCATCAAGCTGAACTGAGAACGCCATGAGCCAGACCCAACCGACGGCCGAACGCGTGGCCGTCAGCGAGGCCGTCAGCGAGGCCGCCCTCCAGAAGGCCGAGGAGTACATCGAGCAGGAGGAGGGCGCCGCCAACAAGCTCAAGGGCTGGCTCGCGGTGTTCGTCACCCTGGGGGCCTTCGCGATGTCGGCCTTCCACCTGTACACGGCCTACGCCATCGTGCCGACGCAGACGCTGCGGCCGGTGCACGTGGCGTTCGTGCTGTTCCTGTGCTTCATGGTGTTCCCGATGGCGCCGCGCTGGCGCCATCGCATCATGTGGTGGGACTGGCTGGCCGCGCTGCTGGCGGTCGCCACGGTCACCTACCTGATCCTGGGCGGCGACGACATCACCGACCGCAACACCTCGCCGCTGCCCTGGGACATCGCCTTCGGCGTGGTGCTGATCGCGCTGGTGCTCGAGGCCATGCGCCGCACCGCCGGCTGGATCATGCCGGCCATCTGCTGCGCGTTCCTCGCCTATGCGCTGGCCGGGCCGCTGCTGCCGGCGCCGTGGACGCACAAGGGCTACGAGGTCGGCCGCCTGGTGGGCGTGATGTACATGACGCTGGAGGGCATCTTCGGCGCCGCCATCGACGTGTCCTCGTCGCTCATCATCCTGTTCACCATCTTCGGCGCCTTCCTGCAGTACTCGGGCGCCGGCAAGTTCTACATCGACTTCTCGTTCTCGGCGATGGGCGGCAAGCCCACCGGCGCGGGCCGCACGGTGGTGCTGGCGTCGTTCCTGCTGGGCGGGCCGTCGGGCTCGGGCGTGGCGACCACCGTGACGCTCGGGTCGGTGGCCTACCCGATGCTGGCCAAGGTGGGCTACGAGAAGAACGCCGCCGGCGGGCTGCTGGCCGCGGGCGGGCTGGGCGCGATCATCTCGCCGCCCGTGCTGGGCGCGGCGGCGTTCCTGATCGCCGAGTTCCTGAAGATCTCGTACCTGGACGTGCTGCTGATGGCCGTCATCCCGACGCTGCTGTTCTACTTCGCGCTGTTCCTGATGGTGGAGATCGACGCGCGCAAGTACGGCATGCGCGACACGACGTTCGAGAAGGTCGACACCGTCTGGAACCTGACCCGGCGCTACTGGTTCCACTTCCTGTCGCTGGTGTCGATCATCGTCTTCATGATGTGGGGCTTCTCGCCCGTGCTGTCGGTGTTCTGGGCGACGGTGGTGTCGTTCCTCACCAGCTTCCTGCGCGCCGATACGGCCCTCATCCCGCGCGACTTCCTGCGCGGGCCGGGGCTGGGCCGGCGGCTGCTGCAGACGCCGTTCTTCAAGGCCATGGAAGGCGGCTCGATCGGCGTGCTCAACGTCGCCGCCACCTGCGCCGGCGCCGGCCTGATCGTGGGGGTGGTGACGCTCACCGGGCTGGGCCTGAAGTTCAGCTCGATCGTGATCGACTACGCCGGCGGCTCGCTGCTGCTGACGGCCATCTTCACCTCGCTGGTGGTGTGGATCATCGGCCTGGCCGTGCCGGTCACCGCCTCGTACATCATCTGCGCGGTGATCGCCGCGCCGGCGCTGACCAAGCTGGGCGTGCCCGACTTCGCGGCGCACATGTTCATCTTCTACTACGCCGTGCTGTCCGAGGTCTCGCCGCCCACCGCGCTGTCGCCGTTCGCGGCCGCCGCCATCACCGGGGGCGATCCGTACAAGACGACGCTGCAGTGCTGGAAGTACACGGTGCCCGCGTTCCTGGTGCCGTTCGTGTTCGTGCTCGACCCGAGCGGGCAGGGCCTGCTGCTGATGGGATCGACCAAGGCGCTGGCCAATGCCAACTGGTGGTCCATCGCCGAGGTCACGCTCACCTGCGCGCTGGGGGTCGCCGCGCTGGCGGCCGGCTTCCAGGGCTGGGCGCTGCGCCGCACGAGCCGCCTGGAGCGCGCGCTGCTGATCGCGGCCGGCTTCCTGCTAGCCTATCCGGGCTGGATGGCCGACATCGCCGGGATCGCGCTGGTGGTGGTCGTGGCCGCCATGCAGGTGCTGCGGCCCTTGCCCCAGCCCGCCTGAACCGAGGACCTTGCCGTGAATCGATTCGACACGTCTGCCCGGGGCGTCTACCTGATCACCGTCACGCCGTTCACCGACGGCGGCGCGCTCGACCTGGCCAGCACCGACCGCATGGTCGATTTCTGCCTGGAGCGCGGCGTCACCGGCCTCACCATCCTGGGGATCATGGGCGAGGCGACCAAGCTCACCGCCGACGAGTCGCGCACCTTCACCCGCCAGGTGCTGTCGCGCGTGGCCGGCCGCGTGCCGGTCATCGTGGGCGTGTCCTCGCCCGGCTTCGCGGCGATGGGCGAGCTCACGCGCTCCGTGATGGAGCTGGGCGCCTCCGGCGTGATGGTGGCGCCGCCTTCGACGGTGCGCACCGACGACCAGATCGCCGGTTACTTCGACATGGTCAACGAGACGCTGGGGCCGGTGCCCTGGTGCCTGCAGGACCACCCGGTGGCCACCGGCGTGCAGATGTCCGCCCCGGTCGTCCTGCGCATCCTGAAGAACTCGCCGACCTGCGTGATGCTCAAGCACGAGGACTGGCCCGGCCTGGCCAAGCTGTCGGCCATCCGCGCGGCCAGCGACAAGGGCGAGGTGCGCCGCGTGTCCATCCTCACCGGCAACGGCGGCGGCCTCTTCCTGCCCGAGGAGCTGTCACGCGGCGCCGATGGCGCGATGACCGGCTTCGCCTGGCCCGAGATGATGGTCGACGTGGTGGGCGCCCATGCCCGCGGCGACATCGAGCGCGCGCACGACCTGTTCGACGCCTACCTGCCGCTCGCGCGCTACGAGCAGCAGGCCAATGTCGGCCTGGCCGTGCGCAAGCACCTGCTGCACCGGCGCGGCGCCATCGCCTCGCCCTTCATCCGCAAGCCCGGGCCGAAGCTGTCGGCCCAGGACATCGCCGACATCGACCGCCTCGTGCACCGGCAGGAGCAGCGCCTGCGCGAACTCGGTTAACGGAGTCATTTTTTCCATGCCCATGCCCCCATCCCCGGCCGCCCCGGCCATGGACCTCGATCCCCAGGTGATCGAGACCCTGTCGCAAGTGACCACCGCGACGATCACCACCGTGCTGCTCAAGAAGGGCCTGCGCAACGTCTGGCTGCGCGGCTCGCGCCCCATCCGCACCGGCCAGCCCCGGCTGGTCGGGCGCGCCTTCACGCTGCGCTTCGTGCCGGCGCGCGAGGACCTGGCCACGCCCGAATCGTGGGGCTCGCCGATTTCCACCCGCGCGGCGATCGAGGACATGCCGGCCGGCTGCATCACGGTCGTCGACGCCATGGGCGTGCAGGACGCCGGCATCTTCGGCGACATCCTGTGCGCGCGCATGGCCAAGCGCGGCATCACCGCGCTGGTCACCGACGGCGTCGTGCGCGACGTGCAGGGCGTGCTCGGCACCGGGCTGCCGGTGTGGTGCAGCGGTGCGGCGGCGCCCGCTTCCGTCGCCGGCCTGACCTTCGTCGCCTGGCAGCAGCCGATCGCCTGCGGCGGCGTCGCCGTGTTCCCGGGCGACGTGGTGGTGTGCGACGACGACGGCGCGGTGCTCATCCCCGCCGCCCTGCTCGACCACGTGCTGCAGGAGGCGCCCGAGCAGGAGCGTCTGGAGGGCTGGATCATGCAGGAGGTGAACAACGGCGCGGCGCTGCCGGGCCTGTATCCGCCCAACGCCGAGAACAAGGCGCGCTACCAGGCGGCGGTCGGCAAGCGCAGCTGAGCGGCAGGCCCGGGTCCGAACCGGACCGCGGGCAGCGCCGACAATGGGCGCTCCATACCGGGAGACGCCCATGGCCCCCGTCGTCGCGCACAGCCTGCAGGGAACCACCGCCGTCGAACTCGGCGCCGGCACGGCCCGCTGGCGCGCGGACCTCGACCCGGCCGCCGGCGGCGCGGGCGCCGATCCCACGCCGCACCAGCTGCTCGACTCGTCGCTGGCGGCGTGCACGCTGCTCACGCTGCAGCTGTACGCCAAGCGCAAGAGCTACCCGCTGCAGGCGCTGCGCGTGGAGATCGAGCACCAGGAGGGCGGCGGCGTGTACCGGATGACGCGCCAGGTCACGGTCCAGGGTGACCTCACCGAAGCCCAGCGCGCCGACCTGCTGCGGGTGGCCAACGCCTGCCCGATCCACAAGGCCCTGGGCAACCGGTTCGAAATCGCGACACATCTCGCATGACAATGCGGGCTCGCACGGCAAGGAGATGACATGATCGACAAGGTGGCCGACTCGATCGCCGACGCGCTGCAGGGCGTGCGCGACGGCGCGACGGTGATGATCGGCGGCTTCGGCACGGCCGGCATTCCCGGCGAACTGGTCGACGGGCTGATCGCGCAGGGCGCGCGCGACCTCACCATCGTGAACAACAACGCGGGCAATGGCGACGCCGGCCTGGCCGCGCTGCTCAAGGCAGGCCGCGTGCGCAAGATCATCTGCAGCTTCCCGCGCCAGGCCGACAGCTGGGTGTTCGACGGGCTGTACCGCACCGGCAGGATCGAGCTGGAGCTCGTCCCCCAGGGCAACCTGGCCGAGCGCATCCGCGCCGCCGGCGCCGGCATCGGCGGCTTCTTCACGGCCACCGGCTACGGCACCGAGCTGGCCAAGGGCAAGGAGACGCGCGAGATCGACGGCCGCATGCACGTGCTGGAGTCGCCGATCCACGGCGACCTGGCGCTGATCAAGGCCGAGCGCGGCGACCGCTGGGGCAACCTCACCTACCGCAAGGCGGCGCGCAATTTCGGCCCGGTGATGGCGATGGCCGCCAAGCGCACCGTGGCCAGCGTGCACGAGATCGTGGCGCTGGGCAGCCTGGATCCGGAGGCGATCGTCACCCCCGGCATCTTCGTCAGCCACATCGTGCGCATCGAGCGCACCGCCACCCGCGCGGGCGGATTCAAGCAGGCAGCCTGACCATGGCCCACACCCGACGCACCAAGGAGCAACTCGCCCAGCGTGTCGCGCGCGACATGCACGACGGCGCCTACGTCAACCTCGGCATCGGCATGCCGACCCTGGTGGCCAACCACCTGCCCGCGGGCATCGAGATCATCCTGCACAGCGAGAACGGCATCCTGGGCATGGGCCCGGCGCCGGCCGATGGGCAGGAGGACTTCGACCTGATCAACGCGGGCAAGCAGCCCGTCACGCTGCTGCCCGGCGGCGCCTACTTCCACCACGCCGACAGCTTCGCGATGATGCGCGGCGGCCACCTGGACATCTGCGTGCTCGGCGCCTTCCAGGTCTCGGCCACCGGCGACCTGGCCAACTGGCACACCGGCGAGAAGGACGCCATCCCCGCGGTCGGCGGCGCGATGGACCTGGCCACCGGCGCCAAGCAGACCTGGGTGATGATGGACCTGCTGACCAAGAAGGGCGAGAGCAAGCTCGTGGAGCGCTGCACCTACCCGCTCACCGGCATCGGCTGCGTCAAGCGCGTGTACACCGACCTCGCCACCTTCGCCTGCACCCCGCGCGGCGTGCAGCTCATCGACTCAGTCGACGGGCTGTCGCGCGCCGAACTGGAACAACTCGTGGGCCTGCCGATCCTGGCGCCCTGATCCCCCTGGAGAATGTCATGACCAAGCAAGCCTTCATCTGCGACGCCATCCGCACCCCGTTCGGGCGCTACGGCGGCGCGCTCTCGTCCGTGCGCACCGACGACCTCGCGGCCCTGCCGATCAAGGCGCTGATGGCGCGCAACACCAAGGTCGACTGGCAGGCGCTGGACGACGTGCTGTACGGCTGCGCCAACCAGGCCGGCGAGGACAACCGCAACGTCGCGCGCATGGCCTCGCTGCTGGCCGGCCTGCCGATCGAGGTGTCCGGCGCGACGATCAACCGCCTGTGCGGCTCGGGCCTGGACGCGGTGGGCACCGCGGCGCGCGCCATCAAGGCCGGCGAAGCGGGGCTGCTCATCGCCGGCGGCGTGGAGAGCATGAGCCGCGCGCCGTTCGTGATGCCCAAGGCCGAGAGCGCGTTCTCGCGCGCCAACGCCGTCTACGACACCACCATCGGCTGGCGCTTCGTCAACAAGCTGATGAAGGAGCAGTACGGCGTCGACTCGATGCCCGAGACGGCGGAGAACGTCGCGACCGACTACGGCATCGAGCGCGAGGCGCAGGACCGCATGGCGCTCGCCTCCCAGCTCAAGGCCGTGGCGGCGCAGAAGGCAGGCTTCTTCGACGCCGAGATCACGCCCGTGACCATCCCGCAGAAGAAGGGCGAGGCCGTGGTGGTGGCCAGGGACGAGCATCCGCGCGAGACCTCGCTGGAGGCGCTGGCCCGGCTCAAGGGCGTGGTCCGGCCCGACGGCACCGTCACCGCAGGCAATGCCAGCGGCGTCAACGACGGTTCCTGCGCGCTGCTGGTGGCCGACGAGACCACGGCCGGCCGCCAGGGCCTCACGCCGCGCGCGCGCGTGGTCGGCATGGCCACCGCGGGCGTGGCGCCCCGCATCATGGGCATCGGCCCGGCGCCGGCCACGCGCAAGGTGCTGGCGCTCACGGGCCTGACGCTGGAGCAGATGGACGTGATCGAGCTGAACGAGGCGTTCGCCGCCCAGGGCCTGGCCGTGCTGCGCGACCTGGGGCTGCGCGACGACGATCCCCGGGTCAACCCGAACGGCGGCGCCATCGCCCTGGGCCACCCGCTGGGCGCCTCCGGCGCCCGCCTGGCGACCACCGCGATCAACCAGCTGCACCGCACCGGCGGCCGCTACGCGCTGTGCACCATGTGCATCGGCGTCGGCCAGGGCATCGCGCTGGTGCTCGAGCGGGTCTGACGCCCGCGCTGTTGCGGTTGCCGAAAAACTGAATTCCGCCCGGCGCCTTGCCAGTGCGCCGCCGGGCTTCGACACTTCGCGGCCATGGAACCATGGTCGACGAGTCGCCGCCAGCTGCTGGCGGCCGCCTGCGGCGGCGCCGCCGCCGCGCTGGCCGGCTGCGCCACCGCGCGCCCGCTCCAGCCCCTGACGGTGATCAGCTTCGGCGGCGGCTTCAACCTGCCGCTGTGGGCGGCCCGGGAACAGGGCTTCTTCGCCCGCGAAGGCATCGCCCTGCAGCTGGTGATCACCGCCGACTCCAGGCAGGTGTTCACCGGCCTGATGGACGGGCGCTACCAGGTCGCGATGACCGCGTTCGACAACATCGTCGCCTACCAGGAAGGGCAGGGCGAGGTGAAGTTCGACCCGCCCAGCGACTTCTTTGCCTTCATGGGCTCGGACGACGGGTTCCTCAGCATCGTCGCCGTGCCCGAGGTGCGCACGATGGCCGACCTGCGCGGCCGCACCGTGTCGGTCGACGCGATGACCAACGGCTTCGCGTTCGCGCTGCGCGAGATGCTCGCGCGCAGCGGCGTGACCGAGTCCGACGTGAAGTGGGCGCGGGCCGGCGGCACCGACCGCCGCTACGCCGCGCTGATGGAACGCCGGCACGACGCCACCATGCTGCGCGCGCCGTTCGACCTGCAGGCCCGCAACCGCGGCTTCAACCAGCTGGCCACCGCGCGCGACGTGCTCGGGCCCTATCTCGGGCCGGTGGCGGCCGCCCGCCGCAGCTGGGCGCAGCAGCACCCCGAGCTGGTGGTCGGCTACATCCGTGCCTACCGCGACGCCGTGCGCTGGCTGCAGCAGCCGGCCAACCGCGCCGCCGCGCAGGACCTGCTGGCGACCAACGTGCCGGGCATGACCGCGCAGATCGCGCGCCAGTCGTGCGAGATGATGCTCGATCCGCGCACCGGCTTCTTCCCCGACGTGGCCATGGACGACCGCGCCGTGGCCGCGGTGCTGGCGCTGCGCAGCAAGCTCGGCGAGCCCCGGCGCGAGCTGGCCGACCCCGGCAAGTACATCGACCGGCGCTACTGGCAGCAGGCCACGGCGCGCTGACCGCGATCCCTTTTCTTCCAGGATTTTTCCCGACATGACGAACCGCATCGGATGGATCGGCCTCGGCCGCATGGGCGAGGCCATGGTCAAGCGCCTGCTCAAGGCCGGCCACGGCGTGAGCGTGTGGAACCGCACGGCGTCCAAGGCCGCGCCGCTGGCCGGGTACGGCGCCGCCATCGTCGAGCGCAAGCTGGACCTGGCCGCCTGCGAGGTGGTGTTCACGATGGTGTCCACCACCGACGACCTCAAGGAAGTGCTGTTCGGCGAGGGCGGCCTGGCCACCGGCGCGCAGCGCCCGCAGGTGGTGGTCGACAGCTCGTCGATCTCGCAGGAGGGGTCGGCCCAGATCCGCGAGCGGCTCGAGGGCCTGGGCATCGCCTACCTGTGCGCGCCGGTGTCGGGCAACGCGAAGGTGGCCAAGGCCGGCAAGCTGCTGATCGTCGCCTCCGGCCCGAAGGCGCTGTACGAGAAGGCGCAGCCGTACCTGCAGGCGATGGGGCGCAAGGCGATGTGGGTGGGCGAGGGCGAGCTGGCCCGCATCTGGAAGATCGCGCACAACACCATGTTCGGCGTGATCATCCAGAACCTGTGCGAGATCACGGTGCTGGCCGAGAAGGCCGGCATCCCGCGCCACGTGTTCCTGGAGAGCATCAACGACTCGGTGCTGGGCTCGATGTACACCAGGTACAAGACGCCGATGCTCACCAACCTCACCTTCGAGCAGGTGACCTTCACGCCCAAGCTGCTGCTCAAGGACATGGACCTGGGCATGGGCGCGGCCAGGGCGCACGGCGTGGCCATGCCGGCGGCCGCGGCCACGCGCGAATCGGTGGCGCGCCTGGTCGGGCGCGGGTACGACCAGATCGACTTCGCGGTGCTGCTGGTCGAGATGGCCCGCGACGCCGGGCTGGAGCTGCGGCCGGACAACGTCACCATGAGCGACGGCCTGGAGGGCTGAGCCCATGGCGCGCACCCTCCTTCGCGGCGCCACCGTCCTGACGATGGACGCGCAGGGCGACCTGCGCGAGGGTGACTTGCTGGTGGAGGGGGAGCGCATCGCCGCCATCGCGCCGCGCGTGCAGGCCGACGACTGCGAGGTGGTCGACGCGCGCGGCTGCATCGCCATCCCGGGCCTGATCAATGCCCACATGCACACCTGGCAGACCGCCCTGCGCGGCCTGGCCGCCAACTGGACGCTGCTGGAGTACTTCCGCAAGATGCACGCCGGGCTGGCGACCGTGTTCCGGCCCGAGGACCTGCACGTGGCCACGCTGGCCGGCGCGCTCAACCAGCTCAACTGCGGCACGACGACGCTGGCCGACTGGTGCCACAACAACCCCACCCCCGCGCACAACGACGCGGCCATCGACGCGCTGCTGGCCAGCGGCATCCGCGCCGCCTTCTTCCACGGCACGCCCAAGCCCGACCCCAAGCCCGGCGAGCGCCCGTTCTGGGAGGTGCCGCATCCGCGCGCCGAGGTGCAACGGCTGCTCGCGGCGCACCAGGGCCGCCCGCTGCTGTCGATCCACGCGGCGGTGCTGGGGCCGCATTACGCGACGATGGACGTCGCGCTGCACGACTTCCGCATGGCGCGCGAGCTGGGCCTGATCGCCTCGCTGCACCAGGGCGGCGGCCCGGCGCGCACGCCCGACGGCTGGGACCGGCTGGAAGCCGAGGGCCTGCTCGGCGACCACGTGAACATCGTGCACGGGCATGCCCTGTCGGACGCGCAGCTGCAGCGCTTCTGCGCCCTGGGCATGAGCTTTTCCGCGGCGGCGGAAAACGAGATGACGCAGGGCCACGGCCACCCGATCACCGGCCGCCTGCGCGCCTTCGGCCGCGCCCCCTCGCTCGGTGTCGATCTCGAGAGCGTGCTCGGTGGCGACATGCTGACCCAGGCGCGGGTGGCGCTGGGCATGCAGCGCAGCCTGGACAACCTCGCGTACCGGCAAGCGCACGGAACCATCCCGCCCACCTCCACCATCACCACTCGCGAGGCGCTGTCGTGGGTGACCGTCGAAGGCGCGCGGATGCTCAAGCAGCTGGACCGCATCGGCACGCTGGCGCCGGGCAAGCAGGCCGACCTGGTGCTGGTCCGCGCCGACGACCTGAACATGCAACCGGTGCACGACCCGGTGAGCACGGTCGTCATGCAGGCCTCGCTCGCCAACATCGACAGCGTCATGGTGGCGGGGCAATGGAAAAAGCGCGGCGGACGCCTGGTGGGCGTGGACCTCGCGCCCACGCTGGCCGCGCTGCGCGCCTCGGGCGAGCGCATCACGCGCGCGCTGGGCCTGGCGCCGGCCTGAGCACAGATCCAACCAAGGAGACAGCCATGCAACGACTCGCCGCATTCCTGGCCGCCGCGCTGCTCGCCGGCGCCGCCGCCGCGCAGACCTATCCGGCCAAGCCGATCCGCTTCGTCGTGCCGTTCACCGCCGGCAGCGGCACGGACATCATCGCCCGCACGGTCGGCGACGCGATGGGCAAGAGCATGGGCCAGCCGATCATCATCGACAACAAGCCCGGCGCCGGCGGCACCATCGGCGCGGCGCAGGTGGCCAAGAGCGAGCCGGACGGCTCCACCATCCTGATCCATTCGTCGGGCCATGCGCTCAATCCGGCGATCTACCCCAACCTGTCCTACGACACGGTGCGCGACCTCACCGGCGTGACGCCGCTGGCCGCGCTGCCCAACGTGATGGTCGTCTCGCCCCAGCGCGGCTGGAAGACCGTGGCCGACGTGGTGGCCGCCGCCAAGGCCCGGCCGGGCCAGCTGAACTACGCCTCGGCCGGCGTCGGCAGCGCGACCCACCTGAACGCCGAGAAGTTCAAGCTGCAGGCCGGCATCGACGCGCTGCACGTGCCGTTCAAGGGCACGCCGGAGGCGATCAGCGACGTCATCGGCGGGCGCAACGACTGGTTCTTCGCCCCGCTGTCGTCGGCGCTGCCGCTGATCCGCGACGGCAAGCTGCAGGCGCTGGCCGTGAGCACCGCGGCGCGCTCGCCTGCGCTGCCCGACGTGCCGACCACGGTCGAGGCCGGCGTGCCCGGCTCCGACTACACGTTCTGGGTCGGCATGATCGCGCCGGCGGCCACGCCGGCCCCGGTGCTCAAGCGCCTGCACGAGGAGGCGCTCAAGGCGCTGGCCAGCCCCGAGGTGAAGGACCGCCTGGCCAAGCTGGGCGCCGAGGCGTTCACGATGACGCCCGAGCAGTTCAACGCCTACATCCGCACGGAGATGGACACCGCGGCAAAGATCGCGCGGGCGGCGAGCCTGAAGGCCCAGTGAGCCGGCCATGCGCATCCACGTGATCGGCGCCGGCAGGATGGGCCTGCCGATGGCGGTCCACTGGCGCGGCGGCGGCCACGCGGTGACGGTGGACGACGCGCAGGCCGGGCGGCTCGCCCTCGCGCGCGCGGCGGGGCTGGAGGCCGCGCCCGGCGCCCGGGGCATCGCGGCCGCGGAGGTCATCGTCTCCTCGCTGCCGGACGATGCGGCGCTGCTGGCCGTCGGCGAGCAGGTCGCCCGCGATGCGCGGGCCGGCACCGCCTTCGTCGACACCAGCACCGTGTCGCAGGCGGCCTCGGCGCAGGTGGCGCAGGCGCTGGCGCGCGCCCGGGTCGAGTACCTGCGCACCACCGTCTCGGGCAACAACAAGATGGCCGAGGCGGCGCAGCTCACGGTGATGGCCTCGGGGCCGCGCGCGACCTACGAGCGCGTGCTGCCCCTGCTGCAGCTGCTCGGGCCGGCGCAGTTCTGGCTCGGCGAGGGCGAGCAGGCGCGCCTGATGAAGCTGGTGGTCAACCTCATGATCGCCCAGACCAGCGCGATGCTGGCCGAGGCGCTGGCGCTTGGGCGCAAGGGCGGGCTGCGCTGGGACGACCTGTGGGCCGTGATCGGCGCCAGCGCAGTCGCCTCGCCGATCGTGAAGGCCAAGGCGGCGCAGCTGTCCCGGCGCGACTTCACGCCCACGTTCACGGTCGAGCAGATGATCAAGGACCTCGGGCTGATCGTCGGCGCGGCGGCGGCCAGCCATGTGCCGGTGCCGCAGGCCGCGGCCACCCTGCAGCTGATGCACGCGGCGGTGGCGCAGGGCGACGGCGGCGACGACTACGCGGCCGTCATCAAGACGGTCGAACGCGCCGCCGGCCTGGAGGCGCCGCCATGATCCGGGCGTTCGTCCACGACAGCCAGCCCGGACGGGTGGTGTTCGGCGCCGGCGCGCTGGCGCACCTGGGGCGCGAGATCGAGGCCCTGGGGGCGCGGCGTGCGCTGGTGCTGTCCACCCCCGAGCAGCGCGCGGGCGCGGAGCGGGTGGCACAGATGCTGGGCGAGCGGGCCGCCGGCATCTTCGACCGCGCCGTGATGCACGTGCCGATCGAGTCGGCGCGCGAGGCCCGCGAGGTCGCGCGGCGCCTGGGCGCCGACTGCGCGGTCGCCATCGGCGGCGGCTCGACCACCGGGCTGGGCAAGGCGATCGCGCTCGATTCCGGCCTGCCGATCCTGGCCATCCCGACCACCTATGCCGGCAGCGAGATGACGCCGATCTACGGCATCACCGAGGGCGGCCTGAAGAAGACCGGCCGCGACCGCAAGGTGCTGCCGCGCACCGTGATCTACGACCCCGAGCTCACGCTCACGCTGCCGGTGGCGCTGAGCGTCACCAGCGGCATCAACGCCATCGCGCACGCGGCCGAGGGCCTCTACGCCGTCGACGGCAACCCGGTCATGGACCTGATGGCGGCCGAGGGCATCGCGGCGCTGGGGCGCGCGCTGCCGGCGATCCGCGCCAGGCCGCACGACCTGGACGCGCGCGGCGACGCGCTCTACGGCGCGTGGCTGTGCGGCACGGTGCTGGGCAACGTGGGCATGGCGCTGCACCACAAGCTGTGCCACACGCTCGGCGGCAGCTTCAACCTGCCGCACGCCGAGACGCACACCGTGGTGCTGCCGCACGCGCTGGCCTACAACGCCCCGGCCGCCCCGCAGGCGATGGAGAAGATCGCCCGCGCGCTGGGCGGCAGCAGCGCCGCGCAGGCGGTGTTCGACCTGGCCCGGGACAACGGCGCGCCGGTGGCGCTGCGCGACCTCGGCCTGCGCGCCGACGACCTGGACCGCGCCTGCGACCTCGCGCTGCAGAACCAGTACCCGAATCCGCGCCCGCTCGAGCGGCAGGCGATCCGCCAGCTGCTGCAGGACGCGTTCGAGGGCCGCCGGCCCGACCGCTAGCGCCCCCGGGTGGCGGGCTGCCGTGCCGGCACGTCGATGCCGTCTGCGCCGCCGGCGCCGATCCTTGCGGCCGCGCAGGGAGGTTCACCGAGGCCGGCCGACCCCGTGGTCCATCTGGTGTCCCCGCCCGTTAAGCTCCTGCCTCGCCGGGCCATGCAAGGGCCCGGTCGAACCTGCCACCCGAACATGCTCGCATTCCGATCCCTCACTCCGGCCGACCAGGACCGGCTCTGGCACTGGCTGCACGTGGCGCTGTGGGACCCGCCGCCGGCGGGCCCGCGCCCCATCGAGATCCTGCAGGCGCCGGGCGTGCGCATCTATGCCGAGGACTGGGGCCGCGCCACCGACGTCGGCGTGGTGGCGACGGTGGACGGCCAGGATGCCGGCGCCTGCTGGATGCGGCTGCTGCCGCCCGGGGTCGGCCTGGGGTCGGTCGACGCCCGCACGCCGCAGCTGGGCATCGCGCTGGAGCCGCCGTTCCAGCACCGGGGCTTCGGCCGGCCGCTGATGGAGGCGGCGCGCGAGGCCGGCTACGCGCAGGTGGCGCTGACGGTGCATCCCGAGAACCCGGCGCAGCGCCTGTACGAGCGCTGCGGGTTCCGCCGGGTCGAGGTGCGCAGCACCTACCTGCTGATGGTCGCCGCACTGGCCCCGCGATGAGCGACGACCTCGCGCCCCTGGCGCCCACGCCGCCGGGGCGCTACCGCCACTACAAGGGCGGCGAGTACGAAGTCATCGGCGTCGCGCGGCACAGCGAGACCCTGGAGCCGCTGGTGGTCTACCGGCCGCTGGGCCGCGACTTGGGCTGGTGGGTGCGTCCGCACGCGATGTTCTTCGGCCAGGTGGAAGTCGACGGCCGCTGGCAGCCGCGCTTCGCGCCGATCGCGACGCCGGGCTGAACGGGCGGGCTTCAGTAGCTGCCGAACCGCTGCGTCCACTTGCGCTCGTGGTCCAGGCGGGCGAAGTGTTCGGCGATGAAGTCGATGAAGGTGCGCACCTTGGCCGACAGGTGCTTGCGGCTCGGGTAGGCCAGGTTGATGGTCAGGCGGGGCAGGTCCCACTCGTCCAGCACCGGCACCAGCCGGCCGGCGACGATGTCGTCGTACAGGATGTAGGCGGGCTGGATGAGGATGCCCAGGCCGTCCAGCGCCGCCGCGCGCAGCACCTGGCCGTCGTTGGACTCCAGCAGGCCCTTGACCGGCAGCGTGGTGGTCTCGCCGTCGCGGCTGAACCGCAGCTCGTGCGGGTTGTTGGCGTACGTGTACAGCAGCAGCTGGTGGCGTGCCAGCTCGTCGAGCCCGCGCGGGCGGCCCATGCGGCCGAGGTAGCCGGGCGACGCCGCCAGGATCCGGCGCGTCTCGGCCAGGCGCCGGATCGTGATGTTGGAGTCGGGCTCGAACTCGCGCGTGCGGATCGCCACGTCGATGTTGTTGTCGATCAGGTCCATGTAGCGGTTGGCCGCCTCGACGTGGACCGTCACGTTCGGGTAGCGCCGCGTGTACTCGGGCAGCAGCGGCGCGATGTGCTGCACCGAGAACGACAGCGACGCGGTCACGCGCAGCATGCCGGTCGGATTGAGGGTGCTGGCGTTCACCGCCGATTCGGCGTCGGCCAGCTCGGCCAGGATCGACTTGCTGCGGCGCAGGAACTCCTGGCCCGGTTCGGTGACGTACAGGCGGCGCGTGTTGCGTTCCACCAGGCGCGCGCCCAGCCGCTCCTCGAGCGCCGAGAGGTGGCGGCTGGCCGCCGCGTTGGACAGCCCGAGCGCCTCGGCCGCGCGGCTCAGGCTGCCGGTCTCGGCCACCTGCACGAACAGCGCCATCTCGCTCCAGCGGTCCACCTCGGTGTCTCCTCGCGGGCCGGTGCCTCCGGCCTTTGTTCCGGGCAGCGGAAAACTCATTTGCCCGCGCGGCCCTTCACCGGATTATGGGTGCTGCCTACAGTTGCCGGCCACGGGGTGGCCCGAGGAGAGATGCATGCGCAACCTGACGCAGGACAACATCACGCAGGCGGTGATCGCCCGGTTCGCGGACACGCCCGACCCGCGCCTGAAGGAGATCATGACCAGCCTGGTGCAGCACCTGCACGCGTTCGCGCGCGAGGTGGAGCTGACCGAGGCCGAGTGGTTCCGCGGCATCGAGTTCCTCACGCGCGTGGGCCACATGACCGACGACAAGCGCCAGGAGTTCATCCTGTTGTCCGACACGCTCGGGCTGTCGATGCTGGTGGTGGCGATGAACAACGACAAGCCGGCCGGCGCGACCGAGTCGACCGTGTTCGGCCCGTTCTTCGTCGAGGGCGCGCCGGCGTTCGAGCACGGCCAGGACGTCGCCAACGGCGCGCCCGGCGTGCCCTGCACCGTGCGCGGCCGCGTGCTCGACCTGGAAGGCAGGCCGGTGCCCGGCGCGAAGATCGATGTCTGGCAGGCCGACGCCGAGGGCAAGTACGACGTGCAGCGGCCCGGCCTGCAGGCGCCCCAGGGGCGCGGCACGCTGGTGGCCGGCCGCGAGGGCGAGTACCACTTCCGCTCCATCCTGGCCGAGGCGTATCCGATTCCCGACGACGGCCCGGTGGGGGACATGCTGCGCGCCACCAGGCGCCACCCGTGGCGGCCGGCGCACCTGCACTTCATGATCCAGGCGCCCGGCTACGAGACGCTGATCACCCACGTCTTTCGCAACGGTGACCGCTACCTCGATTCCGACGCGGTGTTCGGCGTGCGCCAGTCGCTCATCGCCGACTGGGTGGAGCAGCCCGACGGCACCTGGCTCGTCGAGTACGACTTCGTGCTGAACAAGGCGCGGTGAGCCGCATGCCGCGCACCGCGCCATCCGGCACGCCGGCCCGAGGGCGGGCTCGATGATCAAGCACATCGTGATGTGGACGCTGCGCGGCGACACGCCGCAGGAGCGGGCGCGCCACGCGGCGCGGCTGGCCGAGAGTTTCCACAGCCTGCGCGGGCGCGTCCCCGGGCTGCTGCACCTGGAGGTGGGCATCGACACGAGCGGCGTCGACTACGCCTGCGACGTCGTGCTGTACAGCGAGTTCGCGTCACAGGCGGCGCTCGATGCCTATGCCACGCACCCGGAGCACCTGCGCGTCAAGCGGGAGCTCGGCGACATCCGCATCGCCCGCCACCAGGTCGATTACCCGGCCACGACGGCCGATCCGGCCGGGAAGGTTCCATGAACGACACCCTGCACGACAAGCTGCTGGTCCGCGAACTCGTCGAGCGCTGGGCCGTCTGGCGCGACGCCGGCGACTGGGAGCGGTTCGCCACCTGCTGGCATCCCGACGGCGTGATGATGGCCACCTGGTTCCAGGGGCCGTGGCAGGAGTTCATCCGCGTCACGCGCGAGGGCTGGGACAAGGGCGTGAGCATCCTGCACTTCCTGGGCGGCTCGGCGATCGAGGTGCGCGGCGACCGCGCCATCGCGCAGACCAAGATGACGATCTCGCAGCGCGGGATGGTCGAGGGCGTGGACGGGCCGGTGCTGTGCGACGTGGTGTGCACCGGCCGGTTCTTCGACTTCGTCGCCAGGCACGAGGGGGCCTGGAAGCTGCTGCACCGCCAGCCGATCTACGAGAAGGACCGGCTCGACCCGGTCGACCCGGGCGCGCAGCTGCGCCTGGACGAGGGCGCGCTGGCGCGCCTGCCCGAGGGCTACCGGCACCTGGCGTACATCCAGACGCGCATCGGCTACCGGGTCAAGATGGACATGCCCATGCTCAAGGGCGACGCGGTGCAGGCGCTCTACGCCCGGGGCGAGCGCTGGCTGGCCGGCGGCGCGCTGGAGCGCTGACGTGCCCGCCGCGGTGCGGCCACCACGCAGAATGACGACCATCCCAACCAAGGAGTCCCTTTGAAAGTTCTCGGCATCTCCGGCAGCCTGCGCGCCGGTTCGTACAACGCCATGGCGCTACGCGCCGCGCAGAAGCTGGCGCCGGCCGGCATGGAGGTCGAGATCGCCGGCATCGCCGACATTCCCCTGTACAACGACGACGTGCGCGCCCAGGCCGAGCCGGCGCCGGTGGCCGCCCTCAAGGCCAGGGTGCGGGCCGCCGACGCCGTGCTGCTGGTCAGCCCCGAGTACAACTTCTCCATCCCCGGGGTGCTGAAGAACACGCTGGACTGGATGTCGCGCCCGCCCGAGCCGCCGTTCGACGGCAAGGTGGTCGCCATCATGGGCGCCAGCCCCGGCCCGGTGGGCACCGCGCGGGTGCAGTACCACCTGCGGCAGGTGCTGGTGTTCATGAACGCCTTCACCGTCAACAAGCCGGAGGTGTTCATCGCCCACTGCGCCTCCAAGTTCGACGCCCAGGGCAACCTCACGGACGAGGCCACCGCCAAGTTCATCGGCGACCTGCTGGTGTCGCTCCAGGCGCTGCACGCCCGCGTGGCCCGCTAGCGCGGCGACAATCGCGGGCTTGGATTTCCCGCTCATCTCCGACCCCGGCTTCTACGCCGTCGCCGTCCCCGCCGTCCTGCTCCTGGGCATCAGCAAGAGCGGTTTCGGCGCCGGGTTCGGGTCGCTGGCCGTGCCGCTGATGGCGCTGTCGGTCACCGTGCCGCAGGCCGCCGCCATCCTGATGCCGCTGCTGTTCGTGATGGACGTGCTGGGCCTGCACGCCTGGCGGTCGCATTTCGACTGGAAGCTGATCCGCTTCCTGTTGCCGTTCGGGCTGCTGGGCACGCTGGTGGGCACCTTGCTGTTCAAGGTGCTGGACACGCACCTGGTGGCGGGCATCGTCGGCGCGTTCACGCTGCTGTTCCTGGCCCAGCGCCTGGTGTTCCCGCCCCGGCCGGACTCGCCGGCGCCCCCGCGCTGGCTGGGCGCGCTGCTCACCACGACCTCCGGCTTCACCAGCTTCGTCGCGCATGCGGGCGGCCCGCCGATCAACGCCTACGTGGTGCCGATGCGCCTGCCGCCCGCGGTGTTCACCGCCAGCATGGCGGTGTTCTTCTTCACGCTGAACATGAGCAAGTGGATCCCCTATGCCTGGCTCGGCCTGCTGGACCTGCGCAACATGGCCACCTCGGTGGTCTTGCTGCCGCTGGCGCCGGTCGGCGTGCTGGCCGGCGTGCGCCTGGCGCGCCGCATCTCGCCCGCCTGGTTCTACCGGTTCGTCTACGGCGGCATGCTGCTCACCGGGCTGAAGCTGGTCTGGGACGGTTTTCTCGCGCACTGACACCCGGCGTTGCGCGCGGCTGACGGACCACGTAGGATCAGCTGCAAGTCAGGCATGCCGTGTGAATCTGCCGCCAGCAAGGGCGGCGAACGCGCCGCCCAGCGGCCAAGGAGGCAACATGCTCCCTTTCATGCTGTTGTGTCTCGTCTGGCCCAACCCGGCGCAGGTCCGGCGCGGGGCGGCCCGGCCCGGTCTGCTGGCCAGCCCCTATTTCTGGGCCGGTGGCCTCATCTCCGGCGAGTGCTGGGTGCTGCTCGTGCTGTGGCTGGCCGAATTGCTGCTCTGAGCCGCACGCCTTGACCCTGCGCGTCGACGCCGAAGCCATCGTGGGCCCGCTGCATGGCTACCACGTGAGCTGCTACGCGGTGCCCTGCGCGCAGGGGCACCTGGCTTATGCGCGGGTGCACGTGCAGGCGCCCGGCTCGGTCTGGGATGCGGGGCCGGCGCTGGAAAAATACGTGGCCGGCCCGTGCGCGACGGCGCAGGAGGCCGTGCAGGCGGCCATCGCGCGCTGCCACGAGGAGATCCCGCGCTCGGCGAGGCTGCAGTTCCTGGCCCTGCACCGCGGGCCTCGGTAGCGCGCTCAGGGGCGGCCAGGCCCGTCCTCGTCCCAGCCCGGCGTGCGCTCGGCGCCGGTGCGCCGCCGCGCCGCCGCCTCCTCGCGTTCGCGGGCCATCTGCTCCTCCAGCTGGCGCCGTCCCTGCTTGACCACGGCGATCAGCTTGGAGCGGTCCTTGTGGAACGGGTGCATCCGCTCGAACAGCTCGATGTTGTGGCGGCGAAAGCGCATCGCCAGCCGGCGCGCCTCGTGCGGCGGCTCGCCCAGCAGTTCGAGCACGGTGCGGCCGCTGCGCAGGCTGGCCTCGAACAGCTCGCGCTCGACGTTCACCACGCCGCGGTCGCGCAACTCGTTCCAGTGCGTCACGTCGCGCGCGCGCACCACCAGCTGCAGGTGGCCGAAATGCTCGCGGGCGAGATCCACGATCGCCAGCGACTGCTGCGGGTCGTCCACCGCGACCACCAGCACCCTGGCGCTGTCGGCGCCGGCCATGCGCAGCAGGTCCAGCCGCGTGGCGTCGCCGTAGAACACCTTGTAGCCGAACGCGCGCGCGGCCTCGATCATGTCGGCGTCGTGGTCCAGCACGGTGGCGCCCACGCCCTGCGCGGCCATCAGCCGGCCGATGATCTGGCCGTAGCGGCCGAAGCCCGCGATGATCACCGGCGCGTGCTGCGGCACGCTCAGCTCCTCCAGCCGGCGCGCCGCGCCGCGCGTGAAGCGCGCCAGCACGAAGCGGTCGATCGCCACCAGCAGCAGCGGCGACAGCAGCATCGACACCGCCACCGCGCCGATCAGCAGCGAGGCGGTGGCGGGCGGGAAGATCGACGCGCCGGCGGCGGCCTGGAACACCACGAAGGCGAACTCGCCGCCCTGCGCCAGCAGTAGCGTGAGCACCGGGCGGTCCTGGCGCTCGAGCCCGATGGCGCGCGCGAGCGCGTAGATCACGACCGCCTTGATGGCCAGGAAGCCCACCACCAGCGCGGCCATGACGGCCGGTTGCGCGAGCAGCGCGCCGAAGTCGATGCTCATGCCCACGGCGATGAAGAACAGGCCCAGCAGCAGGCCCTTGAACGGCTCGATGTCGGTTTCCAGCTCGCGCCGGTACTCGCTCTCGGCCAGCAGCACGCCGGCCAGGAAGGCGCCCAGGGCCATCGACAGGCCCACGATCTGCATCAGCGCGGCGATCGCGACCACCAAGAGCAGGGCGGCGGCGGTGAAGATCTCCGGCGTGCGGCTGCGCGCGATCCAGCGCAGCAGCGGCCGCAGCGCCAGCCGGCCGCCGAGCACGATGGCGGCGATCACGCCGACGATCCGGCCGGCCTGCAGCAGCGCGCCGCCGCCGTCGACCGCCGCCTGCGGCTCGCCGCCGCCCAGCAGCGGCAGCAGGGCCAGGATCGGGATGGCGGCGACGTCCTGGAACAGCAGGATCGCGAAGCCGGCCTGGCCGCTGCTGGTGCGCAGCAGGTTGCGCTCGCCCAGCACCTGCAGCGCGATGGCGGTGGACGACAGCGCCAGGCCCAGCGCGGCGACCAGGCTGACGCGCCAGTCGACGCCGGCCAGCAGCCCGGCCGCGAACAGCGCGCCGGCGCAGGCGGCCACCTGCGCGCCGCCCCAGCCGAAGATCGGCCGGCGCAGGTTCCACAGCCGCCGCGGCTCCAGCTCCAGGCCGACCAGGAACAGCATCAGCACGACCCCGAATTCGGCGAAGTGCAGGATGTCCTCCACCTGCCGCACCAGGCCGATGCCCCAGGGCCCGATCACGATGCCGGCGGCGAGGTAGCCGATGATGGCGCCCAGCCCCAGGGCACGCGAGACGGGCACCGCGATCACCGCGGCGCCCAGGTAGATCAGGCTGTTGGACAGCCAGGCCGGCACGTGCTCCATCAGCCGCCCGCCTCGCGGCCGCCGGGCCGGTCGGTCGCGGGCACGTCGCAGGCCGGGCAGGACGCCAGGTCCTCCAGCTCCGGCCAGTCCGGATAGGTGCGCAGGCGGTCCGCGAACACCGCCACATGGGCCTCGATCTCGGCGCCGCTGACGCGATGCGCGCCGTGCAGCACCAGTGGCGGCAGAAAGCGCATGCCGCACAGCGCCGCCGTCTGCTCGTACGGCGGCAGGAAGGCGTCGAAGAAGTAGCGGTTGTAGCCCGTCGGGTGATAGGACGCCTCGGGCCCGCCGGTGGTGGCGACCAGCCACAGGTCCTTGCCCTGCAGCGCCGTGCCATGCCGCCCGTAGGCCCAGCCATGCGTGAGCACGTCGTCGAGCCACAGCTTCAGCAGCGCCGGCATCGAGTACCACTGGATCGGGTGCAGCAGCACCAGCAGCGGGCTGGCGCCGACGCGGCGCTGCTCGGCGGCGACGTCGATGTCGTAATCGGGATAGCTGGCGTACAGGTCCTGCACCCGCACGCCGGGGACGGCGCGTGCGGCGTCGAACAGCCGGCGGTTGACGCGCGACTCCCGCCAGTTGGGGTGCGCGGCCAGCAGGTAGGCGCCCGGGGCCGGCTCGGCGGTTTGCTCAACCATGTCGCTAACATAGCGTAAAACGGCCGCCCGGCGGCCGTGCGCTGCCAGGAGGTGCTCATGCCTGTCGTGGTCGTTGCCAATCCCAAGGGAGGCGTCGGGAAGTCCACCCTCGCCACCAACGTCGCCGGCTACTTCGCCAGCCGCGGCCACGCCGTGATGCTCGGCGACGCCGACCGGCAGCAGTCCAGCCGCCTGTGGCTCGGCTTGCGCCCACCGGGCGCGCGGCCGGTCGCCAGCTGGGACATCGGCGACGGGCAGGTCGCCCGGCCGCCCCGGGGCACCACCCATGTCGTGCTGGACACGCCTGCGGGCCTGCACGGCAAGCAGCTGCGCGAGCTGCTGCGCTCGGCCAACAAGGTCCTGGTGCCGCTCGCGCCGAGCGTGTTCGACATCTTCGCCACCCGCGCCTTCCTGGACGAGCTGGCCGAGCACCGCCGGGCTGCCGGCCTGCACGTGGGCATCGTGGGCACGCGCGTGGACAGCCGCACCATCGCCGCCGACCAGCTGCAGGCCTTCGTCAAGGGGCTGGGCCTGCCGGTGCTGGCCGAGCTGCGCCCGACGCAGAACTACGTGTACCTGGCCGCGCGCGGCCTCACGCTGTTCGACGTCGCGCCGGGGCGGGTCGAGCGCGACCTGGCGCAGTGGGCCGGCCTTTGTCGCTGGCTCGACAGCTGAAGCGCGCCGCCGCCCGTACAGTGCCGGCATGAGAACCATCGCTTCGCTCGCCGAACTGCCCGCGCTGGTGGGCCAGGAAGTCGCCGTCAGCGACTGGATCACCGTCACCCAGGAGCAGGTCAACCAGTTCGCCGAGGCGACCGGCGACCACCAGTGGATCCACGTCGACGTGGAGAAGGCCAAGGCCGGGCCGTTCGGGGCGCCGATCGCGCACGGCTTCCTCACGTTGTCGCTGCTGCCCAGGTTCTTCGAGAACGCGCTCGCGATCCAAGGCACGCGCATGGGCGTGAACTACGGACTGAACAAGGTGCGCTTCACCGCCCCGGTGCCGGTGGGCAGCCGCCTGCGCGCGCGCATGGCCCTGCTGGCCTGCGAGGCGATCGAGAACGGCGGCATGCAGATGACCTGGAAGGTGACGATCGAGCGCGAGGGTTCGGACAAGCCCGTGTGCATCGCCGAATCGCTGGGCCGGCGCTACCCGTGAAAAAAAGCGGCCCGTGCGCGAAGCGCGGGCCGCCCAAGGGAGTGTGCACAGGCCCGTGAACGGGCTGCTCCCTGCACATTGCGCCACGGTGGGCGCGGGTCAAGCACGGCGCTGGGCAACCGGGCGTTGCAATCGTGAGCGCGTGGCGCTCAGGCAAACCCGTTCTGCCGCCAGGCCTCGAACACGGTCACCGCGACGGCGTTGGACAGGTTCAGGCTGCGCTGGCCCGGCCGCATCGGCAGCCGCAGCCGCTGGGCCGGGGCGAACGATTCCCGCAGGTCGGGGGCGAGCCCGCGCGACTCGGCGCCGAACACGAGCCAGTCGCCGGGGCGGAACGCCACGTCATGCACGTTGCGCGTGCCATGGGTGGTCATGGCGAACAGGCGCTGCGCCTCCGGGCGCTCGCCGGCGAGGAAGGCTTCCCAGCTCGCGTGGCGGCGCACCTGCGCGTACTCGTGGTAGTCCAGCCCGGCCCGCCGCATGTGGCGGTCGTCCATCGAGAAGCCCAGCGGCTCGATCAGGTGCAGGGCGCAGCCGGTGTTGGCGGCCAGGCGGATGACGTTGCCCGTGTTGGGCGGGATCTCTGGCTCGACCAGGACGATGCGGAACATGGATGTCAGGTTTCCTCGGTGCGCGCGAGCGCGACGGCGCCGACCCACGCGGCGCCCGCTTCACGCATGACGTGGGCCAGCGCGAACAGCGACGCGCCGGTGGTCATCACGTCGTCGACCAGCAGCACGCGGCGCCCGCGCAGGCGATGGGCGCGGGCCGGCTCGAGCGCGAACGCCTGCCGCACGTTGGCCTGGCGGGCGTCGAACGCCAGCTGCGCCTGCGGCGGCGTGTCGCGCAGGCGCAGCGCCAGGGCGGGGTCGGCCTTGGCGGGGGCGAGCCGGCGCGCCAGCTCATGGGCCTGGTTGTAGCCGCGCGACGCCAGCCGCTCGCGCGACAGCGGCATCGGCAGCAGGCAGTCGGCGGCGGCGATCGCGGCGTCGATGCCGGGGTGCTGGCGCATCAGCCCGGCGAATGTGCCGGCCCAGCCGGGTTCGGCGGCGAACTTGAACCGGGCCACCAGCCCGGCCCAGGGATAGGCATAGCTCACCGCGGCGAAGCAGGCGTCGAGCGGCGGCGGGCTGCGCACGCAGCGCCCGCACTGCTCGATCCCCTCGGGGACGGCCAGCGCGCAGGTGCGGCAACGGTGGCCGGGGGACGCGAAGCGCGACGCGCAGCGTCCGCACACCGGCCGCGCCGGCCACGCATGGCAGACCTCGCACCTCGCGGGCGCCGCCCTTGCCGCCCATGCCACCAGCTGCGCCCACATCGGCTCAATATACTGCCCGGCTCCGTGTCCTTGCGTCCTCCCACCCTCGATCCCGTCGCCGCCGCCCGCTGGCACCGCGTGGCGCCGGCGCGCTCGCCGTGGCTGCACGACGAGGTGGCGCGGCGCATGGCCGAGCGGCTGGAATGGATCCGGCTCGCCCCGACGACCTGGGCGCACTGGGAGCCGGTGCGCGGCGGCCTGGCCGCGCAGCCGCTGCTCGAGCAGCGCTATCCGCAGGCCGCCTGCACGGTGGTCGAAGCCGGCGAGCGCCTGGCCGCCGCCCGGCAGGCGATGGCCGGTCCCTGGTGGAAGCGCTGGGGCGGCCCCAGGCGCGAATTCGCCACCGGCCTGGCCGACGGCAGCGTGCAGATGCTGTGGTCCAACATGGCCCTGCACGAGGCCGTGGAGCCGCCGCAGCTGCTCGCGCGCTGGCACCGCGCGCTGGCGGTGGACGGCTTCCTGATGTTCTCCTGCCTGGGGCCCGACACGCTGCGCGAGCTGCATGGCCTGTACGCCGCGCTGGGCTGGGGGCCGCCCGGGCCGCAGTTCACCGACATGCACGACTGGGGCGACATGCTGGTGGCCGGCGGCTTCGCCGAGCCGGTGATGGACATGGAGCGCATCACGCTGACCTGGGCCGATGCGGGGCGCCTGCTGGCCGAATTGCGCGAGCTCGGCGCCAACCTGCACCCGGGACGCTTCACCGGGCTGCGCGGGCGGGCGTGGCGCCGCCGCCTCGAAGACGAGCTGGCCGCCCGGCTGGCCGGCCCCGACGGCCGGCTGGCGCTGACGTTCGAGATCGTCTACGGCCACGCGCTCAAGCCCGCGCCGCGCCTGCGGGTCGGGCCGGAGGCCAGCCTGTCGCTGGAGGACATGCGGCGGGCGCTACACGCCGGCGGCCGGCCAGTCAAACCGGGGGACATCCGGAATTGAGGTAGGTCAACGCCGCTACAATGAGGGGTTGTTTTGTGAGCGTTACCGTCGATGCCGGTTTTTCGTTTCGCGACTGTTCAGGGCCAGAACATCGTCTGGTTCCTGAAGCGCAACTGCTCGGTCACGCCGGCCCAACTGGGCTGGTTCTATGCCTCGCTGTGCGTCGTGTCGTTGGCGATCGCCGCGTTCTTCTGGCTTCACGGTGCGACCCTGATCCTTCCCTTCGCCTGGCTCGAGCTGGGCGCCGTCGGGCTGGCCTTCCTGCTCTACGCGCGCCACGCGGCCGACGGTGAGCGCATCTCGCTGCAGGGGCGGCGGCTGGTCGTCGAGCTGGAGAGCGGCGGCCACCTGCAGCGCACGGAGTTCGATCCGCACTGGGTGCGGGTGGAGCCGCGCGCCGACGGCCGTTCGCTGATCGAGGTGTCCGCGCGCGGGCGCTCGGTCAGCGTGGGGCGCTACCTGCGCCCCGAGCTGCGGCCGCTGCTGGCGCAGGAGATCAGGAGCGCGCTGCGCGAGTGGGGTGGGGCGCGGTAGGGCGCCAGGATGTGTGATCGAGTCAAACGGAACCAAGAAACGATGAAGAGCCTTTCGACCCTGGCCCGACTGGCGGCCCTCGCGGCCACGGGCGCCGCCGGCGCCGCGCACGCCGTCAACGACCTGCCCGGCGGACCCGCGGTGCGCCAGCTGAACCTGCACACCGCCGCCACGCGCATCGCCGTCGAGCAGTCGTGGCTGCACTGGTTCATGCTGATCACCTGCATCGTGATCTTCATCGCCGTGTTCTCAGTGATGTTCTATTCGATCTGGAAGCACCGCAAGTCGGTGGGCCACAAGCCGGCCAACTTCCACGAGTCGGTGACCGTCGAAGTGGTCTGGACGCTGGTGCCCTTCATCATCGTGATCCTGATGGCGCTGCCGGCCACCAAGGTGCTGGTCGCCTCCAAGGACACCAGCAACGCCGACCTGACCATCAAGGCCACCGGCTACCAGTGGAAGTGGGGCTACGACTACCTGAACGGCGAAGGCGCCGGCCTGTCGTTCCTGTCCACGCTGGACGCCACGCACCGCGAGATGTCCAACGAGGGCGCCAAGGACGCGCCGGACAACTACCTGCTCAAGGTCGACAACCCGCTGGTGGTGCCGGTCAACAAGAAGGTGCGCATCATCACCACGGCCAACGACGTGATCCACGCCTGGGGCGTGCCGGCGTTCGGCGTCAAGCAGGACGCCATCCCCGGCTTCGTGCGCGACACCTGGTTCCGCAGCGAGAAGACCGGCGACTTCTACGGCCAGTGCTACGAGCTGTGTGGCAAGGAGCACGCCTACATGCCGATCCACGTGAAGGTGCTCAGCGCGCAGGACTACTCGGCCTGGGTGGGCGAGCAGCAGAAGAAGCTGGCCGCCAAGCAGGACGACCCGAACAAGGTGTGGCAGCTGGCCGACATCACCGCCCGCGGCGAGAAGGTCTACGGCGCCAACTGCGCCGCCTGCCACCAGGCCAACGGCAAGGGCGCCGGCCCGATCAAGGCGCTCGACGGCTCGCCGATCGTGCAGGACGCCGACAAGGCCAAGCAGATCGAGGTGGTGCTCAATGGCCGCAACGCCATGCCCGCCTGGAAGGGCACGCTGTCCGACACCGACATCGCCGCGGTGATCAGCTACACGAAGAACAGCTGGTCCAACAAGACCGGCCAGGTCGTCCAGCCGTCCGAAGTGCTGGCCCAGCGCGGCAAGTGACGCGCAACAGGATTCAAGGAAAAAGGTAGCCCATGAGCGCAGTTCTCGATCCCCACGGCCACGCGGCGGGCGGTCACGCCCACGACGACCACCACGACCACGCGCCCACCGGCTGGCGCCGCTGGGTCTACGCGACCAACCACAAGGACATCGGCACCCTGTACCTGCTGTTCTCGTTCACCATGCTGATGGTGGGCGGCCTGCTGGCCCTGGGCATCCGCGCCGAGCTGTTCCAGCCCGGCCTGCAGCTGGTCAACCCCGAGCTGTTCAACCAGCTGACCACCATGCACGGCCTGATCATGGTGTTCGGCGCCATCATGCCGGCGTTCGTGGGCTTCGCGAACTGGATGATCCCGCTGCAGATCGGGGCGGCCGACATGGCCTTCGCGCGGATGAACAACTTCAGCTTCTGGCTGATGGTGCCCGCCGGCCTGATGCTGGTCGGCTCGTTCTTCATGCCCGGCGGCGCGCCCGCGGCCGGCTGGACGCTGTACGCGCCGCTGACGCTGCAGATGGGCCCGTCGATGGACGCCGGCATCTTCGCGATGCACATCCTGGGCGCCAGCTCGATCATGGGCTCGATCAACATCATCGTGACCATCCTCAACATGCGCGCCCCCGGGATGACGCTGATGAAGATGCCGATGTTCGCCTGGACCTGGCTGATCACCGCCTACCTGCTGATCGCCGTGATGCCCGTGCTGGCCGGCGCGATCACCATGACGCTGACCGACCGCCACCTGGGCACGACGTTCTTCAACCCCGCCGGCGGCGGCGACCCGGTGATGTACCAGCACATCTTCTGGTTCTTCGGCCACCCCGAGGTCTACATCATGATCCTGCCGGCCTTCGGCATCATCAGCCAGGTCGTGCCCGCCTTCTCGCGCAAGCGCCTGTTCGGCTACGCCTCGATGGTGTACGCCACCAGCTCGATCGCGATCCTGTCGTTCATCGTGTGGGCGCACCACATGTTCACCACCGGCATGCCGGTGACCGGCCAGCTGTTCTTCATGTACGCGACCATGCTGATCGCGGTGCCCACGGCCGTGAAGATCTTCAACTGGATCGCCACCATGTGGCAGGGCTCGATGACCTTCGAGACCCCGATGCTGTTCGCGGTGGGCTTCATCTTCGTGTTCACCATCGGCGGCTTCACCGGCCTGATCCTGGCCATGGCCCCGATCGACCTGCTGCTGCAGGACACCTACTACGTGGTGGCGCACTTCCACTACGTGCTGGTGGCCGGCTCGCTGTTCGCGCTGTTCGCCGGCTTCTACTACTGGTCGCCCAAGTGGGCGGGCGTGATGTACAACGAGACGCGCGGCAAGATCCATTTCTGGAGCTCGCTGATCTCCTTCAACGTCACCTTCTTCCCGATGCACTTCCTCGGGCTGGCCGGCATGCCCCGCCGCTACGCCGACTACCCGATGCAGTTCGCCGACTTCAACATGGTGGCCTCCATCGGCGCCTTCTGGTTCGGCCTGTCGCAGGTGTACTTCTTCTTCTTCGTCGTGCTGCCGGTGATGCGCGGCCAGGGCAAGCCTGCCGCCCAGCGCCCCTGGAACGACGCCGACGGCAAGGGCGCCGAAGGCCTGGAGTGGGAAGTGCCCTCGCCGGCGCCCTTCCACACCTTCGAAGTGCCGCCGCGGCTGGACCCCAGCGCCACCCGCGTGCTCGACGCACTGCCGTCCAGCATCAACCCGAACGCCGCCCCGGGCGCCGTCCCGCACTGACCGCCGGAAAGCAGCGCCGCCCCATGGCCACCGAAGAACAGAAGAAAGCCAACCGACGCCTGGCGCTGATCCTGGCGTCGATCGTGGCCGTCTTCTTCGTCGGCTTCATCGCCAAGATGACGCTGCTGGGAGGCTGAGGCCGTGGGGATGCGCGACGCGAACCGCAAGATGGTCGGCAAGCTGTGCGTCGTCGCGGCCGGCATGTTCGCGTTCGGCTACGGCCTCATCCCCCTGTACAAGCACATCTGCGAGCTGACCGGCATCAACGTGCTGGCCCTGGGCGAGAAGCAGGTGCCCGGCGCGGCCCGCACGGCGGCCAACAGCCAGGTCGACCGCTCGCGCACCATCACCGTCGAATTCGACGCCAACGCGCGCGGCCCCTGGTCGTTCAAGCCCGCCCAGCGCACGGTCCAGGTCCATCCCGGCGAGCTGGCCACCGTGATGTACGAGTTCCAGAACGTGCAGGACCGCCGCATGTCGGCGCAGGCCATCCCCAGCTACGCGCCGCGCCAGGCGGCGGCCCATTTCAACAAGGTCGAGTGTTTCTGCTTCCAGCAGTACACGCTGGAGCCCGGCGAGAAGAAGCAGTGGCCGGTGGCCTTCGTCATCGATCCCAAGCTGTCCAGGGACGTCACCACGATCACGCTGTCGTACACGTTCTTCGAGGTGGGATCGGGCACGCCGCCCGCACCGACCGCCGCCGCGCCCGCGCGCACCGGGGCTGCCGGATGAGCGTCCTGAAGACCGCGCGCGCCGTGGCCTGGTCCTTCCTGGGCATCCGCAAGGGCAGCGGCCTGCAGCAGGACATGCAGCAGCTCAACCCGCTGCACGTCGTGGTGGTCGCGCTCGCCGCGGTCGCCCTGCTGGTCGGCGGCCTGATCGCCCTGGTCCACTGGATCGCCTGAACACGCACCAAACCGAATCGAGAGAGAAGCAGGAGTCGAACAACCATGAGTACCACCGCCAGCGGCACCACGCCCTACTACTTCGTGCCGCAACCGTCGCGGCATCCCGCCTTCGCGGCCTTCGGCCTGTTCTTCGTGATCCTGGGCGCCGCCAACTGGATCAACGGCAACGGCTGGGGCGCCTGGTCGCTGCTGTTCGGCCTGCTGTGGCTGTTCGGCGTGCTGTTCCAGTGGTTCCGCGACTCCATCCGCGAGAGCGAGGGCGGCCAGTACGGCCGCAAGATCGACCTCTCGTACCGCTGGAGCATGAGCTGGTTCATCTTCTCCGAGGTGATGTTCTTCGGCGCCTTCTTCACCGCGCTGTGGTGGATGCGCTCGCACTCGGTGCCGGCGCTGGGCAGCCTGGACAACGCGCTGCTGTGGCCCGACTTCAAGGCCGTCTGGCCCAGCGTCGCGCCGGGCGCCACCGCCTCGCCGGCCGGCATCATCGAGCCGTTCCAGACCATGACCCCGTTCTGGCTGCCGACGATCAACACCGCGCTGCTGCTGTCCTCGGGCGTCACGCTCACCATCGCCCACCACGCGCTGCGCGCCGGCCACCGGGCCCAGACGCTGCTGTTCATGGTGATCACGGTCGCCCTGGGCTTCACGTTCCTGTGCGTGCAGGGCTACGAGTACTTCCACGCCTACCACGAGCTGAACCTGAAGCTCACCTCGGGCGCCTACGGTTCGACCTTCTTCATGCTGACTGGCTTCCACGGCTTCCACGTGCTGGTGGGCATGCTGATGCTGCTGTTCATCACGCTGCGGCTGGGCGCCGGCCACTTCACGCCCGAGCGCCACTTCGGCTTCGAGGGCGCGGCCTGGTACTGGCACTTCGTGGACGTGGTGTGGCTGGGCCTGTACGTGCTGGTGTACTGGATGTAAGCCTGCCGGCCACGCAAGACCAACAAGGCGCCCCGAGGGGCGCCTTGTCCTTTGGATGGCCGCCGGCCGGAAGGGCCCGCTACGCGCCGGCCGGAAGGGCGCGCTACGCGCCGGCCGGGATGCCGGTGGGCTGGATGTAGCCGAGCTTCCAGGCGATCAGGATGCAGACGAACAGCAGGATCGAGAAGCCGACGCGGAACGCCAGCGCCCGGGCCATGTTGTTGGTCTTGGCCTTGCCGTCCTGGCCGTCGCGCATCATGAAGTACAGCGCCGAGCCCAGGCTGCCGAGGATGGCGGCGAAGGCCAGCAGCACGAGGAATTTCATGCCGACGATTATCGGGGGAGCCCGGTGAAGGGGCTGCGCTCGTGGGTCATCACCGCGGCCGCTTTGTGCGCCGCGGCGGCGACCCTGGCGCTGGGCTTCTGGCAGCTCGGCCGCGCGCACCAGAAGGAGGCGCTGGCGGCCGCGATCGAGGCGCAGCGCCAGCGCCCGCCGCTGGCCAACGACGGCCTGCTGGCGGGTGATCCCGCTGCCCTGGTGCACCGGCCCGTGCGGCTGCGGGGCACCTGGGATGCGCCGCACACAGTGTTCCTCGACAACCGCCAGATCCGCAACCGGGTGGGGTTCTTCGTGGTCACGCCGTTGCGCCTGGCGGGCTCGGACCGCGCGGTGCTCGTGCAACGCGGCTTCGCCCCGCGCAATTTCGAGCACCGCGAGCAGCTGCCGCCGGTGCAGACGCCCCCCGGCGAGGTCGAGATCGAGGGGCGGATTGCCCCGCCCCCGTCGAGGCTGTACCAGCCCGGCCCGGAACAGGGCGGCCCCATCCGGCAGAATCTCGACCTGGCCGCGTTCTCGGCCGAAACCCGCCTGAAGCTGCTGCCGGTGTCGGTGCAGCAGACCGGGCCCGCTTCCGAAGGACTGCTGCGCGAGTGGCCGGACACCGGCGGGCGCGGCCCCGAGACGAATTACGGTTACGCCTTCCAGTGGTGGGCGTTGTCCGGCCTCATCGCCTGCCTCTATGTCTGGTTCCAGTTCATCCAACCCCGCCGCGCGTCCCGACCGTCCTGACGAGCCGCTGGACCTGACCATCCATTCGCTGCCCGGCCCGCGCGAAGTGGAGCAGGCCCAGCGCACGGCCAGCGGCCGCTTCAAGATGCTGATGGTGATGCTGATCTGCGCCGCGCCGGTCATCGCCTCGTACTTCACCTACTACGTCGTGCGGCCCGAGGGCCGGCGCAACTTCGGCGAGCTGGTCGAGCCGCAGCGCGAGATGCCGGCCTTCACCGGCACCACGCTCGACGGCCGCCCGCGCGCGCTGCGCGACCTGCAGGGCCAGTGGCTGCTGGTGAGCGTGGCCGGCGGCGCCTGCCCGGCCGCGTGCGAGAACCACCTGTACTTCCAGCGGCAGCTGCGCGAGAGCCTGGGCAAGGACAAGGACCGGATGGACTGGGTCTGGCTGGTGGACGACAGCGCGCCCGTGCGCGACGCCCTGGCGCCCGCGCTGGCGCAGGCCACGGTGCTGCGGGTGCCCGCGGGGCAGCTGGCGCAGTGGCTGCAACCGGCCCCCGGCCACGCGCTGCAGGACCACCTGTACGTCGTCGATCCGATGGGGCACTGGATGATGCGGTTTCCCGCCGGCATCGATCGCGCGGGCGCGGCCCGGGCCAAGCGTGACCTGGAACGCCTGATGCGCGCCTCGGCGGGCTGGGACCAACCGGGGCGGCAGCGATGAGCAGCCTGGTGGACCTGGCGCCCGCGGCGCGCGTGATGCTGATGGGGGCCGTCGTCGCCTGCGGCCCCGTCGCCTGGCTGTGGCTGCGCAGCCGCGGCGCGGCGCCGGCGCAGCGGCTGTCGCGCCTGACGCTCCTGACCCTGTTCCTCACCTTCGACCTGGTGCTGTTCGGCGCCTTCACCCGGCTGACCGACTCCGGGCTGGGCTGCCCCGACTGGCCGGGTTGCTATGCCAGCGCCTCGCCCGTGGGCGCCCATGCCCACATCAGCGCCGCCCAGGCGGACATGCCCAGCGGCCCGGTCACGCACACCAAGGCCTGGATCGAGATGGTCCACCGCTACCTCGCCACCGGGGTGGGCGTGCTGATCGTCACGCTGACGGCGGGCACCTGGCTGCTGCGGCGCCGCCTGCAGTTGCCGGTCAGCCCGTGGTGGCCGACGGCCACGCTGGTGTGGGTGTGCCTGCAAGGCGCCTTCGGCGCGCTCACCGTGACCATGAAGCTGCTGCCGGCCATCGTCACGGCGCACCTCCTGGGCGGCCTGGTGCTGCTGGCGCTGCTGGTGCGCCAGTGCGTCGGCTACCGGCATGCGGAGGCGGCCGCCTCGCGTGCGCTGCTCGAGCGCCCGACGTGGCTGCTGCTGGCGGCGGCGACGGCCGCGCTGTGGGTGCAGGTCGCGCTCGGCGGCTGGGTCAGCACGAACTACGCGGTGCTCGCCTGCCAGCAGTTCCCGACCTGCCAGGGCGGCTGGTGGCCCGAGATGGACTTCCGCCAGGCGTTCGAGCTGTGGCGGCCGCTGGGCATGACCGGCGCGGGTGAGCCGATCTCCTTCTCCGCCCTGACCGCCATCCACTACACGCACCGGCTCGCGGCGTACGTCGTGCTCGCGCTGCTGGCGGCGCTGGCGTGGCGGTTGCGCGCCGCGATGCCCAGGCAGGCCCGCCTGGTGGGCGCGCTGGCGGCCTGGCAACTGGCCAGCGGCCTGTCGAACGTGGTGCTCGGCTGGCCCCTGGTCGCCGCGCTCGCCCACACCGGCGGCGCGGCAGCGCTGGTCGTCGTGCTGACGTGGACCCTGTGCGAGAGCCGCGCCGAGCCCGCGCGGTCCGCCATCGCGCCCCGCGTGCGCGAGGGAGCACGCCCATGAGCCGCGTGGCCCAGTTCTACGCCCTGACCAAGCCGCGCGTGGTGCAGCTGATCGTCTTCTGCGCGGTCATCGGCATGGTGCTGGCCGTGCCGGGGATTCCCACGCTGGAGGACCTGCGCATCGCCGCCTTCGCCGCCTTCGGCATCTGGCTGGTGGCGGGCGCCGCCGCGGCGTTCAACTGCCTGGTCGAGAAGGGCATCGACGCCAAGATGAAGCGCACGGCCTGGCGCCCGACCGCCAAGGGCGAGCTGTCCGACGCGCAGACGCTGGTGTTCTCCATCGTGCTGTGCGCCATCGGATCCGTCCTGCTCTACGCCACCGTCAATGCGCTGACGATGTGGCTGACCTTCGCCACCTTCGTCGGCTACGCGGTGATCTACACCGTGGTGCTCAAGCCGAGGACGCCGCAGAACATCGTGATCGGCGGCGCTTCCGGCGCGATGCCGCCCGTGCTCGGCTGGGCCGCCATGCGCGGGGACGTCGGTGCCGAGGCGCTGGTGCTGTTCCTGATCATCTTCCTCTGGACGCCGCCGCACTTCTGGGCGCTGGCGCTGTACCGGGTGGAGGACTACCGCAAGTCCGGCCTGCCGATGCTGCCGGTCACCCACGGCAGCGAGTTCACGCGGCTGCAGATCCTGCTGTACACGCTGGTGCTGTTCGCCGCCTGCCTGCTGCCGTTCGCCATCGGCATGAGCTCGTGGCTGTACCTGGTGGCGGCCTCGGTGCTCAGCGCCGGCTTCACCTGGTACGGATTCCGGCTCTGGCGCGACTATTCCGACGCGCTCGCGCGCAAGACCTTCCGCTACTCCCTGATCCACCTGAGCGTGCTGTTCGCCGCGCTCCTGCTGGACCACTACCTGCTCTGAGGTGAGTGCCATGGACCGCCGCCGTGCCCTGCAACTGGTCGCCGCCTGCGCGGCGCCCGCCCTCGTCGCCGCCTGCGGCGAGCGCAAGCCGCAATTCGCGGCCGTCGACCTCACCGGCGCCGACTACGCCAAGGACTTCCAGCTGCCCGACACCGAGGGCCGGGTGCGCAGCCTGAAGGACTTCCGCGGCCAGGCCGTCGTGGTGTTCTTCGGCTACACGCAATGCCCCGACGTGTGCCCCACGACGATGGCGGAGATCGCGCAGGCCAGGAAGCTGCTCGGTGCCGACGGCGACAAGGTGCAGGGCGTGTTCATCACCATCGACCCCGAGCGCGACACGCCGCAGCTGCTCAAGGCCTACATGGCCAACTTCGGCCCCGGCTTCGTCGCGCTGCGCGGCACGCCCGAGCAGACCGCGGCCGTCGCCAAGGACTTCAAGGTGTTCTACAAGAAGGTCGAAGGCAAGGCGCCCGGCACCTACACGATGGACCACTCGGCCGCGAGCTTCGTCTACGACCCGCAGGGCCGGCTGCGCCTGTACACGCGCTACGGCAGCGGCGCGCAGGCACTGGCCGGCGACCTGAAGCTGTTGCTCGCCTCCTGAGGCGCGCGTGGTCCGGCACCTGCTGCAGCGCCGTGGTGCAGCGCGCATCGCGCTGATCCCGCCGGAGGTGCTGGACGCGTTGAACGAGGGCCTGGTGCCCACGGTCCACCTGAACGAGTTCCTCGCGCTGGACCTGGCCCGGCTCGCCCGCAACGTCGCGCGGCAGGTCGGGCTCGACCCGCGGGCCGAACGGCTGGAGGACACGCTGGCCATGCTCGGCGCGTTCCCGCCGCTCAAGCGCCACGGCCACATCGCCCGCGCGCTCTACGACCTCACGGCCCCGCGCGCGGACCGGGATGCCGTGGCGCAAGCGCTCGCCACCCATGCCAGCGACGTGGCGCGCTCGTGGGCGGCGCAGTGGGTGGCCGACTGCGGCCTCGACCTGGCCGACAAGCTGGCCGCGGTGCGGCGGTTCGCGGCCGATCCGCACTTCGGCGTGCGCGAGGCGGCGTGGATGGCGGTGCGCGAGGAAGTCGCCCGCGACGTCGACGCGGCCGTGCGGCTGCTGCAGCCCTGGGTCGCGGACGCCGACCCGGCGATCCGCCGTTTCGCCAGCGAGCTGACGCGCCCGCACGGCGTCTGGTGCGCGCCGCTGCGCGCGCTCAAGGCCGAGCCGTGGCGCGCGCTGGCGCTGCTGGAGCCGCTGAAGTCCGACCCGAGCCCCTACGTGCGCAACTCGGTGGCCAACTGGCTGAATGACGCCAGCCGCACGCAGCCGGACTGGGTCGAGCAGTTGTGCGCGCGCTGGGCGCGCGAGTCGCGCACGCCGGCAACGGCCCACATCACCCGGCGCGCCCAGCGCACCCTGCGCAAGCGCCCGCCGGACGCCTGACACGCCCGGCGCGCGGGATCACTCGGCCTTGATGCCCCGCATCTGGATCACGCCGCCGAGCAGCGCGGTGTCGCCCTTGATGCGGTTGGCCAGCCCTTCGGCCGACGTGCCCGCGACCTGCCAGCCCTGCTGGAACAGCTTGGCGCGCACCTCGGGCGAGCGTGCGATCTCGGCGATCAGCGCGGACAGCCGCGCGACGATCGGCTTGGGCATCGATTGCGGGGCCGCCGCGGCGGTCCAGATTTCGAGCTGGAAGCCGCGCGTGACGCCGCCTTCGTCCAGGCTCGGGTATTCCGGCGCCAGCGGGCTGCGGGCGGTGGAGGTCACGCCGATGGCCTTGAGCTTGCCGGCGCGCACCTGGGCCGCCGCCAGCCCCGGGGGCAGCAGGGCGAGCTGGATCTGGCCGCTGATCATGGCGTTGATGACCTGCGGGTTGCCCGGGTAGGGGACGTGCACCGGGTCGATGTTGGTCTTGGTCTTGAGCAGCTCCATGCCGATGTGGCCGACGGTGCCCACGCCAGGCGAGCCGTAGCTCCACTTGTTGCCCGCGTTGCGCGCGGCGGCGAAGAATTCCTGCGCGTTGTGGCCGGGCGCACTGGCCGGCGCCGTGAGCAGCAGCGGCGCGGTGCCGATCAGGCTGATGGGTGCCAGGTCCTTCACCGGGTCGTACGGCGTGGCCGGATTCAGCAGCTTGGCGATCGTCATGTTGCCGTTGATCAGCACGCCGATGGTGTGGTTGTCGGTGGCCTTCGCCACCTGGTCGGCGGCGATGTTGCCCGCCGCGCCCGGCTTGTTGTCGACGATCACCGGCTGGCCGAGGGCCTTGGACAGCGGCTCGGCGATGGTGCGGGCGACCAGGTCCGGGGTGGAGCCGCCGGGAAAGCCGACCAGGATGCGCAGCGGCTTGGTCGGCCAGGCGGGGGCCGCGGCCTTGCCGGCCTTTTGCGCGAACACGGGCGTGGCGGCGCCGGCCATCGCCAGGGCGAGGGCGGTGCGGCGGCGGATGGGGGAAGTGATGTCGTTGTCGTTCATGGCTTGGTTCCAGCGGGGCAACTGGCAATGCTAACGCCCCGGCATGGCACGGATCAGGTGTTGAGCGAGCGGATCTGCTTGCGCGAGTCGGCGCGGATCGCGGCCAGCGCCTCCAGCATCCATTGCAGCGTGGCTTCCGCATCGGGTTGCTGGTCGGGCAGCATCGCGGTCACCACCTGCATGCGCAGCGTGAGGTCTGCGGGCAGGGCGCGGCTGCTGCGCAGGCCGCTGGCGACGAGTTGCTGCGCGCGCGAGGCGGCCTGCTCGGGCGTCGTCGGCGCCTCGATCAGCAGCGCGAACTCGCGCTCGCCCACACGGGCGGCCAGGTCCACGTCGGTGGTCGCGCGGCGCAGGTGCGACGCCGCGACCACCAGGGCGCGGTCCAGCGTGTCGCGGCCGTGCTCGCTGGCGATGGCGTCGGCGTTGGCGACCTTGGCGACCAGCAGGGCGCAGGGCTGCTTCTGGCTGCGCGCGCGGGCCATGGTGGCTTCCAGGCGCTGCAGCAGGCTGCGCCGGTCGGCCAGGCCGGTGAGGGCGTCGGTGCGCGGCAGGGCCGACGCGCGCAGCTGGCCTTCGCGGCGGCGGCTGCCCCGGCGGCTGAGCGCGTAGAACAGGATCGGCATCTCCATCGCCGCGCCGATCGCCAGGCCGTAGCGGGTGAAGACACTGTTGGGGATCAGGTTGGCGCCGCGCGCGATCGGGAACAGCGCCATCACCAGCACGGGCACGAAGCCCAGGGCGATGATGCGGATGTCCGGATCGTCGCCCTTGATCCAGACCAGCCCGATCAGGGTCGCCACCAGCAGCAGCCCCGCCGCCGTGAGCACCATGCGCAGCGTCATCGACGTGCGCGAGGGCAGCACCAGGTCCAGCAGCGCCATCGCCAGCAGCACCAGGATCAGCACGGTCACCAGCAGGTTCAGCCGGCGCGAGAAGCGGGCCGGCTCCGTCACGCGCTGCACGAACCACAGCGCCGCCGGCGCCGACAGCGCCGGCAGCAGGAAGGTCGACACCGCGTTCCAGGCCAGCCAGTGGTCCCACAGGTGCTGGGCGCCGATGCCGATGTAGGCCGCCTGCCCGAGCGTGAACGAGATGAGGTAGATCGCGTAGGCCGCGAAGATGCGGTCGCGGTAGCTGACGGCGTTGAAGACCGCCACCACCGCCAGCAGCAGCGAGATGCCGAAATAGGCGCCCACCAGGAACTGCTCGCGCTCGCGCACGGCCAGCAACTGGCCCTGGCTGTAGAAGACCACCGGCGAGGCGAAGTCGACCCGCGCATGCTCGATGCGCAACCAGTAGCGCTGCGGCTGCCCCGTCCCCGGCGCGAGCTCGAAGGTCGGCACGCGCCCGGGCAGCGGCCACTGCGACACCGCCCGGGTGTCGCCGGCCTCCTCGGCCCGCCAGCGCCCGTCGTCGCCGCGGTGGAACAGCTGCACCCGGTCGAGTCCCGAGGAGGCAACGGTCACGTACCAGCGCCCGGGATCCCGCATGTCGACGTCGAAGCGGATCCACAGCGCCTTGCCGTCGAGCCGGTACTGCAGGGCCGGCTCGCGGGGTGTCCACGGCAGCGTGTCGCCGGCCGCGGCCACCTCCTCGATCGTGCGGGCGCGGCCCGGTTCGACCCAGACCTGCGCCCGGCCGTCCAGGTCCACGCTGCCTTGGGCCGGGCCCAGCACGACGGGGGCCGGCCCGGCGGGAGCCGCCTGCGCGGGCGCTTGCGTTGCCAGGGCGAACAGCAGCGCGAGGCAGAGCCTGAGGATGAGCTGACCGGCCACGGGCGGATTCTCACATCGCCCGCCAAAGCCCAACAATGGGGTGGGCAAAAAAAAGCCCGGCAGGGCCGGGCTTGGGGCACGGGGGCGCCGGGTCAGGCGTAAGCCGCCAGCGCCTTGCGCATCTTCTTCATCGCCGCCGATTCGATCTGGCGGATGCGCTCGGCCGACACGCCGTACTCGGCCGCCAGCTCGTGCAGCGTCATGCCGCCCGAGCCGTCGTCGTTCACCTTGAGCCAGCGCTCCTCGACGATGCGGCGGCTGCGCGGATCGAGCCCTTCCAGCGCGGCGGCGATGCCGTCGGTGGCCATCGCGTCGCGCTGCTGTGATTCCAGAACCGCCGTCGGCTCCAGGCTGGCGTCGGACAGGTAGGCGATCGGGCCGAAGGACTCCTCGCCGTCGTCGCCGGGCGCCGGGTCGAGCAGCACGTCGCCGCCCGACATGCGCGTTTCCATCTCCATGACTTCCTCGCGCTTGACGTTCAGCTCGCGGGCCATGACGTCGATCTGGGCATCCGTCAGCGTCTCGCGGTGGGTCTGCGCGTCCTCTTCGTCCTTGAAGCCCTGCTTCATCGAGCGCAGGTTGAAGAACAGCTTGCGCTGGGCCTTGGTCGTGGCGACCTTGACCATGCGCCAGTTCTTCAGGATGTACTCGTGGATCTCGGCCCGGATCCAGTGCAGGGCGTAGCTCACCAGGCGCACGCCCTGGTCGGGGTCGAAGCGCTTGACGGCCTTCATCAGGCCGATGTTGCCTTCCTGGATCAGGTCGCCGTGCGGCAGGCCATAGCCCAGGTACTTCCGCGAGACGGACACGACCAGCCGCAGGTGCGACAGCACCAGCTTGCCGGCGGCGTCGATGTCGTTGTGTTCCTTGAACTTGCTGGCGTACTCGTGCTCCTCTTCCGCCGTGAGCATCGGCAGGCGGTTGACCGCCGAGATGTACGCGTCGAGGTTGCCCAGCGACGGAACCACGGCCCACGGGCTGGCCACCGCGAGGGCGCCGGCGGGGGCTGCGATCGAAGCTGTCATACCGGGTGCTCCTTTCATACTGGTCTGCATATTAGCACTCGATTAGAGAGAGTGCTAAAGGGCAAGTTCAATGGCCTGCCGTCGAAAAAAGAGAACCCCGGTGGAGTCCGCCGGCGGGCGGACGTTTCCGGCCGAGCCGCCGGAATGTAGAAACAAGTTGTAGCCCGGCGGGCGCTGGCGCCCCGGCTACCAGGCCATGCCGAGCTTGCGAAACAGCAGCGAGAGCGCGAACAGCGGACCGATCCAGAGGTACTGCAGGTCCTCGAGGAAGGAGGGCTTGCGGCCCTCCAGCCTGTGGCCCACGAACTGGGCGATCCAGGCCAGCACGAAGATGGCCGCCGAGATCGGCAGGACCTGGGCCCCCATGGCGTGCACCAGCGCCAGCGCCAGCAGCGACAGCACGGCCATGGCCACGAGGAACACGACCGACAGCCGGGCGTAGTAGACCAGGCTGGCGGCGACGAAGGCGTACGCCACCCACGGATGCAGGGCGGCCAGCAGCCCCAGCAGGCTCAGCATGATGAGCGGGATGGCCACGCAGTGGATCGCCTCGTTGCGCGGGTCGCGGTGGCTCTGGCCGTAATGGGCGAGCAGGGCGTCCACCCGGCGCGGCGCGGTGGCTCCAGGGGCTTGGCTGGCGGTCTGCATGGCGGGTCTCCTTCGGTGCGTTCCGGGGAACAATCGCATCCCGGAGTTTGCACGATGGCCGCCCCCGAAGACACCGTCCTGAGCCTGGCCACCACGGTGGCCACCGAGGAGGATGCGCGCCGGCTGGCGCGCGCGCTGGTCGAGCGGCGGCTGGCCGCCTGCGTGCAGGTCGAGCGGCTGGAATCCCATTACCGGTGGGAGGGCGCGTTGTGCGCCGAGCCGGAGTTCCGCCTCACCGTGAAATCGGTGCCGGACCGGCTGGCGGCCCTGCAGCAGTTCTTCGCGCGGGAGCACCCCTACGCCTTGCCGCAACTGCTGTGGCAGGAGTGGTCGGCCAGCCCCGGCTACGCCGCCTGGGTGCGCGACGAAGTGGGCGCGGGCTAACTGACGGTCAGGGTGCCGGCCGGGCCGCTGCCGCCCACTTCGCCGACCACCGCCGCCTGGGCGAATCCGTGCGAGCGGAACACCTCCAGCACCTGGTCGACCGCATCGGGCGAGCAGGACACGAGCAGGCCGCCGCTGGTCTGCGGATCGGTCAGCAGCGCCTGCTGCACCTCGCCGAAGCCGGCCGCCAGCCGGATGTCGGCGCCATAGCCGGCCCAGTTCCGCCCGGACGCGCCGGTGACGAAGCCGCGCGCGGCCAGGTCGGCCACGCCGGCCAGCAGCGGCACGCGGCTCCAGTCGAGGGAGACGGGCAGCCGGGCGCCGCGGGCCAGCTCGAGGGCATGGCCGGCCAGGCCGAAGCCGGTGACGTCGGTGAGGGCGTGCACGCCCTCGAGGGCGGCCAGTTCCGGACCCGGCGTGTTCAGTCGGGTTGTGGTCTCGATCATCCGGGCGTAGCCGGCGGCATCGAGCGCCTCCTTCTTCAGCGCCGCGGACAGCACACCGACGCCGAGCGGCTTGCCCAGCACCAGCACGTCGCCGGCACGGGCGTCGGCATTGCGCTTGACGCGGGCCGGATGCACCAGGCCCAGCGCCACCAGCCCGTAGATCGGCTCGACCGAATCGATGGTGTGGCCGCCTGCGATCGGGATGCCGGCTGCCCGGCAGACCGAGTCGCCGCCCTCCAGGATGCGGCCGATGGTGCCCGTGCTCAGCACGTTGATCGGCATGCCCACCAGCGCCAGGGCCATGATCGGACGCCCGCCCATGGCGTAGACGTCGGAGATCGCGTTGGTGGCCGCGATGCGCCCGAAGTCGAAGGGATCGTCGACGATGGGCATGAAGAAGTCGGTCGTGGCGATCAGCGCCTGCTCGTCGTTGAGCTTGTAGACCGCCGCGTCGTCGGCCGTCTCGATGCCCACCAGCAGCTCGGGCGGCATCGGCATGCGGGCCGTGCCCTTGAGGATGTCGGCGAGCACGCCCGGGGCGATCTTGCAGCCGCAGCCGCCGCCGTGCGAGAGCGAAGTCAGGCGCGGCTCGGCCGCGGCGTTGGGAAGGGGAGCGTTCATCGGGGATCCTGCAGGTCGTGCACCAGCCCGCGCACGGCGCGGCACTCGGCCGCGCCGTCGAACAGCGGGGCGCGCAGCGCCGATTGTGCGCGCAAGCGCCCCAGCAGGCCGCGGCCGGGGGCATCGTCGCCGGCCAGCTGGTCGCGCCGGCACTGCGCGAGCAACCCGGCCAACTCGTCGGCGTCCCCTGGCTGGAAGTAGCCCGCGTAGTCCGCGCCCAGCATGCCGACATTTCCCGGCACCCGCGACGCCAGCACCGGCGTGCCGCTGCGCACCGCTTCCATGATCACGTGCGCGCCGCCCTCGGCCAGGCTCGGGTGCACCAGCAGGTGCGAGCGCTGGATCAGCCGCCGCGCCTGCACGTGCGGCAGCGGGCCGAGCCAGCGGTAGGCCGGGCAGGCTGCCTGCGTGTCGCGGGCGAGTCCGTCCCAGGGGGCCTCGGCCGCGCCGGCATGGCGCAGCTGGATGTCGGGCTGGCCGATGAGCCGGCGCGCGGCGGCGAAGACGGCGCCGGGGCTCTTGACCTCGCGCAGGTGCCCCACCACGGCCGCGCGCAGCCAGCGCTGCGTCTTGGGCAGCGTCGCCCAGGCCGGCGTGGACTGGTAGATGACGCGCGCCTTGGCGCGCACGTCCGCGGGCAGCGCCTGCGGCGCCTGGTCCTGCAGCACGACGAGCAGGCGCGCGAGCGCCAGCGACCGGTGCGTGCGCGGATCGTCGGCGAACTCGCCGTAGAGGTCGGTGCCGGTCAGCACGACGGCGATGCGGTCCGCCCCGCGCGCGTCGGCCCAGCGCGCGACGGATTCGGCCGAGCGGGCGGCATGCAGCGCAACCAACACCTCGTCGCCGGCGGCCTGCGCATCGGGCCAGCGGTCGGTGATGCGGACCCGGTGCGCCCCGCGCAGCCAGCCGGCCCAGCGGCGCGCGGTCTGCCAGTTGCCGTTGTTGGCCGCCGCGAGGGCTGGGCTTACGATGACCACCGATGAAGAGGGATGCACCGCCCGGTTATAGCGCGGCCACCTGCCTGCGCAGCGGCACCCGCGCCGACGTGGCCGCGGCGCTGCGGGCCGTGCGCGCGCGGACGCTCGCCATCGCGGACCTGTATGTCCAAGCCCTGGGTCCCCAGATGGCGGTGCCGTACGACCCCGGACTGAACCCGCCGCGCTGGGAGCTGGGGCACCTGGCCTGGTTCCAGGAGTGGTGGGTCGCCCGCAACCGCCAGCGCGAACGGGCCGTGCGCTGCGAGCCGGACCACGAGCGGCCGCCCCCCAGCCTGCCGGAGGCCGACGAGTGGTTCGATTCGAGCCGCGTCGCCCATCGCACGCGCTGGGGCCTGCCGCTGCCCTCCGTCGGCGAGGTGCGGCACTGGCTGGCCGCGACCCTGGAGACGACGCTCGACCTGCTGGCGGCCTTGCCGGCCGATGCCTCGCACGACGACCTCTACTTCTTCCGGCTCGCCTGCCTGCACGAGGCCATGCATGCCGAGGCGGCCTGCTACATGGCCCGCACGCTGGGGTTCAGCGTGCCCGGGCTGGTGGCCCCGGCGGCCGGGAGCGGCGGCGAACTGGCCGTCCCGGCGCAGGCATTCGAGCTCGGCAGCAGCGGCGCGGGCTTCGCGTTCGACAACGAGTTGCCGGCCCGGCGCATCGAGTTGCCGGCCTTCCGGATCGACGCCGCCCCCGTCAGCTGGAACCGCTTTGCCGGCTTCGTCGACGCCGGCGGCTATGCCGATCCGGCCTGGTGGTCCGAGACGGGTTGGCTGTGGGCGCAGCGCGAGCGGGGCTCGCCGCCGCACCTGCCGCGCGGGGAAGACGCGGCGCTGCACCTGAGCGTGTACGAGGCGGAGGCCTGGTGCCGCTGGGCCGGGCGCCGGCTGCCCAGCGAGGCGGAATGGGAGTGCGCGGCGCTGACCCAGCCGGGCTTTCGCTGGGGGCAGGCCTGGGAGTGGACGGCGTCGGTCTTCGAGCCGTATCCGGGGTTCGTTCCGCATCCCTACCGCGACTATTCGCAGCCCTGGTTCGGCACCCGCCGGGTGCTGCGCGGCGCCGGCCCCGCGACCTCGCCGCTCATCGCGCATCCGCGCTACCGCAATTTCTTCGAGCCGCACCGCAACGACGTCCATGCGGGTTTCCGCAGCTGTGCAGCAGACGGGCCTGCAGTTGCGGTGTAATCGCGCGCTCCGAGGAGGGTTTCCATGACGTCCACTGCATCCAGACTCAACCGCCGGGCCGTGCTCGCGCTCGGCGCCGCCCTGGCCGCGACCGGCAGCACCGGCAGCCGCGCCCAGGGCACGCAGCGCGTGTTCCGCATCACGGCGATCCCCGACGAGTCGCCCACCGAACTCGCGCGCAAGGCGGCGCCGCTGGTCAAGTACCTCGAGCAGCGGCTGGGCGTGAAGGCGGAGTACACGCCGGTGACCGACTACGCGGCCGCCGTCGAGGCGCTGGCGAACCAGCAGGTCGACCTGGCCTGGTTCGGCGGCTTCACCTTCGTGCAGGCGCAGCAGCGCTCGGGCGGCAAGGTGATCCCGCTCGTGCAGCGCGAGGAGGACGAGAAGTTCAAGTCGGTGTTCATCACGACCGAAGCCGGCATCAGGTCGCTGCAGGACCTCAAGGGCAAGACATTCACCTTCGGCTCGCAGTCCAGCACCTCCGGCCACCTGATGCCGCGCAGCTTCCTGCTGGCGGCGGGCGTCGATCCGGACCGCGACATGCGGCGCGTGGCCTACTCGGGCGCGCACGACGCGACGGTGGCGGCCGTGGCCTCGGGCAAGGTCGATGCCGGGGCGCTGAACATCTCCGTGTGGGACAAGCTCGTGGCCGACAAGAAGGTCGACCCGGCCAAGGTGCGCGTGTTCTTCACGACGCCGCCCTACTACGACTACAACTGGACGGTGCACGCCGACATGCCAGCCGCGCAGCGCGAGCGACTGCTCAAGGCCTTCCTCGACCTGAACAAGTCGACGCCCGAAGGCCGCGAGATCCTCGAGCTGCAGCGCGCGACGCGGTTCATTCCCGCCAGGGCGGAGAACTACAAGGGCATCGAGGCCGCCGCGCGCAACGCGGGCCTGCTCAAGTGAAGCGGGCGGCGTGAACGTCCTGCTCGACGCCGTGGCCGTGCGGCATCCCGCCGCGGCACGCGCGGCGGACGCCGCGCTCGGTCCCCTGTCGCTGGCCATCGGCGCCGGCGAGCAGGTGGCGGTGATCGGGCCGTCGGGCGCGGGCAAGACCACGCTGCTGCACACCGCGGCCTGCGCGCTGCGTCCGGCTTCCGGGCGCCTGCAACTGGATGGCCAGGACCCGTGGTCGCTCGGTGCCGGCGGCCTCAAGCGCCGGCGCGGCGAGCTGTTCCTCGCGCCGCAGGTGCCGCCGCTGCCGCCGCGGCAACGCGTGGTCACCGCGGTGCTGGCCGGCCGCCTGCCCCGGATGGGGCTGTGGACCAGCCTGCGCCAGCTCCTCCTGCCGGACGACCTCGCCGCGGCGCAGGCCGCGCTGCAGCGGTTCGACCTGGCCGACAAGCTGTTTGACCGGGTCGACCGGCTCTCGGGCGGCGAGCGCCAGCGGGTCGGCCTGGCGCGCGCGCTGGTCGCCGATGCCCGCCTGCTGCTGGTGGACGAACCGCTGTCCGCCCTCGATCCCGCGCGCGCCGGGCAGGCGGTGCAGGCGCTCACGCAGGCGGCGCGCGATCGCGGCGCCACGCTCGTGTGCACGTTGCACGACGTCGCGATGGCACTGCGCCACTTTCCCCGCATCGTCGGCCTGCGCGGCGGCGTGCTGCAGTTCGACCTGCCGGCGCACGAGGTCGGCCCGGACCGCCTGCAGGCGCTGTACCACGGCCACCTCGAGGAGCTGCAGGCCCGCGCGCCGGTGGCGCCCCAGCCGGCCGAGCCGGCGCCGCCGGTGGTCGTCTACTGCCGCTGAAGGCCATGGCCGCCGCCGACGTCGCCGCCGACCTGCGCGATCCCGCCTGGCGCGGCCGCCTGCTGTGGACCGGCGTGGCCCTGCTGGTGCTGTGGCCGATGTTCGTGGTCGCGGAGTTCAAGCCCTGGCAGCTGCTGTCGCCGGACAGCCTGCGGCCGACGCTGCGCTTCCTGGCCGACTTCGTGCCGCCGCGCACGGATGCCGAGTTCCTGGCGATGGTGGCGCGCGAGACCTGGCGCACCATCGCCATCGCCACCGCGGGCATGACGCTCGGCCTGGTGCTGGGCGTGCCGCTGGCACTGCTGGCCGTGCGCGCCTTGTCCGTGTCGGCGTTGACCGGGCGCATGGCCGCGGCGCCGGGTGCGCTGCGGGTGGCGGTGCGCGCCGTGCTCGTGGTGCTGCGCAGCGTGCCCGAGCTGATCTGGGCGCTGGTCTTCGTGCGCGTCGTCGGGCTGGGCCCGACGGCGGGCGTGCTGGCCATCGGGCTGACCTATGGCGGCATGTTGGGCAAGGTGTACGGCGAAATCCTCGACAGCGGCGACACCGACGCCGCGCGCACCCTGCTGCGCAACGGGTCGGGCAGGCTACAGGCGTTCTTCTATGGCCTGCTGCCGCAGAACGCCTCGGAGCTGACCAGCTACACGGTCTACCGCTGGGAGTGCGCGATCCGCTCGTCGGCCGTGCTCGGCTTCGTCGGGGCCGGCGGGCTCGGCCAGCAGATGGACACGTCGATGAAGATGTTCAACGGCGGCGAGGTCGCCACGCTGCTGCTGGTGTTCATCGGGCTGGTGGCCCTGACCGATCGCGCCAGCACGCTGCTGCGCAGGATGCTGGGATGACGGCCGCGATCGTCCGGCCGGCATCGTGGCGCCGCGGCCGCCGCAGCGCGGCGCTGGTGGCCGGGGCGGTGCTCGCCCTGGTGGCCGCGAGTTTCTGGTCGCTGGACCTGCAATGGGGCCGCTTCCTCGGCCCGCAGGCGCTGGCGCGCATGGGCCGGTTCGCGGGCGAGCTGCTCACGCCGAACGTGGAGCCGCGCTTTCTGGCCAGGCTGTGGCCCGCGGTGCAGGAGACGGTGGCCATGTCGGTCGTGGGCACGGTGCTGGCGGCGGTGCTCGGGCTGCTGCTCGCGGTGCCCGCCAGCCGCATGCACGAGGGCGACCGCGCGCGCTGGCGGACGTCGACCCGGCTCGCGCTGAACGCGCTGCGCAGCGTGCCCGAACTGATGTGGGCCGCCCTGCTGCTGATCGCCGCCGGCCTGGGGCCCTTCGCGGGCACCATGGCGCTGGCCCTGCACACCACCGGGGTGCTGGGCCGCCTGTTCGCCGAGGCGATCGAGAACGTGCCGCCCGGCCCCGGCTTCGCGCTGCGGGTGCGCGGCGCCGGCAAGGGGCAGGTGCTCGCGTATGCGGTGGTGCCGCAACTGCTGCCGCAGTTGCTCAGCTACACGCTCTATCGCTGGGAGAACAACATCCGCGCGGCCGCCGTGCTGGGCGTGGTCGGCGCCGGCGGCCTGGGCCAGCTGCTCGCCTTCCACCTGGGGCTGTTCCAGATGGCCGAGACCGGCTCGATCCTGGCGGCCATGCTGGTGCTGGTGCTCGGCGTCGATGCCGCGAGCCACGCGCTGCGGCGCGTGCTCACGCGCTGAGAAAAGCCGTCAGCCGAGCAGCGCCTGCGCGAACTCGCGCGCGTTGAAGGTCTCCAGGTCCTCGAGCTTCTCGCCCACGCCGATGAAGTAGACGGGCACCGGCTGCTCCTGCGCGATGGCGGCCAGCACGCCGCCTTTGGCGGTGCCATCGAGCTTGGTGACGATCAGTCCCGTCAGGCCCAGCGCCGCGTCGAACGCCTTGACCTGCGCCAGCGCGTTCTGGCCCGTGTTGCCGTCGATGACCAGCAGCACCTCGTGCGGGGCATCGGCCTGCGCCTTCTGCACCACGCGCTTGATCTTCCTGAGCTCCTCCATCAGGTGCAACTGCGTCGGCAGCCGGCCGGCCGTGTCGACGATCACCACGTCCTTGCCGCGCGCGCGGCCGGCGCTGACGGCGTCGAAGCTCACCGCCGCCGGATCGCCGCCTTCCTGCGACACGATCTCCACCGTGTTGCGGTCGGCCCAGATGGCGAGCTGCTCGCGCGCCGCGGCACGGAACGTGTCCGCCGCGGCCAGCAGCACGGAGGCGCCCTCGTTGGCCAGGTGCTTGGTCAGCTTGCCGATGGACGTCGTCTTGCCGGCCCCGTTGACGCCCGCGACCATGATCACGGTGGGCTGCTGGGCGCCGATCACCAGCGCCTTCTCCAGCGGCTTGAGCATCTGGGCGAGCGCCTCGTTCAGGATGTTCTTCACCTGCACGGGCCGCGTCGCGCCCGTGGCGGCGACCTTGCGCTTGACCTCGTCGAGCAGGTGCTGGGTGGCCTTGACGCCGGTGTCGGCCAGCAGCAGCGCCGACTCGAGCTCCTCGTACAGCTGGTCGTCGATCTGGCCGCCGGTGAAGACCTGCGCCAGGTTGGAGCCGGTCTTGCGCAGCCCGACGCTGAGGCGATCCATCCAGCGCTGCCGTTCGGGCGGCGCCGTCGGGGCCGGTGCCGGAATGTCCATCGGCCGCACCAGGGCGCTGCCGATGAGGCTGCCGACCACCGGCGCCGGGGCGAGCGCTGGCGAGGGAGCAGGGGCAGGGGCGGGCGATGGCGGCATCGGGGCCGGCGCGGCCACCGGCGCAGCGCCGGGCTGGGCTGGCGCGACGGTCGCGGGCGCAGGCACCTGCGCTGGCGCGGGAGGAACGATCTCGGGAAGGGCCGCGGGCGCGGCCGTCGGTGCGGGGGCGGGCGTGGCGGCCGGTTTTCGGCGGAAGAAACTGAACATTGAAACCGTTTCTAGAATGCAGGCCATTCTATGAAACACCCCCTCCGACGCGCGCTCGCGGCCGCCAGTGCCGCGCTGCTCCTTGCAGGTCCCCTGGCGCTGGCCCAGCCGGCGCCCGGACCGGCCCCCTCCGCCAGTGCCGCCAAGGCCGCCGCCCAGCCGGTCCAGTTCACGCTGGCCAACGGCATGACGCTGATCGTCAAGCCCGACCATCGCGCGCCCACCGCCGTGCACATGGTGTGGCTGCGGGTCGGCGCCATGGACGAGGTCAGCGGGCAGAGCGGCATCGCGCACGCGCTCGAGCACCTGATGTTCAAGGGCACCGACAAGCTCGGCCCGGGCGAGTTCTCGCGGCGCGTGGCGGCCATGGGCGGGCGCGAGAACGCCTTCACCGGCCGCGACTACACCGGCTACTACCAGCAGATCCCCGCCAGCCGGCTGGAGGACGTGATGCAGCTGGAGGCCGACCGCTTCAACCACAACAAGTGGGCCGACGCCGAGTTCAAGCGCGAGATCGAGGTCGTCAAGGAGGAGCGCCGCTGGCGCATCGAGGACGACCCGCGCGCGATGCTCGACGAGATCCTCAGCGGCACGGCGTTCATCGCCTCGCCGTACCGGCGCCCGATCGTGGGCTGGATGAGCGACCTCGATTCCATGTCGCCGCAGGACGCGCGCGACTTCTACCAGCGCTGGTACGTGCCGGCCAATGCCGCCGTGGTGGTCGCCGGCGACGTCGATCCGCAGCAGGTGCTGCGGCTGGCGCAGAAGTACTACGGCAGCATCCCGGCCCGGCCGGTGCCGCCGCGCAAGGCGCAGGTCGAGCCCGTGCAGGCCGGCATCCGGCGCGTCGAGCACAAGGCGCCGGCGGAGCAGTCGTACATCGCCGCGGTGTTCAAGGTGCCGCAGCTGCGCACGTTCGCCGCCGACCCGCAGGCCGACGACGCGCTGGCGCTGACCGTGCTGGCCGCCGTGCTCGATGGCTACAGCGGCGCACGCCTGGAGCGTGCGCTCACCCAGGGTCCCGATCGCGTGGCCGACAGCGCCGGCGCGGGCAACGGGCTGTGGGGCCGCGGGCCGCAGCTGTTCACGCTGGACGGCGTGCCGGCGCCGGGCAAGACGCCAGAGCAGGTCGAGGCGGCCCTGCGCGCGGAAGTGGCCCGCGTCGCCCGCGACGGCGTCAACGAGGCCGAGTTGCAGCGGGTCAAGACGCGCTGGATCGCCGGCCAGGTCTACAAGCTCGATTCGGTCTTCAACCAGGCGCGCGAGCTGGGCAGCTTCTGGGTCCAGGGCCTGCCGCTGGATGCCGGCGACCGGCTGATCGAGCGGCTCAAGGGCGTCACGGCCGCGCAGGTGCAGGCCGTGGCGGCCAAGTACTTCGGCGACGACCAGCTGACGGTCGGCATCCTGCGGCCGCTGCCGCGCGACCCCAACGCCAAACCCCGCCCGCGTCCCGCCGGCGTTCGCGACTGAGGCCGGCCGCCATGACCCAGAACCATTCCAACATGCTCCGTTCCGTCCTCGCGGCGACCATCCTCTCGTGCTGCGCCGTCACCTCGGCGCTCGCGGCGCTGCCGATCCAGCACTGGCGCCAGCCCAGCGGCGCCCAGGTGTACCTGGTCGAGAGCCATTCCATTCCCATGGTCGACGTGCAGGTGGACTTCGACGGCGGCAGCCGGCGCGACCCGGCCGGCAAGTCGGGCCTGGCGAGCGTGACCGCCTCGATGACCGGCAAGGGCGTGCTGGCCACCGGCGGCGAGCCGGCGCTGGACGAGAACCAGCTCGGCGAATCCTGGGCCGACCTGGGCGCCGGGTTCGGCGGCGATGCCAGCAGCGATCGCATGAGCTTCAGCCTGCGCTCGCTCACCGATCCCAAGCTGCTCGAGCAGGCCGTGCACTTGGCCGCGCGCCAGTTCGGCGAGCCCGCGTTCCCGGCCACCGTGTGGACGCGCGAGCGCCAGCGCATCGGCGCGGCGATCCGCGAAGCCGACACCCGTCCGGGCACCGTCGTGTCCAAGGCGTTCCAGAAGGCCGTGTTCGGCACCCATCCCTACGGCGCCGAGCCGACCGAGGCGTCGCTCGCGGCGATCGAGGTCGCCGACATGCAGGCGTTCTACCGCACGCATGTCCTGCCCTGCCGCGCCAAGGTGAGCATCGTCGGCAACGTCACCCGCGCCGAGGCCGACGCGCTGGCCGCCAAGTTGCTTGGCCGCCTGCCGCAGGGGGGCGACTGCCCGGCGTTGCCCAGCGTGCCGGAAGTCGCCCCGCTGGCCGCACCCGCGGTGCAGGCGATCCCGTTCCAGTCGGCGCAGGCGCACGTGATGATCGGCCAGCCCGGCTTCAAGCGCGCCGACCCGGACTACTTCCCGCTGCTGGTGGGCAACTACATCCTGGGCGGCAGCGGGCTGGTCTCGCGCCTGTCGGACGAAGTGCGCGAGAAGCGCGGCCTGGCGTACAGCGCCTACAGCTACTTCGCGCCCGGCCTGCATGCGGGCGCGTTCACGGTCGGCCTGCAGACGCGGCCCGACCAGGCGGCGCAGGCGATCTCGCTGGCGCAGGACGTGGTCGCGCGGTTCGTGGCCGACGGGCCGACGGCCGCCGAACTGAAGGCGGCCAAGGACAACCTGATCGGCGGCTTCGCCCTGCGCATCGACAGCAACCGCAAGCTGCTGGACAACGTGGCGTCGATCGCCTGGAACAACCTGCCGCTGGGCTACCTGGACACCTGGACGGCGCAGGTGGCCAAGGTCAGCATGAAGGACGTGCGCGAGGCGATGGCGCGCAAGCTGCAGCCCAACCGGCTGGTGACCGTGTCCGTCGGCGCCGCGCCGGCCGCCAAGCCGTGATGCGCCTGTCAATCCTGACAGGGCGCACGGTTGCGTTGCGCGCCGTTTGCTCAAGAATGCGCGCACCTGCTGTCACACAGGCTTTTCTTTCCCAGAGCAACAACAAGGCAAGTCCTTCAACAGACTCCGGCGCGGCGCCTCACGGCCCGCGCCTTTTTCTTGGCTGCCGCGGATGAAGGCGCCGCGCCGTGCCGCCGCGCCCCGGCCTGCTCGCACCGCCGCGCACGAGGTGCGCATCATCGGCGGCACCTGGAAGCGCACCCGGCTGCCGGTGGCCGACAAGCCCGGCCTGCGGCCGACGCCCGACCGCGTGCGCGAGACGCTGTTCAACTGGCTGGGACAGGACCTGGCGGGCTGGCGCTGCGTGGACGTGTTCGCCGGCAGCGGGGCGCTGGGCTTCGAGGCCGCGTCGCGCGGGGCCGCGCACGTGCTGCTGGTGGAGCAGGACCCCGACCTGGTCGCCACGCTGCGCGCCATGAAGGCGAAGCTGCAGGCCGGGACGATCGAGGTGCGGCGGGCCAACGGGCTGAGCGTCCTGAAGGAGCTGGCGGGCAGCGGCCAGGACCTCGTGTTCCTCGACCCGCCGTTCGAGGCGGACCTTTTCGACAAGTCGGTCGCCGCGGCCGTGCCGGCTTTGCGCGACGGTGGACTGCTGTACCTGGAGGCGCCGCACGCCTGGACCGAGGCGGCGCTGCAGGCGCAGGGGCTGGCGCTGGTGCGCCACCTCAAGGCCGGCGCGGTGCACGCGCACCTGATCCGGCGCGCCGAGGCGGCGGGTCCATAATCCGCCGACCCCCGTCCCGCAAGCAGAGGCCATGGCCCACCCTCCCGTGATCGCCGTCTATCCCGGCACCTTCGACCCCATGACCCTCGGCCACGAGGACGTGGTGCGCCGGGCCACCCAGCTGTTCGAGAAGGTGATCGTCGCCGTGGCGGCGGGCCACCACAAGAAGGCGATGTTCACGCTGGCCGAGCGCATGGACATGTGCCGCGAGATCGTCAAGGGCTACCCGGACGTGGAAGTCGAGAGCTTCTCGGGCCTGCTGCGCGACTTCGTGGTCGCGCGCGGCGGCAAGGCGATGGTGCGGGGCCTGCGCGCCGTCACCGACTTCGACTACGAGTTCCAGCTCGCGGGCATGAACCGCAGCCTCATGCCGGACGTGGAGACCGTGTTCCTCACGCCGAGCGACAAGTACCAGTTCATCAGCAGCACCTTCGTGCGCGAGATCGCCGTGCTCGGCGGCGAGGTCGACAAGTTCGTCTCGCCCACCGTGCAGCGGCGCCTGGCCGAGAAGGTGCGCAGCCTCGGCGGCTCCTAGGGCGCCACGCGCTGCAGCCAGCGGCGCAGGTGCGCGTTCACCGCCTGCGGCTGCTCCATCGTCAGCATGTGCCCGCAGTGGGGCACCGCAACGAACTCGGCGCCGGGAACCAGCGACGCGATCTCGCGCGACAGCGCGATCGGCGTGAGCTGGTCGTCCTCGCCGCACATCACCAGCGTCGGGCAGCGCACGCTGCGCAGGTGCGCGCGCGCGTCGGGCCGGGCGAGGATGGCCCGGTTCTGCCGCACCAGCTGCTCGGCGCCCGCGCGCAGCACGAAGTCGACGTAGCGCCGCACCAGCTGCTGGTCCTGCGCATGGCGCGGGTGGAAGGCCATCGCCGCATTCGGCTCGATCACCTCGGCGACGCGGCCCTGCGCGAACAGGGCGATCGCCTTCTCGCGCACCAGCCGCATCTCGTCGCCCTCGGGCTGCGCGGTGGTGCCGAGCAGGGCCAGCCCGCGCACCCGCCCCGGTGCCTGGCGCGCCGCCTCCATCGCCAGGATGCCGCCCATCGACGCGCCGCACAGCGCCAGCGGGCCGGCATGGCGTGCCAGCAGGGCGGCAGCCATCTCCACGACCGAGCCATGGCGCATGTGGACGTCGCTCACCTGCGGCGCCCAGGGCGCCAGGCCGGCGAGCTGGTCGCGCCACATCTCCGCATCGCCGGCCAGCCCCGGCAGCAGCACCAGCGTGGTCACAGGAACTGCTCCGCGACGTCGCCCAGGCCGAGCGCGGCATACAGGGGCGCCGCCTGCCGGCGCAGGCGACGCGACTGCGGCTGTGCGCGCAGTTGCGGCTGCATCAGGTTCTGCGCGCCCACGAACTGGCCGCTGCGCACCAGGGCGTCCAGGTGGACCTGGTGGAACAGGTCGCGCTGCGCGTGGCTGCCGCCGATCTCCTGCATGCGCGGCAGCGCCTGGCCCAGGTGCCGGACGGCCTGCGCGTGCTCGCCCCGCGACCACGCCAGCAGCCCGTGCGCGGCGGGCACCGCCACCTCGCGCAAGGCGCGCTCGCCCGGCGGTTCGGCGGCCGCGCGCGCGACGATCCGCTCCAGCAGCGCGTCGGCTTGCGCGCGTCCGGCGCGCGCCAGCCCCAGCAGGTACTGCAGGTCGAGGAACGGCAGCACCTGGTCGGCGGTGCGCTGCGCCAGGTGGTCCGCCACGTCCTGCCAGCGATCGCCCACGTCGATACCGGCCAGCTCCAGGCGCGCGAGCAGCGACACGGCGTTGACCTGGTCCTGGCTGTAGTCCTTGGCCACGCCCCAGACCTGCCGGTCGTACAGGCGCAGCACCTCGTCGGGCCGGTCGAGCTCGAGCGCGAACAGTGCCTGGTGCCACCAGTTGTGGGTGGCCATGAACGAGTTCAGGCCGGTCCAGGTGGCCGACACCTCGTCCAGGAACGCGTGCCCTTCGTGCAGGCGCCCCTGCGTGAGCATGACGTGGGCCAGCGCGTGGTGCGCCCACGGTTCCTTGCGGCGCATCCGCATCGCCGTGCGCGCGGCCGCCTCGGCCTGCTCGAGCGCGTGGCACTGTTCCCAGCCGAACGCCAGCATGCCGTGCAGGTAGGGCACGTCCGCGGCCGCGTCCTGCGCGGCGAGCGCCAGCCGCAGCATGCCGGGCGCGTCGCCGCGGTTGAACAGGTGGTATTGCCCGAGTTTGAGGGACGCGAGGTCGCGCGGGTGCTCGCGCGCCTGCTGCTCGTGCAGCGCGATGGCACCGCGGACGTCGCCCTCGACCCAGGCGGCCACGGCGGCGATGAAGCGGCGCTCGCGCGGCGTCACCTTCGCCGATCCCGCTTGCGCCCGCTCGATGAAGGGCCGGGCATTGCGCGCCGCGTCGCCGGACTCGGCGAACATGTGCACGGCGGCGATGGCCGCCTGCACGATGGGGCTGGGGTCGTCGGCGGCCGACAGGATGTCCGCCGCCCGTGCCTCGCTGGCGATGAACCCCTCGACGAAGTCGTTCAGCGCACCTAGCGAGTGGCCGCCGCCCTCGAGCGTGACCGGATTGCCCAGGACGTCAGTCCACATGCTCCAGCGCTTCCGAGGGCGGCTGCGGCCAAGGCCGCTGCGGGCCGCGCAGCAGTTCGTAGGCGCGGGCGACCTGCAGCACGCCCAGGTCGTCGAACCGCTGCCCGGCGATCTGCAGGCCGATCGGCAGCCCGGCGGACGTGAAGCCGCAGTGGATGGACGCGGCGGGCTGCTCCGACATGTTGAACGGCACCGTGAAGGCGATGTGCTCCAGCGGCCGCAGCGGGTCGTTGGTGGGCGAGGGCAGCCCGGCCGCGAACGCCGGCACCGGCGAGACCGGCGACAGGACGAAGTCGAACGCGCTGCACGCGTGCACGGTGGCGACGCGGGTCGCATGGAACTGGCTCGCAGCGCGGAACATCGCCTCGCCGCTCATGCCGGCGGCGCTGTCGGCCCACTCGCGGATGTAGGGCAGCACGGCCAGCCGCCGCTCGTGCGACAGGCCCCGCAGGTCCAGGTGCGAGCGCATGCGCCAGAAGCGGTCCATGCCGTCGAGCATCGCGCGCGTGAGGAATGGCCGCATCGGCTGCACCTGCGCCCCGGCCTGTTCGAAGACCCGCGCTGCCGCCTCGACGGCCGCGCGCACCTCGGGGTGCACCGCCAGGCCGCAGCCGGCGTCCAGCAACAGGCCGATGCGCAGGCCGCGCAGGCGATCCGCGCCGCGATCGAAGTCGGCCCAGGCGATGTCCTGCCAGGGCAGGCTCATGCTGTCGCGCGCGTCGGGCCGCGCCAGCACCTGCATGAACAGCGCGGCATCGGCGACGCAGCGCGTCATCGGTCCGGCCGCACGCCCCGTGTACGGCGGATCGATCGGGATGCGACCGAGGCTGGGCTTGAGGGTGAAGATGCCGCACCAGCCCGCGGGCAGGCGCAGCGAGCCGCCGATGTCGGTGCCCACGTGCAGCGGGCCATAGCCGGCCGCCGCCGCCGCCGCCGCGCCGGAACTGGAGCCGCCGGGAGTCTTGGTCAGGTCCCACGGATTGCGGGCCAGCGCATGGAAGCTGGACACGCCCGAGGACAGCATGCCGTAGTCGGGCATGGTGGTCTTGGCCACCAGCACGCCGCCCGATTCGCGCACGCGCGCGGCCGGCGGTGCGTCGGCGGGGGCGGGCGCGAGCTCGACGGCGGACGTGCCCAGCGGCGTGGGGTCGCCCTCGGTGGCGATGTTGTCCTTCAGGGTGAGCGGCACGCCATCGATGGGGCCCAGCGGTTGGCCGCGCAGCCAGCGCGCTTCGCTGGCGCGCGCCTGCTCGAGCGCGCGCTCGGGGCGCAGCAGGTATAGCGCCTGCAGGTGCCGCTCCCAGCGCTCGATGTGGCCGAGGACGGCGCGCGTGGCGTCGACCGGCGAGAACTCGCGCCGGCGGTACCCGGCGATCAACTCGCCGGCGGAAAGCTCATGCAGCGCATGGCCCGTGGACTGCCCTGTCATGCGCGCAACCCGGTCAGGCCCAGGACATGGCCGAGAGATCGTTGCAGAAGATGGGCATGTCCTTCCACAGTCCCTTGACGTTGCGGTTGGCCACGGTGATCCACTGTGGCTGGTACAGGAACGCGTGCACGCTGTCCTCGGCGATGAGCCGCTGCGCGTCGGCCAGCAGCTTGGCCCGGTCGGCGGGACGCTGCGCGGTCTTGATGCGGGCGTAGATCTCGTTGAACTTGGGGTTCTGGTAGTTCCAGTAGTAGTCCGGCTTGGCGAAGTTGCCCAGGTCGAACGGCTCGACGTGGGAGATGATCGTCATGTCGTAGTTCTTGTTGCCGTACACGCCCGAGAGCCACTGCGCCCATTCGACGTTCTGCAGCTTGGCCGTGATGCCCACCTTGGACAGCTGCGAGGCGATGACCTCGCCACCCTGGCGCGCGTACGGCGGCGGCGGCAGCGTGATCGTCAGCTCCAGCGGGGTGGTGACGCCGGCTTCCTTGAGCAGCGCACGCGCCTTGTCCGGGTTGTAGGGATTCACCCCCGTGGTGTCGACGTAGCCGAAGGCGCCGGGCACGTAGTGGCTGCCGATCGGCACGCCGTAGCCGTCGCCGGCGCCCTGGATGACCGCCTTGCGGTCGATCGCCGCCGCGATGGCGCGGCGCACGCGCACGTCGTCCAGGGGCTTCTTCTTGTTGTTCATCGCCAGGATGGTCTTGGCGCGCGAGCCGCCCACCAGCACCTGGAACCTCGGGTTGTCCTTGAACTGCGGCACGCTGCGCGGCGTGACGCGCGCGAAGACGTCCACGTCGCCGGCCAGCAGCGCCGCGACCTGCGCCGCCGGATCCGGGATGAAGCGGAACGTCGCGCGCTTGAGCTTGATGGCCGCGGCGTTGCGGTAGCCGTCCCACTTGCCCAGCGTGACCGACGAGCCCTTGACCCAGTTTTCCAGCTTGTAGGGGCCGGTTCCCACCGGCTTGGTGGCGTTGGTGTCGGCGCTCTTGGGCTCGACGATGATGGCCGTGGCCTGCCCGAGCAGGAACGGGAAATCGGGATCGATCTCCTTGGTCAGCACGACCACGGTGTGGTCGTCGACCACGCGCGTGGTGAGCGCGGCGAAGGTGCGCTTGTCCTTGTTGGTGCTCTTGTCGCCACCGGCGCGGTCGAACGAGAACTTGACCGCCTGGGCGTTGAACGGCTCGCCGTTGTGGAACCTGACGCCCTTGCGCAGCCGGAACGTGTAGGTCGTGAGGTCCGGCGAGACTTCCCAGCCCTCGGCCAGCAGCGGGGTGACGCTGCCGTCGGCATTGATCTTGGTGAGCGTCTCGTAGATGTTGTAGAGGGTCACCTCGCCGATCGAGGAGGCCGCGCCGCCCGTGGGATCCAGGCCGGGGCTGGGCTCGAGCGCCATCGCGAGCACCACCGCGTCCTTGCGGCCCTGCGCCCATGCGAGCTCGGGCAGGGCCAGCGGAAGGCCGGCGAGGGCGGCGGAAGACAGGACGGTCCGTCGGTTCAGCATGTCGAGGCTCCAGGGAGGTTCAAACGAAAGGGTCGGGCGGGCGCAGCGGCCCGCGGGTGCGATGCATCATCCCCGACTTGGCCGAGGCAAGGCAAGAGGGATTGCTCACGGCGTCGCCGGTGGCTCGGCCCGCGGCACCGCGGCCAGCAGCGCCTGCGTGTAGGGGTGTTGGGCGGCCTGGAACAGCCGCGCGGGTGGGCCCTGCTCCACGATGCGTCCCTGCCAGAGCACCGCGACGTCGTCGCACAGGTGGTTGACCACCGCGAGGTCGTGGCTGATCAGCATGTAGGTGACGCCGAACGCCTGCTGCAGGTCCTGCATGAGGTTCAGGACCTGGGCCTGCACGGACACGTCCAGGGCGCTCACGGGTTCGTCCGCCACGATCAGGCGCGGGCGCGTGACCAGGGCGCGGGCGATCGCGATGCGCTGCCTCTGGCCGCCCGAGAACTCGTGCGGGTACTTGGCCAGGTCGTTGCGGCGCAGCCCCACCGAGTCGAGCACGTCCGCCGCGAGCCGCTGGCGCTCGGCCGCCGTCGTGCCGCCCTGGGCCGAGAGCGGTTCGGTGACGATGCGCTCGACCGTCTGTCGCGGGTCGAGCGAGCCGTACGGGTCCTGGAAGACCATCTGGAAGTCGCGCCGCGCGCGGCGCAGTTCGTCCGTGGGCAGGGCGTGCAGGTCGCGCCCGTCCATCCGCACGCGCCCCGAGGTCGGCTTGTCCAGCGCCATCACCAGGCGCGCGAGCGTCGACTTGCCCGATCCGGATTCGCCCACGATGCCCAGGCTGCGGCCGGCGTGGATGGTGAAGCTCACGCCCTGCAGCGCCTGCACGGTGGGCGGCGGCGCGAACAGCGACTCGCGCGGCAGCGTGTAGTGCCGCGTGAGGTCTTCCACCTGGAGCAGCGGCGCGGTCATGCGGTGGCGCGCTCCTGCGCCGCCGCGACGGCATCGAGCCGGATGCAGCGGGCGAGGTGGCCCGGGCCCACCTCGAGCGGGGGCGGCACGGTGGTGTGGCACGCGTCGACCGTGAAGCGGCAGCGGCCCGCGAACGGGCAGCCGGGCGGCAGGTCCACCAGGTCGGGCACGGTGCCGGCAATGGTGGCCAGTCGTGCGGCGCGCACGGCCGCCAGCTGCGGGCGGGCGCCGAACAGGCCCAGCGTGTAAGGATGGGCACGGTGCGCGAACACCTGCGCGGTCGGTCCGCTCTCGACGACGGAGCCGCCGTACATGACCAGCGTGCGTTGCACGTTCTGCGCCACCACCCCGAGGTCGTGCGAGATCAGGATGAGGGCCATCCCCCGTTCGGCCACGAGTTCGCGGATGAGGGCCAGGATCTGCTGCTGGATCGTCACGTCCAGGGCCGTGGTGGGTTCGTCGGCGATCAACAGGTCAGGGCCGCAGGCCAGCGCCATGGCGATCGTGATGCGCTGGCGCTGGCCGCCGGAGAACTGGTGCGGATGGGCGTCGAAGCGGCGGGCCGCGTCGGGGATGCCGACCCGGTCCAGCAGCGCGATGGCCTCCTTGCGCGCCGCCGCGGCGGACAGGCCGCGGTGCAGCCGCAGCGGCTCGGCCACTTGGTGGCCGATCGTGTGCACCGGGTTGAGCGCCGTCATCGGCTCCTGGAACACCATGCCGATGCGGTCGCCGCGCAGCTCGCACAGGCGCGGCTCCGGCAGGCCCACCAGCTCCTGGCCGTCGAAGCGGATGCTGCCGGTGACGCGGGCGCTGTCGGGCAGCAGGCCCAGCAGCGACATCGCCGTGATCGACTTGCCGCAGCCGGATTCGCCGACCAGCCCGAGCGTCTGGCCCCGCTCCAGCGTGAAGCTGACGTCGCGCACGGCCCGCGCCGGACCGCGCTGCGTCTGCAGCACGATGGCGAGGTCGCGGACTTCGAGCAGCGGCATCCGGATTCAGCGCTTTCGGGCCAGGCGCGGATCGAGCAGGTCGCGCAAGCCGTCGCCCAGCAGGTTCAGGCCGAGCACGGCGACGGCGATCGCCACGCCGGGGAAGACCGCCAGCAGCGGTGCCTGGAACATCAGCGTCTGCGCCTCGCTCAGCATGCGTCCCCACGAGGGCTGCGGCGGCTGCGTGCCCAGGCCGAGGTACGACAGCGCCGCCTCCGCGAGGATGGCGATCGCGAAGCGGATGGTCGCCTGCACGATGAGCACCGAGGCGATGTTGGGCAGCACGTGTTCGATCGTGATGCTGGCGGGACCCTTGCCGCAGGCGCGGGCGGCAAGCACGAACTCGCGCCCCCACACCGCGTTGGCCGACGCGCGCGTGATGCGCGCGAAGGTCGGGATGTTGTAGATGCCGATGGCGATGATCGCGTTGACCATGCCGGGCCCGAACACCGCGGTCAGCATGATGGCCGACAGGATGGCGGGAAAGGCGAAGCCGAAGTCGGCCACGCGCATGATCACCTCCTCGACCCAGCCGCGGCGCGCGGAGGCGAGCAGGCCGAGCGCCGTGCCGGCCAGCAGGCCGATGCCCACGGCGACCACGCCCACCAGGATGGAGGCGCGCGCGCCCACCAGCAGCAGCGACACCTCGTCGCGCCCGAATGCGTCGGTGCCGAGCCAGTGCGCCGCGCCCGGGGGCAGCAGCCTGGCGCCCATGTCCACGTCGTACGGCGAGTGCGGCGTCCACGCCAGCGACAGCGCCGCGGCGGCCACCACGAGCAGGGTAAGGACGGCGCCGACCATGAAGCTGCGGTGGCGCAGGGCGCGGCGCCAGAAGCCCGGCACGGGCGGGGCGGCCGGCGTGGGCAGCACCGCGCTCATATGTCGCTCGCCTTCACGCGCGGGTCGATGCCGGCGTACAGCAGGTCGACCACGAAGTTGACGACGACCACCATGGCGGCCAGCAGCATCACGCAGTTGCGCACCACGATCAGGTCGCGGTTGGAGATGGACTGGAAGATGAGCCGGCCCAGGCCCGGCAGGTAGAACACGCTTTCCACCACGATGGTGCCGGCCAGGAGTTCGGCGAACTGCAGGCCCATCACGGTGACGACCGGGATCATCGCGTTGCGCAGCACGTGGCCCCACAGCGTCGCGCGCTCGGACAGGCCCTTGGCGCGCGCGGTGCGCACGAAGTCCTCGCGCAGCACGTCCAGCACGGCCGAGCGGGTGATGCGCGCCAGGATCGCGGACTGCACCACGGCCAGCGACAGCGCGGGCAGCAGCAGCGCGCGCAGGCCAGGCAGCAGGCCTTCTGACCAGCCCGGGAAGCCGCCGGCCGAGAACCACTTCAGGTGCACCGAGAACAGCAGGATCAGCAGGATGGCGAACCAGAAGTTCGGGATGGCGATGCCGATCTGCGACAGCCCCATCACGCCGACGTCCCCCAGCTTGTCGTGGCGGGCGGCGGCATAGATGCCGGCGGCCAGGGCGATGGCGGCGGTGATGGCCATCGCCATGAAGGCCAGCGGCACGGTGAGGGCCAGGCGCTCGGCCACGAGTTCGGCGACCGGGGTGCTGTAGGCGTAGCTGTTGCCCAGGTCGCCGGTGAGCAGGCCGCCGATCCAGTGCACGTAGCGCTCCAGCGGTGGGTGGTCGATGCCGAGCTGGACGGCGAGCGCCTGCACCGCCTCGGGCGAGGCATCCGGGCCCATCAGGATCTGGGCCGCGTTGCCGGGCAGGATCTCCAGCACCAGGAACACCACGATGGAGGCGCCTACCAGCGTCGCAATCAGGGTGATCAGGCGCTTGACCAGGAAGACGCTCATGCAGCCGGGGATAATGCCAGAACAGCACACACGGGCGAACGGGCAAGGACTTCCACATGGCATTGATGATCACCGACGAGTGCATCAACTGCGACGTGTGCGAGCCCGAGTGCCCCAACGAGGCCATCTCGCTGGGCCCCGAGATCTACCAGATCGATCCGGACAAGTGCACCGAATGCGTCGGCCACTTCGACCAGCCCCAGTGCGTGCAGGTCTGCCCGGTCGCCTGCATCCCGGTCGACCCGCGCCGGGTCGAGGACCGCGAAACGCTGTGGCAGAAGTACCGCCGGCTGACGGGCCAGGCGGCGCCGGCCGCGGCCGGCCCTGAAACGCCACCGTCGCCCGCGGCGGGCTAACGCCGCGCCGCGGCGGCCTTGACGGGGGCGGGCTGCACCTGGCGCGGCGTGCCGGGCGCGGACGCGGTTGGTTCCTTCGCCTTCTCGTTTTTCTTGGCGGCCTTGCTGGCCGATGCCTTCCCGGGCTTGGCGGTCGCCTTGTCCTTCTTGCCCTTCTCGCGGCTGCCCGGCACGGAGGCGGTGAACACGTCGAGCTTGCGGGTGCCGGCCTTCTCGGGCCATTGGTGCTCGGACAGGGCGGTGTCCGGCGCCACCCCTGGCGCGGGCGCATCCAGCGACGGCCGGACCTGTGCCTGCGCTTCGCGCTGCAGGCGCTGTTTTTCCAGCGCATCGGCCAGGCGCGCGTCGCGCGCGGTCGCGGCCGTGGCCTGCGAGCGGTCGGCGGGCGAGGGCGCGGGCGGCGGCGTGGCGACGGCCGTGCCGCCGGGGCAGGGCTGCTGCGAGTAGCTGTCGCCGCAGCGGTAGATGGCCTGGGCCTGCGCGGCCGTGGCGGCGCAGAAGGCGAGCAGGATGGTCGCTCGTGCGGGGTGCATGGTGGTCCTCCCTCCCGCCATCGTTGGTGGTCAGTCCTCGCTCGGCCGTGGCGGCTTCGGTCGCGGGGGCTTGCTGGTGTGCACGATCAGCGTGGCCTTGTCCATCTCGCCGGCCAGCAGGGCCGGGACGGCCTTGAGCGTGCGGTCGACGCAGCCTTCGATCGCCTCGCGCTGCTCGGGCGAGGGCTTCTTGAGCACCCAGTTGACCACCTCGGACTTCACGCCGGGGTGGCCGATGCCGAGGCGCAGGCGCCAGTAGTCGCCCGTGCCCAGCTGGGCATGGATGTCGCGCAGGCCGTTGTGGCCGGCGTGGCTGCCGCCGAACTTGAGCTTGGCCTGCCCGGGCACGACGTCGAGTTCGTCGTGGACGACCAGGATCTCCTGCGGGGCGATCTTGAAGAACCGGGCCAGCGCCGCCACGGACTTGCCCGAGAGGTTCATGAAGGTCTGCGGCTCGAGCAGCCAGACGGCCTGGCCATGCACGGTGCCGCGCGCGACCAGCCCGTGGTAGGAGCGGTCCGCGGCCAGGTGCAGCTTGAGCTCGCGTGCCAGCGCGTCGATCCACCAGAAGCCGGCGTTGTGGCGGGTGGCCTCGTACTCGGGGCCCGGATTGCCCAGGCCGACGAAGAGCTTGATCATCGGGCGATGGTAAGTCGAAAGAAGAGGGCGCCGGAATGCAAAAGGGCCCGCCGAAGCGGGCCCTCGTCCTTCAGCTGAAGGGACTTACTTCTTCTTGGCGTCCTTGGCGGCCGGGGCGGCAGCCTTGGCGTCCTTGGCGGGCGCGGCCTTCGCATCGGCGGCCGGGGCGGCCGCAGCAGCGTCGGTGGCGGCAGCCTCGTCGCCGCCGCCGGTGGCGACCACCGAGACCAGCACCGGGTCCTTCTTGCCGTGGGTGACGGCCGTCACGCCCTTGGGCAGCTTGATGTCGGACAGGTGCAGCGACATGCCCTTCTTCAGCTCCGACAGGTCCACCTCGATGAACTCGGGCAGGTCGCCCGGCAGGCAGGAGATGTCCAGCTCGGAGATCACGTGGTTGACCACGCAGTGCTCGAACTTGACGGCCTGCGATTCCTCGGCCTTCACGTAGTGCACCGGCACCTTCATGTGCAGCTTGGTCTTGGCGTCCACGCGCTGGAAGTCGATGTGCAGCACCAGCTGGCGGAACGGGTGCATCTGCACGTCGCGCAGCAGGACCTTGCTGGTCTTGCCGCCCAGTTCCATCTCGAGGATGGTGGAGTGGAACGCTTCCTTCTTCAGGGCGTGCCACAGCGCGTTGTGGTCCAGCTCGATCAGCTGGGGCTCGCCGGCCCCGCCGTAGATGATGCCGGGCGTCTTGCCCGTGTTGCGCAGACGGCGGCTCGCACCCGTTCCCTGCTTGGCTCGCTCGAAGGCGACGAATTTCATGATTGGCTCCGTGAAGAGTCCACCGCGACCAGTGTGACTCCGGTTCAAACAAGGGCGCGGCGGTTGCCGCGCCCGCTCATTGCCTCAGAACAGGTTCTCCTGGTCCGAGAACAAACTCATCACCGACTCGCCCTTGGCGATGCGCTGGATCGTCTCGGCGATCAGCGGCGCCACGGTGAGCTGGCGGATCTTGCTGCAGCCGCGAGCGGCGTCCGACAGCGGGATGGTGTTGGTGACCACGACCTCGTCGAGCGCGCTGCCCTTGGCGATGCGCTCGATGGCCGGGCCCGAGAAGATCGGGTGCGTGCAGTAGGCATACACCTTCTTGGCCCCGCGCTCCTTGAGCACCTCGGCCGCCTTCACCAGCGTGCCGGCGGTGTCGATCATGTCGTCCATGATCACGCAGTTGCGGCCGTCGATCTCGCCGATGACGTGCATCACCTCGCTCACGTTGGCCTTGGGCCGGCGCTTGTCGATGATCGCCAGGTCGGTGCCCAGCTGCTTGGCCAGCGCCCGGGCGCGCACCACCCCGCCGACGTCGGGCGACACCACGATCAGGTTCTCGTAGTTCTTCGAGCGCACGTCGTGCAGCAGCACCGGCGAGGCGTAGATGTTGTCCACCGGGATGTCGAAGAAGCCCTGGATCTGGTCGGCGTGCAGGTCCATCGTCAGCACGCGCGAGACGCCCACCGTCTGCAGCAGGTTGGCCACCACCTTGGCCGAGATCGGCACGCGCGAGGAGCGCGGGCGGCGGTCCTGGCGGGCATAGCCGAAATACGGGATCACGGCGCTGATCCGCTCGGCCGAGGCGCGCTTGAGCGCGTCGACCATGATCAGCAGCTCCATCAGGTTCTCGTTGGTCGGCGCGCAGGTGGACTGCACCACGAACACGTCGCGGGCGCGCACGTTCGTGTTGATCTCGACCGTGACTTCGCCGTCGGAGAACCGGCCGACGCTCGCGGCGCCCAGCGAGATGCCCAGGTGGCCCGCGATCTCCGCCGCCAGCGCCGGATTGGCGTTGCCGGTGAAGACCATGAAGTCGGGGTGCGGGAGAGCCTGCATGAAAGGACCCAGCGATCAGTGAGGGTGGAGGGGGTCGAACACTGTTTCGTCAACCATGGCGCACCTCGCGGTGCATCGCCACGGATCGGGTGGTGACCCGAAAACCTTGGCAGGGGAGGAAGGACTCGAACCCTCGCATGCCGGAATCAAAATCCGGTGCCTTAACCAACTTGGCGACTCCCCTACACGGGTGCTCCGTTGCGATCAACGGCCCACCGATGAATCGTCGCTGGAAGCCCATCCCACCAGGGGGTGGACTTCCATGCTGCTGCATTCCCGCACGATCCAGTGCTCCCATCCGGGCGGCTTGCCCGCGGGCACCTGCCCCGCGGGAAGCGGCGCGAACACCGCACTGCCGGATCCGCTCATGCGGCCGTTCAGCCCCTGCGCCGCCAGCCAGGCCAGCGCCTGGCCCACTTGCGGGCAGAGCTGCTCGGCCACCGGCTGCAGGTCATTGCGGCCAAATTGCAGCGGGTCTGCAGCAAAGCCCGAGAGTATAGCAGGCTCGCTGTCACGTCGCAGGTCCGGGTGTCGAAAGATCGCCGCCGTCTCCAGTCCCTGCGGCGGCTTGACCAGCAGGAAGCGGCTCGGCGGCACGTGCACGGGCGTGATCTCCTCGCCGATGCCCTCGACCCAGCCGGCGCGGCCGCGCAGGAAGAACGGCACGTCCGCCCCGAGCTGCAGGCCGATGCGCTCCAGCTGCGCCAGCGATAGGCCCGTGTGCCACAGCCGGTTCAGCGCCAGCAGGCAGGTGGCGGCGTCCGATGAGCCTCCGCCCAGGCCGGCCTGCGCCGGCAGGCGCTTGTCCAGGGTGAGGTGCGCGCCGGCGGTGGTGCCGGTGGCCGCCTGCAGCGCCCGGGCGGCGCGCAGCACCAGGTCGTCCGCCGGCACCGGGGTGCCAATGTCCTGGCGGCTGAGCGCGCCGTGCGGCCGCAGCTCGGCATGCAGCGTGTCGTGCCAGTCCAGCAGCACGAAGACCGACTGCAGCAGGTGGTAGCCGTCGTCGCGCCGCCCGGTGATGTGCAGGAACAGGTTGATCTTGGCCGGCGCCGGCAGGTCGTACAGCGCGCGCATCGCGTCAGCGGGCGTCCAGCACGACGCGCAGGTCGGCCGCCGGCGGCGGCTGCACCCGGCGGGCGCGGACGCGGCCGTCCGCCAGCGCGGACAGGTCCGGCTCCCAGCCCGGTACGGGCGTGGCGCGGCCCTCGAGCCAGTCGAACAGCGCCGCCACCGGGATCACCGCCCCGGTGACCTGCTGGACCATCGCATCCAGCGACGGGAACTGCTGCTGCTCGCGGCCCTGCGATTCCAGCGTGGCGTGGCCCGGCTGCCAGCGCAGCAGCGCGATGGTGCCTCCCAGCGGGTTGAACAGCGACAGCTCGCCCGCCTCGGGCCGGCCGCGCAGCTCGAAGCCGGCGGAGAACGACTGCCCCGGCTGCTCCTGCAGCGACAGCGCGAGGCGGCCGGTGCGCAGCAGCTCGCCCGGCGCGGCCAGCTTCGGTGGCACTGCACAGCCGCCGAGCGCCGCGGCCAGGCCGGCCGCCAGCGCCAGCGAGGCGATGCGCCGCCTCATGGCTTGACGCGCAGGCGCTTGAGCGTGTCCTGCAGGCTTTCGTTGTCGGGGGCCAGCAGCAGGCCTTCGCGCCAGATGCCCTGGGCCTTCTCGCGCTGGCCCAGGCTCCACAGGACCTCGCCCAGGTGGGCGGCGATCTCCGGATCCGGCCGCTCCTTGTACGCGGCCTCAAGGATGCGCAGCGCCTCGGCCTTGTTCCCCATGCGGAACTCCACCCAGCCGAGGCTGTCGCTGATGAACGGATCGCCGGGGGCGAACTCCAGCGCCTTCTGCACCAGCTGCCGCGCCTCGGGCAGCCGCACGCCACGCTCGGCAAGCGAGTAGCCCAGCGCGTTGTACGCGTGGTGGTAGTCGGGCTTGATGGCGATGACCTGCCGCAGCAGCTTCTCCATGCCGGGCACGTCGTTGAGCTTCTCGGCCAGCATGGCCTGGTCGTACAGCAGGTCGACGTCGCGCGGCTCCTTGGCGACGGCGCGGCCCAGCAGGTCGTACGCGGCACGGTACTGCTTGGCGTCGCGCAGCAGCTGGACCTCGGCGTTGAGCTTCATGCGCGCATCGTTCGGGCTGCGCTCGGGCAGGCCGCGGATCAGCTTGCGCGCCTCGTCCATGCGCCCTTGCGCCGCGAGGATCGAGGCCCGCCGGCTCTGCGCCGTGACCAGGTCCTGCGCGTTGTCGATCTTGTCCAGCCAGGCGGTGGCCGCGGCGTAGTCGCGCCGCTTCTCGGCGATCTGCGCCAGCACCAGGTAGGCCTGCGCGAGGCCGCGGCTGCGCTCCTCGGCGCTGCGCTGCGCCTGCGCGAGTTCCACATAGCGCTTGAGCGAGGCTTCCGCCTGCGCCAGCTGGCTGTCCTGCATCTGCAGCGTGCCCAGGACCAGCCAGGCCTCGGGGAGGTCGGGCGCCTCGCTGGTCACCAGCTGCAGCTGGTGGCGCGATTCGGCGTAGCGCTGCGCGTCCAGCAGGGCGCGGGCGTAGCCCATGCGCAGCTGCGGCAGCGGCTTGCCCTCCATGTACCTGCGCACCAGCCCCTCGGCCTGCGGCTGCTTGGGGTCCATCAGTTCGAGCGCCAGCAGCGCCGGGCTCTCCGAGCGCGGGTCCGCGGCCTGGCCGCGCCGGGCGGCGTCGAGGGCGCCGGCCGTGTCGCCGGCGGCCAGCCGCACGCGGCCCACCGCGGTCCATGCCGGCGCCGCCGTGGCCGGCTGCGCCAGCGCGTCGGCCAGGGCCTGTTCGACCACGTTCGCGGCCAGCTTCTTGTCGCTCACCCGGGCATAGAGCCGGGGGATGGCGCCCAGGGTCGCGGCGCGGTCCTTGGGCTGCGTGAGCGCCAGCTCCGCGCGCAGCGGCTCGGCGCTTTCCGTCACCCGGTTGAGGGCCAGCAGGATCTGCAGCACGTAGCGGTTGGCCTCGCGCGAATCGGGCCAGGCCTGGGCCCAGGCGCGCGCGGCCTGCAGGGCGGCATCGCCCGAGCGGTTCTGGAACGCGATCTCGACCGCGCGCTGGTACAGCGCCGGGTCGTTGGTCTTGCGCGCCGCGTCCAGCACCAGCGCAAACCCCGCGGAGGGCTCGTTGCCCTGCGCGGTCAGCTCGCCGAGCAGCAGCTCGTAGAACAACTCGGCGTCCAGGGCGCTGGGCGTGGGGGGCGGTTCCGTGGTGTCGCTGGTGGCTGTCTGCGCATGCGGTGCCTGCGCGAGCGCGAGCAGCAACATCGCGCCCGAGAGCAGGCGGAGTCTGGGCTTCATCGGACCATCATAATTGGCGGCAGGAGCCCGGTGGCGACGATGCCTGAATTGCCCGAAGTCGAGGTCACGCGCCTCAGTTTTGCCGACCGCATCGCGGGCGCCACCATCCGCCAGGTGCGCATGGGCAAGCCCCTGCGCTGGCCGCTGGGCTGCCGGCCCGAGCAGCTGGAAGGGCGCACCGTGCGGGCCGTGCGCCGGCGCGGCAAGTACCTGCTGCTGGATCTGGACGACGGCGTCCTGCTGCTGCACCTGGGCATGTCCGGCAGCCTGGCCTTCGCCGACCGGCTGCCTGACCCCGGCGCCCACGACCACTTCGACCTGGCGACCACGCGCGGCGTGCTGCGCCTGAACGATCCGCGGCGCTTCGGCGCCGTGGTCTACGCGCCGCACGAGTCGGCGGCCGAGGCGGCCAAGCTGCTTGGGGGGCTTGGCGTGGAGCCGCTGGGGGACGGCTTCGACGAGATCGCCTTCCACGCCGCCCTGCGCAAGCGGCGCGCGCCGATCAAGCAGGTGCTCCTGGCCGGCGACGTGGTGGTCGGCGTCGGCAACATCTATGCGTCGGAGGCGCTGTTCCTGGCCGGCATCCGGCCCACGCTGGCGGCCTCGCGCATTAGCCGACCCCGGGCGCGCCGGCTGCACGCGGCCATCCGGGACGTGCTGGCGCGCGCGGTCCAGCGTGGCGGCAGCACCCTGCGCGACTTCTCCAACGCGCACGGCGAATCGGGCTACTTCCAGCTCGAGGCCATGGTCTACGGACGGGAGGGCGAACCATGCCGCGTCTGCGCGACGCCGATTCGTGCCATCCGGCAGGGACAACGCGCAACGTTCTACTGCCCGCACTGCCAGAAAAGCTGAGGCCGCCGGCGGTCCCGGTGCTATATTTCCCTTGAGAGACGGGGACTTAGTGGGCACTTCCTTCAACGAACAGTTCGACCAGCACGGCGCCTGGAGGCGCGAATTCGCGCTGCGCCTGAAGCTGCTGTCGGAGTGGCTGAAGGACCACGACCTGCTGGACGCCGCGATCGAGGAGCGCCTGAAGCGCCTGGAGTCGCAGGTGCGTTCCGACAAGGTGATGGTCGCCTTCGTCGCCGAGTTCTCGCGCGGCAAGTCGGAGTTGATCAATGCGATCTTCTTTGCCGGCTACAAGCGCCGCATCATGCCGGCCAGCGCCGGGCGCACGACGATGTGCCCCACCGAGCTGGGCTACGACGCCGAAGTGCCCCCGTGCCTGCGCCTGCTGCCGATCGAGACGCGCCTGCAGCCGCAGCCGCTGATGGAGTGGCGCCTGGCCCCCGAGAAGTGGACGCGCGTCGACCTGGACGTCAACGACCCCGCGCAGCTCGCGCAGGCGTTCGAGAAGGTCTCCGAGGTCCGCCATGTCAGCCGGGACGAGGCCAGGGCGCTGGGCTTCTGGCACGACGACACCCCCGAGGACAACCCGATGGTGGGTGCCGACGGCATGGTGGAGATCCCCCGCTGGCGGCACGCGCTGATCAACATCGCGCACCCGCTGCTCAAGCAGGGCCTGGTCATCCTCGACACCCCGGGCCTGAACGCCATCGGCGCCGAACCGGAGCTGACGGTCAACCTGATTCCGCAGGCGCATGCGGTGGTGTTCATCCTGGGCGCCGACACCGGCGTGACCAAGTCCGACCTGGCGATCTGGCGCGAGCACCTGATCGCCGACCGCGAGGACAGCGGCTCGCACCTCGTGGTGCTGAACAAGATCGACACGATGTGGGACTCGCTCAGCACGAGCGCCCAGGTCCAGGCCCAGATCGACCGCCAGCGCGCCACCTCCGCCGAGATCCTCGGCCTGCCGCCCGAGCAGGTGATCCCCGTGTCGGCCCAGAAGGGCCTGGTCGCCAAGGTCAAGAACGACGCGGCGCTGCTGTCCGCCAGCCAGCTGCCGGTGCTGGAGCGGGCCCTGAGCGAAGGCGTCATGGGCCAGCGGCAGAAGATCCTGCGCGGCGCTGTCACCGCCAACATGCAGGAGCTGCGCACCGAAGCCGGCCGCGCCCTGAACATTCGCCGCCGCGACCTGGCCGAGCAGATGATCGAGCTCAAGGGCCTGCGCGGCAAGAACGTCTCGGTGATCCGGCACATGCGCGCGCGCATCGAGCAGGAGCAGCGCGATTTCGACGTCAGTGGCGCCAAGATCCATGCGGTGCGCTCGGTGCACCTGAAGCTGCTGCGCGAGGTGTTCGCCCTGCTGGGCACGGCCACGCTCAAGACCGAGATGGCCGGCCTCACGAAGGAGCTGCGCCAGCCCGGCATCAAGCTCGGCGTCAGGCGCGCCTATTCGCTCACGTTCGACCGCCTGCGCGAAGGACTGCGCAAGGCGCAGGGCCTCAGCAACGAGATCCAGTCCATGCTGACCGGCACTTTCCGGCAGCTCAACGCCGAATACGGCTTCTCGCTGCAGCCGCCCAAGGAGCCGGACCTCGCGCGCTACGAGCGCGACCTGGAGCTCGTCGAGCGCAGCCACCAGCAGTACCTGGGCATGGGCAACGCGCTGCGCCTGGCGCAGCCGGAATTCGCCGATCGCCTCGTGCGCGCCCTGGCCACCCGCCTGCGCGTGGTGTACGAGTCGGCCCTGGGCGAAGTGGAGCTGTGGAACAAGGCCTCGGCCGCGCAGCTCGACGCGCAGCTGCGCGAGCGCCGGCGCAATTTCGCCCGCCGGATGGAAGCCATCGAGCGCATCCAGCAGGCCGCCTCCGGCCTGGACGACCGCATCGCCGAGATCGCCGCGCAGGAAGCCGCCATCAACGAGCTCGATGCCAAGCTGACCGAACTGACCGGGCACCTGGTCGCCACCCCCGCCGCCGCGGTCGAGGGCGAGCAGCCCGAACTCCAGCGCGCATGACCGCCGCCGCGTCCGGCGACTTCGCCGGGCACGTGGTGCGCTGGCAGCGCTCCCACGGCCGGCACGCGCTGCCCTGGCAGGGCAGCCGCGACCCGTACCGCGTCTGGCTGTCCGAGATCATGCTGCAGCAGACGCAGGTGTCGGTCGTGCTGGGCTACTTCGAGCGGTTCCTGCAGCGCTTCCCGGACGTGGCCGCCCTGGCGGCGGCGCCGCTGGACGACGTGCTCGGGTTGTGGAGCGGGCTGGGCTACTACAGCCGCGCGCGCAACCTGCACCGCTGCGCGCAGGACGTGGTGGCGCGGCACGGCGGCGAATTTCCCCGCACCAGCGCCGAACTGCAGCAACTGCCCGGCATCGGCCGCTCCACCGCCGCCGCCATCGCGGCGTTCTGCTTCGGCGAGCGGGCCGCCATCCTCGACGGCAACGTCAAGCGCGTGCTGGCCCGCGCGCTGGCCTTCGGCGACGACCTGGCCGGCACGGCCGCCGAGCGGGCGCTGTGGAGCCGCGCGACGGACCTGCTGCCTGCCGATGCGGCCGACATGCCGGCCTACACGCAAGGCCTGATGGACCTGGGCGCCACCGTCTGCCTGGCCCGCAACCCCAGCTGCCTGCTGTGCCCCCTGCGCGACCTGTGCCGCGCGCGCGCGGAAGGCAACCCCGAGCGCTACCCGGTGCGCACGCGCAAGCTCAAGCGCACGGCGCAGTCGCTCTGGCTGCTGCGTGCCGAGGCCAGCGACGGCGCCGTCTGGCTGGAAAAGCGCCCCGTGCCGGGCGTGTGGGCGGGGCTGTACTGCCTGCCGCTGTTCGAGTCGCGCGAGGCGCTGGCCCGGGCCCTGTCGGCGCGCGAGCGCGCCGCCGCCAGCGACGAGCCCGCATTCACGCACGTGCTGACCCACAAGGACCTGCACCTGCACCCGGTGCGCGCGGCGGTCCACGGCGACTGCCTGCCGGACCGGGAGGGCGCGTGGTTCAAGCCGGACCAGTGGCGCTCGCTCGGCCTGCCCACGCCGGTGCGGCGCCTGCTGGACGCCTAGCTGCGTTCGAGTTCGCGGTGGCGCCGCAGGGTGGTCCAGCGGCCGCCGAAGGCGCGTGCCAGCCGCTCCACCAGGTACACCGACCGGTGCTGGCCGCCGGTGCAGCCGATGGCCACCGTGACGTAGCTGCGGTGGTCCTGGGCCAGCGGCTCCAGCCACTGCTGCAGGAAGCGTTCGATGTCGGCGGACATGCGCTCCACGCCGGGCTGGGCGGCCAGGAAGTCGGCCACGGGGCGGTCCAGACCGGTGAGGTCGCGCAGCGCGGGTTCGTAATGCGGGTTGGGCAGCATCCGCACGTCGAACACGTAGTCGGCATCGACCGGGATGCCGCGCTTGAAGGCGAACGACTCGAACACCAGCGTGATCTGGCTGGCCGGGGCCGACAGCAGCGCTTTCACCTGCGCCTGCAGCTGCGCGGGACGGATGGTGCTGCTGTCGATGACGTGGGCCTGCTCGCGCAGGTCGGCCAGCAGTTCGCGTTCGAGCTCGATCGCGTCCACCAGTGCGTGCTGGCGCAGCAGCGGATCGCTCTCGTGCTCGGCGGCGTCCTGCCGCGACAGCGGGTGGCGCCGGCGCGTCTCCGAGAAGCGGCGCACCAGCGTGTCGGTGGTGGCGTCCAGGAACAGCGAGCGGATGCTGACGCCCCGTGCGCGCAGCTCGCGCAACTGGGCGGGCACGCGCGGCAGCGACGTCGCGCTGCGCACGTCCATGGCGATGGCGACGTGCTTGCCCTCGTTGGCCTGCTCCAGTTCGACGAACGCCTGCAGCAGCTCCGGCGGCAGGTTGTCGACGCAGTAGTAGCCCGCGTCCTCGAGCGCGCGCAGCGCGACCGACTTGCCCGAGCCGGACATGCCGGTGATCAGGACGAGGTCGAGGCTCATGCGGCCCCGCTGCCCAGCATTTCCTTGGCGTGCGCCAGGGTGGTGCCCGAGAGGCGTTCGCCGCCGAGCATGCGCGCCACTTCAGCCACTCGCTGCTCGCCTTCGACCGGCTGGACCGAACTGCTCGTTCCCGATCGGCTGCTCTGCTTGGCCACCACCAGGTGGTGGTCGGCGCAGGCGGCCACCTGCGGCAGGTGGGTGACCGCGAGGACCTGCCGGTCGCGGCCCAGCTGCTTCATCAGCCGGCCCACGGTCTCGGCCACGGCGCCGCCCACGCCCGCGTCCACCTCGTCGAAGATGAGGGTCTGCGCCGCGCCCAGCTGGCTGGTGGTGACGGCGATGGCCAGTGCGATGCGCGAGAGCTCGCCGCCGGAGGCGACCTTGCCCACCGGCCGCGGCGTCGCACCGGGGTGGCCGGCCACCAGGAAGGCGATGTCGTCCACGCCGGCCGCGCCGGGCTGGGGCAGCGCCTCGATCGACACCTCGAAGCGGCCGCCCTGCATGCCCAGGCCCTGCATGGCCTGGGTGATGGCCTTGGCCAGCTGCGGCGCGGCCTTGGCGCGCGCCTTCGACAGCGCCGTGGCGGCGGCCAGGTACGCATGCGACTGCTTCTTCTCGGCGGCCTCCAGGGCGGCGAGGTCGGCCGCGGCGTCCAGGCGCGCCAGTTCCTCCCTCCAGCCCGCCAGCAGGGCCGGCAGTTCGGCCGGGGTGCGCTTGTAGCGCCGGGCGAGCGAGAGCCACAGGGCCATGCGCTCGTCCAGCTCGGCCAGCCGGTGCGGATCGGGGTCGGTCTTGCGCAGGTAGGCGTGCAGCGAGTGGGCCGCGTCTTCCGCCTGTGCCAGGCTGGAGCCCAGCACCTCCAGGGCCGAGCGGAAGTCCGGCTCCAGGTGCTCCTGCGCCTGCAGTGCGTCGTGGGCGCGCGTGAGCAGCGAGGTCGCGCCGCTGTCCTCGCCCTCGAGCGACTCGAGGGCGGCGCGGGCGGCATCGAGCAGCGCCTGCGCATGCGACAGGCGCGTGTGGCTCGCGTTCAGCTCGTCCCATTCGTCCGGGCCGGGCGCCAGCTTGTCCACCTCGCCGATCTGCCAGGTGAGGCGCTCGCGCTCGCGCTGCAGGGTGTCCTGCGCGGCGCGCGCGTCGGCCAGCTGCTTCTGGGCCGCCCGCCAGGACTGCCAGTGCTGCTGCAGCGGCCCGGTGGAGACGCCGGCGTAGGCGTCCAGCAGGTCGCGCACCGCGTCCGGCCGGGTGAGGCTTTGCCAGGCATGCTGGCCGTGGATGTCCACCAGCCGCTCGCCCAGCTCCCGCAGCTGCGTGGCGGTGGCCGGGCTGCCGTTGATCCAGGCGCGGCTCTTGCCCTGCGGGTCGATGCTGCGCCGCAGGAGCAGCGTGTCGCCGGCCTCGAAGCCGGCCTCGTCCAGCCAGCCGGCCAGCTGCGGCACGGCGTCGAACTCGGCCCCGATGTCCGCCCGCGCGGCGCCTTCGCGCACGACGCTGGCGTCGGCGCGGGCGCCCAGCGCCAGCTGCAGGGCGTCGACCAGGATCGACTTGCCGGCGCCGGTTTCACCGGTCAGGACGGTGAAGCCGTCGGCCAGGTCGAGTTCCAGTTCGCGGACGATGACGAAATCACGCAGGGTGATGCGCTTGAGGCTCATGTTCCCCCCTCGTACCAGTGCAACTTCTTGCGCAGCGTGTCGTAGTAGCTCCAGCCCTTGGGGTGCAGGAACCGCGCCTGGTGTTCCGAGCGGCGCACCAGGATGCGGTCGCCATGCAGCAGCGAGGCGAGCGATTGCATGTCGAAGTTGGCGCTGGCATCGCGGCCGGCGACCAGCTCGATCGCGATCTCGCCGCTGTCGGGCAGCACGATCGGCCGGTTGGACAGCGTGTGCGGCGCGATCGGCACGAGCACCACGGCGGGATTGGCCGGGTGGAGCAGGGGGCCGCCGGCGGACAGCGCGTACGCGGTCGACCCCGTGGGCGTGGCGACGATCAGGCCGTCGGCGCGCTGGTTGGCGACGAAATGGCCGTCGACCTCGACCCGCAGTTCGACCATGCCGGAGGTGGCGCCGCGGTTGACGACGACGTCGTTCATGGCCAGGGCCTTGAAGACGCAGTCGGCGTCGCGCATGACGCAGGCCTGCATCAAGGTGCGGCGGTCTTCCTCGTATTCGCCGCGCAGCATGGGCGCCAGAACCTGCCGGTAGCTGTCCAGGGGAATGTCGGTGATGAAGCCGAGCCGGCCCTGGTTGATGCCCACCAGCGGCACCCCGAAGCTGGCGAGCTGGCGCCCGATGCCCAGCATGGTGCCGTCGCCGCCGACCACCAGCCCGAGGTCGCACTGGGCGCCGATGCCGGCCACGTCGAGCACGGGGTAACCCGTGATGCCCGAGGTGGCGGCCGTGTCATGCTCGATGACCACGTCGCAGCCCTCGGCCGTCAGGAAGCGGGCGATGTCCTCCAGCGCCGCGCGGCTGCTGGCCGCCGCGGCCCCGCCGGCCACGTGGTATTTGCCGATCAGCGCAACCTGGCGGAACAGGATCTTCATTGACACAAATTACATCATTAAAATGACTGCAAAGCCTGCGCCCTATGCTCGATGACCGTGCCAAGTTGTTGTTGAAAGCGCTGGTCGAGCGCTACATCGCCGAGGGACAGCCGGTCGGGTCCCGCACCCTCTCGCGCGCGTCGGGTCTCGAGCTGTCCCCCGCCACCATCCGCAACGTGATGTCGGACCTGGAAGACCTGGGTCTGATCGCCAGCCCCCACACGTCCGCCGGACGCATTCCCACGGCCCGCGGCTACCGCCTGTTCGTGGACACCATGCTCACGGTGCAGCGCGAGCAGTTCACCGCGCCGAGCCTGCCGCCCGACCAGCCGCAGCGCGTGATCGCCAACGCGGCGCAGCTGCTGTCGAACCTGTCGCAGTTCGTCGGCGTGGTGATGGCGCCGCGGCGCACGTCGGTCTTTCGCCACATCGAGTTCCTGCGGCTGTCCGAGCGCCGCTTCCTGGTCATCATCGTCTCGCCCGACGGGGACGTGCAGAACCGGGTGGTGTTCACCGCGGCCGACTACACCCAATCGCAGCTGGTCGAGGCGGCCAACTACCTCAACGCCCACTACGCCGGTCTGGCCATCGAGCAGGTGCGCGAGCGGCTCAAGGGCGAGGTCGAGCAGCTGCGCGGCGAGATCGCGCAGCTGATGCAGACCGCCGTGGACGCCAGCTCGGAGGCGATGGACCAGGCGCAGGGCGAGGTCGTGATCTCCGGCGAGCGCAACCTGCTGGCCGTCTCCGACTTCTCCAGCGACATGACGCACCTGCGCAAGGCGTTCGAGCTGTTCGAGCAGAAGACCCAGCTGATGCGCCTGCTCGACATCTCCAGCCAGGCCGAGGGCGTGCGCATTTTCATCGGCGGCGAGAGCCAGGTGGTGCCGTTCGAGGAGCTGTCGGTCGTGAGCGCGCCCTACGAGGTCGACGGGCAGGTGGTCGGCACGCTGGGCGTGATCGGCCCCACCCGCATGCCCTACGACCGGATGATCCAGATCGTGGACATCACCTCCCGCCTGGTTACCAACGCGCTGAGCCACCAGAAGCCCTGAGGCCCGCGCCGGAGCGGACACGGCGCTCTCTACAATCGCCCACTGGCCGGGGCGTTAGCTCAGTTGGTCAGAGCAGGGGACTCATAATCCCTTGGTCGCTGGTTCAAGTCCAGCACGCCCTACCAGTTTCAAGACGGGCCTTTGCAGGGCTTCGCGTGCGGTCCGCCGGTGACGTCGGTGTTCAACTCACCCGGACACTTCACTGGCCACTTCTTCCATGCCCCGACGCAGCCGCCCCAACAACAGTGCGTCGCATTGCGGGCGGGTGCTCGTCATCTAGGTGCGCAGCAGCGGCTGCACGCCCTGGCCTCGGCCCGCATCGGGGAACAGCACACGCGCCGTGCGCTCCGGGTCCAGCCTGAACGTTTCGGCGCACACCGAAGCGATCAACGTGTCCAGCGCCATGGTGGGCCGGAGGTCGCGCCCCTCGAACAGGTTGCCGGGCGCGAGGCCGGGCCAGTCCGTGAGGATGCGGCCGCCGTGCACCGGCCCGCCGATCACCATGGCAGCTGAGGCGGTGCCGTGGTCGGTGCCGCCCGTGCCGTTGATCGCCACGGTGCGTCCGAACTCGGTCGCCACAAGCACCACGGTCTGCGACCAAGCGGCGCCCATTCCGTCCCGCAGCGCGCCGAGGAGATTGTCGAGTCTGCGCAGCTGCGCGGCGAGACGCGCGTTCTGCCCGCTGTGCGTATCCCAGCCACCGGTTTCGATCATCGCTATGCGCGGGCCGTCGGCGCGCGCGAGGAAGCGGGCGGCGAGCCGGCCCAGCGCAGCGGCATCCTGCCGGTTCGTGCCGCCGCCCATCCTTTCGCCGGCCATGCCACGGGCTTCGAGCGCCGAAGCCCACAGCGCATGCAGTTGGCCATCGCGGGCATAGAGCTGCTCCACGCGCATCAGCAGGTCTTCGCTGGCTTCCGGCAATGTGGACGGTGCATAGGTCGTCACCTCAACCGCGCCAAGCAGCGCCAGCGGCACCGCAGGCGAGAACGCAATTGCTTCCTTGCCGCTGCGCGGCAGCAGTCCCAGCAGGCGGTTCATCCAGCCGTCCTTCAACTGGTACGGCGACTTGCCGCCTGTTTCGAGCACGTTCTGCCCATCGAAGTGCGAGCGATCTCGATACGGCGAGGCGACGGCGTGCAGGAAGCCGGCTTCCCCGGCCGCGTAGAGCTCTCGAAGCCTCGGCAGCGCGGGATGCAGCGCGAAGGTGCCGTCCAGCTTCATCGCCGCCGTCGGGTCGATGGCCAGGGCGCCACGCAGGCGCGCATAGGCAGGCTCCGCGTAGGGAATCACCGTGTTCAAGCCGTCGGCGGCGCCGCGTTGGATGATGAAGACGAAGCGCCGCTCCGTTGCGGCTTGCGCGAAGAGCACCTGCGGTGCGGCCACCAGCGTGGCGGCGCCCAGGAAGCTGCGTCGATCCAGGCTCATTCTCATCTCCTCAGGAATTCCGGGGAAACGAGCAGCAGCGCGAGCGCAGTGCCGCCACTTTCTGCACGCCCGATGGCGCCTGCCGTGGCGTCACTCAACGAACCGGGCAGCACGCGCGGCGCAAGGCGACGTGCATCCAGAGCGTCGCCCGCCTCTTGCGCGAGCCGCTGCGCGACCTCCACGCGCCGCATGAGCGCATCGGGCGCAGCCCAGGCCGTGGCCCTGTCGCTGTAGCCGGCCGGTGAGCCGGGCCGCCACACCGGTTGGCCCAGTTGGGTCATCAAACTCGCAGCTTGCCCCGGCTCCATCGCCTGTCGACCCATAGCGCGCAGGCTGGAGATCGCCCACTCCCAGGGAGACTTGAACTTCGCGCCGGGCGCCTTCCACGCCTCCGGCGCCGCGACCAATTCGCGGTAGACGCTTGGCAGGTCGCCGCCGGTCCGTGCGAAGGTATCGGCGAGGCGCTGCACGAGCGCTTCCGGCGGATCGTCCGCCACGAAGTGGCGCGCGAGCTTGCGCGCGACGTGAAGCGCCGTGGACGACGCGGTCACGAGGTCGTGGATAACGGCGCGCGCCTGCTCTTCGCCCCCGTCTGGATACGTTTTTCCGAGGATGGTGCGCGTGCCGGGCTCGTGCAGCGCAGCCACGAAACGGAAGGTGGCGCCGCCGCTGGTTCCCGCATCGCCGGGCAGTGTCCAGCCGGTCAGCGCTCGCGCGAATTCCGTCACGTCCTCCTGCGTGTAGCCGCTGCGCACGCCGAGCGTGTGGAGTTCCAGAATCTCGCGCGCGAGGTTCTCGTTCAGGCCCCGGCCGCGCGAGCCCATCTTGCTTCCCGGGCCGGTCGATTGCGCCTGGTCGAGGTAGAGCAGCATCGCCGGGTGCCGCACCACGGCGAGCAGCAGGTCCTCAAAACGGCCCAGCACGTTGGGCCGGATGGCGTCCGCCTCGAAGCTGCCCGCCAGGCCGACGATGAGCAGCTTGTCAACGGACACCGCGAAGTGGTTGGACCAGAAGTGCACCAGCCGCTCGACGAAGGGCGTGCGAGTCTGCATCGCGCTGGTGGTTCGCGCGCCGACTGCCGCCCGGTACTCCCTGCTGCCTTCGCGCAGGTACGCCTCACGGATGCCGCTTCGCTGGCCTTCGGGCGCTTGCCGCACCGAGCGCTGCATGTGGTTCCAGATGTCCACGAGCGCGGCGGTCCGCGGCAGCGGCTTCCAAGCCGCGGGCAGCGGCTCGTAGGCATCCAGCTGCGCAAGCAGCCAGTGCTGCGGGTCGGCCGGTGGCGCATCGTTCGGCCGGGCGCCGAGGCCGAAGCGGTTCAGGGCAAGGGCGGAGGGCGTCATGGGCGGAATTGTTCCGTGCGAACCGCACGCCGCTCTTGTCCGCAGCGTTAACGGCTTGTGAAGGCGTCGGGGTTCGCTTGACCGGCGAATGGCGGATGCGGCTGGCACCCGCATGCGAGGCGACGTCGATCCCAGCCTGTCCGTGCGCTACCAGCGCGCGCGCGTTCAGCGCCGAAGCAGCTTCACCACCAGCCAGCAGGCGACCAGCGTCAGGCCCGCCTTGGCCGCCGCCGCGGCGGCACCGCGTGGGTCCTCCCATTCCTGCGCCCGCAGCACGCCGCCGTGCCGGACGGCCGCACGGCCGGGCTGGTGGCGCTCGCGCGCCAGGGCGGCCAGGCCCGAGGTGCCTTCCTCCAGGTCCAGGTCCGATTCCGCGTCCGGCAGGTGGGTGTCGCCGGTGAGCTTCAGGTGCCCTTTGGCAGTCGTCATGGTGATTTCTCCTGGTTCCGGACCACTCTAGGAATACACCGGCGGGCACGGGTGTCCGATCGTTGCGGGTGCGGCGAGCCCGTTTGACGCCTGCGATTCGGGGCGCCGGGCCAGGGCGGAATGGGGTTTCCTGCCGGTTTCGGCCGATCGGCTGCGGAAAATGGGGGTCCGGGAGGTCGGGCTGGCGGGAAACCCGTCCGGGTGCTGCTATACTCGCAGGCTTCGCGGCTGTAGCTCAGTTGGATAGAGTACTTGGCTACGAACCAAGGGGTCGTGGGTTCGAATCCTGCCAGCCGCACCAAACGACAAAAGGCCAGTGCTCTCCGCACTGGCCTTTTTTCATGGTCGCGCTGTCAATGGCGTCCTACAACGGGACCGCTGAACGGATGACAGCCAACGGCTGAGCCGCCTACTTACATTGGCCTCGCCGATGAAAAGTTTCCTTACGTTTGCCGTGCGCGCCTGCTTGTGGGCGACCCCGCCTCGCGCGCCGGCCGGACGGTGGAACAGGAGGCAGCCATGATGGATCTCGCGCCGTTGCTGCGCCGGGCACTCGAACGCCCGGCCCGTTCCGTGCCGCGCATTCCGGCCCGCACCTTGTATGCGCCACCGCCGGGGCAACTGGCGCTGGTGCAGTCGACGGCCCCCGTGCCCGCCGACGAGGCGGACCGGCTGGGCGCGCTGCGCGAGTTCAACCTGCTGGACGCCGCCGCCGACCACGAGTGCCAGGCCCTGGTCGAACTGGCGGCCCGGGTCTGCGAGGCGCCGATGGCGGCCGTGAGCTTCGTCGACGCCGCCCGGCAGGTCTACAAGGCCCGGGTGGGCATCCCCGTCGGTGCGGTGGATCGCGACCAGGGGCTGTGCGCGCGGGCCATCCTGACGGACGAGGCGGTGCTGGAGGTCGAGGACACGGCCCTGCTGCCCTGGTTCGACCCGACCTTGCACGGCGCCGGCGCCGAGCCGGTGGCCTTCTATGCCGGCGTGCCGCTGCGCACGCGTTCGGGGGCCGCCGTCGGCACGCTGTGCATCATGGATTCGCGCCCGCGCAGCCTGTCGGCGTCCCAGCGGGCGATGCTGGAGACCCTGGCGCGCACCGTGTGCTCCCAGCTGAGCCTGCGGCGCGAACTGCGCATCGCCACCCAGACCGACCGGCTCACGGGGCTGCCGAACTGGCTGCACTTCGAAGGCCAGTTCGAGGCCGCCAAGCCCAGCCGCGGCGTGGTCTGCTTCGTGCGCCTGAAGGCGCTCAGCCACATCAATTCCGCGCATGGCTTCCGCATCGCCGACGCCATGATCACGCAGACGGCCGCGCGCCTGCGCGAACTGGCCGACGGCGAGGCCTTCATCGGCCGCATCAAGCGGGGCCTCTTCATCCTGTTCTTTCCCGACGTGGACGCCGACGCGTTCGCGCGCACGCAGGCGCCGCGCCTGTCCGCGCAACTGCAGGCGCCGTATGCGGTGAACGGGCTGACGCTGGTGTGCCCCGTCCATCTGGGCTTCGCGTCGTTCCCCCAGCACGGCCGCACCCTCGACGAGGTGGTCAACGCCGCCGACGCGGCGCTGCAGCTGGCCATCGAGCGCGACGAGCCGGCGGCGTTCTTCGACAAGTCGGTCGATGCCGCTGCGAGCGCGCACTACCGCCTGGAGCCGCAGCTGCGCGCCGCGCTCGAGCGCAACGAGTTCGTCAACTACTACCAGCCCAAGGTCGACGTGGCCACCGGCCGGATCCAGGGCGTGGAAGCGCTCATCCGCTGGATGCACCCGGAGCGCGGCATCGTGCCGCCGTCCGAATTCGTGCCCGCGCTGGAATCGACCGGCCTCATCCGCGAGGTGGGCCGCCACATCATGCTGCGCGCCGCGGCGGACTGGAAGCGCTGGAACTCGGCCGGGCTCGCGGCGCCGCGCATCGCCGTGAACGTGGCGGCCGCGCAGCTTCGCCACGGCCAGCTGGTTCGTCACCTCGGGGAGGCGCTGTCCGCCATCGGCGGTCACGCCGGTGCCCTGGGCATCGAAGTCACCGAGAGCGTGCTGATCGGCAACATGGAGCAGGCGATCGACGTGCTGACGCAGGTGCGCGCACTTGGCATTCCGGTGGCGATCGACGACTTCGGCACGGGCTATTCGTCGCTGGCCTACATCGTCACGCTGCCGGTGGACGAGGTGAAGATCGACCGCTCGTTCATCAAGAAGATCGCCACCGACCCGGCCTACCGCGGCATCGTCGGTACCTGCATCAACCTGGCGCGCAACCTGAGCCTGAAGGTGGTCGCCGAGGGCGTCGAGACGCGCGAGCAGGCCTGGGAACTGCAGGCCCTGCGCTGCGATCTGGCGCAAGGCTTTCTCTACAGCGAGCCGGTGCCGGCCGAGCAGCTCGCGCTGATGCTGCGCCGTGGTGGTTCGCTCGGCTGAGCGCCGCGCCGGCTCAGGCCCTGGCGGGCTGGCTGGCCGCGACCTGCGCGCAGCGCCGCGCGCAATAGTCCACCAGCGCGTCGATTTCCGTCGACTTGTCGAACACGGCGTCCACGCCCATCTGGGCGCAGCGCTTGCGCACGCTGGCATTGACGTAATTGCTGAAGACGACGATGCGCTGGTTCGGGCTGCGCCGCGGGATGTGCTGCAGCAGGCTCAGGCCGCTGCCGCGCTTGAGAAACAGGTCCACGATCACCAGGTCCCAGGTGTTCCTGGCGTCCGACAGCCACTGCTGCGCGTCGTCCTCGGCGGCGCAGTCGCCCACGACCTTCACGCACGTGAGTTCCTCCAGCGTCCCCACCAGGTTCTCCCGGATGGTCGCGTTGTCCTCGACGACGAAGGCGCGCAGGCAGGGTGGCACGGGCAGGGCGTAAACACGGGTTTCAGGCGTTAAGACTCTATGCGCGGCCCTGCTGTGTCCCGTCGGGAAGGGTGCCCGAACTGCGGTAGGACGCTGCCTACCCGGGCGCATGCGCATCCGCCTTACCATCAGCTGCGCGCCTGCGCGCACATCGCTTCCGTTCACTGATGCATTCCACCGACACGGCGCAGGACGCCAGTCTCGTCTCCATGCTCGAGCAGGCCGCTTCGCTCGGCGTGTGGCGATTCGACGTCGCCAGCGGGCAGGCGCGGTGGTCCGACCGCCTCGCCGCCATCCACGGCGCGCCGGCCGGCTACTCGCCCAAGGCCGACCCCTTCCAGCACCTGGCGCCCGAGGACCGGGACAAGCTGGCCGGGCTCGTCCATGCCTGCGCCAGCCGGGGCGAGCCCTTCGACCAGGAAGTGCAGATCCTGCGCCTCGACGGCCGCCGGGCCTGGGTCCGGGCACTGGGCCAGGCCGTGCGCGACGAGGGCGGCGCGATCGTGGTCGTCCAGGGCGCGATGCAGGAGATCGCGCCGCGCGGGCGGCCCGGCACGCTGCTGCGCATGGGCGCCGCACTGGGCAGCGAGGACGCCTTCGCCACCGTCGACAGCAACGGCCAGTACACCTACCTCAACGAGCAGGCCGAGCGGCTGCTCGGCGGCGACAGCACGCAACTGCTGGGGCGCCGGCTGTGGAACTCGTTCCAGAAGATCGTTCGCCTGCGCCTGGAGGAGCAGTTCCGAGCCGCCTGCGCCGCCGGCAAGCGGCTGGAGTTCGAGGAACTCGACGCCCGGCTGGCCCGCTGGTTCGAGGCGCGCGCCGTGCCCTTCGCCGGCGGCATGGCCGTGCACTTCTGCGACGTCACGGCCCGCCGCCGTTCGCAGGAGCAGCTGCGCCTGCTGGAAGGCAGCATTTCGCGCCTGAACGACATCGTCATCATCACCGAGGCCGGACCCTTCAGCGATCCCGGCCCGCGCATCGTGTTCGTCAACGAGGCCTTCGAGCGCCGCACCGGCTACAGCCGCGACGAGGTGCTGGGGCGCAGCCCGCGCTTCCTGCAGGGCCCCAACACCCAGCGCCGGGCGCTCGACCAGATCCGCGCGGCGCTGGAGGAGTGGCGGCCGGCGCGCGTGGACCTGATCAACTACAAGAAGAACGGCGAGCCGTACTGGGTGGACCTGGACGTCTCGCCGGTGTGGGACAAGGAGCGCAAGCTGACCCACTGGGTCGCCGTCGGCCGCGACGTCACCGAACGCAAGCTGGCCGAGGAGAAGATCCAGCACCTGGCCTTCTACGACGCGCTGACCAAGCTGCCCAACCGCCAGCTGCTGATGGACCGGCTGCATGCGGCCCTGGCCGACCCGGCCCGCCCGCGCGAGGGCGCGCTGATGTTCATCGACCTCGACAACTTCAAGGTGCTCAACGACACCCTCGGGCACCAGAAGGGCGACATGCTGCTGCAGCTGGTGGCCGAACGGCTGCGCTCCTGCGTGGCCAAGGGCGACACGGTCGCGCGGCTCGGGGGCGACGAGTTCGTGATCCTGCTCGAAAACCGCGGCGACAAGCCGCTCGACCCGGCCAAGGGCGCCCGCGCCGTGGCCGAGCGCATCCTGGCGGCGCTGGGCGAGCCGTACGTGCTGCCGGGCTACCTGCACCACAGCACGTGCAGCATCGGCGTCACGCTGTTCGGCCCGAGCGACCGCGACCGCACCGTCAGCGAACTGCTCAAGCAGGCGGACCTGGCCATGTACCAGGCCAAGCGCGCCGGCCGCAACACCGTGTGCTTCTTCGACCCCGAGATGCAGGCGGTCGTGAGCGCGAACGCGGCCCTGTCGTCCGACCTGCGCCAGGCCTGGCGCGAGAACCAGTTCCGCGTCGACTACCAGCCGCAGGTCGGCCCCGACGGTCGCATGACCGGCGTCGAGGCGCTGCTGCGCTGGGTGCATCCGCAGCGTGGGCTGGTGCCGCCGGACCAGTTCATCCCGGCGGCCGAAGAGACGTCGCTCATCATCCCGATCGGCCGGTGGGTGCTCGACGCCGCCTGCGCGCAGCTGGCCGAGTGGGAGCGCCGGCCCGACCGGCGCCACCTGAGCATCGCGGTCAACGTCAGCGTCCGCCAGTTCCGGCATCCGGAGTTCGTCGACGAGGTGATGCAGGCGATCGAGCAGTGGGGCATCCAGCCGCACAAGCTCAAGCTCGAGCTCACCGAGAGCCTGCTGGCCGACGGCATCGACGTGACGATCGCCAAGATGGGCAGCCTGAAGGACATGGGCGTCTCGCTCTCGCTGGACGACTTCGGCATCGGCTACTCGTCGCTGTCCTACCTCAAGCGGCTGCCGCTGGACCAGCTCAAGATCGACCGCGAGTTCGTCAAGGACATCCTGACCGACGCCAACGACGCGGCGATCGCGCGCACGGTGATCGGCCTGGCACAGAGCCTGCACCTGGACGTGATCGCCGAGGGCGTGGAGACCGAGGAGCAGCGCGCCTTCCTGGCGCGCCAGGGCTGCCACTCGTACCAGGGCTACCTGTTCTGCCGCCCGCTGCCCATCGACGAGCTGGAGGCCTTCATGGACCGCCAGCCCGAGGTGGCGGAGGCGTAGCGCAGGGCGCGCCGCTCAGAGCGGCGCGATCTGCAGCGGCGAGTTGGCGACCATGCGCGGGATGCGCATGACGATCTGGTCCTGCGTGCGGAACAGCTCGATGCCCTCGGCCAGCGCCAGGGCCTGCACGTCGTTCCAGTCCACCGCGCGGTAGCTGGACTGGAGCGCATCGACCCCCAGCGCTTCCTCCGCGCTGCGAGGGGTGCAGCGCACGGTGAGGACGGCGAAGCCGGGCGAGATCTCCGCGGTGATGACCAGATCGCACGGTCCCGCCGCGGCGTCGGCCAGCGACAGCAGCGAGGCCGCGACCAAGTGGCGCGCCGCGACGCGCGAGACCTCGAACTCGGATTCCGGCACCTCGTTGGCCAGCGTGCAGCCCCGGAAATTGAAGCTGCTGCGAAGCAGGGAGACGCACTCGTCCACGCCGTCGCGCAGGCGCACCGTCTCGTCCTCGGACGGCGAGATCCAGGCCGCCACCTTCAGGCAGGCCGCCACGCCGTCGCGGGCCAGGCGGTTCATCTTGGAGATGCTGCGCTCGAGCTCGGCGGGCGAGGGCATGCCCTTTTCCATCCGGGCGTTCAGCACTTCGGCCATCATGGCCACGGCCTGCAGGTTCACGACCATGTCGTGCTTCAGGGCCGGCCCGAGGCGGCGCAGCACGCTGTAGCGGGCGGCCTCGGCGTTCGTGCGCGGACGGCGTCCCGCGCCCTGCTGGGCCGCGGCGGCACCCGTGGTCTGCGTGGCAACGCTCATGGAAACGCGCTCCCGCGCGCCCGGCGCGCTGTCGATACTGCTTGGTTCATCATCACCGCTGATTGTTGGGAACGATGCCGTGGCCCATCGTCAGGCGATCACAGCGGCCCCTGTAGGAGACGACTTGCATCGGGGGGAGGCACTCCTGGCCGATCGGGTTTCGGTGCACGCGCTCCGAGTGGGGGCTGCGGCGCCGGTGGCGGCCTTCGAGCGTGGCGTTGATCATGCGGGCCTCCGTGAGACCGCATGATCCGTGCGCCGCTGCCGAGCCAGCGGGGGCCGATGCCGCATGCCGCTGTAGGACGGCGCAGCGAACACCGGCATGGTGCGGCCGTTATCCTTGCGCCATGAGCAAGGCGTTCACCCGCGAGACGGACACCGACGACGAGGACGAGGTCCTGCCGGCGTTGCCCGCCGGCGGCCGCAACTACATCACGCCGCAGGGCTACGCCCGGCTGCGCGGCGAGCTGCTGCAGCTGATCGACGAGGAGCGGCCCAAGGTGGTCGAGGTGGTGCACTGGGCGGCCAGCAACGGCGATCGCTCGGAAAACGGCGACTACCTCTATGGCAAGAAGCGCCTGCGCGAGATCGACCGCCGCATCCGCTTCCTCACCAAGCGGCTGGAGATCGCCGAGGTCACGGATCCGTCGCTGCACCACGGGCACACGCAGGTCTTCTTCGGCGCCACGGTCACCTATGCCGAGGCGTCGGGCGCCGAGCGCACCATCACCATCGTCGGCATCGACGAGGCCGACAGCCTGCACGGGCAGGTGAGCTGGATCTCCCCGATCGCGCGCTCGCTGCTCAAGGCCCAGGAGGGCGACGCGGTGAAGCTGGTCACGCCCGCGGGCGTGCAGGAGATCGAGGTGCTGGAAGTGCGCTACCCGGCGCCGGCGGCGTCAACCGCCTGAGCGGCCGGCGCGCAGGCGCTGCGCGCGCATCACGGACGGCGTGCGCTTGAGCGTGCGCATCACCGCGTCCAGGTGCGCCCGGTCGCGCACCGCGACCAGGAAGCGCAGGTCGGTGGCGTCCTGGGCGCGCTCGTCGTCCATGTCGACGTGGGTGATGTCGGCCTCCACGCTGGCCAGCGCCGAGGCGACGCGGGCCAGCACCCCCTTTGAGTTTTGCACCGTCACCATCACGCTGGTCTCGAACGGCCGCACCGGCTCGTCGGACCACTCCACGCCGATGAACCGCTCGCTGTCCTTGTGCTGCAGCCGGCGGGCGACCGCGCAGTCCTCCAGGTGCACGACCAGGCCCTCCCCGCGGCCGAGGTAGCCCACGATCGGGTCGCCCGGCACCGGGCGGCAGCAGGCGGCGAACTGCACCGAGGCGTTCTCGCTGCCATCGAGCACCACGCTGCCCTGCGAGACGTTCTCGTGCGCCGTGTAGCGCTCGCGCGTGATCAGCAGCGCGTCGGGCTTCTCGCCGCGCTCGGTCATCAGCGTCATCAGCCGCTTGGCCACGATGCCGGCGATGCGCTTGCCCAGGCCCAGGTCGGTGAGCAGCTCGGCCCGCGTGCGGTTGCCGGTGAAGCGAAGCAGCTTCTCCCACAGGGCGTGGTGCTCCTCGTTGTCCTGCGGCAGCTTCTGCAGGCCCTCCGCGCGCAGGGCCTGCGTCAGCAGCTTCTCGCCCAGCTCCTGCGACTCGGCCTGCGCCAGGGTCTTCAGGTGGTGGCGGATCTTGGAGCGGGCGCGGCCGGTGCGCACGAACCCGAGCCAGGCGGGATTGGGCGTCGACACCGCGGCGGTGACCACCTCGACGACGTCGCCGTTCTTCAGTTCCGTGCGCAGGGGCACCTGCACGCTGTTGATCTTGGCGGCCACGGTGCGGTCGCCGATGTTGCTGTGGATCGCATAGGCGAAGTCCACCACCGTGGCCCCGCGCGGCAGGGCCATGATCTGGCTCTTGGGCGTGAACACGTACACGGCATCCGGGAACAGGTCGATCTTGACGTGGTCCCAGAACTCGGCCGCGTCGCGCGTCTCGTGCTGGATGTCCAGCAGCGACTGCAGCCACTTGGTGCCCAGCCGCTCGGCGTTGTCGCTGTCCGGCTGGCTGGCCTTGTACAGCCAGTGCGCCGCCACGCCGGATTCGGCCACCACGTGCATCGCCTCGGTGCGGATCTGGAATTCGACGTTCACCCCGGACGGGCCGACCAGCGTGGTGTGCAGCGACTGGTAGCCGTTGACCTTGGGAATCGCGATGTGGTCCTTGAAGCGGCCCGGCACCGGCTTGTACATCTGGTGCAGGACGCCCAGCGCCGTGTAGCAGTCGGTGATCGAGGGCACGATCACGCGAAAGCCGTAGATGTCGGTCACCTGCGCGAACGACAGGTGCTTCTCGTCCATCTTCCGGTAGATGGAGTAGAGGGTCTTCTCGCGCCCGGCGATGCGCACCTTCATGCCCGAGGCCTCGAACGCCTGTTCGAGCTCGCGCTGCACCTTCTGGATCAGGTCGCGGCGGCGGCTGCGCGCGCGCGCCACGGCCTTGTCCAGGATCTTGTGGCGCCACGGCTGCAGGTGCCGGAAGGCCAGCTCCTGCAGTTCGCGGTAGGTCTGGTTCAGGCCCAGGCGGTGCGCGATGGGCGCGTAGATGTCCAGCGTCTCGCTCGACGTGCGCGCCCATTTCTCGCGCGGCACGTCGTCCAGCGTGCGCATGTTGTGCGTGCGGTCCGCCAGCTTGATCAGGATGACGCGCACGTCGCGCGCCATCGCCAGCAGCATCTTGCGGAACGACTCGGCCTGGCTTTCCTCGCGCGTGTTGAACTGCAGCTTGTCAAGCTTGGTCAGCCCGTCGACCAGTTCGGCCACCGGCGCGCCGAAGCGTTCGATGAGCTGGGGCTTGGTGACGCCGCAGTCCTCGATCGCGTCGTGCAGCAGGGCGGCCATCAGGGCCTGGGCATCGAGCTTCCACTCCGCGCATTGCGCGGCCACGGCGATCGGGTGCGTGATGTACGGCTCGCCGCTGGCGCGGATCTGCCCGAGATGGGCCTCGTCGGCGAAGCGGTAGGCCTGGCGCACCTGCTCGATGTCGGCCGGCTCCAGGTAGTCCAGGCGCGCCGTGAGCGCGGCAAAGCTGGCCGCCGCGGCATTGACCGCTGCGGGACTCGGCAGGGCGGGGGTGGGGCGCTGGCCAGGACCCGTCGCGGTGGGAAGCACGGCACTCACGCCCTAACTGTAGCCGCAGCGGCGGGCCCGGGACGAGGGCCAAAGAAAAAGCACCGCGATGCGGTGCCTTTTCGCAGGGAATCGGGGCCGGGCAGGCGTCAGCCGGGCACCTTCTTCAGCATTTCGAGGCCGACCTTGCCGTCGGCGATCTCGCGCAGGGCGGTGACGCCCGGCTTGTTCTTGCTCTCGATCTTGGGCGCGTGGCCCTGGCTCAGCATGCGGGCGCGGTAGGTCGCGGCCAGAACCAGCTGGAAGCGGTTCGGGATCTTCTCGAGGCAGTCTTCAACGGTGATGCGGGCCATGGCTTTCTCGCTGTTCAGGGGATGTTCAGGGCCTTGAAGGTGTCGGCCCGGGCCCGGCGCTGGGCGGAATACTTCAGCCGCTGGGCGTGAACGATGGCTTTGAGGTCGAAAAGCGCTCGTTCGAAAAGCTCGTTGATTATAACGAAGTCGAACTGCGGCGCCTTGGCCATCTCCTCGGCGGCATTGGCCAGCCGCAGGTCGATGACGGCGGGCGCGTCCTCGCCGCGACGCTCCAGGCGCGAGCGCAGCTCTTCCCAGCTGGGCGGCAGGATGAACACCAGGACGGCGTTGTTGAAGATGCGCTTGATCTGCAGCGCGCCCTGGAAGTCGATCTCCAGGATCACGTCGGCGCCCTGGGCGATGCGCTCCTCGATCGCCCGCTTGGAGGTGCCATAGCGCTGGCCGTGCACGTGCGCCCACTCGACGAAGGCGTCGCCCAGCACCATCCGGTCGAATTCCTCGGTGGAGACGAAGAAGTACTCGCGGCCGTGCTTTTCCTGCCCGCGCGGCGGGCGGGTGGTGTGCGAGACGGAGGGCTGGACCTGCGAGTCCAGCTCCAGCAGGGCCTTGACCAGGCTGGACTTGCCGGCGCCGCTGGGGGCGGCGACGACGAACAGGTTGCCGGGGTAGTCCATCGTGTCCATGGTCATTCGACGTTCTGGACCTGCTCGCGCATCTGCTCGACCAGGACCTTCATGTCCACCGAGATGCGGGTCAGTTCCAGGGCGGCCGACTTGGAGCCGAGCGTGTTGGCCTCGCGGTGCAGCTCCTGGATCAGGAAGTCCAGCCGCTTGCCGATCTCGCCGCCCTTGCGGATCAGGCGATCGATCTCCTCGATGTGGGCGGCCAGCCGGGTCAGCTCCTCGGCCACGTCGATGCGGATGGCGAACGCCGTCGCTTCGGTCAGGGCGCGGTCCTGCGCGGCCTCGGGCGAGGCCGTGCCTTCGGCCAGGCCCATCGCCTCGTTCCAGCGCTCCAGGAAGCGGGCCCGCTGCTGCTCCACCAGCTGCGGCACCAGCGGCGCGGCCTGCTGGGCGAGTTCGCGCAGCTGCTGCAGGTGCCCCAGCAGCATCTTGGCCAGCCGGGCTCCTTCGCGCTCGCGGGCGGCCAGCAGGTCGTCCAGGGTGCGGGCGGCCAGCGCCTGCAGCGGTTCGCCCAGGTCGGCGGAGGTGGCTTCCTCGGTGGTGCCCAGGCGCAGCACGTCGGCCACGCCCAGGGCGCGGGCGTCCGGCAGCCAGGTGCGCACGTGGTCCTGCACGGCGGCCAGGCGCTGCAGCACGCGGGCCGAGGGCTCGCGCACCGCGTCGGCCGTCGTGGACTCGACGCCGGCCCGGATTTCGACCTTGCCGCGCTTGAGGCGGCCCTGCAGCAGCTCGCGCAGGGCGGGCTCGTGCTGGCGCAATTCCTCCGACAGGCGGAACGACAGGTCGAGGAAACGGCTGTTGACGGAGCGGATCTCCAGGCCGAGCCGGCCATGCGCGGCGGGCCGCAGATCGTGACCGGGCGCGGCCTGCGCCATGCTGTGCTGGCCGCTGGCGTAGCCGGTCATGCTGTAAACTGGCATCGACTCTTGGGGATGTTGCGGGATCAAGGATAGGGCACAGTCGGGCCCTGCTTCTCAAATTATGTCAAAGGTCAAGCCAGCGCCCCTGCCACCGGACACCGTCATCGGCGGTTACCGCGTGGTCCGCAAGCTGTCGGCCGGCGGTTTCGGCGTCGTCTACCTGGCCGTCGACAACGAGGGGCAGCAGGTCGCCATCAAGGAATACCTGCCCGCGTCCCTGGCCAGCCGGGCCCCCGGCGAGCTGCTGCCGCAGGTGCAGCCCGAGAAGCTCTCCCTCTACCGCCTGGGCCTGAAGTCCTTCTTCGAGGAAGGCCGCTCGCTCGCCCAGATCTCGCACGCCTCGGTCGTGAGCGTGCTGAACTTCTTCCGCGAGAACGAGACCGTCTACATGGTGATGAACTACCTGGAGGGGGGCACCCTGCAGGACTTCATCATCACCGCCCGCGAACTGAAGAAGCAGAAGGTGTTCCGCGAGTCGACCATCCGGTCGCTGTTCGACGAGATCCTGCGCGGCCTGCGCATCGTGCACCAGCACAAGATGCTGCACCTGGACATCAAGCCGGCCAACATCTTCATCACCGACGACAACAAGGCGGTGATGATCGATTTCGGCGCCGCCCGCGAGGTGCTGTCCAAGGAAGGCAACTTCATCCGGCCGATGTACACGCCGGGCTTCGCCGCGCCGGAGATGTACCGGCGCGATTCGTCGATGGGGCCCTGGACCGACATCTATGCCATCGGCGCCTGCATCTACGCCTGCATGCAGGGCTACCCACCCAACGACGCGCCGCAGCGCCTCGAGAAGGACCGCCTGGCGCTGGCCCTGTCGCGCCTGCGGGGGGTCTACTCGGACAACCTGATCGAGGTGGTCGAGTGGTGCATGTCGCTCGATCCGCTGTCGCGCCCGCAGTCGGTGTTCGCGCTGCAAAAGGAGCTCAGCCGTGAAGGCGAGCGCCGCTACACCAAGCTGAGCGTGGGCGAGAAGATGCGGCTGCAGTTCGACAACATGGTGGCCGACGGCCGGCGCAAGACGGCCCCGGGCGTGAAGAGCAAGTGAGCATGCGCCTTCCCACCCATCGCCTGCCGGCCCGCCGCCTCCGGTGCGCGCGGGCGGCTGCGCCAGCCGGGAGGGCACGATGAAATTCTCCGTCTTCCAGATCAGCCGGCGCGGCGGCCGCGAGAAGAACGAGGACCGCATGGGCTACTGCTACACGCGGGAGTCGGGCCTGTTCGTGCTGGCCGACGGCATGGGCGGCCATCCGGAGGGCGAAGTGGCCGCCCAGCTGGCGCTGCAGACCGTCTCGGCCCTGTACCAGAAGGAAGCGCGCCCGCTGGTGCGCGACCCGATCGAGTTCCTGTCGGTGGCGCTGATGGCGGCGCACCACCAGATCATCCGCTACGCGGGCGAGAAGGGCATGCTCGACACGCCCCGCACCACGCTGGTGGCGGCCATCCTGCAGGGCAACTCGGCCACCTGGGTGCATTGCGGCGACTCGCGCCTGTACGTGGTGCGCGGCGGCGAGCTGCTCACCCGCACGCGCGACCACTCGTACCTGGAGCAACACAGCTCGGGCGTGGTGCGCATGCAGCAGATCAACCGCAACATCCTGTTCACCTGCCTCGGCTCGCCCAGCAAGCCGGTGTTCGACGTCACCGGACCGGTCACGCTGCAGGAGGGCGACAAGCTGCTGCTCTGCTCCGACGGCCTGTGGAGCTCGGTCACCGACGCGGACATCGTGCGCGAGCTCAGCGCGAAGGTGGTCTCCGACGCCGTGCCCGACCTGGTGGAGTCGGCGCTGCGCACCGGCGGGCCCACCGGCGACAACGTCACCGTCATCGCGCTGGAGTGGGAGACGCCCGACGTCTTCGAGTCCACCCACGGCGTGTCCACCGACAGCATCTCCGACGGCGTGTTCGCCTCCACCATCCAGGCCGGCGTGCTCGACACCCTGATCGACGACCTGGACGACGCCGCCATCGAGCGCTCCATCGCCGAGATCAACGAGGCGATCCGCCGCTCCGCCGCCCGCAAGGGCTGACGCCTTTGGCGGGGCGGGGCGCGCGCGCCCCTAAGATCCCGTCCCTATGACCACATTCATCCGCACCGGCGGCCGCGCGGCCGACCAGCTCCGGCCCGTGCGCATCACGCGCGGCTACACCATCCATGCCGAGGGTTCGGTCCTGATCGAGTTCGGCCAGACGCGCGTGCTGTGCACCGCCTCGGTCGAGGACAAGGTGCCCCCGCACAAGCGCGGCAGCGGCGAGGGCTGGGTGACGGCCGAGTACGGCATGCTGCCGCGCGCCACGCACACCCGCGGCGACCGCGAGGCGGCACGCGGCAAGCAAAGCGGCCGCACGCAGGAGATCCAGCGCCTGATCGGCCGCTCGCTGCGGGCGGTGTTCGACCTCAGGAAGCTCGGCGAGCGCACCATCCAGCTCGACTGCGACGTGCTGCAGGCCGACGGCGGCACGCGCACGGCCGCGATCACCGGCGCCTACGTGGCCGCGCAGGATGCCGTCACCAAGCTGATGGCGCAGGGCAAGCTGGTGGCCTCGCCCATCACGGGCCCGGTGGCGGCCATCTCGGTGGGCATCGTCGAAGGCACGCCGCTGCTGGACCTCGAGTACGTCGAGGACGTCACCTGCGACACCGACATGAACGTGGTGATGACCGGCGCCGGCCATTTCGTCGAGGTGCAGGGCACGGCCGAGGGCGTGCCGTTCACCCGCGCCGAGATGGACCAGCTGCTGCGCCTGGCCGACAAGGGCATCGGCGAGCTGGTCGCGCTGCAGCAAAAGGCCCTGGCCGGCTGAGGCCGGCGCGCGGCGGCGCGGCCGGCTTCGCCGCGCGCGGCGACAATGCCGGTCCCATGGTTTCGCGCATCGTCCTCGCCTCCAACAACCGCGGCAAGCTCGCCGAGCTGCAGGCGATGTTCGCGCCGCTGGGCGTCGAGCTCGTCCGCCAGGGCGACCTCGGCATCCCCGAGGCGGACGAGCCGTTCCGCACCTTCCTCGAGAACGCCCTCGCCAAGGCCCGGCACGCGTCGCGGCACAGCGGGCTGCCGGCGCTGGCCGACGATGCCGGCCTGTGCGTGGACGCCTTCGGCGGCCTGCCGGGCGTGGACACCGCCTATTACGCGACGCAGTTCGGCTATCCGAAGGGCGACGACAACAACGTCCGCGCGCTGCTGGAGCAGATGCGCGGCGTCGACAACCGGCGCGCGGCGCTGGTCAGCACGCTGGTGGCGGTGCGCTCGCCGGACGACCCCGAGCCGCTGGTGGCCGTCGGCCGGGCCGCCGGCGAGATCGCGCAGGCGCCGCTCGGCGAGCATGGGTTCGGTTTCGATCCGGTGATGTTCATCCCGGCGTTCGGCAAGACCTTCGCGCAACTGCCGCCCGAGGTGAAGAACGCCAACAGCCACCGCGGCCAGGCGGCGCGCCAGATGATGGCGCTGATCCAGGAGCGCTGGCTGTGAGCGCGCCGGCACCCGACATCGCGCACTACATGCGGCCCGGCCTGCTGCAGCTGCCGGCGCTGCCGCCGCTGTCGCTGTACGTCCACCTGCCCTGGTGCCTGCGCAAGTGCCCGTACTGCGACTTCAACTCGCACGAGGCGCGTGGCGAGGTGCCGCAGCAGCGCTACCTCGACGCCGTCCTCGCGGACCTGGAGGCGGCGCTGCCGCTCGTGTGGGGCCGCACGGTGCACAGCATCTTCATCGGCGGCGGCACACCCAGCCTGTTCACGCCCGAGGCGATCGCGCGCCTCGTGGGCGACCTGCGGGCGCGGCTGCGGCTGGAGCCGCAGTGCGAGATCACGCTGGAGGCCAACCCCGGCACGTTCGAGAAGGACCGTTTCCGCGGCTACCGGGACGCCGGCATCACGCGCCTGTCCATCGGCGTGCAGAGCTTCGACGACGAGCGCCTGCGCGCGCTCGGCCGGGTGCACGACAGCGCGCAGGCGATCGCGGCCGCCGAGGAGGCGGCGCTCGCCTTCGACACCTTCAACCTCGACCTGATGTACGCCCTGCCGGGCCAGACACTGGACCTGCTCGAGCGGGACCTGTCGCAGGCGCTGTCGCTGATGCCGCCGCACCTGTCCGTGTACCACCTGACCGTGGAGCCGAACACGCTGTTCGCCAAGTTCCCGCCGGTGCTGCCCGAGGACGACCTCGCGTACGCGATGCTGGACCGCATCACCGAGATGACGACCGCCGCGGGGCTGGAGCGCTACGAGGTGTCGGCCTATGCGAAGCCGGGCCACCAGTGCCGCCACAACCTGAACTACTGGCAGTTCGGCGACTACCTGGGCATCGGCGCCGGCGCGCACGGCAAGCTCAGCTTCGCGCACCGCGTCGTGCGCCAGGTGCGCTACCGCGACCCGGCCCTGTACATGCAGAACGCGCTGGCCGGCCGCGCGGTGGCGCAGGAAGACGAGGTCCCCCGCGCCCAGCTGCCGTTCGAGTTCATGCTCAACGCGCTGCGGCTGCGTGACGGTTTCGCGCTGCAGTCCTTCTTCGAGCGCACCGGCCTGCCGCTGTCCGCCATCGAGCAGCCGCTGGCCGAAGCGCAGCGCCGCGGCTTCCTGGAGCGCGAGGCCGGCTGGGTGCGCCCGACCGAGCACGGCTTCGACTTCCTGAGCGACCTGCAGGCGCTGTTCCTGCCGGGGTGAGGCCGCCTTGCTGCCGGGCAGCGCGCACCCGCGCTGTCTGCCGCGTCCTACGCGGGCCGCACGGCACGCGGCGCACGATGGCTCATCGACTGGAAAGGAGCAGCACCATGTCGGACGACAAGACCAAGAGCGGCGGCCAGGATCGCCAGCGAATCAACGTGCACGAGGACTACGAACTGCGCGACTGGGCCAGGAGCCTGGACACCACGCCCGAGCGGATCAAGGAAGCCGTGCAGGCGGTGGGCGATCGCGCGGAGAAGGTGCGCGAGTACATCGGCAAGGCCTCGCACGGGCGCTGAGCCCGGGCGCGCGGGTCAGCGCGAGGGGCCGTCGCCCGACGTGTGGCTCTGGGCCTGGCGCACCAGATGCGGCAGCACACTGGCCGCGCCGTGACCCGAGCGGCCATGCTGGCCGATCGCGCCGTGCCACTCGCGCGCCGTGGCGGCCGGCTGGGCGCCGGAGCGCGGGCCATGCCAGGCGCGCGATTGCGCCACGGCCTGCCGCGCCTGCTCCACCGGCATGCCGGTCGCCTGGTGCACGGTCGCCGCGGCCTCGGCGGGCGAGGCACCGCTGGCGCGCAGGCACTCCAGCGCCTGGGGCAGGGACGCGCCGCGATCGAGGGCGGCGCGCAGCACGTCGTGGTAGCTCACGCGCGGCATTGTGCCCGAGCAGGCCCCCGAGCCAAGCTCATCCGCAAGCCGATCGGTCGAAGTGCCGACAAGAGCGAGAAGTCCGTCCGCGATGTCGTTGCGCGGCGCGCGGGACGCGATCGCACGTGGGTTTTCTGATCTCGGTCCGCGGACCGGGTCGCGTCGCGGATCGATGCGAGGGTGCGAGGCGGGCGGCGCCGAAGCGGGGTGCCGGCCAGGGCCTGCCGTGCTGGCGGAAGCGGTGAGATTCGAACTCACGAACGGTTGCCCGTTGCCGGTTTTCAAGACCGGTGCAATCGACCACTCTGCCACGCTTCCCGGACGCGGGATTCTAGTTCCCTAGGACCTTCCGGCCAGGGGGGCCGGGACCATCGCACCATTGCCGGTGGTCAGTCGCGCGCCTACGGTGAACTCGTTCTCCCGATTCACCAGAGGAGGTGCAGCATGGAAAGACGAACTGCGCGTCGCCGCGCAGCGCTGCGCGTCGCGGCGCTCGCGGCCGGGGCGGCGCTGGCCGGGCAGGTGTTCGCCGCCGGCTTCAACGCGGTCGACCTCGCCACGCTGGCCCAGGGCACCTCGGTCGTGGTGCGCGGTCCCAACCTGGCCGGCACGGCCGTCGGGGGCGGGCGCATCAGCCAGCCCGGCTCGGCCCGCCAGGGCCTGGTGTTCGACCGCGGGACGGTGCTGAACGTGCCGGGGCTGCCCGGCAGCGACTATTCCAACGTGCTCGGCGCCAACGATCTCGGGGCCCTGGTCGGCGCCGCCAACACGGCGGCCGCGACCCGCGCCTTCGCCACCACGCGCACCGGCGGCGGCCGCGAACTGGCGCCGCTGCCGGGCGACACGGCCAGCGCGGCCTTTGCCGTGAACAATGCCGGCACGGCCGTCGGCTACTCGAGCGGGCCCGATGGCGAGCGCGCCGTCACCTGGACGGCGGCCGGCCAGCCCGCCGCGCTGGCCGGCGCCGCGGGCACGGCCAACCGCGCCTACAGCATCAACGAGCGCGGCGACATCGTTGGCGTGGTGGGCTCGGCCGCCGAGCGCCGGGCCACGCTGTGGCCCGCGGTCGGCCAGGTGACGACGCTGGGCGCCCTGCCGGGCTTCCAGGCCAGCGAGGCCGCGTGGGTCAACGCGCGCGGCGACGTGGTGGGCTACTCGGCCACGCCGGCCGAAGTGCGCCGGGCGACCCTGTGGCCCGCCGGCGGATCGCCGCTCGACCTGGGCGTGCTGCCCGGCGGCGCGTTCAGCCAGGCGTTCGGCGCCAACGACGCAGGCACCGTGGTCGGCTCGTCGGACAGCGCCGCGGGAATGCGCGCGGTGATCTGGACCGCCGCCGGCGGCCTGCAGGACCTCAGCGCGCTGGCCGCGGTGCCGAACGTCGTCCTCACCAAGGCGGTCGGCATCAACAACCAGGGCGTGATCATCGCGCTCGGCCACGAGCCGGGCGAGGACGGGCAGCACGACCACGAGTTGCCGATCCGTGTCGTGATGCTCGTTCCCACCGGAGGCTGACATGGCTGCCCTCTCACCCCTGCATCGCCTGCTGCGCGGCGCCGTCCTGGCGGCCTGCGCGGCCCTGGGCGGCCTGGCCGCCCATGCCAACAGCCAGGTGGGGGCCTGGGAAACCTGGGCGGCGCTGCCGTTCTTTCCCGTGCACAGCCACCTGCTGCCCACGGGCAAGGTCATGATCTGGCCCGGCGACGCCAGCAACGGCGGCGTCAGCGGCGACGACGCGCGCATCCTGGACCCGGCGACCCAGAACCTGTCGCTGGTGCCCAAGGCCGGCTACGACCTGTTCTGCGCCGGCCACGCCTTCCTGCCCGACGGCAAGCTGTTCGTGGCCGGGGGGCACATCGCCAACAACGTCGGGCTGCCCAGCGCGAGCCTGTACGACCCGACGGCCAACGCCTGGTCCCGGGCGCCGGACATGAACGCCGGCCGCTGGTACCCCAACGTGACCACGCTGGGCAACGGCGACGCGCTCGTCGTCTCCGGCGACATCGACACCACCGTCGGCGTGAACCCGCTGCCGCAGGTGTACCAGCGCGCCACCAACAACTGGCGCAGCCTCACCAACGCGCAGCTGCAGCAATACCTCTACCCGATGATGTTCCTCGCGCCCGACGGCCGCGTGGTGGACGTCGCGCCGACCCAGACCACGCGGTCGCTCGACACCTCGGGTACCGGGCAGTGGTCCGTCATCGCCAACCGCGCCTTCGGTGAGCGCACGTACGGCTCGGCGGTCATGCTCGATGGCAAGGTGGTCGTGATCGGCGGCGGCGACCCGCCCACCAACACCGCCGAAGTGATTGACCTGAACCAGGCCAGTCCGAGCTGGCGCACGGTGGCACCCATGGCCGTCGCGCGCCGGCAGCACAACGCCACGGCGCTGCCGGACGGCACGGTGCTGGTGACCGGGGGCACCTACGGCGCGGGCTTCAACAACGGCGCCACGCCGGTCTACCAGGCGGAGATCTGGAACCCCGCGACCGAGACCTTCACCCCGATGGCCAGCGCCACCATCACGCGCATCTACCACTCGTCGGCAACACTTCTGCCGGAAGGGCGCGTGCTCGTCACCGGCGGCAACGGCCAGCTGGTGCCGGAGGTGTACGCGCCGCCCTACCTGTTCAAGGGCCCGCGGCCCAGCCTCACGGGCGCGCCGACGGCGATCGGCTACGGGCAGCAGTTCACGGTGCAGACGGACCAGTCGGCCAGCATCGCCAAGGTGACGCTGATCCGCATTGCGTCGGTGACGCATGCCTTCGACGAGAACCAGCGCTTGAACACGTTGCAGTTCACCCCCGGCTCCGGCACGGTGAGCATCACCGCGCCCGGCAATGCCAACGCCGCGCCGCCCGGCCACTACCTGCTGTTCGTGGTCAATTCGACCGGCGTGCCCTCCATCGGCACCTTCGTGCAGCTGGGCGCCGCGCCCGCCGTCCCGGCCGCCAGCCTGTCGTCGATGACGCCCAACACCGCGGTCGCGGGCAGCCCGGGCTTCAACCTGGCGCTGACCGGCAGCGGGTTCCTCTCGGGCGCGACGGTCAACTGGAACGGCGCCGCCCGGCCCACCACGTTCGGCAGCAGCACCCAGCTGAGCGCGCAGATCGCCGCCGGGGACGTCGCGGCCGCGGGAACGGCCAACGTGACGGTGGTCAACACCGGCGCCCCGGCATCGAACGCGCTGCCGTTCACCATCACGCCGGTCGCGGTCACGCGCTACACGCTCACGGTGACCAGGGCGGGCGCCGGCGCGGGCAACGGCTCGGTCACCAGCAGCCCGGCGGGGATCAGCTGCGGCAGCACCTGCACGGCCTCGTTCAACGCCGGGACCAACGTGACGCTGACCGCCCGCGCGGTCGGACGCGCGGTCTTCGCCGGCTGGAGCGGCGCGTGCACGGGGACGAGCACGACCTGCGTCGTGCCGATGGACGGCAACAAGGCGGTGACCGCGAACTTCAACCGCCGCTGACGCGGTGACCTGGGGCGGGGCCGCTCAGGCGGCCAGCAGGCCCTTGCGCTCGATGAACGCCACGACCTCGCCGACCCCGGCGAGCGTCTTCAGGTTGGTCATCACGTAGGGCTTGTCGCGGCGCATGCGCCGGGTGTCCGCCTCCATGACCGCCAGGTCGGCCCCCACGTGCGGCGCGAGATCGGTCTTGTTGATCACGAACAGGTCGCTCTTGGTGATGCCGGGGCCGCCCTTGCGCGGGATCTTCTCGCCCGCGGCGACGTCGATCACGTAGATCGTCAGGTCGCTCAGCTCGGGGCTGAAGGTCGCCGCGAGGTTGTCGCCGCCGCTTTCCACGAACACGATGTCGGCGTCCGGGAACTGCTCGAGCATGCGGTCGATCGCCTCCAGGTTGATCGACGCGTCCTCGCGGATGGCGGTGTGCGGGCAGCCGCCCGTCTCGACGCCCAGGATGCGTTCGGCCGGCAAGGCCCCGCTGACGGTGAGCAGCCGCTGGTCTTCCTTGGTGTAGATGTCGTTGGTGATCGCCACCAGGTCCCACCGGTCGCGCATCGCCTTGCACAGCATCTCGAGCAGCGTCGTCTTGCCCGAGCCGACCGGCCCGCCGATGCCCACGCGCAGCGGCGGCAGCTTCCGGGTGCGGCGGGGGATGTGGTGCAGGGCGGTGGCGGTCATGAGCGGAAGAGGCGGGAGTACTGGGTTTCGTGGCGAGCCGACAGGATGGCGAGCAGGGGCGTGAATGCCTGGCGGTCCTCGTCGCGCAGCGCCAGCGCGTGGTCGGCCGCGGCCGGGATGGCGCCGGCCAGGCGCTGCAGGATGCGCTGCCCGGCGCCCTGGCCCAGCGGCACGGCCTTCACCGCGGCCTGCACCATGTTCTCGGCCCAGCCGAAGGCGAACGCCAGCACGATGTCGCGCACCGGCGCCTCGATCGCGGCGGCGACGCGGGCGAACGCCACGGGATAGGTCTGCGCGGCGGCGGGCGCGGCAGGATCGAGCGAGCGCGCCCAGTCGCCCAGCGAGCGGCCCATCTGCTCGGTCTGCAGGCGCGCTTCGCTGGTCTCGCGCGTGCGCCGCACCCACCGGTCCAGGTCGTCGACGCGCGCGGTGTTGCCGCTGCGGAAGGCCGCAACGGCCTGGGCCACCACGGCCAGGTCGGACTCGGCGAGGGCCAGGTGCAGCTGGTCGACGAGCCAGTCCCCCGCGCTGGCCTCGTCGCGCACCCGGTCCGCTTCGACGGCGGCCTCCAGCCCCTCGGAGTACGAGAACCCGCCGACCGGCAGCGCCGGCGAGGCCAGCCAGACCAGCCGCAGCAGCGCGGCGTCACTGCGCGTGCCCGGGACCGTCATGGTGGTCATGGCCGTGGCCGCCGTGATCGTGATCGTGATCGTGGCCATGGGCGTGGTGGTGGCCGTGCGCCGCAGCACCGTGCGAGGGCCCGGCGCCGTACGCGCCGCCCTCCGGCTCGAACGCCTCCGTCACCTCCTGCACGATCAGGTGCATGCCGCGCAGCATGTCGGCCAGCACGTGGTCGGGTTCGATCTTCAGGTGGCCCGGCTGCAGCTCGATCGGCACGTGCCGGTTGCCCAGGTGGTAGGCGGCGCGCAGCAGGTCGAAGGGCGTGCCGTGCTGCGCGCAGTGCGTGATCTTGAGCACCGGCTGCGCCGCGGCCAGCACGCGCACCAGCGAGCCGTCCTCGGCCACCAGCACGTCGCCGCCACGCACCAGGGTGCCGCGCGGCAGGAACACGCCGAGCGCGCGCCCCTGCGAATCCGCCGCCTCGAAACGGCTCTTCTGCCGCACGTCCCAGTCGAGCTCGACGGTCGCGGCGCGCCTGAGCAGCACGGGGGCGAGCCCGTGGCCGCCCGGCAGGCACTTGGAGATGGTCAGCATGGGCGAAGCCTAGAACAGGAAGTAGCGCTGCGCCATCGGCAGCACCCGGGCCGGCTCGCAGGTGAGCAGCTGGCCGTCGGCCCGCACGGCATAGGTCTGCGGGTCGATCTCCATCGTCGGCACATAGTCGTTGTGCACCAGGTGCTGCTTGCGCACCTGGCGGATGCTGCGCACCGGCGACAGCAGCTTGCCCAGCCCGTAGCGGCGGCCGACGTCGGCATCCAGCGCGGCCTGCGACACGAAGGTGATCGATCCCCTGGCCAGCGCGCCGCCGAAGGCGCCGAACATCGGCCGGTAGTGCACCGGCTGCGGCGTCGGGATCGACGCGTTGGGGTCGCCCATCGCGGCCATCGCGATGCTGCCGCCCTTGAGGATGAGCGCGGGCTTGATGCCGAAGAACGCCGGCTTCCACACCACCAGGTCGGCCCACTTGCCCGGCTCGATGCTGCCGACCTCGTGGCTGATGCCGTGCGCGATGGCCGGGTTGATCGTGTACTTGGCCACGTAGCGCCTGGCGCGGAAGTTGTCATTGCGCTCGCCGTCGCCGGGCAGCTTGCCGCGCTGCCCCTTCATCTTGTGCGCCGTCTGCCAGGTGCGCAGGATGACCTCGCCGACGCGGCCCATGGCCTGCGAGTCGCTGGACATCATGCTGATGGCGCCCAGGTCGTGCAGGATGTCCTCGGCCGCGATGGTCTCCTTGCGGATGCGGCTCTCGGCGAACGCCAGGTCCTCGGCGATCGCCGGGTCCAGGTGGTGGCACACCATCAGCATGTCGACGTGCTCGTCCAGCGTGTTGACGGTGTAGGGCATCGTCGGGTTGGTCGACGAGGGCAGGAAGTTGGCCTCGCCCACCACGCGCAGGATGTCCGGCGCATGGCCGCCGCCGGCGCCCTCGGTGTGGAAGGCACAGATCGAGCGGCCGCGCGTGGCCGCGATGGTGTTCTCCACGAACCCCGACTCGTTGAGCGTGTCGCTGTGGATCGCCACCTGCGTGTCGGTGGCGTCGGCCACGTCCAGGCAGGTGTCGATGGCCGAGGGCGTGGTGCCCCAGTCCTCGTGCAGCTTCAGGCCGATGGCGCCGGCGTCGATCTGCTCGCGCAGCGGCGCGTGCCGGCTGGCGTTGCCCTTGCCCATGAAGCCCAGGTTCATCGGGAACGCATCGGCCGCCTGCAGCATGCGCTGGATGTTCCACGGCCCCGGCGTGCAGGTGGTGGCGAAGGTGCCCGTGGCCGGGCCGGTGCCGCCGCCGAACATGGTGGTGATGCCTGAGGCCAGCGCCTCCTCGACCTGCTGCGGGCAGATGAAGTGGATGTGGCTGTCGATGCCGCCCGCGGTGACGATGCACCCTTCGGCGCTGACGATCTCGGTGCCCGCGCCGATGACGATGTCCACGCCGCTCTGCGTGTCGGGGTTGCCCGCCTTGCCGATGGCGGCGATGCGCCCGTCCTTCAGACCGATGTCGGCCTTGACGATGCCCCAGTGGTCCAGGACCAGCGCATTGGTCAGCACGCAGTCCACGGCGCCCGCGGTGCCGTCTCGCGGGTCCCCGTCGCCGCCCCGCGTGCGCTGCGACTGCGCCATGCCGTCGCGGATGGTCTTGCCGCCGCCGAACTTCACCTCCTCGCCGTAGCCGCCCGCGCGCAGGGTGTAGTCGTCCTCGACCTCGATCACCAGGTCGGTGTCGGCCAGGCGAACCCGGTCGCCCGTGGTGGGCCCGAACATCTCCGCATAGGCGCGGCGGCCGATCGTCGCCATCTACAGCTTCCCCTGCACCTGGGCGCGAAAGCCGTGCACCGCGCGCTCGCCCGCGTAGTCGACCAGTTCCACCGTGCGCTGCTGGCCCGGCTCGAACCGCACCGCCGTGCCCGAGGCGATGTTCAGCCGCATGCCGCGGCCGGCGGCGCGGTCGAAGTCCAGCGCCGCGTTGGTCTCGGCGAAGTGGTAGTGCGAGCCGACCTGGATCGGCCGGTCCGCCGTGTTGCGAACCACCAGCGTCACCGTGCGGCGGCCGGGGTTGAGCGCGTGCTCGCCCTCGTCGACGAGCAGTTCGCCGGGGATCACCGCCATCACTTGCCGCCGCGGGTGAACCAGACGGCCAGCAGGGCGACGGCCGCGAACAGCACCAGCCCGAACGTGTCGGTGGCGTGCCAGTGCCTGCCGGCGAGGCCGTGGCCGTCGTGGGCCTGCGCCGTTGCGGCGGCGCAGGCCAGGACGGCGGAGGTGGTGAAGAGCCTGGACATGGGTTGCCTCCTGGGGATTCAGACGATCGGCTGGTGGACGGTGACCAGCTTGGTGCCGTCGGGAAAGGTCGCCTCGACCTGGATGTCGGGAATCATCTCCGGCACGCCGTCCATCACGTCGGCGCGCGTGAGGACCGCGCGGCCCTCGCTCATGAGCTGCGCCACGGTCCGGCCGTCGCGCGCGCCTTCCATCACCGCGGCCGAGATCAGCGCCACGGCCTCCGGGTAATTGAGCTTGAGCCCGCGCGCCTTGCGCCGCTCGGCCAGCAGGGCGGCGGTGAAGAGCAGCAGCTTGTCTTTCTCGCGCGGCGTGAGTTCCATGGCGGTGCCGGGGGTGGTCGATTCATCTTAGTGCAAGGGTCGTGCCGGGCCGCCTGCCGCTGGGCACGGAACCTGCACATTGCCGCCGTGACCCAGGCGATCCCCATCGTGCCGGCCGAGCCGCCCCAGCGGGTGGCCAAGGTGCGCCGCGACTACAACAGCTGGGTCGCCCGGGAGACCATGGAGGACTACGCGCTGCGCTACGCGCCGCTGCGCTTTCGCCGGTGGTCCACCTTCCGGGTCGCCAACACCGCGTTCGGGGCCGCCTCGTTCCTGGTCCTGGAGGCGGTGGGCGCCACGCTGCTGGTGCAGTACGGCTTCGCCAACGCGCTCTGGGCGATCCTGGCCACCGGGCTGATCATCTTCGGCGCCGGCCTGCCGGTGAGCATCTATGCCGCGCGCCACGGCGTGGACATGGACCTGCTCACGCGCGGGGCGGGGTTCGGCTACATCGGCTCCACGATCACCTCGCTGATCTACGCCTCCTTCACCTTCATCTTCTTCGCGCTCGAGGCGGCCGTGATGGCCTACGCGCTCGAACTCGCGCTCGGCATCCCGCCGGCCTGGGGCTACCTGGCCTGCGCGCTGGCCGTGATCCCGCTGGTCACGCACGGCGTGTCGGCCATCAGCCGGCTGCAGGTGTGGACGCAACCCGTGTGGCTGGTGATGCTGGTGGTGCCCTTCGCCTACGTGCTCGCGCGCGATCCTGGGGCGTTCTCCGGCGTCGTGCACTACGCCGGGGAGAAAAGCGGGGCGGCGGGCTTCGACCTGCACGGCTTCGGTGCGGCGCTCACCGTGGGCATCGCGCTGATCACGCAGATGGGCGAGCAGGCCGACTACCTGCGCTTCATGCCGCAGCGCACGGCGGCCAACCGGTGGGGCTGGTGGCTGGGCGTGCTGGCGGGCGGGCCGGGCTGGGTGCTGCTGGGCGTGCTGAAGATGCTCGCCGGCGCGCTGCTCGCCTGGCTGGCCATCAGCCACATGGTGCCGGCCGACCGGGCGGTCGATCCGAACCAGATGTACCTGGCGGCGTACGAATACGTGTTCCCCCACGACGGCTGGGCCGTGGCGGCGACCGCGGTCTTCGTCGTCGTCTCGCAGCTGAAGATCAATGTCACCAACGCCTATGCGGGGTCGCTGGCCTGGTCCAACTTCTTCTCGCGCCTCACGCACAGCCACCCGGGGCGCGTCGTCTGGGTGGTGTTCAACACGCTCATCGCGTTCATGCTGATGGAGATGGACGTGTTCCAGGCGCTGGGCGACGTGCTGGGGCTGTACTCCAACGTGGCCATCGCCTGGATCATGGCCGTGGTGGCCGACCTGGTGGTGAACAAGCCCTTGGGGCTGTCGCCGCGCGGCATCGAGTTCAAGCGCGCCTACCTGTACGACATCAACCCGGTCGGGGTCGGCGCGATGGCGCTGGCCTCGGCGCTGTCGGTCGCCGCCTGGCTGGGCGCGTTCGGCGCGGCGGCGCAGGCGTTCTCCGCCCTGATCGCGATGGGCGTGGCGTTCGTCACCGCGCCCGCGATCGCCTGGTGGACGGGCGGGCGCTACTACCTGGCCCGCCCGCTGGCGCCAGCGGTCACGGGCGTGCACCGCTGCGTGGTCTGCGAGCGCGAGTACGAGGCCCCCGACATGGCGCATTGCCCGGCCTACCAGGGCTGCATCTGCTCGCTGTGCTGCACGCTCGACGCGCGCTGCGGCGACACCTGCAAGCCGCAGGCGCGGCTGGCCTGGCAATGGTCGTCCGCGCTGCGCTCGCTGCTGCCGCGCGCGGCCTGGCCCTGGATCGACACGGGCCTTGCGCACTTCCTGCTGCTGATGCTGGTGGTGGTGCCGCTGCTGGCGTCCGTGTTCGCGCTGCTGTACCACCAGGAGCTGCGGGTGCTGGAGGCGATGGCGCCGGAGGCTGCGCGCGTGGCGCGGCAGGCGCTGCGCGCCGGCTTCAGCAAGTCGTTCTTCGCGCTGCTGGTCATCGCCGGCATCGTCGCCTGGTGGCTGGTGCTCGCGCACAAGAGCCGGCAGGTCGCGCAGGAGGAGTCGAACCGCCAGACGCACCGGCTGATGCAGGAGATCGACTCGCACCGCCAGACCGACGAGGCCCTGCAGGAGGCCAAGCGCGTGGCCGACGAGGCGCGGCGCGCGGCGGAACTGGCCAACCAGGCCAAGACCCGCTACATCGGCGCCATCAGCCACGAGCTGCGCACGCCGCTCAACAGCATCCTCGGCTACGCCCAGCTCATGGCGGAGGACGCGCAGCTGCCGCCCCAGCGCAGGCAGGCGGTCCACGTCATCCGCCGCGGCGGCGAACACCTGCTGTCGCTGATCGAGGGCACGCTGGACATCGCCCGCATCGAGGCCGGCAAGCTCAAGCTGGACCTCCAGCCGATGCGCTTTGCCGACTGCGTGCACGAGGTCGCCGGCCTGTTCGAGCTGCAGGCCGCGGGCAAGGGGCTGGGCTTCCGGTTCGAGGTGGAAGGCGCGATCCCCGAGGTCGTGCGCGCCGACGAGAAGCGCGTGCGCCAGATCCTGATCAACCTGCTGGGCAACGCGGTCAAGTTCACGGCCGAGGGCCACGTGGCCCTGCGCGTGCGCCACGCGCGCGAGATGGCCGACATCGAGGTGGCCGACACCGGGCCGGGGATGGCGGCGCGGGAGATCGCCCAGGTGTTCGAGCCGTTCGCGCGCGGCGAGGGCAGCGGCCGGCTCGCGCCCGGCGCCGGGCTGGGCCTGACCATCGCCAAGATGCTGACCGACCTCATGGGCGGCGAGCTGTCGGTGCAGAGCGAGCCGGGCCGCGGCTCGGTGTTCCGCGTGCGCCTGTTCCTGCCGCACGTGCACGCGCAGCGCGACGCCGCCGCCGCCGTGCTGAAGCCGGGCGGGTACGCCGGGCCGCGCCGCCGCCTGCTGGTCGTCGACAACGAGGAGGCCGACCGCGAGCTGCTGGCGCAGTTGCTCGAGCCGCTCGGCTTCGAGCTGCGCACGGCGGCCAGCGGCCACGACGCGCTGGACCTGCTGGCCGCCGGCCTCGACCCCGATGCCATCCTGCTCGACCTGGCCATGCCCGGCATCGACGGCTGGGAGACGCTGCGCCGCGCGAGGCGCCTGCGGCCCCTGCGGGCGCAGGTGGCGATCGTGTCCGCCAACGCCTTCGACAAGGGCCTGGACAACGACGCGGGCATCCGGCCCGAGGACTTCCTGGTCAAGCCGGTGCGGCACACCGACCTGCTCGCCTGGCTGCAGCGCGCGCTGGCGCTGCAGTGGCTGCCGGCCGCCAGCACCCCGGCACCGCTGGCGCGCCCTCCGGCCGGCGACGCGCCGCTGCCCGACGCGGCCGCGCTGCAATCGCTGGCGCGGCTCGTGCAGCTGGGCTACCCGCGCGGCGTGCTGAACGAACTCGATGCGATCGAGGCCGCCCAGCCGCACGCGGCGGCGTTCTGCCGCTCGCTGCGCGAGCTGGCGCGCAATTTCCAGTTCGACGCGCTGGCACGCCGCCTCGACGGCGTCGCGCCGCAGGGGGCGGCGCCATGAACGGCCTGCCCGACCGCGCCAGTGCCGAAGTGGTCCTGGTCGTCGACGACGTGCCGGACAACCTGGCCGTGCTGCACGACGCGCTGGACGAATCGGGCTACACCGTGCTGGTCGCCACCAGCGGCGCCGCGGCGCTCGCGCGCGCGGAGCAGGCCGTGCCCGACATCGTGCTGCTGGACGCGATGATGCCGGGGATGGACGGTTTCGAGGTGGCGCGGCGCCTGAAGGCCGGGGCCCGCACCGCGCACATCCCGATCATCTTCATGACCGGCCTGACGGAGACCGAGCACCTGGTCGCCGCGCTGGACGCCGGCGGGGTCGACTACGTCACCAAGCCGATCAAGCCCAAGGAAGTGCTCGCGCGCATGAACGTGCACATGCAGGGCGCGCGGCAGGCGCGGCAGACGCGCAATGCGCTCGACGCGTTCGGCTACGCCAGCCTGGCCATCCGCGCCAGCGACGGCCGCCTGCTGTGGCAGACACCGTTGGCGCGGCAGCTGCTGCACACCTATTACGGGCCGTGCGGGCCGCAGGCGCCGGCGCCCGTGCTGGCGTGGCTGCGCCGCCACCTGGACGACGCCATGCGGCTGGTCGAGCCGCCCCGGCTGGCGATCGAGCAGGGGCCGCGGCGGCTCACCTTCCGGCTGCACCAGCAGATCGGCCTGGACGAGGAGGGCGGCCACTGGCTGATCGTCATGCGCGAGACCTCGGATGCCGCCGCGCTCGAGGCGATGAGCCTGGCGTTCAAGCTCACCGCGCGCGAGGCCGAGGTGCTCTACTGGGCCGCCAAGGGCAAGATCAACCGCGACATCGCCGACATCGTCGGCGCCAGCCCGGCGACGGTGAAGAAGCACCTGGAGCGCGTGTTCGCCAAGCTCGGCGTCGAGACGCGCACGGCCGCCGCCGCGATGGCGATGAACCGCCTGCGGCAGCTGCAGCCCGGCCTGGGCGACTAGCGAAGCTCAGTGGCCCCAGCGCGCCGGGTTCAGCCAGTCGGCGCGCGGCGACGTCGAGGTCCGGCGGGCCAGCAGGATGCCGCCCGCGGCGGCCAGCGCGCCGGCGGCGGCCAGCATCGTGCCGGTGCTCATCGACCGCGCCATGCTGCCCGCCAGTTCGCCGCTGCGCGGGCCGATCAGCTGCAGGCGGCGCTTGGTCATGCGGGCCCCCAGGTCCGACAGCTGCCCGGCCAGCAGCCGTTCGGCCTTGGGCAGCAGCACCGTCTCCTCGTCCGCCACGTGGTGCATCACCACGCGCATCAGGTCGTACATCGTCGTGTCGAAGGCCGGATCGCCGGCCTGCAGGGCCCGCAGGCGCGCCACCAGGGCGCGCATCTCGTCGTGTTCGGGCTTGCTGCGATCGAGCACCTCGTCGGGCGCGATCTCGCGCAGGGCGGGGTAGAAGATCTCCTCCTCGAGTTGCGCATGCACCTCGAGCGCGAGGCAGATGTTGTCCGCCAGGCCCTTCTTCACGCGCGCCGGCGTGTCCACCTGGAACTGGTGGAACGCGGACATCACGTGCGTGTGGTCCATGCGGATCATGCTGGTGATCGACGGCGACATCTTGCCGAGCATCGTGTTCATGGGTTCTCCTTGGTTGGGGCCGGGCGCCGGGCCGCTGCGCGCGCCCGTGCGGGCGTACGCGCCGGCGGACCGGGCGGGGGTGCGCCCCATGATGACGAGACACCGCTGGCGCCGCTGTAGGAACAGGGCGGTTTTGCCGCGCGGCCGCACGCGGGCTGGCGCGGCTGTACGCCATGCGGCGTATCGCCCGCAACGCGACCGCTGCCTAGGATGAACTCCGTCCTCCCCGGCCGAGCCGCAGCCGGCCCGGGGCGGCCGGTCCCCTCTCTTCTTCCTCTCCTGGAGCGCAGCTGATGCAAAGACGATTCACCCTCAAGGCCCTGGCGGCCGCCGCGGCCATCGCCGGCACCGCCACCCTGCCCGCGTTCGCGCAGTCGGGCGGCACCATCAAGGTCGGCGTGCTGCACAGCCTGTCCGGCACCATGGCCATCTCCGAGACCGTCCTGAAGGACACCGTGCTGATGGCGATCGACGAGATCAACGCCCAGGGCGGCGTGCTGGGCAGGAAGCTCGAGCCGGTGGTGGTGGACCCGGCATCCAACTGGCCGCTGTTCGCCGAGAAGACCAAGCAGCTGCTGACCCAGGACAAGGTGGCCGTGATCTTCGGCTGCTGGACCAGCGTGAGCCGCAAGTCGGTGCTGCCGGTGGTCGAGGAGCTGAACGGCCTGCTGTTCTACCCCGTCCAGTACGAGGGCGAGGAGCTATCCAAGAACGTGTTCTACACGGGCGCCGCGCCCAACCAGCAGGCGATTCCCGCCGTCGAGTACCTCATGAGCAAGGATGGCGGCGGCGCCAAGCGCTTCGTGCTGCTGGGCACCGACTACGTCTATCCGCGCACCACCAACAAGATCCTGCGCGCCTTCCTCAAGAGCAAGGGCGTGAAGGACAGCGACATCGACGAGAAGTACACGCCGTTCGGCCACAGCGACTACCAGACCATCGTCGCCGACATCAAGAAGTTCTCCGCCGGCGGCAAGACCGCGGTGATCTCCACCATCAACGGCGACTCCAACGTGCCGTTCTACAAGGAGCTGGGCAACGCGGGCCTGAAGGCCAAGGACGTGCCGGTGGTGGCGTTCTCGGTCGGCGAGGAGGAGCTGCGCGGCGTGGACACCAAGCCGCTGGTGGGCCACCTGGCCGCGTGGAACTACTTCATGTCGATCAAGAACCCGACCAACGACGAGTTCATCAGGAAGTGGAGCGCGTACGCCAAGGCCAAGAGCATCCCGGGCCACAAGGACAAGCCGCTCACCAACGACCCGATGGAGGCCACGTGGATCGGCATCCACATGTGGAAGCAGGCGGTGGAGAAGGCCAGGAGCACCGACGTGGACAAGGTGGTCGCCGCCATGGCCGGCCAGACCTTCAAGGCGCCCTCGGGGATCGTGTCCAGGATGGACGAGAAGAACCACCACCTGCACAAGTCGGTGTTCATCGGCGAGGTCAAGGCCGACGGCCAGTTCAACGTGGTGTGGAAGACGCCGGGCCCGGTCAAGGCCAGGCCCTGGTCGCCCTACATCGAGGGCAACGACAAGAAGAAGGACGAGCCGGACGGCAAGAGCAAGGGCTGAGTTTCACCTTGAAATCGCTGCGCGATTTCAAGGTGCCCGATCAGAGCGAGGAGGCCCGGCGGAGCCGGTTCCTCCTCGCACAGGCGACCGCTGCGCGTTGCTCCGCGCGGTCCGACAGGCCGACTCCGTCGGCCGTCGTGGTCCGGACCTTGCGCGATGGTCGGCGTGCCGCCCATCGCACAGGCTCCCGCATGAAACGACTCCTTCTCCTGCTCACCCTGGCCTGGACCGCGCAGGTCCACGCCCTCACCGACGCCGAGGCGCGTGCCATGGCCATCGGCGACAGCGATGCCCGCATCGAAGCGCTGAACCAGGCCATCCCGACCGCGGACGAGCGCACCGCGGCCTACCTGCAGGCCCTGGCCGACGACGCCGTGCGGACGGCAGGCGGCCGCATCGTCATCGTGCGCGACGGCCAGGGCACCGACCCGGTCACGGGCGCCGCGGTGGCGGTGCCGGCCGATGCCGAGGACGTGGTCAGCAACAACCGCCTGCGCGGCGAGATCGACGCGGCGCTGGCGGCGCTCAAGCTGGTCTCGCCCGACCCGCAACTGCGCGCGCAGGCGGTGCAGGCGCTGCAGAAGGAGCCGGACGAATCCAGGCTGCCGCTGATCGAGAAGGCCTTCGCGGCCGAGCAGGACGCCGGCATCAAGGCGCAGCTGGCGCTGTTGCGGGCCGCCGTGCTCCTGGGCAGCAGCGACAAGGCGCGGCGGCTCGAGGCGGCCACGGCGCTCGCCGCGAGCCGCAGCCCGGCGACCAAGACGCTGCTGCTGGACCGCCTGCGCGAGGAGCCGGAGGCGGACGTGAAGGCGGCGCTGGCATCGGCGCTGCGCGAGGTGGAGGCGGCGCTGGCCTGGGGCGACCGGCTCGGCGCGCTGTTCTCCGGCGTGAGCCTGGGCTCCATCCTGCTGCTGGTGGCGCTCGGGCTGGCGATCACCTACGGCCTCATGGGCGTCATCAACATGGCGCACGGCGAGCTGATGATGGTCGGCGCCTACGCCACCTACGTGGTGCAGGGCCTGTTCCGCCAGTGGCTGCCCGGCGCCTTCGACTGGTACCTGGTGGCCGCGGTGCCGGTCGCCTTCCTCGCCTCGGCGCTGGTGGGCGCCGTGCTCGAGCGCGGCGTCATCCGCTTCCTGTACGGGCGGCCGCTGGAGACGCTGCTGGCCACCTGGGGCATCAGCCTGGCGCTGATGCAGCTGGTGCGCACGGTCTTCGGGGCCCAGAACGTGGGCGTGGAGAACCCGCGCTGGATGAGCGGCGGCGTGGTGCTCCTGGGCAACCTGCAGCTGCCCTGGAACCGCATCGTCATCGTCGGCTTCGCCTTCGCGGTCCTGGCCGGCATGGCCTTCCTCATCGCCCGCACCCGCCTGGGCCTGTTCGTGCGCGGCGTCACGCAGAACCGGCCGATCGCCTCGTGCATGGGCGTGAACACCGCCCGCGTCGACACCTACGCCTTCGCGCTCGGGTCCGGCATCGCGGGCCTGGCGGGCTGCGCGCTCAGCCAGGTCGGCAACGTCGGCCCCGACCTCGGGCAGGCCTACATCGTCGACGCCTTCATGGTCGTCGTGCTCGGCGGCGTGGGGCAGCTCGCGGGCACCGTGTACGCGGCGCTGGGCCTGGGGATCCTGAACAAGTTCATCGAGGGCTGGGCGGGCGCGGTGCTGGCCAAGATCGCCGTGCTGGTGATCATCGTGGTGTTCATCCAGAAGCGGCCGCAGGGCCTGTTCGCGGTGCGCGGCCGCTCGGCGGAGGCCTGATGGACCGCGCCCCCGCCGCCGTCACCGTGCCGCCGGCGCCCCTGCTGGCGCCGGCCCGTCCGCTGCTCACCCGCGCCGGCTGGACCGCGTTCCTCGCCGCGCTGGTGCTGGTGGGCGCCATCGCCCCGGCCCTGAACCTGGCGGTTCCGGCCGACAGCCCCTGGCACCTGGGCGACTACGCCGTGGCGCTGCTCGCGCGGATCATGTGCTACGCCATCTGTGCCCTCGCGATGGACCTGATCTGGGGCTACACCGGCATCCTCTCGCTCGGCCACGGGCTGTTCTTCGCGCTGGGCGGCTACGTCATGGGCATGTACCTGATGCGGCAGATCGGCCGCGACGGCAACTACCACAGCGACCTGCCGGACTTCATGGTGTTCCTGGACTGGAAGGCGCTGCCCTGGCACTGGGCGCTGTCGGACAGCTTCCTGGCCACCTGCGTGCTGGTGGTCGCCGTGCCGGCGCTGGTGGCGTTCGTGTTCGGCTACTTCGCCTTCCGCTCGCGCATCAAGGGCGTGTACTTCTCGATCATCACGCAGGCGCTCACCTACGCCGCCATGCTGCTGTTCTTCCGCAACGAGACCGGCTTCGGGGGCAACAACGGCTTCACCGACTTCAAGCGCATCCTGGGCCTGCCGATGCAGACGGCGGCCATGCGGATGGCGCTGTTCGTGCTCACCGGGCTGGCGCTGCTGGCCTGCTTCCTGCTGGCCCGCTGGCTGGTCAACGCCAGGTTCGGCCGCGTGCTGCAGGCCGTGCGCGATGCCGAGTCGCGCGTGATGTTCTGCGGCTACGACCCGGTGCGCTACAAGCTCGCCGTCTGGACGCTGTCGGCCGCGATGTGCGGCGTGGCCGGCGCGCTGTACGTGCCGCAGGTGGGGATCATCAACCCGGGCGAGATGAGCCCGGCCAACTCGATCGAGATCGCGATCTGGGCCGCGGTCGGCGGCCGCGGCACGCTGGTGGGCCCGATCGCCGGCGCCTTCCTGGTCAACGGCGCCAAGAGCTGGCTGACGGTGAGCGCGCCGGAGTTCTGGCTCTACGTGCTCGGGGCGCTGTTCATCGGCGTCACGCTCTTCCTGCCCGACGGCCTGGCCGGGCTGGCGCGCCGGCTGCGGAGGCCCGCATGACGCCGGACCTGATGGAGCAGGGCGCGCAGCGCGCCGCGGCCCACGCCGCCGCCCCCGGCAGGACCGAGTCCGGCGGGCGCGCCGCCGGGTTCGCCCGTCCGGTGACGCCGGGCCAGGTGGACGTGAGCCACGGGCGCATCCTGTACCTCGAGGACGTGAGCGTGAGCTTCGACGGCTTTCGCGCGATCGACGGGTTGTCGCTGGACATCGCGCCGGGCGAGCTGCGCTGCATCATCGGCCCCAACGGCGCCGGCAAGACGACGATGATGGACATCATCACCGGCAAGACGCGGCCCGACGCGGGCAGCGTGTTCTTCGGCAGCACCATCGACCTGCTGCGCTACCGCGAGGCGGACATCGCGCAGCTGGGCATCGGGCGCAAGTTCCAGAAGCCGACGGTGTTCGAGCAGCTGACCGTGTTCGAGAACCTCGAGCTGGCGCTGCGGACCACCCGCAGCGTGCGCGCCTCGGTGCGTTTTCGCCTCGATTCCGAGCAGCAGGGGCGGCTGGCCCACGTGCTGCGCACCATCCACCTCGCGGCCGCCGTCCACCGCCCGGCCGGCACCCTGAGCCACGGGCAGAAGCAGTGGCTGGAGATCGGCATGCTGCTGATGCAGGACCCCAAGCTGCTGCTGCTGGACGAGCCGGTGGCCGGCATGACCGACGAGGAGACCGAGCGCACCGCGCAGCTGTTCCTGTCGCTCAAGGGGCAGCACTCGCTGCTGGTGGTGGAGCACGACATGGGCTTCGTCAGGACGATCTCGGAGAAGGTGACCGTGCTGCACGAGGGCGCGGTGCTGGCCGAGGGGACGCTCGAGCAGGTGCAGGCCGACGAGCGCGTGATCGAGGTCTACCTGGGACGCTGACATGCTCTCTGTGCGCAACATCCAGCAGTCATACGGCGGCTCGCACATCCTGCGGGACGTGAGCATGGAGGCCCGCGCGGGCCAGGTCACGGTGCTCCTCGGGCGCAACGGCGTCGGCAAGACCACGCTGCTCAAGTCGATCATGGGGCTGGTGCCGATCCGCTCGGGCGCGATCGAATTCGACGGCCGGCCGATCCAGTCGCGCACGCCCTACGAGCGGGCCCGCGCGGGCATCGGCTTCGTGCCGCAGGGGCGCGAGATCTTTGCCCGGCTCACCGTGGAGGAGAACCTGCGCATGGGCCTGGCCTGCAGGCCCGCCGGCACCCCGATCCCGCCGCACCTGTTCGAGCTGTTCCCGGTGCTGCGCCAGATGCTCGGGCGCCGCGGCGGCGACCTGTCCGGCGGCCAGCAGCAACAGCTGGCGATCGCGCGGGCGCTGGCGGCGTCGCCGCGGCTGCTGGTGCTGGACGAGCCCACCGAGGGCATCCAGCCCAGCATCATCAAGGACATCGGCCGGGTGATCCGGATGCTGGCCGGGCGCGGCGACATGGCGATCCTGCTGGTGGAGCAGTACTACGACTTCGCGCAGTCCCTGGCCGACCGCTATCTGGTCATGGAACGCGGCGAGGTGATCGCCCACGGCGAGGGCGCGGAGATGGAAGCGCGCGGGGTGCGGCGGCTCGTGGCGATCTGACGACAGGCCGATGGGACGGCTGCCTACCGCCTTTGCGGTGGCCGCCCGGCAGTGCGCGGCCGGCCCGGGGCGTACCTTGCGGGCATTCCAACACCGCAAGGAGTTCTCACATGCCCATCATCCTCTGGCTTCTCGGCGTTCCCCTGGTCGTGGTCGTGCTGCTGATGCTGTTCCACGTGATCTGACGCTCACGGCTTCGACTTCACGCGCTCGAGCTGGTCCTGGTTGACGCCGGACCGCTCGGCGCGGTTGCCCTCGGCGGTCGCCTCCCCGGCGCCCGGGCCGGGCGTCTCGCGGCGCCCCTGGTTGCCATACGGCTGCCGTCCGGAGCCGCCCTCCCAATTCACCTCGTTGCGGTAGCCATGCCGGGCGTGCGCGGGATCGTCCTGTGCAACGCGCGCCGGGTCGTTGTCGCTCATCGGTCTGCTCTCCTGTGGGTTGCCGCGTGCGCGTGGTGCGCACGCACGAAGGCAACGCACAGGCTACCCCGTGCGCTGCGCGCGTGTGTCGGAGAGGGTCGACGGAACGGGCTGTTACCTTGCCGCCGGCGGCGTGTCCGCGGTGCCCGCGCCGGTCGCGGGCGGCAGCGGCTGCGGCGCGGCCTGCGAGGGCACCAGGACGACCGGGTCGGACGTCTTGGGCTCGATGGTCACGTCGCCCTGGCCCGGCGGGATGACCACGGTCTCGACCTGGCGCAGCACGCCACCGCCGGCGACACTTCCGCTGGTCTCGCCGTAGCCCATCACCCGGGCTTCGCAGGCAGCCTTCTCCTCGCCGCTGAGCGGCTGGCAGCGGGCCATCGCATTGGCGCCGTAGTCGGTGCCGTTGCGCATCTGCCCGCGCTGCTTGTCGGCGCGCGCGTTGCGTGCCTCGCGCAGGCAGGTCTCGCGGTCCTGCTGGGTGCGGCCGCTGGCGCAGGCCTGCACCTCCTGCTGGTAGTTGCCGGATGCGTCGATGCCGGTGTCGGCCGTCGGGGCGCCGGCCACCTGCGCGGTGGCCGCGGTCATGGCGAGCAGCGAGGCCACGCCGAACGACAGCAGGTTCTTGCGCGACCGCAGAGCATGTTTGTGTTGCACGAGGTCTCCTTCCGCTTCAGCAATTCTGGATGGAGCCAGTCTAGGAACGCGGGCGCCGCGCCAGTGCCGGAAGAGCGGCAGCGATGCCGGCGGCGCAGGGCGTGGGGCGCGGTAGGACGCCGCTTGCAGGCGGTCACAGGGCCCACAGGCGCGGCTGCGTCGCCGGCAGCTGCCACAGCTGCTCGCGCCAGGCGTTGCGCACGCGGCGCAGCAGGTCCATGGCCGGCTCGACGAGCGGGGCGAGGACCCGCACCACCACGACGCGTGGGTGCGGGCTGGTCGCGCCTGCCGTGCCGGCCAGGGCGTGCGCCTCGATCACGGCGCGCGCCGCGTCCAGCGCCCGCCCGCGCCGGGGCCGATCGAGCTCGGCACCGCAGGCCAGGAAGAGGCTGGCCAGGCAGCGGTGCCCCGCCAGGCCCAGCGGTCCGTCCAGCAGGCGCCGGTTGGCCGCCGCGATGGTGCCGCGCTCGAGCCACGCGTCGTCGAGCGCGAAGTGCTGCAGCACGCGGCCCTGCTCGAACGGCTGGCCCGCGGCCGGCAGGCCGAGCGCGCACAGGTCCCAGCCCAGCAGCTCGGCGCCGCCTTGCAGCTGCATGTCCAGCCGGTTCTCGGCGATGCAGCCGCTGTAGCAGATCGCCTCCAGCGGCAGCCATTCGAAGCGCGCGCCGTCCTCCAGCGTGAGTCGCGTGTGCTGCACCGCGGGCAGCCCGGCCGAGCGGTAGAAGCGCGACGCGCCCGGCGTGGTGACCAGGCCGTGCGCGCCGGCGCCCACGTGCACGTCGACGTCGAGGCGGTCGCCGCCCACCAGCCCGCTGGGCGGGTGCACCAGCACGTTGTGGCAGATCGCGTCGCCCTCCGGGTACAGCGTCTGCAGGATGCGCAGCGGCCCCTCGTGCTCGAAGCGCGCGACGCTGCGCCCGTCCTCCCGGCCAAGCCGCAGCCGCAAGCGGGCGTGCCAGGTCATGCCGCGCCCGCCGCGTGCCTCACTGCCCTTGCGAGCCGCGGTGGGCCCAGGCCGTGGTGTGCCGCTCGACGTAGCTGAACAGCTCGTACATCACCATCGCCATCGCGCCCACCACCACCAGCCCGGCAAAGGCCAGGCCCATCTGCATCGCCGAGCCGGCGGAGATGAGCAGGTAGCCGATGCCTTCGTTGGCCGCCGTCATCTCCGACACCGTGGTGCCGACGAAGGCCAGCGTGATCGCCACCTTCAGCGAGCCGTAGAAGTAGGGCATCGAGCGCGGCAGGCCGACCTTGACCAGCACGTCCCAGCGGCGCGCGCCCAGCACCCGCAGCACGTCCTCCAGCTCCGGCTCCAGCGTCGCCAGGCCGGTGGCGATGTTCACCATGATCGGGAAGAACGAGATCAGGAACGCCGTGAGGATGGCCGGCCCGATGCCGATGCCGAACCAGACCACCAGGATCGGCACGAAGGCGGCCTTGGGCAGCGCGTTGAAGGCCGTCATCAGCGGATACACCGCCGCATAGGCCAGCCGCGAGCTGCCGATCAGGAAGCCGAGCAGCACGCCGACCACGATGGCCAGGCCGAAGCCCGCCATCGTGACCCAGTAGGTGCGCCACGCATGCGCGGCGATGGTGCCGCGGAACTCGATGAACTGGGACCAGATGCGCGCGGGGCTGGGGAAGATGAACTCCGACACGTTGAAGACCGAGCACACCACCTGCCACAGCGCGACCACCAGCACCAGCAGCAGCCAGGGCGACCAGGCCTCCATCTGCCGCCGGGTCATGGCGCCGCCTCCGCGGCAGGCCCGCGGATGGCCCCGATGTGGCCGCGCAGTTCGAGGACGATGTCGGTGAACTCCTTGGTGTAGGTCAGCTCCAGCTCGCGCGGGCGCGGCAGGCCGATCTCGCGCCGCACCACGAACCGCCCGGGGCTCTTGCTCATGACGTACACGGTGTCGGCGAGGAACACCGACTCGCGCAGATCATGCGTGACCAGGATCACGTTGAAGCGCTGCTCGGTCCACAGGTCGCGCAGGATGCACCACAGCTCCTCGCGGGTGAAGGCATCGAGGGCGCCGAAGGGCTCGTCCAGCAGCAGCATCTTGGGTTCGTGCACCAGCGCGCGGCAGATGCTGGCGCGCTGCTGCATGCCGCCCGACAGCTGCCAGGGAAACTTGTCCTCGTAGCCGGCCAGGCCCACCTTGCGCAGCAGGGCGCGGGCGCGCTCCTCGTACTCGGGGCGCCGCTGCTTGAACCGGCTGCGGTGCGGCTCGACGATCTCCAGCGGCAGCAGCACGTTGTCCACCGTCGTGCGCCAGGGCAGCAGCGAGGGCGCCTGGAACGCCATGCCGGAGATCTTCAGCGGCCCGGTCACGGGCTGGCCGTCGATGCGGATGTGGCCGCGGCTGGGGCGCTTGAGGCCCGTGGCCAGCTTCATGAAGGTGGACTTGCCGCACCCCGAGGGCCCGACGATGGCGATGAACTCGCCCTGGCGCACCTGCAGGTCGATGGCCTCGACCGCGAAGTGGTTCTGGGCGAGCAGGTCGTCGTTGTAGGCGAGCCAGACGTCCCGGAAGTCGACGAAATCGGGGGCCGCGGGCGCGCCCGCCGGCGGCATGCCGCCCCCCGCGGGAGGCCACGCGTGCGTGCTCGGCCCGGCGACGCTCGATGTCGGTGCCGTCACTTCCGGGGCGCGGGCAGCACGTTCAGTTCGGCCTTGGCGGGCAGGAACGAGCCGTTCCACACCGCGTCGGGGTTCACGCGCGTCTTGGTGCCGAACGCGTCGGACACCTGCGACGCCATCAGCGACAGGCGGCCCGGGTTGATCTGGCCGAAGCCCTCGGCGCGCGCGTCGGCGCTGTTGATCACGGTGTCGATGGCCAGCTTCAGGCGCCGCGTCTCGAGTTCGGTGTTGATGATGCCGTCGCGCGCCTTGACGTCGTTGACCGCCGCCGCCGGATTGGCCACCACGTCCCTGACGCCCTTGGCGAACGCCGACAGGAAGGCCTTGATCGCCGCCGGGTTCTCGCGAATCAGCTTGGGCGAGACGATCACCACGTTGCCATAGAGCTTCACGCCATGGTCCGGATACGGCAGCACGACCACGTCGTCCGCCTTGACGCCGCGCGCCTCCAGGTTGAGCAGCGAGGTGAAGGTGAAGCCGGTGATGGCGTCGACGTCGCCGCGGGCCAGCATGGTCTCGCGCAGCGGCGGATCCATCGCGGTCCAGGTGACGCCCGAGATGCCGTTGGCCTTGGCGAAGATCGGGAAGGCGCGGCGACCGGCGTCGAACACCGGGGCCCCGAGCTTCTTGCCCGAGAGGTCGGCGGGCTTGCGGATGCCCGACTTCTTCAGCGCCATCACGGACGCCGGCGTGTTGTTGTAGACCACCATCACGGCGACGGGCTTGTTGGGCGCATCGGGGTTGTTGGCGTGGAACTCCATCAACGCCGCCAGGTCGGCGAAGCCGATGTCGTAGGTGCCCGACGCCACGCGGGTGACGGCGCCACCGGAGCCGTTGCCGGCGTCGATGGTCACATCGAGCTTCGCATCCTTGAAGTAGCCCTTGGCCGCCGGCGTGAGGAAGAGCGCGGCGGGCCCTTCGAAGCGCCAATCCAGCTGGAACTTGATCGGCGTGGTCTGCGCGCCGGCGGTGCCGGTGGCGAGCGCCACGGCCAGCGCGGCGGCGGCGCGCAGGAACAGTCTTTTCGTCATGGGGATCCTCTGGGTGCGTGGATGTGGTGCAGTGAGCCCAACCAAAAGCAAGAAGGGTGCCGGTCGATATCGTGCCGCCACCGGCCGCGCTTTTCCCTCCGGAAATACCCCCTGCGGTCGCGCTGCGGGAAGGGCCGGGCGGGGGTAGGGGTTGTCTGACGTGCCCACTGGAACGCCCCGCACGGTGAGGCTGTGTGGGCGACTACGCCCGCGCTTGGGCGGCGCAACCATATTGCGTTCACCGGCTGCCGGTTTTGGGGTGGCAGGGGGACGGGGCCCACCGGGTTCCGGCCGCTATCAACAACACGCCGTTCGCGGCATAGGAGTGCATCATGGGCTTTCTGATTTGGTTGATCGTGGGTGGTGTCGTGGGCTGGCTGGCCAGCCTGATCATGCGCACCGACGGGCAGCAGGGCATCCTGCTGAACGTCATCGTCGGTATCGTCGGCGCCTTCATCGGCGGCTGGGTGATCTCGCCGATGGTCGGGGTGGCCACCATCAACGAAGGCATCAGCATCGGTTCGATCCTGGTGTCGCTGGTCGGCGCCGTGATCCTGCTGGCCATCGTCAACCTGTTCCGCCGCGGCCGCGTGCGCTAAGGCGATCGTCCCGGAGCCACTCCGGGCGGTTCGACGACCAGTTGAAAAAGCCGGGCCCAGCCCGGCTTTTTCATGCCTGCGGCGTGGCGGGCCGCAGCAGGTCGAGCAGCGTCCGGGCGACCACCTTGGTCGCCTTGCGCAAATCCTCGAGGTCCAGGCGCTCATCTGCGCGCTTGGCGTTCGATTCCAGCACCGTGCGCGGCCCGGCGCCGTAGATCACGCCGGGAATGCCGGCCTCGGTGTAGAGGCGCACATCGGTGTAGAGCGGCGTGCCCACCGCCGGGATCGGTTCGCCGAACACGGCCTGGCCGTGCGCCTGCAGGGCTCGCACCAGCGGCTCGTTGCCGGGCAGCGGCACCATCGAGCGGGCGAGCAGCAGCCGGCGCACCTCGACGCGGATGTCGCGGCCGCCGCGCGGCGGCTCGAACGAGCGAACGGCCGCGTCGATGGTGGCGCGAATCGACGCCTCGACCTCGGCCGGATCCTCTTCCGGGATCATGCGTCGATCCAGCTTGAGCACCACCTTGCCCGGAATCACGTTGGTGTTGGTGCCGCCGGCGATGAGGCCGACGTTCAGGTAGGGGTGGGTGATGCCTTCCACGCGCGAGGTCACCCGCAGGTACTCGCGGTTGAGCGCATACAGGGCCTGCAGGATGTGCGTGGCGCCCTGCAGCGCGTCGGTGCCGCTGTCCGGGATCGCGGCGTGGCTCATCTGGCCATGCACGGTCACCTCCATCTGCAGGCAGCCGTTGTGCGCCACCACCACCTGGTAGCTGAAGCCGGCCGCGATCATCAGGTCGGGGCGGGTGATGCGGTTCTTCAGCAGCCAGCCCGGGCCGAGCTCGCCGCCGAACTCCTCGTCGTACGTGAAGTGCAGCTCCACGGCGCCGCGCAGCGGCGCGCCGAGCGACTCGAGCGCCCGCACGGCGAAGCTGAAGGTGGCGAAGTCGCTCTTGCTCACCGCGGCCGCGCGGCCGTAGAGGAAGCCCTGGTCGATCTGGCCGCCGTAGGGGTCGTGGGTCCAGCCGTCGCCCGGCGGCACGACGTCGCCGTGGGCGTTGAGCGCCACCACGGGGCCGTCGCCATAGCGGCGCCGCACGACCAGGTTGGTAATCGACTGCAGTCCCTGCGCGTGCACGGCCTCGGCCGGCACCGGGTGCTTCTCGGCCTCGAAGCCGAAGCCGCGCAGCAGCTCGGCCGTGCGGTCGGCATGCGGGGCGTTGTTGCCCGGCGGCGTGTCGGTGGGCACGCGGACGAGCTCCTGCAGGAAGCGCGCTTCCTCGTCGAAGTGGGCGTCGACCCAGGCGTCGAGGCGGTCGTGGTCGGTCATGCGGTCGCTCCGGTGGCCAGTTGGTCGAGCAGGTGGCGAAAGGCCTGCACCGCCAGCTCGATGTCGTCGGCGGTGGTGCTCTCCAGCGGGTTGTGGCTGATGCCGGCGTTCTGCCCGCGCACGAACAGCATGGCCTGGGGCATCACCTGGTGCAGCTTCATCGCGTCGTGGCCGGCGCCGCTGGGCATGCGGTGCAGCGGCACGCCCAGCGCGTCGACGGCGCGCTCCCAGCGCGCCTGCCAGGCGGGGTGGCTGGGCGCGGCGGCCGCGCGCATGGTCAGCTCGGTGGTGAAGCCGACGCCGCGGCGGCTGCAGATCGCCTGCAGCTCGGCGAGCACGTCCTGCACCAGGGCGTCGCGCTGGGCGTCGTTGGGCGCGCGCAGGTCGAGCGTGAACTGGCACCGGCCGGGCACGACGTTGGTCGAGCCGCCGGGCACCTGCAGGATGCCGATGGTGCCCACCGAGTCGCCGTCGCGCGCCGCGCGCCGCTCGACGAACAGCGCCAGCTCGGCGACGGCCACCGCCGCGTCGCGCCGGCGGTCCATCGGCGTCGTGCCGGCGTGGCTGGCCATGCCGACGACCTCGCAGGTGTAGCGCACCCCGCCGTTGATCGAGGTGACGATGCCCAGCGGCAGGTCGAGTTCGTTGAGCACCGGGCCCTGCTCGATGTGCACCTCGACGAAGCCGAGGTAGGCGCCGGGGTCGCGCCGCAGCGCCTGGATCGCGTCCAGCGTGGCCGGCAGGCCGGCGTGGGCCATGGCCTCGCGCATCGTGGTGCCGTCCGCGTCCTTCTGGTCCAGCCAGGCCGGGTCGAAGGCGCCGATCAGCGCGCCGGAGCCGAGGAAGGTGGCCTTGTAGCGCTGGCCTTCCTCTTCGGCGAAAGCGACGACCTCGAGGCCGAACGGCAGCCGCCGGCCCTGCGCCGCCAGCGCGCGCACGCACGCGATCGGCACATGGATGCCCAGCCGGCCGTCGTACTTGCCGCCGTTGCGCACGGTGTCGTAGTGCGAGCCGGTCAGCAGCGTCCGGGCGCCGGGCGCGCCGGCGCGGTAGCGGCCCACGACGTTGCCGACCGCGTCGATGTCGACGTCGTCGAAGCCGGCCTCGCGCATGTCCTGCGCGATGCGCGCGGCCGCGGCGCGGTGCGCGTCGGTGAGGTAGGTGACGGTGAGCTGGCCCTTGTCCTTGAAGCCGGGATCGCTGAACTGCGCCAGCCGCTCGAGCTGGTCCCAGACCTGCTCGCCCTCGGCGGGCGCCGCGCCGAACTTGTCGTTCAGCCGGATCTCGGCGATGCGGTGCACGTTGCGCAGGCACTCCGCGCGCTCGAAGTCGGCCGGGTTGGCCAGGCGGCGCTCGAAGGTGGCGATGATCTCGCCGCGCGACAGGCCGGTGCCGCGCGGGCCGCGCACGGCCAGGATGAAGGGAAAGCCGAATTTGGCGTTGTAGTCGGCGTTGAGCTGCTGGATCGTTGCGAACTCCTGCGGCGTGCAGTCGGTCAGGCCGGCGCTGCCCTGCTCGTTCTTCGATTCCGCCGTGAGCGTGCGGCTCACCATCGCCTTGCCGGCCAGTTCCGGATGCGCGCGCAGCAGCGCCAGCTGCTGCTCCGGGCCGGCCTGGCGGACGACGCTGGCCATCGCGTGCTTGAGATGGGCGAGCGAGCGGAACGGCCGCTGCGCCAGCGCGGCGCGGGCGATCCAGGGCGAGTGCTCGTACAGGCCGTCGAGCAGCGTGGCCGCTTCGTCGGCGCTGGCCGCATTGAGTTGGTCGAGGGTGAGGGGCATGGGGTCAGCCGGCGAAGGGATGGATCAGTTTCCAGTGGCGCGCCAGGTCGATGCGGCGGCACACCCAGACGTGGTCGTGCTTCTCGATGTGGTCGAGGAACTTCTGCAGCGCCACGATGCGCCCGGGGCGCCCGAGCAGGCGGCAGTGCATGCCCACGCTCATCATCTTGGGCCGGTCCAGGCCGGCCGGGTCGCCTTCGGCGTACAGGGCGTCGAAGGTGTCGCGCAGGTAGACGAAGAAGTCCTGCGCCTGCGAGAAGCCCTGCGGCAGCGAGAAGCGCATGTCGTTGGTGTCCAGCGTGTACGGCACCACCAGGTGCGCCGCCGGCGCGCCGTCGCTGCGCCGCACCTTCATCCAGAACGGCAGGTCGTCGCCGTAGTAGTCGCTGTCGTACTCGAAGCCACCGTCGTCCACGACGAGGCGGCGGGTGTTGGGGCTGTCGCGGCCGGTGTACCAGCCCGCGCCGTGGATGGCGCCCGGGCTGCCGTGGCGCTGGCCGGTGAGCTGCTCGATGGCGCGGATCGCCAGCCGCATGTGCTCGCGCTCGGTGTTGCGGTCCACGTCCTGGTAGTGGATCCAGCGCCACCCGTGGCTGGCGATCTCGTGCCCGAGCTCGACGAAGGCGGCCGTGACCTCGGGGTGGCGCTGCAGCGCCATGCCGACGCCGAACACGGTCAGCGGCAGCTCGCGCCGCTCGAACTCGCGCAGGATGCGCCACACGCCGGCGCGCGAGCCGTATTCATAGATGCCCTCCATGCTCAGGTGCCGCGCCGGGTAGCTGGCCGGGTTGAACATCTCGGAGAGGAACTGCTCGGAACCGGGGTCGCCGTGCAGCACCGCGTTCTCGCCGCCTTCCTCGTAATTGAGCACGAACTGCACGGCGATGCGCGCATTGCCGGGCCACTTCGCGTGCGGCGGGTTGCGGCCGTAGCCGGCCAGGTCGCGCGGGTAGGCCGCGGTGCTGTCGTAGGTGGTGCTCACGGGGTCCTCCTGCGCGGTTCGCTGTGGGTCTGCGCTCATGCCGCGGCCAGCGCCTGGGTGATGTCGTGGGTGGGTCGCGGCCGGTCGAAGGCCAGGCTGGCCTCGACGTGCCGCAGGTGCTCGTCCATCAACTGCACGGCCCGCTCGGAGTCGCGCGCCGCCAGCGCCCGCACGATCTGCACGTGCTCCTGCTGCGAGTGGCGGGCGGCGCCGGCGCGCTGGTACATCAGGGTGATGAGCGAGCTGCGGGCGATCAGGTCCCGCAGGATCTGGGCCAGCACCTCGTTGCCCATCAGCTCGGCCATCCGCACGTGGAAGTCGCCCAGCAGCTCGATGCTCCCGGCCGTGTCGTGGCCGTCCAGCGCCGCCTGTTCCCGCGCGACGTGCTCGCGCAGCCCGCGGATGCTGGCCGGCGGCGCTTCCCGTGCGAAGACGCGCGTCATCTCCGACTCCAGCATGCGGCGCACGGCGAACACCTGGCGCGCCTCCTCCACCGTCGGCGCGGCCACGAACGCGCCGCGCGCGGGCTCCAGCGTCACCAGCCGGTTCTGCGCCAGCTGGTGCAGGGCCTGCCGCACCAGCGTGCGCGACACGCCGAAGTGGTCCGCGAGCTTCTGTTCGGCCAGCTTGGTGCCCGGCTGCAGCCGATGGCCCGCGATGGCCTGGGTCAGCTCGCGGGCGATGACGGCGGTGGTGGACGGCTCCATGGCGGGGCGATGATAGCTGGCGCCCGCAAAAGTGTATACACTTCTGTCGACCATTGAGGAGTTGCTGCATGGGCCTGAGCACCCACGTCCTGGACACGATGCACGGAACGCCCGCCGCCGGGATGTCGGTGGCGCTGTACACCGTGCAGGGCGGCCAGCCCACGCTGGTGCGCCGTTTCACGCTGAATGCGGACGGGCGCAATCCCGAGGGGCCCCTGTACAAGGACAGCGAGCTGCGCCAGGGCACGTACCGCCTGGTGTTCGACGTGGCCGCGTATTTCCGCGCCCGCGGGGTGGCGTTGCCGGACCCGCCGTTCCTCGACCAGGTGGGGCTGGACTTCGGCATCGCCCACCCCACCGAGCACTACCACGTGCCGCTGCTGGTCAGCCCGTGGAGCTACTCGACCTACCGCGGCTCGTGAGCCGGGCGGCCGTCATGGCGCGCGCGCGCTCAGTCCTGTCCCTCGGTCAGCGTGTCGAGCTGGAAGCGGCCGCTCTTGTGCCACAGCCAGGTGTCGGTGTAGACCACCCGGCCCATGCGCGCGGGCACCGGGTACGGGGCCGCGGCGCGCACGGTGCGCTCGATCTCGGCAATCACTTCGGGCGCATGGCGCGGAGCGCGCATCCAGCTGATGTTCTGCACCTGCCCCTGGCGGCCCACTTCGACCTGCAGCACGCCGACCGCGTACAGCAGGGGCGGCAGGCGTCCGTGCCAGATGCGGCCCTGGTTCAGGCCGTACAGGTGCGCGGCCGCGTCCTTGCGGTACGCGCGCGGCGTGACGGCTTCGGACACGCGGCTGTTGGCCACGACCGCTTCGACCGGCGGCGCCACCGGCGCGGGGGGCGCGACGGCGACGGGCGGTTCGGGGGCCGGGGGCGGCGTGCTGCTGCACGCGGCCAGCAGGCTGGCGACGGCGGCCAGGGGGGCGAGCAGCGCGCGCTGGCGCTTGAACTTCGGGTGCATGGAATCTCCTCCTCGGTGCACGGATGGTCCCCGTGCCTGCGGGCAACGGCCAGCGTGAAACTCCGGATGACCTTGCTTACGGCTGAGTTCGCTTGTTGCCGCGTGTCACAGACGCGGCCGTGGCGGTTGTGATGGACGCGATCGGCCTGCTCGAGCGCGATGGCGGCGCGGTGCTGGTCACCGTGCAGGCCGTGCAGGGCTCGGGGCCGCGCGAGCCGGGGGCCTGGATGCTGGTGGCGCCTTCGGGCATCGCCGGCACGATCGGCGGCGGCCAGCTCGAGTTCGACGCCATCGCCAGCGCGCGCGCCTGGCAGGCGGAAGGCGCCGAGGGCGAGACGCTGCGCCGCTATGCCCTGGGCCCCAGCCTGGGCCAGTGCTGCGGCGGCGTGGTGCACCTTCGCTTCGAGCGCGTCGCGGCGGCCGATGCGCCGGCGCTGCGGACGCGGCTGGCGCCGGTCCTGCAGCCGGTGGCGCTGTTCGGCGGCGGCCACGTGGGGCGCGCGATCGTGCGGGCCTGCGCCGAGCTGCCCTTCGCGCTCACCTGGATCGACAGCCGCGACCAGATCTTCCCGGCCGAGGTGCCGGCCAATGTGCAGTGCGAGCATTCCGATCCGGTGCAGGCGGCCGTGCGCGGGCTGGCACCGGGCAGCCTGGTGCTGGTCATGAGCTTCAGCCATGCCGAGGACCTGGACATCGTCGCCGCCTGCCTGCAGCGCCGGCGCGAGCGCGCCGACCTGCCCTTCCTCGGGCTGATCGGCAGCCACACCAAGTGGGCGACCTTCCGCCACCGGCTGGAGGCGCGCGGCTTCGCGGCCGCCGAGCTCGATGCCGTGCACTGCCCGATCGGCCTGCCCGGCATCGCGGGCAAGCAACCCGCCGTCATCGCCGCCAGCGTGGCGGCCCAACTCCTGCAGGCCCGCGCCGCAACGACCTGAACACCGCCATGGAAAGCTACTTTCTCGACTGGGCCAACTTCCTGCTGCGCTGGCTGCACGTGATCACCGCGATCGCCTGGGTCGGCTCCTCGTTCTATTTCGTCTTCCTCGACGCCAGCCTCACCCCGCCGGTGGACGAGGACCTCAAGCGCCAGGGCGTCAGCGGCGAGCTGTGGGCCGTGCACGGCGGCGGCTTCTACCACCCGGTGAAGTTCGCCGTCTCGCCGCCGAAGCTGCCCGAGCACCTGCACTGGTTCTACTGGGAGAGCTACACGACCTGGATGTCGGGCTTCGCGCTGCTCATGGTCTCGTACCTGTGGAACGCCAGCGCCTACCTGGTCGATCGCACGCTGGTGGACTGGTCGCCCGCGGCGGCGGTCGCCGCGGCGCTCGCGTTCCTGGTGGTGTTCTGGTTCGCGTACGACGCCGTGTGCCGCGTCTTCGGCGAGCGCGACAAGGGCGACGCCGTGGTCGGCGTGCTGGTGGCGGCGCTGGTGGGCGTCGCCGCCTGGCTGGCGTGCCACCTCTTCCCCGGCCGCGCCGCCTTCCTGCTGGTGGGGGCGATGATCGCCACCTCGATGAGCGCCAACGTGCTGTTCTGGATCATCCCGGGGCAGCGCAAGGTGGTGGCCGCCATCCGCGCCGGCCAGCCGGTCGACCCGATCCACGGCAAGCGCGGCAAGCAGCGCAGCGTGCACAACACGTACTTCACGCTGCCGGTGCTGGTGGCCATGCTGTCCAACCACTACAGCTTCCTCTGGAGCCATCCGCGCAACTGGCTGGTGCTGGTGCTGCTGATGTTCGCCGGCGCGGCGATCCGCCAGTTCTTCGTCCTGCGCCACGGCTGGAAGCTGGGCCGCAACCGGCACCCGCTGCCGTATGCGCTGGCCGGCGTGGCGGCGCTCGCGGCCACCGTGGCCTGGCTCGCGCCGGCGCCCCAGGCGGCGGCGTCGGCGCCGCCGGCGGACGTCGGCTACGCGCAGCTGCGGCCCATCCTGGAGCAGCGCTGCTACCTGTGCCATGGCGCGCAGGTGCAGATGAAGAACGTGCGGCTGGACAGTCCCGAGGCGGTGAAGCAGCACGCCGCGGCGGTGTACCAGCAGGCCGTCGTCGCCAGGCTGATGCCGATGAACAATGCCACCGGCATCACGGATGCCGAGCGCGCCGTGATCGGCCAGTGGTTCCGGCAGGGCGCCCGCATCGACTGAACCCCGGGGCGCCGCTCGCGCGGCTGTCCTACAGCCGGCGCGGCGGGCGCGGTGCCATGCTCGTCCGACGCATCGCCAGGAGACCGCCATGTCCACCACCGGAACGCCCGACCGTTCGCCGCAGGCCGAGGAGTCCATCGCCGGCCAGGTGCCGCCGATCCCCGACGAGCCGGGGCCGCACGACGTGCCCGATGACAAGGTGATCGAGAAGACCCTGCCCACCGGCACCGTGCGCCCGCCGCGCGACGAGCGCTCCTGACCGGCGCGGCCGGCCCGCCCGCAGCCCATGGGCGGTGCCGTGTTGCGCGCCGGCCCGGGGCCCGGGGCCCCGGCTCATCCATGGTGGTGGGCTAAGTTGCACGCATGAGTCAGACGGCGTCGAACCCCGTACCGCCCGACGCTGGGGCTGAAGCACCCCAGGTGCACGAGCTGGAGGAAGCGCTGGCCGCGGTGCCGGGCTGAAGTCCGCGCCCGGCGGGCGACAATGGCGGCCCGATGCACCACCAGTCGACGCTCGACTTCAGCACCAGCGGCCGCGGCAGCCGCGACATCACGGACGCCGTCGCGCGGGCGGTCGCGCAGTCCGGCGTGCGCACCGGCATCGCGCACGTGTTCGTGCAGCACACGAGCTGCTCGCTGGTGATCACCGAGAACGCCGACCCCGACGTGCGGCGCGACCTGGAGACCGTGCTGTCCCGCGCCGCCCCCGATGGCGACCCCGCCTGGCGGCACGACACGGAAGGCCCGGACGACATGGCGGCCCACGCGCGCACCGTGCTCACCGGCGAATCGCTCACGGTGCCGGTCGGGCAGGGCCGCCTGCTGCTGGGCACCTGGCAGGGGCTGTTCCTGTGGGAGCATCGCACCGGCCCGCAGCGCCGCACCGTGGTCGTGACCGTGCTGGGCGAATGAAGACCAAGGCAAGAACGATGAACCTTCCCGGCAACGACGTTCCCGATCCGCGGCGCGATCCACGCGCCTTCCTGCAGCACCTGTATGCGGCCGCCGTGCAGCGGGCCCTGCCGCTGCGCACGCTGGGCGCCTTCCTGCCGCCGCCGCCGCGCGGGCGCACGCTGGTCCTGGGCGCCGGCAAGGCCGGGGCCTCGATGGCGCAGGCGGTGGAGGCGCTGTGGCCCGCCGACGCGCCGCTGTCGGGCCTGGTGATCACGCGCTACGGCCACATCCCGCCACGCCCGGCGGGGCTGCCCGCGCGCATCGAGGTCGTCGAGGCGGCGCACCCGGTGCCCGACGCCGCCGGCCTGGCCGCCACCCAGCGCATCCTGTCGCTCGCGCACGGCCTGTCGGCGGACGACCTGGTGCTGTGCCTGATCTCCGGCGGCGGCTCGGCGCTGCTCACCGCGCCGGCCGAGGGGCTCACGCTGGACGACAAGCAGCGCATCAACCGCGAGCTGCTGCACTGCGGCGCATCGATCGGCGAGATGAACTGCGTGCGCAAGCACCTCTCGCGCGTCAAGGGCGGCCGCCTGGCCGCCGCGTGCCACCCGGCGCGGGTGGTGACGCTGACGATCAGCGACGTGCCCGGCGACGACCCGTCGGTCATCGCCAGCGGCCCCACGGTGCCCGATGCGACGACCTGCGCGGACGCGGTCGCGATCCTGCTGCGCTACGGCATCGAGGTGCCGGGCGCCACCATGAGCCTGCTGGAGCAGGGCGCGCTGGAGACGCCCAAGCCGGGCGACGCGGTCTTTGCCGGCCACGCGGTGCACCTGATCGCCACGCCCCAGCAGTCGCTGGAGGCGGCCGCCGCGCAGGCGCGGGCGGCGGGCATCGCCGCCCACATCCTGAGCGACGAGATCGAAGGCGAGTCGCGCGAGGTGGGCAAGGTCCATGCGGCGCTGGCCCGCGCCGTGGCCCGGCGCGGCGAGCCGTTCGCGCGGCCGTGCGTGATCCTGTCCGGCGGCGAGACCACCGTCACCGTGCGCAGGCAGCCCGAGGGAACGCCGCGCGGGCGCGGCGGCCGCGCCGGCGAGTTCTGCCTCGGACTCGCGGTGGCCCTGCAGGGCCAGCCCGGCGTCTGGGCGCTGGGGGCCGACACCGACGGCATCGACGGGGTGGAGGACAACGCGGGCGCGTTCGTCGCCCCGGACACGCTGCACCGCGCCGCGGGCGCGGGCGTGCGCGCCGACGCGCACCTGCAGCGCAACGACGCCTACGGCTTCTTCGCCGCCCTGGACGACCTGGTGGTCACCGGGCCCACGCACACCAACGTCAACGACTTCCGGGCCGTGCTGGTGATCTGACCTTCGGCTGACAGGCTGTAGGCCTCGACCTACAGCCAACCGGGGGCAATTTGATGACAATCGCCCGTCGCTTCGCGGACTGAGCCGGGCAAAAGCCGACCACGCTCCGCGACCGGCGTCGCTCCACCGAGTTCCGGCACCCGCCGGGCGGGGTGGATCCGCAGTCGCAGTTGCAGGAGAAGTCGTTGGGAATCCGCGTGTTGCTGGTCGAGGACGTGAAGGCCTCGCATGAACTGATCAACGAAACCCTGCACTTCGTCGGCGGCTACGACCTCGTGGGCAGCTGCGCCACCGAGTCGTCGGCGCACCAGTGGCTGCACGACAACCGCGGCGGCTGCGACCTGGTGATCCTGGACCTGATGCTGCGCGAGGGCTCCGGCTTCTCGGTGCTCAATGGCTTGCGGCGCGACGCGCCCGGCCCCGGCGTGGTGGTCTTCAGCGACTTCGCCTCGCCGGCCGTGGTGCAGAAGTGCCGCGCGCTCGGCGCCACCGACGCGATCTCCAAGTCCGACTACCGCCAGCTGCGCGTCTTCCTCGAGAAGTACCGCGGCGAGCTCGCCGAGGCCGCCTGAGGCCTCAGGGCCGCGGCTCGGCGCCGAGCGCCGGCTGCTCGGTGTGGGCGTTGAACACCGATTCCGGATCGTCGGTCGCGTCGCCCGGCGCATCCAGCTGCGAGCGCAGCCGCTCCAGGTCCAGGTCCCCCGTCCACCGCGCCACCACCAGCGTGGCGACCGCATTGCCGATCAGGTTGGTGAGCGCGCGCGCCTCGGACATGAAGCGGTCGATGCCCAGGATCAGCGCCAGGCCCGCCACCGGCACGTGGCCCACCGCCGACAGCGTCGCCGCCAGCACGATGAAGCCGCTGCCCGTGACGCCGGCCGCGCCCTTGGACGTCAGCACCAGCACGCCCAGCAGCGTCAGCTCCTGCATCAGCGTCATCGGCGTGTTGGTCGCCTGCGCGATGAACACCGCGGCCATCGTCAGGTAGATGCTGGTGCCGTCCAGGTTGAACGAGTAGCCGGTGGGGATCACCAGGCCCACCGTCGTGCGGCGCGCGCCCAGGTTCTCCATCTTCTCCATCATCCGCGGCAGCACCGACTCGGACGAGGACGTTCCCAGCACGACCAGCAGTTCCTCCTTGATGTACTTCACCAGCTTCCACACCGAGAAGCCATGCAGCGCCCCGATGGTGCCGAGCACGACGAAGATGAATACGAGGCAGGTGGCGTAGAACGTGCCCATCAGCTTGCCGAGCGAGAACAGCGAACCCAGGCCGTACTTGCCGACGGTGAAGGCCATCGCCCCGAACGCGCCGATCGGCGCCAGCCGCATGATGAAGCCGACCATCGTGAACAGCACGTGCGAGGTCTTCTCGATCCAGTCGAACACCAGCGTGCCGCGCCCGCCGTACCGGTGCAGCGCGAATCCGAACAGGACGGCGATCAGCAGCACCTGCAGGATCTCGCCCTTGGCGAAGGCGTCGACGAGCGTGTTCGGGATGAGGTTGAGGAGGAACTCGGTGGTCGTCCCCAGCTTGCCCGGCGCGGTGAACGCGGAGATGCCCTTGGTGTCCAGGCTCGCCGGATCCACGTTCATGCCCCGGCCCGGGCCGACCAGGTTCACCAGTACCAGCCCGATCACCAGCGCGATGGTGCTGACCAGCTCGAAATAGAGCAGGGCCAGGCCACCGGTCTTGCCGACCTTCTTCATGTCCTCCATGCCCGCGATGCCGGTGACGACGGTGCAGAAGATGATCGGCGCGATCATCATCTTGATCAGCTTGATGAAGCCGTCGCCCAGCGGCTTCATCTGCTCGCCGAGCGCGGGCTGGAAGTGGCCCAGCAGGATGCCGACCACGACCGCCGTGAGCACCTGCACGTAGAGCGAGCGGTAGAGGGGCTTGCGCGCGGGCGCGGCGGCTGTGGCTGTGGCCATGGCACTCCCTGGGGGCGGTCGGCTGCACCTTACACCTCGGTGCGGGTGACATGTGTTTCAGCCGCCACGCCACCAGCGCGACAGCGCCGGTGCGCGTTGACCGCGCCGGCCGGCCGCTGGCACACTGCCGCTTCCTTCCACCACCACCACAGGAGAGCCAGCCATGGAACGACACGACCTTGCCCCCCTCCTGTCGGCCGCCTGACCCGCGCGTCACCGCCCCACCGGGTGCCCTGATTCCCCGCCGCGTCGGCGGCCGGCCTTCCGATCCGAGCCACGTGCCCTGCACGCGGCCGGCGTGCGCCCGCGCGCACCTGCGGACCACCATGAATCGAGCACCATGCACATCGACATCGAATCCCTGCGGGGCATCGGCCTGGCCCAGGCCGTGCTGTCCCTCCTCGGCGCGCTGACCCTGGAGGGCCGCGCGCGCCTGGCCCGCGTCGTGGAGACACAGCGCGACTGCCACACCCTCGACGACGGCCACGAGGACCATCTCGCGCGGCCGCTGCCCCGCCTGCTGGCCGTGCTGCAGGCGCGGGACGCGCCGCTCACGGTCGGCGACTGGGTCGTCGCCTGCCCGGACGACCAGGGCCGCTGGTGGACCAGCGAGCGGCTGGAGCCCGTCACGCAGATCGCGCGGCGGGCCAACGACGGACGGCGCCAGCCGCTCGCGAGCAACGTCGACACGGCGCTGCTCGTGATGGGGCTGGACGCCGACTACAACCCCCGGCGGATGGAGCGCTCCATCGCGCTCGCGCGCGCCAGCGGCGTCGCGGCGGTGGTGGTCCTGAGCAAGGCCGACCTCGTGCCGGATGCGGCGGCGCGCGCCGAGCAGCTGCGGCGCCGCCTGCCGGCCTCCGTTCCCGTGGTGGCGGTCGACGCGACGAGCGACGCCGCCCGGGTGGCGCTGTGGGGCTGGCTCGGCGCCGGCCAGACGCTGGTCCTGCTCGGCTCGTCCGGAGCCGGCAAGTCGACGCTGACCAACACCCTGGTGGGCGAGGGACTGCAGGCCACCGGCGCCGTGCGGCGCAGCGACGGCCGCGGACGCCACACGACGACGGCGAGGTCGCTGCACCGCTGCGCCGGCGGGGCCTGCATCATCGACACGCCCGGCCTGCGGACCTGGCGGCCCGACGCGGCCGCCGAAGCGCTGGCCGCGGCGTTCGAGGACGTGCAGGCGCTGGGGACGCGGTGCCGCTTTCGCGACTGCCGCCACGACGGCGAGCCGGGCTGCGCGGTGCGCGAGCTGGTCGAGGAAGACCGGCTGCTGAACTACCGCAAGCTGCTGCGCGATGCGCAGCGCGCCGAGCAGACGCCGCTGCAGCGCATCGCGCTGCGCAGGAAGTGGAAGGCGATCGGCAAGGCCGGCACCCAGCGCGTGCGCGACAAGCGCGGCTGAGGCCGGCCGGGCCTCAGGGCCGGTAGCCGACGGCGGCGAGCGCCTTGGCGGGATTGACCAGCGTGCGGCGGCCGTCGTCGCTGCGGTCGGCCGTGCGCCGCATGATCTCGATCACCTCCGCCGGCTTGAGCGCGGGCTTGACCGCGAGCATCTTGGCGGCGAGGTTGGTCACCTGGGGCGAGGCCATCGAGGTGCCGGACAGCGCGATGTGCTTGCCGCCCGGAACGACGCTGTCGACCTGGTAGCCGTTGGCGTGCAGCAGCACCGTCGGCCCGTAGCTGGTGAAGCCGGCCTCGTCGCCGGCCTTGTCGACCGCGCCTACCGAGACCATGTTCGGCAGCGCGATGCCCGACGGGTAGGCATCGTTGAAGGTGGGGTTGTCGCCCGAGTTGCCGGCCGAGGTGACGAACAGCACCTCGGGCAGCGACTCGAACATCGCCTTCAGGGACTTGTAGTGCAGGTCGAAGTAGCGGCGGGCGATCGCCTTGCGCTCGGCGGTGTCCTTGCCGATCCCGCACTGCTCCAGCTCCACCTCGTAGGAGCGCAGGTTGCCGCCCCAGCTCATGTTCACCACGCGGGCGCCGGTGCGGCGGATGAAGTCGCCGTACTTGGCGAAGTTGGCCGCCGCGCGTTCCTGCAGTTCCGGCGTCGGGCACGGGTCGGGCAGCATGGTGTGGCCGAACTCGATGCGCGCGTTCGCCAGGCGCGCGTACGGGTTGCCGGCCATCGCGATGCCGGCCACGTGGGTGCCGTGCTCGTAGACGCCGACCAGGCGCATCTCCTCGAGCGTGCTGCGGTACGCCTGCGGCGACAGCTCCGACAGCAGCTTCTTGACCGCCGAGGCCTCGGGGCTGTCGATGTTGGAGGTCAGGTCGGACATGCCCTTGCTGCGCGCCAGCAATTCGTCGCGGCGCTTGTGCAGCTGCGCGCCCAGCGGCTTGAGGGGCTCCTTGGACGGCTGGCTGCGCAGGTCGAACGCGATCGTGGCGGGCACGCCGCCCTGCAGGATCTGCCGGCCGCGGAACAGCGGCATGTCGACGCCGCTGTCCCAGACCACGACCGGCACGGTGGCGTAGTTGCGCCCGGCGGGCAGGGCGACGTCGCGCTGGGCCCAGATGTCCGGCTTGTCGACCTGGTTGGCGGCCAGGTAGCGGGTGTAGGTGTCGAGCATCGCCGCCTTCAGCGGCAGCACGAATTCCAGCGCGTAGCGCGCGCCGATCAGGGCCGGCGCGAGGTCGGAGCTGATGGCGCCGGTCTGCGCCGCCACCGGCTGCAGCACGTTGCGCACCCGCCCGAGGACCAGCGTCTCGCCGACCGTCTCCATGCCCGCCTTGGCCCGCTGCACGTCGTTGCGCACCACCAGGTACGGCAGGCCCTGCAGCTCACCGGCCATCGCCTGCGCGACCTCGGGCGCGAACTGCGGCGACTGCCGCCCGCCCGTCTTCTTCACCGCGGAGACGATCGCGCGCGTGCTCAGGCCCGACAGCAGCTTGTCGGCCGGCTTCTCCTGCAGCCCGCGGATCTCGTTGGAGCGGCGCAGCGCGTCGTCCCAGCGGCCGTCGAGCAGGTCCAGCTGCAGCAGCACGCCCAGCAGCTGGCGGCGCCTGGACAGGTCGGCGATGTCGAAGCGCGCGAGCGTCTGCTCGGTGTCGCGCCGCACGTCGGCGGCGAAGGCGGCGAAGCGCTGCGGGTCGCGCACGATGGCCTCGAGCTCGCCCTGCACGGGATAGCTGAAGCGGGGAAGGTCGTCGGCGCGCTCGGCACGCTGGGGCGCCTGGGCGTTGGCCGCACCGGCGGCAAGGAGGGCAGCGAGCGCAGTCGCGAGGAGGGTTCTGTTCATGGCACCTGGTCGATGTGGCGGACCGGCCCGCCCGCGGGTGGCGGGAGGTCCTGCACGGGTGCGCCGGGTGGCGGCGAGCACGGGTGCAGCGGCCCGATGGATGAGCGTGGGCGAGGATACTGCATGAGGTCGCCGCGCCGACTGCGGGATTTCGCCCGGTTCGCGCGGCGGCCCGGCCTGCAGGGGCGCTCAGGGGCGAAGGGCGGCCGCTATTCGCACAGCGCGCGGATCGCCGCGGGGATCGGCTGCGCAAAGATGCTGCCGTCCTCGCGCCGGCCGGCGAAGATGCGCACCTCCTCGCACTCCATCAGCAGGTCGTCGCCGCGGGTGACGCGGTAGCGCTGCACGAAGCTCTTGGCGCGCCATTCGCCGATGCTGGTGTGGATCTGCAGCTGGTCGCCGTAGGTGGCGGTCTTGACGAAGCGGGCGTGGGTGTCCACCAGCGGCGTGCCGATCACGCCCAGCGTCTTCTCGGTCTCGGCCCACGGCGGCACGCCGCACTCGATGAAGAAGTGCCGCGAGGCGGCGTCGATCCAGCGGAAGAAGTTGGGGAACCAGACGATGCGTGCCGGGTCGCAGTCGCCAAACTCCACCCGCACGGGATAGGCGACTTCCTTCATCCCATCTTCCCCGGCAGCCACAGGGCGATGATCGGGAAGGTGATCAGGATGACCAGCCGCAGGATGTCGGTGGCCACGAAGGGCAGCACGCCCTTGAAGATGGTGGTGAAGGTCACGTCCTGCACCACGCTCTTGATCACGAACACGTTCATGCCCACCGGCGGGTGGATCAGGCCCAGTTCCACGGTCATGACGATGATGACGCCGAACCAGATCGGGTCGAACCCCAGCTGCGTGACCACCGGGAAGATGATCGGCACCGTCAGGATGATCATGGCCATGGCGTCCATCAGGCAGCCGAGCACCAGGTACATCACCATGATCAGCGCCAGCACGCCGTAGGGACCGACGCCCAGGCCGGTGAGGAAACCGGTGAGCTTCTGCGGGGTCTGCGTGATGGTCAGGAAGTAGCCGAACATCAGCGCGCCGATCAGCACCGTGAACACCGCGGCCGCGGTGCGCGTGGCCGACAGCAGCGCCTCCTTGATCTTGGCGCGATCGAGCTTGCCGCGCACCAGCCCGAGCAGGAAGGCGCCGCTGGCGCCCACGCCGCCGGCCTCGGTCGGCGTGAACAGGCCGCCGTACAGGCCGCCGATCACGAAGATGAAGAGGACCAGCGGCGCCCACACGTTCTTCAGGTCGGCGACGCGCTCGGCCCACGGCTTGGGGTCGCCGCCGGGCAGCCAGCCGGGGCGCACCTTCACGATGACCAGGATGGTGAGCACGTACAGCAGCATTGCGAACAGGCCGGGGATGACGCCGGCCATGAACAGCTTGCCGATGTCCTGCTGCGTGAGGATGGCGTACACCGCCAGCACCGTGGAGGGCGGCAGCATCGCGCCGAGCGTGCCGCCCGCGGCGATGACGCCGGTGGAGAACGACTGCGGGTAGCCGAAGCGGCGCATCTCCGGATAGGCCACGCTGGAGAACGTGGCCGCCGTGGCGACCGACGATCCGCAGATGGCCGCGAAGCCGCCGCAGGCCAGCACCGTGGCGACCCCCAGGCCGCCGCGCAGGTGGCCGATCATCGAGTTGGCGGCCTTGAACAGCTCGCGGCTGACGCCGGAGACCGAGACGAAGGCGCCCATCAGCATGAACATGGGGATCACGCCGAAGGTGTAGTCGGTGACGGTGCGCATCGACGTCTGGCCCACCAGCTTGAGCGCCGGGCCGGCGCCGGCGATCCAGGCGTAGCCGGAGATGCCCACCAGCCCCATGGCCATGCCCACGGGCACGCGCAGCAGCATCAGGGCGAAGAGCGAGACGAAGCCCACCAGGGCGATCAGGTCGGTGTCCATCGGGTGGTCAGGCTCCGCCGGGCCGCGTCAGGAAGCCCGCGGCCGCCCCGGGGGGCAGCGCAGCGCACGAAGTGACAAGCGTGGGGGCCATGCGTTATTCCGTCTTTCTGTCTTCGAAATGCTCGTCGTGCAGGGCCTCGGGCTTGACCACCAGGCGCCAGGTGCGGATGGCGATCAGGATCACCGCGCAGACGTCGCCGGCCCACGCGACCGCATAGAACGGCCAGGTGGGGATGTTCAGGTCGTAGGTGAGCACGTGGTCGACGTAGGTGAGCCGCACCTTGTCGAACAGCATGGCGGTCTGCACGACCACCACGAACAGCAGCACCAGCGTGGCGAACACGTCGATCGCGCGGCGCGCCTTCTTGCCCACGGCGGTCCAGACCAGGTCCACGGTGATGTGGCCGCCGCGGTAGCTGGTGGCCGCGATGCCCCAGAAGATCAGGATGCCCAGCAGCATCCGCCCGAAGTCGTACGAATCCGGGATCGACGTGCTGAAGAACTTGCGCAGCAGCACGTTGATGAAGATGTTGAGGGCGACGATCCCGACGAAGATCGCCGCCAGCCACTCGATGCCGCTGATGAAGCGGTCGGCGAAGTTGCGCTTGTCCTGCAAAGCCCCTCCTCGGTGGGCGCGGCGCCCACGCTGGGGCGCCGCCCGGTCAGCCGCTTACAGCGCGGCCTTGTACTTGGTCAGGCTGGCCTTGAGCGAATCCATCACGGCCTTGGGATCCTGGCCGGCCTTCTTCACGCCGTCGGCCCATTGCGCCTCGCCGGGCGCGGTGGCCTGGCGCCAGGCCGTGAGCTGCTCGGCGGTGAGCTTGTAGACCTCGTGGCCGGGCAGCGCCGCCATCTTGGCGCGGCCGGCGAACTCGAAGTCGGCCCAGGGCGAGGCCACCTTCTCGGCCCACTCGGTCGTGCAGTGGTCGTCGATCACCTTCTTCTGGCCGGCCGACATCGCGTCGTACTTGGCCTTGTTCATCGCCCAGACGAACGGCGTGACGTACAGCGGCGCGTCCATGTGGTACTTGACCACCTTGTCGATGCCGAACAGGCCGATCGAGCCCCACGGGAAAGTGATGGCGTCGGCGACGCCGCGCTCGAGCATGTCGCGCGACTCGGGGGCCGAGGCCTGCACGTTGGTGCCGCCCAGCGCGGTGACCATCTGGCCGATGGTGCTGGTGGCGGGACGGATCTTCATGCCCTTGATGTCGCCCGGCACGGTGATCTTCTTGCGCGCATGGAAGGTGCCCGGATCGTGCACGAAGGCGAAGCACACCTTCACGTCCTTCATCTCCTGCGCGGCGTACTGCTTGTACCAGGCGTCGATGGCCGCGGTGCCGCCCTTGGCGTTGGCGAACAGGAAGGGCAGCGACGCGCCGGCCATGATCGGGAAGCGGCCCGGCTGGTAGCCGGGGTTCACGTAGGCGAAGTCGGCGATGCCGTCGCGCGCCATGTCGTAGTGGTCGAACGCCTTGCCCAGCTGCTCGGAGGGGAACAGGGTCGCCGTGATGGTGCCGTTGGACGCCTTCTTGATGTCGTCGGCCCAGGCCTGCAGCGCCGGGTTGAGCGGGTGCTGCGCCGGCACCCAGCTGGAGAGCTTGAGCATCACGGGCTTGTCCTGCGCCAGGGCGGCGCCGGTGCAGAACGCCAGGGCGGCCAGGGCCGCGGCGGCGGGAACGAAGGTCTTGCGCATGCTTGTCTCCTGTTTGTGGTGGGGCACTTCGATTACTTTATATAACGGTCTCGGGCTTCCGCTCATCCATGCTTTCCCGGGGCGGGCCGGGTTTGCGCATGAACCGGATGGGCTGCTCCTTCACCGGCCGGGCCGGCGCGCCCAGGCGCACCAGCGTCGCGTCGAGCGCCTGGCCGGCGTCGTCGGCCAGCGCCGCCGCCCGGGCCGCCGCGATCGCCTGCGCCGCCGCGGCGGGATCGGGCAGGCCGGCCAGGTGGTCCAGCACGTGCAGCAGGTTGTCCTTGCCGCGCTCGTTGGTGGCGCCGTAGCCCTTGATCAGGCGGCCGCACAGGGCGATTTCGTGGCCCAGGTCCCAGCCCCGGCGCGCGCCCTGCGCGATGCCGTCCAGCCAGCGGGTCATCATCCGCTGCTCGAACGCGAACCGGCTGCCGCGCACGCGCAGCCACTTCAGGCTGGCCAGGGTGCGCAGCGCCAGCATGCCGCCCACGGTGTGCGTGCCCACCTTCAGCGGCAGCGCCCAGGCGTCCTTGCCGGCGGCGATCCGGCGGCGGTCCCAGGCACGCAGCCGGCCGGCCAGTCCTTCGGGCAGCAGCGCCGCGAATTCCGGCACGCCGGGCTTGAAGTGGTCGTACACCTTCAGCAGGTCGGCGTCGGCCGGCTTGACCTCGCGCTGCACGCGCTGCCAGCGCGAGGCGCGGCTCTTGAGGTCGGCGACGCGCACGATGTCGTCGAACGCCATCCACAGCGCGAGCCAGCGGGCCGTCTCGCGCGTGATCGCGAAGCCGTGCGCGCCGGCCGGGTCGGCTGCGCGCTCGGCGGCCAGCACGGCCTGCAGGCGCTGCGTGTACTGCTCGGCGTAGGCGCGGCCCTGGTATTCGACCAGGCGCTGGTGGCCCAGCGTGAACATCTCGGCCACCTGGGCCGGGAACGTGGCCGCGACCGCCGGCGCGGCTGCGGCCCGGCCGTTCGCGGGGTCGCGCAGCAGCTGCTCGACGAACTGCGCCTGCGCGCGGCGCGAGGCGACGATCGCGAACGCCTTGTCGAAGCCGCGCAGGCTGGCCTGCGCCGACGCGTGCGACTTCTCGTGCGGCACGCCCCCGCGCACCGCCTCCTCGTAGAACCGGCGCTCGAAGGGGAACAGGCCGCTGCCGGCGATGGCGCCAAGCAGCACCGAGCTGACGACGGTGCCGCACTCCCTGGCGGCCGCGTTCATGTCGAACACCTGGTGCTCGCGGCTGAAGGCCTGCACGAGCTGCAGCAGCTCGGCCGCATCCTGGCGGCCGTCGGCCAGCTGCATGCGCTCCTGCGTGGTCAGCAGCCGCGCGCTGGAGCTGATGACCAGCGTGCGGTCCGCGGCGGCCATGCCGTTGGTGATCTGCCGCGCCGTCTCGAGCAGCTCGGACGAGACCAGCGCGTCCAGCGCGCCGGGCACCGGGCTGAGCCCGAACACCGGTTGGCGGCCGCCCAGCTGGCTGGCCGGGACCGGGAACACCTCGATGTAGTAGGTGGTGGCGCCGGTGCGCTGGGCGACGCCGGGGATCGAGGTCGCCTGCACCGGGTAGCCGGCGCGGCGCGCCGCGTCCACCAGCCATTCGGTCAGGACGCCGCCGCCTTCGCCGCCGAGGGCGCACACGAGCAGGGTGATGGGTCGTTGGTCCATGGTCAGGCGGGCTGCAGCGCGCGCACGACCGCCGTGCGCAGGGTGTGGAACAGGCGCTCGTGCCAGCGGGGGTTCTGCACGATCTCGGCGCGGTAGAAGCTCGGGCACAGCGTCGCCGCATGCGCGTTCTCGCCGCACAGGCCGCAGCCCACGCAGCCGTCCACGACCGTGGCGACGGGGTCGACCTTGAGCGGATCCGGGTTGTCCTTGAGCGTGAGGGTGGGGCAGCCGGACAGGCGGATGCAGGCGTGGTCGCCGTTGCACACGTCCTCGTCCACGCCGTACTTGACCCGCACCACGCGCTGGCCCGTCTTGAGCAGGTTGGCGATCCAGGGCTTGATGCGGCGCTGGCGCTCCAGCTGGCACTCGCCTTCGGCCACGATGACCTTCAGGCCGTCGAAGTCGCTGGTGAAGGCCTCGACCAGGGTCCTGCGCATCTCGTCCACGTGGTAGGTGTGCACGGTGCGCATCCACTTCACGCCCAGGCCCTGCAGCGTCGATTCGATGGTGCGGTTGGTGTGCGCCAGCGACTGCGCCTTGTCGCCGGGGACCGGCTCGCCGAAGTGACCGGGCGTGGAGATGATCTCCTGCGTGCCGGTGGCCGACGTGTAGCCGTTCTTGAAGATCAGCAGCACGGCGTCGTCGCCGTTGAACAGGGCGCTCTGCACGCCGGTGAGCAGGCCGTTGTGCCAGAAGCCGCCGTCGCCCATGATGGCCAGCGTGCGCCGCTGCATCATCGGCGAGACGCCCGCGCGGCTGGCCAGGCTCATGCCGTAGCCGAGGATCGAGTGGCCCATCGAGAACGGCTCGAAGGTGCCGAACGCATGGCAGCCGATGTCGGCGGCCACGTGCACCGGGCCCATCTGCTGCTGCGCGAGCTTGAGGGCGGAGAACACCGGCCGCTCGGGACAGCCGATGCAGAAGCTCGGCGGGCGGTTGGGCAGCGGCTTGGCCAGCAGCGCGGCCGCCGCTTCGCGCCGCTCGCGATTGCCCGCCAGCCAGCGCCGGGCCTGCTCGGTGGCCGGGCCGGGCAGGTAGCTGGCGGCGAACTGCACCAGGCCCTGGGCCAGCACCTCGACGGAGTACTCGCCGCCCATGGGCAGCAGGTCCTTGCCGTGCAGCCGCGTCTGCAGGTCGCGCCGGCGCAGGTGCGTGGCGAGCTCCTGCTCGATGTACTCGGGCTGGCCTTCCTCGACCACCAGCACGCCGCGCTTGCCGGCGCAGAACTGCGCCACCTGCTCGGGCACGAGCGGGTAGGTGACGTTCAGCACCAGCAGCGGGATGTCCGGCTCGCCGAAGGCGTCGGCCAGGCCCAGCTGCTGCAGCGCGCGCACCAGCGCGTTGTGCAGCCCGCCCTGCACGATGATGCCCAGGTCGGCGTGCTTGCCGGGCATCAGCTCGTTCAGGCCGTTCTCGACGATGTAGCGGCGCGCCGCGGGGATGCGCTCCTCGGTCTTGAGCTTCTCGTGGCGGAAGGTCACCGGCGGATGCGCGAGCCGCATGTAGTCGAACGCCGCCGGGTTCTCCATCAGCTGGCGCGTGGACACCGGCGGCGGCACGTTGTCGCCGGCCTCGAAGCTGCCGCGCACGTGGCACGCGCGGATGCGCAGCTCCAGGATGGCGGGCATGTTCGACGCCTCGGACAGGCGAAAGCCGTGCTCGACCATCCGCACCATCTGCGGCAGGTTGGGCCGCGGGTCGAGCAGGCACATGGTGGACTTGAGCGCGTACGCGTGCGTGCGCTCCTGGATGACCGAGGCGCCTTCGCCGTAGTCCTCGCCCACCACGATCAGCGCGCCGCCCTTGACGCCCGGCGACGACAGGTTGGACAGCGCGTCCGAGGCGACGTTGGTGCCGACGATGGACTTCCAGGTCACCGCGCCGCGCAGCGGGTAGTGGATCGAGGCGCCCAGCATGGCCGCGGCCGACGCCTCGTTGGCGCAGGCCTCCACGTGCACGCCCAGCTCGTCCATGTAGGGCTTGGCCTGCACCATGACGTCGAGCAGGTGGGACACCGGCGCGCCCTGGTAGCCGCCCACGTAGGCGACCCCCGACTGCAGCAGCCCCTTGGTGATGGCGAGGATGCCCTCGCCGTGGAAGGTCTGGCCGCGCCCGAGGCGCAGCGACTCGATTTCCTTGCTGAACGAAACTTCCAAAGCCGTGTCTCCCGGGGGCGCCGCAGTGTCGCCCGGGCCGGCTCATCCATCAATCCACTGAGCGAACTAACTGGTATGCGCTGGCTGCATGTCGGCCGGGGCCGCCGTGGCGCCCCAGTCGCGGGTCGCCAGCGCCAGCAGCACGATGCCCGCGGCCACCGGCACGGTGAACACCAGGGCCTGCGCGGCGGCGTGCACGGCCGGCATGCCCAGCAGCTTGTCCAGGAAGTTGCGGCCGTACATGGCCAGCAGCAGCGGCGCGATCCACAGCGCCGCCCGCCGCCACGGGCCCGCGGCGTCGGCCAGCACCTCGCGGCCGGCCAGCAGGAACAGGGCGGATGCGATGAACACGAGCGTGAAGAACACGCCCAGGATCGGCTGCGCGCGGCCCAGTGCCTCGTGCGAGGCCCAGTAGGGCACCCAGGCCAGGCAGGCGATGCCCAGGCCGACCGCGCAGTTGCGCGAGCGCCTGGCAGCCAGGGCGTCGCTGAACACGACGACCCGCTTCATCGAAGGCAGCAGCAGCACGCACAGCGGACCGGTGATGGCATCGACCAGCAGCGTGACGGGGTAGCCCCAGGCCTCCACCGCGATGCCCTGCCACTGGGCGGCGATGGCGATGGCCAGGTTCATCATCGCCATGTAGGCCGTGAACTGGGTGGCCGCCACGCGCGGGTTGGTGATGTCCATCATGATCGCCGAGCGGGTGCCGTACATCAGGCCCTGGAACACGGCGTACGCCAGCGAGGCGATCCACAGCGAGCGCACCAGCTCCGGCAGCGGCGCGCCGCCCGGGGCGCGCGGCATGACGTAGCCGTGCTGCTGCAGCACCCACATCAGGTACAGCACCGGCAGGCTCATGGTGGCCAGGTAGACGGCCAGCGTCGGTCGCCGTCCCAGCTTGTCGGACACCCAGCCGCCCAGCACCATCGCGGCGGCCGAGATGATGCTGGTCCACAGGTTCAGCGCGCCGACCTCGTCGTCGGCCATGCCCACTTCCACCGCCAGGTTCGACTGCAGCGCCAGGCCCAGCGACATCGCGCCGGCCGGCAGCAGGGCGAAGAACACGCCGTTGAGGGCGCCCTTGGTGCCGACGAAGGAGCGGAACGAGTCCACCGCGAACTGCTTCATCTCGGCGCCGGCGGTGCGCCAGGCGCCGCGCATCGACTGCGCGGCCGCCGCGGCGCCCTCGGCGATCGGCTCCTTGAGCGGCAGCACGACGAACAGCGTGACGGCGCTGATCGCGGCGGCCACGAAGAAGAAGCTGGAGTTGAACCCCATGGAGTGGATCAGGAACAGCACGCCGCTGCCGCCCACGGCCTGGCCGACCGAGGCGCCGGCGAACATCAGCCCGTTGGCCAGGCCGCGCTCGTCCTCCGACAGCGTGTTGACCGCCAGCGAGTCGATCGCCACGTCCTGGATGGCGCCGAAGGTGTTGTGCACCAGCAGGATGGCGGTGAACAGGCCCAGCCCCTGCGGCAGCGGCACCATGACCAGCGACACCAGGGTCAGCACCATCACGACCTGGGTGAGCAGGATCCAGCCGCGCCGGTGCCCGAACCGCTGCGAGCGGAACACGTCCACGAACGGGCCGAACGCCCACTTGAACGCCCAGGGCAGGTAGAAGGAGGCGACGAAGGCGCCGATCTCGGCCGGCCCGACGCCCTGGCGGCGCAGCTGGGTGGCGACGGCGGTGGCCGCGAAGCCGAGCGGGATGCCCTCGGTGACATAGAGCAGGAAGAACGCGGCGAGGCGGCCGCGGCGGGTGGCGAGCAGGTTGGGCAGGCGCATGCCCGATCGTAAAGCCTGCGGATGGGCTCCCCCGGCTACGATGCGACCGGTGCACCTGAAGGACATCGACCTCAACCTGCTGCGCCTGTTCGACGCCGTCTACCGCACGCGCAACGTGAGCCGGGCGGCCCAGCTGCTGGACCTGACCCAGCCGGCGGCCAGCCAGGGCCTGACGCGGCTGCGCGCGGTGCTGCACGACCCGCTGTTCATGCGGGCGGCAGGCGGGGTGCAGCCCACCCCCAAGGCGCACCGCCTGGCCGAGCCGGTGCGCCAGGCGCTGTCCACCCTGGAGCAGGCGCTGGGCGAGTCGGCCGGGTTCGATCCGCGCCAGTCGACGCGGGCCTTCCGCATCCACATGAGCGACATCGGGGAGGGGCGGTTCCTGCCCGAGCTGATGGTCGCCCTGCGCGAGCACGCGCCCGGTGTGCGCGTCGAGACCCTGCCGCTGCCGCGCGACGAGATCACCGGCGCGCTGGACACCGGCCGCATCGATTTCGCGTTCGGCTTCCTGCCGATGGTGCGCGAGACACAGAAGCTGGAACTGCTGCGCGACCGCTACATCGTGCTGCTGCGCTCGGGCCATCCGTTCACGCGCCGCAAGCGCACGGAGGCGCAGCTGCGCCAGGCGCTGCGCGAGCTGGAGTTCGTCAACGTGCGCACGCACGCCGACACGCTGCGGATCCTGCAGCGGTTGCACGTCGAGGACCGCCTGCGCCTCACGACCGAGCACTTCATGGCGCTGCCGTCGATCGTGCGCGCCACCGACCTGGCCGTGGTCATGCCGCGCAACATCGCCGAGGGCTTCATGGCCGAAGGCGGCTATGCGATCGTCGAGCCGCCCCTGGCCGGCCGCGAGTTCGCCGTCTCGCTGCACTGGAGCCGCCGCTTCGAGGCCGACCCGGGCAACGCCTGGATGCGGGCGCTGATCGCCCGCCTGCACGGCCGGACCGGGTAGGACCGCCTAGCCCATCCGGGTTAAGACTGCCGGGCGATCCTCGACGGTCGGGTTGCCCCTACGCTCCGCCCCACCTTGTTGGAGGAGTGTTCATGAGAAGTCGTCTCACCTGGTTGAACGTGCTCGTCGCGAGCACGATGGTCCTGGCCACCGCCGGCTGCGGCGGCGGCGACAGCGGCGACACCGTCGCCTCCGCGCCGGCACCTGCGCCGGCTCCCGCCCCCGCGCCGGCACCGGCGCCGGCCCCCGCGGCCGCCACGCTGGTCGGCGTCGCCGCCAGCGGCGCGGCCGTGCCCAATGCGCGCGTCACCATCACCGACAGCAGCGGCGCCTCGCCCTGCGTCGAAACCGCCATCACCACCACGCCCCTGGGCAGCTACACCTGCACGCTGCAGGCCGGCAAGGTGGCGCCCTTCTTCGTGGTCGTCACCGACCCGACCGGCAACACGCCCGCATTGGTGAGCGTGGCCACGACCACCCCCGCGGCCGGCGCCGCGCTCACGGTCAACGCCACGCCGCTGACGACGGCCATCGTGGCGCAGCTGGGCGGCGGCGACGCGCTCGCCGTCGTCAACAGCCGCACCGTCGACGCCGCGCAACTGACGGCCGTCACCACCAACGTCGTGGCGCAGCTGGCGCCCGTGCTGGCGGCTATCAACGCACCGGCCGGCTACGACCCGTTCTCCACCTCCATCACGGCCGCCACGGCGGCCGGCACCGGAAACACGGCGGACATGGTGCTGGACGTCGTGAAGGTCGTCATCGACCCCGCCAGCGGCAAGCTGGCCCTGGCCACCATCGACAACCCGACGCCGGTCGTGCTGGCCACCCCGACCACGACGGGCGCCACCGTCGCCGCGCCGGATGCGGCGGTCTCCTCGCTGTCGCAGGCGGCGCAGATCGCGGCGGCGAAGTTCACGCAGTGCTTCGCGCTGCCCACCGCGCAGCGCGTGCTGCACGTCACCGACCATCCCGCCAGCGAGGGCGGGCCCGAGGTCGACCAGGTGGGCGCCGCCTGCGAGGACTTCGTGTCCGACTCGGCCAACGCGGCGGGCATCGACTATCTGCACAACGGCTACTACGCCGGCCAGCAGTTCCACGGCATCCTGACCAGCGACCAGATGACCGGCGCCACGTTCAGCGTGCCGGAGATCATGGCCTTCTATCCGAAGTCGTCGACGGCCGTCGCACCGGCCTGGGAGGCCTACGACCGCGCCGTCCTGAACATCCGCTACGTCGACTCGGCGGGCAACCCGGGCAACGCGATCACGGTGGCCGCGAAGCTCCCCGGCACGTCGTCGGCGGCGCGTCCGACCGAGTGGTGGCTGGTGGGCAACCAGCAGCCGGTGGACACCAGCACGACGCTCATCATCCGCCGCGTCGAGCAGATGAACCCCGCGAACACGGCGGCGTTCAGCACCTTCCAGATGGGATTCCTGGTCAATGTCAACGCCAAGGGGCCGGGCAGCGTCGACGCCGCCACGGGCGACACCCTGACCCTGGCCCGTGTCTCGGGCCCCGGCCTGCCGGGCAACGGCGGCGTGGGCACGGGCCTGGTGTTCAAGGTGTCGTCGTCGGCCCAGCAGCCGTCGATGGACCTGTTCAACAAGACCGGCAGCCTGACCACGGGCAGCCAGTGCGGCAACAACGTGACGTTCAACTGCCCGCTGGTGTGGGTGCAGCGCACCAAGGGCCTGACCGGAGCCGATGCCACCACGCTCGCGGCCAATCCGAACAGCATGTTGTGGGCACAGCCGGCCGACGGCTTCGACGTCAGCAAGTTCGTCAAGGGCGCGCGCTACAAGATCGAACTGTTCTACGGCGCCAACACCACGCCGCTGCGCACGGTCACCAAGACGCTGCTGAGCGATTTGGTCCCGGCCACGACCTTGGTCAACCTGCCCTGGAGCGCGCCGGGCCCCAAGACGCTCGCGGCCCTGGACCCCAACGGTGCCCTGGCCGGCGTGCAGACGGCACTGCCCCTGGACTGGGTGCAGAACCCGGCCGCGCAGCAGATGCAGAACGTGGGCGCGGTGGTCGACGGTGCCGGCAGCTATGGCCCGAACAAGTCCATCGCCCCGGGCGCCACTTCCGTGACCCTGGACAACTCGACAGTCCCGGCCTTCACGCTGACCACGCCGCCCAGCCGGAGGTTGAAGTTCAACTACCGCATGACCGACGGCAGCGTGAAGTCGGTCGTGTACCAGTACAACTGACCCACGCAGCCCGGCGCCCTTGGTCGCCGGGCCCCTTGCTGCAGGCGCTGCCGCCTTCCCAGGCGCAGCGCCTTTCTTGTGGGTGCCCCGCGGCGTGCCTGCGGCGCCTCGCCGACAATGCCGCCCATGTCCAGCCCCTCGCTCCAGCTTGCCGTCATCGACGTGCGGCCCGGCGCGGCCCTCGAGAGCCAGTCGGGCCTGCAGATGCTGCGCCCGCGCATCTATGGCGCCTGGGCGCAGCCGGCCGGCCCGAAGAAGGTCGCTGCCATCGTCATGCATCCGACCAGCAACTTCATGGGGCACTACCTGATCGGCCCGCTGGCCGAGCGCGGCGTCGCCTGCATGGGGCTGAACTCGCGCTATGCCGGCAACGACACGCTGCTGGTGATGGAACGCGTGATCCAGGACCTGGGCGCCGGGGTGCAGTTCCTGCGCGGGCAGGGCTACGACAAGGTGGTGCTGGTGGGCAACTCGGGCGGCGCCTCGCTCGCGGCCTTCTACCAGGCACAGGCCGAGCGGCTCACCATCGAGACGCTGCCGGATGGCGATCCGGCGGGCCTGTCACCGGCCGACCTGCCGCCGGTGCAGGGCCTGGCCCTGTGCGCGGCGCACGAGGGGCGCTCGCACCTGATGCGGCACTGGATCGACCCGTCCGTGTTCGACGAGGACGACCCGCTGTCGGCCAACTTCGACCTCGACATGTACGACCCGCGCAACGGGCCGCCCTACGCATCGGAGTTCCTGGCGCGCTTCCGGGCCGCCCAGCAGGCGCGCCTGGAACGCATCGACCGCTGGGTGGTCGATCGCCTGGCGCTGCTGCGGCGGCGGGCCGAGCCGGGCGGGCCGCGCGACCAGGTGTTCGTCATCCACCGCACGCATGCCGATCCGCGCTTTCTCGACCTTGCGCTCGATGCGAACGACCGCGAGGTGGGCAGCGTCTGGGGCGCCGGCGCGGTCGGCGCGCGATCGGTCAACTACGCCGCCAGCCAGATGGGGCGCATCACGTCGCTGACTGCCTTCCTGTCCCAGTGGTCGCCGCGCAGCCTCGCCGATGGCCCGGCCAACCTGGCCAGGACGTCGGTCCCGGTGCTGCTGCACACCTACACCGCCGACCAGTCCACGTTCCCGAGCACGCGCGATGCCTGGCTGGCCGCCGGCGGCAGCCGGATCCGCAACATCGACGTGAAGGGCGCCAACCACTACCTGGCGGGGCAGCCGCAACTGGTGCGGCAGGTCGCCGACGAGATGGCCGCCTGGATGCTGGCGCTCTAGCGCCAGAGCGCCGCCAGGGCGAAGCCCACCGGCGGGCAGAAGATCAGCAGCACGAGCACGATCCAGGCGAGGCGGTTCATCACGGTGGCGCGCCGCTCGGCCTGCGGCGGCCGGCGCGCACTGAGGCCGTCCCAGTCGAAATCACTGTCGTCGAACACGCCCTGGTCACCCGCTCGCATGCCGCGATTACTGTCCAGCCGGCGGCGCCCGCAGCCTGGGGTTTTCCCGCAGTCGGCTCAGCGGCGCATCTGGCGGCTGGGCCAGCCCTGGTCGCGCACCCCCTCGCCTGGAGGAGGGAACAAGTCGCGACATCGGCCACATTCGGACACGCCTGCCGTTCCGTCGGCGGTGTCTCCCCCGCGCATCGGATGTGCGGCGCTTGCACGGTGGGCGCGCTTTGCACGGCCGGGCCGCGGGCCTCAGCCGCGGAGGCGGGGGCGGGCCCTCAAGATGAGTTCATGTTCCAGACGATGACCCAGTGGTTCGCGCGCGCACCGCACCGCATGGTGCAAGGCGGCCTGTGGATGTTCTTTGCCGGCGCCGCCGGCCTGCTGCTCGCTGCCGTGGCCTGCACCGGCGCGCCCACGCCCGCGGCGCTGGCCGAGCGCTTCCCCGATTGGCCGACCTGGTTCGTGCCGGAAAGCCCGGTCGGCTACACGTTGGCGGCGTCCCTGGTGTGCTGGGGCGTCTGGGCGATGGGTTCGGGCCTGCGCCTGGCCCGCGGCGACCGTGCCCGCGACTGAAGCGCGGCGAACGCCAACGGCTGAGCCACAGGCGGCGAATTCCGCCGCCAGGTCCGGTAGCGCTCCTACACGCGCCGGCCCGTGGCGTCCGCACGATGGTGGCCACGACGCACCCATCGGGAGCCCCACGATGCCGCAACGAGACCTGTACGCCAGCGCTGCCATGCACTCGCCCCTGTCCGGCACCGGCTGGGGCCCTTGGGCGCACGACAGCTTCGATGCCCAGCCCGACGGGCCGGGCCTGCTGGTCAGCCGCGCATTCTGGATCGGCGGGGCGCTCTCGCTGGGCCTGTGGGGCGCGGCCACCTGGCTGGTGCTGGCGTTCCTCTGACGGCGCCCGGCGGCGCTCCCGCGCTCAGCCGCCGCGCAGCAAGCGCTCGGCTTCCGGTTCGCTGATGGGCAACAGATAGCCGCGCGCGATGGTGCGCGCGAAGTGGCGCAGGCCGTTGGGCTGGTGCTGCAGCGACACCCGGTACGCCTCGACCTCCGACCACAGCCGGAAGGCCGGGCAGGTGAAGTACCACCACCAGAACCGCAACATGCCGACCTCGCGCATCTGGCGGCAATGCACCGCCTCGTGCGCCAGCAGGCCGGCGTCGCCGCGCACGCGCGGATGAACCACGACCAGCCGGGGCGTGACGGTCATCCCGTCGGCCCAGAACAGCAGCGAAGTGGCGAGCACGCGCATGCCGGACATTCTGCCGTCCGGCGGCGCGGCTTGCAGCTCAACGGTGGAGTGACCCCAGGACATTCTCCGCCGTCGCCGGGGCGACGAGCGGGCTGCGGCCGTCGCCGCGGGCGCTGGCCACCGCCTCGCGCAGAGCTTCCCAGGCGCTGATGGCCAGCATGAACGGCGGCTCGCCGACCGCCTTGCTGCCGCCGACGTTGTCCTCCCGGTTGCCCTCGTGCCAGAGCCGGACCGTGAAATGGCCGGGCACGTCGCCGGTGGCCGGGATCTTGTACGTGCTGGGCGCATGCGTGGCCAGCGCGCCGCGCTCGTTCCAGATCAACTGCTCAGTGGTGAGCCAGCCCACGCCCTGGATGAAGCCGCCCTCGATCTGGCCGATGTCGATGGCCGGGTTCAGCGAGGTGCCGACGTCGTGCAGGATGTCCACCGCCAGCAGGCGGTTCTCGCCGGTCAGCGTGTCGATCGCCACCTCGGTGCAGGCCGCGCCGTAGCTGAAGTAGTAGAACGGCCGGCCCGTGAGGGTGACCTTGTCGTAGTGGATCTTGGGCGTGCGGTAGAAGCCGTCGCTCCACAGCTGGATGCGGTTGGCGTACGCGGCCTTGACCACCTCGTCGAAGCTGCGCGTGGTCTTGGGCGAGATCACCCGGCCGGCGCGAAAGTCCACCGCGCCGGCGCCGCAGCCGTCCAGGCCGGCGACGAACGCGGCCAGGTTGTCGCGCACGTTGCGGGCGGCGAACTGTGCCGCGCGCCCGTTCAGGTCGGTGCCGCTCGAGGCGGCCGTGGCCGAGGCGTTGGGCACCTTGCCGGTGTCGGTGGCCGTGCAGCGCACGCGCTCGAACGGCACCCCGAGCTCGTCGGCCACCACCTGCATCACCTTGGTGTGCAGGCCCTGGCCCATCTCGGTGCCGCCGTGGTTGACCTGCACGCTGCCGTCGGTGAACACGTGGACCAGCGCGCCGGCCTGGTTGAAGAACGTCGCGGTGAAGCTGATGCCGAACTTCACCGGCGTGATCGCGATGCCGCGCTTGATGACCGGGCTGGCCGCGTTCCACTCCGCGATGGCCGCGCGCCGCTCGCGGTAGCGCGAGGACTGCTCCAACTGCGCGATCAGCGGCTGCAGGATGTTGTCCTCCACCTTCATGCGGTAGTGGGTGACGTTGCGCTCCTGCACGCCGTACAGGTTCGCCTGCCGCACGTCCAGCGGGTCCAGCCCGAGGTGGCGGGCGATGTCGCCGAGGATGGCCTCGATCAGGATCACGCCCTGCGGCCCGCCGAAGCCGCGGAAGGCCGTGTGGCTCTGGGTGTTGGTCTTGCAGCGGTACGAGGCGATCTCGACATCGCCCAGGTAGTACGCGTTGTCGGTGTGGAAGATGGCCCGGTCGGCCACCGGGCCGGACAGGTCGGCCGAGAAGCCGCAGTTGGCCAGCATCGCGACCTTCAGGCCCGACAGCCGCCCGGCGTCGTCGAAGCCCGCTTCCCAGTCGTAGGCGAACGGGTGCCGCTTGCCGGTCACCAGGAAGTCGTCGTCGCGGTCCAGCCGCAGCTTCACCGGGCGCCTGAACTTGCGCGCGGCGAGCGCGGCCCACACGGCCAGGTGGCCGGCCTGCGTCTCCTTGCCGCCGAAGCCGCCGCCCATGCGCCGGCATTCCACCGTGACGGCGTTGTTCTCCAGGCCGAGCGCATGCGCCACCCAGTGCTGCACCTCGCCGGGGTGCTGGGTGCTGGAGTGGATCCACCACTGGTCCTGCTCGAGCGGCAGCGCATAGGCGACCTGGCCCTCCAGGTAGAAGTGTTCCTGGCCGCCGACCTCCAGCTGGCCGGCGAGCCGGTGCGGGGCCTGGGCGAGCGCGGCCTCCGGCTCGCCACGGCGCACGGTCACGGGCGGCAGCACGTAGCTGCGGGCGGCATGGGCCTGGCGCACGTCCAGCACCGCCGGCAGGGGCTCGATGTCCACCCGCACCTGGCGCGCCGCGCGCCGGGCCAGCATCACCGACTCGGCGACCACCAGGCCGATCACCTGGCCGACGTGGTCGACCCGGTCGCGGGCGAAGATCGGCTCGTCGTGCACGAAGGTGGCGAGCACCGGGTCGCCGGGGATGTCCTGCGCCAGCACGACGCCGCGAACGCCAGGCATCGCGAGCGCGGCCGACGCATCGATGCCGCGCAGGTGGCCGTGGGCCACCGTCGACAGGATGGGCGCGGCGTGCAGGGTGCCGCGCACCTCCGGGATGTCGTCCACGTAGGTCGCCTCGCCGGCGACCTGGGCCCGGGCGCTCTCGTGCGGCCGGTCGCGGCCCATGGCGGGGCCGGCGCTTGCCGGCGCGTGCGGCGACACGGTCGCCGGCGCCAGGTTGCGCTCGCCGGCGTCGGCCGCGCCCGACGGGCCGCCGCCGGTGGCGGCGGTGAATTCTTCGTCGCGCGCGGTCATGCGGACCTCCCGTTGGCCGATTGCTGGCGGGCCCGGTCGGCCGGCGCGCCCGCCGGCTGGAGGCCGGCTGCCGGCTCGGGGGGCGAGCCCGGCAGGACGTCGACGGCTTCCAGGTTGATCCCGGTCGTGCCCTGGCTCTCCAGCCAGAACCGCTGCAGCAGGTTGCCCAGCACCTCGCTGCGGTAGCCCGAGGAGGCGCGCATGTCCGAGATCGGCTGGAACTCGCCTCGCAGGATGCCCATCGCCGCGCGCACGGTTTCGCCCGTCCAGGGCTTGCCCGCGAGGAACGCCTCGGTGCGCACGGCGCGCGCGGGTGTCGCGGCGACGCCGCCGGCGCCGATGCCGATGCGCGCGACGCGCCCGTCCTGGCGCTCCAGCCGGATGACCAGGCACACCGCCGAGATGTCGTCGTCGAACCGCTTGGACACCTTGTACGCCCGCAGGAATTCGTCCTGCCGCGGCCTGGGCACCAGGATCCACGCGACGAGTTCGTCGGGCGCCAGCACGTTGCGGCGGTAGCCGGTGTAGAAGGCGTCCAGCGCCACGTGCCGGTGGCCGCCGTGCTTCATCAGCACCAGCTGCGCGCCCAGCGCGATCAGCAGCGGCATCGAGTCGCCGATCGGCGAGCCGTTGGCGACGTTGCCGCCCAGGGTGCCGGCGTTGCGCACCGGCAGCCCGGCGAAGCGGTTGGCGAACGTCCGGAGCGAGGGCCGCTGCGCGACCAGGGCCGCGAAGGCATCGGTGAGCGACACCGCCGCGCCGATGGCGAGGTGGTGCTCGTAGTGCTCGATCCGGCGCAGCTCGCGCGCGCGGGTGACGTCCAGCACGGCGGGGAACTGGCGGTGCTGCTTGGTCACCCACAGGCCGACGTCGGTGCAGCCGGCGACCACCTGCGCCTGCGGGTGGGCCGCGCGGGCGGCCAGCAGGCCGGCCAGCGTGGCGGGCGCCAGGTAGCCGGCCGCGTCCGCGGTCGGCGGCTCCCGGTCCTCGCGCAGCCGCTCCAGGTCGTCCAGCTGCCGCAGCACCGCGGCTTCGTCGAGCGGCGCGGGCGGCAACGCCGCCATCTGCTGCGCGGCGTCCAGGATCGGCCGGTAGCCGGTGCAGCGGCACAGGTTGCCCGACAGCTCCTCCTGCGCCAGCTCGCGGGTGATGGTCTCGCCGCGGCAGACGTGGTTCTGGTACATGCCGAACAGGCTCATGACGAAGCCGGGCGTGCAGAAGCCGCACTGGGAGCCGTGGCAGCGGACCATGGCTTCCTGGGCGGGGTGCAGCGCGCCGTCGGCGCCGGCGAGGTCTTCGACCGTCCACAGCGCCAGGCCGTCGACCGAATGGGCCAGCCGGATGCAGCTGTTGACGGCGCGCAGGCGCAGGCGGCCGTCGACGGCTTCGCCCAGCACCACGGTGCAGGCGCCGCAGTCGCCTTCGCCGCAGCCTTCCTTGGTGCCGGTGGCGCCCAGGTCTTCCCGCAGCACCTCGAGCAGGGTGCGTTCGGGTGGTACATTGCCCAGCGAGACCAGCTCGCCGCGGCGGATGAATCGGATCGTCTTGGTGTGCATGGAAAGAGGGAACAGCTAGCGGAGCGTAGGGGCGCGGGGCGCCACCGGCATAAGCCCTGCCATATGAAAAGAATGCGCCTGCGGGTATGAGAGATCAAGGGCTCTTCGACAAGATCGACCTCCACCTCATCCGGGTCCTGCACACGGTGTTGACTGAACGCAGCGTTTCACGTGCCGCCGTGCGGCTGGGCATGCACCAGCCGCAGGTCTCCGCCGCCCTCAAGCGCCTGCGCGAGCTGGCCGGCGACCCGCTGCTGGTGCGCTCGGGCGCCACGATGGTGCCCACGGATGCCGCCTTGCGCATGGTCGACCCCAGCGCAAGCATCCTGCGTGCCGCCGAGAGCCTGTTCAGCGACGCGCGCGGCTTCGAGCCGGCCACCTCCAGCCAGACTTTCCGGGTCGCGGCCAGCGACTACCTCGACCCGCGCTTCCTGCCCGGCCTGGTCGGCGACCTCAAGCGCCAGGCGCCGCACACCCGCATCGAGATCCAGCCGCTGTCCGCCGACGGCCACTACCACGAGCGGCTGGCGCAGGGCGAGACCGACGTGGTGATCGGCAACTGGCTGGAGCCCCCGGGCGACCTGCACCGCGCCGAGCTGTTCACCGACGAGGTGGTGTGCCTGGTCGCGCAGGACCATCCGGCGGTGCGCCGCGGCTGGTCGGCCGACGAGTGGCTGGCCGCCGAGCACGTGGCCCCCACGCCCACCCACCCCGGCGCCCGGGGCGTCATCGACGAGCACCTGGAAAGCCTGGGCCTGGCGCGCAACATCACCGCGCGCTGTGCCCATTTCGGGCTGATCCCGGCCATGGTGGCATCGACCTTGCTCGTCATGACCACCGGCCGCCTGTTCTGCGAGCGCTACCTCGACCGGCTGCCCGTCGCCATCCTGGCGCCGCCGATCGAGTTTCCGCCGCTCACCTACTACCAGCTCTGGCACGAGCGCAGCCACGCCTCGGCCTCGGCGCGCTGGCTGCGCGCGCGCATCAAGGCCATCGCCGGCCAGCTTCGACAGACGACATGACCGCACCCGCCCGCCTGCAGCTGCAAGGCATCACCAAGCGCTACCCGTCCGTGGTCGCCAACGACGGCATCTCGCTGTCCGTGCTGCCCGGGCAGACCCACGCCGTGCTGGGCGAGAACGGCGCCGGCAAGTCCACGCTGATGAAGATCATCTACGGGTCCGTGCGGCCCGACTCCGGCCAGGTGCTGTGGAACGGCCAGCCCGCGCACGTGCGCAACCCGCAGGAGGCGCGGGCGCTGGGCATCAGCATGGTGTTCCAGCACTTCAGCCTGTTCGACACGCTCACGGTGGCCGAGAACGTGTGGCTGGGGCTGGACAAGCGGCTGCAGCTGGCCGAGGTGGCGCGGCGCATCGAGGCCAAGGGCGCCGAGTACGGCCTGCCGATCGATCCCTCGCGCCCGGTGCACACCCTCTCGGTGGGCGAGATGCAGCGCGTCGAGATCATCCGCGCGCTGCTGACCGACCCGCAGCTGCTGATCCTGGACGAGCCGACCTCCGTGCTCACGCCCCAGGCGGTGGAAAAGCTGTTCGTGGTGCTGCGCAAGCTCGCCGCCCAGGGCTGCAGCATCCTGTACATCAGCCACAAGCTGCACGAGATCCGCGCTCTGTGCGACGCCTGCACCGTGCTGCGCGGCGGGCGCGTGACGGGCGAGTGCGATCCGCGCCAGGAAAGCAATGCATCGCTCAGCCGGATGATGATCGGCGCCGAGCCGCCGCAGCTCGAGCACCACGACCGCCAGGCCGGCGAGGTCGTGCTGCAGGTGCGGGGGCTGACGCTGGAGCGCGACTCGCCGTTCGGCGTCGACCTGCACGACGTGGGCTTCGACGTGCGCGCCGGCGAAGTGGTCGGCATCGCCGGCGTCTCGGGCAACGGCCAGCGCGAGCTGATGGCCGCCCTGTCCGGCGAGGACACCCGCGCCGCGCCCCAGGCGGTGCAGGTCGCCGGCCAGGCGGCCGGCCGGTTCGGGCCGGCGCACCGCCGCCACCTGGGGCTGCACTTCGTGCCGGAGGAGCGGCTGGGCCGCGGCGCCGTGCCCTCTCTGCCGCTGGCGCACAACCTGCTGCTCACGCGCACCGACGCCGTCGGCCGCGGCGGCTGGCTCGACGTGAAGGCGCTGCGCGGGCAGGCCGAGGACATCATCCGCCGCTTCAACGTCAAGGCCGGCGGGCCGGGCGCCACCGCGCGCTCGCTGTCCGGCGGCAACCTGCAGAAGTTCATCGTCGGCCGCGAGATCGACGCCCGGCCGAAGCTGCTGGTGATCTCGCAGCCGACCTGGGGCGTGGACGTGGGGGCCGCGGCACAGATCCGCGGCGAGATCCTGGCGCTGCGCGACGCGGGCTGCGCCGTGCTGGTCGTCAGCGAGGAACTGGAGGAACTGTTCGAAGTGAGCGACCGGCTGCATGTCATCGCCAAGGGGCGCCTGTCGCCCTCCCTGCCCCGGCGCACCGCCACGGTCGAGAAGATCGGCGAGTGGATGAGCGGCCTGTGGGAGCCCGCGCCGGCCGCGCGCGCCTCGACGGAAGGGGCCGCCGCATGCTGAAGCTCGAAGCGCGTCCCGAAGCGTCGCGCGTGTGGAGCGTGGCCTCGCCCGTGCTGGCGCTGGTGCTGACCGTGCTGATCGGCATCGTGCTGTTCAGCGCGCTGGGCAAGGACCCGGTGCGCGGGCTGCAGGTGTTCTTCTGGGAGCCGATCAAGTCCGCCTATGCGCTGGGCGAGCTGACCGTCAAGGCGACGCCGCTGCTGCTGATCGCGCTCGGTCTGGCCGTGTGCTTCCGCTCCAACGTCTGGAACATCGGCGCCGAGGGCCAGTTCGTGTTCGGCGCCATCCTGGCCGGCGGGGTGGCGCTGCTGGCCGACAAGACCACCGGCGCCTGGATCGTGCCGGTGATCCTGCTCGCGGGCATCGCGGGCGGCATGCTGTGGGCGTCGCTCACCGCGGTGCTGCGCGACCGCTTCAACGCCAACGAGATCCTGGTCAGCCTGATGCTCGTCTACGTGGCCGAGCAGCTGCTGTTCTACCTGGTGTTCGGCCCCTGGAAGGATCCGGCGGGCTACAACTTCCCCCAGACCAAGACCTTCGAGGCGGTGACGCAGATCCCGCGCCTGATGCAGGGCTCGCGCGTGAGCATCGGCCTGCTGATCGCGCTGGCCGGCGCGGGCGCCCTGTGGGTGTTCCTGTTCCGCACCCGGGCCGGGTTCGCGCAGCAGGTGGGGGGCCTCGCCCCCGCGGCGGCGCGCTACGCCGGCTTTTCCTCGCGCAAGGCGCTGTGGCTGGCGCTGCTGGTGTCGGGCGGCGCGGCCGGGCTGGCCGGCGCGCTCGAGGTCGCCGGCCCGGTCGGCCAACTCACGCCCTACGTGCCCGCCGGCTACGGCTTCGCAGCCATCATCGTCGCCTTCGTCGGCCGGCTGCACCCGGTCGGCATGGTGTTCTCGGCCATCCTCATGAGCATGTTCTACATCGGCGGTGAACTGGCGCAGTCGCGCCTGGGGCTGCCCAAGTCGCTGACCGGCGTGTTCCAGGGCCTGCTGCTGTTCACGCTGCTGGCCTGCGACACCCTGATCGCCTACCGGGTGCGCTGGCAGCCGACCGCCAAGGGAGCCGCGTGATGGAGTCGTACGCACTGCTCATTGCAGCCACGCTCAATGCCGGCACCGTGCTGGCGCTGGCGGCGCTCGGGCTGCTGGTCAACGAGAAGTCGGGCGTCGTCAACCTGGGCGCCGAGGGCATGATGCTGTGCGCGGCGCTCGCCGCCTTCGTCACCGTGGTGCACACGGGCAGCGACGTGCTCGGCTTCGCCGCCGGCATCGGGGCCGGGGCGCTGATGGCGGCGGTGTTCGGCGTCCTGGTGATCTGGCTGAACACCAACCAGTACGCCGCCGGCCTGGCCCTGAGCCTGTTCGGGGCGGGCTTCTCCGCTTTCGCCGGCATCAAGTACGTGCAGGAGAAGCTGCCCGAGCGGCCGCACTTCGCCATCCCGGTGCTGGGCGACCTGCCGGTGGTCGGCCCGGCGCTGTTCCGCCAGCACCCGATGGTCTACCTGGCCATCGCCCTGGTGCTGTTCCTCGTCTGGTTCCTCTACCGCTCGCGCGCCGGCCTCGTGCTGCGCTCGGTGGGCGAGTCGCCCGAGTCGGCGCATGCGCTGGGCTATCCGGTGCGGCGCATCCGCCTGGCCGCCGTCGTCGCCGGCGGCGCGCTGTGCGGCCTGGCCGGCGCGTACCTCGTGGTGATCTACACGCCCCTGTGGGTCGAGGGGATGGTGGCGGGCCGCGGCTGGATCGCGCTGGCGCTGACCACCTTCGCGACCTGGCGGCCGGCACGGGTCCTGCTTGGTGCGTACCTGTTCGGCGGCGTGACGATGCTGCAGTTCCACCTGCAGGGAACGGGCGTCGAGGTGCCGACCCAGTTCCTCACCATGCTGCCGTACATCGCGACGATCGCCGTGCTGGCGCTGATCTCCCGCAACCCCGCGTGGATCCGCGCCAACATGCCGGCGTCGCTTGGAAAACCGTTCTACCCCGGCTCATAATCCGGGCTTTTCCGCGACCCCCACCGACTCAGAGGACCCCATGACAGACCTGAAGAAACGATCGCTGCTCCAAGTGGCGGCCCTGTCCGCCCTTGCCGCCACTGCGCTGGTGGGCTGCGGCAAGAAGGAAGAGGCGGCCGCTCCCGCCGCCGCGCCGGCACCTGCCGCCGCGACCGCCTCGGCACCGAAGGCCGAGCCGCTGAAGATCGCCTTCGCCTACGTCGGCCCGGTGGGCGACGGCGGCTGGACCTTCGCCCACGACAACGGCCGCAAGGCGGTGGAGAAGGAATTCGGCGACAAGGTGCAGACCACGTTCGTGGAGAAGGTGCCCGAGTCGGCCGACGCCGAGCGCGTGATCCGCGACATGGTGGCCCAGGGCAACAAGGTGATCTTCGGCACCACCTTCGGCTACATGGAGCCGATGCTCAAGGTCGCCAACGACAACAAGGCCGTGAAGTTCGAGCACGCCACCGGCTACAAGACCGCCGAGAACATGCGCACGTACGACAGCCGCACCTACGAGGGCGCGTACATGGCGGGCGTGATCGCCGGCAAGATGACCAAGACCAACACGCTGGGCGTGGTGGGCTCGATCCCGATTCCCGAGGTGGTGCGCAACATCAACAGCTTCACGCTGGGCGCGCAGTCGGTCAACCCGAAGGTCAAGACCCGCGTGGTCTGGGTCGGCGAGTGGTTCAGCCCGCCCAAGGAGACCGAGGCCGCCACCTCGCTGATCAACGGCGGCGCCGACGTGCTGATGCAGAACACCGACTCGTCGGCCGTGCTGCAGACCGCCGAGAAGATGGGCAAGCGCGCCTTCGGCTGGGACAGCGACATGACCGCCTACGGTCCCAAGGCCCACCTGGGCTCGGCCGTCATCAACTGGGGCCCGTACTACGTCAAGGCCGTGCGCGACGCGCTGGACAACAAGTGGGCCACCGGCCAGAGCTGGTGGGGCGTCAAGGAAGGCGCCATCGACTTCGTGTCCGTGGCCGCCGACGTGCCGGAAGACGCCAGGAAGAAGCTCGACGAGGTCAAGGCCGGCCTGAAGGACGGCAGCTTCGTGATCTGGAAGGGCCCGATCGCTGACAACACCGGCAAGGAAGTGCTGGCCAAGGACGCCGTCGCCGACGACAAGTTCCTGGGCGGCATCAACTTCTACGTCAAGGGCGTGGAAGGCAAGGTGCCGGGCGGCGACAAGAAGTGACCTGATCCGCCGCTCCGCGAAAAAAAAGCCGCCTTCGGGCGGCTTTTTTCTTCACAGACGGTTTCCATGTGGATGGGTTCGGACCTAGGGATTTCCAGCAGTACATGGCCGAGTCGCGGCCCTACGCTGGCCCGGCGGACTGGTGTCCGAAATGGAGGATCAGCATGGGATCGAGATGTCTTGCCGTCGCCCGCAGCACCGCTGCGGCCGCGGCCCTGGCCCTGACCGGCGCGCTGCTGGCGCCGGCCTCGCACGCGCAGGCGCCCGCCGCCTCGGCGCCCCTCAAGAGCTACGACTCGACCAAGAAGGAATTCTGGGAGAAGCCGCCGGCCGACTGGTTCCTGGGCGACGAGACCGCGGAGCAGAAGGGGCTGGCACCGCCGTCGCCGCCCGCGCTGCCGGCGTCGCAGGCGGACCTGGAGAAGAACCTCAAGGCCGTGAAGCTGCCGCAGGGCTTTTCCATCAGCGTCTATGCCCAGGGCGTCAACAGCGCGCGCCAGATGGCCTGGGGCGACAAGGGCACGCTGTTCGTCGGCGCCTTCGCCGTGGGCAACGTGTACGCCATCGTCGACAACGCCGGCAAGAAGGAGGTCAAGACCATCCTCAGCGGCCTGAAGATGCCCACCGGCATCGCCTTCCGCGACGGCGCGCTGTACGTGGTGGACATCGACAAGATCCTGAAGTACGAGAACGCCGAGGCCTCGCTCGACAAGATGCCCGAGGGCAAGGTGGTCTATGCCGACATGCCCAACTACGCGGCCCACGGCTGGAAGTACCTCACCTTCGACAAGAACGGCTGGCTGTACGTGCCGTTCGGGCCGCCGTGCAACGTGTGCCTGCCGCCCCCCACGCTGTCGCAGATCCGGCGCGTGAACCCGCAGACCGGCGAGGCCGAGATCGTGGCGATCGGCGTGCGCAACAGCGTGGGCGGCGACATCGATCCGCGCACCGGCCAGTACTGGTTCACCGAGAATGCGCGCGACTGGGTCAGCGACGACAAGCCCAGCGACAAGCTCAATCGCATCGGCAGGACCGGCGCCCACTACGGCTATCCGTACTGCCACCAGGGCGACATGCTCGATCCGAAGTACGGCGCCGGCCACAGCTGCAAGGAGTTCGAGCCGCCCGTGCTCAACCTGGGCGCGCACGTGGCGCCGCTGGGGATGAAGTTCTACACCGGCAAGCAGTTCCCGGCCCAGTACGCCAACAACATCTTCATCGCCGAGCACGGCTCCTGGAACCGCCACAAGTACCAGGGCGCGCGCATCATGCGGGTGCAGGTGGGCCCGGACGGCAAGAACGCCAAGCAGGAGGTGTTCGCCAGCGGCTGGATCAACGGCGACCGCAGCTACACCGGCCGGCCGGCCGACGTGTTGGTCGCCCCCGACGGCGCGCTGCTGGTGGCGGACGACTGGGCCGGTGCCATCTACCGCATCAGCTACGGCAAGTGATGCAGGCGCACCGGCAACGGTGCCTGCGGCCCGCCGGGGTGGTCTGAACCGGCGGGCGTTTCTTTTTCTCTCCCAGGATGTCGAGATGTCTGTTGTGCGTTCCCTGACGGCCGTGGCGATCGCCGCCGGCCTGCTGGCACCGCTGGCCGCCCTGGCCGCGGGCAGCGAGGCCGGAGCGGCCAAGGCCGCGGCCTGCGTGGCCTGCCACGGCCCCGGCGGCGTGTCCCAGATGGCCGAGACGCCGTCGCTGGCCGGCCAGCCCGAGGGATTCCTGCAGTGGCAGCTGGTGTACTTTCGCACCGGCACCCGCAAGAGCCCGGTGATGCAGCCCATCGCGGCCGCGCTCAAGGACGACGACATCCGCGAGCTGTCCGCGCACTTCGCGGCGCAGAAGCCGCCGGCCGCGCCCGCGGCGCCTGCCGACAACGCCGCGATGCTCGAGGTCGGGCGCAAGCTCGCCGTCGCCAACCGCTGCAGCGCCTGCCACCGCGACGACTACGCCGGCGACCAGGCGGCGGCCCGCCTGGCCGGCCAGCGCGAGGACTACCTGCTCAAGGCGCTGCGCGACTTCAAGGGCGGCAAGCGCATCGGCGGCGGCGTGGCCGCGATGGCCGACGTGGTCTACCCGCTCAACGACGACCAGCTGCGCGCGCTGTCGGCGTACCTGGCATCCCTGCGCTGAGCCGCGGCGCGCCGATCGGGCAGGCCGTCCGCCAACGGTCACGCGGCGCGCGCGGGCCAACCCGCGCACGCCGGGCATTCGCCCGGTCGCGCGCCAGAGTCTTGCGCCCATCCGCTAGCGGCGGGCGGCGGCCAGGTCGCCGGCGGACCCGCCGGTCGGGACCAGCGTGCCGGTGCCCGCGCCGGTCTGCGCGTCCAGCGTGAGCGTCGCGACGCCGTCCGCGGATGTGACGGTGGCCACGCCGGTGCCGGCGTCGAAGGTGAGCGAGCAGCTGATCGCCGTCGTGGGCACGCCCGCGACGTTGCTCAGGCAGCTGTAGCCGCTCGCGGTGCCTCCCGACACGGCAAACCGGTTCGTCAGCCGCAGGGTCGTGGAACTGCCGGTCGCGTAGCTGCTGCCGGCGCGCCAGAACACCCAGTCCCCCTGGAACGACCCGGGCGTGCGCTGCAGCGGCGCGGCGGGGTCCACGGCGGCGATGCCCAGCTGCGCGAGCAGCGCATTCATGGCCACCAGGTTCAGGCGCGCGGTGTCCGTGGGCGTCGGCAGGTTCTGCGAGCCCGCGTACACCTTGCCGGCGCGCTCGACGAGCACGCGCCGGAACTCGATCTGCGCCCGCACCGGCGCGCCATCCAGCGCCAGGGTGCGCGCATCGCCCAGGGGCTGGATGCTGTAGGTGCCCGTCCCGATGGCAGTGCAGTTGCGCGGGGAGCCGTCGGCCGCACGCTCCTGGCAGCTGTAGTAGATGACCGAGTTGCCGGCCCCGAACGCGGCGCGGATCAACTCGTTGGACGTGTAGTACGAGGGGGTGGCGCCGGACTGTGCCGTCACGGTGCCGATCCCGATCGTGCTCTGGCCCCACCACTCGTTGCGGTCTCCGCTGGACACGGTGGCCGTGCCGCCCGTCGGCGACGGGACAACGGCGGTGTCCGGCGCGTAGACGCACGGCTGGCCGGCGTTGCGGGCGAGCACCGTCTCCAGGGAGGTGGCCTCCGAGCGGTAGGACGCCGCCGGGGTGCTGGGCGTGATGAGCGCGCAGGCGGCGGAGTCGCCACCGGCCACGGCCGCGTCGGCCACCGTCAGGATGTTCGCGATGCCCGGGGAGTAGCTGGGCGCGCTGGCGTACGCCACCACGCTCGAATACACCACCTTGGCGCCGGCCGGGAAGGTCGCGGCACCCAGGACCGTGTCCGCCGCGTTGACGTACAGGCTGCCGTAACCGCCGTTCAGCATCTGGGCGTAGACGTCGCCCATCTTCTGGCCGGCGACGTCCACCTCGGCGCGCGTGCGGCCGCCCAGCTCGAAGCCGTCGCAGTAGTTGTAGGTGCTGCGGCCCTGCGCGTCCGGCACGGACTCGGCGTTCTCGTGGCCGAGCACGCACTGCGTCCACTTGCTGCCGGACCAGTGCACATCGCCCTGGCGCGTGGGGTCGGCGCCCTTGGCCCAGAGCGCGGGCGCGTTGTTCAGCAGGCGCTGGCGGCGCTCGACGTAGCGGACCTGGCCCTGCGCGTCCGGGGTGTTTTGCGCCGCCGTGCTGGCGTACGCGCGGGTGACCCAGGTCTGGGCGTTGGTGTAGCTCAGGGCGACCAGGGATCCCGCAGGTTCGCCGGTCGTGGCCTGGGCCTTGCCGTTGGCGGCGGCGACGGCCGCCCCCGCGCCGGCGACGGTCAGTCCGGAATTGGCGGTCACCCTGGCCACGAGCGGCTGCAGCGCGGCATCGATCCGGACGGCATCCCTGCTGGCCAATGCGCTTTGCACGCTGGATGCACCGACCTGTTCGGCGATGGCGGGCAGTTCCTGCAGGAGCTTGCGGCGCACCACCTTGTCCAGATCGGCCGGCGTGATGGTCGAGCCGTCCAGGGCCTGGGTGCCGACGGCCGCGGAAAGGGCCTGGGTCTGCGATTGCGTGGCCAGCACCAGCAGCCGGGCCACGCCCTGCAGCTGCGCCGCGGAAGCGGAGCTGTCCGAGGTGAAGTCCGTCAGCAGCGGGGACGTCGTCCCCAGCCGCGCCTGCACGGCGGCTTCGGCCTTGGCCGTGGCCAGGCCGGAGACCTCCACGGTCGTCTGGACCAGCGTCGAGAGCGGGCTCACCACGCCCGGCCTGTCGGCCGGCGCCTTCAGCACGAACGCGCTGGTCACGGCGCCGTTGTCCCTGTCCTTCGCATCGGTGCCCACGAGGGCGATCACCGGGGACTGGCCCACGGCGGCCGGAGCGACGTCCAGCGTCGCCTTGCCGGTGGCATCGGTGCGCGCGCTCGGCTCGCCGCTGTCGCAGCGCTCGTTCTGGTTCATGTCCAGGCACACGAGCGCGTTCTCGATCGGTCCGTCCACGACGGTCACGCCCATGGCCGTCGTCGACGGCTGGGTGGGGGTCGGCACCGACGCGTCCGGCGCGCTGCCGCCACCGTCGCCACCGCCGCAGGCGGCCAGCATCAGCGACGCCGCCAGCGCCGTCATCGTCATCTTCGTCTTCAAGCTCAACTCCTCGGATGGGGGTTCTGGCATCCGGTCCCTCGCGGGCCTTCCTGCCGGTCTGGCTGCCGTGGGCCGGCCTTGCCTCAGTGCGCCTGCGCCGACGGGACGTCCGGCGCAGGATCGATCGGATTGCCGTAGGCGTTCTGGCCGCCCTGGCCCGGCTGCGCGGCGAAATACAGGACCACCAGGCCGCCCAGGAGCGGAACCAGGGCGATCAGCATCAGCCAGCCGCTGCGCCCCGTGTCGTGCAGGCGGCGCGCGCCGACGGCCAGGGCAGGCAAGGCCAGCGCGAGCATCGCCAGCAGGCAGGCGAAGTCGCTCACCACGCCGGTGACCACATAGACGGCGAACTGGAAGGCGAAGAACCACCAGAACTCGGGCCGCGACGCGCGCCCCTGGAAGTCGGCGTACTTGGCCATGCAGGCCTTCACGGCTGCCTGAACGTCGTGGATGACGTTGTCCATCTTCTCTCCTCGAACGGGGCCGGGTCGGCCCCTGGTTGGAACGCACGGGGCGTTCAGCGTCCCGGGGGCGCAACGTTGGCTCCGGGGTGGTGTCCGGTGGCGCGCCGGCAGGCCATGGGCGCGGGCCGTCAGGGCGTGGGGAGGCCGGCTGCAGGGGTGACCACCTGCCGCGGCCTCGGGCCTCGGCGGCGCATGGAATCGGCCGACGATCGACCGCCCGAACACAGGACGCCGGCATCGTAGGAGCGCACGGCTTACAGATCGTGCACGGATGGGAAAGATGCAGCCGGGGCGGGAGCGATGGCCCCCGAGCCGGAGACCGCACCCGGCCCAGGCGGGCGTTCAGCGTGCGACTGGCGGACGGGGCCGCCCGCTGCGAACGGCGCGGAGGCGCACGGGCGCCCGCCGATCAGGCGACGTGCCGGTCCTTCAGGCCCAGCGTGACCGCCAGGGCCTCGGTTTCGGGCGAGGGGGCGCGTGCCAGCACGATGGACAGGACCTCCCGGCACCGCCGGTAGGCGCCGAATGCGGCCGCCGGATCGTGCCGGGCATGCGCGCAGCGCATCAGGCCGCGATGGCTGGTCTCGGCCAGGGGCTCGGCCTCCAGGGCGCGCGTGTACAGCTGCTGCGCCGTCGTCCAGTCCTGGGCCTGCTCCAGCCTGTCACCCAGGCGCGCGACGGCCGCCAGGAAACGGCGGCGCCAGGTCTCGCGGGTCGGCAGCAGCCAGGCTTCCTCGTCGTCGCCACAGAACGGGCCGCGATACAGGTCCAGCAGCGCTTGCGCCAGGCGCTGGAGCAGGCCCGTGCCGGCATCCGGGGGCAGCGCATCGACCTGCGCGCAAAGGTCGCCGAGCACCTGCACGTCCGCCCACACGCGTTCGCCATTCAGGACGACCTTGCCGGACGTCACCACGACCGAGTCCGCATCGCCGAGCAGCTTGCGCAGCCGGTGAATCGTCACGTTCAGCGAAGCCTTGGGATCCTCCGCGTCGGGCCAGAGCTGGCCGGCCAGGGCGTTCTGGGCCTTGCCCCCGTCGCCGGCCGCCAGCAGGGCCTTGAGCAGCAGGAGCGGGCGCTTCTGCGCCTTCCCCGGGGACTTGGCGGCTTGCCCGCGCAGGAACAGCTCGGTCTTGCCGAAGGCCCTGACCGCCAGCGGGCGGGGCCAGTTCGCCGTGAACCGGTCAGGGGCGGAAAAGCAGTTCGTGACGATCTTGCGGCGAACGTGCTCGACCTCGATGTTTTCGCGCAGCGCCAGCGCCAGCACCGTCTCGGCGATCTGCGGCACCAGCCGCAGCAGCATCGGGAAGGGCGAGCCGCGTTCGCGCTGGCTGCGCAGCAGCATCTCGACCACGTCCAGCACGTGGCGGGCGCCGCGGTCGGCGACATCGATGGACACGGCCAGGAACTGCGCCTCTTCGCCGGCGCATTCCCGCTCCGGCCCGTAGGCCGCCTCGATGGCACGCAGCGACCATGCCCGGGCCTGGTCGAACCCGCCGGTCAGCGCATGGCAGTAGGCCAGCAGCATCGTGATCTGCCAGCGCGTGGTGGCGGGCAGCTTGGCCTGCGCACCGACCTGAACCGCGTCTTCGGCCGCTTGCCGGGCATGCTCGAGCGCACCCGTTTGCGCGAAGTAGCTGGTCTCGAGGATGCGGACGTACACCCATTCGAGCTTGCGCGCGGGCGACAGCATGCGGCGCATGTGCTCGATCAGCGCCAGGGCCTTGCCCAGCTCGCGCGTGCACAGCAGGTTCAGGCCGCTTCGGAAATGCAGCTGGAACTGCATGTGTTCCAGGCCGAAATCGGTGACGAGGCGCTCGGCCTTCCCGATCATCCGCTGCGCCGCCGCGATGTTCTCGTCGAACTGGTACCGGTACGCGACCGACCGGCAGCAGGAGATCCGGTGGAACGGCGCGATCGCGGGATCGTCCACGAGCGGCTCCAGCGCCACCGCCAGCTGGCGCGCCGCCGCGACGTCGCCCCAGTTGAGGTAGATCATCAGGAAGGCGCCGGCGGCCAGTCGCTCGGCGGCGCTCTGCACGAAGGGCAGGGCGCGGAGCGCACGGCCGCCGATCGCGTCCAGCCCCGCGAAGTCCGGCTCGGCGATCGACAGCGCGAGCGTGAGGCGGGAGTGGATCTGGACATCGGCTTGCGGGTCGAGCGTCGCCAGGTCCAGTTCGCGCAGCGCGTCCTTCATCCGCTCGATCCATGCGGGCAGGCCGAGGAAATCCGACCATTCGTAGAAGAAGCTCTCGATGATGGCCGCGATGGTGAGCACGCGATGCAGGGCGTCCCCATTGGCGATGAATGCCTGCTCGGCGCGCGCAAGCACCTCGCGCGCGCGCGTGGCGTCCGCCTGGTTCAGCGAGGTGCCCTCCCAGTAGCGCAGGCGCGGCTCGGCGTCGACGATGGCGGCCGGGATCCAGCCCAGCCATTCGCGCCAGGTCTGGCCGCGGCCGGTGGCGAGGAACCGGCTGGCGCAAGCCAGCAGCAGGCGGGCCAGCTGGGGGTAGGCCCCGGCGTCGCGGTAGAGGCGTGCCGCCTCGTCGACCCGCCCCTGGGCGTCCAGGATGGCCGCCGCGCGTTCCAGGACGGCGGCCCGCTCGCCGGCGTCCAGGCGCCGTTCGGATTCGTACTGCAGGAACTCGCGGAACAGGGCGTGGAAGTGGTATGTCCAGGGGGCCGGCCCGCGCCGATCCACGAACAGGCGGTCGTGGAACAGCTTGCCGAGCAGTCGCGCCGCCGTGGCGTCGCCGGTGAGTTGCTGCGCGTCCGCCGACGAGACGCCCGGCAGCCAGGACAGGAGCATCAGCAGCCGTTGCCAGGCCGGCGGCATGCGCTCGAGGATCTCGCCGGCGAAGTAGCGGAACACCGCCTCCTGCCCGTCCGGCAGGGCGAGTTCGCGCAGCGCCGATCCCGGCGCGCTCTCGGTGACGTGCGCGCGCAGCATCACGATCCCGGCCGCCCAGCCATCGATGCTGTCCAGCCAGGCCAGGCTCGTCGGATCGGTGCCGTCGTCCAGGCGTGCCAACGCCCGGGCCTCGTCGGTGTCCAGCCGCATGTCCTCCCAGCGCAGGGTGCCGATGCGGCCGCTCAGTTCGAGGCGGGAGAGGCGCGCGGGCGGCGCGTCCCTGCTGATCGCCACCACGGTGATGCCCTCGGGCACCTCGTTGAACGCGATCTCGAGCAGGGTGCCGGAGCCATCCCAGTCGAATTCCTGGATGTTGTCGAAGACGACGATGCCGCGCTCGGGCAGGCGGGCGTAGTACTCGCGGAAGAACAGGCGCGCGAAACGCGGAATGTCGTCGGTGAGCTCCGGCGCCAGCCAAGGGAGGGCGGGGCCGGAGCGGGGGACCGTCTGGCCCAGGAAGAAGAAGAAGCTGGCGGGGTCGGCGTCGCCCGCGTCCACCTGGTACCAGACCGAGGGCGCCCGAGTCGCGGACAGGTAGCTCGCCAGCAGCGTGGTCTTGCCGGCGCCGGGAGGCGACGCGATCCAGAGCACGGAGTGGCTGCGGCGCAGTTCGTCGAGGCGGGCGAACAGCCGCGGCCGCGGGCAGGCATTGAACAGGCGCGGATGCGCCAGCTTCGCGTACTTGATCCTGGCGGCACTGGGCCCGCGCCTGTCGCGTGCGGGGGTCGCCCCGCCTTCTTGCGCGCCGGAGCCAGCGTCTCCCTCTCGAGTCATGTGTTCTTGCGCATCCGTGCGCGATCGGTCGATCGCGCGTCCATCCGATGGGCCGCCATTGTCCGGCCTTCCCCGGCCGCGCGACAGGCACCGAAAGGGGGAGGGCGATCCTGCTTGCCGAACCGGATGGCGCCGCTCCCCGCCGGCAGGTCGCCGGCCAGCGGGCCGTCAGGCCGCGGCGGACAGCGGTGCCGTGCCGCCCTGGGCCGGCGCCGTGGTGGCGGCGTGGCGCCACACGATCACCGCGAAGCACGCGATGGCCAGCCCCACCACGACGGACGCCACGCCCACCACCGGCTCGATGGCGGTCATGCCGCTGAACAGCATGGCCAGCGTCACCATCTGCACGAAGTGCGCCGGCACGTAGGTCCAGAAGTGGATGCGCGCGAGCCGGGTCTCGGCGGCCGCCGGCCACAGGCGGTAGAAGATGCCGAACAGCGCCAGCGTCACCCAGCCGAGCAGGTTCAGGTGGGCGTGGACCGGCGCCATCCCGTGGTTGTGGCTCGCGGCCATGACGATGCCCAGGGTCACGCCGGCCAGGAGGTACAGAACGGCCAGGCGGAAGAACCAGCTGCTGATGTTGGTCATCTCTCGTCTCCTTTCGAGGAACAAGCGGCTGGCTTGCACATGCTCCCTTTCGCCGCCACCAGGGGAGCCGACTGCGAAGACGCGGGCAGTCTAGCCCCCGCGTGCTCGAAGCGCCAGTGGAAGATGCGGCCGGGTTGGTGAGCACGGCCACGCTCCCCTGGAGCGATCCAGCGGAAAATCGGTGCCCATGACGAAGGCCTGCCCCCCGACCATCCCGCCCATTGCCGCCGAACGCGTGCCCGAGCTGCTGCGGGCCATGCCCAAGGCCGAACTGCACATCCACATCGAAGGCTCGCTGGAGCCCGAGCTGATCTTCGAGATGGCGCGCCGCAACGGCGTCGCGATCCCCTACGCCAGCGTCGAGGACCTGCGCCGCGCGTACGACTTCACCAACCTGCAGAGCTTCCTGGACATCTACTACGCCGGCGCCAGCGTGCTCATCACCGAGCAGGACTTCCACGACATGGCGTGGGCCTACCTGCGCAAGGCGCAGGCCGACAACGTGGTGCGCGCCGAGATCTTCTTCGACCCGCAGACGCACACGGCGCGCGGGGTGGCGATGGAGACGGTCATCCACGGGCTGCATCGCGCGTGCACGCAGGCCAGGACGCAGCTGGGCGTGGACGCCGAGCTGATCCTGTGCTTCCTGCGCCACCTGAGCGAGGAGGAGGCGTTCGAGGCGCTCGAGCAGGCGCTGCCCTGGCGCGACAAGTTCATCGGCGTCGGCCTCGACTCGAGCGAGGTGGGGCACCCGCCCGAGAAGTTCGCGCGCGTGTTCGCGCGCTGCCGCGAGCTGGGCCTGCACCTGGTCGCGCATGCGGGCGAGGAAGGCCCGCCGGCGTACGTGTGGACCGCGCTGGACCTGCTGAAGGTCGAGCGCGTGGACCACGGCGTGCAGTCCAGCAAGGACCCGCAACTGATGCGGCGGCTGGCGCAGGACCGCATCCCGCTGACGGTGTGCCCGCTGTCGAACCTGAAGCTGTGCGTGTTCCCGAGCCTGGCGCAGCACAACCTGCGCGAGCTGCTCGACGCCGGGCTCGTGGCCACCGTCAACTCGGACGACCCGGCCTATTTCGGCGGCTACGTCAACGACAACTTCGTCCAGACCTTCGCCGCGACGGGCCTGTCGCCCGCGCAGGCCTGGACGCTGGCGAACAACAGCTTCGAGGCGAGCTTCGTCGGCGCCGCCGACAAGCGCGCCATGCGCGACCGGCTCGACGCCGTGTTCGCGCGCTTCGCCTAACGCGCGGCGTCGGACGGCGGCGCGCGTTCCGCGCAGTCGGCGGCCTCGCGGCCGGCGAGCTCGCCCGCCGCCGCGCCGATGCGCGCGCCCACCGCCATGCCGGCCGGGCCCGCGGCCGTGCCGAGGGCCGCGCCGACGATGGCTCCGCCGGCGGCGGCGGTGCCGGCGGCGATGTCGTGATCCTGCGCCGGCCGGGCCTCGTCGTCGTCCAGCACGCGCGCGGTGCCGCGCCCGAGCTTGTCGCCGACCGTGGAACCCAGGGCGGCCCCGGTGACCATGCCCACCGGCCCGGCCATGGCGCCCACCGCGGCGCCCGCGACGGCGCCGCCCGAGGCGCCCGCGGCGCCGGCCACCTTCTGTTCCGTGTCCTCCCTCGGGCGGCGCTCGGCGAGGCGGCAGCCGACTTCACGCCCGATCAAGCCGCCCAGCACGGCGCCGGCCACCGCCCCGCCGAAGGTGGCGAGGCCGCCGCCCAGCAGCCCGCCGGCGACCGACCCGGCGATCGCGCCGGCGCTGGCGCCCACCTTGCTGCACCAGCTGCTGTCGAGCAGCGAGCGGAGCGGTCCGAGCCGGGAGGAGAGGTTCACGCCGGCCATCGTGCGCCCGGGTGCAGCGGGGGCGCGTAGGCCGGCGGTGCGGCCGGGAGTGCGCCGCGCCTGACGACGTCCACCCGCCACCTGCACGCCACCTGCACGTCACCCATGGGGGGAGTGCCAACTCAACCGTGGCTGCCTAGAATGCCGCCAACAACAAGGAGGAGCGCATGGCAGGCAGCAGGGAGCAGGGCGTGGCGGCACGCCGCGGCGGCGTGACGCGGCGGCAATTCAGCCAGGCACTGGCGGTCGCGGGCGCCGGCGTGATGGTGGCCGACGCCAGCGCGCAGGGCGGGCTGACGCCGATCGAGACCTTCTTCCAGAACCCCGCCTTCGGCCAGCCGCGCTTCTCGCCCGATGGCAAGTCGATCGCCGTCGGCGTGGCGGCGAAGAACGGGCGCGTGCAGCTGGTGGTCATCGACACCGGAAAGCTGGCGGCCCAGGTCGTGGCGGGCTACAGCGACGGCGACGTGTTCCACTACGAATGGGTCAACGACAACCGCCTGGTCTACAACGTCGTGGACCGCCAGATCGCACCGGGCGAGATGCGCTATGGCGGCGGCCTGTTCGCCGTGGACAAGGATGGCAGCGACTTTCGCCAGCTCGTGGATCGAGCGGCGTCGTTCGTGAGCCTCGAGACCACCCGCATCAACCGGCACAACCTGCCCTTCTACACCTGGCTGGCCGGCACCACGCGCCTGAAGAACTCGGACGACGTCTTCGTCGAGCAGGGCGAGCCCACCGCCACGGGCGAACTGCACCACACGCGCCTGCTGCGCCTGAACACGCGCACGGGCCGGTTCTTGGAGCTGCGCGGGCCGGACTTCGCCTGGGACTGGCTGCTGGATCAGAACGATGAGCCGCGCATCGCCGTGGCCATTCGCGACGGACGGCGCACGGTGATGTACCGCGATCCAGCGACCAACAGCTGGCGCGCCCTGGACAGCCGCGGCATGTTCGACTACGACGGCTTCGACCCGTACGCATTCACGCCCGACGGCGTCTTCCTGGTGCGCTCGCGTGGCGCCGGCGACACGAGCGGCCTGTACCGCTACGACCTCGCCGCCGGCCGCCTGGGCGAGCCGCTCGTGCAGATCAAGGGGTACGACTACGAGGGCGAACTGGTGTTCGACGACCAGCGGCTGCTGGGCGTGCACTACACCTCCGATGCTCCCGCCACCGTCTGGCTCGACGAGCGGTTCAAGGCCGTCCAGGACAAGGTCGACAAGCTGCTGCCCAACACGATCAACACGCTGGCCGTGCCGCAGCGTGGGGAACAACCGTTGCTGGCGGTGCGTGCGTTCTCCGACCGCGACCCCGGCAGCATCTACCTGTTCGACACGGTGGCCGGCACGCTCACCCTGCTGGGACGAGTCATGCGCGAGGTCGACCCCCGGCGCATGGGCCGGGTCGATCTCGTCCGCTACAGGGCCCGTGACGGCCTCGAAATCCCGGCCTGGCTGACGATGCCGGCCGGCGGCGGCAAGAACCTGCCGATGGTCGTGCTGGTCCACGGCGGTCCCTATGTGCGCGGCGGGCGCTGGGGGTGGAACCCCGCCGCCCAGTTCCTGGCTTCGCGCGGCTACGCAGTCCTCGAGCCCGAATACCGCGGCAGCACGGGCTACGGCCTGCGGCATTTCCGCGCCGGCTGGAAGCAGTGGGGCCTGAAGATGCAGGACGACATCGCCGACGGCACGCGCTGGGCGGTCGCGCAGGGCATCGCCGATGCGAAGCGCGTGTGCATCGCCGGCGCCAGCTACGGCGGCTACGCCACGCTCATGGGCCTGGTGAACGACCCGGACCTGTACCGCTGCGGCATCAACTGGGTGGGCGTGACCGACATCGAGATGATGTACACGGTCAGCTGGAGCGACTTCGGCGATACCTGGCAGCGCTATGGCATGCCCAACCTCGTGGGCGACCGCACCAAGGACGCCGAGCAGCTGCGCCGCACCTCGCCGCTGCACCAGGCGTCGCGCATCAAGCAGCCGCTGCTGCTGGCCTATGGCGGGCGCGACCGGCGGGTGCCGATCGTGCATGGCACCGAGTTCCGCGACGCGGTGCAGAAGACCAATCCCGACGTCGAATGGGTCGAATACCGGCTGGAAGGCCACGGGTGGTGGCACGTTCCCAACCGCATCGACTGGTGGACGCGGGTCGAGAAGTTCCTCGCCAAGCACCTCGCGCCGCCCGCGGCCTGATCGGCAGGCGGCTGCCGATCAGGCCCGACCCGAAGGGCCCGCCCCGCAGCCGTTCAGCGCCGGCCGGCCGCGCGCGCCGGCAGGGGCTGCTCCCGCGCCGCGGACGGGCCGCGGGCCAGCCACCGCTCCAGCAGCCCGAACGCCCACTCCACCAGCAGCGCCAGGATCGCCGCGGGCACCGCGCCGGCGAGCATCGTGGCGGTGTCGTTGACGGCCAGCCCCGCGACGATGCGCTCGCCCAGGCCGCCCGCGCCGATGAACGTGGCGACCGTGGCCGTGCCCACGTTCAGCACGGCCGCCGTCTTGATGCCCGCGAACAGCGTCGGCGCGGCCAGCGGCAGCTCGATCGAGCGCAGCACCTGGCCGTCGCGCAGCCCGAGCGCCAGTCCCGCCTCGCGCATGCCCGGCGGCAGCGAGGCCAGGCCGGCATGGGTGTTGCGCACGATGGGCAGCAGCGCATAGACCGACAGCGCGATCAGCGCCGGCAGGAAGCCGATGGTGCCCACCACGGCGATCAGGAACGCCAGCAGCGCCAGCGACGGGACCGGCTGCATCACGCCCACCACGCCCATGATGGCGGCGCGCAGGCGCGGCTGCCGGTGCGCCAGGATGCCCAGCGGCACGCCGATGGCGATCGCCGCCGCCAGGGAGGCGAACACGAGCGTCAGGTGCTCGCGCAGCAGGCGCGGCAGGTCGGGCGCGAAGAGCCGCTCGAGGAACGACTGCCGCTGCGCCGGCGCGGGCTTGGGCGGACTGGCCTGCGGTGCCCCTGCCTGCGCCGCCGGACGGGCCGGGCCCGCGAGGAACGCGCGGGCCACCGCCTCGAACGACTGGCCGTCGATCTCCACCTGCGCGTTCATGGCCTGCATCGCCGCCTCGTCGATGCGGTGCGACAGGGCCGCGGCCAGCGGCCGCTCGTCCACAGACGCGCGCATCAGCAGCACCGCGTCGTAGCGCGGGAAGAACGACTTGTCGTCCTGCAGCACGCGCAGCCGCTGCCGCGCGATCTGGGCGTCGGTGGTGTACGCGTCCACCACGTCGATCTGGCCCTGCGCCAGCGCCTGGTAGGCCAGCCCGTGGTCCAGGCCCTTGCCGGGCGGCTGCGGCAGTCCGTACGCGCGCTGCAGCGCGCTCCAGCCGTCGGCGCGCTGCAGGAATTCGTGCGAGAGGCCCAGCCGCAAGGGCGCGCGCGTGCGGGCCAGGTCGGACAGGGTGGTGATCCCCAGCTGCCGCGCCTGGTCCTCGCGCATGGCCAGCGCGTAGCTGTTGTTGAAGCCCAGCGGAACGGCCGCCTTCAGCCCCTTGGGCCGCAACCAGGCATTGAGCTGCTCCAGCGAAGGAGCCGCCTCGTCGCGGTGCAGGAGCTCGCGCACGATGGTGCCGGTGTATTCCGGATAGACGTCGATGCTGCCGCTGGCGAGCGCCTGCTCCAGCACGGTGGTGTTGCCCAGGCCCTGCCGGTGCACCGCGGCGACGCCGGCCCGCTCCAGGGCCTGGCGCGTGATCTCGCCCAGCACGTAGCTCTCGGTGAAGCGCTTGGAGCCCACGGCCACCGGGGCCGCGTGGACGGCGCCGGCGAGGAACAGGACGGCGGCCGCCAGCCACGCCGCGGCCAGCCGGCCGGCCGGGCCCGCGCCGCGTGTCCGCCTGGAGCCCGCCTGTCGCATGCGAGGGAGTGTGCCTGACGCCTGGAGGCAACGCACCTGGCCGGCGCGGGCCGGCCATTGTTAGCATCGGCCCCCATGCGTATCGTCATCATGGGCCAGAACGAGTTCGGCCGCGCCGCACTCGAGGCCTTCCTGGCCCGGGGCCACGTCGTCTCCGCCGTCTTCTGCAGTCCCGCCAAGTCCAAGGGCAAGCCCGATCCGCTCCACGAGGCGGCCGAGGTCCACGGCGTGCGGGTGCACCAGTTCCCCAGCCTGCGCAGCCCCGAGGCGCACGACGCCATGCGGGCCGCCCGGCCCGAACTGGTGGTCATGGCTTACGTGCTGCAGTTCGCCCCCGCGTCGCTGCTGGAGATCGCGCCGCTCGGCGCCATCCAGTACCACCCTTCGCTGCTTCCGCGCCACCGGGGGCCGTCGGCCATCAGCTGGGCGATCGCCAGCGGCGCGCAGCGCACGGGCCTGACCATCTTCCGGCCCACCGACGGCCTGGACGAGGGGCCGGTGGTGCTGCAACAGGTGTGCGACATCGGCCCCGACGAGACGCTCGGCGAGCTGTACTTCAACAAGCTGTTCCCGATGGGGATCGAGGCGCTGCTCAAGGCCGCGGACATCGTGGCGGCGGGGCAGGCGGCCGATCTCGCGCAGGAGCACGCCGGCGCCTCCTACGAGGGCTGGCTGCAGGACGACAGCGCGCAGGTCCACTGGGGCCTGCACGTGGACGTGATCTACAACCTGATCCGCGCCTGCAATCCCTCGCCCGGCGCCTGGACGATGCTGGGCGGCACCAAGGTGCGGCTGTACGACTGCCGCAAGCTGCCCACCGCCACCCACGGCGAAGTCGGCGGCCCGCCCGGGACGGTGGCCGCCATCACGCGCCAGGCGATCGTGCTGAATGCGCACGGCGGGCGCATCGAGGTGCAGCGCGTGCGGCCCGAAGGCGGCGCGAAGATGGCGGCGGCCGAGTTCGCGGCCAGCGCCGGCCTGCAGGTCACCCCGCGCGCTGCTTCCTGAGGCCGGCGCGCGGGCTGCCCGCCAGCGCGCGTTCCACCGAGGCGGCGCCCTCGGTGAGCAGGAACGACTTGAAGGCCTGCGCCACCGGCGGCAGGTGCTTGCCGCGCCGGTGCACCACGTACCAGTTGAGCATCAGCGGCAGGCCGCGCACGTCCAGGATGGCCAGCTCGCGCGCGTGCAGCTCGCGGCTGAGGGTGTGCGCGGACAGGAAGCTCAGGCCCATGCCCGCGACCACGGCCTGCTTGATGGTCTCGGTGCTCTTGATCTGCATCACCACGTTCAGGTTGGCGACGTCGTCGCCGAACGCGTCCTCCATCGAGTTCCAGGTGTCCGAGCCGCGCTCGCGCACGATGAACGGCTCGCCGAACAGGCGCCGCAGCGGGATGCGGCGCTGCGCCGCCAGCGGATGGCTGGGGGCGGCGATGACGACATAGGGGTGGGGCGCGAACGGCTCGGCCACCATGTCGGCGTCTGCCGGCGGGCGCACCATCACCGCCAGGTCGGTGGCGTTGGCCGCCAGTTGCTCCAGCAGCTCCTCGCGGTTGCAGACCACGAAGTTGAGCGTGATGCCGGCGTGGCGGGCGGCGAACTCGACCAGCAGCTTGGGGAAGAAGTAGTCGCCGGCGCTGATGACGCTGACGTTCAGGCGGCCGCCCTGCACGCCCTTGAACGCGGCGAGCGCGTCCTCGGCTTCCTGCACGCGCTCCAGGATCGCGCGGCTGCTGGCCAGCATCTGCCGGCCCGCCGCCGTGAGGTAGACCTTCTTGCCCAGCTGCTCGAACAGCGCGATGCCGGCATGGCCCTCGAGCGTGCGCACCTGCGCCGAGACGGCCGGCTGCGTGAGGTGCAGCTCCTCCGCCGCGCGCGAAAAGCTCAGGTGGCGGGCGACGGACTCGAACACCTTGAGCTGGCGGAGCGTGGCATTGCGCATGGGCGAACCATAACCGATCCCTTCTCGAATCGATCAAATACTTTCATTGTTCTTTATGCAGCTCGCGGCGTAGATTGCCTCCAACCCACAGCAACGGCAAAGGAGTTCGCAAATGATGGAAGCTGTCGAGTCGGTGAGCGGCACGCGCCATGAACCGGAGATCCTGAGGCAGGCCTACAACAGCGCCTTCGAGGAGCTGGGGCTCGCCTGGCACTGGGACCGCGCGACCTTCGCGGGCCTGCCGCAGGGCAAGGCCGGCGTGCGCACCTACGTGGAGCGCGAGCATCCGCACCTGCTGCGCGCCTACGACGCCGACTTCCTGGTCGACGCGATCGAGACCGCCAAGTCGCGCTGCGAAGGCGTGATGAAGGGCCGCGCCGGCTGCTGAGCCGCCTCGTTGCGCCCACAAAAAAGCCGGCTCGCGCCGGCTTTCTTGCATGGGGGCGACACGAAGCCGCCGCGCCATCACTTTCGCAGGGCTTGGATCAACAGGCCGAGCGGGGTGGCAAAGAACAGTTCCTTGACGAGCGCGGACAGCCGGTCCGTCCCCGAGGCGGGCCAGCTGGCGGTTGTGGTGTGGGACATGTGTGAACTCCGAGTCAAAAAAATCTGCGACTGCCGCGATTTTAGGGTTTGTCCTCTTCCCTCATTCATCGCGCGTTTGTCGCTTCTGATCGCACCCAGGCCAGCGCAATGCAGAGTTTCGTCCCCCCGGCGTTGCTAGTGCAAACCCGAATTCGTGACCGCGGTCAAGAAATGCGCCCGAGGGCGACGCCCAGAATCAATGGCCGCATCCGGTAAGGCAGGTCGAGCCGGAGAAGTTCACAGCGCCAAGGAGACACAACGCATGAGCAATTCCGTCGAGGCCCCGGGTGTATTCGGGGCCGGCGGTGAGCCGGTCGCAGCGGCGGCCGGGCATCGCAGCAGCTACCGTTGGGGCCAGCTGTTCATCGGCATCGTCTGCATGGCGATGATCGCCAACCTGCAGTACGGCTGGACGCTGTTCGTCAACCCGATCGCGGAGGCGCACGGCTGGACCAAGGCCGCGATCCAGGTGGCGTTTTCCATCTTCGTCCTCACCGAGACCTGGCTGGTGCCCATCGAGGGCTACATGGTCGATCGCTTCGGACCGCGCGTGGTCGTGCTGGTCGGCGGCCTGCTGTGCGGGATCGGCTGGGTGATCAATGCCTATGCGAACACGCTCACCTTGCTGTACATCGGCGCAGCCGTGGGCGGCATCGGCGCGGGCGCCGTCTATGGCACCTGCGTGGGCAACGCGCTCAAGTGGTTCCCCGACCGACGCGGCCTGGCGGCGGGCCTCACCGCCGCGGGCTTCGGCGCCGGCTCGGCGCTGACCATCGTGCCGATCTCGGCCTTCATCAAGTCGCACGGCTACGAGGCCGCGTTCCTCTACTTCGGCATCGGGCAGGGACTGATCGTGTTCGCGCTCGCATGGCTGCTCACCCGGGCGCCGGAGGCGCGCAAGATCGTCGGCGCCACCGAGGCCAAGCTGCAGCAGTCGCGCAAGGACTATGGCCCGGGCGAGATCGTGCGCACGCCGGTGTTCTGGGTCATGTACGCGATGTTCGTCATGGTGGGCGCCGGCGGACTGATGGCCGTTGCGCAGCTGGCGCCGATCGCCAAGGACTTCAGGATCGCCGACGTACCGGTGTCCCTGGTGGGCATGACGCTGCCGGCGCTGACCTTCGCGCTGGCCATCGACCGCGTGCTCAACGGGGTGACGCGGCCGTTCTTCGGCTGGGTGTCCGACCAGATCGGCCGCGAGCTCACGATGCTGATCGCCTTCGGGCTCGAGGCGGTGGGCATCCTGGCGCTGTTCAAGTTCGGCCAGGATCCGATCATGTTCGTGGTGCTCACCGGCCTGGTGTTCTTCGCCTGGGGCGAGATCTACAGCCTGTTCCCCTCGACCTGCGCGGACACCTTCGGCTCCAGGTACGCGGCCGCCAATGCGGGGCTGCTGTACACGGCCAAGGGGACGGCCTCGCTGCTGGTGCCGCTGTCCAGCGTGCTGGCGGCAGCCACCGGCGGCTGGCACTCGGTGTTCCTGGCCGCGTCGGCGCTCAATGCGATCGCGGCGCTGATGGCGTGGTTCGTGCTACGGCCGATGCGCAAGGCCCAGATGGATCGCGCGGCGCGCGAGGCCGGCGCCGCCTGAGCGGGCGGCCGCTCAGATCTTGCCGCGCTGCTTCAGGCGGCTGAGCGTCTCGGCCGACAGGTTCAGGTAGGTCGCCAGTTCCTTCTTCGGCAACCGTTCGGCCAGGTCCGCGTGCTTGCGCATGAAGCGCTGCACGCGGCCCGGCGCATCCAGCAGGTGCAGCGTGATGGTGTGCGCCATGATGTCGCTCATGTGGTGCATCACCGAGTACTCGAAGGCCTGCTTCAGGGCCGGATTGCGCTCGATGTACGCCACCCAGTCGCGCAGCGGCAGCTTGGCCACCCGCGCCCGGGTCACGCAGACGATGCTGTACGGCGCCGGCGTGCCCAGCCGCCACGCGGCATAGCTGGTCTCCATCTCGCCCTCGGCGGCAAAGCGCAGGATCATCTGCTTGCCCGCCGGGTTGGCGACCACCCGCTTGAGCACGCCGTCGAGGATGAAGTACTGCTCCATCTCGTGCACGCCCTGGTGCAGCAGCCAGTAGCCCTTGCTGCAGTCCATGATGGACAGCTGCGGCTCCAGCTCCATCATCTGCCCGGCCGTCATGCCCTTGAGCAACACGTTGTGGGCCAGCTGCACGCGGATGACGTTGCGCTCGGGATGCTCTTCGATCGAGACGGGAGTGGGGTTGTTCATGCAGGGGTGATCGCGAGCCGGCGCACGCGCTTGACCGCGGTCAAGAATGCGCAACCGCGAGGGGGCCGCGCGCGCCTGGAGTGGGGCAAAAGTTGACCGCGATCAAGAGCTTCTTTCGAGACGGATTCCTATCATAGACCGCGACAGTTCACCGATTTCGAGGAGACTCCATGAGCACCGACGCGCAGTCCCAGGACACCATTGATTCCTTCCACCTCCTGATCGAGGCCCTGAAGCTCAACGACATCGACACGATCTACACGTTGCCGGGCATCCCGATCACGGACCTCACGCGAATGGCGCAGGCCGAGGGCCTGCGCGTGATCTCGTTCCGCCACGAGCAGAACGCGGGCAATGCGGCCGCCGCCGCCGGCTTCCTCACGCAAAAGCCCGGCATCTGCCTGACGGTGTCCGCGCCCGGCTTCCTCAACGGCCTGACCGCGCTGGCCAACGCCACCACCAACTGCTTCCCGATGATCCTGATCAGCGGCTCCAGCGAGCGCGAGATCGTCGACCTGCAGCAGGGCGACTACGAGGAGATGGACCAGCTCGCGATCGCCAAGCCGCTGTGCAAGGCGGCCTACCGCGTGCTGCACGCCGAGGACATCGGCGTGGGCATCGCGCGCGCCATCCGCACCGCCGTCTCCGGCCGGCCCGGCGGCGTGTACCTGGACCTGCCCGCCAAGCTGTTCACGCAGTCGCTGCCCGCGCAGGCCGGCCGCCAGTCGCTGATCAAGGTGGTCGATCCGGCGCCGCGCCAGATCCCCGCGCCCGAGTCGGTCGCGCGCGCCATCGACGTGCTCAAGGCCGCCAAGCGCCCGCTGGTGCTGCTGGGCAAGGGCGCGGCGTACGCCCGCGCCGACAACGAGATCCGCGAGTTCATCGAAAAGACCGGCATCCCGTACCTGCCGATGTCGATGGCCAAAGGCCTGCTGCCCGACACGCACCCGCAGTCCGCGTCGGCCGCCCGCTCCTACGTGCTGGCCGAGGCCGACGTCGTGATGCTGGTGGGCGCGCGCCTGAACTGGCTGCTGTCGCACGGCAAGGGCAAGACCTGGGGCGGCGCCTCGTCCAAGGACGCCGGCAAGCAGAAGTTCATCCAGGTCGACATCTCGCCGGTCGAGGCCGACAGCAACGTGGCGATCGCCGCGCCGGTGGTGGGCGACATCGGCTCGTGCATGTCCGCGATGCTCGGCGCCGTGCGCGCCGGCTGGGCCAAGCCGGCGGCGGAGTGGACCGGCGCCATCGCCGACCGCAAGGACAAGAACCTGACCAAGATGGCCGAGACGCTGGCGAAGGATCCTTCGCCGATGAACTTCCACAGCGCGCTCAACGTCATCCGCGAGGCGGTCAAGGCGCGTCCCGACGCGATGGTCGTCAACGAGGGCGCCAACACGCTGGACTTCGCGCGCAGCATCGTCGACATGTACGAGCCGCGTCGGCGCCTGGATGCCGGCACGTGGGGCATCATGGGCATCGGCATGGGCTACTCCATCGCCGCCGCGGTCACCACCGGCAAGCCGGTCATCGCGATCGAGGGCGACAGCGCCTTCGGCTTCAGCGGCATGGAGGTCGAGACGATCTGCCGCTACAACCTGCCGGTGTGCGTGGTCGTGTTCAACAACAACGGCGTCTACAAGGGCACCGACGTCAACCCGCGCGGCGGCGACGTCGCGCCCACGGTGTTCGTCAAGGACGCGCGCTACGAGATGATGATGCAGGCGTTCGGCGGCGTCGGCGTGCGCGCCACCACGCCGGCGGAGCTGGGCCGTGCCCTGGACGAGGCCATCACCTCGGGCCGCCCGACGCTGATCAACGCCATCATCGACGAGACCGCCGGCACCGAGAGCGGCCGCATCACCAGCCTCAACCCGAGCGCGGCCAAGAAGAAGGCCGCCTGATCCGCACCGGCGGGCCAAGAGTTCAACGAAAGAGCAAGCAATGAGCAAAGCACTGGAAGGCGTCAAGATCCTCGACTTCACCCACGTCCAATCGGGCCCCACCTGCACGCAGCTGCTGGCCTGGTTCGGCGCCGACGTGATCAAGGTCGAGAAGGCGGGCGAAGGCGACGCCACGCGCGGGCAGCTGCGCGACATCGAGGGCGTGGACAGCCTGTACTTCACGATGCTGAACCACAACAAGCGCTCCATCACCCTGGACACCAAGAGTGCCAAGGGCAAGGAGGTGCTGGTGGAGCTGATCAAGCAGTGCGACGTGCTGGTGGAGAACTTCGCTCCCGGCGCGCTGGACCGCATGGGCTTTTCCTGGGAGCGCATCCAGCAGATCAACCCGCGCATGATCGTCGCCTCGGTCAAGGGCTTCGGCCCCGGCCCGTACGAGGACTGCAAGGTGTACGAGAACGTGGCGCAGTGCGCCGGCGGGGCGGCCTCCACCACCGGCTTCGACGACGGCCCGCCGCTGGTGACCGGCGCGCAGATCGGCGACTCGGGCACCGGGCTGCACCTGGCGCTGGGCATCGTGACGGCGCTGTACCAGCGCAACACCACCGGCCGCGGCCAGCGCGTGCTGGCGGCGATGCAGGACGCGGTGCTGAACCTGTGCCGCGTGAAGCTGCGCGACCAGCAGCGGCTGGACCGCACCGGCGTGCTGCAGGAGTACCCGCAGTACCCGGACACCGAGTTCGGCGACGCGGTGCCGCGGGCGGGCAATGCCTCGGGCGGCGGCCAGCCGGGCTGGATCCTGAAGTGCAAGGGCTGGCAGCACGACCCCAACGCGTACATCTACTTCATCACGCAGGCGCCGGTGTGGGGGGCCATCTGCAAGGTGATCGGCGAGGAAGGCTGGATCACCGACCCGAACTACGCCACGCCCAAGGCGCGGCTGCCGCACCTGAAGACCATCTTCTCGCGCATCGAGGAGTGGACCATGACCAAGACCAAGTTCGAGGCCATGGACATCCTGAACAAGTACGACATCCCGTGCGGGCCGATCCTGTCGATGAAGGAGATCGCCGCCGAGCAGTCGCTGCGCGAGACGGGCACGATCGTGGAGGTGGACCATCCCAAGCGCGGCAAGTACCTGAGCGTGGGCAACCCGATCAAGCTGTCCGACAGCGTCACCGAAGTCACCCGCTCGCCGCTGCTGGGCGAGCACACCGACGAGATCCTGGCCCAGCTGGGCTACACCCGCGACCAGATCGCCGAGCTGCGCGAGACCAAGGTCGTCTGAGGGTCATGGCGCGGGGCCGCGCCCCGCTTGTGGAGCATACTTTTTCCAAGGAGACAGACATGGGCAACTTCCAGGGCGACAAGGCCAAGGTCCGCCAGATCCTCGACGCGGTCAAGAAGGAAGGGCGCGACGCGCTCACCGCGCCGGAGGGCAAGCTCGTGTGCGATGCCTACGGCATCAACGTGCCCAAGGAGGGCGTGGCCTCCAGCGCCGCCGACGCGTCGAAGATGGCCGCCTCGATGGGCTTCCCGGTCGTGATGAAGATCGTCTCGCCGGACATCCTGCACAAGACCGAGGCCGGGGGCGTGATCGTGGGCGTCAGGAACGCCGACGAGGCCACCAGCGCCTACGAGCAGATCATCGCCAATGCGAAGAAGTACAAGGCCGACGCCAAGATCGTGGGCGTGCAGGTGCAGCAGATGATCAAGGGCGGCCAGGAGGTGATCGTCGGCGCGATGACCGACGACAGCTTCGGCAAGCTGGTCGCCTTCGGCATGGGCGGCGTGCTGGTGGAGGTGCTCAAGGACGTCACCTTCCGCCTGGCCCCGGCCACGCGCGAGGACGCCGCCTCGATGCTCGACTCGATCCAGGCCGCCGAGATGCTCCGGGGCGTGCGCGGCGGCAAACCGGTGCACCGCGAGGCGCTGCAGGACACCATCGTTCGCGTGTCCCAGCTGGTCTCCGACTTCCCCGAGATCGCCGAGATGGACCTGAACCCGGTGTTCGCCAGCGAGGAAGGCGCCATCGCCGCCGACGTGCGCATCGTGGTGAACTTCGCGCAGAAGGCGCCGCGCTACCGCCCCGACGAGAAGGACGTCGTCACCTCGATGAACCGCATCATGCGGCCCAAGGCGGTGGCGGTGATCGGCGCGTCCAACGAGGCCGGCAAGATCGGCAACTCGGTGATGAAGAACCTGATCAACGGCGGCTACAAGGGCACGATCTACCCGATCCACCCGAAGGAGGCCGAGATCATGGGCCTCAAGGCCTTCAAGAGCGTCAAGGACATCCCGGGCGAGATCGACACGGCCGTGTTCGCCATTCCCGCCAAGCTGGTGGCCGGCGCCCTGAAGGAGTGCGGCGAGAAGAAGATCGCCGGCGCCATCCTGATCCCTTCGGGCTTCGGCGAGACCGGCAACGTCGAAGGCCAGGAGGAGCTGCAGCGCATCGGGCGCGAGTACAACATCCGCCTGATGGGGCCGAACATCTACGGCTTCTACTACACGCCCTCGAACCTGTGCGCGACGTTCTGCACGGCCTACGACTACAAGGGCTCCACGGCCCTGTCGTCGCAGTCCGGCGGCATCGGCATGGCCATCATCGGCTACTCGCGCTCGGCCAAGATGGGCGTGTCGGCCATCGTCGGCCTGGGCAACAAGTCGGACATCGACGAGGACGACCTGCTGCTGTTCTTCGAGCAGGACGACAACACCAAGGTGATCGCCCAGCACGCCGAGGACCTCAAGGACGGCCGCGCGTTCGCCGAAGTGGCCAAGCGCGTCTCCAAGAAGAAGCCGGTCATCATGCTCAAGGCCGGGCGCACCGAGATGGGCGCGGCGGCCGCCAGCTCGCACACGGGCGCCGTGGCCGGCACCGACAAGATCTATGACGACGTGCTGCGCCAGTCGGGCGTGATCCGCGCCAGGAGCCTGCGCCAGATGCTGGACTTCGCGCGCGGCGTGCCGATCCTGCCCACCCCGAAGGGGGAGAACGTGGTGATCATCACCGGCGCGGGCGGCTCGGGCGTGCTGCTGTCGGATGCCTGCGTCGACAACGGCCTGAAGCTGCTCAAGCCCATGCCGGCCGACCTGGACGCGGCGTTCCGCAAGTTCATCCCGCCGTTCGGCGCGGCCGGCAACCCGGTGGACATCACCGGCGGCGAGCCGCCCATCACCTACATGAACACGGTGCGCCTGGGCCTGGAGGACGACCGCATCCATGCGCTGATCCTGGGCTACTGGCACACCATCGTCACCCCGCCGATGGTGTTCGCCAGGAACATGGTCGAGGTGGTCGAGGAGATGAAGGCCAAGGGCAAGGTCAAGCCGGTGGTCGCCTCGCTCGCCGGCGACGTCGAGGTCGAGGAGGCCGCGCAGTACCTGTACGAGCACGGCATCCCCGCTTATGCATACTCCACCGAGATCCCGGTGGAAATCCTGGGCGCGAAGTACCAGTGGGCCCGCGCCGCCGGTCTCCTGTGAGCCACGTTTGAACGCACGATTCATCCCCATCGTCCCCGAGGGCGAGCCGCTGCGCCAGCGCAAGCGGCGCGGCCCGCGGGGCCGCAAGCCCGGCGAGCAGGCGCTCGCCGAGGTGCGCGAGCTCCTCGGCCCGGGCCCGCATCGCCGTGACCTGCTGATCGAGAACCTGCACCTGCTGCAGGACCGCTTCGGCCACCTGTCGACCGACCACCTGTCCGCGCTGGCGCAGGAGATGCGCCTGGCGCAGACCGAGGTGTTCGAGGTCGCGACCTTCTATCACCACTTCGACGTGGTGCGCGAGGGCCAGGAGCCGCCGCAGGCGCTCACGGTGCGCGTGTGCGACGGGCTCGCCTGCGAGCTGGCCGGCGCGCGCGAGCTGCTGGACAAGCTGCCGGCGCTGCTGGGCACCGACGTGCGCGTGATCGCGGCGCCGTGCATCGGCCGCTGCGAGCAGGCGCCCGCGGCGGTGGTGGGGCAGAAGGCGGTTCCCAGGGCCACGGCCGACAAGGTGCAGCAGCTGGTGGGGCAGGGCGAGGTGCGCGGCACGCCGTCCGGCTTCATCGGCCTGGACGAGTACCGCGCCGCCGGCGGCTACCGGCTGCTGGAGCAGTGCCTGCGCGGCGAGCGTCCCGTCGAGGACGTGATCGCCACGATGGAATCGTCGGGCCTGCGCGGCCTGGGCGGCGCGGGGTTCCCGGCCGGCCGCAAGTGGCGCATCGTGCGCAGCGAGCCGGCGCCGCGGCTGATGGCGGTGAACATCGACGAGGGCGAGCCCGGCACGTTCAAGGACCGCTTCTACCTCGAGCGCGACCCGCACCGGTTCCTCGAGGGCATGCTCATCGCCGCCTGGGCGGTGGGCATCGACGCCATCTACGTCTACCTGCGCGACGAGTACCACGACTGCCGCCAGCTGCTGCAGCAGGAGCTCGACCGCCTGCAGGCCGCCCCGCCGTCGTCGGGGCTGCCGCGCATCGAGCTGCGACGCGGCGCGGGCGCCTACATCTGCGGCGAAGAGTCGGCGATGATCGAATCCATCGAGGGCAAGCGCGGCATGCCGCGCCTGCGGCCGCCGTACGTGGCGCAGGTGGGCCTGTTCGGCCGGCCGACGCTGGAGCACAACTTCGAGACCCTGTTCTGGGTGCGCGAGCTGCTCGAGAAGGGCGCCCAGTGGTTCAGCAGCCAGGGCGCCAACGGGCGCAAGGGCCTGCGCTCGTATTCCGTCTCGGGCCGGGTCAAGAGTCCCGGCGTCAAGCTGGCGCCCGCGGGCGTGACCATCCAGCAGCTGATCGACGAGCACTGCGGCGGCATGCAGGACGGCCACCGCTTCTATGCCTATCTGCCCGGCGGCGCCTCCGGCGGCATCCTGCCGGCGTCGATGAACGACATCCCGCTCGACTTCGACACGCTGCAGCCGCACGGCTGCTTCATCGGCTCGGCGGCGGTGATCGTGCTGTCCGACCAGGACCGCGCGGTGGACGCCGCCCGCAACCTGATGCGCTTCTTCAAGGACGAGTCGTGCGGCCAGTGCACACCCTGCCGTGCCGGCACGGCCAAGGCGCTCGGCCTGATCGAGCAGCCGCGCTGGGACGTGGCGCTGCTGGGCGAACTCTCGGCGGTGATGCGCGACGCATCGATCTGCGGCCTGGGCCAGGCGGCCCCGAATCCGGTGGACTGCGTCATCCGCTACTTCCCCCACGAGCTGGGCCTGCCGGCCCGCCCTGACACTCCGGGAACGACCCCATGAATGCCGTCACGCGCGCCGAACTGGCGCAGGTCGAGACTGCGCCGGTGCGATTCACCTTCAACGGCCAGCCGGTCGAGGGCCGGGCCGGCGAGACGCTGATCCAGGTCGCCGACCGCCTGGGCCTGGGCCAGGAGATCCCGCGCCTTTGCTACAAGCCGGGCATGGACCCGGCCGGCAACTGCCGCGCCTGCATGGTCGAGATCAAGGGCGAGCGCGTGCTCGCCCCCAGCTGCTGCCGCGCGCCCGCCGAGGGCATGCAGGTCGACAGCGCCACGCCGCGCGCGGTCGCGGCGCAGAAGATGGTGCTGGAGCTGCTGCAGTCCGACATGCCGGAGGCCGACTACACGCGGCACAACGAGCTGGACGAGTGGTCGGTGCGCCTGGACCTGGGCAAGCCCCGCTTCGCCGCCCGCCGGCAGGTCGGCCCGGATCTCTCGCATCCGGCCATCGCGGTCAACCTGGACGCGTGCATCCAGTGCACCCGGTGCCTGCGCGCCTGCCGCGACGAGCAGGTCAACGACGTCATCGGCCTGGCCTGGCGCGGCGAGAATGAGAAGATCGTGTTCGACATGGACGACGCCATGGGCGTGTCCACCTGCGTCGCCTGCGGCGAGTGCGTGCAGGCCTGCCCCACCGGGGCGCTGATGCCCGCGCGCGACGCCGCGCTGCCGGTTCCGGACAAGCAGGTGGCCTCCGTGTGCCCGTTCTGCGGCGTCGGCTGCCAGCTCACCTACAACGTCAAGGACGGCAAGATCCTGTTCGTCGAGGGGCGCGACGGCCCGGCCAACCACGGCCGGCTGTGTGTCAAGGGACGCTACGGCTTCGACTACGCGCACCACCCGCACCGGCTCACCAAGCCGCTGATCCGGCGCGCCGACGCGCCCAAGCTGCCGAACGGCACGCTCGAGCCGCACCAGGTGCTCGACGTCTTCCGCGAGGCGACCTGGGAAGAGGCCCTGGCCGTCGCGGGCGGCGCGTTGCGCCGCATCCGGGACGAATCCGGCCCCAACGCGCTGGTGGGCTTCGGCTCCGCCAAGGGCAGCAACGAGGAGGCCTATCTGTTCCAGAAGCTGGTGCGCACGGGCTTTCGCACCAACAACGTGGACCACTGCACGCGTCTGTGCCACGCCTCGTCGGTGGCGGCGCTGCTGGAAGGCATCGGCTCCGGCGCGGTGTCCAACCCCGTGATGGACGTCACCAAGGCCGAGCTGATCATCATCATCGGCTCCAATCCCACGGTGAACCACCCGGTGGCCGCCACCTGGATGAAGAACGCCGTGCAGCACGGCACCCGGCTGGTGGTGATGGATCCGCGCCAGTCGGACCTCACGCGGCTGGCCTGGCGGCACCTGCAGTTCAAGGCCGACACCGACGTGGCCATGCTCAACGCGATGATGCACGTCATCGTCGAGGAGGGCCTGGTCGACCAGTCGTTCATCGATGCGCGCACCATCGGCTTCGACGAGCTGCGGCGCAACGTCGCTGAGTACAGCCCTGAGCGCATGGCGCCAATCTGCGGCATCGACGCACAGACGCTGCGCGAGGTCGCGCGCGCCTACGCCACCTCCAAGGGGTCGATGATCCTGTGGGGCATGGGCGTGTCGCAGCACGTGCACGGCACCGACAACGCGCGCTGCCTGATCGCGCTGTCGCTGATGACCGGCCAGATCGGCCGCCCCGGCACCGGGCTGCACCCCCTGCGCGGCCAGAACAACGTGCAGGGCGCCTCCGACGCCGGCCTGATCCCGATGATGTTCCCGGACTACCAGAAAGTGGCGGACCCGGACGTGCGGGCCCGCTTCGAGAAGTCCTGGAAGCTGCAGCCCGGCAGCCTGGACGCCCAGCCCGGGCTCACGGTGGTGGAGGTGATGCACGCCGCCTCCGAGGGGCGGGTCAAGGGCATGTACATCATGGGCGAGAACCCCGCGATGTCGGACCCCGATGCCAACCATGCGCGCGAGGCGCTCGCCGGGCTCGAGCACCTGGTCGTGCAGGACATCTTCCTCACCGAAACCGCGGCCCTGGCCGACGTGGTGCTGCCCGCCAGCGCGTTCCCGGAGAGGACCGGCACGTTCACCAACACCGACCGCCTGGTGCAGCTGGGCCGGCAGGCCATCGATCCGCCCGGCGACGCGCGCCAGGACCTGTGGATCATCCAGGAGATGGCGCGCCAGATGGGCCTGGACTGGAACTATCCCGGCGTGGCCGAGGTGTTCGACGAGATGCGGCACACCATGCCCAGCATCGCCGGCATCACCTGGGACCGGCTCGAGCGCGAGCACGCCGTCACCTACCCCTGCACGCAGGAAGGCGACCCCGGCCAGCCTGTGGTGTTCGTCGACAGCTTCCCGCGCGAGGGCGGCAAGGCGCGCTTCGTGCCGGCGGACATCATCCCGGCCGCGGAGCGCCCCGACCCCGAGTTCCCGATGGTCCTCATCACCGGCCGGCAGCTCGAGCACTGGCACACCGGCAGCATGACGCGCCGCGCCACGGTGCTCGATGCCATCGAACCCGATCCGGTCGCGATGGTCCATCCGCTGGACCTGGCCGACCTGGGCGTCAAGCCCGGCGAGGTGATCACCATCGCATCGCGGCGCGGCCAGGTGAGCCTGTACGCGCGGGCGGACGAGAACTCGCCACGCGGCACGGTGTTCGTCGCGTTCTGCTACTACGAGGCGGCGATCAATCGCGTCACCAACGACGCGCTCGACCCCGTGGCCAAGATCCCCGAGCTGAAGTACTGCGCGATCAAGCTGCTGCCCGGTGGCGAAGCCCCGCGGCAGGTCAGCTTCGGCGGCGGCCAGGCCATGGCCGCGATCCTCGAACACGCGGGCTGATGGCGCCGGCCGGCGTGCAGCGGCCCGCGCCGGCGGCGCCGCTGCCGCCGGACCTCACGCCGCTGGCCGCGCTGCCCGGCTTCGACCCGCTCGCGCACCGCATCGCCGGCCCGCCGTGGCAACGCCTGCCGGCGGGCGCGCTCACGCGGGAGGCGATCCGCGCGCGCTTTCGCTCGCCGCCGCCCTGGCAGCCCGGGCCATGGCCCGCGTACCGCTTCACCCGGCGCCCGCCGACGGTGGCCGCGGTGCTGGTGCCGCTGGTGCTGCACGCGCAGCCCACCGTGCTGCTCACGGTGCGGACGGCGCACTTGGCGGCGCACTCGGGCCAGGTGGCGTTTCCCGGCGGCAAGCAGGACCCGGGCGACACCTCGCTGGCCGCAACGGCGCTGCGTGAGGCGTCCGAGGAGATCGGCCTGCAGCCCGGCGCGGTCGAGGTGGTCGCGTGCTGGCCGGCGTTCACCACCGGCACCGGATTCCAGATCACGCCGGTGATCGGCCTCGTGGCGCCCGGTGCCGCCGTGCAGCCGTCCGAGCACGAGGTGGCGGCGGTGTTCGAGCTGCCGCTGGCCGAGGTGCTGGATCCGCGCCACCACGGCTGGCACCGCCTGGACGTCGACGGCGTGGCGCGCGAGTGGGTCACCGTCACGCCGCCGGCCCTGGGCAGCGACCGGGTGATCTGGGGCGCGACCGCGGCGGTGCTGCTGGATCTCTACCGCTTCTTCAACGCCTGAGCGGCGCAGCCGCCGGCGATCACGCCGTCGGCGCGCCGCGGCCGCGCACGCCGACGCCCAGCCGCAGCAGTCCGGCCGCGGCGGCCAGCCAGGCGGCGGCGGACAGCCAGAAGAACAGGGCCGACACACCGGCCAGGAACGCGAGGTGCAGCGCGGCGGCCATCCGGCCGGTGGCCACCGAGTACATCCCGAGCGGGAAGACGGCGCTCCACTGCGCGAGCGAATAGCGCACCGGCTCGCGCCGCAGCAGGTGCCGCCAGGCATGCAGCACGACCAGCAGCGGCAGCCACCAGGTCCCCGTCACCCAGCACAGCACCGTGCCGCCGCGCAGCAAGGGCAGCATGTCCTGCAGCAGGGGAGAGTCCGCGGCGCCCTGCACCAGCAGCGCGCCGGCCAGCGTCGAGATCGCCATGGCGCCCATGTTGATCCACCAGGGCGGCGTGAGGTCGGCGGCGTCGAACCGGAAGAAGAACATCCGGTAGACGATCAGCGCCATCAGCCAGGTGTAGAGCGCGCCGCCGAGCAGCCAGGCGCCCAGCGCCAGGAACTCCAGGGGCATCCGCGCGGGCGGCGCCGTGCCGGGCGACAGCAGCGCGGCCAGGACCGCCAGCGATTGCGTGGCCACCACCGCCAGCAGCCAGGCGCCGTCGATGCCCTGCGCCAGGGCGGGCTTGTGGCGCGCGATGGCGAGCCCGGCGAACACGGCGTAGGTGAGCACGACCCAGGCCAGCGCGGCGAGCGCGAACAGGACCACCGCCGCCTGCGAGCCCGTGCCGATCGTCGCCAGGCCGCTGCCCACGACGGCCGTGCCCGCGACCGCGGTGAAGAAGCCGGGAGCGCGCCGGTGGTCCTGCAGGTCGGCCAGCACGCCGGCCGGCTTCGCCGCGATGCGCCACGCCAGCAGGCCCCCGCACACCAGCAAGGCGATGGCCGCCACGGCGACGAGCAGCGTGCCGGCCGGCCCGTGACCGTGCTGCAGGGCGGCGATGCCCACGATGCCCGTCGCCATCACGACCGAGAAGGCCGAAGGCGGCAGGTGGGCCGCGGCACGGCTGAATGCGGCTCCTGCGGGCATGCGCGCGACTATAACGGCGCGCGCCGGCGATTCGCGCCGGGCGCCGGCCCGCCTGCAGCCGCGCGAAGCTCATCCGTGGCGGCTGCGTATAGTCGAGTGTTCCCCGAAGTCTGGAGTCGACGTGCAGCCGTTCTTGCGCGATGGTGGTGAGATGGGCGCGCGCATTGCCCAGGCCGATTGGGGCCGAACCGCGCTGGGCGATCCTGCCGCCTGGCCGCAGTCGCTCAAGACGGCCGTGAGCCTGATGCTGCGCGCGCGCCAGCCGGTGTTCATCGCCTGGGGACCGCAGCTCCTCTCCCTCTACAACGACGGCTACATCCCGATCTGCGGCGCCAAGCACCCGCAGGCCCTGGGCCGGCCGATGGCGCAGGTCTGGGCCGAGATCTGGGACACGCTGTCGCCGATCAACGACGCGGTGCTGCGCGGCGAGCCGCAGTGGTTCGAGAACATGGCGTTCAACCTGGCCGGCCGCGCGGATGCGGACACCAGCTACTTCAGCTTCTCGTACACGCCGCTGCTGGACGATGAGGGCCGCATCGGCGGCATCTTCTGCTCCGCGCTGGAGACGACCAGCACGATGCGGCTCGCACAGCACCAGGCCGACGAGGTGCAGCGCCAGCAGCGCATGTTCGAGCAGGCCCCCGGCTTCATCTGCACCCTGCGCGGACCGGACCACGTGTTCGAATTCATCAACGATGCGCACCGGCGGCTGTTCCGCCGGCCCGGCATCATCGGCCAGGCCTTCCGCCAGGCCTTCCCCGACATCGCGGGCCAGGGCCTGGACGAGCGGCTGGACGAGGTCTACCGCACGGGCGAGCGCTTCGTCGCCAACGGCGTGAAGCTTCGCCTGCGCGAGACGCCCGAGGCGCCCGGGCGCGAGGTCCTGCTCGACTTCGTGTTCGCGCCGGTCTTCGACGAGGCGGGCCAGGTGCGCGGAATCTTCTGCGAGGGCCAGGACGTGACCCTCGCCCATGCCGCGCAGCAGGCCTTGCTGGAAAAGGAGGAGCAGCTGCGCCTGGCCACCGACGCGGCCGAAGTGGCGCTGTGGGACGTGGACCTGCTGCTCGGCACGGTCGACTGCCCGCCGACGGCCCGGGCCATGCTCGGCCTGCCCGCCGGCGGGGCCGTCACGCTGGAGGACTTCTTCGGCGCGCTGCAGCCCCTGGACCGCGAGGCGGCCCGCGCCGCCTTCGCGCGCGCGCGCGATCCGGCCGTGCGCGCCGTCTACGACATCGAGGGCCGCACGATCGCCAGCGAGGACGGCCGCTTCCGTTGGGTGGCGGTCAAGGGCCGCGGCCTCTTCGACGCCACCGGGCGCTGCACGCGCGTGCTCGGCACCGCCATCGACATCACGGAGCGCAAGGCGGCCGAGCAGGCCATGGAGGTCGCCCTGGAGGCCAGCCGCACGGGCACCTTCCACTGGGACATCCGCAGCGACCGGCTGTGGTGGGACACCGCGCTGGACAAGCTGTTCGGGCTGCGGCCCGGCGAGGCGGTGCACACGCTGGAGCAGTTCGTCGACCTGGTGCACCCGGACGACCGGGCGGGCGTGATCGAGCGCTGCCAGCGGTGCCGCTCGCACGCCGACGACTTCGAGATGGAGTTCCGAGTGGTGCACCACGACGGCTCCATCCACTGGCTGTACGACCGCGGGCGCACCTTCGTCGACGCCGACGGCCGCGCCAAGACCATGACCGGCGCGTGCGTGGACATCACGGACCGCAAGCACGCCGAGGCCGCGCTGCGCGCCAGCGAGCTGTTCTACCGCCGCACGCTGGAGTCGGTGCCGGGCATGACGTTCTCGAGCGACGCCGCCGGCAACTGCGATTACCTGAGCGCGCAGTGGGCGCAGTACACCGGCGTGCCGGCCGACGCCCACCTGGGCCGGGGGTGGCACGACGCCCTGCATCCGATTGACCGTCCCCGGGCGCTGTCCGCCTGGAACGAATCCGTGCGCACCGGACTTCCGTACGACGCGGAGTACCGGGTGCGCCGGCACGACGGCGACTTCCAGTGGTTCAAGGCGCAGGCCCGCGTGATCGCGGCCACCGAGGGCGTGCCCTCGCGCTGGATCGGCAGCCTGCTGAACGTCAACGACCTGAAGGAGGCGCAGGCCGCCGTGCTGGAGCGCGAACGCGAACTGCGCGCGGTCGCGGACAACTCGCCCGACGTCATCGTCCGCTTCGACCGCCAGCTGCGCCACGTGTTCGTGAACGCCACCATCGAGCGGGTGACCGGCCTGCCGATGGCGCTCTTCCTCGGCCGCACCAGCCGCGAACTGGGCATGCCCGGCGCGCTGTGCGACCAGTGGGACCGGGCGACCCTGAAGGTGTTCGAGGAGCGCCGCGCCGTCGAACTGCAGTACGAGTTCGAGCAGGGCGGCTCCGGCCGGCACTTCGCGTCGCGCCTGGTGCCCGAGATCGGCGACAGCGGCGAGGTGGACCACGTGCTGGCCGTCACCCGCGACGTCACCGAGGCCTGGCTGGCGCAGGAGGGCCTGCGCCGCGCCGACCGTCAGAAGGACGAATTCCTGGCGACGCTGGCGCACGAGCTGCGCAATCCGCTCGCGCCCCTGCGCACCGGCCTGACCGTGCTGGAGCGCGGCGGCGGCACGGCGGAGGAGCGCCGCGTGCGCCAGATCATGGACCGCCAGCTCACGCACATCGTGCGCCTGGTCGACGAGCTGCTGGACATCGCGCGCATCAGCCAGGGCAAGATCGTGCTGCGGCGCGAGACGCTGCAGCTGCACACCGTGCTGGAGCATGCGATCGACGCCTCGCGCCCGCTGCTCGAGGCGCAGGGGCACACGCTGGCCTGGGACGGCGCGGATCCCTCCTGGCACGTGCACGGCGACCTGACGCGGCTGGTGCAGGTGGTGAGCAACGTGCTGAACAACGCCATCAAGTACACGCCGCCGGGCGGGCGCATCGCCGTGCGCGCCCAGCTGCAGGGCAGCGAGCTGCAGGTGGTCGTCGAGGACGACGGCATCGGCATCCCCAAGGAGCTGCTGGGCCGCGTGTTCGACCGCTTCGTGCAGGTGGAGCAGCACCAGGAACGGGCGCAGGGCGGGCTGGGTATCGGCCTGAGCGTGGTGCGCTCGCTGGTGGAAATGCACGGCGGCCGCGTCGCTGCCGACAGTGCGGGGCCCGGCTCGGGCAGCCGCTTCATGATCTGGCTGCCGCAGGTGCAGGAGGTCCGGTCGCTGCAGGAGGGCGCGCCCGCGACCCCCGCGAGCGAGGCGCCGGGCCAGACGGTGCTGGTGGTCGACGACAACCGGGACGCGGCCGAGACGCTGGCGCTGCTGGTGGGCATGCAGGGGCACCAGGTGCTGACCGCCGCCAGCGGCGACGAGGCGTTGCGGCTGGCCGCCCGGCACCGCCCGCAGCTGGCGCTGCTCGACATCGGCATGCCGGGCATGAACGGCTATGAACTGGCCGCGCGATTGCGGGCCTTGCCCGGCGGCGCGCAATGCACGCTGGTGGCATTGACCGGCTGGGGCAGCCCGGAGGACCGCGCCCGGTCCCGCGCCGCCGGCTTCGACCTGCACCTGACCAAGCCGGTGGAGATCAGCGCGCTCGACCAGCTGCTGGCGGCCGGCGCGCGGGTCACCGGGGTCGAGCCGCAGGCACGGTGACTGTCGCGTCGCGAAGCGCCGCACGCCGCGGGCACGCGTGCCCATGGTCGAGTCGCAAGGGGGCGACAACGGTCGAGCCACGCGAGCGCTGCCGAGCGAAAGGCATCGCTTTTTCGCCGCTGCGCGCCCTTGATGAGCCAGGGCGCCGACCATAATCGTTTCGTTTCAGCCTGCGCGCAGGCGAGGGCGCATGGAGAGACGATGACTCAACCGATCGACCTGGTCCCAACCGGGATTCCGGGCCTGGACCACGTGCTGGCCGGCGGCCTGCCCGGCGGGCACCTCTACCTCGTGGAGGGCGCTTCGGGCGCCGGCAAGACCACGCTGGGGTTGCAGTTCCTGATGGAGGGCGTGCGCCGGGGCGAGAAGGTGCTGTGGTGCACGCTGGCGGAGACCGAGACCCAGCTGCGCGCGGCCGCGCAGTCGCACGGCTGGGACCTGCACGGCATCGACATCGTCAACGTCGCCGAGAGCGGCGCGGCGGGCGGCCTGCTGGAGCCCGAGTACTCCTTCTTCTCGCCCGGCGACGTCGAGCTCACCGACGTCATCAAGGCGATCATCGACGTGGCGCAGAAGACCCGCCCGCGCCGGGTGGTGTTCGATCCGTTTTCCGACGTCAAGCTGCTCGCGCGCGACCCGCTGCGCTACCGCAGGCAGCTGCTGCAGCTGCGCGAGCGGTTCGCCGAGCTCGGCGCCACCGTGCTGCTGATCCAGGAGCACGGGCTGGATTCGCCCAGCGATCCGGCCGGTGAGGGCGTGGTCCACGGGATCATCGCGCTCTACCAGCACGCCCCCGACTACGGCAAGCCGCGCCGCCGCCTGCGCGTGCACAAGCTGCGCGGCGTCAAGTACCGCGAGGGCTTCCACGACATCGCGATCGAGACCGGCGGCATCGTGATCTACCCGCGGCTGATCGCCGGCGAGCATGCCGTCCCGTCCGACCGGGCCGAGGTGGCCAGCGGCATCGGCGAGCTGGACCAGATGCTCGGCGGCGGCCTGGACCGCGGCTCGAGCCTGCTCATCATGGGGCCGTCGGGCGCGGGCAAGAGCACGCTGTGTTCGCAGTACCTGGAAGCCAGCGCGCTGCGCGGCGAGCGGGGCGTCGTGTACCTGTTCGACGAGACGCGGCGCGCCTTCTTCTCGCGCGCCGAAGGGCTGCAGATGGACGTGGGACGCCAGGTCGAGGCCGGGATGATCGACGTGGTGCAGGTCGACCCGGCCGAGTTCTCCCCGGGCGAGTTCGCGCACAAGGTCCGGCACGCGGTCGAGGACCAGGGCGCCCGGGTGATCGTGATCGATTCGCTCAACGGCTATCTCACCGGCATGCCCGACGAGAAGCACCTTGCGATGCACATGCACGAGCTGCTGACGTACCTGTCGCTGCGCAACGTCGTCACGCTGCTCACGCTCAACCTGCACGGGGTGATCGGCGACCAGCCCGGCGCGCCGGTCGACGTGAGCTACCTGGCCGACGCCGCGATCCTGATCCGCTACTTCGAGGCCGGCGGAGCCGTCCGGCGCGCCGTCTCGGTGGTCAAGCGCCGCTGCGGGCCGCACGAGGTGCTGATCCGCGAGATGACCATCGCGCCGCCCGGCGTGCGATTCGGAGATGCGCTGAGCGAGTTCCGCGGCGTGCTGACCGGCCAGCCCAGCTGGGTCGGCCCTTCGGAGCAGCTGAGCGCATGACGGAGGCGATCGCGACCCACGGCGCCGCGATGCCGCCGGTGCTCATCCATGCGCCCGGACGCGACGGTGAGCTGTCCTGCAGGATCCTGGGCCGCTCGGGCCACGACTGCCACCGCTGCGGAAGCGACGAGGATCTGCTCGCGCGCCTGTGCGACGGCGCCGCCGCGCTGCTCATCGCCGAGGAAGCGCTGACCGACGCCCTGGCCGCGCGCCTGCGCGAAGCCCTGCAGTCCCAGCCGCCCTGGTCCGACCTGCCGGTGTTCGTGGTGACGCTGCGCCACGAGGACGGCATCCTGCACCGGCTCGAGGGCCTGGGCAACGTGGCCGTCCTGTCACGCCCGATGGACCCCAACGCCCTGGCCTCGGCCATCGGACTGGCGATCCGCGCCCGCCGCCGGCAGTTCGAGGTCCGCGACCTGCTGCGCTCGCAGCAGGAGCAGGCCCGGCGCAAGGATGAATTCCTCGCGATGCTGGCGCACGAGCTGCGCAATCCGCTGGCGCCGGTGCGCTATGCCGCGCACATGATCCAGGCCGCGGAACTGCCGCGCGAGAAGCGCCAGGTGATTGCCCGGCTGGTGGAGCAGCAGGTGGGCCACATGGGCCGCCTGATCGAGCAGCTGCTGGACGTCACGCGCGTCAACCGCGGGATGATCGAGCTGGACCTGCAGGTGACCGACCTGCGCGACATCGTGGCGCAGGCCCTGGCCGCGCACGAGCTGGTCGCCGGCGAACGCGGCATCGAGCTGGCGTGGCATGCGCCCGAGCCGGCCTGGGTCCAGGGCGACCCGACGCGGCTCAAGCAGGTCTGCGACAACCTGCTGGACAACGCCATCAAGTACTCGTTCGCCGGCGGCACCGTGCGCGTCGAGCTGCGGCAGGACGAGGGGCTCGCCGTGCTGCAGGTGGCCGACGAGGGCGACGGCATCGCACCGTCGGACCTGCGCTCGATCTTCGAGCCGTTCGTCCAGGGCGACCGGTCCCTGGACCGCTCCGCCGGCGGCCTGGGTCTGGGCCTGTCGATGGTCAAGGGCCTGACCGAGCTGCACGGCGGCACGGTGGAAGCCGCGTCCGAAGGCAAGGGCCGCGGCAGCCGGTTCACCCTGCGCCTGCCCCTCGTTCGCACCGCGGAGGCCGACGGCGCGTCCGAAGCCCGGCAGCCAGGCGCCGATGGCGCGGCCCTGGACGTGCTGATCGTCGAGGACAACCTGGACGCGGCCGAGACGCTGCAGATGGTGCTGGAGCTGGCGGGGCACCGGGTGACGGTGGTCCATGCCGGCGACAAGGCCGTGGAGGTGGCGCCGTCGCTGCAGCTCGATGCCGTCGTCTGCGACATCGGTCTGCCCGGGCTGGACGGCTACGCGGTGGCCAAGGCGTTGCGGGCGATGCCCGCGCACGCCGACACGTTCATTCTGGCGGTGACGGGCTACGGCGGGCCCGACAGCGCCCGGCGGGCGCGCGAGGCGGGGTTCGACGACCTGCTCGCCAAGCCGATGCAGGCCGAGCGGCTGCTGGAGATGCTGGCGGCCCTGCCGCGCGCCAGGCGCGCGGGGCCGGTGCTGGCGGAGCCGGTGCGGCGGCGCGCCTAGGACCCGCGGCCCTGGGCTACTCCAGCCGGATCTCGCCGTCGAACTTGACGTCCAGCTGCAGGCCGGCGATGCGCAGCGTCATCGTGGCCGGCAGCACTTCGTTGCCGGCGATGGCCTTGTCCTGCAGGGCCTTGGCGACCGCCTGTTCGATCTCCCGTTGCGAGCTGACGCCCACCGTCTTCAGGAACTTGCGCAGGCTGAGGTTGAAGGACTCGTCGTTCATGGGGCGCTCCGGTCGTTCGTGGTGTCCGCATGATGCGCCAAACGGCGATGCGGCTGGCTGGGCCATGATGAGCCGCCGCGCACGGCATACTCGCGGTTCGTCCCACCGGACCCGACACGCCGCCCCGACCTCCAATGACCGCTCGTCCCCTTTCTGGCGACGTCACCGCCGGCGCCCCGGAAGGCACTGAAGGAACGCCAGGGACCGCGTCGGCCCGGCCCGATGGCGACGAGCCTGCGCGCGAGATCGAGCGCCTGCGGGCCGAGGTCGCGCGCCTGCAGGGCCAGCTCGCGTCGGTGCGGCGCGAGTTCACCACCTTCAGCAACCGCCTGTCGCACGACCTGCGGGGCATCTTCCGCAACATCTCCGGCTTCTCGGGCGCGGTGATCGACCTGGGCGCCGATCGCCTGGGCGAGCGCGAAGCGGACTACCTGCGGCGCGTGGACGCGGGCGCCCGCCGGGGCGACGGCATGATGCGCGACCTCGCGCTGCTGTCGTCGGTCGTGGTGGCGCCACTGCATCCGTGCGACGTGGACCTGGGCCGCGTGGTCCGCCGCTGCGTGCAGGGCCTGCTGCCGTCCATCGAGGGCCGCGTCGTCGAGTGGGACCTGGCCGCCGCCGATCGGGTGCGCGTGCATGCCGACCCGGCCCTGCTCGAGCTGGCCCTGTCGCAGCTGCTCGCCAACGCGGCCAAGTTCACCCGGCGCAGCGCGGCCGCGCGCGTGCGGGTCGGGGTGGAATGCAGCCCGGCCGGATGGGCCATCACGGTGGCCGACAACGGCTGCGGATTCGATCCGGCCTATGCCGGGCGCCTGTTCCAGCCGTTCGAGCGCCTGCACGCCGCCGCCGAATTCGAGGGCAACGGGGTCGGCCTGGCCGTGGTCAGGACCGTGGTCGAACGCCACGGCGGGCAGGTCCAGGCGCAGGCGCTGCCCGAAGGCGGCGCGCTGGTGCGCGTGCTCCTGCCGCACGCCGATGCACGCCAGCTCGACGAGCCGGCGCCGGTCGCACCGGGCCCGACCCGCCGGCTGGAGATCCTCGTCGTCGACGACGAAGCGCTGGTGCTGTCGACACTGAAGCTGATGCTCGAGCGCGAAGGGCACGCCGTCACCACCGCCGCCGGCGGGACCGCGGGCCTGCTGGCGCTGCAGGCGCGTTCGGCGGCCGGTCCCCCGTTCGATGTCCTGCTGTCCGATTGGCTCATGCCGGACGTGGACGGGCCGCAACTGGCGCGCATGGCCAGGCAGCTGCATGCGGCCGCCTGCGCGATCCTGATGACGGGCGCGCGTCCCGAGGCGAACGGCAGCCACGCGGTCCCCGCCGGCATCGACCACGTGCTGGGCAAGCCCCTGCGCGCCGCAGAGCTCAAGCAGGCGCTCGGCGCGGCGTGCGCTGCCCGGCGCTGATCTCACCACCCGCACGCGCCCATGCCGGAAATCAGCAAGAACCTCCGCCTGCTGCAGGACTTCCCCTGGGAGGCAACCGCCGTGGGCGCCATGGCCGGCTGGCCCGCCGAGATGAAGGCGGTGGTGACTGCGGCGTTGCACTCGGCCTTCCCGATCTGCACCGCCTGGGGCAGCGAGGAGGTCCAGATCTACAACGATGCCTACAACTGGATCTACGGCAGCAAGCATCCGGCATCGTTCGGCGCGCCCTTGCGCCAGAGCTGGCCGGAGATCTGGGAGTTCCTGCGGCCCGCGCTCGACCAGATCCGCGCCACCCGGCAGCCGCTGTGGTTCAAGGGCACGCTGCTGCCCCTCGCGCGGCACGGTGCCCCGGAGGAGTGCTACTTCGACTTCTCCTACAGCCCGGTCCTGGACGCGGCGGGGCAGGTGCTCGGCGTCATGTCCGTGGCCTCGGACAAGACGGCCGAGACGGTGTTCCGCCGCCGGCAGTCGGTCGGCCGGCTGGCCGTGGACCTGGCCGCGCGGTCGGCCGCCGAGGCAGTGGCCGCGGCCGTGCAGGATGTCCTGCAGGACAACGAGATGGATGCCGCCCTGGCCGCGCTGTGGGGCGCGGGCGAGGAACGCGAGCATCCTGCTGCACCGGTCTGGCGCCTGCGCTGCGACGGCATCGAGCCGGGCGTGTCCGTGTCGCAGGCCGGATCGGCCGGCGTCAGCCGCTTCACCACCAGCGAGGCGGCCCGCTCGCGTGGCGGGGCCGCTTTCGGCCACCTGGTCCCGCTGGTCGGCCGGGCGGGCCAGCCGCTGGCGCTGCTGGCGATCGTGCCCCACGCCCTGGTGCCCGAGGGCAGCCACCGTGACTTCGCCTTCCAGCTGTCGGCCCGGCTGCACGCCGCGCTGCACCGCGCGGAGGCGCGCCGCGACGAGATCGCCGGGCTGGAGGACGACGTCGAGGAGCGTGAGCTGCTCTACCGCTTCCTGTTCGAGAACATGGAGGACGCCGCCTTCTACACGGCCACCGATGGCAGCCCCGAGTCCGACGAAGTCATCCTGGCCGCCAACCGGCAGGCCTGCGCGATGGTCGGGTACGACGCGGCCGAGCTCGTGGGCATGAGCCGCGACGCGCTCTTCTTCCCCGGCGACGCCGCGTTGCGCTCGGCCGTGGAGACGCGCAGCCGCTCGCGCACCTTCCTGGGCGAACTGGTCTTCCGTCGCAAGGACGGATCGCCCGTCACCGTCGAGGTGTCGTCCCGGCTCATCCAGCTGCGCAGCGGCGAAGTGCGCTCGATCAGCATCGTGCGCGACATCTCGCAGCGGGTGGCACGCCACAAGGAGCGCGCCGAGCGGGCCCGCTTCGACGCCATGGTGGAGCTGACCGGGGGCATCGCCCACGACTTCAACAACTTCCTCACCGTCATCCTGGGCAGCCTCGACGCCCTGAAGGACACCCTGCCGGCCGAGTCCGAGGAACGCTTCCTGGCCGCCAACGCCCTGCTGGGCGCCGAGCGCGCCGCCGTCCTGACCAACCGGCTGCTGGCCTTTTCCAAGCGGCAGACGCTGCAGACGGCCCTGCTGTCCTGGCAACCGTTCGTCCACGAGGTCGCGGGCCTGCTGGCGAGCACGCTGGGGGCGACGCATGCGCTGCAGATCGACGTGCCCGCCGACCTGCCGCCGTGCGAACTCGATCCCGCGCAGCTCACCTCGGCCTTGCTCAACCTGGCGGCCAACGCGCGCGATGCGATGGCCGGCGGCGGCACGCTGGCGCTGCGGGCGGCGCGCCGCCGGCTCACGGCGCCGCAGAGCGGCCGCGACGGCTACGTGCTGGCCGAGGGCGAGTACGTCGCGCTGTGCGTGGAGGACACCGGCGCCGGCATTCCCGCCGATCGCCTCGGCCGCATCTTCGAGCCCTTCTTCACCACCAAGTCCACGCAGACCAATTCGGGGCTGGGGCTGGCGATGGTGCAGGGCTTCGTGCGGCAGTCCGGCGGCGACGTGCGGGCCGACAGCGAAGTCGGCTCGGGCAGCCGCTTCGAATTGCTGTTCCCGGTGGCCCGCACCGAAGGCGCGGGGACGCCAGCCGAGGCCGACGTCCAGGCGCAGGCCAGCCACCAGCCGGCCGGCGAGTCGGTGCTGCTGGTGGAAGACAACGATGCGGTGCGCAAGCAGGTGCTGGAGATGCTTCGCGGCGCCGGGTTCGAGGTGGCCGAAGCGCGCGACGCGGCATCGGCGCTGGCGCACCTGGAGCAGGCCGCGCAGGTGGACGTGGTGGTGGCCAACGTGACCCTGCCGGGCGGCATCTCGGGCCTGGAGCTGGCCGACCGGATCCGCGCGCGGTGGCCCGCCACTGCGGTGCTGCTGACCACGGGCGGGCCGCGCGGCGTCCTCGCGGACGAGGTTGCCGCCAGCCGGCACCGCGTGGTCTGGAAGCCGTTCTCTGCCCGCCATCTCTGCCAGGCCATCCTGGAGGAGAAGGCGCGCAAGACCGATCGCGGCGTGTCCTGAGCGGGCGCGGGCCGGTGCGCGCCCGCGCGGCGCGCCGGGAACCCCGGGGCCGCCGAGGCAGCCGGCCGCTTGATCGAACGCAACTTGCGCCGGCGCCAAACGCCCATGCTGGGTGGGCCGTCCCTGCCGGGCGGCACGGAGGCGTCCGCATGTCACTCGCCGTCGAGGCACCGAAGACCACCACGGGGCGCCAGCGCATCCGCAAGGACCCGCTGCGGCTGCGCCCGCCGCCCAACCTGCGCGACTACGGCGCCACCTGCGCCGCCTTCCGCTGGGACGACGCGCGCCGCATGCTCGACGGCCTGCCCGGGGGCGCCGGCCTCAACATGGCCCACGAAGCCGTGGACCGCCATCTCGCGCACGGCCGCGGCGGCAAGACGGCGATCCGCTGGATCGGCAAGGACGGCACGCGCCGCTCGATCGACTTCGCGCAGCTGGCCCAGCAGACCAGCCGCTTCGCCAATGCGCTGCAGGGCCTGGGCGTGGGCGAGGGCGAGCGCGTGTTCGTCCTGCTGGGCCGCGTGCCCGAGCTGCATGTCGCGGTGCTGGGTGCGCTGAAGGCGCGCTGTGTCGTCACGCCGCTGTTCTCCGCCTTCGGGCCCGAGCCGATCGCCACCCGGGCCGAGATGGCCGACGCGCGCGTGATCGTCACGACGCCCGAGCTGTACCAGCGCAAGCTGCACGCCCTGCGCGAGCGCCTGCCGGGATTGCGGCACGTGGTCGTCGTGGGCCCTGGGGACTGCGAGGGGCCGGGCGTGCGGCGCTGGGACGAGCTGGTCGACGCGGCCTCGCCCGAGTTCACCATCGCGCCCACGCCCCCGGAGGCCATGGCGCTGCTGCACTTCACCAGCGGCACCACCGGCCGGCCCAAGGGCGCGGTGCACGTGCACGAGGCCGTGGTCGCGCACGCGGCCACGGGCCTGTACGCGCTCGACCTGCACGAGGACGACGTCTTCTGGTGCACGGCCGACCCGGGCTGGGTCACGGGCACCAGCTACGGCATCCTGGCGCCGCTGGTCAACGGCGTGACCAGCGTGGTGGTGGAGGAGGAGTTCGACGCCCAGGCGTGGTACTCGGTGCTGGAGCGCGAACGCGTGAGCGTCTGGTACACCGCGCCCACCGCGATCCGGATGATGATGAAGCTGGGCGTGCAGGCGGTGCGGGGCTACGACCTGGGTTCGCTGCGGTTCGCGGCCAGCGTGGGCGAGCCGCTCAATCCCGAGGCGGTGCTGTGGGGCCAGGAGGCGTTCGGCATCCCCTTCCACGACAACTGGTGGCAGACCGAGACCGGCGGGATCATGGTCGCCAACTACGCGGCGGTGGACGTCAAGCCCGGCTCGATGGGCCTGCCGCTGCCGGGCATCGAGGCCGCCGTGGTGCGGCGCACCGCGGACGGGGGCGTGGAGCCGATCGCCGAGCCGATGGCGCAGGGCGAGCTGGCGCTGCGCACGCCGTGGCCGTCGATGATGCGCGGCTACCTGCACGAGGAGGAGCGCTACCGCAAGTGCTTTTCCGGCGGCTGGTACCTCACCGGCGACCTGGCCAAGCGCGACGACGAGGGCTACTACTGGTTCGTCGGGCGGGCCGACGACGTGATCAAGTCCTCCGGCCACCTGATCGGCCCGTTCGAGGTGGAGAGCGCCTTGATGGAGCATCCCGCGGTGGCCGAGGCCGGCGTGATCGGCAAGCCCGACCCGGTGGCCGGCGAGATCGTGAAGGCCTTCGTCGCCCTCAAGCCCGGCCACGAGGCCGGCGAGGCGCTGCGCCGCGAGCTGCTGGGCCATGCGCGCAAGCGCCTGGGCGCCGCCATCGCGCCCAAGGAGATCGACTTTCGCCTGAACCTGCCGCGCACGCGCAGCGGCAAGATCATGCGCCGCCTGCTCAAGGCGCGCGAGCTGGGCCTGCCCGAGGGCGACCTGTCGACCCTCGAGAGCGACGAGCGATGAGCCATCCCAAGCTGCACCTGGACCACGCGCAGCTGCAGCGGCTGTACCGCGAGATGCTGCGCATCCGCCGGTTCGAGGCCCAGTGCGTGGCGCTGTACCAGGACCAGAAGATCCGCGGCTTCCTGCACCTGTACGACGGCGAGGAGGCGGTCGCCGTGGGCGTGGCGTCGGCGCTGCAGCCCCAGGACGCGGTAGTCGCCACCTACCGCGAGCACGGCCAGGCGCTGGCGCGCGGCGTGGGCATGGACGTGCTGATGGCGGAGATGATGGGCAAGCTGCAGGGGTGCTGCCGCGGCCGCGGCGGCTCGATGCACGTGTTCGATGCCGGCCGGCGCTTCATCGGCGGCAACGCCATCGTGGGCGGCGGGCTGCCGCTGGCGGCCGGTCTCGCGCTGGCCGACCTGCGGCGCGGCACGGGGGCGGTGACGGCGTGCTTCTTCGGCGAGGGCGCCGTCACCGAGGGCGCCTTCCACGAGACCATGAACCTGGCCGCGCTGTGGAAGCTGCCGCTGGTGCTCGTGTGCGAGAACAACCTGTATGCCATGGGCACGCCGGTGGCGGACGTGGAGGCGCAGACGGCGATCCACCGCAAGGCCGAGGCCTACCGCATGGCCAGCGCCAGCATCGACGGCATGGACGTCGTGGCGGTGGAGGCCGCCGCCGCGCAAGCGGTCGAGCAGGCACGCGCGGGGCAGGGGCCGTTCTTCCTCGAATGCCGCACCTACCGCTTCCGCGCCCACTCGATGTTCGACGCCCAGGGCTACCGCACGCGCGAGGAGGTCGAGCACTGGAAGCAGCGCGACCCGGTCGCGCGGCTGCGCCAGTGGATGCTGGACAACCACCAGGTCGAGGCCGCGCAGCTGGCCGACATCGAGCAGACGGTGGAGCAGGAGGTGGCGGCGGCGGTGGCGTTCGCCGAAGCCGGCACGCTGGAGCCGGTGCAGGACCTCGAGCGCGACCTGCTCATGGACCGGGTGCGTCAGGACGCACCGGCCGGGAGCGCGGCATGACCCAGCCGCAGCGCATGACCTACCGCGAGGCCTGCCGGCAGGCGATCCGCGATGCGCTCGGCGCGGACCCGCGCACCTTCCTCATGGGCGAGGACGTGGGCAAGTACGGCGGCTGCTACGCGGTCTCCAAGGGCCTGCTGGCGGAGTTCGGGCCGCTGCGCGTGGTCGACACGCCGCTGGCCGAGAACGGCTTCGTCGGCGCCGGCATCGGCGCGGCGCTGGGCGGGCTGCGGCCGATCGTCGAGATCATGACCTGCAACTTCAGCCTGCTGGCGCTGGACCAGATCCTGAACAACGCCGCCACCATCGCCCACATGTCCGGCGGCCAGTTCGCGGTGCCGCTGGTGATCCGCATGGCCACCGGCGGCGGCCGCCAGCTGGCGGCGCAGCACTCGCACAGCTTCGAGGGCTGGTACGCGCACATCCCGGGCCTGAGGGTGCTGGCGCCGGGTTGCGTGGAGGACGCGCGCTTCATGCTGGCCGCCGCGCTGGCCGATCCCAATCCGGTGCTGCTGTTCGAGCACATCGGCCTGTACGCGCTGGAGGAGGACCTCGACCCGGCGATCGACCACGTGGCGCTGGCCGGCGCCCGCGTGCGGCGGCCGGGCCGCGACGTGACCATCGCCTCCTACGGCATGGGGCTGCAGAAGTCGCTGCAGGCGGCCGGGCAGCTGGCCGGCGCGGGCATCGAGGCCGAGGTGATCGACCTGCGCGCGCTGCGCCCGCTGGACGACGCCTGCGTGGCCGCGTCGATCGCCCGCACGCGCCGCTGCGTCATCGTCGACGAGGGCTGGCGCAGCGGCTCGCTGTCGGCCGAGCTCGCGGCGCGGCTGGCCGAGGCCTGCTTCTACGAGCTCGACGCGCCGATCCGGCGCGTGTGCAGCCGCGAGGTGCCGGTGCCCTACGCCGCGCACCTCGAGGAGGCGGCGCTGCCGCGCGTCGCCGACATCGTCGCGGCCGCCCGCGGCCTGCTGGCCAGGGAGTGAGCGGTGCAGGACTTCCGGATGCCGGCGCTTGGTGCCGACATGGAACAAGGCAGGCTCGTGGCCTGGAACGTCGCTGCCGGCGCCCGCGTGAAACCGGGCGACGTGGTGGCCGTGGTGGAGACGCAAAAGGGCGCCATCGACGTCGAGATCTTCCTGCAGGGCGTGCTGCAGGACCTGGTGCCCGTCGGGACCCAGCTGCCCGTGGGCGCCGTGCTGGCGCACGTGCTGGGCGACGAGGAGCCTCCGATCGCACCGGGGCCGGCGCCGGTCCCGGCGGCGGTCCCAGTTGCAGTTCCTGCGCCGGTTCCGGCGCCGACGCCGGGTTCGCTGCCGACCCCGGTGGCGACGGCGGCGGCGTCGGCCCCCGTGCTACCGCCGCGCGCGGCGCCCGCCGGCGGCCGGGCGAAGGCAAGCCCGGCGGCACGGCAGCGCGCGGCCCAGCTGGGCGTCGAGCTGGCCGGCCTGGCGGCCAGCGGGCCCGACGGCAACATCACGGTCGCCGACGTCGAGCGCGCCGCCACGGCGGCCCCGCGCGTGGGGGCCCCGCGCGCCGCGGCGGCGCGCGGCTTCGATCCGGCGCAGATGCGCGCGGCGATCGCCGCCGCCATGAGCCGGTCCAAGCGCGAGATCCCGCACTACTACCTGCTGCAGGCGATCGACTTCGGCCCGGCCGAGCGCTGGCTGGCCGACTACAACGCGGCGCGCGACCCCGCCGAGCGGCTCCTGCCCGCGGTGCTGCTGCTCAAGGCCACCGCCCTGGCGCTGGCCCAGGTGCCGCAGCTCAACGGCTTCTGGCGCGACGGCGCGGTGCAGCTGTCGCCGGCGATCCACGTCGGCTGGGCCGTGGCGCTGCGCGGTGGCGGGCTGATGGTGCCGGCGCTGCACGACGCCGATCGCCAGGGCCTGCCCGAGCTCATGGCGGCGCTGCGCGACCTGGTGCAACGCGTGCGGGCCGGCGGCCTGCGCAGCTCGGAGCTGGCCGACTCCACGGTGACGGTCACCAACCTTGGCGACCGCGGAGCCGACAGCGTGCTGGGCGTCATCTATCCGCCGCAGCTGGCGGTGGTCGGGTTCGGCCGCGTCGCGCCGCGGCCGTGGGTCGTCGACGGCCGCATCGAAGTGCGTCCGGTCGTGCAGGCCAGCCTGGCCGCCGACCACCGGGCCAGCGACGGCCACCTCGGCGCGCGCTTCCTCGAGGCGCTGCAGGCCGCGCTGCAGGACCCCGCCCAGCTGGACCGGAGGCCGGCATGAACGCGCAGCAGGCCCGCGCGCTGGCCGCCGACGTGCTCGGCGGCATCGCGCCGGAAGCGGACCTGGCCGCCGTGGGCGAGGACGAGGACCTGCGGGCGGCGCTGGACCTGGACTCGATGGATTTCATGAACTTCGTGATCGGCCTGAGCGAGCGCATCGGCCGGGCGATCCCGGCCGCCGACACGCCACGCCTGCACACGCTGCGCGGATTGACCGGCTACCTGGCCGCGCCCTGAGACGCGAGCTCGGCCGGCCCGCGCAGCCCGGCGGCACGGCGCGGTGGAGGGACAGCGGACGCCCTGCCTGCGGCCGGCTTGATCTGGCGCAGGTCGTGCCACGACGGCAGGTCTAGATTGGGCCTCCAGTCCCACAGGAGCGTCCCATGAACATCGCCAGCCTCTGCAGTCGCGAAGTCGTCGGCATCCCCGCCGCCGCATCCATCCACGACGCCGCCGTCCGCATGTGCGAGGAGCACGTCGGCTCGCTCGTCGTCGTCACCGCGGACGAGCCGCCCGCGGTCGTCGGCATCGTCACCGACCGGGACCTCGCGCTCGACGTGCTGGGCTCGGACGACACGCCCAAGGACCTGCGCGTGGGCGACCTGGCCAAGGCGCCGCCGGTCGCGGTGCGCAGCAGCGCCAGCCTGCAGGAGGCGATCGGCGCGATGCAGCAGGCCGGCGTGCGCCGGCTGCTGGTGGTCGACGACGACGGCGGCGTGGTCGGCCTGGTGGCGGCGGAGGACCTGATGGCCGCCGTGTCCGAGGAACTGGTCGGCCTGTCGCGCGCGCTGCGCGGCGGCATCGACCGCGAGAAGGGCGAGCGCAAGGTGATGTCGGTGCCGCGCGGCTCGCGCCCGGTGTACCCGGCCTTCGGCACCGCCGCCATGCAGTGAGGCCGCCATGTCGGCCAAGAAGCTGGTCTTCCACGAGGACGCCCGCGAGCGCATCCGCCGCGGCGTCGACACGCTCGCCGAGGCGGTCAAGGTGACGCTGGGTCCACGCGGGCGCACGGTGGTGCTCGAGCGCGAGTTCGGCGCGCCGCAGATCGTCAACTCCGGCGTGGTGGTGGCCAAGGCCATCGAGCTGGAGGACCGCTTCGAGAACATGGGCGCGCAGCTGCTGCGCGAGGTGGCGGCCCGCACCAGCGAGAGCGCGGGCGACGGCACCACCACCGCGACGGTCCTGGCGCACGCGCTCGTCGTCGAGGGCCTGAAGTACCTGGCCGCGGGCATGAACCCGATGGACCTCAAGCGCGGCATGGAGCAGGCGGTCGAGCTGGTGGTGGAGGAGATCAGGCGGATGGCGCAGCCGTGCGCCAGCGCGCAGGAGATCGCGCACGTCGCCGCCATCTCGGCCAACAACGACCGCTCGATCGGCGAGCTGGTGGCCCGCGCCATGGACAAGGTCGGCCGCGACGGCGCGGTGTCGATCGAGGACGGCTCCGGCATGGCCAGCGAGCTGGAGGTGGTCGAGGGCCTGCAGTTCGACCGCGGGTTCCTGTCCGCCTACTTCATCAACGACGGCGAGAAGCAGGCCTGCGTGCTGGAGGACGTCGCCATCCTGCTGTACGACCAGAAGCTGTCCACGCTGCAGGACCTGCTGCCGCTGATGGAGGGGGCGGCCAAGGCGGGCACCCCGCTGCTGGTGGTCGCCGAGGACGTCGAGGCCGACGCGCTGGCGACGCTGGTGGTCAACTGCATCCGCGGCGTGCTCAAGGCCTGCGCGGTGAAGGCGCCCGGCTTCGGCGAGCGGCGCAAGGCGATGCTGCAGGACATCGCGCTGGTGACCGGCGGGCAGGTGATCTCGCCCGAACTGGGGCGCAGCCTGGAGAAGGCCACGTTCGCCGAGCTGGGCCGCGCGCGCCGGGTGGTCGTCGACAAGGAATCCACCACCGTCGTCGGCGGCGCGGGCGACAAGGCCCGCATCGCCGAGCGCATCGAGGCGCTGCGCAAGGAGCGCCGCGACCTCACCAGCGACTACGACCGGGAGAAGCTGGACGAGCGCATCGCCAAGCTCTCGGGCGGCGTCGCGGTGATCAAGGTCGGCGCGGCCACCGAGACCGAGCTGAAGGAGCGCAAGCTGCGGGTGGAGGATGCGCTGCACGCCACCCGCGCCGCGATCGAGGAAGGCATCGTGCCCGGCGGCGGGGTCGCGCTGCTGCGCGCGCGCAAGGTGCTGCAGGACCGCAAGCTGCCCACGCTGGACGAGGATTCGGGGCTGAAGATCGTCGCCCGCGCGCTGGAGGAGCCGCTGCGCCGCATCGTCCTCAATGCGGCCCAGGAGCCGGCCACCGTGCTCGAGCGCGTCGACGCGTCGGACCAGCGCGGGTTCGGCTACAACGCCGCCCGGCGCGAGTTCGGCGACCTGGTCGAGATGGGTGTCATCGACCCGGCCAAGGTGACGCGGCTGGCGTTGCAGAACGCCGGCTCCATCGCCAGCCTGATCCTGACCATCGACTGCCTGATCGCCGAGGCGCCCAAGCGGCCCTCCGAGCGCGGCGGCGGGCCCGGGACCGAGCGCGAGCTGGAGTGAGGGGGCGCGGCGGTCGGGCGGCGTCAGCGCTGCCGCGCGGACGCGCGCCCTGAATCGACGCGGGTTCGCGGTCCGCTCAGCCGCGCGACAGCCCGTCCACGCCCTGCACCATCGCCTCGCGCGCCTGCTCCCAGATGCGCTGCTTCCACTGCGGCGTGTCGGTGTAGAAGGCCTCGAGCATCTGGCGCCGGATGTCCGCGGCCAGCTCGGCCGGTGCCTCCGGATGCTGATGCAGCCAGTGCTCCGCGCGCAGCGCGTGCAGCACCTGCAGCAGGGGCTGGGTGCCGTACTCCAGGGCGATGCCGGAGTACTCCGCCTGCGGGCACTCGTCGAGGATCGACGACCACATCATGCCGGTGAGCCGGGCCGAGGTGGACGAGCCGTCATAGATGGAGGTGACCGGCGTGCGGCCGCCGCCATCCCACCAGCTGCGCACGCGCGCCACCTGCGCCGCGTCGTCGGGGCCGGCGAAGATGCGCTCGCCCACGCCGCTGGGACCGAGGCCGGTGTGGAAGTCGATCCAGGCGATGCGGCCGGCGCGCCGGCCCTGGGCCGCCAGCACTTCGCGCAGCGTGCGGTTGCTCCAGGTCGGGGCTGTGCCGCCGAAGTACATGCCGTCGGGGAACTCGTGCTGCCCGCTGCTGACGGCGGCCTGGTAGGCGGCCTGGCCGTGCTGCGCCATCCACTGCGCGAGCCGCAGCTCGTTGTCCTCGGGCGGCGGCCAGCGGTCGGGGAACAGCAGGGGGTGCACCTGCCGGTAGCCCTCGTTGACCGGCAGGGGCTTGCCGAAGTCGTGGAAGTTGCGGTTCAGGTCGACGTTCTCCTGCGTCGCGCGGCGCAGGTGCGAGAAGCCGTAGGGGTTGAGCGCATGGATGTACAGCACGGCGACGCCGTGGCGCCGCGCGTGCTCGCGCCAGGCGGCGTCGCGCAGCGCGGCCACCTGCACGCCGCTGCCGCAGAAGCCCTCCACGCCGTGGCAGGCGCTCGACAGGATCAGCAGCTTCGACGCCTCGGGATCGCCGTCGCGCGCGATGTCCATGGCGAGGACCTCGCCTTCGCGCCCGGGCTCGGGATGGCGCTTGCTCTCGACCGGCACGCCCGCCTCCGCGGCCGCCTGCAGGAAGCGCTCGCGCGCCTGCGCGTAGCTGGCCGAGAAGCAGTCCGCCAGGCCGCTCATGCCTTCTCGCGCGCGAGCCAGGCTTCGGCCAGCCGCACCCAGTAGGTCGCGCCCAGCGGGATCAGTTCGTCGTTGAAGTCGTAGCTGGGGTTGTGGATCACGCACGGCCCGCCGCCGTGGCCGATCTCGCGGTGGCTGCCGTCGCCGTTGCCGATGAAGCAGTAGGCGCCGGGCTTGGCCTGCAGCATGTAGGCGAAGTCTTCCGCGCCCATCGTGGGCTCCTGCGCCGACACGTTGTCCGGGCCGACGATGGACACCATCACCTGGCGCGCGAACTCGGCCTCGGCGGCGCTGTTGACCGTGGGCGGGTAGTTGCGCACGAACTCGAAGTCGCATTCGGCGTCGTGCGCCGCGCACACGTGCTGCGCGATCTGCTTCATGCGGCGCTCGATCAGGTCCAGCACCTCCACGGTGAAGGTGCGCACCGTGCCCTGCAGCTCGCAGCTGTCGGGCACCACGTTGGTGGCCTCACCGGCGTGGATCATGGTGACCGAGATCACCCCGGCGTCCACCGGCTTCTTGTTGCGGCTGATGATGGTCTGGAACGCGTGGACCATCTGGCACGCGATGGGCACCGGGTCGACGCCGTTGTGGGGCAGGGCGGCGTGGCTGCCCTTGCCGCGCACGGTGATCTTGAACTCGTTGGACGAGGCCATCACGGGCCCGGCGCTGACGGCGAAGCTGCCCACGCGTGGCGACGCCCAGTTGTGCATGCCGAACACGGCCTCCATCGGGAACTGTTCGAACAGGCCGTCCTTGATCATCTCGCGCGCGCCGCCGCCGCCTTCCTCGGCGGGCTGGAAGATCAGGTAGACGGTGCCGTCGAAGTTCCGGTTCCTGGCCAGGTGCTGGGCGGCGGCCAGCAGCATGGCGGTGTGGCCGTCGTGGCCGCACGCGTGCATCTTGCCGGGGTGCTTGCTGGCGTGCGCGAAGGTGTTGAACTCCTGCATGGGCAGCGCGTCCATGTCGGCGCGCAGGCCGACGGCGCGGGAGCTGGTGCCGTTCTTGACGATGCCCACCACGCCGGTGGTGCCCATGCCGCGGTGGATGGGAATGCCCCACTCGGTCAGCTTGGCGGCAACGATGTCGGCGGTGCGGCGCTCCTCGAAGCAGAGTTCGGGATGGGCATGCAGGTCGCGGCGGATGGCGGCGATGCTGGCCGCCTGGGTGACGATGGAATCGAGGATGTTCATGACGCAACTTCGGGGTCGAGCCGGGCAGTCTAGCTGGAGCCGGGACAGGGGGATTGCAAGGTTGTCCGCGAGAATCGTGCCATGAGCCAAGAATCCACGGGCCTGTCGTCCCGAGCCCTCGAGCTGGCGCGTACTTTGGTGCGCATGAACACCGTCAGCGCGCACAGCAACCTGGAGCTCATCCACTTCGTCCGCGACGAGCTCCAGCGGCTGGGCGTGGCGTCCCGGCTGACCTACAACGCCGGGCGCACCAAGGCCAACCTGTTCGCCACGCTCGGGCAGGGCAAGCCCGCCGGCGTCATCGTCTCCGGCCACACCGACACCGTGCCCTGGGACGGCCAGGCCTGGACCACCGATCCGCTCGGGGCCGAGGTGCGCGACGGGCGCCTGTACGGGCGCGGCTCGGCCGACATGAAGAGCTACATCGCCATCGCGCTGGCGCAGGCCGAGGCTTTCCTGGCCGGCGAGGCGCCGTTCGCCATCCACTTCGCGTTCAGCTACGACGAGGAGGTGGGCTGCTTCGGGGTGCGCGAGCTGATCGCCGACATGCGCGAGGCGGGCGTCAAGCCGCTGGCCTGCATCATCGGCGAGCCCACCAGCATGGTGCCGGCGATCGCGCACAAGGGGGTGTACCGCTACCGCTGCTGCGTGCGCGGCAAGGAGGCGCACTCCTCGCTCACCCCGCAGTCGGTGAACGCCATCGAGATGGCCGCGCGGGTGATCGGCAGGCTGCGCGACATGGCCGAGGGCTTCGAGCGCGAGGAGCCGCGCTACGAGGGCTTCGACGTGCCGTTCTCCACCGCCAGCGTCGGCCAGTTCCACGGCGGCATCGCCGACAACGTGGTGCCGCGCGACGCCGAGTTCCGCTACGAGTTCCGCGACCTGCCCACCGCCGATGCGCGGACGATGCAGGAGGCCGTGCTCGCGTACGCCCGCTCGCTGGAGCCGGCGATGAAGCAGGTCTCACCCGAAGCGGGCTTTCGCTTCGAGACCATCTGCGAGGTGCCGAGCTTCCTCGGCTCGGCGGACGATCCGGTGACGCGGCTGGCGCAGCGCCTGTCCGGCGAGCAGCGCACCACGCTGGTGGCGTTCGGCACCGAAGCCGGCCTGTTCAGGAACGCCGGCATTCCCACCGTGGTGTGCGGGCCCGGCAGCATCGTGCAGGCGCACCAGCCCGACGAATACGTCGAGCTGGCGCAACTGGCGCGCTGCGAGGCCTTCCTGCGCGGCCTGGCGGCCACGCGGGAGATCGCCTAGGCGATCAGCGCCCGGTCTGGGTGCCGGCTTCGCTGGGCGTGCCGGTGCCGGAGTCGCGCTGCGGCAGGCGCTTCTCGATCGCGCCGCCGGTGCTGCGCATGGCGTCCGCCGTGCGGTGGCCGGCGCGCTTGGCGGCATTGGTTCCCTTCTTGGCCACGCGCTTGGTGGCCTGGGCCGGGCGCGACTTCTGGGCGCGCTCGACCACGCGCGGCTTGCTGCCGGTGGTGCTGTCCACGCCCGTCTCGGCGGGACGGCCGCCGGCGGCCGAGTCGGGAGCGGCCGGAGCCGCCGGGGTGGTGGTCGTGGTCGACGACTGGGCCTGGACCGGCAGTGCGACGGCCAGGGCAAGGGCGGCGGCCAGGCCGCCGGCGAGGATGCGTTTCATGTGGAATCTCCCTGAAGCGAAACAGATGGCCCAGTATCGGGCGCGCCGGCTGCGCCGTGGGGCCCGCGCGGCGCGTCTTGGGCGCTTCCTACAACGGGTCGCGGGCCGCGCCGACAGGCACGGCTGAGCCGCACCGCGGCCGTGGCCGGGCGAGGGCCGGCGGCGCCCCGCGCCTGATGCGCCCCGGCAACCCGCCGACCGGCCCCGGCGGCGCGGCGCCCAGCCGCGCGAGGGCGGCTACCATCACGGCTTGCGCCCAGCGTTGCGGCCTGGCCATCGGCTCCTCCGGTCGGCCTGCCTGGCGGAATCCACCCGGCCACGCTGCGGCCCAAGCATAGGAAGTCCCTTGGACGCTGCCACCCGCTTCTCCCCCAGCGCCGACCCGACCGGTTCCCGGCAGGTCCTGGGCGCCTGCCCGCACGACTGCCCGGACACCTGCTCGCTCGTCACCACCGTCGAGGACGGCGTGGCCGTCAAGGTGCACGGCAACCCCGCCCACGCACCCACGGCCGGTGTGCTGTGCGCCAAGGTGTCGCGCTACACCGAGCGCACCTACCACCCCGAGCGCCTGCTGCACCCGCTGCGCCGCGTCGGGCCCAAGGGCGCGGGCCGCTTCGAGCGCGTGTCCTGGGACGAGGCGCTGGACGACATCGCGGCGCGGCTGAAGGCCATCGCCGCGCGCGACCCGCAGGCGATCCTGCCGTACAGCTACTGCGGCACCATGGGCCTGGTGCAGGGCGAGGGCATGGCCGGGCGCTTCTTCCACCGGTTGGGCGCCTCGCTGCTGGACCGCACCATCTGCGCCAGCGCCGGGGCGGCCGGGCTGGTGCACACGCTCGGCGGCAAGGTGGGCATGAAGGTGGAGTTCTTCGCCGAGGCGCGCCTGATCGTCATCTGGGGCAGCAACTCGATCACCAGCAACCTGCACTTCTGGCGCCTGGTGCAGGAGGCCAAGCGCCAGGGCGCCAGGCTGGTGTGCATCGACCCGCGCCGCACCGAGACGGCCGAGAAGTGCCACGAGCACCTGCAGATCCTGCCGGGCACCGATGCCGCGCTGGCGCTGGCCGTGATGCACGAGCTCGTCGTCCACGACTGGCTGGACCACGACTACATCGCGCGCCACACCCAGGGCTGGGAGGCGCTGCGCGAACGGGCCCTGCGCTGGACGCCCGAGCGCGCGGCCGCCGTGTGCGGCATTCCCGCGCAGCAGATCCGCGACTTCGCGCGCGACTACGGCACCACCCGGCCGGCGGCCATCCGCCTGAACTACGGCATGCAGCGGGTGCGCGGCGGCGGCAACGCGTCGCGCGCGGTGGCCTGCCTGCCCGCGCTCACGGGCGCCTGGCGCCACCGGGCCGGCGGCATGCTGCTTTCCAGTTCGGGCTGGTACCCGGTGGACCGCGCCGCGCTGCAGCGCCCCGACCTGCTGGCCGGGCGCACGCCGCGCGTGCTGAACATGAGCACCATCGGCGACGACCTGCTGCGGCCCTCGTCCGCGGCGTTCGGGCCGCAGGTGCAGGCGCTGGTCGTCTACAACAGCAACCCGGTCACGGTGGCGCCCGAGTCGGGCAAGGTCGTGGCCGGCTTCGCGCGCGAGGACCTGTTCACGGTGGTGCTCGAGCAGTTCCAGACCGACACCGCCGACTACGCCGACTACGTGCTGCCCGCGACCACCCAGCTCGAACACTGGGACCTGCACACCGCGTACGGCCACACCGACGTGCTGCTGAACCGGCCGGCGATCGCGCCGGTGGGCCAGGCCCGGCCCAACGCGCAGGTCTTCCGCGAACTGGCCGCGCGCCTGGGCTTCACCGACGCCTGCTTCGCCGACACCGACGAGCAGATGTGCCGGCAGGCGTTCGGTGACCGGATCGACTTCGACGAGCTGCTCGAGCGCGGCCACGCGTCGCTGCGCATCCCCGATGCGCCGTTTGCCGACGGGCGCTTTCCCACCGCATCGGGCCGCTGCGAGTTCTTCAGCGCCGAACTGGCCCGCCAGGGCCTGGACGGCCTGCCGGACCACGTGCCCAACCACGAGCCGTTCGGGTCCTCGGCGCGCTACCCGCTGGCGATGATCTCGCCGCCGGCGCGCAACTTCCTCAACTCCACCTTCGTCAACGTGACCAGCCTGCGCGACATCGAGCGCGAGCCGGTGCTCGAGATGCACCCGGCCGATGCGGCCGCGCGCGGCATCGCCAGCGGCGCGGTGGTGCGGGTGTTCAACGACCGGGGCGAGTACCACTGCAAGGCGCAGGTGTCCGAACGCGCCCGGCCCGGCGTCGTCAACGGGCTGGGGATCTGGTGGCGCAAGTTCGGGCTGCGCGGCACCAACGTGAACCAGCTGACCAGCCAGCGCCTGACCGACCTGGGCGGCGGGCCGGTGTTCTACGACTGCCTGGTCGAAGTGCAGGCGGCGTGAGAAGGAGCTGGGTGGTGGGATCGCTCGCCGGGACAACGGTGCTCGCGCTGTCGGCGCTGTGCCTGGCCGGCTGCGCCAACATGGGCTACTACTGGCAGTCGGCGACCGGCCACCTGCGCATGCTGCAGGCCGCCAGGCCGGTGCAGGAGTGGCTGGCCGACGACACGGCGCCGCAGCGCCTGAAGGACAAGCTGGCCCTGAGCCAGCGCATCCGCGCGTTCGCCTCCAGCGAGCTGAAGCTGCCGGACAACCCGAGCTACCGCCGCTATGCCGACCTGCAGCGCAGCGCGGTGATCTGGAACGTGGTGGCGGCGCCGCCGTACTCGCTCAAGCTGCGCACCTGGTGCTTCCCGGTCACGGGCTGCGTGGGCTACCGCGGCTACTTCGACGAGGCCGAGGCGAAGGCCGAGGCCGCCCGGCTGGCCGCGCAGGGGCTCGAGGCGGCCACCTACCCGGTGCCGGCCTACTCGACCCTGGGCTGGATGAACTGGGCGGGGGGCGACCCGCTGCTCAACACCTTCATCAACTATCCCGAGGGCGAGCTCGCGCGGATGATCTTCCACGAGCTGGCCCACCAGGTCGTCTATGCCCAGGACGACACGATGTTCAACGAGTCCTTCGCCACCGCGGTCGAGCGCCTGGGCGTGCAGCGCTGGCTGGCCACGCAGGCGAGCGACGAGGCGCGGGCCGAATACGCGCGCTACGACGCGCGCCGCAACCAGTTCCGCGCGCTCACGCAGTCCACGCGCAAGCAGCTGGAGGCCGTGTACGACGACCACGCGCTCGACGAGGCGCAGCGCGCGCGGGCCAAGGCCGACGTGCTGGCGCGCTTTCGCGCCGACTACCGCCAGTTGCGCGACAGCTGGCAGCTGGAGCCCGCGCGGCTGCGGCTGACCGACCGGTGGGTGGCCGAGGCGAACAACGCCTCGTTCGGCGCCCAGGCCGCCTACGACGAACTGGTGCCCGGCTTCGAGCACCTGTTCGCCTCGCTCGGGGGCGACTGGACGCGGTTCTATGATGAGGCAGAGCGGCTCGCGCACCAGCCCAAGGCCGACCGCCACCGGATCCTGAAGAACAAGGAGACCCCCAGTGCCTGACATCCACATCGAACGCACCCACCAGCTGGGCCTTCCCCGCGCGCGCGAACTGGCGTTCAAGTGGGCCGAGACGGCGGAGGAGAAGTTCGACATGGACTGCACGTACGAGGAGGGCAAGACGTCCGACCTGGTGACCTTCACCCGCTCCGGCGTGAACGGCGAGCTGCGCGTGAAGTCCGACGGCTTCGAGCTGCATGCGCGCCTGGGCTTCCTGCTCGGGGCGTTCAAGGACCGGATCGAGACCGAGATCGTCAAGAACCTGGACGACCTGCTGAACCACCACAACCCGGCCAAGGCCTTCGACCAGGCCGTGGCCAAGGCGTCGGCCAAGGCCGCCGCCAAGCCCGCCAAGGCACGCAAGGCCTGACGCGCTGGCCGTGGCCGCGCCGCCCTACAACCTGGCCCGCTTCGACCTGGTGTCCGTGCGGCTGGCCGTGGCCTGCGCGCAGCACGGCAGCCTGACCGTCGCCGCGCAGGAGGCCCATCTCGCGCTGGCCGCCGCCAGCCGCCGCATCCGCGACCTCGAGACGGCCATCGGCGAGCCGCTGTTCGACCGCCACGCACGCGGGGTGCGGCCCACCGCCGCCGGCCGGGTGTTCGTCAAGCATGGCCTGGCGCTGCTGCAGACGCTGGAGCAGATGGGGGGCGAGCTCGCGGACCTGCGGCAGGGTGTCGCGCGCCACCTGCGCCTTTGCGCCAGCACCGCCGCCATCAGCCAGTTCCTGCCACCGCTGCTCGCCGCCTATGCGCGCCGCGCGCCGCAGGTGCGTGTCGACCTGGAGGAGCAGGTGTCCGAGGGCGTGGCGGCCGCCCTGCGCGAAGGCCGCTGCGACCTCGGGGTCTTCGTCGAGGGGCCCGACACGGCCGGCCTGGCCACGCGCCCGTTCCGGCGCGACGAACTGGTCATCGTCCTGCCGCGCGGCCACCGGCTCTCGGGCCGCACGGCGCTGCCGTTCGCGCAGGCGCTGGACGAGGACTGGATCAGCCTGAACACCGGCGCGGCCATGCTGCAGAAGCAGCAGCAGGCGGCGCTCGCCGCGAACCGGCCGCTGCGGCTGCGCATGCAGGTGCGCAGCTTCGACGCCGTGTGCCACCTGGTCGCCTCCGGCCTCGGGCTGGCGGTGCTGCCCAAGGCCGCGGTGCTGCCGATGGTGCGGGCGATGGGACTGGGCTGGCGGCCGTTGGCCGACCCCTGGGCGCAACGCCAGCTGCTGGCGGCCGCGGCCGTCGGCACGCAGGGCGACGCGGTCGTGGAGGCGCTGCTCGATTTCCTGGTCCAGCCTTCGCAGGATGCGAAGGCTCGCCGTCGCAGCTAGCAATGGACGGCCAGGGGCGCGGCCTGCAGACTGCGCCCCCATGCAGACATCCGCGCAGGGCCCGCTGGCCGGGCTGAAGGTGGTGGAACTCGGGCAGCTCATCGCCGGCCCGTTCGCCGCCAAGACGCTGGCCGATTTCGGTGCCGACGTGATCAAGGTCGAGCCGCCGGCGGGGGGCGACCCGCTGCGCAAGTGGCGCCTGCTCAAGGACGGCACGTCCGTGTGGTGGCAGGTGCAGTCGCGCAACAAGCGCTCCGTCGCGCTGGACCTGAAGGAGCCGGCCGCCCAGGACGTCGTGCGCAAGCTCGCCGCCGAAGCCGATGTGCTGATCGAGAACTTCCGCCCCGGCGCCATGGAAGGCTGGGGCCTGGGCCCGGATGCGCTGCTCGCGGCCAACCCGCGGCTGGTCGTGCTGCGCATCAGCGGCTATGGCCAGACCGGTCCCTACCGAGACCGCCCCGGCTTCGGCGTGGTCGCCGAGGCCATGGGGGGGCTGCGCCACCTCACCGGCGAGCCCGGCCGGGTGCCGGTGCGCGTGGGCGTGTCCATCGGCGACACGCTGGCGGCACTGCACGGCGTGATCGGCATCCTGCTGGCGCTGCAGCACCGGCACGCCACCGGCCGGGGCCAGGTGGTCGACGTGGCGCTGTACGAGGCGGTGTTCAACTGCATGGAAAGCCTGCTGCCCGAATACAGCGCCTTCGGCGCCGTGCGGCACGCGGCCGGCAGCGCGCTGCCGGGCATCGCACCGACCAATGCGTACAAGTGCCGCGACGGCGGCTACGCGCTCGTCGCGGGCAACGGCGACAGCATCTTCCGCCGCCTGATGGGCGTGATCGGCCGGCCCGACCTGGCCGCCGATCCCGGCCTGGCCAGCAATGATGGCCGCGTGGCGCGGGTGACCGAGCTGGATGCCGCCATCGGCGAGTGGACGGCGCGGCGCACGGTCGACGAGGTGCTGGCGGCACTGGACGAAGCCAAGGTGCCGGCCGGCCGCATCTACACCGTGGCCGACATCGCGGCCGACCCGCACTACCGCGCGCGCGGAATGCTCGAGGAGCTGCGGCTGGACGACGGCAGCACGCTGGCGGTGCCGGGCATCGTGCCCAAGCTGTCGCTCACCCCGGGCGGCCACCGCCGCAACGCGCCATCGCTGGGGCAGGACACCGATGCCGTGCTGCGCGAGGTGGGCCTGACCGAGGCGCAGATCGCCGCGCTGAAGGACCGCGGCGTCGTCGGCGGGGGGCAGGCATGAGCCGGCGCATCCACTTCCAGGAAGTCGTCACCCGCGACGGTTTCCAGAACGAGCCCGAGTTCGTTCCCACCGATGCCAAGGTGGCCCTCGTCGACGCGTTGTCCGGGTGCGGCTTTTCCAAGATCGAGGTGACCTCGTTCACCTCGGCCAAGGCGATCCCCATGCTGCGCGACGCCGAGGAGGTGATGGGCCGCATCCGGCGCGTGCCGGGCGTCGAGTACACGGTGCTGGTGCCCAACGTGCGCGGCGCCGAGCGCGCCTTGGGCGTGCGGCCCGACGAGCTCAACGTGGTGATGTCCACCTCGGAGACGCACAACCTGGCCAACCTGCGCATGCCGCGCGAGAAGAGCTTCGAGGGGCTGCGCGACGTGATCGCGCTGGCGGCCGGGCAGGTGCCGGTGAACGTGTCGCTGTCCACCTGCTTCGGCTGCCCGATGGAAGGCGACGTGCCGCAGGACGAGGTGCTGCGCTGGGCCGACCGGTTCGCCGGGCTGGGCGTGCGTGGGCTGACGATCTGCGACACCACCGGCATGGCGCATCCCGCGCAGGTGGCCGCGATGGCGCGCGCGCTGCGCGAGCGTTTCGCCGGCCTGCAGCTGGCGCTGCACTTCCACAACACGCGCGGCATGGGCCTGGCCAACGTGCTGGCCGCGGTGCAGGCGGGCATCGACCGGTTCGACGGCTCGCTCGGCGGCCTGGGCGGCTGTCCCTACGCGCCCGGCGCGAGCGGCAACATCAGCAGCGAGGACGCGATCCACATGCTGGAGGCGATGGGGGTCGACACGGGTGTCGACCTGCCGCGCCTGCTGGACATCGCGCGGCGCCTGCCGCAGCTGGTGGGCCACGACGTGCCCGGGCAGGTCGCCAAGGCGGGACGCATCGTCGACCTGCATCCGGCGCCGCCCTCCGTTGCCGCGCTGCGCGGAGCCGTCGCGTGATCGACCGGCTGGCGCTCGCCGGCTGGCCCGTCGTGGAGGGGCCGGTGCTGCGCACCGGCGCCACCGGGCCGATCCGCTCGGTCGACGTGCGCGACCCCGATCTGAACCTGATCGGGATTTCCGAGCCGGCCTGAGCTGGCCGGCCTGCTGATTTTCCAAGGAGACATGACCATGCAACGACGCCACGTCCTGGCCTGGGCCGCGCTGGCCGGCACCAGCCCCCACCTGTTCGCGCAGGGCGGCAAGTATCCCCAGCGCCCCATCACGCTGGTGGTGCCCACCGCGCCGGGCGGCAGCACCGATTTCACGGCCCGGCTGGTGACCGACCAGCTCTCGCGCGCGCTCGGGCAGCCGGTGGTGGTGGACAACAAGCCGGGTGCCTCGGGCAACATCGGCAACCAGCTCGTCGCCCGCGCCAAGCCCGACGGCTACACGCTGCTGGTGGCCTACAGCGGCTACCAGGTAGCCAACCCGCACCTGTTCAAGCAGGCGGGCTGGGACGCGTTGAAGGATTTCGCGCCGGTGGCGATGATGACCCGCGCACCGCAGGTCATCGCCGCCAGCCCGAAGCTGCCGGCCAACACGCTGGCCGAACTCATCGCCTATGCGAAGGCCAACCCGGGCAAGCTCAATTACGCGTCCTCGGGCAACGGCTCGATCCAGCACATCGCGGGCGAGCTGTTCAAGCAGCTCACCGGGACCCAGCTCACGCACGTGCCGTACAAGGGATCCGGGCCGGCGGTGCAGGACTTGATGGGCGGCCAGGTCGACCTGTTCATCACCACGCCGGCCGGGGTGGTGAGCCAGATCCAGGCCGGCAAGCTCAAGGGCCTGGGGGTCACGAGCACCAGGCGCCTGGCGTCGCTGCCCAACGTGCCGACGACCACCGAGGCGGGGCTGCCCGGCTACGAGCTCGACTCGTGGTTCGCGCTCTACGCGCCGGCGGGCACGCCGCCCGAGGTGATCCAGACGCTCAACGCCGAGGTGAACCGGATCCTGCAGACGCCGGAGGTGCGGCGGCGCGCCGAGGAGACCGGCACGGCGGTGGAGACCATGACCCCGCAGCAGTTCGGCGAATTCACCCGGCGCGAACTCGATCGCTGGGGCCGCGTGATCCGCGACGCGAAGATCTCGGTCGATTGAGATCGGCAAGGCCGGGTCGGCGCGCAGGATGCGCCGCTGGCCCGCGTGCCGAGTGCGCGTTCGCGGCTAGCCGCCCAGGGACGTGATCAGGTCCACGTACTGCTGCATGGCCTCGTCCTGCGACAGGCCCTTGAAGCCGTTCCAGGCGTCCCACTTCGCGCGCCCGACCATGTCGCCGAAGCCCGGCTTCTTCTCGCCGTTGTCGCCCACGGTCGCCTGCTTGTACAGGCCGTAGATCTTCAGCAGCGTGGCGTTGTCCGGCCGCTCGCTCAGCTTCTTGGAGTTGGCGACGGCGGCGTCGAAGTCGTCTTTCAGCGGCATGGCGGATCCTCTCGGGAAAGTTCGCAGTATCTTAAGCGCAGGCCCTTGCCGACAATCGGCCGGCTGCCCACCCGAAAGACCGCCATGGTGACCCGCCTCGCCCGCCAGCCTGACCCGGCTCCCGCGCCCGCCGCGCCTCGTGCGCGGCGCCAGGCGCGGCCTGCGCCGCCTGCCGCGGGCGGCGTGCGGGGCCCGGGCGGCGAGCGCATGACCAAGGTCGACACGGCCTGGCTGCGCATGGACTCGGACCACAACCTGATGATGATCATGGGCGTGTGGACGCTGCGCCCGGGCGTGTCGTACGACGCCGTCTGCCAGCGCGTGCAGGAGCGGCTGCTGCGCTACGCCCGCTTCCGGCAACGCGTGCAGCAGGACGCCACCGGCGCCAGCTGGGTGGAGGACCGTCCCGTCGACATCCGTCGGCACGTCGTGCGCGAGAAGCTGCCGCGCACGCGCGCCGGCGGCGAGCAGGCGGCCTTGCAGGCGCGCGTGGGCGAGCTGGCCGCGCAGCCGCTGGACCGGGGCCGCCCGCTCTGGCAGATGCACCTGGTGGAGGACTACGACGGCGGCAGCGCGCTCATCGTGCGCATCCACCACTGCATCGCCGACGGCATCGCGCTGATCGCGGTGACGATGTCGCTGGTGGATGGCGGTGCCGCGCCGCCGCTGCGGCGCCGCCCTGCCGCGGTGGAGGAGGACTGGCTCACGCACACGCTGGTCAGGCCGATCACCGAGGCGGCGGTCAAGGCGCTCGACGTCGCCGGCGCCGGCGCCGAGATGTCGCTGGGGCTGCTGCTGGATCCGCACAAGGGCGTCGAGGGCGGCGTTGGCGCCGCCAAGCTCGCCTACCAAGTGGTGAGCGACGCCGCCGCCTTGCTGCTGATGCCCGACGATTCCCGCACGCGCCTGAAGGGGCAGCCGATCGGGCGCAAGAAGGTCGCCTGGTGCGACCCGCTGCCGCTGGACGAGGTCAAGGCGGTGGGCAAGGCGCTGAACTGCTCGATCAACGACGTGCTGCTGTCGTGCGTGGCGGGCGCGATCGGCCAGTACCTGCGCCGCCAGGGCGACGATGTGAAGGGCGTCGAGATCCGCGCGATGGTGCCTGTGAACCTGCGCCCGGTCGCGGAGGCGCACCAGCTGGGCAACCGCTTCGGGCTGGTGCCGCTGGTGCTGCCCATCGGCATCGGCAATCCGATCGAGCGCGTGTACGAGGTGCGCCGGCGCATGAACGCGCTCAAGGGCAGCACCCAGCCGATGCTCGCCTTCCTGGTGCTCACCGTCGCCGGCCTGATGGTCAAGCCGGTGCAGGACGCGATCCTCGACCTGTTCGGCAAGAAGACCACGGCCGTGATGACCAACGTGCCCGGCCCGCGCGACAAGCTGCGGTTCCTGGGCTCGACGCTGGACCAGAGCATGTTCTGGGTGCCCCAGTCCGGCAACATCGGCCTGGGCGTCTCGATCCTCAGCTACGGCGGCAACGTGCAGTTCGGCGTGATGGGCGACGTGGCCCTGTGCCCGCAGCCGCAGAAGATCATCGACGAGTTCATCCCCGAGTTCGACCAGCTGTCGCTGGTCACGCTGATGTTGCCCTGGGGCGCCGGCGGCGATTGATGCTGCGCCGTGCCGCGGTCATCCCGGCTCGGGAGCCCATCCCTTGCTTCCGTCATCGGGCACGGATGCTGAGGATGCTGCTGCGCGCGCGGCTGCGGGCGCAGACGGTGCCCCTGGCGGGCCTGGCGCAGGCCTGGATCGATGCCGGCGCGACCCGCGCCGCGGCCGACGTCCAGCGTGACGCCACGATTCCCTGGACGACCCTGCAGGCCCGCCCTGCGGCGGCGCGGCGGCCGGCCTGATGGTGGATGGGGGGCCGGCCATGCCGAAGGGCAGGGCGGCCGGCGGCTGCTAGGCCTGCGCTTCCTTCTCGTGCAGTCGCTCGTGCTCCTGCAGGTAGAGCGCGCCCAGCGCCTCCTGCTGGTCCTTGGCGAGCACCTTCCTGGCCTCGGGGAAGAACTTCTGCTCCTCCTCCTCGAGGTGGTGCTGCACCTTGTGCACCAGCTTGCCGACCGTCTCCAGCCACTCGGCCGAGCCTTCCTTGCTCTTGTCCAGGCCCTCCACCATCTCGTCCATCTCGTGGTGTTCGGAGATGCCGTGCCGGGCCGGGTCGATGGTCTCGTCGTGCTCGATGAGGGGCACGTAGAACGCGCGCTCCTCGGCGGTCTCGTGCGCCGCCATCTCGGTGCGCAGCTCGTCGAAGGCCTGGCGGCGCTCGGCGGGCTCGCCGATGCCCGACAGCAGGCGGGTGCAGATGGCGCGCTGGCGCTGGTGGCTCTGGAGAAGGGCTTGGAAGATGTCCATGGGGCGCGAGTCTGGGTGAGCGCGCCCGCCGCGGCTGTAGGTGAGTGCCGCGCGGTGCAGCCCAGCAGCGCCTACTCCCGCAGCTCGGCCTGGGCGAGCAGGACGTTGAGCCGCTCGGCGGCGTCCATTGGCTGGACGGCGGCCGCGCGCTCGTAGAGCGCCGTCGCCTCGGCCAGCCGCGACTCGCCTTCCAGCATCACCAGGCCGTTGGCGTACTCGATCAGCCCGATGACCGAGGTCGGGTTCAGGCGCAGCCCTTCCTCGAACAGCTTCAGGCCGGTCTCCTTCTTGGCCCCGTAGGTCATGCCGCCGATGAGGGCGCCGACCTTGTCGATCACCTCGGCGTGGAAGCTGCCCAGGCCGATGTGCGCGTCGGCATGCCGCGGCTGCAGCTTGATGGCGCGCTCCAGCGATTCCTTCACCTTGCTGCCCAGGCCCTGGGCGAGCGCCTTGGCCACGCTGATGCCCTGGCTGTAGCGGCCCAGCGCGTATCCGTGCAGGTGCCAGGCGGTGGCACTGGTGGGGTCGCGGCGGGCGAACGCCTCCGCGCGCTGCGCGGCGTCGAGGAACAGGTCGAGCTTGGCCTTCTCCTTTTTCTCCAGGTAGGTGGCGTGGATGCAGGTGGCCTTGATGCCCGCCAGCTGCGCCAGCCCGCCGGTGGCCGCGCCGAGTTCGGCGGCCTGCTGGAATTCACCGCGGTGGAAGTGGACCCAGGCCTGCAGGTCGGCCTCGTCCTGCGGCAGCGGCACGGCGTCGCCCGCGTGCAGCCGCGCCCAGCGCCGGCGCACCTCGGCGGCATCGATGTCGAATTCCCCCGGGTGCGGAAAAGCCGCCCACTTGCCCACGCTCGTCTCCCGTCGTCACTGCGGTGGCCCGGCCGATGCGTAGGCCCCCGCCAGGCTCAGCAGGTGCATGCGCTGGCCCGGTTCGAGATAGGGTACCAGCAGATTGAGCACGTGGTGCGCTCCGCGCAGCAGGGCGGCCTGCGCGCTCCGCGGTTCGAGCGCGTTGCGCGGGTCGCGCACGTACTCGAAGCTGAGCCAGTAGGTCAGCACCACCACCATGCTGGTGGCCGTGGGTTCGGCCTCGCGCGAGTCGATGCGCATCGCGCCCGAGCGGCCCATGCCGTCCAGCATGGCGCGCACCGCGCGCGTCTTGTTCTTCAACACCCACTGGAAGTGCGTCTCCAGCCGCCGGTTCTTGGACAGCAGGTCGTTCAGGTCGCGGTACAGGAAGCGGTACTGCCAGATCAGCTCGAACAGCGAGTGCATGAAGAACCAGGCGTCCTCGACATCGCGCACGTCGCCGGCGGCGGTGAGCAGCTCCGACAGGGCCTGTTCGTAGCGGTCGAACAGCGAGTTGATCAGCTCGTCCTTGGCCGGGTAGTGGTAGTACAGGTTGCCCGGGCTGATGCCCAGCTCGGCGGAAATCAGCGTGGTGGAGACGTTGGGCTCGCCGAACCGGTTGAACAGCTCGAGGGTGACCTCCAGGATCCGTTCGGCGGTGCGGCGAGGCGCCTTCCTGGCCATCTCACGCGGTCCCGGGTTCGACCAGGCGCCCCAGGTCGGCCAGCACGTCATCGAGCCTGGCGACCGCGCGCCCGAGGTTGGTGCGGGCGGTCGCCGACGGCGCGACCAGGTGGCGGCGCTGCTGCAGCAGGTCGACGCGCAGCACGATGCCATGGCGGGCGAACTTGGGTGCGAGCGTGGCGCGCTGCGCGTGCAGCATCGCGCGCGTCTGCTGGTAGGCATGCTCGGCCAGTTCGCGCCGCTCGCGGTAGCTGAACGTGTTCGCCATGTACCACTGCGGATCGCGCGGGTCGGGCTCGAGCAGCACGATGTCGGCGTCGGGGTAGGCGCGCTCGTACTGCCGCATCCCCAGCTTGAGCCGCGAATGGATCATGGTGCGGAAGGTCTGGCTCAGGACGGCCGGCAGGCCCGCGTCCACCAGGCGCGGGATGGCGCGCTGGCCGGCGGGCATGGGGCGGCCGCCCGCGGGCGCCTCGGTGGCGTCGAACGGCACCATCGGGTTGATGCAGAACATCAGGTCCACGCCGTGCGCGAGGGCGACCGACGCGTGCATGGTCTTGTTCAGCGCGCCGTCGACGTAGTAGCGGTCGCCGATAGGCACCGGCGGGAACAGGCCGGGCAGGGCCGAACTGGCCTGCACCGCCTTGGAGATCGACACGTCGTCCCAGCCCGGCTGGCCGAACGGCGTGGGCGCGCCGGTGTCCAGGTCGGTGGCCACCAGCGTGAGGCGCCCGCGCAGCCGGCGGAAGTCGTTGGTGCGGCCCCCCTGCGTGAACACCTGCGAGAGCCGCCGGTCGATCTCGTCGTTGGCGAACAGGCCGGTGGGCAGGGCGGGGCCGAGCTGCTCGAACAGGTGCGTGAGCGGCTTGCGGCGGCGCGCCGTGCGCCACAGTCCGGCGACCGCCAGGCCGGGCAGCATCAGGCTGCGGCGCAGGAATTCGCCGTACGCCGGCACCATCAGCCACGCCGGATCGAACACCTCGCTGGCGCCGCGGTTCTCGATGAACGACGCGCACAGCTCGCGCGGCCGCATGCCGTTGGCCATGGCCGCGGCGATGAAGCCGCCGGCCGAGACGCCGACATAGTGGTCCAGGCGATCGAACGCGACGCCTTCAAGCGCGTCCTCCAGCGCGCACAGCGCGCCGATCTCGTAGATGGCCCCCAGGGGACCGCCGCCGGCCAGTGCCAGCGCGATGCGGGGCGACCTGCTGTTCCTGCTCATGAACTTCCAGTGTAGGTGGCGGGCCCGCCCGGGGCTGCTGCGACGCAGCACGCACCGGCGGCCCGCAGGCGGCGCACGGGGTGGCGCGTCACGCCGTCTTGCGCGCCGTCCGCTTCTTCGCGGCCGGCCTGGTGGCGCCGCTGGCGGCGCTGGAGGCGCGAGGTGCCTTGGCGGTCGCCGCCCTGGCGCTCATGCGGGCCACGCTGCGATTGAGTTCGTCGATGCGCGCCACCAGCACGTCGATCTCCTTGGACGTGGGCACGCCCAGCTTGCCGAGCGCGCGCGAGACGCGCTCCTCGAAGATCGATTCGAGCTTGTCCCACTGGCCGGAGGCCTTGGAGGACAGGTCGCTGGCCATGCTGGCCATGCGGCTGGTGGCCTCGGAGAGCTTGTCCTCGGCGGCCGCCTGGGTCTTGCGCTGCATCGACAGGCCTTCCTTGACCAGCGCCTCGAAGACCTTGCCGCCTTCCTCCTGCGCCTTGGAGAAGGCGCCCAGGCCGGCGAGCCAGATCTGGCTGGCCGACTCCTTGACCGTGCCGGCCAGTTGCTCCCTGCTGCCCTTGCTGTCCGCGCCGCCGTCGCCGCCGGACCGCTGCATCTTCTTGACCATGTCGACTCCTGGATTGAACGATGGGCGCGCGCCCGGCACCGTGCCGGGCCCGCACTCGCCAATGTACGGGCGGCACGCCGCTGCCGGTTAGGCGGCGGCTTCTAAACCGGCCGCCCGCCCCAACGCGGCAACGGGTTTGTGCGGGATGCTGGGCCGCGTGCTTTTGGACAAGAATCGTGGCGAGGCACATGTCCACGGAGGAGGGCCCCATGCACTATTTCGTCACCGGCGCCACCGGCTTCATCGGCAAGCGGCTGGTCAGGAAGCTGCTCGAGCGCAAGGGGGCCGTCGTGCACTTCCTGCTGCGCCAGGAGAGCGAGGGCAAGGTCGAGGCGCTGCGCGAGTGGTGGGGCGTGGGCGCCGAGCGGGCGATCCCGGTCTTCGGCGACCTCACGGCCAAGAAGCTGGGTGTCGCCGCCGACGAGCTCAGGAAGCTCAAGGGCCGCATCGACCACATGTACCACCTGGCCGCCGTGTACGACCTGGCTGCCGATGCCGAAAGCCAGGTTGCCGCCAACATCGAGGGCACCCGGCATGCGGTGGAGTTCGCCAAGGCCATCGATGCCGGGCACTTCCACCACATGTCCTCGATCGCCGCGGCGGGGCTCTACGAGGGCGTGTTCCGGGAGGACATGTTCGAGGAGGCCGAGAACATCGACCATCCGTACTTCATGACCAAGCACGAGAGCGAGAGGATCGTGCGCAAGGACTGCAAGGTGCCGTGGACGGTGTACCGCCCGGCGATGGTGGTCGGCGACAGCCGCACCGGCGAGATGGACAAGGTCGACGGGCCGTACTACTTCTTCAAGCTGATCCAGCGCATGCGCCAGCTGCTGCCGCCCTGGATGCCCGCGGTGGGCCTGGAAGGCGGGCGCATCAACATCGTGCCGGTGGACTTCGTGGTCGATGCGCTCCACCGCATCAGCCACCTGAGGGGCACCGAGGGCAAGTGCTACCACCTGGTCGACCCGGTGGGCTACCGCGTGGGCGACGTGCTGGACATCTTCAGCCGCGCCGCGCACGCGCCCAAGATGAACCTGTTCATCAACGCGGCGCTGCTGGGCTTCATCCCGCGCGGCGTCAAGAAGGGACTGCTGGCGCTGGCGCCGGTGCGCCGCATCCGCCACGCGGTGATGCAGGACCTGGGCCTGCCCGAGGACATCCTCACCTTCGTCAACTACCCGACGCGGTTCGATTGCCGCGAGACGACGGCCGCGCTCAAGGGCTCCGGCATCGCGTGCCCGAACCTGCACGACTACGCTTGGCGGCTGTGGGACTACTGGGAGCGCCACCTCGATCCCGACCTGCACATCGACCGGTCGCTGCGCGGCACCGTGGGCGGGCGCGTCGTGCTGGTCACCGGGGGCTCCTCGGGCATCGGCCTGGCGACGGCGCACAAGTTCGCCGAGGCGGGCGCCACCACCATCATCTGCGGCCGCGACCAGGACAAGCTGGACGAGGCGTGCAAGGCCGCCCACGCCAGGGGACATGAATTCATCGCCTACCCGGTGGACCTGGCCGACATGGTCGACTGCGACCGCTTCGTCAAGCTGCTGGTCGACAAGCACGGCGGCGTCGACTTCCTGATCAACAACGCCGGCCGCTCGATCCGCCGCGCCATCGAATCCAGCTACGACCGCTTTCACGACTTCGAGCGCACCATGCAGCTGAACTACTTCGGCTGCCTGCGCGTGACGATGGGCCTGCTGCCCGGCATGGTGGAGCGGCACCGGGGCCACGTGGTCAACATCAGCTCGATCGGCGTGCTGACCAACGCGCCGCGCTTTTCCGCCTACGTGGCCAGCAAGGCGGCGCTGGATGCGTGGACGCGCTGCGCCGCCAGCGAGTACGCCGACCAGGGCGTGACCTTCACCACCATCAACATGCCGCTGGTGCGCACGCCCATGATCGCGCCCACCGAGATCTACAAGAACGTGCCGACGCTCTCGCCCGAAGAGGCCGCCGACCTGGTGGCGCAGGCCTGCATCCACAAGCCGGTGCGCATCGCCACCCGCCTGGGCACGGCGGGCGAGCTGCTGCACGCGGTGGCGCCGCGCATCGCGCACATCGTCATGAACACCAGCTTCCGCATGTTCCCGGAGTCGCCCGCGGCCAAGGGCGAGAAGGGCGCCAAGCCGCTGACGCCGGAGGCGGTCGCGATGCAGCAGATGATGCGGGGGATCCACTTCTGATGGCGCCCGTATCATCGCCCGCCATGGCGACACGCAAGGGCATCATCCTGGCCGGCGGCTCCGGCACCCGGCTGCATCCGGCGACGCTGGCCATGAGCAAGCAGCTGCTGCCGGTGTACGACAAGCCGATGGTGTACTACCCGCTCACCACGCTGATGCTGGCGGGCATCCGCGAGGTGCTGGTGATCAGCACGCCGCAGGACACGCCGCGCTTCCAGCAGCTGCTGGGCGACGGCTCGCAGTGGGGCCTGTCGATCCAGTACGCCGTGCAGGAGCGCCCCGACGGGCTGGCGCAGGCATTCCTGATCGGCGAGCGCTTCCTCGCCGGCGCGCCCAGCGCGCTCGTGCTGGGCGACAACATCTTCTACGGCCACCACCTGGGCGAGGTTCTCGCGGCGGCGAACGCGCGCGCCCACGGCGCGACCGTATTCGCCTACCACGTGCAGGATCCGCAGCGTTACGGCGTGGTGAGCTTCGATGCGGCGGGGCGGGCCGACAGCATCGAAGAAAAGCCGGCGCAGCCGCGCAGCAACTTCGCCGTGACGGGCCTGTACTTCTATGACGCGCAGGTGGTCGACATCGCCCGCTCGATCCGGCCCAGCGCGCGCGGCGAGCTGGAGATCACCGAGGTGAACCGGCACTACCTCCAGCGCGGCCAGCTCGCCGTGCAGATCCTGCACCGCGGCTACGCGTGGCTGGACACCGGCACCCACGACAGCCTGCTGGAAGCCGGCCAGTTCATCGCCACGCTGGAGCACCGCCAGGGCCTGAAGATCGCCTGCCCGGAAGAGATCGCGTGGCGCAGCGGCTTCATCGACGCCGCCCAGCTCGAGCGGCTGGCGCAGCCGCTGGCCAAGAGCGGCTATGGAGAGTACCTGCGCGGGTTGCTCAAGGAGCCGCGGCGCGCCTGACCGCAGCCCTCACGTGCGGCACCAGACGCGCCGCAGCCGGCCGAACGAGTAGCTGCGCACCGGCACGGTCTCGAGGCGGCCGTCGAAGTGCTCCAGGCAGTGGATCGCAAGGCGGCCCACGTCCCGGTCCTGCGCGAGCAGCAGCACGCCTTCGTTGCCGTTCAGCAGCGCCAGCATGTCGCGGCCCCGGGCTTCGTCCTCCATCGGCACCGAGAACGGCGCGAACGTGAAGGTCCCGAGGCTGTAAAGCCGCGGCGCAGTCCCGACCGCCTGTTTCACGAGGGGGGCATACGCTTCCTCGAACGGAAAGACGTCGCCCCAGACCACGACCGTCTCGGCCGGGAAGTTGCCCAGTTCCCGTCGCAGCGCCACCCCGTGCCTGGTGAGTGCGGTCGACTCCTGGATGGCGCCATAAGCCTGGAAGCTGGCGAGGATCGCCAGCCCGGTCCCCGCCATGCGCCTGCGCAGGCGCAGCCACCAGTTGGGCCGCGCTGCCTCGGCGTGCCGCAGCAAGGGAACGAGCATCAGGGCGGCCACGAGCGGCACGTAGACGCGCAGCACGCCCGGGCGCCCCGCGAAGCCGATCAGCGCCAGGGCGAAGGCGCAAAAGCCCCATGCGGCGGCAACCCGCCAGCCGGGGAAGAGCAGGGCGGTCAGGACCGCGGCGAGCAGCATCCACTGCAGGCGCGGGTGCGCCAGTGCCTGCACGCCTTGCCTGGCATTGTCCAGGTCGGACCGAAGGTGCTCGACGTGTCCCAGGTCGTGGACCGCGCCTCTCAGGCGCTCGGGGTCGGCCAGCACGCGGTCGACGAAGAACCAGCCGGCAACGAGGTCGACATCGTTGGCGGACAGCGCGTGGCGGGCCAGGATGTCGGGGCGGCCCTTGATCTGCTCGGCGCGGCCATAGTCGGTGAAGGCCGCGCGGGCGGGGTTCAGGTCATTGAAGCGGTCCCAGGCCGGCCGCCGGTAGCTGGCTGCATCCCACAGGGAAACCGCGGCGACCGCGGCGACGAGGCACGCCCCTGCCGCGAGCGCCTTGCGGTCCCGCGCGAGCGTGCGCCAGGGCAGCACCGGCGCAAGCACGCCCAGGACCAGGACGCACTCTTCGCGGCGGACGATGTAGCTGACGAAGACCAGCACCACGGCCGCGCCGAGCAGCGGCACCCGACCCGAACGTGGGTACCACGCCAGGCAGGCCGCGCCGGCCAGCATCAGCAAGCCGGCTGAAACCGTGAACTGTGGAAAGAGAACCGCGCGCAGCACCACGAGCCCGGCCACCCCGACCATTCCGGTCACGCCCACTCCCGACGCCATGGCGGCCCAGAGGAGCGCACCGCAGGCGGCGACCAGGCAGGCGAAGGTGCCGATGGTGTAGCCACCCCAGCCACCGGGCGAGCTGACTGCCTGGACGATCGCGCCCCACGCGATGTTGGAGAAGACAAGCTGCGCCGATGGATGGGCGGCTGCGCCGGACCCCTGCGCCACCATCGCCATCGCCACGTCGTCGTTGGTCTCCCATTGCGGCGGGTAGGCCGCCCAGGCCAAGGCCACGAGGAGCAGTGCGACGCCCATGAACACCGGCATGCGCGGCACCGGCCGTCCGCCCTGCATCTGCTGCGTGGCGGCTTGGGAGATCACCGCGTGTGCTTGAGGAACCGGCGCGACGCGGGTCCGCAGTTCAGCAGCAAGTCGACGATGCTGACGTGGTGCACGAAGCCGTCCCACAACTGTGGATAGTCCGGGTAGCCCGCGTAGTCGAACCACTCGACGGTGATGCCGCGTGCGTGGAACACGGATTCGTCGAGGTAGTCGCGCGCGGCGGGGCCGGAGACATAGACCGAGGCGCCGGCCTGCTGCGCGATGGAGGCCAGCCGCTCGGACTTGTCGCCCTCCAGCAGGTACTGCGAGCTATTGGTCAGTGCGGTGCCGATCCCCAGGCGGTCGCGGATGGCGAGCAGCAGCTTTGTATTGAGTTGCGAAAGTGTCGCGGGAAGGTCGGCATAGAGGCTCTCGAGCCAGGGCATGACGTCGGCGAAATGCGGCGCCCGCCGGTAGTTCAGCGAGATCGCCTTCAGGTGATCGGCGGCCCAGGGCGTGCCGTCGTCGATTTCGGTGTCCCGGATCGCCTGCAGGTACTTGCCTTTGACACGCACCGGCACCGTCAGCCACTGCAGGCCCTGCGGCGTCTTGATCTGGTTGCGATTGCGCCAGTCGCGCCGCGTGTACTGCACGTCGTCGTACAGCACGAACTCGTCGACCGACGCCATCATGTCGAAGTAACCCTTCCACGGCAGGTAGTTGGACTGGACGATGGCGATGCGGCGGCTCATCACGAGGCTCCTGCGGGTGCACGGGTCGCCGTGGGCGCCTGCCTGTTTCCAGCTTCAGCCAACCGCCTTCTCCCTTGCCGCGGCGACGGCCTTGCCCAGCGTGTCCACGATGCGCCCGACGTCGTCGGCGCTCAGGCCCACCCACAGTGGCAGCCGCACGAGGCGGCCACTCGCGTCGTCCGTGACCGGCAATGGCCCGGCCGTCCGGCCGTGCCGCAGGCCGGCGGGCGAGGAGTGCAGGGGCACGTAGTGGAAGACCGAGTGGATGCCTGAAGCCTTCAGCGTCGCCAGGACGGCATCCCGGTCCGTCCCCGGCGCCAGCAGCACGTAGTACATGTGCGCGTTGTGGCCGCACCCCGCGGGCACGACGGGACGACGCAGGAGGCCCGCGGCTTCGAGCGGCTCCGTGGCGGCGTGGTAGGCATCCCAGAGTTCCAGGCGCGCTCGCGTGATGTCCTGCGCCTGCTCCAGCTGGGCCCACAGGAAGGCGGCGATCAGCTCGCTCGGCAGGAACGAGGACCCCACCTCCTGCCACGTGTACTTGTCCACCTCGCCGCGGAAGAAGCGGCTGCGGTCGGTGCCCTTCTCGCGGATGATCTCGGCGCGCTGGACGAGGGCGGGATCGTTGATCAGCAGCGCCCCGCCTTCGCCGGCGATGACGTTCTTCGTCTCGTGGAAGCTCAACGCCCCCAGCGTTCCCAACGCGCCGAGCGCGCGGCCCTTGTAGGTGCTGCCCAGCCCTTGGGCTGCATCCTCGACGACCGCGAGCCCATGGCGGCGCGCGATGTCGTTGATGGTGTCCATCTCGCAGCTCACGCCCGCGTAATGGACAGGGGCGATCGCGCGCGTGCGCGGCGTGATCGCGGCTTCCAGGAGGCGCTCATCCAGGTTGAGCGTGTCCTCCCGGATGTCGACGAAGACGGGCGTCGCGCCGCGAAGCACGAACGCGTTGGCGGTCGACACGAACGTGTAGCTGGGCATCAACACCTCGTCGCCCGGCCGGATGTCCAGCAGCAGGGCGGCGAGTTCGAGTGCCGCCGTGCAGGAGTGGGTGAGCAGTGCGCGTGCGCACCCGGTGCTCTGCTCGAGCCACTGGTGGCAGCGGCGCGTGAACGGGCCGTCGCCGGCCAGGTGCGCGTTCTCGTGCGCCTGGCGGATGTACTCGAGCTCGCGGCCCGTCATGAAGGGCCGGTTGAAGCCGATCTTATTGACCATCGGTCGCCTTTCTCGTGCGGGCGGCGCGGCGCGCACGGTAGTCCTCCGCGCTCTGCGCGGGCGCGTACGCGCCGCCGCAACGGCGCAGCACGAGCTCCGTGGCGCCGGCGGGCGGCACCAGGGTGACCTGCTGGGCCAGCAGTGGGATGCCGAACAGGGTGTTCACGGCGCGGCGGGGCGCCGCGCTGCGGTTGGAGCCGCCGCGGTGGTAGGTCATCGCATCGAACAGCACCACCGAGCCGGCCGCCGCCTCGATGCCGTGCTGCCAGCGTTCGATGAAGTGCTCGCTGGGAAAGCCCCCGAACCGGTGCGAGGCAGGAAGAAACGCCGTTGCACCGGTCTCGGCGCTGAAGGCATCCAGGGCGCACAACGCGCCGATGGCGATCGGGGCCGTCGAAACCCACGACTGGTACGGCAGGTCGCGATGCCAGCGCTGCTGCTGGTGCTCCTGGGCCCGGGCGGGCATGACGACGCCGTTCTGCTGCATCACGATGGCGGCGGGGCCGAGCAGGCGCTCGACGACGGTGTTGACCATCGGCAAGGTGGCGAGCTCCCAGAACAAGGGGTCCTCGTTGCACAACGCCCGCGCCTGGCCGGACTCGCCGATCGCTTCCAGGGCGCTCGCGCCGAACCGGGACGTCTGCTGGGCCAGCAACCGGTCCAGGCCCTGGCGAAGCCGCTCGAGCATGGGGGGCGCAACCTGGTCGTGCAGGACCGCGAATCCGACCCGCTCGAGATCCTCGAGGCATGCGCCCAGCCAGGGGGGATCCTGCCCGGCCTCCGCGCGCTGCACCACGCCGTAACTGTGAACTGCCATGGTCTTGGTTCCTCTCAACCCCTGATGATGTCGTCCCACCGCACGCAGTGGAAGCCCGCGGCGCCAAAGCGCTCGGCCAGGCGCTGCTGCGCGCGCGGATGGGTGGCCAGCAGCAGCTGGTGCCGCCTCGGGTCGAGCGCCGCCGCGGGAAGCAGGGGCCGGTCCATCGCGCGCTGCCCCTCGACTTCGTCGGCGGCCAGGCCGGCCACCCGCTCCCACAGGCGCGGCGCATAGGCACGCAGCGCCTGCGCTGCTTCGCCGAGCCCGAATCCCACCAGCTCCCGGTCTCCCACGAGGCGGGCTTGCAGGACCTCGTCCAGCCGGCCCCAGCGGCGGAGGTAGGCGGCGCGCTGCCGTGCCAGCGTCACTGCCTCCCGCACGTGGCGAAGGGGCGTCCGCGTGGCGCGGCGTGTGGCCGCCCGTCGCAGCAGGACGCCCTGGAAGCCGGCTGGGGCGGCCAGTTCGGTCTCCACGCGCAGCCCGCGCGCCTGCGCCAGGGCGCCGACGACGTGGCGCGGCAGCGTGTAGCCGTGGTCGTTGAACAGCAGCTCCATGGAGGGCGGGCGGCTCGCGGGCCATACCAGCACGCATCGGCCGCCAGGGGCCAGTGCGCGCGCGACCTGGGCCAGGAATGCCGCCGGGTCGGGCGTGTGCTCGATCACGTTCACGCTGACGACGAGGTCCGCCTGGCCGACGCCGGCCAGGCCCGCCCGCACGTCCACGCCCCGGCCAAGCGCCGTCGCGCGCGGAAGCGCAGCCGGTTCGACGCCCACGGCACGCGCCTGGGGCCACATCGACTGCAGCCTGCAGAGCAGGGCGCCGTTGCCGCAGCCCAGGTCGATGAAACTTCCCGGCGCGGCGCCCACGGCCTCGGCGACCAGGGTGGCATACCCGTCCTGGCGCGACGCGTCGAAGCTGTTGTCGGCCTTCGCGTTGAGGGAGTAGCCGTCCGTGGCCACGGCCCGCCTGAACTCGCGTCGCACGAGGCGGAACGCGCAACCGCAAGACAGGCAACTGGCCTTGCGCAGCGGCTGCGGCGCGATCCAGCCGTCGCTTCGCATGGAGGTGGGCCGGGGCTCGGGCAGCAGCCGGACACGTGCCGATGCGCAGATCGGACAGGCGGGCGCTCGCATCAGGTCGCGCTCCTCGGCGGTGTGCCCTGCGGAAACACGACCCAGCGCATGTACAGGAACATCATGCCGGCGACCACGAAGATGGCGACGGCCTGCACGATGTAATGCGGCTGTCCCAGCCGGTCGACGAAGAACCAGAGCAGGAGCCAGTTGGTGGCGTAACCCAGCACATGGCCGGCGGCGAAGCGTCCGAACGCGGGCCCGAGGCGCCCGGTACTGCTGAACACCCAGTAGCGGTTGGCCGCGAAGGACAGGAGGACGCCGACGGCATACAGCACCGACATCGTCCGCTTGGGCTCGAGGCCGAACTGGGTCGTCAGCAGCAGGTAGACGCCGTAGCCGGCGGCGTTGGTCAGCACACCGGCGGTGCCGAAGCGGATCAGTTGGCGCAGTGTGGACACCGGTTCACGCCCATTCGGCCAGTCCGAAGCCCGAGGCGCCGAAGCCGTTGCCGTTGTAAAGCATGAGCAGCCGCCCCTCGTGCCGGAACACGGAGGGATAGGCGATCATCTCGGCGTCCCACCCTGACGTCGACACGTCGATGTCGGCGGCGACCGGCTCCCAGTGAAGCAGGTCACCGCTGCGGGCCGAACCGATCCGGTAGCTCTCGCCCCGGCCCGAGCGGACCGAAAACCACATGCGGTAGTCGCCCACCTCGAGCTGCGCCACGGCCGGTCGCGAGAAGGCCTGCGCGACGCCGACTTCGTACGGCACCGTGGTGTCGATGGGCGTGAATGCGCGCCCGTCGCTCGAATCCGCCGTGCGCAGCACGTGGACCATTTCGCCGTTGCCGGCATCCCAGGTGATGGTCGAGCCGTACCACATGCGCCAGCCGCCTTGCGGCAGTGGCATGACCCACGGATAGGACAGGCTGATCGGGTCGGCGGGACTGCGCCCGAACCAGACCCCTTCCGGGTCGAGGCGCAGCTGCCCGTCGGGGCTCACTGCGAAGCGCCCGAGCTCTCCCCACCAGTGCTGCCCCGGCGGGTTGCGCCAGCCCATGAACGGCAGGTACTGGCGGTCGCCGACCGCGTAGACGTTGCCGATGCTGATGCCGTCGGCGAAGAAGGTGCCCGGCTCGCCATGCACGAACAGCGGCGCGGCACAGGCGCCGATCTCCACGCAGCGGGACACGTCGATGTCCACCCAGCCGACGGAAGACCTGTTGCGTTCGTCCCGGCCATTGAACAGCACGCGGTAGGTGTCCCCGCCCAGGTGCAGCGGCACGGGGTTGGCAGCGTGCGTCCTCAGCTTGCCGTGCAGCGGGCGGGGGCTGTACAGGTGCGCGAGCTTGCGCCAGGCCATGGGGTCAGAGACGGCGCAGCCGTGAACTGGGGACGCGGGAGCGCTCGGTCGCCGTCGGCGCGTAGACACCTTCGGGTTCCGCGTCCGCGAGGATCAGCGCATTGGCCCCGATCACGCAGCGCTCGCCGACCGTGACGTGGTCGCGCAGCGTGGCGTTCACGCCGATGAAGCAGGAATCGCCCACCTGGACCCCGCCGGAGACCACGATGTGCGAGGCCAGGAAGCAATGGTCGCCGATCCGGCTGTGGTGACCGATGTGGTTGCCGCTCCAGAGGGTGACGTTGTCGCCGATCCGGCTGAACGGCTGGATCGTGTTGTCCTCCAGGATGAAGCAGTGCTCTCCGATCGCCCCGTCGTTGAGGACCGTCGCCCGGGAACTCACATAGCTGGCGATCCGGTAACCCAATGCCTTGCCGGCGAGGTACTTGTCGCGGCGCAGCGCATTCAGGCCGCTGTAGGACACGGCGGCGAAGAAGGCATGCTCGGCGGGAGCGAAACGCGATGCCAGATCCTCGAACGGCACCAGCGGGCGGCCGCGGAAGGCCGGCTCCTTGGCGTACGCGGCGTCCACCGTGAAGGCCACGACCTCGTAGTCCGAGTCCCGGCTGAAGTAGTAGTCCGCGAGTTCGGCGATGTCGCCGGCACCGAAGATGACGAGGGGCTGCTTGCTCATGGCCGTGCCTCCAGGTGTCGCACGATGACGGTGAACTCGTACAGCCCGTAGTCGTGCAGGACCGCGACGTTGCGCGAATAGCGGCGCTTGCAGTGATCGAACACCCTGGCCGGGTCGGCGTAGTACAGGTAGGGCCGCATGTACTCCGGATCGGAGTACGACGTGAGGCAGTTGAAGGCGAACCCCAGGCGGCTCGTCTCGTGCATCGCGTCCAGGGTCGACGTGATGATCGCCCACCATGGCTCGTCGGGCGTCTGCAGGCGGACATTGAAGATGCCGCTGGCCACCGTGTAGTCGGCGGCCTGGTCGGGTCGGGACCCCACCTCGAACCGGGTGGCGGCGCGACCCTCGTGCAGGCGTCGTGCCTCGAGGACCATGTCGGGGGACAGGTCGAAGCCGGAATACGGCACGCCCGGGAACAGGTCGTCGAGCACCGGCAGCAGTGCGCCGTAGCCGCAGCCGAGGTCGTTGATGGGGCCGGGGCCGGCGTGCTCGAACACCTTGAGCAAGGTGCGAAGGCGCAGCAGCTGGCTCTCCTCGCCGTTCCAGTCGACGCCACGGGCCTGCGCGCCGTGCTCTCGCAGCTTGCGCGTGTAGTAGTCGGCAATCGGCCGCAGTTGATCGTCCATCAGGTCCTCCGGTGGACGTCCCGCACGATGGTGTAGGGGCGCCGCTTGGCTTCCGAGAAGATCTTCGAGAGATAGATGCCCAGGACGCCCATGCTGGAGATCGTCAGTCCGCCGAGCAGCCAGATCGACGCGATCAGCGATGCATACCCGCTCACCGGCCGGCTGGAGGTCAGCCAGACGAGCATCGTGTAGCCGATGTACAGCAGCGAGAACGCCAGCACCGTGACGCCCAGGTAGAAGATCGCCACCAGCGGCGCATTGCTGAACGAGGTGACCGAGTTGACGAGCAGCGACACCTTGTGGCGAAGCGTGTACGTCGTCTCGCTGTGCGAGAGCTTGGTCACCGTCTGCGCGCGCTGCAGGAAGCCGGTGAGGTGCCACAGGCCGGCGATGAAGAATTCCCGCTCGTCGTGGCGCAGCAGGGCCTGCACGTACCGGCGCGACATCAGGCGCGCCGTGACGATGTTCTCGGGCAGCGCCACCCCGGTCACGAAGCGGAAGATCCGGTAGAACCAGTCGCCGGTGAACTGTTCGAACCGGTCGCCCTTGCGCCGCTGCTGGACGCCGTAGACGACGTCGCAGTGCTCCCGTTGCAACTGCTCGGCGAAGGGGCCCAGCCACTCGGGGAGCTCCTCCAGGTCGCTGTCGATCAGGAACACGAGGTCCCCGCGCGCGTACGACAACCCGGTCATCATCGCCTTGTGGTGGCCGAAGTTGCGCGACAGGTCGACCACCACGACATGGGGGTCGGCCCGGTGTTCGGCGAGTGCCAGGTCCAGGCTCTCGTCCGGCGAGCCGTCATTGACCAGGACGATCTCGTAATCCTCGCCCGCCAGCAGGCGCGCCTGCTCGCGCGCCCGGCGGCAGAACTCCTGCACGTACGGCGCCGACCGGTAGAGGGTCGCGACCACGGACAGCTTCACGCTCACGGGGATCCCATGAACCGGCGAGCGCGGGGCCCGCGAGCGGACGGGCGGAAGATCGCGGCGAAGCGTTCGCGCCCTGGGGCGCGGCTTGCCTGGTCGATCGCGATATGTCTTGTCATCGGGGGCGGAGGGGCTCCTGGCATTGTAGGGACCCGGCCCAGGCCAGGCCCCGAGGGCGTCGCCGTGTATCCTTCCGGGTCTCGCGCAGACCGCCCGAGCCGCGCATCGCGCAGCGCCGCGGCGGTCCGCCATCGTGACGAACTTCAGAGAGTGGGCCCATCGCAAGTGGACACCGTCGACAACCATCCCCCATTGATCGTGGAACGCCGGCTCGGCCTGGTGGACTACCTGCTGGCGCTGGCCGAGCGTGCGCGGCTGCTGCTGATCGCACCGATCCTGCTGGCGCTCGTCGTCTTCGGCGTTGCCACGGTGGCGCCCAAGCAGTACACCAGCGTCGCCCTCGTCCTCGTGCCGCCGGGCGACCAGAACGAGACGCCGATCCTCACGCCGCCCCAGGCCGCGTCGATGATGAAGTCGCGCACCGTCCTCGATGCGGTCGTCGCGACCAAGGCCTTCCCCGGTGATGCCGAGGACCTGGCCGAGAGAATCAACGCCACCGTCGGCAAGGAAGCCATGGTGCGCCTGGAGGCCGACGGGCCGTCGCCGGCCGAAGCGCAGAAGCTCGCGGCCGCCGTGCTGCAGGCGTGGCTGAAGACGACGGTGCCCGATGGACGCGAACGCGCGGAACTGCAGGCCCGGGCCGAACGCACCCGGGCCAACCTGGCCAACATCCAGGCCGCGGTGGAGTCGCTGACCAAGTCGCTGGCGGCCGGTGAGCGCAGCCCGTCGGAGGGGCGCGTGCGCCTGGCCGACCTGAGCGAAACCGGCGACAAGCTCTTCGCCACGCTGCAGCTGGTGAACCGGCGCCTGGAGGGACTCCCGCCGGAGGTCGTGCGCCAGGCGCCCACGGCGCCCGAGCGGCCGACCTTCCCGCGGCCGGTGTCCCTGGCGGCCAAGACCTGGATCGTGTCGATCTTCCTCATCGCCGCGCTGGTGGTGCTCAACCGCCGGCTCGATGCCTCCAGGAGCGACCCGCTGCTCGATGCCAAGCTGTCGCGCCTCCTGCGCCGCCGCAAGGCGTCGGGGATGCCGACGTGAGCCAGCCCCAGCCGGTGCTCACGATGGTGACCCCGGCCTACAACCAGGGCCGGTACCTCGCCGAGACGATCGACAGCGTGCTGGCCCAGGACGTCCCGATGGACTACCTGGTCATCGACGACGGCTCGTCCGACGAGACGCCGGCGGTGATGGCCCGCTATGCCGGCCGCATCCAGGGCGAGCGGCAGGCCAACATGGGCCAGGTGCGCACGCTGAACAAGGCGTGGGGCGGGGCCCGGGGCAAGTACCTGGCCTACCTCAGTTCCGACGACATCCTCTACGCCGGCGCGCTGCGCAAGCTGGTGGATGCGCTGGAGGCCGACCCGTCGATCGCCTGCGTGTTCCCGGACTGCGACCTGATCGACGACCAGTCGCGGGTCATCAAGCGCAACGTGTGCCGCCCGTTCGACCTGGCGGAGCTCGTGGTGCAGCAGGAGTGCTACATCGGACCGGGTGCGGTGTTCCGCCGCTCGGCCTTCGAGGCGGTGGGCGGATGGAAGCCCGAGCTGCGCCTGGCGCCCGACCGGGAGTTCTGGATGCGGCTGGCCACGCAGGGGCGCATCGTCCTGCTCCCCGAGACGCTGGCGGGCTACCGCTTCCACCCCAAGTCGCTGTCGTACAAGGAAGTGTCGGAGCAGCAGTCGCGCGAGTACCTGCTGGTGCTGGACGACTACTTCGCGCGCCCCGACGTGCCGGCCGCGATCCGCGCCCGCAAGGACGAGGCCTATGGGCATGCCCACCTGATCCTCGCGCGCAACCGCTTTCGCGCCGGCGACTGGCGCCGCGGCCGCGAGCTGTACGCGCAGGCCTGCCGCCTGCACCCGCCGCTGTCCGCGGCCACGTACAAGCTGCGCCTGCTGCGCAACGTCGTCAGCAAGCCCGTGCGCGCCGCGGCCGCCGCGGTGCGCTCGCTCACGCGCCGCTGATCGAGGGGACATGACCGCGCCGTTCTCGCGCCCGATGTGGCTGGCGCCGCTGGCTTTCTTCCAGCTGTACCTGCTCGCCTCGGTGGTGCTGTTCTTCGCCGGTCCCTGGCCCTGGGGCGTCAAGCAGCCGTGGCTGCTGGGCGGCTACCTCCTGCTCGCGCAGGCCGGCATGGCGGCCGGCTACCTCGCGGCGTGGAACAGGCTGGAGGCCGTGCAGCCGCTGCGGGTGCGCCAGGACGACACGCGCGGATTCATCCGGATGGCCGCGCTGCTGTCGCTCGTGCTGCTGGTGCCGACGTCGCTGTCGCGCGCCGGCACCGTCCTGCCCGACGTGGTGGCGGGCATCACCAACGCCGGCGCCGTCTACAACCAGAACTTCGAGCGCCTGGCCGCCGGCAATCCCTACGTGCTGGTCGAATACGTGCGCATCGTCCTGGCCCCGCTGCTCGTCGGCCTGCTCCCGCTCACCGTCGTCTACTGGTCCACGCTCTCGCCCACGCTCAGGGTGGCGTGCCTGGCCGCATCGGCGCTGCACCTGGCCACTTACGTGGCCACGGGCACCAACAAGGGCATCGCCGACTTTGCCGTGACGCTGCCGTGGCTGGTGTGGCTGGGCGTGCGGTTGGGGACGCTGCGGCCGATCGTTTCGCGGCGCACCGTGCTGCTGGCGTTCGGCATCGTGTTCGTGCTGTTCCTGGCGTTCTTCGGGGCCGGCCAGGCCCAGCGCGCCGGCGGCGTCGGCGAACTGGGGGTCTTCAACACCGGCTCGGAGCTGATCTATGCGCGGCGCGACACGGGGCTGTCGGCGATGCTGGGCGACAGCCAGCGCATCATCTGGGAATCGCTCACCCGTTACCTGGGGCAGGGCTACTACGCGCTGTCGCTGACCATGGGGCTCGACCACACCAGCACCTTCGGCTTCGGCAACTCGATGTTCCTGGCGCGCAACGCCGACACCTTCTTCGGCACGACGCACTTCACCGAGGGCTCGCTGCCGGGCCTGCTGGAGAACGTGCACGGCTGGGGCATGTTGTCCCTGTGGCATTCCATCTATCCCTGGCTGGCCTCCGATTTCGGCTTCGGCGGCGCGCTGCTCGCGCTCGCGGCGTTCGGCTGGCTGTTCGGCCTGGCCTGGGGCCGGGCGCTGCAGGGCGGGGGCCACCTGTGGGTCGTGCTGGCCTACCTGCTGTTCGTCCTCTTCTACTACGTGCCCGCCAACAACCAGGTGTTCCAGACCGCGGAGACATGCGGGGCCTTCTTCATCCTGGTCGGCCTGCTGTTCTTCGTCGCGCGCGAGCGGCGGCCATCACCCCTCGACGAGAGCGGCCAGCAGCCGGCCGGCGCGCAGCAAGCCGGCTAACGTGCCCGGACCCGCGTGCTAGAGTGCGCGGCGCCCCACCCCTCACGCCCTCGTGCTACGCAACATCAGCAGCAATGTCCTGGGGACGGTGCTGCCTTCCATCGCCGCCCTCGTCTCCGTTCCCCTCCTGATCGACAAGCTGGGGATGGGCGGCTTCGGCGTGTTCTCGCTGCAGGTGGCCGCGCTCTTCTTCTTCGGCCTGGCCGACCTGGGCATCTCCCGCGCGATCGTGCTGTTGTCCTTCGAGGACCGGTTCGCGGGCCAGGGCGGCTGGCGCCGGCCCTACCAGGTGGGCGTCCAGCTCAGTGCCTGGCTGGCGGTGATCGTCGCCGTGCTGGGGGTGCCCGTGGCGGCCGGCCTGCTGTCCTGGCACCACGACGTGTCCAGGATCGACCTGGCGGTGTCCACGCTGCTGGTGTTCCTGTCGGCGGGCTGCACGCTGCTGATGCAGGCGCCGCGCGCGGTGCTCGAGGCCCAGGAGCGCTTCGTGCAGTCCAATGCCATCCGCGGCCCGGCGGCGGCGGCGATCTTCCTGGCGCCGCTGGCCGCGCTCCACATCCACAACAGCCTGACCTCGGCGGCCATCAGCCTGGTGATCACCCGGGTCGCCGCGGCGGTGGCCTACTTCGCCGCCTCCGGTCATTTCACCGACAGGCAACTGCGGCAACCGCTGCCGGCGCAGGAGCGGGCCGCCTTGCGTCCCCTGTTCCTGCGCAAGGCCGGCTGGCTCGGTGCCACCAACCTGCTGTCCATGCTGCTGTCGTACCTGGACAGGTTCGTGCTCGGCGCGCTAGGTTCCTCCGTCCTGGTGGGCCAGTACGTGGTGGCGCAGGAGGTGGTGACCAAAGCCTGGATCTCCTCCGGCGCCGTGATTTCCGCCGGCGTGCCGCGCCTGGCGTCCGCCTCGGCGCAGTCGCCGGAGGCGGAGCGCGGCGTCGTGCGGCAGATGACGACCTGGATGCTGCTGGCGGGCGTGCTGCCGGCCCTGATCCTGGTGGTGTTCGGCGGGCCGTTGCTGCAGCTGTGGCTGCGCAAGAACTTCAGCGAAGCCTCGGTCCTGCCGCTGCAGCTGATGGCGGTCGGCCTGGGCGTCAACACGCTCGCGCAGGTCAACTTCTCGCTCCTGCAGGTGCGTGGCGGCCTGCGCGAAGGGGCCTATTTGCAGGTGTTCAACCTGGTCGTGCTGGCCATCGGCCTGCTGCTGGCCGTGCCCACGTGGGGCGCCGCAGGGGCCGCGGCGGTGTTCAGCATCCGGCTGCTGATGGACGCCTTCGTCGGCCGCTGGCTGCTCACCCGCCATGTCGGGGGAACGGCCCCCGTGGGCCTCGGTGCGGCGTCGCTGGCCGCCGCGGCCGCGCTGCTGGTCGCCGTGCTCGCCGCTCAGCGCACGTTGCTGGGCTGACCCGCCGCCGGCGCGGGCCGCCGGTACAGGACGCCCAACTCGGTCCGGGCCACGGGCGCGAAGTTCCATTCGGGCAGCTGCGCCAGCAGCGGATCGCCGCTTGCCGCCGCCTTGGGCGTGACGAAGGCCAAGGTCGGCGCGGCGCGCTGCTTCCAGTGCTCGATGGTGAGGGAGCGGTCGACGTCGGGCGCAGCCGGCGGCAGCCACACGGAGTTCGCCGCGATCGGCCGGCCCAGCAGGAGGTAGCCGCCGGGAAATCCGTCGAAGACGAGGGCCCGGTCCTGCGCCGTCACCAGGGGCTGCACGCGCTGGCGGAATTCCTCCAGCTGCCGCAGCTTCGCGGGCGTGGTCGCCAGTCCCCGGTAGGGGCCTTCGGTCACGCGCGCCGTCAGGCTCTTGCGCTGCGTGCCCTCGCCGTAATAGTCCGTGTAGTCCCCGGCGACGAAAACGGCAGCGAGCAGCGCGGGCGCCGCGACCCCGATGGCCCGCGTGACCAGCGCCGGAGCGCGGCCCGCCTCGGCTTCGCCGCGCAACAGCATCTGCAGCAGCAGCAAGCTGCAGATCACGGCGGGCAGGCTGCCGATCGATGCGTTGACCGCGCCGTTGCTGCTGGACCAGGCCGTGATCAGGCCGGCGACGATCGAGGGCCACCACACCGTGCGCATCAGCGCACGCGTTTGCTCGCTGCGCGGCTGGGCGGCGGCGAGTAGCGGGGCGATGCAGGCGACGAGGGTGACGAAGTACAGGCTTGCCGTTCCGTTCGCGAAGTCGTACTGCCTGTACAGCAGGGCCGGGAGCATCAGGCTCGCCGGCACGACGGCGATGGGCTTCGACCGACGCAACGCCAGCAGGATGACCGCGGCCAGCAGCATCGCGCCCAGGCGAGGCGTCTTCGCCACGAAGTCGGCCAGCACCACGCCCAGCTTGCCGACGCCGCCGCCCTGCGCATGGAACGACGCCATGTACCTGCGCAGGAGGCCGACGTTTTCGACGCCGACGGTGAAGACCAGCGCCACGAAAGCGGCCACCACCAGGCACGCGCCCGCGGCGAGCCAGGCGAAGGCCCGGCCCCGGCGCTCCTTGCCGAGCGCCGTCAGGTGGATGGCCAGGAAGGCCAGCACGCCCACGGCCAGCGTCTGGTAGACCAGTGCCGCCAGCGCCAGGCAGACGCCGGCCGCCAGCCAGCACGCGGCGGCCCGACGCTCCTGCAGCCAGGCCCGCAAGGCCAGGAACAGGCCGGCGGCCAGGAAGCCGCAGCCCATGGTGTTGTAGCTCAGGCCGTGGATGTTGAACGGCACGAACGTGATGCACACCGCGGCGGCCACGCAGGCTTCGGCGCGGCCGACGACCGATCGCGCACCGAAGTACACCACCGCGGCCACGCCGACCGTGTACAGCAGGTGCATGTGGCGCATGAAGAGCACGAGGCCCTCGGTGCCGCCGGTGACGGCGAGGAAGCCGCGCATCAAGGGGTAGGTGAGCAGGCCCGCGAACTGTGCGAGGTTGTGCTCGTCGCGCAGGGGCACGTCGCCCAGCGCGAACCGCAGCGGGATCGCCAGGTAGAAGGATTCGTCGGTGAAATCGACGGCCCATGCCAGGCGGGCGCGAACCAACCAGACGACGGCCGCCACGAAGGCGACGGCGAGCGCTGCCCACGCGGCATCCAGGTCGCGCTGCAAGACGCCGCCGGGGGTGGCAGGGTGGGGCGGGCGTTCGGTGGCGGCGGGGGGCATCGAGCTGGCGGACGGCAGCGGGATTATCGGACCTCCTTCACACGGGTCCGCGGCCCCGCGGGCGCACAGGACCCCCTCGGTACAATCGGCAGCTTTTCCGGGACGGTGTCCAGATGGATCGCGCACAACTCACCGCATTGATTCTCGACAAGCTCGAATCCGAGCGGGACAGCATCGTCCGGCAGTGGGCGCAGCCCGAGGGCACGCGCACGCGGCACTTCGTGGTGGACGCGGTGCTGCCCGTGCACGTCGCGCAGATGGTCTACGAAGGCTTTCCGCGCAATGGCCAGGGCTTCCATGACCGCGAGTCGTTCCGCGAGAAGAAGCGCACCTCGGCCGACCTGTCCGAGTACCCCGCCATCCTGGGCGAGATCACCCACGCCTTCCAGTCCCCGGCCGTCGTGGAGAAGGTGTCGCAGCTGACGGGCATGACGAAGCTCGAGCCCGATCCGAGCCTGTACGCCGGTGGCCTGTCGATGATGTTCCCGGGCGACTTCCTCAACCCCCACATCGACAACAGCCACGACGCCAAGCGCGAGCGGTATCGCCGGCTCAACCTGCTGTACTACGTGACGCCCGACTGGGCCCTGGAGAACGGCGGCAACTTCGAGCTGTGGGACGACGACGTCAAGACGCCCAAGACGCTGGTGTCCCACTTCAACCGCCTCGTGGTGATGGAGACGAACAAGACCTCCTGGCATTCGGTGAGCCCGGTGGTCGTCGATCGGCCGCGCTGCTGCGTCTCGAACTACTACTTCTCGACCGTGTCGCCCGACGAGACGGACTACTTCCACGTGACGTCGTTCACCGGCCGCCCCGACGAGTCGGTCAAGCGCGCCGTCGGCGTCATGGACAACGCCTTGCGCAACGTGGTGTCCAAGACGCTGGGCATCGGCCGGGGCAAGAACCTGGCCAACAAGGACTCCTGAGCGGCGCGGCGATCCGCCGCGCGGGTGCGCGGGCTGGATGCACCGTCTCTCGGGGAACGCGCACGCGACTCGCATCCGGACATGAGTGAAGCCAAGCAACACCAGGCGGATCCGGCGGCGCCGGCCGTTCTCCTGAGCGCCTTCGGCATCCACATCGGAGGCGGCCTCGTGCTGCTCCGGGCCCTCGTGCGGGCCCTGGGCCCGCATTTGAAGCGCGCCGCCATCGACGCCAGGTGGCCCGAACAGCTGGCGGGAACGGAGGTCGACCGCGTGCCTGCAAGCGTCGTCGCGCGCCTGGCCAGCCTGCGCCGCCTCACGCGAAGCGCCCGCCCGGGCGACATCCTGCTGTGCTTCAACAGCCTGCCGCCCCTTGCCGCGCCGGCCCCCGGCGTGCGGGTGGTCTGCTACGTGCACGCGCCGCACTTCGTCGGGGCGGACCGCGGGATCGACTACCGCATCCTCGTCCAGGCGCGCCACGTGCTCGACAAGCTGTGGTTCCGCCTGGGGGCGCGCCATTGCCACGAGTTCTGGGTCCAGACGCCGACCATGGCGGCGGCGCTGCAGGCCCGCCTTCCCGATGCGGTGGTCCGCGTCGAGCCCTTCGTGGACGACGACCTGTTCGCGCTCGTGCAGGCCGCGCCCGGCCCAGCGACGCCGACGGCGACGGTCCAGGACGCATCGTTCTTCTATCCGGCCGAACTGGTCGGACACAAGAACCACGGCACGCTGGTGGACGCCTGGTCGCTGCTGGCGCGGGCGGGGTGCACGCCGCGGCTGCAGCTCACGTTGCAGCCGCACGAGTGGGACCGGCTGCGGGCGCAACGGCCCCAGCTGGCGGCCATGGGTCACGTCGTCAACCTCGGGCGGATCCCGCGCGAGGAAGTCCTGCGCACGATGCGTGCCAGCTCGGCACTGCTATTCCCCTCGCGGGCGGAGACGTTCGGACTGCCGCTGCTGGAAGCCGCCGCCTGCGGCGTGCCGGTGCTGGCGGCCGAGCAGGATTTCGTGCGCGACGTCTGCGAGCCGGCCCAGGTGTTCGACCCCACCTCCGCGCGGTCGATCGCCGACGCGGTGCTGCGTTTCCTGGGGCAGGGCGGGGACCGGCGGGTGCACGTGCACTCCGCGGAGCAGCTGGTCCAGCGCCTGCTCGCATGAAGATCCTGATCCTCAGCCAGCATTTCTGGCCGGAGTCGTTCCGTATCAACCAGGTCGCGCAGGATCTCGTGGCGGCGGGCTGCGAAGTCACCGTCCTGACCGGCCAGCCCAACTACCCCGAAGGGGCCGTCTACCAGGGGTATGTGGCAGGCAGCGTGCGGGTGGACGACTACCAGGGCATCCGCGTGCATCGTGTGCCGCTGGTCCCGCGGGGCCGGGGCGGCGCCGTGGGGCTGGCCGCCAACTACCTGTCGTTCCTCGCTTGCGCCTCGCTGCTGGGGCCGTGGGTGCTGCGCGGCCAGCAGTTCGACGTGGTCTTCGTCTACGGCACCTCGCCCATCCTGCAGGCCATCGCGGGCGTGGTCCTGAAGTGGATCAAGCGCGCGCGGCTGGCGGTCTGGGTGCAGGACCTGTGGCCCGAGAGCCTCGAGGTCACGGGCTTCGTGCGCAACAAGCGGGTGCTGGGCCTGGTCGCCCTGGTGGTGCGCTGGATCTACCGCCGCTGCGACCTGCTGCTGGTGCAGTCGCATGCGTTCGAGTCCCCCGTGCGGGCCATGGCGGGCCGCACGCCCGTGGAATACCACCCCAACCCGGGCGAGCCGGCGGAGTCTTCGGCCGCCGACGCACCCGTCGTGCCGCTGGACGAGGGCGCCTTCAACGTGGTGTTCGCCGGCAACCTGGGCACCGTGCAGGCACTCGACACCGTGCTGGCGGCGGCCGAGCGATTGCAGGCCCAGCCGGACATCCGGCTGGTCCTCGTCGGCGCGGGCAGCCGCGCGGCCTGGCTGCAGGACGAGGTGGCGCGCCGCGGGCTCGCCAACGTGCAGCTGCCGGGCAAGTTCCCGCCGGCCTCGATGCCGTCGTTGATGCGGCGCGCGTCCGCGTTGCTGGTGACGCTGGCCGCCCAGCCCATCCTCGCCCAGACCGTCCCGAGTAAAGTGCAGACCTACTTGGCCAGCGGGCGGCCGATCGTCGCCAGCCTGGACGGGGAGGGCGCGGCGATCGTGCGTGAGAGCGGCGCGGGCCTGGTCTGCGCCGCCGAGGATGCAGCCGCGCTGGCGCAGGCCATCGAGCGCCTGCACGCGCTGGATGCATCGGAGCGGGGACGGATGGGAGAGTCAGGGCGCCGCTACTACCTCGAGCACTTCGAGCCGGGGCTGCTGGCGCGGCGAATGGCCGAGCGATTCGCGCAACTGTCGGGTCGGCGATAATCCGAGGTTGCCTGCCTGCCCCAAGTCGGGGCACTCTGGCAAGAAGGGGGAAATCCGAATGAAGGTCTTGGTGCTGGGCGCCACCGGCATGTTGGGCAACGCCGTCCTGCGGCTGCTCAGCGCAGATGCACGTTACGAATTGTACGGCACCGTTCGCTCGGCGGCGTCGATTCGCCAGCTGCCCGAGCAGCTGGCCCCGCGCCTGATCCCTGGCGTGGACGTCGAGAACCAGGACAGCCTGGCCGCCCTGTTCGCGCGCGTGCGCCCGCAGGCCGTGATCAACTGCATCGGCCTGGTCAAGCAGCTGTCCGGCGCTTCGGACCCGCTGGCCGCCATCCCGATCAACGCCATGCTGCCGCACCGGCTGGCGCGCCTGTGCGAGCTGGTGGGCGCGCGCCTGGTGCACGTGAGCACCGATTGCGTGTTCACCGGCCGCAAGGGCATGTACCTGGAAAGCGACGCCCCCGACGCCGAGGACCTGTACGGCCGCTCCAAGCTGCTGGGCGAAGTGGACTACCCGAACGCCGTGACGCTGCGCACCTCGATCATCGGCCACGAGCTGGGCAACAGCGCGCACGGCCTGGTGGGCTGGTTCCTGGCCCAGCAAGGTACGGTCAAGGGCTTCACCCAGGCCATCTTCTCGGGCCTGCCGACGGTGGAACTGGCGGCGGTGATCCGCGACCACGTGCTGCCGGCGCCGCAGCTGCGCGGCGTGTGGCACGTCTCGGCCGCCCCCATCGACAAGTACTCGCTGCTCAAGCTGGTGGGCCAGGCCTACGGCAAGGACACCGAGATCGTCCCCGACGCCCAGCTCGTGATCGACCGCTCGCTCGATTCCACGCGCTTTCGCCAGGCCACCGGCTGGCAACCCGCCGACTGGCCCGAACTCGTGCGGCGCATGGCTGCATTTCGCTGAAGAAACACGGAACAGACATCCATGTTCAAAGACAAGACCCTCCTCATCACCGGCGGCACCGGCTCGTTCGGCAATGCCGTCCTGCACCGGTTCGTCAATTCCGACTTCGCCGAGATCCGCGTGTTCAGCCGCGACGAGAAGAAGCAGGAAGACATGCGCATCCAGCTGCGCAACGACAAGGTCAAGTTCTACATCGGCGACGTGCGCGACTACGACTCCGTGCGCGACGCGATGAAGGGCGTGGACTACGTCTTCCACGCCGCGGCGCTCAAGCAGGTGCCCTCGTGCGAGTTCTACCCGATGGAAGCGGTGCGCACCAACGTGATCGGCGCCGAGAACGTGATGCGCGCCGCCATCGAGAACGGCGTCAGCCGTTGCGTGGTGCTCAGCACCGACAAGGCCGTCTACCCGATCAACGCCATGGGCATGTCCAAGGCGATGATGGAAAAGGTGATGGTCGCCAAGTCGCGCTTGTGCGACCCCACCAAGACCGTGCTGTGCGCCACCCGCTACGGCAACGTCATGGCCTCGCGCGGTTCGGTCATTCCCCTGTTCCTGGAGCAGCTGCGCGCCGGCAAGGAGCTGACCGTCACCGATCCCACCATGACGCGCTTCCTGATGTCGCTGGAAGAGTCGGTCGACCTGGTGCTCTATGCCTTCAGCCACGCGCGCCCCGGCGACATCTTCGTGCAGAAGGCGCCGGCCTCCACCGTCGGCGAGCTGGCGCAGGCGATGAAGGAACTGCTCAAGGCCCCGAACGAGATCAAGGTGATCGGCACGCGCCACGGCGAGAAGCTGTACGAGTCGCTGGTCTCGCGCGAGGAGATGGCCCGCGCCGAGGACCTGGGCGGCTACTACCGCATCCCGGCCGACTCGCGCGACCTGAACTACAACAAGTACTTCGTCGAGGGCGAGACGCAGATCTCGAACCTGGACGACTACACCTCGCACAACACCCGCCGCCTGAGCATCCCCGAGATCAAGGACACGCTCATGAAGCTGGACATCATCCGCGAGGCCGTCAATGGCTGAACGCATGCGGGTGATGACGATCGTCGGGACCCGGCCGGAGATCATCCGGCTGTCGCGCACGATCGCAAAGCTGGACCAGTACTGCGAGCACACGCTCGTGCACACCGGCCAGAACTACGACTACGAGCTCAACGAAGTCTTCTTCAGCGACCTGGGCATCCGCAAGCCGGACGCCTTCATGGAAGCGGCCGGTGCCAACGCCGCCGAGACGATCGGCAAGGTGATCATCGCCGCCGACGCGCAGCTGGAGCGGTACCAGCCCGAAGCCGTGCTGCTGCTGGGCGACACCAACAGCTGCCTGGCCGCCATCGCCGCCAAGCGCCGCAAGATCCCCATCTTCCACATGGAAGCGGGCAACCGCTGCTTCGACTTCCGCGTGCCCGAGGAGATCAACCGCCGCATCGTCGACCACACCAGCGACATCAACCTGACCTACAGCGAGATCGCGCGCGACTACCTGCTGCGCGAGGGCCTGCCGCCGGAGCAGGTGATCTGCACCGGCAGCCCGATGCGCGAGGTGCTCGACCATTACCGGGCGGGCATCGACGGCTCGGACGTGCATGCGCGCCTGGGCCTGGAGCCCGGCCGCTACTTCGTCGTCAGCTCGCACCGCGAGGAGAACGTGGACGCGCCGGAGAACCTGGCGCGGCTGTTCGAGGTGCTCAACACGGTGGCGTCGACGTTCGACCTGCCGGTGGTCGTGTCGGTGCATCCGCGCACGCGCAAGCGCATGGAGGCCGCGGGCCTGCAGGCGCACGCGAACGTGCAGTTCCACAAGCCGTTCGGCTTCCTCGACTACGTGCGGCTGCAGCAGGACGCCCGCGCGGTGCTGTCCGACAGCGGCACCATCACCGAGGAATCCTCGATCCTGAACTTCCCGGCCGTGAACCTGCGCGAGGTGCACGAGCGCCCCGAAGGCTTCCAGGAAGCCGCGGTGATGTTCACCGGCCTCGATCCCAAGCGTGTGCTGCAGGCGCTGGACGTCCTGAAGGACCAGGGCCGCGGCGCGCAGCGCCAGATGCACCTGGTGCGTGACTACGCCGCCGACAACGTGTCGGACAAGGTGCTGCGCATCATCCTGAGCTACACGGACTTCGTGAAGCGGAGGGTCTGGCGCCAATGATCCTCCTGATCTGCGTCAGCGCGTTCGTCAGCGTCCTGCTGGGCCTGATGTTCATCCGCAACGGCAGGGCGCACGCGCGCCGGTATGCGGCCGACATGCCGCAGCGGTTCCACGCCGGCGACGTCCCCCGCATCGGCGGCGTGGCCGTGCTGGGTGGACTGATCGCCGGACTGGTGCTGGCGGCCGTGGGCAACATGATCGGCGACCCGCTGAACGTGAAGATCTCGGTCAAGGACGCCGCGCTGCTGCTGGTGGTGATCATCCCCGCCGCCCTGGGCGGGACGTACGAGGACGTGACGCAGGAACTGGGCGTGCGCTACCGCCTGCTGCTGACGGCCCTGAGCGGCGTGCTGGCCTGCTGGCTGCTCGACCTTCGCGTGAACCGGGTCGACCTGCCCTTCGTCGACACCTGGATCATGGCCTGGACCGTGCCGGGCATGCTGTTCGTGATCCTGGCCATCTGCGGACTGCCGCACGCGTTCAACCTGATCGACGGCTACAACGGCCTGGCCGGCACGGTGGCCGTGCTGGTGTGCCTGGCCATCGCCCACGTCGCGCTGCAGGTCGGTGACCGGCAACTGGCGGCGCTGGTCCTGTGCCTGACCGGCGCCACGGCCGGCTTCCTGCTCTGGAACTACCCGCGGGGCCTGATCTTCGCGGGCGACGGCGGCGCCTACCTGTGGGGCGTGGTCATCGCCATCGCCAGCATCTCGCTCGTGCAGCGCCACCCGCAGGTCTCGCCCTGGTTCCCGGTGCTGCTGCTGATCTACCCGATCTGGGAGGTGGTGTTCTCCATCTACCGCAAGGTGGCGCGCGGCCAGTCGCCCAGCATGGCGGACGCCCTGCACTTCCACCAGCTGATCTACCGGCGCATCGTGCGGGGCGTGTTCCACGACGACGAGACGCGGCGCATGCTGATGCGCAACAACCGCACCTCGCCCTACCTGTGGGGGTTCACGCTGCTGACGGTCATCCCGGCCATCCTGTTCTGGCAGAACTCCACGATGCTCAAGGTGTTGTGCGCCCTGTTCGCGGTGTTCTACATCCACGCCTACGTGAGCATCGTGCGCTTCAAGGTGCCGCGCTGGCTGCGCCAGCGACCGCCGCCCTCATGAGGCGCCGTAGTGGCGCTCGATCCAGTGGCGGTACTCGCCGCTGGTGACAGAGTCCACCCAGGCGCCGTTGGCCAGGTACCAGGCCACGGTGTCGCGCAGGCCCTGCTCGAAGACCACCGCCGGCTTCCAGCCCAGCTCCGACGCGATGCGGCTGTCGTCGATCGCGTAGCGGCGGTCGTGGCCCGGCCGGTCGTCCACGTGGCGGATCAGGTCGGCATACCGCCTGCCGGGCACCGGGCGGAGTTCCTCGAGCGCTTCGCAAACGGCCTGCACCACCTGCAGGTTGGTGCGCTCGGAGCGCCCGCCGATGTTGTAGCTGGCGCCTGGCCGCCCGTGCTCCAGCACCGCCCGCAGCGCCGCGCAGTGGTCGCCGACATGCAGCCAGTCGCGCACCTGCTGGCCGTCGCCGTACACGGGCAAGGGCTTGCCGGCCAGCCCGTTGTGGATCATCAGCGGGATCAGCTTCTCCGGGAACTGCCGCGGCCCGTAGTTGTTGGAGCAGTTGGTCGTGATGACCGGGAGGCCGTAGGTTTCGTGCCAGGCCCGCGCGAAGTGGTCCGCCGCCGCCTTCGATGCGGAGTAGGGGCTGTTGGGCCGGTACGGATGGTCTTCCGTGAAGGCCGCCTCCTGGGGCTGCAGCGAGCCGAAGACCTCGTCGGTGGAGACGTTGACGAAGCGGAACCGCGCACGGTCGGCCGGCGGCAGCGTGTCGAGGTGAGTGCGCGCCGACTGCAGCAGCCGCGTCGTGCCGATCACGTTGGTCTGGATGAAGGCCTCGGGGCCGCGGATCGAGCGGTCCACGTGGCTCTCGGCGGCGAAGTGGACGATGGCGCGCGGCTGGTGCTCCCGCAGCAGGCGGCCCACCAGCTCGAGATCGGCGATGTCGCCGCGCACGAAACGGTAGCCGGGGTGGGCCTCCACGTCGCGCAGGTTGCCGGGGTGGCCGGCGTAGGTGAGCAGGTCGAGGTTGAGCACCGGCTCGTCGCTGCGAGCCAGCCAGTCCAGGATGAACGCGGAGCCGATGAAGCCGCAGCCGCCGGTGACGAGAAGCATGGCCAATGCTAACCCGGCGCGTCTTTGCGGCCCTGGGCGGCGATGTGCCCCGGGGCCGCTTCAGATCACGCGGCGCAGCGGCTTGATCAGGCGCACCGCCGCCACGACGGCCAGGCAGGCGACGAACACGCCGGCGGCGACGGCGGGCGCCGAGATCCACGGGATGCCGGCACTGGGCACCCAGCCGCGCTGCTTGAACAGCGGATCGATCATGAACACGTGCAGGCCGTAGATGCCGAGCGTGGCATCGGACACCACGAGCAGCCAGCGCGGCGCGGGGCCCGCATCGCCCGCCATCACCGCGGAGAACAGGCCGAAGGCGGACAGGATCACCAGAGGCGACAGGTAGACGAAGAAGTACTCGCAGGGCCCGCCGAAGCGGCGCGACAGCCAGTAGCTGGCCGCCATCGTGCCCAATGCCCCGACGGCGAACAGCGCCCAGGAGGTGCGGCGAGGCAGCGGTTTGTCGGTCAGCCAGGCGCCCAGCACCAGGAAGCCCGCGTAGCCGGCGAAGTACTCCAGGTGATAGGTGGCGGTGAGGCCGCCCTTGGCCAGGTTGCCTTCACAGCGGACGTGCTCGAGCAGGTCCCGGGCGGTGGGCAGCAGCGAGGCCACGATCACCCACAGGCCGATGAACCAGAGGCGGTCGTCGCGCGACCCGTGCACGTAGAACTTGCGCAGCACCGGCACGGCGGCATAGACGCCCACCAGGGCATAGAAGTACCAGAGGTGAAACATCGTCGGGCCGCTGAGGATCAGCCACAGCCACGTCCAGTCCGCAGGGATGGCCCCGTTGTACCAAAGCCACCAGAGGTAGAAGACCGACCAGAACAGCAGCGGCGGAAGGATCCGCCAGGCCCGCTTGCGGAAGAAGACGCCCACCGGCTCGTCGCGCCGCAGCAGCGTCGCGCCGGCGATCATGAAGAACAGCGGCACGCACGCGCGTGTCAGCGAGTCATAGACGTTGCCGGCCCACCAGCCGGGGGCGCTCCAGCGCGCATAGAGCTCGGCGGCCACATGGAGTTGCACCACCATGAAGCACGCGAGTATCCGCAACAGGGAAATCCTGCGATCCATCCTCCGCCTCCACCCCTCTTGTCAGGCCGCATTGTGCGGCGTCATTGGCGTGGCGGCGACGTCCTGTCGTTGTCATGTCGGGCTTACCCGGCATCCCTTTTGGCTGTCATGCCGGGCTTGACCCGGCATCCAACGACCGTGCGTGTTCGGCGAGCGGGTCTGGATGGCGGGTCGAGCCCGCCATGACGTCTGCGGGGATTTCCGCCGCAGCCCCTCAGACTCAGCCCCTCAGCCTTCAGCCCCTCAGCCGCGCACTGCCGCCCCTGCGCGCAGGAAGTCCTGGTACGCCAGCGTGAGTCCCTCGGCGAACGCCACTTGCGGTCGCCACCCCAGCGAATTGAGCCGCGCGCTGTCCATCAGCTTGCGCGGCGTGCCATCGGGCTTGGATGGGTCGGTCTCGATGCGGCCCTGGTAGCCAACTGTCCGGGCCACGGCCTGCGCCAGTTCCAGGATGGTCAGGTCGTCGCCGTAGCCCACGTTGATGTGGCTCAGCATGGGCTGCGTGTGCCGCTCGTAGGTGGCCTTGTCCAGGTTCATCACGTGCACGCTGGCCGAGGCCATGTCGTCGACGTACAGGAACTCGCGCCGCGGCGTGCCGCTGCCCCAGATGGTGACGCTGGGCGCGCCGGCCTGCTTGGCCTCGTGGAAGCGGCGCAGCAGCGCGGGGATCACGTGCGAGTTCTCGGGGTGGTAGTTGTCGCCCGGCCCGTACAGGTTGGTCGGCATCACGCTGCGGTAGTCGACGCCGTGGCTGGCGCCGTACTGCCGGTTGAAGCTCTCGCACAGCTTGATGCCGGCGATCTTGGCGATGGCGTAAGGCTCGTTGGTCGATTCCAGCGTGCCGGTGAGCAGCGCATCCTCGGCCATCGGCTGCGGCGCCATCTTGGGATAGATGCAGCTGGAGCCCAGGAACAGCAGCTTCTTCACGCCGGCGCGGAACGCGGCCTCGACGATGTTGGCCTCGATCATCAGGTTGTCCCAGATGAAGTCGGCCGGGTAGGTGTTGTTGGCGTGGATGCCCCCCACGCGCGCCGCGGCCAGGTAGACCTGGTCGGGCCGTTCGGCCTGGAAGAACGCGCGCACCGCGGCCTGGTCCGTGAGGTCCAGCTCCGCGTGGGTGCGGGTGACGATGCGGTCTTGCGGCAGGCCGGCGGCAAGCAGCTGGCGCACGATGGCCGAGCCGACCATGCCGCGATGGCCGGCAACGTAGATCTTGGGACTCATGGAAAACTAATCGTTGCCGAACAGATCGCGCGTGAACACCTTCTCCTGCACGTCCGCCAGGGCTGGGGAATGGCGATTGGCAATGATAACGTCGCAGCCCCGCTTGAATGCCTCGAGGTCGCGCACCACGCGCGAACGGAAGAAGCGTTCTTCCTGCAGCGCCGGCTCGTACACCACCACCTCGATGCCCTTGGCCTTGAGCCGCTTCATCACGCCCTGCACGGAGGACGAGCGCCAGTTGTCCGAGCCGGCCTTCATCACCAGCCGGAAGATGCCCACGATCTTGGGGTCGCGCTTGAGAACACAGTTGGCGATGAAGTCCTTGCGGGTGGAATTCGAATCGACGATCGCGCGAATGAGGTTCTGGGGCACCTGGTCGTAATTGGCCAGCAGCTGCTTGGTGTCCTTCGGAAGGCAGTACCCGCCGTAGCCGAACGACGGGTTGTTGTAGTGCGCCCCGATGCGCGGGTCGAGCCCGACGCCTTCGATGATCTGCCGGGCATCCAGCCCGTGCGTCATCGCATACGTGTCGACCTCGTTGAAGTACGCGACGCGCATGGCCAAGTAGGTGTTCGAGAACAGCTTGACGGCCTCCGCCTCGTGCGAGCTGGTCAGCAGGATGGGGACGTCCTTCTTGACGGCGCCATCGCGAAGCAACTCCGCGAACACGCGTCCTCGTTCCGAGCGTTCCCCCACAACGATCCGGGAAGGGTGCAGGTTGTCATGCAGCGCCTTGCCTTCGCGCAGGAACTCCGGCGAGAAGATGACGTTGCCGCACTCCATCTCCTGCGAGATCCGGGCCGTGTACCCGACCGGGACGGTCGACTTGATGACGATCGTCGCGGCCGGATTGGCGCTCTTGACCGCCCCGACAACGGCTTCAACCGAGCGGGTGTTGAACTTGTGGGTGTCGGGGTCGTAATCCGTGGGCGTGGCGACGATGACGTAATCGGCCCCGGCATACGCCGCCTTCCAATCGGTGGTCGCCTCGAGAGGCCTGCGCGCCTCTGCGAGAAAGCGCTCCACATCCGCATCTTCGATGGGGCTGCGGCGGCGATTGATTCGCGCGACTCGCTCGGCATCGATATCGACGGCAATGACCTCGTTGTGCGGGGCAAGGAGGCAGGCATTGGACAGGCCGACGTATCCCATTCCGGCGATCGCGATTCTCATTGGTACTTCTCCCACGAGATGGGCGTGAGGCACGCCTGTGTTGGCACGTCACGGAATCGATCCTCAGATGCCCGATGGCTTGGCCATCAGCGTCATCCGGTCGACGCCTTGGAGGGTGAGGTTGCGCACGTCCGGCCCCTGCAGCACCGTGAGCGTGATGGCCGCGTCGGGTGCCGGGCGGGCCCAGAGCTTCTTGTAGAACTCCTCCAGCGTCGCGACCCGGCTGCCGTCCACGGCCAGCACCACGTCGCCCGGCCGCACGCCGCCCGCTTCGGCGGGGCTGCCGTCGGTGACGCGCACCACCTGCACGCGGCCCTGCTGTTCACTGGACACCAGCCCGATCCACGGGCGGTGGCTGGTGCGGGTGGTGCCCGTCTGCTGCAGCTCGGCCAGCACGGGCTTGAGCAGGTCCACCGGCACGAACATGTTGCCCGGCACGCGGCCGCCCTGGCCCGTGGCGTCGCCCACGAACAGGCTGCCGATGCCCAGCAACTCGCCGCGCTGGTTGAACACCGCCGCCCCGCTGTGGTTGTCGATCGGCGGGCTGGTGAACAGCGCCGACTCGATGAAGTATTCCCAGTAGCCCGAGAACGGCCGCTTGCCCACCACCTCCGTGGTGGCGATGTCGCCGTCCTCACCGCCGGTGGCGGCCAGCAGCGCATCCCCCTCGTGCACGTCCTTCAGCGAGCCCAGCGGAACCGGCGCGACACCGCGCAACGGCAGCAGGGTGCGCACCAGGCCGAAGCCGGTGGCCTGGTCGTACGCCACCGCCTTGGCAGGAAGGGTGCGGTTGTCCTGCGTGGTGACCTGGATGTTTTCGGCTTCCAGCACCAGGTAGCCGATGGTCAGCACCAGCCCGTCGCGCCCGATCACCACGCCGGAGCCGCTGCGCTGTCGGCCGAGCGTCTCGGCCGAGCGCGAGCCCTCGATGGCCGTCACCTCCACGCCGACCACGGCCGAGTGGGCACGGGTCAGGGCCTGGATGGCGGACTGCTGCTGCGAGGCTTCCTTGGCGGCCCAGGCGGAAGGCGCCAGGCACAGCAGCGCGAGGCAGACCGCGGCCACCAACCCCAGCGCCGGTCGCAGGCGCGCGAAGCGGTGAGGAACACGAAACCAGACGACGATCCGGGCGGCGGTCGGCATGGCAGATCCTGGGGGCGGCGGAATCCACAGCATGCGCGCAAGCGAAAGCCAGTGCAATGCATCGGGCGCGCGCTGCGTCGGCTGAGCTGGCCGCTGCCGCGCTCAAGCCGAACAGTCGAGCCCGGAGCGCGCGAGGAACTCGCGCACCGAGGTGCTGATGCGCTGCTTGAACACATCCTCGCCGAAGGTCCGCGCGTGGCTGCGAATGGCGATGGGCGAGTACGCGTCCTGCTCGCGCTCGAACGCCGTCACGCAGTCCAGCAGCGACTCGGCCGTCTGCTCGGAAAAGAAGCGGCCGGTGCTCGCCTGCGCCCCATCCCCGACCTTCACGGTCTCCAGCGCGCCGCCTCGGCCGAACGCGATGACAGGCACGCCGTGCGCCATGACTTCCAAGGGGATCATTCCGAAGTCTTCCTCCCCCGGGAAGATCAGTGCCTTGGCGCCCTTGATGTGCGAATGGATGTCGCTGTAGGGAAGGCTGCCCGTGAAGGTGATGTTCGACCTGGCCGAGGCCTGGAGCTTGCGCCGCTCGCTCCCCTCGCCGATGACGACGAGCCGCCGGCCGGACCGATTGAACGCATCGACGGCGATGTCGATGCGCTTGTAAGGCGTCAGGGCGCTGAACACGAGGTAGTAGTCGCGGTCCGACGACCTGGTGCGCACCAGGTTGGCTTCGTCGAACAGGTCGAGCGCGATGGGCGGGTAGATCACCTGTGCAGGACGGCGATAGAACCCCAGGATCCGCTTGCGCACGTTGTCCGAGTTGGCGACGTACTGATGGACCCCGTCGACAGTGGTCTCGTCGTAGCGGCGCAGCCGCTCGAACGCGAATTGCGCCACCGGCCGGGCGCTGCGGGGCAGGGTGCGCAGGTACTCGTCGGTGAATCCCCAGCAGTACCGCATGGGCGTGTGCACGTAGCACAGGTGCGGCACCTGCGCCGGATTGGCGATGCCCTTGATGGGCCCCGATTCCGACGACAGCACCAGGTCGTAGCCGCCCTGCAGCTTCAGCGAGGCGACGGCGGCCGGATACAGCGGAAACAGCTTCTGGTAGTTCTGCCGAAGCGGGGCGACGTCGAACCGGGACGTGTAGATGCGATGCCCCTCAAGCGCCGGGCCGCACCTGGCCTTGTCGAAAAAGAGGGTGTAGACGTCCGCCCGGGGGAAGATGTCCAGCAGGGACCGCACGACCCGCTCGCCCCCGCGCCAGGACATGAACCAGTAGTGCGGAATCGCCACCTTCAGATCGGCGAGCCGTTGCATGGGGGCACGTTCTCCTTGGCGGACCGGGGTGGTCGCGGTTGCTGCATTCTTGGAAGGTCCGCGGCCGGCAGGTGAGCCCAGGTGTAACCAGCCGGGCGACGGCGGGCCTGGATGTCGAGAAGACCCGGGTGCGAAACGTCCGCCATGCGACGCAATTCCGTCACAACCCTGCTGCGGGGCGCCCGAGACGGCCTGCTCATCCTTTTGGGTGCCGCGCGGGCTCGGAATTTGCAAGTTGATGCGTTAGCATCCTCTGTCCCCCTCCAGCAGTCCCGACAAGCACAAGAACATGGCCACCAAGATCCAGCCTGTCATCCTCTGCGGCGGCTCGGGCACTCGCCTGTGGCCCCTGTCGCGCAAGGCGTTCCCCAAGCAGTTCGTGCCGCTGATCGAGGGCAAGAGCCTGCTGGCCCTGACGCTGGAGCGCCTGGCCGCGCTGGCCGACCCCGCCACCGGTGTCATGCTGGTGGGCGCCGAGGACCACCGCTTCATGCTGCGCGACGCCCTGCATGGGGCCAAGCTCACGGGCACCATCCTGCTGGAGCCGTGCGCCCGCAACACTGCGGCCGCCATGGCGCTGGCCGCCCTGCAGGCCGCCGACCCGGCGCAGCTGATGCTGTTCTGCCCGTCGGACCACCACATCCCCGACGTCGCAGCCTTCGCCCAGATGGTGCGCGGCGCGGCGTCCTGCGCCAGGCAGGGGGCCATCGTCACCTTCGGCGTGCTGCCCACCTTCCCGAGCACGGGCTACGGCTACATCGAGAAGGGTGGCGCCCGTCCGGACGGCGGCCACCAGGTGGCCCGCTTCATCGAAAAGCCCGACCTCGAAAAGGCGCAGCAACTGCTGCTGGGCGGCCAGGTGCTGTGGAACGCCGGCATCTTCCTGTGCCAGGCCGACACGCTGCTGGCCGCGCTGGAGCGCTACGCCCCCGACATCCTGGCCCAATGCCGTGAGGCCATCGCCGGCGCTGCGCGTGACGGCGACTTCCTGCGCCCCGCCGCGCCCGCGCTGCAGGCCTGCCGGTCCGAGAGCATCGACTACGCCGTGATGGAGCGGCACGACCAGGTGGCCGTGTACCCGTTTGCCAGCCTGTGGAGCGACGTGGGCAGCTGGAACGCCGTGGCCGACATGTCGCCGCAGGACAGCGACGGCAACCGCATCGAAGGCAGCGGCGTGGTGCTGCAGGGCAAGAACAACTACATCCACGCGCCGCACCGACGCGTGGTGGTGCTGGGCGCCGAGGACCTGATCGTCGTCGACACGCCCGACGCCGTGCTGGTGACGCGTCGGGTGGCGGCCGAACAGGTAAAGGCCGTGGTCGCCGAGCTGGAAAAGCTGGGCAGCCCCGAGGCCGACAACCACCGCAAGGTGCAGCGGCCCTGGGGCTCCTACGACAGCATCGAGAGCGGCCCCCGCTTCCAGGTCAAGCGCATCGTGGTCAACCCCGGTGCGTCCCTGAGCCTGCAGAAGCATTACCACCGGGCCGAGCACTGGGTCGTGGTCAAGGGCACGGCGGAAGTCACGCGCGGCCAGGAGGTCTTCCTGGTCACCGAGAACCAGTCCACCTACATCCCCCTGGGTGAAGTGCACCGCCTGCACAACCCCGGCAAGACGCCGCTCGAGATGATCGAAGTGCAGTCGGGCAGCTATCTGGGCGAGGACGACATCGTGCGCATGGACGACCAGTACGGCCGCGTGGTGCCGATCAGCGAAGGCGCCAAGAAGCAGGCTGGCTAAAGCGGCCGTCGGCGGCCGCCAATTCCGTCACGGGCGTGGGCGGAGGCGCGACAACCGTGCCTAAAGCCCCGCAAACTGTAAAAAATTGTTAGCTGACTGGAAGCTGTTGCGCTAGCATCGCACAGCCCGGCTGAGCTCGGTTGAGCATCTTGGCGCGGTGCACAACCCGCGGGCTGTCCGGTGGGCGTGCCGAGGGCGAAAGGCAGCAAAAAGCAAGCGACGGGCGGAGAGAGCGCCTCGGAACTAGAAGTGGGACCAAGAAGATGTATCGCACAGATGCGGCGGGTGCTGGCGAATTGACGCCCAGCCCTCAAAGAGATGGCGACGAGAGTGACGTGATGGTCGGCCTGTCTCTCCGGTCCCGGGCCGTCAAGCGGGCGATCGACGTCGCCGGGGCGATGCTCTTTGGCATCTTGTTCCTGCCGGTCTTCATCGCCCTTGCCATCGGAGTGTGGCTCTCATCGCCCGGCCCGATCATCTACTCCCAGTCCCGTGCAGGCCGCGGGGGGCGCGCCTTCAGGTTCTACAAGTTCCGCTCCATGAAGATGGACTCCGACGAAGTTCTGAGTTCCTTTCTGGACAGCGACCCGGATGCCAAGCTGCGCTGGCAGCAGTACCAGAAGATCGACAACGACCCGCGCATCACCGGGTTCGGTCGGTTCATCCGGCGCACCAGCCTGGACGAACTGCCGCAGTTCTGGAACGTGCTGAAGGGCGACATGAGCCTGGTCGGTCCGCGGCCCTGCATGCTGCAGCAGAAGGAACTCTACGGCCGCCATTGGCGAGCCTATTGCGCGGTCAGGCCGGGCATCACCGGCTTGTGGCAGGTGTCTGGCCGCAACAAGCTGACTTACCGCCAGCGCGTCGCGCTTGATGCGCGGTACGTCGAGGGATGGTCCGTCTGGACCGACCTGAAGATCCTCGGACAGACCGTCGGCGTTGTGCTGCGCGCACACGGCGCCCACTGACGTCACACCGCAGCGGCCATTGGGGCTGTTGAAGCGGCCCGGTCCGGGCCACCATGAGATAAACACAACGTGAGCCAACAAAACCAGAAAGTCGCCCTGATCACGGGCGTGACCGGCCAGGACGGGTCGTACCTTGCCGAATTCCTCCTCGCCAAGGGCTACATCGTGCACGGCATCAAGCGCCGCGCCAGCCTGTTCAACACGCAGCGGGTGGACCACATCTATGAGGATCCGCACGTCAACCACCCGCACTTCGTGCTGCACTATGGCGACCTCACCGACAGCACCAACCTGATCCGCATCGTGCAGCAGACGCAGCCCGACGAGATTTACAACCTGGGTGCGCAAAGCCACGTGGCGGTGAGCTTCGAGTCGCCCGAATACACGGCCGACGTCGACGCCCTGGGCACGCTGCGCCTGCTGGAGGCGATCCGCATCCTGGGATTGGAGAAGAAGACGCGCTTCTACCAGGCCAGCACGTCCGAGCTGTATGGCCTGGTGCAGGAGACCCCGCAGAAGGAGAGCACGCCCTTCTACCCGCGCAGCCCCTACGCCGTGGCCAAGATGTACGCGTACTGGATCACGGTGAACTACCGCGAGTCGTACGGCATGTACGCCTGCAACGGCATCCTTTTCAACCACGAGAGCCCGCGCCGCGGCGAGACCTTCGTCACCCGCAAGGTGACGCGTGGGCTGGCCAACATCGCACAGGGCCTGGACGAATGCCTGTTCATGGGCAACATCGACTCGCTGCGCGACTGGGGCCACGCCAAGGACTACGTGCGCATGCAGTGGATGATGTTGCAGCAGGACCAGCCCGAGGACTTCGTCATCGCCACCGGCGTGCAGGTGAGTGTGCGGGAGTTCATCAAACGCAGCGCGCAACGCCTGGGAATTACGCTCCAGTTCCAAGGGAAGGGCGTTGACGAGATCGGCGTGGTGGCCGCGGTGATCGGCAGCGACGCGCCTGGCGTCGTGCTCGGCCAAGTGGTCGTGCGCATCGACCCGCGTTACTTCCGCCCAGCGGAAGTCGAAACCCTTCTGGGTGACCCGACCAAGGCAAAGGAAAAGCTATGTTGGACGCCGGAGATCGCGCTGGACGAAATGATCGATGAGATGGTGGCAAGCGACTTGGATGCGGCGAAGCGGCACGCGCTATTGAAGACGCACGGGTTCAAAGTGGCGGTGAGCCAAGAGTGACCTGGACGGACGTCTGCTGGGCTGGTTACCTTTTGCAGTATCGGTCTGCATTCCCCTGCGGTGATTTTGACGCACGACTCCGAGTAGTCGACGCTAAAGGTTCTTTTTCTGAAGGTCTTCGACTGCTTCCACTCGCACCCTGCGAGGTCATGAAGAGGCTTTGGCCCTGACTCACATGCACCGACAAATCTCGCTGCTGATCTACTACGCCGCCGCCCAATTCTTCCCCACCCAACCCATGCCCGGTTGGCGTATTGGCTACGTGTTGCGAAGGTTCCTTTGTGCTCAGATTTTCAAGAACTGCGGCAAGGGCATCATCGTCAAGAAACGCGCCTACTTTGGGGTGGGCGACACCATCAGCATCGGAGACCGGACGCAAATCGGTCAGAACGCGAGAATCGGCCCTGGGACTATTCTGGGCAGTGACATTCTCATGGGTCCGGACGTAGTGATCCTAACTGTGGGACATGAGTATGCCGATCCGGACATTCCAATCAATCGCCAGCCGGCTACTGCAGTCAGGCCCGTAATAGTGGGCGACGATGTTTGGATTGGCACGCGCGTGATCATCATGCCGGGGGTCCAGATCGGTAGGGGAGCCGTCATCGCCGCAGGTAGTGTCGTCACTAAGCACGTGCCGCCATACGCCGTCGTTGGAGGGGTGCCCGCGCAGTTGATTAAATGGCGACGTGCGGCCAACTGAAAATGCGACGCTGGGTGATCGGTGCCGGCGCGCAGCTCCTTAGCAGTGCGACAAACTTCTTCTTCCTTTTGTATTTGGTTCGGGTACTCGAACCTGTCCAATTCGGCTACTTCACTCTAGCTAATGCTGTTGTGCTTCTTGGAAGCGCAATTCTCACAGCAATTTTCATACTACCTCTCACAGTGCGCGGTGCGGCCAGCAGTGACCAGGCCTCATTAGGGGTCGCATACTTGAAGACCGCGCTCTGGATCATTGCTGCCGCGATGGCGCTGGCGGCAGTGGCAGATGTAGTGTTCTCGTGGTCGGACAATCACTGGCTAGGTCTGGCTACGACGTTGGGTGTTGGAGGCATGTTCATTCGGGACTTCTACATCCGGCACAGCTACAACTCGGAGCGAGGAGGAGCGGCGCTATTGGTGAACGGTGTTCTTGCGATCACTTTACTCCTTCTGATGTTTATGCTAGGCAGGCGATCTGCTTCTAGCTATTTATTTTGCTTCGGCGCGGCGCACTGTGCCGGCGCGATCGCAGGAGAGCTTCAGATTAAGTTGAGAGCGGCAAGGGCTGTTTACTCGCCGATTGATGTCTTTCGTCAAATCGGATCAAGTGGATTCTGGTCCACGCTGAATACTCTCTGCTACTTTGGAAGAGCGCACTCGTACGTCTGGATGGGGGCAATGCTATTGGGGCCTCTTGCCTTGGCTGCCATGAATGCCCATCGCGTTCTGGTCGCCCCTGCAATGATCCTTATTAGTACAAGTGGGCAGATTCTTCTTCCAAGGTTCGCCACTTTGGCGAAGACGGACAGGCCTATGCTTTTCATAAGGTCCCGCCGTTACATCATGCTCGTAACAGCACTCAGCGGCATTTACAGCCTAGGCTACCTCGTAGTACCGCAGTCTGTGCTTGGTCGTTTTATCCGAGTCGAGTATGCGCAAGAGAGTGGACTGGGGCTGATGTGGTGTGCTTATCTAATGCTGATGGCAGTTCGAAGTGGCCTTGAAATGATGGCAAGCGCGGAAGGAGATTTCCGTCGCGTGGCGTTAGCTTCTGGAGCGACAGCGGCGCTTTCACTTGGGACTGCAGCGATCGGAGCTCTAAGCGTCGGTCCAGCGGGAGCTCTAGGTGGAATGGTCCTTGCCGAAGTAATGTTCTGCCTTGCTTTAATCTACACGTCGCGGAAATGCTGAAGTTTATTTCGCTAGCCTTGTTCGCCGTACTACCTTCCCGATTTAAGATTGCATGGCTGCGGATGCGCGGACATGAGATTGGCCGAGGGGTGCGCATCGGAGTTTCTTATCTAGATGTTGATCGAATCGTACTCTCGGATCGAGTTCGAATAGGCTCATGGAATCTGTTCAGAAACCTACGTCTCCTTGAGATGGGCGAAGGCGCGCGGATCGGCGGTAAATTTAATCACTTTACAGCGTCTCCCAACAATGATGATGGTAATGCCGATTTCGGAGTTTTCAGGATTGGGCGCGGCTCAAACATCACTAGCCGGCATCTGTTCGATGTTCAGGCCTCAATAGAAATCGGTGATGGAACCATCGTCGCAGGGTCGCGGAGTGTCTTCTACACGCATACCTACACGCCATTTGAAGATAACGTCAATCGCTCAATACGTGTTGGTTCCCGATGTTATGTGGGCAGTCACGTCCTTTTTCTGCCTGGAGCACGGATCGGTGAGGGGAACTTTGTCGGTGCTGGAGCGGTCGTTGCCCGAAATTTTGATGCGGTCAACTGCCATCTCATTGCCGGAAATCCTGCACTCGCAGTGAAGGAGTACCCGCGCGATGCTGCTTATTGGACACGACAGCTCGATGGCTTCACTCCGAAGCACTAATGCCCCAGATGCGGCTCAAAGCACTCGTCCCTCTTTCAGTTGGCGCCTGGCTCCGTCCGTGTAGCGGATTGGGCGCTTTGCCCTTAGCGCTGCTCCTTGTCCTCACATCGGGCAAGTTGTTCGAGGAACGCGCTTCGTCTGAGGTGCTCTCAGGGGCAGTCAACGGCCCAATATTTATAAGGGCGGGGCTTCTCGCAATCGCTGTGGGCATCTTCGTCTCGCAGAGCCGCTTTAGCTGGCGGAATCGCCCAGTATCCATGGCGTTAGGCCTATACGCAGCACTGAGCCTACTGTCAACCTTGTGGTCATCCTCTCCTTTGGCAACCCTAGGAAAGTCAGTAGAGCTCTGCTTGGGCGTTCTCGCGCTCACACAGATCCACGCTGTATTGATTAGACGCGAGTCAGACGTCCCGGACGTTCGACTTGGAGACCTCATTTTCTTGTACGTGTACGCACAACTCGTGTTGGTGGGGGTCGGTTACGTTCTCCGCATAGACGGTTTTTTTGAACCAGGTGTAGGCGGTCTGATAGAAATACTTGGGGAGCGCGCTAAGGCGCCGTTTCTGTCTTCGAATTCAGTTGGCTACCTTTCGGCACTCCTTCTTGCATATTTGATGTTGCGAAGTCGTGCGCTATCGATCCGATACCAGTGGGGATCTATTCTATTTGCTGTGGCGATGCTGATCGTCTCGGGCAGTCGCACCGCACTTGCTCTCGTTTGCGTTCAGATTTGTCTTGTTCTGCTTCGCCCGTCAGCCGCGATTTTTCTCATTATCTGCGTCGGGTTGGCTGTAGGCCTCGTAATTCCCGATGAGGTGATTCGATTTTTTCAGGGTGGGGCGGCCGACGAGAACTTCTACTCGCTAAGTGGACGCACTGCTTTGTGGGAGGCTGCATTAGCTTGGGCGAAAGGGCATTGGCTGTTGGGTGCGGGATTCGGCGTCGGTTCGCGCACGGTATTCGCCAGTGCGGGTCTTGAAGGTTTTAGTGAATCGATCTCAACTGCTCACAACGGTTTCTTGGAGGTGCTTACCGGCTTAGGTCTTTTGGGCCTCGGTCCGTGGTTGCTCACCATAGCGTACTTGATCTTTCAATACTTCAGAGCCCTTTCGAGCGTGGAGCGTAACTCTGTGCTGATTCACTTGACTCCTCTCATCTTGGGCTTCACGGTCATGTCCGTTGGTTACGGAGGCGCGTTCAATGAAATCGCTGCTCTGGCTGTCGCCACAATAATTGCACGCAACTGGACGGTTCGACAAAAAGCCGTGGAGACGAATGGGCGGTAACGGGTTCATTCCGAAGCGATTCGCATGGCTGCTGCTGCTTCCGGCGGGGCAAAGGTGGGAAGTGATCGGCTGGCCCAGTGATGAGGCGCAACTTCTCCAAGGGATACTCCAGCGAAGCCCCTCGGCCATTCGGCCGCTCAAGTGCGGCCTTGTCAACGTCGACAGCATATCCACGGAGTTGGTCCGGGACTTTTTGGTGCGGAGTCTGGACGTCGTAGTTTTCTTTGGCGCTGCGCAAGCCATCACCCGTCACGCGAAGGGTTTGCATGACCGTGCGGCGGTTGTTCACGAATTTGGGCTCATCCCACCACGTGACCCCAGAATCGCCATCCCGCTTGCGCCGGGGGGAGCATGTATAGCGGGTGTCCGTGCTCATCGCCCGGGCGGCGTGCTTGCTCGGATCGCGCTCGCCACTGCAACGCTCGCCATTCGACTTGGCTGGCGCTTCATGTTCCGCCGCCGCCTAGTCGTATTCTCACGGAATCGACTCACATCGGCCTTTGAGGGGAGCATCGGCCACCCGGCGCAAGCCGGCGTTGGCACCTTCTACACCCTCTACTTCGGAGACGACGGAGCTGCTCCAAAGGCGACCATCATCCCGTTCGACGCCAGTGGTCGAATTCGCGAGCACGTCTTGAAAGTAGAGCGCGGTCCGGGTGGCGCGGAGAGCTTGGCACGCGAGTACCGCGCATTGCTCCATGTGTCGGGCCTTCCCAAAGCTGTCGCAGATAAGGTCCCCAGCTCGTTCAAGCTGTCTGAGGTCTCGGGCAGAGTGAGCCTCCGGCAGGAGGCGCGTCAACGCCAGTGGGCCTATCCGCGCCGAATGCGGTCGGAAGTGATCGACTTCCTTGCTCGACTGCATCAGGCGACCCGGCGGTCTGTCGATGGCCTATCGCTAAGCTACTGCCACGGGGACTTCGCACCGTGGAACTGTGCGATAGCTGACGGCCGGCTGTTCGTCTTCGATTGGGAATTTGGAGACGAAGGTTTGGCGCTTTCCGACGCGTTTTACTTCATCGTGTCAGAGCACAGGCATGTGCATACAGATATGAAGCCGCAAGTAGTCAAGGCGCGCGCTCTGGAATTCGCTGCACGCGTATTGAAGGCAGCCCAAGATACGAAGGTCGATATGCACGCGCAGTGGGAGCGTTGGATCGAACTCAAGCTCGCGACAGACAGTTTCTACGCAGGCTATCAAGAATGAATCTCCACTTATCGTCGCATGCGGAGCCCGTGACCAAGGCAAACATGTTCCAGGAATTCATCGCCCTCTTGGAGCGAAACAACATCGACTACGTGATCCTCTCGGGATACGAACATTATCCTGAGGTGATCGAGTCAGACGTGGACTTCATGGTCCAGCCCGTCGACTTTTGGCGAGTAGTTGGCCTGTTGCGAAACAGTTCACTTGGCGGTGGAAGTAGACTGATTCAAGCTATTCGGCATGAAGTGGAGGCCTGCTACTTTGTGTACTGCGCGCCCGAGAGTGTTCCGCCAACTTTCCTGCACCCAGATGCAAGTGGTATGTATGTTCGACGGGGAAGATACTTCCTCGACCCAGCTACTGTCCTGCTGGGTAAGCGGAAGTCGACGCAGGGATTCTGGGTGCCAAGCATTTGCGACGAGTTTGCCTACTATCTAATAAAAAGAGTTGATAAAAAGGACTTGCGAACCACACACGCACGCCGGATCGCCCAACTATGGGCCCGAGACCAGGGGGCATGCAGACGCGCGGCGGAGCAGCACTTTGGAACTGCCTGTGCGAGAGAGATCGAGGAAGCACTTGACAGCGGCGACTCCGATTGGCTTCGAAGAAATGTTGCACGCCTGCATCGTGCTCTGGTGTCGGCGCCGCTGAGCGTGTGGGATCGGATCACGGTCGGACTCAGAGAAGTACGGAGGGTCTTCAACCGACTCGTCAAACCGACCGGGCTTGTGATCGCAGTTCTTGGGCCCGACGGCAGTGGTAAGAGCACGGTCCTAGATTTCGTCGAGCAGAACTTCGGCCAAGCGTTCCGACGGGTTCGCAGGTTTCACCTCCGACCGAAGTTTCTGCGGGAGAACTGCTCACGCGCGCCAACTACCGACCCGCATGCGCAGCCGCCTAGAGGTGTTCCGGCTTCCGTTCTGAAAATGCTGCTGTTCATCGTTGACTATTGGATCAGCTGGCCGTTTGTGTGGTGGCAACGCAGGGCATCTACGTTGGTGCTTTTTGATCGATACTTCGATGACTTATTAGTTGATCCGCGGCGTTATAGATTGCCCTGGGTTGGAGTGCGCGCATTCGCGCTCCGAGCTCTTGTCCCTCGTCCGGATCTGGTGATTGTTCTCTGTGCTCCGGGTGCCACTCTGGTGCGCAGGAAGGGCGAACTGACACTCGAGGCCGCAGAGTTCCTGGCTCGTGGCTACGTGCAGCTCGCTGAAGGTGCGACGGCTGGCGAGCGGTTTGTTGTCATCAACAGTGACGCGGAACTCGAGATAACACTTCGCAGTGTGTCGCGCGTGCTTTGCGATGTGCTGCACGACCGGATGGTTAGTCACCTACAGGCGGCCGGATGATCGCCCCACGACGCAAGCAGCGGGTCCTGTTAAGCGCTTACGCATGCGAGCCCGCGCGGGGATCGGAGCCGGGCGTCGGCTGGAACTGGGCCATTCAGATGGCCTCGCTTGGATATGAGGTTCATGTACTCACGCGTGCGAATAATCGAGACCGCATCGATTTGTTCGAGACGCGGGAAGCAGTGGTGTTTCACTATCTTGATCTCGGGCGCCCTTGGCTTGAGTTGAAGAAGCGGGTTCCCTTCGGAGTTCATCTCTACTATTCTGCTTGGCAGCGACGGGCGCTCCGTTTCGCGCGGGACCTCCACGAAGCCATCGGTTTCGACCAAGTGCACCACTTGACGTTCGGTGTTCACCGGCAACCTTCTCACCTCTGGAAACTCGGCCCGCCCCTCACCATCGGGCCGATAGGGGGCGGCGAGCGAACTCCTACTGCACTCCGAGCGCACTTAAGTCGAGTTGAACGTCTTCTGGAATGTTTGCGGGACGTGGCTAGCGCCATCATGTTGCAGTTGCCCGCTGTGCGCGCTACGTATGCCAACGCGGCGAGAGTCTTCTGCAAGACGCCAGACACTCTTCATACTCTCCCTGCCGTGGTTCAGGCCAAAGCCAAGGTACTCTTGGAGGTCGGTCTCACCGATGCGCAGTTGGGCCCTGAGCCGCAATTGCGTCCGCAGGGCACATTGCATGTTCTCTTCGTCGGTCGGTTCGTCTACTGGAAGGGGATGAGCCTTGGCATGCGCGCGCTTAGCCAGGCGGTGCACGCTGGTCTAGATTGCCAGTTGACGCTCATCGGCGCTGGACCCGCTGAGAGGGAGTGGCAGGAGCTAAGCAAGGATCTCGGGATTGAAAGTCGGACCCATTGGATCAGATGGCTTTCGCAGGCCGAGCTTGCCGACCGATACAGGACCGCGGATGTTCTCCTCTTTCCGAGCCTCCATGATTCCAGTGGGAACGTAGTTCTCGAGGCCATGGGCCAAGGGTGCCCAATAATTTGCCTTGATACCGGAGGACCCGCGCAAATTCTTAAGTCCGGTGGTGGAATTGCGGTCAACGCTTCAGGCACGGAGGGCCAAGTAATCGACGCACTGGCGAACGCAATCGATCGAATGAGTAGCCCGCTCGAGCGGCACATGCACGCGAAGCGCGCGTATCAGGTTGCTGCTGGAATGACATGGAACGAGGTCGTGAAGAATGTTTGGCCCGCAGGGGAGGCGGCGTGAAGATCTTGCTTGTCCATAACTTTTATCAACAAGCGGGGGGGGAGGATGCCGTCTTCCGCAATGAGGTAGACCTACTGCGGGCTCATTCGCATGATGTTCATACTTACACGGTGAGTAATGATGCCATCACTGGCAGTTGGAGAAAGCTTGTTGCTGCTGTAGGGGTCGTGTTTTCGATCTCGCAATTATTCCGCACATTGCGCATCATTCGTCGAATTCGGCCGGACGTGGTGCACGTGCACAATTTTTTTCCTCTCATCTCTCCGGCGATCTTCTTCGCGTGCTTTTGGACGCGAACTCCTGTCGTTCATACGCTGCACAACTACCGCATCGTGTGCCCAACCGCGCTGCTATTCTTCGATGGTCAAGTTGAAGAGCAGAGCTTATTGCGTGGACCGTGGTGGGCAATCCGAAGACGGGTCTATCGAGGCTCATTTATTGGCACCGCCATGCTGTCACTGATGATCGTGATTCATCGGCGACTGGGTACTTGGAAGAGAGTCGACACGCTGATTCCACTGACGGCTTTCGCAGCAAACAAATTTCTTGACTGGGGAATCCCAGAGGAGAGATTGCTCATAAAGCCGAACTTCACGGAATGTCCGAGCCTCGATGGTGAGTCTGAACGCGCGGGCTTTCTCTTCGCAGGTAGGTTGAGCGCAGAGAAGGGGGTGACGACACTTGTCGAAGCCGCCCGCCTGATCGACCCTGGCGCCAGAATTTCGATCATCGGGGATGGTCCACTTAGTAGTCTTAGGGCGGCAAGTAGCGCGAACGTCCACTTCGAAGGAAGACTGAGTCAAGCTCAAACTGCCTCAGAGATGAAAAAGGTGTTGGCTGTCGTCCTCCCGAGCCTCTGGTACGAGGGGTTCCCGATGGTATTGGTTGAGGCCTACTCGACAGGGACGCCGGTCGTTGCGAGCAGGCTAGGCTCGCTTGCGGAACTGGTCGTAGACGGGGAAACTGGACTGTTGTTCGATCCAGGCGATCCACGTGACCTCGCCCGGAAGCTCGCCGCACTGGCGGAAAACCCGTCCCTCGCCTTGCAAATGGGCGCGAACGCGCGAGCGTGGTATGAAGCCATGTACAGCCCCGCCGCCAACTATGAGCGGCTGATTGCGATATACGAGCGTTCTATTGAAACGAACAAGAACCGTGTATCTATACGTTCGGTCGCAAGTCCTAACTGAGCGGGAAAGACCCATCGGTCACCACGATCGCACGCCACCCTGCGGCCGAGGCGCCGGCGAAGATGCCTTCCTCGAGCGGGGCGGCACATTTCGTACACATCTGCTTGGCTCACCGCCTCGGCGCACGCTGCTTCAAGCCAGACGCTCCCCGCGCTTAAACTTCATTCCCCCTACTGCTCACTCATAAGGGTCGTTCGAGCCGCTAGGCCTTGTCCAGTCGCGCCATCAGGGCGGCACCATGGCTTTGCGCCAAGAGAAGTCGCCAGCGTACGGCGCACTGCCGTCTCAGTCCCGAAATGAAAAGGCCCCTCGAGAGGGGCCCTTTGCCTGCGAAGCTCGAATCAAGCGCCAGTGACGGAACTCACCTTGGTCACGGTCACTGTGGTGTTGTTAATCGTGACGGTGCCAGCGGGGTCGATCACGACAATCTGGCGCACGGGCGCGGAGGTCACGCTATTCAGCGTCAGGGTGACATCCACCGTCGTCGGCGTGCCGTTGGCCTGCACGCCAGCCGTGTTCAGCGTGATGTTGCACGGGCTGATGGTGGTCTTGCTGCCCACGGCCAGCTTGCTGCCGGCGGGGAAGGTCGATGCCTTCACGGTGAAGATGCACGAGCCGAACGTCAGGTCGCCGCTGGCCGTGGCGCCGCCGGCGGCGACGGCGAACGTCGGGGCCGTGCCGGCGGTGATGGTCAGGTTGGTGGCCGTGCCGGTGGTGCCCAGGTCAGGCACGCCAGATGCGAAGGCAACCGTCTGGGCAGACACTGCCTGGATAGCCGCTGCGCCGGTCGTGGGGTTCACGCTCACCGCCGTCGCACCCGTGGCCACCACGGCCGGCGTGTCGGAACTGCCGCCGCCGCAAGATGCGACCAGAGCCGCCGCCGAAACGACCGCGGCGAATTTCCAAAGACCCTTCATGCCTCTTCCCCAGAGTGGTTGATTCAAGTGCGCGAGCGTACACGTGATGTGACTAATCGTAAATAGGAGAGAGTGCGGCGCTTGGTCAAAGTCGGCAGCGCTGTGCCATGCCGGTAACATCCGGCCCGCCATGCGCGTTGCCACCAAGAACACTTACCTCCTCGCGCTTGGCCTGACGGCCCTGCCTGCCTGGGCCGTCGACTCCACCCTGACGGCGGCCGGCTACTCCGGCCTGGGCATCACGCCCACGGCGGACATTCTCGACTGGGGGCGTCTTGCCGCCAGCTACGAGGACCAACTGGCCGGCAACCGCGCCCGCCTGGCGGGCCACAACGTCGTGGTCGGTTTCGGGCTGCTGCCGAATCTGGAAGTCGCCGGCCGGCTGGCCACCAACACCATCCACAACAGCTGCTTCACCGCCCCGGGCTGTGGCGCGCGCGACCTGTCGGCATCGGGCAAGGTGGGCATCGGGCTGGACGCCGGCAAGCGCTGGCATGTGGCCGTGGGGGCCACCGATATCGGGGGCTCCGTCACCTACTTCCGCACGTACTACGGCGTGCTCACGTACGACAACGGCCCGCTGCAGGCCAGCGCCGGGCTGGCACGGCGCAGCGGCTCGGGCGTGAACGGCTCGCGGTCGCCGCTGGATGGCGGCTTCGCCTCGCTGGCCTGGCAGCCGCTCCCGCTCGTGCGCGGGCATGTGGAATACGCGGACGGCAACGCCTGGGCGGGTGTGCGCCTGTTCGCGCCGCAATCCTGGCTGCCCGAGGGGTGGTCGCTGTCGGCGGGTGCCAACGCGCGTGTGAACAACACCCCGCTGACGCAGCGCACCTGGTGGAACGCGGCCTTGTCCATCCCGCTGTACAAGGTGCCCGCGCTGCCGGGGACCAGCCAGGCGCCGCTGCCGGCGCTGGAGCGGGGCCAATTGCCCCAGCCTTCGTACGAAGCCCGCGTTGCCGCGCCCGCCCAGGCCGCCCCTGCACCCGCGCCCGCGCAGGCCGCCCCTGCACCCGCGCCTGCGCCGGCCGCCCCTGCCACGATCCAGCCGCAGGCAAGTGCGTCGAGCGCGCCACTTCCGAAGGCTGTGACCGCGCCATCCGACCAACAGCTCCAAGGGCTGGCGGACGCCCTGGAAGTCAAGGGCCTGGAAGACATCTGGGTCGGCCGCATGCCGGACGGCACCGTGGCCGTTCGCGTCAACAACGGCAGCTACGAATGGAACGCGCTGGACGCGCTGGGCGCTGCGCTGGGTGCGGTGGCCCGCACGCTGGCCGACAACCGGGCCGGTTACCGGCTGGTCCTCACCCAGCGCCAGGTGCCCCTGGTTGCCGTGACCGGCCAAGCCGATTGCCTGCGCGAGTGGATCGAGCAGCCGGCCAACACCTGCACCGCCGGGCAGCTGTCCACGCCGGGGTCCGCGCCCCTGCGCGAATTGCAGGATGGCGCCGTGTGGGTGGTGCAGCGGCAAGAGCCCGCCTGGCAGACCGTGCGGGTCAACATCAGCCCGGTGCTGCGCACCAACATCGGCACGGAAGTCGGGGCCGTCGACTACGCCCTGGGTGCCAACATCACCACGCAGCTGCCCCTGTGGGCTGGCGCCAGCGTCGACTGGGGCGTGAACGTGCCGGTGGCCAACTCCAACGACTATGAGCGCACCGGCGTCTTCGGCAACCGGCGCATCCGCTCCGGCACCGACCGCTTGACCTTCACCCAAACCACCCGCGTGCCGCTGGAGCGCTGGCTGTCCGGCGGGCAGGGGCTGCGCTGGAGTCCTGGCGCCTTGGCCGCCCAAGTGACGGCCGGGCGCATCGGGACCTTCTATGACGGCGTGCTGGGCGAACTGCGGTGGGAGCCGGGCGAAGGCCGCCACCGCGTGTCCGCGCAGGCGGGCGTGTTCCGCAACAACGAGTACCTGGGCGGATTCGGCCCGCTCGGCGGCATCCGGCGCGCCACGCCCGTGCTGGCCAACTATCGCTACAGCGTGATGGCCACGCGCACCGACCTGGTGGCCACTGGCGGCCGGTTCATGAACAACGACGTGGGCGTGCAGTTCGGCCTGCGCCAGTGGTTCACCGATGTCTCGGTGGGCGTGTACTACAAGCGAACCACCACCAGCGGCAACCCCGCCCGGCAACTGGTTGGGGTGGAGCTGACCGTTCCGATCGGCCCGCGCCGCGACTGGCAGCCGGTGCCGCATCTGCAGGTGGGTGGCACGCCCCGGTTCGCGCATGCGGTCGAGACCTCCATCCGAGAAGGGCGGGGCAACCCGTTGCGCCTGGGGCGCGGCGTGCGACCGCCAACGCCCGACCTGGACGCGGTGTTCAATTCCGACCGCTCCGGCCTGGTGTACTTCGAGGACAACCTGCGCCGCATCCGCGACGCGGCGCGGTAGGCGCGCGCCGTGGGTCGCGGTCACGCGTGCCACGCGGGCACACGCCCGCGAATTTGTGTGCACATTGGCCGCCAGTTGCCGCTGGTTCAGCGCCCGTCCGAGGAAATCCACGGTTGGGTAGGCTAAAGTTCAGCACGTGTGAATTTGTAACAAGAACAGCTACAACAGGATCTCCGGGAATGCTCAAAGCTGCATGGCACGCCGCCAAGGGGCGCGCGGCCCTTCCGCTATTGGTGGTGACGCTGCTGCAGGGGTGCGCCGTGGTCACCGCGCCTGGCTTCGACTACGCCGACCCGAAGTCGCGCACCAGCATCACGCTGGGGCAGTACGTGCCTGGGGACGTGAACAACCCGCCTCAGGGGGTCATCACGCCGATCACGCCGGCGCTGGTGCAGGCGCAGTACCAAGCCAAGCCTCGCGAAGTGCCTCCTGCGATTCGCAGCCTGTTCGGCACACCCAAGCCTTACACGATCGGGCCCAGCGACATCATCGGGGTGATCGTCTATGACCACCCTGAACTGCTCCCCACTGCGGGCGCCGTCATCTCCCAACAAGCCGACCCGACGGGGATCGCGAGTGCTCCTGGTTTCATCGTCGGTGCAGACGGACAAATCGCCTTTCCGTTCGTGGGCCGCCTCAAGGTGGCGGGCCTGACCGAGATCGAAGCCACCGAACTCGTTCGCGACCGTATTGCCAGGTACATCAAGGATCCGCAAGTCACGGTGCGGATCTCGTCCTTCCGCAGCCGCCGGGCCTATGTGGACGGCGAAGTGAAGAACCCGGGCGCCCAGATCTTCACCGACGTGCCGATGACGCTGCCGGAGGCAATCAACCGCGCGGGCGGCATCACTGCCGCAGGCGACCGCTCGGCGGTTGCCTTGACCCGTCGCAACCAGACGACGGTGATCGACCTGCTTCAACTGCAGGACATGGGCCTGAATGCAAATGACATTTTGGTGGAGAGCGGGGATCTCGTCACCGTGCGCAGTCGCGAGGACAGCAAGGTGTTCGTGATGGGTGAAGTGACGAAACCTTCGGCCATCCCGATGCGCAACGGCCGCATGACGCTCAATGAGGCATTGGGCGAGGTTGGAGGGGCCAACCTCAACACGGCCAACACACGTCAGATCTACGTGATCCGCAACACCTCCCCGGGCGCGGCCAGCCCCGCCGTGTTCCATCTCGATGCGGGCTCGCCGACCGCACTGGCGTTGGCCGAGTCATTCAGCCTGAGGCCGCGCGACGTGGTGTACATCGATCCGGTGCCGCTGGTGAACTGGAACCGCATCGTGTCCCTGATCCTTCCGTCGGCCAACGCCGTGAACATCGGCAGCCAGGTCATGACGCGATGATCCAGATTCTGGTTCTGTGCGAAGGGAATATCTGCCGCAGTCCGATGGTCGAGGGCCTCCTGCGTGACGCATTGCCAGACATGCAGATCCGCAGCGCCGGTCTCGGCGCCCTCGTGGGCATGCCCGCCGATCGGACCGCGGTGCGCCTGATGTTGGAGCGCGGCATCGATATTGGCGGCCATCGGGCCACGCAGATCAATCGCCAGATGTGCACCGAGGCGGACGTCATTCTCGTGATGGATGCGGAGCAGCGCGATCGCGTCGGTGCTCTCTACCCCCAGGTGCGTGGCCGCACTTTCAAGGTCGGCGAGTACACCAGGCAAGACATTCCCGATCCGTACCGTCAGCCGGAAGCTGTCTTCCGCGACGCGCTGTCCCGGATCGAGCACGGCGTGGCCGAATGGCTGCAACGCATCAAGAAGCTATGAGAAGAGGAGGCACGACATGAATGCCCCGCACACGCTGCAACAACTGGCCATGAATCCGCCCGCGCCCGCGCCTCTGGAGGACGACGACGAGGTCAACCTCCTCGAGTACTGGGACATCGTCGTCGATCACCGTTGGCTGATTGCCATCGTCACCGCCGCCGCGATGACGATCGGCACGGCCTACGCGCTCCTGGCGACCCCTGTGTACGAATCGAACCTGCTGATCCAGGTGGAAGACTCGGCGAGTTCGGCGAAGAGCTTTTTGGGCGAAGCGGCCAGCCTGTTCGACGTCAAGACGCCCGCCAGTGCCGAGATGGAAATCATCCGCTCGCGGATGGTGATTGGCCGCGCCGTCGACAACTCGTTGCTCTACATCACCGCACGCCCGAAGCGCCTGCCGATCGTGGGCAATTGGCTGGCCCGCCGTGCCACTGAACTGTCGACTCCAGGATTGCTTGGAATGGGAGGCTGGGTCTCAGGGACAGAGTCGATCAAGGTGTCGGCGTTCGACGTGCCGGCTGGACTGGAGAACTCGAAGTTTCTGCTCACCGCGGCGGGCAACGGCAAGTACTTGCTCTCCCACCCGGACCTGGACAAGGCCATTAGCGGAGTCGTGGGAACTCCGATCATCACCCCCGTGGAAGGTGGGACCTTGACACTGGTCGTTACGCGCCTGGAAGGAAAGGCCGGTGCCGAGTTCGAGCTGACACGTCTTTCGCGGTTGGGGACCATCGAGGGTCTGCAAGAGAAGCTCAAGCTGTCGGAAAAGGGCCGCCAGTCGGGTGTGATCGACGCCACGCTGCAGGACAGCGACCGGACCAAGCTGACCACGATCCTGAACGCCATCGGTGAAGAGTACGTGCGCCAGAACGTCGAGCGAAAGGCGGCCGAAGCGCAGAAGACGCTCTCTTTCCTGGACGTGCAGCTGCCGCAGTTCAAGAAGCAACTGGACCAATCCGAAGAGGCCTACAACCGTTACCGCAATCTGAAGGGAACGGTGGCGCTCGACGAGGAGGCCAAGTTGATCCTGGCGCAAAGCGTGGATCTCCAGGCCAAGCTGCTCGAAGCCCAGCAAAAGCGCCGTGAGCTCGTGTCCCGCTTCACGGCCGAACATCCCGCCGTCAAGACCCTCGACGATCAGATCGCGGCCTGGAATCGTGAGATCGCTTCGCTCAATGCGCGGGTGAAGGGCCTGCCTTCCGTGCAGCAGGATGCCGTTCGCCTGGAGCGCGACGTCAAGGTGAACAACGAGCTGTACCAGCAATTGCGCAACAACGCCTTGCAGCTGCAGCTGATTCGCGAAGGCAAGATCGGCAACGTGCGGCTGATCGACCCCGCCGCGATGCCGGAGGAAGCGGTCAAGCCGAAGCGCGCACTCACAATGGCGCTGGCGACGCTGCTCGGCTTGTTGGCTGGAGTCGTCCTCGCGCTCGGCCGTGCGGCCTTCTTCCGTGGAGTGCGTAGCCCTCAGGAAGTGGAGGCGCAGACGGGCCTGAGCGTGTACAGCACCATTCCGCTTAGCGAGGCCCAGCAAGTCATGGCCCGCGACGTGTCGCAGAAGACACCCGGCGTCCACATCCTGGCTCAGTCGGTGCCCAACGATGTCGCGGTGGAGGCATTGCGCAGCCTGCGCACTGCACTTCAATTCGCCATGCTGGAGGCAACGAACAATCGCGTCCTGATCACTGGCGGAACGCCGGGGGTGGGCAAGAGCTTCGTCTCGGCCAACTTCGCGGCCGTGATGGCCAGCGCAGGCAAACGGGTTCTGCTCATCGACGCTGACCTGCGGAAGGGCCATCTGAACCAGTATTTCGGCGTCGGTCGGGACGGGGGCCTCTCCGAGTTGATCGTGGGTTCCATGGCCGAAGACAGGGCCATCCGCCGCGGCGTCGTTCCCAATCTCGACCTGATCACGACCGGCATCCTGCCGCCCAACCCTGCCGAATTGGTTGTGAGCACTGCATTCGCGAAGCTGCTGGAGCGGCTCTCGGTGCAGTACGACCTGGTGATCATCGACAGCGCACCGGTGCTGGTGGCCGCCGACACCCTCTCGATCGCCACGCATGCCGGCACGTTGCTGCTCGTTGCGCGGGCGGGCAAGACCTACATCGGTGACTTGCACGAGAGTGCGCGGCGCCTGGCTCATTCCGGCAAGGCCGCGACGGGCATCTTGTTCAATGCGCTCGACCTGAACCGCCGCCACTACGGAAAGTACGGCTACAAGTACGGCGCCTACGACTACGGCAGCTACCGCTACCGCTATCAGAACAACGACTATTCGCCCGCGGCGGGCAACAAGTGAGTTTTGGCTTGGCGGTCACTTGATCCGGTAGGCACGCGAGGAATTCGATGAAGAACGATCCCAGGACCATGGCTCGAGGCACGGTGATTGGTACGCCGATCACCGTGGGAAGTTTCGAGTCCGCCTTGCACACTGTCGCCGGTTGGGCCGCGGCACGTGAATCTCGTGCGGTGTTCTTCTGCAATGCGCACTCGGTGGCAACTGCGCGTGGGGACGAGGGATTTGCTCGCGTCCTTCGCGCGGCCGACCTTTGCCTGCCTGACGGAGCGCCGGTTGCCTTCTTGCTGAGGAAGTCCGGGTTTCGCGGGCAGCGGCGCGTCAGCGGCCCCGACGTCATGCTGGCGTACTTGACCGGCGCGAACGAGCGCGGCGAAACGATCTTCCTGTACGGCAGCACGCCTGAAACCCTGGAAAAACTGTGCCAGCGGTTGCGCACTGATTTCCCCAGGGTGACGGTCCGCTCCTACTCTCCGCCTTATCGCGATTTGACCGCCGAGGAAGATCGCGAGGTCGTGAACATGATCAATGCTTCGGGCGCGCAGACCGTCTGGGTGGCATTGGGCTGCCCGAAGCAGGAGCGATTCATCGTGGAGCACAAGGGGCAGGTGCATGCCGTGATGCTCGGCGTCGGCGCCGCCTTTGCCTTTCACGCGGGCGTCATCACGAGGGCGCCCGAGTGGGTGCGAAGCATGGGGCTCGAGTGGCTGCACCGCTTGGTCACCGATCCGAAGCGACTGTGGCGTCGCTACCTCACCACCAACACGACCTTCATCTACTACGCGTTGAAGGATGCGATGTTCAGCCGCCGCGCTCGGTCGTGACCGTGGAGGCGCAGAAGTGCGCCTGAGCTAGAAGCTGCGAACCCTTGGTGCCGGAGGCCGGAATCGAACCGGCACGGTGTTGCCACCGGCAGATTTTGAGTCTGCTGCGTCTACCGATTTCGCCACTCCGGCAGCGTTGAGAGCGCAGCCAAAAATTATGGCACAGTGGCCGCATGAAGCCACGCAAGTACCCCACCATCGAAGACGCAGTCGGCCACACGCCGCTGGTGGCGCTGCAGCGGATCGGCGCGGCCGAGAACCAGGCGCGCGGCAATGTCATCCTGGGCAAGCTGGAGGGCAACAACCCGGCGGGCTCGGTGAAGGACCGGCCGGCGCTGTCGATGATCCGGCGCGCCGAGGAGCGCGGCGAGATCAAGCCGGGTGACACGCTGATCGAGGCGACGTCGGGCAACACCGGCATCGCGCTGGCCATGGCCGCCGCCATCAAGGGCTACCGCATGGTGCTGATCATGCCGGAGGACCTGTCGATCGAGCGGGCGCAGACCATGAAGGCGTTCGGCGCCGAGCTGGTGCTCACGCCCAAGAGCGGGGGCATGGAGTACGCGCGCGACCTGGCCGAGAACATGCAGCGCGAAGGCAAGGGCCGGGTGCTCGACCAGTTCGCCAACCCGGACAACCCGCGCATCCATTACGAGACCACGGGCCCCGAGCTGTGGGAGCAGACCGGCGGGCGCATCACCCACTTCGTCAGCGCCATGGGCACCACCGGCACCATCACGGGTGTCTCGCGCTACCTGAAGGAAAAGAACCCCAAGGTGCGCATCATCGGCGCCGAGCCGAAGGAAGGCTCGCGCATCCCGGGCATCCGCAAGTGGCCGCAGGAATACCTGCCCAAGATCTACGAGCCGTCGCGCGTCGACGAACTGGTGCCGGTGAGCCAGGCCGATGCCGAGGAGATGTGCCGCCGCCTCGCGCGCGAGGAGGGCATCTTCGCGGGCATTTCGGCCGCCGGCGCGTGCTGGGTGGCGCAGCAGGTCGCTGCCAAGGTCAACAACGCCACCATCGTGTTCGTGGTGTGCGATCGGGGCGACCGGTACCTGTCGACCGGGGTGTTCCCGGCATGACGTTCAAGTTCTGCCCGGCGTGCGCCACGCCGTTGCAGCCGATGGTGCAGCAGGAGGACGGCGGGCCCAAGGAGCGTTTGCGCTGCCCGGCCTGCGCCTGGACGCACTGGAACAATCCGACGCCCGTGCTCGCGGCCATCATCGAGTACGACGGCAAGATCCTGCTGGCCCGCAACGCGGCCTGGCCGGGCAAGATGTATGCGCTGATCACCGGCTTCATGGAGGCCGGCGAGACGCCGCAGGACGGCATCGCGCGCGAGGTGAAGGAGGAGACGAACCTCGATGTCACGTCGCACCAGCTGGTGGGCGTCTACGACTTCCAGCGCATGAACCAGGTCATCATCGCCTACGCCGTGCAGGCGCAAGGCCAGGTGCGCCTGTCGCCTGAACTGGCCGACTACCGGCTGTACGAGCACGCGCAAGTCAAGTGCTGGCCGGCCGGCACCGGTTATGCGCTGGCCGACTGGCTGCGTGGCAAGGGCTACGCGCCGGAATTCATCGAGTGGGCCAAGCGCGCCGAGTAGCGCCTGCGCTTTGGGCTCCGCGGGCGAGCTCGACGGCAGGTGAGCCTGCTCCTACGCACGCATCGGAAACGGCCGAGCTACGGAAAAGGCTGAGCCTGACGTGCCTGGCTCGGCTGCAGGCGCAAAGTGCACCTGGGGTCGATCTTGGTTGCGGCCCCAGCCATGGAGGTTCTTCGCCCGGCACTCGCCGGGCGTCTTTTTTGGCGCGCCGGCATCCCTTGCCCATCGATGTTTCAGCCGACAGCGATCGTTCTGACAGTCTGAAACCGCGCCGGGCTTCAGTTTCGAAGAACCTGCAGGGTGTGGACGACCGCGAACATTCGCCTGCTCAGCTGAAAAAGTGCGTCGAGCCCGAGCCGCGCGGCGTCATGGCCAGCCCTGCGTTCTGGGCGGCGGTGATCGCCTGCCTGGCGGTGTGGATCGCCTTGGGCGTCTGGCTACTCGGTTGAATTGCTGGCGGGAAGCCGCGGGTGCAACGGCTTTCCAGGAATTCAATTCCAATTCCGACTGGCACCCATGGGGGCGGCTCAGCCCACCAGGAAATCGTCGAGTTTCTTGCCCTTGGCCAGGGCGTCGACCACCCATTGCGGCTTGCGGCCACGGCCGCCGCCCCAGGTTTCGCCATTGGGGCCGCGGTATTTCACCACGCCCTTTTGCTTCTTCGGCGTCCGGCCGGGCCCGGATGCCGAGCCCATCCGCCCACTGAACCCGAGGTCCTGGGCCGTCAGGCCGTAGGCGCGGATCTTCGACTTGATCTCCTCGATCATGTCTTCGGTTTCCTTGGCCTTGAGTTGCTCGGCCTGCGCCAATAGTTTTTCGGCCTGTTCTTTGAGTTCGAGGTAGGTTGCCATCTGTGTTCTCCTTGAGGAGCGCACATTATTGCGCAATGAGCATTGCCGCCGTGGCAATTGAGCGGCTATTTCCCGGGCGCAATTGAAATCGGCCGCACCAATTTGGCGCCAGCAGGCTCGCGTCGACGCATTGAACGGAATTCCTTTGCGCGGCCCGTGGGTCCAGTCCGGTGATTCCTGCGGGCCGTCGCCTTAGCCTGGGCTCCCCGGCTGCAAAGCAACCGCGGGCGACTTGGGAAAGGTGATGGCCACCGCCACCGCCGCCAGTCCGAGCAGCAGCGACCCGGCATACAACCACCCATACGTGCCGGTGCGGTCATACACCCAGCCGCCGAACACCGGTCCCATCGCCATGCCCACGCTGGACAGCATGGTCAGCGCGCCCAGCACGCTGCCCATGATCTGCGCCGGAAAGTGGTCGCGCACCAGCACGGCATACAGCGGCATCACACCGCCGTAGGCCATGCCGAAGATGACGGCCACGGCATAGAAGCCGGCGCGCGTGTCCACCAGGCCATAGATGCCGGCGGCCACGGCCTGGATCAGGAGGCCGGCCACCAGCACGCGCAAGGTGCCCACGCGGTCGGCCAGGCCGCCCAGCAGCACGCGCCCGCCCAGGCCGGCCAGGCCTTCGACGCTGTAGATGGTCACCGCCGTCATGGGCGGAAGGCCGCAACTGATCGCATAGCTCACGGTGTGGAAGATCGGGCCCGCATGCGTGGCGCAGCACAGGAAGAAGGTGGCGCCCAGCACGACGAACGCGGGCGAGCGCCAGTGCTGCGCCAGGCGGGGCGCAGGCTCGCTGCTCGTGGTCCCTTCGTTCGCGAGAGTCGACTGGGGCGGGCGGCGCACGAGGAAGGCCGACGGGATGACCACCGCCGCTGCGAGCAGCCCGATCACCAGCTGGGCATCGCGCCAGTCCATCCGGCTCACCAGCCACGCCGCGAAGGGCGACACCGTCAGCGGCGCCACGCCCACGCCCACGGTGACGAGCGAGATGGCCAGCGCCCGGTGCCGTTCGAACCACTGGCTCACGGCCGATATGGTCGGCGCCATGAAGCTGCCGACGGCCGCCGCCACGACCACGCCATAGGCCACCTGGAACTCCCACAGCTGCTGCGCCTGGCTGGCCCACGCCAGGCCCGCGCCGAGCAGCACCCCGCCGGCCAGCAGGCACGGCTGCGGTCCGATGCGGTCGCTCAGCGCGCCCCAGCCGAACGAGCACGGCCCCATGACCAGGAAGTTGATCGTCATGGCGGTGGAGATGCCGGTGCGCGACCAGCCGGTGGCGTCGGCGATGGGCTGCAGGAAGATCGGCAGCGAGAACGCCGCGCCCGCGCCCACGCAGGTGGCCAGCGCACCGACCGCCACGACGACCCATCCGTAGTTGAAGCGGTGGCCGAGGTTCATGGAGGCATCCTTTCGTGTTGATGGGGCGGCGTCAAGGGCGCCCTGCCTCCACGACGAACGAGCCGGGCGGAAATCGACAACTCAGGCGGCGGCCTGCGGCCGACAGGCCCGAAGGCTGCCCCCGGCTACGCGCTCGCCTCGTCGCGCCCCAGCCGGCGCGAGATCTGGGCCACGCAGCGGCCCAGCGGCTTGGCGACGGCGCCGTCCCAGGCGCTGTCGAAGGTGCCCGACGGGCCCATGACCAGCACGCCGAGCACGATGTGGCCATCGGCATCGAAGACGGGCGCGCACATCGCATCGATGCCGGGAATGGGTTGGCCGAGCGTGCGCGAGATGCCGTGCTTGCGCACCTTGGCCAGTTCCGGCTCCAGCTGCTCGATGGCGTGCGCCGACTTGTGGCCCGCCTCCCGCGACCGGGACAGTTCGTCCTGCAGCAGGCGCTCGACCACCTTCGGCGGCATGTAGGCGGCAAACAGCCGCCCCGTCGCGGTGTTCACGAGCGACATCACCGTGCCCGTGCGCAGGTTGACGTGCAGCGGCTCGACCGGCTCTTCCATCCGCACGATGGTGGGCCCCAGGTTGCCCCAGACCGCCAGCGCGACGCTTTGGCCCGTTTCCTCGGCCAGGGGCTCCAGCAGGTCGGAAGCCTCCTTGACCGGGTCCATGCGCTGCAGCTTGGTCAGGCCCAGCTGCAGTGCGAGCGGCCCCAGTTCGTAATGACCCGCTGCCGTCTGGTTGACGAACCCAACCTTCAGGAAGCTGACCATGTAGGGGTGCGCCTTGCCCGCGCTCATGCCGGCCGCCTTGGCCAGGTCCTTGAGCGCCATCGGCCGGACCTTGCGCGCCAACTCGAGCAGGAGTGCACTCCCGATCTCGATCGACTGGATGCCGCGGCGACTCTTTTCCATGGGGGCGATGGCTGGACCAAGGGGGGCCAGTGTACTCATGGGGTTTTCCCTGATATTGTTGAATCAGCTTCTGTTAGTCGCACGAATCGATAATATCAAACGCGTTGACATTAGTCAGATGATGCCTAGAATGCGCGGCATCCAAGGAGTCAAGTGCAATGACGCAGGAAAGCATCACGGTCGACGTGCTGGTGGTCGGAACCGGAGCTTCGGGAATGGCCACCGCCATCACGGCGGCTTCCAAGGGGCTGGACGTCCTGGTGGTCGAGAAGCAGCCGCAGTTCGGCGGCACCACCGCGCGCTCGGGCGGCTGGCTGTGGATTCCGGGCACGCGCCTGGCCACCGAGCAGGGCATCCACGAGCCCGCGGGCGCTGCCAAGACCTACCTGAAGCACGAGACCACGACCCACTTCGACGAGAAGCGGGTGGACGCCTTCCTGGACAACGGCCCGAAGGCGATCGACTTCTTCACCCGCAACACCTGCGTGCAGTTCGACATGCCCGCCGTGTTCCCGGACTACCACGCCGAGGCGCCCGGCGGCCTGCAGGGCGGCCGGTCGATGGTGACGCGGCCCTTCAACGGTCGTGAACTCGGCCCGCGCATCAAGCAGCTGGCACCGCCGCTGCCGGAGCTGACGGTGTTCGGGATGATGTTGGGCTCGGGGCCCGAGATCAAACACTTCATGCGGGCCTTCAAGTCGCCGGTGTCGTTCTGGTATGTCACCAAGCGCCTGACCAAGCACCTCATCGACGTCATCAGCGCCGGCCGCGGCATGACGCTGACCAACGGCAACGCGCTGGCCGGCCGGCTCGCCAAGGCCGCGATGGACCTGAAGATCCCCGTCTGGCTGTCCTCCCCCGTGAAGGAGCTGGTCGTGGAAGGCGGCGCCGTCACCGGCGCGCTGGTGCAGCACGAGGGTGCGACCGTGCGCGTGACGGCGCGCCGCGGCGTGGTGCTCGCGTGCGGGGGCTTTCCGTACGACGTCGATCGCCGCAAGCAGCTGTTCCCGCACGCGCCCAGCGGCCGCGAGCACTTCTCGCCATCGCCCTCGACCAACACCGGCGACGGGCTGCGGCTGGCCGAAGCGGTGGGCGGCCGGGTGGATCCGACGATCCCGCATGCGGCCGCGTGGGTGCCCACCTCGGTGACGACGCGCCCGGACGGCACCAGCGGTGTCATGCCGCACTTCATCGATCGCGCCAAGCCGGGCGTCATCGCCGTCACGCGCCAGGGCAAGCGCTTCACCAACGAGGGCAACTCGTACCATGACTTCGTGCAGGCCATGGTGAAGGCGTCCGCCGGCCAGGGCGAGGTTTCGGCCTGGCTGCTGTGCGACCACAAGGCCCTGCGCAGCTACGGCCTGGGCTGCGTCGCGCCCGCGCCGCTGCCCATCGGCCGCCACCTGCGCAGCGGCTATCTCAAGCGCGGCGCAACCATCGCGGAACTCGCGCGCCAGATCGGCGTCGATCCCGCGACCCTGGAAGCGACGGTACAGGAATTCAATGCGAACGCTCGCACGGGCGACGATCCGCTGTTCGGCAAGGGCAGCAAGGCCTACAACCGCTACCAGGGCGACGCGCTCGTCACCCCCAACCCGTGCGTGGCGCCGCTGGAGCACGGTCCCTTCTACGCCATCAAGCTCGTGGTCGGCGACATCGGCACCTTCGCGGGCCTGGTCACCGACGAGAAGACGCGCGTGCTCGATGCGTCCGGCGCGCCGATCGCGGGTCTGTACGCGGTGGGCAACGACGCGGCCAGCGTCATGGGCGGCAACTACCCGGGCGCCGGCATCACCCTCGGGCCGGCGCTGACCTTCGGCTACATCGCCGGCAACCAGCTGGCGCAGTCGGCCGCCGCGGACAGCGTGGCGCTGCCGCAGGAACGGCGCGAGGCGCAGACCCTGGCTCAGGCCGCCTGACGACCGGAGCCACCATGACGATGTCCTTCCCCGCGACCATTGCTCCCCAGCTGCTGCAAGGGCGGCTGGCCCTCATCACCGGTGCCGGCCAGGGCAACGGCCGCGCGCTCGCATTGGGCTTGGCCCAGGCCGGCGCGCGCGTGATTGCCACCGACATGAACGCACAGACCGTGGCCGACACCGCGCAACTGGTGCGCGACGCCGGCGGCCAGGCCTGGTCCTTCGTGCTCGACGTGACCTCGGCCGAGGATTGCGAAGCCCTCGCGCGCCGCGTGCAGGGCGAAATCGGCCGCATCGACCTGTTGGTCAACAACGCCGGCATCATCATCCGCGAGAACACCACCAGCCCCCGCGCCGCGGCCAACTGGAAGAAGACCATGGACGTGAACGTCAACGGCACGTTCAACGTGACCATGGCGTTCCTGCCGGCGATCAAGGAGACGCGCGGGGCGATCGTGAACCTGGCGTCGATTGCCGCCTATGCGGGGCAGGGCGCCAGCCTCGGCTACTCGCCCTCCAAGGGCGCGATCAAGATGTTCACCCAGTCGCTGGCGCAGGAACTCGCGCCGCTGGGCGTGCGCGTCAACGCGCTCGCGCCCGGCGTGATCGAGACGCCCATGACCGCGGCCACCCGCGAGGACCCCTCGCGGCTGCAGACGTTCATGACCCGCATTCCCATGGGGCGCGTGGGCCAGACCGAAGACCTGGTCGGGCCGGTGATCTTCCTCGCCTCGGACATGTCGCGCTACGTCACGGGCATCACGCTGCCGGTCGACGGCGGCTTCCTCGCAGTCTGACGGCAGCCCACGCGGCTCCCATTTCCCTTTCCCACACCAAGGAGACAACATGAACTTCAAACGCCTCTGCAGCCTTGCGCTGTCGGCCGTGGCCCTCGCCGCGTCCGCCGCCGCTTCGGCACAGGACATCAAGATCGGCTTCAACGGCGACCTGTCCGCCTCGCCCTCCGCGCAGAGCGGCGCCGCCGCCGTGCAGGGCATGCAGGCCGCGATCGACGACATCAACGCCGCCGGCGGGGTGCTGGGCAAGAAGCTGGTGCTCGTCACCCGCGACGACGGCTCCGCGCCGCCCAAGTCGATCCAGAACATGACCGACCTGATCGACAACGAGAAGGTCGCGGCGGTGTTCGGCCCGACCAACTCCGGCAACGCGATGGCCTGGAAGCACATCCCGAACCAGAAGAAGATCCCCGTGATCGGCAACGTGGGCTCGGGCACCGACATCACCAAGCCGATGGCCGCCGGCGCGGACAACTACATGTTCCGCGTCTCCATGGTGGACCGCCCGCAGGTCGCGGCCCTGATGGCCTACGTCAAGAAGAACCCCGCCTCCAAGACCGTGGGCCTGATGGCCGAGACCACCGGCTACGGCCAGGGCGGCCTCAAGGACATGCAGGAGATCGCCGCCAAGCAGGGCATCAAGGTCGCGGGCGTCGAGCACTTCGCCGTGGGCGACACCGACATGACCTCGCAGCTGAGCAAGCTCAAGGCCGCCGGCGTCGACACCGTGGTCGTGTGGGCGCAGGGCACGCCGATCGCACAGCTGGTGCGCAGCATGGAGAAGATCAACTACTTCCCGCTGCTGCTGACCTCCTGGGCGGCCGACAACATCACCTTCTACGACGCCGCGGGCAAGGCGCTGGCCGACAAGCCGATCTTCATGCGCACGGTGAGCGAGTCGCGCACCCCCGCGCAGGAAAAGCTGTACGGCCGCATCGGCTCCAAGCTGAAGGCACCCAGCTCCTTCTCGTTCGCGCTGCATGGCTATGACTCGGTGCAGATTTACGCCGCCGCGGTCAAGCAGGCCAACACGACCGAAGGCAATGCGGTGCGCCTGGCGCTCGAGGACCTGAAGGCGCCGGTGCAAGGGGTGCTCAAGACCTACGAGCATCCGTTCAGCAAGACGAACCACGAAGCGCTGGGCGCCAAGGACTTCGTCTGGATCCGCTGGAAGGACGGCAAGCTGATGCCCTACAGCGACAACATCGTCAACTCGCTGACGGCCGCCGACTTCAAGGACTGAGCACCCACGGCATCCGCGCGGCGCGGCCGCGCGGATGCGCCGGAGACCCACCATGGCAGAAGCCCTCCTCCAGGCCATCATCAGCGGGCTCGCCGTCGGCGGCGCCTATGCGCTCGTCGCGCTCGGCTTCAGCGTCACCTTCACGACCACCAAGACGCTGAACTTCTCGCATGGGGAGTTCGTGTCCGCCGGTGCGTTCGTCGGCATGAGCGTGCTGTTCCTCGCGCTCGGCCGGCCCATCACGGCCACGAGCTTCGGCGATGCGATCCCGGGCACCGGTGCGCAGTTGCTCGCCCTGGTCGCCGCGCTGGGGGCCATGGGCCTGCTGGGCTGGCTGCTCTACGCGATCGGCGTGCGTCCCTTCGCCGGGCGCCCCGGCATGGCCTGGGTGATGAGCACGCTGGGCTTCGGTGTCGTGCTGCAAAGCATCGGCCTCGCGATCTGGGGCCCCAAACCCGTCGTGGTGCCGGGCCCGGTGGGCGATGCCGTCATTCGCCTGTTCGGCGTCGGCGTGCGGCCGCAGGAGTTGCTCACGCTCGGCGTCGCCGTCGTGATCATGTTCGGTTTCGATCACGTCATGAACCGCACCATGCTGGGCAAGGCGATGCGCGCGGTGGCCGCCAACAAGAGCGTGGCCAGCCTCATGGGCATCAACACCGGCGCCGTCATGGTGCTCGCCTTCGCGGTCAGTTCGGCGCTCGCCGGCCTGTCCGGATTCCTGCTGGCGCCGATTGCGCAGGCGTCGCTCTTCATGGGCCTGACCATCGGGCTCAAGGGCTTTTCCGGCGCCATGATCGGCGGCCTGGACAACCCGCGCGGCTGCGTCATCGGCGGGTTCGCCCTGGGCGTCCTCGAATCGCTGGTGAACCTGTGGCAGGCGCAATGGCGCGATGTCGCGGTGTTCGTCCTGGTGATCATGGTGCTGGCGTTCCGGCCGACCGGCCTGTTCGGCCGCCGCCTGGTGGAGAAGGTATGAAGGGCCTGCCGCATTTCATCGGCGTGGCAGCCGCCACGGCCCTCGTGGCGGCCGCGGTCGCATTCCTGAGCAACGACTACTACCTGCGCATCCTCTTCATGATGGGGGTGTACTACCTGTGCGCCGCCGGCATGAACGTGCTGGTGGGCTACGCCGGGCAGAAGTCGCTGGGCCAGGCGGGCCTGTTCGCCGCCGGCGCCTACGCGGTGGCACTGCTGACGGCGCAAACCGAGATCAATCCCTGGCTGGCGCTCGTCGTGGCCGCCGTCGTGTCCGGGCTGTGCGGCGTGCTGATCGCGCTGCCTTCCCTGCGCGTGAAGGGGCCGTACCTGGCGATGGTGACGCTGGCCTTCGGCATCGTGGTCGAGAAACTGGTGAGCGAGTGGACGGCCGTCTTCGGCGGCGCGCAGGGCATCTACGGCATCCGGCCGCCGGACTGGCGCGGCCAGCCGCTCACGCTGCAGCAGTGGGTCTGGTTCACGCTGGCCCTGTGCGCGGTGACGCACCTGCTGCTTCGCAACCTGCTGCAGGGCCGCTTCGGCCGCGCGCTGCTGTCGCTGCAGGCCGACGAGATGGCCGCCTCCTCGGTCGGCGTGCGCGTCTACCGCGCCAAGGTGGTGGCCTTCGTCATCGCCGCCGTCACCTGCGGCATCGCCGGCGCGCTGGTGGCGCAGCAGAACCAGTACATCAACTCCGACTTCATCACCTTCAACCTGTCGATCTTCATCCTGCTGCTGGTGCTGCTCGGTGGGGCCGGCAACCAGTACGGACCGCTCGTGGGGGCGGTGATCCTGACCCTGGCCGACGCGTTCCTGGCCCGCTGGCCGGCCGCCCAGCACTTCATCTACGGCTTGCTGCTGCTCTTCGCGCTGTACGTGATGCCCAACGGCGTGATGGGCTTCCTGTCCAAGGCCTGGCGGCGCGCGCCCACCCCGCAGGCGACGCCGCGCGTCGCGGACGAGCCGCCGCGGGAAACCGCCGCCGGCGAAGGCGAGCTGCTCGCGGTGCGCAACGTGTCCAAGTCGTTCGGTGGCGTCAAGCCGGCCCACGACGTGTCCTTCCAGCTGCGCCGCGGCCACATCCACGCGCTGATCGGCCCGAACGGCGCCGGCAAGAGCACGATGCTCAACATGCTGACCGGCGTGATCGATCCGAGCGAGGGGGCCATCAGCTTCCTCGGCCGCGAGATCGCCGGCCAGCCGGTGCATGCGATCTGCCACCTGGGCATGGGCCGCACGTTCCAGAACCTGCGCCTGTTCGCGGACCTGTCGGTCCTGGACAACGTCATGCTGGGCCACCACACCCGCATGGCCAACGGGTTCTTCAGCTCGCTGCTCGCGCTGCCGCGGGCGCGCCGCGAGGAGGCCCGCACGCGCGACCGTGCATTGCAGTTGCTGCAACTGGTGGGCCTGCTGCACCTGGCCGACCAGCCCGCCGGCAGCCTGCCGTACGGCCTGCAGCGCCGCGTGGAGCTGGCGCGCGCGCTCGCCACCGAGCCGCAGCTGCTGCTCCTGGACGAGCCTGCCGCCGGCCTGAACCCGCAGGAGACCGCCGAGCTGGGGCAGCTGCTGCTGCGCATCGGCCGCTGCGGCATCACGATCCTGATGGTGGAGCACCACATGGACCTGGTGATGTCGATCTCCGACCACGTGATCGTGCTCGACTACGGCATGAAGATCGCCGAGGGCAAGCCGGCCGAGGTGCAGGGCAACCCCCGCGTGATCGAGGCCTATCTCGGCATCGACGAACCCGCGCCGGACGAGGCGGTCGCCGCCGCGGTCGCGGCCTGAATTCCACACCCATGCTGAAACTCGAATCGGTCCAGGTCTCCTACGGCGCCATCCAGGCCGTCAAGGGCGTGAGCCTGGAAGTGCGCGCCGGCGAGGTCGTCACCATCATCGGTGCCAACGGCGCCGGCAAGAGCACGCTGCTCAAGTGCATCGCCGGCCTCGAGCCGGTGACGGCCGGGCGCATCCTGTTGCACGGCCAGGACTGCACCCGCGTCGCGGCGCACCAGCGGGTGGGCCTGGGCGTGGCCATGTCGCCCGAGGGCCGCGGCGTGTTCGCGGACCAGACGGTGCGCGAGAACCTGCTGCTGGGCGCCTTCTCGCGCCGCAAGGACGCCGCCCTGGTCGACCGGGCGATCGAGCGCGAGTTCGACCGCTTTCCGCGCCTGCGCGAGCGGGCCGACCAGATGGCCGGAACGCTGTCGGGGGGCGAGCAGCAGATGCTCGCCATCTCGCGCGCGCTCATGAGCGAGCCGCGACTGCTGTTGCTGGACGAGCCCTCGCTGGGCCTGGCGCCCCTGGTGATCAAGGGCATCTTCGATGCCATCCGGCAGCTGCGCGACTCGGGGCTCACCATCCTGCTGGTGGAGCAGATGGCCAAGCAGGCACTGGCCGTGGCCGACCGTGCCTACGTGCTGGAGACCGGGCTGATCACGCTCGAAGGCTCCGGCACCGAACTCCTCAACGATCCCAAGGTCAGGGCCGCGTATCTCGGCGCCCACTGACCACCCGCAGTACCAAGGACAGACTCCCATGACGCCGCAGAAGACCTTCGCCAGCCAGGCCGACCTCGAAGAAAAGAATGTCACGTTCAGCCAGATCTCGGAACATGCCTGGGCCTACACGGCCGAAGGCGACCCGAACACCGGCATCGTGATCGGTGACGAGGCCGTGCTCGTGGCCGACACCCAGGCCACGCCGGCGATGGCGGCCGACGTGATCCGGCGCATCCGCGAAGTCACCGACAAGCCGATCAAGTACGTGGTCCTCACGCACTACCACGCGGTGCGCGTGTTCGGCGCCAGCGCCTATGGGCCGCAGCAGATCCTTGCCAGCCAGGACACCTACGACCTGATCGTCGAGCGCGGCGAGCAGGACAAGGCCAGCGAGATCGGGCGCTTCCCGCGCCTGTTCCGCAACGTCGAGTCGGTGCCGGCGGGGCTCACCTGGCCGACGATGACCTTCACCGGCAAGATGACCGTGTGGCTCGGCAAGCTCGAGGTGCAGCTGCTGCAGCTCGGGCGCGGGCACACCAAGGGCGACACCGTCGTGTGGCTGCCCCAGGAGCGCACGCTCTTCTCCGGCGACCTGGTGGAATTCGACGCCACGCCGTACGCGGGCGATGCCTACTTCAAGGACTGGCCCAGGACGCTGGACAACGTCGCGGCGCTCGCGCCGAAGGCGCTGGTGCCCGGTCGGGGCGCCGCGCTGACCACGCCCGACGACGTGGCCAAGGGCCTGGCCGGCACGCGCGACTTCATCGCCGACGTGTACGCCAGCGTCTCCGAGGGCGCGCGCGCCGGCAAGGACCTCAACACGGTGTACCGGGAGACGTACGCGCGCCTGAAGCCGAAGTACGGCCACTGGGTGATCTTCGACCACTGCATGCCGTTCGACGTGACGCGCTGCTACGACGAGGCGACGCAGTACCCGGATCCGCGCATCTGGACGGCCGAGCGCGATCGCCAGATGTGGCTGGCCCTGGAAGGGCAGCAGGCCTGAGCGGGGCTGGCGTTGGCCGCCCGCGATGAGACGCACGATCCGGCACGGCCTTGACGGTCGACCGCCGGCGGATGCCATGAAGTCCAAGGACGAAGCCGACGCGCACCGGCAGGCGTTGCGCGTCCAGGCGACGCTGCTGGTCGCGATGGTGATCTGGGGCCTGAACGTGCCGGCGGTGAAGGTGCTGGTCCGCTGGTTCGATCCGCTGCTGCTCGCCTCGGTGCGGATGGTCGTGGCGAGCCTCGTCCTGACCGCCATCGTGCTGTGGAAGCGCTGCAGCCTGCGCGCGATCTCCGGCCGCGCCTGGGTGGCGCTGGCGGCCTGCGGCGTGCTGATGGTCTACTTCAACCAGATCCTGTTCGCCGAGGGCCTGCTGCGCTCCACGGCGACCAACGCTTCCCTGATCATGGCGCTGAGTCCGCTGGTGTCGGCCCTGATCGCCGCGCTGGCGTTCCGCGAGGCCCTCACGGCGCAGCGGATCGGCGGCGTCCTGCTCGGCCTGGCGGGGGTGGGGGCGGTGGTCCTGAGCCACCCGGGCGCGGGCCTCTCGCGCGCCAGCCTGGGCGACCTGATGCTGGCCGGCGGGGTGGTGAGCTTCGCCGCTGGCGGCGCCATCGTGCAACGCCTGGCGCAACGCGTGCATCCGCTCGCGATCAGCTGGGCCATCTATGTGATCGGCACCGTGCTGCTCGTGCTGCACCGGGCGGGCAGCAACGCGCCGCTGAGCGTCGCCATCGTCTTCCCGGGCTGGCACCCGTGGACCCTGGTCCTGTTCTCCGGTGTGATGGCCACGGCCGTGTCCAACCTCGTGTGGAATGGCGCCATCGCCCGCATCGGCGTCGCGCGCACGGCGGTGTTCCTCTACTGGGTACCCGTGTTCGGTGTCGCGTTCGCGGGCCTGTTCCTCGGCGAGCAGTTGACCGCGTGGCACCTCGTCGGCTTCGCCGCCGTGATGGGTGGCACCTACCTGGGTACGCGCCGGCCGAAGGCGCCGGCAACGCGACCCGCCGACTGGAGCAAGGCGTGAAGCCGGCAACCCCTGTCCTGTTCCAGCCGCTGCAGTTGCGCGGACTCGAGCTGAAGAACCGCATCGTCATCTCGCCCATGTGCCAGCACGCGGCGCAAGGCGGGCAGGCGACCCCCTGGCACCTGGTGCACCTGGGCAAGTTCGCCCTCGGTGGCGCGGGCCTGATCCTCACCGAGAGCACGGCGGTCGACCCGCGCGGGCGCATCGGCAGCGCCGACCTGGGGCTGTGGAACGACAGCCACGTGCAGCCGCTCAAGGACGTGGTCGATTTCGTGCATGCCAACGGCGCGGCGATCGGCGTGCAGCTGGCCCATGCCGGCCGCAAGAGCGGCAGCCAGCCACTGTGGGAGGGCGGCGCCGCGCTGGGTGCCGCGGACATGGCCGCCGATGCGCAGCCGTGGGAGCGGCTGGGCCCGAGCGCGTTGCCCGCCGGGCCCGGGTGGAGTACGCCGGCCGTACTGGACGAGGCGGGCATCGACCGGGTGATCCAGGCGTTCGTCGCGGCGACCCGGCGCGCGGACCGCGCGGGCTTCGACGTGGTGGAACTCCACTTCGGCCACGGCTACCTTGTGGCGAGTTTCCTGTCGCCGAACTCCAACCATCGGCAGGACCGCTGGGGCGGCGATCGCGCGGGGCGCATGCGGCTGGCGCTCGAGATCGCGGAGCGCGTTCGCACCGCATGGCCCGCGCACAAGCCGCTGTTCTGCCGCCTGTCCGCCGTCGACGGCAGCGAGGGCGGATGGGACCTGGAGGACTCGGTCGTGCTCGCGCGCGAGCTGGGGCAGCGCGGTGTGGACGTGATCGACTGCTCCTCCGGCGGCCTGACCGAGGAAACGCGCGCCCTGCCGGTGCCGCGCGGACTGGGCTTCCAGGTGCCCTTCGCCGACCGCATCCGGCGCGAGGCGGGCGTCAGGACGCAGGCGGTGGGAATGATCGTGGACGCGGAGCAGGCCGAGCGGATCCTGGCCGAGGGCCGTGCCGACCTCGTCGCCCTGGGGCGCGAGGCGCTGCTTGATCCGTACTGGGCCCTGCACGCGGCCCGCGCGTTGGGCATCGATCCGGCGTTCGAGCGTTGGCCGCAGCGGCACGGCGCCTGGCTCGCGAAGCGCGAGCCCGGGCTCGCGAAAGCCCGCGCAGCCGCCAGTGCGCCCATGTCGACCGAACAGCGAAAGGAGACCCGATGAACGTGAGGATGGGGCTGATCCGCAGGAAGGCGGAGTGGAGCGACGAGGACTTCCGCGCCTACTGGCGCGACCACCACGGACCGCTGGCCGCGCGCGCCCCGGCGCTGCGGTCCTATTGGCAGAACGCGGTGACGGATCGCCTGCAGCGCGGCATCGCCTACGCCCGTGGCCCCTGGGATGTCGACGGCTTCTCGCAGCTGAGGTTCGACGATCGGACCCAGGCGGACCAGGCGTTCAACAGCGGCGAGCTCGCGGCCGCGCTCGTGGCGGACGAGAACTTCTTCCTCGGCAACCTCCATATCGTGACGGCCCGGCAGGACGTCGTGATCCCGGTGCCGGACCAACCCGAGCGAGGGCGCCTTCTCAAGCGGATGTCGATCCTCAAGCGCCGCCCCGACCTGAGCGAGGACGACTTCCGGCGCGAATGGAAGATCCACGGCGACCACGTGCGCCAGATGCCTGGCGTCGCGGGATACCGGCAGAACGTGGTGGTCGCGCGCGAGCGGGTGAAAGGACGGCCGTGCGGCTACGACGAGTTGCCGATCGACGGCATCGTGGAGCTGTGGTTCGAGAACGCCGCGATCCTCGAAGCGGCGTTCTCCTCGCCTGCAGGCGTGCGCACCATGGAGCACGCCAAGACGTTCCTGGCGGAGATCACGGTCTTCGCGGTGGCCGAGCACCAGGTGCTTTGATCACGCCCCCTCGACGTCCACCGGGGCGCCACGTGCAGCTTGGGCAACGCCTTCTTCTTAAGGTGTAACGACGCTGCGCAGTGGGCGTCGGATTGGTAGCATGCTACCCACGTTCACCTATGGTTCTCCCTCTGGCGCGGCATGCTTGGTCTTCCTCTTCCCGACGACATCGAGTCGCAATACAACCCCCGCAAGTCGGTTCCCGATGTCGCCATGTTCGCGACTCGCGCGGCTGATCTGAGCGCCGCCACGCGCCAACGCCGCACCGATGCCCGACTCGACCTGCGCTACGGGGAAGGGCGGCTGGCCACACTGGACGTCTTCCCCGCCGCGGCGGCCGATGCGCCGGTCCACGTGTTCCTGCACGGCGGCTACTGGCGCGGCCGCGACAAGAGCGACTACAGCTTCGTTGCCGACGCCCTGGCGCCGCTGGGCATCGCCACGGTGGTCATGAACTACGACCTGTGCCCCGCGGTGGAACTGCCCGCCATCGTGCAGCAGGTGCGCGAGGGCTTCCAGTGGATCCACGCCCATGCGAGTGAGTGGGGCGGCGACCCGGCCTCGATGACGGCCTCGGGCCATTCCGCTGGCGCCCATCTGATCGCAGCGGCGTTGCCCCGAGCCGGCGAAGCGCTGCCGGCCTGGGTCCCGCGCGCGGCCGTCCTGGTGAGCGGCATCTACGAACTGGCGCCGGTGCTCTCCGTCAGCGTGAACGGCGAGATCCGGCTGCGACCGGAGCAGGTGGACGACCTGAGCCCGATGCGCCATCCGCCCACCCCCGCGGTTCCGCTCGTCCTCGTCGCCGGCGGCGCCGAGCCGACGTCCTGGGTGAAGCAGTCGCACGATTTCGCCAAGGTGTGCACCGCGGCGGGCGGCAGCGCCGCCTACGTGGAACTGCCCGGAACGCACCACTACTCCGTCATGAACGCGCTCGAATCCGCCGACGGCCTGCTGGCCCGGCTGATCGCAGCGTACGCGCGCCCGCAAGCGCAGGCCTGACCCCTTTCTCCCGCAACTGGTACCACCGTGATGTCCAACAAGATCTCTTTCCGCCGGCGCGACCTGCTGGCGACCGCCTCGGCCCTGGCCGTGGGTGGTCTCGCCGCCGCGCCCGTGTTCGCCCAGGCCGGCTACCCCAACAAGCCGATCCGCCTGGTGGTTCCCTTCGCGCCGGGCGGCGTGACCGACACCGCGGGCCGCGCGATCGCCGACGCCCTGAGCAAGCGGCTGGGCCAGCAGGTGGTGCCGGACAATCGTCCGGGCGCCTCCGGCAACATCGGCAGCCAGCAGGCGGCCACCGCCGAGCCGGATGGCTACACGCTGCTGGTCGTGCTGGACGGCACCTTCGTGATCAATCCGCACCTGTACGAGAAGGTGGGTTTCGATCCGGTGCATGACTTCGCGCCGGTGGGCAAGATCGGCGACTCCACCATCATCCTGGTGGCCAACCCGGGCGTGAAGGCGCGCTCGCTGTCGGAGGTGATCGCGCTGTCGAAGTCGCAGCCGGGCGGACTGCCTTTCGGCACCTCCGGCAACGGCAGCATCACCCACATCGCAGGCGAGCTGCTCAAGCAGCGCACCGGCGCCAACCTCACCCACGTTCCCTACAAGGGCGGCGGCCCCGCGGTCGCCGACGTGCTGGCGGGCCACATCCCGCTGGCGTTCGCTTCCGCCGCCTCGATCCATGGCCACCTCAAGTCGGGCCGGCTCGTGCCCATCGGCGTGCCCAGCGCGAAACGCTCGCCCCAATATCCCGAGATCCCGACATTTGCCGAAAGCGGCGCGCCCGGTTTCGACCTCAATTCCTGGGTCGGCATCGTGGCCCCAGCCAAGACCCCCAGGCCCATCCTGGAGCGCCTGAACCGCGAACTCAACGCAGCCCTGAACGATCCGGCCGTGCGCGAGAAGCTGGCTGGCTCGGGCATCGGCGCGGCGCCGGGCACGCCGGAGAGCTTCGGCACCGTGATCCGCACGGAGCTCGCCGCTTACGGCTCGGTGGTGAAGGCCGCCGGCATCAAGCTCGAGTAAACGCCGCCCCTGACTGCGGCCGCAGTCGCGGCCTGGTCGACCCCACGAATGCTGCGCGGGCTTTGGAAGGAGCCCGCGGCGCGGCCATGCTCAGGTCAGCCGCGACTCCACGGGCGCCAGCGCCGGCGGCAGCTCGGTCTCCCCCAGCGCTTCGCGCAGGTGAATCTCGACCTCGCGGCACAGGGCATCCAGCGGCAGGTGGTTCTCGGCCAGGCCGAATGGCTCCTCGATCTCGTCGCCCAGCGCGTCCAGGCCGAAGAAGGTGTAGGCCACGATCAGCACGACGAAGGGCGTCATGTAGCCCACCGTGTCCACCAGGCCGAACGGCAGCAGGAAACAGTACAGCCACGCGGTGCGGTGCAGCAGCAGCGTGTACGGGAAGGGCAGAGGCGTGTTCTGGATGCGCTCGCAGCCGGCGGCCGCGGCGGCCAGGCCGGAGAGCGACTGGTCGAGGTCGGCGGCCACCGGCGCATCGAGCCGGCCAGTGCGCAGCAGCGCGCCGAGGGCGTCGCCATTGCGCCGCAGCAGGAAATCGATGCCGCTGCGCGCCGCCGCGAAGCCTGCGGCATCGTCGCTCGAGAGCAGCCGCAGCATGTCGGGCCGTGCATCGCTGCCGCGCAGCTGGTGGCGCAGCGCCGAGGCGAAGGCGATCGTGCGCATGATGAGGCCGTGGCGCGGATCGCCCCGGTCCGCCGGCCCGGCCGGCTCGTCGAACCGCAGCAGCGTCTGCACCTGGCGCGCGAAGCTGCGGGCGCGGAACACCACGTCGGCCCACAGCTTGCGGCCCTCCCAGTACCGGTCGTAGGCAGCGTTGTTGCGAAAGCCCAGGAAGATGGCCAGGGCCAGCCCGATCAGCGAGAACGGCACCGCCGTCAGGGTGATCTTCCACTGGTACACGAACCCGTGGGTCAGCGTCACCAGCAGGGCCACGCCGGTGCAGATGGACAGCTCCCAGGCGATGTGCGGCAGGACCGAGCCGCGCAGGATGTAGAGCAGCTAGGCCCCGTGCGGGCGGTCGCGCACGATCACGGCAGATGAACCTCCAGGATGGCGCGACGCCGGCAGGACGCCCTGGCGACGCGAGGATGAATGGGGCCGTCATCCTACGATGCGCCGAGAGCGCGCGTGCGGCGACGCGGCGAACTCGTCCAATCTGGGGTTCCGTGACGGGGCGCGGTGGCTAACCTGTTTCGCACCCCTGCTTCCCGGTGCGCGTGCCCATGCCAGCTCCGTCCCTCTTTCGCCAACAGGCGGTCGATGCCGCGTCGATCCGGGCCTACGGCCAGGTCATCCTTCGCAACCCCGTGCGGCAGGCGCTGGTGACCGGCGCGTTTGCCGCGCTCGTGCTGGCCATCCTGGCCTTCATCGCCCTGGCGGGCTTCACCCGCAAGGCCAACGTGGCGGGCGTGCTCCTTCCGGCCCAAGGCCTGATCCGCCTGATCCCTGCGCACGCGGGCGTCGTGCTTCGCCGCGACGTGCAGGAGGGCCAGGGCGTCCGCGCGGGTGACGTCCTGTTCGTCATCGGCAGCGAGCGCACCGATGCGGGCAACGCGAGCGTCGAGGGACACATTTCCGATTTGTTGCGGCGGCGGCAAGACAGCCTGGCGGCGGAGCAGCAAGCCCTGGCCCGCCAGGCCGCGCAGAAGGTGCAGGCGCTTCGCGACCGCGCCCAGGCGCTGGGCGCCGATCTCGAGCGCCTGGGCGGCCAGCAGGCGCTGCAGCAGCGGCGGGTGGCCCTGGCCGAAGGGGCGCTGCGCCGCTACGAACGGCTTGCGGCCGCGGACTTCGTCTCCGGTGCCCAGGTGCACGACAAGCAGGCCGACCTGCTCGACCAGCAGCAGCGGCTGGCGGACCTGCAGCGCCTGCGCGGCAACATGCAGCGCGACCTGCTCGCCGTGCAGGCGGACGTCCGCGACGCGCAGGCGCAGTCCCGGCGGGAGGAACAGGCCAACGTTCGCGCCCTGGCGGCCCTGCAGCAGGACCTGGTGGAAAACGAGGCGCGGCGGGAACTGGTGGTGCGCGCGCCGCAGGACGGCACCATCGCGGCCATCACCGCCGAGCCGGGGCAGACCGTCGGCGCCAACCAGTCGCTCGGCTCGCTGCTGCCCGCCGGCTCGGACCTGGAGGCGGAGCTGTACGCACCTTCGCGTGCCGCGGGCTTCGTCAAGCCCGGCATGGCCGTGCTGCTGCGCTACCAGGCCTTCGCGTACCAGAAGTTCGGCCAGGCGCACGGCACGGTGCGGGAGGTCGCGACCACCGCCGTGCGGCCCGACGAGGTGCCGCTGCCCGGCGCGGCCGGGCCCGCGGGCGGCGAGCCGTTGTACCGCGTGCGCGTGCGGCTCGAGCGCCAGGCGATGCCGGTCTATGGCGCGGAGCGGCCCCTGCGCAGCGGCGCCCTGGTCGAGGCCAGCATCCTGCTGGAGCGCCGGCGCCTGTACGAATGGCTGCTGGATCCGCTGTATTCGGCCACGGGCCGCGTCTCATGATCGCCGAGGCCGCGCTGGCGCTTCGGTTCCTCGGTGGCCGCCGGTTGCCGGCGCTGCGGCAGTCGGAGGCGGCGGAATGCGGCCTGGTCTGCCTGGCGATGGTGGCCAGCTACTGGGGCCACCGGATCGATCCGTCCACGCTGCGGCAGCGGTTCCCGGTGTCGATCAAGGGCACCACCTTGAACACGCTGCTATCCATGGCGCAGCGGCTGCAACTCCAGGCGCGGCCCCTGAAGCTGGACCTGGACGATCTGCGCCAATTGAAAGCGCCGTGCATCCTGCACTGGGACATGCAGCATTTCGTGGTGCTGAAGGAGGTGAGGGCGGGCGCCGTCGTCATCCACGACCCTGCGGCGGGCGAGCGTCGCATCCGGATGGACGAGGTCGCGCGCCGGTTCACCGGCGTGGCGCTGGAGCTCACACCGGCCACGGGGTTCGAGCGGCGCGACGAGCGCCAGCGGATCCGCTTGCGCGACCTGGTCGGCCGTGTCGTCGGCCTCAAGCGCGGCCTGGCGCAGGTGCTCGTGCTGGCCATCGCGCTGCAGCTGTGTGCGCTGCTCGGCCCGTTCTACCTGCAATGGGTGATCGACGAGGCGCTGGTGTCGGGCGACCGGGACCTGGTCACCGTGCTGGGCGTCGGCTTCCTGCTGCTGATGCTGCTGCAGGCGAGCGTGGGAGCGGTGCGCTCCTGGCTCGGCACCGTGCTGACCACGAGCTTCAACTTCCAGTGGCTCGGCAACGCGTTCGCCCACCTGATGCGGCTGCCGCTGGCGTACTTCGAGAAGCGGCATGTCGGCGACATCGTGTCGCGGTTCGGATCCATCCAGGCCATCCAGCGCAGCCTCACCACGCAGGGCGTGGAGGCCGCCCTCGATGGCCTGCTGGTGGCCAGCACGCTGACGGTGATGCTGCAGTACAGCGCGCAGCTCACGGCGGTGTCGATCGGGGTCGTGGCCGCCTACGTGGCGCTGCGTTGCGCGCTGTATGGCAGCCTGCGCGCCGGTGCGGCCGACCAGATCCTTGCATCGGCGCGGCAGCAGACGCACTTCCTCGAGTCCGTGCGGGGGGCGCAGGCCGTGCGCCTGTTCAACCGGGGCGAGATCCGGCGCGCGGGCTGGACCAACCTGCTGGCCGAGCAGTTCAACGCCGAACTGCGCGTCTCGCGCGTCACCATCTCGCACCAGACGGCCCAGGCGCTTCTCTTCGGCGCCGAGCGGGTGGTGGTCATCTGGCTGGCGGCCCTGGCCGTCCTGGATGCCCGCTTCACGGTCGGCATGCTGTTCGCATTCATCGGGTTCAAGGACCAGTTCACGCAGCGTGTTGCCGCGTTGGTCGATCGGCTCTTCGAGTTCCGGATGCTGCACCTGCACGCCGACCGGATCGCGGACCTGCTGCTCGCCGCGCCGGAAGCGCATGCCGATCACCTGCCGGTGCCTGCCGCCGCCGCACCGGCGCTGGAGCTGCGCCATGTGTCCTTCCGGTATGCCGAGGGCGAGCCGGACATCCTGCGCGATGTGTCCCTGCGCATCGAGGCCGGCGAGTGCATCGCCATCACGGGGGCTTCCGGCTGCGGCAAGACGACGCTGGTCAAGATCCTGCTGGGGCTGCTGGAGCCGACCGGGGGCGAGGTGCTCGTCGACGGCCGGCCGTTGCGGCGTGTCGGGCTCGCCAACCACCGCGAAGGCGTGGGCACCGTGATGCAGGACGACCAGCTGTTCACCGGGTCGATCGCCGACAACGTCTGCTTCTTCGATCCCACGCCCGACCAGCAGCGCATCGAGGCCTGCGCCCAGCTGGCCGCCGTCCACCGCGACATCGCGGCGATGCCCATGGCCTACGCCACGCTCGTCGGCGACAGCGGCACGGGGCTGTCGGGCGGGCAGAAGCAGCGCATCCTGCTGGCGCGCGCCCTGTACAAGCAGCCCAGGATCCTCGTGCTCGACGAGGCCACCAGCCACCTGGACATCGCGCACGAGCAGCTGGTGAACGCCGCCATCCGGCAGATCCCCCTCACCCGCATCCTCGTCGCCCATCGCCCCGACACGATCGCGATGGCCCAGCGCGTCATCGTGCTGGAGCAGGGAAGGGTGGTGCGGGATTTCGAGCAGCGCGGGCGGGGCGCGGAGGACCGCGCGGTGGACGGACGCGCTACAGACGAGTGCGCGGCGAAGCGCGCACCGTAGACGAGCGCGCAGTGGAAAGACGCGCAGCAGAGACACGCGCAGTGGAAGAACGCGCAGTGGAAGGGTCGTCATGCCGGGCTTGACCCGGCATCCAGTCAGTCTCCTCACCTTGTACCTGGCTCTCGTTCGAAGCGGGGATGCAAGACGGGTGGGCGCCAAAGACGATTGCATTGTCTGCAGCCGAGCTGCGGACTACGATGGCGAGGCTCTCGCAGAACCTCGCTGACCTGAACCTTACATTAGGAGATATTCATGAAAGAGTTGACCCAGGTTGAGTGCGGCGCAGTCAGCGGCGCGGGCGCGATCTTGGACGCCTACGAGGACATCAAGACGATCGTGATGGATCTCCCGGACCTCCAGCAGACCCTCATCGACACGATCGTCGATGTGGCCTGCACGGCGACCACCAACTGCTAAGGACCATCGCCGCGGCTCGCAGCCGCGGCGTTTTTCCATGAACCGTTCCCAACGACCTCAAGCGATCATGGCAATTTGCTTTGTGCTGATTGTCTATCTGTGTGCTAGCTTTGTGCGAGGGAGCGTGACCAAGTATGCGAGTTCTGATTGGGGAGAGCTCTCGGCGAAGGTCTGCTACTTGCTCTTCGGGCTCTTGGTTTTTATCACTTGTCCGATTCTCACGAACGACGCGCGTAAGAGTCCTATCCGAAAGGCAGACTACGCGAGGGGATTCGCATTAATTGCTTCATACGTATGCGGCAGCTGCTTCGTCCTACTATGGCAAGCAGGTCCTATACAGGCGGATCAACCTGTTCTGAGCAGTACTACCGAACACATACTCGTAAGTACTCTGATTGCGCCCGCAGGGGAAGAGTTGATGTTCACGGCTTTCCTGTACAGCGCTCTTCGCAGTCGCGTGAGTCCCGTTTTGGCGGCGGTCCTCGTTGCGATCCTCTTCACCTTGTTGCACTGGCCCTCCAATGTGATTTCGGTGCTCGCTAGGTTGTTGTTCATGCTGTCGAGTTGCGCCATCTTCGAGCGTCTCCGTAGGATTGGAATCAACATCTTTTTCCATGTACTCACGGATGCGACCCTGTTGGCAACGGTATATCTGTATGCCGGCCGCCGGGTGCCTTCGTGGTTGGTGTCCGGCGTTTCATATGTTGCCGCCACTGCAATTGCGTCTGCAGTCGTTCTTTGCATTGTTCTACTGCTCGGTTGGCGGAACGATCAGGAGGGGGCACCTGCTCGGCGGCCCTCGGGAACTGCCAGCTAAGAGCTTCGGGGGAGCCTCGGGCTTCGGCGAGCTACCGCCTCACGCAGCCAGCTGCAGCAAGTACTGTCGCCAGTGCTCCTCAGCTTCGAGGATGTGGCGGGGTGATCTCCCCTCTAAGCTCAGCCCAAGGTTTTATCGAGGAGGCTGACATGACGCAATTCGCACCTGACGAAGCTCAGGCCGTCCGCTGTGGGTGCCTCCCGCGAGCCGACAACGATGGTTTCTCCGTAGCGCCGGCCGTGCCCGCCGGGATGGAGGGCCAGAGCCAATGAGCGCCTCAGCGTTGCTCGCGCGCTGCTGGCACCGCACGCCTCCCGCACTGGGTCCCGGACTGGCCCTGCTGCTGGCCCTCGCCATCGCGTGGCTGGCCTCGACGGGGGCTTCGGCCGCCGCCGTGCGCGGCTGGGACGCCTTGGCCCTGCTCGGGCCGGACGCGATGTTCCTCGTGGCGGGCCTGCTGCTGGCGGACGCTGCCACCTTGCGCCCTGGGACGGTTCGCGCGGCCGGCGCGGCGGCGTGGGTCTGGGCCGGCGGCATCGCGCTGCTGGGCGGGGCGACGTCCGCCGCGTTCCTGCTCATGCAACCGCAGCAGCAGCTGGCCGCCGGCGCGGCGCCCGGAAGTTGGTTCCACGCCGTCCACGTGCTGCTCCTGGCGCCACTGGCCGCGCAGGTGTTCGGCGCCGGCGTGTTGTACCGGGCTTGGCGCTCCCGCTACAGCGTGCTCACTTCGGCCGCGGTGGTGGCCCTGCTGGTGGGCCTGGCCCACCACGATCGCGGACCGGTCCGGTCGGGCACGCAGGCCGTCGCGCTCATGGCGGCGTGCCTGCTGGTCGAGCGCTATCGCTCGTTGCCGCTTGCCTTCGCGCTGCAGGTGGGCGTCACGGCCGTGCCGCTGCTGGCTGCCGCGTGGTGGCCGGTCGGGTGGGCGGCGCCTTGGTCGGGCCTGCTGCCCCTGATCGCCCTGCTGTGCTGGTTGCTGGCGGCGCTGGCGATGTTCCGGCTCGCGCATGCCCCACGCTTGCAGGTGCCTGCCGCGCGCTGACCCACTTTGGAAGTCGATCGCGGTGCCGCGATCCAGGCCTGCGGAAAGCGCCTCAGTGGTCCACCGAAAACGGCGCCGGCGCCGTCTTGTCGTGGCCCGACCTGCGCTGGCGCAGGATGGGCGGCAGGGCCGAGTCGTCGTGGCGTGACGGTGCCACGCTCTGCGTGCTGGGGCCGTCGTCGTGGTCGTCGCCGGGCACGCTGGCAATCGGCGCGGCGCGCTTGGGGTTGGAGGTGATGGCGCCCACCAGGTACAGCGCGGCCAGGTCATGGGCCATCTGCACGGTGGGGATGCCGGTGCGCTCGTGCAGTTCCGCAAAGGTGCCCGGTGCCGTGGCCAGCTCGCGCAGCAGCAGCAGGTGCGAATCCTTCAGCGCGTTCTGCGGCAGCCGCGGCGGGCGGCGGAAGTACAGCATGTCGGCGTGGTACCGCCTGGGCAGCACGTCGCGCGTGGTGCGCATGGCGTACTCCCACATCAGCCGCGACAGGCTGCAACGGAAGAAGTGCCCCGGAATCTGGTCGGGCCGGCGGTGCTGCGGCGTCCACATGGCGTTGTCGAAGTCCAGGGCCGAGGCGCTGGTCAGCACGCCGATGTCGCCGCGCAGGTCCACCACGGCGATCAGCGTGCCGTCGATGCGCTCGACGCTGTAGACGCCCGAACCCAGTGCGCTCTCCTGTTCCAGGATCTGCGAGGCCAGGCAGAACTGCGCGATCGACGGCTGCAGCAGGTCCTCGAAGCGGCGCAGCACGTCGGACACGCTCTGCGGCTCGATCTCGAACACCAGTGCCGGCTCGAACTGGCGCGGCAGCGGCAGGGCGAAGGCCGCGGGCCGGTTCAGGGTCTCGGGGTCGATCTGGATCGATCGCTCGTTCGGCACGCCCGAGGCCACGCGCAGCAGGCCGTCGGGCAGCAGCTGCGTGCGGCCGCCGTTGAGCCAGAACGCGTCGGCATCTTGCAGGTGGGCGAATTCCCAGGACTGGCGCGTGGCGGTGTCCTGCTGCACCAGCTGGCGCAAGGCTTCCTGCTGGGGCAGCGAGAAGCCGACGAGGCCGATGCGGAGGGTGGGGATTTCCAGGGCCATGCGTTGCTCGGTGTCGACCCCGGTTGTGCCAGGGTGTCTGCGAGACGCACGACTGTAGCGGAGCTCCTCCGCATCGTAAAGATTTGTGTCGGCTACACCTTCACCGGCGCCGCCGCGTGTCGACCGCGCGCGACAGGACGTCCAGCAGCTCCACCGATTCGGGCCAGCCCAGGCAGGCATCGGTGATGCTCTTGCCGTACTCCAAACGTGTCGCGTCGTCCTTGCCGGGCGTGAACTTTTGTGCGCCTGGCTGCAGGTGGCTCTCCACCATCACGCCGAAGACGCTGCGCGAACCGCCGGCGATCTGCTCGCCCACGTCGCGTGCCACGGCCAGCTGCTTGTCATGCTGCTTGCTGCTGTTGGCGTGGCTGCAGTCCACCATCAGGCGCGGGGGCAGGTTGGCGGCCTCGAGCTCCTTGCAGGCGGCGGCCACGCTCGCGGCGTCGTAGTTGGGCGCCTTGCCGCCGCGCAGGATCACGTGGCAGTCCTTGTTGCCGTTGGTCTGCACGATGGCCACCTGGCCGTTCTTGTGCACGGACAGGAAGTGGTGTCCGCGCGCCGCGGCCTGGATGGCATCGGTGGCGATGCGGATGTTGCCGTCGGTGCCGTTCTTGAACCCGATCGGCGCCGACAGCCCCGAGGCCAGCTCGCGGTGCACCTGGCTCTCGGTGGTGCGCGCGCCGATGGCGCCCCAGGCGATCAGGTCGCCGATGTACTGCGGCGAGATCACGTCCAGGAACTCGCTGCCCGCGGGCAGGCCCAGCCGGTTGATCTCGATCAGCAGCTGGCGCGCGATGCGCAGGCCCTCGTCGATGCGGAAGGTCTCGTCCAGGTACGGGTCGTTGATCAGGCCCTTCCAGCCGACGGTGGTGCGGGGCTTCTCGAAGTACACGCGCATCACGATCTCGAGCGTGTCGGCGTACTTGGCACGCACGTCCTTCAGGCGGCGGGCGTACTCCAGCGCGGCGCCCGGGTCGTGGATCGAGCAGGGGCCGATCACCACCAGCAGCCGGTCATCCTGCCCGGCCATGATGTCGTGGATGCGGCGGCGCGTGTCGGTGATCAGCCGCTCCACGGCCGTGCCGCGGATGGGAAAGAACCGGATCAGGTGTTCGGGCGGGGGAAGCACGGTGATGTCCTTGATGCGTTCGTCGTCGGTCTCGCTGGTCTTGTCGAGCGGACGCGCATACCAGGCCTCGGTGGCGGTGGTGGTCGGGACAGTCATCGGTGTTCTCCGTGGTGCCAAAGTGGTTCGGGAATAAAAAAACCGCCGGGGGTTGCCCGGCGGTTCCTTGGAGTCTTGGTGCGTTTGCTTCGCGTGCGCCTATGACTCTCGACCGCCGGGGCCAGAGAACCAAAAGTAGCCGTAAAAGAAAACGCTTTGCTTGCGCATGGGTGGAATGCTAGCACAGGGATCGACGTCGCCATGCCAGGGGCGGCATCCAGGCCGCCGCTGGCAGGGGGACCGGATTGCGGGTCGAGCCCGCAATGACAACCTTCTGTCGTCATTCCGGCGCAGGCCGGAATCCAGTTCGGTGGGGCGGCAAGCAGCGGGACTGGATTGCGGTTCAAGCCCGCAATGACGGCGCCGCTGCGGCCTCAGGCCGTTCCGCCCACCGTCAGCCCGTCGATCCGCAGCGTCGGCTGGCCCACGCCCACGGGCACGCTCTGGCCTTCCTTGCCGCAGGTGCCCACGCCCGAGTCGAGCTGCATGTCGTTGCCGATCATGGAGACGCGGGTCAGCGCGTCGGGGCCGTTGCCGACGATGGTGGCGCCCTTGACGGGGTACTGGATCTTGCCGTTCTCCACCCAGTAGGCCTCGCTGGCGGAGAACACGAACTTGCCGGACGTGATGTCGACCTGGCCGCCGCCGAAGTTGGTGGCGTACAGGCCCTTCTTGATGCTGGCCACGATCTCGTCGGGGGCCTTGTCGCCGCCCAGCATGTAGGTGTTGGTCATGCGCGGCATCGGGATGTGCGCGTAGCTCTCGCGGCGGCCGTTGCCGGTGGGCGCCACGCCCATCAGGCGCGCGTTGAGCGCGTCCTGGATGTAGCCGCGCAGGATGCCGTCCTCGATCAGCACGGTGCGCTGGCTCGGGTTGCCCTCGTCGTCGACGTTGAGCGAGCCGCGCCGGTCGGCGATGGTGCCGTCGTCCAGCACCGTTACGCCCTTGGCCGCCACGCGCTGGCCCACGCGGCCGGAGAACGCGCTCGAGCCCTTGCGATTGAAGTCGCCCTCCAGGCCGTGGCCGATCGCTTCGTGCAGCAGGATGCCGGGCCAGCCGGGGCCGAGCACCACGGTCATCTCGCCGGCGGGGGCAGGGCGCGACTCCAGGTTCGTCAGCGCGGCCTTGACGGCATCGTCGACGTACTCCTCGATGCGGGCGTCGTCGAAGTAGGCCAGGCCGAAGCGGCCGCCGCCGCCGCCATTGCCCACTTCGCGCCGGCCGTTGTGCTCGGCGATCACGGTGACCGAGAGGCGCACCAGGGGCCGCACGTCGGCGGCCAGCGTGCCGTCGGCGCGCGCCACCATCACCACGTCCCACTCGCTGGCCAGCCCGGCCATGACCTGCACGATGCGCGGGTCCTTGGAGCGGGCGAGCTTCTCGGCCTTCTCCAGCAGCTGGACCTTGGCCGTGCTGTCGAGCGTGGCGATCGGGTCCAGGGCCGGATAGAGCGACCGGCTGGACGCCACCTTGCGCGGCACGACCTTGGTCTTGCCCGAGCGGGAGGCGGACGAGATCGCCCGCACGGTGCGCGCCGCGTCCAGCAGCGATGCCTCGGAGATGTCGTCGGAGTAGGCGAAGGCGGTCTTCTCGCCGCTCACGGCCCGCACGCCGACGCCCTGGTCGATGCTGAAGCTGCCGGTCTTGACGATGCCTTCTTCCAGGCTCCAGCCTTCGCTGCGCGTGTACTGGAAGTACAGGTCGGCGTCGTCCACGCGGTGCGCGGTGATCTCGGCCAGCGCGCGCGACAGGTGGGTTTCGTCGAGGCCGAAGGGTTCGAGCAGGAGCTGCTGGGCCGTCGCCAGCCGCTCGATGGTGGGTTCGCGGGAGATCATCGGAGCATTCTAGGGCGCGCCCCTTGCCCCCGCGGATGGGCCGGCTGGGCGGCTCGGCGGCTCAGCGGCCCGCAGGCGCCAGGGTCCGCAAGAGCTGCCGCTGGCCGAGCTCGGCCAGCAGGACGGCCGCGCTGGAAAAGCGCTCCTGCGGGTCCTTGGCCATCAGGTGGTCCAGCACGGGCTGCAGCGCGGCGTGCTCGGCCGGCAGGCGCGGCACCGGTGCGTTCAGGTGCAGGGCCAGCAGGGCCTCCAGCGAGTCGGCGCGGTACGGCCGCTCGCCGGTGAGCAGCTCGTACAGCAGCACGCCCAGGCTGTAGAGGTCCGAGGCCGGCGTGATGGCGTGGCCCGCGGCCTGTTCCGGGCTGAGGTAGTAGGGCGTGCCCAGGATGTCGCCGTGCTGCGTCTGCGTGAGCGCGAAGTGGCCGGCGCGCAGCAGCGACTTGGCGATGCCGAAGTCCGCCAGCGCCACGCTGCCGTCTGCGCGCCGCATGATGTTCTCCGGCTTGAGGTCGCGATGCACCACGCCCAGCGCATGGATGGCCTGCAGCGCCAGGGCGACCTGCTCCAGCACCTCGAGCACGCGCTCCTGCGGCATGCCGGCCGCCAGTTCGGCGCGCAGGTCGCCGCCGGGGAAGTACTCCATCGCGATGTACGCGTGGTCGTCGGTGAAGCCCTGGTCGTGGATGCGCACCACGTGCGGATGCTCGATCTGCGACAGCAGCGCGTATTCCTGGATGAAGCGCGTGAGGTGCTCGCCGGCGGACTTGCCGCTCGCATCCAGCACCTTCAGCACGACCTGCAGGCCATCGCCGTCGCCATGGCCGTCGCGCTCGGCCAGGTACACGTCGGTCATGCCGCCGGCGCCGATCTTGCGCGTCAGGCGATAGCCGCGCAGGCGCAGCGGCTCCTCGCCGGGGGCGAAGCGGTGCCCCTTGAACGTGGCCAGGCGCGACTGCAGCGCGCCCTTGACCGCGCGTGCCGTGATCTCGGAGTTGGCCTGCAGCGCGGCGGCCAGCGCGTCGCCACGCCCGGCCAGCGTCGCGGCGCCGGCAACGGCGGTGCCGCCTTGGAGGCCCGTGACCTCGGCGGCATCGACATAGCCGCCCGGCCGAACCTCCAGCGAGGTCATCGCGCGGGTGGCCACGCCTGGCCCGGCGAGCTGCAGCACGTCGACGCTGGCCGCCACGGTCCAGCCCAGTTCCTTGCTCGCGCCCTCCAGGCGCGCGGCGATGTTGACCGTCTCCCCGACCGCCAGGCTCTCGCCGCCCGGGGACGCGGGGCTCGCGCGGCACAGCGTGACGGCGCCGGTGTGCAGGCCGACGCCGATGGCGAACGGGGGCAGGGCCCGGTCGGGAAAGCGCTGCTGCACCCAGGCGCGCACCTCGTGCGCGGCCAGCGCCATGCCCAGCGCGGCGCCGATGGCGTGGCGGGCGCCGCTCGCCTCCGGCGGGCCGCCGGGGGCGTCCGGGAAGATCGCCATCAGCCCGTCGCCCAGGAACTTCAGCTGCGTGCCGCCATGCTGCAGCACCTGCAGGCTGATGCGCTCGAAATAGGCGGTGAGGAGTTCGGAGACTTCCCCCGCCCCCAGCTTCTCGGCCAGGCCGGTGAAGTCGCGGATGTCCGCGAACAGCACCGTCGCGTGCACGGTCGCCTCGGCCACCGCGCCGGGCGGCATGTCCAGCCCGAAGCGGCCGGCGGGCTTGCGGCCGGCCAGGCTTTCCGCGAACGCCTGGCGCAGCCCGGCCTCGTGCGCGGTCACGGCCAGCTCGATGGTCTGGGCGATCCGGTCCTTCTTCTTCAGCAGGCCGGCCAGCGCCTCGACCAGTTCCTCCCGGGTGAAGGGCTTGGCCAGGTAGTCGTCGGCGCCGGCCGTCATGCCGCGGCGCATGCTGGCGCGGTCGTCCAGCGCGGTCAGCAGCATCACGGGCGTGGCCGCCAGCGAGTCGTCGCAGCGGATCGCTTCCAGCAGGGCGAAGCCATCCATCCGCGGCATGCCGATGTCGGAGATCACGACATCGGGCCGCATCTCGCGCAAGCGCTCCAGCCCCGCCAGGCCGTCGACGGCGGGCACGACGTCGTAGCCCTCGAGCTTGAGCAGGCGCGTGATGTTGTTGCGGATGGCGTCGTCGTCCTCGACGACCAGGATGGTGCTCACGGCGCGCGGGTGAGCAGTTGCAGGAGCGCCCCGTCGTCCAGGTCCGCCAGGCCGGCGGCCGCCGCCTGCGCGAACACGTCGCGCGCCGCGGCGCCGAGCGGGCCGTGGAAGCCTGCCTGCGCAGCGGCCTCGACCGCGAGGCGGGTGTCCTTCTGCAGCAGCGTGATGTGCGCCCGGGGCTCGAAGTCGCCGGCGATGGCCCGCCGCATGCGGTCCGAGCCGATCCAGCTCTGGCCGCTGGACTGTTCGATGACGTCGAGCGTGCGCGCCGCATCCAGCCCGAGCCGCTGCGCCATCGCGATCGCCTCGGCCGCGCCCACCAGGTTGATGCCGGCCAGCAGGTTGTTCACCAGCTTCGTGCGGGCGCCGTCGCCGCAGCGGGTGCCGACGCGGAACACCTTGTCGCTGAGGGCGCGCACGAGCGGTTCGGCGCGCGTGAACGTCGCGTCCGGGCAGGCGACCATCAGGCTCATGCTGCCGTCGCGCGCGCGGGCGGGGCCGCCGGACATCGGCGCGTCCACCGGCAGCAGGCCCGCGGCCTCCAGCCGGGCCGCCAGTCGTTCGACATCGGCGGGCGCGATCGTCGGGCACAGCAGCACCGGGGCGCCGGCTGGCAGCGCCGGCGCGGCACCCTGCGGGCCGAACAGCACGGCCTCGGCCTGGGCCGCATCGACGACACAGACGATGAAGGCGCCGGCACCCTGGGCCGCCTGGGCGGGGCTGGCTGCGGCAGTGGCGCCGCGGGCCGCGAGCGCCTGCACCTTGCTGTCGACCAGGTCGTGGGCACGGACGGCCCAGCCCAGGTCCAGCAGGCGGCCGGCCATGCCGCCGCCCATGTTGCCGACACCGACGATGCCGACAAGGGCATGGCCCCCACGCTCGCCCACTTGGTGTGGTTCGCTGCCCCCCGAGGGGGCGTTCGCACCTCGGGGCGGCCCGTCGGTGCCCGGTGTCATGTCTGCACGAGCCGCTTGGCCTTGGCGATGGACATCAGGATGCCCAGGCCCATGCCCAGCGTCACCATGGCGGTGCCGCCGTAGCTGATGAAGGGAAGGGGAACGCCCACCACCGGCAGGATGCCGCTGACCATGCCCATGTTCACGAAGGCATAGGTGAAGAAGATCATCGTCACCGAGCCGGCCAGCAGGCGCGAGAACAGGGTGGGCGCCTCCAGCGCGATCGCCAGCCCGCGAAGGACCAGGAAGATGAAGCCGGCGATGAGCAGCAGGTTGCCCACCAGGCCGAATTCCTCCGAGAACGCCGCGAAGATGAAGTCGGTGGTGCGCTCGGGGATGAACTCCAGGTGCGTCTGCGTGCCCTGCATGAAGCCCTTGCCGGTCAGGCCGCCCGAGCCGATGGCGATCATCCCCTGGATGATGTGGAAGCCCTTGCCGAGGGGGTCCTTGCTCGGATCGAGCAGGGTGCAGATGCGCTGCTGCTGGTAGTCGTGCAGCACCGGCCAGCGCACGCCGGTCGCGCACAGCTGCGACTCGAAGATGATGACCAGCACCAGGCAGACCAGGCCGACCACCACCGGCGGGATGATCAATTTCCACGACAGTCCCGCGAAGAAGATCACGGCCGCTCCGGCGGCCAGCACCAGCAGCGACGTGCCCAGGTCGGGCTGTTTCATGATCAATGCGACCGGCACCAGCAGGATCAGCCCCGCCATCGCGTAGTCGACCGGGCGCAGCTGGCCCTCGCGCTTCTGGAACCACCAGGACAGCATCAGCGGCATCGCGATCTTGAGGATCTCGCTGGGCTGGATGACCACGCCGACGTTCAGCCAGCGCCTGGCGCCCTTCTTGGTGATGCCGAACACCGCCACCGCGATCAGCAGCCCCACGCCGAGCGTGTACAGCGGCACCGCCAGGCTCATGAGCCGCTGCGGCGGCACCTGGGCCACCACGAACATGATGAAGCCGGCCAGCAGCATGTTGCGGCCGTGGTCGACGAAGCGGGTGCCGTGGTCGAAACCGGACGAATACATGGTGAGCAGCCCGGCGCACGCCAGCAGGAAGACGGCAAAGGCGAGCGGGCCGTCGAACCCGTGGAGCATGGGTGCCGCGCGCTGCCACAGCGGCGGCTTCTCGAAGACTGCGGACATGGGCGCCATTATCGGGCGAGCCGTCGCGCGCCCCTGAGGAATATCACCGCTCGCCCGGGGTCGGCCAAAGGAGGGAATCGTGCGGCCCCGCCCTGCGCTTAAGATGCCAGCGCACTCCCGGGCAGCATTGATGAAGATCCTAGTCGTCGACGACCATCCCCTGTACCGCAGCGGCGTGGTCCACACGCTCCACGCGACGGTTCCCGACCTCGAAGTCGCCGAGTGCGGCAGCGTGCCGGCCGCCCTGGAGCGGCTGGACGCCGGCCTGGAGCCGCAGTTGATCATCCTGGACCTGAACATGCCGGGCTTCCAGGGGCCGGATTCGCTGCGCACCATCCGCGCGCGTCGCCCGGACATCCCGGTGCTGGTGATGTCGGCCAATGAGGATCCGCGCATCGTGCGCGAATGCGTCGACCTGGGCGCCTATGGCTTCGTTCCCAAGTCCGCCCCCAGCGAGATGCTGCCGTCGGCGCTGGAACTGGTGCTCTCGGGCGGCGTGTTCCTGCCGCCCAGCAGCCTGAGCGTCGACGTGCCCCCCAACCCCGCGCAGCAGGACGCCTGGTCCAAGCTGGGCGCGCGCCTCACCGAGCGCCAGCGCCAGGTGCTGCTGGGCATCGTGCAGGGCAAGCCGAACAAGGTGATCGCCCGCGACCTGAACCTGTCGGACGCGACGATCAAGACGCACGTGTCGCACATCTTCGACGCGCTGGTCGTCTCCAGCCGCACCGAGGCGGTCTACGCGCTCGCGCGGGCCGGCATCGGCATCCGCGACCTCGAACTGCCCGCCGCCGTCAAGGCTTGAGCCGGGGCCGCGGCTGCGCGGCCTGGCTGGCTTGCGGTTCGTCCGGCGTCCGGCCGGGCACCGGCAACTCGATGCTGCAGGCGTGCTCGGCGCCACGGCCCAGCTCCCAGACCCACAGCCGGCGGCGGTACGTCAGCTCGAAGCCCGTGGGAACCGCCCGCGCGCCGACCACGCCCAGGCCCGAGCCACGTTCCATGCCGCCGCCCTCGGGCACGTCCATGTGCAGCGTGCGGCCGCCGGCCAGCGCGATGCGCTCCTGCACGAACACCGACTCGGGTGTGCTGTTGGCGTAGAGCAGGGGCGCATACAGCGGCGGCGCCACCACGGCCGCGCCGACCAGCTGGCCGTCCAGCAGCAGGCGCACGGCGCCGCTCACGTGGTAGTCGCCCGAGAGCAGCAGGAACCGGCCCGGCACCAGGTCGACCAGCAGCTCCAGCAGTTCGCGGCGCTGGGCGTTCGCGTACTGCCAGGTGTCCAGCACGCCGGGGTTGGCCGGGTCGGCGTTGGGCCGCAGTCCGGGCAGGATCACCGAGCCGCACGCGATGACGTTGAGCGCGTGCCGCGCTTGCGGCCGTCGCAGCCAGGTCGCCAGCGGGGCGAGCTCGGGCACGATCCGCGGCGCGTTGCGCTCGCGGGCGGAGCGCGAGTCGATGACGAACAAGCGCGTGCAGCCGTGGTCGAACGCGTAGCTGGTCGCGCCCGTGGCACCCGCCGGTGACTGCAGCCGCTGGAATGTCGTGACAGCCGCGCTCGCCTGGCGGAAGGCGCGGCGTTCGGCGGTGCCGAACGGCCCGCCGCGACCGCTCCACTGCGGCCAGGGCTGTTTGGCGATCGGGGCGCCCAGCGGATAGTTGTCGATCCACTCGTGGTCGTCGGGCGTCATGTACACGGGCATGGCGGCCAGCAGGTCGCCCAGCGCGCCGCGCGCGAAGGCCTTCTCGTGCCGCTCGTAGTAGCGCTCCACCGGGCTGAGCGGGTCGATGAGGCCGGCGGTCGAATCGGCGTAGATCTGGTCGCCCAGCAGCGTGGTGAACGCCACCTGGTCGGCCCGCCCGTCGTTCAGGAACGCCTTGACGGCCGTGTCGACGCGGTCGCGGTCCATCCCGAGGCCCGGGTGCCGGCAGCTGCCGACGCCGAACGCCACGGACTGGCCCGCGGGCAGGGCCTGCCACGTCGCCGCCGGGACGCTGAACGTGGCCCGCGTGAAGTCCCAGCGGGTGTCGGCCAGCGGCGGCACCACCGGCTCGGGGCGCGGCGCACTGGCCCGGCGGATCGCGTCCGAGATGGCCGCATCGTCGGCATCCAGGCCGCCGGGCAGCGGCTCCTCGCCCCAGCACTCGCGCAGGAGCAGCAGTTGCCAGCGTTCGGCCGGCGCCTGGCCGGCCGGGATGCGGATATCGCCCCAGGCGAAACGGTACGGGCCGGCGTGCTCGTGCCAGCGGACCGGGGGGCCGTCCCAGGTCACGAACCGCCTGCCGTCCCAGTGGCGCAACCGCACGCGGCCGGGGCCCAGGTCCCAGCCGCGCCGCCGGTCGTCGACCATGAAGCTCACGCGCACGACGAGATCGCCCGCCTCCTGCCGCACCCAGCCGACGAAGGGGCCGAGGTGCGGCGGCCGCACGACCCAGCCCTCGCACCGGCCCGGCGCGGCGCGGTGGTCCGCATCCGCGTGCACGCGCTGGAAGAACTCGACGATGCGCGGGTAGACGTCGCGATGGGCCCGCTGGCCGATCAGCACGTCCAGGTGGCCATAGCGCGGCACGCGCAGGAAGTCCGTGCGCTCGCCGTCGAAGCTGCGGCAGTACCTGGCTTGCCACTGCGGATGCAGCTGGGCGAGCTTGCGGAACGTCTGCTCCGCCCCGGCGATGTCGAACAACTGGTTCTCCTGGCCGTGCAGCAACTGCACCGGGAAGGCGAGGTGGCGTTCGATGCGCTCCTGCGTCACGTAGCGGTTCAGGCCGTCCTCGTCGACGAGCAGTCCGCGCTCGACGAACCGGCGCGCGTGGCCGAACAGGCGCAGGTTCGAGTCGCCGAACAGCCGGTTCATGATGCCCAGCGTGGCGGCGTTGACGTGCTCGTGCCGGAACAGCTGCGCGTCGATGTGGCGGATGCGGCGGCAGGTCGCCGCCGCGTCGTCGTTGCCGTCGGGCCGCCGGGTCTCGGCCGCCGGCGCCGGCAGGCTGGCGAACAGTCGGTCCAGCAGCGGCAGCACGATGCCCTGCTGCGCGCCCCGCACCGCGAACGGCACGCTGCCGCCGCTCCACACCTTCTGCAGCAGCGCCGGCACCCAGGTCTTGGCCTGCGGGATGCGGCCGCCCACCACCCACGGATGCAGCTGGCTGAACATCGCGTGCGAAAGCATCGAGAGCCGCGCGCCGCTGGCCTGGGCAGGCACGTCACGGTGCGCGAGGCGGCCGGACAGCAGCGCCATCCAGAGCGACGCCGACCCGATGCAGTGGGCGAACGCCGCGATCTGCAGCTTGCGCCCGGGCGCCGCCTGCTCCCCCAGCTCGCCTTGCAGGTGCGCCAGGATGTGGCGCACGGCATGGGGAATGTCGTGCCGGGCGAGCTGGTCGACCGTCGAGGGCTGCTCGGTCAGGCCGCTGCGCGTGGACATGCGCAGGTCCAGCACCCAGACCTCGTACCCGGCGTCGTAGAAGTGCTCCGCCAGGTTCTGCGTCGTCGTGCCGAAGGTGAAGGTCAGGCCCGACTGGCCGAAGGCGTGCAGCAGCAGGACGGACCTGGCGCGGGCGACCGGCACGTCCATCCACTCGCCGGCCACGACCGCAGGCCGGCCCCGCTCCGCCGCGTCGTCCGGGCGCCGATAGCGCATCAGCGGCAGCCGCAGCGGCGCGGCCGATTCCGCGCCGGTGTCGCTGCTGGACCGGCCCCGGGCCACCCCGCGGACCCAGTGCAGTTCGGGGGTGACGCTGCCCTTGTTCGTGCGCAGCGTTGCCTCCTGCCGGTCGAGGGTGTCCCGCACCGGCCGGCCCGAATAGTTCGGCAGCCGGAAGTCGAGCATGCGCGTCTTCAGCCCGAAGCGCAGGAACAGCAGCGGGTAGCCGGCGGCGGCCAGCATGCCGGTCGTGGTGTCGCCGCGGCTGCCGAGCGTGATCGGGCCGCGCAGGCCGCCGGCCGCGCCCGCCTGGTCCCCGACGGCGATCAGGTTCTCGAAGCCCATGCGGAACGTGCCATGGCCATGCACGCGCCACCGGCCGAGCAGGCCGGTGCCCCGCAGCCGCACGTGCGCGTCCATCACCTGCTCCCAGAACGTGGCGCGGATCGGCGCGCGCTCGGTGGTGCCGTCGCTGCTGGTGCGCGTTTTGTGCACCAGCCAGCGCAGCAGCTCGAGCAGGCTGGCGCGGTGCGCCACGCGCTTGCTCGCGACGAACGCCATCTCGCCCGGCCACTGCGGGTGGGCGGCGGGATCGCGCAACACGAGGCGCAGCCGGTAGCGCATGACGCGCTTCTCGCTGGCGTGCACCATCTGCTTGAACAGCGACGCGATCCAGCGCAAGGTGTGCAGGGACAGCACGTCCGCCCCGGCGAAGTTCTCGCGCAAGTCACGCGAGCCGCGCAGCACCCACCACGTGCCGACCGAGCGCCAGAAGGGCAGCAGCGGCATCGCCGCGATGACCCCGGCGACGACCAACGCCGCCTCGGTCTTGGGCAGCCGATCGACGGTGAGCAGCAGCGGGCTGACCACGGCGCCGAGGCCGTACACGAACTGCGCCGCCGATCCCACGAACGCCGTCGCCCCGCTGCTGGTCCAGCCCGCGGGCAGGAGTTCGAACTCGCTGCCGGCGTCCACCCGGTACTCGACGGGCGCGTTGCCGGCGCCGGCGTCCACCCGGTACTCGACGGGCGCGTTGCCGGCGCCGGCATCCGCCGGCCCGATCAGCAGCCGCCCTTCGACCGGAAAGCGGTGGCGGGCCCGCGTCAGGACCTGGGGCAGGTTGGCGGCGCGGAACGTGGCTTCGAGCTTGGCCGCGATCGCCTCGCGGCCGAACGTGGCGGCGAGGTGGGGCGGGAGCACCAGGTCGCGCGAGAGCAGGGTCTCGTGCAGGCCGGCGTCCAGGTCGAGGTCGGCGGACGGGAAGGGCACGGGAACACGCTCTTGCGACCGTGCGGGTGGCTGGCCGGCCCGGGTGTCCTTGCGGGGCAGCGCGTCGAGCGCCCGCTCGGCCAGGGCGGTGATGGTCAGCAGCGGATTGCAGCCGAGCGAGGTGGGCACGATGGAGCCATCGAGCACGAACAGGCCGCGGTAGCGATGCGGGCGGTTGCCCGCGCCGCGCCGTGGCTCGCCGTCGCCGGCCGGCTCGATGGCCGCGCGCGGGATGGCCGGCGCACCGGGATCGCGCACCCACACGCGGCCGAGGTGGTCGACCACGGAGCTGTCGGGCGCGTCGCCCATGACGCAGCCGCCCAGCGGGTGGACGGTCGTGACCGAGGGGGTGGGCATCTCGCCGTGCATCAGCTCGGTCGCCGTGCGCGGCAGCGGGCGCCACAGCGGGTTGTGCACGTGCCGCTTGCCGAGCCGGTCGAAGGCGCGCTGCTGGGCCTGGTAGGTGGGCAGGGTGTCGGGCTGCGTCAGGTAGCCGGCCGTGCGGTCGCTGTCGTCCAGCCAGACCAGCCGCGCCGGCGAGCCGTCGTGGCCCATCGTGAGCAGGACCTGGGCCTGCTGCGCCATGGCCGCGCTGGCGGAGAGCGGGTCTTCGGCCGCGGCCCCGCGATGGCCGAGCTTGCGGAACCACCAGTCGTCCAGCTGCCGCAGCGTGTGGCCGGTGGCGAGCAGTTCGCGCGCCACCTGCGCGATCGCGCGCGGCACGGCGCCGTCCTCGATCAACAGGCGTTCGGTGAGCGGACGCGAGGGGTCGCGCAGGTCGACGGCGGCCGTGATGGTCGGTCCGGCGATGCGTGCCGCCGTGAACGGCTGGCCCTGCCTGGCCTTGCGCCACTCGTCGAGCCCGGCCTGGCCGCGCCCGACCGAGCCGACCGGCTGCGGTTCGTCCACCACCCAGCTGAGGCTGTCGCCGTTGCCCGAGACGCGCGTGCCGAGCGCGGCCGAGAACGAGAGGGCGCCGTCCGAGCGCGCCTGCGATCGCTGCAGCAGCTGCGTGCTGCCGAACGTGCCGGCGCACACGAACAGCAGCGGCGCGCGCAGCACGCGGTGGGTGGCCGCCGGCTCGGTTTCGGCGAACAGGTGCTGAGTCGCCAAGAACTGCTGCTGGGCGTCGGTCGAGAACGCGTGCACCTCCCAGGCGAAGTCGCCCTCACCGGCGGCGGGGGCGAAGCGGTAGACCTCGGCCTGGGTGACGATCTGCAGCAGGCCGCTGTCCAGCGCCTCCTGCAGGTAGGTGCGGCCCAGCGTCTGCTTGGCGCCCGGGACATTGCAGCCCGAGGCGCAGTCGCCGCAGCGCAGGCAGGCCTCGCCGTCGATGGTGAGTTCGAGCGAGCGGGTGCGGCCCTGCAGCCGCTGCCCGAGACGCTCCAGGGCCGCCGTCTTGCGCAGCTTGCCGCCGTCGGGCAGCCGCGAGGACCACGGGCGCGCCCGCAACTGTTCGCGCGCGCGTTCGACGTGGGGACCGAGGCCGCCGTCCAGTTCGGCGCGGATCGCCGCGGGCCACGCGTCCTGCAGGAACACATCGGGGTCCGGCTCGATGGCCACGCCGGCGTTGATCAGGCTGCCGCCGCCCAGGCCGTTGCCGGTGACGGCGACCAGGCCCTGGCCGAGGTGGAATTCCACCAGGCCGCTCGCGCGGCCGCGTGGCTGCGGCTGCGTGGGCACGTTGATCCGCAGGTACTTGGGGACCAGCGAGAAGTCGTTCGGGAATTCGCCCGGCAGGTACTCGCTGCCGCGCTCGAGCAGCAGCGTGCGATAGCCCTTGCCGACCAGCCGCAGGGCGGCCACGCTGCCGCCGTAGCCCGAGCCGATGACGATGGCATCGAAGCCGGGGCCGCCGGCCGGGCCCCAGGCGTCGGAGGCGATCCATTCGCGCCAGGTGGCCGACAGCGGGCGGCCGGCCTCGTCGGCCATCAGGCGGCTTCCACCGGGCTCGTGCCGGGCAGCAGGCGGTGCAGGTGCTGCAGCAGCGTCTCGGGCGCCACCGGCTTTTGCAGGCACGGCACGCCCAGGCCCTTGTCCTGCAGGTCCGGCTCGCCGGAGACGATGAGGGCCGGCACGTGCCCGTGCTGCGCGCGCAAGGCAGCGATGGCGTCCATGCCGTTGCCGCGCGCGAGGCGGTAGTCCGCGATGATGCAATGCAGCCGGCCGGGGTTTTGCGCCAGCGCCTGCTGCACCTGCTCGAGATCACTGCCGGTGGCGACGGTGGCGCCGGCTTCCTGCAGCCAGGCCGTGAGCGCCTCGCGTGCCAGCCGGTCGTTCTCGATCAGCGCGATCAGCCGGCCCTGCAGCGCCAGCGCCTGCACCTCCTGCGGGCGCCGCGCCGCCGGCGTGGGTTCCTCGTGGATCGGCAGCAGGATCGACGCGCAGGTGCCCTGGCCCGGCGCCGAGCGCAGCGCGAGTTCCGCCCCCATCAGGTCGGCCATGTGCCGGCAGATCGCCAGTCCCAGCCCGATGCCCTCCGCCTCGGCCAGGCTCGCCGAGCGCCCGCGCTGGAAGGCATTCCAGACCACGCCCAGGTCATCCTGGTCCATCCCGACGCCCTGGTCCTCGACCTGCACCTCCAGCCGGTTGCCGGCCGGCAGCACCCGAAGGACGATGGCGCCGCGCAGCGAGTACTTGGAAGCGTTGTCCAGGAAGTTGCGCAGCAGCCGCTCCAGCAGGACGGGGTCGGCGGTGACGGGGCCATCGGCGCCCAGCTCGAGCCGGAACTGCAACCCCTTGGCGGCGCACTTCTCGGCGAACCCGGACACCGTCGCCTGCACCAGGCGGCCGACCTGCACCGGCTGCAGGTTCGCCTTCATGGTGCCGGCGTCGATCTGCGCGAAATCGACGAGGTGGCGGAACATGTTGTCGATCGACTGGCCGGTGCGCACGATCTGCTGGGCGATGGTTTCGCGCCGGGCCGTGTCGCCCGAGCGGCGGAAGATGTCGGACAGGAACAGCAGCGCCTGCACCGGCTGGCGCAGGTCGTGGCTCGCCGCGCCCAGGAAGCGCGAGCGCGCGCGCTGGATGTCCTGCTGCCGCTCGAGCGATGCACGCAACTGCTCCACCAGCTGCGCGTTGTGGGTGCCGATCTCGACGTTCTCGCGCAGCTGCCGCCAGTAGGTCTCGACGGCGCGCTGCAGGATGGGAGCGGCCAGCACCATCGCCGTGCCGATGATGAGGTGCTCGGAGCGGTCGGCCTTCCACGCCCAGCCCATGTAGACCGTGGCGAGGCTGGTCACCATGTAGCCGGCATAGACGCGCGGGCAGACGCCGAGCACGGCGACGGCGGCGGACAGCGTGCCGAGGGTGAAGACGGTCAGCACCCCGATCGCGGCCAGCGTGAGCGAGTGGCCGAACAGCGGCACGGCCGACGACGGGAACCAGCCGGTGATGGCCGCCACGATCGCGATGCGAAGCAGGGTCTTCTCGGTGGGGCCGTCGGTCGCCACCAGCCGGCGGAAGTAGGCCTGCCGGACGGCGAGGGCGGTGACCAGCACGGCATACCAGGCGAGGTAGGCCGCCCAGCCGACCGCCGGCACCAGCAGCACGCCGTACAGCATGCACAGCAGGACCAGCGCCCTGGCGCCGGCGGGCGTCTGCCGCAGCAGGATGTCCACGCTGCGCTCAGTCACCTCCCGCGCCAGGGCGGCCTTGTCCGCCTTCGATCCCGCCTCGCTCTCCATCTTCTTGTTCCTTCGGCGCACGGGACCGCTGGGTCGGTCCCGTCCCTGGGCGCCACCCCGCAGTGTGCGGCAGGAGCGGCCACTTGCATCCGTCGCGCGAGCGGCTCGTCGCTTGGCGCCAACACAGGCCCGTCGCCGCGAGTCGCCGCTCGCCCATTTGGCCGATCTGCCGCCGCACCGTCCTGGCTTACCTTCGCGGCTCCGGAGGAGGGAGAAAGAGGGAAGCTCCAGCGACCGAGGGCAGCCGCCCACGGTTCACGGCCCGGGTGGGTCGGCACACCTGCCTGGCCGTTGCGCCCCGCTGGCATCGCCGGCGGGGCTTCTTTTTTTTCTGCCACCATCGCGCGGTGACCGCCACCACGCACCTGCTGTACCTCCACGGGTTCCGCTCCTCGCCGCAGTCGGCCAAGGCCCGCCAGGTGGCCGCCCGGGTCGCGCGCGACCACCCGGGCGTGACGTGGTGGTGCCCGCAGCTGCCGGCGTCGCCCGCGCAGGCCATGCGCGAGGTGCTGGCCGGCATCGCCGGCTGGCCGTCCGATGCGATGGCGGTGATCGGCTCCTCGCTGGGCGGCTTCTACGCCACGCACGTGGCGCAGCAAAGGGGCTGCAAGGCCGTCGTGCTCAACCCCGCCGTGCATGCCGCGCGCGACCTGGCGCGCCACATCGGCGAGCACGCGGCCTGGCACGATCCGTCGCAGCGGTTCTTCTTCGAGCCGCGCTACGTCGACGAGCTGCGCGCGCTGGAGACCGGCCCGCTGCGCGATCCTGGCCGCTTTTTCGCCGTCATCGCCAAGGGCGACGAGGTGCTCGACTGGCGCGAGATGGCCGCGCGCTACGCCGGCGCGCGCATCCGGCTGCTGGAGGGCGGTGACCACGCGTTGTCGGATTTCGACGACCACCTCGGCGAGGTGCTGGACTTCCTGCAGCTGTCGCGCTGAGGTCGCGTGGGAAAATCCCACCGATGTATGCATTGTTCGAAGAGGCCGGCAAGTTCCAGGCCGGTCGGGTGCTGGCCGACGCCGAGGCGTCGGCGCAGGTGGAGCTGGAGTCCGGCAAGCGGGTCAAGGTCAAGGCGGCCAACATCCTGTTGCGGTTCGAGAAGCCCCAGCCGGCGGAGCTGATTGCCGCCGCCCAGGCCCAGGCCCGGGAGATCGAGCTGGACCTCGCCTGGGAATTCGCGCCCGAGGAGGAATTCGGCTTCGCCGACCTGGCGCGTGACTATTTCAGCGACAAGGCGCCCCTGGAGCAGCAGGCGGCGATGCTGTTCCGCCTGTTCGAGGCGCCGCACTACTTCCGCCGCGCGGGCAAGGGCCGGTTCCGCAAGGCGCCGGCCGAGATCGTGCAACAGGCCCTGGCGGCGATCGAGAAGAAGAAGCTGGTGCAGCAGCAGATCACCGACTGGGCCGCCGAACTGGCCGCCGGCCGGTGCCCGGCGCCGATCCGCGAGCAGCTGTTCCGCATCCTGTTCAAGCCGGACAAGAACGCGCCGGAGTACAAGGCCGTCGTCGAGGCGTCGCGCCACACGCATACCGCGCCGCTGGCGCTGCTGCAGCATGCCGGCGCCATCGACTCGCCCTACCAGTTCCACTGGAAGCGGTTCCTGTTCGAGTACTTCCCCAAGGGCACCGGCTTTCCGCCGCTCACCGCGCCCGCCATCGCGGGCGACCTGCCCGTCTCGTCGGCCCAGGCCTTTTCGATCGACGACTCGCACACCACCGAGATCGACGACGCGCTGTCGGTGCAGGGGCTGGGCAGCGGCACGGTGACGCTGGGCATCCACATCGCGGCCCCGGGGCTGGCGCTGCAGCCCGGCTCGGCCGTCGACCAGGTGGCGCGCCAGCGCCTGTCGACGGTCTACATGCCCGGCCACAAGATCACGATGCTGCCGGACGACGTGGTGCAGGCCTACACGCTGCAGGAAGGGCGCGACTGCCCGGCCGTGTCGCTCTACGTGGCGCTGGACGAGGCGACGCTCGAGATCCGCGAGACCAGCACGCGGCTGGAGCGGGTGCCGATCGTGGCCAACCTGCGGCACGACCGGCTCGATGCCTTCATCACGCAGGAGTGGCTCGAGGGCGGCACCGCCGATGGCGTGCCGGAGCCCGCGGCCTCGCTGCAGGCGCCGCTGTCGTTCATCTGGCGCTTCGCGCAGAAGCTCAAGGCGCAGCGCGAGGTCGTGCGCGGCAAGCCCGAGACCTTCAACCGGCCGGACTACACGTTCCGGCTGGTCGGCCACGACGGCAGCGAGCCGGGCGGCGCCGAGCAGGTGGAGATCACCGTGCGCCGGCGCGGCGCCCCGCTCGACCTGATGGTGGCCGAGGCGATGATCCTGGCCAACAGCACCTGGGGCCAGTGGCTGGCCGAGCTGGGCGTGCCCGGCATCTACCGCAGCCAGTCGAGCCTGGCGCCCGGGGTCAAGGTGCGCATGGGGACCAAGGCGGGGCCGCACGCGGGCATCGGCGTCAAGTGCTACGCGTGGAGCACCTCGCCGCTGCGCCGCTACACCGACCTGGTGAACCAGTGGCAGATCATCGCGGCGGCCCGGCACGGCCGCACCGCCGCCCTGGCCGCGCCCTTCAAGCCCAAGGACGCCGACCTGTTCTCCGTCATCTCGAGCTTCGACTCGGCGTACACCGCCTACAACGGCTACCAGGCGGCGATGGAGCGCTTCTGGACGCTGCGCTACCTGCGCCAGCACGACGTGCAGGAACTGGTGGGCAGTGTGTTCCGCGAGGGACTGGTGCGCGCGGACAACCTGCCGCTGGTGCTGCCGGTGCTGGGGACCGAGGGACTGCCGCGCGGCAGACAGGTGCGGGTGCGGCTGGGCGAGATCGACGACATCACGCTCGAAGTGTCCGGCACGGTCGTCGAACGGCTGGATGGAACGCCCGGGGTGTCGGCGGAAGACGACACCGGCGAGGACGAAGAGCCCGTGGCGGGCCCGATCGCCATCGCCGTCGACGTCACGGAAGGCGGCGAACCCGACAATGCGGCGGATAATCCGCCGTCGTGAACCTGAAGTCCCTCAGCACCCTGCAGATCGCATTGGGCGTCTCGGTCGCGGTGCATGCCGCGCTGCTGACCGTCCGGCTGGTCGACCCCGAGGGCTTCAACCGCGTCTTCCAGGACACCCCGCTCGAAGTGGTGCTGGTCAACGCCCGCAGCACCGAGCGGCCGGACAAGGCCCAGGCCATCGCGCAGGCGTCGCTGGCCGGCGGCGGTGAGGCCGCCAAGGGGCGCGCCACCTCGCCGCTGCCGCCGTCGGCGCTGACGGCGGTGGGCGACGAAGCGGAGGACTCGCAGCGCCGGATCGAGGCGATGCAGGACCAGCAGATGCTGATGCTGGCGCAGGTGCGGCAGATGCTCGCCGCCATGCCGCCGCCCGACCCGAGCCGCCCGAGCAACAGCCCCGAGTCGCAGCAGCGCGAGCAGAAGCGCCGCCAGCTGGTGCGCCTGCTGGCCGAGATCGAGCGCCGCATCAACGAGGAGAACGCGCGCCCGAAGAAGCGCTACATCAGCCCCGCCACGCGCGAGGAGGTGTATGCGGTCTACTACGACGCGCTGCGCCGCAGGATCGAGGACCGCGGCACGCAGAATTTCCCCGAACTCGCCGGCCGCAAGCTGTACGGCGAGCTCACCATGATCGTGACCGTCAATTTCGACGGCCGCATCCTGGACACCGAAGTCGTGGAGAGCTCCGGCAACCCCACCCTGGACCGGCGGGCGCAGACGATTGCGCGCGCCTCCGGACCGTTCGGCCGCTTCAGCGACGCGATGCGCCGGCGCGCCGACCAGATCGTGGTGGTGTCCCGGTTCAAGTTCACCCGCGACGAGACGCTCGAGACCAAGCTCACCAGCCGATGACGGACGACCGCTATTGCGTCGTGGGCCACCCGGTCGAACACAGCCGGTCGCCGTGGATCCATGCCCGCTTCGCCGAACTCACGGGCCAGGCCCTGCGCTACGAGCGGCTGCTCGCGCCGCTGGACGGCTTTGCCGACGCGGTCCGCGGCTTCCGTGACGCCGGCGGGCGTGGCTGCAATGTCACGCTGCCCTTCAAGTTCGAGGCGGCATCGCTCGCCGACACGCTGAGCGAACGCGCGCGGCTGGCGGGCGCGTGCAACACGCTGCGCTTCGACGGGCCGCGGATCTTCGGCGACAACACCGACGGCGTGGGGCTGGTGCGCGACATCGAGGCCAATGCGGCGGTTGCACTGGCGGGCCGGCGCGTGCTGCTGGTCGGCGCGGGCGGCGCGGGCGCGGGCGTGCTCGGCCCGCTGCTCGAGGCGGGCGTGGCCGAGGTGGTGGTGGCCAACCGCACGCTGGACAAGGCACGCGCGCTGGTCGAGCGCCATGCCGCCACGGCGCAGGCGAATGCCGTGCGCCTGGCGCCCGTGGCGCTGGACGGCGTGCACTCGCCGTTCGATGTCGTCGTCAATGCGACGGCGGCGAGTCTCGCCGGCGGCCAGGTGCCGGTGCCCGAGAGCGCGGTGGGGCCGGGCACGCTGGCCTACGACATGATGTACGGCGCCGCGGCCGAACCGTTCCTCGCCTGGGCGGCCGCGCGCGGTGCGCAGGGGCGCGACGGGCTGGGCATGCTGGTGGAGCAGGCGGCCGAATCCTTCCGGGTCTGGCGCGGCGTGCGACCGCCCGCGGCCCGGGTGCTGGCTGAACTGAGGGCCCACCTGGCGGGAGCGGCAGCTTGAGGGCCGTGCTGCGCTGGCTGCTGCTTCTCGTGCTGGCAGGCCTGGCGCTGGAGCTGTTCTTCGTCCTTCGCATCGCCACGGCGGCGGTGGTCGATCCGCAGTCCACGAGCTTCCAGCGCTCCGAGGCGTTTCGCATCGCCACCGAGAAGGGGCGGCTGCGGTGGCGCCAGGAGTGGGTGCCCTACGACCGGATCTCGGACAACCTCAAGCGCGCGGTGATCGCCTCCGAGGACGACGACTTCGTCAACCACGACGGCATCGACTGGGAGGCGATCGAGAAGGCGTGGGAGAAGAACGCCAAGGCGCAGGAGCTGGCCGCGCGCCGCGCGCACTTCCGCCCCGATGCCCGGGCGCCCAAGATCGTGGGCGGCTCCACCATCACGCAGCAGCTGGCCAAGAACCTGCTGCTGTCGGGCGAGCGCACGCTGCTGCGCAAGGGGCAGGAGGTCGTGCTCACGTTCACGCTCGAGCGCATGCTGTCCAAGCAGCGCATCCTGGAGATCTACCTGAACAGCGTGGAGTGGGGCGAGGGCGTCTTCGGCGCCGAGGCCGCTGCGCAGCACTACTGGCGCAAGCACGCCAGCCAGCTGACGGCCTACGAGGCGGCGCGGCTGGCGGTGATGCTGCCGCGCCCACGCTACTTCGAGAAGGTGCCCAATTCCGGGTACCTGGCCCACCGGTCGCAGACCATCGTGGCGCGGATGCGCAACGCCGAACTGCCCTGATCGTTCAGCGCGGCCGCCCGAATTCCTGCGCCCAGTAGATCCCGCCTTCGCTCGTCCTGTCGACCACGAAGGCGACGCCCATCTGGGTGAAGCGCGGCTCCATGATGTTGGCGCAGTGCTCGGGGCTGGACAGCCAGTCCCGCACCACCAGGTCCGGCGACGTCTGGCCCATCGCGATGTTCTCGCCGACGCTGCGCCAGTCGTAGCCGGCCCGCGTGGCGCGCTGCGCGGGCGTGCTGCCGTCGCGCCCCTCGTGCTCCAGGTAGCTACCGCGGGCCATGGATTCGGCGTGCGTGGCCGCCGCGCGCGTGAGCCGGGCATCGAGGGTGAGCGGACCAGCGGCGGCGAACGGCCGGCCGCCGCACCGGCGCGGCTGTGCCCGGGCGCGGTTCACCAGGGCGAGCAACTGCGCCGCGACGTCCTGGGCGTCGGCCTGCGGTGGCGGATCGAACGGCGCCGCCGCGACGATCCACCAGGAGCTGCCGCTGCGATGCACGCCCGCCTCCACCAGGTCGGCGCCGCCGAGTTCGCGGCAGTGGCCGCGCACCAGCGCCTGCGTCACCTCCCGGGGCGACCGGTAGCCCGACAGGCGCCACTCGACGCCGCGCTTGGCACGGTACCCGCTCGCCTGCAGCGCCGGCGCGAGCGCCGTGCCACGCGCCAGGCGGGACGCTGCTTCGGCCAGTTGCGGATGCGGCCGCAGCGGCGGCGCCGAGGCCGCGCAATGCCGCCGGGCTTGCGCGACGGCGTCGAACGCGTCGTCGGCGGCCGCCGGGAGGGTCACCAGGGCGGCGGCGAGCGCGGCCGCCGTCGCCGGCAGTCGGAATCGGCGCATCGGCACAGCATAGGCAGCCGCCGCGTCCGCAGGGGTGGCCGCACGCATCAGCCGCAAGCAGTTGTGGCCGCCCTGGCCCAGCGGTGGCCTATCATCGCCCGCATGCTGGCCAAGGCGATGAGCCTGTTTCTGCTGGGGCTCGTGCGGGTGCTGACCGGCGCCCAGGCCCGCTGGTACGGATGCCCGCCGAAGGCGGAGCAGCGGATCTACTTCGCCAACCACCAGAGCCACGCCGACCTGGTGATGATCTGGGCGGCCCTGCCGAGCGAATTGCGCAGCATCACGCGGCCGATCGCCGCCCGGGACTACTGGACGCGTTCGCGGTTTCGCGAATGGATCACCACCGCGGTCTTCAACGCGGTGTACGTGGACCGGGCCCGTACGGGCGAGCAGGACCCGCTGGAGCCGCTGGCGCAGGCGCTGCAGAACGGCGACTCGATCATCCTGTTCCCGGAGGGCACCCGCGGCCACGCCGAGGAGCCGCAGCCGTTCAAGGCCGGCCTGTACAACCTGGCGGTGCGGTTCCCGCACGTGGTGCTGGTGCCCGCGTGGATCGACAACGTGCAGCGCGTCATGCCCAAGGGCGAAGTCGTGCCGGTGCCGATCCTCTGTTCGGTCACCTTCGGCGCGCCGATCGCCCTGCAACCGGGCGAGGACCGGCATGCCTTCCTGCAGCGCGCCCGCGAAGCGGTGATCGCGCTGCGCCATGTGTGACCGCCGGCCATGAACGAGACCCTGCGCAACCTCACGCCCACCCAGCAGGTGGCGGCGCTGTTCTTCCTGGTCTTCGGCCTGCTGGTGGTGATCAGCGTCACCGCCTTCCTGCTGACGTTCCGCACGCGTGGCCGCGCGCAGGACCCCGCGTGGCACGAGGAGCTGCGCGATTTCCGCCAGCTGCTGGGCACCTCGTGGGTGATGGTCGCGACCTTCTGGATCGCCTGGGTCGCGGGCGACACGGTGGCGACCGTGCTGTTCGCGGTGATCGCGTTCTTCGCCCTGCGCGAGTTCATCACCCTGTCGCCCACGCGCCGCGCCGACCACCGCAGCCTGGTGCTGGCGTTCTTCGTCGTGCTGCCGGTGCAGTTCTGGCTGGCCGCGACGCGGCACTTCGACCTGTTCACCGTCTTCATCCCGGTGTACGTGTTCCTGGCCCTGCCGCTGGCAAGCGCGCTGGGCGGCGACACGCAGCGGTTCCTGGAGCGCAACGCCAAGCTGCAGTGGGGCATCGTGGTGTGCATCTACGGCATGAGCCACGTGCCCGCCCTGATGCTGCTGGACTTCAGCCACCGCAACTTCACCGGCAAGAGCGCATTCCTCGTGTTCTTCCTGGTGTTCGTGGTGCAGACCTGCATGGTGGTGCAGCACGTGCTCACGCGCCGCCTGAAACGCCCGCCCAGCGTCCCCGAGGTGAGCCGCAGCTTCAACTGGTATTGCTGGTCGCTGGGCATGGCGGTGGGCAGCCTGGTGGGCGGGGCGCTGTCCTTCATCACGCCCTTCGAGCCGGAGCAGGCGGTGGCGATGGCGTTCATCGCCTGCGGCGCGGGCTCGCTGGGCCACCTGGTGATGAAGGCGCTCAAGCGCGATCGCGGCGTGCCCGCCTGGGGGCACCGGGCGTCGGTCACGGGCGCCAACGGCCTGCTCGACCGGGTCGATGCGCTGTGCTTCGCCGCACCGATCTTCTTCCACTCGGTGCGCTGGTACTTCGGCGTCTAGCGCGCCCCGGCCTCCAGGGCCTGCAGCAGGCGGGCGTGGATGCCGCCGAAGCCGCCGTTGCTCATGCAGACCACGTGGTCGCCGGGCCGCGCTGCCGCGGCCACCTGCCGCACGGCGTCGTCGATCGTGTCGGCCACCTGCGCCTTCGCGCCCAGCGGCGCCAGCGCCTCGTGCGCGTCCCAGCCCAGGCCGCCTGCGTGGCAGATGGCCAGGTCCGCCTGCTCCAGGCTCCAGGGCAGCTGTGCCTTCATCGCGCCCAGCTTCATCGTGTTGCTGCGCGGCTCGAACACCGCCAGGATGCGGCCGCCGTCCGCGCCCAGCTTGCGCCGCAGCCCGTCCAGCGTGGTGCGGATCGCGGTGGGATGGTGGGCGAAGTCGTCGTACACCTGCACGCCGCCGGCCTGGCCGCGCAGCTCCATGCGGCGCTTGACGTTCTGGAAGGACGCCAGTGCCTGGCCGGCCTGTTCGCCGCTGACGCCCAGGTGGTCGGCGGCGGCGATGGCCGCCAGCGCATTGAGCTGGTTGTGGGTGCCGCTGAGGTCCCACGCCACGCGGCCCACGTGCCGGCCGCGCAGCAGCACGTCGAACGCACCCGGGTCGCCCTCGGCCGTGTAGTCGCTCACCGCCGCGCCGAAGGAGCGCACCTCGCTCCAGCAGCCCTGGTGCAGCACCCGGGCCAGGCTTTCCTCCAGGCCGTTGACCACGACGCGGCCGGTCGACGGCACCGTGCGCACCAGGTGGTGGAACTGGCGCTCGATGGCCGCCAGGTCGTCGAAGATGTCCGCGTGGTCGAACTCGAGGTTGTTCAGCACCGCGGTGCGCGGGCGGTAATGGACGAACTTGCTGCGCTTGTCGAAGAACGCCGTGTCGTACTCGTCCGCTTCGATCACGAAGCACGAGCCCGTGCCCAGGCGGGCCGAGCGGCCGAAGTTCAGCGGCACGCCGCCCACGAGGAAGCCCGGGGCCAGGCCGGCCTGCTCCAGGATCCACGCCAGCATCGACGTGGTCGTCGTCTTGCCGTGGGTGCCCGCGACGGCCAGCACATGGCGGCCCTGCAGCACGTTCTCGGCCAGCCATTGCGGCCCGCTGGTGTAGCGGGCGCCGGCGTCCAGGATCGCTTCCATCAGCGGGTAGCGGGGCGAGCCGTCCGGCTGGCGGGCCCGCGAGACGACGTTGCCGACGACCCAGACGTCCGGCCGCAGGCCCATCTGGTCGGCGCCGTAGCCTTCCACGAGCTCGATGCCGAGGCTGCGCAGCTGGTCGCTCATCGGGGGATACACGCCGGCGTCGCAGCCGGTGACGGTATGCCCGGCTTCCCGGGCCAGGGCCGCGACACCTCCCATGAAGGTGCCGCAGATCCCCAGGATGTGGATGTGCATCGGCCGATTATCCGTGCCGGCCCCGGTGGCCAGCCGGCGCCGGCAGGGGCGGCGCGTCCGCAGGTGCACAATCGCGGCCCCATGGACAGTGCCCAGACCGAGATCGCCGCGGCGGCCGCGCGGATGGTGGTGGAGGAGGGCCTCGAGTACGGCCCGGCCAAGCGGCGCGCCGTCAAGCAGCTGGGCCTGCCGGCGCGCGCGGCCCTGCCGGACAACGAGGCGGTCGAGGCAGCCGTGCGCGAGTACATCGACCTGTTCTGCGCGGACACCCAGCCGGCCGAGCTGGCCGCGCTGCGCCGGCACGCGCTCACCTGGATGGAGCGCCTGGCCGAATTCCGGCCCCACCTGGCGGGCGCCGTCTGGCACGGCACCGCCACGCGGTTGTCCGACATCTACCTGCAGCTGTTCTGCGACGATCCGAAGTCGGCCGAGATCATGCTGATCGACAAGGGCGTGGATTACGAGCCGCGCACCGTCACCGGTTTCCAGGGCCAGCCGGTGGAGGCGCTGAGCATCTCCAGCTTCTGTCCCGGCCTGGGCGAGCAGGTGGGGGTGCACCTGCTGATCCACGACCACGACGACCTTCGTGGCGCACTCAAGCCCGATGCCCGGGGCCGCACGCCGCGCGGCGACGCCGCCGCGGTGGCGGCGCTGCTTGCGGCGCAAGCATGATCGAGAGACGATGACCGAAACGACGACAAAGGAAGCCACTTCGCGCCGGCGGCTGCTGACCCTGGGCGTGGGGGCGGCGGCGGGCCTCGCCGGCATGGGCGCCGCCTGGTGGATGCTGCGGCCGTCGGACGCCGATCCGGCGGCGTTGCGGGGGTTCTGGGACCTGCGGTTCGCTACGCCGTCGGGCACCGAGCTGGCCATGGCCAGCCTCCGCGGCAAACCGCTGCTGGTGAATTTCTGGGCCACGTGGTGTCCACCTTGCGTGGAAGAGATGCCTCTTCTGGACGCGTTCGCGCGCCAACATGCGGCCAATGGCTGGCAAGTCGTCGGCCTCGCCATCGATCAACCCAGTGCCGTGCAGCGCTTCCTGGCGCGCACCCCGGTCAGTTATCCGATCGGCCTGGCGGGCCTGGAGGGCACGGAATTGAGCAAGTCGCTCGGCAATGCCGGTGGGGGACTGCCATTCACGGTGGTCCTGCGGGCCGACGGCAGCCTGCGGGAGCGTAGAATGGGTCGGTTGACGACGGCCGACCTGCAGGGGTGGGCGTCGCCGGCCTGAGGCCGTCTCCGCAGGCTCCGCCTGCCGCGCTTCGATCGCGAATTCGAAGTAGTTGCCCGCAGAAAATTACATTTAGCGTCTTTTTGCGGTACATTCGCGAACTTTGTCACAGGACGCTGGAGCCTTCATGGACTTGCGCAAACTCAAGACGCTGATCGACCTGGTGTCGGAATCGAACGTCTCCGAACTCGAAATCACCGAAGCCGAAGGCAAGGTCCGGATCGTCAAGGGCGGCGTGCCGATGGTGCAGCAGCTGGCGCCGGCTCCGGCGACCCTGGTGGCGCCGGCCCCCGCCGCCGGCGTGCCCACCGCGGCGCCTGTCGCCGCAGCGGCGCCCGAGGCGCCGGTTGGCCACGCCGTCAAATCGCCCATGGTCGGCACGTTCTACCGCGCGTCCAGTCCTGGGGCCAAGCCGTTCGTGGAGATCGGCACCCAGGTCAAGGAAGGCGAGACGGTCTGCATCATCGAGGCGATGAAGATCCTCAACGAGATCGAGGCCGACAAGAGCGGCACGATCAGCAAGATCCTGTGCGAGAACGGCCAGGCGGTGGAGTACGGCCAACCGCTGTTCATCATCGAGTGACGATCCGGTAAGCGCTCACTCATGTTCAAGAAGATCCTGATCGCCAACCGCGGCGAGATCGCCCTCCGTGTCCAGCGCGCCTGCCGCGAGCTCGGCATCAAGGCCGTGATGGTCTATTCCGAGGCGGACCGCGAGGCCAAGTACGTCAAGCTGGCGGAGGAAGCGGTGTGCATCGGGCCCGCCCCGTCGCCGCAGAGCTACCTCAACATGCCGGCCATCATCTCGGCGGCCGAAGTGACCGACGCCGAGGCGATCCATCCCGGCTACGGCTTCCTGTCCGAGAACGCCGACTTCGCCGAGCGGGTGGAAAAGAGCGGCTTCCAGTTCATCGGCCCCACGCCCGAGTCGATCCGCATCATGGGCGACAAGGTCTCGGCCAAGCAGGCCATGATCAAGGCGGGCGTGCCGTGCGTGCCCGGCTCCGAGGGCGAGTTGCCCGACGACCCGGCGATGATCCGGCGCACCGCGCGCGCCGTCGGCTACCCGGTGATCATCAAGGCCGCCGGCGGCGGCGGCGGCCGCGGCATGCGGGTGGTGCACACCGAGGCGGCCCTGATCAATGCCGTGCAGATGACCAAGGCCGAGGCCGGCGCCGCCTTCGGCAATCCGGCGGTGTACATGGAGAAGTTCCTCCAGAACCCGCGCCACATCGAGATCCAGATCCTCGCCGACAAGCACCGCAACGCGGTCTACCTGGGCGAGCGCGACTGCTCCATGCAGCGGCGCCACCAGAAGATCATCGAGGAAGCGCCGGCGCCGGGCATTCCGCGCAAGCTGATCGAGCGCATCGGCGAGCGCTGCGCCGCCGCCTGCAAGAAGATCGGCTACCGCGGCGCCGGCACGTTCGAGTTCCTCTACGAGGACGGCGAGTTCTATTTCATCGAGATGAACACGCGCGTGCAGGTCGAGCATCCGGTCACGGAACTGGTCACCGGCATCGACATCGTCAAGACGCAAATCCTGGTGGCGGCCGGCGAGAAGCTGCCGTTCACGCAGCGCGACATCCAGCTGCGCGGCCATGCCATCGAGTGCCGGATCAACGCCGAGGACCCGTACAAGTTCGTTCCCTCGCCGGGGCGCATCACGCTGTGGCACGCGCCCGGCGGCCCGGGGGTGCGCGTGGACTCGCACGTCTACAACAACTACTTCGTGCCGCCCAACTACGACTCGATGATCGGCAAGATCATCGTGCACGGCGACACGCGCGAACAGGCGCTGGCCCGCATGCGCACCGCGCTGCTGGAGACGGTGGTCGAAGGCATCAACACCAACATCCCGCTGCACCGCGAGCTGATGGTGGACGCCAAGTTCATGGACGGCGGCACCAACATCCACTACCTCGAGCAGTGGCTGTCGCAGCACAAGCGCTGAAAACCCTGCGGCATGTTCGAGTTGCGCCTGCTGGTCGCCGAGGACCAGGTCGAAACCGTCGGTGAGGCGCTCGAAGCCCTGGACGCGCTGAGCGTGTCGGTGGAGGACGCCGACGCACAGACCGACGCCGAGCAGGCGCTCTTCGGCGAGCCCGGCCTGCCCCCGCCCAAGGAAGGCTGGCAGCGCTCGCGCGTGCTGGCGCTGTTCATGCAGCGCGAAGCGGCGGCCGAGGCCGCCACGCTGCTGCAGGCGCAGGACTTCTTCGCCGGCGGGCAGGTGCTCGGGATCGAGCAGGTGCCCGACCAGGACTGGGTGCGCCTGACGCAGTCGCAGTTCGCGCCGGTGGAGGTCACGCCCGAGTTCTGGATCGTGCCGACCTGGCACGAGCCGCCGGCGCAGGCCCGCCAGGTGATCCGGCTGGATCCCGGGCTCGCCTTCGGCACCGGCACGCACCCCACCACCCGCATGTGCCTGCGCTGGATCGCCACCCATGGCCTGGCCGGCCAGCGGGTGCTCGACTACGGATGCGGCTCCGGCATCCTGGCCATCGGTGCGGCCAAGTACGGCGCGGCCACCGTGGACGCCGTCGACATCGACGAGGCCGCCGTGCGGGCCACGCGGGACAACGCCGCCGCCAATGGCGTTGCCCTGCAAGCCGGCCTGCCGGAGCTCGCGCGGGGCGAGTACCAGACCGTGCTGGCCAACATCCTGGCGACGCCCCTGAAGGTGCTCGCCCCGCTGCTTTGCGCGCATGTCGCGTCGGGCGGCCACCTCGTGCTGGCCGGCATCCTGGAGCGCCAGGCCGCCGAGTTGCAGGAGGCCTATGCGCCGTTCGTGCGCCTGGACATCAGCGACCGCGAGGACGGCTGGATCCTGATGACGGCGACGCGCTGAGGCGCGCCTTCTACAATCCCGGGCCCATGAGCATGATCACCGGGTGCCCGGCCTGCGGCACCCTGTTCAGGGTGGTGCCCGACCAGCTGAAGATCTCCGACGGCTGGGTGCGGTGCGGCCACTGCTCGGAAGTCTTCGACGCGGCCTCGCACCTGCAAGCCGGAAACGCGCTCGATGCACCGGAGGGCGCATCCCCGCTGGCCGAGCCGCAGCCGTCCGCGGCGCCGCAGGCCGAACCGCCGCTGTCGGCGCCGCCGACCACCGTCCCCCAGGACCAGCCCGAATCCGAGCCGGACGTCGAAGCGTCGGCGCCGGGGCAGGGGGCACTGGCGGAGCCGCCGCTGTCGATGCTGCTGCGCCGCGAGGAACCCGCCTCGGTTCCCGCCCCGGCGCCGGCCGCCCCCGAGGTGGACCTGGACGACCTGCTCTCCTATCCATCCCCCGTCGATTCGGTGCGCTCGGAAGTGGCCGCCTCGCGGCCGCCCCGGTTCGACGACGACGACGATGACGACGACGACGACGACGGACCGCTGCGCCTGGACGCTCCGGAGCTGGACGATGTGACGTTCGTGCGCGAGGCGCGCCGCAAGGCGCTCTGGCGCCGGCCGCTGGTGCGCGTCGCGCTGCTGCTGCTGGTCATCGGGCTGGCCGCCCTGCTGGCCGCGCAGGTCGCGGTGCACGACCGGGACCGGCTCGCGGCACTGCACCCCGAATGGCGGCCGGCGCTGCAACGCCTGTGCGCGCCGCTCGGTTGCCAGCTCGGCGCGCCGCGCCGCATCGAGGCGATCGTCATCGACAGCAGCGGCTTCACGCGCCTGCGTCAGGACACCTACCGCCTGACGCTTACCTTGAAGAACCAGGCGCCGCAACCGGTCGCGGTGCCGGCCGTGGAGCTCACGCTCACCGACGCGCAGGACCAGCCGGTGCTGCGGCGCGTGATCCTGCCGCGCGAACTCGGCGCCACCGCCGAAACCATCCCGGCCACGAGCGACTGGTCCGCGTCACTGGCGCTGGCCGTCAATGCCGGCGCCACCCCGGGCCGCGTGGCGGGCTACCGCCTGCTGGCCTTCTATCCCTGACTTCACCCATTCCAAGACCATGGCAGCCGTCATCTGCGGATCCCTCGCGTTCGACACCATCATGAATTTCGAGGGCCGCTTCGCGCAGCAGATCCTGCCCGACCAGCTCCACATCCTGAACGTGTCGTTCCTGGTGCCGGGGCTGCGCCGCGACTTCGGCGGCTGCGCGGGCAACATCGCGTACGCGCTCAAGCTGCTGGGCGGCGAGCCGCTGCCGATGGCCACGCTGGGCACCGACGGCACCAGCTACCTGGAGCGGATGGGCAGCCTGGGCATCAGCACCGAGTTCGTCCGCCAGGTCGAGGACAGCTACACGGCGCAGGCGATGATCATGACGGACCGGGACAACAACCAGATCACCGCCTTCCATCCGGGCGCGATGATGCAGGCGCACGTCACGCGCATTGAGCCGCGCAGCGACATCAAGCTGGGGATCATCTCGCCGGACGGCCGCGACGCCATGCTGCAGCACGCCGAGCAGTTCCATGCCGCGGGCATCCCGTTCGTCTTCGATCCCGGCCAGGGCCTGCCGATGTTCGACGGCCGCGAGCTGGCCGCCTTCGTCGAGCAGTCGACCTGGGTCACGGTCAACGACTACGAGGGCAAGATGCTCACCGAGCGCACCGGCTGGTCCGCGGCCGAGATCTCGCGCAAGGTGCGTGGGCTGGTGGTCACGCTCGGTGCCGAGGGCTGCGAGGTGTGGACCGACGGCGAGAAGACGCACGTGCCCGCGGTGCAGGCCGCCGCGGTGGTCGACCCCACCGGGTGCGGCGACGCCTGGCGCGGCGCGCTGCTCCATGGCCTGGAGCAGGGGTGGCCGCTCGCCCGCTGCGCCGAGCTCGGTAACCGCGTCGGTGCCGCCAAGATCGCCAGTCGCGGTCCGCAGAACTGGACGCTCTGACCGCGGGACGACGGGTCGGATCGCGAATCCCCAGTCACGCCGCCCGATTTCATGCCCTTTCGGGGGCTGGTTTCACCATGCGGTGACACCAACGGTCGTGGTCGCAACCCAGCGTAACAGCAGCTCTGCGGTGCATGCGCCGACTGTCCAGCTAGCGCGGCGGAATCCGGTCCTGCCCGGCCATTCCTGACTCAACAACAGCTTACAGATCAGTAGCCCGATAGCTCATCGGCTACCTACCATCCGGGCCTCGACGGCTGAGCTCGATTGCAGCTCAGCCTCTCCACCCCCCCAACCCGGATCGGTATGAACAGAGCGCAACAGACATTTCTCGCAGGCCTGATGGCGATGGCCGTGACGACGCAGGCCTCGGCCTTCGACTACGGCATCAACAACCACCGCGGCAGTGCAGCCAATGCCCAGGTCGCCGGCATCATGAAGAGCCGCAACTTCAAGACCGTCCGGCTGGACATGATCTACACGGACGACCAGACCATGCTGCGCGACCAGATCAGCAAGGTCAAGGCCAACGGCGGCTATGCCGAGCTCGTGTTGCAGAACTCCTACCAGTGGGACAACTCCTGCAACCCGAACCTGTCGTTCGTGGAGACCGACGCCTACAACCAGACGCTGGCGATGGTCAACAAGATGCGTGACCTCGTCACCGACTTCGAGATCCTGAACGAAACCCAGCTGCGGCCGGAGACCCTCAGGGAAGTGCCGTTCAACAGCGCCGGCACCAGCACGACGCCGTACCAGAACAAGCCCTGCTACGCCACCCTGGCGGCGATCCTGCGCGGCATGTCGAACGCGGTGCATGCCGCCAACGGCCGCGTGATCCTGGGTGGCGTCGGCCGTGACTTCGGCTTCTTCTCCTTCATGCAGCAGCAAGGCGTGAAGTGGGACGTGACCGGCTACCACATCTACCCGAGCGTGACCAACGGCAGCCTGCTCAACGACACGTGGTACGGCACGGGTGGCCCGCTGTACCAGCTGTCCCTGTTCGGCCGTCCGCTGCACCTGAACGAGTTCAACTGCGGCGAGATGTATGCCGGCGGCTACGTCAACACGACCGGCTCGACGACGAGCGAGAACTGCCTGAAGGCGCTCACCAGGCACCTGAAGGACCTGCGCAGCCAGACGATCATCAACATGGAGACGCTGCACTTCTACGAGCTGCAGGACGAGCCCAGCAAGGCGGCGCCCGAGAACATGTTCGGCCTGATGTACGACCTGAACACGCCGAAGGTCCAGCTCTACCTCGTGACGGCGTTCACCGGCGGCACCCTGACCGCGGCCGAGCGCTACGAGATCACCAAGCGCGGCCTGCTGACCGACGCGGAGATCACGGCGATGCAGTCGCCGACGACCAGCACCAGCACCGGGACGACCAGCGGCACGACCAGTGGCACCACCTCGGGCACGACCAGCGGCACCACCAGCGGCACCACGAGCGGAACGACCACGGGAACCGGCACCACGGCCGACACCCAGGCGCCGGCCGTCACCATCACCAGCCCCGCCAACGGGTCCACGTTCGCCCGCCGCTCCACCATCACCGTGAGCGCGAGCGCCACCGACAACGTCGCCGTCAAGCAGGTGAGCTTCTACCTGAACACCAACCTGGCGTGCACGACGAACCAGGCGCCGTACCAGTGCCAGATCCAGCTGCCGGCCGGCCGCCGCTGGAGCGGCGCGGTGAACGTGCAGGCCACGGACGCGGCAGGCAATGTCGGACGCGCTTCGGTGAACGTCTCCACGCAATAAGAAGAGACAAGTGACCCGGGGGCCGGCGCGCCGGCCCCGAACTCGTCGACTCCATCCGGAGCCGCCCTCCACGCAGCGTGGAGGGCGGCTCCTGTCGCTTCTGGCGCCGCAAACGGCGCCGGCGCGCATCGCCACCGACGAGCGCACGCCTTTCCGACGTGTCCTAGGACAGCAGGCCCAGGCGATGGCTGCGGCGCGCCAGCGATCCGTGGGAGCAACCTGCTATTGCCAGCGTTGAGTCGCCAGCAAGAATGAACCCGACGAACAACAAGGCGGAAGGTTCACTCAATGCAATCCGAGGTGCACGAAGCGCGCTTCAGCATGGCGATGACGGCGGACCCACCACGGATGGCGTTGTCGCTGGCCGATCCATTCGTCGTGATCCTCAGCTATGTCGCGGTGCTCATGGCGCTGGGGCACCCGGTGCAGGAGCGCGACCTGATCGTGATCCTCGTCGTCGCGTTGCTGGCCTTCCCGGGCACCGTGCCGTTCCGCACCTTCGGCGTGGAAGTCGTGCTGCGCCTCGTGCTGCGTTGGGCGTTCATCATGACTTTCCTGGTCGCGCTCGGCACGGTGGCAGGCCGCGTGCTGTACCGCGCCGGTCCGCTGTTCGATCCGCTGGTCATCGCGATCTGGACGGTCACTGCGTTGACGGCCCTGCTGGCGGTGCATCGCCTGTCGGCCTGGGCGGCGCCACGCATCGCGCGACTGTATCGGCGGCAGGGCGCCGTGATCGTGGGCGTCAATGCCGTCGCGCTGCGCCTCGGCACGATCCTCGAATCCGCCGAGGGCGAGAAAGAGGGCCAGCAGCTGCTCGGCTATTTCGACGACCGTGCGCCCGCGCGCGGCGCCCCGCTGGCGCGCAACGTCAGGCTCCTGGGCCGCTTCTGCGACCTGGGGGAGTTCGCCAAGCGCAACCGGATCTCGGTGATCTACATCTCGCTGCCGATGTCGCCGCAGCCGCGCGTGCTGGGGCTGCTGCGCGAGCTGCAGGACACCACGGCGTCCGTCTGCTTCGTGCCCGACATCTTCCTGGCCGACGTCATCCAGGGCAGCGTCCGCCTCGTCGGCGGCGTGCCGACGCTGGCGGTGTGCGATACGCCGCTGCACGGCGTCTCCAGCTTCCTCAAGCGCTTGCTCGACGTGCTGCTGACCGCGGCCGCGCTCCCGCTGCTGCTGCCGCTGATGGTCGTGATCGCGTTGCTGATCCGCGTGAGCTCGCGCGGGCCGGCCATTTTCAAGCAGCGGCGGTTCGGCCTGGATGGCCGCGAGATCTGGGTCTGGAAGTTCCGCACGATGCGCGTCACCGAGGACGGCGACCGCAACTACCGGCAGGTCACGCGCGGCGACGACCGCGTCACCCCGCTCGGCCGGTTCCTGCGCAAGACCTCGCTGGACGAGTTGCCGCAATTCCTGAACGTGCTGGCCGGCACGATGAGCATCGTGGGTCCGCGGCCGCATCCGCTCGCGGTCAACGAGCAGTTCCGCAAGCTCATCCCCGGCTACATGGTCCGCCACAAGGTCAAGCCGGGGATCACGGGCTGGGCGCAGATCAATGGCCACCGGGGCGGCGACGACCTCGACGCCATGCGCAAGCGCACCGAGTTCGACCTCCAGTACCTGAAGTCCTGGAGCATCGCCCTGGACCTGCTGATCATCTGGAAGACGGCCGTCCTGCTGCTGATCGGTGATCGCAGGGCGTTTTGACATGGGCATGGTGCATGCCGGGGCGGTCCCCTTCCGGGCCCGCGCGGCCAGGGCAGGAGACTGAGATGCAGGTGCGATGGCTGTTGCAGGTGCTGCGGGCGCGTTGGCGTCTGGGCACCCTCGTGTGGGTCGCCGTCGTGGGCGCCATCCTGGCGGCGACCACGCTCGGTGGCTGGAAGTACAGCGCCAGCAGCACGCTGCTGGTGGACGCCAAGCCGCAGGACACCAGCGCCGGTCTGGTGGCGCAACCGCTCAATCCGCTGCCCACCGAGATCGAGGTGATCCGCAGCGAGCGGGTCGCGCGGCGCGCCATCCAGCTGCTCCGGCTGGATGAGCAGGCTGGCTGGCGCGACCTGTGGCAGCGCAAGACCAAGGGCAGCGGCGACTTCCTGGTCTGGCTCTCCGAGCAGCTCCTCGCCCAGCTGGACATCCGCTCCGCGCGGGACGCCAATGTGCTCACGCTGTCGTACACGTCGGCCTATCCGAGCACCGCCGCCGCGGTCGCGAACGCCTTCGCGCAGGCGTACCTGGACGTCTCCCTGGAGCTGCGGCAGGAACCGGCCAGGGAGTACGCCAACTCGTTCTCCGACACGGCCCGGAAGCTGCGCGCCAACCTGGAAGCGGCGCAGCAGAAGCGGGCCAGGTTCCAGCAGCAGAACAGCCTGGTGGCCAGCGGCAGCCTCGACACCGAGATGCTGCACCTGGCGGAGCTCAATTCGCAGGTGGTCGCGCTGGAGGCGATGTCGGCCTCGGCCTCGAGCCGCCAGCGGCAATCGCGCAGCGGCCAGGCCGGCATGGAGGAGGTGCTGCGGGACCCCGTCGTCGCCGCGCTCACCTCGGAGCTGTCGCGGCAGAAGACGCGGCTGGCCGAGTTGCAGACGCGCTACGGCGACCAGCATCCGTTCGTGATCGAGCTGCGTGACGGCATCGCGGAGCAGCAGTCGCGCATCGGTGCCGCCGCCGGGCGGGTCAAGGCGACGGTCGCCACCGAGGACCGCGTCGCCGGCGAACGGCTGGCGCAGGCGAAGTCGGCACTGAACCAGCAGCGCGCCCGCGTGCTGGCCATCACCTCGCTGCGCGACCAGGCCGGCGTGCTCGAGCGCGAGGTCGAGAGCGCGCAGCGCGCGTACGACGCCGTCCTCACGCGCTCGAGCCAGGCCGCGCTCGAAAGCGGCGGAACCCGCCGCAACATCTCCATCCTCAAGGCCGCGGCCAGGCCGCTGCTGCCCAGCTGGCCCAAGCTGCCGCTGATCGGCGCGGCCGCCGCAGTGATCGGCTTCGTGCTGGCCCTGTTCTCGATCTTCGTGCGGGAACGCCTGGACATGCGCCTGCGCTCCGGGCAGGACCTGACGACGCTGCTGGGCGTGGCGCCCGTCGCCGTGCTCGGCAACACACGGCTTCCCGGTCGCCGTCCCCCCCTGCTCGCGGCGCCCTGACGCCCTTTCCGGAACCCGCTCATGTACCACGACGAATACGCCACCGAAGGATCCCGCCGGGCCGCCGAGGAAGGGGGCGCGATCGGTCCCGTGCGGGCGGAGCAGTTGCCCGAGCGGCTGCGGCACAGCCTGCAGGTGCAGTCCACGATCATGGGCCGCATCGTCGCCTGCGACGAGCTCGTCGCGGCCGTCGAACCCTATGGGGAGCAGTCGGAGACGCTGCGCGAGCTGCAGAACGAGTTGCGCGAGGCCTTCCCGTCGCGCGTGATCGATCGCGCGATCACCATCGTGAGCCCGGATGCGGGCGACGGCCGCAGCTACCTGGCCGCCAACCTGGCCATCAGCTTCGCCCAGTCGGGCCGCGCCCTGCTGATCGACGCCAACCTGCGCGGCCCGCGCCTGCACACCATGTTCGGCATGGACCGCGGACCAGGCCTCGCCGAACTGCTCGCCGGGGATTTCCAGTGCGGGGCCATCCATCCGGTGGCCGAGCTGCCGGGCCTGCATGTGGTCAGCGCGGGCGCCGCGCACGCCAATCCGCTGGAGCTCCTGCACGGCCCCAATTTCGGGATCTTCCTGCAGGAAGTCGCGCGCAAGTTCGATGCGGTGATCCTGGACACGCCGGCCGATTCGCACGGGCCGGATGCACGCGTGATCGCCGCCAGGTCCGGCGCGGCACTCCTGATGGGCAGGCACGGACGCAGCCGCATCTCGGCGCTGAAGGCGCTCACGGCACGCCTGCAGCGCTCGCGGGCGACCATCGCCGGCATGGTGATCAATGCGCATTGATCCCGCGCACCCGGCGCTGCCACGGCCTGCCACGCAGCGGGCCTTGGCGCTCCCGGGTGACCGCCTGCTGCTGTGGCTGTTCGTGATCTACCTGGGGACGCTGCTGGGGGAGGGGCCCCTGCGCTACGGGCTGGCGCTCAGCGGCTTGCCCAATGCGCTGTACCTGCGCGACGCGATCCCGATCGGCACGGTGCTGTTCCTGTTCGCGCGGCGGCTGTGGATCGACGGTGCCGTGGACGCCGGCATCGCCGTTCCGCTGGGCATCCTGCTGGCGCATGCCTGCATCGGCGTCATCAACGGCCTGTCGCCGTTCGCGATCGGCTTCGGCCTGAAGATCTTCGTCGTCCTGTGGTACGGCATCGCCATGTGGCCGCTGGTGGAGCCGCGCTTGCGCGCGGCGCTCACGGTGGCGGCCTGGATGTTCTGGATCAGCGCCATCGGCATCCTGATCAACTCCATCGTCGGCCGCATGCCGTGGGAGGCGTTCGAGTACGACACGGCGTTCGGCGTGATGTCCACCACCCGGATGTGGTGGATCCCCGGTGGCATCTCGCGCCTGCCCGGCTTCACCCGGACCTCGTTCGACGCGGCGATGATCCTCGGCGTGACCGGCCTGCTGGCCATGCTGCGGCTGCGGGGCAGGTGGCCCCGTGCCTTCGTGGCCGTGGTCGCCCTGGCGGCCATCGTCGCGACGACGAGCAAGGGCATGATCATCGCGTTTCCCGTGGCCGCGGCGTGGGCCCTGGCCAGCCGCGACGGCGGCCGCCCGACGGCCGGCATGGTGCTGGTGGCGGCCCTGGGTGTCTTTGCGCTGGCCCTGCCCACCGCGATGGGCACGCTCGGCACGAATGTCTCGTCCGCCGGATTCCCGCCGCTCATCATCTCGGTCTGGGAACGCTTCGCCGAGGGCTGGCCGGGTGCCTTCGACATCCTGGCCCGCGCGCACCTTCCCCTGGTCGGCACGGGCATCGGCGGCATCGGGACGCCGCAACTGTTCGGCCGTGCCCCGCACGAGTTCAATCCCGCGGACAGCCTGGCCCTGTACCTGATCGTCAACTTCGGCGTGCTCGGCGTCCTCTACTACGTCGCGCCGCTGCTCGCGCTGGGGGGCATCCTGCGGCGGCACGAGCGCGCGGCGCAGCGCGTCTACATCGGGCTGCTCCTCATCGCCTACGGCTACGGCTTTTCGATCAACATGATCGAGGAGACGTTCTTCTCCGCCGTCATCGGGATGGTCCTGGGAATGGTCTTCGTCTCGCCTGGCACCGAGCGGCGGACGTCACCGGCCTCGGCGGCAGGGCGTCCCGCCACCCGCGCCGGCCGCATGACCGCCGCGTGACCACCATGCATGTCCTGGTCGTCAGCGATTTCGCCCACGTCAACGGCGGCGCCGCGCAGGTGGCGGTGCAAAGCGCCGCGGGACTGGCCGATGCCGGTCATTCCGTGACGCTGTTCGCCGCCGAGCCGGGTGCCGCGGTCGCGCCGCGCCGCCCACGCCTGGAGGTGGTCTGCACCGGCCAGCACGAGATCGCGGGCGACCCTTGCCGCGCCCGCGCCTTCATGCAGGGACTGTGGAACGTGCGGGCGGCCGGCACCATGCGGACGTTGCTGGCCCAGCTCGATCCGCAGGACGCCGTCGTGCACGTCCACGGCTGGACCAAGGCGCTGTCCTCCAGCGTCATCCGCGAAGCGCTGGCGGGCGGCTTCGAGGTGGTCGCCACGATGCACGACTACTTCGCGGCGTGCCCGAACGGCGCCTTCTTCAACCATCCGAAACAGGAGCGCTGCTTGCTCACGCCGCTGAGCGCGGCTTGCGTCGGCACGCAGTGCGACTCGCGCGGCTATGGCCAGAAGCTCTGGCGCGTGGGACGCCAGTACGTGCAGCAGCACGCCGGCTGGTTCCCGGGGCGGCTGCGCCACTTCATCACCATCTCCGACCTGAGCGAGCGGGTGCTGCGCCCCTTCCTGCCCGCGCAGGCCGTGTTCCACCGCGTGCGCAACCCGATCGAGGCGGCGCTCGAGCGGCCCGCCGATGTCGCCGCCGGCAGGGGATTCGTCTATGTCGGGCGCCTGTCGCCCGAGAAAGGCCCCGTGCTGCTGGCGCGTGCCATGCGCGGCGTCCCGGCGCCGTTGACCTTCGTGGGCGATGGGCCGATGGCGGCGGCAGTGCGCCAGGCGCATCCCGCCGCCGTGCTGGCCGGCTGGCAGGCGGCCGCCGCGGTGCGCGCGCACATCCGGCGCTCGCGGGCGCTGGTCCTGCCGTCGCTCTGGTACGAGACGCAGGGACTGGTCGTCAACGAGGCGGCCGCCCTGGGCGTGCCGTCGATCGTGCCCGACGAATGCGCCGCGCGCGAGTCGCTGGTCGACGGCGTCACCGGGCTGTGCTTTCGCAGCGGCGACGAGGAGGACCTGCGCAGGAAGATCGCCTTGCTGGACACGCGTCCTGACTACGCGGCGGCGCTGGGCGCCGCCGCGTACAGGAGGTTCTGGAGCGACCCGCCGACCCTGGAGCGGCACGTCGAGGGGCTCGAAGGCGTGTACGGGGCCGTGCTGGCGAAGCCGGCCATGGAGCACGCCGCATGAAGACCCTGGTGCTCAGCGAGCTGTACCACCCCCACCAGGTGGGCGGGGCCGAGAAGGTCGCGCGCATCGTGGCTGAAGGCCTGTGCGCGGCCGGTCACGAGACGGTCGTCGCGGCGACGGTCCCCGGGCCGGCCAGCGGCCGCCGGGAGTGGAATGGGGTGCGCGTCCACGACGTGGCACTGCGCAACATCTACTGGCCGTACGGCAGCGGCAAGCGCGCGCTGCTCAAGCCCGTGTGGCACTTCCTGGACAGCCACAACCCGATGATGGAACAGGCCGTGGGCCGGATCATCGACGAGGAACGGCCCGACGTCGTGAACACGCACCGGCTGACCGGCTTCTCCTCCGCTGCCTGGCGGGCGGCCAACGCCAGGGGGGTGCCGGTGGCCCATGTCCTGCACGACTACTCGCTGATGTGCCCGAAGAGCACCATGTACAGCAACGGCTGCAACTGCGAGCGCCAATGCAGGTTGTGCGCGCTCTACTCGGCGCCCAACCGCGTCAACTCGCGCCTGGTCGACTACGTGGTCGGCGTCAGCGCATTCGTCCTCCAGCGGCACCTGCAGGCGGGTTACTTCAGCCGGGCGGTCCGCAAGACCGTCATCCACAACGCGGTCGCGCCGGCAACGCCCGCCGCCGCCCAGCGGCGACCGGGCGAGCCGCTGCGGCTGGGATACGTGGGACAGTTGCTGCCGATCAAGGGGATCGAGCAGCTGGTGCGCGTGATGGCCCGTTGGCGCGCGGACGAGTGCACGCTCGTGGTGGCGGGCAAGGGGCCGGCGGATGTCGAATCGGCGCTGCGCGGCGCAGCGCCCGCCAACGTGACCTTCCTCGGCTTCGTCGATCCGGCCGAGGTGTACCGCAACATCGACGTGCTGGTGGTTCCCTCGCTCTGGCACGAGCCCTTCGGCCTGATCGTGCTGGAGGCGTACGTGCACGGCGTCCCCGTGATCGCGTCCGACCAGGGCGGCCTGCCCGAGATCGTCCAGCCCATGAAGACCGGCCTGGTCTACGCGACGCAGGACCCCGACGGCCTGTCGGCAGCGATCACCCGCTTCCTGGCCGACCCGGGCCTGGCGCGCCGCATGGCGCCGCAGGTGCTGGCCTGGGCCGAGCGGTTCGGGATCGATCGGATGCGGCGCGACTACGTGCGGCTGCTGCAGGAGGCTGCCGGCGGTCCACGCGCAGGCGACCTGTTGCGCGCCACGCTCCCTGCGGATGCCTCGCCATCGTGAAGCGGCTGCGCACGCTCCTGGACAACTGGCGGGGTCCGATGTCGCTGGTGGGCAGCCACGTCGGCCAGATCGCGCTGCAGGCGCTGCTGTTCTTCCTCCTGACGCGCGGCCTGGGTGCGCACGAGTTCGGACGGGTCGCGACGATCGTGGCCATCTCGTCGGCGCTGCTTCCCTTTTCCAGCCTGGGCCTGGGCAACGTCGCGATCATGCGGCTGGCGCGCCGAGAGGGCGTGGCGGCCACTTACGTCGGCAACGCCGTCGCCGTGACGACCGTGACGGGGCTCGGCGCCGCGGCGATCGCCACCGTCATCGCGGTCCTGTTCGTCCCCGACCCGGAGGTGCTGGCGCTCGCCTTGCTGTTCTCCTGCTCCGAGATCCTGCTGACCAAGTACGTGGATGTGCTGGCGCATGTCTTCCTCGGCCTCGACGAGCACCGCTGGCCGATCGCGTTCTATTACTGCCTGACCGGATTGCGCGTCCTGTGCGCCGCCGGGCTGGCCTGGTTCGCTGCCGCTCCGACCGCCCTGCAGTGGGCCATGCTGCACATCGCATCGGGGGCCGTCGCGGCACTGTTCGTGTTCATCGTCTGCGTTCGCCGGCTGGGCGCGCCGCGGCTGGACTGGCGGCAGGCCTGGCGCGATGCCAAGCTGGGATTGACGTTCTCGGTCTCCCTGTCCGCCCGCAGCGTGTACACCGATGGCGACAAGGCCGTGCTGGGGCGCTTCGGCGCGATGGCGGAGGTGGGGGCGTACACCGCCGCGTTCCGCGTGATGTACATGGCCTTCGCGCCCATCGTCGCGTTCCTCGTCGGCATGCAGTCCCGGATGTACCGGGCCGGCGGCGAGAGCGGGTTCCATGGCGTGCGCAGCAGGTTCCTGGGTCCCGCCGCCGCGTGCGCCGGCTACAGCACGGTGCTGGCGGTCGGACTCTACGTCGCGGCACCCATGGTCCCCCTGCTGCTGGGGCCGCAGTTCGGCCCTTCGGTGGAGGTCCTGCGCGACCTCGCCTTCCTGCCCGTGCTGCTGACGTGCCAGGCGGTCGGCTCGGAGGCGCTCGTGGCGGCCGACCGCCAGCGCACGGTCGCCGCGCTGCAGGCCGGCGCCGGTGCTGTCTCCATCGGACTGAACCTGCTGCTGGTGCCCGCCTATGGCTGGAAGGGATGCGTCATGGCGGCATACATCACGCAAGGCCTGCTGCTCGCTGCCGTGCTGGCGGCCATCCGGATCGCCGGCGCGCATGCGGCCAGGCTGGCCGAGAGCGCCCGGACGCCCAAGCTGAACGCCTTGTGAGCGCCTGGCCATGCGACTTCTGCATCTGTTGGCCCGCGCGCCAGCCGCCCCGCTGCGGTGCGGACCGTGGAGGCATGGTCCTTGTCGCATGTCATGGGCCGGCAACTGGTTGGTTCCTGCTATTGCGTGGACCCCACCGACCACAAGAATGGGTTGGACGTGCCATCCGGCCTTCCAGAACCGCAACCTCCCATGAACATGCCCACCATCGCCGACCTCAGGCCGAGCCGCGGCGTCCACCGCCGCCTGGGCTGCCTCGCTCCGTCGGCGGCCCGCCACCCATCGAGCAGGCGGCAGCGCGCATGAGGATCCTGGCCACGCTCCTTGGGGTCTGCGTCCTGGCGCTGTCGCCGGCGGCTGCGGCGGCTTTCGATCTGGGGATCAACACCCACCGCGGCGGCGCCTGGAACGCCCAGGTGGCCGACCTCATGAAGCAGCGCAACTTCAAGAGCGCCCGCATGGACCTGTTCTGGGACCAGGACCCGGCCGCGCTTCGTGACCAGGCGGTGCGCATCCGCGACCAGGGCGGCAACGTGCAGGTCTCGGTCCAGATCTCCTACCAGTGGGACAACAGCTGCAATCCGGACCTCGCCTTCGCCGAGCGGGATGCCTACGGCCAGACGGTGGCCGTGGTCAACGGCGTCAAGGACGTCGTCCAGGACTTCGAACTGCTGAACGAGACCCAGCTGCGACCGGAAATCACGAAGGAGGTGCCGTGGAACACGGCCGGCATCGCCGTCGGGCCTTACCAGGGCAAGCCCTGCGTGGCGACACTGGCGGCCGTCCTGCGCGGGATGTCGCGGGCCGTCCACGACGTCGGCACGAGCTCGGGCCTGCCGCTGCGCGTGATCCTCGGGGCGGTCGGGCGCGACTTCGGCTTCCTGACCTTCATGCAACAAAGCGGCGTGCAGTTCGACGTCGTGGGATACCACATCTATCCACGCCTGGAATCGAGGAGCCTGCTGGCGGACGCGTGGTATGGCGCGGGAGGGCCGCTCGCGCAGCTGGCCTCGTTCGGCAAGCCGGTCCACATCAACGAGTTCAACTGCGGCGAGATCTGGGACGCGGGCTACGACAACCGGGAGGGCAGCGCCACGGCCGAGGCCTGCCTCAAGAGCCTGGCCAGGCACCTCAAGGACCTGCGCCGGCAGAAGTTGGCCACGCTGGAGTCCGTCCACTTCTACGAGCTGGTCGACGAGCCGGGCAAGGCGCCTCCGGAAAACCACTTCGGCTTGATGCAGGACATCGCGACGGCGAAGCCGCACCTGGCGCTCGCCACGGCCTTTGCCGGCGGCACCCTGTCTTCGCAGGAGCGGTCGGCGATCACCAGCCGCGGCCTGCTCACCGACGAGGAGATCGCGGAACTGCGGGCCGCCCACGGTGCGGCGACCACGACGCACCTGGAAACGCGGGGGCGCCGGATCCTGGCCTGGCTGTCCTCGAAGGCCAGGCAGGTGGCCGGCCTCCAGCCGGTCGTGCCCACGAGGAACTAGCGGCGAGCCGGGCATGCCAAGCGCACTTCATCACCGATCCGTGCCGGCAGCGATGGATCACCACCTCGGCCCGCGGGCCTGCTTCAATGCTTGAAGGGAGAAAGAGACATGAGGAACTACGACTTGTCCAAGCGCGTCCTCGTCACCGGCGGGGCGGGCTTCCTGGGCAGCCATCTGTGCGACAGGCTCATCAACGATGGGCATGAAGTCGTCTGCGTCGACAACTTCTTCACCGGCACGCGCGCCAACATCGGCCACCTGCTGGGACACCCGCGCTTCGAGCTGATTCGCCACGACGTGACCTTTCCCCTCTATGTCGAGGTGGACGAGATCTACAACCTGGCCTGCCCCGCCTCGCCGGTCCACTACCAGCACGACCCCGTGCAGACGACCAAGACCAGCGTTCACGGCGCGATCAACATGCTGGGGCTGGCCAAGCGCGTGGGGGCCAGGATCCTGCAGGCGTCCACCAGCGAGGTCTACGGCGACCCCGACGTGCACCCGCAACCGGAAAGCTACTGGGGCAAGGTCAACCCGATCGGCCTGCGGTCCTGCTACGACGAAGGCAAGCGCTGCGCCGAGACCTTGTTCTTCGACTACCACCGGCAGCACCGGCTCCAGGTCAAGGTCGTGCGCATCTTCAACACCTACGGGCCCCGGATGCACCCCAACGACGGCCGGGTGGTCTCCAACTTCATCATGCAGGCCTTGCGCGGGGAGCCCCTGACCATCTACGGCGACGGGTCGCAGACACGCAGCTTCTGCTACGTGGACGACCTGATCGAGGCGATGGTCCGCACGATGGCGACCGGCGATGAATTCACCGGGCCCGTCAACATCGGCAACCCCGGCGAGTTCTCGATGCTCGAACTGGCCGAGCGGGTGATCTCCGCCACCCAGTCGGGCAGCAGGATCGTGCACCAGCCGTTGCCGGCCGATGACCCGAAGCAGAGGCGGCCCGACATCTCGCTCGCCAACGCCATGCTCGGCGGGTGGAAGCCGAAGGTGGGGCTGGCCGAAGGCCTGCTGAAGACGATCGACTATTTCCGGGCCCACTTTCCCGTGGCCGCGAGCATCCCCATGGCCGTCGCGCCCATCCCCATCGCTGCCCCGCCCGCAGCCAGAGGCAACCGCCGCGAGAGCGTGCTGGCGGCCAGCGTTCAGTAGGCCGGATGCTGGTGCCACGCCCAGGCGTGGCCCAGGATCGTCTCAAGGTCGGCATACCGCGGCGACCAACCCAGGACGGTGCGCGCCTTGCCGGCATTGGCGAACAGGGCGGCCGGGTCGCCGGGGCGCCGGTCCCGGATCCGGAACGGGACCCGGATGCCGGTCACCCGCGATGCCGCCTCGATCACCTGCAGCACCGAGAAGCCCTGGCCGTTGCCGAGATTGAATGCGGTGCATCCGTCGTGCCCGGCCAGGTGCTCGAGGCCGAGGAGATGGGCGTCGGCCAGATCGCACACATGCACGTAGTCGCGCACGCAACTGCCATCGGGCGTGTCGTAGTCGTTTCCGAAGACCGAGACCTCGGGCAATCGGCCCGCCGCCGCCGCCAGCACCAGGGGAACCAGGTGCGGCTCCGGGTCATGGGATTCGCCGATCGGCTCCGACGGATGCGCGCCCGCCGCATTGAAGTAGCGCAGCAGCACCGCGCGAAAGCCGTAGGCCGCGCAGAAGTCCGCGATCATGCGCTCGCAGAACAGCTTGCTCGCTCCGTAGGGGCTGATCGGGGCCTGGGGCGTGGTCTCGGCGACTTCCGTCGTCGGCGGCAGCCCGTACGTCGCGCAGCTGCTGGAGAAGATCAGCCGCCGGATCCCGGCGTCGTGCGCGGCCTCGAGCAGCCGCAACGTGCCGCCCACGTTGTTGCGGTAGTACGTCTGCGGATCGGCAACGGACTCGCCCACGTACGCCTTGGCGGCGAAGTGCATCAAGGCGACGGGGCGGTGGCGCCGCATCACCTCCAGCACGCGCTCGCCGTCTCCGATCTCGCCGATCTCCAGCGGACCCCACCGCACCGCTTCGGCGTGGCCGGTGCTGAGGTTGTCGTACGTCACCGGCCGATACCCGGCTGCCGCGAGCGCGCAGCAGGCATGGCTGCCGATGTAGCCGGCGCCTCCCGTCACGAGAACCGTGCGGTCTGGCGTCATGGAGCGCCGTCCTTGCGCAGCGCGCAGCGAAGCGCGCGGGCGACTCGGTTCGCGAGGACGGGGCGCCTCATTCCAGTCCGACCTGGGGCCGCAGCGACGCACCGCCTGTGCGTCGGGGAGCCGGCGGCACCTGCGGGCGGCGGCGCGCCGTCACGCGCTTCAGCAAGCCGGTGAGCTCCCTGATCGCGGTCTCGGCGTTGCCGGGCCTGGACAGGGTGTGGTCGGCATGCTGGATGGACGCCATGTGGAAATGGGGCGTGCCCCGCAGCCGCTGGCCCGATCCGCCGAAGTGGTATTCGACGTAGCCGCGGCCCTCGTCCGCATCCCCGACCAGCAGCAGGACCTCGGTGCCGTCCCGACAGAGTTTCCTGATCACGTTGCGCACGCCGTGCCGTTGGCCGGCGAGCCACGCCGAGCATTCCCTCCACCGCTCGCCGACCAGGACGGAGATCCTGTGGGCGATCCAGCCGAAGTTGAATTCGCGCCGCGCCAGGCGGCCCCAGTTGTGGCGCCTGAAGACGGCGCGCGCATAGGAGCGCAGCGAGCGCACGTGCAGCTGCGGCGCACGCTGCCAGTCGCCCACCTCGTCGGGCGAGCTCCAGTGCAGCAGGCGCGTGTTGATCAGCGCGAGGCCCTCGACGCGGCGGTCGCGCATGGCCGTCTGGAACGCGACATACGACCCCGAGCAGATGCCGCCCAGCACGAACCGGCGGCAGCCGCGCTGCGACAGCGCGTCCATGGCGGCCACCGCGTCGTGGACCGACGCCGGGTCGTAGAGTCGGGCCTGCCCGTCCACGGACGGGCTGTCGCCCATGCCGGCCAGGTCGAGCCGGACGACGGCGTACCCCTCGGCGGCCAGCGCGCGGGCGAGCCGGACGTAGATGCGGTTCGGCCCCACACGGTAGTTCTCGCCGACGTTGAACAGGAGCACCGTGGGAGCGTCCGCATCGTGCCGCGCGGTGGGTTCGGTGAGGACGCCGCAGAGCGCGCCGGGGCCGAGCTGGAGCACGGTCTCGCGCCACGGGCCCGTCGCCCAGGCGGCCGGTCGCGGCGCCGCCGCCGGTGGCGCATCGGATGGGGCAGGGCAGGCACTGGCCAGCCAGTCGGTGATCGACCGCAGCGACTGCTCGCCGAGCATGCCGGCGGTGCCCCCTCGCATCATGGCCGCATAGCCGGGCAGGACGCGCGCATCCACCTGCGCGGCGCCCAACCTGGCGGCGAGCGCGGCGCCTTGCGCAGGCAGGTCGTCCCGTTGCGCGACCAGGACGGGCAGGCCGGCGCGCAGCGTGAGCCGGCCCGCGTCCAGCGCGGCCAGCTCATGCAGCGTCTGCGCCGAGTACCGGTAGCCGAACGCGAGCAGCGAGCCGTCTTCGCCGGTGACTCCGGCGGCCTTGAGCTCGCGCGCCCAGGCCTTGCCGCTGGCCGGCGCGGCCCAGGCGAGCACGGCATCGACCGCGTGCGCCAGCCGCGCGGCAGCGTCGAGCGCCAGCACGCCGCCCAACCGCACGCCGAGCAGGCAGACCTGCCGCGCGCCCGACAGGCGGCGCGCCTCCGCGACGGCGGCATCGAGGCTTGCTTTCCACGCACCGACCTGGTCGGGTTCGTCCCCATCACCCTCCGAGTCGCCGGTGCCCTGGTAGTCGAAGCGCAGCACCGGCCAGCCCGCGTCGGCCAGGGCGCGAGCCAGCTGGACCACGGTCGGATAACTCAGGACCGCCTCGTGCCCGAGCGGAGGACAGATCACGACCGTGGCGTCGAAGCGGCGCTGCGGGGGCGCGTGGTACCACGCGAGACAGGTCCCGGCCGGCGCCGGCAAGGCCAACGGTTGCGCCGGTGCGCAGGCGGCGGCCGCGGCTGGCTCTTCGATCAACGACATGGCTTCGTCACCCGGATCCCTCCTGCCTCGCTGCGTCGGCGCGCGGCAACTCATCGCAAGGGGCCGGTCATGCATTCATTCACGTACCCCTCGAGCATTGTGAGAAGCGCCGCTGCCGCGCCGAATAGGACTCTTCTCCCAATCTCGACCTGGGCCAGGGCCAGGCCAACTGAGCTTTTCCAGTTTCCGCAAACGATGCAAGTTTCTGCAAGAACCGGTGCGGTCCGTGCTCCCCGGACTAGCATGGGTCAACCAACAACAACACTCCTTTGTGACCGACATGGACATCGTCCAGGAGAGCACGATTCGCGTTTTCGTCGCAGCGCAGCCGGTGTTCCGCTGGGGGTTGGTGCGGTTGATCGAATCCGCCGCGCCGGGGTTGCGGCTCGTGGGCGTGGGCCTGACGCTCGACGACGTGGAAGCCGCGGCGCTGTCCGTCCTGGACGTGGTGCTGATGGATGCCGACCAGGAACCCGCCCTGCGCCAGCGCGTGGCGCTGATGCGCCGGCTGCCCACCATCGCACTGACGTCCTCGGACTCGTCCGCGCTGGACTGGGCGCTGGCCTGCGGCCTGCGCGGTGTGGTGCGCAAGACCGACCAGCCCGAAACCCTGCTCAAGGCGATCCGCAAGGTGCATGAAGGCGAGATCTGGGCCGACCGGCAGGCGACGACGCGCATCCTGTCGGGCCTGTGGCGCCGCGCGGTGCTGCCCGTGAGCGACAAGGAGCGCGAACGGATCGCCACGCTCACGCGCCGGGAGATCGAGACGATCAGCGCGCTCGCGCGCGATGCGGCCGCGCCCTGCAAGGTGATCGCGGACCGCCTGAGCATCAGCGAGAACACGCTGCGCAACCACCTCACCTCGATCTACGCGAAGCTCAAGGTCCACAGCCGCGTGGACCTGTACGCGTTCGCGTCCAAGGCGGGGCTGCAGGACACGGACCAGCACCCGGACGCGGGCTGGTCGGTCAATGGCTTCGGGCCGGCCTCGCGCCGCCGCAACGGCGTGGACCGGGCGCCGTTCGGCGACCTGGACGGCTAGCTAGCCGCGGGCGTGCGTGACGCCGCCATCGACGACGATCGTCTCGCCGACCACGTAGTCGCCCGAGCGGGCGGCCAGGAAGATGGCCGCGCCGGCCATGTCCTCGTCGTTGCCGATGCGCCCGATGGGCACGCGCCGCGCCACCTCCTCCGCATGGTCGCGCGCCTGCTTGTTCATCTCGGAGGCGAACGGCCCCGGCGCGATGCCGCTGACCACGATGTTGTCCTGCGCGAGCCGCAGTGCCATGCGCCGGGTGAGGTGGATCAGGCCCGCCTTGCTCGCCGCATAGGAATACGTCTCCCACGGATTGACCGAGATGCCGTCGATCGAGGCGATGTTGATCACCTTGGCCGGTCGGCCGGCGGCGGCCGTGCGCAGCTGCGGGTACAGCGCCTGGGTGAGGAAGAAGGGCGTCTTCATGTTCAGGTCGACGACCTTGTCCCAGCCCTTCTCGGGAAAACTCTCGAACGGCTCGCCCCAGGCGGCGCCGGCGTTGTTCACGAGGATGTCGAGCGCGGGCTCCCGGCTCGCGATCTCGGCGGCCAAGGCATGCGCGCCTTCGACCGTCGAGACGTCGGCTGGCAGCGAGATGCACGTGCCCAGCGTGGCGAGCTCCGCCGCGGTGTCGTCGCAGGCCTGGGCCTTGCGCGCCGAGATGTAGACCTTGGCGCCGTGGCGCAGGAAGCCGGCGGCGATCATGCGGCCGATGCCGCGCGAGCCGCCGGTCACGAGGGCCACGCGGCCCTTGAGCGAGAAGAGATCGTCCATGGCTGTCTCCTGTGGGTGGACCGCAAGGCTAGGGCAACGCCCGCCCGCGGCCAATCACCTGGAGGACAGCCGCGGGGGTCAGGCGCGGCGCTGGCGGCGCCGGTCGCGCCAGGCGAGCAGTTCGCCGACCACACCCTTGCGGAAGGCGAGCACGCAGACGACGAAGATCACGCCGATGATCACGTTGACCCACGCCCCGACCTTGTCGGCCAGCAGGTCCTGCAGCGCGACCACCACGCCGGCGCCGAAGACCGGGCCGAAGAAGGTGCCGACGCCGCCGAGCAGGCTCATGAGGATGACCTCGCCGGACATCGACCAGTGCACGTCGGTGAGCGAGGCAAAGCCCATCACCAGGGTCTTGAGCGATCCCGCCAGCCCGGCCAGCGAGGCCGACAGCACGAAGGCCAGCAGCTTGTAGCGGTCGACCTCGTAGCCGAGCGAGACGGCGCGGGGCTCGTTCTCGCGGATCATCTTCAGCACCTGGCCGAAGGGCGACGTCACGACACGCAGGATGCCGATGAAGCAGGCGACGAAGATGGCCAGCACCACGTAGTAGGTGGTGGTGTCGGAAGCCAGCGACAGCACGCCGAACAGCTGGCCGCGGGGCACGCCCTGCATGCCGTCCTCGCCGCCGGTGAACGGCGCCTGCAGGGCGACGAAGAACACCATCTGGGCGAGCGCCAGCGTGATCATGGCGAAGTAGATGCCCTGGCGGCGGATCGCGATCAGGCCGACGAGGAGGCCGAGGAAGGCGCCCGTGGCCGCGCCGGTGAGCAGGCCCAGCTCCGGCGTCCAGCCCAGGGCCTTGATGACCCAGCCGCCCACGTAGGCCGCGCCGCCGAAGAACGCCGCGTGGCCGAACGACAGCAGGCCCGTGAAGCCCAGCAGCAGGTTGAACGCGCAGGCGAACAGGGCGAAGCACAGGAGCTTCATCACGAACACCGGGTACAGCCCGAGCAACGGCGCCGCCAGCGCCAGCGCCAGCAGCGCCAGGTAGGTGACGCGCACTCCCCGCCCCAGGTGGGTGGTGGTGCTGGCCGTCGCGTCGGCTGCGGAGGCGTCGCCGGGGGCCGTGGTCGCCGCGGTGGTGGTGGTGGAGGTGGACATGTCAGGCCTCCTTCCCGAACAGGCCGGCGGGGCGCAGCATCAGCACGATGGCCATGATGACGAAGACGACCACGTTGGAGGCTTCCGGATAGAAGACGCGCGTCAGGCCCTCGACGACGCCCAGGCCCAGGCCGGTGACGACCGAGCCGAGGATCGAGCCCATGCCGCCGATCACGACGACGGCGAACACGACGATGATGAGGTTGGACCCCATCAGCGGGGTGACCTGGATGACGGGGGCGGCCAGCACGCCGGCCAGGGCGGCGAGGGCGGCGCCGGCGCCGTAGGTGAGCATGACCATCAGCGGCACGTTGACGCCGAACGCCTGCACCAGCTTGGCGTTCTCGGTGCCGGCGCGCAGGTAGGCGCCCAGCCGCGTGCGCTCGATGAGGAACCAGGTGCCCAGGCAGACGGTGATGGAGGCGAGCACCACCCACGCGCGGTAATTGGGCAGGACCATGAAGCCCAGGTTGGTGGCGCCCGACAGGGCTTCCGGCACCTGGTAGGACTGGCCCGAGACGCCGTACTGGTCGCGGAAGATGCCTTCCAGGATCAGCGACAGGCCGAATGTGAGGAGCAGCCCGTACAGGGGATCGAGCCCGTAGAGCCGCTTGAGGAAGGCGCGTTCGATGACCACGCCGAGCGCGCCCACCATCAGGGGCGCGAGCACGAGGGCGAACCAGTAGCTCACCCCCCATTTCTCCAGCATGATCCAGGCGGCGAACGCGCCCACCATGTACAGCGCGCCGTGCGCGAAGTTCACGATGTCGAGCAGGCCGAAGATCACTGCCAGGCCCAGGCTGAGCATGGCGTAGAAGGCGCCGTTGACCAGGCCGAGCATGAGCTGGCCGAGGAACGCCTGGAGGGGGATGCCGAAGATTTCTGTCACGGGGATCGGGCAGGCCCTTGCGGGCCGCCCTTGTGGGTTGCGTTCAGCTTACTTCCAGAGCGCGCACTTGCTCTCGGCCTTGGTCGTCCAGGCTTCCTCGCCCTTGAAGACCTGCTTGACCTCGTAGTAGTCCCACGGCTCGGTGGACTTGTCCGGCGACTTGACCTGCATCAGGTACATGTCGTGGATCACGCGGCCGTCGGCGCGCACGTAGCCGCCCTTCATGAAGATGTCGTTGAACTTGGCCTTCTTCATGTGGGCCAGCACCTTCTCCGGGTCGTCGCTGTTCACGGCCTTGACCGCGGCCAGGTACTGCTGCGTGGCCGAGTAGTCGGCGGCCTGGATCGACGAGGGCATGCGCTTGACCTTGTCGAAGAACTTGCGCGACCAGGCGCGGGTCTCGGCGTTCTGGTTCCAGTACCAGCTGTCGGTCAGGTACATGCCCTGCGTGGTCTTCAGGCCCAGCGAGTGGATGTCGTTGATGAACACCAGCAGGCCGGCGAGCTTCATCGTCTTGGTGATGCCGAACTCGTTGGCGGCCTTGATCGAGTTGATCGTGTCGCCGCCGGCGTTGGCCAGGCCCAGGATCTGGGCCTTGCTGCCCTGTGCCTGCAGCAGGAAGGACGAGAAGTCGCTCGCGTTCAGCGGTGCGCGCACGGAGCCCACCACCTTGCCGCCGTTGGCCTCGACCACCTTGGTGGTGTCGGCCTGCAGCTGGTGGCCGAAGGCGTAGTCGGCCGTCAGGAAGTACCAGCTCTTGCCGCCCTGCTTGACCACGGCGGCGCCGGTGCCCTTGGCCAGGGCGGTGGTGTCGTACGCCCAGTGCAGGGTGTACGGGGTGCACTGGTCGTTGGTCAGCGCGGAGGTGGCGGCGCCGATCGACAGGAAGGGCTTCTTCTTCTCGGCGGCGACCTTGGCCATGGCCAGGTTCGTGCCGGAGTTGGTGCCGCCGATCAGCATGTCCACGCCCTGGGTGTCGAACCACTCGCGCGCCTTGGTGGCAGCAACGTCCGGCTTGTTCTGGTGGTCGGCCGAGAGGACCTCGATCTTCTTGCCGGCCACGTTGCCGCCCATGTCGGCGATTGCCATGCGGATGGCTTCCACGCCGCCCTGGCCGTCGATGTCGGCGTACACGCTGGACATGTCGGTGATGATGCCGATGCGGATCACGTCGCCCGAGTACTGCGCCTGCGCCGGGGTGGTGGCGCCGAACAGGGCGGCCGCAGCGAGGGCGCTGGCGGCGAAGAGTCGTTTGAGCTTCATGCTTGTCTCCTTCGAAAAGTCGGGCGGCGCCTAGACGCCGAGGTACTCCTGCAGCATGGACATGTTGTCCTGCAGCTGGTGCTGGGCGAATTCACGCACGATCTTGCCGTGCTCCATCACGTAGAAGCGGTCGGCCAGCGGCGCGGCGAACCGGAAGTTCTGCTCCACCAGCACGATGGTGTAGCCCTTGGCCTTGAGCGTGCGGATCATCTCGGCGAGTTTCTGCACGATCACCGGGGCCAGGCCCTCGGAGATCTCGTCGAGCAGCAGCAGCCGGGCGCCGGTGCGCAGGATGCGGGCGACGGCCAGCATCTGCTGCTCGCCGCCCGACAGGCGCGTGCCGGGGCTGGCGGCGCGCTCCCGCAGGTTCGGGAACATGCCGTAGATCTCTTCCACGCTCATGCCGCCGCTGGCGATGGTGGGCGGCAGCATCAGGTTCTCCTCGGCCGAGAGGCTGGCGAAGATGCCGCGCTCCTCCGGGCAGTAGCCCACGCCCAGGCGCGCCACCTTGTGCGGCGGCAGGGCGATGGCCTCGGTGCCGCGGATGCGGATGGAGCCGGTGCGCCGGCCCGTCAGGCCGACGATGGCGCGCATCGTGGTGGTGCGGCCGGCGCCGTTGCGGCCCAGGAGCGAGACGACCTCGCCCTCGCCGACGGTCATGTTGACGCCGTGCAGGACGTGCGACTCGCCGTACCAGGCGTTGAGGTTCTCGATGTGCAGCAGGTCGGTGGACATCAGTGGTCTCCGCACGGCCGCCCGAAGGAGACCACAGCCCCCTCGGGGGGCAGCGCACTACACGAAGTGAGAAGCGTGGGGGCCATCAGTGCGCCCCCTGGAGTTCGGTGACGGTGGAGCCCATGTAGGCCTCGATCACCTGCGGGTTGCGCGAGACCTCGGCGTACGGGCCGTCGGCGATGACCGCGCCGCGCTGCAGCACGGTGATGCGGTCGGCGATGGACGAGACCACGTTCATGTTGTGTTCGACCATCAGGATGGTGCGTCCGTGCGACACCTTCTTGATCAGCTGCGTGACCCGGTGCACGTCCTCGTGGCCCATGCCCTGGGTGGGCTCGTCCAGCAGCATCAGGTCGGGCTCGAGCGCCATCGTGGTGGCCAGCTCCAGCGCGCGCTTGCGGCCGTAGGGCAGGTTCACCGTGAGCTCGTCGGCGAATTCCTCCAGGTCCACCTCGGCCAGCAGGGCCAGCGCGCGCTCGTGCAGGTGGAACAGCGATTTCTCGGGCTTCCAGAAGTGGAACGAGGTGCCCAGGTTGCGCTGCAGCGCGGCGCGCACGTTCTCCATCACCGTCATGTGCGGGAACACCGCCGAGATCTGGAAGGAGCGCACGATGCCGCGCCGGGCCGTCTGCGCCGGCTTCTCGTGCGTGATGTCCGTGCCCAGGTAGGTGATCGTGCCGCGGGTGGGCGGCAGGAACTTGGTGAGCAGGTTGAAGAACGTCGTCTTGCCGGCGCCGTTCGGGCCGATCAGCGCATGGATGTCGCCCCGCCGCACCGTCAGGTCGACGTTGTTGACCGCGACGAAGCCCTTGAACTCCTTCGTCAGGCCCTTGGTCTCCAGGATGATCTCAGCCGACAAGCGCACGCACTCCTATGGGCGTGCTGGACACGCCGGAAGCCGGAATGCTAGGAATGCGTGCTGCAGTGCGGTAGCGGGGAACCCCCTAGGTAGTTCTGCGTGGCAGGGCTGCCCCGGCGGACCGGGCGGCCGCCAAGCTTGCGCGATCCTGACGCTGGGCGACCCGCCCTACATGTTCCGCCGGTACTGCCCGCCCACCTCGAACAGGGCGCTGGTGATCTGGCCGAGCGAGCAGACCCGCACGGCGTCCATCAGCACCTCGAACACGTTGCGGTTGTCGATCACCGCCTGCTGCAGGCGCCGCAGCAGGGCGGGCGCATCGCCGGCGTGGCGGGCATGGAAGGCCTGCAGGCGCTGCAGCTGCCCCTGCTTTTCCTCCTCGGTCGAGCGGGCCAGCTCCAGCTTCTCGGGGATCGGGTCGCCGTGCGGGTTGCGGAAGGTGTTGACGCCGATGATCGGCAGCTCGCCGGTGTGCTTGAGCATCTCGTAGTGCATGCTCTCGTCCTGGATGCGGCCGCGCTGGTAGCCGGTCTCCATGGCGCCCAGCACGCCGCCGCGCTCGGCGATGCGCTCGAACTCCGCCAGCACCGCCTCTTCCACCAGCTCGGTCAGCTCCTCGATCACGAACGAGCCCTGGCTCGGGTTCTCGTTCCTGGCCAGCCCCCACTCGCGGTTGATGATCAGCTGGATGGCCATCGCGCGGCGCACGCTGTCCTCGGTCGGGGTGGTGATCGCCTCGTCGAACGCGTTGGTGTGCAGCGAGTTGCAGTTGTCGTAGACCGCGATCAGCGCCTGCAGCGTGGTGCGGATGTCGTTGAACTGGATCTCCTGCGCGTGCAGGCTGCGTCCGGACGTCTGGATGTGGTACTTGAGCTTCTGGCTGCGCTCGTTGGCGCCGTACTTGTCCTTCATCGCCACGGCCCAGATGCGGCGGGCCACCCGCCCGAGCACCGTGTACTCGGGATCCATGCCGTTGGAGAAGAAGAACGACAGGTTGGGCGCGAAGTCGTCGATGTGCATGCCGCGCGCCAGGTACGCCTCCACCAGCGTGAAGCCGTTGGACAGCGTGAACGCCAGCTGGCTGATCGGGTTGGCGCCCGCCTCGGCGATGTGGTAGCCCGAGATCGACACCGAGTAGAAGTTGCGCACGTTGTGGTGCACGAAGTACTCGGCGATGTCGCCCATGACCTTGAGGCTGAACTCGGTGGAGAAGATGCAGGTGTTCTGGCCCTGGTCCTCCTTCAGGATGTCCGCCTGCACGGTGCCGCGCACATTGGCCAGCACCCACTCGCGGATCTTGGCCGCCTCGGTGTCGGTGGGCTCGCGGCCGTTGTCGGCGCGGAACTTCTCCAGCTGCTGGTCGATGGCGGTGTTCATGAACATCGCCAGGATGGTGGGCGCCGGGCCGTTGATCGTCATCGACACCGACGTGCTGGGGCTGCACAGGTCGAAGCCCGAGTACAGCACCTTCATGTCGTCCAGCGTGGCGATCGACACGCCGGAGTTGCCGACCTTGCCGTAGATGTCCGGGCGCTCGTCGGGGTCGTTGCCGTACAGCGTGACCGAGTCGAACGCGGTGGACAGCCGCTTGGCCGGCATGCCTTCGGACAGCAGCTTGAAGCGCCGGTTGGTGCGGAACGCGTCGCCTTCGCCCGCGAACATGCGGGTGGGGTCCTCGTTCTCGCGCTTGAACGCGAACACCCCGGCGGTGTAGGGGAAGCTGCCCGGCACGTTCTCCAGCATCAGCCACTTGAGGATCTCGCCGTGGTCCTCGAACGAGGGCAGGTAGACCTTGCGGATCGTGGTGCCGGAGAGCGACTTGCTCGTGAGCGCGGTGCGGATCTCCTTGTCGCGGATCTTCACCACGTACTCGTCGCCCGCGTACGCCTTGCGCATGTCCGGCCACTGCTGCAGCAGGTGGCGGGCGTCGGCATCGAGCCGTTCGCGCCGCTTGCCCGCCAGGTCCAGCGCGGCTTCCGACGCGGGAGCGCGGTCGGGCTTGCCCACGCGCAGCATGGTGGCGGCGGCTTCGAGCTGCTGGATCTCGCGCGCGAGCACCGCCTGGCCGCGGGCGCGCTTCTTGTACCCGCGCACCGTGTCGCTGATCTCGGCCAGGTAGCGCGTGCGGGCCGCCGGCACGATCGGCGTCTGGTTGGTGCTGTGGCGCACGGCCGCGGCGGGCAGGCGCCCTTCGGCCAGTGCGAGTCCCAGCGCCTGCAGGCGCGGCTTGAGCGCCTGGTACAGCGCGGTGACGCCGTCGTCGTTGAAGCGCGCGGCCATGGTGCCGAACACCGGCATCTCCTCGGGCTTCTTGCCCCAGGCCTCGCGGTTGCGCTGCACCTGCTTGGCGACGTCGCGCAGGGCGTCGGAGGCGCCCTTGCGGTCGAACTTGTTGATGGCCACGAACTCGGCGAAGTCGAGCATGTCGATCTTCTCCAGCTGGCTGGCGGCGCCGAACTCCGGCGTCATCACGTACATCGGCACGTCCACCAGCGGCACGATGGCCGCGTCGCCCTGGCCGATGCCCGAGGTCTCGACCACCACCAGGTCGAAGCCGGACGCCTTGCAGGCGGCGATGACGTCGGGCAGCGCGGCGGAGATCTCGCTGCCGAAATCGCGCGTGGCCAGCGACCGCATGAAGACGCGCGGCCCGGACCGCCACGGCCCGATCGCGTTCATGCGGATGCGGTCGCCCAGCAGCGCGCCGCCGCTCTTGCGGCGCGACGGGTCGATGGAGATCACCGCCACGCGCAGCCGGTCGTCCTGGTCGAGGCGCAGGCGCCGGATGAGCTCGTCGGTGAGCGAGGACTTGCCGGCGCCGCCCGTGCCGGTGATGCCCACCACCGGCACCTGGCGGGCCGCCGCGCGTTCGCGCAGCTGGCCCAGGAGCGCGCCGTCGGCGGCGCCGTTCTCGATCGCGGTGATGAGCTGGGCGAGGGCGCGCCAGTGCGCGTCGTCCTGTCCTTCGATGGCGCGCAGGTCCGTCGGCGCGTACGGCGCCAGGTCCCTGTCGCACCGCATCACCATCTCGCCGATCATCCCCTGCAGGCCCATGCGCTGGCCGTCCTCGGGGCTGTAGATGCGGGTGACGCCGTAGCCGTGCAGTTCGCGGATCTCCGCCGGCACGATGACGCCGCCGCCGCCGCCGAACACCTGGATGTGCTCGCCGCCGCGGCTGCGCAGCAGGTCCACCATGTACTTGAAGTATTCGACGTGGCCGCCCTGGTAGGAGCTGACGGCGATGCCCTGCACGTCCTCCTGCAAGGCGGCGGTCACCACCTCGTCGACGCTGCGGTTGTGCCCGAGATGGATCACCTCGGCGCCCATGCCCTGCAGGATGCGGCGCATGATGTTGATGGCCGCGTCGTGGCCGTCGAACAGGCTGGCCGCGGTGACGAAGCGCACCTTGTGCGTGGGACGGTAGTCGGCAAGCGCCTTGAATTCGGCGGACAGGTCGGTCATGGGATGGGTCTTCCGGAGGTCCCGCTCGCGCGGCGGGCTGGTGCGGCGAGTCTGCACCCGGCAGCTTAATTGACGTTTACGTCAACGTCAATTGAGTCCGCCTCGCGGCCATCCTGCCGAGCTCGGATGGCGGGGGTCCGGATGGCGCGGGCGGCCGGGCGCGCCGCCACCCCGAAGCGCCGGTCACGCCGCTTCGCGCGGCAGGGAGAAATAGAAGCGGGCGCCGCGGCCGGCCTGCGCGCGGCACCACACGTTGCCGCCATGGAGCATGACGATCCGCTGCACGGCGGCGAGTCCCACGCCGGTGCCGGGAAACTCGTCCTGCCCGTGCAGCCGCCGGAAGGGCTGGAACAGGCCGGCGGCCTGCTCGTCGTCGAAGCCCTCGCCGTCGTCGCCGACGACGAACACGGTCCAGCCCTCGGTGGAGGTCGCGCCGTCGCGCCCGAACGTGATGCGCGCCGGGGACCGGTAGGCGGTGAACTTCCAGGCGTTGCCCAGCAGGTTCTCCAGCACCTGGCGCAGCAGGGCGCGGTCGCCCTGGGCGCGCAGGTCCGCCTCCACGCTGGCATGGACCTCGCGATCGGGTTGGGACTCGCGCAAGCCGGCCAGCACCTCCAGTGCCAGGGCGCCGAGATCCACGTCCTGGCGCGCCAGCGGCGCCCGTGCCAGGCGACCCAGCTCCAGCAGGTGCCGGGTGAGTTCGTCCATGTGCGTCGCATTGGCCTGGATGCGCCTGAGGTAATGCTGGTGCTTCTCGTTGGTCGATTGCGCGACGGCCGGCGCCAGCGCCTCAGCGAATCCCGCGATGCTGGCCAGCGGCGCCCGCACGTCGTGCGCCACCGCATAGGAGAACGTCTCCAGGTCGCGGCAGGCCTGTTCGAGCTGCGCGGTCCGCTCGCGCACCTTGCTGTCCAGTTCCGCGTTCAGCAGGTGCAGGTCCGCCCTGGCCTGGATCAGGGAGTGCGCGCGGGCGTCGCTCTCGGCGTGCATCTGCGCCAGCAGCCCGAAGACCCCCGCCAGGCCGATCGTGACCAGCACGCACAGCACGAGGAACCGCGTCCGGCGCGCATGGAACTCGGCCAGCGCGTCGACGCCGGCGGTGGCCACGGCGATGCGCAGGCCTGCCTGCGGCATCGCGACGGACGAAACGAAGTAGTCCTGCCCGTCGATCGCGGCAATGCCCGCGTGGCCGGACTGCAACTGCGCCAGCGCCGCGAAGCGGGCGGGGTCGGAGACATGGCCCGCGTGCGAACGCCATGCCGCCCGGGGCCGGCCGTCGGCGCCCGTCACCAGCACGGCGGTGTCGTCGCGCAGCACGGCCGATTGCATGATCCCCAGCATCTTCTCGACGGGCACGAGGCCGACCGCCACCGCCAGGCGCCTTGCCCCGGGTCCCTCGATCGGCAAGGCCATCGGCACCAGCATCGCTCCGGCGGGACCGACCGGCGCCAGCACGGTCAGTGCCGGTCCGGGCGGCGTCTCGGCCCCTAGTTGCCTGCAGGCGGCCGCCGTCAGGCGTGCGCCCGGTGCCGGTGGCGGCAGGATTCGGCCATCGGCCAGGCACAGGCCGAGCTCCTGGAAGACGTCGTTGGCTCGCAGGCGGTCGGTGAGCAGGGAGGTCAGTTCGGCGTCGCCATGCCCGTGGGCCAGCAGGCCGCCGAGCAGTCCGTGCACCGCCTCCGCCGTGCGCAGCACCCGCACCAGGTAGTGCTCCACCGCCGTGGCCAGGTTGGTGTCGCGCTGGGCCAAGGCCGCGCGGGTCAGCTCATATTCGTGCCTGCCTTCCTCGATGAAGGCGAGCCAGACCAGGACCACGAGACCCAGGAAGACGGCGCGCAGCACGAGGCGCCAGCGCCGCGCCAGATGGACCAGCCGCGCCTCCTGTTCGTCCGGCGTGCTCTGGGCGAAGTCCGAGTCCGGTCGTACAAGAGAGGTTGCGCCTTCGCCCACGGCCGGCATGTTACCCGTGCATGAGGCATCGCCAGCTGCGCAACGGCGTGGCCGCGGGCTGGAAGGTCGGGCGGATCGCTCCGGTGGCTGCGACGACCGGCAGCCGCCGTGCGCGCCTTAGAGGACGACGATGATCAGCAGGGTCACCAGCAGGATCAGGATGATGTCCCGGTCGCTGATGGCGCCGCCCGCCGGCATGCCGTCGATGCGCTGCGCCAGGGCGTGCACTTCCTCTTCGCTCAGCGCGGCGACCCGGTCATGGGCGTTCAGGCCGGCCACGCCCATGGCCTCGAGCTTCTGGCGCACGTTGGCCCGCTCGAGGAACTGCTGCACCTTCGCCCTGTCGGTGTCGGCCTGGCTCGAGGCCGGGGAGGACATCGCGGCTTCCGGCGGCAGCATGCCTGCGTGGACGACGGATGCTTGGAGCGCCAGGGCGCCAACGAGGCTGCAGCAGAAGCGGCGGACCAGGGGTTGCATGCTCGGACCTTGGAATCGTGGAAAAGAGAAGGTCCCAATATATCGGCTTCGACCCTGCCGAGGGGCTGCCCGCCCCTGGATGAGTTGGGGAGGCGCGACGGCGCCTCCCCGTTGCTTCTAGCCGTACAGGTAGTTGGGCAGCCAGAGCGTCAGCGACGGCCAGATGTACATCAGGACCATGCAGACGATGACGATCAGCATGTAGGGCATCATGCCCGCGAAGATCTGGTTGATCGTCACGTGCGGTGGCGACACGCCCTTCAGGTAGAACGCCGACATCGCGACCGGCGGCGAGAGGAAGGCGGCCTGCAGGTTCACGAACACCAGCACGCCCCACAGCATCGGGTCGATCTGGAAGTGCTGCAGCAGCGGCAGGAAGATCGGCACGAAGATCACGATGATCTCGGTCCACTCCAGCGGCCAGCCCAGCACGAAGATGATCGCCTGCGACAGCAGCAGGAACTGCAGCGGCGTCATGTTCAGGCTGAGCACCCACTCCTCGACCAGGCGCTGGCCGCCCAGGATGGCGAACACCGCCGAGAAGATGGCCGAGCCGATGAACAGCCAGCACACCATGGCGGTGGTCTTGGCGGTGAGGAAGACCGCTTCCTTGATGCGTTGCCAGGTGAGGGTGCGGGCGTGCCAGGCCATCAGGAATGCCCCCGCCGCCCCCACGGCCGCCGATTCGGTGGCCGTGGTGATGCCGAACAGGATGACCGCCAGCACCACGAAGGTGAGGATGGCCAGCGGCATCACCGAGGAGGTGAGCATGCGCAGGATCTCGAACTGCTCGGCGTCGAAGCGCCAGTAGTACCAGAGCAGGAGCGCGGCGGCGATGGCGCAGGTGATCCAGAAGCCGATGTAGAAGCTCTGCGGGACGGCGACATGCGTTTCCTCCGCTGCCGCTTCGCCGAGCCGCGTGAGCGGCTGGTCGCCGCCGGAGGGCGCGGCGCCTGGCGGTTCGGACACGCCTTGCGATGCCGTCGCCGGCGCGTCGGGGCCCGGCGGCTCCTTCAGTCCACCGTTCGATGCAGGCCCACCCGCGTCGGCGGGCGGCTCCTTCAAGGCGCCAGTGTTGTCGGCCGGGGGTTCCTGCAGTCCGCCGCTGTTGTCCGCCGGCGGTTCCTTGAGGGCGCTGCCGTCCGCCGGCGGTTCCTGCAGGCCGGACGCGGCGCCGGCACCGGAAGCGGTCGCAGGCGCCTTCTGCGTGACCTGCGCCTTGGCGGGCTCGGGCGCATCGGTCTGTTGCGAATAGATGACGACGTACCACCACACCGTGCCGAGCGTGACGACGGCGAGCAGCACCGGCACGAGCGACAGCGCCAGGCTGCGGGCAAGGAAGCCCCAGGTGACCGCCGCGCCGTCGGCAGTGGCGCGCAGCGCGCGCGCCGGGGCGGCCACCGCGGCGGCCAGGGCGGGCAGCACCCGGCGGCCGTACGCGGTGGAGAGGTGCTGCAGCCACGGCGGGATGGGAACCGTCATCTTCTCCGGCGGCAGCTTCGGCGCGATCTTCGGGTTGAGCAGCACCCAGCCGATCACGTACACGAGGTAGAGCAGCGACAGGAAGAAGCCGGGGAACATCGCGGCGGCATAGAGCTTGACCACCGACTGCCCGGCGACCGCGGCATACACGATGATCATCACAGACGGCGGGATCAGGATGCCCAGCGTGCCGCCGGCGGTGATCACGCCGGAGGCCAGGCGCACGTCGTAGCCGGCGTTGAGCATCGGCCGCATGGCGATCACGCCCATCAGCACGACCACCGCGCCGACCAGGCCGGAGGCGATGCCCCAGAAGGTGCAGATGATCAGCGTGGTGACGGCCAGCGAGCCGGGGACGCTGCGAAAGGCGAGCTGCACGCTGTGGAACATCTTGTCCACCAGCGCGCCGCGTTCCATCACGTAGCCCATCAGCACGAACAGCGGGATGGACAGCAGCGTGTCGTTGTTCATCGCCCCGAAGGCGCGCTGCACCATCAGGTCGAAGATCCGGTTGTCCCAGAAGTGGACGCTCGGGTCGTAGAAAGCAACCCAGCCGAACATGATGCCCAGCCCCATCAGGGTGAAGGCGGTCGGGAAGCCCATCATGATCACGACCACGATCAGGCACAGCATCGTCAGGCCGAGGGCGGCGTTGGACATCATTCCTGCTCCATGCGCTGGCGCGCCGCTTCGTCGATGGACTTGGCCTTGGCGATCGCCTCGCGCCGCGCGTCCTCGTCCACGTAGGTGCTGCCGGCGAGCTGCTGCTCGACGACGTCGATCTCCTCGGCGTCGTCCAGCCGCGGGGTCCATTGGCCGGTGCGCAGGCACACCACGCACCGCAGGATCTCCGACAGGCCCTGCACCAGCACCGTGGCGCCGGCCACCGGGATGACGAACTTGAAGGGGTAGATCGGCAGCGGCGTCGCGTTGAAGGTGGTCTCGTGGATCGCCAGCGCGTCACCGGCGTACACCCAGCCGGCCCAGGTGAGCGCCAGGATGCCGGGCAGGAAGAACAGCACGTAGAGCACCAGGTCCAGCGCGGCCTGCCGGCGCGGCTTCATGCTGCCGTACAGGAAGTCGCCGCGGACGTGGCCGTCGTGCGCCAGGGTGTACGCGCCGCACATCATGAACAGCGTGCCGTACATCATGTTGCTCACGTCGAACACCCAGGCCGTGGGCATGTTCAGGATGTAGCGCTTGAACACCTCGACGCAGACGAGGAGCATCAGCGCCACGATCAGCCAGGCGAATGCCTTGCCGATCCAGGTGCTCATCGACTCCACGCCTTGCAGGAGCTTCTCGACGGTCATGCTCTCGGATCCCCTTGGCTTGGTTGGCGGAAAAAAGGCCAGCCGGCGGTACTCCCGCGCGGCTGGCCGCGGTCAGGCGGCGGCGCCCGTCAAGCCTTCTTGCCGCCGAAGTAGCGGTTGTAGGCCATCTTGAAGTCCACCATGTAGTCGTTCTGCCACTGGCCGGCGCGGCGGGCGAAGGACTTCTGCGAGTCGAGCACCTTGGAGAAGAAGGGGTTGTCCTTGGACTTGCTGGCGACCACCTTGTCCCACGAATCCAGCTGCGCGCGCAGGATGGCGTCGGGGGTCTTGTAGAAGTTGACCTTGTCCTTGGTCTTGAGGTCGACGTAGTCCTTGGAGTTGCGGTCGATCGCCTTCCAGCTGAAGTCGGCCGACGCCGCCTGCACGGCGTAGTCGATGATCGACTTCAGGTCCTGCGGCAGGCCGTTGTACTTGGTCTTGTTGAACAGCACCTCGAACTGTTCGCCGCTCTGGTGGAAGCTTTGCAGCATGCAGTTCTTGGCGACGTCGGGAAAGCCAAGGGCCTTGTCGGACGAGGCGTTGTTGAACTCGGCCGCCTCGATCAGGCCGCGGTCGAGCGCGGGCACGATCTCGCCGCCGGGCAGCGGGTTGACCGCGGCGCCCAGGTCGGTGAACAGGTCCACGGCCAGGCCCACGGTGCGGTACTTCAGGCCCTTGAGCTGCGACACGTTGGAGATCGGCTTCTTGAACCAGCCGAGCGGCTGCGTGGGCATCGGTCCGTACAGGTAGGAGACGACGTCCATGTTGATGGACTTGTAGATCTCCTCCAGCAGCGCCTTGCCGCCGCCGTAGTAGTGCCACGCCAGCACCATGTTGGGGTCCATGCCGAAGGCCGGGCCGGAGCCCCACAGGGCCAGGGCGGAGTTCTTGCCGTAGTGGTAGGCAACCACGCCGTGGCCGCCATCGAGCGTGCCCTTGTTCACCGCCTCGAGCAGCTGGAAGGGGGGCACCACCGCGCCCGCGGGCAGCACCTCGATCTTCAGGCGCCCGCCCGCCATGTCGTTCACCTTCTTGGCGAAGTCCAGGGCGAACTCGTGGAAGATGTCCTTGGCCGGCCAGGTGCTCTGGAACCGGAACGAGACGGCTTGCTGCGCGCGCGCCACCATCGGTGCGGACATGGCGCCGGCGGCGATCGCCGCGCCCTTGAGCAGGCTGCGGCGACGGGGGGTCTGGGCTTCCTTCATGGCTTGTCTCCTTGGGGCTTGGCTGTTGAACCGTGCTTGTTAGCACGCTATCTTTGGAGCCCCGTTCCGTCCGCGTTAAGAGGGTTTACACCAACGGTTGCAGGCGGGGCGCGCGGCGGGATACTCCCTGCGGGAGTCCATCCCGAAGACAAACCAAGGAGACAAGCAGATGGATCGCAGGACGTTTTTCGGCGGCACGGCCGCAGCGGCAGGCACGGTGCTGGCCGGATGCGCAAGCACCGCGGCGGGGTCGGCGGGCGGGCGCACGCCATTCGCCGTGGCCGGTACCACCATTCCCATCGTCGGGTCCGACGAGGTGTTTCCGGTGCGGCGCATCTACTGCATCGGGCGCAACTACGCCGCGCACGCCCGGGAGATGGGTTCGGACCCGAACCGCGAGCCGCCGTTCTTCTTCCAGAAGCCGACCGACGCGATCCAGTACGTGCCCAGCGGGACGGTGGCCGACCACCCCTACCCGTCGCTGACCAGGAACTACCACTACGAGGCCGAACTGGTGGCGGCGATCGGCAAGGGCGGACGCAACATTCCGGTGGCCCAGGCGCTGGAGCACGTCTACGGCTACACGCTCGGACTGGACATGACCCGCCGCGACCTGCAGCGCGCCATGGGCGACGAGAAGAAGCCCTGGGAGATCGGCAAGAGCTTCGACCATTCGGCGCCGCTCGGGCCGGTCCACCGCGTCGCCCAGACGGGGCACTTCACCAAGGGGGCGATCTGGCTCAAGGTGAACGGGCAGACCAAGCAGAACGCGAACCTGAACCAGATGATCTGGTCGGTGGCCGAGCAGATCAGCAAGCTGTCCGAGGCCAACGAGCTGTTTCCCGGCGACATCATCTACTCGGGCACGCCGGAGAACGTCGGGCCGGTGGTGCGCGGCGACGTCATCGAGATGCACATCGACGGCCTGCCCAACCTCAGCGTGCGCATCGTCTGAAGAAGGGCGCGGGCGCGCTGGCAAAATCGGGCGCATGAGCGCGCCCGATTCCCCTCCCCACGCCGATGGCGTGCGCCCCGCCCAGGGCTATGCCGGCGACGTCTCGCCGCAGCTGGCCCATGACTGGTGGCGGGCCGGCGACGCGGTGCTGGTCGACGTTCGCAGCGACGCCGAGCGCGAATGGGTCGGCTTCGTGCCCGGCGCGCTGGCACTGGCCTGGAAGCAGTGGCCCGGCATGGCGCCGAACCCCGCTTTCGACGACGGCATCCGCCAGGCCGTTCCCGCCGGCAAGAAGGCGGTCCTGCTGTGCCGCAGCGGCGTGCGCTCGATCGCCGCCGCCAGGCGCGCCACCGAACTGGGCATCCAGGCCTACAACATCCTCGAAGGCTTCGAAGGCGACGCCGACGAGCAGGGCCACCGCGGCCGCAAGGGCGGCTGGCGCCTGCGCGGGCTGCCCTGGCGCCAGAACTGATTTCCCCACCCGGACACACCCATGGCCGTCAACCTTTCCGCCCCGCAGGCGGACCAACTCCGTCCCGTGCGCGGGCTGTCGATCGGCGTGGCCGAGGCGGGCATCCGCAAGGCCAACCGCAAGGACCTCACCGTCTTCCTGCTCGAGCCGGGCGCCAGCGTGGGCGCCGTGTTCACCCGCAACCGCTTCTGCGCGGCGCCGGTGCAGGTCTGCCGCGAGCACCTGGCGGGCGGCGACATCCGCGCGCTGGTGATCAATACCGGCAATGCCAACGCCGGCACCGGCGAGGAGGGGCTGGTGCGCGCGCGCGCCACCTGCATCGCGCTGGCGCGCCACCTGAACGTGTCGCCGCAGCAGGTCCTGCCGTTCTCCACCGGCGTGATCATGGAGCCGCTGCCGCTGGACCGCATCGAGGCGGGCCTGCCCAAGGCGCTGGCCGACGCCCGGCCGGACCACTGGCTGCGCGCGGCCGAGGGCATCATGACCACCGACACGATCGCCAAGGCGTTCAGCGCCACGGCGCGCGTCGGCGGCAAGGACGTCACCGTCACCGGCATCAGCAAGGGCGCGGGAATGATCCGGCCCAACATGGCCACGATGCTGGGCTTCCTGGCCACCGATGCCTGCGTGGCGCAGCCGCTGATGCAGCAGCTCGCCTTCGAGCTGGCCGAAGGGTCCTTCAACCGCGTGACGGTCGATGGCGACACCTCGACCAACGACTCGTTCATCGTCATCGCCACCAACCAGGCCGGCCACGCGCCGGTCACGTCGCTGGACTCGGCCGATGGCCGCGCGCTGCGTGACGCGATGCTGCAGGTGGCGCGCCAGCTGGCGCAGGCGATCGTGCGCGACGGCGAAGGCGCCACCAAGTTCATCACGGTGCGCGTCGAAGGCGGCCGCGATGCGCAGGAGTGCCGCCAGGTGGCCTATGCCATCGCCCACTCCCCGCTGGTCAAGACCGCCTTCTTCGCCAGCGATCCCAACCTGGGTCGCATCCTGGCGGCCGTCGGCTATGCCGGCATCGACGACCTCGACCAGGCCGGCATCGACCTGTGGCTGGACGACGTGCACGTCGCCGTTCGAGGCGGGCGCAACCCGTCCTACCGCGAGGAGGACGGCCAGCGCGTGATGAAGCAGCAGGAGATCACGGTGCGCGTGGGGCTCGGCCGCGGCCAGGCCGCGGACACGGTCTGGACCTGCGACTTCAGCCACGAGTACGTGACCATCAACGCGGACTACCGGTCATGACCGACCGGCTGGACGAACTCCTGTCGCGGGCCAATCGCCTGCTGGACCGGCTGGAGGCCGTGCTGCCGCGGCCGCTGTCGGCGCCCGCCTGGCAGGAAGCCATCGCCTGGCGCTACCGCAAGCGCTCGTCGGGCCACGGCTCGCTCGAGCCGGTGCGGCACGTGGCGGGCATCCGCCTGGGCGACCTGAAGGAAATCGAGCCGCAGAAGGAACGCATCCAGCGCAACACCGAGCAGTTCGTCGCCGGCCAGCCGGCCAACAACGTGCTGCTCACGGGGGCGCGGGGCACGGGCAAGTCGTCGCTGATCAAGGCCTGCCTGAACGAATACGCCGCGCGCGGGCTGCGCCTGGTCGAGGTCGACAAGGCCGACCTGGTGGACCTGCCGGACATCGTGGACCTGGTCGCCGACCGACCCGAGAAGTTCATGGTCTTTTGCGACGACCTGAGCTTCGAGGAGGGCGAGGCCGGCTACAAGGCGCTCAAGTCCATCCTCGACGGCTCGGTGGCGGCGGCCTCGCCGAACGTGCTGATCTACGCCACCAGCAACCGGCGCCACCTGCTGCCCGAGTACATGAAGGAGAACCTCACCTACACCCACACCGAGGATGGCGAGGTCCATCCCGGCGAGGTGGTGGAAGAGAAGATCTCGCTGTCCGAGCGCTTCGGCCTCTGGGTGAGCTTCTATCCGTTCACGCAGGACGAGTACCTGGCGATCGCCTCGCAATGGCTGTCGTCCTTCGGCGTCTCCGAGCAGGGGATCGCGGCTGCCCGGCCCGAGGCGCTCGTGTGGGCGCTCGAGCGCGGCTCGCGCAGCGGACGCGTGGCCTACCAGTTCGCGCGCGACTGGGCCGGCCGCCATCCATGACGGGCGTTCCCGCGCAGGCCGGCGTGCTGGTGGCCGATGGCGACCGGCCGCGCGAGGGTGGGCCGCAGCGCGCCATCGTCGAAGTCGCCGTCGGCGTGCTGCTGCGCGCCGACGGCAGCTTCCTGCTCACCAGCCGGCCCGAGGGCAAGGTGTACGCCGGCTACTGGGAATTTCCGGGCGGCAAGGTCGAAGCGGGCGAAACGGTCGAGCAGGCGCTGCGCCGAGAACTGATCGAGGAGATCGGCCTGGTGATCGGCCCGGTGCAGCCCTGGCGTGTCGAGCTGGTGGACTATCCGCACGCGCTGGTGCGACTGCACTTCTGCAAGGTGGTCGACTGGAGCGGCGAGCTGCACATGCACGAGGGCCAGAGCTTTACGTGGCAGTCGCTGCCCGTGCAGGTGGGGCCGGTGCTGCCGGGCGCGGTGCCGGTGCTGCAGTGGTTCGCGCAGGAGCGCGGCTTCACCGGCGCCACGCAGCGCCCGGCCTGATGCGGCTCACTGCTGCTTGGGATCGCCGAACGGCTGGTCGTCGGGCGGCGTTTCGTCGGGCACGCGGAAACTCTCGCTGGCCCAGGCGCCCAGGTCCAGGTTCTTGCAGCGCTCGCTGCAGAACGGCCGGTACGGGTTGCTCGGCGCATAGATGCTCGGCCCGCCGCAGTGCGGGCAGGCCACGGTCCTCGGCTTGGGCGTGTTCTCCGGCATGGCGCGCTCCTACGAGCACAGGGTGAGTTCGAACTCGCCGTTCTCGTTGCTCGCGACGAGCTTGTCGCTGCTTTCCTGCCGCATCAGGCGCACCGACACCATCAGGCGGTTGCCGCTGATCTCCGGCACCAGGCGCGTGGCCGGATCGATGCGCAGCCGCAGCAGCTGGAAGGTGCGCCCCTGCGGCAGCGTCTGCTGGAACTGGCCGCCCGTCGCGATGACCTTCTGCGGCGTGCCCGAATCGCGCAGCAGTCGCAGCAGCACGTGGATCGATTCGGCCAGCGTGCCCAGCGGCCGGGCCCAGCGCCCGAGGTCGGCCTGGCGCGTGGCGGCGTCGAGCTGCTGCCAGGCGTAGTAGCCGGGCAGGTCGAATTCGCAGGTGCCGCCGGGGATGCCGATGCGGCTGCGGATGCTCATCAGCCACTCGTTGTCGGTGAGCGACTGGCCGGCCTTGCCGGGCACGCTGTTCAGCGCGGAGAAGCACTCGTCGAGCTTGCCGACCACCTCGTCCAGCACCGATTCGGCCACGCCCGGGTTGCCGCGGTAGCCATTGAGCAGCGTCTTTTGCTTCTCCAGGTCCTTCATCACGTCGGACTTGAGGTCGGCCCGGGCCGCCACGTCCATCACCTCGAAGATGGTGGCGAGCGCGTAGTGATGGTCGAGCGGATGGTCGCGGGGAACCAGCTCGCCGAGGCGCCGGAACAGGTGCTCCAGGCGCAGGTAGGTTCGGATGCGTTCGTTGAACGGGTATTCGTAGAGGATCACGCTCGAGGGTGCGTCAGGGGTTCACGCGAACGCACCATCATAGCCCGAAGGCCCGGGCCAGCCACCGCACTTCGGCCTGCAGCTGCTGCAGCGACAGGCCGTCGTTGAAGATGACCGCGTCGGCGGCCTGCAGCCGCAGGGCCCGCGGGGCCTGCGCGGCGATGATCGCCTCCACCTCGGCGGGCGCCAGGCCGCTGCGCGACTGCACGCGGGCGACCTGCGTGGCCGGCAGGCAATCGACCACCAGCACGCGGTCGACCTGCCGGCGCCAGCGGCCCGACTCCACCAGCAGCGGGATGTCGAACACGATGCAGCGCGCGCCCCGCGCCTCGGCCTGCCGCACCTGGCGCTCGGATTCGGCCCCCACCAGCGGGTGGATGATGGCCTCGAGCTCGCGCCGCGCCGCCGGGTGCGCATAGACGTGCACGCGCATGCGCTCGCGGTCCAGGGCGCCGTCGGCGGTGACGAATTCGGGTCCGAAGTGGCGGGCGATGGCGGCGATGGCCGACCCGCCGGCGGCGGTGGTCGAGCGCGAGATCGCGTCGGCGTCGATGGTGGCCGCGCCCAGCTGGCGCAGCATCTCCAGCACCGTGCTCTTGCCGCTGCCGATGCCGCCGGTCAGGCCGATGCGCACGGCGCCCCCGCTACAGGCCGATGGCGCGCAGGATCGACGCCGGGCCGAACACCAGCGCGGTGAGGCCGGCGACGGCCAGGAAGGGGCCGAACGGCACGTAGCCGCCCTCGCGCAGTTGGCTCGCGAACTTCATGGCGATGCCGATGATGGCACCGATCACCGAGGCCATCAGGATGATGGGAATGAGCGCCTGCCATCCGAACCAGGCGCCCAGCGCGGCGAACAGCTTGAAGTCGCCGTAGCCCATGCCTTCCCGTCCGGTGGTGAGGCGGAACAGGTGGTAGATGCTCCACAGCGACAGGTAGCCGGCGACGGCGCCCCACAGGGCCTGCGGCAGCGTGACGGGCGTCCAGCGCATGGCGGCCAGGATCAGGCCGGCCCACAGCAGCGGCAGCGTGATGTCGTCCGGCAGCAGCGTCGTGTCCCAGTCGATCAGGGCCAGGGCCAGCACGGCCGCACAGAAGCCGCACCAGGCCAGACCGGTGACGTTGGCGCCCCAGGTCCAGATGCACCAGGCGAAGAGCGCGCCCGTGGCCAGCTCGACCAGGGGGTAGCGCAGGCCGATCGGCGTGCCGCAGGAGGAGCACTTGCCGCGCAGCGCGAGGTAGCTCAGGACAGGGATGTTCTCGTACCAGCGGATGACGTGCCCGCACTGGCGGCAGCGCGAGCGCGGCACCAGCAGGTTGAACGGCTCGGCCGGTTCGGGCGTCTTGCCCGCCAGTTCGGCGCACTCGGCCGCCCACTGCCGCTCCAGGATCCTGGGCAGCCGGTAGATGACCACGTTGAGGAAGCTGCCCAGGAGCAGCCCGAAGACGCCCGCGAGGAGGGCGTCCAGTGCCGGCGAGACCATCAGACGACTTGGCCGAGCTTGAAGATCGGCAGGTACATCGAGACGACGATGCCGCCGATGATGGTGCCCAGGAACACGATGATGATCGGCTCCATCAGGCTGGACAGGCCCGCGACCATGTCGTCGACCTCGGACTCGTAGAAGTCGGCGGCCTTGCCCAGCATGTGGTCGATGGAGCCGGACTCCTCGCCGATGGCGCACATCTGCAGCACCATGGTCGGGAAGACGTTGGCGTTGGTCATGGCGGCCGTCAGGCTGGTGCCGGTGGACACTTCCTGCTGGATCCGGGTGGTGGCCAGCGCGTAGACCGAGTTGCCGGAGGCGCCGCCGACCGAGTCGAGCGCTTCCACCAGCGGCACGCCGGCGGCGAACATGGTGGACAGGGTGCGCGTCCAGCGGGCGATGACCGACTTGTAGACCAGGTCGCCGAACACCGGCAGCTTGAGCATCAGCCGGTCCATGAACATCTGCACCTTCTCGTTGCGCTTCCAGGCCTGCATGAAGAAGTAGAAGCCGCCGCCGAGGCCGCCGAAGATGATGTACCAGTACTTGACGAAGAACTCGCTCATGCCGATGACGAACAGCGTTGGCGCGGGCAGGTCGGCGCCGAACGAGGTGAACACCTGCTTGAACGCCGGGATCACGAAGATCATGATCACCGAAACGACGACGAAGGCCACGACGACCACCGCGATCGGGTACATCAGGGCCGACTTGATCTTCGACTTGATGCCCTCGGTCTTCTCCATGTAGACCGCCAGGCGGTCCAGCAGCGCCTCCAGGATACCGGCGGCCTCGCCGGCCTCGACCAGGTTGCAGTACAGGTTGTCGAAGTACAGCGGGTACTTGCGGAACGCGGCCGACAGCGACGTGCCGGTTTCGACGTCGGTGCGGATGTCGTTGAGCAGCTTGGTGACGCTGGCGTTGGCGTTGCCGCGGCCCACGATGTCGAACGCCTGCAGCAGCGGCACGCCGGCCTTCATCATCGTGGCCAGCTGGCGGGTGAAGATCGCGATGTCCTTGGGCCTGATCTTCTGGCCCGAGCGCATCTTGCGCTTCTTGATCTTGAGCGGCGTGACGCCCTGGCGCCGCAGCGAGGCCTGCACCTGGTTCTCGCCCGCGGCGCGCGTCTCCCCGCGCACGGACTTGCCGTTGCGGTCCCGGCCTTCCCATTCGAAGACGAATTCGGTCACTTTTGCGGTCGCTGCGGTGGTGGCCATGAAGGGCTACTCCTCTTGTCCTGCCTGATGGCTATTCGTTCGTGCAGCCGAGCACTTCCTCGAGCGAGGTGACGCCCAGCTTGACCTTGTGCAGGCCTGACTTGCGCAGGCTCCTGACGCCTTCGAGTTCCGCCTGCGCCGCGATCTCCATCGAGCTGCCGTCGCGCAGGATGATGCGCTGGATCTCGTCGCTGATCGGCATCACCTGGTAGATGCCGACTCGGCCCTTGTAGCCGTTGTTGCACATCGTGCAGCCCACCGGCCGGTAGGGCGTCCAGCTGCCGTCGACTTCTTCCTCGCTGTAGCCCGCGTCCAGCAGCGTCTCGTGCGGGATGTCGGCGGGCTGCTTGCAGTTGGGGCACAGCCGCCGCGCCAGGCGCTGGGCGGTGATCAGGATCACGCTGGAGGCGATGTTGAACGGCGCGATGCCCATGTTGCGCATCCGCGTGAGCGTGGTGGGCGCGTCGTTCGTGTGCAGCGTGGACAGCACGAGGTGGCCCGTCTGCGCGGCCTTGATCGCGATGTCGGCGGTCTCCAGGTCGCGGATTTCGCCCACCATGATCACGTCCGGGTCCTGGCGCAGGAACGACTTCAGGGCCGCGGCGAAGGTCAGCCCGGCCTTGTCGTTCACGTTGACCTGGTTCACGCCCGGCAGGTTGATTTCCGACGGGTCCTCGGCGGTGGAGATGTTCACCCCCGGCTTGTTCAGCATGTTCAGGCAGGTGTACAGCGACACCGTCTTGCCCGACCCGGTGGGGCCGGTCACCAGCACCATGCCGTAGGGGCGGTTGATCGCGTTGACCAGCCGCTCCTTCTCCTCGATCTCGTAGCCGAGCGCTTCGATGCCCAGCTTGGCGCTGCTCGGGTCCAGGATCCGGATCACGATCTTCTCGCCGAACAGCGTGGGCAGCGTGCTGACGCGAAAGTCGATCACCCGGTCGGGGCCGACCTTGAGCTTCATGCGCCCGTCCTGGGGGACGCGCTTCTCGGAGATGTCCATCCGCGAGATCACCTTGATCCGCGAGGCGAGCTTGTCCTTGATGGCCACCGGCGGCGAGGCGATCTCGCGCAGTTCGCCGTCGATGCGAAAGCGCACGCGGTAGGTGTGCTCGTAGGGCTCGAAGTGCAGGTCGGACGCGCGCATGCTGAACGCGTCCAGCAGCATCTTGTGCAGGAACTTGACGACCGGCGCGTCCTCGACCTCCGAGCCGCCCGCGCCCTTGTCGCCCTCGTCGACGACCGATTGCTCGACCGACTCCTCGTCGAATTCGAAGTCCTCGCCGATGATGCTGTCCATCGCCTCGCTGGCGCTGGTGGCGTTGGCCTCCACCATCTTGGTCAGCTTGTCGTACTCGGCGATGATCCAGTCCACGCCCATCTGGGTCGCGAACTTGATCTTCTCGGCGGCCTCCTGGTCGGACGGGTCGGCGGTGGCGACGATCAGCCGGTTGTTGCGCTTGGACAGCACCACCACCCGGTAGGACTGGCAGATCTTCTGGTCCAGCAGGTTCTTGGGCAGGCGCTGGACGTCGATCGCTTCCAGGTCCAGCAGCGGCGCGCCGAAGGCCGCGGACATCGTGTGCGCCAGGTCGGCCGCGGAGACCGCGCCCGAGCCGGTGAGTTCGGCGATGAAGCTGCTGCGGTTGGCCTGCGCCTTGCGATACAGGTCCTCTGCCGACTTCTGCCCGAGCTTGCCGGCGGACACCAGCGCGCGCGCCAGGCCGGGAAGGGCCAGCGACGGGGCTTCGGGTGCAGCGGGATCGACGGCAGCCATCGTTTTTGAGTGAGCGGTCACGCGCCTCCGGTGAACCGGACAACGCTCAGCTGATCATCGCCGAAAGGTGCTCAGCTGTAAATCTTGAGTGTGGTATGGCGCGCGAATGCCGCGGTGCGGTACCTGTCATTTCGCGCAGGAGTTCACGGCGGCCGCCGACCGGGCCGTTGCGCCGCGCATTTCAAGGCGCGCCGTGGCCGGCCGGATCAGCGCGGCTGGAGCGCGATGAATTCGCCCACGAGGATGGCTGCCGGGTAGAGGACCGCCTCCTCGGTTTGCGCATGCAGCACCAGCGCGTCCGCAAAGCGCTCGTATTCATTGCGTCCGGCGGCGCGTGCCGCTGCGCGCAGTGTCCCGAGCGCGGCGACGATCTGCTGGTGCTCGGCCAGCATGGAAGGCAGCTCGGCTTTCAGTCGCCGCGTCATCGTCAACACCTGCGCCGCGTGCTCGATGGGCTCGCCACGGGCCAGCGCACCGAGCAGGCCCAACGGCGGCATGGCGAACGCTTCCTCGCGCACGAGGTGCGGGTGCAGCAGGCGCGCGACCTCGCGCGCCGCGGCGCCGATGTCGCCGGGCTCGGCCGTCGCCGCGGCCAGTCGTGCATGCAGTTCTTCGTGCTCGGCGCGCAGGGGCGCGGGAATGTCGAGTCGGCTGGGCATGATCGTTCTCCGCGGGCAACGGCCCACACCGAGCTTGCGGGCGCGGCGCCGGTGCGCGCTTGACCGGCGTCACGCAGGGAGAAATTTTCCTGGTGCCATGGCGGCGGCGCAGGGCCGATTCGCGGACACGCCAGCGGTCCGGCTGGGCGGAAGAAAGGGGAGAAGGCGTTCGGCGTCGGTGCGTGCGCACCGTTGCCTGGCTGCGCAGGAGGCCGGGTGGCCGCCGCGAGATGATCCGAAGAGGATCTGAAGAAGGAAACCTGGTCGGGGTGAGAGGATTCGAACCTCCGGCCTCTACGTCCCGAACGTAGCGCTCTACCAGGCTAAGCTACACCCCGATTTCTTGCTGCGCGGGCAGCGTCGTCACCAGTCAGTTTCGACGTTGCAGCAATTGAGCCGCCAATTGTACCAAACCCTCGGCGTACTCATTTCGCGGCAGCTGGTTGGCGCAGTCGATCGCGACCTGGGCCTCGGCAGCCGCGGCTGCGCGGGTGACGTCGAGCGCCCCCGTTTCGCGCACGATCGCCACGATGGCATCGAGCTGATCGACCGCTCCGTGCTCGATGGCCTCGCGGATGGTGGCGCGTTGCGTCGCGGTGCCGCGCTGCATGGCGGCGATGAGGGGCAACGTCGCCTTGCCTTCGCGCAGGTCGTCACCGAGGTTCTTGCCCATCTCGGCGGCGTCGCCGTCGTAATCGAGCACGTCGTCGATCACCTGGAATGCGGTGCCCATCGCACGGCCGTAGCCGGCGCATGCTTCTTCCAGCTCGGGGGGCGTCCTGGCCAGCACGGCGCCCAGACGGGCGCTGGCTTCGAACAGCTTGGCGGTCTTGGAGCGGATCACGCGCAGGTAGCCCGCCTCGTCGAGCGAGGCGTCGTGCATGTTCATCAGCTGCAGCACCTCGCCCTCGGCGATGACGTTGGTGGCATCGGCCAGGATGGCCATGATGCGCATGTCGCCGGCGTCCAGCATCATCTGGAACGCACGCGAATAGAGGAAGTCGCCCACCAGCACGCTGGCGGGATTGCCGAAGCTCTCGTTCGCCGTGGCGCGCCCGCGGCGCAGGGTCGACTCGTCGACGACGTCGTCGTGCAGCAGCGTGGCGGTGTGGATGAATTCCACCACCGCGGCCAGGTTGAAGCGCTGCTCGCTGCGGCAGCCCAGGGCCGCGCTCACCAGCAGCAGCAGGGCCGGGCGAAGGCGCTTGCCACCGGCGGAGATGATGTAGCGGGAAACCTGTCCCACCAGCGGGACCCCCGAGTCGAGGCGGCGGGCGATGACCGCGTCGACTTCGAGCATGTCATCGGCGATCAGGGAGAGCACCGAGGCGGTGCTGGCGGAAGAAGCGGTCAAGGCGAGGAACGGCAGTTCGCGGTAATTATAGGAAGGGGGCCCCGCTCCTCCGGGCGGCCCGGACGCCTGACTTGTTAGTGACCGCAAACTATGCTATAGTCGCGGGCTCCTCGGAAATTCGTCCGGGGAGCTTCACGTTTTCAAGAGGTCCTCCATGTACGCGGTCATAAAAACCGGTGGCAAGCAGTATCGCGTTGCTTCCGGCGAAAAGATCAAGGTAGAACAGATTGCTGCGGACGTTGGCCAGGAAATCGTGCTCGACCAGGTGCTCGCTGTCGGTGACGGCGGCGGGTTGAAGGTCGGCACTCCCCTGGTGTCCGGGGCCACCGTCAAGGCGACGGTGGTGGCGCACGGCAAGCACGACAAGGTGCGCATCTTCAAGATGCGCCGGCGCAAGCATTATCAGAAGCACCAGGGGCATCGCCAGCAGTTCACCGAACTGCAGATCGGCGCGATCGCCGCTTAACCGGGAGCAGTTGAAATGGCACAGAAAAAAGGCGGCGGCTCGACTCGCAACGGCCGCGATTCGCAGCCCAAGATGCTGGGCGTCAAGGCGTTCGGCGGCGAGCTGATCAGCGCCGGCTCCATCATCGTGCGCCAGCGCGGCACCAAGTTCCATCCCGGCACCAACGTCGGCCTGGGCAAGGACCACACGCTGTTCGCGCTGGTCGACGGCCACGTGTCGTTCGCGGTCAAGGGCTCGCTGAACAAGCACACCGTGAGCATCATCCCGGCGGCTTGAGGTAACCTCCTGCCGCAGGTCCGAAGCCCCGACTTGCTCGGGGCTTCGTCATTTGGAATCCCATGAAATTCGTCGACGAAGCCTTCATCGACGTCGCCGCCGGCGACGGTGGAAACGGCTGCGTCTCGTTCCGCCACGAGAAGTACAAGGAATTCGGCGGCCCCAACGGGGGTGACGGCGGCCGGGGCGGGCATGTGTTCGCCGTGGCGGACCCGAACCTCAACACGCTGGTGGACTACCGCTTCTCGCGCCGGCACGAGGCCAAGCGCGGCGAGCACGGCATGGGCTCGGACATGTTCGGCCATGCCGGCGCCGACATCACGCTGAAGATGCCCGTGGGCACCATCATCACGGACGCCGAGACGGGCGAGGTGCTGCACGAGCTGCTCGAGCCGGGCGAGACCATCGTCCTGGCCAAGGGCGGCGATGGCGGCTTCGGCAACATGCGCTTCAAGAGCTCGATCAACCGGGCGCCGCGGCAAAAGACGCCCGGCTGGCCGGGCGAGAAGAAGAACCTGAAGCTCGAGCTGAAGGTGCTGGCCGATGTCGGCCTGCTGGGCATGCCCAACGCCGGCAAGTCGACGCTGATTGCGGCCATCTCCAACGCGCGGCCGAAGATTGCCGACTATCCGTTCACGACGCTGCATCCCAACCTGGGTGTCGTGCGCGTCGGGCCGGAGCAGAGCTTCGTCGTCGCCGACGTGCCGGGCCTGATCGAGGGCGCCGCCGAAGGCGCGGGCCTGGGCCACCAGTTCCTGCGCCACCTGCAGCGCACGCGCCTGCTGCTGCACCTCGTGGACATCGCGCCGTTCGACGAGGGTGTCGACCCGGTCGCGCAGGCCAAGGCCATCGTCGCCGAGCTGAAGAAGTACGACCAGGCGCTGTACGACAAGCCGCGCTGGCTGGTGCTGAACAAGCTGGACATGGTGCCGGCCGACGAGCGCGAGGCGCGGGTGAAGGACTTCATCAAGCGCATGCGCTACAAGGGGCCGGTGTTCCAGATCTCCGCGCTCACGCGCGAAGGCTGCGAGGAACTGGTGAAGGCCGTGTACCAGCACGTGCGCGCGCGCCAGGTCGAGGAACAGCCGCCGGCAGCCGTCGACCCGCGTTTTGCGGACGCCGACGGCGCCGCACCCACGGAGTGAGCGCCATGGTCGGCACGGAGCCCGGGCTCGACCCCGCCATGCAGGACCTGCTGCGCCAGGCGCGCCGCATCGTCGTGAAGGTCGGCTCGAGCCTGGTCACCAACGAAGGGCGGGGCCTCGACGAGGCCGCCATCGGCGAGTGGTGCCGGCAACTCGCGGCGCTGGCGCGCGACGGGCGCGAGGTGATCATGGTCTCCAGCGGCGCCATCGCCGAAGGCATGAAGCGGCTCGGCTGGACCGCCCGCCCGCACGAGCTGAACGAGCTGCAGGCGGCCGCCGCGGTCGGCCAGATGGGGCTGGCGCAGATGTACGAGACCAAGCTGCGCGAGAACGGCCTGGGCTCGGCACAGGTGCTGCTCACGCACGCGGACCTGGCGGACCGCGAGCGTTACCTCAACGCGCGCTCCACGCTGCTGACCCTGCTGTCGCTAGGCGTCCTGCCCGTCATCAACGAGAACGACACGGTCGTCAACGACGAGATCAAGTTCGGCGACAACGACACGCTCGGTGCGCTGGTGGCCAACCTGGTCGAGGCCGACGTGCTGGTCATCCTCACCGACCAGAAGGGGCTGTACACGGCCGACCCGCGCAAAGAACCCGCCGCCCAGTTCGTGCACGTCGCCCGCGCGGGCGATCCCGATCTCGAGGCAATGGCCGGCGGTGCCGGCTCCAGCATCGGCAAGGGCGGGATGATCACCAAGATCCTCGCCGCCAAGCGCGCGGCCCGCTCGGGGGCGTCGACCGTCATCGCCTGGGGCCGCGAGCGCGACGCGCTGCTGCGCCTGTCCCGCGGCGAGGCCATCGGCACGCTGCTGGCGGCGCCCACCCAGAAGAGCCAGGCGCGCAAGCGCTGGATCGCCGACCACCTGCAGCTGCGCGGCGCCGTGCTCGTCGACGACGGCGCCGTGGCCAAGCTGGTGCGCGAGGGCAAGAGCCTGCTGCCGATCGGCATGACGGCGGTGGAGGGCGAGTTCTCGCGCGGCGAGGTCATCGCCGTGCGCGACGCCGCGGGCCGCGAGGTCGCGCGCGGGCTGGCCAACTACGCCAGCGCCGAGGCCCGGCTGCTGTGCCGCAAGGCCTCGGGCGAGATCGAGCGCCTGCTCGGCTACATGGCCGAGCCGGAGATGATCCACCGGACGAACCTGGTGGTCACGGGGTAGGGCGCCTCAGCGCGCCTCGTTCTGGAAGCGGTACTTGACCGAGGCGCCCAGGTCGCGGGCGATCTGCTCGGCCGAGACGTTCGTGCCATGGCCCATGCAGGCGCCGTTGCGGGCGACCTCGAGGCTGTGCCGCGTGGCGGAGGCGCCTCGCAGCGGTTTCCATTCCGGCTTGGCGGGCACCCAGCCGCCGTCGCGCGACTGGCGGGCATAGACACGCACCTCGGCCGTCTCGCACCGGATGCCTTCGTAGGAAGCGTTGAGCGCGCCGTCACGGCCGAGCGCAACCACCACGTAGCGCACCACGCGGTCGGGACCGATGACGATGGATGCCGGATCGACACCCCAGCGCAGGTCGGTCGCCCGGCCCAGGTCGAGCGGCACCAGGGCGTCGGTCCTGAGCGGCGGCGGCACGGGCGAGTCGGCCTCCTTCCAGTCGGGGTCGGGCGGAACGAGCTGCGCACCGGCGGCGCCGCAAAGCAGGGCGAGCGAGGCGGCCAGCAGCTTACGGTGCACGGTTGCCTTCTTCCGGGTGCGCTTTCAGGCCGGCCTGCGGGTCCGGCTCGAAGGTCGCGCCAGGGGGCAGCTCGAACGGCGCGACGGCGTGCGGCTCCGGCGGATGGTCGTGGTGCAGGTGGTCGCGCGTGCGCATGCCGCTGCGCAGGTAGCGGTTGCGGTGGTCGTGCCGCGGCACGAAGCGCGCGAGCTCGGTGAGCGCCATCTCGTACACCCCGCGCTTGAATTCGACCACCACGTCCAGCGGAACCCAGTAGTCGTTCCAGCGCCAGGCGTCGAACTCGGGATGGTTGGTGGCGCGCAGGTTCAGGTTCCAGTCCTGGCCCGTCAGCTGCAGCAGGTACCAGATCTGCTTCTGGCCCTTGTAGTGGCCGCGCGCGTCGCGGCGGATGTAGCGGTCGGGCACCTCGTAGCGCAACCAGTCGCGCGTGCGGGCGATGATGCGCACGTGCTCGGGCATGAGCCCGACCTCCTCGTGCAGCTCGCGGAACATCGCCTGCTCGGGCGTCTCCCCGCGATCGATCCCGCCTTGCGGAAATTGCCAGCTGTGGGTGCGGATCCGCTTGCCCCAGAACACCTGGTTTTTCTGGTTGAGCAGGATGATGCCGACGTTGGGCCTGAAGCCGTCCCGGTCAAGCATAATCAAACCCCAAACTTGTGAACTGAGTCCATTATGCACGCCGCCTTGCGTGCGCGCCAAGAGCTCAGCCGTCCTCGCTTCCCCGAATGAAAGCCTCCCAGTTCCTGATCTCCACGCTCAAGGAAGCGCCCGCCGATGCCGAGGTGGTGAGCCACCAGTTGATGATGCGCGCCGGCATGGTCAAGAAGCTCGGTGCCGGCATCTACACGTGGCTGCCCATGGGGCTGCGGGTGGTGCGCAAGATCGAGGGCATCGTGCGCGAGGAGATGGATCGCGCCGGCGCCGTCGAACTGCTGATGCCGGTCATCCAGCCGGCCGAGTTCTGGCAGGAGACCGGTCGCTGGGACAAGATGGGCCCGGAGCTCATGCGGGTGAAGGACCGGCACGACCGCGACTTCATCGTGCAGCCCACCAGCGAGGAAGTGGTCACCGACGTCGCCCGGCAGGAGCTGCGCAGCTACAAGCAGCTGCCCAAGAACCTGTACCACATCCAGACCAAGTTTCGTGACGAGCGGCGGCCGCGCTTCGGCGTGATGCGCAGCCGCGAGTTCATCATGAAGGACGCGTACAGCTTCGACCGCGATCCCGCCAGCGCGAAGGCCAGCTACGCCGTGATGGCCAGGGCATACCGCGCGATCTTCGATCGCTTCGGGCTGCGCTACCGCGCCGTGGCGGCCGACAGCGGCGCCATCGGTGGCGACCTGTCGGAGGAGTTCCAGGTCATCGCCGCCACCGGCGAGGACGCCATCGTCTTCTGTCCGGACAGCGAGTACGCCGCCAACATGGAGAAGGCCGAGGCGCTCGCGCCGACCGGCCCGCGCGGCGCGGCGAAGCACCGCATGGAGAAGGTGCCCACGCCGGGCAAGAGCACGTGCGCCGACGTGGCCGCGCTGCTCGGCCTGCCGCTGCACGACACTGTCAAGTCGCTCGTGCTGGCAACCGACCGGCTGAACGAAGCCGGCGAGATCGTGCAGACGCAGGTCTGGCTGCTGCTGCTGCGCGGCGACCACGACATGAACGAGATCAAGGTCGCCAAGGTGCCGGGCCTGGATGCGGGCTTCCGCTTCGCCACCGGCGCCGAGATCGCCGAGCACTTCGGCGCGCCGCCCGGTTATCTGGGGCCGGTGGGCCTGAAGCAGCCGGTGAAGGTCGTCGCCGACCGCGAGGTCGCCGTCATGGCCGACTGGGTCTGCGGCGCCAACGACGAGGGCCATCACCTGACCGGGGTGAACTGGGGCCGCGACCTGCCCGAGCCCGACGCCGTCGCCGACCTGCGCAACGTGGTCGAGGGCGACGTGTCGCCCGACGGCAAGGGCCGCCTGGCCATCGAGCGCGGCATCGAGGTCGGCCACGTGTTCTACCTCGGCACCAAGTACAGCAAGCCGATGAACGCGACGTTCCTCGACGAGACGGGCAAGCCGCAGCTGATGGAGATGGGCTGCTACGGCATCGGCATCACGCGCCTGCCGGCCGCGGCCATCGAGCAGAACCACGACGAGCGCGGGATCATCTGGCCCGACGCCATCGCGCCGTTCACCGTGGTGCTGTGCCCGATCGGCATGGACCGCAGCGCGGAGGTGAAGGCCGCCGCCGAACGGCTGCACGACGAACTCGCCGCCGCCGGCGTGGACGTCATGCTCGACGACCGGGGCGAGCGCCCCGGCGCCATGTTCGCCGACTGGGAACTTGTCGGCGTGCCCCACCGCGTCGTCGTGTCCGACCGCGGCCTGAAGGAAGGCCAGCTCGAATACCAGCACCGCCGCGACGCCGCGGCCACCAAGGTGCCGGTGGCCGAGGTGGTGTCGTTCCTGCGCGGCCGCCTGGCCGTGTGATCACCCGCCGGGCCTGGTGGCCCGCCACGGCGGCGGCCCTGGCGGGCTGGCGCTGGGCGCCGGCCCACGCCGGCGCGCAGGTCGAGGAGCCGCTCGCCGATTCGGTGCGCACCGCGCTCAGTTCCGCCATCGGCCGCGCCGCGCCCCCGGTCCCCGAGTTCGGCAGCACCGAAGCGCGCCTGGCCTACCTGCGGTGGCTCGGCGCGATGAGCCCGCGGCTGGCCCGGCGCAAGGTCGACTGGCAGGAGCGCAAGGAATTCCTGCAGACCGTCTGGTACGAGTCGCGCCGCGCCGGCCTGGACACGGCGCTGGTGCTGGGCCTGATCCAGGTCGAGAGCGGCTTTCGCAAGTACGCGGTCAGCGTGGTGGGCGCGCGCGGCTACATGCAGGTGATGCCGTTCTGGAGTCGCCTGATCGGCGATGGCGACGCGGGCAAGCTGTTCCACATGCAGACCAACCTGCGGTTCGGCTGCGTGATCCTGCGGCATTACCTGGAGCGCGAGCGCGGCAACCTGTTCCTCGCGCTCGGCCGCTACAACGGCAGCCGCGGGCAGGCGCCGTATCCGAACGCGGTGCTGGCCGCGCGCCGGCAGTGGGAGCACGACGACACCGGCGCGCCCAGGGCGGCCGAAGCCGCGCGTGGCGGCCCCTGACGCGGCCGGGGCCGCGGGTTATTGCAGGAAGCCCATGCGGCCCTTGCCGGCGCCGGCCCGGGGCAGGTCGTCGACGGCGACCTGGCCGCGCTGGTCCAGCCGCGCGTTGCCGAATCCGGTCATGAGCGCGCGGCGCATGTCGCGCGGCGCCAGTTCCGCCAGGGCATCGAGCAGGTCGTCGGCCGGTTCCGGATCGAAGCGGCTGCCCCAGCCGTGTTCGCCGCGGATCGACAGGTAGAGGTTGCGTGCGATCTGGCGCGCCGCCTCCAGCGACGGCGGCTCGATCTCGAACACGTTCATGCGGTTGAGGATGGGCTCGGGGATGCAGCGTTCGTCGTTGGCCGTCATGATCCAGATGACCTGGCTGGCGTCGATCGCGATCTCGGCGAACTCGTCGATGAAGGAGCCGGCGGTGTCGTGCTCCAGCAGCCCGTAGAGCGCGCCCAGCGGGTCGTACTGCGCATCGGCCGCCGCCTTGTCGATCTCGTCGACCACGATCACCGGATTGGCATACTGCCCGTCCACGATGGCCTCGAACACCTTGCCCGGCCTGGCGCCCTTCCACTGCGAGGAGGCGCCCGACAGCAGCCAGCCGGCCGTCATGGAACTCATGGGGACCAGGTTCATCCCGGTGCCCAGCAGGTCGGCGAGCTTGCGGGCGAAATGCGTCTTGCCGATGCCCGGCGGGCCCAGCAGCAGCATCGGCGTGACCTCCAGGCCGTCGCGCGAATCCTGTGCCAGGGCGACGTGGCGCTTCACGTCGTCGAGGGCGTCGGTGAAGTTGGGAAGCTGCTCGTAGAGCGCGGCCATGTCCGGAATGCCGCTGGGCTTGACCTGGAAGCGTTCCGGGCCCCGCTCGAGCATGCGCTCGTACGTGGTGCGCAGGCTGTCGTGGTCCTTGCCGGGCAGCTTGGCCAGCTTGCGCTCGACCTCGTGGGGCCGGAACACGCTGCGCACGTTCGCGATGGGAAGCTTGAACGAGGACGCCTGATGGGGCACCAAACTGCGGCTGTCCATGCACACTCCTTGATCGGCTGCTGGTTGATTCCAGCATAGGCCGTGCCAGAGTTCAACCGGGCGCAGCCGCAGCCGCAACCGGATGTCAGGAAAATGCCGAAGAGGTTGGCAGCCGCGCGCTGCGGCTGCTGACGCGGCCCGTCAGGCCGCCGAGCCGCCGTCGGAGCCCAGCACCTGCTGCAGCTCGCCGCTCTGGTACATCTCCATCATGATGTCCGAGCCGCCGATGAATTCGCCCTTGACGTACAGCTGGGGAATCGTCGGCCAGTTGCTGTATTCCTTGATGGCCTGGCGGATCTCGTCGTCCTCCAGCACGTTGACCGTGGTCACGGCCTTGGGATCGACCCCGCAGGCCTTGAGGATCTGCACGGCGCGGCCCGAGAAGCCGCACATCGGGAAGCTGGCGCTGCCCTTCATGAACAACAGGACGTCACTGCCCTTGACCAGCTGGTCGATGCGTTGTTGAACGTCGCTCATTCGAATCACTCCTTGGTGGGCCCTGCCCGCTGACTTGAGGTTGGATTATCCGTGTTCGGGCCGGCACCCACCGGTGCAGCGCCCGATGCCCGCAAGGTCCGTGCGGGAGCCCACTTGCGCCAGTCCCGCCTGGCCCAGCAGCTCGCGCACCGCCGCCGCCTGGTCCCAGCCGTGCTCGAGCAGCACCCAGCCGCCGGGATTCAGGTGGTCGCGGCACTGGCGCGCGATCGCCCGCAGGTCATCCAGTCCGTCGGCGCCGGCCGCGAGCGCGCTGCCCGGCTCGTGGCGCAAGGCGGCCAGGTGCGGATCGTCCTCGGCCACGTACGGCGGGTTGCTCACGATCAGGTCGAAGCGGCCCGGGTCCGGGCGCAACCAGTCGCCGTGGCGCCAGTCGACGGCCAGGCCGAGCCGCTGGCCGTTGGCCCGTGCGACGGCCAGCGCCGCCTCGCTCGCGTCCACCGCCATCACCCGTGCGTCCGGCCGGGCATGGCGGATCGCCAGGGCGATGGCGCCGCTGCCCGTGCCCAGGTCGACGACCGCGGGGGCGGGCAACGGCGCAAGCACCTCCAGCGCCCATTCCACCAGCGTCTCCGTCTCCGGCCGCGGCACCAGCACGCGGGCATCGACGAGGAGGTCCAGGCCGAAGAATTCCTTGTGCCCGACGATGTAGGCGACGGGCTCGCCGGCGAGGCGGCGCTGCCAGGCTTCGTGGCAGCGCGCCTGCACCTCGGGCGGCACCACGTCGCCGTCATGGGCGACGAGCCATGCGCGATCGGTGGCCGGGCGGCCCAGCGCGTGCAGCAGCAGCAGCTGTGCGTCCAGCCGCGCGACCCCGGCGGCGGCGGCCTGCGCGAGCAGCTGCGCGACCGTCATGCGGCCGGGGCGCCCAGGCCCAGTTCCAGGTCCTCCAGCTGCTCGGCCTTGCGCGCCAGCAGCAGCCCCTCGACCAGTTCGTCGAGCTCGCCTTCCATCACGAACGTCAGCTTGTACAGCGTGAGGTTGATGCGGTGGTCGGTCACCCGCCCTTGCGGGAAGTTGTAGGTGCGGATGCGGTCGCTGCGGTCGCCGCTGCCGATCAGGCCCTTGCGCGTGGCGGCCTCCCTGGCCGCGCGCTCGGCGCGTTCCTTCTCCTTGATCCGCGCGGCCAGCACCTGCAGCGCCTTGGCCTTGTTGCGGTGCTGGCTGCGGTCGTCCTGGCATTCGGCGACGATGCCGGTCGGGATGTGCGTGATGCGCACCGCCGAATCGGTCTTGTTGATGTGCTGGCCGCCCGCGCCGCTGGCGCGGAACGTGTCGATGCGCAGGTCGGCGGGGTTGATCTGCACCGCCTGCGCCTCGTCCGGCTCGGGCAGCGCCGCCACCGTGCAGGCGCTGGTGTGGATGCGCCCCTGCGTCTCGGTGGCCGGCACGCGCTGCACGCGATGGCCGCCCGACTCGAACTTGAGCTTGCCGTAGGTGCCGTCGCCCACGACCCGCAGCACGACCTCCTTGAAGCCGCCGACGTCGCCCGCGCTCTCGCTGACGATCTCGCAGCGCCAGCCCTGGCGCTCCGCGTACCTGGTGTACATGCGCAGCAGGTCGCCGGCGAACAGGGCCGATTCGTCGCCGCCCGTGCCGGCGCGGATCTCCAGGAAGGTGTTGCGAACGTCGTCCGGGTCCTTGGGCAGCAGCAGCTTCTGCAGTTCCTCCTCGAGCTGCGGCAGTTGCGTCTCGAGCGTGGCCACCTCGTCCCGGGCCATCTCGGCCAGGTCCGGATCGCCGAGCATCTCCTGCGCCTGCGCCAGCTGCGATTCGTGCTCGCGAAAGCGCTGGTACAGGCCCGCGACTTCGCTCACCTCGGCGTGCTCGCGCGTGAGGGCGCGAAAGCGCTCCATGTCCTGCACGACTTCGGGCTGCTGCAGGAAGAAATCGAGTTCCTGCAGGCGGACCGGGTAGCGCTCGAGTTGCTGGCGGAGGAAGGGTTTCAAGGAAGGCCGGGATCGGTGGTGGAGGAAGGCGCGGCACCACCGGCGGGTGGCACCCACCCGGCAGGCGGCGCCGGCGCGGAACGCGCCGGAAGGCCGCTAACGGCCCTTGCGCAGGAAGAAGTGCTGGATGGCGTCGCTGGCGCGCTCGCGCGAGGCGGCGTCGCCGGCGTGCAGTTCGGCCATCGCGCCGTGCAACATCTTCTGCGTCAGGCCCCGGGAAAGCGCCTCCAGCACCGCGTCGACGTCCTCGCCGCGGGCCAGCAGCCGGCGGGCACGGGCCAGTTCCGCCGAGCGCCACTCGTCGGCCTGCGCATTGAGCTGCTGGATCAGCGGCACGGCGTGGCGCTGGTCCATCCAGTGCAGGAAGCTCTGGACGCCGGCGTCGATGATCGCCTCGGCCTGCGCCACCGCGGCCTGGCGCTGGGCCTGCCCGGTCTGCACGACGTGCGCGAGGTCGTCCACGGTGTAGAGGTACACGTCCTCCAGCGCCTTGACCTCGGGTTCGATGTCGCGCGGCACGGCCAGGTCCACCATGAACATCGGGCGGTGCTTGCGCGCCTTGATCGCGCGCTCCACGGCGCCCAGGCCGATGATGGGAAGCTGGCTGGCGGTGGAGCTGACCACCGCGTCGAATTCATGCAGCCGCCCCGGCAGGTCCGCCAGCCGCATCACCTCGCCGCCGAATTTGGCGGCGAGCTTCTCGCCGCGCTCGAGCGTGCGGTTGGCGATCGCGATGCCAGCCGGGTTCTTCGCCGCGAAGTGGGTGGCGGCCAGCTCGATCATCTCGCCGGCGCCCACGAACAGGACCCGGATCTTGCCCAGGTCCTCGAACAGCTGGCCGGCCAGGCGCACCGCGGCGGCCGCCATGCTGATGGAGTGCGCGCCGATCTCGGTGGCCGAGCGCACTTCCTTGGCGACGGCGAAGGAGCGCTGGAACAGCTGGTTCAGCGTGGTGCCCAGGGCGCCGGCCTGCTCGGCCACCCGCACGGCGTCCTTGAGCTGGCCGAGGATCTGGGCCTCGCCCAGCACCATGGAATCGAGGCCGCTGGCGACGCGGAAGGCATGGCGCGCGGCCTGGCCGTCGCTCAGGGTGTAGGCATGCGAGCGCAGCACCGAGGTCGACACGCCGCCCGACTGGGCCAGCCACTCGATGGTCGGATCGAGGGCGTGCTCCGGACCGGCGCAGTAGATCTCGGTGCGGTTGCAGGTCGACAGGATGGCGGCTTCCGGCCGGCGCGACAGGCCGCCGTGCAGGCTCTGGCGCAAGGCGGCCAGCGTGGGCTCGATCTGGTCGATGGCGAACGCGAACCGGCCGCGCAGGTCCACCGGCGCGGTCGTGTGGTTGATGCCCAATGCCCAGACAGCCATGACGGGGATTATAAAATTCGCCGCTCCTTCAAGTACTTACGCTGGATCAAGTCCCTCGCGGATGGGCCCCTTCGACACCCTGCTGCACCTCCTTGGCCTGCTGGCGCCGGCGATCTTCCTGGCCGCCGTCCTGCCTCCGGCCGCCCGGCTCGCGCTGCGGGGGGGCCGGCCGGTGCTCCCCGGCTGGGCGCAGGCGCTGGCCGTGCTGCTGGCTGGCTCGGCCGTTCTGGCCGCCGGCCTGTGGTGGTTCGGCCGCGACGGCAAGATGGCCACCTATGCGGCCCTGGTGGCCGCGGCGGCCACCGTGCAGTGGCTGGCGCTGCGTCCCTGGCGCTGAGCCACGACCCCATGCTGTTCCTCCTTTCGCCGGCCAAGACCCTCGACTACGAATCCCCCCTGCCGGACCTGCCGCAGACCCTGCCTGCCTTCGACGACCATGCGGCCAAGCTGATCGGCGTGCTGCGCAAGAAATCGGCGCGCCAGGTCGCCCAGCTGATGGACCTGTCCGACAAGCTCGCCGCCCTGAACGTCGAGCGCTACGCGGCCTGGACGCCCACGGCCACCGCCGCCGGCGCGCGGCCCGCGGTGCTGGCGTTCAACGGCGACGTCTACGAGGGCCTGCAGGCCGCCAGCCTGTCGCGGGACGACCTCGACTGGGCCCAGCAGCACCTGTGCATCCTGAGCGGCCTGTACGGGCTGCTGCGGCCGCTGGACCGCCTGCAGCCGTACCGGCTGGAGATGGGCACCGCGCTGCCGGTCGGGCGGGCGCGCAACCTGTACCAGTACTGGGGCGGCGCCATCGCCGAGGCGCTCAACGCGCGGCTCGCGGCCGACGCCACCCCGGTGGTGGTGAACCTCGCCTCGCAGGAGTACTTCCGCGCCGTCGACGCCTCGCGCCTGAAGGCGCGGGTGGTCGAATGCGTGTTCGAGGAAGGTCGCGCCGGGCAGTTCAAGGTCGTGAGTTTCTTCGCCAAGAAGGCCCGCGGCCGCATGGCGCGGTTCGCGATCCAGCAGCGCATCCGCACCCCACGCCGCCTTGAAGAGTTCGACCTCGACGGTTATGCCTTCGATCCGGCCGCATCGCAGCCGGACCGGCTGGTGTTCCGTCGCACAATGCAGGCATGACCACGCAGACCCAGCAGCAGATCACGCCCGAACTTCGCAAGTGGATCGTGGACCAGGCGCAGGCAGGTCACCCCGCCGAAGCCGTGCTGCGCTCCATGCTTGCCTCCGGGTGGGAGCACGACGTCGCCGTCGAGGCGATGGAGACGACCCTGCGCGAGCACCTCGCGGCCCAGGCCGCGCAGCAGGGCATCCCCCCGGCCGTGCCGGTGCCGGACCCGAAGCTGGAGGAATCGCCGCTGTACGTGGATGCGGGCGACCGGCGCGTGCACGTGCTGCAGACCCTGTACAACCCGCGCGTCGTCGTGTTCGGCAACGTGCTGTCCGACGAGGAGTGCGACGCGCTGATCGAGCAGGCGCGTCCGCGCCTGGCGCGCTCGCTCACGGTGGCCACCAAGACCGGCGGCGAGGAGGTCAATGACGACCGCACCAGCCACGGCATGTTCTTCCAGCGCGGCGAGACCGAGCTGGTGCGGCGCATCGAGGCGCGGCTGGCGAAGCTGGTGAACTGGCCGGAAGAAAACGGCGAGGGGCTGCAGGTGCTGCACTACCGGCCGGGTGCCGAATACAAGCCGCACTACGACTACTTCGACCCGAAGGAGCCGGGCACGCCGACCATCCTCAAGCGGGGCGGCCAGCGCGTGGGCACGATCGTGATGTACCTGGCCGAACCCGAAAAGGGCGGCGGCACCACGTTCCCCGACGTGCACCTGGAGGTGTATCCCAAGCGCGGCCACGCGGTTTTCTTCAGCTACGAGCGCCCGCATCCGTCCACCCGCACCCTGCACGGCGGCGCGCCGGTGCTCGCGGGCGAGAAGTGGATCGCGACCAAGTGGCTGCGCGAGCGGCGCTTCGATTGAGCGCGCCGTCCCGCGCATGAAAGTCCAGGCGAACGGCACCGCCATCGAGGTCGAGGACAGCGGCGAGGCGGACCGGCCCGCCGTGCTGCTGGTCATGGGCCTGGGCATGCAGCTGATCGCCTGGCCGTCCGCCTTCACGCAGGCGCTGCGCGACGCGGGCTACCGCGTGATCCGCTTCGACAACCGCGACGCCGGGCTCTCGCAGGCCTTCCCCCAGCTGGGCGTGCCCAACCTGATGCTGACGTCGCTGCGCCACCGGCTCGGGCTGCGCGTGCGCACGCCGTACACGTTGCACGACATGGCGGCGGACACCCTCGGCGTGCTCGACGCGCTGCAGGTCGTCAGCGCGCATGTGGTGGGCGTGAGCATGGGCGGCATGATCGCCCAGCGGCTCGCGCTGGCGGCGCCGCAACGGGTGCGCTCGCTCACCAGCGTCATGAGCTCCAGCGGGGCGCGCCACCTGCCCGGGCCGCGGCCGCACGTGCTGCGCGCGATGCTCAGCCGCCCGGCCGGGCGGTCGGAAGACGCCATCGTCGACCACACCGTGAACCTGCTGCGCGCCATTGCGAGCCCCGGCTTCGCCTGGGACGAGGCGCAGCTGCGCGAGCGGGTGCGCATCGCGACCCGGCGCAACTTCAATCCGGGCGGCACCGTCCGCCAGATGGTGGCTGTCGCCGCCGACTCCGCCCGCGCGGGGGAGCTGTCCGCCCTGCGCACGCCCACGCTCGTCGTGCATGGCCGGGACGATCCGCTGGTGCCCTTCGCCTGCGGCGACGACACCGCGCGCCGCATTCCCGGCGCCCGCCTGGTCGGCGTGCCCGGCATGGGCCATGACCTTCCGCCAGGGGTGGTCGATCGCCTGCTCGAGGCATTGCTGCCGCACCTGCGGCAGACTTCGGCCCAATGAACTCCCCCGACCAGTCGCTGCTCGGCAAGCCGGCGCCGTACCGCGACCACTACGACCCCACGCTGCTGTTCCCGATCCCGCGCGCGGCCAAGCGCGAGGAACTGGGCATCACCGCCCAGCCGCCGTTCTTCGGCGCCGACCTCTGGACCGCCTACGAGCTGAGCTGGCTGACGCCGCGCGGCAAGCCGGTGGTGGCGATCGCGCATGTCACGGTGCCCTGCGAGACGCCCAACATCGTCGAGAGCAAGTCGTTCAAGCTGTACCTCAACAGCTTCACCAACACGCGTTTCGCGTCGGCCGACGAGGTGCTCGCCCGCCTGCGGGCGGACGTGAGCGAAGCGGCGTGGCGCGGCGCGCCGGCGGGCGGCACCGTGGGCGTGCGCCTGCTGGCGCCGGACCTGTTCGACCAGCAGCAGGTGCACGAGCTGGACGGGTTCAACCTGGACCGCCTCGACATCGAGTGCACCGACTACACGCCGCGGCCGGAGCTGCTCACCGCCGCCACCGACGAGCAGCCGGTGGAGGAGGTGCTGGTGAGCAACCTGCTCAAGAGCAATTGCCTCGTCACCGGCCAGCCCGACTGGGGCAGCGTGCAGATCCGGTACGCCGGGCCGCAGATCGACCAGGGCGGGCTGCTGCGCTACCTGGTGAGCTTTCGCAACCACAACGAGTTCCACGAGCAGTGCGTGGAGCGCATCTTCATGGACATCCGGCGCCAGTGCCGGCCCACCAAGCTCGCCGTCTATGCGCGCTACACCCGGCGCGGCGGGCTCGACATCAACCCGTTCCGCACCAGCCACCCGGTGGCGTTACCGGCGAACGTCCGGACGGCGCGGCAGTGACCGCGGCGCGGCGGCGCACAGCCAGTCGCAACGCAGCCGCTGCAGCCGGTGGGCCCGGAAGCGCCAGGCGGTGTACAGGTCGGGCGCGGACATCGCCACCACGCACAGTGGCGCCACCCACAGCGAGCCGAACGCGAACAGCGGCAGCCAGCCGATCCAGCCCACCATCCAGAGCATGAGCATCATGTCCCACAGGTGGTACTCCACCGGGTGGGAGGTGCGGTGGCCGACGTGCCACCTCTTGATGTGATGGAGTTCGTCGAGGGTCATTCGTCAGTTCCGTGTCAGTGAAACGCCCTGGCTGGTGCGGAGGAAGCAGCGGCCGGCAGCCAGGAGGGAAGGGCCGTGCCGTCAGCCCTGGCGCTGGAACAGCACCAGGCGTTGGCCCGGGGTGGATTGCGCGCCTTGCGACGCACGCAGCTCGATCTCGAACCGCGTGCCCGGTGCGGCGCGATGCGGGCCGAAGCTGAAGCTGAAGTCGCCGTTGGCGTCGGCCTGCACCGTCTGCTCGGCGATGGCCTCGGCGACGATGGCGCGGCCGTTCGTGACCGGTGGCACGGCCTCGACCCGCGCATGCACCAGTGCGTTGGGTGCCGTGCGCCCCTGCACCAGGGCGCCGCCGTCCACCTGCGTGTTGGGCGCCGGGTTCAGCACCTGCAGCGTCAGCGCGGTGGCCGGGCTGACCGGCGCCGCCGCGCCCAGCACGCGGCTGGGATCGGCGGTGGCGCCGGCGAACGAGGTGAGCGGCGCGGCCAGCTGGGCGGTCGTCGTGCGGCCGCCCTGCTGCAGGTTCGCCAGCACCGGGCCGGGACGCACGGCATCCTGCCGCCGCAGCGTGTAGCGGCCCACGTAATGGCCGGGCCGCTCCTCGCGCAAGGGCAGCGCCTCGGCGATGCCGGGCACGCTGACCGACGCCGAAGCGCCCGGGCTGCCGTCGACGGTGAAGCGCAATTCGGCGCCGGGCTGCAGCTGGTCGACCGGATCGGCCCCGAACCCAGCGATGCGAAGTGCCTGCGTCTCGCCGGCGACCGGCGGTGCCACGGGGGCGAGCGCCTGGAACGAGGACGGTAAGCTGAAGTCGGACACGACGGTGCGCGGCCCGGCCGCGAGGATGGCGCGGATCGAGCCCTTGGCGTCGAGGCGATCGTTGCGCCGGACCGTGTAGCTGCCGGTGTAGCGCCCTGGCGCCGTCTCGCGAAGCGGCACCTCCACCCCGGTGCCCAGCAGTTGCACCCTGGCGCGGCCGGCGGGCGTTCCGCGCACCGCGATGTCCAGCGTCGATCCGGGCGCGAGGCCCGAATCGGCGTTGACCTCGACCCCGTCCACGACCGGCGCGCGCTCGATGCGCGTCGCCGGCGCGGACGGCGCCTGGGCCTGCGCCGCCGCCGGCGCGACCAGCAGGCACACCAGCGCTGCTGCGATCAGCAGGGCCGGGCGGCGATGCGGGCGGGGGAGGGCTCGGGCCATGGGTCGATCGGCGGGGATCGGTCTGCCTGCAAGGTAGGCCGCGCGATGGCGATGTGCTGTAGGCGGTGCCCTGCGCCAGCGGTAGGAATGGGCTAGAGCCTGCTGTCGCCCGTGCCCGGACACCACCAGGGCTGGCTCGGCCGCGGCGCGCGGCCGCCTCAGCCGGTCTGGAACAGGTCGGGCGTGTGTTCCTCGGCGCGCGGCGGTGCCGGGGCCCGGGGCGGCTCGTCCTGCGCCCCGGCGCGGGCCAGCTTGCCCACGCGCACGCCCAGCAGCCGCAGCTTGCGATCGAGCGGAACGCGCTTGAGGCATTGCCCGGCCACCTGCCGGATCGTGCGCGCGTCGTCGGTGAAGCGTTCGATGGTCTGGTCGCGCGTGGCGATGCGGAAGTCGTCGTAGCGCAGCTTGATGCCGATGGTCTTGCCCACGTAGCCCTTGCGGCGCAGGTCGTCCGCCACGCGTTCGCACAGGTCGGTGAAGATGGCGCCGAGCTCGGCGCGGTCGCGCACGGCGTGCAGGTCGCGGTCGAACGTGGTCTCGCGGCTCATGGAGACCGGCTCGCTCTCGGTGACCACGGGCCGGTCGTCGCGGCCCCAGGCGGCGTCGTGCATCCAGGCGCCGGTGGAGCGGCCGAAGTTGTCGACCAGCCACTCGCGCTCCTGCGCGGCCAGGTCGCCGATGGTCAGCACGTGCAGCCGGTGCAGCTTGGCCTCGGCCTTGGGGCCGATGCCGTTGATCTTGCGCACCGCCAGCGGCCAGATCCTGGTCTGCAGGTCCTGCTCGTGGATGACGCAGATGCCATTGGGCTTGTTGAACTCGCTCGCCATCTTGGCGATCAGCTTGTTCGGCGCCACGCCGATCGAGCAGGTGAGCCCGGTCGCATCGAGGATGGATTTCTGGATCAGGCGCGCCAGCACCCGCCCGCCCTCGCGCTGGCCGCCCGGCACGTCGGTGAAGTCGATGTAGACCTCGTCGATGCCGCGGTCCTCCACCAGCGGCGCGATGTCGCGGATCACCGCCTTGAACGCGCGCGAGATGCGGCGCACCTCGTCGAAGTCCGCCGGCAGCACGATCGCCTGCGGGCAAAGGCGCGCCGCCTTCATCATGCCCATGGCCGATCCGACGCCGAACTGGCGCGCCGGGTAGGTGGCGGTGGTGATCACGCCGCGGCCGACATAGTCCTTCAGCAGCGGGAAGGCCGCGGGCGGGATCTCCGACAGCGGCCGGTCGGCGAAGCGCTCTCGCACCATGTCGTCCACCCGCCGCCGGCCGCCGCCGATCACCACCGGCAGCCCCTTGAGCTGCGGGTAGCGCAGCAGCTCCACGGACGCGAAGAAGGCGTCCATGTCCAGGTGGGCGATGCGGCGCTGGCGGGCGGTCACGCGCGCATTGTCGCGGCACTGCGGCGGCCTGCGCCGAGTCTCGCCGCCATCGGGCGCGATCGCGGGCAGGGCCGCACGCACGCCCCCAAATTCCCGCAGTGACCGAGGCGTTTTTGAAGATGCATCAAAAGTTCATCTTAAAATCCCGGTCGCGGCCCCGTGCCGCCTTTCCAAGCAAAGACGACGACATGCCCACCCCCGATCTCTGTACCGAAGACGAGGTGCACGCCCTGGTCCACGGTTTCTACGCGCGGATCCGCCAGGACGCGGTCCTTGGCCCGATCTTCGACACCCACATCACCAACTGGGAGCCCCACCTGGCCAAGATGGTCGACTTCTGGTCCGGCGCGCTGCGCGGCACCGCGCGCTTCCGCGGCACGCCGATGCCCAAGCACATTGCGCTGCCGGGCCTGACGGCCGACCTGTTCCAGCGCTGGCTGGCCCTGTTCGAGCAGACCACCGCGACGCTGGGCAACCCCGCGATGCAGGAGCGTGCGAACGACCTGGCGCACCGCGTCGCCCAGAGCCTCTGGTACGGCTACCGCATCAGCCGCGGCGAGAGCACCCTGGACGAGGCGGCGTGATGGACAGCGCGATCCTCAGCCTGCTGGGCGCCTTCCTCCTGTCCATCATCGGGCTCTTCGTCTTCATCTGGTCGCTGCGCCAGGGCCTGCTGGTGGAGAATCCGGCCGCGGCCGGCGTCATCTTCGCGCGCGGCGAGGTCGGCCGCGTGGACGACCCGGCGCTGGACGGCGCCGGCCATGACTCGTTGCAGCGCGCCAGCCAGCCCGCGCCGCACCCCCCCGACGAAGACGACCTGCGCACGCGCGTGCTGGCGGACCGATCGACGGCGCTCCCGGTGTTCCTGTTCATCGCCTTCGCCGGCTTCTGGCTGCTGCTGGGGTCGGTCGCCGGCCTGACCTCCTCGATCAAGCTGCACGAGCCCGACTGGCTGGTGCAGCAGGCGTGGCTCACGTTCGGGCGCCTGCGCACGGTGCACCTCACCGCGGTCCTGTACGGATGGATCACCAATGCGGCGATCGGCACCATCCTGTGGCTGCTGCCGCGGCTGCTGCGCACGCGGCTGCATGGCGCGCCCTGGACCCTGCTGGGAGGCGCGCTGCTCAACACCGGCATCGCCGCCGGCATCGGCGCCATCGCCGCCGGCTGGAGCGACGGGATGGAGTACCTGGAGATCCCGTGGCAGATCGGCATCTTCATCGTCGCGGGCTTCGTGATGATCGTGCTGCCGGTGCTGTTCACGCTGGTCAACCGCAAGGCCGAGCACCTGTACGTGAGCGTCTGGTACATGGTGGCCGGCCTGCTGTGGGTGACCGTGCTGTTCCTGGTGGCCAAGCTGCCGGGCGTGCACACCGGCGTGCAGCAGGCGACCACGAACTGGTGGTACGGCCACAACGTGCTGGGCCTGTGGTTCACGCCGGTGAGCGTCGGCGCCATCTACTACTTCCTGCCCAAGATCATCGGCCGGCCGGTGCGCTCGTACAACCTGTCGATCCTGGGCTTCTGGACCCTGGCGTTCTTCTACGGCCAGGTGGGCGGCCACCACCTGATCGGCGGCCCGGTGCCCGGCTGGCTGGTGACGCTGTCGATCGTGCAGAGCCTGATGATGGTGATCCCGGTCATCGCCTTCACGATCAACATGGCCGGCACGCTGCGCGGTCGCATGCACCTGGCGCGCTGGTCGCCGACGCTGCGCTTCATGATGTTCGGCGGCCTGGTCTACCTGGCCTCGTCGTTGCAGGGCTCGCTGGAGGCGCTGCGCAGCGTCAACGCCGTCACCCACTTCACGCACTACACGGTCGGCCACGCGCACCTGGGCGCCTACGGCTTCGTCAGCATGGTGCTGTTCGGCGCCATCTACTTCATGATGCCGCGCGTCCTGAACTGGGAGTGGCCGTACCCGCGCCTGATCACGGTGCACTTCTGGCTCGCCGCCGTCGGCATCGCCGTCTACTTCGTTGCCCTGACGGTCGGCGGCTGGCTGCAGGGCCTGGCGATGCTCGATCCGGCCCGCGCGTTCATGGAGTCGGTGACGCTCACGCGGCCGTACCTGCAGTGGCGTTCGGTCGGCGGCACGCTGATGCTCGCCAGCCACGCCGTGTTCGTCGGCCATTTCCTGGCGATGGCGCTGCGCTTCGGGCCGATGCGCACCGGCGCCGCGCTGTTCGCGCCGCGCCAGGACCTGGAGCTCGCGTATGGAAAATGAACTCAAGCTCGCCTCGGGCGCGATGGTCGCCCTGGGCGTGGCGACCGCCGCGCTGGTCGTCATGCCGTACGTGCAGGTGCGCGACGTGGCGCCGCCGCCCAGGCTGCAGCCCTACACCGACGCGCAACTGCGCGGCCGCGCGGTCTACATCGCCAACGGCTGCGTGTACTGCCACAGCCAGCAGCCGCGCGACCGCGGCCTTGGGCCGGACCTGCAGCGCGGCTGGGGCCGCGCCTCGGTGCCGGGCGACTATGTCTACGACAAGCCGCACCTGCTGGGCAGCATGCGCACCGGCCCGGACCTGTTCAACATCGGCGCCCGCCAGCCGAGCAAGGACTGGCACCTGGGCCACCTGTACCAGCCGCGCGCCTACGTGAAGGACTCGATCATGCCGTCCTACCCGTACCTGTTCCGAGTCAAGGACGCCAAGGATGCCGAGCGCGAAGGCGAGCAGCCGCTCAACCTGCCCCCGCCCTACGGCCCGATGGTGGGCCAGGTGGTCGTGCCGACGCCGGAGGCGCTCGACCTGGTCAAGTACCTCCAGGGCCTGGACCACACCTATCCGGTCCTGCCCGAGCAACCGAAGCCCTGAAGCCATGCCCACCCCAGCTCCCGCGCCCACGCCGGCGCAACTCCGCGAGCAAGCGGACCCGACCGAGCGCAGCCAGCCGATCCCGCTGCTGGTCGCCGGCATCGCCCTGGCCGTGGTGCTGGCCGGCGCCGGCTACATCCTGTTCTCCGACCCGTTCGGCGTGCCCGCGCTGGGCGACCGCCGCACGCTGGCCGACCTGGCGCCGGCGCAATCCACCGGCGGCGCCGCGGACGGCAAGCAGGTGTTCACCGCCAACTGCGTCGCCTGCCACCAGGCCGGCGGCACCGGCCTGCCGGGCGTGTTCCCGCCGCTGGACGGCTCCGAGTGGGTCAACGGCAAGGACCGCGTGCTGGCCAGCATCCTGCTGCACGGCATCGACGGCGAACTGAAGGTCAAGGGCGTCGCCTACAAGGGCGCGATGCCGTCGTTCCGGCAACTGGGCGACGCCGAGCTCGCGGCGGTCGCCAGTTATGTGCGTTCGAGCTGGTCCAACCAGTCGCCCGCCGTCGCGGCCGACGTGTTCGCCGCCGAACGCAAGGACAATCCGCGCGACAAGCCGTTCAGCGGCGGCGCCGAGCTCGAGGCGCTGGCCGCCCGATCCCCCTGAGCTCGAGGAACACCCCATGCGGCTCGCGCGCATGACCGACTACGCCATCCGGCTGCTGATTTACGTGGGCCAGCGGCCGGAGCGGCTGTGCACGATCGCCGAGGTCGCCGCCGCGTACGGGATCTCCGAGACGCACCTGATGAAGATCACCCACCAGCTCGGGCTGGGCGGGTGGCTGCAGACGCTGCGCGGCAAGGGCGGGGGCATCCGCCTGGCCAAGGAGCCTGCGGCCATCGCGCTGGGCGCCGTCGTGCGCACGATGGAGCCGGACTTCGACATCGTCGAATGCTTCTCCACGGGCAACACGTGCACGCTGACCGGCGACTGCGCGCTCACCGGCGTGATGGACGGCGCGCTGCGGCGGTTCATGGAGTACCTGGACGCGCACACGCTCGCCGACGTGCTGCCGCCGGCGCCGGCCCAGGCCGGCACGAAGCCGCTGCGCTTCCAGCCGCGGGTCCGGGCCGGGGCAGCGTGATGTGGCGCACCGCCGGTGCCTGCGCGGCGCTGCTGTGGGCGGCGTACGCGAGCGCGGCCTGGCTCACGCACGACTTCCAGGCCTGGACGGCCGAGGACGCGCGCCGCCTCGAAGTGGCGCTCGCGCCGGTCGACGTTCCCGACGTGGCCATCGAGGGCCCGGGCCTTCCCGCCGGCGGGCTGCGCGACGTGCTGGCCAACGGCAGCAACGTGACCGTGGTGGAGTTCTTCTATGCCCACTGCGATACGGTCTGCCTGTCCCTGGGCGCCACGTTCCAGCAGCTGCAGGCTTCGCTGCAGGCCCAGCCCGCCGGCGTGCGGCTGCTGTCCATCAGCTTCGATCCGCGGCGCGACACCAGCGACGCGCTGCAGGCCTATGCCCGCCGGATGCGGGCCGACCCGGCGCACTGGCGGTTCGTCCGCGTGCCCGACCCGGCGGCCACGGCACGCCTGTTGCGGGCCTTCCAGGTGGTCGTGGTGCCGGACGGGCGCGGCGACTTCGAACACAACGCCGCGCTGCTGGTGGTCGACGCCCGGGGCCGGCTGGTGCGCGTCTTCGACATCGCGCAGCAGCAGCTGGCACTCGACTACGCGCGCCACCTGGCGGAAGGGGGGCGGTCGTGATGCGGACGGGATGGATGGATGGTGTCCGCGCGGCGCTGGCCGGCGCCGCACTGGCGGCCGCCCTGGCGCTGCCGCCCCTGCGCGAGCTGCTCGAGTCCAGCATGCGCCTGCACATGCTGGTGCAGGCGCCGCTGCTGGCACTGGCCGGCTGGCTGCTCGTGGCGGGCCTGCCGCCGCGCGCGCGTGCGTTCGTGGACCGCTGGAACGGCTACGGCATCACCGGCCTGGTCCTGTTCGCGGCGGGCATGTCGCTGCTGATGATCCCGCGCCTGCTCGACCTGGTGCTGGTCGACCTGCGCCTCGAAGCGGCCAAGTGGGTCGTGCTGCTCGCCTGCGGCGCCGCGCTGCGCTTGTCCTGGGGCCGTGCCGGCTGGCTGGTGCAGGGCTTCTTCCTGGGCAACGTGCTGCCGATGCTGGGCGTGGCGGGGCAGCTGTACCAGGACTCGCCTTTGCGCCTTTGCAACGCCTACGGGCTAGCGGACCAGGTGGCCCTGGGCGGCGTGCTGGTCGCCACGGCCATCGCCAGCGGGCTGGCTTGGGCGGCCTGCCTGTTCGCCACGCTGGCGCGACGCGAAGCCCGCAGCCTGCCCGCTTGAGGGGCGGCCCCGAACGCGCTGCGCGTCGAGGCGCGGGGCTTCGAACCGCGCCCGCTTGCGGCGGGAGTCTCCCGTCGCTTGCGGCACGTTCCACTGCCCGTCACGCACGACGACGGGCGGTCGCACTGACCGGGCTCAATAGCCCCGCGGCGTTCCGGTGGGATAGGTGCCGGGCAGCAGGATGCTGGTGTCCACCGTGTTGATGTCGGTGCGCCCGCAGAACGCCATCGACAGGTCCAGCTCCTTGTGGATCACCTCGAGGGAGCGCGTCACGCCCGCTTCGCCCATGGCGCCCAGGCCGTACAGCATGGCGCGGCCGATGTAGGTGCCCTTGGCGCCCAGCGCCACCGCCTTGAGGACGCTTTGGCCCGAGCGGATGCCGCCGTCCATGTGCACCTCGATGCGGTTGCCCACCGCCTCCACAATCTCGGGCAGCGCCGAGATGGAGGAGGGCGCCCCGTCGAGCTGCCGGCCGCCGTGGTTGGAGACGATGACCGCGTCGGCCCCGGAATCGACGGCGAGCCGGGCGTCCTCGATGTCCTGCACGCCCTTGAGGATCAGCTTGCCGCCCCAGCGCTGCTTGACCCATTCGACGTCGGCCCACGACAGCGAGGGATCGAACTGCTTGGCCGTCCATTCGGCCAGGGAACCCAGGTCGTCGATGCCCTTGACGTGGCCGAAGATGTTGCCGAACTGGTGGCGCCGCGTGCCCAGCATGCCCAGGCACCAGCGCGGCTTGGTCATCAGGTTCAGGAGGTTGCCGATGGTCGGCTTGGGCGGCACCGACAGCCCGTTCTTGATGTCCTTGTGGCGCTGCCCCATGACCTGCAGGTCCAGCGTGAGCACCAGCGCCGAGCAGCCGGCGGCCTTGGCGCGGTCGATCAGGCGGGCGATGAAATCGCGGTCGCGCATCACGTACAGCTGGAACCAGAAGGGGTGGTTGCCGGTGCCGGCGGCCACGTCCTCGATCGAGCAGATGCTCATGGTCGACAGCGTGAACGGGATGCCGAACTTCTTGGCGGCGCGCGCCGCCAGGATCTCGCCGTCGGCGTGCTGCATGCCGGTCAGGCCGGTCGGGGCGATGGCCACCGGCATCGCGACGGGCTGGCCCACCATGGTGGTGCGGGTGGTGCGCCCCTCCATGTTCACCGCCACGCGCTGGCGGAACAGGATGCGGTTGAAGTCGTCCTCGTTGGCGCGGTAGGTGCTTTCGGTCCACGAGCCGGAGTCGGCGTAGTCGTAGAACATGCGCGGAACGCGGCGCTGCGCGAGCACGCGCAGGTCTTCGATGGTAGTGATCACGGGCACGTTGGGGCTCTCCTCGTCGGCGCCGATGCTAGGCCGGCGCGCGGCCGCCCGCATTGATCTTTCTTGGCGCGGCCTGCAATTTTTCTCATCTTGCCATACGCGGCCGTGGCCCCTGCCACCGGTGCTCAGTGCTCGGAGCTGACCATCCAGGGCACGCCGAAGCGGTCGGTGACCATGCCGAAGTGGCCGCCCCAGAACGGCGGCGCGAACGGCATCGTCACCTTGCCGCCCTCGGCCAGCGCGTTGAAGGCGCGCTGCGCGCGGGCCAGTTCGCCCGGCAGGAACAGCGACATGGCAAAGCCCGAATACGCGGGCCTGGGCTGGCCCGGCATGGTGTCGCTGGCCATGAAGCGCGCGCCGTTGCACTCGAAGGTGGCGTGCATCACCTTGCCCTTCCACTCGGCGGGCATCTGCGGGCCGTCCATGGGCGAGCCCTCGTAGCGCATCAGGTTGGCGACCTTGCCGCCCAGGCAACGCTCGTAGAAGCCGAGCGCCTCCTCGCAATCGCCGCCGAAGAACAGGTAGCTCTCGATCTGCATGGCAGTCTCCTTCGGGTGGGTGGCGCCCGGCTGGCGCGGGGGCCACGAATAAAATCCAACGATGCTCGACATCGCCCTGCTTCGCAAGGACCTCGCGTCCGTCATCGCCCGGCTGGAGACCCGCAAGTCGCCCCAGCCCTTCCTGGACGTGGAGAAGTTCAAGTCGTTGGAGTCCGAGCGCAAGACCATCCAGAGCCGCACCGAAGAGCTGCAGGCCAGGCGCAACCAGCTGTCCAAGCAGATCGGCCAGCTCAAGGCCAAGGGCGAGTCGGCCGATGCCGTCATGGCCGAGGTGGCCGGCATCAAGGACGAACTGGACCGCTCCGCGCAGCGGCTCGACCAGCTGCAGCCCGAGATCCAGGCGCTGCTGCTGGCCATCCCCAACCTGCCGCACGAGAGCGCGCCGGTGGGCGCGGACGAGCACGGCAACGTGCAGGTGCGCCAGTGGGGCACGCCGCGCCGCTTCGACTTCGCGGTCAGGGACCACGTGGACGTCGGCACGCCGCTCGGGCTGGACTTCGACACCGGCACCAAGCTCAGCGGCGCCCGCTTCACCGCCATGCGCGGCCCGATCGCCCGGCTGCACCGCGCGCTCGCGCAGTTCATGCTCGACGTGCAGACGCAGGAGCACGGCTACACCGAGTGCTACACGCCCTACATCGTCAACGAGGCCACGCTGCGCGGCACCGGCCAGCTGCCCAAGTTCGAAGCCGACCTGTTCGCCGTCAGCAAGGGCGGCCAGGAGGGACTGGCCGCCGAGGAGCAGCAGGCGCTCTACCTCATTCCCACCAGCGAGGTCACGCTCACCAACTTCGTGCGCGACGAGGTGCTGAGCGAAGCCCAGCTGCCCATCCGCCTGACGGCGCACACGCCGTGCTTCCGCTCCGAGGCGGGCAGCGCCGGCCGCGACACGCGCGGCATGATCCGCCAGCACCAGTTCGACAAGGTCGAGATGGTGCAGATCACGCACCCCGACCGCAGCGCCGAGGCGCTGGAGCAGATGACCGGCCATGCCGAGGCCATCCTGCAGAAGCTGGGCCTTCCCTACCGCGTGATGCTGCTGTGCACCGGCGACATGGGCTTCGGCGCGGCCAAGACCTACGACCTGGAGGTGTGGCTGCCGGCCCAGGACACCTACCGCGAGATCAGCTCGTGCTCCAACATGGAGGCGTTCCAGGCCCGTCGCATGCAGGCCCGGTTCAAGACCGCCCAGGGCAAGAACGAGCTGGTGCACACGCTCAATGGCTCCGGCCTGGCCGTGGGCCGCACGCTGGTGGCGGTGCTGGAGAACTACCAGCAGGCCGACGGCAGTGTCGAGGTGCCGCAGGCGCTGCGCCCCTACCTGGGCGGCCTGTCGGTGCTGCGGCCCTGAAGGAGGCCCGCCGAGTCGGTTAGAATGCGGGGCTTCGCACCACGCGAACCGAAACAAGGAGCGGTGGCAGAGTGGTCGAATGCGCCGGACTCGAAATCCGGTATACGGTTCTCCCGTATCGAGGGTTCGAATCCCTCCTGCTCCGCCAGATGCTTTGTTAGGGTTCAGCAGCTTGCAACACCTCTCAATGGCCATCGCCAAGAAGACGTTTGAGATCAAGGGCCTAGCACACGGCCCGCTCTGATCTGAACGCCACTTCCAACTAACCTCATCGGCGTTCAACCCTCCCTAGTGCGCTAGGGATGTGGGTACACAGTGGGCACGAGCTAGGCCGTTTGGCTTGGCGTGCCCACATTTGCGTTGGCGCGTCCTCCAGATGGCTTCGAGGGCGGCGCACAGCCCTCTTTTCAACTCGAAAGGAGCCAAGCTGTGCCTACCAACCGTTTGACGGACCGGGAATGCCGCGCTGCCGTCTGCCCGCCCGACAAGAAATCTCGCAAGCTGCCCGACGGGCACGGCATGTACCTGCTGGTCAAGCCGTCCGCCGCCAAGGTCTGGCGCATGGCGTTCCGCATCCAGGGACGGGCGCAAACCGCCACGTTCGGTCCCTACCCCCTGGTCAGCCTCGCCCAGGCCCGGCAACGCCGCGACGAGTGGCGCTTGTGTCTGGCGCAAGGCATCGACCCCCGCTCCCGTTTTCGGGCCGCCCCCGAGCCGCAAGCGCCGCCCACCATGACGCTGCGGGAGGCGATGGACGCGTACTGGGCCTCGCGCGAAAACCTCTCGTCCGGCTACCGCCGCAACGCGATCCGGGGCTTCGAAATCCACCTTGCGCGCCTGCTGGACCAACCCATCGCGCAGATCGACCGGGCGGCACTGATGGAAGAGCTGCGCCGCATGGACGCCGCCAAGCTGTATGTCTATGTGCGCCGGGTGCGCATGTGGTCCTCGCTGGTCTTCGAGTGGGCGCTGGAGCGGCGCGAGGAAACCGGTGTCGCCGCCAACCCGGCCAAGGAAATTAACCCGGAGAAGGCGTTCGGGCGCGCGCCCACCAAATCGTTTGCGGCGCTCGGCCCGTCCGAGCTCCCCGCTTTCCTCCACCGGCTGTCGTACGAAGACAACGCCCTCCAGGCCGTGCAGGCGTGCCGGATGCTGGCCTTGACCTGGGTGCGCACGCAGGAGCTGCGCTTGATGGAATGGACCGAGGTCGAGCACGGTGGCGCGCTCTGGCGCATCCCGGCGGGCAAGATGAAGCGCAGGGCGGAGCACCTCGTGCCCCTTTCCAAGCAGGCGAGGGCGGTCCTCGACACCATGCGCGAGCGCACGGGAGGTGGCCGGTATGTGTTCCCCTGCGAGTCTGGCCGCCGGCCTGATCGGCCCATGAGCGAAAACGCCGTCCTGTACCTGATCGGCCGCATGGGCTTCAAAGGCCGGATGACCGGACACGGGTGGCGTTCTATCGCCTCGACGTGGGCCAACGAAAGCGGGCGCTATGGCAGAGACGCCATCGAGCGGCAGCTCGCGCACACGCCGGACGACAAGGTGCGCGCGGCGTACAACCGCGCTGCGTACTTGTCTGAACGCAAGCGCATGTTGCAGGATTGGGCTGACTACCTGGACCGGCTCGGCGTCACGCGCAGCAGCCGGGCCGCCGCCTAAGGAAAGGATGGACGAGTTGTCTACTCCCAAAACCGAGGCCGAAGCCCTGCGCCGCTGTTTGGCGATTCTCGGGCCCTTGCATGCGCCTCATGAGCGCAGGAACATGGCTCGGAACATCGAGCAGCGAATCAACGGCGCTTCATCTGCGCTGCTGGCGTTTAGGTTCGAGCAACTGGGCCCGTTGTTCCATCCCAGCGATCCCCACAGTGCGAAGGCGACCGCCGCTCTCTTGCAGGAGGCTGCCGACAAGGGTGAGTTGGTCACCGTGCTCCCGGCGCACGAACGCGGTGCGACGATCTCCGACCTCGCTTCGTGGCCGGGCTGCCCGACGCTTGCAGAAGATTCGCCTTTGCGCTTTTGGTTGCCCTCGATGGCCACCACCAGCCCGCCGACCGCCTATGCGCCGCTGCCTCAGAAGATGACCGAGCTGCGCAAGGAAGCGGTGCTCGCGTGCTGTCGGCAGTTTGGCTTCGACCCGTGTGCCATTCCCCGGCATGTCGGTCGAAGCAAGGGAGCGAAAGCCCGGATTCGGGACGCACTGGTCGGCCACAGCCCTCTATTTCCGAACTTTGGGGGTGAGTCCGCCTTCAAGAGAACCTGGGGACTGCTCCGAAGCTCCGGCCAGATCAAGGACGCTGACGAGCCGTAGGTCGTCTGAAATGTCTCCCCGGTAGGTGAGGCAGACACATTGCCTCGCCCATATTTGGCGCGAGATGCTCCCTCCCGTTCTCAACGCGCATCTCGATGCGCAAAGGAGGGGGCATGCAGACCAACATCACCCAGAAGTCCTCGCTGTTGCATGAAAAGCGGCTGGCGCTGACTACGGCAGAAGCCGCTTTTCACTTGAACAGGGCGGAGCAGACGCTGCGCCTCTGGGCATGCAAGAACAACGGGCCCATGCAGCCTGTGCGTGTGAACGGGCGTCTGGCTTGGCCGGTGGCCGAAATCAAGCGGCTGCTAGGGGCCGTCTAATGTCGGCGCGTCAGAACGAAAGCTCCGGCGGGCCGATGTGCCAGAGCGCGAATAAGGCGCTCGCCACGCTGAAAGCCCGCCTCGCCCTCACGGGCCATGCTGTTCATGAACTCGCGAGCGGCGGCTTCGTTGTCGTGCGCCCTGCCTGGGACGGAGTTCGCCACTGCCGGAACCTTGGCGAACTGGAAACGTTCGCCCGCCTCCTGGGAGTGCAGCCGTGACCATCTTCCAGCACCTTGAGGTCGGTAAGAGCCATCGCATGCCGTGTCCGGCGTGCAGGCGCGGCCCGAAAGACACGGCCCTTGGTGTCACTGTCGATCTCGACGGTGGCGTGGCGCATTGTTTCCGGTGCGGCTATGTCGAACACTGGGTACGTGACCGCGCCAAGATTTTCACCCACGGCAAGGTGCGTCCCGCGCCCGTGGTGCGCCCCAAACACGAGTCCCTCTCGGCCTACGGACGCGATCTCTGGACGGCATCGGGCTGCATTCAGGGGGACGGGCGGGCCTACTTGGTGGCACGCCGCTGCGTCTTGCCTCCCGCCGACGGCGACCTGCGGTTCCATCCCGAATTGCCGCATCCCACCGGCTATGTCGGACCTGCGCTGATCGCGCTTGTCACCGACGCTGTTACGCGCGAGCCGATCAGCCTGCATCGCACGTGGATCCGCAAGGACGGGGAGAAGGCAAACGTCGCTCCGGCGCGATTGCTGCTGGGCGGCCACCGCAAGCAAGGGGGTGTTATCCGTCTCTGGCCAGACGAATGCGTAACGACAGGGCTCGGCATCACCGAGGGCGTCGAAACCGCCCTCAGCCTCGCGCACGGCTTCCGGCCCGCCTGGGCGCTGGTCGATGCAGGCAATCTCGCTGCGATGCCGGTGCTTGCCGGGATCGAAGTTCTTTTGATCGGAAGCGACAACGACGACGCCGGGCAACGCGCCGCCCTCCGGTGCGCCGGACGCTGGCACGCCGCTGGTCGCGAGGCTTTCGTCGTAGTACCGGACCAAACCGGCGCGGACCTTAACGACGTCGCGAGGGCAGCATGACCGCAGAAGCCGTCCAGCGCATTGTCAACAGCGGACGCCCCTATGTGCCCGAAGCGTGGCCACAGCCTGCGGTGCGCCATTTCGACATAGTGCCGTTTGACGACCTGGACCGCGCTCCACCAAGGCCGCCGCTGTTCGCTTGGGAGGGGCTTGTACCGCAGGAGCACGTGACGATCCTCGGCGCACATGGCGGCGTCGGTAAGACCGAGGTGATGCTGATGCTGGCCGTATGCACCGCACTGGGTCGCCCCCTGTTCGGTATTCCCACCCGCCAGGGCAACGTGGCGTTTTACTCCGGTGAGGACGGCGCAAACCTGCTGCGCCACCGGCTGGCACACATCTTCCGGTCCATGGGTGTGCCATCGGCGGACCTTGCAGGGAAGCTGCACCTGCTGGATGCGGCATCGCACGACCCCGCGTTATTCACAGACGGTTCCCTGGCGGGAATCCGCGAAGGCCAGACCACTGCTGCCTACGGGTCCCTGCGCGAGTACCTCCAGGCTCACGAGATCAAGCTGCTGATCGTGGACAACGCCAGCGACGTCTTCGCCGGGAACGAGATCGCCCGCGCGCAGGTGCGCGGCTTCATGCGGGCCCTGGCAAGGCTGGCGAGGGAGCTGCAAGCGGCGGTCATCCTGCTCGCCCACGTCGATAAGGGCACCAGCAGGCAGGAGCGGACTGGCACCGAGACCTATTCGGGCTCCACGGCGTGGCACAACTCGGCGCGCTCGCGCCTGTTCATGCGCCGTGAATCGGACGGGTCGCTCGTGATCGAGCACCAGAAGCACAACCTCGGGCCGCTCCATGCGCCGCTACGCCTCGTCTGGCCTACCAACGGCCTGCCCCAGCTAGACGAAGCGTTTGGCCCTGTGGTTCAAGGGATCGCCGACCGCGAAAACGAGCGTGCGCTGTTGAAGCTCATCGCTGAATACACCGAACGGGGCGAGCACATCACGACGGCTGTGACTTCCCGCACGAACGCAGCCAAGGTCTTGCGGCAGGAACCCAGCTTCCCTAAACGGCTCAAGGACGCCGAAGTGTTCGACCTGCTGCGCAAGGCCGAACGCGACGGCTACTTGGAGCGGGTCCTCTACAAGGGTGCCGACCGCAAGTCGCGCGAGGGCTGGCGGGTCAGCCAATCCGGCCTGAATCTTACTGGGGGTGCGGCGACTGCGGCGACTCGCCATGTCACCGCGAACGGCGCACCCGCCGCGCAGCCTGCGGCGACTGCGGCGACTTCGCCGCAAGGGGGTATGGGGGAAATGCGCGCACACGAAGTGGCCGCGCAGCAGCAGTTGCGACCCTAACCCTAACGCACCTGCTGGACCCAGCTCTTCCAGTTCCAACATTCCATGAAAGGCGAATACATGACGAACACCGAAATCTGCCCCGCCGATATGACCGACGAGACGCTCCATCTCAAGCTCATGGAGCTCGCAACCGAAGCCGTCGCGCGGGTGATGAACCGTCACCCCGCCGCCCTGGATCACATGCTCGCTGGCGCGGGTGTGTCGGCGGAAGTGAAAGTCACTGGTCCTGCTCGCATCGGCGTTCTCCTGATCGATAGCAGCGACCGGCGAGTTGAGGTGGCGAACATCCCGTTCCTGGGGCGCTCGAGCCGCAGCCATTGACGGTTGCTACAGTTTTGGTAGCATGAATGCGGGCGCATCACATGCTGGTGCGGCGTCGCGGGAACGGTCACATGCGGGATGTATGTGGGCCACTTCCCTCGGCGAACCGATGTAGTCGGCCTGAGGGAGTTAGGTCCGGCGTACTAGGCGGCGTATTCGTCAACCTCTTACGTTGGAGGGCCACATGGCCTACGAGACCATTTTGAAGAGCCTCGACCGAGTCGAGAGCAACCTGTCCGACTTTCGCGACAGGCAGGACGAACTGGCCGACCGGATCACCTGTCTTGAGCAGCGCGGCGTGATGCGCGGCGAGCCGACCACCAGCAAGGCGGAAACGTTCGGCACCCAGGTCGTGAAGGCGTTCGCGGCCAACCGCGATCTGTTCGAGAAGACGCGTACTGTCCGTCTGGAGATCAAGGCTGCGACAGATCCCGTGACGACCACCAGCGGTCGCAAGATCCTCGGCGCAGGCGTCGGTGCTCCCGTGGGCGGTGTGCTGGGCCTCCAGAATGCGTTGCCTACTCGCGGTGCTTCCGCGACCAGTGCCGACTACAGCCGATACACGGGAGTCGAAGGGGCAGCAGCCGTCCAGGCCGCCGAGGGTGACACGAAGGCTGCCGTCCGCCCCACGCACACGCTTGTGACCCAGGCTGCGATCACGATTGCCGGGTACACGAAGATGTCGCGGCAGGCCCTCAATGACAGCGACGAGTTGCGCCGTGCCGTCGATACCACCCTCGCCCGCAGTGTCGCCACGGCGCTGGATGTTGCTCTGGTGGACGGTGTCGTTACTCCCTCGTTCAGCGGCTTCGAGGCGCTCGCGACTGCCTACACCTCGCTCGTGTACAGCACGATCCCCGACGCGGTGTCCGAGGCGGTGGCAACGATGCAGACCGCTGGATTTGCACCTGACTACGTGGTTCTGAACCCGAACGACTGGCTCGCGGTGACTGTTGCCAAGGGCACGGCGAACGACCACTACCTGTCTGGCTCCTACCTGGGTCTGCTGCCGATGGAAATGCGCGGGCTGCGCGTCGTGCTCTCGCCCACCATCAACGCAGGCAAAGCACTCGTGATGGATTCCAGCCATAGCGAACTCTTGGTCGTGGACGGCTTCGCGGTCGAGATGGCCTACAGCGGCGATGACTTCACGAAGAACCTGATCACGCTGCTCGGGGAAGTGCGGGTGATCCCTGTCTTTCGCACGGTGGGCAGTGCGCGTCTGATCACGCCTGCAACCTGACGCTTGTGTCGGGGAGGCGGTCCCTCGTTCGGGGCCGCCCGTGGATTAGCTGCGCGAGTGCCACGGACAAAAAAACCCGCAGCAGCTCGCGACGCCGTTGCTCCAGGCGGGCGCGGGCATCCCCCTTACGCCACTTCCTTTGCAGCTTCAACGGGGGGCGTTTTCAGCAGCTCACCGAGTTGCGCCTGGTCGAACGCGGAGCTATATGCGTCGTACGCCGCACTTTCACGCGCATCCGAAGCGGATTGCCAATCCGCGTACTCGGTTCCTCGGAAAAGCCAATGGCTTCCTCCAAGCATCCTTTTCTTCTCCTCGATCTCTTCTCCTCGGACTTCCGTCATCTTGGCGATTACTTGTTCCCGGGCGTCGCAGATTCTGTCCACGATGTCTGCCGGTAGTATCTTCTCGACCGTGACTAACAGTCCGTTGGTGGCTGACGCTCCATAACCGTAGCCGCCGCCCCACGAGGATTGCAAAGCAGTGCCGTTCGACAAGGCGTGAGCGTAGTAGTGGCCGACATCAACTGGCTGCACGGACACCAGAGTCCAGCCCCCACGAGTGATTAGGTTGGAAACTTGATTCCGAACTCGGATCACGTCGTTGTTCTGCGCCATGACCCAGCCGGAGTGGCCTCCATTCCAACTGTTCCTCTGGATCTTCCTGGCGTCTAGGTCGTAGTAATACGTGTGGACCAAGCGTTTCGTTTCCGGCATGTGCAACTTTGATTGATGGATTCTTGCTAGCGCGGATCGGACTGTTCTAGAGCGAGCCCCCCGCTTTATCATTGTGCCGCAAGCTGTTGAGTTCGCCCCATCTCCATTGCCATGCAGGCTGGCGAAGCTGCTTTTGGGGAGGGGGGGTCGGAAGTCATAAACGCCGCGCCCTCCAGACCGCCCGCCACCCCACGCCCGGATTAAATTCCGTTTAGAAAGGAGAGAGGCATGCCGCGCGCAGTCTGGAGGGCAACTTGCATCGGCCCTGGGATGTTGACCATCTTCACGCTGTGCGCCTAGCGTCTGTGATCGCTTTCATCAGGTCAACCATGCGCAAGCTCTGAGCTTTGACCTCTTCGATCTTCACCAGCACCTCGTGCAGGCTGGGCTCCTTCTCGGGGTTCCGTCCATTGACCATCTCGACGACGATGCGCACCTCGTTGGGGTCGTCAACCGCTTCATAGACGGTGAACATCGGCGGGTTGTGCGCAACGATGTTGCGGAATGCGCCAATCACCGTCAGGTTCTTGAAGACCTCGTTCAACTGCGCCTCCGGGATTCCAAGGTCGGCATCTTCGATTGCCGCTCGAGCGATGCGGCTGCGCGCCTCTAGTGCTTGCTGGCTGATGAGTGCGGCCACGCGGGGGGGAAGAAGCTCGCGCACGATCCGGTGCGTGAAGAACTCACACTCGGCAAATGACGTGATGAACTCGCCGATTGCGACGACCCACCGACCGTGTTCGGACAAGTGTGGGTCGCCGTCCGGCTCGATGGCGGCTCTCTCGAGGGGATTCACTTGCCTGACCCGTCCCGCCTCGCAATCGCGTCACGCTTGTCGGGCGGTAGCCTCGAGTAGATCTCCTGCGCACGCTTCGGACGGCTGATCATTTGAGCGGTGATGTCGTTCGCCAGATCGAACAACAACAGGGCAGTATCGCGATCATCGCGAAGGTCCATCTGGCCCGGGTGAACCGCTTCGTTTCCAATGACGCGGACAGCATCTAGAGCTTGCTGCACGCTAGGATCCAGGCCCTTTCGAACCAGCGCGCCGATGTCGTCGTTGATGTTGCCGCCTGCCAGACCTAGGTGCGCGCAAAGTTTCTGCACTAGCAATCTGAGTAGCGCAGCGGCGCCTCTGGGTGAAAGGTCAACGATGCGCCGCGCCTCTTCAAAGTCTGCCTGCAGCTCTTCTGGAAGGTCCGCATTCGGAGCAGGACCGGCCATTGCAGGCGGATAGATCATCCTGTCATGCACCCAGAGTGCAAGCTGGCGACACGTATAGCAGGCGCTCACGAACACATTTGAGAGGACGACCTGCGCGTTTATGTAGGGCTCGTGGTGCAGAAACGGCTCGCCTGCGAGCATCTTCTCTGCCCATCGGGCAATCCGTTCAAGCTTCTGTGCCTTCTCTTGATCGCTTGATCGGGCGCTTCCCGCAAATGCCCGCGCGTTCGCCGCAACCTTTTCCGTGGGGAGAACAGGAAGCCTGTTGTTCTCGTCGCTTTTTATTTGAGTTGCGAACACGTTGTACCAAGCCTGATCGGCGTGTGCTCCGCAATGCGGGCAGGCGAACGACTTGAGACTGGTGGACGGTTGAGGGACCATCATTCAACCCAATCGCACCCATACGGTGGGATCTGCCTGCTGGAAGTGGCTGTACTTGTTGAACCCCAAATCCATGTGTCGCCTCTGCCTGATGAGCTTGCATGGTAGGACAACGGTGGTTCGCTGTCATCTGCGCTAGGACTGCTGCGCGTCCGGGCGAGTTAGTAAGTTGTTCAAGGTCGTGTGGGCAAGAACGTGGGTATTTGACCAACGCATCAGCTGGAAGCCCGCGCGCCACGGTTGGTATGAAACCCTCCTGCTCCGCCAACCAGAAAACCCGCCTCGCGCGGGTTTTTTCATGGCCGCCGCGCCCTTGATGCTGCCGTCGCGCAGGTGTACATCTGTGGCGCAACCCCAAGGAGGCCGCCATGATCCTCACCGTTCTCGAAGCCCAGGTCGATCCTGGCCATGCAGCGGCATTGCGGACGGCGTATACCGCGGCGGGGTCGGGGCCGTTTCCGCCCGGCCTGGTGCGGACGGAACTGGTGCACGACCTGCAGGACGCCACGCGCTGGCGCATCCAGACCTGGTGGACGTCGCGTGAGGCGCTCGCCGCGATGCGCAGCGCCGGAACGCCCGCCGGCGTGCTGATGTTCCGCGCCGCCGGCGCCGAGCCGGTGTTGTCGGTCTTCGAGGTGGTGGCGGCCCTGCCCGCCGAGCCCGCCGCGCCCTGAGGGGCACCGATGATGCGCAGCCGGGGGTGCGCCCGGCAACCGGTGCCGCCTCACCAGCGCGCGCCGAACGCGGCGCGCAGGTCGGCCAGCGCCGCGTCGTCCAGCGGCTGCGGCCGGGGCGAGGCCAGCAGCCAGAGGCGGGCGGTCTCCTCCAGTTCCTCGAGCACCGCCATGGCCTGCGCAGGCGTGCGGTGCCACACGTTGGGGCCCAGGCGGGGCAGCATCACGGCCCGCACGGGGGCGCCCGCGGCGTGGCGGCGCCGGATCTCCGCCGCCACGAGGGCCGCCGTTTCGGGATCGCCCGGGCGGCGGTAGGGCAGCACCGGCACGCGGCCCACCTTCATCACGAAATACGGCGTGATGGGGGGAAGCAGCTCGTCGCCATGCGGCTGCAGCGTGATCGCGACGCAATGCGTGCTGTGCGTGTGGATCACGCAGCCTGCCTCGTCGCCGGCCGCCTCGTAGATGCGCCGGTGCAGCGCGAGCGTCTTGCTCGCCGGCTCGCCATCGAGCTGGCGGCCGTCGGCGTCCACCTTGGCCAGCTGGGCGGGCGCGAGAAAACCCAGGCACGCGTCGGTGGGCGTGATCAGGAAGCCGCCGCCCTCGAGCCGCACGCTGATGTTGCCGGCCGTGGCATGCACCAGCCCGCGCTCGAACAGGCTGCGGCCCACGCGGCAGATCTCCGCGCGCGCCAGGTCCTCGTTCATGCCAGCACCTCGAACGCGCGGGTGAAGAAGTCCGGGCCGCCAAAGTTGCCGGACTTCAGGGCCAGGTGCAGGTCCCGGCCCGCAGCGCCTTGCGCGAAGCACCAGGGCACGCCCGGGTCGATCTGCGGCCCGATGCGCAGCTGCGCGATGCCCAGTGCCTGCACGGCGGCACCGGACGTCTCGCCGCCGGCGACCACCAGCCGTCCCACGCCGGCCTGCACCAGGCCCCTGGCGATCGCGGCCAACGCCTGTTCCACCAGCGCGCCTGCACGGTCGACGCCCAGGCGCTGCTGCACCTCGCGCAGCGCATCGGCGCTCGCGGTGGAGTAGACGAGGACGGGCGTGTCGCCCAGCAGCGGCTTGGCCCACGCCAGCGCCTGCGCGACGACGTCCTCGCCCTCCGCGACGCGCAGCGGTTGCACCTCGAAGGCCGGCAGCCCGGCGTCGCGAAAGCGCTGCACCTGGGCCTGCGTGGCGGTCGAGCAGCTGCCGGAGACGACCGCCTTCGCACCGGCGGCTGCGGGCAGCCGGGCCGCCTGCGGCGAGGGTGCGATGCCGAAGTTGCGCGGCAGGCCGATGGCCAGCCCGGAGCCGCCCACCATGAAGGGGGCGCCGTCCAGCGCCTGCCCGAGCGTGCGCAGGTCGTCGTCGGCGATCGCATCGACGATGCCGAAGCGGCAGCCCCCCTCGCGCAGGGCGTCGATGCGGCCGCGGATCGCCTGGGCGCCGGCGCGCACCGTGGCCAGTTCGACCAGGCCCACGCGCTCGCGGCACTGGGCCTGCAGCACGCGCACGAGGTTGGCGTCCGTCATCGGGGTGAGCGGGTGGTGCCGCATCCCGGAGTCGCTCAGCAGCGCGTCGCCGACGAACAGGTGGCCCTTGTAGACGGTGCGCGCGTTCTCGGGAAAGGCCGGGGTCACGCAGCAAAAGGGCGCGCCCAGCGCTTCCCGCAGGGCCTCGGCCACCGGGCCGATGTTGCCCTGGGGCGTGGAGTCGAAGGTGGAGCAGACCTTGAAGTAGAACTGTGTGCAGCCCTGGGCCTGCAGCCACTGCAGCGCCTGCAGCGACTGCCGCACGGCGTCGGGGGGCGCGATGGTACGTGACTTGAGCGCGACGACGATCGCATCGACGTCGCCGACGTCGCCGGTGGGAACGCCGATCGTCTGCACGGCGCGCATGCCGCCACGCACCAGCGTGTTGGCGAGGTCGGTGGCGCCGGTGAAGTCGTCGGCGATGCAGCCAAGTCGGGGCAAGGGGTGCTCCTGGGGTCGTGCTGGCGCGACTCTACCGCGCCGGCGGCCTCAGGACTGCACCGGCCCGTTCTGCGAGTGCGCCTTCTCCCATTCCTCCTCGTGGCGGATGCAGAAGCGCGCCTCGGGCCGCACCTGCAGGCGTTCGAACGGGATGGGCTCGTCGCACTCCTCGCAGCGGCCGTAGTCGCCCCGGCGCATGCGCTCGCGCGCCTCGCGCACCTCGCGCAACTCCTCGTCCTGCCGGCGCAGCTGCGTCACGTCGATGCTGGCCAGCGTGCGGGCGTCGCCGTCCTCGCCGGAATCGCGCACGGTGCCCGTGCCGGCGTCGGGCGAGGCGATCTCGTCGCGCAGCCCACGCACGGCCGCTTCCAGCTCCGCCGCCCGTGCGTCGAGCAGGCGCTCCAGTTCGCTGCGTTGTTGCTCGTTCATGCCGCCATTCTCGACAGGAGCCCCCTCGAAGGGGCGGCGGGCGCACGGCTGTTACCGGAGTTTCCCGCCGCACACGGGCCCGCCCAACTGGCTGCCGAGCCGCAGCTCATCGGCGGAAGGGGACCGACCGCACTGGCTGGCTGAGCCGTTGAGCACATTGAGGAAAGCTGCCGACGGCCACCAGAGGCGTTGTCCTACAGAGGGGCCGCTGAGCTTCGCCAAGGATGGGCAACCTTTTCACCAGGAGCTCCAGATGACCCCCACGGATACCCCTCGCAAGCGCGGTTTCGCCCTGCTCGATGCCGAGAAGATGAAGCAGGTCGCCGCACTGGGCGGCCGCACCGCGCACGCCGCCGGCCGCGCCCATCAGTTCTCGCGCGAGGAGGCCCGTGCGGCTGCCCGCCGCAGCGTCGAAGTGCGCACGCGCCGCGCCGCCGAAGCCCGTGCGGGTGGCAGCGACAGCAGCGCTCCCAGCGCCTGACTCCTTGACCGCGAGCGCAAAGCCCCGGCTTGCCGGGGCTTTTGCTTTTCCGGGCCGCTCAGGCCGGAAAGACCGATTCCGGTTCCGCGTCCACCAGCAGTTGCCCGGCCCGCTCGCGCAGGCGATCGGCCAGCGCATGCACCGCGGCCCGGTGCTCGCGCCACAGCGCCATGAACCGCGCGTCGTGGTCGGACTCGAGCCAGGCCTCGGGGTCGCCGGCGCGCAGCAGTTGCTGGCGCCACAGGAAGTCGAGGATGCGCGCATGGACCTCCAGCAGTTCCACCATCGCCGGCGCGTGCTCGGGGAACGAGGCCTGCTGCAGCTCGCGCACCCTCGCCAGCGGCGAGGCTTCGCCGCGATCGCCCTGGAAGCCGGCCTGCCGCCGTTGCGCGGCGAGCCATTCCGAGTAGCGCGCGAGCGCGTCGAGCGCCTCCTCGGCGTCGCGCCGCCGCCGGTCGCGCACGCGCAGCCGCGTCGCCAGCACGGCGCTCGTGGCCGCGATGACGCACAGCGCCAAGGCCATCCAGAGCGCGTGGTAGGCGAGGGGCGTCATGTCACGCGGCCCGGCGCGCGCGGGTCTTCGCCGGCGTGGTCTTCTTGGGCGCCGCCCGCTTCCTGGCGGCCGGCTCCTTGGCGGCCGGCTGCTTGCTGGCAGGCGCGCCGGCTTTGCCGCGCCTGGCAGCCGGCGCGCGGGCCGGGGCCGGCGCCGCGGACGAGCGGCCGCCCAGGCTGCGACGCAGCAGCTCGGTGAGGTCCACCACGTTGGTTTCCCCGGCCGCCGGCGCCTTCTCCACCGGCGTCACGTGCTCGGTCTGGCCGGCCTTCGCCTTGGCTTCGACAAGCTTCATGATTTCGTCCTTGAAGGAATCGCGGAAGGCGTCCGCGCTCCAATGCGCGCTCATGCCCTCGATCAGCTGCTTGGCCATGTTCAGCTCGGCGTCCTTCACCCCGGCGGCCTTGGCGTCCGTGGGCGGCAGCTTCAGGTCCTCCCAGGAGCGGATCTCGCCGCCCCAGCGCAGCAGGTTCAGCACCAGCGCGGGACCGCTCGGGATCAGCACGGCCAGGTGCTGCTTGGTCTGGATCACCACCTTGGCGATGCCCACCTTGTGCGTCTGCTTCAGGCCCTCGCGCAACAGGGCATAGACCTTGTCGCCCCGGTTCACGGGCGCGACGTAGTAGGGCCGCTCCAGGTAGACGAACGGCACCTCGTCGGCATCGACGAACGACTCGATCTCGATCGTCTGCGTGGTGCGCGGGTAGGCCTCGGCGATCTCGTCGGACGTGAGCACGACGTACTCGCCGTTGTCCCGCTTGACGCCCTTGACGATGTCGTCCTTGTCGATTTCCTTGCCGGTCTTCTTGTTGACCCGCTTGTAGCCCACCGGGTCCATGGTGCGCTTGTCGAGCCAGTCGAAGTCGACGTCGCTCTCGGCCGTGGCCGAGTACAGCCCGATCGGGATGTGCACCAGCCCGAACGTGATGGCGCCCTTCCACAGCGTGCGCGTGGAGGTGGGGGCCATGCCCTTGGCTTTGGATTGCGCCATGTTCGTGCGTAGGTGTTGCAGCAGTCTGCAAATGTTCCGGCGCGCGGCTTGTCGGCACCGCCCGGTGCGCGGTGTAGGTGAGTGCGTACAACGGTCGAGCCGCCGTCAGCCCACGCCGAGGTGCGCCAGCAGCCGCCGCCAGGGGCTGGGCGGCGGGTCGCCGTGCAGGTGCGCCGCCTTGGCGTGCCAGCGCGAGCCGAGCCGGGCGAAGCGGCGCCGGCAGTCCTGGGAGAAGCAGTCCTGCTCGCGCAGGGTGTCGAAATTGCGGGCGATCCGCTTGGCCATCAGGTAGCGGTGCGCGGGCGACTGGGTCTGCATGAACGCGGCCATCAGCGACAGCGTGGCCAGCCAGAGGGCCCGGCTGGCGTCCTGCAGCGACGGTGTGGAAAGCGGTGCGGTGTCCATGGCGCGTGAGCCATTCTGGGAACGCGCCCGCGCGCGCCCTGTCGGCGGGCTGCGCGGCGTCGCGCCCCGCCGCGTCCTACAGCCCGGCAGTGGCAGCCCGTCAGCGGCTGCCCTGGCCGCCGCCGCTGCCGCCGGTGGTGGTTCCGCCGGTGGTATTGCGTGCCGCATGCCGTTTCTTGCCGGCCGCGCGCGCCTCCTCGGTGGTGAATTCGTGCGCGTGTCCACTTTGGTGCGCGGCACGCCCACCGAGGCTGGCGATCTCGCGCTGGCGCTGGGGGTCCATCGCGGCGAATCCGCGCAGGCTGCGCTTGGCGCCGGTGCCGCTGTCCTGCTTCTGGGGTGACGAGTCCTGGGTTGCCATGGGGTCCTGTCCTTTCTGAAGTGATGCCGGAAGGGGCGTGCAACTCTCGGCAATGGGCGTGCCCGGCCTCCGGCCGGCCGGCTAGCACCGGTTCGATCCGGCCGTCCCGCAGTTCGTCGCGCGTGGCCGCAGCCTGTCGCATGCCGCGTGCGGCGCCGGGGCCGCTTTCCTACAGTGCATCCATCGGGCCAGCGTGGCCCCCCTGGAGCAGACCATGAACCGTTACGAGCCCAACGCCTTCTTCCGCCATCCCGGTGCCGTGCGCACTGTCCGCGCCGTGGCGGGCCTGTCCATCGCCGCGGTGGTCGCCACCGCGTGGCTGACCGCCGGCCCCGGCAACGGCCACCAGGCGCCGCCCGAGCGCACGCTGGTCACGCTGCCGAGCGTGCTGGTGGTCGGCCATCGCGAGACGCTGGCGCAGGACGGCCGCACCGCAATGGTCGCCGGCTGCGAGCGCCAGACCGCCGAGGCGCCGCGCGCCGCACGCAAGATGGCCTGACGCTTTTCACGGGCCGGCGCGGCGATGCCGACGTCGCGCCGGCCTGCCTCTACCATCGCGGGCGCACCACCAGCCCGCACCATGCCGCCCAGACGCCTGCTTCGCTTCCTTCCCTTCCTGGTCCTCCTGGCCGGTGCCCCTTCGGTGGCGCCGGCCGCGGAGCTTTCGGTCGAGCAACTCCAGGCCGCGATGGCGCAGGGGCGCCTCACGGCCGAAGCACTCACCCGCGAGAGCCTCGAGCGCATCCGCCGCCACGACGGCGGCCCGGCCGGCTTGCACGCCGTGATCGAGGCCAACCCGGACGCGATCGCCATCGCCCGTGCGCTCGACCGCGAGCGCCAGGCCGGGCGCGTGCGCGGCCCGCTGCACGGCATCCCGGTCCTCGTGAAGGACAACATCGACACCGGCGACCGCATGCTCACCACTGCCGGCTCGCTGGCGCTGGTGGGCTCGCCCGCGCCGCAGGACGCCTTCCTCGTGCGCCGGCTGCGCGAGGCGGGCGCCGTGCTGCTGGGCAAGACCAACCTCTCGGAGTGGGCGAACATCCGCTCCGGCCGGTCCAGCAGCGGCTGGTCCGCGCGGGGCGGCCAGACGGCCAATCCGTACGGCGCCGGCCGCAACCCGTGCGGGTCGAGTTCGGGCACGGGCGCGGCCATCGCCGCCGGCTACGCGGCGCTCGGCGTCGGGACCGAGACCGACGGCTCCATCCTCTGTCCCAGCAGCGTCGCGGGACTGGTCGGCATCAAGCCCACGGTCGGGCTCGTCAGCCGCAGCGGGATCATCCCCATCTCGCGCTCGCAGGACACCGCCGGCCCGATGACGCGCAGCGTGGCCGATGCCGCGGTGCTGCTCAACGTGCTGGCCGGTGCCGACCCCGGCGATCCCGCCACCGCCGAGGCGCCCGGCCGCATCGCGCCGGACTACCGGGCGTTCCTGCGCGCCGACGGCCTGCGCGGCATGCGCATCGGCGTCGCGCGCAAGCGGGTCACCGGCTACAACCGCCACACCGACCGCCTGTTCGAGCAGGCGCTGCGCGACCTGCAGCGGCTGGGCGCCGTGCTGGTGGATCCGGCCGACTTCGGCTCGCTCGGCGACTACGACGACGAGGAGATGGAGGTCCTCCTGCATGAGCTGAAGGACGGGCTCGACCGTTACCTCGCCGGCCGCACCGGCGTGCCGGTGCGCACGCTCGCCGACGTGATCGCCTTCAACGAGCGCAACGCCGACACCGAGATGCCGCATTTCGGCCAGGAGCTGTTCCTCAAGGCCCAGGCCAAGGGGCCGCTCACCGACGCGGCCTACCTGCAGGCGGCGGCCAAGGCCCGGCGGCTGGCGCGCGAGGGGATCGACCAGGTCCTGCGCGCGCATCGCCTCGATGCCATCGTCGCGCCCACCGGCGGGCCGGCCTGGCTGACCGACCACGTGAACGGCGATGCCTACCAGGGCGCGAGTTCGACCCCGGCCGCGGTGGCGGGCTATCCGAGCATCACGGTGCCGATGGGCCAGGCCCACGGGCTGCCGGTCGGGCTGAGCTTCGTGGGCACGGCGTGGAGCGAGGGCCGGCTGCTGCAGTTCGCGTATGCCTACGAGCAGGGCACCGGCCACCGGCTCGCGCCGGTGCTGACGCCGGCCACGCACCTGCCGCTGGTGCGCTAGAGGCCGTAGTCCTTCAGCCGGTTGTAGAGCGTCTTCAGGCTCACGCCGAGCGCGGCGGCGGTCCGCTCCTTGTGGTGGCCGAAGTGCTCGAGGGTGGCCACGATCACCTGCCGCTCGACGGCCGAGAGCGGCGTGCCGATGCCCACGGCGATGGTGCCGGCCTGCCCGGGCGGGGCCGCGCCGGCCGCGTCTCGCGGCAAGGCGCCCGGGGGCTGCTGCGCGGGGCGGGGCAGCCACTGCTCGGTGATCTCGGCGCCGCTCGCCATCACCCACGCGCGCTGCAGCACGTTGCGCAACTCGCGGACGTTGCCCGGCCAGCGGCCTAGCGCCAGTCGCTCGAGCGCGGCGGGGGTCGCCTGCTTGGCCGTCCCCTCGCGGCGCGCCATGTCGCCCAGGAAGTGATCGACCAGCAGCGGCAGGTCGTCCAGCCGTTCACGCAGCGGCGGCAGCTCGATCGGGAAGACGTTCAGGCGGTAATGCAGGTCCTCGCGGAACCTGCCCTGCGCGAGTGCCAGCGCCGGGTCGCGGTTGGAGGCGGCGATGACGCGCACGTCGGTCTCGATCGGCGTGGTCGAGCCCACGCGCATGAAGGTGCCCGTCTCCAGCACCCGCAGCAGCTTGACCTGCAGCTCCAGCGGCATCTCGGTGATCTCGTCGAGGAACAGCGTGCCCCCGTGCGCGCGCTCGAAGAAGCCCTGGTGCTGGCGCTCGGCGCCGGTGAAGCTGCCCTTCTCGTGGCCGAAGATCTCGCTTTCCATCAGGTGCGGCGAGATGGCCCCGCAGTTCACCGCCAGGAAGGCCTTGGCGCGCCGGCGGCTGAGGTCGTGCACGGTGCGCGCGACCAGCTCCTTGCCGGTGCCGCTCTCGCCGGTGACGAACACCGTGACCGAGGTGGGCGCGACCCGCTCGACCTGCTCGTACACCGCCACCATGGGCGCGGAGCGGCCCACCAGGTGGCCGAAGCGCCCGGTGCGCCGCAGCCCCTCGTGCAGCGACCGCACCTCGTCCTGGATGACCGCGGGCTTCATCACCCGCGACAGGATGCCGTGCAGCTGGCGCGCGCTCACCGGCTTGACCAGGTAGTCGGCGGCGCCGCAGCGCAGGGCCTGGATCGACGTCTCCAGGCTCGCGTGGCCGGTCATCAGCACCACTTCCGCCTGGCCGATCAGGTCGGTGTCGTCGAGCAGCGCCATCCCGTTGCCGTCGGACAGCTTCAGGTCCAGCAGCACCACGTCCGGCTGCTGCATCGCCATCTGCCGCCGCGCCTCGTGCAACGACTGCGCCGTCGCCGCGGAGAAGCCCTCCTTGGCGATCAGCTGCGCCATCGTGCGCGCGGCGTCGGCGTCGTCCTCGACGATGAGTGCGTGGCCCATGGGACTCCTGTGTGCCGGCTGCTCCGCCGTCGGCGAAATGCCGGGCTGATGATTCCACACGCCGGGCACGCCGGTCTGCACGGCCCTGTAACGGCACGCAATGCGTTCGAGCAATCACGCGTTGCTGAGGCAGGCCCGCCCGTGGTCGCTATCACTGTCGCGCGGCGCCGCCGCTCAGCAGCCGCAATCGGCCCAGCACGGCAGAGGCGTCGCGCGCACCGGCGACGCTGCTGCAAACCGGTCCCGCGGGCCCGTTCCCACGCGTCGGCTTGGTACGGAAGATTACAGAATGCCAAACACGCTCGGCCGCTGGTGCCTACGCTGTGGCTGACACAGACGGGCTGGCGAACGACGCGCTGTCCACGGCGACAGGCCTCTTGGACGCCGGGCACGGGATGCGAACGGCCGCCACCTGCTCGTCTGGACCAGCCAATCCACAGGAGAAGGAATGCACACGCTGAGCCTGCAGTTCGGGACCCACCTGCAGACCACGCTCTCGCCACGGCTGCAACGGGCCGTGAAGCTGCTGCAGATGTCCTCGCTGGACTTCTCGCAGGTGGTGCGCGACGCGCTCGACAACAACCCGTTCCTGGAGTCCGACGACGCCTCCGGCATGGTGGACCTGCCCGTGGCCGAACCCGACGCGTCGGCGGCCGAAGCGCCCGAGGCGGGCGGCTGGGGGGCCGAGCCGATCGCGCGCGCGCGATCGGTCGACGGCGAGGGTGCGTTCGACACGCTGGCGGCCCAGGCCACGCTGGCCGATCACCTCCTCGCGCAACTGAACGTGCTGCCGCTGTCGCAGCGTGACTGGATCCTGGCCGCCGCGGTGGTCGAATCGCTCGACGACGACGGCTACCTGCGCACGCCGCTCGCCGACATCGGCCTGCTGGTGCCGCTGGACCCGCCGGCCGACCCTGACGAAATGGCGATCGCGCTGCGCCGCGTGCAGGCGCTGGAGCCGGCCGGCGTGGGGGCGCGCGACGTGGTCGAGTGCCTGCGCCTGCAGCTGCCCCTGGTCGCCGGCGAGCCGCGGCAGGACCTGGCCGCGCGCATCCTGCGCGAGTGCGTGCAGTGCCTGGCCAACCGTGACATGCAGGCGGTGGCGCGGCGCCTGGGCGTCGCCGTCTCAGATGCCGACGCGGCCTGCGCGGCGATCCGCCGGCTGGATCCGCGGCCCGGCTGGCGCTTCGGCTCGCCGGCGATCCAGTACGTCACGCCGGACGTGATCGTGCGCAAGGTCCGGGGCCAGTGGACCGCGTCCCTCAACGACGCCGTGGTGCCCAAGGTGCGCCTGAACCGCAGCTATGCCGAGCTCTTTCGCCGCCACCGCAGCGCCGAGCATGCCGAGCTCGGCGCGCACCTGCAGGAGGCGCGCTGGACCGTGCGCAACGTGGAGCAGCGCTTCTCGACCATCCTGGCCGTCGCGCAGGCGATCCTGAAGCGCCAGCACCGGTTCCTGGCCTATGGCGCGATGGCGATGAAGCCGCTCGCGCTGCGCGAGATCGCCGAGGAGGTGGGCGTGCACGAGTCGACGGTGTCACGGGTGACCAACAACAAGTTCATGGCCACGCCCTGCGGCGTGTTCGAGCTGAAGTACTTCTTCTCGCGCGGGCTGGCGACGGCCAGCGGGGGCGAATGCTCGCCGACGGCCGTGCGGGGCCTGATCCAGGAGCTGATCGCCGCCGAGCGGCCGCAGCAGCCGCTGTCGGACGTGGAGATCGCGCGCGAGCTGTCGGTGCAGGGGCTGAAGGTGGCCCGCCGCACGGTGACCAAATACCGCCAGCTGCTGAAGATCGAGTCGGCCGAGCGCCGCCGCGGCACGGCGCTGCCGCGGGCCTGAGCGGCCGCCCGGGCGGACGCCCGCATCCGCGCCTTCGGCCGCACGGCCTGCGGGCCGCGGGCCGCTGCCGAACGCGGGAGCCCCGCCCGGTGTGAAAATCGGCGCGTGAAGCCCGACACGACGCCCGCCAGTCCCACGCCCGCCGAAGCGCGGTGGGTCGAGGGCGAGCTGGTGCGCGGGCTGATGCGCACCCAGCGCAACACCCAGTTCCTGGGCCTGCTGCTGATCCCGGTGCTGGTGCTGGTGCTGTGGCAGGACGTCACCCACACCGGGCTGGTGGTGTGGGCCGTCGGCACGGGGGCGGTGGCCAGCATCCGCTTCGTCGTGCTGCGCCAGTACGCGCGCGACGTGGTCCAGGCCGGCCCCGACGAGCACATGCGCTTCCTGCAGCGCTGGTGGCCCGCCTGGCCCGCCGGCGGCATCGCCTGGGGCCTGAGCACGCTGCTGTTCTTCGACCGCGCGCCGCTTGCCGAGCAGTTCGTGTGCTGGCTGGTGCTGGCCGGGCTGGCGATGTTCGCCATCATCACGCTGTGCAGCCAGCTGCCGACGATGCGCCACTACCTCGACGCGCTGGCGGGCACCGCGCTCGCGGTGATGGTCTGGCGCACGGGCGTGGAGCTGCACTTCGCGGGCCCGGTCCACCATGCCTGGATGATGGTGCTGCTGCTCATCTTCTGGCAGGTGCTGCGGCAGGCGGGCCTGTTCCTGCACGTCACCCTGCGCCGCAACTATGAACTGCAGTACCGCAACAACCAGCTGATCGATTCGCTCACGCGCCAGACGCAGGCGGCGCTGGATGCGGTGGAGATCAAGAACCGGTTCCTCGCCAGCGCGGCGCACGACATCCGCCAGCCGGTGCATGCCTTGGGGCTCTATGCGGACTGGCTGGGCAGCGAGCCGGAGATGGTGCACGACATCGCGCCCAAGATCGTGGAGTCGACCAAGGCGGTGAACGCGCTGTTCGATTCGCTGTTCGACCTGGTGCGGCTGGACTCCGGCAAGATCCGCCTGAACATCGAGCAGCTGCGGCTGGACAAGCTGCTGCACGACCTGGAACTGCAGTACCGGCCGCTGGCCGAGGCCAAGGGGCTGGAGTTCCGCGTGCATGCGGTGCCGGGCACGGTGACGTCCGACCCCATCCTGCTGCAGCGCGTGGTCGGCAACCTGATCTCCAACGCCGTCAAGTACACCCAGAAGGGCGGCGTGCTGGTGGCGGCGCGCATGACCCCGTGCGGGCCGCGCATCGAGATCTGGGACACCGGCGTGGGCATCCCGCCGGCGCACCAGCGCGAGATCTTCCGCGAGTTCTACAAGGTGCCGGGCCACAGCGGCACGGAGGACGGCTTCGGCCTGGGCCTGTACATCGTGTCGCGCCTGTCGCACATCCTGGGCCATCCGCTGCAGCTCGCCTCGCGCCCGGGGCGAGGCACCGTCTTCCGGCTGCTCGTGCAGCCCACCAACGAGCAGGAAGCCGCCGAGCGCGCGGCCTCGTCCATCGATCGCATGCGCAATGCGTGGGAGCCGAGGGGCCTGCGGGCGGAAGGCGTACAGCCCGGCGGCGCTGCGGCCCCCACGGGGTCCGAGCCATCGTCCCCGCAGCGGGGGCGGGTCCAGCCGGCCCGGTGATCGGCCGGTGCGGCGCGCGGCCAGCGCCTGGTGAAGTGCGATCCGTGAACCGGCGCGGCGCGCCGGCCGCCGCTCAGTGGCTCAGGAGGCCGTGCGTGCGCGCGTAGTGGATCGTCTGGGTGCGGCTCTTGACGCCCAGGCGGCGGAACAGCCGCCACAGGTGCACCTTGACCGTGTGCTCGCTGATGCCCAGTTCGTCGGCGATCTCGCGGTTGGACAGCCCGCGGTCCAGCATCACGATCAGCTGCTTCTGGCGCTTGGACAGCTTGTTGTCCGTGGGCGCGAGCTCCTCGAAGCTGCCGTCGGTGTTCAGCAGCGCGCGCAGCGCATTGCCGATCTCCTGCGCGCCGGAGGACTTCTCGATGTAGATGTCCGCGCCCGCCTCGATGCAGGCCTCCTCGGCGTCGGACGCGGGCGAGGCGGACAGCACGGCCAGCGGCGCTTCGGCGAAGCGGTTCTTCATCTCGTGCACGCCCGACGTGCCGGTGGTGTCGGGCAGCTTCAGGTCCAGGCAGATCAGGTCGGGGAAGCCGTGCTGGCGCACGGCCGCCTCCATGCCGCCGATGCGGTCGAGCTCGATGACATTGGCGCCCGGGCGGATGCGGCGCAGCAGCATCACGACCGCCTCGCGCATCAACGGGTGGTCGTCGATCACGTACAGCGTGGCGGGGTTCGGTGTCGGCTTCATGGCGACCGCAAGCATACCCCCAGTTCAGCCGTGCGCCGGCCCTGGGCGCTCAGCCGGCCAGCAGCGCCAGCGCCGCGCGCACGGTGGCGCCGTCGACACCCGCTGCCGGCGTGGCGGCGGCGTCGCCCTCGCTCCAGCCTTCCTGCTTCAGGCGGGCGACGGCACGGCCGGCCTCCTGCGGCGAGTCGAAGCCGGCGCTCTGCAGCAGCAGGGCACCGCCCGCATCGACCAGCTTGAAGTAGTGCCTGCCGTCGGCCTCGCGGTACTGCTTGAACGACGGCAGCGCCGCCTTGGCCTTGGCCTTGGCGCTGCCCCGCTGCGCATCGGCCAGGCTGCGCAGGCCGACGGCCTGGCGCAGCTCGCCCATGAACGGCGTGGCGAGCTCGCGCACCCTGCGGGCGCCGGCCTGCAGGATCTTCTCGATCTCCTGCGGATGGGCCATCAGCGCGTCGTAGCGCTCGCGCATGGGCGCGATCTCGCGGTCGATGCGCTCGAACAGCAACTGCTTGGCGTCGGCCCAGGAGATGCCGTCCGCGTACGCCTTGCGCAGCGCCTCGGTCTCCTCGCGCGAGGCGAACGCCTCGTAGATCTGGAACAACGCCGAGCCCTCGACGGGCTTGGGCTCGCCGGGCGCGCGCGAGTCGGTCACGATGCCGGCGATCTGCTTGCGCAGCTGCTCGCGCGTGCAAAAGAGCGGCAGCACGTTGTCGTAGCTCTTGCTCATCTTGCGGCCGTCGGTGCCCGGCAGCAGCGCCACCGACTCGTCGACCTGTGCCTCGGGCAGCACCAGGTGCTCGCCGTAGAGGTGGTTGAAGCTCGAGGCGATGTCGCGCGCCATCTCGATGTGCTGCACCTGGTCGCGGCCGACCGGGATCCGGTGCGCCTTGAACATCAGGATGTCGGCGGCCATCAGCACCGGGTACATGAACAGTCCGGCCGTCACGTCGGCATCCTGGTCGACGCCGGCCGCCCGGTTCTTGTCGACCTGGGCCTTGTACGCGTGGGCCCGGTTCAGCAGCCCCTTGCCGGTCACGCAGGTCAGCAGCCAGGTGAGCTCGGGGATCTCGGGGACGTCCGACTGGCGGTAGAAGTGCACCTGGTCCGGATCGAGCCCGATCGCCAGCCAGCAGGCCGCGATCTCGAGCGTGGAGCGCTGCACGCGCGCCGGGTCCTCGCACTTGATCAGCGCGTGGTAGTCGGCCAGGAAATAGAAGTTCTCGGTGCCGGGCCGGCGGCTGGCTTCGACCGCCGGGCGCAGCGCGCCGACGTAGTTGCCGATGTGCGGCGTGCCGCTGGTGGTGATGCCGGTGAGGTAGCGGATGGGAGGAGCCATGGCGGATCAGGAAAACAGGGCGGTGAGCGGCATGAGCAGCACGTCGAGCGCGGTGTAGCCGATGGCGATCAGGGGCCGCAGCCAGTAGTCGCCCACCACGCGGGCGATCACCAGCGCCATCACGATGTAGAAGCCCCAGGGCTCGATGCGGCTGTAGGCCTCGGCGGCCCGCGGCGGCAGCAGGCCGGCAACGATGCGGCCGCCGTCCAGCGGCGGCAGCGGGAACAGATTGAAGGCCCACATCACCAGGTTGACCAGCACGCCGGCCTTGGCCATCTCCAGGAAGAACCGCTCCTGCACGCCGGCGCCCACCAGCAGCGTGAACGCGATCGCCCACAGCAGCGCCTGGATGAAGTTGGAGGCCGGCCCGGCCAGCGCCACCCACACGCTGTCGCGGCGCGGGCGGCGCAGGCGGCCGAAATTCACCGGCACCGGCTTGGCGTAGCCGAACAGGAAGGCACCCGAGGTCGCGAAGTACAGGAACAGCGGCATCAGGATGGTGCCGATGGGGTCGATGTGCTTGATCGGGTTGAGGGTCACCCGCCCGAGCATGTAGGCGGTGCTGTCCCCCAGGTAGCGCGCGACGTAGCCGTGGGCCGCTTCGTGGATCGTGATCGCGAACAGCACCGGCAGCGCGTAGATCAGGACCGTCTGGATCAGGTTGTCGAGGTTCACCGCGGGATTGTCTCAGAGCCGTCATGGCCTCCCGGCGCGGGAGGATGCCTCAGAGACCGAGCTTGGCGGGATCGCCGCGGCCCTGACGCGTGACGACGGCGTCGCCGCCCGTGCCCATCGCGGTCAGGTCGACCACCGTGGTCGGCTCCAGCGGGCAGGCACCGGCGTCGATGACCCCGGCCAGCTGGTGCTGGAAGCGCTGGCGGATCTCGCCGGCGTCGTTCAGCGGCTCCGATTCGCCCGGCGGGATCAGGGTGGTGGCCAGCAGCGGGCCGCCGTGCAGCTCCAGCAACTGCTGCAGGGCGGGGTGGTCCGGCACGCGCAGGCCGATGGTCTTGCGCTGCGGGTGGCTCACCCGGCGCGGCACCTCGCGGGTGGCCTCCAGGATGAAGGCAAACGGCCCGGGCGTGCCCAGCTTGAGCAGCCGGTACTGGCGGTTGTCCACGCGGGCGTAGTTGGACAGCTCGCTCAGGTCGCGGCACAGCAGCGTCAGGTGGTGCCGGTCGTCGATGCCCCGGATCTGCCGCAGGCGGTCGGCCGCCGCCTTGTCGTCCAGCTGGCAGGCCAGCGCGTAGCTCGAGTCGGTGGGCACGGCGAGCACGCCGCCCTGCGCCAGCAGGGCGACCGCCTGCTTGAGCAACCGCAGCTGCGGGTTGTCGGGGTGCAGTTCGAAGTACTGGGCCACGGCTCAGGCCTCCGCCGTCGCGCGCAGGGGCAGGCGCGCCTCGCGCACCGTCAGCCAGGCGCCGGCCGCCCCGCAGGCGGCGATCAGCGCCATGCCCAGCAGCGACCAGCCGTCGGGCACGTGCGCGAACACCAGCCAGCCGCCCAGCATGGCGAAGCCGATCTGCGAGTACAGGTACGGCGTCAGCGTGGCGGCCGGGGCGTTGCGGTAAGCGAGGATCAGCATGAAATGGCCCACCGTCGCCATGATGCCCATGAAGCAGAGCCCCGCCCACAGCCAGGGGTCGCGCACCGGGGTCCACACGGCGGGCAGGGCGAGCGAGGCAACCAGCGTGCCGACCCAGCCCGTGTACAGGTGCATCGTGACCGGGTCCTCGGTGCGCGCCAGGCGGCTGGTGAGCACCTGGAACCAGGCGTTGCTGACCACCAGGCCCAGCGGCAGCAGCGTCGCCCAGCTGAAGGTCTCGCCACCCGGCCGGATGATCACCAGCGTGCCCGCGAAACCGCCGGCCACGAGCGTCCAGCGCAGCGGCGACACGTGCTCCTTGAGGACCGTGGCCGCCAGCAGCGTCACGGCCAGCGGCGCCATCATCACGATGGCCGTGAACTCGCCCACGGGCATGTAGCGCAGGCTGGCGAAGGCCAGCAGGCTGCTGGTAAGCAGCAGCAGGCCGCGCAGGCACTGGAAGGGCAGGTGGCGCGTGCGCAGCACCGTCCAGCCACGCCAGGGCAGGACCGCCGCGGTGGTGGCGACGGCCTGGAAGGCGTAACGGAACCACAGCGCCATCAGCAGCGGCACGGAGGCGCTCACGACCTTGGTGGTGGTGTCCAGGGCGGAAAAGCAGGCGGCCGCGCCGAGCACGAGCGCGATGCCGAGCAGTTCGGCGCGCGGGCCGCGTGGAGCGGCCGTCACCGGATGCGGTCCGCCAGCAGCTCCCACACGGGGGTGAGCTCGCCGGGCAGGTAGGGCAGCCGGCCGAGGTCGGTGTGGCTCTCGTCCGGGCTGTGGAAGTCGCTGCCGCGCGAGGCGGCCAGGCCGAATTCCCGGGCGGTGGCGGCGTATCTCACCGCTTCGGCCGCGGTGTGGCTGCCGGTGACGACTTCCACCGCCTGCCCGCCATGGGCCTTGAACTCGGAGAACAGGGCGTATTCCTCGGTGGGCGTGAACCGGTAGCGGGCCGGATGGGCGATGACGGCCATGCCGCCCGAGCGCGTGATCCAGTGCACCGCATCGCGCAGCGACGCCCAGCGGTGCGGCACGAAGCCCGGCTTGCCCTCGGTCAGGTAGCGCCGGAAGACCTCGCTCGTGTCCCTGCACAGGCCGGCCTCGACCAGGAAGCGGGCGAAGTGCGTGCGCGAGATGAGCTCGGGGTTGCCGACGTACTTGAGCGCGCCTTCGTAGGCGCCCTTGATGCCCACCTGCGCGAGCTGCGCGGACATCTCCTGCGCGCGGGCGCCGCGGCCGCCGCGCGTGGCCAGCAGGCCCTCGCGCATCTGCGGGTCGTCGGGGTCGAAACCCAGGCCGACGATGTGCACCGTCTCGCCGGCGAACGTGACCGAGATCTCGGTGCCGGTGAGGTACTTCATGCCGTGCTCGCGGGCCGCCGCGGCCGCGCGGTGCTGGCCGCTGATCTCGTCATGGTCGGTCAGCGCCCACAGCTCGACGCCGTTCGCCTTGGCCCGCGCGGCCAGCACCTCCGGTGTGAGCGTGCCGTCGGACACGACGGAGTGGCAGTGCAGGTCGGCGTTGAGGATGGACACGGCCCGATTTTCGCTCACATCGCTCATGGTGTTCGGCCCCGGGGGCTTGGCTCAGTTGAGGGCGCCGGCTTGCAGCCGCACGTCGGCGCGGGTGCGCAGCGCGCAGCGCAGCGCCACCTCCAGGCCGTGCGCGATCTGTTCCTGCGTCATCGACGGCGCGCCCTGCTGCGGCAGCCAGGGCACGTGCACGAGGCCGCCGCGGGTGCCGGCCCAGGCCGGGCGCGCCAGCAGGTGCATCAGGCCGTAGAAGACGTGGTTGCACACGAAGGTGCCCGCCGTCTGCGACACGTCGGCGCGCACGCCCTCGGCCAGCATCGCGGCGAGCATGGCCTTGATGGGCAGGCTGGTGAAGTAGGCGGCGGGGCCGCCCTCGACCACCGGGGTGTCGACCGGCTGCGCGCCGGCGTTGTCGGCGATGCGCGCGTCGTTGACGTTGATCGCCACCCGCTCCAGCGAGATGGCGGAGCGCCCCCCGGCTTGCCCGGTGCAGACCACGAGGGCGGGCCGGTGGTGCTCCAGCAGCTCTTGAAGCGCCCGCAGCGAGCGCCCAAATTGGGTCGGAAGCTGGGCCGCCACGACGGCGTGCCCGTCGAGCTGGCGGCCATGCAGCATCTGGGTGGCCAGCCAGCTGGGGTTGATCGGCTGGCCCCCGAATGGGTCGAAGCCGGTGACCAGGATGCGGGGTTGGCCGACAGGCGCTGGGGCGCGGTCGCTTAGCATCGATTCACTGTACAGCAAGGGGTGCGACCATGCGTTGGGAAGGCGAGCGCGAATCGGGCAACGTGGAAGATTACCGGGGCACCGGGGGCGGGGGCGGCGGATTCGGCTTCGGCGGCGGCACGCTGAGCATCGGCGCGATCGTGATCGCGCTGGTGGGCGGGGCCATCTTCGGCATCAATCCGCTCACCATCCTCGGGCTGCTGAGCGGCGGCCCGGCGCCGGTGCAGCAGGAGGCGCAGCCGCACCGACCGCCCGAGGACGACCGCACCGCCAAGTTCGTGTCGGTGGTGCTGGGCAACACCGAGGACGTCTGGACCCAGGTGTTCTCCAAGGGCGGCGCCAACTACACGGCGCCCAAGCTGGCGATCTACGACGGCGCCATCCGCACCGGCTGCGGCTCGGGGCAGGCGGCGATGGGCCCGTTCTACTGCCCGCAGGACCAGAAGGTCTACATCGACCTGGGCTTCTACCGCACGCTGCGCGAGCGGCTGGGCGCGCCCGGCGAATTCGCGCAGGCGTACGTGATCGCGCACGAGGTGGGCCACCACGTGCAGCACCTGCTGGGCATCACCGACCGGGTCGACCAGCTGCGCGCGCGCAGCAGCCAGGCGCAGGGCAACGCGATGAGCGTGCGGCTGGAGCTGCAGGCCGACTGCTTCGCCGGCGTGTGGGCGCACTACTCGCAGCAGTCCAAGCAGTGGCTGGACCCGGGCGACATCGAGGCGGCGATGAACGCGGCGCAGAAGATCGGCGACGACACGCTGCAGCGCTCGGCCGGCCGGGCCGTGGTGCCCGAGAGCTTCACGCACGGCAGCAGCGCCCAGCGCCAACGCTGGTTCAACACCGGCTGGCAGAACGGCAGCGTCAAGGCCTGCGACACGTTCAGCGCGTCCAGCTTGTAGGTGTCGGGTCGGGCCCCGCCAAGGGGCGGGACCGGGCGCCGCGAAGGGGCGTTCGGCCGTCCGGAGCCGGTCCGTGGGCCAAATGAGACAATACGCGGTTGATGACTGCATCCTTCTCCAACCTGTCGCTGGCTGAGCCGCTGGCGCGTGCGGTGGCCGACATGGGCTACGAGCAGATGACGCCGATCCAGGCGCAGGCGATTCCCGTGGTGCTGACCGGCAAGGACGTGATGGGCGCGGCCCAGACGGGCACCGGCAAGACCGCGGCCTTCTCCCTGCCCCTGTTGCAGCGCCTGCTCAAGCACGAGAACAGCTCCACGTCGCCCGCGCGGCACCCGGTGCGCGCCCTGGTGCTGCTGCCGACCCGCGAACTCGCGGACCAGGTGGCCCAGCAGGTCAAGCTCTACGCCAAGTACACCAACCTGCGCAGCACGGTCGTGTTCGGCGGCATCGACATGAAGCCGCAGACCGCCGAGCTGAAGAAGGGCGTCGAGGTGCTGGTCGCCACGCCCGGCCGCCTGCTGGACCACATCGAGGCCAAGAACGCGGTGCTCAACCAGGTCGAGTACGTGGTGCTCGACGAGGCCGACCGCATGCTGGACATCGGCTTCCTGCCGGACCTGCAGCGCATCCTGTCGTACCTGCCCAAGCAGCGCACCACGCTGCTGTTCTCCGCCACGTTCTCGCCCGAGATCAAGCGGCTGGCGGGCAGCTACCTGAACGACCCGGTGACGATCGAGGTGTCGCGCCCGAACGCCACCGCCTCCACGGTGGAGCAGCACTTCTACAGCGTGCACGACGACGACAAGCGGCGCGCGCTCAAGCAGGTGGTGCGCCAGCGCGGCATCACCCAGGCGTTCGTGTTCGTCAACAGCAAGCTCGGTTGCGCGCGGCTGGCGCGCTCGCTCGAGCGCGACGGCCTCAAGACCACCGCGCTGCACGGCGACAAGAGCCAGGACGAGCGCCTGAAGGCGCTGGCCGCCTTCAAGGCCGGCGAGGTCGACCTCCTGGTGGCCACCGACGTGGCGGCCCGCGGCCTGGACATCAAGGACGTGCCGGCGGTCTTCAACTTCGACGTGCCGTTCAACGCCGAGGACTACGTGCACCGCATCGGCCGCACCGGCCGCGCTGGCGCCTCGGGCCTGGCGGTGACGCTGGTGTCGGGCAACGACGGCCGCTCGATGGCCGACCTCGAGAAGCTGCTGAAGAAGAAGATCGAGCTCGAGGCCATCGAGTGGGACGACGACCGCCCGCGCGGCCGCATCAACGACGGCCGCCGCACCTGGCGCGAGCGAGGCGAGACCGGCGACGACCGCGACACGATGGACGCCCAGCGCGAACGCGAGCGTCCGCCGCGGCCTCCGCGCGAGGTGCGTCCCGCGCCCGCGCCGCGCGACCCGTTCTTCGAGCAGCCGTACCAGCCGCCCGCCGGCGACGTGCAGCCGGCCTGGGAAGGCGCCGCCAAGCCCGCCACGAACCGCGTCTCGACCAACATCAAGACCAAGCGCAAGGTGGCGGCGCTGTTCAAGCAGCCGCAGTAGCGGCGCGCTGGCGGCGGGCCGTCCCGCCGCTCTCTGTCCCTCCTCGCCCTCGTCGCTGGCCGGGTCAGGCCCGTCCCGGACGGGCCGCGCCTTCCCGGCGCGGCGCGGTCATTCCCCCGGCGCCTGCGCCTGCTCGCAACGCACCTGCACCACCTCGCGCGAGCCGGTGGCGGGATCCAGCCGCAGCGCGCTCAGGCAGCCGCCCCACACGCAGCCGGTGTCCAGCGCGATCAGGTCGTCGCGCAGCAGCAGCCCGAGCTGCGACCAGTGGCCGAACGCCACCGGCGTGCCGGCGGTGCGGCGCCCCGGCACGTCGAACCACGGCAGGGTGCCTTCAGGCGCCTCGTCCGGCGGACCCGCGGCCTTCAGGTGCATCACGCCTTCGGGCGTGCAAAAGCGCAGGCGCGTGAGCGCGTTGACCACCACGCGCAGGCGGTCGGCCCCCTGCAGGTTTTCGCGCCAGGCATCGGGCTGGTTGCCGTACATCTCGCGCAGGAACGACGCCATGCCGGGTCCGCGCAGCGCGTCCTCGACCTCGCCCGCCAGGCGCAGCGTGTCGGCCACGTCCCACTGCGGCAGCACCCCGCCGTGCACCATCAGCAGCCCGTGGGCGTGGATGGCCATGCGCTGGTGGCGCAGCCACTCGAGCAGCTCGGCCCGGTCGGGGGCGTCCAGCACGTCGCCCATGGTGTCGTTGCGGTGCGGCGCCCGGAACCCGTGCGCCACCGCCAGCAGGCTCAGGTCGTGGTTGCCCAGCAGGCATTCGGCGGCGCCGCCCAGCGCGGCCAGCCGCCGCAGCACGGCGCCCGAGGCCGGCCCGCGGTTGACCAGGTCGCCCAGCAGGTACAGGTGGTCTCGGCTGGGGGAGAAGCCGATCCGCGCGAGCAGCCGCCCCAGGGGCGCGTCGCAGCCTTGCACGTCCCCGATCAGATACAGTGCCATCGTGTCGGATTCTCGCCGCGAGCCATGGATTTCCTGCTGATCGCGCTGTTGACGCTGCTCAACGGCGCCTTCGCGATGTCCGAGCTCGCACTGGCCTCCAGCCGCAAGGCGCGGCTGCTGGCGCTGGCCGAGGAGGGCGACAAGGGCGCGTCGATGGCGCTGCGGCTGCTGGAGCACCCGACCCAGTTCCTCTCCACCGTGCAGGTGGGCATCACCTCCATCGGCATGCTCAACGGCATCGTCGGCGAGGCGGCCTTCAGCGCCGCGCTGACCGCCTGGCTCACCGGCTACGGCCTCGCGCCCGCGGTGGCCGGCGTCGCGGCGACCGCGATCGTGGTGATCCTGATCACCTTCGTCACCATCATCTTCGGCGAGCTGGTGCCCAAGCGCATCGGCCAGCTGTATCCCGAGGCCGTCTCGCGCGTGATCTCGCGCCCGATGGCCTGGCTCGCCCGCGCGGCCGGCCCGTTCGTCAGGCTGCTGTCGGCGACCACGCAGGCGGTGCTGAAGATCCTGAGCATCGACACCACCCGGGCGCGCGGGATGACCGAGGAGGAGATCGCGCACAGCCTGGAGGAGGGCGTGGACGCCGGCGTCATCGAGGAGCAGGAGCACCAGATGGTGCGCAACGTGTTCCACCTCGACGACCGCGCGCTCACGTCGATGATGGTGCCGCGCTCGGACGTCGAGTGGTTCGATGCGTCCGCGCCGGTGGCCGACTGCCTGCGCCAGGCCGGCCACGACGGCGCGCATTCCTGGTACCCGGTGTGCCGCGGCTCGCTCGACGACGTGGTGGGCGTGGTGAGCGTCGCGCGGCTGCTGTCGCTGGGGCCGCAGCACGAAGGGCGGGTCGAGCCGCATGCCGTGCCCGCGGCCTTCGTGCCCGAGACGCTCAGCGGCATGGAGCTGCTCGAGCAGTTCCGCCGCCAGTCGCAGCGCGTGGTGTTCGTGGTCGACGAGTACGGCGTGGTGCAGGGCTTGCTGACGCCGCGCGACCTGCTGGAGGCGATCACGGGCGAGCTGCGCCCGCAGGCCACGGCGCAGGCCTGGGCCACCCCGCGCGAGGACGGCTCGTGGCTGCTCGACGGGCTGATGCCGGTGGCGGAACTGAAGGCGCGGCTGGACATCCGCGAGCTGCCCGAGGAGGACCGCGGGCGCTACAACACCGTGGCCGGCCTGCTGCTCGCGGTGTCCGGCCACCTGCCCAGCGTGGGCGAAAAGATCGAGTGCGGCGACTGGCTGTTCGAGGTGGTCGACCTCGATGGCCGCCGCATCGACAAGGTGCTGGCCAGCCGCCTGGCGCTGGCCGAGACGACCCAGGAACGCAGATGACCCAGACGCTGTACTACGACAAGCCGGTGCTGCTCAATCGCGACACGCACCGCCGGCGCCGCATCCGCCCGAGCACCGGGTTCGGCTTCGCGCGCCAGGCCAACTCGATCTACCTGGCCGGCGTGGAGTTCAACGAGGCGTGCAAGGAGTACGCCATCGTCTTTGCCCGGCAGCCCGGCGGCGCCATCGCGCCGGTGGTCGTGCTGGGCCTGCGCAAGCAGGAGAACCTGTTCGTCGACAGCCGGGACCGCTGGACCGCCGCGTACATCCCGGCCTTCGTGCGCCGCTATCCCTTCGTGCTGGCCGACCTGGGCGGCCAGCAGATGGGCGTGTGCGTCGACGAGGCCTTTTCCGGCCTGAACGAGACCGAGGGCGAGGCGCTGTTCGACGAGCAGGGCGGCAACACGCCGTTCCTGCAGAACGCGCTGGACTTCCTGCAGCGCTACCAGGCCGAGCACCTGCGCACGCAGGCGTTCTGCCGCAAGCTCGAAGAGGCCGGCCTGCTCACCGAGATGAGCGCCCGCGCCGACCTGGTCGACGGCCGCACGTTCACCGTCGCCGGCCTGATGATCGTGGACGAGAAGAAGCTGGCGGAGCTGCCGGACGCCACCGTGCTGTCGCTGTTCCGCACCGGCGAGCTGCACCTGGTCTCGATGCACCTGCTGTCGCTGTCCAACCTCAACCGGCTCGTGCAGCGCATCGCGGACCGCGCCGCTGTCGCGATGCCGCGCGCGCCGCAACCCGCCTGAGATCCACCGGAGGCCGGGCCCCGCCGCACGCGCGTGAGCCCCTCGCGCGCGCTCTCGCGGCCGGATAATCGCCGCTCCCATGGCGGCACTCCTCCTGATCGATGACGACCCGCACCAGCGCGCCTTCGCGGCGCTGGTGCTCGCGGAGGCCGGACACGCGGTGCGCGAGGCCGCCGACGGCGTGGAGGGCCTGCGCATGGCGCTCGACGAGCCGCCGGAGCTGATCGTGTGCGACGTGGTCATGCCGGGCATGAACGGCTACCAGCTGGTGGCGGCCGTGCGCGGCGAGCCGGCGATCTGCACCACGCCCGTGATCCTGCTGACCTCGCTGTCCGGCCGGACCCAGGTGCGCGTGGGCATGACGGCCGGGGCCGACGACTACCTGCCCAAGCCGTTCCAGCCGGCCGAACTGCGCGAGGCCGTGGACGCGCTGCTGCAGCGGCGCCGGGTGCAGTACGAGGCGATCGCGGGCAGCGTTCGGCAGGGCATGGACGCCGTGCTGGAGCACCAGCGCGAGCTGCTCGCCGCCCGCTACGAGTCGCAGCTGCTGCAGGAGATCAACTCGCGCTGGAAGATCGACGTCGCCGCCGGCGGCGAGGTGGGCTTCGACGCCGCCACCGTCCTGGTCGCCGACCTGTTCGCGCTGGTCGAGCAGGAAGGCGCCGGCCGCGCGGACCTGGCCGACCTGCTCAAGCGCGCGCACGAGGCGGCCAGCGATGCGCTCTATCTCTTCGGCGCGGTGCACGTGCTGCACCACGGGCACGACATCGTGGGCGTGTTTCCGCCTTCGGGCAAGGGCACGGTCGAAGTCGGCAAGCCGGTGCGCGCCGCCTTCGCCTTGCAGGCCGCGGCTGCCGGCGTGCTGGGCGGCGACACCGGCTGGGATCCGTCGCAGCTGGCCATCGGCGTCGACGCCGGCCCCGTGTCGCTGCTGCGCCTGCACGATCCCCTGCATGGCGATGCAGGCATCGCGCCGGTGCCCGGCCCGACCCTGCAGCGGGCGCAGGCGCTGCGCGCGCTCGCCCGTGCGCAAGGCTGGCCGATCGCCGTGCGCGGCGAGGTCGCGCAACTGCTGCCGCCGGGCATTGCCTCCACCGGCGGCACCGCCGTGCGGCCCGGCATCACCGACGGGACCGACGTCACCGTCGTCGAGCTGCTGCGCTGGCGCGGCTGACGATCCCATGAAAAAGGGGCCCGCGCGGGCCCCCGTGATCGGCCGGCGGCGCGATCAGAAGCGCATGCCGACGCCGACCCCGTACACGTCGGGGTCCAGGCGCGTGGAGATGCTCTGGCCGGTGGACAGCGTCGTCCTGGTCTTGAGCAGCGGGCGCGAGTAATGCACGTCCACGAACCACTTGTCGTTCAGGAACGCGGTGACACCCACGCCGGGGGCGAGGGCGAAGCGCGACTCCACCGACAGGCCGGTGCCGCCGGGCGGGTTGAGCGGGTTGATCGCATTGAGCGCCGCGCTGCCGCGCGCGCCGTAGAAGTGCGCGTAGGTCAGGCCCAGCATCGCGTAGGGGCGGATGCGCGAGCTGGGCTCCAGGAAGCGGTATTGCGCATAGACCGTCACGGGCAGCACCTTCACGGTGCCGATCTGGCCCACGCCCGCGATGCCGCCCGTGCCGGTGATGCCGTGCTTGTAGCGCAGGCCCAGCGGCACCTCGACGGACCAGTGGTCGTCCAGCATGCGCGTGATGGAAACGGTCGGCTGCGTGTCGCCGCCGATGTCGACCATCGTGCCGGGGGACGAAGGCGCGCTGAGCGTGCCGCTGGCGACATTCGGCTTGATCTGCGTGGCGCCCACGCTGACCATCCAGGTGCCGGCCGATTGCGCCTGCGCGGTGAGCGCGGCGCCCGCCAGCACGGCGGCGGCGGCGAAACGAACCAGGTTCTTGTCGTTGTGCATCGTGGTGTTCTCCTCGTGGGTCGCCATCACAGCCAGCCGGCGCGGGCCAGGGCGCGGCTCACCGAGGAGGCGAGCAGCCGGTGGCCGAAGGGGCTCGGGTGGAAGCCATCGGAGAACGCCCAGGTGTGCCACCAGCCGGCGGCCAGGCCCGCGGGCGGCGCGGCATCCAGCGCCGTGTCGGTGCAGGTCTGCGGGAAGCCGCTGACCGGGCACGACTGGGTCGTGACGTTGGTCAGGGCGTACGCCGCCGGATTGGTGACTTCGTCGGTGAAGTCGGCATAGAACGGCACCAGCGCGACGCGCGCATCACCGGCGACGCGGCTGGCCAGCTGCGAGTTGAACGCGCCGATCCATTGCTGGATCGCGCCCTGCAGCGTGGCGGCCGCGGTTGCGCCTGCCGTGCCGCCGCCGTTGGCCGCCGCCACCTGCGCCAGCACGCCACGGAAGCGCGGCGTGATCGTCACGTCGGGCATGTTGAGCACGGCGACATGCGTCGCACCCTTGTCCAGCGCGTTGGCCTTGATGGCGGCGTAATACGTGTCGGCCAGCTTCTGCATGTACAGGCCGGCGGCGACGGCGGGGCCGTTGGCACCCGGCAGCGTGGCCGCGATGGTGGCCGGATCGAGCTGCTGCGCGAGGAAGGTCTGGAATGCCGTCAGGCCGGCGGCGCCGCCCGCGAGCCCGAGGTACGACGACACGAGGTCCGCCGCGTCGTTGCCGCCGCCATCCACCAGGATCAGGTCGGTCGTGGTCCAGGTGCCGCCGGCGGCCTGCACCGCCGTGGCCAGCTGCATCGGCACGCCGAACGGCGCCGCGGCGCCGCCCTGCGAGGCCGGGTTGACCACCCGGCCGCCGCCCACCGCATAGTTGGTGCAGCCGGCGCGCGTGCCGAAGCTCTGGCCGTTGGTGGACGAGAAGAAGGCGCACTGGCCGCTCAGGCCGAAGTTCTGGCCCACGATCTCCGGGAAGATCGGGTAGCCCGCGGCCGGATTGGCGGCGTTCTGCACCGTGAACTTTGCGCCGAACACGCCCACGTCGGCCAGGCTGTCGCCGGCCACCACCATGCGCGTGATCGACTGCTTGGGACCGGCGTCGCTGTTGCCGCCGCCACCGCAGGCGGCCAGGATTGCGGCAGCCGCGCAGGCAGAAAGCAGCAGGGCTCGTCTTGTTCTCTTGAATTGCATGCTGTACCTTTGAAAAAAGAACGACCGTTCGTATTCGGCCGGCACAGCATAAGCGTCCCCATGAGGCATTCGTCACAGGGTTTGCGCGAGGGAAACAGGTTCAGTGCAGGGGCTTGCGCGCGACGTGGTGGAACCACCAGATGGCGTGGGTGTCCTGCGGATCGTCAAGGCAGGCTTCGGTCAGGTTGTCGAAGCTCGCTTCGACCACGAAGCCCGCCTGCGCGAGTTGCCGGCGCTGCTCCGCCAGCGTCGTGTAGACCACCAGCAGCCCGAAGCCGTGCGCGCCGGCATTGCGCAGCGCCCATTCCTCGTGGTCCTCGTTCGCCGACCGGTATCGCAGGTGGTTCTGCAGGTTGCGCGGCATGGCCGCCAACTGGCGCATGAACCGCCAGCCCAGGCGCAGCGGATTGGGGCTCCAGGCCACGTGCCACGGCTTCTCGAGCACGCCGGGGCCGTGGCGGTTGTGCGAGGACACGACGAACAGTCCGCCCGGGCGCAGCACGCGGTGCACTTCGGCCAGGATGCGAAGGCGGTCGGGCGGCGGCACGGAGTCGATGCCGTTGAACGAGAACACCGCCAGCTCGAAGTGGCCGTCCGGCAGCTCGAACATGTGGCGGGCATCCATCTGCCGGAAGCTCACCCCGGGGTACGTCTTGCGGCAGGCCGCCACCATCTCCGGCGTGTAGTCGATGCCCAGGTAGTCTTGGCTGATCGGCCACAGCAGCGGCGTCGTTCGCCCGGCGCCGACACCGATGTCGAGGATCGGCCGGCCCCGCGCTTGCGCCGTGACGCGCTCGATGGCCGCGCGCTCGCCCGGATCGGTCCATCCCTGCAGCCGTTCGTACACCTGCACGGTGTCGGGCCGCTGCCAGGTCCCGCGATTGACCTGGTCGGGCTGGTAGCGCGCTTGGCGCTGCGCGCGGTTCGCCTCTGTCGTGTTCATGGCGGGCCTCCCTCGGGCTGGCACCGCGGCAACATCGCCGCGGCGTCCCCTCGCATGAACGTCAATGAGGCGCCGCCATTTCCGGCCGAGCCAGCCGAAGTTGTGACAGTCGGTGGCGGCAGGGGTGCGGCGAAAAGCATCGAGGCACCGCGCGCGATGCGCACGCGGTGCCTCGAACGCAAACCAAATCACTCAGGCCGCCCGCCGGCGGCACGGCACCATCAGCGCGCGAACGAGCCGTCGGCGCGGATCATCGTCAGCGCGACGAAGCGCGAGCCCAGGTTGCTTTGCTTGCCGTAGGAGACGGCAAAGCCGCCGAGGTCCTCGTTGGTCAGGCCTTCCAGCGTGGAGATGACCTTGGCCCGCGACAGCGGGGCCGGCGCGCGCGAGAGCGCCGTCGCCACCAGCTTGGCGTTGAGGAAGCCTTCCATGCTGTTGTAGCTGTATTTCTTGTCCGGCAGCTGGCCCATCGCCTTCTGGTATTCGCGCACCACGGGGTTGCCCAGTTCGGTGAACGGATACGGCACCACCTGCGACACGATGACGCCGGCGGCGGTGGGGCCCAGGTCCGCATGGAGCCCCGAGGCCACGCTCAGGACGAAGAACTGCGGGTTCGAGCCCTTGGCGCGCATGCCCTGGATCAGCGCCGCGGCGGGCTTGGACTGGCCGATGAAGATCACGGCCTGCGGGTTCGCGGCCGCGACCGTCTCGATCGCCTTGGCCACGTCGACGGTGCCGCGCGGCACGGGCGCGACGGCCACCGGCGTGCCGCCGCGCTTTTTCACCGCGGCGTTCAGCGCCTCGACACCTTCCTTGCCGAAGGCGTCGTCCTGGTAGGCCGCCGCGATGCGCGTCACGCCGATGGTCCAGGCGTGGTTGACTGCCGCCTCGATCTCGTCGCTGCTGCTGGCGCGCAGGTGGAACAGGTTGGGCACGTGCGGCTCGCGCAGCGACCTGGCGCCGCTGGTGTTGCCGATCTGCGCGATGCCCGCGGCCTGCACGATGGGCAGGATCTTCTGCACGTTGGCCGTGCCGCGGTAGCCCACGAGCGCGAGCACGTTCTGGTCGATCAGTGCCTTGGTGTTGTCCGCGGTCTTGTCCGGATTGAAGCCGTCGTCCAGGCTCACCAGCCGGATCTTCTCGCCGCGGATGCCGCCCTTGCGGTTCACCTCGTCGAAGTACGCGTTCATGCCGCGCAGGTAGTCCTTGGTGAGCGCCGCGGAGGTGCCCGAGAGATCGCCGGAGTGGCCGAGCGCGATGTCCGCAAACGAGATTGCCGGCGCCATGGCGGCAAGCAAGGCCAGCGCGCGTGCGGCGCGGGCCATCGTCGAATACTTCATGGGTCCCCTGTTGTCGTTCTGCACGGCAACTGCGCCGTGTCACGTCACGCTAACGCAACAGCACGCGCGGCACGACCCGGGCTGTCCCTAGGGCGTTGCGCGAACGCCGCAGGGCAGCGCGGGGCCAGGGATCCTGGAAGCGACCCGCCGTCAGCGGCCGAACAGGCCCACCGCGCCGATCACGATCAGGTAGATCGCGACGATGAAATTGAGCAGCCGCGGCATCAACAGGATCAGGATGCCGGCGATGAGGGCGGCGACGGGGCCGATGTGGGTCGTGAGGTTCATGCGCTTCTCCCGGCAGGCGCGCGGCGAAGTCCGCGCGGCGGGTCCGATGCTAGAAGCAGTTTCGTGGACGCCGTGTCAGCAGGCAGGCACGGCCGTTGTCGGTCGGCCGGGCGCGGCTCACCGTCCGATGGTCGAATCAGGAGCGCGTCGTCGCGCCGATGGCCAGCCGGCCCCCGCCCGGGGCCGGCTGGCGCTCGCGTCACTTGGTCGTGGTCACTCCGCCGGAGCTCGACGCACCGGTGGACCCGCTGGTCCCCGAGCTGCTCGACGAACCGGCCGTGCCGGACGCCGGCGCGGTGGTGGTCGAACCGCTCGACGCGCCCATCCCGGAGGACGAACCGGACGACGTGCCTGTGCTCGGGGCCGTGCTGGTGGTCCCGGCGGTGGAGGGGCTCATCGAGCCGTTCATCGACCCGCCGGCCGCCCCCATGCCGGAAGCGGATCCGGATGCCGAGCCCGACATCGAGGGCCCGCTTCCGCAGGCGGCGAGGGAACACGCGACGGCGATGGCTGCGAGCAGTTTGGTCATTGGCAACTCCTTTTCATCAGTGGTGAAGCCAAGCATGCAGATGCTTGTTGCATGGGATCGCCTCCCATCGGCTCGGCTCCCCGTGAGAGAGGCGCCGTCAAGGCTGTCGGAGCAATCGCACAGCGCGGTGGCGTTCGGGGTGCCCAGCCCCGTCCTTTCCGCACCTGACCAAACCGTCAGGTGCACGTAACGCGGAGTTACCTTCATAGGCGAGCTGGCCCAGCACCCGTAACATTCCCCGAAACAGCAGCGGTGACCGCGACCGGAGGCGGTGCCGCGCATGACCTGGAGGAGAGCGATGGTGGGCTTCCTGCGCTGGATGGGATCGGGCGGTGCCTGGATCCGCTCGCCCTATGGCGAACTGCCCGCGATCCACGAGACACCCGATCCCGAATTGCGCCAGTGGTGCGCGCTGGCCGGTGGACTGGCCCTGGTGCTGTCGCGCGCCAGCGACGACGAGATCCAGGGCAGGTTCGGCTCGGCGCAAGCCCTGTACCTGCAAGTGCGCCGGAGCCTGGGGCAGGGCCGGCCGCCGAAGGTGTCGTCCAGGCTCCTCGCCACGGCGCTGCGCGAGATCGACGTCCTCGCCGACCCGCTGACCAAGGCCGCCGGCCGCGCCTGCATGCGGCCCAAGACCCGGCCGGCGGCCGGCCTCAGCCCGTCCGAAGCGGCCTTGGCCGCCGCCACGGAGCGCACGCAGGGCTCGCTCGCGGGCACGGCCTCCACCGGCACCACCGATTTCGCCGACCTGGACACGCAGCTGAGCCCGGACGTGTTCACGCGCCGATCCGAAGTGCTGCGCAAGACCGTCGCCGGCGCGCGGACCGGCACGGGGCAGTGACGCTGCGCGCGCAGCGGGGCGATCGCGGTCGGGAATGAAAAAGGGCCTGTGGCCGGGAAGGCGACAGACCCTTGGTCTCGTGGTGCCGGAGAGAGGAATCGAACCCCCGACCTTCTCATTACGAATGAGCTGCTCTACCGACTGAGCTACTCCGGCACGCGAACCCAAGATTATAGCGGGGCCGCAGGCGCTAGCCGCTGGACCGCACCTGTCCGAGCCAGGCGGGCGGCTCGGGTGTCCTGGCCGCCTTCGCCGCCCTGCCGGCGCGCTGGTCCAGGTGGCGCAGCAGCTCCCGCAGCACGTGGTCCTGGTTGCCCGGGCGCGAGAAGGTGTGGTCCGCATCGGGCACGTAGGCCATGCGGAAGTTCGGGTGGGCGCGCATGCGCCGGCCCGCGGTGCCGAAGTGGAACTCGACGTAGTCGCGCCCGTCGTCGGCGTCCGAGACCATCATCAGCACGTCGGTGCCCCGCCCGCACAGCCGCTGCATCTTGGCCAGCAGCGTCTCCTCGCGCGAGGCGCCGAAGGCCAGCAGCCGCCGCAGCCGCGCGACGGTCAGGGCGACGAAGCGCCGCGCGATCAGCCGCACGTTGATCTCGCCGCGGAACAGGCGCCGCCAGGCCTCGGGCTGGAGCGCCGCGCGGCGGTAGTAGTCGGTCGACTTGGCGTACTGCTGCATCGAGTTCTGCCAGGTGTCGCCGGCCTTGCCGGGCGTCCACTCGAGCAGGCGGGAGTTCATCAGCACGACGCCGTCCACGCGCTCGTCGAGCAGGGCGGTCTGGAACGAGACGTACGACCCCGAGCAGATGCCCATGACCACGAACTCGCGGCAGCCGCGCAGCGCCAGCGCGTCGATCGCGGCGCGCACGTCCTGCGCCGACTCGCGCGCGTACAGGTTGCCCCAGGGCTGGCCGGCTGCGGGCGGGCTGTCGCCCAGGCCGGCGATGTCCAGCCGCAGCACCGGGTGGCCCGCCGCCGCGAGCGTGCGCGCCATGGCCACGTAGATGCGGTGCGGCCCGACGCGGTAGTTGCCACCGACGTTCAGCAGCACCAGGCCCGTCTGGCCGCGGCGCTCGCCGGCGACGCCCGCGGCCGGCTCGGTCAGCACGCCCAGCAGCGAGCCGCCCGGGCCGCAGCGCACCGCAGTCTCGCGCACGGCGCCACAGTCGCGCCACTGCAATTCCTCGGTGAGGGCCGGCGTCGCGTCCTCGCGCGCATTGGCGGCCGGGGAAGCTGCGAACCAGTCGCAGACGGACTGCAAGGTGCGCGCATCCAGCACGCCGGCGCGCGGCTCGTCGACCATCGCCGCGTAGCCGGGCCACACGGCGTAGTCCACGTGCGCGCCCGTCGCGCGCAGGGCGTTCGGCAGCGGCCCTTCGACCGGCAGGTCGTCGCGTCCGATCACCAGCACGCGGGCGGCGGGGCGGCACGTGGGGCGGGTCGCGTCCAGCCGCTGCAGCGCCTGCAGGGTCTCGGCGCTGTAGCGGTCGCCCAGGGCGAGCAGGCCGCCATCGCGCTGCTCGGTCCCGGCCGCGCGGAGTTCGCGCACGAACGACTTGCCGGTGGGGCAGGGCGCCCACAGCAGCAGGCTGTCCACGCCGCCGAGGCGCGCCGCCGCCTCCACCGCCAGCGTGGCGCCCAGGCGGATGCCCAGCAGCGCCACGTGCCGGGCCTGCGAGCGTTCGCGCGCCTGCCCGATCGCCGCGTGCAGGCTGGCGATCCACGCCTGCACGCGCTGCGCATCCTCGGCCTGGCCGCTGGAGTCGCCGCAGCCGTGGTAGTCGAAGCGGAACACCGGGAAGCCTGCCTGGGCCAGCGCGCCGGCGAGCTGCACCTGGGTGGGGTAGCTGCAGATGGCTTCGTGGCCCACCGGCGGGCACAGCACCACGGCGACGTCGCGCCACGGCAGCGCCGGCGGGTGGTACCAGCCGAAGCACCAGCCGTCGGCGGTGTCGAAGGTGACGCAGACGGCGGGCGGGGGGGCGAAGGCCAGGGCGGTCATGCCTGCGCCTCCACGGCCAGGGCCGACGAGAGGTTCAGCGCATGCACCAGGCCGCAGGCATCGCTGCCTTCGCGCACCTGCCGCAGCCGCACCGTGCGCGTCTCGTCAGGCAGCAGGTGGAAGTGGTCGTCCTCGCCCTGCCAGCCGGGCATGTCGACCTGGACGTCGATCGCCCAGTCGCGCGTGGCCAGTTGCAGCTCCGCCTCGCCGGGGTGGCGCAGCGTGCAGCGTGCCGTGAGTCCGAGGTCGCGCCGCGGCGCGGCGACGAGGTGCCCGATGCCGAGCGGAAAGTGCACGGCGCGGGCGAGTTCCTCGCCGCCGTCGCCGTGCAGGCGCACGGCCGCCAGCTCGCAAGCCGGCGGGCCGAAGCGCCACGCGTGGTTCAAGTCCATGAAGTGGTCCAACAACTGCGCAATCGGGACGGCAACAACGCCGCGTGCGGGAATCTCGAGGTCGCGCCGCCCTTCGGCCACGCGCACGTCGCCGTCGCGCCAGGCCGTGAAGGTGAGCCGGACGCGCCGGGGGGCGGCGCCTTCGTTGACGGCATGGGCGACCAGGCCGTCGCCGCCCTCGTCGGTCACCACGACGGCCAGCGGCTGCAGCACGCGCCGCAGCGCATGCCAGCACGACTTGGGGCCGCCCTGCTCGTCGAGAACGCCCCAGCCGGCGCCGGCCCACAGGTCGCGCAGGAAGAGCAGCAGGGCGCCGTTGCATTCGGTGCCGGCGCGGCGCCATTCGCTGAACGCCGCCACCATGGTCTCGGCCGTGGCGGCGCGCCCGAGGGCGAGATAGCGGTCGTGGTCGGAATGGCGCAGCCGCGCCGGGTCGATGCCGAACAGCTCGCGCACGTAGTGGTCGCGCACGTCGTCGAAGTCCCAGCCGGCGCCCAGGTCGCGCGGGGAGCGGGTCTTCCAGTGCGGATGGTGCACGCGCGTGGCGAGCCCGCCGGGCAGCCGCTCCAGAGCGGGAGCCGACGGGATGTTCGCGAACGCCAGGCACTCGGTGGCGAACTTCAGGCCGCTGCGGCGCGCATCGGCCAGGGGCCGCTCGTACGCGCCGACGCCGTAGTACGACGTGGTGCCGGCGCCCGCCTGGTGCGGGAACGCGCCGCCGTGCGCGCTGGAGGGCCAGTACGCCGCCGAGGGTGCCTCCTCGGCGCAGACGCCGGCGGCGGTCTCGTGGAAGAACGGCTGCTGCCAGCCTTCGCGCGGCACGCCCCACATCGCGGCCTGCTGCTCCACCTCGCTGTTGCCGCACAGCACGGCAACGCAGGCATGCGGCGCCAGCCGGCGCGCCTGCTGGCGCACCTCGCGCGCCGCGCCCTCGGCGAAGCCCGCGTCGGCGAACGGGTAGTCCATGCTGGCGAACATGAAGTCCTGCCAGACCAGCAGCCCCAGCTCGTCGCAGGCGTCGTAGAAATGGTCTTCCTCGTAGGCGAGCGTGCCCGCGATGCGCAGCATGTTCATGCCCGCGGCGCGCACCTGCTCCAGCGCCGCGCGGCACGCCTGCGGGGTCGAGCGCAGGCTCACCGGGTCGAGCGGCGTCCAGCCCGCGCCGCGGCAGAACACGCGTTCGCCGTTGATGCGCAGGGCGAAGCCGCCCCCGTCGCGGTCGACCTGCACGGTGCGGAATCCGACCGATCCCAGCGCGATTTCCTGGCGCTCGCCGCCGCGCACGTGCAGGCGAAGCAGGGCGCGGTACAGCGCCGGCTCGCCATGCGTGTGCGGCCACCACAGCGCGGGGCGCGCAATGCGCAGTTGCGCGGCGAAGGCGCCGTCGCCGCCGGCCAGCTGCTCGACGTGCTGGGCGCCATCGGGCGCGATGAGCACCAGCTCCGCGGAGTCGACGCGCCGGTCCCAGCCGGCCTGCGCCTGCAGGCGCACGTCGCAGCAGCCCTGGCCCTGGTCGACGAAGGTGCCCAGGCGGTGCGTCCAGTCCGCCTCCGGCGCGAGGGCGATGTCCCGCCACGGGCCGACCACGGCCGCCGGCGGCGACCACCCGGGCGTGCGCCCGAGCAGCGTCGTGCGGACCCACCGCAGCTGCTGGTGCGCCACCATCGGCGTGCGCCAGCGCGGGCGCGGGCGCCGGCGGGCCAGTTCGGGCGCCAGCGCGCCGAAGCGGATGAGGAGATCGTTGTCCGTGCGCCGCAGCCGGTCGCCGGCGGCGACGCGATGCGCGGCGAACATGTTGTCGGACTGCAGCAGCGGCTGGCCGTTCAGCCAGGCCTGCGCCAGCGTCGCCAGGCCGTCGAAGCACAGGGTCGTGGCCTGCTCGTCGGGCGCATCGAACCGGGCACGGAACCACCAGTCGCTGGCATCGAAGTCACGCGGTGGCGCATCGAGCGACCACTCGCCCCGCTCACGCAGTGCGGCAGCGACGCTCTGGGGAGCACGGGTCTCCTTCCAGGCGCTGTCGTCCGCGGGCGGCGCTTCCGCGCTGCCGGCGTCGGCGGCGCAGAACCGCCAGCGCGCGGCCAGCGGCCGCCGCGCGTGCGGAGCAGGTACTGCATCCATGACCGCGCTCAGGCGGCAATCAGCTCACGCAGCGCCCGCTCGATCGAGCTGATGCTGCGAAACACGTTGCGCTTGAGCATGTGGTCCGGGAACTCGACGTCGAACTCGCCTTCGAGGGCCAGCATGACGTTGACGCTCGCGTGCGAGGTCATGCCCGATTGGTACAGGTCCGCGTCCACCCCGAGCTTGTCCGGGTCCACCGCCAGGCGGCCGTGGTCGCGCAGCACGCGTCGGATCGCGGTGTCAGCTTGTTGCAGGTCTGTCATGCGAGTGAATTCTGGTCAGCCCTGTGGCTCGACCATGTCGGACAGTGCCGCAACCACTGCCGCGGCGTAATCGCCGTCATGGCTCAAACAGACTAGGACGCCGCTGATGCCTTGTGCGCGCGCCGCCGCCAGCGCGCGTCCGTGCAATTGCAACGTGCACGAACCGTCGTCCGCGCGCTGCACTTCCATCTCGTGCCAGCCGACGCCGGCCTCCGACAGCGACAGCGCCTTGATGGCCGCTTCCTTGGCGGCGAAACGGGCCGCGTACCGCTGGGCGCGGTCCGCCGGCGAGGCCTCGGCGTAGGCGATCTCGCCGGGCGCGAACAGCTTGGCGGCAAAGCGCGGGCCGAAGTGGCGCAACGACTCTTCGATGCGCGGGATATGCACGAGATCGATGCCGAGTCGGACAACGCCCGCTGGCTGTGCAGTCCACTGCCGCAACAACGAATGGATGAGTTTCTGGCTGTGCAATTTGGTCGCGCGATCGCCCCACGGGCGGAGGACGCGGTGCTATTGTCCCCGCACACAACATTCTCATGCTTGGGAGGTCGAGAAGTATGGATTTCCGTTCGGCATCGGGATTCGCGCAACTCATCGACGACGTGCGCAAGGTGGCTGCGGACGTCGCAGCCGCGCAGGCGGCCGACGTCGATGCGAAGGCGCGGTTCCCGATCGAAACGCTGGCGGCACTGCGCGAATACCACGTGCTGTCCGCGGCCGTGCCGCGCGAGCTTGGCGGCGCCGGCTGCAACATGGAGGAGCTCGCGCAGCTGTGCGCCACGCTCGGCCAGGCCTGCGGCTCCAGCGCCATGGTGCTGGCGATGCACTACATCCAGCTGGCGTGCATCGCGCGCCACGGCATGGAGAGCGAGCACTTTCGCGACTACCTGCGCGACCTCGTCAAGCGCCAGTACCTGCTCGCGTCGATGACGTCGGAGAACGGCACCTTCGGCGACACGCGCTCGAGCATCTGTGCCGTGCGTCGCAGCGACGGGCGCTTCCAGCTCGACAAGGACGCCACGACCGGCTCGTACTGCGCGCACTCGGACGCCATCCTGGTCACCTGCCGCAAGGACGAGGAAGCCGCGCGCAGCGACCAGGTGCTGGTGCTGGTGCGGCGCGAGGACTGCACGCTCACCCAGACCACCAGCTGGGACACCATGGGCATGCGCGGCACCTGCAGCCCCGGCTTCAAGCTCGAATCGCACGGCGACGAGCGGCAGGTCCTGCCCGTGCCCTACGCCGACATCTCGGCGCAGACCATGGTGCCGTACTCGCACATCCTGTGGTCGTCGCTGTGGTGGGGCATCGCCGCGGGCGCCGTGAACAAGGCCGCCAACTTCGTGCGCGGCCAGGCCCGCCAGAACCCGGGCTCGGTGCCGCCGACCGCCGCGCGCCTGGCCGAGGCGCAGGTGCAGCTGCAGACGATGAAGCAGAACTGGCTGTCGGCCGCGCGCGACTTCGACGCGCTGGGCGAGCACCGCGAGCCGCTCAACGAGATGGGCTGGGCGCTGCGTCTGAACAACCTGAAGATCGCCAGCTCGGATGCGGCGCCGCAGATCGTGCACCGCGCGCTGCAGATCGTCGGCATCCTGGGCTACAAGAACGACAGCCCCTTCAGCCTCGGTCGCCACTACCGCGACGCGCTGTCGGGCTCGCTGATGATCTCCAATGAACGCATCGCCGCCAAGAACGCGTCGATGCTCCTCGTCTTCAAGGACGCGTCGTGATGGATACCCGCACCTATGACATCCAGGGCTTTGCCGAAGGCCTGGTCGAACATGGCCTGGTCGTGCCGACCGGCATCAAGGGCGCCTATGGGCGCGGCCCGGTGTTCGAGGACATCCTGCGCCGCTTCAACGACCTGGTCAGCCGCACCGCCGCGCCCGACAACGCGCAGGAACTGATGTTCCCGCCCATCCTGGCCCGCTCGATGATCGAGAAGGTGGGCTACATGGACAACTTCCCGCAGCTGGCCGGCTCGGTGCACAGCTTCATGGGCACCGACAAGCAGGCGCGCGAGCTGTCGGCCAAGGTGAACGCGGGCGAGCGCTGGGAAGACATGCTGGCGCCGACGGACGTGATGCTCACGCCCGCCGCGTGCTATCCGGTCTACCCCACCTTCAGCGGCCTGCTGCCCGAGGGCGGCCGGCTGGTGACCGTGCTCAACTGGGTGTTCCGCCACGAGCCGTCGGACGAGCCGACGCGCCTGCAGCACTTCCGCATGCGCGAGTTCATCCGCGTGGGCAAGCCGGACGACGTGGTGGAGTGGCGCGACAGCTGGCTGCAGCGCGGGCTCACGCTGCTGGAGGGCCTGGGGCTGCCCGTGCAGAGCGACGTCGCCTCCGACCCGTTCTTCGGCCGCGCCGGCAAGATGATGGCGGCCAACCAGGTCGACCAGCGCCTGAAGTTCGAGATCCTCTGCCCGGTGATCTCGCGCGAGAAGCCGACGGCGATCTGCTCGTTCAACTGGCACCAGGACCACTTCAGCTCCAAGTTCGGCATCCGCAATGCCGACAGCACGGTGGCGCACACGGCCTGCCTCGGCTTCGGCCTGGAGCGCGTCACGCTGGCGCTGATCAAGGCGCACGGCTACGACCCGGCCGACTGGCCCGATCGCGTGCGGTCCCAGCTGTGGCCTTGAGCGCGACTGCCGAGAGGAGCCGCATGAGCACGCTTGCCGTCCTGCCCGGCCTGACGCCCGAGAGCTACCGGCGCCATCCGCTGCATGGCGAGGGTGCCGCCTGGCCGGAAAAGAACTGCTACGCCGACCTGTGGATCGGCTTCCTGCACACGCTGGGCCTGGAGCCGCTGGCCATGCTGCCGTTCACGGTGGCGGTGGACTTCGAGGGCGACCAGTGGACCTTCTTCAAGCCCCCGCTGGAGGAACTGCGCAGCCTGTACGGCGTGGACGTGCAGGAGCTGACGGTGTGGCGCCCGCTGATCGAGCATGCCCGCGAGCACCTGGCGGCGGGCAAGCTGATCAGCACCGAGTCCGACGCGTTCTGGCTGCCCGACACGGCCGGCACCGACTACCGCCGCAGCCACACCAAGACCACCATCCTGATGGCGGAACTGGACCAGCAGCGCGAGCGGCTGCGCTACTTCCACAACGCCGGCTACTACGAGCTGGAGGGCGAGGACTTCCGGCAGCTGTTCCGCCTGGACGCGCCGGCCGACCCGGCGTTCATGCCGCTGTTCGCCGAGGTGGTGCGCATCGACCGGCTGGTGCGGCGCGGCTCGTCCGAGCTGTCCGACCTGTCGTTCGAGCTGCTGCGCCGCCACTTCGCCTGGCGCCCGCGCAGCAACCCGTTCTCGCGCTTTGCCGCGCGCCTCGCGCAGGACCTGCCCGCCATGCACGACAAGGGCCTGCCGTACTACCACCAGTGGGCGTTCGCCTCGGTGCGCCAGGCCGGCGCCGCGTTCGAGCTGCTCGGCGCGCACCTGCGCTGGATGGCCACGCAGGGCTACCCGGAGCTGGGCGAGGCGGCCGAGCGCTTCGAGGCGATCGGCCAGGCCAACAAGACGCTGATCCTCAAGGGGGCCCGCGCGGTCAACTCGGGGCGGCCGCTCAACGCCGACGACCTGCTGCAGGGCATGGCCGCCGACTGGGAGCGGGGGATGGCGTCGCTGGGGCCCCTGTTGGCCGAGAGCTGACGCGCCGCTGCCGGCCCGGCTCGCGGGAGCCGGCGCCCGCAGCCGGCTAACGCGGCTGGTCCTGCGCCTGCAGCTGCGCGCGCAGCCGCTCCTCCTGCTGGCGCAGTTCCGGCGTGAGCTCGGCGCCGAAGTCCTCGGCCTCGAAGATCTGGCGGATCTCGATCTCCGAGTCGGACGGCATCGGGTTGGGGCAGCGCTTGACCCACTCGATGGCCTCCTGCAGCGAGCCGCACTTCCAGATCCAGAAGCCGGCGACCAGCTCCTTGGTTTCGGCGAACGGGCCGTCGATGACCTGGCGCTCCCGGCCGGAGAAACGCACGCGGGCGCCCTTCGAGCTGGGCTGCAGCCCCTCGCCCGCCTGCATCACGCCGGCCCGCACCAGCTCCTCGTTGAACCGGCCCATCTGCGCGAACATCTCCTCGCTGGGCATCACGCCCGCTTCGCTGTCGGCGGTCGCCTTGACCAGGACCATGAATCGCATGGAAGTCTCCTTTTCAGATCCGGAACGATCTTGCTCCAGCCGCACGACGATTGGGCGGTGCGCAAATCGACACCGCGGCAGTCAGATCCCGACAAACGCCATCCCGGGCTGCCGTCAGGACGGCGTCCGCGCCAACCACTGCAGCGCGGCCTCGCCTGCCGCCCGGCCGGTGGCCAGGCAGGCGGTGAGCAGGTAGCCGCCGGTGGGCGCTTCCCAGTCGAGCATCTCGCCGGCGCAGAAGACGCCCGGCAGGGCGCGCAGCATGCCGCGCTCGTCGAGCGACTCGAACGTGAGGCCGCCGGCGGTGCTGATCGCCTCGTCCAGCGGCCGCGGCCGCGCCAGCACCAGCGGCAATGCCTTGAGCGCCTGCGCCAGCTGGGCCGGGTCGTTCAGCTGGGCGGGGGTCAGCAGCTCGTGCAGCAGCGCCATCTTCACGCCCTCCACGCCCAGCCTGCTCTTGAGGTGCGTGGACAGGCTGCGCGAGCCGCGCGGGCGCGACGTTTCCGCCAGCACCTGCTCGGCGCTGTGCTGGGGCAGCAGGTCGACCAGCCACGTCGCCTGCCCGTGGGCCGCGATGGCCTCGCGCAGGCGCGCGCTGAAGGCATAGACCAGGCTGCCCTCGACGCCGGTGTCGGTGAGGACGAACTCGCCTTGCAGCCGTTCGGTGTGGCCGGCCGCATCGGTGAAGCGCGCCGCCACCGGCTTGACCGGCTGGCCGGCGAAGCGCTGGCGCAGGTGATCGCTCCAGCCGCCGCGGCCGGGCCCGGTCGGCGCCACGTCGAAGCCGCTGTTCGAGGGCTTGAGCGCCGCCACGCCGACGCCCCGATCCTGCAGCCTCGGCACCCAGGCGCCGTCGCTGCCCAGGCGGGGCCAGCTGGCGCCGCCCAGCGCCAGCACGACCGCGTCGGCCGCCTGCACGAGCGGTCCGGCAGGGCTGTCGAACCGCAGGGCGCCGTCGTCGTTCCAACCCGTCCAGCGGTGGCGCGTGTGCACGCGCACGCCGGCTGCGCGCAGCCGGTGCAGCCAGGCGCGCAGCAGCGGCGCCGCCTTCATGTCGGTCGGAAACACCCGGCCCGAGGTGCCGACGAAGGTCGCGATGCCCAGGCCCGCGGCCCAGTCGCGCACGGCCGGGCCGTCGAAGGCCGTGATGGCGCCGCGCAGGGCCTCGCTGCGCTCGGCGTACCGGCGCAGCAGGTCGGCCGTGGCCTCGGAGTGCGTGAGGTTCAGCCCGCCGCGGCCGGCCAGCAGGAACTTGCGGCCCACCGAGGGCATCGTCTCGAAGAGGTCCACCTGCGCGCCGCCCCGGGCCAGCACCTCGGCCGCCATCAGCCCCGCCGGGCCGCCCCCGATCACCGCGACACGGCGGGCTGCAGGAGGGGATGGAGGGGCAGGCTGGTGATCCATGGGGGGCCGATTGTCGCGCGCGCCGGCGGCTCGTCCGCCGCAAGCGACAATGAACGCATGTCCGATACGCAACCTGCCGCCATGCCCCCGTTCCACCTCGCGTTCCCGGTGCGCGATCTTGCCGAGGCGCGGCGTTTCTATGGCGACCTGCTGGGCTGTCCCGAAGGGCGCAGCTCGCCCGACTGGATCGACTTCAACTTCTACGGCCACCAGATCGTGGCGCACCTGGCGCCCGACGAGTGCAACATCAGCCAGGTCAGCGCGGTCGACGGCCACGGCGTGCCCGTGCGCCATTTCGGCGCCGTGCTGTCGATCCCCCAGTGGGAGGCCATGGCCGACAAGCTGCGCGCGGCCGGCACGGAGTTCGTCATCGAGCCGTACACACGCTTCAAGGGCCAGGTGGGCGAGCAGTCCACCATGTTCTTCCGCGACCCGTCGGGCAACGCGATCGAGCTCAAGGCGTTCGCGAACCTCGACTCTCTGTTCGCGAAGTAGGCGCACCGGCGCCGGCCCGGCCCCACCGGCCATCGACCTGGCGCCCGCGGGCTCAGGGCCACGCCGCGCGCCGTGCCCGCTCAGCGGCCAACCACATTGATGCTGCTGCCCGCCTGCCAGCTGTCGTAGGCGGCGACGAAATGGCCGTCGGCGCCGCCGGCCAGCGACGTGTCGCCGCTCGCCGGGCCGGTCGTCGTCACCAGGCCGAAGTTGGCCACGGTCTCCACCCCGCCCACGGACGTGCCGGTCCCGTGAACCGCTGCGTCTGCAGATTCGCCCGCGTCTCCCGGATCGACGCCGGCTGGGCGGCGAGCCAGCTCACCACGAAGCCGTCGGCGCCCAGCGCCGCCACGTTGGGGTCGCTCAGCGCCGCGCCGATGGTGATCGGCAGTTCGGTGGCGCCCGCCACGGTGTCGCCGTTGGCGGCGAGCAGCTGCACGTTGATGCGCGTCGTCCCGCTGGTGGCGCCGAACGACTGCCACGCCAGCGCCAATGTTCCGTTCGCCAGCCCGGCGAGCGAGAAATCGAACGGCACGTTGCCCGCCGCTGAGGCGAGCTGCCGCTCGGCGGCAAGGGGCTGCCCGGCGGCATCGAACCGACGCAGGGCGACGGCGTAGAACGGCAGGGCGCTGCCTGGCGCGCCTTGCCGCCATGCCAGCACGACGGAGCCGTCGGGCAGCACGGCCAGGCGTGGCAACCGCTGCGGGCCGGCCGCCTGGCCTGCGACGGCCGCGGAGCCGACCGGGGCCCCGTTGGCGTCGAAGCGTTGCATGCCCACCCGTGCGTCGCCGGTGGCGCTGGGCGCGCCGGACCAGGCCACCACATAGCCCCCGTCGGCGGTCGGCGCGGCCGTGGACTCCAGGATGGAAGCCAGGCTGCCGGTGCCCACCTGCTGCGCCGCCGCCAGCGGCACGCCGGCGGCGGAAAGGCGCCGCGTCCACAGGGCCGGCCCGGCCGTGCCGCCCGAAGTCCATGTCACCACGAAGCTGCCGTCGTCCAGGGCCGCCAGCCCTGGCTTGCCGGACGCGACACCGCCTGCCGCCGCTTCGATCGGGGCGCCGACCAGCGCACCGCTGTCGTCGATCCGCTGCACAAGCAGCGCCCCGGCGACAGTGCGCCAGGCGACGACCGAGCCGCCGCTGGCCAGCCGCGTGACGGCCGGTGGCTGCGACTCGTTGCCGTTGGTCGCCACCAGCACGGGCGCGAAGGCGGTGAAGGGCGACGGGGCTGGCGCAGGCGCAGGCGCGGGGGCCGGTGCAGGCGCGGGCGCGGGCGCGGGCGCGGGTGCGGGTGCGGGTGCGGGTGCGGGTGCGGGTGCGGGTGCTGGTGCCGGCACGGTGCCCTTGAAGCCGAACACGAAGAAGCCTTCCGCGTTCCCGCCGGTGAGGGCCATGGCCGCCAGGGCCGGCGGACTGGAGGTGGTGTCGAGCAGCGAGATCCCGTTCGCGACCGCCCCGTCGCCCAGGGCGCAGGTCGTGCCCGAGAAGCGCACCTGCAGGTCGAAGACGTTCTTTCCGCTCGCCCGCGGCGTGGCATGGCCGGCGATGGTGCAGCCGTTGTCGACGACCGTGAACGCGCCGGAGGAGTCGATCGTCATCGGAAACTGGAAGGTGGACGCGAACGTGCGGCCCGCCACGGTGTACGCGCCGGCCAGGTCGCCCAACCGGGCGGGCCGGTCGTAGGTCATGTCGTAGGCGAGGACCAACGGTCCGGCGCCTGCCACCTGCGCGTCGATGCGCGAACGCGGCGACACCGTCCCGGTCAGTTGCAGCGGCACGCGGACGCCGTGCAGGAAGTCGAAGTCCGTGAGGTTGGCGGTGAACGCGAGCGCGCTGGTGGTCGTGGTGCCCTGCAGCGCGCCCCCGATGTTCGGCACGCCGCCGCCATAGAGGCCCCAGGTCTGGCCGTTCTCCAGGATGACGATGGCCACCGATGCGCCCGTCGGTGTCGATCCCGTCCACATGCCCTCGGCGGGCATGCCGCCCACGGCCACGGGCGGGCTGGTCCCCGCCGCCGGTTCGCCACCACCACCGCCACCGCCGCAACCCGCGAACAGCAGGGAAGCCAGGGGCATCGACCAGGCGAGCGACAACCGGTATTGCATACGACCTCCAGGGCAATGCAGCGATTGGGAGCGGCGACTGCGGCCGCCTCAATGGGAGCTTTGTCCCACCGGCGGATGGGCGCCCCTGGTTCGAGCAATGCGAAGGGCTTCAGGCGTGGCGCCCGGTGAGGCCTGTCGATCTACATGCCTCCGCCCGCCGCCTGCAGCGCTTGGGAGGATTCGACCATCGACGTTGCGACGGGCGACGGCTCGAATGGGCCTGAGCCTGCACGCACCGGCGGGCCCGGATCCGCAACCGACGCCAAGGAGACCGAGATGAAGACCGTCATCGCATCAGCCGCGGCCGTGGCCGCCTTCTGCTTCGCCCCAGCGGCGCACGGCGAAGTCGTCCTGAACGACAGGATCGACCTGAACCTGCTGGTGTACGTCCCGTGCGCCAACGCGGGCGCGGGGGAGGTGGTGAGCCTGAGCGGGCCGCTGCACGTGCTGGTCGCCTACACCGTCAACGGCAACCGGATCCGGGGCAAGACCCACTACCAGCCGCAAGGGATCTCCGGCATCGGCCAGACCACCGGCGACACCTACCGTGCCACCGGCGAGACCGAGAGCCACTTCAACGAGTCGCTCCAGGACGGGCGCTACAGCGCCGTGTACGTGAACAACTTCAGGATCATCGGCCAGGGCCAGGGGAACAACTTCCTGGTCCACGAGAACTTCCGCATCGCCTTCGTCGATGGACAGCTGAGCACCGCGCACGACAACCTCAGCGTCGAGTGCAGATAGCGCGGGCAGCCCGGCCGGCTGCCGCGGCCGTCCGTCAACGAAGGCGTGGCGCCGGGCCGGTGCTACTTCTTCGCGTTGCGCTTGCGCGTGGCGGCGGCCTTCCTGGCCGACGCGGAGCGCTCGGCCGCGCTGCGCGATGCGGACGCGCGCCCGCCGGCCTCGCCGCCCTTCCTGGAGGGGCTGGTGTCCGTCGCGTGGCCGCGGCCAGAGCCGCTCTTGCGTCCGCCGCCGGTCTCCTTGTTGACGGTCGCCCAGGCGCGCCGTTCGGCCTCGCCCTCGGCGACCCCTCGCTTCTCATAGCCCTTCTCGATGTGTTCTGCCTGGCGCTTCTGCTTGTCGGTGTACGACGACTTGTCTCCGCGTGGCATCGTTGCCTCCTTTCGCAGTGGAAACCGCATTGGGCGACGCGACCGGGCCGGGCGGGCGTAGGACGGCGTTGGCTCCCGGCCCACGAATCGCCGCACAACGGCCAGCGCAACCGCGACAGGGCCGTCGCCGCGGCGCACGGTCGCGCCGGTGCGCGCACGACCAGCGTGCCTCAGCAGTCCCTCGGCGGGCCTGCCTGCGTTACGCTGTGGCCATCCCAACGCCGGCGGCCGTGCCACCGCCTCGTCCGTCATGGACCACAAGTTCCGGCCGATTCGCATCGAGCAGTACGAGCCCCTCATCGGGCCCGAGGCCGTCGAGCGCCTGGAGACCAAGGCGCGGCGGCTGGCGGGCCTGCGCGTGGTGAACGTGAGCTCGACGTTCTATGGCGGCGGGGTCGCCGAGATCCTGTCGTCGCTGACGCTGCTGCAGCACTCGCTGGGCGTGCGGGCGGACTGGCGGCTGATCCAGGGCAGCCCCGAATTCTTCAGCGTCACCAAGAAGATGCACAACGCGCTGCAGGGCGCGCAGATCAACCTCAGCGAGCTGAAGAAGGACGTCTACGAGGGCGTGGTGTGCCAGAACGCGATGCGCATGGACCTGGATGACGAGCTGGTCGTCGTCCACGACCCGCAGCCGCTGCCCCTGATCAGGCACTTCCGGCACCGCAGTCCCTGGATCTGGCGCTGCCACGTCGACCTGTCGCGCCCGGACATGCCCACCTGGGACTACCTGCGCGGCTTCGTCGAGGACTACGACGCCACCATCGTGTCGCTGCCCGAATACGCGCGCGAGCTGGCGATCCCGCAGCTGTTCTTCATGCCGGCGATCGATCCCTTCGCCCCCAAGAACCGCGACCTGACCGACGCCGAGATCGACGACCGCTTCACGCACTACGGCATCCCGACCGACCTGCCGATCGTGGCGCAGATCTCCCGCTTCGACCGCTGGAAGGATCCGACGGGCGTCATCCAGGCCTTCAAGCTCGCGCGGCGCGAAGTGGATGCCACGCTGGTCATGCTCGGGAATGTCGCCACCGACGACCCCGAGGGGCAGGCGATGTTCGAGTCGCTGCTGGCCTGCAAGGAAGACCGGATCCTGATCCTGACGGCCGAGGACAGCACGCTGGTCAACGCGCTGCAGCGGCGCGCGGCGGTGGTCGTGCAGAAGTCGCTGCGCGAGGGCTTCGGCCTGACGGTGACCGAAGCGATGTGGAAGGGCGCGGCGGTGATCGGCGGCCGCTGCGGCGGCATCTGCCATCAGATCGACGACGGCGTGAACGGCATGCTCGTGTCTTCGGTGGAAGAGACCGCCGAGCGCATGGTGGCGCTGCTGCGCGACGCCGGCCTGCGCAAGCGCCTGGGCGCCGCGGCGCGCGCGAGCGTGGCGGCACGGTTCCTGATGCCGCGCCTGGCCGAGCAGTACCTCGATCTCTACACCTCCTTCGAGCCCCGCTTCACCCTGCACCGCAAGCCCGCCGGCCTGCCCGGCTGACGCCGGCCCACCCGCGACCCGCCCGGCCGTGCCCGGGTGGTGGATACTGCGTGCCGCTTCAGACCGATCACCGATGGACGATCCCAACCAGATTGCAGTGCCGCCTTCGTTCGTGGCACTGTTCACCTCACCTTCCGGGCACCGATTGACGCAGCCGATGCAGGTGGTGCGCGAGCGCTACGAGCTGTGCGAAGACCTGGCGCAGATGCTTGCCGAGCAGGCCTCGGTCGCCTCGTTCAAGTCGGGCGCCCCCGACAGCGAAGTGCTGGCCGGGATGCGGCGCGGGCTGTCCGGCCCCGAGTCGGGCCTGCAACCGCAGGAAACGGCATGGGTGGTGACGCGCCTGGCGGAGGTGCTGGGCTGGGAGGCGCCCGAGACCTGAGCGGCCAGGCGCCAGGGCAGGCGCGCTGCTCGACAGAGCTACGCATTGCGCCCCGCCGCCGAAGGCCCTAGATTGGCGCTGCACCACCCGGATCCGGCGCACCACAACCGTTTCGTCCATGCACCCCAGGCTGATGAACGCAACCGGCGCCGCGTCCGCCGCCTTGGCAATCGCTGCGCTGGTCCTGGCCGGCGCAGCCAACGGGGAGACGCGCATGGAACTCTCATCCTCGAGCATCGTCGACGGCCGGATCCGGCAGCCGCACGCGTGCCGCGGCAAGGGCGGATCGGACCAGCCGCTGCAGCTCACCATCCGCGGCCTGCCCGCGGACGCGAACTTCATCGCGATCGTCGGCGACGATCCCGATGCGGTGAAACCGGCAGGCAAGGTGTGGGTGCACTGGAACGTGTTCAACGTCCCGGCGCACGGGCAGCTGGCCATCGCCGCCGGCCAGCCACCCGCGGGCGATCGCGGCAAGACTTCCGGCGGCGGCCGCGGGTACGAGGGCATGTGCCCGCCCGACGGGGTGCACACCTACCGCTTCGCCGTGTTCGCGTTCCCGGACAAGCTGCGCGTGGACACCCAGGTGGCGTGGACCATCGACGAGTTCGAAGCCAGCCACGGCCGCCAGGCGCTCGCCAAGGCACAGATCACCGGGCAGTTCTAGCGCGCGCCTCGCACGCCGGCGCCCGGCGCCGAACGGCCCCGCGCCGCCCCGGTTTCGCGGCATGATGCCCGGCATGGACAGCGCACCACCCCCGCGCACCCCGGCGCCAGGCGCCGCGTCCCCCCGGCCTGCGCTGCCGCCGCGCAAGTCCTGGCCCTGGTTCCTGCTGCTCCTGCTGGTCAACTACGCCCTGGTCAGCCTGCTGCTCCCGCAGCCCGATGCGCCGCTGACCGTTCCCTACACGGTCTTTCGCGAACAGGTCGCCGCCGCCAACGTGACGGCGCTCTACAGCCGCGGCACGACCATCGAAGGCCGCTTCAAGGCGGCCGTGACCTGGCCCACGTCGGACGAGCTCAAGCGGGCGGCCGACGCCCCCGCCCGCAATGCGCTCGACCGCCGCCTGCTGCCCGCGCAGCGCACCTCGGTCTACTTCACCACCGAGCTGCCCGCCTTCTTCGACCGCGACCTGGAGACGTTCCTGATCGACCACGACGTCGAGATCAGCGCGGTCCCCATCCAGAAGGACAGCGTGTGGGGCACGCTGCTGTCGTTCACGCCGGCGCTGCTGCTGATCGGCTTCTACGTCTGGATGTACCGCCGCGCGTCGCAGGGCGGCGGCATGGGCATGGGCATGGGGGGCCTGTTCGGCATCGGCAGCAGCCGCGCCAAGCGCTACGACACGACCGATCCGTCCCGGCGGATCACCTTCGACGACGTGGCCGGCATCGACGAGGCCGAGGCCGAGCTGGTGGAGATCGTCGACTTCCTGAAGGCGCCCGACAAGTACACGCGGCTGGGCGGGAGCGCGCCCAAGGGGGTGCTGCTGATCGGCTCGCCCGGCACGGGCAAGACGCTGCTGGCCAAGGCCGTGGCGGGGGAGGCGGGCGTGCCGTTCTTCTCGATGAGCGCCTCGGAGTTCGTCGAGATGATCGTCGGCGTGGGCGCGGCGCGCGTGCGCGACCTGTTCAAGCAGGCGCGCGAGAGCGCCCCGGCCATCATCTTCATCGACGAGATCGACGCGATCGGCCGGGCCCGCGGGCAGGTGGCGTTCGGCGGCCAGAGCGAGCAGGAGCAGACGCTGCAGCAGATCCTGACCGAGATGGACGGCTTCACCGGCCGCGAGGGCGTGATCGTGCTGGCGGCCACCAACGCACCGGACGTGCTGGACCGCGCCTTGCTGCGGCCCGGCCGCTTCGATCGCCGCGTGGTCGTCAACCTGCCGGACAAGGCCGGCCGCGAGGCCATCCTGCGCGTGCACGTGCGCAAGGTTCCGCTCGATGCCGACGTGAGCCTGGAGCAGCTGGCGCAGACGACGCCCGGCTTCTCGGGCGCCGACCTGAAGAACCTGGTCAACGAGGCGGCGCTGCTGGCCGCGCGGCGCAACGAGTCGGCCGTGCAGCACAAGGATTTCCTGGACGCGCTGGAGAAGATCGTGCTCGGCCCCGAGCGGCCGCTGCTGCTGAGCGCCGAGGACCGCCAGCGGATCGCGTACCACGAGAGCGGCCACGCGATCCTGGCCCTGGTGGTGGCCGGCGCCGATCCCGTGCACCGCGTGAGCATCGTGCCGCGCGGGCAGGCCCTGGGCGTGACCTACCAGCGGCCACAGACGGATCGCTACAACTATCCGGAAGGCTACCTGCGCGCGCGCATCATCGGCATGCTGGGCGGGCGCGCGGCGGAGGAGGTGGTGTACGGCACGCGCACCACCGGCGCCGAGAACGACATCGAGCAGGCCACGGCCCTGGCGCGCAACATGGTGACGCGCTGGGGCATGAGCGAGGCCGTGGGCATGGTGCAGCTGGCCCCGCGCGACAACCCGTTCCTGCGCGGTCCCGTGGGCTTTGGGGGCGACAAGCCGTTCAGCGAACAGACGGCGGCCCTCGTCGACGCCGAGGTGCAGCGCATCATCCACGAGTGCCACGAGGAGGCCAAGCGCCTGCTGCGCGAGCACCGGCCCGCGCTGGAGGCGCTGGTGGCGGCGCTGCTGCGCACGGAAACCGTGTCCGAGGAGGAGATCCTGCAGGCCACCGGCCTGCCGCCGGCGCCGCAGTTGCCCGGCGGGCCTTTGCGCGCGTGAAGCCGTCGTGGCGCCGGCCGCGCCATTCGATGCGATCATGCGGGCCTTCCCACCACGCCGCCTTGCATTGAGCGCCGCAACCCCCTACTGGCTGTACCTGCTCGAATGCGACGGTGGCCGCTACTACGCGGGGATCGCCCTCGACGTCGAGCAGCGCTTCTTCCAGCACGTCCTGGGCGTGGGGGCGAAGTTCACCCGCGCCTTCCAGCCGGTGCGCGTGCTGGCGGCACGCGAGTACGAATCCAGGTCGGCGGCCCTGCGCGCCGAGATCCGCCTGAAGCGCCTGCCGCGCACGCACAAGCTCGCCTTCTTCGAAGCGCAGCCGCCACGGTGACGGCGGCGCGATCGGTCGGCGGCCGCGCATCGCCGACAATGCGCCGATGCGCCGCGCCCCACTGATCCTGTCCGCCCTCGTCCTGCTTGCCTCGTGCGCCACGACGGCGCCGCCGGTCACCACGGCCAGCGGGCTGGTGTACCAGTCGCTGCGCGAAGGCGCCGGGCCGTCGCCGGCCCCCACGGACACGGTGAAGGTGCACTACCGCGGCACGCTCGCGGACGGCCGGGTGTTCGACAGTTCGTACGCCCGCAACGAGCCCGCCGAGTTTCCGCTCAACCGCGTCATCCGGTGCTGGACCGAAGGCGTGCAGATGATGAAGGCCGGCGGCAAGGCGCGCCTGACCTGCCCGCCGTCGATCGCGTACGGCGAACGCGGCGCCGGCCAGGGCCTGATCCCGCCGAACGCCACGCTGGTCTTCGAGGTGGAACTGCTCGGGATCCGGCACTAGCCTGCACTTCTCGATCGGCGGGGCGGCGCCGCGCCGGCCGGCCCATCCTGCTGCTCATCGATGAAGGACAATGGACCACCTGACGCGGAGTCCTTGCGCATGACGCCCTTCTCAGTGACGGTCCACCGCGGCCACTACCTGCTGCTGGTCGCCACCGGCGATGCCGAGCTGGCCGACCTCCTGGGCCTGGTGGACCTGGCGGCCAGGATTTCCAGGGACGAGGGCGACCGGCGGGTGCTGGCCGACCTGATCTCGATCAACGTCCTGTTTTCCGACGACGACTACCGCCGGCTGCAGGTCTACGCCGTGAAGGCCTTGTTTCATCTGGAGCGGCTCGCCTACACCGTCCCGGCCTGCTACAACGAGGGCAAGGACGACCCGCCTGCGCTTCCCGCCGGCGCGGCCGTGCGCACCTTCAGCGACCTGCGCGCGGCGTGCGACTGGATCGCGGCCTGAAGCCACCGGCGCGGCGTCCTGCCGGAGGACGCGATGGACCTGCTGCTGGGCGGCGACGTGATGTGCGGCCGCGGAATCGACCAGGTGCTGGCGCACCCGGGCTCGCCCGAGCTCTTCGAGCGCTGGGTCGACGATGCGCGCGTCTACGTGGACCTGGCCGAGCGCGCCAACGGCCCGGTGCCCAAGCCGGTCGGGCCTGCCTACATCTGGGGCGACGCGCTGGACGTGATGGACCGCCGGCGCGAAGCGCTGCGCATCGTCAACCTCGAGACCGCCATCACCGCCGCCGGCGAGCCCTGGCCCGACAAGGGCATCCACTACCGCATGCACCCGGCCAACGTCGAGTGCCTGCGCGCGGCGCGCATCGACGGCTGCAGCCTGGCGAACAACCACATGCTGGACTGGGGTCGCGCGGGCCTGCAGGACACGCTGGACACGCTGTCCGCGGCCGGCATCGCTTGCGCGGGCGCCGGCCCGGACGAGCGGCACGCCACCGAGCCGGCGATCCTGCAGGGCCAGGCGGGGCGCGTCCTGCTCTCGGCCTGGGCCGTCGACAGCAGCGGCGTCCCCCCCGAGTGGGCGGCCACCGCGTCCGCCTCCGGCGTGGCGCTGCTGCGCGAGCTCAGCACGAACGCGGCGCGTGACGTCGCCGACCGCATCGCGGCCGTGCGGCCCGAGGGCGCCTGCGCCGTGGTCTCGCTGCACTGGGGCGGCAACTGGGGCTTCGCCATCCCCGCCGCACACCGCACGTTCGCCCACGCCCTGATCGACCTCGGCGCGGCCGACGTGGTGCACGGCCACTCCTCCCATCACCCGCTGCCGGTGGAGGTCTACCGGGGCAGGGCGATCCTGTACGGCTGCGGGGACCTGGTGAACGACTACGAGGGCATCGGGGCGCACGGCAACCTGCGCAGCGACGCCGCCTGCCTCTACGCCCTGTCGCTCGCCGCCACCGGCGAACTGCGCGCCCTGCACGTCATTCCGCTGCAGCTGCGGCGGTTGCAGCTGGGCCGGGCGGATGCGCCGACCAGGCGGTGGCTGCATGGCATCTTCGACGAGCATGGCAGGGCGTTCGGAACCGGCGTGGCCGATGCCGCCGACGGCAGCTTCGAGCTGCGGTGGCCGCACTGAGGTGGGGCGGTCACGCGTTCTTCGGAACGCGATCGATCGACTTCCTGGGGCGGTCACCGCCGGCGCAGCCGGGCGTGCGGGCCGTTGCTAGCCGGCAGGCGGCCCGGCAAAGAGCCGCGCCGCGCCCTCCAGGACGCCGGCGCGCGCCTGGAACACCTCTTCGCGCCTGGCGTCCAGCTGCTTGGCCAGCTTCACCAGCAGGCCCATCTCGGCCGTGAACTCAGTGCCGACGATGGTGTAGCCGGCCTTCATCTTGGCGATCAGCACCGCGCTGTTGGCGGCCCGGTGGTGCGACTCGATGCGAACACAGCGCAGCGCGCGTGCTTCCTCTTCCATGGCAGCGACCAGCCGCGTGTAGAGCCCCTGACGCCGGTAGCCGGGCTCGACCGCCGAATTGGAGACATAGAGCACCCCGCCGGGGCCCAGGAAGGCGTGGCTCCAGCCCACCAGGGTGTCCGCGTCGAACGCGCCGATGCGAACCTGCTGCGCCTGGCTCGGCGTGGGCGAGGGGCCCGCCGGGCCGAACAGGCGCCCGGCCACCGCGCGCCTGTCGGGGTCGTGCAGCAGCCGGTTCACCAGGTCGGTGAAGGCCGGCTCCGCGAATCGATCGATCGTGCGCAGGGTGATGGGGCCTGTCATGGCGCGATCATGCCAGCGCCGGCGGCGGCTGCCGCCGGGCCAAAGCCGCGGCGCACGCTGTCTCTCAGCGAAAACACGGTCACGCTGCACGTGACAGGCGCCGATAATTTCGCCATGGGGAGGCCAGGGCACTCTTGCATGGAGATCCGCAGCGCTCTTCCCGAGGACTGCCGCGCCGTTGCGCAGGTGCATGTCGCGTCGTGGCAGGCGGCCTACGCCGGCCTGCTCAGCCCGGACTTCCTGGCCGGCCTCTCGGTCGATCGGCGTGAACGGTCCTGGCGGCAGGTGCTGGCGGAAGGCGTCTCGCAGCTGCTGGTCGCGCACGACGCCGACGGCCTGCTCGGTTTCTCCTCCTTCGGTCCCTCGCGCGACCCGGACGCACCACCAGGTCGTGGCGAGCTCTGGGCGCTCTACGTGCATCCCGATGCCTGGTCGACCCGGGTCGGCAAGACGCTGTGGGAAGCGACGCACGAGCGGCTGCAGTCGCTCGGCTTCTCGTCCGTCAGTCTCTGGGTGCTGGAAGGCAATGCCCGGGCCATCCGGTTCTATTCGGCCGCGGGCTTCGTCGCGCAGCCGGAATCGGGCAAGGCGTTCGAGCTCGGGGGCTCGACCGTGCGCGAGGTGAGGATGGTCCAGGCACGCCAGCCCTCACCGATGGATTCGAAAGGAAAACCATGCCAGGCAGATTCGAGGGGTTGAGCCAGCGCGAGCTGGCCGAACTGGACGCGGTGTTCGCCACCCGCGAGAGTCCGTGGTGGGATTCGTTCTACCAGGACCGTGCCAGGCCCATCCCGTTCTTCACGGCGGCGCCGTGCGAGAGCCTGGCCGAGTGGGTCGGCGGCGGATTGATCCCGCCGGGCCGGGCACTCGATCTCGGTTGTGGCAGCGGGCGCAATGCCGTCTTCCTGGCCCGACGCGGCTTCCGGGTGGAGGCGGTCGACTACTCGAGCACCGCCATTGCCTGGGCCCGGGAGCGTGTCGCCGAGGCCGGTGTCGAGGTGGCGTTGGCGTGCCGCAATGTCTTCGACCTGGAACTCCAGCCCGCCAGCTACGACCTGGTGTACGACTCGGGATGCTTCCACCACCTGGCCCCGCATCGCCGCAAAGCCTATGTCGACCTGGTCGTGCGTGCGCTCAAGCCCGGCGGCTGGTTCGGCCTGGCCTGCTTCCGGCCCGAGGGCGGCAGCGGGTACTCGGACGACGAGGTCTATGAGCGCCGCTCGCTCGGCGGGGGGCTGGGGTATACCGAGGAACGCCTGCGGGAGATCTGGTCGCAGGGGCTGCAGGTTCGGCGCTTGCGGCAGATGAACCGGCCCGGCGCCGGGAGCGGCCTGTTCGGCGAAGACTTCCTCTGGGTGCTGCTCGCCCAGAAGGCGTGAGCGCTCCGCGCCGCGCTGCAAGCGCCCCGCCGCGCCGCCCGGTCAGCGCAAGCTCAGGTGGATCGTGCTCACTTGCGTGCTGTCGAACGTGGACGTTGCAACGAGCACCACATCGATCGGCAGCAGCGCCGGACCATAGAACGCCGATTGCAGGACGACCCGCGATGGATCGAACTGCTCCTGCGAGATGGTGACGCCACCGACATCCACGGTGGTGCCGTTGGCAAACAGCGGGCTGCCGTTCACCGAGAAGCTCCACGACACCGCCTCGTTCGCATCGAACTCGATCGTCTGGCCGACCGCCGCGGACACGTCGATCTGCTGGCCGCTCGACACGCGGCCGTAGTTCGACCCCGCGACGACCACGCCGATGTCGATGCCTGCCGCGGTGGTCACGCCGAGATCCCCGCCGCCGCCGCACCCGGCCAGGCCCAGGGCCGTCGCGAACACGATGGCGCCGAGCCATCCGCGGATGGGGCGGGGCCGACGTTCCTGGAGGGGCTCGGTGGCGCCGCGCATCACGGCGGCTGTCGAATCGATGGGGCTGGTCATGGCGTGGTCCTTCGGAGCGGCGACTGTCCTCGATGCATGCTGAACCGGCGCTGAACCGCTGCGGGAAGCGAATGCGCGATGCGGCCGGGGGATGCCGGCGGGATGACGGGCGGGACAGCCAGCGCTGGCCCGGCGCGCAGGCAGCCCGCTATGCTCCGGGCGTGATCTCCTCACTCGTCTCGCGCGCCAGCGCCGCGCTCCTGCTGCTCGGCGGCCTCGCGCTCCTCTTCGCTTCGGACGTCGTCCTGCCGGCCCTGGTCCCCGGGTTCCCTCCGGCGGCCGCGTGGCTCGGGCAGTTGCTCGGCGCCGCGTGGCTCGGGGTGGCGGCGATCAACTGGCTCCTGCGCTTCGCCGTGCTGGGCGGGATCTATGGCCGGCCGGTCGTCCTGGCGAACCTCGCCCTGTACTTCGTGAGCGCGGCCAGCCTCGCTCGCGCGCTACCCGGCGGCGCGGCGCCGCCGGCCCTGTGGCTGGCGTTCGTCCCGGCGGCCGCCCTGGCCGTGGCGTACGGCGCGCTGCTGCTGCGCGGCCCGTTCGATCCGCTGCAGCGGCCCGCGGGCTGACGAGGCGCCGCAGTGGCGCCCCGCGCGCCGCCGTCTACAACGCGCGCGCGATGTACAAGCCCTCGCGGCCGGGCACGGCCTGCCGTGCCGGCATCAGGATGGTGCAGTCCTCGGGTGCGCGGATGTCGGTGTCGCCGTCGGTGGCGATCAGCTCGCCGCGCGCGAAGGTCTCGAACCCGGTGACGGGGCGGGTGAAGCGGAAGTCCGGCGTGCGCATCACGTACGTCTGCAGCAGCTGGTAGCGGCGCTGCGGCGCGGCCCCGTGCAACGGCCGCGCCTCGATCAGGCCGAAGTGCGCCAGGAAGTCCAGCGTGACCTGCACCGCCAGGTCCGAGGTCGCCTGCAGGAAGTGCTGGCCGCACTCCGCGACCAGGGCGACGCCGGCATCGGAGCCCGCTTCGCCGTGGCGCCCGTGCTGGATGACGGGCGTGCCCGAACCCAGGCCGTCCGGCATCACCAGGTGCACGGCGGGGCGCCCGATCGCCAGCGCGGCCTCGGCGTTGCGCGCGAAGTCCGGATAGACCCAGAACGGCTCCACGTCCTGCGAGGTGGAGTGCAGGTCGAGGATGTGGTCGGCCGCCGCCACGACGGGGCGCAGCTCGCGTGCGCGCGACAGCTCGGGGCTGTCCTCGTCGCCTTCGAGCCAGTCGGGCGACCACACGCGGTTGAGGTTGTGCACCAGCTGGCGGCTGTCGAAGGGGCGCTGCGCGTCGAACGACTCGTACGCCGCCACGTTGGCAAAGCTCACCGTCAGCGTGCCGATGCGCGGCCGAACGCCCGTGTCCAGCAGGTGCGTGGCGGCCACCATGCCGCACAGCTCGTTGCCGTGCGTGAGCGCGTTGACCAGGACATGCGGTCCCGGCCGTCCCGAGTCGAAGCGGTGCACATAGGGGATGCCGGTGTTGCCGGCGCGGTAGGCGCCCAGGTCGCGCGGGAGCACCTGGAGGAGGGGAGGGGCAGCGGTCATGGGGCACATTCTGACGCCAGGTTCCCCCGCCTCGCCGGAGGCCGCGGCTGCCGCCCCGTACACTCGCCCGCAGCCCGCGCCGGGGCCAACCGGCGGCAACTGCGAGGGAGGTGGTCTTGACGGATCCTGATTTCCCCGGATGGCTGGCACAGAAGTCCTGGAAGCAGGGCGTGCGCTTCTGCAAGGTCGCGGCCTGGCTGGTGCCGCTGGTGGCACTGTCGGTCGACGGGCCGATGCTGTTCGACCCGGTGCGCCGCAGCCACCCGTCGTGGATCGCCATGGCGATCTGGCACGTCGCGGCCGAAGCCATGTGCGTGGGCGCCGTCCTCATCGACCGCACGCCCTTCGCGCAGCGCCGGCCCCAGGCCTGCCTGACCGCCCTGGCGGGCGGGCTGCTGCTGCTCACCACCCTCATCGCCATCATCAACTGGACGATCGTGGGGGACCTGTCGATGTTCGCGCTGGGCGCCGTGTTCGTGGCCACGGTGCTGTGCACGCCGCGCCCGACGCGGCGCCCGCTGTACCTGGCCGGCGTGGCGCTGATCTTCGCCTTCATCGTGTTCCGGGTGCCGGACGCGCAGTCGCTGCTGAACGCGATGGTGAATCCGGTCTCGGTCGCGATCGTGGCCGTGCAGCTGGACAAGTACACCTACGAGCGCAACGTGGAGCTGTTCGGCGAGAAGCAGCGGGCGGAGCACGAGCGCGCTCGCGCCGACAAGGTGCTGTACAACGTGCTGCCCACCTCCATCGCGGACGAACTGAAGGCCAACGAGCGGGTCAACGCCGTCAAGTTCGACGGCATGGGCGTGCTGTTCGCCGACCTCGTGGGCTTCACCACCTATTCGAGTTCGCTGCCGCCGCAGTCGCTGGTGGTGGTGCTGGACGAGATCTTCTCGCGGTTCGACCACCTGGTCGACCGCCATGCGCTCGAGAAGATCAAGACCATCGGCGACGCCTACATGGCAGTGTCTCAGCGGCGCACCGAAGACCTGGCGGCGCTGGCGCTCGACATGCTGCGTGCCATCGAGGCCTACAACGCCGACAACGGCACCGCCTTCCAGCTGCGCATCGGCCTGCACGTCGGGCCGGCCGTCGCGGGCGTGATCGGCGTCAAGCGGTTCCTCTACGACGTCTGGGGCGACACGGTCAACGTGGCCAGCCGCATGGAGTCCAGCGGCGAGCCCGGCCGCGTGCACGTCACGCAGGCGGTGCGCGAGCAGTTGCGTGGCCGCTTCCTGTTCGAGGAGCGCGGTGGCATCGAGGTCAAGGGCAAGGGACGCATGACCACCTACTTCCTCGGCGAGCCGGCGCCGCGCGTGGCGAGCCCGGCGGTGCCTGCGCTGGCCTGAGCAGCAGCCCCGAGGGCAGAATCGGCGCATGAAGTCCGAGCTGGAAAAGATGCTCGACGGCGAGTTGTACGACGCCAGCGCGCCGGACCTGGTGGCCGCCCGCGAGCGCGCACGCGAGCTGTGCGTGCGCATCAACGGCCTGGCGCCGGCCGAGCCGCAACGGCGCGAGTTGCTCAAGCAGCTGTTCGGCGCCGGCGGCGACACGGCGACCATCACCTCGCCGTTCTACTGCGACTACGGCGCTCACATCGAACTCGGCGAGGGCGTCTATTTCAACTTCAACTGCGTGGTCCTCGACGTGTGCCGCGTCCGCATCGGGGCCCGCACGCTCATCGGCCCGGCCGTGCAGATCTACACGCCGCTGCATCCGCTGGATGCCGTGCAGCGCCGCGAGCAGGAGTACGGCCGGGAGGTGGAGATCGGCCGCGACGTGTGGATCGGCGGCGGCGCGGTGATCCTGCCTGGCGTGCGGATCGGGGACGCCGCCGTGATCGGCGCGGGCAGCGTGGTGACGCGCGACATCCCCGGCAACGTCCTCGCCGCGGGCAATCCTTGCCGCGTCGTGCGCAGCCTCACGCAGGCCGCGAACGGACCCGCCGGCTAGGCGCGGACGGCTGCAACGCCCGGCACGGAAGGCGGCCTGCCTGCATGCTCAGCGCGGGCCGCACGTGCGGATCCTCCGCCGTCCTACAGCCGGGGATGATGTGAACTTCGACCATGGCTCGCATGCAGAACGAGTTGGCATCGACAGGGCGCGGAACGCGCCGCCGGGCACGCCCTGACGTCCGGGCAGCCAGGCCGTGACCGGAGCGGACGCGACCGTCGATGGTGTCGAGCCGGCCGGCTCGTCGTTCGAAGGCGAGGTGCTGGCGCACTACCTGGCGCGCGTGGGCCGGCTGCCTGCCTTGCAGGGCCTGGCCTTCGCCGTGCAGTTGCTGTCGGCGCTGGAGGCGCTGCACCGGCAGGGCGTGGCGCACACCGCGATCGACCCCCGGCACCTTCTGGTCAGCCGCACCGGCCGGCTGCAGGTCCCCGGACCGGACGCAGGGGTGGCGTTGCCGGCGGCAGCAGGGCGGCCCGGCGCACCGGCGCCAACGCCCTCCATGGCGCCGGAGCAGAAGCTCGGCCTGCGCGCCGACCAGCGCGCGGACCTGTATGCGGCCGCTGTCGTGAGTTACGAGCTGCTGACCGGAGCGTTGCCGTTTCCGGTGGACGGGGTGAACGGCGCCCACGGTGCGAACGGAGCGGACCATGGTGCTCCGCACGGGGCGCCGCGACCCGTCCGTGCGTCCCGTCCGGAGCTGCCGGCCGGTCTGGACTCCGTGTTCCAGCGCGCCCTCGCGCGGAGTCCTGACGCCCGGTTCCCTGGTGCCGCCGAACTGTCGGCCGCCTTGCAGGCGGCGCTGCCGGCCCCGTGCTGGGAGCGGCGCCCCGTGGCGGTGCGCCGGGCGGCGGTCGTTGCGCCTTGCGAACCTGTGCACGTGGACGACACGATTCGGGTGGAGCAGCCGGTTCACGTGGAGCAGCCGGTTCACGTGAAGCAGCCGGTTCACGTGAAGCAGCCGGTTCATGTGGAACAGCCGGTTCAGGTGGACGAGTCGGTCCTCGTGGTCGACACGATTCAGGTGGACGAGCCTGATCGGGCGGACGCGATGATCCCCGTGCTGCCCTCGCGGGACGTCGCGCGCGGGTCACCGCTGGGTCGCCGCGCCAACCGGCTGGGGCTGGCTCTTGCCGCGGGTTGCGCGGCGGCGCTCGTGCTGGCCGCGACCTGGATGGGCGGCGCGTCGACGCCCGAAGCGCCGGTGAGGGTGGCCGACGCCCGAGCGGAAGCGGCAGCGCGCGTGGATGCTCCGCAAGCGCAGCCGGTGCAGGCGCAAGTGCCAGAAGCCCCGGAAGCGCAACCGGTGCAGCAAGTGCCAGCGCAAGTCCGGGAAACGCCAGAAGCGCGGCTAGTGGAGCCAGTGCAGCCGATGCGGGACGTGCGGGACGTGCAGGACGTCCGGCAAGCGCAGCAGCCGGCAGCGCAACGGATCGCACTGGCCGATGCGCCGCCGCCGGCAGCCTCCCCCGGACCCGGCACCCCTCTCCCGGTTGCATCGGAGCCGATCCCGATCACGCCGCCGCGTTCGCCCGACGCGGTGCAGACGACGCCGGAGCGCCCCCCTGTTGCGGCACCCACCCCGCAGGCCTCGCGGGGTGCCGTGGAGCCGCGACGCCACGGCGCGAGGCTCGCCAGCGCGCGCGGGGCCGCCCCCGAGCCGCGGATGCGGCGGGTGTCGACGCGCGCGGCGCGACCCTGGCAATCCGCCCGCCCCGACCTCAGTTGCACGCAGGACATGGCGATGGCGCGCGAGCTGTGCACGGCCGTCCAGTGCGCGACGGCCGAGTTCCGCAAGCATCCCGTCTGTGTGCGGATGCACGCGGAGGGCGCCCGCGCCCGCGCCCGTCTGGCCGAGACGTTCGGCGGTCCTTGAGCCTTGCCGCTCTTGGCGACCTTCGCCGGACGGCCCCGCTACGACACCGGCAATGACCCGCTAGGACGGCGCCTGCAGGCGCAGTGCGAACGGCGTGGCCAGCAAGGCAAGCAGCCGCACCGCCGCAATGTCCTGCCGCCGCCACCGCGGTTGCATCCCCAGCACGTTGAACGTCGCGCGGCAACGGCCCCCTTCGATCATCGGCACGTTGATCACGGCCCGGAGGCCGAGTTGCGAAATGCGCGCATGGTCATCGAAGGCACTCGCCAAGGCGTCGTCTCCTTCCCCGATGAACACGTGTCCGCGCACCAGCAGCTGCTCGGTCCAGGGCGTGGGCTGCTTGCGCTTGCGCCCGCCCACCGGATAGGCGGACGGGTTGGACGACCAGCCGCGCTGCAGGTGGATCTCTCCCGGTGGGTCGCCAGGCCGGGTGGCGACCAGGTTCACGGTCAGCAGGCCCGGGCCCAGCAGCGACTCGCGGGCGGACTCGATCCGGGCCAGCGCCTGGGCGGCATCCGGGCTGCGGCCCAGCTCGTCGCAAAGGGCCTCGCAAAGGGCGAGCGGCAGGACGCCGCTGGCCGGGTCGGCGGCGAGATCGGGCGGCATCCGCGTCAGTCCAGCTTGATCGACAGGTCCTTGATCAGCTTTCCGTAGCGCTGCGTGTCCTGCTTCAGCTGCCCGGCCAGCTGCTCGGGCGTGCTGTTGACGACTTCCACGCCGATGGCATCCATGCGCTTGCGCAGTTCGGGCTGGGCGAGCGCCTTGTTGATCTCCGCGTTGAGCTTCGTGACCAGGTCGTGGGGCATCCCGGCCGGGCCGAAGACGGCGTACCAGACGCTCATGTCGAAGCCAGGCAGGACTTCCGAGACGGTGGGCGTGTCGGGGAGCAGCTTGGACCGCTTGGGCTCGGTCACGGCGATCAGCTTCAGCTTGCCGGCGGCCACGTGGGGCAGCGTCTGCGTGCCCGCGGAGAACAGCACCTGCGTCTCGTTGGCCACCGTGGCCAGCACCGCGGGCGCGCCGCCCTTGTACGGCACGTGCAGCATCTCGATTCCCGCCGCCTTCTGGAACATCTCCGCGCTCAGGTGGTTGGTCGAGCCGCCTCCGGCGGATGCGTAGGCCAGCTTGCCGGGGTTCGCCTTGGCATAGGCAATGAATTCGCGCAGGTTGCTGGCGGGGATCGAGGGGTGGATCACCATCGTGTTGATCACGTTGGCGACCAGGGCGATGGGGGTGAAGTCGTCCGCGCCCTTGAACGGCATGTTGCTCATGAGGGCGGGGTTCATCGCATGGGTGCTCATGGACCCCACGAGCAGCGTGTAGCCGTCGGGCCTGGCCTTGGCGACGGCCAGCGAACCGATGTTGCCCGAGGCCCCGGCGCGGTTGTCCACGACGACCGCCTGGCCCATGGACTTGGTCAGCTGTTCGCCGATGGCCCGCGCCAGGATGTCGGTCGACCCGCCGGGCGCCCAGGGCACGATGAGGGTGATCGACTTGTCGGGGTAGGCGGCCCAGGCAGAGTGGGCGGCACAGCCGAGGGCCACGGCCAGGAAGGTGCGGCGCAGGAGGTGGGTCATGGATGGTTTCCTTCGAACGAACGGTTGTGGGGCTCAGCGGCCGACGGCGTAGCCTTGCATGCCGCGCGGATTGGCGCCCGCGCGCAGGATGCGGCGGCCCTGCGCGTCGGTGCTGCGGCTGGCGGCGCACAGCCGGCCCTCGGACCAGGGCTCGCCCACGTGGACCTGGTGGCCGAGGGCGCGCAGTTGCTCGATCTCCTGCGGCGCAAGACGCGACTCGACGTGCAGCGTGTTCAGTACCGTCTGCCGCGGCCAGAACGAGCTGGGGGCGTGCTTCACGTGCCAGGCCGGCGCGTCGATGGCCTGCTGCAGGTCCAGGCCGTGCACGGCATGGCGCAGGAAGAAGGCCACGGACCACTGGTCCTGCTGGTCCCCGCCGGGCGTGCCGAAGGCCAGATAGGGCTCGCCATCGCGCAGCGCAAGCGTCGGGGACAGGGTCGTGCAGGGCGCCACGCGCGGCGTGACGGTGTTCGGCAGGCCGGCGTCGAGCCAGGTCATCTGCAGGCGGGTGTTGATCGCGAATCCCAGCGCCGGCACCACCGGGCTGGACGACAGCCATCCGCCCGACGGGGTGGCCGCGACCATGTTGCCGTGCCGGTCGATCACGTCGACGTGGCAGGTGTCGCCGACGAAGATCTCGCGGTCGGCCCACTCGGCCACGGGTGGCAGGGTGGCGAACGTCGGCTCGCCGATGCCGAACCGGGTGTCCGCCTGCTGCAAGGTGCGGCCGGCGACGGCCAGGTCGGGCAGTTGCGGGGCGTGGCCGGCGGGCGAACCAGGGCGCAGCTGGTCGGAGGCGCGCCCCGGGTCCACCAGCGCCCAACGTTGCCGCAGGTAGTCATCGGACAGCAGCGCCTGCTGCGCGGCCGGATCGGCGCCCGGCGCGACCCCGTACCAGGCCAGCCGATCCGCCAGCGCCAGCTTGGCCGCTTCCGCCAGCCGATGCACGAAGCCGGCGGTCGGCGGCGCGTGGGCGGCCAGGTCCGCGTGGCGCAGCATGCCGAGCTGCTGCAGGAATATCGGGCCCTGGCTCCAGAAGCCGCACTTGGCGACGGTGTAGCGCCCGAACGTGCCGGTGAGCGGTGCCTCCACCTGCACCCGCCAGTCCGCCATGTCTTCGTAGCGCAGGAAGCCGGCATGGTTCTCGCCGCTCGTGTCCCGGACGGCGTGCGTGCGGTAGTAGCGGTCGATTTCGCGCGCGACGAAGCCCTGTTGCCAGCAGCGGATGGCGGCATCGATCACGCCGGTGCGGCCGCTGCCCTCGCGCTGGGCGGTCTCCACGATGCGCTCGTACGTGGCGGCAAGCGCCGGCAGCCGGTGCAGGCTGCCGGGCGCCGGAACCTTGCCGTCAGGCAGCCACACGGCGGCCGAGGACGGCCAGTGCGCCAGGAACAGGTCGCGCACCGCCAGGATGGCCTGTGCCACCCGTGGCAACACGGGGAATCCGTCGCGCGCATAGGCGATCGCCGGCGCCAGCACGTCCGCCAGCTCCCACGTGCCATGCTCGCGCAGCAGGGTGAGCCAGGTCGGGAACGCGGCCGGGACGGTGGCCGGCAACAGGCCGATGCCGGGCACCTGCTCGAAGCCCAGGCCACGGAACGCCGCCGCCGACGCGAGCTGGGGCGCGCTGCCCTGGCCCCGCAAGGCATGCATGCGCCGCTCGCGCTCGCTCCACAGAAGGATCGGCACCTCGCCGCCGGGCCCGTTCAGGTGGGGTTCCACGACCTGCAGCACGAAGCCGGCCGCCGCCGCTGCGTCGAACGCATTGCCGCCCCGCTCCAGGACACCCATCGCCGTCTGCGAGGCGATCCAGTGCGTCGACGATGCGACGCCGTAGGTGCCGGTGATCTCGGGGCGGGTCGTGAACATGCGGCTCAGTGTATCGACCGTGCATAGGCCAATCGGCATGTTTTTCGATGGAATCATGTAGCGATGGCTATGGCGCGACGTACCATCCCGCCATGCCGAGTCCCACTGTGCAGCGACTGTCCGCGCGCTTGAAGCTGCGCCATTTCGCGCTGCTGCTCGAACTTCAGCGGCAGGGATCCGTGAGCCGTGCCGCCCAGCGCCTGGGCCTGGCGCAGCCCACGGTCACCCGCGCGCTGGCCGAGATCGAGGCCATCTTCATGGCGCCCCTGTTCGTGCGCAGCCGCCGGGGGCTGGAGCCGACGCCCGCCGGTGAGGTGGTGTTGGCGCGCGCCCGCCATGCGCTCGCCGATACCGCCGCGCTCGAGCGCGATCTCGCCGCCGTCGAGGCGGGGTTCCGGGGCAGCCTTCGCATCGGGGTCATTCCCTTCCTGTCGAACAGCACGCACGACGCGCTCTGGCGGCACTTGCTGGATTTGCGGCCAGCCCTGCGCTATGAAGTGGAGGAATCCACCAGCGACCGCCTGCTGGAGGCCATCAAGGCCCGGCGGATCGATTGCGCCATCTGCCGCTTCACGGCGGCGAGCGCAGGCGACGGGCTCGTCCTGCGCCCCCTGTACCAGCAGGAGCCGCGCCTCGTGGTGTCGGGCCATGCGGCGAAGCGACTGGCCCGCAGCGGGCTCGATTGGGAAGCCTATGCCGCGATGCGCTGGATCCTGCCGCCGCTGCAGACGCCGATCCGCGACATGATCCAGGCGATCTTTGCGTCCGCGGGCCAGCCCGAACCCGCGGCGGTGCTCGAATCGTTCGCCGAGAAGACCCTCAAGTCGCTGCTGCGCCAGCTGCCGGACGCCATCACCATCCTGCCCGATGACATCGCCGCCGAGGTCGCGGATGCCGCCGGCGCCCGGGTGCTGCCGCAGCGCCTGCAGTGGAACCTGCCGCCGATCGGCCTGGTGCGGCTCGACGGCCTCAGCAACGCACAGCTGATCGACCAGGTGGCCGAGGCGGTCCGCCGCGCGCACCAGGCTCAGCGATGACCTCCGCGGCGGGGCATCGCCGCCGTCCCGCCTGGCCGGTTCCGCCCCCCATTACCATGCAGGCAGGGGAGAACTGAACATGCTCAAGAGCGATGCGGCGGACGGGCGAACCGTCGCCTTGTACTGGGATTTCGAGAACATCCATGCGGGCCTGTGCGAGGAGCGCGATCCCGGCTCCTACGGCCGCAACGACGTGCGGTTCAAGCCCCAGGACCCGCTGGTCAACGTGCAGGCGGTCGTGGAGTTCGCCGCGTCGTTCGGGCCGATCGCGATCAACCGCGCGTACTGCAACTGGCAGTTCTTCGGACGCTACCGGGATGCCCTGCTGCAGAACGCCGTCGAGCTGATCCAGCTGTTCCCCCCGGGCGGGGCCGCCAAGAACGGCGCCGACATCAAGCTGTGCCTGGACGCGACCGAGGACATCGGGCGCTTCGCCCACATCGGCACGGTCATCGTCGTGGGCGGCGACAGCGACTTCATGCCCGTGTCGCAGAAGATCAAGGCCGCGGGCCGCACGCTGATCGGGGTGGGAACGCGCAGGGCCACCAACCGCCATTGGGCCAAGAGCTGCCATGAGTTCCGCTACTACGAGAACCTGGTGGAAGTGCGCGAAGACGTGGCGCCTGCGCCCGCACCGGCCGCCCCCGCCGCGGCCGGCGACAAGCCCGCAGCCGAGGCGGAGGCAGTCCCTGAGGTCGCTGGATCCGTGGCTGCCGCCGCCGACCCTTCAGTTGCCGCTGCCGCCGATGCGCCGGCCGACCTGCTGCGGCGGGCGCTGCGGCTGCTCGCGGAAAAACGCGGCGACGCCTGGGTGAACAAGGGGGAGATCTGGCCCATGGTGAAGCGGCTGGACCCCACCTTCGAGGTCACCGAGCATGGGCACAAGACCTTCGCGGGCCTGTTGAAGGCACTCGACGACATGCTCGAGGTGCGCAAGGGCGAGTCCGACCAGCAGGTCCGTCTTCGGGAGCCATCGGCGCAGGGCCATCCTGCGGATGTGGCCGCCGAGGGCGGGCCGGGATAGGGCAACGCGTCGGCAGGAAAGCGACGGCAGCCAGCCCGATTGCGGGGGACAATCGGGCATCCACCGCAACCGAGGAAGCCGCGCTTTGCCCCGACCCACCGCCTGGTCCGACAAGATCGTCGCGCTGCTGCGCGCCGGAAACACGGCCGCCGCCATCGCCCAGGTGAAGGTGGCGCCGAGCGTGCGCGACCTGCGCGCGCTGGAGAAGGCGCTCGCGGCGGCGCAGCTGGCGGGCCGCTGGAAGGATGTCGACCTGGCCATCGGCGAGAGCATCCAGGCGCTGTCCGCGCCGCGCCTGCACCGCTCGCCCTGACGGAGGCGCCGCGGACATGGTGGACACCGAACCTCGCCTCCCGGCCGGCGAGCCGCAGCGGCTCTCCAAGGTCGTCGCGGCCATGAAGGGGTGCTCGCGCCGCGAGGCGGAGCAGTACATCGCGGAAGGCTGGGTGCGCGTGGACGGCAGCCGCGTGGAGGAGCCGCAGCACCGGGTGGGCGACGCGCAGCGCGTCGAGATCGATCCGCAGGCGCGCTTGCAGCCGCCGGCGCCCGCCACGCTGCTGATGCACAAGCCGGCCGGGATGAGCACCGCCCAGGCGCACGCGCTGCTCGGCGCGGCGTCGCACTGGACGGGCGACACGTCGGGCATCCGGCGCATCAAGAGCCACGCCGTGGGCCTCACGACACTGATGCCGCTGCCGCCGCAGGCCGGCGGCCTGGTCGTCTTCAGCCAGGACGGGCGCATCGTGCGCAAGCTCACCGAGGACGCGGGCCTGGTCGAGCAGGAGCTGGTCGTGGACGTGTCGGGCACTGCCGCACCCGACGCCCTGGCACGGTTGTGCGGCGGCCTGGTCCGGGATGGCAAGCCGCTGCCGACCGCCCGCGTGAGCTGGCAGAGCGATGCGCGGCTGCGCTTTGCCAGCAAGGGCCTCGCGCCGGAATGCATCCCGTGGATGTGCGCGCAGGTGGGCCTGACCGTCACCGCGCTCAAGCGCATCCGAATCGGCCGCGTGGCGATGGCGGGCCTGCCCCCCGGGCAATGGCGATATCTGCCACCGGGCCAGCGCTTCTAGGGCACGCGGGGCAGCGGCGGCGCGCCTTCGCGCGACGGCCGTCAATGCAGCTTGTCGAGCGCCTTGAGCAGCCTGGCGAGCGCCAGGTCCCGCTCCTCGAGCGTCTTTCGGCAGAGCGTGATGGCCTCCCAGCGGCCGTCCGGCTGCTGGACGCTGAGCGTGGCCGAGTCGATCTCGCTGCGTTCGATCCGCCGAAGCAGGTCGTCCATCGCGGCGATGAGGTCGGCCTGGTTGAGGACCACAGGCAACTTCCCCCGGGGCATGCGGGCAGGATACGGCGCGGCGCGGTGCGATGCGGCGCGCGCGCCACGGGCACGACGATTGGCGCAGGCCGAAAGGCTTCGGCGGCCGGCGCGCTTAATTCCGTCGGCCTACACGGCGTGCTGGGCAGCAGCGCAGGTCATGCGGACAGCCGGACCCGGATGGTGATGCCACCGTTCGCCATTGGCCGGGCCGACGCCGGCCTCGTCGCCGGGTCAGCGTTCGTCCAGCGGCACCGTGAGCTTCATCGAGGCCCGGTGCCGCGCTTCCGCATCCACTTCCACGCCCGTCGCCAGGCTCGCGCGGCGCGGCAGCGCCAGGCTCGTTCCGAACATCAGCGCCGAGGCATCGCCGGCGTCCCAGCGCACCTGGCGCGTGTAGCGCACCTCCATCCGCGCCCGCGAGGCGATGGGCCACTGCGTGCCCAGGCGCAGCCCGGCGCGCGGCTCGGTCCCGCCCGACGGCGAGACGTAGCCGCGGGCGGCCGCGTCGAGGCCGAAGGTCCAGCGCGAGCGGCCCGCGATCCGGGTGGTCTCGAGGTCCCAGCGCGCGCCTTGCGCCGCCGGCGTGCTCGATTGGGACACCAGGGCCTGGACGGCATCGCCGTCGCCGAAGTCCTGCCGCAGCTGCAGCACCTGCCCGCTGCGGGCGGGCGTCCACTCGCCGGACGTGTCCGCGGCCAGCCCGCCGCCCAGCGGCGCACGCCAGGCCGCTGCCGTGCCACCGGCTTCCAGCTCGCGCAGCTGCACCTGGCCCGGCAGGCCGGGGGCGGGCAGTTCCAGGCTGGTCTCGCCGCGTTGCAGGGCGCGTTCGTCGCCGGGTGCCACGCGCACCGTGGTGCGCAAGGTGCCGGCCGGCGTCGCCACCGAGCCGTCGAGCCGGCCGGGTGCGGCCGTGCGGTCGGCGGCCCCGAACTGCTCGAGCCCGATCTCGATGCCTGGCACGGGCTGCATCACCGCCCGGCCCACGGGTTCGGCACTGGCGTGCCCCATCCCCAGGCCCAGGATCAGGACCGTGAGCAGGTGCGGGCGGCAGGGCAGGTGGCGGGGCACGTGTCGTCTTTCCTCAGGCACGGATGGTAGGGGCGCCGCCGCCGGTGGCGCGACTGTGACGGGGCGTGCGCAACCTGCCCCGGCGCAACGTGACGGATGTCGCGCCCGGCCTGCACGGTGCGGCGCCGGCGCCACGAACTTACTTTCGTGACGAGCGGAAACACCGCGGCTCACCGATGGTTCCAGAAAATGGAACAACTTCGGGCGCCGCACCCGTCGCCGTCATCGCCTGGCGGCATGGAGCGCGGCCGGCTCGCCTGACCGACGGGGGTGCAGATCCAATGAAACGCGAAATGCAATTGCGCGCCATCCACCGCCTTGCGATCGGCGACGTCGTTCAACTCGCCAGCGACGAGCGCCTGTACAAGGTCATGAGCGTCCACAAGGACGCCAGGAACCCCGACGAGCGCTGCAAGGTCGACCTCGAGGCCATCGACGGATCGGCCTCCGCCACGATCGTGAGGACGGGGCGTGATCTCGTGCAGGTGCTGCTGTCGTTCTGAGCCGGGCCTGGGTGGAGCAAGGACTTCCTTGTCGTTGCGGGCTCGACCCGCGATCCAGTCCGGTGGTCGGGCCGGCCGCCGTCGCTGGATGCCGGGTCGAGCCCGGCATGACAAGCGGGGGGGCGGGAAGCCGCCAACCATGGACCGGACGCGCCCATGCATCGACGACACCCGACCGGCTAGACTCGCCGCGGGGCGTTCACTGCCCAGCTGAATCTTGATGTTCAACATAGCGATCTCGCGTGACGACTACCTGCTCGTCGTGTGCACCGGGCGACCCAGCCTGAAGGACTACCAGGCCGGCGTCGGGTTGATCGCCGATGTCGTGGAGCGCGAGGGCGTGCGCAGCGTCCTCATCGACCTGGCCAGCATTCCGTACGGACTCACGGACCACGAGCGGATCGAGCTGGCCCGCCATGCGGCGGTGCGCCTGAAGGACGTCCGGATCGCTGTCGTGGCCTACACGCCCTGGCGCCTGCAGGATCCGGAACTCGTCGCCAACCACATCGGGCTGCAGACGCAGGTGTTCGGCGACCATGCCGCGGCCCGGGCCTGGCTGGAACAGCCGGCAGGCTGAGGCACCGACCACCTGCAGAATGTGCCTGCGTGCGCGGCGCGCGCCTGAGACACGCTCCCTGTCCGCCGCGACCCCTGTCCAACCCATGCCATCCATTCCCATGTCCGCTCCCACTCCCTCTCCCCTGTCCCTGGCCCAGCGCCTTCGCCAGCCCGGCCTGGTCGTCGCGCCGGGCGTGTACGACATGGTCTCGCTGCGCCTGGCCGATACCTTCGGCTTCGACGCGCTCTACATGACGGGCTTCGGCACCGTGGCCAGCCACCTGGGGTTGCCCGACGCCGGCATCGCCACCTTCACCGACATGGTCCAGCGCGTGCGCACGATGGCCTCGATGGCGCGCGCCCCGCTGATCGCCGACGGCGACACCGGCTACGGCGGCCTGCTGAACGTGGCCCACACGGTGCGCGGCTACGAGGCCGCCGGCGCGGCGGCCATCCAGCTGGAAGACCAGGAGTTCCCGAAGAAATGCGGCCACACGCCGGGCCGGCGCGTGGTGCCGATGGCGGACATGGTGCGCAAGATCCGGGTCGCCTGCGAGGCCCGCTCGAGCCGGGACTTCCTCATCATCGCCCGCACCGACGCGCGCACCGCGCTCGGCCTGGACGAGGCACTGCGGCGGGCCGACGCCTACGCCGAGGCCGGCGCCGACATCCTGTTCGTCGAGTCGCCCGAGTCCGAGGAGGAGATGCGGCGCATCGGGCGCAGCACCCACCTGCCGCTGGTGGCCAACATGGTCGAGGGCGGCCGCACGCCGGTGCTGTCCCAGGCGGATCTCGAGGCGATCGGCTACCGCATCGCGATCTTCCCGGTCACCGCGCTGCTGGCCGCCACGCAGGCCATGCGAGCCACCTATTCCCATATCCGCCAGCAGGGCTCGTCGGCCGGACTGGCCGCGCCGCTGATGCCGTTCGGCGACCTGACGCAGCTGATGGGGTTCGAGGAGGTCTGGGCCTTCGACCGCCGTCACGCGGAACTGCCCTGACACCGCGGTGGCCGGGCTTCGAGACATCACCAACGACAAGGAGACAAGCATGCAACCCAACACCCACAGTTCCGCCGTCACGGGCCGCCGCCGCTGGCTGGCCGCCACCGCCCTGGCCGCGGCCGCGCTCGGCCTCGGCGCCGCCAGCCGGCCGGCCGCCGCGCAGGACGCCTGGCCCGCCAAGCCGATCCGGCTGGTGGTGCCGTTCACGCCGGGCGGCGTCACCGACACCAGCGCGCGCGTGGTCGCCGAGTTCCTCGGCCGCCGGCTCGGCCAGCAGGTCGTGGTCGACAACAAGCCGGGCGCGTCCGGCAACATCGGCATGGCGCTGGTCAAGGATGCGGCGCCCGACGGCTACACCCTGGCGCTGGGCTTCGACGGCACCATGGTGATCAACCCCCATGTCTTCGCCAAGCTGCCGTTCGACACGCTCAAGGACTTCACGCCGATCGGCAAGATCGGCAATGCCACGCTGATCCTGGTGGCCCACCCGGGCGCGCCGATCAAGACCGTCTCCGATCTCATCAGCGTGTCCAAGAGCACGCCGGGCGGGCTGTCGTTCGGCACCTCCGGCACCGGTGGCACGCCGCACATCGCGGGGGAACTGCTCAAGCTGCGCACCAACGCCAACCTGACCCACGTGCCCTACAAGGGCGGCGGCCAGGCCCTGACCGACGTGATCGGCGGCAACATCCCGCTGGTCTACACCGCGGTCGCGGGCGCGCACGGCTTCGTCAAGAGCGGCAAGGTGCGTGCCATCGCGGTGTCCAGCGCGCGCCGGTCGCCGGCGCTGCCCGACGTGCCCACCTTCGTCGAGGCCGGCGTGCCGGACTTCGTCGTCGACTCCTGGGTCGGCCTGCTGGCACCGGCGGGCCTGCCGCCCGCCATCGCCACGCGCCTGAACGGCGAACTCAACGCCGTGCTCAACGACCCCGAGGCGCGCGAGAAGCTGCGCACCCTGGGCATCGAGGCCACGCCGGGCAGCGCCGCGCAGTTCCGCGACGAGATGGCCCGCGACCTGGCGCGCTACGGCCAGGTGGTCAAGGCCGCCGGCATCAAGCTCGACTGACGCATCGGGAGGCCGCCATGGATCTGCAGCTTGCCGGCAAGCATGTGCTCGTGACGGGCGGCAGCAAGGGCATCGGCCTGGCCTGCGCGCAGGGCTTCCTGGCCGAAGGCGCCAAGGTCAGCCTGGTGTCGCGCAGCGCCGCCAACCTGGCCGCCGCGGTGGACCATCTGGCGCGGCAAGCCAGCGACGCGGTCGTGCCGGTGGCGGCGATCGCCGCCGACCTGCGGCTGCCGGCCGATGCCGAGCGCGCGCTCGCCGAGGCCGAGCGGTCCCACGGGCCGGTGGACGTCCTGGTCAATTCCGCGGGCGCGGCCCAGCGCACCGTGCCCGAGGAACTCGGCGCGCCCGCCTGGCACGACGCCATGGACGCGAAGTTCTTCACCTACGTGCACATGATCGACCTGGTGGTCAAGCGCATGGGTGCGCGCGGCGCCGGCGCCATCGTCAACGTGATCGGCGCGGGCGGCAAGTCGCCCAGCCCCTACCACCTGCCGGGTGGCGCCGCCAACGCGGCGCTGATGCTGGTGAGCGCGGGCCTGGCCGTCGCCTATGGTCCGCGTGGCGTGCGCGTGAACGCGGTCAACCCGGGCGCGACGCTCACCGGCCGCCTGCAGTCCGGCCTGGAGGTGGCGGCCCGGCTGGGCCGGATCACCGTCGACGAAGCGCTGGCCCGGGCCACCAGCGAGGTGCCGCTCGGGCGGCTGGCGCAGCCGGAGGAGATCGCGAACGTCGTGGTGTTCCTGGCCTCGCCGTGCGCCAGTTATGTCACGGGCGCGATCGTGTCGATGGACGGGGCCGCGCGGCCGATGGTGGTGTGAGGGCGATGGCCGCGGCGTGCGAACAATGCACGCTGGGCGGCACAAACACCTCCTGCCGAGGTGTGTCCCGTCCGCCTGTGCGTAGGCTGGGCGCATGGCACACGAAGAAGCGTCCAACGACTGGTCTCTCCCCCACCTGGAGCGGGTGCTGCTGGATTACCTGCAGGTCTGCCTGCGGATGGTCGAACGCTGGTTCGACAACGCGCTGTACACGCAGGCGAGCCGGGCGGCAGCGTCGGTCCGCGCCTTGCTGGGCCGCGATCCCGAGCTGTCGGAGCACACCAGTTCCATCCTGGGAGCGCACGACAACCTCATCCTGGCGCTCTGGCGCTCCACGCACATCCGCACCCGCGAAGCCAGGCTGCGGATCCAGCAATCGATCGACAGGCTCTTCGGCGCGGTGCACAGGCTGCGAGCGCGTGCCACCGAGCTGGCGGGCGTCCTGCACGGCCCTGGCGAGCGGGCATCGGATCCGTAGCAACGGCTTCGCCGGCGGCGCCGGGCCCGTGCCGGCTTGCGGGTGCGACCTCCCGCCTACAGCACATGAGGCTCGTTGCCGACGCCGATCGCCTCCCCTGTCAGTCACAAGATCGGCGCATGGAACCTCCCATCGCTCCGCGCGTCGTCACCAGCGTGCTGGTTCTGCTGGCCTGCGTCGTGGCGTCCTGGCGTGAGAGCGACGTCGCCCGGCACGACGTGGCTCGGTCGAGCGCGATGCCCGCGCCTCCTGTCGTGGCGCTGGACCGGCTCATCGCGCCGCCCTCGGGGACGGTTCAGCCCGCCCAGCCCACCGTGGATCTTCCTGCGCTCGTCGCTCCACTGGCTGCGCAGCGCGACCGCATCGAGGTCGCGCCGGCGGTTGAGCGGGTGAAGGCGCAGGCGGACCCACCTCGACCCTCGACCGAGGCTCGGCGGCCGCTGCGGGCGGTGCGGGTCGCAGCGAATGCTCGCGTGAGGAGCCAGGCAGGCCGAAGGGCCTCGGGCTCAACCCTGCAGGCGAAGGCGATGGTGAGTCGGCCGGCCGCCCGCCCCCTGGCTCGCCGCCTGGCGGCGCGTCGACCGATTGCGGTCGCCCGGGCGACCGTGCCACCGGTGCCGGCCGTGTTCGTGCCGCTGCGCAATCTGGGGCTGGCGATCCAGGCCAGGCTCATCGTCCCCAACGATGCCGCGCGCGGCGCTGCTGCGGGACGCGTGCGGCGAGCCTGAATGCGGGCCGCCGGCGGCCGCCTCGCGTTGGCCTGCGGACCCTAGACCGCCGCCACGGCCCGGCGTGCGGCGGCCAGGAACGCGTCCTCGGTCGGCGAGCCGGAGAGCTGCGTGCACGCGTGCACGAGCTTGATGACGTGGTCGTCCAGCGACGAGCGGGCCGCGGCCGCCACCTCGCCCCATGAACCGGCCGCCGCCCGCATCGGCTCGCGTGGGCCGACGCCACTGGCGACGATCGCCGCAGCCAGCGCGTGCCAGACCTGTGGCGGAGGCGCCGACAAACCCGCGAGGCGAAGCAGTGCCCGCGATGCGGTGACGACGTGCAGGACGGTGAAGTTCCCGGTGTCCGCGTAGAGGGCCGCGGCCCACTGTGCGGCCCGCGCGAGCGCATCGCCGGATGACCGCAGGCGGGGAGCGAGTCGACGGAAGGCGGTGGTGCCGGCGGCCTCGTCCATCCGCTGCGAGATGAAATGCCGCCCGGACCGCCAGGAGCGCGCCAAAGCTTCGGCCTCGGCCAGCCAGTCGTCGAGGTCCAGGTCCGGCTCCGCCGCCATGCCGGCGTCCACCGGCTGCCAGCGCGCGGCCCAGTACGCCAGGGCGGCGGCCAGCTCGCCCGGATGACCCAGCTCCCAGGCATGCGCGACCCGGATGGGGCCGTGGAAGGCCGCTGCAGCGACGCCGGGCCACAAGGACGGCAGCGCCTCCACCAGCGCGCCGCGGGTTCCGGCGATCGCGATGCGCGCGGTGAAGTGCCCGTGCCACGCCGTGAAGGCGCTGAAGTCGCCGAGGCGGGGCTCTCCAGCGACGGGCGCCTCGACGCTGGCGGCCGCGCTGGCCAGGCGGGTGCGTTCGACATAGGCGGCCGAGAAGCGGCGCAGCTGGACGTCGTCGGCGCCCAGCTCGTGCAGCGCATGCAGCGCCATCGGCAGGTGGTTGGTCAACCCATCGCGGTACTCGGGGGCGCGGCGGAGGTTGTCGTCAATGAGGTGGAACAGGGTCGAGGTCGCCATCGGCATCTCCAGGGATCGGATGGCGCTAAGCTTCGAACTTCAAGTGCACTTGAAGTCAAGGGATTTCATGCAGGCGGACGACCACCTCACGATCAGCGAGCTCGCGCAGCGCAGCGGTGTCGCCGCCAGCGCCCTGCGCCACTACGAGGCCATCGGCCTGCTGGCGAGCACGCGCAGCGAGGGCAACCACCGGCGCTACGCGCGTGGCACGTTGCGCCGGGTGGCCTTCATCCGCGCGGCGCAGGCCGTCGGCCTCTCCCTGGACGACATCCGCGCGGCACTGGCCACGCTGCCGGACTCGCGCACGCCGACGGCCGCTGACTGGCACCGGCTGGCGCTGGGCTGGAAGCCGTTGCTCGACGCGAGGATCGAGTCCCTCACGAGGCTGCGTGACCGGCTCGACTCGTGCATCGGCTGCGGTTGCCTGTCGCTCGACACCTGCGCCCTCTACAACCCGGGCGACCGGGCAGCTAGGCTGGGGAGCGGGGCGCGGTACCTGCTCGGCGACAGCCCCTCCTCGGCGCTTCGCCGCCAGCGGGCGCGTTAGCCGACAACGCCGATGTCGGGGCATCGCCACCCGCTCGGTTGCGAGGCCCACAGGCGGGGCGGACACCTTCACATGCCCCCCGCCACATACGTGAGCAGGTGCAGCCCGAGGCCGATCACGCCGCCCACGATCGTCCCGTTCACGCGGATCGCCTGCAGGTCCTTGCCGATGTTCAGCTCGATCTGGTCGGCCATCTCGCGCCCGTCCCAGGCGCGCACCGTGTCGCGCACATGGCGGGTCAGGAAATCGGCGACCTCCGGCGCGAGCCGGGTGGCGGCCTCCTCGAGTTGCGAGCGCAGAGCCTGGCGCAGCTGGGGGTCGCGCGTGAGCTGCTCGCCCAGCCACGCGCCGCCGGCGGCAACGCCCTGGTGGAACACCGAGTGGGGATCGCGCAGGTCCTCCGCCAACCAGGTCTTGAGTGAACCCCAGAGGCTGCCGACGTAGGTGCCGAAGGTGCCATCGTTCAGCAGGTACTGCTTGATGTCCTCGCCGCGCGCCTGCAACGCGGGGTCCGACTGCAGCCGCAGCACGAAATCGCGGACGGCTTCATCGAACAGTTGCCGGTACTCGTGCGCCGGATTGGCCCGGATGCTCTCCAGCCGGGCAGTGACGGCGTCGGCGATGGCGGTCGCCACGTTCTGCGCGATCCATTGCTTGGGCAGCAGCTTCTGCTTGCGCGGATGCTCATGGGTCAGCCAGTCGATCACCTGGGCGGCCATCCACGCGCGTGTCTCGGGGCGGTCCATGAGCCCCAGCGCGCGGTCCAGCACCTGTTCCAGCAGCTGGTCGTGGCGGCCATCGCTGGTCAGCGTCTCGAGCACGCCGCGCAGCGAGCCGGTCAGGTCGATGCCCTTGAACACCTCGCGCGCGGCGTCGCGCACCAGCTGTTCGATCCGGGCGTCCTCGACCAGGTGCAGCGCGCCCTCCGTGGCGCGTGCCAGGTAGGCGCCGAGGCGCCGCGCATTGGCCGGGTCGGTCAGCCAGTCGGCCACATACCGCGAGGGATCGTGCTGGCGGATCAGTTCGACCAGCGTCCGGGGCGCCAGGAACTTCTCCTTGACGAAGGCGGACAGGTTGTCGGCGATGCGGTCCTTGCTGCGCGGGATGACGTCCGTGTGCGCCGTGATGAAGGGAATGCCGGTGGGGATGCGCCGGAACAGTGCGCTCACCGCGAACCAGTCCGCCAGCCCGCCCACCATCGCCGCCTCGGTGATCGCGCGGATGGCGAGCACCCACGGGTTCGGGGGGAGCAGCATCGTGATCCCGAAGATGCATGCCGCGGCCGCGAGCAGCAAGCTGGCCTTGCGCTTCGCGGACGCGAGTTCCTGCCGTTTTTGCTCCACGATGCCCTCCGTGCGGCCGCGTCCTGGCGCACGGCATCCGGAGAAGCGAAGTCCCCAGGTCCGAGCACGCGCCGCAACGCAGTCTGCCAGAGACGGATGCCTGCTTTCGTCGGCGGAAGGGCAGTCCAGTTGCGGGTCTGGACGGCGACTTGACGGTAGTTTCACTCTGGCGTGCCGGTCGACATTCCCGAGAATCGATCGCCATGGTCTGGACCGTGAGGGCGCCGGATCCGTTCTTGAGTACGAAAGGAGCACCAGAGATGAATCACGACAACGACGACATCCGGCGGGCGCGCGTCCATCTGGCCGCGGCGAACCGCCTCGCCGTCTACGACGACCTGGAAGAGGGCATCGACAACCACTTCACCATGCGCGTGCCCGGGCAGGAGGACCGGTATCTGGTCCTGCCGTTCGGCCTGCACTGGTCCGAGGCGAGGGCCAGTGACCTGATCGTGTTCAATGAGGCGGGCGAAGTGCTGGAAGGCAACGGCAGCCTGGAGCTGAGCGCCCTGAGCATCCACGCCCCCCTGCACAGGATCACCGGCGCCAACGTCATCCTGCACACCCACCAGACATGGGCGCTGGCGTTGAACATGCTGGAGGACAACCGCCTGCTGCCCGGCAGCCAGACGGCCGCATTCCTCACGCGGAACATCGCCTACGACGACGGGTACACGGGACTGGCCGCTTCGCTGAGCGAAGGGGAACGCCTTGCAGCCGTCCTGGGCGACAAGCAGATCATGTTCATGAAGAACCACGGTGTCCTGGTGGTCGGCGACACCGTGGCACAGGCGTACCGGCGGCTGTACAAGCTGGAGCGTGTTTGCCGCGCGCAGGTCCTGGCCATGTCCACCGGCCGGCCGCTCGCGCTGCTGGACGAGACCATGGTGAAGAAGGTGGAGGCGCCCAACCCTCGCAACAGCCACTCGCAGGCGGAGCGCGAGGCGCTCTATTTCGCCGCCATGATGCGCGTGCTGGATCGGGAGATGCCGGGCTACGCGGACTGAGACGCGATGCTGAAGGCAGCCCCGTCACAGGCGGATCCCTGTCGATTTGCGACGCAACGCGCGTTCGAGTCCTGGCTGCGGGAGAACCACGCATCGTCCGATGGCGTCTGGCTCCTGATCGCCAAGCCTGGCACCGAGGCGCCGACGGTCACCTACCCGCAGGCGGTGGAAGTGGCCCTTTGCTACGGCTGGATCGATGGGCAGAAGAAGGCACTGGACGGACAGCACTGGCTCCAGCGCTTCACGCCCAGGCGCGCGAACAGTGTGTGGTCGAAGACCAACCGTGAAAAGGCCGAGGCGTTGATCCAATCGGGTCGGATGCAGCCAAGTGGAATGGCGCAGATCGACCGGGCAAAAGCCAACGGGCGATGGGAGACCGCTTACGACGGCGCCCGGACCGCCGTGGTCCCCCCTGATCTGCAGGCAGCCCTCGACGCCGTGCCCGAAGCACGCAACTTCTTCGCCCAGCTCAACGCCGCCAACCGCTATGGGGTCCTCTGGCGTGTTCAGACGGCGAAGCGGCCCGAGACGCGAGCCAGGCGCATCGAAACGCTGGTGGCGATGCTGGCCCGAGGCGAGAAGATCCACGGCTAACCGGGCGGCGCGTGGCCGATTGCGGTGCAGGCGCGCTTTGAGGGTTAACCCTGGTCTTCCGTTGTCGAGAACGACGATCTTGCTTCGTCGTGGGCTTGCAGGCTGAGTGCCACCGATCACGGAAACACTGACGGGAACGCACTCGCCGCGCACTGATGAACGCGAAAAACCGCCATGAAACTTCTTCTGACTTCCGCCGGCATCCGGAATTCGAGCATCCGCGACGCGCTGGTCGGCATGCTTGGCAAGCCCATCGCCGAATGCAACGCGCTCTGCATCCCCACCGCCGGCCATGGGCATCCCATGATGGGCCCCAGCCACTCCTGGCGCTTCGTCAGCGGACGCGAACCTCGATGTCCGATGGTCGAGCTTGGCTGGAAATCCGTGGGCATGCTGGAATTGACGGCCCTGCCGAGCATTGGTCGGGCGCGATGGGAGCCTTGGGTTCGCGCGGCGGACGCCCTGCTGGTCAACGGAGGCGACGCCGTGTTCCTGGCCCATTGGATGCGACAGTCAGGGCTGGCCGACCTGCTGCCGGCACTGGACGACACGGTCTGGGTCGGCCTGAGCGCTGGGAGCATGGTGATGACCCCCCGCGTCGGTGACGACTTCGTTTCGATCCAGCCGTCCATCACCGGGGATGACCGTACGTTGGGGATCGTCGATTTCGCGATCTTCCCGCACCTGGATCACCCTGACCTGGCGTGCAATACCCTTGCCAACGCGCAGAGGTGGGCGGGCGGCATCGAAGGTCCTGCCTATGCGATCGACGATGAGACCGCCATCAAGGTGGTCGATGGCGTCGTGGAAGTGATCTCCGAGGGGCACTGGCAGTTCTTTGCGCAGCGACCAGTGCTGGGCTGATGCCCACATGCACTCATGTTCAGGAGCGTCGTCTGCAGATTGCCAACAGGCGCATACGGCCCAGGCACCGGACCGCACGATGCCCGCTCAGGCCGCGGAGTGCCCCGAGGCGGGCGTCTGGAAGTTGCGCAGCAGCCGTACGGAGGCCTTGCAGACTTCGTCGAGCAACAGCACGCTGGACGCGACCAGCACGGCCAGTCCCCAGTCGGCCAGCGTCAGGTCGACTGTGTCGAACACGGCCTGTGCCGGCGTCCAGTGCACGACCACGACCTGCAGCGCTGCCACGGCGCCGAGCGACAGCCACAGCGCGCCGTTGCGCAGCAAGTGGCGGTTGAAGGCGGAGCCGTGTTCGGCGCGCGCGTTGAAGATGTTGAAGAACTGGAACAGCACGAATCCGGTGAACGCCAGAGTCAGTGCATAGGCCTCGCCTTCGTCTCGTGCATGGTGGAACAGTGCCAGCGTGCCGACCGCCATCGTGAGGCCGTACACGAACAGCCGCAAGAGACGTGGCAGTGCCAGGATCTGCGCGTCCGTGCGGCGGGGCGGCTCATCCATGAGCCCGGCCCGGGCCGGCTCAACGCCCAGGCTCATGGCAGGCGGCCCGTCCATGATGATGTTGATCCAGAGGATCTGGATCGCGGTGAACGGCGTCGTCCAGCCGAGCAGGCTCGCGCCGAGCACCGCCTGGATCGCGCCCATGTTGGTCGACAGCTGGAAGCGCACGAACTTCACCATGTTGTCGTAGATGGCGCGGCCCTCCTCGACGGCGCGCACGATGGTGGCGAAGTTGTCATCCGTCAGGACCATCATCGCCGCTTCCTTGGTCACCTCGGTGCCGGTGATCCCCATCGCCACCCCGATGTCCGCCGTCTTCAAGGCTGGCGCGTCGTTGACGCCGTCGCCCGTCATGGCCACGACCTGCCCCGCGTCTTTCAGCGCATTCACGATGCTGACCTTGTGCTCGGGCGCGACGCGCGCGAACACCGCCGTTTGCGTGATGCGCGCGGCAAGTGCATCCGGTGCCAAGGCATCCAGGTCGCGCCCGTCCATCGCCTCGCCTTCAAGCCCGAGATCGCGCGCTATCGCCGCCGCAGTGGCGCGGTGGTCGCCAGTGATCATCTTCACCGCGATGCCGGCGCGGCGGCACAGCGCAATGGCCGCGCGCGCCTCCGGCCGCGGCGGATCGATGATCCCGACCAGGCCATACAGCGTCAGGCCTTCCATGTGCGCCATCAGGTCACCCGCGGCATCGAAGTCTCGCGCGGGGATGTCCTTGCCGCCCACGGCGATCACGCGCATCGCCTGGCGCGCCAGATCGTCGTTTTCTGCCGCCCAGTGAGACCGGGCAGCGGCGTCAATCGGCAGATCGCCGTTGTCGGCCAGATGGCGCGTGGCGCGCGCGAGCAGCACATCGGGGGCCCCCTTGACGCACACGCGCACATGTTCGCCGTCACGGTGGAAGGTGGCCTGGAACTTGTGGGCCGAATCGAACGGGATCTCGGCGATGCGGGGGTGCTCCTGCGCCACCCGATCGGCGGAAACGCCGCCCTTCGCCGCCAGGGCCAGCAGTGCGCCTTCGGTCGGGTCGCCAACCAGACGGCCCTCATGGATGCGGCTGTCGTTGGCCATCACGGCGGCGTGCAGCAGGCGCTCGAGCACGGGCAGCGACCCCGGGCTGACCTCTGCGATCGCTCCAGAGGCTCCATAGCCCTCGCCGGTCACCGCGAAGCGTCCCCCGTGGCAGGCCACCACACGCGCGGTCATCTGGTTCATCGTCAGCGTGCCGGTCTTGTCCGAGCAGATGACTGTCGTGCAGCCCAGCGTTTCCACGGCGGCCAGCTTCTTGACGATGGCGCGATGCTGGGCCATGCGGTGCATACCGATTGCCAGCGTGACGGTCACGACGGCGGGGAGCCCTTCGGGGATCGCGGCGACCGCCAGCGCAACCGAGGTCAGCACGACCTGCACCAGCGGCTCGTCGCGCGCCCAGCCGAGGGCGAGTATCAGGAGGATGACCAGCCCAGCGATCAGCGCCAACCGGCGCCCGAGCACGTCGAGCTGAACCTGCAATGGCGTCGGGCCGGCTTCGGCTTGGACCAGCATCCTGGAGATCCGGCCCATCTCCGTTGCCATGCCGGTCGCGGTAACCAGCAGCTCGGCGCGGCCGCGGGTCACAACCGTGTTCATGTAGGCCATGTTCACGCGCTCGGCGAGCGGCGCCTCCGCCGGCACGCTGCGATCGGCATCCTTGGCCACCGAGTGGGACTCACCCGTCAATGCGGCCTCGTCGATCTCGACGTTATGGCTGGCGAGCAGCCGCCCGTCCGCCGGCACGCGGTCTCCCGCTTCCAGCAGCACCAGGTCGCCCGGCACCACTTGCGCAGCCGGCACTTGCTGGACGACTCCGCCGCGGCGAACGCGTGCGACCGGCGAGAGCATCTTCTTCAGCGCCGCCAGCGTGGCCTCCGCCCGATGCTCCTGCCAGAAACCGAGCAAGGCATTGAACAGGACCACGACCAGGAGGACCACCACGTCCTTCACGTCTCCGATAGCGCCCGCGAGCGCAGCCGCGCCGAGCAGCACCAGGATCAGCAGGCTGCGGAACTGGTCGACAAACAACGCCCACTTCGACCGGGGCTGCTTGTCGGCCAGCCGGTTCTCGCCATGGCGCGCCAGCCGCGCGGCGGCCTCGTCATCCGGCAACCCTGCCGCTGGATCCATGGCTTGGCCCGCCGCGGCCAGGGAGGCATCGAGCCGATGCCAGGCCCGCGCGGAGGCCATCGGCGTGCCCGTGTCGAGACTGGGCGCGGTCATGGGGCGACGCGTCGGTTCGCCCGTCGATCCGTCGCAAGGCTCATCGGCACCCCGGGATCGCGGCGCCGACGCCGATGGCTCTTCATGCTGGCCATGAACGCCTCCTTGTTGCTGCTGAGAAGGATGCTCGCCGAGCCGGTCGATTGTGACCAGCAACGACTGCCGCCGCTTTGACTGGCCTCAAGCTGAAAGAAGAAGGGGCGACGGCTCACCGCTCGGCGAAAGAAGGGGCGACGGCTCACCGCTCGGCGAGCACGCCCGCCGGTTGCGGCAGGCAGTTTTGCTGCAGCGGCACGGTTCACGGCCCTTCTTGGTCTTCTTGATGGAAGCGCGGAGCGCTTGCAGAGCGTCGCGCCTCATGAACGAGATGCACTACATCCATGGGGGCCGTCGTGCTGCACGTGACGCGGGGGCGGCACACGCCGACCCGCACCCCCCGCGATCACCAGTCGTGCCTGGTCAGCAGGCTCGAGCCAGTGTCGTCTTCCGTGCGCTGAAAAGGCAGACTTGCGCGCGGCGCCGATGTGCTACTGCGAGGATGGCCTGAACCTTCCGAACAGCGCCCATGCGCCGAGCAGTGCCGCGGCGGCCAGGGCGATGGATGCGGTTCCGAGCAGGTGCGCCGGGTCGTCGTGCACGAACTTGAAAGTTGCCACCAGCGACTCGATGGCGAGCGAGATGACGACGACCAGCAGGAAACGCGAGAGCACCCGGCCCATCCTGGCGCCATGGCTCAATCGTGTCTCGCGGCCGAATTCTTCCTCCAGGATGGTGTCGGCAAGCTCCAGGCTAGCCATGGCGATGGTCAGCATCGCGACGCACTCGAGGATGGCATCGAAGCGCTTCGTCAGGGGCAGCGACGTGCCCGGATGCACGGCGTTCCAGAGTTCCACCGCGCCAAACGCGATCAGCGAAAGCGCGCAGAGCGCGAACAACACGACGATGGCGACATAGCCGACCGCGAAGATGCGCGTGAACTGGTGCATTTCGATCCCGCTTCGGAATGGCCACTATAGGCGAGCTATGGGGCAGACAACACACAGATATTCATGCGGCCGCCCTCCGCATTGATCTCGCGCAAGCGCGCCTGCCTGCGCGGGCCCATGCTGCGCCACAGGAGGGCACAGCCATGGCCGGGATCCGGTCGAGTTACTCCCCCGGCCGGCGCGCCGCAGTCGGCACCGCCGCCGCCGGTTTGGCCGGCTTGCTCACGCCGCAGCCAGCGCTCCCGCGGGCCTGGACGCGCTTGCCGCCGCCGTCCATGCCCGCTTTGCCGGTGCAGGATGCGCTCGCGCGGCGACGCTCTGTGCGCAGCTACGCGCCCGGCGCGCCCTCACTGGCGCAGATCTCGAGCCTGCTGTGGGCGGCACAGGGCCTGAGTGGACGAACCGGGCTCAGGACCGCACCCTCGGCAGGGGCGCTCTACCCGCTGGAGCTCTACATCCAGACGTCGCCAATGGACGGCTTGGCAGCGGGCGCGCACCACTACATCCCGGCGGCGCACGCGCTGGAACCCGTGCAGCTTGGCGCTGAGCGGGGGCCGCTGGTCGAGGCCACGGCGGGGCAGCGCGCGGTGGCCGAAGCGCCACTGGTCGTGGCGATCACCGCTGTCGCCGCCCGCACGGCCGCCAAATACGGCCCGCGCAGCGGGCGCTATGTGGCATTCGAGGCCGGCGCCGCTGCCCAGAACCTGGCCTTGGCCGCGGTGGCGCTCGGCCTGGGCTCGGTCGTGATCGGTGCACTCGACGAGGCAGCGGTCGCCCGCGTGCTGCGACTGCCGGCCGGGACCGATCCGGTGGTGCTCATGGCGGTTGGGCGCCGATAGCGCCCGTCGCGCTCCCGGCCAATACCAGGCGCCCGGGTGTCGTCAGACCCGTCCGGTGCGTTCAACGATCCGACTGCTCGACGACGACCTCGCTCAACTGCACCACCGGCACGATGTCGGTGTAGTTGGCGATATCGCCCCGGATCTCGGCGCTGTGCTCCTGGCTGGCGACCAGATAGCCTTCGGCTCGTGATCGCCGACGCTCCTACCCTTCGCGCGGTCGATGGAGCCTGGGACGTCCGTCCCGGCCGATGCAGTTCACTTGCGAAATGTCCACTTCTGGCCGGAAGCGGAAATGCGCTCCCAAGCCCGCTATTCGGTGACACCTTCGCGCAGCCAGCGCATCGCTGGATGCGAGCCGGGCAGCATGCCTGCGACGAGTTCGGTCGCGAGACGCAGTCCGGTGTTGCTGTTCGTCAGGACGACCAACGCCGTGCCACGCGGGCGGTTCCCCATGACGAACGACCTCATTCCTGCCATCTTGCCCCACTGAAAGAATGTATCGGCGGCGGGCTCCACGCCCCAGCCTAGTGCCCAGCCGATGTCTGGTTCCGTCATCTCGGGCGGCGCATGCAAGCGCTCGATCTCCCTCGAGGGGACCATGACGGCTGGCGCAAACCACTGTTGCCACGTAGTGCGGCGCAGACGGTCACCGCGGAGCACCGCGCGCGCAAACGCGGCGTAGTCCGAGGCAGTTGTCTTGAGCGAGTACGAGGCGTTGGCTGCTGCGGGCCGATGAGGCGCCAGGCGGACGCCTGCGTCATGCGGGGCTGCCTCGTTCCCGGTGAATGCATCCCGCCATTCAAGGCTGGACGATGCCATGCCGAGCGGGCCGAACACGAGGCGCCGAATCGTGTCTTCGAGCGGTTCACCAGTCTTCGCTTCGACGGCGAGTTGCAGGTACATGAAGCCTACGCTCGAATAACTGAACCACGCCCCGGGCTCAAAGAACATGCGCAGCGGCTCCTTGCCGCGGACGTTCTGCAGGCCGCACGTATGCGAGAGGAGATGGTAGGCGGTGATCCTGGCCGCTCTCGGATCGTCGGGCACCAGCAAGCGCGTGAATTCGGCGAGCGGCTGGTGAAGGTCCAGGACACCCTCGTCCGCGAGTTGCAGCGCGGCGAAAGCAACGAGCGGCTTCGTCAAGGACGCCACGTCGAACACAGTGTCGGAGGTGACGGGCAGGCCTGTCACGGCGTCCCGCGTCCCCGCGACCGCCACTTCGATGCAATCGCCTTGCACGAAGGCGACGCTGGCGCCCACGGCGGAAGTAGCTGCCACAAGTTGCGGGAGTTTCTCGAGCATCGCGCGGATTTCGCCATATCGCCCGGGGCGGGTCAACTGCACTCCCGAGGGATGCACGACTGCTTTCGACGCGCAGCGGACATGCGTTCCCGCGTCTGCGAGTTCCTACCTAGCGATCAGCATCGGAAGCGTCTGCAGCCGATGCGGGCAGACCAAAGACGCGGTCGAACGCCCACGTGAAGGCAATGGCGTAGACGAAGAAGAACACGAGCAGCCCGAGATTGGCGGCGAACGCCGCCTTCCATGAAATCTCCAGCCAGATCGACATGACCGGCGTCAGGATCACCGTGAGGCCCCCCTCGAACCCCAAGCCGTGCGCCAGCCGCCTCGCGAAGGAGCGGCCGCGGACGGCCTGGCGCGACTCCCAGCGCTCGAAGATCCAGTTGAAGACGTAGTTCCACGTGAGCGCGATCGTGGACAGGACGACAGCCAGGCCGAAGGTGGATGTTTGCGACTTGGAGAAGGCAAGGCTCAGCGCGGGCCCCACGACGATGATGGCGATCACCTCGTACAGGATGGCTTGGAGGACACGGCGGCTTGTCGATGACATGAGGGGAGGAGCGTGCGCCGGGCCGTCCCGGACCTTCTTTCCCACGGCGGGGGAGGCCGTTCCTCCTCGCGTCCGCTCGTCGTGTGCGGAGCGCTTGCGTGATTGTAGAGGCCGCGCCGCTAGCAGCGGCGTGATGCGCAGCTTTGGGCAGACGTCCGCTTGCGGCCAGGAGCACGGCGCAGGCCCTTGCTCATGGAGATCGAGCGGTCGATGTCGTCCGCTTTCCTCGAAAGCATCCGGCGGTCGATGGCGGCGCGCCCGTCGGGCGCGAACATCGTCCCGATCTCGTCCAGGGGGCCTGCTGCGTTCAGCCCTCGGGCAGGCGGATCGCCTCACCCAGGTGCTGGTAGACGGCGGCGATGCGCCGCAGGTGGCGCGATTCAGGATGCGCCAGCAGCCAGAGCGAGGATTCGCAGCCCTCCAGCGGGTCTGAGAGCACCTTGAGTTGCGGCTCCACGTCCAGCATGAACAGCGGCACGATGCCCACCCCCAGGCCGGCCTTGATCGCATCCACGACGCCGACGATGCCCTCGACGAGGTGGCGCGGCGCGACCTTCGGCAGGTGCCTGCGCCGCCAGCGCACGGAAGGGTGCTCCGGCATTGCTTCGTCCGGCCCGATCCAGTCCGCCTGCTCGAAGGCTGGCGACCTTGTGCCGCGGACGCGCAGACCGCAGACGGCGAAGCGGATGGTGCCGAGGCAACGGCCGACAAGGTGCTCGGGTGGCTTGGGCGTGGCGCGTAAGGCGAGGTCGGCGTCGCGTTTGCTCAGGCTCAGGCGCTCGTTGCTCGCGCGCAGCTCCAGCTGCAGCAACGGGTGTTCGCGCGCCAGCGCCGGCAAGCATGGCAGCACCAGCCCGCGCAGCACGGAATCGGTGGTGGTGAGCCGGACCTTGCCCGAGGCCTGGGGGCTGCCACCCGAGGCCGCGGCACGCGCCGCCTCCAGCTCCGCCTCGATGCGTTCGGCGTGGCGAGCCACCTCGGCGGCGGTGTCGGTCGGGTGGTAGCCCTGGCGGGTGCGTTCGAACAGGCGATGCCCGAGGCGCTGCTCCAGGCGCTGCAGCGCGCGGAACACAGTCGATGCATTGCTGCCGCAGCGCTGTGCCGCTTCGGCGAGCGTGCCGCCGCGCACCAGGGCCAGCACCACTTCGAGGTCCGAGGCCGTGAGGTGGTATTGCGTTCGTGCAATCGTGGATTTCATGATCGCCTATTTCGCTTGCGCGGATGCAATCCTACAGTGCCGGTCCCCGATCACTGAAAAAAGGAACTGCCATGAAGCTCTATCTCTCCCCAGGCTACTGCTCGCTGGCCGTGCACATCGCCTTGCGTGAAGCTGGCTTGCCCGTGGACTTGGTGCAGGTGGACACCGTCGCCGGCCGCACCGCCGACGGAGCCGACTACCGCGCTCTCAATCCCCGCGGCTACGTGCCGATGCTGGAACTGGACGACGGCAGCCGCCACACGGAAGTGGCCGCTCTGCTGCAGTACGTCGGCGACCTGGCGCCGGGCAGCGGATTGATGCCGCCCACCGGCAGCCGGGACCGGTTCGAGGTGCTGCAGTGGCTCACTTTCGTCTCCAGTGAGCTGCACAAGGGCTTCAGCCCGTGGCTGTTCCACAAGGAGACGGCGGACTCCACGCGCAATGCCGTCAAGGACAAGCTCAAGGTCCGCATTGGCGACCTGGAATCGCGACTCGCCGGGCGCGAATGGCTGGTGGGCCCGTCGTTCACCGTCGCCGATGCCTACGGCTTCACCATCGTGAACTGGGCTCCGATGGTCGGCATGGGCCTGTCCGCATGGCCCAACGTCGCTGCCTGGGTCGAGCGGGCGCGGGCGCGTCCCCAGGTCCGCGCCGCACTGCGCGCCGAGGGGCTGCTGAAGGAGTGACCATGGAACTCACCCTGGTCAGCCACCACCTGTGCCCCTACGTGCAGCGTGCGGCCATCGTGCTGGCGGAGAAGGGCGTGCCCTTTTCGCGCCGCTGGGTGGATCTGGCCGCCAGGCCGGACTGGTTCGCCGCCGTGTCCCCCCTGGGCAAGACGCCGGTGCTGCTGGTGGACGGCGAGCCGCTCTTCGAGTCGGCGGTGATCTGCGAGTACCTGGACGACGTGGTCCCGCCGCGTCTGCATCCTTCCAACCCGCTGGAGCGCGCGCGCCATCGCGGCTGGATGGAGGTCGGCTCCAGCGTGCTCGATGCCATCGCAGGCTTCTATTCCGCCCGCGACGCAACGGCGCTGGAAGCGAAACGAGGGCTGCTGCGCGCGCGCTTCGCCCAGGTGGAGCAGGCGATCTCGGACGAAGGGTCCTATTTCGCCGGGGACGCCTTCAGCATCGTGGACGCAGTGTTCGCACCGGTGTTCCGCTACTTCGACACGTTCGAGGCCGTGGGAGAGGCCGATGTGTTCGAAGCCACACCGCGCGTCCGTGACTGGCGCCGCGCGCTGGCAGCACGGCCCTCGGTGCGGGCTGCCGCGGTGGCCGACTACCCCGAGCGGCTGCTCGCCTTCCTGCAGGGCCGCGACAGCGAGCTGTCGCGTCGGATTGCCACGTTCCAGCGCGCTCGTCGCCTGCCCTCCAGCGCAGCCTGAGGTTTCGCATTCCCATCGTGGCACTTCGCGGCGGCTCACGCGGCGCTGCGCACGCCGGATGACCGCAGTGCGACCAGGCAAGCAGCCAGAAAGGTGGCGAGCATGTCCGGCGCAAGGGCGCGGGGGAGAGTCGGGGTCATGGCAGCTCCTCGGGCGAAGACGACGAGATCAGCAGGCCGCCAGACGGCATCCCGACCAGCACGAGCGCATCGCCACGCCGCGCCGAATGCTGGTCGCCGGCGTCGAGCACGTAGTCGCGCGGATCACCCTCGCGCGTGAGCCACACCGTGCCCGCCGTGCAGGCGATGCGCAGGTCGGCCAGCACCTGCAGCGAGGCCGCGCTGACTTCGCCGTGCGCCAGGGTGAGTGCGTGGGGCAGTTCAGCCAGCCGGCGCCGCTGGGCGCGTTGCGGCACGCCTGTCTGCAGGTGCAGCCGGTAGGCCAGGCCACGCGGCGCGCCCGGGCACGCAGGACGGCGAAGGGTGCGGTCAACGGAGCGAGGAGTGACGAGGTCATGGGCGGCACGCAGGAGGGAGATGCAGCCCATTCTTGGCGGGCCTCGCTCTCACGTCACGCGACTTGCAGGCGCCGCCGCATGCAGCCGCCGAATGTCACGAGTCCCGGCGGGTGGGCGGCTGGCCGGCCTCGGCACGGAACCAGTCGGCGACCTTGGCGACGTCGCGGTGCGGCGCCGCTTCGGCCTGCAGCAGCCAGGACGAGTAGGTGCTTGCGGCGACGCCGCCAGCCGCGTCAAGCATCCAAACAGACCTCGCGCGACTCAATGCGACGTTGCTGCAGCCCCGGCGAGCCGCTCTCGCAAGCTGCGCATCACCTTGCGAGACAACTGCGGGCGGGCTTGCGCCGTCGCCCGCGCGATGATCAGGCCACCCAGCATTGTCGCGAGCATGTGGAGTGCTTGCGTCTCCGCGTCAGATGGTTTTGTGCCCGCGGTGCAGCCTTCGCTGCGCACGGCTTGCGTGAAGCTGGAAAGATAGGCCTCGATTCCTTCGGCGAAGGCTTCGGCGATTTCCCCGCCCGCGCGCGCTGCGTCCACCGCGAGTGCAGCGACCGGACAGCCCAACTCGGCGCCATCCCGGTGTTCGACGGACAAGTAGTTCGCCACGATCGCTTTCGTGCCAGAGCCGCGTGATCGCGTGCCCTGAAGGTCCAGCGGCGTCCAGTCGAAAGCCTGCGCACAAGCCTCGAGCACCAGCGCCTCCTTGGACGCAAAGTGCCGGTAGAAGGCGCCATGGGTCAGACCCGCCGCTTGGCAGATCTCCGCCACGCCCGCGCCTCCCAACCCCTTCTCACGCAGCAGGCGGCCTGCCGCTTCGATCAATGCCTGGCGGTGCTGCGCCACCCGTTCCTTGCTCACCCGCATTGCGTTGCCTCCGATCTGGGCGAATGGTACCTTGGTTATGATGATGAACATCATCAATAAAGCCGTCCGTCGATGAGAACCCACGTCCCCGATCGAGAAGCCAATCCCTCCACGAGCCGAGGGGCGGCGCCCCGCGTCGTCGTGACCGGCATGGGCCTGGTATCTCCGCTAGGCTGCGGTGCGGAGCTCGCGTGGCAGCGCCTGCTCGAAGGCCGCTCCGGCGTGCGCAGCCTGCCGGACGAACTGTGTGGCGATCTGCCTGCCAAAATCGCCGGCGTGGTGCCGGAGCAAGCCTCCGACCCGCAAGGCGGATTCGATCCCGGCAGGGTGGCGGATGCGAAGGACGTGCGGCGCATGGACCGATTCATCGTCCTGGCGCTGGAGGCGGCCCGCCAGGCAGCGGAGCACAGCCGCTGGAAGCCCGGGACCGAAGCGGAAGCATGCAACACAGCCACCATCGTCGCTTCAGGAGTCGGCGGCTTCAGCTCCTTGTCAGAAGCCGTGCGAACGACCGACAGTCGAGGCCCGGGGCGGCTTTCGCCCTTCACGGTGCCGTCCTTCCTCGTCAATCTGGCCGCAGGCCATGTCTCCATTCGCCACGGCTTCAAGGGCCCCATCGGGGCACCCGCCACGGCATGCGCCGCAAGCCTGCAGGCCATCGGCGAAGGTTGGCGCCTCATTCGAGCCGGCGAAGCGCAGGTGGCGTTCTGCGGCGGTAGCGAAGCTGCCATTCATCGCGTGAGCCTGGGAGGATTCGCCGCTGCCAAGACGTTGAGCACCCGCTACAACGAAGCGCCGGTTCTTGCCTCGCGTCCGTTCGACGCGGACCGCGACGGTTTCGTCCTCGCGGAGGGCGCTGGGATGCTGGTGCTGGAATCGCTGGAGCATGCAAGAGCACGAGGCGCGACTCCGCTGGCCGAGATCGTCGGGTACGGGACGACCGCAGATGCACATCACATCACGTCCGGCCCTGCGGATGGCGATGGCGCCTATCGCAGCATGCAAGGCGCGCTGCGGACTGCGGGGATGTCGCCTGCTGAAGTCGACCATCTGAACGCGCATGCGACGTCCACCCAGGTCGGCGATCGGGCGGAGCTCGCCGCGATCCGCCGCCTCTTCGCGGGTACACGAGGACCGGCCATCTCGGCGACGAAGTCCGCCACCGGCCACCTGTTGGGCGCGGCGGGTGCGGTGGCCTCGCTGTTTTCGATCTTCGCGCTACGCGACGGGATCGCCCCACCAACCTTGAATCTGATGAATCCGGACGAAGAAGCCATGGGCCTCGACTTGGTCAGGATGAACCCGCGGCCGATGCCCATGACCACCGTGATGGTCAACGGGTTCGGCTTCGGTGGGGTGAACGCGACCTTGGTGATCAAGAAGATGGCGAGCTAGGCCGCGCCGGTCCGAGGGCGCATGACCCGTGCTCAAGCCAGGGATCGCCGAGGCCTGAATTGCCTGGGCGTGGCACCCGTCGACCGCCGCATCAACCGTCGCAGCGCAGTCGCATCCTCGTAACCGACCGCTGTTGCAACCTGTTCAACGGACATCTGGCTTGTCTCGATGAGCGACCGGGCCCGGTTCAGCCTCACCGCTTGCAGCAGGGCCAGTGGGGTGGGCCCGCCGGCAGCCCGCACGCGGCGAGCCAGCGTGCGCTCGGACATCGCGAACTCACTCGCTAGCGCGGCGACGCTGGGCGGATTCGGCAACGCCGACTCGATCCGGGCCGTCAGCTGCGCGAGCAGCGCGTCGCCCCTGGCTTGCATTGCCGGAATCACATACGGCGCCTGGGCTTGCCGCGCATCGATCAGCAGCGTCCGGCGCAGCATGTCCGCCATCGCAGCACCGAAACGCGACTGCAGCAGATGCAGCATCAGGTCGACGTGGGCGAACGCCGCGCCAGCCGTGCTGATCGGGCCATCGACGCACACCATCTGGTCGGCTGCCACCGTGCACCTGGGCTCCAGTTGCTGCAGCCGCGGCGCGAGCCACCAGGAGGTCGTCGCACGGCGGCCCGCCAGGACGTCGGCGCTGTGCAGCAGGAAGACGGACGCGCAGGAAGCCGCCGCATGGCCGCCTGCCGCGACGTGTGAACCCAGCGCAGCGGCCGCACGGCGCGCATCATCCTGCGCGAGCCGCATCTCGAGGCTGGCCACGCTTTCCGTTCCCAGGCCCGGGATGATCCAGGTGGAGCGGTCAGCCGTGTCGCGCGGCAAGGCTGCCGCTTTCACCGCCATTCCGTTTCCCAGTCGAACGGTGCCCGCGCGGCAGGAGACGACCCGCCAGCGCGGCGACGGCAGTTTCAGCCGCGGGGCCACAACGGATGCCGCTGCGAGCAGGTCGAGCGTCGCGGCGACGCTGCTTGCGAATGCGTCGGGCAGCACAAGGACGGTGAAATCGTACATGGCGGAAAAAGCCGGAAAGAAGTCGGAAGCGACACCTCGACATTATCGAAACGCCGGGTCCAATACGCGAATGCGGACTCCATTGCCTTCACACGACCACCTGGAGGACTTCCAGGCCCGCGACATCACTTTGCTCGGCGCCTCGAGAAAGGTCTACATCGCTGGCCACGGGCCGGCTGTGATCGTCATGGCCGAAATGCCGGGGATCACACCCTACCTTGCGCGATTTGCGAGATGGGCGCGCGACGCAGGCTTCACGGTGTACATGCCGTCGCTGTTCGGGGTGGACGGCGCCATGCCTGGCGCCGAGGAAAGCGTCGGCGTATTCCGCCGGGCATGCGTCAGCGCCGAGTTCAGGGCGTTTGCGGCGAACGAGGCCAGCCCGATCACGCAATGGCTGCGCGCATTGGCCCGGTTCGCCCACGCCGAATGCGGGGGAGCGGGCGTCGGTGCGATCGGAATGTGCTTCACCGGCAATTTCGCGCTCAGCATGATGCTGGAGCCTTCGATGCTTGCTCCCGTCGTCTGCCATCCTTCGCTGCCCATCGACAACCCGGGCGCAACGGGCCTGGCGGCGCAGGAGCTCTCCGCCGTGCGCCGCCGACTCGAGCGCGACAACCTGACGGTGCTGGCATATCGCTTCGAAGGTGACAAGTGGTGCCAGGCGCAGCGCTTCGCCGCCTTCCAGGAGGCGCTGGGTGGCGCGTTCATTCCGCGAGTGCTCCCCGACAGCGCGGCGGAGCCGGAACCGGCGGCCTTCTACAAGCACGTCGTTGCCACGCCTCACAGTGTCGTGACGGCCCACCTGATCGACGAGGAAGGCCAGCCGACGCGGGCGGCACGCGACGAAATCCTGGCGTTCTTCGCCAGCCGGCTGCATGCGACGCCGCACGGGCACACAGGCGCGGCTCAGCCATCGTCGTGACTGCGACGGTTCCAGCGATCCAGAACCTAAACAAGAGGACATCACATGCGAACAAAACGAATCCTGGTCGGCGGCTGCAACGTCCACGTGGTCGACGACGGGGTGGGGACGGCCACGCTGTTCCTGCACGGCAACCCGGACTCCTCCGACATCTGGGAGGACATCCTCCCTGCACTCGTGCCGCATGGTCGCTGCATCGCACCGGACCTTCCGGGGTTCGGCCGGTCGGACGCGCCGGACGACTTCGATTGCTCGCTCAAGGGCATGGCCGCATTTGTCGATCGTCTCGTCACGGCGCTGGATGTGGAGGGACCGCTGAACCTGGTCGTCCACGACATCGGAGGCCCTTATGGTCTGGCCTGGGCCGTCTGCCACCCGCACAAGGTGCGCAGCCTGGTCATCATGAACACGGTCTTCTTCCCGGACTACCGCTGGCACCGGATGGGCCGCCTCTGGCGCATGCCCGTGGTCGGCGAGCTTGTGCAGGCTTTGACCACCCGCCGGGGGTTCGTGCGCGAACTGCGGCGCGGCTCACGTCGGCTGAGCGACGCACGGATCCACCGCACCTACGATCTGGTGACCGCGGCAACGAAGCGCATGGTGCTTCGCTGGTATCGGGCCACCGACCCCCGGAATTTCGCGGTCTGGGACGAGCGGCTCCTCCAGCTGACGGCCCGCGTGCCGACCCGGGTCCTGTGGGGCGAGCACGATCCCTACATCCCGGCACGTTATGCCGAGCGTTTCGGCACGGCGAATGTCGAGCGCTTCACCGGGGTTGGGCACTGGCTCCAGGCTGAAGCGCCGGAGGAGGTGGCAAATCGGCTGCTGCGGTTCCTGCACGGATGAACGCCGGCCGTCGTCGGAGTTCGCGAGCGGCAGCCCCACATCGTGCCGTCGGGCTGAGGGGGCTTCGATGACTGGTTGGCCGCCTGAATCCGGAGTCCGACAGTCGCTATGTCCGCTTCCGGCCAGAAGCGGACGTCCCGCCACCTGATCGTCGAACGATGGGGTTCGCCCCCTCTGATCTCGAGGTCGCGTGATGCGAGCCGCCCCCCGGCCGGACGCGAATGGCAATCTTCTCACTGATACAGCGACGCGGGGGGGCACTCAGACCCAAGCCAGCGCGCTGCTGTCGTCGCCGGGTACGGGCGGCTGTGACTTCAGTTTGGACAAACTTCGGCCGAGCCGCTCTGCACCTTCCACAAGTTGTTCGGCGTCGGCGGAGGCATAGCACAAGCGAACGTGACTGGATCCTCCGTGCTCGGGCAGGAAGGCCTCGCCACCGCGCACCGATACGCCTTCGGCGGCGGCTGCAGCTTCGACCTCTCTGCCCGTCAGCCCCTTCGGCAGCGCTGCCCACAGATAGGGGCCGCCCACTGGCAGCGTGAACCGAAGTCCGGCGCAGTGACGCTGGAGCGCGCGGGATAGCTGATCCCGCCGCTTCTCGAGCTCCCTCCTCAACACGCCCAAATGGCGCGAATGGGCGCCACTGGCGAGGAAGTTGGCCAAGGTGGCCTGCGTGATGGCGGGCGTGCTCAGGTCCAGGCTGGCCTTCGCCGCGACGAGCAGCGATAGCGCTTCACGCGGCGCGGCGAGCCAGCCCAGGCGCAAGGCGGGGCTGATGCTCTTGGACGCGCTGCCCTGCTGGATGACCAGGCCCGCGGTATCGAGCTTCTTGAGAGACGGCGGCGCGGGGCCGAAGACAAGGTCGCCGTAGACGTGGCTCTCGACGATGGGGGTGCGAAAGCGCTCGCAAAGCTGCAGGACGCGTCGCCGGCGCTCGACACCCATCACGCGGCCAGTCGGGCACTGCAGCGTGGGGATGAGGTAGACGAGCTTGGGGCGCACTCGTACGAGCGCATCCTCCAGCGCTTCCGGATCGATGCCTTCGTGGTCCATGGGCAAACCGACGACCTCAGCACCCGCAGCGCGGAACGCGCGGAACGCGCCGTGCCAGCTGGGGCTCTCCACCAGCGCCACGTCGCCAGGGCCGAGGAGGGCACGCGCGATGACGTTGAGGCCTTGCTGTGCGCCCCCGGTGACCAACAGGTCGTCGGCCAACACCCGGGCACCATGCTCCTGCAAGCCGACGGCAAGGGCCTCGCGCAGAGCCGGCAGGCCTTGCGGCGGCGCCGCGCTGCCCAGAAGTCCGCTGGCGGCTGCGGCGCGCGCGGCGCTCGCCGCCAGCGCCGCGCCCGGCACGAGCGCTGGATGGAGCCAGCCGTCGGCAAGCGGAATGTCGCCGGGCGCACGGCGAGGTCCGGGCGGCGGTGCATGCCGTGTCAGGCGTGCGCCGAGCTGCGCCCATGGAACGGCACCGGCCGGGGCCTGATCGGTGTCGCTGGTCATGACGATGACGCCGCGCCCCACATAGCCGCGGACCAGCCCTTGGTCCTTGAGCTCCTGGTAAGCCGCCGTGACGGTCGTGCGGCTCAGCCCCAGTCGCGCGGCGTAGTCCCGTTCGGAGGGCAATCGGTCTCCGACCCGCAGCCGGCCCGCGCGAATGGCGGCGCGTAGGTTGGCACCCAGCTGCCGGTACAACGGCTCGGGCGATGCGAGGTCGGGGCTGAAGCGTGGCAGCGCATCGACGGTTTTGGGCATGGTGGCGTCCTGAAGCAGTCCAATCATGAAATGGCTATGGAAGATAACCGCAAGCGACGGCCAAATGGACGACCAATCCACCCGTTGGCCCTGCAATGCCTTCACCCATCTTTCAGATCGACGCCTTCGCCAACCGCCGTTTCGAGGGAAACCCCGCGGCCGTCATTCCGCTGGACGCATATCCCGAGGACACGGTGCTGCAGGCGTTCGCGGCCGAGAACAACCTTTCCGAAACCGCCTTCATCGTCCGGGATGGCGCCGATTACCGGCTGCGCTGGTTCACGCCGCGCGTGGAAGTGCCCCTGTGCGGTCATGCCACGCTGGCAAGCGCGGCGGTCGTGATGGAGCGGCTGGAGCCCGGGCGCGAACGGGTTGTCTTCCAGACTGCCAGCGGACCTCTGGTCGTGCGTCGTGCCGCGTCGGCCGTTGGGACCGGCCGATACGTGATGGACTTCCCCGTACGCCGATGCACGCCGGTCGCTCTCCACCGCAACCTCGCCGAGGCGCTCGGCGACGAGCCGGTCGAAGTCGCCCATGACGGCTTCAACTTCGTGGCGCGCCTAGCAAGCGAATCGCAGGTGCGCCAACTTGCACCGGACATGCAGGCCATTGCCGCGCTCGAAGGCGTCGCTGGCGTAATCGTGACGGCGACAGGCGCCACGCCCTACGACATCGTCAGCCGCTACTTCGCGCCGGCCAAGGGCATCCCCGAAGACCCCGTCACCGGCGGCGCGCATTGTTCTCTCGCGCACTTCTGGTCGCAAAGGCTCGGGCGAAGCGAGCTGCGCGCCTGGCAGGCCTCAGCGCGCGGCGGAGGAATGCTCGTTCGCCTGCTCGCTGACGATCGCGTCGAGCTCGAGGGCTCGTGCGTGTTTTTCTTCCAGGGCGAACTCTGCTGAGGAGAGCTAGCATGGTGAAACTTCTTGGCAAGTCGCAATCCATCAATGTGCGCAAGGTGCAGTGGCTTTGTTGCGAACTTGGCCTGGCCTACGACCACGAGGAGTGGGGCGTGGGCTACCGACCGACCCAGGAGCCGGCGTTCCTTGCGCTCAACCCCAACGCAATGGTGCCCGTCCTCATTGACGAAGATTTCGTGCTCTGGGAGTCCAACACCATCTGCCGCTATCTGGCGTCGCGCGAAAGGCGACTGGACCTGCTGCCGGCCGCGCCGCGTCAACGTGCGCTCGTCGAGCAGTGGATGGACTGGCAGGCCACGGAGTTCAACAACTCGTGGCGCTATGCCTTCATGAGCCTAGTGCGCAAGAGCGCCGAGCACCAGGATCCGCACGCCTGCGCGACCGGCGTCGCCAATTGGAATCGCCACATGCAGATCCTGGAGGGACAGCTCGAGCGCACCGGGGCGTATGTGGCTGGCCTCGACTTCACCCTGGCCGACATCGTGATCGGGCCGTCGGCTCAGCGCTGGCTGATGGCACCCATCGAGAAGTGCGCTACACGGCCCGACCTGCCCGCAGTCCGCGCCTATTGCGAGACTCTTCTCGAGAGGCCTGGATTCCGCAAGCACGGAGCCAACGGGGAACCCTGAGATTCGTTCCCTGCTTTGCAAGCGCCAAACAACCCCCGGTGACTGCTTCTGGCCGAAAGCAGCCGAGGATGAACAGCGAGGCGGTCAACCGTGTTCCTGTTTCTGTTCGGCCTCAAGCTTGTTTATCAACTCGTGAATCGATGCCGCTGTCTTCTGAAACTCGGCGTCCAGCCCGAGGATCTGAAGACGCTCTTTGATGACCATGAAAAGCAGCTGACAGACGTAGTGCATGCACCGGAGCAGGTCGAGCATGCCAACCAGTACAGCCTCACGGCCGTGCGCAAAGACAGTGACGATCTCGAACTTGTCCTGATCCAATTGCCTAATGTCTGAGCTCAGAGCGAGACCGTCCGCATTTGGATGCGCCCCGTGATTAATTAGATTGTCATACTCGTCGGAGATCCTGGATGCCAAGTCCTTGTTCGCGCCTTCGATCATCTTCAGAATATCTGTCCAACCAAAGAGCTTCCTCGCGACCTTTCGCTCTGCGTCACCATCCCCTCTCTCCTCCCATGCCTTCCTGTGCTGTTCGGACACGCAGCACACCCAGGCATACACCGCGCTCTCCAACAAAGACCTCATGAGGACGGTGGCCTCAAACAACTGGCCGCTGACAGACAGTCGAACTGCCGCACGATAGGTCGCGAAGCAGCGCATGAAGAGCCTCGTTGAGGTGCGCCTTGGCGGGTCGATCTCGTGGAAAAAGGTGGGCGCTTTCTCCGTCACCGATTGGTCTATCCGAATCAGGATGTTGAACCACTCGGGCAGGCCGGCAAAGGATGCGAGAGCCTGCTCCTCTAGCAGTGCCAAGAACTTCGTGAGTTCGTCGCCGCCCCAACCTTTCGGAATGGGGCGCTGTTCCATGCGGCTTTCTACAACGACCCCAGCCGATGCTTCTGGCATGGCGAACCTCCTTGTTCTGCACGCACACTTTAGTCCCGCTGAGTGCGGATAGGCACGTCTGCTTCCGGCCAGAAGCGGACGTCAGACCGCCGGAGTGTCACTGGCCCGTCACCCCCGGCTGCTTTCGATCCCGAACCGCCATCTACCAGCCGACCACTTCGCTACATGTACACCACCTCGCGCAGCACGGCATACGCTGCGCCGATACGTGCGGGAATCGGCACATTTCTATTGGCCAATACAACAATGCCGACCCCCCGGCTTGGCACGAACGCGGCGTAAGCGCTGAACCCATTCGTCGACCCCGTCTTGTTGAACAGCGTCGGGCCTTGCCGCGCATCCGTCGGGGGCAGCGCAAGCGCGGCTTGCGGTTGGAACATCATTGTCCCGGCGTTGCCCGCTTGCAGGTGGTCAAGGGACACGGGGAGCGGGTACTGCTCCCAGCCCAGCCCCTGCACCATCGGGCCGACACGAAAGTGGCCAGCGTGCGTTGCCTCGACGGCGCGGCGCATGGCCGGCTCGAGCGGCGAGGGATCAATGTTCGCCTCGAGGAACGTCAGCATGTCCGCGACGGTGCTCTTGGCGCCGTAGGCCGGTCCGTCGAAGACACCCGGGTTTACGTGGGTCGGCATGTTGGCCTTGTTGTAGCCCCATGCATAGGCGCCCCCGTGCGACGCCGGAACGCGAAAGAATGTTTCGCGCATTCCGAGTTTGGCAAACAACTCACTCTCGGCCATCTCGACGGGGTCGCGCTGCATGGCGAGCGCCGTGATGTGCCCGAGCAAGCCGATGCTCGGGTTCGAGTAAAGCCGCTGTTCACCGGGCCGTGCCGTCGGTTTCCAAGTCCGGTAGAACTCGATGGCTTGCGTCTCGTCATCAATGCCGTCGTGGAACTGCAGCGGCAGACCGCCTGCGGTGTAGGTGCCGAAGTGAAGCAAGGACGCCGCATCGAGGGCGGATCCGCGCAGGGCCGGCAACGAGCGACCCGGTGAGTCGTGCAGCGACAGCTTGCCCTGCACGTGCGCGAGCGTGGCCAGCGTGGCGGTGAAAGTTTTGGTGAGCGAGCCGATCTCGAACAGAGTCTGCGCATTGACGGGAGCCCGACTCTCTCTTGAGGCCACGCCGAAGTGGAAGGTGTGCCGCCTTGCGTGGAGTGTCAGGCCGACTGCGATGCCGGGCACGTCGAATTCCGCCATCAACGGACGTATGGCGCTGTTCACTGCGGCTGAGAGATCTCGGACGTCGCCCTGCGCAAACGCGGGTGAAAAGGTTGAAGCAAGAGCTCCAAGAATGAGGCGCCTTCGCCGGGGGAGATGGTGCATAGATCCTGACAGACTTGGAGGCGGGATTCTACGGAGGTGCTGGAAGGCTGCTGCTGGCCGGGAGTTGCCTTCCCGATTCCCTGACTGCGACCGGGCTACGCCTCTAGTTGGTCTTGCCCCACCTCACACCAGGTCGGCTATGCAAGCGAGAGGGCGAGGTGATGGCAATTCAGTTCGAAACCTTTGCCGAGATAGAGGCGATGGGCGGCATGCCTTGCGTAGCCTGTGTCGAGGTGCACGGCATTGCACTCAAGCTCCCTGGCGTGGATGACTAGCCAGTCGAGTAGCCTTCCCGCAAAACCTCGGCCGCGCGCCTCTTCAAGCGTCGTAAGGTCATCGATGTACAGCACCTTTCCCCATGCGAGGAATTCAAGAACCCTGAACCCTGCGGCGCTCTGGACAGCGCCTTCGTGCCGGAGAGCCAAAACCTGGAAAGATTGCGCTCGCTGACGCCGGACCTGCGCGACAAATTGCTCTCGGTTCAAATGAGGACGAAGGACGGCGAACGCCTTGAAGCAAGATTCGATGTCGGAATCGGTGTGCGCGAGGAAGATTTCAGAATGCATTTACGGAGCCGGGGTGAAGGAGCAGCTAGAAATGTATGTGCATTGATCGCGCTTACTGCGGCACATCGAGCCCTGATGTTCTGCGCTCTGTATCGCTCGTCTGACCGACACACTTCCGGAGGACTAGCACTTCAACGTCGAATGCGGAACCTCCTTGGGGGCTACGACAGCACCATACAGTCTCCATCAGCCTTCACCCGGCGGCCGCTTTCGGCCAGAAGCGGACATCCGCGCCGCCCCTCGCCAGGCGGCACGCACCGCCTTCGTGAACATGGGCGAGCCGAAGGTGACGGGCCCCGCCGGGCCCGTCACCGTTCAACGGAAGCGCGGGTCGTACGGCGCGCGGTCGTGGCGGTTCGGGACGCCGTCGCGGTCGGCGTCGCCCCACGGGCGGTTCATCGCGAAGCGACGATCGTCGTGGCGGTCATAGCGGTTGGGGATGCCGTCGCGGTCCGCGTCGCCCCACGGTCCGCGCTCGTGGTAGCGCCGCCCAGGCGCTTGCACGTAGCGCGGTTGCACGGGCACCGGCGCCGGCCGCACGTAGACCGGCGCGGGTTCGAAGTGCACGGGCGCCGGCTGCACGTGGCGCACGGGCGCGCCCACGGTGACGGACAGGAACGCATCCGACACGCCCTGGGCCCGCGCGCCCGTGGCAGCGGCGACGCTGCCGAGCGCAAGGGCCACGGCGAGAAGGGGCTTGGCGGAGAGGATGCTTTGCATGGAAGACTCCTTGTGTGAGGAGGCTCCATGGTGCGGGGGCGCACTTGAACCATTCCTGAATGCGGCGCGCACGGTCCGTGTCCGCTGTGCAAAGTTCGCGTGAACCTCTCCGTTGCCGAGGCTTTCCATCCCCAGAACGCTCCTCTCACGGCTTCGAACGCGCATGCGGCTGCACCGCGTGGGACGGGCCCAGCTCAATCGCGATCAGGTGCCCCGAGGGGAAACAAGTGCCGATACGGTCGCGCCTCGTCGACCGCCCGCGCGAACGAAGCGCGATCCAGCAGGCGCGCACGGTAGGCGCGCACGCGCGGGTACTGGTCGGAAATGCGGTGTGTCCAGTCCGCATAGAACAGGGACGGCGCCGCCGCGCAATCGGCAAGCGAGAACTGCGTGCCCGCGACCCACTGGTCGTGGGAGAGTTGTCCTTCCAGCCAGGCATAGGCGCGCTCGAGCTGCTTTGTCGAGAGTTCGTGCGCATCCTTGCGTTTCGCCGGGTCGCCGGTGAGTGCACCGCTCACCGCCTGTTGCACCGGAGCCATGACGTACAGGTCGAAAAAGCGGTCCAGGAACCGCACGTCCAGGGCCGCCATCGGGTCCTCGGGAAGCAACCGGACGGGGCCGGGGTGGGCGAGCTGCAGGTATTCGATGATGATGCTTGTTTCCACCAGGGATCGGTCTCCATCCACCAGCATCGGAAACTTCGCCAACGGCCAACGCTGGAGCCAGTCCTGCGCATGTTGCGGATGCTCCGCATCGATGCAGCGGAATTCGAATGCGGTCCCGTTCTCGTACAGAGCGATGAGCGCCTTCTGCGTGTACGAGGAAAACGGGTGGCCATAAAGAGCGAGCGTCATCGGTCGACCTTTCTCGTGTCGGCTTGCACTATGCAAGTGGTTTCACTGTAACCGTCGCACTTGCATCAGTCCTGGCCCGTCACCGACCTGCCGGGCTCGACCGCCTTCGACAAGGCCCTGGGCTTCGAGAAGAACGCGCAGTTCAGCGACGACACGGCCGCCTGCATGGCGTGGAGCGGGTCATTCGACCACCCGGCGCGTACAGTGCAGCCATGCCCGAAGCAGCCATCACCACCCCCGTCTACAAGCTCTTCCCGTCGCCGCGCAACCGCGATCGCACCGTCTTCGAGCACGAGGTGTTCGTGCCGCACCCCTATGCGCTCGTCGATCCGCCGAGCTATGACCCGAAGGGCAAGTGGAGCCTGTTCGCCGCGCACCGCCTCGCCGATGGCAAGAATGGGCAGCTCGTGACTTTCGAACTCGAGGCAGACGCCGCGAGATTCGAGCAGCGGTTTGTCCCGGATTGAAGTGCGCTCGCCGCACAGCCAGCTCGGGCCGCCACCCGGGGCTCACCGCGCCGGTGCGTAGCGATCCGGCCGGTGGTTCAGCACCAGGACCGCGCTGAGAACCAGCACCGCGAGCACCGACGCCGGCAGGCGCTCGAAGCTCCCGAGGGATGCGCAGCCTCCCAGGAGGATCAGGGCATCGAGGAGGAACTGCACCTTGCCCGGGCTGAAGCCCCAGCGCTCGTGGGCGAAGAGGGCCACGATGTTCAGCCCACCCAGGCTGGCCGTGTGGCGGAACAGAACGAGCAGTCCCACGCCGGCCAGCAGGCCCCCCAGCACCGCGGCCCACCATGGCGAGACATGGACGATGTCCAGGCCGCGCGGCAGGACCTGGGCGAAACCGGCGGTGAGCGCCACGCTCAGCAGCGTCTTGATGGTCAGCTCGCGTCCCATGCGCAAGCTGGCGAAGGCGTAGAACGGCGCATTGACGAGGAGCAGGGCGACGGAAATGTCCAGCCCCGTGCTGTAGGCCGCCACCAGGGACAAGCCCACGGTGCCGCCGGCGAGCAGGCCCCCGGCCTTCAGGATCACGACGCCGAGCGCGGCCAGCAGGCTGCCCGTGAGGAGCGCCTGCAGGTCATCGAGGAAGGAACGGACCGCCACACGACCAGCATAGGGAAGCTGGCCCCGTGCCTTGCTGATTCGCGTCAAGGGCGTGCCGGAAACCCGGCGGCGCCGATGGTTCGATGGCTCTATGCTGCTTGCACGATGCAGGCCATGGATCATTCTTCATCCCGTGGGCGGCTCGCCTCGGGTCGCACGCTCGTCATCCTGTTGGGAGCCGCGCTCATGCAGCTGGCCTGCGACGGAACAAGCCGCGGCGGCGGCATCGACCTGCGGACGGACGACCCGCAAGTGCTGGCGCAGGGCAGGGCGATCTACCAGGCCCATTGCGCGGCCTGCCATGGCGACCGACTGCAGGGGCAGCCGGATTGGCGCCAGCGCGATCCCCAGGGCCGGCTGCCGGCGCCACCGCACGATGCGTCCGGCCACACCTGGCACCATCCGGACCAGGTGCTCTTCGCCATCACGAAGCACGGCGTCGCCAAGGCGGCGAACCTGAAGGACTACCAGTCCGCCATGCCGGCCTACGAGGGCACGCTCACCGACGCGGAGATCGGGGCGGTGCTGTCGTGGATCAAGTCGCAGTGGCCCGCGCAGATTCGCAAGCAGCAGCAGGAGGTCGACCAGGCCGCGCGGCGCCACAACCGCGCCTGACCGGCCTGACGGCGCCAGCGGGAAGGTCCCGCCACCGCGCGCTGGAACCCTTCCTCACGGATGCCATCGCGACACCGCCGCGGGTGTCGCCGGCGAGCGGCTTCCGGCCAGCGCATAGGACAGCTGGTTGGCCGCGCGGATCACCGCCTTGGCGTGTTTCTCGAGTTTGGCCTTGGTCAGGCGCGAGCTGGGACCCGAGATGCACATGGATCCGAGCAGCCGCCAGTTGAGGCCGAAGACCGGGGCGGCGACGCTGGCGACCTCGGCTTCCCGCTCGCCGAGCGAGATGTGGAAGCCGCGTTCGCGGATGGATTCGTAGGGCTCGCCGGTGGCGCCGCCGAATGCCAGGATCACGCGTCCAGGCGCGCCCTTGTCCAGGGGCAGCCGCTCGCCGATGCGGACGTTGTGGCGCACCGACTGGGGGCCTTCCACGCGTGCCACGCAGGAGCGGATGTCCCCCTCGCGCACGTAGAACGAGGCGCTCTCGCCCGTCTCCTTGACGAGTTGGTGTAGGGCGGGCTCCACGACGTTGTTCACGTCGAAGCCGGCCTGGTAGCGCGCGCCCAGCCACCCGGCGGCGGGCCCGAGGCGCCACTGCCCGGCCTCGGTCTGCACCATGTACTGCGACAGGGCCAGCGTGCGGGCCAGCCGCAGCGCCGTGGTCTTGTGCATGCCGGTGCGCCGGCTCAGCTCCGCCAGGGACAGCGACGACTCCCCGACCTCGAAGGCTTCCATCAGCGACAGCGCGCGGGTCACGGCGACGACGCCGCCTTCGGCGCCTGCCTCAGCGTCGTCGGTGGCTCTCGTGTTGCGCATGTCGAACCATGGTGCACGTGTTGAAACGCTATTGTACGTAGCGCAACGCACGCCTACAGTGCCCCACGGCGCCCGGGGCGCCATCGGAGACAAACCACATGCAGATTTCCCGTCGTGCGGCCCTTGCCATCGCGGCCGCCTCCCTCGTCACCGCCACGGCCTTCGCGCAGGGCTGGCCCGCCAAGCCCATCCGCCTGATCGTTCCCTTCCCGGCCGGCGGCGGCACGGACATCATCACGCGCGAGGTCGCCAACAAGATGACGGGGCCCGGCTACACGTTCGTCATCGACAACAAGCCGGGCACCGGCGGCAACATCGGCGTCGACGCCGCGGCCAAGTCGGCCCCCGACGGCTACACGCTGGTGATGGGCCAGACCAGCAACCTGGCGATCAATCCCACGCTCTACCCGAAGCTGCCCTACGACCCGCTCAAGGACCTCACGCCGGTCAGCCTGGTGGCCAGTTCGCCGCTGGTGATCGTCGCCAGCGCCAACTCGCCGTTCCGCACCCTGGCGGACGTGGTGAAGGAGGCCAAGGCCCACCCCGGCTCCATCAACTTCGCCTCGTCCGGCAACGGCACGGTGGCGCACCTGGCCGCGGAATCGTTCCAGAAGGCCGCCGGCATCAAGCTCACGCACATTCCGTACAAGGGCGCCACGCAAGGCGCGACCGACGTGATCAGCGGGCAGGTGCAGCTGTACGTGTCCTCGATCCCCACGCTGATCGGCTTCATCAACGGCGGCAAGATGCGGGCGCTGGCGGTGACGTCGCTCAAGCGCGTCGACGACCTGCCGCAGGTGCCCACCATCGACGAGTCCGGCTACAAGGGCTTCGAGGCCGTCACCTGGTTCGGCATCCTGGGCCCGGCCAACCTGCCGAAGGACGTGGTCGCCAGGCTCAATGCCGACATCAACAAGGCCCTGAAGAACCCCGAGCTGGAAAAGAAGCTGGGCGCGCAGGGCGCGGACATCGCCGGCAGCACGCCCGAGCAGTTCACCAAGCTGATCCGAGACGACATCGCCCGCTGGGGAAAGATCGTCAAGGACTCGGGCGCCAGGATCGACTGACCCCCGCCAGGCTTCACCCCAGCGAGCCTCCCGAGCCGGCCTGCCGCGGCACCGGCCGGGTGTTCCCTTTCCCGACGGAAGACCCCATGACCCCCGACATCCTGCGCGACTTCGATCGCGTCTCCCCCGACCTGGTGCGCCAGGCCTCCGATTTCCAGGCAGCCATCCTGGCCGACGTGAACGGCCGGCGCGGCGCGCTGCACGGGCGCATCGCCGCGCTGCGCCCGCGCATGAAGCTGGCCGGCCCCGCGCTGACGGTCGACGTGCGCCCCGGCGACAACCTCATGATCCACGCCGCCATCGCGCTGGCCCGGCCCGGCGACGTGCTGGTCGTCGACGGCAAGGGCGACCGGACGGCGGCGCTGATGGGCACCATCATGCTGACCGCCTGCAAGCAGCTGGGCCTGGCCGGCGTGGTGATCGATGGGGCGGTGCGCGACAGCCTCGAGATCGACGAGATGGACTACCCCGTGTTCTCCTTCGGCACCAACCCGAATGGGCCGACCAAGAACGTGCCTGGCCGCATCGGGCATCCGGTCTCCATCGGCGGCGTGACGGTGCGCTCCGGCGACCTCGTAGTCGCGGATGCCGACGGCGTGGTCGTGATCGAGCGCGAGCGCGTGGAAGGCCTGTTGCCGCTGGCGCGCAAGAAGGTGGAAGACGAGTCGGCCCGCATCGCCGCCATCAAGAAGGGCAGCACCGCGGCTTCCTGGCTGGACGCCGCCCTGCGCACCGCCGGCGTCCTGAAGCAAGGGGACAGCCTGTGAGCGACCGCCGCGCCATCGTCGTCACGGGGGCCGACCTGGCGCCCCAGGCCTTGGAGCTGCTGAAGGAATTCGAGATCGTCTACGCGGGCAAGACGCCGCAGGAGGCGGACCTGGTCGCGCTGGGCCAGCGGCACGACCCCGTCGCGATCATCGTGCGCTACGGCAAGGTCGGCGCCGCGGTGATGGACGCCGCGCCGTCGCTGCGCGTCATCTCCAAGCACGGCAGCGGCACGGACACGATCGACAAGGACGCGGCCAGGGCGCGCGGCATCGAGGTGCGGGCCGCGGTGGGAGCCAATGCCGCGGCGGTGGCCGAGCAGGCGCTGGCGCTCCTGCTCGCCTGCGCCAAGTCGGTGGTGCGGCTGGACGCGCGCATGCACGCCGGCCACTGGGACAAGGCCACGCACAAGAGCATCGAGCTGCACGGCCGCACGATCGGCCTCGTGGGCCTGGGCGCGATCGGCCAGCGCTTCGCGCGCATGTGCGATGCCATGGGCATGCAGGTGATCGGCTTCGATCCGTTCGCGCAGCACCTGCCCGCATTCATCCGCTCCGTGGACCTGGCGACGATCTGGCGCGAGTCGGACGCCATCTCGCTGCACTGCCCGCTGACGCCGGAGAACCGCGACATGGTGAACGCCCGGACGCTGGCAGCCTGCAAGCGCGGCGTGCTGCTGGTGAACACCGCGCGCGGCGGCCTCGTCGATGAAGCCGCGCTGCTGGGAGCCCTGCGTTCCGGCCAGGTCGCGTCCGCCGGCCTGGACAGCTTTGCCGTCGAGCCCATGACTGCGCCGCATCCCTTCCACGGCGAGCCGAACATCGTCCTGAGTCCGCACATCGGCGGCGTCACCGGCGACGCCTACGTCAACATGGGCGTGGGCGCCGCACGCAACGTGCTCGCCGTGCTCGAAGCGGAAAGCCTCACGGCGACGTCATCGGCTGCCGCGTGAACCGCTGCAGCCACAGGCGTCCATCCTCCGATGTCGGCCAGGTGAGGACGAAGCCGCCGTCCGTGGCAGGCGCCGCAACCGACGGCGGGTAGAAGCGCGCGCCCGGCGGGGCAGCGTCCAGCTGCGTGGGGGCGGACAGCCCGGCGCCATCCGCGGCGAAGCGCCTCGCCAGCGTGCCTTGCGAGGCGCCGTGCCCGTCCAGGTTGCGCCACAAGGCCACCCAGCCACCGTCCGACGTGGTCACCAGCGAAACGCTGGCCTGGGTGGGAGGGCAATCCGTCGCCATCGGCTTGTAGCAGACCGCCGGGGGGGTCTGGAGCCAGGCCGGGTCGAGCATCGTCCGCGGGCCCAGGGGCATGCCTTCGGCCGTGAACCGCTGGACACCGGCGCCGCTGCCGTCCCACGCCATCACGAAGCCGCCATCGGGCAGGGCAGCGGCGAGGGCGCCGGCGGACGGCTCGGTGGTCGCCTTGACCTCGGCCGACCGCGCGTTGAATCCCGCGTCGAACAGCCGCATGTGCACCACCCGGCCGGTGACGGCGGCGTCCAGCTCGTCCCAGGTGACCACGAAGCCTCCCCCGGCCAATGCGGCAACACGCGGCATGGAGGGGAACTCGGTGTTGCCTGTCTTGTCGATGCGGCCCGCGGGCTCGGTGACCGTGCCATCGGTTCCGACGCGCAACAGGCGGACACCGTCGGCATCGAGGAACGTCATGACGGCCTCCCCGGAGACCAGGGTCGCCGCCGACATGCCGAACTGGGCGCCGTACGACGACGGCGTCGCCTGGACACCGCCGAGTCGGGCGCCGGCTTCGGTGAACGCCTGCATCTCCACGAAATGTCCGCTTGCGCCGGACGGCACGTCGTCGCGCGCCCATGCGAGCACGAAGCCGCGTCCCAGCGCGGTGGCCGTCACGGGCTGGGCGCTGTTCGGACTGGCGGGAAAGCACTGGGCGCCGTCGACCGCGGCGGACTGCGCCGTGTAACGGCGCCAGCACACGCCCGAGCCGCCTCGCCATGCCACCACATGCCCGTCGTCGGCGAGTTTCGCGATGCTCTGGCCGCCGCCTGTCGCCACCAATTGCGATGCGGTGATGACTGCAGGGGAAGCGGCCGGGGCTGGGGCGGGGATCGGGGCAGAGACCGGTGCCGGTGCCGGGGCCGGGGCCTCTGTCGATGCGGGGACCGGCGCCGGCGCAGGAACCGGGGCCGGCGCGGGAGCCGGAGCGGGGCCGGGACCCAGTGCCGCGGGCGCCGTGCCGCCCGGCGGCAATGGCGCCGCCGCGACCGGATCCCCGCTTGCGCCACCTCCACCGCCACAAGCGGTGAGGAGCAAAGCCCATGCACACGCCGCGGCATGCCACGCCTTCTTCATGGCCGATCTCCCTGCAACTGATCTGGGGGAACAGTACGGTGCAGGAGCCCGACCGTGGTGTGACGGAGATGGATGCGTGCGAGCGCCGCGCGGGGGCGGTTCTCCAATGAAGCAGGGGGCCGCGGCCCGTCGGTTCTTCGTTGCGCAACGACACGTTTGCGGGTGCGGTCGTCGCATGGGGACGACAAACGACCGAAGACCCTTCAGGCGTGGATCCGGCCGCGCCGCCTCACCCCCGCCGTGCCGCCTCGATCGCCGCGATGTCGATCTTGCCCATCTGCATCATCGCTTCGAAGGCCCGCTTGGCCGCCGCGGGATCGGGATCGGCGATCGCGTCGGTGAGGGCGCGGGGCGTGATCTGCCAGGACAGGCCCCACTTGTCCTTGCACCAGCCGCAGGCGCTTTCCTGGCCGCCGTTGCCGACGATCGCGTTCCACAGGCGATCGGTCTCGGCCTGGTCGTCGGTCGCGACCTGGAACGAGAACGCCTCGCTGTGCTTGAACTCGGGCCCGCCGTTCAGGCCCAGGCAAGGGATGCCGATGACGGTGAACTCGACCGTCAGGACGTCGCCCTGCTTGCCGGCGGGATAGTCGCCCGGCGCGCGATAGATGGTGCCCACCGCGCTGTCCGGAAACGTCGCCGCATAGAACTGTGCGGCATCCAGGGCGGTGCCGTCGTACCAGAGACAGATCGTGTTCTTGCTCACCATGTGGTTCTCCAATCAGGACTGGGAAGGGCCATCGGGGCGATGGGGCCGGCCCGACATCGGGCGCCGTGGGCACTCGGGCCAGCGCACCCGCGGCATCAGTCTGCGACGGATCGCAGGCGAGCGAAAGCAGGCATTCCCCTGACGGCGGCGCCGCGGCGCCGTGCCGGCTGGCCGTCAGGGGTCTCGCTTTCGGCAAGCCTCGCCGGTTCGGCAGGCGTGGTCAAATCGCCGGCGCTGTCTCCCCGGTTGCGCCCTGAACTCTTCCACCGACCTCCGTTATCCCGGCCTGCCGGTGCCCCAGCGGTACCAGGCGATGGCCGTCATCATCCTGGGCATCGCGGTCTCGGTGCTCGATGGCACGGTCGTGAACCTCGCGTTGCCCGGCATCGTGCGCGACCTGCAGTCCACGGCGTCGCAGGCCGTCTGGGTGGTGAACGCCTACCAGCTCGCGACCCTCGCACTCATCCTGCCGCTGGCCACGCTCGGTGACCGGATCGGCTACCGCCGCGTGTACCTGGCCGGCGTGGCCGTGTTCACGATCGCCTCCGCCTCGTGCAGCCTGGCGGACTCGCTGCCGGTGCTGGCCGTGGCGCGGGCGGTGCAAGGCGCGGGAGCGGCCGGGATGATGGCGGTCAATGCGGCGCTGGTGCGGCTGACCTACCCGAGCGAGCAGCTCGGACGCGGGATCGCGCTGAACTCCGTCGTCGTGGCGACCGCTTCGGTCGCGGGCCCCGCGGTGGCGGCGGCCGTGCTCTCCGTCGCCAGCTGGCCCTGGCTGTTCGCGGTCAACGTGCCGCTCGGGCTGGTGCTGCTGGTGCTCGGGATGCGCGTGTTGCCACGCAACGAGCACGCGCGCACGGCCGGTCGGCTCTCGCCGCTCGATGTGCTGCTCAATGCGGCCATGTTCTCGCTGCTGTTCCTGGGCGCCGATGCGTTGGGCGTGCGCGCCGGCGGCGGGGATGCCGGCGCGCTGCTCACCGGGGCGGGGCTGGTGGGTGCCTCGATCGTGGTCGGGGCGCTGCACGTGCGCCGGCAACTTCTGCAGACCCATCCGCTGCTGCCCATCGACCTGCTGCGGATCCGGATCTTCCGCCTTTCGATGGCGACGTCGGTGTGCGCGTTCTGCGCGCAGACACTGGCCTACATCGCGCTGCCGTTCCTGCTGCTCGATGCCTGGCACATGACGGCCGGACACGGCGGGCTGCTGATGGCGTGCTGGCCCGCCGCGGTGATCGTGGCCGCGACCGTGGCGGGCCGCCTGATCGGCCGCTATCCCGGTGGCCTGCTCGGCGCGATCGGGCTCGGCGTGCTGGCGCTCGGACTCGCGTCGCTGGCCGAGGCGGCGCTGCACGCGCAACCGCCGTCGCTGGCGTGGCGCCTGGCCCTTTGCGGCCTGGGCTTCGGTTTGTTCCAGTCGCCCAACAACCACACCATCCTCACCAGCGCGCCCGCCAACCGGTCGGGCGCCGCCAGCGGCATGCTCGGCACCGCGCGCCTGACCGGCCAGTCGCTGGGGGCGGTGAGCATCGCCGCGGTGTTCGCCGCCGCCGGCGCGCAGCACGGTCGCGGCGCCTTGTTCGCGCTGGGGCTGGCCGCCTCTTTCGCGGCCGCGGCGGCGGTGTTCAGCGGGCTGCGCGTGCGGCAGGCGTGAGATCGCACTGGCCTCGGGGAAATCCCGCTCCCTGCAGGCGCGCCGGGGATGGAAGCATGCTAATACCAAACAAGACACCCCAAGGAGACACCATGCTCAGACGCATCGGCCTGCTGGCCGGCGCCGCACTGCTTGCCGCCGGCTGTGCCCAGAACCCGCCCGCTTCCCAGCCCGTGCTGTCCGCCGCCGCGCAGCCGGTGGCGCAGGGCACGCCCGACTGGCAGCAGGGTCGCGCGGGGCAGTACGCCAACTCCACCTTGGCGCCGGTCCCCGGCAAGCTCACCGCCACGCCGCCCGGCGAGATCCCGCTCAGTCAGCTGAAGGTGCCGCCCGGGTTCAAGATCGAGCTGTGGGCGCACGGCATGCCCGGCATCCGCGCCATGTCCCGGGCCGACAACGGCAAGATCTATGCGGGCACGCGCGGCATCGGCCGCGTCTACGAGATCACCGATGCGGGCGGCCAGCGCACCAGCCGCGTGGTGGTGGACAAGCTCAACCAGCCGGCCGCCGTGTGGCACAAGGGAACGCTGTACGTGTTCGCGGTCGACAAGGTCCTGCGCTACGACGGCATCGATGCCAACCCGAACGCGCAGCCGGTGGACATGACGGCCAAGTTCGAGCTGCCGCCCAAGCAGCACCACAACTGGAAGTACGTGCGCGTGGGCCCGGACGGCAAGCTGTACGTGCCCTTCGGCGCGCCCTGCAACATCTGCCTGCCCGAGGCGCAGTACGCGCAGATCCGCCGCTACGACCTGGACGGCTCCAACATGGAGGTCGTTGCGCGCGGGGTGCGCAACACGCAGGGCTTCGACTGGCACCCGGTCACCAAGGAGCTGTGGTTCACCGACCATGGCCGCGACTGGATGAGCGACGACGGCCCCGAGGACGAGCTCAACCGGATGGCCAAGCCCGGCCAGTTCTACGGCTATCCGTTCTGCCACGCCAAGGGCATCCCCGATCCCGACGTCAAGCGCGACCGGGCCTGCGACGGCGTGACCCTGCCGGTCACCACGCTGGGCCCGCACGCGGCGGCCATGGGCGTGCACTTCTACACCGGCAGCATGTTCCCGCCCGAGTACCGCAACGCGCTCCTGGTGGCGCGCAAGGGATCCTGGAACCGCACGCAGAAGTTCGGCTACGACGTGGTGATGGTCAAGACCGATGCGGCCGGCAGCAAGGCGGAGGTGGTGCCGTTCGTCACCGGCTTCCTCGATTCCTCCAAGAACATGATGTCGGGCCGCCCGGTGTACATGCTGCAGTTGCCCGATGGCTCGCTGCTGCTGTCCGACGAGCAGCTGGGCGCCATCTACCGCATCAGCTATGCCCGGTAGGCGGCGCGGGGTGGGGCGGGCGCTGCTCGCCGCCCTGCTCGCCATGGCCGCCGGCGCGCTGCAGGCACAGCCGGCGCCGCCGCCCGCCCAGCTGGCCCTGTGCGCGGCCTGCCACGGGGCCGAGGGCCGATCCCAGAACCCGGAGATCCCGTCGCTGGCGGGGCAGCCGCGCCTGTTCATCGAGAACCAGCTCGTGCTGATCCGCGAAGGCCTGCGCGAGGTGCCCGCCATGAAGGGCGCGCTGGACGGCCTGAAGGACAGCGACTTCGTGGCGCTGGGGCAGTATTTCAGCGCGCAGAAGCCGGCCGAGGCGCGCGCCGCCACCGACGCGGCCGCGGCCGAGCGGGGCCGCGCCCTGGCCGATCGCCTGCACTGCGCGAGCTGCCACCTGGCCAGCTACGCCGGCCAGCAACAGGTGCCCCGGGTGGGCGGCCAGCACGAGCCGTTCCTGCTCAAGTCGATGAAGCAGCTGCGCGACAACCCGGGGCTGGGCCGTGACAGCATCATGGCCTCGGTCCTCTACGGCCTGAAGGACAACGACCTGGCGGACCTGGCGCACTTCCTCGCGCATTTCAGGCCGTGAGCGGGCGGGGCTTCGCCTCGCGCCTTTCAAAAAAAAACTGAAACGGCCGATGCTGGCCGAAGCGGACAACGCGCGCAGCGCGCCGCTCTCAGCCGCGCGCGCGCCGCCTGGCGCTGGCCGCCAGGAAGGCCGCGATCGCGCGCAGCATGTCGAGGTCGTCCTCGGTGGCGTCGGGCTTGGCCGCGAAGCTGAAGCAGCACACCGTCCCGAAGGCCCGGCCGTCGGGCAGCCTGATCGGAACGCTCAGGTGCGTGCCGATCGGGAAAGCGGTTTCCACCCGGTCCGGCGCCTGCAGCACGCCGGCATCGGCGATGAACGAGGGCAGGCGGCCGTCGACCACGCGCTGGCACCAGGACGCCTGCACGGGATCGGCACCCCCGACGGCGATGACCGGGTTGTCCTCGGGCACGTTCACGTGCCGGAACACGCGCTGGCCGTCGACGAACTCGGACACGAACACCACGTCCATGCCCAGCGCCTTCTTCACGACCGCGAGCAACGCCGGGATGACGCTCTCGAGCTCCAGGTCGGAGGCGTCGCTGGTGGCCACCAGCATCCCGGGCCGGGGCTCGGCGCGCCGCACTTCGGACAGGTGCCCGAGGATGCTGTCGGTGCCACTGCCGCTGCGGCCGAAGCCGGGTGTGGGAGGTGACGTGGGAGCGTTGGTCATCGGGCCCAAATTCTGACACGTGCCCGCGCGCATGAGTCGTCCTGCCGCGAGGCCGGAGCCGGCCCTACACTCATCCGATGAACCAGCCGACGCTGACCACCGAGCGCTTGGTCCTGCGGCCTTTCACCGAGGACGACGAGGCGCAAGTCCAGCGACTTGCGGGCGACGCCCGCATTGCCAGGGGAACCGACGCGGTGCCGCACCCCTATCCGCGCGAAGCGGCCCGAGCGTGGATCGCCGGCCACCGCGGCGCCCACGAGGCGATGAAGGAAATCGTGTACGCCGTCACGCTGCGATCCAGCGCGGGCCTGGTCGGCGCCATCAGCTTGCTGAACATCTCTGCGCGCGACCGCCGCGCCGAACTGGGCTTCTGGATCGGCGTGGAGCACTGGTCCCGAGGCTATTGCACCGAAGCGGCCCATGTTTTGATCGACCACGCGCAGCGCAGTCACGGGTTCTCCAGGATCGTGGGCCGGTGCATGGCCTGGAACACGGCGTCGGCCAAGGTGATGGACAAGCTGGGGATGCAGCCCGAAGGCCGCCTGCGCAAGCACGTATTGCGGGAGGGCCGCTTCGAGGACCAGCTGGTCTTCGGGCTGTGCCTCGACGGGCGCTGAGGGTTCGCTGCAGGCTTCCCAGGCTTGCTTCACTCACTCGCGCCCGAACATGGAGCCTGTTCATTTGGGCCGCCCGCCCATCCTGGTCGCCGTCTACGTCACGAACACCGACGCGCCCCAGGCCGACCGGAACGGCGCCATCGCTGCCGTGGCGCGCCGGGTCACTGCGTCGCACGACCACGCGCAGCGGCCGGGTCGATGACCCATGGCAGCGCACAGGCGAGGAGCAGCCCGCGCCGGAGGCGGTTGTGCGCTACCGCGCCGGAAGGGGCGGGCGGTTCTTCCGGTACGAGTTCTTCAAGGCAATCTTCCCGTCGCGGAAGGTGAACACGTCGCAGCCGTTCACCTCCACCCGGCTGCCGTCCGCCCGGGTTCCGGTGAATGTCCATTCGGAGATCCCGCGGTCGCCGCAGACGAGGTGGCGCGGGAACCGCCATTGCGCGTCGGGGTAGGTCTTCCACACCTCGGAGAAAGCGGCCCGCACCGCTTCGCGGCCGACATAGGACGTGCCGCAGGCCTCGGAGCCGGCGGACGCTTCGAACACGCAGTCGTCCGTCATGAAGCCCATGAGCGCTTCCGCGTCGTGCCTGTTCCAGGCATCGGCGAATGCCTGCAGTTCATCGACGGTGACGGGCATGGCTCATCTCCGGCGCAACCGGGCATCGACGAGGCCCGGCCGGCGGCCGCGGCAAGCGGAGGACGTCAGGGCGCATTGCGGGGCAGCACCGTGAGCACCCGCACGATGAAGGCGTGCAGTTCGACCATGTAGTTGCGCAGGAACTCGGCCGTGCCTTCGTCCGTGACCTCGCCCTCGGCGCTGATCAGGCCGGGCTTGAAATGGATGTAGGCCTCCACGTTGTTCATGAGCGGGGAGTTGCAGAAGCACAGCACGCCACGCAGCTGGCTCTGCGCCACGGCGGTGCCGATCGAGCCCGGCGACGTGCCGATCACGCCCGAGGGCTTGCGTGCGAAGGCGTTCTGTCCCCACGGCCGGCTGGCCCAGTCGATCGCGTTCTTCAAGCCCCCCGGGATCGACCGGTTGTACTCGGGCGTGACGAACAGGATGGCATCGCAGTCGGCGATCGCCTGCTTGAACGCGCGCGCCACGGGCGGGTAGTCGGCGTCGTAGTCCTGGCTGTACAGCGGCAGGTCACGAATCGGGATCTCGACCAGTTGCAGCTCAGGCGGCGCCAGGCGGGTCAGCGCCTTGGCCAGCATGCGGTTGATCGACGTGGAAGACAGGCTTCCGACCAGGTAGCCGACCTTGTAGCTGGCCATGGTGATTCCTTCGCTGTCGGGTTGAAGTGGCTGGCCTTCGCGGACGCTGGCGCGGTTTCGGGCACCTTGTCTTTCGCCCTTTGCGGGCGCAGCATGCCAAGCATTGGAGACCGATCCGGCGAAGGACGAACTCGACCACGGGGGGAAGGTTGTACTTGTTACCGGTGGCAGCACCGGCATCGGCCGGGACGCGCGGGCCTTCACCGCCGGGAAGGCCGCGCACGACGCCGCACGCGAGGTGCAGCATGAACGATCGATTGCAGCATCGGCAGGGCCGGGCCGAAGCGGCCCCGGCCGGTTTCGCACAGACCGCCGAACGGGCCGGGCTGTTCGCCGACGAGGCGTCGGTGACGCAACGGTCGTCCGACGTCGTCGGCCAGAGGGTCGGCCCGCGGGGCCGCGCCCACGCCTGGCTGCTGCGGCTGCCGCCGCCGCTGGTGTACGTGGCCGCCTTCCTGCTCGGCGTCGGCCTCCAGCGGCTGGTGCCGGTGCCGTTGCCCGTGCGCCTGGAAGCGCCCCTGCAGGCGATCGGCGCCGTCCTGCTGGCACTGGGGGTCTTGCTGGGTCCGATGAACGCGCTGATGTTCCTCTTTCGCGGCACGACCCTGAACCCGGCGGCGGCGCCCAGGCGCCTGTTTACCGGCGGCATCTACCGGATCACGCGCAATCCGATGTACATCGGGCTGCTGCTGGTCTACGCGGGCGTGGCGTTCCTGCACGCGCAGGCGTGGGCCTTGCTGCTGATCGCCGTGCCGATCGTGCTGGTGGACCGCGTCTACATCCCGTTCGAGGAGCAGCGGCTGGCCGACACCTTCGGGGCCGCGTACCTGTCGTACTGCCGGCGGGTGCGGCGCTGGCTCGGTGTGCGTCGTCCGCCGGCCTAGGCGCGCGCCTTCGGCGTCAGGCCGCGTCGCCGGACGACCAGCGCGGCAGGGTGTAGCCGGTCACCAGCGCCAGGACGCGCAGGCCGGTGGCGCAGGCGGCGGCGAGCGCGAGCGCCAGGCCGGCCGGTGCGCCCGCGTGCTGCGCCAGCACCAGCACCCAGCCGCCCACGAACGCGCAGACGGCATAAGGACGGTGGTCGCGCAGCGCCGCGGGGATCTCGTTGCAGACGATGTCGCGCAGCACGCCGCCGAAGGTCGCCGTCATCACGCCCATCAGCACCGCGACGATGCCAGGCAGGTCCTGCGCGAGCGCGAGCTGCGTGCCGCTGGCGCTGAACAGGCCCAGGCCCAGCGCGTCGGGCCACTGCATTGCCCGTTCGGTCGGCGCGAAATGGCGCGCGCGCAGGAAGGCCATGGCGGCGACGCACAGCGCCAGCAAGCCCCAGAGCCATTCGGAATGCGCGACCCAGAAGAACGGCCGCCGGCCCAGCAGGACGTCGCGCAGGGTGCCGCCGCCGAAGGCGGCAAGTCCGGCCACGAGGCAGACACCGACGGCGTCCAGGCGCTTGCGGGCGGCTTCCAGCAGGCCGGAGAGGGCAAAGGCCAGCGTCGCGGCAGCCTCGACGACGGTCTGCAGCCAGGACAGGAGTGGCGCGTTGGACATGCACGGATTCTCGCGCGGGTGCGAAGCCCGGGCGCGCACGAAGGCGAGTGCAGGTTCCTTGCGCGTCGGCCACTCCGGGTTAGAGTGGCCGGATCCTTCCAGGGAGGTCCCATGCGCCCGTTCATCCTCGCCCTGTGTCTGCTCGCTGGCGCGGCTGGTGCGGCGCCGCCAGGCTGGCGCGCCGCGACCCCGGAGGAGCAAAGGGCCGATGCGACCGCTTTCGAGGGGGTGGACCAGGCGATCGGCAGCCAGCTGACGGACATCCAGAGCGTGGTGGTCGTCCAGCGGGGGCGCATCGCCTACCAGTACCACCGTGACGCGAATCCCGACGCGCTGCGCGACACGCAATCGGTCGCCAAGAGTGCGTTGGCCGCGCTGGTGGGCATCGCGATCCAGAAGCGCCAGATCGCGTCGCTCGACCAGCCCGTGGTGGAGCTGATGCCGGAGTGGGGCCCGCTGAATCCGGATGCGCGCGCGCAGTCGGTCACCCTGCGCCACCTGCTCGCCATGACGGCGGGTTTCGAGGTCGACGACGCAGCCGGCACGTCGGCGGCGCTCGCGGCCCCGCAGGCCTGGGCACGGCGGCTGCGCACGCGGCCGGGCGAATCGTTCGCCTACGACAACAGCAGCGTCAACCTGGTCATTGCCGTCGTGGAGAAGGTGGGTGGCCGCCCCTTGCAGGACTACGCGCGCGAGCACCTCGTGCAGCCGCTGGGCCTGGCGGAGCCGTCGTACCGGAAGGGCCTGCACCTGCGCACCGTCGACATGGCCAAGCTGGGGCAGCTCTGGCTGCAGCAGGGCGCCTGGAACGGCGAAGCACTCATGCCGCCCGGCTTCGTGGCCCAGGCCACCCAGGCCCACAGCAAGGGAGGCCCGCCCGTGGGGCTGCCCTATGGCCTGTTCTGGTGGGTGCCGTCCGGCAGCACCTTCTTCGCCAGCGGCTATGCGGGCCAGTTCATCTGGGTCCATGCGCCACTGGACCTGGTCGTCGCGGTCACCTCGGCCGTTTCCCCGGCAAGCCAGCAGCGCGGGCAGGCCCTGCAACTCATTCGTGGGCGCCTGTTCCAGGCCGCGCAGAAGCGCGTGAGTGCGGGCAACGAGCAGCGGCCGCAGCCAGCGTCCTAGCGGTCGCAGGCCTGCGGCGGCCAAGCCGCGCGGCGCCGAAGGCTCGACGCGGCCTGGCAAGCAACCGGGTCCTGGGTTTCGGGATGAAAGAACCATGGACAGCCGGTGGGCATGAGGCATACAAGACCTTCGATCGACACAAGGAGTTGTTGCATGTCCGTCTCCAACCTTCTTCGGCGCCTGGTGTTGCCTGTCGCCTCGCTCGTCCTGGCCCTGCAGGGCGGCCAGGCGCTGGCGCAACCGCGCGAGATCGACCGCTTCGTGGTCTTCGGCGGAAGCCTGAGCGACACCGGCAATGCGTTCGTCTTCCTGTCGGATCCGGTCAACCAGGCTTGCGGCGCGCGGCAGAACGTGCCGCCCTACGACACGCTGGACGACCTGCTCGTGCCGGACGGGCCGTACGCCAGGGGCGGCCATCACTTCACTGACGGTGCGACCTGGGCCGAGGAACTGGCGCGCGATCTCGCGCTCGCGGGGAACGCGCGGCCGGCGCTGCGCAATGGAGGCACCGAGGCCAGCAACTTCGCAGCCGGCGGGGCGCGCGCCGTTGCGTTTCCGTGCCGGTTCAACCTGCCGGACCAGGTGGCGGCCTACGTCGCGAAGTTCCCGCAGACGTCGCCGCGGGCGCTCGTCGCGCTGGAGATCGGCGGCAACGACGTGCGCGACGCGCTGGTGGCGGCCGCAGCGGGGCAGGATCCGGCACCCTATGTCCAGAACGCGGTGGCGAGCATGGCCAACAGCATCGCGACGCTCTATGCGCGGGGCGCTCGCCGGTTCCTGCTGCTGAACGTGCCGGACCTGGCGAAGGCGCCGTCGGTGCGCCTGATCGACCAGCAGGTGCCGGGCGCCGCGGCACTGGCGACCCTGCTCTCGCAGTCGTTCAACGCCGCCCTGGCGGGCGTCGTGCAGTACGCCAACGGGCTTGGCGGTGCCCAGGCGCGCGTGCTGGACATCAGCGGGTTGCTCGATGAGATCGTGGCCAACCCTGGAACCTATGGCTTCCAGAACACGACGGACGCCTGCGTCACACCCAATACGCCGCCGTTCCAGTGTGCGGCCCCCCGCACCTATGTGTTCTGGGACGGCGTCCATCCGACGCATGCGGTCCACGCGCTGATGGCGCAGCGCGCGCTCGAGGTGATCTCGGCGCCGTGAGTGGTCTTCACGCCGGCCTTGTCGCGAACGCCGTGGGTTGTCCCGCCTCGCGTTCGAGCGCGTGACCTCGGGGGAGGCAGCGGGTGCTTGCACCCCTAGGGGATCTTATGCACGCGGGCCAGGGCTGCCGCGAGGTTTTCCGCGCTGGGCAGCAAAATGCATCGGTCCAGTGCAGGCTGAAAGCCGCTTCCGTCAACTCGTCGACGCCAGCCCTCACGAGAGGCAACGAAAGCGATGCGCCCGACCGGCACTAAGTTGAACGGGTAGATCTCCGGGCGGCGATACGGCGCGTCCAGTGAGCGAGCCCGGCGCTCGTTGCTGCACTGCGGCACCCTCTGTAGATCACCCTACATCGCAACTCGCACGACAGGTCTTTGCCCGTCATCCGGGGCGGGGTCGCCTGGCCTCTACGAACTTCCAATGGCGAAAACCCGGTGTGGATCAGGTGTCCGCGTCCGACAATTTAGGTCGTATGCGCGATGCAGATGGCCAGGAACACACTGGTGATAGAGCCGAGGAGCTGCTGGCCGACGAGACGCGAGTAAGAAAATAGAGCCGTGCACGCGAAGCGGCCTTGGGAAACCAGACTTACCGAGGTCACCTAAGGAAAACTCCCTGGTGGAAAGTTGGCCGCCACTGTGACGCCCAAGAAATTGCGAACCGACTGACTGAGGTATCCGCCAATGCCTATGCCCGAACCGCCGCAAAAGAAAGCCGACACCGCGAAAGACCTCGCGGCGCTGTTCAAGGACGCCCCGGATAAGGTCAAGCTGGAAGCGCTCGCCATGGCGACTCACGCGGAGCGCGTGAGTGCCTGGTTTAAAGGTGTCATGGGTGTCGTCGCAACGATCGGTCTCGCACTTGTGGCAATGTACGCGGGACCGGCACTGTCCTCAGTTGCCACAACGACGGCTCTGAGGCTTCTCGCGAGGGCTCTCTGATCTGTTCGCTGGGTCTGGCGCGCCCTCAGTGAACATTTTAGGTAGCGGGAGTTGAATGAGAACGGAGGAAACGCGACAACTCGCGAGCGCCCGTCCCGCGGGCTCCGCGGCGACGATGTCCACTCTTGGCCGGAAGCGGACCTCAGCTACCGCTGGCACGCCTTTGCTTCTGTTCCAGGTGATGAGCAAGATCCCCTGCCCCTCTTGCACCGGAGCCCCTAAGAAAGCGCTCGATCGAGTCGAACAGAGATGCAACAAGGTCCGCGTCTCCAAACGCTTTGGCCACTACTGCCCCCGCCATTAGGCCTCGGTAGAAGTAGTTCCAAGCGTCGTGGACAGCATCATCCATTCGGGGGGTTCCCAGCATTCCGCGAAAATGAAATCCCGGGGGGCTCCCTCCGTAGAGATCCATGATCTGCGCCGCGCGAGCGTGGATGAAGCCCGAGTAGGTGCTACTCACGTTGTGCGACGCATCCGCTGCTTGCGACGAGGCGATCTCAGGCCCGAGCAGCGTCTCGTGGACATAGCCAACGATCTTGCTCCGAGGGACCGCGTCCGGCTTCTTCTGGCGTGCAAATGTGTTGTCCGGATCCGGGAACTGCTCGCCCCAGAATGAGGCCAAATACCGCTGATGCTTATCGGTGTACTCGCCATTCGATACTGATGCAGCAAGGAAGTAGATGTCCTCTGCTACTTCGTCAAGCACACGCTGCATGCAGCCGACTTCCTGGAGAAGGCCCTGCGAGAGAAGAGTATCGACGGCTCGCAGCCCCGTGATCACCCGGGCGTGCTTCAAGATCAATGCTTGGTGTACCGACTGCTCGACGTACCGAAAGACCTCTCCTCGCTGGCCAAAGGGAACAAGTCTTGGACGCGCAACTTGCGATTCCAGCCGCAAGAATGCTACTTCCAGCTCCTCCACCGCGCGCAAGCAGACTTCCCGCATGGACCACCTCTACAGAGTCCCGGGAATTATGGCGGTCAGCGCGACGGCTGCTTTCGACCCAAAGCGGACGCCTCTCACCCTATTGCGGGCGAGACTCAAGCCCTCAGCTGCGGCCACCGACGCGATCAGCTTAGGTTGATGTCCTCAGGCCAGAGGAAGTACGGGCCAAAGCGAGATTTGGCAACAAACTCTACTCCGGCCTGCTGCCCCTTGGGCGTGAGTGTGTGGCGATCACCTTCGAGTGCAAGGTATCCAGCGGCCGTGGCACGCTCGAGAAGCTGCGAGGTTTTCCATCCGTGCTTCTGCGCAATCTTTGAGGATGGAAGCTTCCCGCCCGCAGCTGTTTCGCCCTCTGTCGAAGCATCCGCCCCAGCTTCGGGGATCTCTGCCGCACCACTTGTGACCCGCTCCATCGTGATACGCACCTCGTCGCTGATGCGGATGATGCGCTGCGCCTCTTCGTAAGCATCTTTGTACAGTTGTGCGTCCTCGGTCCGCTCGATTAGAACTCCCATCTCGTTGTTGTTCACCTGACTGAATTCATAGAGGTTCAGGCTAGTCACGATGCAGAGCGACTCACTGAGGTAGCACTTGGCGTGTAAATTCTTGCAGAAGCTAGTGCGAACATAGGTCAAACCCCGCAGCCATTCGATCTCCTGCGGCTGCAGTTCGCTCTTGCCATATACGATTCGGACATCGATCTTCAGGCGATTCTTGTCTGCCAGTAGCTCCTTCATGCGATCGTTTAGCTTGAGGAAAGGGCTGATCAGGATTAACCGGTCTGTGGCACTCTTGATCAACTCCTCGAGGAAGTAGTTGGTCGCACTGGTGTTCAGGAATTTCGCCATCGGATAGTCAGAGGACTTCGGAGTTGAGCGGGACGCCATTTTGCAGCACCCGTTCCATGCGGTCTGCTCTCTGACGCCGCGCGTGGAAGGAGCCCGTGATGTTCAAGACAGCGCCGCTCACCGGAAGGGAGGAGACGAGGGACGAAGTCCGCTATCAGCCGCATTCCGCCGCTTGGCGATGCGCGGGACATCTGCTTCCGGCCAGCGGAGTGCGGAGCCCTACAGGCGCCTAGGCGCTGAAGACCAGCAGCAGGTTGTTCGCGGGCATCGCGTGCCGCTCGCGCAGCGTCAAACCCGCGCGGCGCGCCTCGGCCGCCACGTCCTCCAGTCGCCGCACTCCCCAGGCGGGATCGCGTGCGCGCAGGCTCTCGTCGAACGCCAGGTTGCCCGGCGCGGGCGGCGTGTCGTGCTCGAAGTAGGGCCCGTACGTGACCAGCAACCCGCCCGGCACCAGGTGGCGCGCCGCCCCGTGCATGAGTGCGGCGCACGCGGGCCACGGCGCGATGTGCAGCATGTTGGCGCAGAAGATCGCATCGAAGCGCTGCGCGAACGGGGCGTCCGGCGACGGCCAGGGGTTCGCCATCACGTCCAGCAGCAGCGGGGGCCGCAGGTTGGGCAGTCCGGCCTGCGCGACCCGGCCGGCCAGCGCGGGCAGCATGGCGGGGTCGGCCTCGGTCGGCTGCCAGGTCCATGGCTCGAGGGCCGCCGCGAACCAGGCGGCGTGCTGGCCGGTGCCGGAGGCGATCTCCAGCGCCGTGCCGCGCTCGCCCAGGATGCCGCGCAGCGCATCGAGGATGGGCTGCTTGTTGCGATCGGCAGCAGGGCTGTGGGGCAGGTCAGGCATCCGGGCGCGCATTGGAAGGGCGACGCTGGCAGGGTATCAGCCGCAAGGCGGTCGGGGCGCTCTGCCGTCCCGCGCCCCAGGCGCTATCACACCGCGGACCCCTGGATTCCCACAGCCGTCGTGGAGAAGGATGTGGACAACCATGTGAACTCCGGGCCAAACCCGCGCCGGTGCTTGCTGTCCAGCCGATGCCTCTTTCTTGGGCAGTCCGCGCAGCCTGCCCGACTTTCGACGCGCAGCGTGGCAGGCGAACCACGCGACGGTCCAGCAGTCGACCGGCGCCGGCTCGGCCGGGGCGACCGGGACGTTGGTGGCGAGGCCGGCGAGCAGGCCAGCCAGGGTCCGGCGAGGCAAAAAAAAGCCCGCTCAAGTGCGGGCTGGCGGGGGATGGCGGCGCCGGCGCGCCACCGGTGCCGCTACTTGGCTTCCAGGTGGTAGCGCGTGACGCGTTCCACCTCGTTCTTGCTGCCCAGCACCACGCTCACGCGCTCGTGCAGCTTCTGCGGCTGGATGTCCAGGATGCGCTGGCGGCCGTTGGTGGCCGCGCCGCCGGCCTGCTCGACCAGCCAGCTCATGGGATTGGCCTCGTACATCAGGCGCAGCTTGCCTGCCTTCTCGGGTTCGCGCTTGTCCCACGGGTACATGAAGATGCCGCCGCGGGTGAGGATGCGGTGCACGTCGGCCACCATCGAGGCGACCCAGCGCATGTTGAAGTCCTTGCCGCGCGGGCCTTCCTTGCCGGCCAGGCACTCGTCGATGTAGCGCTTCACCGGGGCGTCCCAGTGGCGCATGTTCGACATGTTGATGGCGAATTCCTTCGTGTCCTCGGGAATGCGCACGTTCTCCTGCGTCAGCACGAACGAGCCCTGCTCGCGGTCCAGGGTGAACATCGCCACGCCGTCGCCCACGGTCAGCACCAGGGTGGTCTGCGGCCCGTAGACGCAGTAGCCGGCCGCCACCTGCCGGTGCCCGGCCTGCAGGAAGTCGCCTTCGTCCACGCCCCGGTCGTCCTCGGGCATCTTCAGCACGCTGAAGATGGTGCCGATGCTCACGTTGACGTCGATGTTGGACGAGCCGTCCAGCGGGTCGAACAGCAGCAGGTACTCGCCCTGCGGATAGCGGTTGGGCACGACATAGATGCCGTCCATCTCCTCGCTGGCCATGGCCGCGAGGTGGCCGCCCCATTCGTTGGCCTCGATCAGCACCTCGTTGGCGATGATGTCCAGCTTCTTCTGGACCTCGCCCTGCACGTTCTCGCTACCGGCCGTGCCGAGCACGCCGCCCAGCGCGCCCTTGTTCACGGCCTGGCTGATGCCCTTGCAGGCGCGGGCGACGACCTCGATCAGCAGGCGCAGCTGCGACGGAATGTGGCCGTCGACGCGTTGCTGCTCGACGAGGTAGCGGGTCAGCGAAATCTTGCTCATGGTGGTGGTCCTGGAAAGCCTGTCACCCCGGGCTCGACCCGGGGTCCAGCGACGGCCGTCGACTGGAGACCGGGTCGCGCCCGGCATGACAGGTGTTGATCAATCGGCCAGCGCGCGCGTCACGACCTCGCGCACGTCGTTGGACAGGTCGGGCTTGGCCGCGACGCGGGCGATGGCCTCGCGGGCGGCGCCGCGCATCGGCTCGGCCAGCTTGCGCCAGCGGTCCAGCGCGCGGGCCAGGCGAGCGGCCACCTGCGGGTTGATCGCGTCCAGCTCCATCACGCGCTCGCTCCAGAACACGTAGCCGGCGGCGTCGGGTCGGTGGAACGCGCCCGGGTTGGCGCTGCAGTAGCTGAAGATCAGGCTGCGCGCGCGGTTCGGGTTGCGGATGTTGAAGTCCGGGTGCTGCATCAGCTGGCGCACGACCGGCAGGATGTTGCCGCCGCGGTCCGGCGCGCCGGCCTGCAGCGCGAACCACTTGTCCAGCACCAGGGCCTCGTCCTTGAAGATGGCGTGGAACCTCTCCAGCGCCGGCCGCGCGAGGTCCTGCCCGCTGACCACCAGCGCGGCCAGCGCGTTGAAGCGGTCGGTCATGTTCGAGGCGTCCTTGAACCGCTGGTAGGCCTTGCCCGGCCAGACGGTGTCGCCGCTCTGGCGCGCCGCGATGCACAGGTGCGTGAGCGCCAGGCCGGCGAGGGCGCGGCGGCCGGAGGACACCGGGTCGGGCCGGTAGGCGCCGTTCTCGCGGTGCTCCTCGTGGGCCCAGGCCCAGTCGTCCGCCAGCGCCGTGGCCAGCTGCTCGCGCATCGACTCGCGCACGGCATGCACGCGCTGCGGGTCCACCACGTCCAGCTGCTCGGCGATGTAGGCCTCCGCGGGCAGCGTGAGCACCAGCTCCTTGAACGCCGCGTCCAGGCGCGGGTGGCGCAGGATGTTGCGCATCGCGTTGATGAACGCCGGATCCAGGCGCAGCGCGCCGCCGGCCTCGCCGCGGATGGCGTCCAGGGCGCGCCGCACCGCCAGGCGCTGCGCCGCTTCCCAGCGGTTGAACGGGTCGGTGTCGTGCTCCAGCAGGGCGAGCAGCTGCTCGTCGGTGCAGTCCCACTCGAGGATCACCGGCGCCGAAAAGCCCCGCAGCAGCGACGGCACCGGCTCGGCCGAGAGGCCCTGCACCGTGAACGTCTCGCTCGCCTGCGTGAGCACGTGCATGCCGGCGGCGACCTCGCGGCCGTCGGCGCCCAGCAGGCCCCAGGCGACGGGAATGACGAACGGCTGCTTGTCCGCCTGGCCCGGCGTGGCGGCGCAGGTCTGCGACAGCGTGACCTCGTAGGTGCCGGTCGCGGCGTCCCAGCGGGTGGCGGCCTGCACGCGGGGCGTGCCGGCCTGGCTGTACCAGCGCTTGAACTGCTCGAGCACCTGCGCGAACTGGCTCTGCGGGTTGGCGTCGGCGATCGCCTGCGCGAAGTCGTCGCAGGTCACGGCCTGGCCGTCGTGGCGCTGGAAGTACAGCGTGAGGCCGCGCTCGAAGCCGGCGCGGCCCACCAGCGTCTGCATCATGCGGACGACCTCGGCCCCCTTCTCGTACACCGTGACGGTGTAGAAGTTGTTGATCTCGAGGTACTGCTCCGGGCGCACCGGATGCGCCATCGGGCCTGCGTCCTCGGGGAACTGCGCGGTGCGCAGCACCCGCACGTCCTCGATGCGCTTGACCGCGCGGGCCGACGCCTCGCCGGCCAGGTCCTGGCTGAACTCCTGGTCGCGGAAGACCGTCAGGCCCTCCTTGAGCGACAGCTGGAACCAGTCGCGGCAGGTGACGCGGTTGCCCGACCAGTTGTGGAAGTACTCGTGGCCGACGACGGACTCGATGTTGCCGAAGTCCATGTCGGTGGCCGTCGCCTGGCTGGCCAGCACGTACTTCGTGTTGAAGATGTTCAGGCCCTTGTTCTCCATCGCGCCCATGTTGAAGTCGCTGGTGGCGACGATCATGAAGCGCTCCAGGTCCAGCGGCAGCCCGAACCGGGCCTCGTCCCAGGCCACCGAGGCCATGAGCGAGTTCATCGCGTGCTCGGTCTTGTCCAGGTCGCCCGCGCGCACGTACACCTGCAGCAGGTGCTCCTTGCCGGCGCGCGACATGATCTTCTGCTCGCGGCACACCAGCTGGCCCGCCACCAGGGCGAACAGGTAGCAGGGCTTGCGGTGCGGGTCGACCCACTTGGCGAAGTGGCGCCCGTCCTCCAGGTCGCCCTGGTCGACCAGGTTGCCGTTGGACAGCAGCACCGGGTACTTGTGCTTGTCCGCGCGCAGCGTGACCGTGTAGGCGGCCATCACGTCCGGGCGGTCCAGGAAGTAGGTGATGCGGCGAAAGCCCTCGGCCTCGCACTGGGTGAAGAACGAGTCGTTGCTCGTGTACAGGCCCATGAGCTTGCTGTTCTTCGCCGGCGCGCAGGTGGTGAAGATCTCCAGCTCGAACGGCTCGCTGCCCTCGGGCAGGTTCTCCAGCACCAGCCGGTCGCCCTCCATCTTGAAGGAGGTGCCCTGGCCGTTGACCAGCACGCGCGCCAGGTTCAACTCGTCGCCATCGAGCTTCAGGGGCTGCGCCGGCACGTCCGGGTTGCGCCGCACCTTCATGCGGTTCAGGACCCGGGTCTTGGCCGGGTCGAGGTCGAAGCACAGGTCGACGGTGTCGATCCAGTACGGGGGCGCCTGGTAGTCGGCGCGGAAGATGACGGCGTTCTGGCCTTCACGCATGATGGTTCTCCTTCAGGGCGTCACACGCCCTGCTTCAACGATGCCTCGATGAACGGGTCGAGGTCCCCGTCCAGCACCTTTTGGGTGTTCGAGATTTCGACGTTGGTGCGCAGGTCCTTGATGCGACTCTGGTCCAACACGTAGCTGCGGATCTGGTGGCCCCAGCCGACGTCGGTCTTGGTGTCCTCCAGCTTCTGCTGCTCCTCCATGCGCTTGCGCATCTCGTGGTCGTACAGCCGCGAGCGCAGGCGCCGCCAGGCGACGTCGCGGTTGCTGTGCTGGCTGCGGCTGTCCTGGCACTGCACGACGATGCCGGTGGGCACGTGCGTCAGGCGCACGGCCGAATCGGTCTTGTTGATGTGCTGGCCGCCCGCGCCGGAAGCCCGGTAGGTGTCGGTGCGCACGTCGGCCGGGTTGATCTCGATCTCGATCGAGTCGTCGATCTCCGGGTACACGAACACGCTGGCGAAGCTGGTGTGGCGCCCGCCCGCGGAGTCGAACGGCGACTTGCGCACCAGGCGGTGCACGCCGGTCTCGGTGCGCAGCAGGCCGAAGGCGTAGTCGCCCTCGACCTTGATCGTGGCGCCCTTGATGCCGGCGGTGTCGCCCGGCGTCTCGTCCTCGATGGTGGTCTTGAAGCCCTTGCGTTCGGCGTACTTCAGGTACTGGCGCATCAGCATGCTGGCCCAGTCGCACGCCTCGGTGCCGCCGGCGCCCGCCTGCAGGTCGATGAAGCAGTTGTTCGGGTCCGCCGGCTGGTTGAACATGCGCCGGAATTCCAGGTCCTCGACGATCTTGGTGAGCTTGGCCGCCTCGGCTTCGATGGTGGCCAGGCCGGCCTCGTCGCCGTCGTCCTTGCTCATCTCATAGAGCTCGAGGTTGTCGGACAGCTCGCGGTCGAGGTCCTGCAGCACGACGACGATGCCGTCCAGCTGCTTCTTTTCCTTGCCCAGCTCCTGGGCCTTCTTGGGATCGTTCCAGACCGCGGGATCTTCCAGCGCGGCGTTGACGGTCCTCAGGCGCTCCGACTTGGCATCGAAGTCAAAGATACCTCCGGAGATCCGCGGTCCTCTGCTGGAGGTCCGTCAGGGTCGTGCCGATGAGGTTGATGCGCTCTGCGTCCATGGTGTGTTCTTTCCGGAAACCGCCGATTTTCGCAGATGGGCCCGGCCGCGCCGCAAAGTGCCGCCCCGCGCGGCCCGCCGGCTCACTTGGCCAGCGGCAGCCGGACCGTGAATTCGGCGCCGCCGCCCTCGGGCACGTTGCGCACCTGCAGCCGGCCGCCGTGCGCCTGCACGATCTCGCGGCTGATGAACAGGCCCAGCCCGAGGCCGGCGACGTTGCGCGCGGTCTCGGCGCGCTCGAACTGCTGGAAGATGCGCTCCTGGTCCGCCGGCGGGATGCCCGGCCCGTGGTCGCGCACGCACAGCAGCGCCTCGTCCTCGGTGGTCCGCAGGACCACTTCCACGGGGCGCGACTGCCCGTAGCGCAGCGCGTTGGTCAGCAGGTTGGTCAGCACCTGCTGCAGGCGCTGCGCGTCGCCCACCAGGGGCACGGCGGGGGGCGCCTCGACCGACAGCGGCGTGTCCGCCGCGCGCGCCTGCTCCTGCATCGCCTCCACCGTGCGGCGGGCCAGCTCGGCCAGGTCCATCGGGGCCGGCGACATCGTCAGCTTGCCGGTGCGCACGCGCGAGACGTCCAGCATGTCGTCCAGCAGCCGGATCATGCTGGTGATCTGCTGCTCGTCCCGGTTGGCCATCTGCTGGAAGGCGGCCAGGTCCGGCACGCGGCCCCCGGCGGCCATGCGCTTGCGCAGCTGCGCCTGCAGGAACAGCGTGTTGAGCGGGTTGCGCAGTTCGTGCGAGACCATCGACATGAAGTCGTCGCGCAGGCGCACCGCGTGCTCCAGCTCCGCCTGCATGCGCTGCAGGCGCTGGCGCTGGCGGTCCAGGTCGACGAACACGCTGACCTTGCTGCGCACGGTCTGCGGGTCCAGCGGCTTGTGCAGGAAGTCGACCGCGCCGCTGTCGTAGCCGCGGAACGCGTAGTTCATCTCGCGCCCGGCGGCGCTGACGAACACGATCGGGATGTGGCGGGTGCGCTCGGTGCCGCGCATCAGCTCCGCGAGCTCGAAGCCGTCCATGCCCGGCATCTGCACGTCCACGATCGCCAGCGCGAAGTCGTTGTCGAGCATCAGCGCGAGCGCCTCCTCGCCGCTGCGCGCGCACAGGATGGTGCGGCCGGGGGCGCGGATCAGCGCCTCCAGCGCGGTGAGGTTTTCCTGCAGATCGTCCACCAGCAGCACCTTGGCGGGCGGCAACTTGTCTTGGGTCATGGCGTCAGCAGTCGTTGCAGCAGCGCGCGCAGCTGCGCCAGCGCGAGCACGAAGTCGGGATCGGCGGCATCGATGGCCGCCTGCGGCATGGTGGCGTGCATGGCCTCGGCCGGGTCCTGCACCGCGGTGAGGCCGCCGGCCTGCCGCACGCGCCGCAGGCCGGCCGCGCCGTCGTCGTTGGCGCCCGTCAGCACGAAGGCCGCCAGGCGCGCGCCGTACGCATCGGCGCCGGACTCGAACAGCACGTCGATCGAGGGGCGCGAGAAATGCACCGGCGCGTCGCAGCTGAGCGAGAAGGTGTGGTCGGCCTCGACCAGCACGTGGTAGCCGGGCGGGGCGAAGTGCAACACGCCGCCTTCGGCCGGCGCGTGGCCCTCGGCTTCCCGCGCGGGCACGCCCAGGCGGGCGGAGAAGATCTCGGCCAGGCGGCTGTCGTGGTCGGGCGGCAGGTGCAGCACGACGATCACCGGCACCCTCGTGCCCAACTGCACGCCGTCCAGCAGCGACAGCAGGGCATCGATGCCGCCCGCGGACGCGCCGACCAGCACGGCGTCGACCTCAGGGGCGAAGTCGGCGGGCAGCTCGCGCCTCATGGCAGCGCCGCCTTCTTGCGGTAGATGCGCTCGCGCGCCGCCACCGGCTCGAACCGGTCGCCGTAGGCCGAGAACTCCAGCGACTCCTTGCTGCCCAGGCCGAGGAAGCCGCGGTGGGTCAGCGAGTCGTGAAACAGGCCGAGCGCGCGATCCTGCAGGCGGCGGTTGAAGTAGATCAGCACGTTGCGGCACGAGACCAGGTGCGTCTCGGCGAACACGCTGTCGGTGGACAGGCTGTGGTCGGCGAAGGTGATGGCGTCGCGCAGGGCGCGGCTGAACACCGCGCCGCCGTAGGCCGCGGTGTAGTACGTGCCCAGGCCCGTGGTGCCGCCGGCGCGCTGGTAGTTGGCCGTGAAGGCCTGCATGCTGTCCAGCGGGAAGATGCCCTGGCGCGCGCGCTCGAGCGAGGCCGGGTTGATGTCGGTGGCGTAGAGGATGGTGCGCTCGAGCAGGCGTTCCTCGTGCAGCAGGATGGCCAGCGAATAGGCCTCCTCGCCCGTGCTGCAGCCGGCCACCCAGACCTTGAGCGAGGGATAGGTGCGCAGCACCGGCACGACCTGCTCGCGCAGCGCGAGGAAGTAGGACGGGTCGCGGAACATCTCGCTGACCGGCACCGTGAGGAACTGCAGCAGCTGCGCGAACGCCGTCTCGTCGTGCAGCACCTTCTCCTGCAGCGCCGACACCGTGGGCTGCCCCATGCGCTCGCAGGCGTGCAGCACGCGGCGGCGCAGCGAGGCGCCCGAGTAATCGCGAAAGTCGTGCCCGAAGCGCAGGAACACCGCCTCCACCAGCAGGCGGATCTCGATGTCGGCGACATCGCTGGCGGTCATGTCAGAGCCGCTCCAGCTTGGGCATCCACACGCGCATGAGCGAGAACAGGCGTTCCAGCTCGATCGGCTTGGCCAGGTAGTCGTTGGCGCCGGCGGCCAGGCAGCGTTCCTGGTCGTCGCGCATCGCCTTGGCGGTGACCGCGATGATGGGCAGCTTCTGCCACGCGGGGTTGCGCCGGATCTCGCGCATGGCCGTGTAGCCGTCCATCTCCGGCATCATCAGGTCCATCAGCACCAGGTCCACGTTGTCGTCCTTGGCCAGCTTGTCCAGCGCTTCGACGCCGTTGCGCGCGACCACCACCTGGGCGCCCTTGTGCTCCAGGGCGCTGGTGAGGGCAAAGATGTTGCGCACGTCGTCGTCGACCACCATGATGCGCCGGGATTCGAAGGCTTTCTCGCGGCTGCGCGCGGTCACCAGCATCTTGCGCCGCTCGGCCGACAGCTCGGCCTCGACCTGGTGCAGGAACAGCGTCACCTCGTCCAGCAGCCGCTCGGGCGAGCGCGCGCCCTTGATGATGATCGAGCGCGAGTAGCGCAGCAGCTCGGCTTCCTCGTCGTGGCTGAGGTTGCGGCCGGTGTAGACGACCACCGGCGGGAACGAGCGGCTCTCGCCCGAGGCCATGCGCCGCAGCAGCTCCTGGCCGGTCATGTCGGGCAGGGTGAGGTCGATCACCATGCAGTCGTACACGCCTTCGCCCAGGGCCTTGAGCGCTTCGCTGCCGCGGCCCACGGCGGTGATCTCGACGTCGCGGTCGCCGATCAGGCGGGCGACGCTCTCGCGCTGGCGCGGGTCGTCCTCGACCACCAGCACCCGCTTGACCTTCTGGCTGAGCTTGGCTTCCAGGCGCTGGAACACGTCGCGCAGCTGCTCGCGCGTGGCCGGCTTGGTGGCGTAGCCCACCGCACCCAGCTGCAGCGCCGTCTCCGACTGGTCCTCCACCGACAGGATGTGCACCGGCAGGTGGCGGGTGGCCGGGTTGTCCTTCAGCCGCTGCAGGACGGTCAGGCCGGTGCCGTCGGGCAGGCGCATGTCCAGCAGCACGGCGTGCGGGTGCTGCTGCGCGGCCAGCACCACGCCTTCCTCGGCCTGGTGCGCGACCACGCAGCGGTAGCCCAGCTCGTGCGCGAGGTCGAACAGGATGCGCGCGAACACGCGGTCGTCCTCGATCACCAGCACCGTGCGGCGACCGTCGGGCGGGGCGCCGCGGTCGTCGGGGAAGGCCGGCCCGATCGGCGCCGGCGAGGCCTTGGGCAGCGCCGTGTCCAGGCGCGGCGCGCGCGCGGGCCGGGCCGGGAGGGCGGGGGCGGGCCGCGGAGCGGCCACGAGCGGCTCGTGGCGCACCGGCAGCGAGAGCGTGAAGGTGCTGCCCTGGCCGGGCGCGCTGTCCACGCGCAGGTCGCCGCCGAGCAGGCGCGCGAGGTCGCGCGAGATCGACAGGCCCAGGCCGGTGCCCCCGTGGCGGCGGCTGACGGTGCCGTCGGTCTGGCGGAACGCCTCGAAGATGAGTTCGTGCTGCGACGGGTCGATGCCGATGCCGCTGTCGCGCACCTCGAAGCGCACCCGGCCGGGGCCGTCGGCGGCGATGTGCAGGCCGACGGTGCCGCGCTCGGTGAACTTCAGGCCGTTGGACAGCAGGTTGCGCAGGATCTGCTCCAGGCGCTGGCGGTCGGTGAACAGGTCGGCGGGGGCGTCGCCGTCCACCTCGAACTCCAGCCCCAGCCCGCGTTCGCCGGCCAGCGGCTCGAACATCGTGCGCAGCGTCTGCACCACGGCGCCCACCGGCGTGACCTCCGGCCGCACCTCCAGCTTGCCGGCCTCGACCTTGGAGATGTCGAGGATGTCGTTGATCAGGTTCAGCAGGTCGTTGCCCGCCGAGTAGATCGACTCGGCGAACTTGACCTGCTCGGCGTCCAGGTTGCCCTGCGGGTTGTCGGCGAGCAGGCGGGCGAGGATGAGCGAGCTGTTCAGGGGCGTGCGCAACTCGTGCGACATGTTGGCGAGGAACTCGGACTTGTAGCGACTGGCGCGCTGGAGCTCGTCCGCCCGCTGCTCCAGCTCGCCCTGCGTCGCCCGCAGCGCGTCGCGCTGCTCGCCCAGCGCGACCGTCTGCTCGGCCAGCTGCTGGTTGGTCTGCTCCAGTTCGGCCTGCTGGTTCTCCAGGTTGGTCTGCGACTCCTCGAGCGCCTGCGCCTGCTCCTCCAGCTCCTCGTTGGCGGTGCGCAGCTCCTCCTGCTGGACCTGCAGTGCTTCGTTGAGCCGCTGGGTCTCGTCCAGCATGCCCTGCAGCCGCTGGCGCAGATGCGCCGCCCGCAGCGACGCGCCAAGCAGGGTCGACACTGCCGCCAGCAATTCGCCGTCGCTCGGCTTGAGCGGGCGCATGAAACCCAGCTCGACGACACCGCACAGGCTGCCTTCGTGCACCAGGGGGGCGATCAGCACCGAGGCGGCGTCGCCCGTGGCCAGCGACGTGGCCACGCGCAGGTAGCCCGCCGGGACGTCGGCCAGGGCGATCTGGCGCTGCTGCGAAGCGGCCTCGGCCAGCAGGGTGCGGCCGGCCTCGACCACTTCGCCGACCGCCGGTGCGTCCTGTGCCCAGCCGTACGTGGCCACGCGCAGCAGCTCGCCGCCGTTGCCCGCCGGCACGTACAGCGCGCCGACGCGCGCCTCGACGTAGCCGGCCAGGAAGTCGAGCGCGGCGCGGCCCACATCGGCCGCCCGTTGCTCGCCAGCCAGCCGGTCGGACAGCCGCGCCTGGCCCTCGCGCAGCCATCCCTGGGCCTGCAGTTCCTCCGCCTGGCGGCGCTGCGCCGCGAGCGCGTCCTCGAACACGGCGCTCAGGCCCAGCAGGTCGGCGCGGCCGCGCCAGGCCAGCACCCCAGCCACCACGAGCATGAGGACCACGAACGCGATGGTGACTTCCGTGGCGTTGCGGTTGGCCGCCTCGAGCCGCTCCACCCGCAGGCGCCGTTCGATGCCGACGAAGTCGTTGAACTCGTCGCGCACCGCCAGCCGCAGGCGCAACCCTTCCGTCACGTCGTCCTTGGAAGGCTTGTAGGCCGGGTCGCGCGTCTTGGCCGCCACCATCGCGCCGGCAACGTCGTTCCATTGCCGCTGCAGTCCCTGGATGCGGTCCAGCCGCGCCATCTGCGCCGGGTTGTCCTGCACCAGCCGGTGCAGTTCCTCGCGCAGCTTGTCCAGGTTGCCGCCTTGCCGGAACACCTGCAGCAGCCGCTCGTCGCCGCTGAGCAGGTAGCCGCGGGCGCTGGATTCCATCTCCAGTCCGGTGGTCTGCACGGCATAGGCCCGGGTCAGCACCTGGTCCGTGTGCTCGACCAGGCCGACGGCATGCATCAGGTAGGAGATCAGCCCGATGAAGACGACGGCACTGGCCACGCCGAGGGCCAGCGGCAGGGTCAGGTTGCGAACGAGGATGCGGCGGAAGGTCTGGGGGGCGAGGTTCGGCACGACGGAATGACGGCAGGGGCGGCCAGGTCGGCCGCCGCGCAGTGTGCCGGAATTCCCAGCTCAACAATGCGTCACGGCGGCCGAGGGGCCGCCGTGGGACGCAGGGGTGCGGTGCGGGGGGCGGGCGGACCAGCCGCCGCGTTCAGCGCGGGCCGGCCAGGTACGACTGGGCCTTGCGGTTGCCCGCGCTGGCCGCGCGCTCGAACCAGTTCAGCGCCTGCTTCTGGTCGGCGGCGACCATGCTGCCCTCGAAGAACGCGACGCCCAGGAAGTAGCTCATCTCGCTGCGGCCGCGGCGGATGCCTTCGTCGGTGGACTTGCCCGATCGCTTGACGATCGCGGGGATGTCGCCGCGGCCGGCGGCGTATGCCTGCATCTGCTCGACCGTCTGGGCGAAGAAGCGGTCGCGCGTCTGCGCGGCGGTGGCCTTGTCGGGCATGGTGGCCACCAGCTCGTCGGCCAGGACCGGCAGCGCCTCGAACGGCGTCATGCCGCCGCGCATGCGCGGCGAGTACCAGGCGCGCAGCATCACCCGGTCCAGCGGCAGCAGGCCGTCGACCTTGGAGGGGAAGTAGCTCAGCACGGTCTTGCCGGCGGGATGGCCGCGCACGCCCATCAGGTGCATGCCCTCGTGGTAGGCGCAGCGCCACACGTCCTTGCTGCGCATCTGCATGCTGGCAGTGTCCACCCGGTCCTCGGTGCGGAAGTCGAGGTAGGTGACGCAGGGCTGGTTGTCCTCGAGCGCCGTGTCGGCCACGACCTCGAGCTTGAAGTTGGCGGCCTGCTCGGCATTGGGCTGGTCGGTGACGTCGACCAGCTTCACCCCGGCCTCGTCCGTGACGGCGCGCAGCGCCTTCAGGATGTAGTCGCGGTGCTTGTCCAGGTCGACCCCGGTCATCCGCATGCGGATTTCGTTGTCCCAACGCACCACGCGCGTGGGCGTGCCACTCTGGTGCCACAGCGCTTCCCACAGCGTGGCAAGGCCCTGTTCCGTCTCATCCGCGGCGAACGCGCATGGGGACAGCAATGCAGCCAACAGCAACGTCCAGAACTTCCTGCTCATTCCGAGTCACCTCTTCGTTGGGTGACAGTCTATGAGTAGGAAGCCTCCTACGCCACGGAAGGGCTGGTGTCCGACGCGCAGGTCGGACAAATGCGACTTTTTCCGCGCCACCGCGGCGCTGGACCGACGCGCTGGAGCCGTGAAAGTGGCTCAGCAGTTCACTCGGCAATGGCTCAGCAGCTCACCCGGCGTCGACGAATTCCTCGATCAGCCGGGCCAGCAGCAGCGGCTGGTCGTGGTGCAGCATGTGGCCGCTGTCGGGCAACTGCGCCTGGCGCAGCCGCGGCACGGCGCGCAGGCGCTCGTGGAACTCGGCCAGCGTGAACCTGCCCTGCCACCACTGGCCGAGGCTGTCGTCGCTGGCCTCCACCCACAGCACGGGGCAGGCGATCCGCTGGTAGAGCTCCAGCACCTCGTCGACCCGGAACAACTGGGCGTTGGTGATCTTGTGGGCCGCATCGCCCAGGATGCGCCAGCGCCCGTCGGCGTCCTGGCGCGCCCAGTGGCGGGCCAGCCAGTCCGCCTTGTCCTGCGACAGGCGCCGGTTGGTCTTCATCAGGCGGCGGGCGACGCCGTCGACGCCGTCGTAGCTCTTCAGTGCCAGCTCGCCCCGGTGCAGGGCCTTGAGCTCGTCCATCCACTTGCCGTAGCGCCCGGGCGCCTGCGACGGCCGGGTGGCCGGCATGCCGAAGCCTTCCAGGTTGACGAGCCGGCGCACGCGCTGGGGCCGCGCGCCCGTGTAGAGCATGGCGACATTGCCGCCCATGCTGTGGCCCACCAGGTCGACCGGCGTGTCGCCCGCGTAGTGGTCGAGCAGGAAATCGAGGTCGGCCAGGTAGTCGGGGAACCAGTAGTTGTCGGCCACGGGCGACTCGGTCAGGCCGTAGCCGCGCCAGTCGGGGGCGATCACGTAGTGGTCGCGGGAGAAGGCGTCGACCATGAACTGCCACGACGCGGCGACGTCCATCCAGCCGTGCACCAGCACCAGCGGCACCTTGCCCGGGCCGGGCTCGCCCCACAGGCGCACGTGGTAGCGAAGGCGGCGGATCGGGACAAACTCGCTGCGCGAGGCGCGAAGGGGTTGGTACATTGCCTCGAAATCATAGGAGGAGCCACGATGGGCGTCAGTCAAGGCAGCGACAAGCAGGCCGACCACCACGCGCGCATGCATTCCGGGTTCCGCTGGGCGGTGCCGGCGCACTTCAACATCGCCGACGTGTGCTGCACCCGGTGGGCGAGGGCGGCCGACGGCGCGTCGCGCGTGGCCATCCGCGCGCACGGCGGCGGGCAGCTCTCCTTCGCCGCCCTGCAGGCGCAGGCCGACCGACTGAGCCACGTGCTCGCCTCGCTGGGCGTGCGCCGCGGCGACCGGGTCGCGATCGTGATGCCGCAGCGCTTCGAGACCGCGATCGCCTACATGGCGGTCTTCCAGCTGGGCGCGGTGGCGATGCCGCTGTCGATGCTGTTCGGGCCCGAGGCGCTGGAATACCGCCTGCAGGACAGCGAAGCGGTGGTGGCGATCTGCGACGAGAGCTCGGTCGCCAACGTGCTGGCGGTGCGCGCGGCCTGCCCGGCACTGCGCACGCTCGTCGGCGTGGGCGCCGCGGCGCTGCAGGCCGACCTGGACTGGGGCGTGGAGCTGGGGCGCCACCCCGGCGCGTTCACGGCGGCGAAGACCCAGGCCGACGAAGGCGCGGTGCTGATCTACACCAGCGGCACCACCGGCCCGCCCAAGGGCGCCTTGATCCCGCACCGCGCGCTGATCGGCAACCTGCCGGGGTTCGTCTGCAGCCAGAACTGGTTCGGCTTTCCGCCCACGCGCGATGCCCTGCGGACCGGCCAGAGCAGCGCCGTGTTCTGGTCGCCGGCCGACTGGGCCTGGACGGGCGGGTTGATGGACGCGCTGCTGCCGTCCCTGTATTTCGGCCGCCCCATCGTGGCCTGCAACCAGCGCTTCGCGCCCGAGCTGGCGTTCGGCCTGATGCAGGAGCACGGGGTGACGCACACCTTCCTGTTCCCCACCGCGCTCAAGGCCATGATGAAGGCCTTCCCCGAGCCGCGGCGGCAGTTCCGCCTGAAGCTGCAGGCGGTCATGAGCGCCGGCGAGGCGGTGGGCGACGCGGTGTTTGCGTATTGCCGCGACCACCTGGGCGTGGTGGTCAACGAGATGTTCGGCCAGACCGAGATCAACTACGTGGTGGGCAACTGCAGCATGAACGGGCGAAGCGAGGCGGGCATCGGCTGGCCCGCCCGCCCGGGCAGCATGGGGCGGCCCTACCCGGGGCATCGCGTGGCGGTGATCGACGAGGACGGCAACGAATGCCCGGTGGGCGTGCCGGGCGACGTGGCCGTCAACCGCTTCGACGTCCACGGCGAGCCGGACCCGATCTTCTTCCTCGGCTACTGGCGCAACGAAGGCGCCACCCGGCGCAAGTCCACCGGCGACTGGTGCCGCACCGGCGACCTCGCCACGCGCGACGCCGAGGGCTACCTCTGGTACCAGGGCCGGGCCGACGACGTGTTCAAGGCCGCCGGCTACCGCATCGGGCCGAGCGAGATCGAGAACTGCCTGGTCAAGCACCCGGCGGTGGCGAACGCCGCCGTGGTGCCCAAGCCCGACGCCGAACGCGGGGCGCTGGTGAAGGCGTACGTGGTGCTGGCGCCGGGGCACCTGCCGGGCGACCGGCTGGTGGCCGAACTGCAGCAGCACGTGCGCGGCAAGCTCGCGCCGTACGAGTACCCGAAGGAGATCGAGTTCATCGACGCCCTGCCGATGACCACCACCGGCAAGGTCCAGCGGCGCGTGCTGCGGCTGCGCGAGGAGGAGCGCGCGAAGGGGCAGGGCGTGGGGCGCTGAGCGGCCGCCCGCGCGCCCGTGGCCTCAGGCCCCCTCGACGAACGCCTTGAGGCGGCCGAGGGCGGCTTCCCACTCCTGCCCGATCACCTCCAGCGTGCGCCGGGCTTCGGCGATCTGGGCCGGGTCGAGCTGCCACAGGCGCTCGCGGCCCAGCTTCAGGTCGCGCACCACGCCGGCATCGGCCAGCACCTGCAGGTGCTTGGTCACCGCCTGGCGCGTGATGTCGGTCTGCGACGTCAGCTGCGCGATCGAGAACGCGCCGCCCGCGCACAGCGCGGCGACCAGGCGCAGCCGCGTCGGGTCGCCCAGCGCCGCGAAGACGCCGGCGATCGCCTGCGTTTGCCTGGCCAGCCGGGCAGCCGCGTCGTCAGTGCGTGGCGGCATGGCGGGCGATGTTCTGCAGCTGCGCGCCCCAGCCCTGTTCGTGCATGCGGAAGGCCTGCAGGCGGCGGTGCGGGGGGACCTTGTCGAACCCGGACTCGACCACCCGCAGCAGCGTGCCGCCGCCGGGCGCATCCTCGAGCGTGAACTCCACCAGCGTCGGCTCCTCCTGCGAGTAGTCGGCCGACGGCGGGATCGGGAACGGGGTCCAGCGCCAGGAGAACAGGCGCTCGGGCTCCATGCGCTGCACGACGATGTCGAACCAGACGTCCTCGTGGCCGCAGCCGGTGTTCTGGCCGCGCGCGCGCTCGCCCGGCCGGAACGCCTGGCCCTGCAGGTCGCAACCGAACCAGGCGCCGAAGTGCTCCGGCGTGGCCAGTGCGTTCCAGACGCGCGACCGCGGCGCCTGGATGTGGATGCTGCGCTCGATGCGGTCGGTGGACTCGGCCGCTGCGGGAGAGGTGCCGTGCGCGACGGCGGCGGAAGCGTGGGTCATGGGGGCTCCTTGAATGCAACCGAATGGTTGCTCATTGGCATTCTGGCGCCCCGATCCGAAAAAGGCAACCTGTGAGTTGCATTCATGCGCGCGACGGCGCTCAGTCGACGCGCAGCACGACGTTGCCGACCGCCTGGCCGCGCTCGACCAGCTCGTGGGCCTGCGCGATCTCCTCCAGCGGGAGCCGGGCCGCGATGTTGTGCTGCAGCGCCCCGCGCGCGAGCATCCGCGTGAGCGTGCCCACGGCGCGCTCGCGGTCGGCCGGCGCGAGGTTGTAGACGATGAAGAACTTCAGCTGCACGTTCTTGGTGATGAGCGGGTAGAACGGCAACTCGAACGCGGTCGCGCCGCTGCCGTAGACCACGCACTCGCCGCCCGGCCGCAGCAGTTCCAGGTCGGCCGCCGCGTTGGCCGCGATGTCCAGCTCGATCACCCGGTCGACGCCGCGCCCGCCGGTCAGCGCCAGCACGCGTTGCGCGAGCGGCTCGGACTTGTAGAGCACCACGTCGTCGGCGCCGGCCTCGCGCGCCAGGGCGGCCTTGGCCGGCGTGCTGGCCGAGGCGATCACGCGCGCGGCGCCGAGCTGGCTGGCCATCTGCACGGCGTAGTGGCCGACCGCGCCGGCGCCGCCGGCCACCAGCACGGTCTTGCCGGCCACCCCGCCGTCCATCAGGACCGCGTGCAGCGCCGTCAGCGCCGGAATGCCCAGGCAGGCGCCGGCTTCGCCGGGCACGTTGTCCGGCAGCGCCACCGCCTGCGCGTCGGGCAGGCACACCCACTGGCAGGCCGTGCCGTGCGCGCGGCCCCGGGCGGCGTTCCAGGTCCACACCCGCTCGCCGACCCGGCGGGCCGGCACGCCGTCGCCCACGGCATCGATCACGCCCATGCCGTCGCTGTGCGGGATCACGCGCGGGAACGGCATCCCCTGGCTGCGCAGGCCGATGCGCGACTTGGCGTCGGAGGGGTTGACGCCGGACCAGGCGATGCGCACCCGCACTTCGCCGGGCGCGGGACGGGGTTCGGGCAGGTCGCCCAGCTGCAGCACTTCGCGTGCTGGGCCGAGCCGGTCGTAGAAGGCAGCTTTCATCGCGGGCAGTTTAGTCCGGGGCTGCCGTCGCCCGCCCCAACCAGGATGCGCAGCGGCTGCCGACCCGGCCCGCTGCCGCCGGGGTCAGAACGTTGCCGTCTCGCCCGGCTTGAGCGGCAGCACGCGCGTCGGTCCATCGCCGAGCGCACGCATGAACTCCTCGGGCGTGCCGCGGCCCAGCGGGTTGGCGCCGTAGTGCATCGGGATCACGTTCTTCGGCCGGATCCATTCACGCGCGGCATAGGCGGCGTCGGCCGGGGCCATGGTGAAGTGGCCGCCAATGGGCATCAGCACCAGGTCGGGCTTGTAGTAGTCGGCGATGAAGCGCATGTCGCCGAACAGCCCGGTGTCGCCCATGTGCCAGATGCGAAAGCCGTTCTCCAGCTCGATGATGTAGCCCACCGGTTCCCCGCCGTAGTGCGATTCGTCCTTGCCGGTGGCCGGGTTCTTCCAGACGATCACCGAGGAATGCTCGGCGTGCACGGCGGTCACCTTGATGCCCGGCACGGGCGTGACGGTGCCGCTCTTGTTGAAGCGCGGCACCAGGTTGGCCGGCAAGATGCCCAGCAGGCCCACGGTCTGGTTCATGTCGCCGGGCGCGTACATCGGCACCTGGTTGGCCAGGGCGATCGCGGGCGCGTCGGCGAAGTGGTCGAGATGGCCGTGGGTGACCAGCAGGACGTCCACCTTGCCCAGCGCGTCCAGGTTCTTGTACTGCGCCGGCGTGAGCGGGTTGGCCTTCAGCCAGGGGTCGGTGACGATCACCTTGCCGCCGGGCGTGGTGATGCGGAAGGCCGACTGTCCCAGCCACAACACTTCGGTCTTGCCGGCTGGCTGCTGCGCGTGCGCGGCCCAGCCGCTGCAGGCCATCGCGGCGGCCAGGAGCCATCGTGCCAATCGTTCCATGCGTCTTCTCCTCCAGGTGGTGTCAATCGAGGTGGATGCGGGCGGCCTTGACGACGCGCTCCCAGCGCGGGATCTCGGCGGCGATCAGCTGGCCGAAGGCCTGGGGGGTCGCCGGCGTGGCTTCGGCGCCCTCGGACGCCAGGCGGGAGCGCACCTCGGCCGATTCGAGCGCCTTGTTCACGTGCTGGTTGAGCAGTCGCACCACGTCGGCCGGCGTGCCGGCCGGCGCGACAAGCCCGTACCACTGGTCGGCCTCGAAGCCCTGGGTGCCGGGCACGCCGCTCTCGGCGACGGTGGGCACGTCCGGCAGCACCGCGAGGCGCTTGGGGCTGGACACCGCGAGGGCGCGGATGCGGCCCGCCTTGATGTGTGGCAGCAGCGCCGGCACGCCCGTGAACAGCGCCTGCACCTGCCCGGCCAGCAGGTCCGTCACCGCCGGTGCCGTGCCCCGGTAGGGGATGTGCAGCAGCGAGGTGCCGGTCTGCAGCTTCAGGTATTCCATCGTGGTGTGCGCCGCGCTGCCGTTGCCGCCCGAGCCGTAGGCCAGCTTGCCGGGGTGGGCCCTGGCGTAGGCGACGAACTCCTGCAGGGTGCGCGCCGGCACGGCCTCGTGCACCACCAGCACGTTGGGCACCCGGGCCACCCAGGCCACCGGCGTGAAGCTGCGCACCGGGTCGTACCCGAGCTTCGGGTAGAGGGCCGGATTGATCGCCAGCGTGCCGATGTGCCCCATCAGCAGCGTGGTGCCGTCGGCGGCCGCCTTGGCGGCCCGCTCCGCCCCGAGCGAGCCGCCCGCGCCGGGCACGTTGTCGATCACGACCGGCTGGCCGAGCGAGCGCGCCAGTTCGACCCCGACGGCCCGGGCCAGCACGTCGCTGGAGCCGCCCGGCGTGAAGGGCACGACGATGTGCAGCGGGCGCGAGGGAAAGGACTGGGCCGCGGCCGGCACGGCGTGGCTGAGCGCCAGGGCACCGCCCCAGGCCAACGCCGCGCGGCGGTTCAGATGCGATGGCATGGCCCATCCTAGCGCTGCCGCCACCGGCCGTGCAGGGGGATGCCCCGGGGGCCGTTCACCCGTAGCGCAGCTGGCAGCGCTCGCACCAGAAGCTGCGGCGCTGCGTGCTGCCCAGGTGGCCCTTTTGCAGCGGGACGTGGCAGCGCGGACAGGTGCGCTTCGTGTGCGCGAGCCAGTGCTTGCGCAGCACGAAGGCCTTCTTCCACTCGAGGAAGTCGAAGCTGTAGCGGCGCGCCTCGCGCACCAGCTCGCGCAGCTTGGCCGGCGGCAGGGCGCCCAGGCGCGACAGCGGATGCACGCGGATGCGGAACAGCACCTCGTTCTTGATGATGTTGCCCACCCCCGCGAAGATGCCCTGGTCCAGCAGGGCGTCGCACACCAGCGCGTCCGGCTCGGCGAGCAGGCGCTCGCGCGCGAGCTTCGGGTCCCAGTGGTCCGACAGCACGTCGGCGCTCCAGTCGTACAGCAGGTCGACCGGCTCCTCCACCAGCCGCGCCGCGCAGCTGTAGAAGTTCAGCTCGCGGCCCTGCGCGAAGCCCAGGCCGATGCGGATGGGCTTGCCGGGCTTGCGCGAGTCGATGCAGTAGCTGCCGAACATCAGCAGGTGGATGCGCAGCGCCACGTTCGGCAGCTCGACGAGGAAATGCTTGCCCCAGGTGCGCACGGCCTGGACGGTGCGCCCCCGCAACAGGTCCTTGTCGAGCGTGGTGTTGCCCTCCACGCGCAGGATGCGGCGGCCCTCGAACACCTGCGCCTGCTCGCGCAGGATGACCAGCGACGGACCTTCGGGCATGGTTTATTCTGCGCACCCCGCTCGCGCAGCCCATGTCATCCATTTGCCCATGAACCTCGTCCAACTCGGCGCCAGCGACCTGCGCGTCACGCCCATCTGCCTCGGCACCATGACCTTCGGCGAGCAGGTGGCCGAGGCCGACGCCCACGCCATCCTCGACCGCGCGCTGGAGCGCGGCGTCAACTTCATCGACACCGCCGAGATGTACTCGGTGCCGGCGCGCAAGGACACCTACGGCGCCACCGAGTCCATCATCGGCCGCTGGTTCGCGAAGAACCCGGCGGCGCGCGGCAAGGTGGTCCTCGCCACCAAGGTGGCGGGTCCCTCGCGCGGGATGCCCTGGGTGCGCGAGGGCAGCGGCATGACCGCCGCCGACATCGTCGCGTCCTGCGAGGCGTCGCTGCGCCGGCTGCAGGTCGACACCATCGACCTCTACCAGATCCACTGGCCCGAGCGCAACGTGCCGATGTTCGGCTCGCTCTACTACGACCCGTCCAAGGAGCGCACCCAGACCTCGATCCAGGAGCAGCTCGAGGCGATGGACAGGCTGGTGCGCCAGGGCAAGGTGCGCCACATCGGCCTGTCCAACGAGACGCCCTACGGCGTGCACGAGTTCGTGCGGCTGGCCGAGCAGCACGGGCTGCCGCGCATCGCCACCGTGCAGAACGTCTACTGCCTGATCAGCCGCGCGCTGGAGAACGCCCTGGACGAGACGATGCACCGGCTGGGCGTGTCGCTGCTGGCGTATTCGCCGCTCGGCTTCGGCCTGCTCACCGGCAAGTACGACCAGGCCGGCATCGACGGCCCGTCCACTCCGCGCGAGGCGCGCATCGGCAAGTTCGAGTCGGTGCGGCAGGGGCGCTGGGGCCGGCCGGAAGCGCTGGCCGCGGCCCGCCGCTACAACCAGCTCGCGCGCGACCACGGCCTGACGCCGGCGCGCCTGGCGCTGGCCTTCTGCTACACCAAGTGGCAGGTGGCCAGCACCATCGTCGGCGTGCGAACGCTGCAGCAGCTGGACGAGGACCTGGACGCCTGGGGCACCCGGCTCGCCCCCGAGCTGCTCGCCGAGATCGACCGCATCCGCTGGGAAATGCGCGACCCCGCCAACTGAGGCCGTCCGTGGCGCGCAAGGAGCACGTGAGCGAGACGCCGGCCACGGCGCTGCTGCGCTCGCACGGCGTCGCATTCACCGAGCATCCCTACGAGTACGTGGAGCACGGCGGCGCCGAACACAGCGCCGCGGTGCTCGGCTTCGACCCCTTCACGGTCGTCAAGACGCTGGTGATGGAGGACGAGAAGGCGCGGCCCCTGCTCGTGCTGATGCACGGCAACCGCAAGGTCTCGACCAAGAACCTGGCGCGGCAGATCGGCGCCAAGTCGGTGGAGCCATGCAAGCCAGAGGTTGCCAACCGGCACAGCGGTTACCTCGTCGGGGGCACCTCGCCGTTCGGCACCCGCAGGAAGATGCCGGTGTACGTCGAGGAAACGATCCTCGGCCTGCCGCGCATCGCGATCAACGGCGGCCGGCGTGGCTACCTGGTGGGGATCGACCCGCGCGTGTGCGTCGACCTGCTCGGGGCCACGCCGGTGCGGTGCGCGCTGCAGGACTAGGCCCGACAGTTCCTCGTCAGCCAAGCCCGGTTACAAAGGCAGGCAGAAGACAAGGAGACGAGCCATGACCTGGCAACAAATCTACGACCCCATGGGCAGCATGGTGCTGTCCACGCTGCTCGCCGCCATCCCGGTGGTGGTCATGCTGGTGGGACTGGGCTTCCTGCACATGAAGGCCCACATCGCGGCCGGCGCCGGCCTGCTGGCCGCGGTGGTGATCGCGGTGTTCGCCTTCGGCATGCCGGCGGCGATGGCCGGCAAGGCCGCCTGGCTCGGCGCGCTGACCGGCATGCTGCCGATCGGCTGGATCGTGCTGAACATCATCTTCCTGCACCAGCTGACCGAGCGCAACGGCTCGTTCGCCATCCTGCAGGACTCCATCGCCGGCGTCACCGAGGACCGCCGGCTGCAGCTGCTGCTGATCGCCTTCTCGTTCGGCGCCTTCTTCGAGGGCGCGGCCGGGTTCGGCACGCCGGTGGCGGTGACCGCCGCGATGCTGATCGGGCTGGGCTTCTCGCCGCTGGCCGCCTCGGGCCTGTCGCTGATTGCCAACACGGCGCCGGTGGCGTACGGCGCGCTGGGCACGCCGATCATCACGCTGGCCAAGGTGCACGGCTACGACGTCATGGCGATCTCCGCCATGGTGGGCCGCCAGCTGCCGTTCTTCTCGCTGCTGGTGCCGTTCTGGCTGATCTGGGCGTTCGCGGGCTTTCGCGGGATGCTGCAGATCTGGCCGGCGATCCTGGTCACCGGCCTGTCGTTCGCGATCCCGCAGTTCGTGGTGTCCAACTACATCGGCCCCGAGCTGGTGGACGTGATCGCCGCCGCCTGCTCGATGCTGGCGCTGGCGCTGTTCCTGCGCGTGTGGAAGCCGGCCGAGATCTGGACGTCGGTGGTGCCGCGCGGCCACGAGGCGGACGCCGGCACCGCCCATGCGGCCGCGGCCCGCAGCGTCCATCCGCGCGGCGACGTCCTGCGCGCCTGGCTGCCCTGGGTGCTGCTGGCGGTGTTCGTCTTCGCCTGGGGCCTGCCGGTCACCAAGGCCTGGCTCAATGGCATCTTCGCGCCCAACTACCCGATCGAGGGCCTGCACAACCTGATCGAGCGCGTGCCGCCGGTCGTGCCCAAGGTCACCAAGGAGAGCGCGGTGTACGCGTTCACGCTGCTGTCGGCCACCGGCACCGCCATCCTGGTGGCGGCCATCGTCGGCGGGCTGCTGGCGCGCTACAACCCGGTGGAGCTGGTGCGCGTGTACGGCGCCACGTTCTGGAAGGTGCGCTACTCGCTGCTGACCATCGCCCTGATGCTGGCGCTGGGCACGCTCACCCGCTACTCGGGCCTGGACACCACGCTGGGCCTGGCATTCGCCTCCAGCGGCGTCCTCTATCCGTTCTTCGGCACCCTCATGGGCTGGCTGGGCGTGGCGCTCACCGGCTCGGACACCGCCTCCAACGTGCTGTTCGGCGGCATGCAGAAGGTCGCCGCGGGCCAGCTGGGCCTGCCCGAGAACCTGATGGGCGCGGCCAACAGCTCGGGCGGCGTGATGGGCAAGATGATCGATGCGCAGTCGATCGTCGTCGCCTCCACGGCGACCGGCTGGATGAACAAGGAAGGCGAGATCCTGCGCTACGTGTTCTTCCACTCGCTCGCCCTGGCGGCGCTGGTGGGCATCCTGGTCACGCTGCAGGCCTACGTCGATCCGTTCACCCGCATGGTGGTCCGCTAGGCGAACGGGGCCCAGCCGGCGTGACGGCTGGGCCAGGATGGCAGAATCGCCGCCGTGCAATCGCTGTCCCCCCTGCTGGCCGCCATCGCGGCCTACCTCCTCGGATCCCTCGCGTTCGCGGTGATCGTCAGCCGCGCCATGGGCCTGGCCGACCCCCGGACCTTCGGCAGCAAGAATCCCGGCGCGACCAACGTGTTGCGATCGGGCAGCAAGGCCGCGGCCGTCACCACGCTGCTGCTCGATGCCTGCAAGGGCCTGCTGCCGGTGCTGGCGGTGCGCGCCTGGGGCAGGCCGTTCGGGCTGGAGGAGGGCACGGTGGCCATGGTGGCGCTGGGCGCTTTCCTCGGCCACCTGTATCCCGTGTTCTTCCGCTTCCAGGGCGGCAAGGGCGTGGCCACCTTCATCGGCGCGGTGTTCGGCATCCACTGGCTGCTCGGCGTCGCGACCGGCCTCACCTGGCTGATCATCGCGTTCTTCTTCCGCTATTCGTCGCTGGCCTCGCTGGTGGCCGCGGTGTTCGCGCCCGCGTACTACCTGCTCGGCCACCGCCTGCAGTGGTACGCCGACCCCGCGGTGGCGATCGCGCTGGCCGCGATGGCGGCGCTGCTGGCCTGGCGGCACCGCGAGAACATCAAGCGCCTGCTGGCGGGAACGGAATCGCGCCTGGGCGCGAAGAAGAAGGCGTCCTAGTAGCGCCGCTCCAGCACCAGCTGGTCGTCGTCGCGGCGCATGCGAAAGCGCGTGAGGAAGCTGTTGCCCAGCAGCACGTAGGGCATGGGCTGCTGGCCGACCACCGCGTCGACGTCGCGCACCTCCACGTCGCCCACGCGCACCGATGCGAGCTTGATGCGCCAGCCGATGGCCGTGCCGTTGGCGGTGCCCAGGCGCACCGGCTGCCCGCCGCGGTAGTCGATGCCCAGGCGCTCGGCGTCGGCCGCACCCAGGCTCACGACCGAGGCGCCGGTGTCCACCAGGAAGTGGGCGGCCCGGCCGTTGATGCTGCCCGCGCTCATGAAATGGCCGCCGCCCTGGGCCGTCAGCACGATGCGGCTGCCCGAGGGGCCGTCGCCGCCGCTACCCACGCTGGCCGGGGCTTCGCCCACGCGCAGCGTGAAGCGGCGGCCCCCGGCCTCCAGCACGGCCTCGTCGCCGCGGGTGGCCAGCACCTTGACGCCCTTCCAGCTCTCGCCGGGCGCCACGGTCCTGGGCGCGCTGCCGTCGACGATCAGCAGCGCCTTGGATCCGAGCATGCCCTGCAGCGCGACGGCTTGTGCCCAGGCCCAGGCAGGCGCCGCCAGCAGCGCGGCCAGCAACACGCCAGCGAGCGCGCCGCGGCGGCCCGCCGGCGCGGATTCAGTCACGGAAGTTGTCGAACGACAGCGGCAGGTCGCTGATTTCCTTGCGGATCAGGGCCATGGCGATCTGCAGGTCGTCCCGCTTGGCGCCGGTGACGCGCACGGCGTCGCCCTGGATCGAGGCCTGCAGCTTGAGCTTGCTGTCCTTGACCAGCTTCTGGACCTTCTTGGCCTGCTCGGACTCGATGCCGCTGCGCACCTTGACCACCTGCTTGACCTTGTCGCCGCCGATCTTCTCGACCTTGCCCTTGTCGAGGAACCGGACGTCGACGCCGCGCTTGGCCAGCTTGCTGGTGAGGATGTCCTCGACCTGCCCGAGCTGGAACTCGGCGTCGCCGAACAAGGTGATCTCCTTGTCCTTGATCTCGATGGCGGCCGACGTGCCCTTGAAGTCGAAGCGGGTGCCGATCTCCTTGGCCGCGTTGTCGACCGCGTTCCGGACCTCCACCAGGTTCGGCTCGCAGACGGTGTCGAAAGACGGCATTCGCTCTTCCTCCTGAACGGTTCGCTTGGGTGACAATTCTCCCATGATCGTGGAGCAGAACGTCGGGCTCGCGCCGCACAACAGCTTCGGCATCGTCGCCAAGGCGCGCGAACTCGTGCGCGTGCGCGGCGAGGCCGACGTGGTGCAGCTGCTGGCCGACCCCGAGCTGGCCGCCCGGCCCAAGTTCGTGCTGGGCGGGGGCAGCAACATCGTCCTGACGGGCGACGTGCGCTCGCTGGTGCTCAAGGTCGAGATCGCCGGCCGCCGCGTCGTCGCCGACGGCCCGCGCGCCACCATCGTGGAGGTCGGCGCCGGCGAGAACTGGCACGAGACCGTGGCCTGGACGCTCGAGCAGGGCTTCCCGGGGCTGGAGAACATGGCCCTGATCCCCGGCACGATGGGCGCCTCGCCGGTGCAGAACGTGGGCGCGTACGGCGTGGAACTGCAGGACCGGTTCGATTCGCTCGATGCCATCGACCTGCGGACGGGCAGGGTGTTCACCCTCGATGCGTCGCAGTGCGCCTTCGGCTACCGCGACTCGGTCTTCAAGCATCCGCCGCCGGACGATGCGGATGCCGACGCGTCGCCGCGCGGCATGGGCCTGGCCGGCCGGGCGCTGATCCTGCGCGTGCGGCTGCGGCTGCCCAAGCCATGGCGGCCGGTGCTGGACTACGCCGACCTGCAGCGCCGGATGGCCGAAACCGGCATCGCCGAGCCGTCGCCGCGCCAGGTGTTCGACTGGATCTGTGCGATCCGCAGCGCCAAGCTGCCCGACCCGCGCGTGATCGGCAATGCCGGCAGCTTCTTCAAGAACCCGACCGTCACGCCCGAGCAGTGCACCGACATCATCGCGCGCGAGCCGGGCATCGTGCACTACCCCATGCCCGACGGCAGCGTGAAGCTCGCCGCCGGCTGGCTGATCGATGCCTGCGGCTGGAAGGGCAAGTCGGTGGGCAACGCCGGCGTGTACGAGAAGCAGGCGCTGGTGCTGGTGAACCGCGGCGGCGCCACCGGCGGCGAGGTGGTCACGCTGGCGCGCGCCATCCAGACCAGCGTCTACGAGCGCTTCGGCATCCGCCTGGAGCCCGAGCCCGTCGTCGTCTGAAGCGGGGGCCGGCCCGCAATGGCCGGGCCTGTCGGCCTCGGCCTACGCGTCGGCCCGCCGCGCTTCTTCATAGTGGCGACTGAGCCTTGCCGACGCCCGTGTCCCCATCCATGCCCCGTGTCCGCCACCGATCGCCCCCCTGGCTTGCGGGCGTGGTCGCGTTGCTCCTGGGGTGGCTGGCCGGCGCGGCGTTCGCGCAGGAGGCCCCCGCCCAGCGCGCGTTCGAGCTCGACGTGCGGGCGCCGGGCCCCGTGCGCGAGGTGCTGCAGCGCCACCTGGAACTGCAACGCTACCGCGAGGTGACCGACCTCGAGGAGGCCGAGCTCGCCCGCCTGATGCGGCTGGCCGAGCGCGACGCGCGCGAGCTGCTGGGCACACTGGGCTACTTCTCGCCGCGGCTGGACATCCGGCGCGAGCCGCCCGCGCAGGGCAAGGTGCCCGTCGTGGTGGTGGACGTCGACCCCGGCCCCGAGACCACCGTCGAGGGGATCGACATCGCGTTCGAGGGCGACATCCGGGACGCGCAGGCGGGCGATGCGGTGGCCCAGCGCGAGCGCATCCGCGAGCGCTGGAGCCTGCCGGCCGGGCGCCGCTTCACCCAGGACGCCTGGAGCGACGCAAAGACGGGCGCGGTGCGTGAACTGGTCGCGCGCCGCTATCCCGCGGGCCGGGTGAGCTACAGCCTGGCCGACGTGGACGCCGCGGCCAACCGGGTGCGCCTCGGCCTGCGGCTGGATTCCGGGCCGCTGTTCCGCCTCGGCGCCATGCAGGTGAGCGGCATGGAGCGCTACGACCCGGTGCTCGTGCCGCGGCTCGCGCGGCTGCCGCCCGGCACCATCTACGACCAGGACCAGATCCAGCGCGCCCAGCTGCGGCTGGTGGGCAGCGGCTACTTCGATTCCGCCTTCATCTACGTCGACCCGGCCGGCAACCCCGACGCGGCGCCGGTGCAGGTGAACGTGCGCGAGTCGCGCCTGCACAAGCTGGTGCTGGGGCTGGGCGTGTCCACCGACAGCGGGCCGCGGGCGACCGCGGAGTACACGCACAACCGGCTGCCCGGGCTCGGCTGGCGCTCGGTGACCAAGCTGCAGCTGGACCGCAAGACACCCTTCATCGAGACCGAGCTGTCGGCCGTGCCCGGCGAGGACCTGTGGCGCTGGGGCGTGTCGGGCCGCATCGAGCGGCTGGACGACGGCGTGCTGGTCACGCACGGGCAGCGGCTGCGCGTGGGGCGCACGCGCAGCGACGAGCACATCGACCGCAACATCTACCTGCAGTACGACCGCGCGACGGTGCAGGCCGAGGCCGGCGTGGCGCCGCCGCTGGACACCGGCGACGGCACGGCGATCAGCGCCAACTACATCTGGAACGGCCGCTACTTCGACCGCGTGCCGTATCCGACGCGCGGCTTCTCGGCCGGCCTGGAGCTGGGCGGCGGCCTCACCCTGGTGGGCAGCAAGAGCCCGTTCCAGCGCACGGTGGTGCGCTGGCTGCAGATCCATCCGTTCGAGCGCAGCCGGCTGCAGTGGCGCGCCGAGGCCGGGGCGGTGCTGGCCAACCGGCAGGCGCGCGTGCCGGCCACCCAGCTGTTTCGCACCGGCGGCGACACGACGGTCCGCGGCTACGGCCTGCGCGAGATCGGCGTGCGCCGCGACAACGGCGTGGTGGCGCCGGGCCGTTACCTCGCGGTGGGCAGCGTGGAGTGGCAGCGGCCCATCCGGCGCGGCGGCGTGGAGACCAACTTCGAGCATGCCCTGTTCATCGACGGCGGCGCGGTGGCGGACGAGGTCTCGCGCCTGAAGCCCAACTGGGGCGTGGGCACGGGCGTGCGCTACCGCAGCCCGCTCGGGCCGGTGCAGGCGGACCTGGCGTACGGCGTGCAGGCCCGGCGGTTCCGGCTGCACCTCACCCTGAGCAGCACCTTCTGAGGCCGGCCGTGCGGATCCTGCGTTGGCTGCTCGGTGGGTTGGCGGTGCTGGTGGGGCTGTTGCTGGTCGCCATCGCCGCCGCCTGGGTGTGGTCGGGCACCGAAGGCTCGGCGCGCTGGACGCTGGAGCAGGTGGCCAGGCGCCAGCCGCTGGTGGCTGAGGGCGTGCGCGGCTCGCTGCGCCGGGGGCTGCAGGCCGACCGGCTGGCCTGGTCGCAGGACGGGCTGTCCGCGGAGGCGCGGGATGTCCGGCTGGACTGGAAGCCGCTGCTGCTGCTGCACCGGGAACTGAAGATCGACCAGCTGCGCGCCGCCTCGGTGCGCGTCGAGGACCGGCGGCCGAAGACGGACGAGCGGCCCCGGCCGCCCGAGTCGCTGGCGTTGCCGCTGCTGGTCGCCGTGGACCAGCTCGTGGTGGACCGCTTCGACTGGGTCGGCCCGGTGCCGGTGCAATTGCTGGACCTGTCCGCGGCCTACCGCTACGACGGCGCCGAGCACCAGCTCGGGGTGCGCAACCTGCGGGCGTGGGACGGGCACTACCGCGGCGACATCCGACTCGGCGCGAGGGAAGGCTTCCCGCTGTCGGCCGGCGTGCAGGGACGCATCACCCCGCCCGTGCCCGGCGCGCTCGCCCCGGTGCCGCTGGTCTTCAACGCCAAGGCCGCGGGACCGCTGGCCGCCTTCGACCTGCAGCTGCGCGTGGAAGGCGAGCCGGGCAGCCCCGCGGCGGGCTCGACCCGCGCCAACGTCGTGGCGCGCGTGACGCCGTGGACCGAGGTGCCGGTCGCCTCCGCCCGCGCCGACTTCGACGGCTTCGATGCCGGCGCGCTGTGGCCGCGCGCGCCCCACACGCTGCTGTCGGGCCAGGTCTCGGTGCAGCCGCGCGGCCCGCGCGCCTGGGCGGTGCGCGCCGACCTGCGCAATGCCCTGGCGGGCCCGTGGGACCACCAGCGCGTGCCCGCCACGCGCGTGCGCCTGGACGGCGACTGGCGCCTGCCGCGGGCGGTGCTCGTGCGCGAGCTCGAGGCGCAGGTGGGCGGCGGGCGCGTGGTCGCCCAGGGTGCCTGGGAGGGCGAGGAGGCGTGGAAGGTGGACGGCACGCTGTCGGACATCAATCCGGCCGCCGTGCACAGCGCGATGGCCGCCGTGCCGCTGAGCGGACGGGCCACGGTGCGCGCGCAGGGGACGGCGATCGCGTTCGACACCGAGCTGCAGGCCGCCGGCGCGGCGCGCACCGGCGGGCCGACGTCGGAGCTTGCCGCCGCCGTCGGGGCGCTGGAGCTGCGCTCGCTCAGCGCGCGCGGCCGCTGGGCCGGGCAGGAGCTGTCGCTGCCGCTGCTGGTGGTGCGCACCGCCGACGCCAGGCTCGATGCCGCGCTGGAGATCCATCCGGGCGCCCGCACCGGCCGCGGCCGCGCCGACCTGGAGGCGCCGGGCCTGCGCGCCCGCGGCGTCGGCTCGGTCGCGCGCACCACCGGCGGCGGCAACGTGCGCGTCACCGTGTCCAACGTCGCGCAGGCGCAGCAGTGGCTCGGCAAGCTGCCCGGCGTGCCGGCTGCCGTGGGCGCGACGGCGCTGGAAGGCAACGGCGACCTGCAGCTCGCATGGCAGGGCGGCTGGGACGACCCCACCGTGCAGGCCACCGCGGCCTTGCCCCTGCTGCGGGCCGGCGGCACGCCGCAGTCGCCCTGGATCGTGAAGGACGCGACGGCGAAGGTCGATGGCCGGCTCGCGGACGCGCGGCTCGACCTGCGCGCCAAGGCGGTGGTGGGCGCGCGCGAGGCCAGCCTGGACCTGGTGGGGCGCGGCGGCCGCCGCTCGGCGACCGCCTGGCAGGGCGAGGTCACCTCGCTCAACGCCGCGGTGCGCGATCCCGCGCTGACCCCCGGGCCGTGGCGCCTCACGCTGCGCAAGGCGGTGGACTGGCGCTGGTCGGGCGGCCAGCTCGACACCGGGGCCGGCGAGGCGGCGCTGGCCGCGCCTACGCCGCAGGCGTCGCAGGCGATCGTCGCCTGGGAACCGGTGCGCTGGCGACCGGGCCAGCTGCGCAGCGCCGGCCGCATCACCGGCCTGCCGCTGGCGTGGGCGGAATTGCTCGGCGGTCCGCAGCTGGCGGGCTCGGCGCTGGCGGGCGACCTGGTGTTCGACGCGAACTGGGACGCGCAGCTGGGCGACACGCTGCGGCTGCGCGCGCAAATGGCCCGCACCATGGGCGACGTGTCGGTGCAGGCGGAAACCGTCGACGGCACGCCGGCGCGCGTGCAGGCGGGCGTGCGCGAGGCCCGGTTGACGCTCGACAGCCAGGGCGACGCCGTCACGCTCGCGCTGCGCTGGGATTCCGAGCGGGCGGGCACGGCCGACGCGCGCCTGGTGACACGGCTGTCCCATGACGAGCAGGGCTGGTCGTGGCCGGAGACCGCGCCGCTGACCGGCAACGTGAAGGCGCAGCTGCCGCGCCTGGGCGTGTGGTCGCTGCTCGCGCCGCCCGGCTGGCGCCTGCGCGGCTCGGTCGCGGCGGACGTGGCGGTGGCCGGCACGCGCGGCGATCCGCAACTCGCAGGCACGGTGCGCGCGGACGACCTCGCGCTGCGTTCGGTCGTCGACGGCGTCGCGCTGCAGGACGGCCGCCTGCTCGCCCGCCTCGAAGGGCGCCGGCTGCTCGTGGAGCAGTTGCAGCTGCGCGGCGCAGGGCCTTCGGGCGGCAGCGTCACGGGCACGGGCGAGGGCGGCTGGACGCGCGAGGGCGTGCAGGTGCGCGTGAATGCCACGCTCGAGCAGTTGCGCGCCAGCACGCGCTCCGATCGCGAGCTGACCGTCTCCGGCCAGCTCACCGCGGCCATGGACGGCAGCGGCGCGCAGGTGCGTGGCGCGCTGCACGTGGACCGGGCGCGCATCGTGCTGCCGGACGAGACCGCGCCGAAGCTGGGCGACGACGTGGTGGTGCGCAACCTGCCGCCGGGCACCGGCCTGCGGGGCCGGGACAAGGCGCCGCCGGAGCCCGGCGCCGCGCGCGGCCGGCCCGTCATCCTGGCGGTGAACCTGGACCTGGGCAACGACTTCCGCGTGCGCGGGCACGGCATCGACACGCGCCTGGCCGGCACGCTGGTGATCTCGGGCGAGTCGCTGGCGGCGCCGCGCCTGGTGGGCCTGATCCGCACCATCGGCGGCGAGTACCAGGCCTATGGCCAGCAGCTGCAGATCGAGCGCGGCGTGCTGCGTTTCACCGGCGCGGTCGACAACCCGGCGCTGGACATCCTGGCGATCCGCCCGCGCCTCGCGCAGCGCGTCGGGGTGCAGATCACCGGTTCGGCGCAGGCGCCGTTCGTGCGCCTGTACGCCGAGCCCGACCTGCCCGAGGCGGAGAAGCTGTCCTGGCTGGTGCTGGGGCGCGCGGCCGCGGCGGGCGGCGCGGAGTCGGCGTTGCTGCAGCAGGCGGCGGTGGCGCTGCTGGCCAGCCGCACCGGCCGGCGCGGCGACGGCAAGGGGGCGGCGGGCCTGGTGGGGCTGGACGAGCTGTCCTTCAGCCGGCAGGGCGCCGAGGGCCCGGCCGTGACGCTGGGCAAGCGGCTGGGCCGCAACCTGTACGCCGCCTACGAGCGCAGCCTGTCGGGCGCGGTCGGCACGCTGTACGTGTTCTACGACCTGTCGCGGCGCGTCACGGTGCGCGCGCAGACCGGCGAGCGGTCCGCGGTCGACCTGATCTTCACCTTCGCGTACGACTGACGGGCGAGCCGGGGGCTCGCCGCCCCGCCGCTTACTTCTTCTCGTCGGTCAGTTGCGGCAGCGGCGCGCCGCCGCCCAGCGACAGCAGCCCGGCCTTGCTGTACACGCCCAGCTTGTCGCGCGTGTCGACGATGTCCAGGTTGCGCATGGTCAGCTGGCCGATGCGGTCGCGCGGCGAGAACATCGACTCGCCCTTTTCCATCGTCAGCCGCTCGGGCTGGTAGGTGAGGTTGGCCGATTCGGTGTTCAGCAGCGAGTAGTCGTTGCCGCGGCGCAGTTCGAGCGTCACTTCGCCCGTGATCGCGCGCGCCACCCAGCGCTGCGCCGTCTCGCGCAGCATGATGGCCTGCGGGTCGAACCAGCGGCCCTGGTACAGCAGGCGCCCGAGGCGCCGGCCGTTGTCGCGGTACTGCTCGATCGTGTCCTCGTTGTGGATGCCGGTGACCAGGCGCTCGTAGGCGATGAACAGCAGCGCCAGGCCCGGGGCCTCGTAGATGCCGCGGCTCTTGGCCTCGATGATGCGGTTCTCGATCTGGTCGCTCATGCCCAGGCCGTGGCGGCCGCCGATGCGGTTGGCCTCCAGGATCAGTTCGACCGGGTCGTCGAAGGTCTTGCCGTTCAGGGCGACCGGCTGGCCTTCCTCGAAGCGCACGCGCACTTCCTCGGGCTTGACCTGCACGTCCTCGCGCCAGAACGCCACGCCCATGATCGGGTTGACGATCTTGATGCCCGAGTTCAGGTGCTCCAGGTCCTTGGCCTCGTGCGTCGCGCCCAGCATGTTGCTGTCGGTGGAGTACGCCTTCTCGGCCGACATCTTGTAGGCGAAGCCGGCCTTCTGCATGAACGCCGACATCTCGGCGCGGCCGCCCAGTTCGTCGATGAACGCCTGGTCCAGCCAGGGCTTGTAGACCTTCAGCGACGGGTTGGTGAGCAGGCCGTAGCGGTAGAAGCGCTCGATGTCGTTGCCCTTGAAGGTGCTGCCGTCGCCCCAGATGTGGACGTCGTCCTCCTTCATCGCGGCCACCAGCATGGTGCCGGTGACGGCGCGCCCGAGCGGCGTGGTGTTGAAGTAGGTCAGGCCCGCGGTGGAGATGTGGAACGCGCCGGCCTGCAGGGCGGCGATGCCCTCGTGCGCCAGCTGCTGGCGGCAGTCGATCAGGCGCGCCTGCTCGGCGCCGTACAGCATCGCCTTGCGCGGGATCTCGTCGTAGTCCGGCTCGTCGGGCTGGCCCAGGTTGGCCGTGTAGGCGTACGGAATCGCGCCCTTCTGGCGCATCCAGTGCAGCGCGGCGCTGGTGTCCAGGCCGCCGGAAAACGCGATGCCGACCTTCTGGCCGGCGGGCAGGTGTTCGAGGATGGTGCTCATGGCGGTGGCCCGGTCAGCCGAAGTGGCAGATGTAGTGGTAGGGCTCGGTGACCCGGATGTCGAAACTGGAGTTCGCCGGCACCGAGAAGCGCTGGCCCGCCGTGGACGGCACCCACTGCGCGGTGCCCGCGAGGCGGTACTCGCACGAGCCGGCCACGCATTCCATGATCTCGGCGGCGCCGGTGTTGAACGTCAGCGTCGCGGGCAGGATCACGCCCACCGACTTGCGGGTGCCGTCCGCCAGCGTGATGCTGTGGCTCACGCACTTGCCGTCGAAATAGACGTTGGCGCGCGTGGTCACGCTGACGCCGGCGAGGGTCTCGGTGGTCATGGAATGCAGGCTCGGGGAAAACCCGTGATTTTAGGCGACCGGCCTTCGCCCGAGCCGTGTGCGGTGCAGGAGCGGCCGGGCGAGAGGTTCCCACGCTGGCCGTCAGCCAAAGGCTGGAAAAGGAAAAGGGCGGGAAGAACCCGCCCTTGGTGCGATCGCGCCGCGCTCAGCGCCAGTGGCCGTGGTGGCCGCCGCCGCCGTGGTACACGTAGCCGAAGCTCAGGGACACCGGCGGGTAGTACGGGCGGTAGTAGGCCGGCCCGTACGGGTAGTAGGCATAGGCCGGCGGCGCGACGTAGGTGGTGACCACGGGCGCGGGCGCGGGCGCCGCGTAGGTCACCGGACCGGTGACGGCCGGGGCGGGCATGGTGGCGGCGGGCTGCTGCTCCATGGCGCCGACCGGGGTGACCTGCAGGCGGATGGTGGGACCCGGGTCGTACGGCATCTGCACCGTGTACTGGCGGCCGGCGTACTCGTAGACGACGTTCCAGTTGGTGGTGCGGTTCTCGTAGAACGTCTGGGTCGCGCACTGCTGCACGTTCTGCACCTGGGTGTTCGAGCCCTCGATGCGGTCGCCCAGGAGGGCGCCGCCCACGACACCGAGGACGGTGGCGGCCGCGCGGCCGGCGCCGCCGCCGATCTGGTTGCCGATGGCGCCGCCGGCGATCGCGCCCATGACGCCGCCAGCGCCCGACTTGGGCTGCTCGATCGCCATCGGCTGGTTGCTGCAGACCTGCCGCGGCACGGCGACCTGCTGGACGACGGGCGTGCTGGAGATCACGCGGCCGACCGCGTCCTGCGCCTGCGCGGCGCCCGCCGCGGCCAGGCCGATCAGGGAGAGGGTGAGGGTCTTCTTCATGGCGATGCCTCGCTCGCAATCAAGCTCGGATGCGCAAAGTTTAGGCAATGCGCCTGCATCCAACCTGAACAGGGCGTAAAGCCGCGGTAAAAATTCCCACGTCAGCGGCCGGCGGCCAACGTTTCCCAGCCGGCGGAGTCGAATCCGACGGTGGTCCGGCCCGGCCACTCGACCACCGGCCGCTTGATGACGCTGGGCTGCGCGAGCATCAGGCGGGCGGCGCTCGCCTCGTCCGTCACCGCGGCCTGCACCGCCGGGTCGAGCTTGCGCCAGGTCGTGCCCTGCCGGTTGAGCAGCTTGTCCCAGCCGACGGCCCGGCACCAGTGCGGCAGGCGGTCCGCCGGCACGCCGGCCTTCTTGAAGTCATGGAAACGGTACGCCACGCCGCGGCCATCGAGCCAGGCCCGGGCCTTCTTCACGGTGTCGCAGTTGGGGATGCCGTACAGGGTGATGTCCATCGTCCGATTGTGCGGCGGCGGCGTCGGGGCCATTCGCCGCGACAATCGCCGCATGCAGACCCTGCAAGACTGGCTCGCGCACTGCGAGCGACTGCACCCCCAGGCGATCGCGCTCGGCCTCGACCGCGTGCGCGCCGTCGCCGCGCGCATGGAACTGGCCTTTCGCGCCACCGTCGTCACGGTGGCCGGCACCAACGGCAAGGGCTCGACCTGCGCCATGCTCGAAGCCATCGCGCTGCAGGCCGGCTGGCGCACGGGCGTGTACACCTCGCCCCACCTCGTGCGGTTCGAGGAGCGTTGCCGGCTGCTGGGCGAGCCGGTCGCGGCCGACGCGCTGGTGCCGCACTTCGCCCGCGTCGAGGCGGCGCGCCAGGACGTGCAGCTGACCTATTTCGAGTTCACCACGCTGGCCATCCTGAGCTGCCTGGCGGCCGCCGAACTGGACCTGGTCGTGCTGGAGGTGGGGCTGGGCGGGCGGCTCGACGCGGTGAACGTGATCGACGCCGACTGCGCCGTGATCACCAGCATCGACCTGGACCACCAGGAGTTCCTCGGCCCGGACCGGGAGGCGATCGGCCGCGAGAAGGCCGGCATCCTGCGCGCCGGCAAGCCGGCGATCGTGAGCGATCCCGTGCCGCCGCGCAGCGTCGTGGAGGCCGCCGAGGCGATCGGCGCCGACCTGTGGCTGCTCGGGCGCGACTACAACTTCTCCGGCGACAAGCAGCAATGGGGCTGGGCCGGGCGGGGCCGCCGCTATGCGGGGCTGGGCTACCCGGGCCTGCGCGGCGCCAACCAGCTGGTCAACGCCTCGGGCGTGCTGGCCGCGCTCACCGCCCTGCGCGACCGCGTGCCGGTGACGGCCCAGGCGATACGCAACGGCCTGTCGATGGTGGAATTGCCGGGCCGCTTCCAGATCGTGCCCGGCCAGCCGACCCTGGTGCTCGACGTCGCGCACAACCCGCATTCGGTGGCGGCCCTCGCGGCCAACCTGGACGCGATGGGCTTCTACCCGACCACCCACGCCGTCTTCGGCGCGATGGGCGACAAGGACCTGGCGGCCATGCTGCGCCGGATGGACCCGCTTGTGGACCGCTGGTACTTCACCGACCTGCCCACGCCGCGCGCCGCCGCGGCGGCGTCGCTGCAGGCGCTGTGGCAGTCGGCCACCCAGCGGCGCGACGTGCAGGCCGGCACCCATGCCTCGCCGCAGGAGGCGCTGCGGCGTGCCGTCGAGGCGGCGGACCCGACTGATAGAATCCTCGTGTTCGGATCGTTCTACACGGTGGGGGGCGTGCTCGAGGGCGGATTGCCCCGCCTGCAGGCCCGACACCTGGGCTCCTGAACCCGACCCGCGACACGCTGCATGGCCTTCTTCAAGTTCCGCAAGGGTGGCGACGATTCGCCGGCCGCGACGGCCCAGCCCGAAAGCGTGGAAGCCTTGCGCCGCCGCGCGCGCCACCGCCTGATCGGCGCCTCGGTCCTGGTCCTGGTGGGGATCGTCGGCTTCCCGCTCCTGTTCGACACCCAGCCACGTCCGGTCGCGGTCGACATCCCGATCGAGATTCCCGACCGCAACAAGGCCCGGCCGCTGCCGCCCCCGCCGCCCTCGCGCGCGCAGGGCACCGTCGGCGAGGCCGCGCCGCCCGCCTCGGCGGCCCGCACCGCTTCCGCCTCCGTTGCCGCCGCGCCCGCTCCTTTGCCTGCGCCTTCGGCCACGGTCGCCGCCGCGCCTGCCCCGGCGCCTGCGGCGGCCAGCGCGCCGACCAGGGAAGCGCCCAAGGCCGAGCTGCCGGCCAAGCCGCCGGCGCTGGCGCAGGCCAAGCCCGACACCCCGGCCAAGCCCACCCAGGACGCCCCCAGGACGGCGCAGGGCGGCGATGCCGCGCGTGCGCAGGCGCTGCTCGAAGGCAAGCCGGTGCAGGCCACGGCCAAGGACACGGCCGTCGAGGGCCGCTATGTCGTCCAGGTGGGCGCCTTCGCCGACAACGCCAAGGCGCGCGAGACGCGCCTGAAGGTCGAGAAGGCCGGGCTGAAGACCTATGCCCAGGTGGCCGACACCAAGGACGGCAAGCGCATCCGCATCCGGGTGGGGCCGTTCGGCACCCGCGCCGAGGCCGACAAGGCCGCCAGCCGGATCAAGGAACTGGATTTGCCCGCGGCCATCCTCACTCTCTGAGGAGCGGCATGGCGGCACTGGACTGGGTGTTCGTCGCCGTGCTGGCGGTCTCGCTCCTGCTGGGCCTGCTGCGTGGGCTGGTGTACGAGGTGCTGTCGGTGGCCAGCTGGATCGCGGCGTTCGTGCTCGCGCAGTGGCTGGCGCCGGCGATCGGCGGCTGGCTGCCGATGGGCACCGCGGGCGAACCGCTGCGCTACGCGGCCGGGTTCGCGGTGGTGTTCATCGTGGCCGTGTTCGCCGGCGGGCTGCTGGCGTGGGCCATGCGCCGGCTGGTCGAGGCGGCGGGGCTGCGCCCGGTCGACCGCGCGCTCGGCGCGGCGTTCGGCGTGGTGCGCGGCATCGTGCTGCTGCTCGCGCTGGCCGTGGTGGTGCACATGACGCCGCTGCGCCAGGACGCGTGGTGGACCGAATCGGTGGGGGCCGGCGTGTCGACGACGGCCCTCAAGGGATTGAAACCGGTGGTGCCCGAGCGGTTCGGGCAATACCTGCCGGGTTGAGCAGGAAGGCCAGAAGCCATGTGTGGAATCGTTGGCGTCGTCAGCGGCGCGCCCGTCAACCAGCTGATCTATGACGCGCTGCTGCTGCTGCAGCACCGCGGCCAGGACGCGGCCGGCATCGTCACGCAGCAGGGGCGCAAGTTCTTCATGCACAAGGCCAAGGGCATGGTGCGCGACGTCTTCCGCACCCGCAACATGCGCGCGCTGCCGGGCAACGTGGGCCTGGGCCAGGTGCGCTACCCCACGGCCGGCAACGCCGACAGCGAGGAAGAGGCGCAGCCCTTCTACGTCAACGCGCCGTTCGGGATCGTGCTGGTGCACAACGGCAACCTCACCAACGCGCAGGCGCTCAAGGCGGAGCTGTTCTCCACCGACCACCGCCACATCAACACCGACAGCGACTCCGAAGTGCTGCTGAACGTGCTGGCGCACGAGCTCGAGCGCTCGACCCGCGGCGTGCCGCTGCAGCCGCAGGACGTGTTCGCCGCCGTGCGCAACGTGCACAAGCGCCTGCGCGGGTCGTACGCGGTGGTTGCGCTGATCGCCGGCCATGGGGTGCTGGCGTTCCGCGACCCGCACGGGATCCGGCCGCTGTCGATCGGTCGCGGCAAGGACGGCACCGTGATGGTGGCCAGCGAGTCGGTGACGCTGGAAGGCACGGGCCACGTGTTCGAGCGCCACGTCGCGCCCGGCGAGGCCGTGTTCATCGACCTGCAGGGTCAGCTGCACGCGCGCCAGTGCGCGGACGATCCGCACCTGACGCCCTGCATCTTCGAATACGTCTACCTGGCGCGGCCCGACTCGGTGCTGGACGGCATCTCGGTCTACCAGGCGCGGCTGAACCTGGGCGAGGCGCTGGCCAAGCGCGTGATCTCCACCGTGCCGCCCAACGAGATCGACGTGATCATCCCGATCCCGGAGTCGAGCCGGCCCAGCGCCACGCAGCTCGCGCACCTGCTGGGCATCCCGTACCGCGAGGGCTTCGTGAAGAACCGCTACGTGGGCCGCACCTTCATCATGCCGGGGCAGGGCGTGCGCAAGAAGTCGGTGCGCCAGAAGCTCAACGTGATCGGCAGCGAGTTCCGCGGCCGCAACGTGCTGCTGGTCGACGACTCCATCGTGCGCGGCACCACCAGCCGCGAGATCGTGCAGATGGCGCGCGACGCCGGCGCCCGCAAGGTGTACCTGGCCAGCGCCGCGCCGCCGGTGCGCTTCCCGAACGTGTACGGCATCGACATGCCCACCGCGAGCGAGCTCGTCGCCTACGGCCGCACGGTCGATGAAGTGCGCCAGATCATCGGCTGCGATGCGTTGATCTACCAGGACGTCGAGGGCATGAAGCGCGCGGTGATGGCCGCCGCCTCCCCGGACTGCCAGAAGCTCGAGGGCTTCGACGCATCCTGCTTCGACGGCGTGTACGTCACCGGCGACATCAATGCCGACGACATCGCCCGCATCAACGAGGCTCGTATCGGCCAGGAAGACCCGCTGGAGGAGAACTCCTCCCGGCTGGCGCTGCCGAACGCGCAGGAGGCCTGAGCCCGTGGCCGAATCCAAGCCGGATCATCCGCTGCATCCCGAGACGCTGGCCGTGCGGGCGGCGGTCGAGCGCAGCCAGTACGGCGAGAACTCCGAGGCGCTGTACCTCACCAGCGGCTACGTGCAGCCCAGCGCCGAAGCCTCCGCCCAGCGCTTCGCGGGCGAGGAGGAGGGCTTCACCTACGGCCGCTACGGCAACCCCACCGTCGCCAGCTTCGAGAAGCGGCTGGCGGCGCTGGAGGGCGCCGAGGCCTGCATCTCCACGTCCTCGGGCATGTCGGCCATCCTCATGATGTGCCTGGCGCTGCTCAAGGCCGGCGACCACGTGGTGTGCTCGCGGTCGATGTTCGGCTCGACCATCAAGCTGATCGGATCGGACCTGGCGAAGTTCGGGGTGCAGAGCACGTTCGTGCCGCAGGCCGACGTGGGCGCCTGGAAGGCCGCGATGCGGCCCGAGACCCGGCTGCTGTTCGCCGAGACGCCGACCAACCCGCTGACCGAGGTGTGCGACATCCGGGCGCTGGCCGACATCGCGCACGAAGGCGGCGCGCTGTTCTGCGTCGACAACTGCTTCGCCACCCCGGCGCTGCAGCGCCCGCTGGCGCTGGGCGCCGACATCGTGATGCACTCGGGCACCAAGTACCTGGACGGGCAGGGGCGCGTGATGGCCGGCGCGCTGTGCGCGCCGCAGGCGATGGTCACGGAGAAGTTCCTGCCCATCCTCAAGAGCTGCGGCATGACGCTCGCGCCGTTCAACGCCTGGGTCGTGCTCAAGGGCCTGGAGACGCTGGACCTGCGCATGCGCGCGCAGTCGGCCAACGCGCTGGCGCTGGCCGAGTGGCTGCAGGCGCACCCGAAGGTGTCACGCGTGTACTACCCGGGCCTCAAGAGCCACCCGCAGCACGAACTGGCGCTCGCGCAGCAGTCGGGCATCGGCGGCGCCGTGCTGTCGTTCGACGTCAAGGCGGGCGATGCCGACGAGGCGCGCAGCCATGCGTTCCGCGTGCTCGACTGCCTGCAGGTGCTGTCGCTGTCGACCAACCTGGGCGACACCAAGACGCTGGCGGCGCATCCCGCCAGCACCTCCCACGGCCGGCTGACCGAGGCGCAGCGCCAGGCCGCCGGCATCACCCAGGGCCTGATCCGCGTGGCGGTCGGCCTGGAGCATCTCGACGACATGAAGGCCGACCTCTCGCGCGGCCTCGACCTCCTTTGAATCCGCAGTGAAAGTCAGAACGCGCTTTGCCCCGTCGCCGACGGGCTTCATCCATCTCGGCAACATCCGCTCGGCCCTGTACCCCTGGGCCTTCGCGCGCTCGCAGGGCGGCATCTTCGTGCTGCGCATCGAGGACACCGACCTCGAGCGCTCGTCGCAGGCGGCGGTGGACGTCATCCTCGAAGGCATGGCCTGGCTGGGGCTGGACCATGACGAAGGCCCGTACTACCAGATGCAGCGGATGGACCGCTACAAGCAGGTGCTGGCCCAGATGCAGGAGCAGGGCCTGGTGTATCCCTGCTACATGAGCGTGGCCGAGCTCGACGCGCTGCGCGAGCGGCAGATGGCCGACAAGCAGAAGCCCCGCTACGACGGCACCTGGCGGCCCGAGCCGGGCAAGCAGCTGCCCACGCCACCCGCGGGCGTGCAGCCGGTGCTGCGGTTCAGGAACCCGGTGGGCGGCGTGGTCGCGTGGGACGACAAGGTCAAGGGCCGCATCGAGATCAGCAACGACGAGCTGGACGACCTGGTGATCGCGCGCCCGGACGGCACGCCCACGTACAACTTCTGCGTGGTGGTCGACGACATCGACATGGAGATCACGCACGTGATCCGCGGGGACGACCACGTGAACAACACGCCGCGCCAGATCAACATCTTCCGCGCGCTCGGCAAGGAGCCGCCGGTGTACGCGCACCTGCCCACAGTGCTGAACGAGCGCGGCGAGAAGATGAGCAAGCGCAATGGCGCCAAGCCCGTCACGCAGTTCCGCGACGAGGGCTTCCTGGCCGACGCGGTGGTGAACTACCTGGCGCGCCTGGGCTGGTCCCATGGCGACGACGAGATCTTCAGCCGCGAGCAGTTCCTGCAATGGTTCGACCTCGACCACCTGGGCAAGAGCGCGGCACAGTTCGACGAGGCCAAGCTGCGCTGGGTCAATGCCCAGCACATGAAGGCTGCCGCCGACGAAGTGCTGGCACCGCTGGTGGCCGAGCAACTGCGCAGCCGCGGCATCGAGCCGGACGAGCGCCTGGCGCGCATCTGCGGCCTGGTCAAGGACCGCTGCGACACCATCGTGGTGCTGGCCGACTGGGCAGCGCGCTTCTACGTGCACGCGCACGCCAGCGAGGAGGACCTGGCCAGGCACATCACCGATGGCGTGCGCCCGGCCCTGAGCATGCTGGCGAAGATGCTGGAGACGGCGCCGTGGGAGAAGGGCGCCATCGGCGAATGCCTGAAGGAAGTGCTGCGCGCCACCGGCCTGAAGATGCCCCAGCTGGCCATGCCGGTGCGGGTGCTGGTGATGGGAACGGCACAGACGCCGTCGCTCGATGCCGTGCTGGAACTCGTGCCTCGCGAATTCGTGTTGGCCCGACTATCGAAGGCGTGAAAAAACAGTGTAGAATTCGAGGCTCGACACCAAGCGGGGGTATAGCTCAGCTGGGAGAGCGCTTGCATGGCATGCAAGAGGTCAGCGGTTCGATCCCGCTTACCTCCACCAAGCAAAGGTGTCGCGGAAGGTAGTGCGCGCGAGCGCACGTTCCAAGGTTTTGACCCTATCGTCTAGAGGCCTAGGACATTACCCTTTCACGGTAAGTACCGGGGTTCGAATCCCCGTAGGGTCGCCAAGATTTCCCGGCAACGGGATCGCGGCAAACAAGTGGCAGGCACTTGCCCCGGACATCGCTCCGGGGGAACGCCGCACCGACGCGGAGTGGTAGTTCAGTCGGTTAGAATACCGGCCTGTCACGCCGGGGGTCGCGGGTTCGAGTCCCGTCCACTCCGCCAAGAGATCGAAAAGGGGCCAGTCCACCAGGACTGGCCCCTTTTTCCTTTGCGCCGCCTGCGCGCGTCCGTGCGCCTCCTTGCTCGTCACTGCCAACGGCGGGTTACGCGGGCGGCCTGGGCCGCGCTGGCTCGACAACGCGCCAAAAATGCCTAACATGGCAACTCGATTCACATCGGGAACCCGGCATGCGCTTGGGCGAGCGGATCAGCGGCGGACCACCTCACGCACACGCGGCGCTGCTCGCCGGGTTCGCCCTGATGGTGGTTGTCTCGCTGGTGGTCGCCGCGGCGCTGATGCGTGAGCGCTCGCTCACGCTCGAGCAGGCGATGGAAGATGCGTCCCGCCTGGCCGCCGTGCTCGAGGAGAACACGGCCCGCACCTTCGACAGCGTCGACATCGCCCTCGTCGGCCTGGCCAGCCACTTCGCGCAGCGTCCGCTGCCGCGCCACGACGCGGCCAGCCGCCGCCTGATGATCGCGCAGCTGCGCCACCTGCCCACCGTCCGCGCCCTGTACGTGATCGGTCCCGACGGCTTCGTCCAGCACGACACCGACTACCCGAAGACCCCGAACGTCTCCCTCGCCGACCGCGACTACTTCCAGCGCTACCTGCACGAGCCGCAGCTGGAGGCGCACCTGTCGCAGGCGCTCCAGAGCCGCTCGGGCACCGGCTGGTTCGTCGCCTCGAGCCGTCGCATCACGCTGCCCGATGGCCGATTCGGCGGCATCGTCGTCGCCGCGGTGCAGCTCGACGCCGCTTCGAAGCTGTTCAAGAAGATGGCGCTGTCCGCCGGCCAGCAGACCTCGCTGTTCCAGGCCGACGGGCGCCTGCTCGCCCGCTACCCGCCGGACGACAGCCACATCGGCCTGAGCTACGCCCAGCTGCCCGTGTTCAAGGACCACGTCCCGCGCGCGCGCGCCGGCGTCTTCGAGACGAGCGGGCCGCCCTTCGACTACCCGCGCGTGGTGAGCTACCGCGTCTTCGAGAGCCAGCCGCTGGTGGTGGTCTTCGGCATCCGCAAGGACGTGATCTTCGCGCCCTGGTTGCGCACCGTGGCCGGCGCCCTGGTGGGGCTGCTCGTCCTGGGGCTGCTCACGGCCGCCGGCGTGCTCTTCTTCATCCAGCGGCAGGAGCAGTGGCAAAGCGCCAACGCCCACCGGGCCGCGGCGGCCGAGGCCTCGGCGCTCGCCGAAGCGAACGCCAAGTTCCGCACCTTCTTCGAGCAGGGGTGCTTCTTCTCCTGCGTGCTGGACCGCGAGGGCGCGGTGCTCGAGGCGAACAGCGCCGGCCTGCAGGCCTGCGGCCTGGCGCGCGAGGACGTCCTCGGACGCAAGCTGTGGGAGGGCGACTGGTGGGTGAACGCGGCGTCGCAGGGCAGGCTGCTCGAGGAGGGGCTGGCCACGGCGCTGGGCGGCGACACGTTCCGGTGCGAAGCGGCCTGGCGGGTGCGGGGCGGGGGCCATCGCCTCGTGGAGTTCGTGCTGTCGCCGATCCGGGACGGCCAGGGGGCGGTGTTCGGTGTCGCGGCCGTGGGGGTGGACATCACGGAGCGCCAGTCCCGGGAAGAACAGCTGCGAACGCTGGCGGGCGAGCTGACGAACTCCGACCGGCAGAAGACACAGTTCCTCGCCACCTTGTCGCACGAGCTGCGCAACGCCATGAGCCCGATCCAGAACGGCATGGTCATCCTGGCCCGGGCCGAGCCCGACTCGGCGCACGCGCGCTGGGCGCGCGGGGTGGTGCAGAACCAGATCCGGCAGATGCGGTCGCTGGTCGACGACCTGCTGGACATCTCGCGCGTCAACAGCGGCAAGGTCCGCCTGGACATCGAGCGGCTCGACCTGCGCGAGGTGCTGGCCGAGGCGGCGTCGGCCGCCCAGAGCTTCATGGAGGCGCCGGGCCACCGGCTCGAGACGTCGCTGCCCGCGGCGCCGCTGTGGGTCGACGCCGACCGGGCCCGCCTGCTGCAGGTCATGGCCAACCTGCTCAGCAATGCGGCCAAGTACACCCCGCACGGCGGCCGGATCCAGCTCAAGGCGCGCGCGGAGGGGCGCGAGGCGGTGGTCGATGTCGTCGACAACGGCCTCGGCATCCCGGTGGAGGCCCAGGCCAAGGTGTTCCAGATGTTCGAGCAGGTCGAGAGCCATGCGGCCCGCTCGCAGGGCGGCCTGGGCATCGGCCTGGCCCTGGTGCAGCGGCTGGTCGCCCTGCACGGCGGCCAGGTGGAGGTCTACAGCGACGGCAAGGCGCATGGCAGCACCTTCACGGTCCACCTGCCGCTCGTGAACTCGACCGCGGCCGCCGCCGGCGCGGTGGCCGCCGGCACCGGGCAGGCCTGACGGCGTAGCGAACGCTTCGGCACGCGCCGGTTGCGGACGGAAACGCAGCCGCACTGGCGTCCCGCCGGGATGCCGGCGTACAGTGGGCCGGTGAAGTTCAAGGACTACTACGCGACGCTGGAAGTCCCGCGCGGCGCCGACGCGGAGACGATCAAGAAGTCGTACCGCAAGCTCGCGCGCAAGTACCACCCGGACGTGTCCAAGGAGCCCGAGGCCGAGGCGCGCTTCAAGGAGGTGGCCGAAGCGTACGAGACGCTCAGGGACCCGGAGCGCCGTGCCGCCTACGACCAGCTCGGCCAGCGCCCCCCGGGCCAGGAGTTCTCGCCCCCGCCGCAGTGGCAGCACGAGTTCGCGCACGACCAGGTCTTCGAAGGCGTGGACCTCGCCGACATCCTGGAGGCGCTCGGCCGCCGCCATGGCCGCGCGGCCGGCGGCGCGCCCCGCCCGCGCCATGGGCAGGACGTCGAGGCCGTGGCGCGCATCACGCTGGAGCAGGCGCACCAGGGCGCCACGCTGCACCTGGACGTCGCGCACGAGGACGGTTCGCGCACGCTGGCGGTCACCATCCCCGCCGGCGTCACCGATGGCCAGAAGCTGCGCCTGCGCGGGCGCGGAGGCCGAGGCCTGCACGGCGGCGCCGACGGCGACATCTACCTGCACATCCAGATCGCGCCGCACGCGGTGTTCCGGCCCGACGGCCACGACCTGCACTTCGACCTGGCGCTCGCGCCCTGGGAGGCCGCGCTCGGTGCCGACATCGAAGTGCAGACGCTCGACGGCCCGGTGCTGCTGACCGTGCCGGCCGGCACGCGCTCGGGCCGCAAGCTGAGGCTGCGCGGCCGCGGGCTCGCCACCGGCCGCGGCGGCCATGGCGACCTGTACGCCGTGGCGCACGTCGACGTGCCCACCACCCTTTCAACGCGCGAGCGCGAGCTGTTCGAGCAGCTCGCCAAGGCTTCCTCGTTCAATCCGCGCACCGTCGCGGGCAAGGGGGCGACCCATGGAAACGCAAGCTGATCTGATGTGGCTGGATGCGCGCGAGAGCGTGGCGCTCGCCGAGCTCTCGCGCATGTGCGGCCTGAGCGTCGAGGACATCCGCGAGCTCGCCGACGACGGCGCGCTGGCGGCCATCCCGGCGGGAGCGAGCGACCTTCGCTTCAGCGCCGACTGCGTGCTGCCGCTGCGCCATGCGGCGCGGCTGCGCGTGGACTTCGACCTCGACCTGTTCACCACCGGGTTGCTGGTGGGCTACCTGCGCCGCATCGAGCAGCTCGAGCGCCAGGTCGCCTCGCTGCGCGCCCAGATTCCGCCGCACCTGAAGGGCGAGCCGTACGAGGGGCAGCGGCCGCACGAGCGCGGCGAGCATCCCCGGGCCGGCGTGCAGCGCCCTTAACGCCCTAGCGCTCGCGCGGGGCGAGCAGGCGCTCGAAGGTCGCCACGAGTTCCTCGGGCCCGAGCGGCCCGACCAGGTACGCATCGGCCCCGCAGCCCAGCCCGGCGTCGCGATGCAGGTCGTCGGTGTAGACCGCAGACGTCAGCACCACCGGGACGTGCGCCGTCGCCGGGTCCTGCCTGAGCATGCGGCAGACCTCCACGCCGTGCACGTCCGGCAGGTTCACGTCCAGCAGCACCGCCGACGCGGACTTCGCGAGCGCGGCTGCCTCCAGCCCGGCCGCGGCCTCGATCACGTTGAAGCCGGCATTGCGCAGGAACCGCAGCGCGGCGTAGCGCGAGGCGGGCTGGTCGTCGACGACGAGGATGGTGCACGCGCCGCGGTCGCTGGGCGGGCCGGGTTCCGTGGCCTGCGCTTGCGTGAGGTGCTGCAGGACGCTGGCCGCGCCGTGTCCCGACCGGTGCCCCGGCAGGGGGGCCGCCGGCGCACCGGGGTCCGGCGGCGTCCCGCGGCGCGCATCGGGTGGTGGCGATCCTTGCGTCATGGCAAAAATTGTAGGGACATGGCGAGCCATTGTGGAGGGCTTCGCTGGCGGAAGGGCCGCGCTGCCGGGCGCACCGGCAGCGACTGGCCGCCAGGCCGCGCGGCTACCGCGAATAGGCCTCCAGCACGTAGCGCCGGAGCATGCGGTGGCTGTTGAACAGCGCGCCGTTGCGGGCGATCGTGTTGCGGGCCAGCTCGTTCCAGCCGTCGGGATCGCCGTGGAACAGCGGCGCGACCGCGTGTTCGAGCTTGTCGTACAGCGATGCCGCGTCGGCCGCTTCGTCGGCCGGCCCGTCGCCCTCGCCGACCGACCAGCCCGTGAGTCCCTCGGCCCAGCCCTCCACCCACCAGCCGTCGAGCACGCTCAGGCTGGGCACGCCGTTCACCGCCGCTTTCATCCCGCTGGTGCCGGACGCCTCGAGCGGCCGCTGCGGCGTGTTCAGCCAGACGTCGGTGCCCGCGACGAGCAGGCGCGCCAGGCGCATGTCGTAGTCGGGCAGGAAGGCGACCGGCACCTCGGCGCCCAGGGTCGCGGCCCACGCGTGCAGCTGCTCGATGTGGCGCTTGCCGCCCTCGTCGCGCGGATGCGCCTTGCCAGCGAGCACGACCTGCAGGGGGTGGCGCGCGGAGATCGCGCGCAGCCGGTCCAGGTCGCGGAAGAGGAGATGCGGCCGCTTGTAGTCGGTCATGCGCCGCGCGAAGCCGATCGTCAGGCGCGACGCGTCGAGCCGAGCGCCCGTGCTCGACGAGCCATTGGCCGCGTCCAGCAGCACCGCCTTGGCCTGGCCGTGCGCGGCCGCGATCTGCGCCAGCGGGATCCGGCTGGCCTGCATCAGGTGCTCGGGCTCGTGGCACCAGTGCGGGATGTTCCGGTCGTACAGGGCACGGTGCGCGTCCGACGCCCAGGTCCACGGATGCACGCCATTGGTGATGGCATGCACCAGGTACCCCGGGAACATCGCGCGCGAAGTCTCGGCATGGCGCGGCGCCACGCCGTTCACCCAGCCGCTCAGGTTGAGCGCGAGGCGCGTCATGTTCAGGCGATCGGCGCCCGCGATCGACCTCAGCCAGCCTTCGTCGACCAGGCCGGCGAGCAGCTCCAGCGCGAGCGGGTAGTCGAACTGGTCGTGCCCGGCCGCGACGGGCGTGTGCGTGGTGAAGACGCATTGCCGCTGCACCGCCGCGACCGCTTCGGCCTGGCTGCCCTCCTGGCGCCGCAGCAGCGCCAGGGCGAGGAACGCGGCGTGGCCCTCGTTCAGGTGGTACTTCGCGATCTCCAGACCAAGCGCCTCCAGCATCCGCACGCCGCCGATGCCCAGCACCATCTCCTGGCGGATTCGCAGGTCGTCGCCGTTGCCGTACAGCGAGCCGGTGATCGTGCGGTCGTCCGGATGGTTTTCCGGCAGGTCGGTGTCGAGCAGCAGGACGGGCACCGGCCGCGACGACACGCAGCGGCTGTCCACCATGACCTGCCAGGCCGCGAGCCACACCTCGCGCGAGCCGATGCGCACGCGCACCTTCGGTGCCAGCCGCTGCGCGACCGCGGCCGGATCCCAGCCCTGGGACTGCTCGACCTGCCGGCCGCCGGCGATCGACTGGCGAAAGTACCCCTGGCGCGACACCAGCGTCACGCCCACCAGCGGCACGGCCAGGTCGGCGGCGCTGCGCATCATGTCGCCGGCGAGCACGCCGAGCCCGCCGCTGTAGGTGGGGATCGACGCGTCGAGCGCGATCTCCATCGAGAAGTAGGCGACGCGCGGGAGCAGCAGGGGGTCGGTCACGGCCGTGGTGCACGCGGACGGCGCGTGCGGTCCCATCGTACGGGGGCCGATCGCCGCCGAGCTTGCGCCAGCGCAAGCGGCGCTGTCGCCGCACCATTCACGCCGGCCGGGCGGGGTGAGGCCGGCCGGGCTGTCCTGCCCAGCCGGGATCTCCTACGCCACGCGCCGGCCCATCCGCACACGCGCGGCGGGTCATCCATCGCAGACTTGGCTTCTGCCCGGCAGTTCGCATTGCCGGGCATGCCAGGAGAACAACACCCATGCGATCCCTCCATTCCGCCATCGGTGCCGCGCTCGCGGCCGTCGCCCTCGGCGCCGCGGCCGCGCCCCCCGCCGACGAACCTGCCGCCCAACCCGCCCGGCCCGCCGTGAAGAAGGCCGCCGGCAAGAAGCAGCTCGACCATTCCGGCAAGCCCCAGGTCGGCAAGGCTTCCTTCTATGCCCGCAGCTTCGCCGGCAAGAAGATGGCCAACGGCCGGCCCATGGACCCGGCCGACGACAACGCGGCGAGCAAGACGCTGCCGCTGGGCACCAAGGCCCGCGTGACCAACCTCGAGACCGGCCGCAGCGCGGTCGTCACGATCGAGGACCGCGGCCCCTACGTGGCGGGCCGCATCGTCGACCTGTCGCCGGCGACGGCGCAGAAGATCGGGCTCGCCAAGGAGCAGGGCGTCGCCCCGGTCGAGGTGACGCCGATCGAGGTGCCCCAGCCCGACGGCAGCATCAAGGTCGGCGACGCAGGGCCGGGCTGACCCAGCCTTGGCCTGCGCGGCCATGCACCCTTGTCCTACAGCAGGCGACTCTGCCGCTGCCTAGCATGGCCCCATGCGCTTCAGCCGTGCCGACTACGCGAAGATGCTCGCGGCCCAGAACGAACTCGCCCGTGCCGAGGAGGACTACCGCCGCCTGCGCGCCGCGTATCTCCAGGTGGCGCACGACGAACCGGGCCACGAGGTCGCCCTGGCCATGATCGGCTGCGACATGGACCGCGCGCACGCCGTCCTGCAGTCGCTGATCGGCCTGCCCCGCATGCCGTTCACCCACGACCCCAGCAAGACGCTGCGCGAGCAGGCCGAGCGCGACCAGGCCGAGGAAGAAAGCGCCTGACCGCCTGCGTCGGCGCGCGCCGACAGGGGGTCAGCGTGGGCGCCGAGGGCCGCACCTGGGCTGCCGCGGGACCATCGGTCCCCTTGGAGGACGCCGCCATGATCCCGTACCAGCTGGACCCGAGCCTGCACGACGCGCAGCCCACCCCGCCGCAACTGGACGACGGCTTCTCGCCGCCCGCGCCCGAACCGCAGGAGGCCGTACGCCCTGCCGCCGGCGACGCATCCCCGCCCCAGCTGTCGCCCAAGAGCGACTTCTGACGATGGCCACGCACCCCGTCGAGCCCGATCCGCCCGAGGGCGAGGAAGGCGAGGTCGCACCCAATCCCAGCCGGCTGCCCGTGGAACCGGAGTTCGGGCCGCAGCCGCCCGAAGTCGAACCCGAGGACCCCGCGGCGCATCGGCCCCCGATCTGACAAGCACCCAGGAGAATCCATGCAGCATGCCATCAGCCCCGGCCTCGACCGCGAGGAGCCGGACCTCTGGATGGAGGACGACATCCCGACGCCGGCCGCCGACGAAGCCGAGGAGGCCGAGCTGGTGCCCGAGAAGGAACCAGCCCGAGGATGAACACCGGCACGCCCACCCCCGAGCCCGAGCCGACCGAGCCCTTCAAGCCGAAGCCGGAAAACCCCGAGCCGCGGCATCCCGCGAAAGATCCGGACCGCACGCATCCGCCCGATCCGGACGAGGGCCATTCGGAGCATCCGCGCCAGCCGGCGGGGCGGGGTTAGCCGTCGTTGGCGGCCAGCAGCGCCTGGCAGGCCTCGTCGAGGCCTGCGACCGGCGTCGCCTTGGCCAGCGCCATCCAGACGCCGAAAGGCAGCGCGGCGCGCCGGGCGCGCGCCGCGGCACGCGCGACCACCAGGCGGTTCTGCTCCAGCAGCATGACGCCGCAGCCGTCGGGGATCTCGTCGGGCGAGCCGATCGGCCGCCCGCGCGCATCCGCCCCCAGCACGTACCAGCATTCGCCCAGGTCGAGGTAGGCCGCGCGCTTGGACGCCTGGCGCAGGTCCGCCAGCAGGTCGCTGCGCCGCACCTTCACCTCGTGCACCACCGGCTCGACGTATTCCGCGACCGAGGTGTTGCGGATCGAGAAGACGTCGGGCTTGCACATGCACCACTGCACCGGTGTGCCGGTGTCGTCGCCCGTGGGCACCTGCGCCCGCAGCGCGAGCCCGCGCCACGCGATGCGCCCGGCCCGTCCCATGTCGCGGGCCACGCGCTCGACGAGCGCTTCGTGCGCGGACAGGCGCGCCCGATTGCCCGCGGCGCCGCTGGCGATCAGCGCCAGTCCCGCGTCGGTGACGCGCAGCGATTCGTGCCCGCTCGGGGCGAGCACGCGCTGCAGCAGCCCCGCGGCCAGCAGTTCCACTTCCAGCAGGTCCTGGCAGGGCCAGCCGGCCGAGCGGTACACCTCGCGCAGGCGCCGCGCCTGGGCGGCGCCCAAGGCGGCCGCGGCGGTCGGGACGGCGGGAGAGTCCATGTGGCCGGCCAGTTTAGCCGCGACCGTAGGCTGTCTCCCACGTGCGTTGTGGCGGTTGCCTGATCGGCGGCGCGCCCTCGCTGGCCACAATGCGCGCCATGGCAGAGAGAGCCACCTATGGGATCACCGCCCTGCGCTATGCGGGCTCGCAGCTGGTCGAGGCCATGATGGGCCTGATCGACGCGCGGGCCGCGCGCTGGGACCTTCGCCCCTCGCCCACGCGCGTGACGGAGGTGGTCGATCGCCTCGTCGAGGGCGACACGGTGATCAGCCTGTTCCCGGACGACGAAGGGGGCCTGCAGGCCGGCCCCGAGGTCAAGGTCGACGTCCTGCCCGAGGGCGTGGAAACGCTCGCGTTCGATGACGACCGGCCGGGCCGCCGGCTGGACGACCTGCCGAGGTTCTGACCCATTCCCCCTAGCGCGCACGGCCGGGCCTGGAGCCCGGCCTTTTGTTTTGGACGGTCCGGCTCGGCGCGCCGGCCCGGTTACATGTGCGGTGCCCGCGGGGTCGCCCGCAACGTGGCTTGGCGTCGGTTTGCACTTCGCTGCGCCCTGCACAAGCTCGTTACGGACGGCCGTGTCGGAAAAGCCGGACACGACGGTGAGCCGTTACCGACAGCAACCGGCGCGTGGAGCCTACCCCGAAGGCATGTCCATTTTTCACACCATCGCTGCATGGAAGAAATTCACCAGCAGCAACGCGCTTCCGGCGCCGTTTGCACCAAGTCGGCGAGGGGCGCAAGTCATGCGTTGCCGCGGCGCGACGGTGCTTACACGTCGTTGCGTGGCGCCGATCCTGGTGACGTTCGCGGCGCGCGCGGCGCCGCAACAAGTGTTTCGAAAGTTGTTGCCGCGGTGACGCGGCCAGGGAGAGCAGCATGAACGTGGTGTCGGCGATGCCGGAGATGGATCCGGTGCAGTTCCTCAAGATCGCGGGCCAGGGCGCCACGCTTCGCACGCATGCGGACCTCTGGCGCTGGCTGCAGGGCGACGTGCAGCAGTGGCTGCCGCACCAGATCATGGTGGTGGGCTGGGGCGACTTCCGCTCCGGCGAGCTCCAGTACGACATCATCTCCAGCCTGCCGGGCCTGCGCACCCACCTGTGCCCGCCGGCTCGCATCGCGCCGCTGGTCAGCTACTTCCGCGACTGCTGGGTGGCCGCGCAGTCGCAACCGTGCCAGCTGGACATCAGCGGCTGCGGACAGCTGCTCGGCGAGGCGGGGCAGGGCTGGGCGCCGTCGCCCGGCGTTCCCGGCATGCAGACCGCGCTGGTGCACGGCGTGGGCGATGCCCGCCTGGGCGGCGAGCGCGTGTTCGCTGCGCTGAGCTCCGGGCTCGCCCCGGCCGGCGGCGCCGGCGCGCTCAAGCTGCTGGTCCCCTTCATCGACTCGGCCCTGCGCCGCATGCCGCTGGCGCCGATGCGCCAGCCGGGCGCCGAGCGCAACCAGGTCGAGCAGCTCGTGGTGCGCCTGGGCCAGCTGTCCGAGCGCGAGCGCCAGATCATGGTGTGGGTCGCCATGGGCAAGACCAACCCCGAGATCGGCTGCATCCTGCACATCAGCGAGTTCACGGTGAAGAACCACATGAAGAGCATCTTCAGCAAGCTGGACGTGAGCAATCGCGCCCAGGCGGTGGCCAAGCTGACCCGGATGGCGGCCTATGCCTGAAGCGGAAGCCGATCACGTGCTCGGCCCGGCTGCGACCGGCAGCGCGGCCACCGCCGCGCCGCCCCCCGCCCCGGCGTTGCCCGGACCCGCGGTCTTCAGCCACAGCCGGCTGCTGCGGGCCTTCGAGGCCTTCGTCGAGCCGATGGCCACCGTGGCCTCGCTCTGGCTGCTGGTGCGGCTGTTCGAGGGCGAACTGGCCTCGCGCTGGCTGGTGGTCTCGATCCTGGCGTTCGCGCTGGCGTATCCCGGCCGTCCGCAGCTGCGCGCCTCGGCGGCCCGGGTCGTCTCCGACACCGTGCTCGCCTGGGCCTGGACCTGCGGCCTGCTGCTGGCCATGGGCTACGCCACCGGCCACCTGAACGACTTCTCGCGCGACGTGGTCATGCACTGGCTGTGGCTCGCCCCGACCTCGCAGCTGCTGGCCCACTGGGCGCTGCGGCAGGCCGCCCCGCACCTGGTGCGCCTGCAGGGGCCGCCGCTGCGCGCGGTGGTGGTGGGCATGAACGAGCAGGGCGGCTCGCTGGCCGACCGGCTGGCGATGGCGCACTACACCGGCGTCGAGCTGCTGGGCTTCTTCGACGACCGCACGCCCGATCGCATCCACGGCCGCGGGCGGCACCGCATGCTGGGCAAGATCGACGAGATCGCCGAGTACGTCAAGAAGCACCGCGTGCAACTGGTGTACCTGTCGCTGCCCATGGCCTCGCAGCCGCGCATCAAGCAACTGCTGGACGCGCTGAAGGACACGACGGCGTCGGTCTACTTCGTGCCCGACATGTTCGTCACCGACCTGATCCAGGGCCGCACCGACATGGTGTGCGGGCTGCCGGTGATCTCGGTGTGCGAGACGCCGTTCCGCGGCCCCAATGCGGTGCTCAAGCGGGGCAGCGACATCGTGCTGGCTGTTGCAATCCTGCTACTGCTGTCGCCGGTGATGCTGGGCATCGCCGCGGCGATCAAGCTGACCTCGCCGGGCCCGGTGATCTTCCGCCAGCGCCGCTACGGGCTGTGGGGCCAGGAGATCGTGGTCTACAAGTTCCGCTCGATGACGGTGACCGAGGACGGCGCCGTGGTCACCCAGGCGCGCAAGGACGACGCCCGCGTCACCCCGCTGGGGCGCTTCCTGCGCCGCACGTCCATGGATGAGCTACCCCAGTTCATCAACGTGCTGCAGGGGCGCATGAGCATCGTCGGGCCGCGCCCGCATGCCGTGTCGCACAACGAGTTCTACCGCCCCCTGATCAAGAGCTACATGATCCGCCATAAGGTCAAACCCGGAATCACGGGCTGGGCCCAGGTGAACGGCTACCGCGGCGAGACCGATTCGCTGGAAAAGATGGAGGCACGCATTCGCTGCGACCTCGACTATCTGCGAAACTGGTCCCTGCGGCTGGACCTCTACATCATCTGGAGGACCGTCCGCCTGGTGTTCAAGGACGGAGCGGCTTATTGAGCACTAGCACCAATGAGCCATTGTCCGCCCGTAGCCTTGCGCGCAACGATGAGACGCTTTGATGCGTCGCCGCGCCGGGCGCTTCGTGAGTGAACACCAAATGAAGAAACCATCGTTCCGGCCCCTGTTGACCGCGACCGCCGCAGCCTGCCTGCTGCCCGCCGCGGCCGTGCATGCGCAGACCACCCTCCAGGCGCCCGGCGGGCAACTGGGCGAGTCCGCCGCCCAGGCGGCGGGGCAGCCCATGGCGACCCCCATGGGTCAGTCCATGGTGGTTCCGATGTCGCCCGCGGCGTCGATCTCGCAGCCGTTCCCGCCCACCACGGCGGCGGCGCTGGACACCGACCGCGAAGGCATCCGCCTGCGCGCGATGGCGGGCGTGGAGCGTGACGACAACGTCACGCGCGTGTCGACCGGCCGCATCTCCGACACCATCACCAACCTGGGTGTCGGCCTGCGCTTCAACAAGCGCTACGGCCTGCAGCGCGTGGTGCTCGATGCCGAGTACGACCACTACCACTTCGACAAGCTGTCGACCAACTACAACACGCTGAACTACGCGGCCGCCTGGTACTGGGCCGTGGGCAATGTCCTCGACGGCGTGGCCAGCGCCGACCGCCGCCAGTTCCGCGACGTCACGGCCAACGGCCTGGGCGGCACCATCAGCCGCCGCACCGAGCGCAACGAGCTGGTCGAGGGCCGCTACAAGCTGGGCGCCGCGTGGCGCGTGCTCGCCGGCGTGCAGCACAACGCCACCACCAGCACCGACCCGACCAGCTGGGACGGCAACACCAGCGTCGACAGCGCCCGCGTTGGCGGCCAGTACGAGTTCGCCTCGGGCTCGACGATCACTGCGCGCTACCGCCACGGCAACGGTGACTACAGCACCGGCCTGGTGCCCAAGTTCAAGGACAACGAGACCGACGTCGCCATGCACTGGTCGGTGTCGCCCAAGACCGCGCTGGACGGCCGCGTCGCCTGGCTCAAGCGCGAGCATTCGGGCGCGCCAACCCGCGACTTCGACGGCACCGTCGGCTCGCTGGCCGCGACCTGGGACGCCACCGCGAAGACCCGCCTGATCGTGGGCTACTCGCGCGACCTCGGCAGCTACCTGCTCGGCACGGGCGGGCATGTCGAGAGCGACCGCTACTACATCGCCCCGACGTGGCGGCCGACGGTGCAGACCGCCGTCAGCTTCCGCATGGAGCAGGAGAACCGCCGCTGGGTCGACGTGACCGGCAGCGGCGATGCCGGCCGCAGCGACCGCTTCAACGTGGCGGCGCTGGGACTGGACTGGCAGCCGCTGCGCGCCGTCGGCGTGTCGGCGCAGCTGCGCAACGAGCGACGTTCGTCGTCGCTGCCGATTTTCAATTACCGCGCCAACGTGATCGGGCTGGCCGTCAAACTGACCATCTGACGGCCTTCCCCGACCGACGCGGCGCCAGACCGCAGGTTGTTGAAGGGAGAGTGAAATGAGAAGCGTGTTTCGATGGATCGGGTTGCTCGTGATGGCAACCTGGGCTGTTCTGGCGGCAGCCCAGGTGGGAGCCCCGGGAGCGCCCGCCGGCGCGAACGGTGGCGGCGCCACCGCGAGTGCCGACTACAAGCTGGGGCCGGGTGACCAGATCCGGGTCCAGGTCTACCAGAATCCCGACCTGACCGTCGAGACACGCGTGTCCGAGCAGGGCACGATCAACTACCCGCTGATCGGCAACGTCGCCCTGGGCGGCACCACGATCGGCGAGGCCGAGCGCAAGATCGCCACGGCCCTCAGGAACGGCAACTACCTGAAGCAGCCGCAGGTCAACATCGTCCTGCTGCAGGTGCGCGGCAACCAGGTCGCCGTGCTCGGCCAGGTGCAAAAGCCCGGCCGCTTCCCCCTCGAGACCACCAACACCCGCGTCAGCGACCTGCTGGCCGCGGCGGGCGGCGTGACCCCGATGGGCGACGACACGCTGATCGTCACCGGCACGCGCAGCGGCCAGCCGTTCCGCAAGGTGATCGACATTCCCGGCCTGTTCCTCAATTCCCGCGGCCAGGACGACATCCTGGTCCAGGGCGGCGACACGATCTTCGTGAACAAGGCGCCGGTCTACTACATCTACGGCGAAGCCCAGAAGCCCGGCCCCTATCGCATCGAGCGCGGCATGACCGTGCAGCAGGCAGTGGCCCAGGGCGGCGGACCGACCCCGCGCGGCAGCCTCAACCGCCTGCGCCTCACCCGCGTCGGCCCCGACGGCCGCCAGGTGGAGACCGATGCCAAGCTCAGCGACCCGGTGCTGCCGAACGACGTCATCTTCGTGCGCGAGAGCCTGTTCTGAAGAGAGACCCCGCCATGAACCTGACCCAATTCCTGTCCATCCTCCGAGCGCGGCGCATCGCGGTGCTCGCCATCTTCCTCGGCACGATCGTGCTGGCGCTCGCCTGGGTGCTGCTGCGGCCGGCCTACTACACGGCGCGCGCGCCGGTGCTCGTGGACATCCGCGGGCAGGACCCGCTCGCGCAGCCGAACTACCAGGCCATCGTGCCGGCGGCCTACATGGCCACGCAGATCGACATCGCCCGCAGCGAGCGCGTCGCCGAGCGCGTGGTCGACATGCTGGGCCTGGACAAGGACCCGAAGGCGGCCGAGGACTGGAAGCAGTCCACGGGCGGCCGCGGCAGCCTGAAGGCCTGGCTCGCCAGCGACCTGCAGACCGGCCTGGACGTCAAGCCGGCGCGCGAGAGCAATATCATCAACATCTCGTGGACCGGCCGCAGCCCGCAGCAGGCCGCCAAGGTGGCCAACGCGTTCTCGCAGGCCTACCTGGACACCGCGCTGGACATCAAGACCGACCCGGCCAAGAAGTATTCGACCTGGTTCGACGAGCAGCTCAAGTTCGCGCGTGACCGCCTGGAGCAGTCGCAGGAACGCCTGACCGCCTACCAGCAGAAGACCGGCGTGATCAGCGCCGACGGCGCCGACATGGAGACCCAGCGCCTGAACGAGCTGTCCTCGCAGCTCACGATGGTGCAGGGCCAGCTGACCGACGTGGCCAACAAGCGCAACGCGTCGGCCTCCAACGTCTCGGAGGCCATGTCCAGCCCGCTGATCAACAGCCTGAAGGCCGACATCGCCCGCCAGGAGGCCCGCATCCAGGAGGCCAGCGCCAACCTGGGCGCGCGCCACCCGCAGATGATCCGCATGCAGGACGAGTTGCGCGCGATGCGCTCGCGCCTGTCGTCCGAGACCGGCAGCATCGGCAGCTCGATCAATACCGCCTACGAGGTCGGCCGCGCCCGCGAGCGTGAACTGACGGCCGCGGTCAACGCCCAGCGCGCCCGCGTGATGCAGTTCAACAAGTACCGCGACGAGCTGAACGTGCTGCGCCGCGACGTCGAGGCTGCGCAGAAGGCGTACGAGCAGGTGAGCGAGCGCGCCTCGCAATCCAAGCTGCAGGCCCTGACCAACCAGACCAACATCCAGCGCCTCGCCACGGCCGTGGAGCCGCTCGAGCCCAAGGGCCCCAGCACCAAGCTGGCCCTGATCGTGGCCGCCATCGCCGGGCTGCTGCTCGCGCTGGCCGCCGTCATCCTGATGGAGCTGCTCAACCGCCGCGTGCGCTCGGTCGACGACCTGTCGATGGCCACGCACCTGCCGATCCTGGCCACCGTGCCGGCGCACAACGGCGCCGCCGCGCTGGCGCGCCTCGCGCACGAACCGGCGCGTCCCGCGCTGGCCTACCGTGGGAGCCTCGCATGAACAGCCAGATCCTGCCGCTGCACCGCGATCTCGACATCATCGGACCCGCGCGCGAAGCCACGCTGCCGATCGGCGCTCTGCTGGTCGAAGCCGGCCGCATCACGTCCGAAGAAGCCGAGAAGATCCACGACTACCAGAAGAAGGTCGGCCTGCCGTTCGGCGAGGCGGGCATCTCGATGGGCCTCTTGACCGACGAGGACGTGCGCCAGGCGCTGGCACGCCAGTTCGGCCACGCCAGCCTGTCGCCCGACGCCGGCCTGGGCAAGGACCTGATCGCCGCGTACGAGCCCGACAGCCCCGCCGTCGAGCACCTGCGCAGCCTGCGCGCGCAGCTGATGCTGCGGTGGTTCGAGAACGACAGCCAGCACGCCGCGCTGGCCATCGTCAGCCCGGGCTCCGGCGAAGGCCGCAGCTACATCACCGCCAACCTGGCCGTGCTGTTCTCGCAGATGGGCAAGCGCACGCTGGTGATCGATGCCGACCTGCGCAAGCCGCGCCAGCACCGCATCTTCGGCCTGCCCGGCAAGATCGGCCTGTCGGCCCTGCTGGCCGGCCGCGCCGGCGCCGAGGTGATGTGCGACATCCCGCAGCTGCCGGGCCTGACCGTGCTGCCCGCGGGCGTGCTGCCGCCCAATCCGCAGGAGTTGCTGTCGCGGCCCGGCTTCCAGCGCCTGGTGCAGTCGCTGCGCGGCATGTACGAGGTGATCCTGGTGGACACGCCGCCGGCCAGCGCCTGGGCCGACGCGAGCACCGTCGCCGCGCGCGCGGGCGCCGCGCTGATGGTCACCTGCCGCGACCGCAGCTCGATGCCGCGGGTGGTCAAGCTCTCCGAGGACCTGCGCGAATTCGGCGTCAGCGTCGTGGGCGCCGTGCTCAACGGCGCGGGGGCGGCGTGATGCTCGACTGGCAGATGCGTTGGTACCAGCTGGTGCGCTCGATGGCGCGGGTGAACACCCCGCGCGGCGAGCAGCAGCTGCTCGACTGGCTGCTGCGGCCGGGCGAGGCGCGCGTGCTGGCCTTCGTCAACGCGCATGCGATGAACGTGGTGGCCGAATCGGACGCCTTCTACCAAGCGCTCATGTCGGCCGACGTGGTGGTGCGCGACGGCGTCGGCGTGTCGCTGCTGATGCAGCTTCTGAACCAGACGCCCGGTCAGAACCTCAATGGCACCGACCTGATCCCCCGGCTGCTGGCGCGCGCCAACGGCCAGCCGCTGGCCCTGTTCGGCACCCAGGATCCCTGGCTCAATCGCGCGCAGCAGGTGGTGCTGTCGAAGCTGGCCCCGGACAGCCCGTGCGTCACCGCGCACGGCTTCATGGAGCTGGCCGACTACATCCACCTGGCCGCGCAGCAGCGCCCGCGCGTCATCGTGCTGGGCATGGGCATGCCCAAGCAGGAGGAGGTCGCCATCGCCCTGCGCGCCGCGCTGGGCTTCCCGTGCCTGATCGTCTGCGGCGGCGCCATCATCGACTTCCTGGGCGGCAAGACGCCGCGCGCGCCGCAGTGGGTGCGCTCGGTGGGGCTCGAATGGGCGTTCCGCCTGGGCTGCGAGCCGCGACGCCTGTGGAACCGCTACGTGCACGGCAATCCGCTGTTCCTGCGCCGCGCGATGAAGATCGCCGAGCGGTCGCTGCGGCACGGCTGGCCGGCCGTGGCATGAGCGACGCACCGGAGCGCACCGGAGCGCACCACGAAAGGGCCGCAGACGCGGCCCTTTTTTTGCGCCGGTGGCTGGGCTTAGTCCGGCCGGGCCATGGCCGGAAGGCGCAAAAACGGGGATGCTTGGCCCACATCCGACGGAACATCCCATGATCGAATCGACCACCGCCGCCGGCCTGGCCGGCGAGACCCTCGAGGCCCCGCTTCCCGGCACGCCGTGGACCCGCGAGGCCCGCGCGTCGGCGGCGGCACGGGGGCGCCAGGCGGCCGCAGGACCGGCCGCGGCCGGCACGGTGAAGTTCTCGGTCATCATCCCGCTGCACAACAAGTCGCGCTACATCCAGTGCACCATCGCCTCGGCGCTGGCGCAGACCGAGTCCGACCTGGAAGTCATCGTCGTCGACGACGGTTCGGCGGACGACGGCCCCGACCTGGTCGCCGCCATCCGCGATCCGCGCGTGCGGCTCGTGCGGCAGGCCAACGCCGGCGTGTCCGTCGCGCGCAACCTGGGCATCGCCATGGCGCGCGGCGAGTGGATCGCCTTCCTCGATGCCGACGACTGGTACCACCCGCGCTACCTGGCCCACCTGCTGCAGGCGCAGCAGGCCTACCCGCGCGCCGACGCGGTCGCCAGCCGCTTCGTCACCTTCCGCGACGGCGACAGCATCGCCCCGCCCACGTGGCAGGTGCCGTCGGAGCGGCCCCGCATCGAATTGATCGACGACCTGCCCACGCGCTGGATGCAGGGGCCCACGCTGTTCACCGGCTCCATCGCCGTGCGCAAGTCGCTGCTGCAGCGCATGCAGCCGTGCTTTCCACCCGGCGAATCGTTCGGCGAGGACCTGGACCTGTGGTTCCGCGTCGCCGAGAAGACGGCGATCGTGCTCGTGCACGCGCCCATGGTGGCGTACCGCACGCAGGTGGGCGGCAGCCTGAGCGCGGGCCACGATCACCGCGAACTGCCGCCGTGGGTGCACCGCATGCAGCAGCGCGCGTGTTCGGGCGCGCTGTCGCCGGCACGCTCGCAGTCCTCGCTCGACTACGTCGCGCAACTGAAGATCGACGTCGCCCGCCAGGCCGTCTGCCGCGGCCGGCGCGCCGAAGCGGTGAAGTGGCTGTGGGACGCGCGGCGGATCGCCGGCAGCAAGCGCTGGTGGTTCACCGCGTCGATGATCCTGCTGTGGCCCGGACACCTGGTGGCCGCCTACGTCGACCGCACCCGCGCCCAGCCGGTGGAGCAGGCGGGGCGTGACGCCGGCGGCCGCATCGAGCCCACGCTCATCGACGGCCTGGGCGTGACGGCGCGGCCGGGCTGAGCGGCCGCCGAGGGCGAGCGACGGCGACCGGGGCATGGCGAGCGGCCGTGCCGCACGCGCGCGGATGACGGCGTGCGCGACCCGGTGGCGACAATGGGCGCATGGGTCGCCCGCACTACCACGTCTACGTCATCGAGCTGGACGACCGCGTGTGGAACGTGGCGCGCTTTCGCCGCGCGAACCCGGATCACGTGCTGGGCAAAGCGTTCGTCTATGTCGGCATGACCGGCCTGGATCCCGACATCCGCTTCGACAAGCACAAGGCAGGCATCCAGGCCAACCGCTTCGTGCAGGACTGGGGCGTGCGGCTGCTGCCCGCCCTCTACGACCGCTACAACCCGATGACGTACGACGAGGCGCGCTCGATGGAGGTGGAGCTCGCGATCGCGCTGCGGCGCGCCGGCTACGGCGTCTGGCAGGGCTGAGGCTGCCGGCGCCTCAGGCGAAGGTGCCCGCGAAGTCGGCGCCCAGCATCAGCAGGTCGGCGCCCGAGGCGACGGCGGCCTGCAGGCGGCCGAAGCGGCGCAGCACCGGGCGCAGCGGCTCGGCCCAGGGCGAGCGGCGCAACCAGCGGCCGGTGCCCTTGCGCGCGTCGCGCAGCCGGGTGGCCAGCGCCGCCTCGCGGGCCACGCTGCCCTGGACCAGCGGCAGGTGCGTGTCGGCGAAGCTGGCCTTGTACGCCTCCTCGCCCTTGCCCAGATCGAGCAGCCGGTGCCCTTCCCGCGCCGCCGCCTCGGCCACGTGCAGCAGCAGCAGCGCGCCGGGCGAATAGGCCGCGTGCGCATGGCTGTAGACCGGGAACCACCAGTGCCACACGGCCTGCGAGCGCATGCCGAAATGCGCCGCCACCAGCTGGTCGCCGGCATACAGGGCGGACAGCCGGCCGCCGAAGTCGGCATCGTCGGTCGCGGCGATGCGCCGCACGAGGCCCCGCGCCCACGCCGGCTTGAAGCAGTCCTGGGCGCCCGTGCGCCGGCACTGCGCCGACTTCAAGGCCAGGACGTGCTCCAGCACCTGCGGGTCGCGCGTGTGCGCCTCGAAGCGCAGCGGGCCCACCTCGCGGGCGAGCTTGCGCGCCTTGCGCGGCAACTCGCCGATGCGCCGTGCGCCGGCGGCCAGCCGGGCCTGCCGCCACGCCTCGAAGCCGCCGGACAGGTCCAGGGCCGGCGAGCTGGCGCGCACCAGCGGCGCCGGCGGGCGTTGCTGGCCGCACAGGTGGTGGAAGTCCCAGTACCCCATGCCGCAGGCCCGCAGCAACTCGTGCCAGTCCCACGAGGTGTCGCAGGCGGCGATCACGCCGTGGTGGTCGGACAGGTGGTCGCCCACCGGCCTGCCGGCGCCCCAGCGCCGCTGGAACGGGAAGAAGCCCGCCGTCCCGCACTCGTCCTCCAGGATCGCGACGCGCACGTCCCCGCACTCGGCCGCGGCCGCCAGCGTGAAGCCGGGGCTGAAGTACGGACTGCCGAGCGCCGGGTTGCCGCGCTGCAGGTGCGTCCAGCGCGCCAGCGCGCGCTCGTCGAGTTCACGCGGCCTGACGACGGAAATCCTCATGAGGTCCTCGGTGTGAATGCCTGGGATCCGCAGCTTGCCAGCTTTGACCGTCGCGCGGGGCGACGCCCCCCGGCCGGGCCATCCGGTCCCAGCCCATCAACGGCCTCCGACGCGCGTCGTCGCTGCTGAGGCAGCCCCGGATCGGCTGCAACTCGTTACGCTCGGCGCGTGCCGTTCCTCTTTCCCTTTCCGACGCCCTCGCGCCCGCGTGGCCGCGTGTCCCGCGCATGAATGCCGATGTCGTCGTCGCCGGCTCGGGCGTGGCGGGACTGCGGTGCGCGCTGGCGCTGGCCGATGCGGGCCTGCGCGTCGTCGTGCTCGAAGCCGGGGCGCACCCGGGCGGCCGTGCCGCCAGCTGGACCGACGAGGCCACGGGCGTGCAGGTGGACACCGGGCCGCACGTCATCAGCAGCGAGCACCGCAATTTCCTCGCGATGCTGCGCCGGCTGGGCTCGGACGACCAGGTGCTCTGGCAGCGGGACCGGTTGCTCACGCTGGTGGACGGACGCGGCGCCGTGCGCGTGCCGCGCTCCCGGTGGGTGCCGCCGCTGCACGGCCTGCCGATGCTGCCCTGCGCGCTGGCGCGGCTGTCCTGGGGCGATGCGTTCTCGCACATGCGCGTCGCCTGGCGCGCCGCGCGCCTGGACGAGGAGGGCGTGCGCGACCTCGACCACGAGGACGCGCATGCGCTGCTGCGCTCGCTGGGCGTGCGTCCGCAGGCGATCGACTGGTTCTGGCGATCGGCGATCCTGGCGCTGCTCAACGTTCCGCTCGAGCAATGTTCCGCCGCCGCGGCGATGCGCGTATTCCGCCTGATGTTCGGGCGCAGCGGCTGGCACCTCGGCTTTCCCAAGCTCGCCCTGGCCCAGCTGTACGTGCCGGGGTCCTGCCGGGCGGTGCTGCGCTCGGGCGGCCAGGTGCTGTTCGGCGCCCGCGTGCGCCAGCTGCGCGTGGCCGACGGGAAGCTGGCGGCCCTGGAGATGGACGACGGGCAGGTGCTGCCCGCCGCGCGTTGCGTGCTCGCGCTGCCGCCGCAGGACCTGGCCGCCGTGTGCTCGGGCGAGCCGGCGCTGCAGGGGCTCGCCACGGTGGCGCGCTACTTCCGCCCGAGCCCGACCCACAGCACGTACGTCTGGTTCGACCGCCCCGTCACGCCCGAGCGCTTCTGGGCGCGCGCCTGGTCGACGCAGAACCTCAACACCGACTTCCACGACCTGTCCAACATCCGGCCCGGGCTGGCGGGCCGGGGGTCGCTGGTGGCCTGCAATGCGATCGGGCCGCAGTCGCGCTCCGAATGGCCGGACGAGCGGATCGTCGAACACACGATGCGCGAGATCGAGCACTTCGCCCCGGCCGCGCGACAGGCCCGCGTGCTGCACACGCGCGTGCACCGCATCCCGATGGCGGTCGCGCAGCCGCGACCCGGCACCGAGATGCTGCGGCCCGGCGCGACGACCAGCCTGGCTGGCGTCTGGATCGCCGGCGACTGGACCGACACCGCCTTGCCGTGCTCGATCGAGAGCGCGGCGCGGTCCGGCGCCCTGGCCGCCGAGGCCGTGCTCGCCGACATCGGCCGGCCGGCGCGCCTGGCGATCGAGCCGCCGCGGACCCACGGGCTGCCTGCCTGGCTGCCCGGGCGGTGACACCGCACCGCCGGCACGACTAAGCTCGCGCCCATGAGCAGCCCCCACCTGACCGCCGGGCACTGGCTGACCCTGCACACCGCGGTGGTGCTGCTGTCCGTGCTGGTCTATGCCGGCGTGTCGCTCGCCACGCGGCAACGGCGCCACCCGTCGGCGGCGATCGGCTGGGTGCTGTCGCTGGTGCTGGTGCCCTACCTCGCGCTGCCGCTCTTCCTGGTGTTCGGCAGCCGCAAGACGGTCCGCGCCCATCCGCACCGCCACGCGCGGCTGCCGCAGCGGCGCGAGCCGTTGCTGTTGACGGGCGCGACGCGGTTCCAGGCGCTCGCGCAGGGGCTGGGCCTGCCGCCGCCCGTGTCCTACGAGGACCTGCACGTGCACGCCGACGGCGGCCTCGCGCTCGACCGGCTGCTGGCGCTGCTGGCGGGCGCCCGGCACACGCTGGAAGTGAGCACGTTCCTGCTCGGCCGGGATGCGGTGGGCGATCGCATCGCCGCCCTGCTGGCGCGCCGCGCGCGCGAAGGCGTGCAGGTGCGCCTGATGGTCGACGGCGTCGGGCGCCTCCTCGGCGGCCGCCCGTCGCTGCAGGCGCTGCGCGATGCGGGGGTCCAGGTGCGCCTGTTCGTGCGGCCCTGGTCGTCGCCGCTGCGCGGCCGCGTCAACCTGCGCAACCACCGCAAGCTTGCCGTGGCCGACGGCCGGTGGCTGTGGTCGGGCGGGCGCAACCTGGCGGCGGAATACTTCGTCGGCACGCCGTCGCACCCGGCGTGGGCCGACATGAGCTTCGACCTGCGGGGGCCGCTGGCGGTGCAGGCACGGGGCCAGTTCGAGGCCGACTGGGCGCTGGCGGTCAACGAGCCGCCGCCACCCGTGCCGGCCCGGCCGGCGGCCCCGGCCAGCGAGCCGCTCGCGCAGTGGCTGCCGAGCGGCCCCGACCAGCCGGAAGACACGCTCTACCAGCTGCTGATCGACGCCTGCTTCGGCGCGCAGGAGCGCATCCTGGCGGTGACGCCGTATTTCGTTCCCGATCCGGCGCTGCAGATGGCGCTCGCGCTGGCCGCGCGGCGCGGCGTGGTGGTCGATCTGGTGGTGCCGCGGCGCTCCAACCACCTGCTGGCCGACCTGGCGCGGCCGGCGGCGCTGCGCGACCTGGCCGAGGCCGGCGCGCACGTGTGGCTGGCGCCGCGCATGCTGCATGCCAAGCTGGTGGTGGTCGACGAGTCCGTGGCGCTGGCCGGCTCGCTCAACCTCGACCAGCGCAGCCTGTTCCTCAACTACGAACTGATGGTGGCGTTCTACGACCCCGCCGCGATCCGGATCCATGCCACCTGCGCCGAGCAGCTGCGCGCCGGTGCGCAGCCGTTCCATCCCCGCCGCGTCGGGGTGGTGCGCGAGCTGGGCGAAGGCCTGCTGCGCTGGCTCACCTTCCAGCTCTAGCCCGCCGGCGGCGCGCCGCTGGGCGTCACGCCAGGGTGCCGGCGGGCGCCACGTGGATCTCGATGGTGGAGTGCACGATCTCCGGATGCACCTCGAGCCGCGAGCGCACCGCGGCCGCATCCAGGGTGCTGCTGGGCGTCAGCAGCGTGATGGCGCAGGCATAGACGTTGCGCCCCACGCGCCAGACGTGCAGGTCCGTGACGCGGTCGCCCTCGGCTTGCACCGCCTCGCGGATCTCCTGCACGATGGCATGGTCCATCTCGCGGTCGAGCAGCACCTTGCCCGTCTCGGCCGTCAGGCTGCGCGCCCAGATGGCGACGAGCACCGCGCCCACGATGCCCATCACCGGGTCGAGCCACGACCAGCCATAGGCCCAGCCGCCCGCCAGCGCGAGGATCGCCAGCACCGAGGTGGCGGCATCGGTGATCACGTGGACGTAGGCCGAGCGCAGGTTCAGGTCCTGGTGCCCATGTGAGCCGCCGTGGCCGTGCGCATGGCCGGGATGGTGGTGCCCTTCGTGCGAGTGCCCGTGGTCATGGCCGTGGCCGGCGTCGTGGTGCGCCCGGCCGAGGATGAGGGCGCAGGCGACGTTCACCAGCAGGCCGCCGATCGCCACGATGATCGCCTCGCGGTAGTGGATGGCCTGCGGCGCGAGCAGGCGCTCGATGGAGCCGACCAGCATCAGGCCGGCCACGCCGATCAGCGAGATGGCGCTGGTGAAGCCGGCCAGCACCTCGATCTTCCAGGTGCCGAAGGCGAACCGCTCGTCCTGCGCGTAGCGGCGCGCGGTCACGTAGGCGAACACCGAGAGGCCGATGGCCAGCGCATGCGAGCTCATGTGCCAGCCGTCGGCCAGCAGGGCCATCGAGTTGAACCACCAGCCGGCGGCGATCTCCACCACCATCACGACGGCGGTGATCCACATGACCAGGCGCGTGCTGCGCTCGGCGGCCTCGCTGGTGCTGTGGAAATCGTGGTCGTGTTCCCACGGCAGGTCGTCGGTCTGGTTCGCTGGCATCGGTGTGAGGTCCTCGCGCGATTGTCCGTGACGCGTGGCCGCGGGGCATGGCGCGACGGCGGTCTTCTCCTACAGCCGAGCTTGGCGCGCCTGTCGAGAATGGTCGCCACAGGAGAGATCAGCATGGAACAGCACAGCGAACCTTCCGTGTCCCACTTGCACGCCGAGGCGCCGCCGGCCGGCCGCACCCGCGGCCCGCTGGCCAGGCTGGCGCACGGCCTGTTCGGCATCGGGCGTGGCGCGGCGGACCGGTCGATCGAGCAGCCGTTTCGCGACAGCGATTTCGAGGGCGATTCGGGCTTCTTCGGCCGCCCGCTCGGCGATCACTAGCCGCGCAGCAACGGCGCCAGCAGCTCGCGCAGGTGCGCGAGCGACTGCGCCAGGGCCTGCTCGTCGATCTGCAGCCGCGTGCAGGCCACGCGCGCCCGCTCCAGCCGCTGCAGCAGCGCCTCCCGCGCCGCGACGGCGCTTTCGGTGCCGCTGAGCACGGCGTCCGCGCCGGCATCAGGATCCGTCAGCGGCTCGATGCGGCCCTGCCACTCGGCCCAGGCCGCGTCGAGGCCGGGGCCCAGGAGGTCGAGCGTCGCGGCGCGCCCGTCCATCACCATGCGCCCGAAGCGCACCACGTCGCCGGCGCCGGCGCACGCCGCCTCCAGCCGCTGCACGGCGACGCGCCGCAGGTCCACGTCGGCCAGCAGGGCGCGCAGCTTCTCCAACGTCTCGTGGTCGGTCGGATCGGGCCGCTGCGGCCGCAGCGTGTCCCAAAGCTCGGCCAGCAGCTCCTGCGCCTGGCGCACGCGCGTGTCGATCTCGCCCCGTGCGCGTTCGAGCCGCTGGAGCGACTGCTCGGCGGCGGCGCGGTGCGGCAGGTGTCCGGCCCGCACGCCCAGCAGTCGTTCCACGACCGGCGCGCGGGTGGGCAGGGCGTCCACGTAGCGGTCGCGCAGCAGGCGGGCCGAGTGCCGGTTGCGGAACGGCCAGCTTCGCTTCCACAGCGAGTCGGGGGACTGGAAGTCGGCGGCCACGACGGCCTGGTGCATGTCCTGCAACGCCCGCAGCAGCGGCGTCACGCCGGTCTGCAGCAACTGGGCCTGCAACTGGTCCGGGATGGGCGCGGTGCTCGGCACGAGGCTGAGCGCGGCCTGCACGATGGCCTCGATGCGGCCCGTGAGCGCGGTGGGAAACGCAGTGGAAATGGAACCCGCGGGGTTCGACGGAGCGCCGGGCTGCATGGTAGTTACAACTGGAAACCCAGTGTAACTATCCCCGTGTTGGTGCAAATACCCCGTTTGGGTGGCCGGTGCATCAAGGCAGGCCCCGAGACGGCCTGCGCGCGAGGCGGCAGCGCCCTCCCGGTGCGGCAATCTGCCGCCGGGCGCGGCCCCAGTCCGCCTGCGGCGCTGCGCGGCGCGAGCAGGCGGACCGCTTCAAGGACGGGGCTCGTCGCGCCCGGCGCCGTCGGCGCTGAGGCCGAAGTGGCGCTGGTGGACCCGCGCGATGGCGGCGCTGAAGCGCTCCAGCGAGAAGGCCGACTCGTAGAGCGCCCGGCCCTCGCGCTCGAGGCGCGCGCGCATGTCGGGGTCGGCCAGCACCTGGGCCAGCCCGCGCGCGATGCTCGCCGGGTTGCCGGGCTCGACGAAGCGCGTGCTGCGCCCGTTGACCAGCACGTTCGGGATCTCGCCCACCGGCGTGCAGACGACGGCCACGCCGTGGGCCAGCGCCTCCAGGATCGCGAGCGGCAGGCCCTCGTCGTGCGAGGGCAGCACCATGATGTCGGCGTCGGCGAGCAGTCGGGCGACGAGGTCCGGGCCCGCCCAGCCGTGGAACTGCACCCGGTCGTCCACGCGCAGCTCGCGCGCCATCGCCATGTACCCGTCGATGTCGCCGCCGCCGGCCAGGCTCAGGCGCAGCGGCACCTTGGCCAGCACCGGGTTGGCCAGCGCCTGCAGCAGGTCGCTCACGCCCTTGCGCTCGGACAGGTTGCCCAGGAACACCACGTGCGGCACGGCCGCCGGTGCGGTGCGCCGCGGCACCGCCGGGGCGGGCACGCCGTTGATGACGATCTCGACCCGCTCGGGCGGCACGCGCAGCTCGCGCGTGACGAAGTCGGCGGCGGTCTTGCCCAGCACGACGCAGCTTTGCGGCAGCGAGAACACCCAGCGCACGAGCAGGCGCCCCGGCGCGGACAGCTGCGCATAGTTCTGCGGCAGCTGCGCCGCATGCAGGTGCAGCACGGTGGGCACGCGCAGCAGGCGGCAGGCGGCCAGCAGCACGCCCTTGCGCACCAGGCTGAGGCGCTCGGCGGCGTTCACGTGCACGCCGGCCAGGTCGCCGCGCCAGCGGCCGCGCACGATCGCGCCGACCGCGCGCGCCAGGTGCCAGGGCGACCACAGGGCGCTGCCGCCGCCGCGCGTCTCCAGCATGCGCAGCACGGGGGCCGCGTCGTCGCCGGGCTGGGCCTGCACGAGGTACTGCGCGACCTTGTACATGCCGCCGCCCATCGGGGTGTTCGGCCCGGCGATGTAGATGAAGCGCGACCGGCTTTGCGTGGCGGCCGGCGCGGCCTGCGGCGTCCCTGGCGCGTGGATCACGGCCAAACCCGGGTGAGTGGCTTCCAGCGTGCCGGTCAGGCCCGCAGGGGCTCCCTCAAGCGGTGTCGTCATGCGCGGTGTTCCTTTCCTCTCGATCCGAATTGGCGGCGGCCGAAGCCGCGGGTTCCTTGAGCACGTCGCTCGGGATGCGCGCGCGCGGCGCCGTGCGCGGCGCGACGAGGCCGCGCACGAGGCCGGCGCTGTTGACGCACCACGAGACGACCGAATAGACGGCGCGCTCCCAGGAGCGCTTGCGCTGCGCCATCAGCAGCACGGGCGCCGCGGCCAGCGCGAGCAGCGTGAGCGTGCGCGCGGCCAGCGGCGCGGGCCAGAACGGCACCGACAGCAGCACGGCCCACCAGCCCAGGACGGCGACGTACAGGCGCAACTCGCGCAGGCCGCGCAGCACCAGCTTCAGGTGCGGCTGGCCGAGCGCGCCGCGGACCAGCTCGCCCGGCCCGCATGCGTAGCGGCTGCGCCAGCGGCGCATCAGCAGCTGGTAGGGCGGGGCGTCGTGGCCGTAGTGCGTGACCGCATCGACCGGCAGGCGCCACAGCTTCCAGCCGCGGGCGCGCAGGCGCACCGCCAGGTCGAATTCCTCGTAGCTGTGCAGGTTGCGGTCCGAGAAGTAGCCGGCCTCCTCGATCGCGCGGCGGCGGTACAGGCCGCCGCCGTCCAGGCGGTCGACCTGCCCCGGGGCGCGGTGCGCCTCGACACGGGCGCTGCGCTCGCCGCGCTCGCGGTACTCCAGGCTCTCCTGGTTCAGCTCCACCACCCGGCCGCCGACGCCGGCGATCTCCGGATGCTGGGCGAGCAGGTGCAGCGCCTGCTCGAGGAAGCCCGGCACCAGCTTCATGTCGCCGTCCAGGATGTAGATGTATTCGCCCTGCGAGTGCTGGTAGCCCAGTTGCGGGCCGGCGCCGCAGCTGCGGTCGGCGGCGCTGGCCAGCCGCACGATGCGCACCGGGTAGCGGCCGGCCTCGCGCACGGTGCCGTCGGTGGAGTGCGAGTCGGCCAGGATCACCTCGCCGCCGATGTCCTTGAGCGCCACCAGGCAGCTCTCGATGGCGGCCGCGATGTTGTCCTGCTCGTTCAGCGCCTTGATGACGATCGAGACGCGGCAGGGGCGGGTGGGCGTGTTCATTGGACGGGTCCTTCGGGCGAGAACATCTCGGCGCTACGCAGCCGCCAGCGCTGCCAGGTGCCCGCCACGTGCGCGGGCATGCACAGGGCCATCACGGCGGTCAGCATCCAGCGGCGGCTCGCCGCGATCCGCCGGGCGCGCCAGAGCCAGTGCAGGGCGCCGCGCCGGTCGCGCTCCTCGAGCGCCGCCCGGGCGAGCGTCACCTGCATCTGGGCGACGAACCACAGCGCCGAGCGGCGGTGCCGGGGCGGGATCTCGCCGCGCAGCGCGCGCTCCTCCATGCGCTGGAGGAAGGCCGGCATCGCCACGCGCGGCTGGCGCGTGGACAGGCTGTCGGGCAGCATGCGCACCGCCGCGAATGGCGCGTTGACGACGGCGACTTCGGTGACGTCGCCCATGCGAAACCACAGGTCCAGGTCCTCGCCGTGGTACTCGCCGGTGGCGAAGCACGGCTGCATCGAGCGCAGGCGGTCGGCGCGGATGGCGACGCTGCTGGTGCAGAAGGGCGGCGACTTCATCCAGCGCGCCCGCAGGTCGTCGACCACCTCGACCTCGAAGAAGGTGTCGGCCGCGGGCCAAGGCTCCATCTCGGCCGCCGTCCCGGGCGTGACCTTGCGGAAACCCGCGCCCAGCATGTCCGCTTCCGGGCAGGCCTCGTGCGCCTGCTTCAGCGCGGCCAGCATGTCGGGGTGGTACCAGTCGTCCGCGTCGAGGAAGGCGATCCAGTCGCCGCGGGCCAGCTCGATGCCGCGGTTGCGCGCGGCCGACACGCCGCTGTTGCGCTGGCGCACGAGCCGCACCCGCGGGTCGGCGATCGCCTCGACGGCCGCGGCGCCGCCGTCGGTCGAGCCGTCGTCGACCACGATCACTTCATGCGGCGGCAGGGTCTGGGCCAGCACGGAGTTCACCGCGTCACGGACGTACCGGCCCTTGTTGAACAGCGGGATGACGACGGAGAAGTTCATGCGGCCGGCCTCAGGGTGGTGTCGATCGGGTCGAGCACGACGGTGGTCTGGCGCCGCTCGGTGGCGGTCGCGGCGACGGTGACCACGAGCAGCAGGTGGGTGAAGACGTCGACGCCGTAGCCGGCCAGCAGCAGCGGCACCTCGCTCACGCACATCAGCGCCAGCGTGAGGAACATGGCGAGCGACAGGCCGCGCGTGGCGCGGGCGAAGCGGAACGACATGACCATCAGCACGACGAACCAGACCACCAGGCCGATGAAGCCCACGGTGCCGCAGCGGGCGAGCATGTCGATGAACTGGTTGTGGCCGTGGGTGGCGAACGGCATCGCGATCGCCTGCCGGTATTCCCCGTCCCACAGCGTCGGGCCGTAGCCGAACACCGGATGGTTGTGCCACTCTTCCAGCGCGACGGTCCAGATGCGGTCGCGGCCGGTCAGCGAGACGAGCTGCGCGCCCTGGCCGGTGCCGAAGAAGTCGGCCACCATGTCGGGCAGGTCGAACACCAGCACGCTCAGCAGGCCGGCCAGCACCACGCCGATGACGCCGAACAGCGCCAGCACGCCGAACGAGTTGCGGTGCGGGTCGCCCAGGCGTTGGACCGACTCCGGCCCGCTGCGCACGACGACCATGCAGGCGGCGCTGATCAGGAAGGCGAGCCACGCGGTCTTGGACTGGGCGAAGAACAGCACCCCCAGTCCAAGCAGCCAGGCGCACACCGTCAGCCAGCGGCGCTGGAACGGCCGCGCCCACAGCAGCAGCAGCGCGGTCTGCGCCATCATGCCCATGGACACGGGGTGGGCGGCCAGGCCGGCGAAGCGCGGCACGCCCGGCAACAGGCCCTGCGAGTACGAGGCGTCCAGCACCATGTTCGGGCTCCACGGCACCAGCACCAGGCCGGCCAGCATGAACACGAACAGGCCGTCGCGCGAGGCGGCGAGGATGCGGTCGCGGTCCAGCGGCCCGCACAGCGTCGCCGCCAGCCCGAACAGCAGCGAGTACGCGTATTCGTGCGTGACCTGCGGATGCGCGCCGAGCAGCCCGGGCGCCAGCACGGTGGTGAGCCAGTACAGCAGGAAGCTGCCGGTCAGCGCCAGCGAGGGCAGGGGCCGGCCCTGCATGAAGTGCGTGACGATGCGCTCGAGCGACGCCGCGATCAGCAGGATGGACACGCCGCGCTGCACCCAGGCGAGCAGCGGGTGGCGCACGATCTCCACCGCGCCCTCGGACTGCTTCTCCAGCTCCAGGAACGCCTGCGTCAGGTCGCGGTTGGACAGCAGGATGTCCAGGGCCGCCAGCGCCAGCATGGCGGGAAAGAGCCAGGACAGGAATCCATGGCCGTTGTAGCGTTTCATGGTTGGGCCTCCGGGGCCGCCGCCCAACGGGGACGGACGGCGGGAAACACGCGCGACAGCACGGCCCGCGCCTCGGGGCCGAGCAGCTGCGGCCGCACGGCCACCAGCGCCAGCAGCACGAGGGTGCCGAGCGCGGCGCCGCACAGCAGCGTGGCGATGGGGTGGTGCATCCATGCCGCGGCATGGCGCCCGAGGAGCACGGCGCCGGCGCACACGGTGCCGAGCAGCAGGCCGCGCGAGAGGAACGGCCACAGGACCGCCGCCTTGAGGTCCAGGGCACGCAGCCCCGCGGCGACGATGATGGCGGCGCGCGCGAAGACGATCACCGCCGAGCCGAGCGCGATGGCCCGCAGCCCGTGCGGCGCCAGCCACCACCACAGCGGCACCGCGACGGCCAGCAGCGGCAGCTGCAGCAGCACTTCGCGGTGCTTGCGGCCGGTGTTCCAGAGCACGGGGGTCGACAGGCCCCAGCAGGCCCAGGCCGGCACGCAGAAGAACAGCACCGCCATCACCCAGCCGGATTCCTGCCAGGCCGGGCCGTACATCACCTCCACCAGGTCCCCCGCCAGCAGCGCCATCACCACCGAGGCGGGCGTGACGAAGACGACGATGCACGCCAGCATGGTCAGCCAGGCCTGCGCGAGCTGGCGGTGGTCGTCCTGCAGGCGAGCGCCGGCGGCCAGGAACGTGGGTTGCAGCGCGCCGAGCAGCAGCGTGTTGGGGATCGACGCCAGGTTGTACGCCACGCTGTACAGGCCGACCGCCTGCGCGTTCAGCAGGCGCCCGATCAGGAGCCGGTCGACGTTGGTGAGGAGCCAGTTGACGATGTTGGTGAAGAACACCGTGCGCCCCGTGTCGAGGGTTTCCTTGGCGAGGCGGTGCCGCCACAGGGGCCGCAGCGAATGCGGCCGGGCGGCGTAGTTGCCCACCAGCGCGACGGCCGCCTGCGCCACGCAGGCAGCGGCCAGCGCCGTGGCGCCCCAGCCGTGCAGCGCCAGCGGCACGCCGATGGCGAGGTAGCCGATCGCGTAGCTCACGAGCTGGATGAGGCCGAGCGCGCGGAAGTTCAGGTCACGCTGCAGCAGGCAGGTCGCGGGACCGGCCAGCGCGAGCAGCAGGCAGGCCGCGGCCATCCAGCGCACCATCGGCTCGACCCGCGGGTCGGCGAAGAAGTCGGCGATCCAGGGCGCGGCGAGCAGCATGACGGCGGCGCACGCCAGGCCGGCCACCACCTGCCAGGTGAACGCGAAGCGGATGTCGTGCTCGTCGATGTCCTTCTGCAGCATCAGGATGTAGCTGAAGCTGTTGCCGGACAGGAAGGCGGCGAACGTGAGCACCACCATGCCGATGCCGTACACGCCGTAGTTGTCGGGACCGAGCAGCCGCGCCAGCGTGATCTGGGCGACCAGCTGCAACGCGAAGCGGCCCACGGTGGTGAGCGCGCTCCACTTGAAGGCACGTTCGGCGAGCGATCGAAGGGGCCCTGCCGTCATTGCTGTCCCATGCCCCAGCGGCGCAGCGCGATGCCGGTCATCAGCGCAAGCGCGGCGAGCAGCATGGCGACCGGTTGCCGCCGTTCGGCATCGGCCTCGGTGGCGGCCGAAGCGGCGGGCTTCAGCGCGACGTTGTTGGTTGCGGCGCCCTCACCGGCGCGGCGCGGCACGCCGGGGTCCGCCTGCACGACCAGTTGCGCGTGCATGAGGCCTTCGGCGGGACGCACCCCGGCCGTCGGGGCCGGGGGCGGGGGGGCGGCCAGCGCCGCCTGCAGTCCTGCGCAGAGGGCGATCGCTGGAATGAGTCGAGACATCGTCTTGTCCTGTGCGGCAGTCGATGCAGGTCATTCTCAAACAAGGGGTGTGGCCCAGGGGTTACCGCCACCGAGGGGGCCATGGCCCGAAGGAGCTAGTGCCGGGACGCTCAGCCGTGCGGGCCGGTCACCTGAACTTCAGCAGCCCCGTCGACAGCGCCGTGCCGCACACGATGACGGCGGCGCACAGCAGCATCCAGCCGGTGACGGCTTCGCCCAGGAAGAGCAGGCCGTACAGCACGGCAAAGACCGGGACGACGAAGGTCACGGCGAGGGCGCGCGACGGCCCGGCTTCCTCGATCAGGCGGAAATACAGGACGTAGGCGAAGCCGGTGCACAGCACGCCCAGCGCGACCAGGGCCAGCCAGGCGCGGGCGCCGGGCCAGGTGGCCGGCCAGAACCACAGCGCGGGCACGGCCAGGCCGAGCAGGGCCCCCAGCTGGCTGCCCGCCGCCGTCACCAGGGCGGGCAGGCCGCTGAGGTACTTCTTGGTGGCGCTGGCGGCCAGGCCATAGCACAGCGTGGCCAGCAGGCACAGCACCACGGCCCAGCCGGTGGCCAGCCCGGGCCCGGCGGCCCGGAAGCTCGCCTTGTCCCAGGCCAGCATCGCGACACCCGCGAAGCCCACGACCAGCCCCAGCGCGCGCGAGGCGGCCGGCTTCTCGTTCAGCCAGGCCCAGGCGACGAGCGCGCCGAACAGCGGCACCGTCGCGTTCAGGATGGCGGACAGGCCGGTCGAGATCGAGGTCAGCGCGAACGCATACAGGGCGAACGGGATGCCGGAGTTGAGCAGCCCGACGCCGAAGATGCGCGGCCAGTGCTGCCGCAGCTGCGGCCCCAGCCCGCGCAGCAGCACGATGGGCAGCAGGAAGGCCGAGGCGATGGCCACGCGCACCGCGGCCGTGGGCAGGGGGCCGAACTCGACCACGCCCAGGTGGATGAAGAGGAAGGAGCCGCCCCAGGTGGCGGCCAGCAGCAGGAAGTCGATCGCCCACGCACGCCGGCCGCGCGGCGTGGCCGTCAAGGCATCCCCTCCAGCCGCAGCAGCGCCGTCTTGCGGTCCAGCCCGCCGGCATAGCCGGTGAGCGAGCCGTCCGAGCCGAGCACGCGGTGGCAGGGCACCACCATGCTCACCGGGTTGCGGCCGACGGCCGCGCCGACGGCCCGCGCCGCGCCGGGCGCGCCGATGTGCTGGCCCAGTTGGGCGTAGGTCGAGCGCCCGCCGTGCGGGATCGCCAGCAGCGCGCGCCAGACGCTCTGCTGGAACGGCGTGCCCATCCGCAGGTCCAGCGGCAGGTCGAACGACGTGCGGCGGCCGGCGAAGTACTCGTCCAGCTGCCGCATCGCCTCGACCAGCACCGGATGGGCGGGGTCCAGCGGCCAGGACGCGCTGTCGGGCTGGTGGCGCTGGCCTTCGAACCAGATGCCGGCCAGGCCGTCGGCACTGGCGGCCAGCAGCAGCGGGCCGAGCGCGCAGTCGTGGCGGGCGGCGACGAGGCGAGAAGGGAATTTCATGCTGTTGCCTCCGATGTGGCGGGTGCGAGACGGGACCAGGCGCGGATCACCGCATAGCTGCGCCACGGCTTCCAGGCCTGCGACGCGGCTTCGGCCTCGCGGGCGGCCTGCCGGCTGGCCTGCACGCCCAGGGCCTTGTGCAGGGCGACGTCGCCGGCCGGGAACGCATCGGGCCAGCGCAGCGCGCGCATGGCGATGTACTGCGCCGTCCAGTCGCCGATGCCCGGCAGGGACCGCAGCCGGTCGAGCGTCTCGGGCACGTCGGCGCCGGGATGCAACCGCAGCTCGCCGGCGGCCGTGGCCCGCGCGAGCGCGACGATCGCCGCCTGGCGCTGCCGCACGATGCCCAGCTGGCCCAGGGCATCGGGCTCGGCGCGGGCGAGCACGTCCGGCCGCGGGAACAGGTGCGTGAGCGCCGGCAGCGGCGTCTCGATCGGCTCGCCGAAGCGGTGCACCAGGCGCTGCGCCAGCGTCCGCGCCGCGGCGACGGTGACCTGCTGGCCCAGCACCGCGCGCACCGCCAGCTCGAAGCCGCTGAGGGTGCCGGGAACGCGCAGGCCGTCGGTGCCGGGAAAGCTCTCCTGCAGCACCGAGCCGATCGCCAGCGGATCGGCATCGAGATCGAGCAGCGCGCGCACCCGGCGGATGACGAGCGGCAACACGTCGCGCAGCGAGTCGCTGACCCGCAGCAGCACCTGGTGGTCCGCCGGCGGCAGCGTCGCCACCAGCCAGCCGGTGAACGAGCGGCCACCGGCTTCGACGGCCAGCGTGCGGGCGATCGCGTCGCGATCGACGGCTTCGATGCCGCCGATCGCCCGCTTGCGGAAGAACTCGAGCATCGCGGCCGTGTCGTACGGCGGCCGGTAGCCCAGGCGCACCGAGATCTCGCGGCCGGCGCGGCCCCCTTCGCGCCGCAGCTGGCTGGGGCTGAGGCCGTAGTGCTGCGCGAACGCGGCGTTGAACCGGCGCACGCTCGCGAAGCCGCTCACCAGCGCCACCTGGGTGATGGGCAGGTCGGTGTCGGCGAGCAACTGCTTGGCGGTGAGCAGGCGGCGCGTCTGCAGGTACTGCAGCGGCGAGACGCCCAGCCGCGCCTCGAAGATGCGGCGCAGGTGCCGGTCGCTCACGCCCAGGCGGGCCGCGAGTTGCTCGACCGAGGGCGCGACGTCGCCCCAGGCCTCCGGCTCGTCGAGCAGGCGGGCGGCCTGCTGGGCGAGCACGTCGCTCGCGTCCTGGATCGACCAGCGCGGCATGTGGGGCGCCAGCTCGGGCCGGCAGCGCAGGCAGGGGCGGAAGCCCTCGCGCTCGGCCTGCGCGGCGTGGGTGAAGAAGCGGCAGTTCTCGCGCTTGGGCGTGCGCACGCGGCACACGGGGCGGCAGTAGATGCCGGTGGAGGTCACGCCGGTGAAGAAGCAGCCGTCGAAGCGCGCGTCGCGCGCCTTCAGCGCCAGGTAGCAGGCGTCGGGTTGCAGCGCTTCGGCATCGGGGGACATGGGGCCATGATACGCAGCGGGGCGGTGCGGACTGGCCGTTTTCGGACATGTGCCTCCGGGCCCCTTCACTAGAATCCGCCGTTCCTTTCCAAGCAGCACAGGACCGCCCCGCCATGCAAGTCTCGCCCTCCATCTTCAAGGCCTACGACGTCCGTGGCATCGTGCCGTCCACCCTCACGGAAGAGGTGGCCGAGGGCCTGGGGCGCGCCTTCGGCACGGCCGCCCGCAAGGAAGGCGAGACGACGGTGGCCGTCGGCCGCGACGGCCGGCTGTCGGGCCCGTCGCTCTCGGCCGCGCTCGTACGCGGCCTGGTGTCGGCCGGCGTGAACGTCATCGACGTCGGCGTCGTCACCACCCCGATGCTGTACTTCGCCGCCAGCACGCTGTGCAGCAGCGGCATCCAGGTGACGGGCAGCCATAACCCGAAGGACTACAACGGCTTCAAGATGGTGCTGGCCGGCCGCGCCATCTACGGCGAGGAGATCCAGGGGCTGCGCCGCACGATGGAGGCCGAGGACTGGAGCACGGCCGGCGGCGGCACGGTGCGCAACGTGAACCTGTTCGCCCCCTACCGCGACCGCATCGTCGGCGACGTGAAGCTGGCCCGGCCGATGAAGATCGTGGTCGACTCGGGCAACGGCGTGGCGGGGGCGTCGGCGCCGGCGATCTTCCGCGCGCTCGGCTGCGAGGTCATCGAGCTGTTCAGCGAGGTGGACGGCAACTTCCCCAACCACCACCCCGATCCCAGCAAGCCCGAGAACCTGCGCGACCTGATCCAGGCGCTCAAGACCAGCGGCGCCGAACTGGGCCTGGCCTTCGACGGCGACGGCGACCGGCTGGGCATCGTCACGCGCGGCGGCAACAACATCTACCCGGACCGCCAGCTGATGCTGTTCGCCCGCGACGTGCTCTCGCGCGTGCCCGGCGGCACCATCCTGTTCGACGTGAAGTGCACGCAGCGCCTGTCGCCCGCCATCCGCGAGGCCGGCGGCACGCCGCTGATGTACAAGACCGGCCACTCGCTGATCAAGGCCAGGATGAAGGAAGTGGACTCGCCGCTGGGCGGCGAGATGAGCGGCCACATCTTCTTCAAGGAGCGCTGGTTCGGCTTCGACGACGGCACGTACGCGGGCTGCCGCCTGCTGGAGATCCTGTCGCGCTCGCAGGACCCGAGCGCCGTGCTCGACGCGCTGCCCACCAGCTTCTCGACGCCGGAGCTGAACGTCAAGTGCGCCGAGGGCGAGCCGCACCAGGTGGTCGACGAGCTGATGGCCAAGGCAAAGTTCGCCGCGCCCGCCGAGGTGTCGACCATCGACGGCGTGCGGGTGGACTGGCCGGACGGCTTCGGGCTGATCCGCGCCTCGAACACCACGCCGGTGCTCGTGCTGCGCTTCGAGGGCCAGACGCAGGAGGCGCTGCACCGCATCGAGGCCGAGATGCTGGCGCTGCTGCGCAGCGTCAAGCCCGACGCGCAGTTCGCCGAAGCGGCGCACTGACGCACTGACGGGCCCCGGCGCGCCGGGGCCGCCTTCGCCGCCATCGGACCCGGCCCGCGCGGCGGCCGCGGGCGGTGCGGCGACAATCGCCGCTTCGTGAAGATCCTGATCGTCAAGCTCTCGTCCCTGGGCGACGTCGTGCATGCGATGCCGGCCGTGCAGGACGTGCTCGCCTGCGTGCCCGGCGCCCAGGTCGACTGGGTCGTCGAGCGGGGCTTCGCGCCGCTGGTGCAGCGCTGCGACGGCGTGGCGGACGTGATCCCCTGCGACCTGCGGCGCTGGACCAAGTCGCCGCTGTCGACGGCGACGCGCGCGGAATGGCGCGACTTCCGCCGAGCGTTCCGCGAGCGCCGCTACGACGCGGTGCTGGACCTGCAGGGGCTCACCAAGTCGGCGCTCGTCGCCCGCGCCGCGCGGCTGACCGAGCGGGGCAAGCGCTACGCGCTGGCCAATCGCACCGATGGCGCCGGCTACGAGGCGCCCACGCGCTGGGTCGCCGACGTCGCCGTCCGCGTGCTGCGGCACATCGACGCCGTGACCCGCTCGCGCCAGCTGTGCGCCGCGGCGTTCGGCTACCGGATGCCCGCGCGGCTGCACTTCGGGCTGCGTGCCCTGCCGGCGCCGGCCGACGGCGCGCGCCCTTGCGTCGCCTTCGTCCACGGCACCTCACGGCAGGACAAGTGCTGGCCGCAGGACCATTGGGTGCAACTGGGGCGGCGGCTGGCGCAGGCGGGCTACGCGATCGGCCTGCCGCACGGCAGCGACGCGGAACGCGAGCGCAGCGAGGCGATGGCGGCCGAGCTCGGCCCGGCCGCCCAGGTGTGGCCGCGGCTGGACCTGGGCGCGCTGACCGACCGGCTGGCCGGCTGCGCGGGCGTGATCGGCGTGGACAGCGGGCTGTCGCACATCGCGGTGGCGCTGGACCTGCCGCACGTGCAGATCTACAACTTCGACACCGCCTGGCGCACGGGCCCGTCGGCGCCGCACCAGCGCAGCGTGTTCGCGCAGCCGACGCCCACGCTCGACGCCGTGTGGCAGGCCTGGCAGGCCGTGCGGGAGGGCGCGTGATCCGGCGCCTGTATTCGCTCGTGATGCAGGGCGCGCAAGCGCTGCTGCGCGGCAAGCTGCGTCGGCGCGGCGCCGCCGAACCCGGCTACCTGGTCGCGGTCGACGAGCGCTTCGGCCGCTACGAGCAGCCCGCGCGTCCGGGTGCGCTGTGGATCCATGCGGTGTCGCTCGGCGAGACGCGCGCCGCGGCCATCCTGCTGGCGGCCCTGCGCGAGCGCCAGCCGGACCTGCGCGTGCTCCTCACGCACGGCACCGCGACGGGGCGGGCGGAGGGCGAGCGGCTGCTGCGCGAAGGCGACCAGCAGGCGTGGCTGCCGTGGGACACGCCGCAGGCGGTGGAGCGCTTCCTGGCCCACTTCCGGCCGCGTGCCGGCGTCCTGATGGAAACCGAGGTGTGGCCGAACCTCGCGCACGCCTGCCGGCGCCTGGGCGTGCCGCTCGCGCTGGCCAACGCGCGCCTGTCCGACAAGTCGCTGCGCCAGGCGCAGCGCCTGAAGCGCCTGGCACAACCGGCCTACGCGTCGCTCGACGCCGTGTGGGCCCAGACCGAGGCCGATGCGCAGCGGCTCGCACGGGCCGGCGCCCGCGTGAGCGGCGTGTTCGGCAACCTGAAGTTCGACGCCCAGCCCGACGCGGCGCAGCTCGCGCTGGGCCGGCAGTGGCGCCAGCGGGCCGCGCAGCCGGTCGTGATGTTCGCCAGCTCGCGCGAGGGCGAGGAGGCCGAGTTCTTCCGCGTGCTGGCCGCCAACCGCGACCTGGCGCGCGCCGGCTGGGCACGGCGCGCGTCCGACGCCGCGGCGGCCGAGATCCGCTGGCTGGTCGTGCCGCGCCATCCGCAACGCTTCGACGACGTCGCGGCACTCGCGCGGCAGGCTGGCTTCACGGTGTCGCGGCGCAGCGCCTGGGACGGCGATGGTCCGCCGTCCGCCGAGGTGTGGATCGGCGATTCGCTGGGCGAGATGGCGCTGTACTACGGCCTCGCGGACGTGGCGCTGCTGGGCGGCAGCTTCCTGCCGCTGGGCGGGCAGAACCTGATCGAGGCGGCCGCGTGCGGCTGTCCCATCGTGATGGGGCCGCACACGTTCAACTTTGCCGAGGCGGCCGAGCGGGCCGAAGCGGCGGGGGCGGCGATGCGCGTCGCGACCCTGGAGGACGCGGTGCGGCAGGCCGCGCTGCTGGCCGCCGACGCTGGCCAGCGCGCAGAGCGGGCCGGCCTGGCCGCCGGCTTCGCGCAGGCGCACCGCGGCGCGGCGGGCCGCACGGCCGACGCGCTGCTGGCGCTGCTAGCGGTGCCGACGGCGTCGCGCGCCGCCGGTGCGCGTTCCTGAGGTCAGGCGCCCAAGAGCAGGAACTCCTCGGCCCGCCGCTCGAGCTTGCGGCGCGCCCGGCTCACGACGCTGACCAACGCGCGCTCGGGCTGCGGGCAGGGGCCCGAGGCCACCTTGCCCAGGGCGTCCGGCGTGTTCCAGACGTCGTCGGGCCGGTCCACGCACAGCTTGGCATAGGCGTAGTAGCCGTCCGCCGCTTCGACCGTGTAGCAGGCGAAGTAGTAGCCGAGGATGGGCCCGATCACCTTCTCGTGCCGGGGGGCCTGGCCGGAAGGCCGTCTCATCAGGGCCGGCTCGGGCGCAGCAGCCGCAGCACCGCGGTGTAGGCCGATTCGGCCTTCCTGCGGGAGGCGGTCCACTGGGCGGATAGCTTGCCGGCCGGTTCGGGGGCCGCGTGCGCCGACCGGGCGTCCTGGGCGAGGGTGAGGAGTTGCAGGAGCTGGTCCGCTTCCTGCCGGGCGTGGCGCCACGTCTCGAATTCCGTCATGACTGCTGGAACGATCTGATTTCTGGAGCGATCTGGTCGCGAGACTAGCCGCGCCGGGGGCGGCCGTCAATCCGGAGTCAACGCCGGCGTGGCGCGGCGAGGTGCAGGATGCCCCGGAACCCGTACAGGACGATCAGCGTGCCCACGAGGTCGCCGGTGGCCATGGCGATGAAGCCGCCGAGCAGGTCCTGCTGGCCGCGCCAGGCGAAGTAGAGGTGGTGCAGCAGCGGGCCGGTGACGGCGTAGGCCAGTGCCAGCAGCAGCAGGCGCCCCGGCGTGAGGTTGGCCAGCGACGCCTGCAGGCCGTAGCGGCGGCGCGCCACAAGGTACACGCCGTACGGCGCGGCCGCCGCGATGATGCCGCCGACGAACGCGCGCTGGCCGTCATCGGGGAAGAACCAGAAGAAGCTGACGAGCCAGGACACCAGCAGCAGCCCGACGGCGCCGGACTCGGCGAACAGCAGCGTCGCCAGCAGCCGCACGCCCGCCGGCAGGTAGACCCAGTTGATGCCTGCGGCGAACTCGAACTGCAGGAAGAGCCAGTGGTTGAGCGCGAGCGCGGCCATGAACATGGCGATCGTGGCGAGCACCATGGAGAGCTGGAGTTGCAGGGGGCGCACGTTCGCGTTGTAAGATCGCGTCCAGATTCTGGAGCGTCGCGAGCGTAGTCAGAACCCCGGTGCCGCGCAAGCGGACCGTCCCCACCCATGCCATCACGAACCCGGCCGGCCGACGTCTACTTCCGGTTCCTGCAGCTTGCGGAGGCGATCCGCGGCCTGCCCTCGCTGCCCCCGCTCGACCCCCTGGAGGAACGCGTGCTCGCGCTGGTCGCCTCGGCGCGCCAGAAGCACGCGCGGCTGTCGGTGCGCGACCTGATGGCCCGTTCGGAGCTGGGTGCCCCGGCCACCATCCACAGCCGCCTGAAGTCCATGCGGGCCAAGGGCTGGATCATGCTGTCGGACACCGAGGATGCGCGCCGCAAGCAGGTCGAGCTGACCCAGGCGGCGATGCTGCACTTCGACCGCCTCTCCTCCTGCCTGCTGAAGGCGGCGCAGGGCAACTGACGCAGCCGGGGCGGCGCCCCGGCCCGGTCACTTCACCAGCAGCGCGTTCAGGCGCGACAGGTCGTCCGCCACCAGGGTGCCGTTGGCCTGCCGCAGCTTGAGCTGGCCGAGCAGCACGTTGTAGCGCGCCTGGGCCAGGTCGCGCTTGGTCTGGTACAGCTGGCTCTGGGCGTTGAGCACGTCGATGTTGATGCGCACGCCGACCTGGTAGCCCAGCCGGTTGGCGTCCAGCGCGCTCTGGCTGGACGCCTCGGCGGCCTCCAGCGCCTTGACCTGGCCCTGGCCCGACACGACGCCGAAGTAGGCGGCGCGCGTGGCCTGCGCCACGGTGCGGCGGGCGTTCTCGAGGTCGGCCAGCGCCTTGTCCTCCAGCGACACCGTCTCGCGGATGCGGTTCTGGGTGGCGAATCCCGCGAACAGCGGCACGTTGAGCACCAGGCCGGCCTGCGCGATCGCCGGGCGCGTGCTGCTCGGGGCGAGGGGGTTGGTGGAGCTGCCGTTGATGTTGCGGATGACCGCGTAGCTGGCCTGCAGGTCGAGCGTGGGCTTGTGGCCGGCCTTGGCCTTCTCGGTCTCCAGCTTGGCCACCTCGAGGTTGGTGCGCGCCTGCAGGATGACGGGGTTGTTGTCGTCGGCCTGCGCGACCCACGACTCGACGTCGGCCGGCTGCGGCGGGCCCAGCTGCAGCGGCGCGGCGACCGGCACCGGCTGCACGTTCTTCTGCCCGACCAGCGTCTCGAGCGCGAGCTTCTTGACCCGCAGGTCGTTCTCGGCCGCGATCTCCTGCGCCTGGCCGAGGTCGAAGCGTGCCTGCGCCTCGCGCGTGTCGGTGATGGTGGCCGTGCCGACCTCGAAATTGCGCTTGGCGCTGGCCAGCTGCTCGCCCACGGCCGTCTTCTGGGCCCGCACGAATTCCAGCGTGTCCTGCGCGGCCAGCACGTCGAAGTAGGCCTGGCTGACGCGCACGATCAGGTCCTGCGAGGCGGCCGTCAGCTGCGCCTGCGCGAGGTCGGCCTGGCGCTTGCCCTGCTGGTAGGTCGCCCAGTTGCCCGGCCGGTACAGCGGCTGCGACGCGCTGATGGTCGTGTTCTGCGTGCCGAAGTAGTTCGGGTTGCTCACGCCCGGCTGCGGCGGGATGCCGACGATGTCGGCCTGCGTGCGCGAGTAGCTGGACGACAGGTTGGCGGTGGGCAGGATGCCGGAGCGGGCCTGCTCGCCCCGGGCGACGGTGGCGTCGTACTGGGCGCGGGCCGCCTGCCAGGCGGGGTCCTGCGCGCGCGCGGCCTCGTAGAGCGCCAGCAGGCTCTGCGCGCAGGCAGGCGCCGCGCCGAGCGCGGCGGCGAGGGCTGCCGCCAGGGGAACGAGCCGCGAGGATGTCATGCCTTCTCCGTCTGTCTTGTCGTTGTGATTCAGTACCTGGGCACCGACGGGTCGCGCTCGCGCGACCAGGCGTCGATGCCCCCCGCGATGTTGGCCACGCGGCTGAAGCCGTTGCGCGCCAGGAACATCGCCACCTGCATGCTGCGGGCACCGTGATGGCAAAGGCATGCTATCGGCTTGCCGGGGTCGAGGCGCCCGATTTGCGACGGAACGTCGTTCATGGCGATGAACAGCAGCTGGAAGGGGCCAGGCTGCACGCTGGCTGCCTGCAGCTCCGCGGGCTCGCGCACGTCGAGCACCACGCCGCCGCCGTGGTCGGCCAGCCAGGCATCGAGATCGTTGGGGCGCACCTGGTCGATCATGGCCGGCGCCTCAGAAGCGGAACCGCGACGGCTCGGGGAAGTGCAGCAGGCGCGGCGCCATCGTGTCCCAGCGCTGCGCGGTCGTGTAGCTGGCGTCGCCGGTGCGGGTGATGAGCGTCGCGCGCATCACCGGCTCGTCGCCGACGATGGCGACCAGGCGGCCGCCGGTCTTGAGCTGCTGCAGCAGCGCCGCCGGCACCTCGGCCACCGAGCCCGACAGCACGATGGCGTCGAACGGGCCTTCCGCGGCCAGGCCGTGGGCGCCGTCGGCCTCGCGCACGTCCACGTTGCGCACGCCCGCGCGCTGCAGGTTCTCACGTGCCGTGCGGGCCAGCTCGGGATCGATCTCCAGCGAGACCACGCGCTGGGCGCGGCCGGCCAGCAGCGCCGCCATGTAGCCGGAGCCGGTGCCCACTTCCAGCACCTTCTCGTGCGGCCGCGGGCTCACCTCCTGCAGCAGCCGCGCCTCCATCTTGGGCTCCAGCATCACCTGGCCAAGGCGCATCGCCTCCTCCAGGTGGCCGCGCAGCGGGATCATCATGTCGGTGAACGCCAGCGCCCGGTGCGCCGGGGGCACGAACTCCTCGCGCCGGACCACCGACAGCAGGTCGAGCACCTGCGGATCGAGCACGTCCCACGGACGGATCTGCTGCTCGATCATGTTGAAGCGGAGTTTCTCGAGGGAGGGCTGGCTGCTCATGGCGTGGGCTGGAAGGGCGGATCAGGACAAACCGTCCATTTTAGAAGCGGCCACGGGCGCCGCCGGGCCGCCCCCGGCCGCCTGCCGCGCCGCCGCACCGGCGCCGCGCTTGCGGCGGGCCCAGGCGGCCAGGTCGTCCAGGTAGCAATAGACCACCGGCACCACCACCAGCGTGAGGAGCGAGGAGGTGATCACGCCGCCGATCACCGCCTGGCCCATCGGGGCCCGCTGCTCGGAACCCTCCGAGAGGGCGAAGGCGAGCGGCACCATGCCGAAGATCATCGCCAGCGTGGTCATCAGGATGGGGCGCAGCCGCACGCGGGCGGCCAGCAGCAGGGCCTCGGCGCGCTCCATGCCCTGCTCGCGGGCGCGGATGGCAAAGTCGACCAGCAGGATGGCGTTCTTGGTCACCAGGCCCATCAGCATCACCACGCCGATGATGGAGAACATCGACAGCGTGGAGCCGAACGCCATCAGCGCCAGCACGACGCCGATCAGCGTGAGCGGCAGCGAGGTCATCAGCGCCAGCGGCTGCAGGAAGCTCTTGAACTGGCTGGCCAGGATCATGTAGATGAAGATCACGGCCATCGCCAGGGCCGACACCGCGTAGCCGAACGACTCGGCCATGTTCTTGGCCGAGCCGCTGAACTGCCAGCGGTAGCCGGGCGGCAGGCCCACTTCCTCCACCTTGCGGCGGATGTCGGCGGTGATCTCCCCCGAGGCGCGACCGTCCGCGTTGGCGTTGATGGCCACCTCGCGCGTGAGGTCGCGGCGGTTGATCTGGTTCGGCCCCGTGCCCTCGCGCAGGTCGGCGACCTGGTTCAGGCGCACGATGCGCGGGCTGCCGTCCGCGTTGGTGCCGGTGGCGAACGGCACGCGTTCGAGCTGCTGGGGCGAGACCCGCGCATCGGGCGCCAGGCGCACGTTGACGTCGTAGGTCTGGTCGTCCGGGGCGCGCCAGGTGGCCACCGCCTGGCCCGCCACCAGCGTGCGCAGCGCGGCGCCGACCTGGCCGACCGACAGCCCCAGGTCGGACGCCGCGTCGCGGCGCAGCTGCACCTGCACGGTGGGCTTGTCGGGCTTGACGCTGGAGTCCAGGTCGACCAGGCCGGGGATGCCGCGCAGGCGCTCCATCACCACGCGGGCGATGCGTTCGAGCTCCTTCTGGTCCGGCCCCTGCAGCGAGAACTCGATCTGCTTGTTGCCGCCCACCGCATCGAGCAGGCCCACGTGCGTGACCGTGATGCCGGGCACCTGCCGCAGCCGCTGGCGCAGCACGCCGGACATCTGGTCGACGCTGCGGCTGCGCTGCTGGCGGTCGACCAGGCGCACGTAGATGGACGCGTACATCTTGCCGGCCGCATTGCCGGTGTTGATGGTCGAGAGCGTGTAGCGCACCTCGGGAAACTCGCGCAGGATCGATTCGACCTGGCGGGCCTTGGCCTCGGTCACCTCGAGCGAGGAGCCCACCGGGGTGTAGAAGTTGACGCTGGTCTCCGAGAAGTCCGCCTTCGGCACGAATTCCGTGCCCAGCAGCGGCACCATGACGACGCTGGTCGCGAAGACGCCGACGGCGACCAGCACGGTGGCGAGCTTGTGCCCGAGCGACCAGCGCAGCAGCGACTGGTAGCCCTCGGACAGGCGCTCGGTGGTGGTGTCGAACCAGCCGGTGACGCGGCCGATCGTGCGGTCGTAGAGCGTGCGGCGTCCGCGCGGCTTGCCATGGGCCTCGATCTCGGGGTCGTGCCACACCGACGACAGCATCGGGTCGAGCGTGAAGCTCACGAACATCGAGATCATCACGGCGGCCACGATGGTGATGCCGAACTCGTGGAAGAACTTGCCGATGATGCCCTGCATGAAGCCGATGGGCAGGAACACGGCGACGATCGAGAAGGTGGTGGCCAGCACCGCCAGGCCGATCTCCTGCGTGCCGTCCAGGGACGCCTGGAAAGGGCTCTTGCCCATCTGCACGTGGCGCACGATGTTCTCGCGCACCACGATGGCGTCGTCGATCAGCAGGCCCACGCACAGCGACAGCGCCATCAGCGTGATCATGTTGACCGTGAAGCCGAACCAGTTCATGAACAGGAACGTGCCGATCAGCGCGATCGGCAGCGTCAGCCCCGTGATCACCGTCGAGCGCCACGAATTGAGGAACAGGAACACGATCAGCACGGTGAGCGCGGCGCCCTCGATCAGCGTGCGGCGCACGTTCTCCACCGCCACGCGGATCGGCCGCGAGGCGTCCTGGATCGGCTCCAGCCGCACGCCCGCGGGCAGCTGCGCCTGCATCTCGTCCACCGTGCGGCGCAGGCCGTCGATCACCGCGATGGTGTTCTCGTCCTGCGACTTCTGCACCGCCAGCAGCAGCGTGCGCTGGCCGTTGTAGAGCGCCAGGCTGTCGATCTCCTGCGGGCCGTCGGCCACGCGCGCCACCTGGTCGACGCGCACGGGCGCGCCGTTCCTGCGCGCCACGATGATGCGGCCGAAGTCCTCGGGCCGCTGCATGCGGGCGTCGATCTGCACGACGCGCTCCTGGGCCAGCGAACGCACCGCGCCCACGGGCAGGTCCTGGCTCTCGTTGCGCACGGCGGCCGCCACCTGGTCGGCGGTGATGCCCAGCGCCTCCATCGCCTGCGGATCCAGGTAGACGTTGATCTCGCGCTTGCTGCCGCCCACCAGGCTGACCGAGCCGACGCCGCGCACGTTCTCCAGCCGCTTCTTGAGCACCTGGTCGGCCCAGTTCGTGAGCTCCACCGCGCTCATCGCCTTGCCTGCCCTGGCGTCGGGCAGCACGGCCAGCGACCAGATCGCGCGGCTGGAAGGATCGAAGCGCAGCACGCGCGGTTCCTTCACCTCGGTGCGGAACGTCGGGCGGATCGCGGCGACCTTCTCGCGCACGTCCTCGGCGGCCTTGCGGCCGTCGATGTGCAGCTGGAACTGGATGATGACGACCGACTGGCCCTCGTAGCTGCGCGAGGTGAGCGAGTCGATGCCGGCGATGGAGTTGACGCCTTCCTCGACCTTCTTGGTCACCTCGCTCTCGACCACCTCGGGCGAGGCGCCCGGGTACTCGGTCTGCACCACCACCACCGGGAAGTCGATGTTGGGGAACTGGTCGACGTTCAGGCGTTGCAGCGAGAACAGGCCCAGCACCACCAGCGCCAGCATCACCATGGTGGCGAAGACCGGGTTCTTCAGGCTGACGCGGGTGAACCACATGGGCGTCAGGCGGGCCTGGCGGCCGAAGCGGGGGCGGCCTGCGGGGCGGCGCCGCCGGTGAAGCGCACCGGGGTGCCCTCGCGCAGCATCCCGACATGGCCGCGGATCACGGTCGCGCCGGCCGGCAGGCCGTCGACCGCGACCCAGCTCTCGCCGTCGGCGTCGCCGCGCGCGCCCGGCGTCACGCCCCGGTGCACCACCTTGCCCGCCTCGACCAGCTGCACGTACGGCGCTGGCTTGTCGGTGCGGATGGCGGTGAGCGGCACCGCGATGCCGCTGGCGCGTCCGGTCGCGAGCCGGCCCTGGGCGAACAGGCCCTGGCGCAGCCCGGTGGCGTCGGTCAGCGCCAGGTAGGCGAGCACGCTGCGGCTGCCCGCCTGCGCGCTGGGGTTGATGCGCACCACGCGGGCCGGCACCGGCCGGGCCAGGCCCTCGACCTGCAGCAGCGCCTCCTGGCCGGCGCGCACCTGCACCGAGTCGGCGGCGCTGAGCGTGGCTTCGAGTTCGAGGCGGCCGAGGTCGACGATCTCCAGCACCTTGGCGTCGATGCCAACGCGCTCGCCCGGCTGGGCGAGGCGCTGCGACACCACGCCGGCGATCGGCGCGCGCAGCACGGTGTCGTCCACGGTCTTCCTGGCCACGTCCGCGGCGGCAAGGGCGGCCTGGTGGGTCGCCTTGGCGGCGTTGAGGTTGTTCAGCGAGGTGTCCAGGGCGGTCCTGGAGATGAAGCCCTGGTCCACCAGGGCCTTGTTGTTGTCGTACTGGCGCTGGGCGATGTCGATCTGGGCCCGGGCCGCGTCGGCCTGCTGCATGGACTGGCGCAGGCGTCCCTGCGACTCGACGGGGTCGATGCGCGCGACGACCTGACCGGCGCTCACCGCATCGCCTTCACGCACCGTGAGCCCCTGCAGTTCACCGGCGACGCGGGCTTTCACCACCGCGCTGTTGACCGCGCGCAGCGAGCCGGACACCGGCACGCCGCTGGTCAGCGCCAGGTCCCGGGCGCGCAGCACGTCGGTAGCGGCCAGTTCCATCACCGCCTCGGCCGTGGCCACCGGGGCGGCCGCCTGGCGCGCCTTGCGCGCGCCCACCAACCGGAACCCGGCGAAGGCGGCGAGCAGGAGCACCACCAGGGCCGCGACGAGCCACTTGCGCCCTCGCGTCATCGCCGCGCCTCCCCGGTGGGCCGCACGCACAGGCCGGACAGCAGGTTCTCCACCTGCACCTGCACGTAGCGTTCGGGGTCGAGCGCATAGTCCTGCGGGGCGCACGCGCCCAGGGAGTGTTTCATCATGATCAGGAACACGATCGGCGAGACGATCGAGAAGACGGCGTAGTCGACGTCCAGCGGACGGAACTCGCCGCTGTCGACGCCGCGCTGCAGGATGCGGCGGATCAGCTCGGTGCCGGGGCGGATCACCTCCTGCTGGTAGAAGGCGGCCAGCTCGGGGAAGTTGCGCGCCTCGCTGATCATCAGCTTGGTGATGCCCGAGGCGCGCGTGGCGCCGATACGCTGCCACCAGACCTGCATGCAGTAGCGCACCATGTCGGCGGACGAGCCCTGGAAGTTCTCGAACTCCTCCTGCCACTCGGCGAAGCGGCCCGAGATGTTCTCCCGCACCACGGCCTTGAACAGCTCCTCCTTGCTGGGAAAGTAGATGAACAGGGTGCCCTTGGACACGCCCGCGCGGGCGGCCACTTCCTCGGCGCGCGTGGCGGCGAAGCCCTTCTCGACGAACAGGTCGAGCGCGGCGTCCAGCAGTTCGCCCGGCCGGGCTTCCTTGCGCCGCTCGCGGCGCGCGGCCTGCGCCTCCTCGGCGGGCGCGCCGGGCTTGCCGCCGATGAGCTTGGACAACGACATGGTGTGGGGGGAAGGGTCTTAATGACTGACTGGTTAGTAATGTACGGTGGGGCCCGCGCGCGGTCAAGCGCCGAGGGCGGACGCCGCGGCGAGGCGGCGCGGCGGCGCTACCGCTGCATCAGCAGTGCAAGCGCCTCGCGCAGCACGACGCGCGAATCGCTCAGGCCCTCGGCCGAGGGAATCCACTGCAGCAGCGGCCGCACCTGGGGCGCGATGAAGCCGGTGGGGGCCGGGGTGACCTGGAAGCCCGCGCGCTCGAACTCGCGCACCGCGCGCGGCATGTGCCAGGCGTGCGTGACCAGCGCGATGCGCTCCACGCGCGCCGGGGCCAGCAGCGCGCGGGTGCGTTGCGCGTTCTCCTGCGTGTCGCGCGATTCGCCCTCGACCCAGCGGGGCTCGATCCGGTAGTCCTGCGCCAGCACGCGCCGCGCGACCTCGCCTTCCGGCGCGATGCCGCCGTTGGCCGCCGCCCAGCCGATGCCGCCCGAGAATGCCAGCGGCTTGCCGGCCTGGCGCGCCAGCCGGGCGCCGTAGCGCAGCCGGGCCAGCAGGTGTCCGTTGGGCTGCGGCTCGGCGTACTCGGGCGCGTTGCGCATGACGCCGGCGCCCAGCACCACGATCGCCTGCACGCGTTCGAGCTCGGCCCGCGCGATGGGGCGCGTGCCGGGCAGCAGCGCGTCCGACAGCAGCATCGCCATCCCTTGGCAGCTCAGCGCCCAGAGCACGACGGTGCCCACGAGCGCCACCACGATGCCGGCCTTGCGCCGGCGGCCGGTCGCCAGCGCCAGGCCCGCGAGCACCAGCAGCGACGGCGCGGCCGGCGGCAGGGCGAGGGCGGCGAGCACCGGTTTCCACTCTCCAAAGTTCATGGGGCGATGCTAGCCCGGCAGGCGGGGCGGCCCCGCGCCCGCTACAGTTGCCACCTTTGCGGGAGACAAGGCCATGGACGAACAGACCATCGTGCTCGGCGGCGGCTGCTTCTGGTGCACCGAGGCGGTCTACGTGCGGGTGCGCGGCGTCACCGACGTCGAGTCCGGCTACGCCAACGGCTCGGTGGACAACCCCAGCTACGAGCAGGTGTGCACCGGCACCACCGGCCACAACGAGGTGGTCCGGCTCACCTACGACCCCTCCCGGATCAGCACACGCCAGATCCTGGAGATCTTCTTCGTCGTGCACGACCCGACCACGCTGAACCGCCAGGGCAACGACACGGGCACCCAGTACCGCAGCGGCATCTACTACACCACCGAGGAGCAGAAGCAGGTGGCGCAGGACCTCATCCGCGAGATGAGCCAGGACAAGCTGTTCGGCCGGCCCATCGTCACCGAGGTGCTGCCGCTGGCCAGCTACTGGCCGGCCGAGGAGTACCACCAGGACTTCTTCGCCAAGAATCCGCACCAGGGTTATTGCATGGCGGTGGCCGCGCCCAAGGTCGCCAAGTTCCGCAAGACCTTCGCCGAGCTGTCGAAGGACTGAGTCGCAAGCCGTGCTGCGCCGCCTCTGGTCCTGGTCGCTCGTCGCCGCGCTGCTGCTCGCGCAGACGTTCGGCGCGATGCACGGCGTGGCGCACGCGCGCGTGGTTGGCGCCGGACCTGCCGCCGTCAGCAGCGCACCCGGCACCGGCGCGGCCCAGCCCGTCGTGGCCGGACTGTTCAAGGCGCATGACGACGCCGGCTCCTGTCGGCTGTACGACCAGCTGACCCACGGCGACCTGCTGCCGGCGATCGCGCCGGCCGCCCCGCACGCACCGGCGGCCCCGCCGCCTGCCGCCCAGCCACGCAGCGGCGCTCGCGCGCTGCCCGTGGCGGGCTGCCCCGCCCGCGGGCCTCCCTTCCTCGCCTGACCGCATCGGTGGGCGCGTGCCGATGGCCGCGCCCGTGTCGTGTCATTGACGAGGTGTTCCTTCCATGCCTTCCCTTCCCGCGCGCGGCGCCGCCGCCGCGATCCTGGCCATTGCCGCCGCTGCCGCCGGGGCGCAGCAGCCGCCCCGCGCCGCGACCCTGAAAGAGGTCACCGTCACCGGCAACCCGCTGGGCGACGACGACGTCACCACCCCGGTCGTGCGCTATTCCGGCACCGGGCTGCTGCTGCGCTCGCAGTCGACGCTGGGCGAAACGCTCAGCGGCACGCCCGGCGTCTCGAGCACCTACTTCGGGCCGAACGCCAGCCGCCCCGTGATCCGCGGCCTGGACGGCGACCGCATCCGCATCCTGAGCAACAGCGGCGCGTCGCTGGACGTCTCGAACCTGAGCTACGACCATGCCGTCGCCTCGGATCCGATCACGATCGAGCGCATCGAGGTGCTGCGCGGCCCCGGCGCGCTGCTGTACGGCGGCAACGCGGTCGGCGGCGTGGTGAACCTGATCGACAACCGCATCCCGCGCGAGCCGCTGCAGGCCGCGGCCGGGCGCGCCAACCTGGGCTACGCCAGCGGCAGCCGCGAGGCGAGCGGCGCCGTGATGGTCGAAGGCGGCAGCGACCGCTTCGGCCTGCACGCCGACGCGTCCAGCCGTCGCAGCGACGACGTCGCGGTGCCGGCCGAGCTGGCCTGCACGCAGGGCGGCGCCGCGCGCGTGCAGCGGCGCATCTGCAATTCCGCCGCCCGGACGCACAGCGGCGCCGCCGGCGGCTCGCTGTTCTTCGACGGCGGCTACCTGGGCGCCTCCCTCGCAGACTACCGCAGCGACTACGGCGCGGTGTCCGAGGACGAGGCGACCATCCGCATGCGCTCGACGCGCTCGGCGCTGGAGGGCGAGGTGCGCGGCCTGCGCGGGCCGCTGCAGTCGGTCAAGGCCCAGGCCAGCCACACGGACTACCGGCACACCGAGTTCGATGCCGGCGTGGCGGGCACGGTGTTCCGCAACCGTGGCGACGACCTGCGCGTGCAGGCCCGGCACGTCCCCATCGGGCCGTTGCGGGGCGTGGTGGGCCTGCAGCTGGAGCGCACGCGCTTTTCCGCGGACGGACAGGAGGCGTTCGCGCCGTACAGCCGCACGGGATCGGCGGCCGTCTTCGCGTACGAGGAGCTCGCGCGCGACTGGGGCAAGCTCAGCTTCGGGCTGCGCGGCGAACAGGTGAAGGTGGAGTCGCTCGGGCACCCGACGCTGGCACGCTTCGCACCGGGCAGCCGCAGCTTCTCGCCGCTGAGTGCCTCGGCCGGCGCCCAGTGGAAGTTGGCGCCCGAGTGGCAACTGAGCGCCAGCGTGGCGCGCACCGAACGGGCGCCCAAGGACTACGAGCTGTTCGCCGACGGCCCGCACCTGGCCACCGCCGCCTACGAGCTGGGCAACGCCGCGCTCGGCACCGAACGCTCGACCAGCCTGGACGCCGGCGTGCGCTGGCAGCGCGGGCCGCAGCGGATGGAAGCGCGCGCCTACAGCACCTCGTTCGCCAACTACGTCGCGCTGCTCGCCACCGGCGCCACGCGCGACGCCGACGGCCAGCCCCTGCCCGAGTTCGCCTACCGGCCGGTGCGCGCGCGCCTGCACGGCGTGGAAGCCAGCGGCAGCCAGCGGCTGGCCGCCTCGCCGGCGACGCTGGACCTGGAGTGGCGCGCCGACCTGGTGCGCGCCACCAACCTGGACGCCGGCGAGCCGTTGCCGCGCATCGCGCCCGCGCGCGTGGGCGCGACGCTGGTGTGGAACCGCGAGGCCTGGGGCGCGCGGGTCGGCTTCGACAGCTTCGCCGCCCAGCGGCGCGTGCCGGCGGCCGAGCGCCCCACCGCCGGCTACACGCTGTGGAACGCCGCGCTCACCTACCGCATGCAGGCCGGCCCTTCGACCCTGCTGTGGTTCGCGCGCCTGGACAACGCCACTGACAAGCTCGCCGCCAGCGCGACGTCGATCCTCACCCAGACCGCGCCCGGACGCGTGCCGCTGCCGGGCCGCAGCCTGAAGCTGGGCGTGCAGGCGGCGTTCTGAGCGTCAGTGGCGGGCTGCCGCCTGGGCGCCGAGCTCGTCGAGGATGGGGCAGTCGGGCCGCTCGTCGCCGTGGCAGCAGTGCACCAGGTGCTGCAGCGTGCGGCGCATCGCCTCCATCTCCGCCATCTTGCGAGTGAGGTCCTCGACGTGGCGGCTGGCGATGCGGCGCACGTCGGCGCTGCTGCGGCGCTTGTTCTGCCACAGGCGCAGCAGCTCGGCGATCTCGGCCATCGAGAAGCCCAGGTCCCGCGCGCGGCGGATGAAGCGCAGCGTGTGCACCTCGCTCTCGCCGTACTGCCGGTAGCCCGACTCCGTCCGGTGCACGGCCGGCAGCAGGCCGAGGGATTCGTAGTGGCGCACCATCTTGGCCGACACGCCCGAGCGGCGCGCCGCCTCGCCGATGTTGAACAGCTCCAGGGTCGCAGTCATCGCGCAGTCCCCTTCCAGCGGCGCAGCAGCAGCGCGTTGGTCACCACGCTGACGCTGCTGAAGGCCATCGCCGCGCCGGCGATCACCGGGTTGAGCCAGCCGAGCGCGGCGAGCGGGATGCCCACCACGTTGTAGACGAAGGCCCAGAACAGGTTCTGCCGGATCTTGGCGTACGTGCGGCGCGAGATGTCGATGGCGTCGGCCACGAGCGCCGGGTCGCCGCGCATCAGCGTCACGCCCGCGGCATGCATGGCCACGTCGGTCCCGGTGGACATCGCGATGCCCACGTCCGCCGCCGCCAGCGCCGGCGCATCGTTGATGCCGTCGCCGACCATCGCCACGGTCCGCCCGCCGGCCCGCAGTTCGCCGACGATGCGCGCCTTGTCCTGCGGCAGCACCTCGGCGCGCACCTCGTCGATGCCGAGCTGGCGGCCCACCGCGCCGGCCGCGCCCGCGTTGTCGCCCGAGACCAGCACGGTGCGCACACCCTGCGAGCGCAGGGCCCGCACGCCGGCCGCCGCGCTGGCCTTGACCGTGTCGCCGAAGGCCAGCAGGCCCAGCAGGCGCGGCGTTGCCCCCACGTCGGCCAGCCACGACACGGTCTGGCCCGCCGCCTGGGCCTGCGCCGCGGCGTCGCCGAGCACGCCGGTGTCGACGCCCAGTTCCTTCATCCAGGCCGAGCTGCCCAGGCGCAGCTCGCTGCCGGCGACGCGGCCGGAGATGCCGCGCCCGGCCACGGCCTGCACGCCCTGGGCGGCCGGCCCGGCCACTCCCTGCTCGCGCGCCGCCACCAGGACGGCGCGCGCCAGCGGATGCTCGCTGCCGGCCTGCAGCGCCGCGGCCAGCGGCAGCAGCGGCGCGCCGGCCCCCGGGGCCGCCATCGCCTGCACGAGGCGCGGCTTGCCTTCGGTGAGCGTGCCGGTCTTGTCGAACGCCACCACCTGCACCTTGTGCGCCACTTCCAGGGCCTCGGCGTCCTTGATCAGGATGCCGTGCCGCGCGGCCACGCCGGTGCCGGCCATGATGGCCGCCGGCGTGGCGAGCCCGAGCGCGCAGGGGCAGGCGATGACCAGCACCGCCACCGCGTTCAGGATGGCGTGCTCCCAGTCGCCGGTGGCCAGACCCCAGCCCACCAGCGTGGCGAGCGCGATGCCGATCACGACCGGCACGAACACGGCGCTGACCTGGTCGACCAGCCGCTGGATCGGCGCCTTCTTGGCCTGCGCCGATTCGACCAGCCGCACGATGCGCGCCAGCGTGCTCTCGGCGCCGAGCGCGGTGGCCTGCACCACCAGCAGGCCTTCGGCATTCATGGAGCCGCCCGTGACGGCGTCGCCCGGATGCTTGGCCACCGGCAGGCTCTCGCCGGTGATCATCGATTCGTCCAGGTGGCTGCTGCCTTCCAGCACGCTGCCGTCGGCCGGCACGCGCTCGCCGGGACGCACCACCAGCCGGTCGCCGGGAACGACCTGGGCCAGCGGCAGCTCGACCTCGCGGCCCTCGCGCTGCACGCGCGCGGTGTCCGGCCGCAGCGCGTTCAGCGCGCGGATCGCCTCGGTGGTCTGGCGCTTGGCGCGGCCCTCGAGCCATTTGCCGAGCAGCACCAGCGTGATCACCACGGCCGACGCCTCGAAGTACAGGTGCGGCATGCCGTGGCTGCCGTGCGCCAGCAGCATGTACACGCTCAGGCCGTAGCCGGCCGAGGTGCCCAGCGCCACCAGCAGGTCCATGTTGCCGCTGCCGGCGCGCAGGGCCGCCCAGCCGGCGCGGTAGAAGCGCGCGCCCAGCCAGAACTGCACCGGCGTCGCCAGAGCCCACTGCAGCCAGCCGGGCAGGGCCCAGTCACTGCCCGCGGCCATCGCACCCATCTGCAGCAGCAGCGGCAGCGACAGCAGGGCGGCCGCGAGGACCGGCCAGGCCGTGTGCAGGGCGGTGTCGCCCGCGCCGGCCGGCGCGTCCTCGCGCACCACGTGCGCCTGGTAGCCGGCCTTCTGCACCGCGGCGGACAGCGAGCCGATGTCGGTGCCGCCATCGAGCAGGCAGACCTCGGCGGTCTCGGTCGCGAGATTCACTTCGGCGCTGGCGACGCCGGGCACTTTCTTCAGCGCGCGCTCGACGCGGCCGACGCACGAGGCGCAGGTCATGCCGTCGATCTGGAGCCGGACGGCCGGGCCGGAGGGGAGCGTTGCAGTGGTCATGGCAGTAGTGTGAACCTTACCATCATGGAAAGGTCAAGCGCCTGGCCGGAAAGCCGGTGCCGGCGTGGGGCCGGCGCCTCGCCCGGTTGACCTTGCCCCTGTGGCAACCTCCAGGATGACGCTTCCATCGAACCCAAGGAGAACCCGGATGCATGAATTCAAGCTGCCCGCGATGAGCTGCGGCCACTGCGTCAACGCCGTGACGGAGGCCGCCCACGAGGTGGACTCCCAGGCGCGCGTGGAGGTCGATCTCGCCCGCAAGGAAGCGCGCGTGGAGTCGGCGCAGCCGCGCGAGCGGTTCGTCGCCGCCCTGACCGAGGCGGGCTACACGCCGGCCTGAGGCGTCACTCGACCCGGACGGTCCGCAGCCGCAGCGCGTTGGCGATCACGCTCACCGAGGAGAGCGCCATCGCGGCGGCGGCGACCACCGGCGACAGCAGCAGCCCGAAGAACGGATACAGCACGCCGGCGGCCAGCGGCACGCCGGCGACGTTGTAGACGAAGCTCAGGAACAGGTTCTGCCGGATGTTGCGCATCGTGGCGTGCGACAGCCGGCGCGCGCGCACGATGCCCATCAGGTCGCCCTGGAGCAGCGTGATGCCGGAACTCTCCATCGCCACGTCGGTGCCGGTGCCCATGGCGATGCCCACTTCGGCGGCAGCGAGCGCCGGCGCATCGTTGACGCCGTCGCCGGCCATCGCCACCACGCGGCCTTCGCCGCGCAGTCGCTGGACGATGGCGGCCTTGTCCTCGGGGAACACCTCGGCCACGACCTCGTCGATCCCGAGCTGCCGGCCCACGGCCTGCGCTGTCGTCCTGCCGTCGCCGGTGAGCATCACGATCCGCACGCCGGCCTCGCGCAGCGCCTGCAGCGCGGCGGGCGTGGTGGCCTTGATCGGGTCGGCGATGGCCACGAAGCCGGCGAGCCGGCCGGCCACCGCGACGTAGATGACCGTCGCCGACCGGGCGCGCTGCTGCTCCGCGGCCGCATCGAGCGGCGCGACGTCGATGCCGTGCTCGGCCAGGAACCTGGCGGCGCCGCTGACCACCTGGGCCCCGCCGATCCGGCCGACCACCCCCTTGCCGACCGGCGAATCGAAGTCGGTGACGTCCGACAGCGCCAGCTGGCGTTCCTGCGCCGCCGCGAGCACCGCCATCGCCAGCGGGTGCTCGCTGGCGCGCTCGACGCTGGCGAGCTGGCGCAGCAGGTCGTCGGCGGCGAATCCGCCGGCCGGCTCGACGTGCACCACCCGCGGCCGCCCTTCGGTGAGCGTGCCCGTCTTGTCCACCACCAGCGTGTCGATTTTCTCCATCCGCTCCAGCGCCTCGGCGTCCCGGATCAGCACGCCGTGCTGGGCGCCGCGCCCCACGCCGACCATGATGGACATCGGCGTGGCCAGGCCCAGCGCGCACGGGCAGGCGATGATGAGCACGGCCACGGCGGCGACCAGCGCGTAGGAGAAGGCGGGACTCGGCCCCCACGTGAGCCATGCGACGAAGGTCGCGATGGCGACCAGCACGACGACCGGCACGAACCAGCCCGCCACCTGGTCGGCCATGCGCTGGATCGGCGCGCGGCTGCGCTGCGCGGCGGCCACCATGTGCACGATCTGCGACAGCAACGTGTCGGCGCCGACCTTCTCGGCCCGCATCACGAAGCCGCCGGTCTGGTTGATCGTGCCCGCGGTCACCTTGGACCCCGGTGCCTTGGCCACCGGCATCGGCTCGCCGGTGACCATCGATTCGTCGACGGTGCCCTTGCCCTCGGTGAGTTCGCCGTCCACGGGCACCTTCTCGCCGGGACGCACCCGCAGGCGTTCGCCGACCACGATGGCGTCGATCTGCAGGGTCTCGTCGCTGCCGTCGTCGTTCACGCGCACGGCGGTCTTGGGCGCGAGGTCGAGCAATGCCTTGATCGCGCCGGACGTCTTCTCCCGTGCCCGCAGTTCCAGCACCTGGCCGAGCAGCACCAGCACGGTGATCACCGCGGCCGCCTCGAAGTAGATCGCGACCGCGCCCTGCGGGTCGCGCAGCTCGGCCGGGAACAGGCCCGGCGCCAGCGTGCCGACCATGCTGTACAGCCAGGCCGCGCCCGTGCCCAGCGCGATCAGCGTGAACATGTTCAGGCTGCGGTTCACCACCGAAGCCCAGCCGCGGACGAAGAACGGCCAGCCCGCCCACAGCACGACCGGCGTGGCCAGCACCAGCTGGATCCAGTTGGACGTCTGCGAGCCGACCAGGTGGTGCAGGTCGACCAGGTGCCCGCCCATCTCGAGGACGACCACGGGCAGCGCGAGGGCCAGGCCGATCCAGAAGCGGCGGGTCATGTCGCGCAGTTCGGGGCTCTCGCCCGCTTCGCCCGTGGCGATGACCGGTTCGAGCGCCATGCCGCAGATCGGGCAGTGGCCCGGCCCCATCTGCCGGATCTGCGGATGCATCGGGCAGGTGTATTCGATCTCCTGGCCCGGCCGGGCCGGAGGGACGGGCACCCGCGCGGCGGCGTGGCCGTGGAGGTGGTGCGGGTGGCCCGCATGCTGCTCGGTCGGCATGGCGCGTTGCAAGGTGTTCTCCTCGTGCTGACTGGGCCCCGTCTCGTCCCCGGCCATGGATGGTGGGGCGGTGCCTTACTTGCGCGGCACGGCCGCCTCGCGGTCGACCATCATCTGCATCATCTGTTCCATCATGGCCATGCGGCGCTCCATCCTGCCGTGCATGTCCATCATGCCGCCCATGCCTTGCGGGCCCATGCCCGGTGCCGGTGCAGCGCCGCCGCGCGCCTGGGGCGCGGGCCCGCCCGGGCCGCCGGGGCCGGCTTGCGGACCGGGTCCGCCGGGCGCGGCGCCCATCGCACCCATGCCGCCCATGCCGCCCATGCCGCCCATGCCCTGGCCGGCGCCCATCGGACCCATCTGGCCCATCATGTCCATGCCGGACTGCATCAGCTTCATGTGCTCTTCGAGCAGTGCCTGGCGCTCGGCCGGCGTCCTGGCCGCCTGCATGCGATGGTGCATGTCCTGCATCCTGCGCATCTGCTCGGCGAAGCGGTCGCCCGCTGCGGGCCCGCCCGGCGCGGGGGACGCCGCCACGGGCGGCCCGCCGGCCGGATGGTGCGCCGCGTGATCCTCCTCGCCCACCTGGGCGGCGGTCGCGCAGCCGCCGAGGGCCAGCAGCACGACGAGGGACGAATAGTTCATGGCAATGCTCCTTGACTGGGATGCTCCAGCATGGACCGGGCCGGCGTCCGCCGCTTGACGGTCGTCAAGCGACGGTGCTGCCCGGCGCGACCGCGCTGGCTCAGGCGCAGCGGCGGGCCGCGCCGCCGCAACAGCAGCCACCGGCGGCGCTGGCGGGGGCCGGGTCGGACAGCGGCTCGGCCTGGTAGCTCGCGCCGCCGAGCGCGGCCAGCAGCGCGTCGTCCGTCGCGCTGCTGCGCACGCGGGCCGTGCGCTGGGCGACGTCGACTTCGACGGCGGCCGTGGGATCGACGCCGCGCACGGCGGCCGTGATGCGGGCGGCGCAGCTGCCGCAGTGCATGCCGGGGATGTGGAACGTGGTCATGGAAGCTCCTGGTGGTGACGCTCCCACTGTGAAGCTTCCCATGGTGGGAGGGTCAAGCGCGGCGGCTAGGGAGCGCGCTCCAGAAACGGTCGGACGGCCGCGGCCACGTCGGGCAGCACATCGATGGCATTGCTGGGATCGGGCACGGTATTGCAGGTCACGATGCGCTCGGCGCCCGCCTCCATGAGGTGCCGGCGCGCCTCGTCCGAGAACAGCGCATGGACGCCGATGCACAGCGGCGCGCGGCCGAACGCCGAGCGCACGTGGCGCACGGCCTCGGCCATGGTGTGGCCGCTGGAGATGATGTCGTCGATGAGCACGGGCGTGCGGCCCGCGGCGGCGCCGGGGTCGGGCAGGCTGATCTCCACATGGCGGTCGCCCAGCCGCGTCTTGGCGAGCACCTGCGCGGGGCAGCCGGCACGCCGCGCGACCTCGCCGGCCCACTGCTCGCTCTCGCTGTCGGGGCCGATGACCACCGGCCGCGGCACGTTGGCCGCCAGCCAGCGCGCGATCGCCGCGGCGCTGGCGACCACCGACGACGGGATCGTGTAGACGACGTCCAGCGACGGATGGCGGTGCAGGTGGGGATCGACGGTGACGAGCCAGTCGAACGCCTGCGAGACGAACCGGCCGAAGCTGCGCGAAGTCACCGCCTCGCCGGGCTGGAACCGCGCGTCCTGCCGCATGTAAGGCAGGTAGGGCGTGACGAGGCCCACGCACTTCGCGCCCATCTCGCGCGCGGTGTCGGCCATGTACCAGAGCCCCAGCGCCTGGGGGTCCGGGTCGCGCAGCGCCGCGACCAGCACCACCTGCAGGTCCTGCACGTCGCTGGCCAGGCGGAAGTACGACTCGCCGTCGGGAAAGCGGCGGTGTTCGACGGCGCCGACCGGCAGGGCCAGGTGCCGGCCCAGGCCGGCGGCCAGGCCCTCGGCGCCCGGCAGCGGCAGCAGGACGGCGCTCATGCCGGCCTCCCGACGACCAGCAGGTCCTTCTGGTGCGAGACGTAGTGGCGCGCGTAGTCCAGCTCGCCCCGGGTCTCGGCGTGCACGGTGAAGAGCGGCTGGCCGCGCTCGACGTGCCGGCCCAGCTGCACCTCCATGTGCACGCCGGCGGCGGGCGAGTGCGGCGCGCCGGCCAGCTTGGCGACCATGGCGATGCGGCGGTTGTCGATCGCGAGCACCGGGCCGGCCGCGCGCGCGAGCACCGGTTCGCGAAAGGGCGCGACGGGCGGGGCGCGCAGGCCGCCCTGGGCCTCGCAGATGGCGACGAACTGCGCCAGCGCGCGCCCGCTCTCCAGCGTGCTGCGCGCCAGCGCCATGCCTTCGCCCACCGGCGCGGCGCCGCCCATCTCGAGCAGCTGCGCGGCCAGGGTGAGGGCCCGCTCGCGCAGGTCGGCGGGCGCATCGGCCCGGCGCTCCAGCACCGACAGCACGTCGTGCGCTTCGAGGGCCGGCCCGATGCCGCGGCCCACGGGCTGGCTGCCGTCGGTCTGCAGCACGCGCAGCTGCAGGCCGATGGCGGCGCCCACGTCCACCAGCAGCGTCGCCAGCAGGTTGGCCGCCTCCGCGCTGCGGATCTTGGCCGTCGGCCCGACCGGGATGTCGAGCAGCACCTGCTGGGAGCCGGCGGCCGCCTTCTTGGACAGCACCGAAGCGACCAGCTGCGCCGTGGCGTCGAGGTCGAGCGGGCGCTCGATGCGGATCAGCACGTCGTCCGCGGGGCTGAGGTGCGCCGCGCCGCCCCAGACGATGCAGCCATGGTGGCGCTCGACCACGCGCTGCATCTGCCTGACGTCCAGCTGCACCGGCGCGAGCGTCTCCATCGCGTCCGCGGTGCCGGCCGGCGAGGTGATCGCGCGCGAGGACGTCTTGGGCATCGTCAGCCCGCAGGCGGTGACGATGGGGACGACCAGCAGCGTGGTCCGGTTGCCGGGCAGGCCGCCGACGCAGTGCTTGTCGACGATCGGCGAGAAGGGCCAGTGCAGCCGCTCGCCCACGTCGATCATCGCGCGCGTGAGCGCGATCGTCTCGTCGCGGTTCATGCGGTCGCCGGCGCAGGCGGTGATGAAGGCGGCCAGGTGCAGGTCCGACAGCCGGTTGCCCGCGACGTCGCGCATGATGGCCAGCAGCTGGTCGTAGTCGAGCCGCTCGCCATAGATCTTGCGCCGCAGGTAGTGCACCGAGCCGAGCACGGCCGGGTGCCGCACCTGCAGCGCCTCGCCGCCCGACACGGCGAGCGCGTTCCAGGCGGCCTCGGACAGGCCGGCCTCGCCGGGCGCCAGCCACTCGGCCATCACGTGGTGCACGGTGGCCACGACCTGCCGGCCGCGGTGCGTCAGCTCGACCCGGGCCTGGGCCGCGAATCCCTCGGCGCGGCAGATCTCGGAGTCCGCCCGCATGTAGACGATCGGCGCCTGGTAGGTGTCGATGCGGGCGCGCCGCGCGACCATGGTCGCGCCGGCGTCCGAGTGGGTGTCGCTGCCAGCCGTCATGGGCCGCAGTGTGGCCCAGTTCGGACCGGTCCGGTTGATCTGCCTCAGCCGGCCCGCTGGATGTCGGTGGCCAGGAACACGCCGTCCTGCTTCGCGGCCCGGAAGCGCACCTTGTCGCCCGCCCGCAGGCCCTCCAGCAGCGCGGGGTCGGCGACCTGGAACACCATGGTCATGCCGGGCATGTCCAGGTTGCGCAGCTCGCCGTGGCGCAGCGTCACCTTGCGGTTCTCGCGGTCCACGCGGCGCACCTCGGCGTCCACCCAGTCGGCGTCGGCCGCCTGCGTTGCCGGGGCCGCGGTCGCGGCGGGGGTCGTGGGGGCGGAGGAGCCCGCCTGGGCGTAGGCCGGCACGCCGGCCAGGGCCGCCGCGAGGGCGAGGACGAGGGTGGCGATCTTCATGCTTTCTTTCCCGGGTAACGTTGGAACACGGTGCTGGCGCCGCCGCGCTGCACCAGCAGGACCTCGTAGGCGTCCTGGCGGCCGCCGTAGGCCGCACCGTCCATGCCCGGCGAGCCGACGGGCATGCCGGGCACGGCGAGGCCGGCCGCCCGGGGCTTGTCCTCGAGCAGCCGGCGGATGTCGGCCGCCGGCACGTGGCCCTCGATGGCATAGCCGCCCACCAGCGCCGTGTGGCACGAGGCGTACTTGCGGTCGATGCCCAGCTTCTCGCGCATGGGGTGGTGGCCGCCGTCATGCACCTTGACCTCGAAGCCGTTGGCCTGCAGGTGCCGGACCCAGTCCTCGCAGCAGCCGCAGCCCTCGTCCTTCCAGACTTCGGCGAACAGCTTGCGCGGCTGCTGCGCGGCGGCGGACAGCGGCACGAGGGCGGCGGCGGCGGCGCCGGCCAGCAGGTGGCGGCGGGTGAGGGAGCGGTTCATCGCGAGGTCTCCTTGGGGGTGACGGTCAGGGCGCCGACCATGCCGGCGGGATAGTGGCCGGGCACCAGGCAGGCGAATTCGAAGCTGCCGGGCCGGTTGAAGTTCCACACCAGGCCGGCGTGGCCGCCCGGGGCGACGTGGACCATGTGCGCCTCGTCGTGCTCCATGCCGGGGTTCTTCTCCATCAGCGCCGCATGGCGCTGCAGTTCGTCCGGGGTGCCCAGCACCATCTCGTGCAGCACCTTGCCCCGGTTGCGCAGCTCGAAGCGCACGACCTCGCCCTCCCGCACACGGATGCGGGAGGGGGAAAAGCGCATGTCGTCCGTCATGGTGACGACGATGGTCCGGCCGGGCCGGCGGCCCGGAGCGGCGATGCCCCAGTCCTGCTGCTCGGGCTCGGCGGCGGGCGCGGTGGCGCCGCTGTGGTGGTGGTCGTGATCGTGGGCGTGGTGGTCGTGGCCGCTGCCCGCCGCGAAGGCGAGCGGAGCGGCCGCGCACAGTGCCGCCGCGAAGGCGAGGGTTCGTCGTTGCATCGATCGTTCTCCTGGATTCAGTGGTGTCCTTCGTGGCCGGCGCCGGGCTTGCGCACGCGCACCTCGACGTCGCGGGCCGGCGTGGCGGGCGTGCTGCGCCGGGCCGGCGCCTTGGGTGCCTGCGGCAGCTGGCCGGTGAATTCATAGGCGACGGTGCCGGCGGGGTGCCGGTACCAGCCCGGGTCGCGGTAGTCGCCCGGCTTCTGGTCGCGCCGCACCTTCAGCACGGTGAACATGCCGCCCATGCCGACCGGGCCGAAGGGGCCCTGGCCGGTCATCATCGGCAGGGTGTTCTCGGGCAGCGGCATCGGCATGTCGGCCATGTCGGCCATGCCGCGCGTGCCCATCTCCATGTAGTCGGGCACCAGGCCGGTGATCTTGCGCACGGCCTCGCGCTGGTCGACGCCGATCATGGTGGGCACGTTGTGGCCCATCGCGTTCATGGTGTGGTGGCTCTTGTGGCAGTGCAGGGACCAGTCGCCTTCCTCGTCGGCGACGAACTCCATCTGCCGCATCTGGCCGACGCCGATGTCCACGCCCACCTCGGGCCAGCGCGCGCTGCGCGGCGTGGGCCCGCCGTCGGTGCCGGTCACGGTGAACTCGTGGCCGTGCAGGTGGATCGGGTGGTTGGTCATCGTCAGGTTGCCGAAGCGCAGGCGCACGCGGTCGCCGCGCCGCACGTTGATCGAGTCGATGCCCGGGAACACGCGGCTGTTGAACGTCCACAGGTTGAAGTCCAGCATGGTCATCGTCTTGGGCGTGTAGGCGCCGGGTTCGATGTCGTACGAGCCGAGCAGGACCACGACGTCGCGGTCCACCGGATCGATCAGCGGATGCCTGGCGCGCGGGTGCGTGACCCAGAAGCCCATCATCCCCATGGCCATCTGCACCATCTCGTCGGCATGCGGGTGGTACATGAAGGTGCCGGGGCGGCGGGCGACGAACTCGTAGACGAAGGTCTTGCCCGGCTCGATCGCCTTCTGCGTGAGGCCCGACACGCCATCCATGCCGTTGGGCAGGCGCTGGCCGTGCCAGTGGACGCTGGTGTGCTCGGGCAGGCGGTTGGTGACGAAGATGCGCACCCGGTCGCCTTCGACGACCTCGATCGTCGGCCCCGGCGACTGTCCGTTGTAGCCCCACAGGTGGGCCTTGAAGCCGGGCGCCATCTCGCGCACCACCGGCTCGGCGACCAGGTGGAACTCCTTGACCCCGTCGTTCATGCGCCAGGGCAGCGTCCAGCCGTTGAGGGTCACCACCGGGTTGTACGGGCGGCCGTCGGGCGGCGCCAGCGGCGGCATGGTGTCGGGCCGGGTCTGGATCGGCGGCTCGGGCAGGGCGGCCATCGCCGCGCGGTTCACGCCCGCGGCGGCCACGGCGCCGGTGATGGCGCCGGCGCCGCCGAGGAAACGTCGTCTGCTGTTGTCCATGGATCTGTCCTTCAATGGCCGGCGTCGGCCGCCGGGGCGCCGCCCGCGGAGGGCGTCGCGATCGAGCTGGTGATGGGGCGGCCGATCAGGGCCGCCGAGAGCGCGGCGTCGGCCCGCCAGAACTGCTGCTCGGCGCGGATGGCGGCCATGACGCTGGCCACCTGCTCGCGCGCGTCGGCCAGCAGCTCGAACACGCCGATCTGCATGCCGTTGTAGCGCAGCAGGTTCTCGTCGCCGATCGACTGGCGCAGCGGCACGATCTCGTCGCGCCAGTGGCGCGCCAGCTGCCACGCGGTGCGGTAGCCGGAGTAGTTCTCGCGCAGCTGGGAGGTCGCTGCGCGCGCCGCCGCGTCGTAGCGGTGGGCGGCGGCCAGGCTGCGTTCGTCCAGCGCCGCCCGCCTGGCGTCGCCCCAGTCGAACAGCGGCAGCCGGATGTCGACCTCGAAGCCGCGGCGGGTGTCGCGCGCGCCGGCATCGAACACCGTGTCGCGGCGCACGCCCAGCTCCACGTCCAGCAGGCTGGGCAGCAGGTTCACGCCGCGGGCGGCGCCGGCCGCCTGCAGCTGCTCGCGCGCCAGCCGCACGTCCAGCCGCTGCGCGAGCGCCTCCTGCGACACGTCGGCCGGCGCGCGCGGTTGCCCGGGCAGGTCGGGCAGGCGCTCGGGCAGCGCGAGCCGGCCGGCCTGCGCGTCGTCCAGCCCGAGCTGGCGCACCAGGGCCTCGCGGGCGGCCAGCGCCGTGTGCTGGGCCGCGGCCAGCTGCGCGGTCGCGTCGGCATAGAAGGCCTGCTGGCGCGCGCGTTGCAGCTTGCTGAAGTTGCCCGCCTGCTGCATGCGCTGGGCGAGTTCGGCGCTCGCATCGGCGGCCTGCTGCACCTGGCGTGCATAGCCCAGGGTCTGCTGCGCGGCGACGGCGTCGACCCACGCCTGCCGCACCGCGCTCACCTGCTCCACGACCGTCGCGGCCAGTTGCGTGGCCGCCTGCGCCTGCAGGTGCCGGGACACGGCCAGCCGCTGCGGCAGCGTGACCAGGTCCACCAGGCCGAACGACAGCAGGCGGCCGATCTCCAGCTCGCCGCCCAGGCGAAGGCGCTCGAAGCTGAACACCGGGTTGGCGATGCGGCCCGACTGCACGGCCTGGGCCTGGTCGGCCAGGCGCTCGGCCAGCAGCGCCTGCAGGGCGGGGCTGTTGGCCAGCGCCACGCGGACGGCGTCGTCACGGCCCAGCGGGCGGGACAGCAGTTCGTCGACCAGGCGCTGCTGCTCGGTGCGTTGCGCGCCGGTGCGCTGCAGTTGCAGGGCGCCGCCGGTGAAGCCCGCGGCAGTGTCGTTGGCCGACGCGATGGCGCGGTCGGCATCCAGGCTGGCGCAGCCGGCCAGCAGCGCGGCGGCGGCCAGGGGAGCGAGAAGGAAGGTGCGTCGCACGGCGGAGTCCCTTCAGTGCTGGTGCCCGTGCATGGGCGTGGGCGGCGCGGCCGGCGCCGCAGCCGGCGCGGATGCGGCCAGTGCCGGCCGGGCCGGGGCGGGGGCCGTCGCGGCGGGGGTGCCGGGTGCGTTGGATGCAGCGGGTGCAGCTGCGGCGGCGCGACGCGGCGCCGGCGTCACCGCGTCGTTGGTGGCGCGCCAGGGGGCGACCTGCTGGTCGGAGAACGGCCGGTAGCCGGAGAACGCGTCAGTGGGCGGCTCGGTGGCCGCGACGGCCAGCGCGGCCGGCCACAGGAGCAGGGCTGCGCGGAGGCAGGGACGATGCATGAAGGAACAACCTCGTGTCGATGCGACGGCATGACCGTGCGCGGGGCGCGCACGGCACGGGGCGGCACCTGGCGGTGCCGGACGACGAGGTCAGGCGCGTGGGGGCTTGTCGGGCACCGTGGGCGCCCGGCTGGCGAGGCGAGCCGGCGGCTCGCTGCCGAACCACTGCGGAGCGGCCAGGAGCGGCGCGGAGGCATGCATCACCGGCGGCGCGGCGCCGGCCTGGCAGCCGGACGCGCACACGGGGCAGTGGTGGCTGGCGCCGGCCTGGCCGTCGTGCGGGGTTGCGTCGTGCCCGTGCTGGTGGTCCGCCTGGGACGATGCCTGCTCGTGCGCCATGGCATGGTGCGTGGCGTGGTCGTCCTGGTCGTTCATCGATGCGCCGAGGCCGGACACCGCCGCGGCGGCGACGGCCGGTGTGCTTCCGCAGAACAGCATGGTCGCGGCCGCGAAGCCCTGCAGGGGCATCGCGGCCAGCAGCAGCCAGGCGAGGAGCACGCGGAAACGGGCCATCGACGCCATTCTAGTCAACGGCCCATGGCCGTGCCTTGCGGCAGGTCAGGGCGCCAGCCGCTCGCGCAGCCAGCCGCCATCCTGCGGCGTGTAGCGCAGGCGGTCGTGCAGGCGGCTCTTGCGGCCCTGCCAGAACTGCCACTGGTCGGGGACCAGCCGGTAGCCGCCCCAGTTCGGCGGGCGCGGCGGCTGCAGCAGGAACTGGGCGCCGTACTTCGCCGCGTTCGCCACCAGCACCGTGCGGCTGGCGATCACCTCGCTTTGCGGGCTGGCCCAGGCGCCGATGCGCGAATCCAGCGGCCGGCTGGCGAAGTAGTCGTCGCTCTCCTGGGCGCTGGTCTTCTCCACGCGGCCCTCGATGCGCACGACCCGCTCGAGTTCGACCCAGTGGAACTGCAGCGCCGCATAGGGGTTGCCGGCCAGTTCCTTGCCCTTGCGGCTGTCGTAGTTGGTGTACCAGACGATGCCGCGCGCGTCGTAGCCCTTGAGCAGCACCACGCGCGTGCTCGGGCGCAGGTCGCTCGCCACCGTGGCCACCGTCATCGCGTTGGGCTCCGGCACCTCGGCGGCGATGGCCTCGGTGAGCCACTGGTCGAACTGCCGCAGCGGGTCGGCATGGCTCGCGTCCTCGCTCAGCTCGGCGCGCTCGTAGCTCTTGCGCAGGTCGGCAATGCGGCTGGACGTGTCGCTCATGGGTCGATTGTGGCACTGCACCATCCCGCCCCCCGCGCCGGTGTCTCAGCCTGAGAACTTTGACGGGGGTTCAGGGTTAACCCGCTGAAGCTTTGCGAACCGCCCCCTAGGCTCGACGGCGAGCCCTCGAGGGAGGGCGCAGCGCGAAGGAGACGACGATGGCCGTGAATTTCAACCTCAATGGCAAGGCCGTGGCGGCCCAGGCCGAACCCGACACCCCGCTGCTGTGGGTGATCCGTGACGAACTGGGCCTGACCGGCACCAAATTCGGTTGCGGCGCCGCGCTGTGCGGCGCCTGCACCGTGCACCTGAACGGCAATGCCGTGCGCTCGTGCCAGACGCCGCTGTCGGCGGTGCAGGGCCAGAAGGTCGCGACCATCGAGAGCCTGGGGCAGGAGAACCGGCACCCGCTGCAGGTCGCCTGGATCAAGCACGACGTGCCGCAGTGCGGCTACTGCCAGTCGGGCCAGCTGATGAGCGCGGCGGCGCTGCTGGCGAAGAACCGCAACCCCAGCGACGCGGACATCGACGCGGCCATGAGCGGCAACGTGTGCCGCTGCGGCACCTATGGGCGCATCAAGGCGGCCATCAAGGATGCGGCCGGCGCGATGCGCAGCGCCTGAACGCAAGGAGCCCGCCATGACCAACTCCGCTTCCACCGCCCACGCCGTCGAGACCTCGCGGCGCGACTTCCTCAAGACCGCCGCCGTCGCCTCGGGCGGCCTGCTGCTCGGCGTGAGCCTGCCCGGCCTGCGCGACGCGCAGGCGGCCGGCACGCTGCACACCCCCAATGCCTGGGTGCACATCGCCGACGACAACACCATCACGCTCATCTCCGCCCGCTCCGAGATGGGGCAGGGCGTCTACACCTCGATGCCGATGCTGATCGCCGAGGAACTCGGCGTCGGCCTGGACCGCGTCCGCGTGGCGATCGCGCCGCCCGACACCAAGGCCTACGGCAACGCGCTGCTCGGCGGCCCGCAGCTCACCGGGGGCTCGACCTCGGTGCGCGACGGCTGGGAGAAGCTGCGCGTCGCGGGCGCCCAGGTGCGCGAGATGCTCGTCACCGCGGCCGCCGCGCGCTGGGGCGTGGACCGCGACCAGGTCAAGCCCGGCAACGGAATCGTCACCGGCCCCAGGGGCCTGAAGGCCACGTTCGGCGAACTGGCCGCCAGCGCGGCCACCATGCCGGTGCCCGAGAAGCCGCCGCTGAAGGATCCGAAGGATTTCCGCATCGTCGGCAAGCGCACCCGGCGCCTGGACACGCCGGCCAAGACCAACGGCACCGCCACCTTCGGCATCGACGTGAAGGTGCCGGGCATGGTGTACGCGGCGCTCGAGCAGTCGCCGGTCATCGGCGGCAGCGTCAAGAGCTTCGACGCGGCCAAGGCCAAGGCGATGCCGGGCGTCATCGACGTCGTGCAGATCCCCGACGGCGTGGCCGTGGTGGCCGACAGCTGGTGGCGCGCAGACAAGGCCCGCAAGGCGCTGCAGATCCAGTGGGACGACGGCCCCGGCGCGGCGCTGACCACGGCGTCGATGCTGGAAGGCATCCGGGCGGCGTCGGCCACGGGCAAGCCGCTGGAGGTCAAGAAGCAGGGCGACCCGGATGCGGTGATCGCGGCCTCGCAGCGCGTGGTGCGGCGCGAGTACGTGAGCCAGCTGCTGTCGCACTCGCCGCTGGAGCCGATGAACTTCACCGCGTCCTGGAAGGACGGCAAGGTGATGCTGATCGGCCCCACGCAGTGGCAGGACGGCGCGCAGGGCGCGGTGGCCAAGGCGCTGGCGGTCCAGCCGGGCGACGTGTCGCTGCAGACCACGTTCCTGGGCGGCGGCTTCGGCCGGCGCATCGACGTCGACTTCATCGTGCAGGCGGCGCAGATCTCCAAGGCCGTGAACCGGCCGGTGAAGCTGGTGTGGTCGCGCGAGGACGACATGACGCACGACTTCTACCGGCCGCAGGCGGTGCACCAGCTCGCCGCCGCACTCGGGGCGGACGGCAAGCCCGCGGCGATGACCTTCCGCATGACGTCGCAGTCGATCACCGGCCGCGTGTTCGGCCTGCCGGCCGAGGTGCAGGACCCGCTGATGACAGAAGCGGCGCTGGCGCCCTATGCCATCCCTGCCTTCCGCCACGACGTGGTCAAGCACGATGCGGGACTGCGCGTGGGCTACTGGCGCTCGGTGAGCCACCTGCTCAACGCGTTCGCCAACGAGAGCTTCATCGACGAACTGGCGCGCGAGGCCGGCCAGGACCCGTACGCCTACCGCCTGGCCCTGGTGCAGGACAAGCCGCGCTTCGCCAACGTGCTGAAGCTGGCCGCCGACAAGGCCGGCTGGGGCAAGCCGCTGCCGGCCGGGCGCGCGCGCGGCATCGCGCTGATGGAGGGCTACGACACCTACATGGCGCAGGTGGCGGAAGTCAGCCTCGACAAGGACGGCGCCGTGAAGGTGCACCGCGTGACCTGCGCGGCCGACCTGGGCCGCATGGTCAACCCGGACACCGTCGAGGCCCAGATCCAGTCCAGCATCGTCTTCGGCATGGGGCCCGCGCTGATGCAGGAGATCACGGTCGACAAGGGTCGCGTGCAGCAGACCAACTTCCACCAGTTCCCGGTCGTGCGCATGCACGAGGCGCCGGCGATCGACATCGTGCTGGTCGACAGCACCGAGAAGCCCGGCGGCATCGGCGAGCCCGCGACGGCCGTGGTGGTGCCCGCCATCGCCAACGCCGTGGCGGCGCTCACCGGCGCCCGGGTGCGCAAGCTGCCGATCACCGCCGAGGCGATCCGCGGCGCGAAGGCGTGACCGCGCTGCCCGTCGTGCTCGTGCTCGCCTCCGGCCGGGGCGAGCGCTTCCTGGCCTCCGGCGGGCAGGGGTCCAAGCTGCAGGCGCCGCTGGGCGGCAGGCCGGTGCTGGAGCGCACGCTCGACGCCGTGCGCGCGAGCGGCCTGCCCTGGCACGTCGAGGATGCCGGCCATCCGGGCATGGGCGACTCGATCGCTGCCGCCGTGCGCGCCACGCGCGGCGCGCCCGGCTGGCTGGTGCTGCCGGGCGACCTGCCGCTGGTGCGGCCGCAGACCCTGCGCCGCGTCGCGCAGGCGCTCACCGGTGCCGAGGTCGTGGTGCCGGTTTTCCAGGGCCGGCGGGGGCATCCCGTGGGCTTTCCGCGCGACTGCGGGCCGGCGCTGGCGGCGCTCGCCGGGCCCAAGGGAGCGGCCTCGATCGTGCAGGCGAGCGCCGTGACCGAGCTGCCGGTGGACGACGAGGGCATTGCCATCGACATCGACACCGTCGACGCCCTGCGCGAGGCCGAGCGGCTGCTGCGGCAGCGCGGCGGCTAGGCGCTCACGCTCACTGCGCGGTCCAGCCGCCGTCCACCGGGATCGCAGTCCCGGTGAGGTTGTGGGCGGCGGGCTCGCACAGCCAGGTGACCACGCGGGCGATCTCCTGCGGCAGCGAGGTGCGCTGGCTGGGTTGCTTTTCGCGCAGCAGGTCGCGGATGGCCTCGTCGCGGGTGGCGCCGAGCGCGGCCGCGCGGGCCTCGATCTGCGGCTGGATGATGGCCGTCTCGGTCCAGCCGGGGCAGACGCAGTTGACCGTGACCCCGCCGCTGGCGCGCGAGCCGGCGCCCGCATATTCCAGCGCGGCCACCCGGCTCAGTCCCACCAGGCCGAACTTGGCGGCCACGTAGGGCGCCTTGTTCACCGAGGCCACCAGGCCGTGCACGGACGCGATGTTTACGACGCGCCCGTAGCCCGCCTCGGCCATCCTGGGCAGCAGCAGGCGCATGGTGTCGAAGGCCGCCGAGAGATTGATGGCGACGATCGCGTCCCAGCGATCGCGCGGCATGTCGGCCAGCGCCGCCGTGTGCTGGATGCCGGCGTTGTTCACCAGGATGTCGATGGCGCCGCCTTCGAGCGCGGACTGCACCAGCGCCTCCACCTGCGCGGCCTCGCGCAGGTCGTGGGTGAAGGCGTCCACGCGCGGCGCGCCGGCGGCCAGCAGCGTGCGCCTTGCCTCGTCGATCGCCGCCGGGTCGGCCAGGCCGTGCAGGACGACGGCGCAGCCCTGCGCCGCCAGCGCCTCGGCGATCGCCAGGCCGATGCCCTGCACCGAGCCGGTCACCAGGGCCCGCCGGCCCGCGAGGAGGGGGGAAGTCATTCGGGTTGCTCCTTCAGTTGCTGGCGCAGCGCGGTCTTGAGCACCTTGCCGTAGTTGTTCTTGGGCAGCGCGTCGACGATCACGTAGCGCTTGGGCCGCTTGAAGCGGCCGATGTGCTCGAGGCAGACCGCGTCCAGCGCCGCCGTCTCGATGGCCTGGCCCGCCCGCGGGACCACGAAGGCGACGACCACCTCGCCCCACTCGGGGTCGGGCGCGCCGACCACGGCCACCTCCGCCACGCCGGGGGCGAGCAGCAGCACCTCCTCGACCTCGCGCGGGTAGATGTTGGAGCCGCCGCTGATCACCAGGTCCTTGCTGCGGTCGCGCAGGGTGAGGAAGCCGTCCTCGTCCAGGCTGCCCATGTCGCCGGTGAAGAGCCAGCCGTCGCGCACCGCCGCGGCGGTGGCCTGCGGATCGCGCCAGTAGCCCAGCATCACCGTGTCGCCGCGCAGCAGCACCTCGCCCGTCTCGCCGGTGGGCAGCGGCCGGCCGTCGGCGTCGGCCACGCGCACTTCCACCGGCGACTGCGCGACGCCCACCGAGGCCAGCCGGTGCGCGTGGCGCGGGTGCGCGGTGTCCAGCAGGTGCCGGCGGGCGAGGGCGGTGCCCGCCATCGGGCTTTCGCCCTGGCCGTAGATCTGCACGAAGCGCGGCCCCATCACGCGCAGGGCGCGGCGGATGTCCTGCTCGTACATCGGCGCGCCGCCATAGACGATGGTCTTGAAGCCCTCGCCGTCCAGCCCGTGCGCCTCGGCATGGTCGACCAGCCGCTTGACGATGGTGGGGGCGGCGAACATCGAGAGCCGGCCGACGCTGCGCGCCAGCGCGAACATCTCGGCCGGCTCGAAGCCGCCGGAGGCCGGCACGACGTGCCGCGCGCCGGCCAGCATGTGCGGCAGGGCATAGATGCCGGCGCCGTGCGACATCGGCGCGCCGTAGACGATGGCGTCCTGCGGATCGATGGGGTCGACGTCCACGAAGTAGCCCAGTGCCATGGTCAGCAGGTTGCGGTGCGAGAGCATCACGCCCTTGGGCTTGCCGGTGGTGCCGCTGGTGTAGAACAGCCACGCCAGGTCGTCGGGGGCGCGGTGTGTCATCTCGATGGCTTCGGGCGCGAGCAACGCCTCGTACTCGGCGCTGTCGACGTCGATGGTCCGGCCGGGCGCGGCCAGGCCCTGACCGACGTCCTCGGTCACGAACGCCCAGGCCGCCTCGGCGTGGTCGGCGATCCACTGTGCCTCGCGCAGGTGCAGCTTGGCGTTCATCGGGACCGTCGCCAGCCCGGCCCACCAGCAGGCGTACATCAGCTCCAGGTAGGCGGGGTGGTTGCGCAGGAACAGGGCGACGCGGTCGCCCGGCTGCAGGCCGGCGCCGCGCAGCGCCGCGGCGCGGCGGGCGACCCGGTCGGCGAGCTGCCCGTAGGTCCACAGGAGTCGGTCGCCCAGGAGCAGCGCCGGGCGGTCGGGGTCCATGCGCGCGATGCGCGCGAGCGAGGCGGCCAGGTTCATGGCGCCTCACGATAGCCGCGCGGCGTGCGCCCCGCCAGAGCGTAGAAGTACCTCAGGGCCGGCCCTAGGCCGGTGCGCGGCTCAGGCGCCGACCAGCCGGGCGACCAGCTCGCCCTGGTTGCCCGCGCCCAGCTTCTTCATCAGCCGGGCGCGGTGCGCCTCGACCGTGCGCGGGCTGATGCCCAGCGTGCGCCCGATCTCCTTGCTGCTCGCGCCGGCCACCAGTTCGCGGGCGATCTCGCGCTCGCGGGCGGTGAGCTCGCCCGCCACCGGGCGGCGGGCCGACAGGTCCTCGAACATCCAGACCGCGCAGGCGAAGGGGTCGCTGCGGTCGACGGCGCGGCCGGCGACGTGGCACCAGAACAGGCTGCCGTCGCGGCGCTTCATGATCCGCTCGTCGCTGTACATGCCGGTCTCGCGCATCACCGGCAGCCCCTGCTGGCCGATCTGCTCGTATTCGTCGCGGCTCGGATAGAGCGGCACCAGCGGCAGGCCCAGCAGTTCGCCCGACGGGTAGCCGAACATGCTGCCGAAGGCCGCGTTGCACAGGGTCAGGATGCGGCGTTCGGTCACGCACAGGCCCACGGGCGAGAGCTCGAAGGCCAGGCGCAGGGCGTCGTTCGGAGTCGGGGGCGGGGTCATCGGGCGGGCCATCGGCGTCGGGGCCGCATTCTGCCGCGCCAGCCCGTCACCGCGCGTGCGGCCCTGGTGATGACGGCGCAGGCCGGGTGCCGGCCCGCAGGTGGTCAATCCCGGACCAGGCGCAACAGGCGTTCGAGGTGGCGGTCGCGGATGTTGTGGCGCTCGAGCTCTTCCAGCGTGCGGGCCGCGTATTCCAGCGTGGTGCCGTACTTGCCGCAGGCATCGGCAAAGATGCGGCGGTACTGTTCCTCGGTGAGCACGCCGGTGTGGCTGGGGCTCTTGCGCGAGAGCGTGAAGGCCAGGGCCTGCACCGGGCCGTGCAGGGTGTGGCAGGCCAGCCAGCGCGGGTCGTACACCCCCATCACCATCTCGCGTGCCCACAGGCGGGTGAGCACGGCGGCGCCGTCGGCCTTCGGGATGCGGAATGCCACGCCCTGGCAGCTGCCGCCGGTGAGCAGGCCGAACACCAGGCCGGGGCAGTCGGGCGTGCCGCGGTTGATGCGGCTCCACATCTTGAGGGCGCGGTGCCAGCCCTGCACGCGGGCCGGCCGCCGCTCCGCGTACTCGAATTCCGGCCGCCAGATGAGCGAGCCGTAGCCGAAGACCCAGAGGTCCTCGTGCCCGCCCCAGTCGGCGAGCGCCTTCTCCAGCATCGGCAGCGGATCGCGCAGCGGCTTGAGGTCCATGCCGAAACTGTAGCGCTGGCGGCCGCCGGCCGGTCACCAGTGGTCACCACGGCATGAACGCGGCGCTGCCTTGCGGGTAGGATGCCCAGTTCCCTTTGCAAGACCGCAACACCATGTCCCTGCACCCCGTCGTGGCCCGGGTCACCGACCGCATCCGCGAGCGCAGCGCCAATGGCCGCACCCGCTACCTGCAGCTGGTCGACCGGATGGCCGCACGCGAGCGCGGCAGCGACCGCCTCGGCTGCGCCAACGTCGCGCATGCCGTGGCCGCGCTGCCGGCGAACGACAAGCTCAAGGTGGTGGCCGAACGGGCGCCCAACCTGGCCATCGTCACCTCCTACAACGACATGCTCTCGGCGCACGCGCCCTACGCCCGCTATCCGGACGTGATCAAGGACGAGGCGCACCGCCAGGGCGCCACTGCCCAGGTCGCCGGCGGCGTGCCGGCCATGTGCGACGGCGTCACCCAAGGCACGCCGGCGATGGACCTGTCGCTGTTCTCGCGCGACGTGATCGCGATGGCCACCGCCGTCTCGCTCAGCCACGACATGTTCGACGGCGCCCTGATGCTGGGCATCTGCGACAAGATCGTCCCCGGCCTGCTGATCGGCGCGCTGCACTTCGGCCACCTGCCCACGGTGTTCGTGCCGGCCGGGCCCATGCCCAGCGGCCTGTCCAACAGCGACAAGGCCAAGGTGCGCGAGCTGGCCGCGCAGGGCAAGGTCGGCCGCGCCGAGCTGCTGCAGGCCGAGCAGCAGGCCTACCACTCCCCGGGCACCTGCACCTTCTACGGCACGGCCAACAGCAACCAGATGCTGATGGAGGCCATGGGCCTGCACGTGCCGGGCGCCGCGTTCGTCAATCCGGGCCAGGAGCTGCGCGAGGCGCTCACGCGCGAGGCGGTGCGCACGCTGCTGGGCAACGTCAAGGCCCGGCGCTTCACGCCGATCGGCCGCCAGGTGGACGAGCGCTGCATCGTCAACGCGATGGCGGCGCTGCTGGCCACCGGCGGGTCGACCAACCACCTGATCCACTGGGTGGCGGTGGCCCGCTCGGCCGGCATCTCGATCGACTGGGACGACTTCGCCGAGCTGTCGTCGGTGGTGCCGCTGCTGGCGCGTGTCTACCCGAACGGGCAGGCCGACGTGAACCAGTTCCAGGCCGCCGGCGGGCCGGGCTATGTGCTGCGCGAACTGATGGACGCCGGGCTGCTGCACGAAGACGTGCTCACCGTGCGCGAGGGCGGCCTGCGCGAGTACACCCGCGAGCCGGAGCTGGGCGACGGGCTGCAGTGGCGCGACATCGGGCCCTCGCGCGATGCGGCCGTGGTGCGCCCGGCGGCGGAGCCCTTCAGCCGCACCGGCGGGCTGCGGCTGCTCAAGGGCAACCTGGGCCGCAGCGTGATCAAGGTCTCGGCGGTGCCCGACGACCGCCACTTCATCGAGGCGCCGGCGCGCATCTTCGACACCCAGGAGGCGCTGCTGCAGGCGTTCCAGGCCGGCGAGCTGGAAGACGCCTGCCGCTCGAACGGCGCCAACGGGCTGGTGTGCGTGGTGCGCTGGCAGGGGCCGCAGGCCAACGGCATGCCCGAGCTGCACAAGCTCACGCCGCCGCTGTCGGTGCTGCAGGGCAAGGGCTACCGGGTCGCGCTGGTCACCGACGGGCGCATGAGCGGCGCGTCGGGCAAGGTGCCGGCGGCGATCCACGTCTCGCCCGAAGCGGCGGCCGGCGGCCCGCTCGCCCTGCTGCGCGACGGCGACGTCGTGCGGCTCGATGCCAGCCACGGTCGGCTGGAGGCGCTGGTGCCGCACGAGGACTGGATCCGGCGCGAACCGGCCCGCATGCCGCCGGCGCAGCACGAGGACAACGGCATGGGGCTGGGGCGCGAGCTGTTCGGCGCCTTCCGGCGCAACGCCGCGGAAGCGGAAGAGGGAGCGTGCACATGGCTGTGACCCGCGGAGGCATCCTGACCCCGCTGGACGTGATGAACGACGCGGCGGTGATTCCCGTCATCGTGCTGGACGACGTCGCGCATGCGGTGCCGCTGGCGCGCGCGCTCGTGCAGGGCGGCATCCGCATGCTCGAGGTGACGCTGCGCACGCCCGCGGCGATCGACTGCATCCGGGCGATCGCCAACGAGGTGCCGGCGGCTGTCGCCGGCGCGGGCACGGTGCGCAGCGCGGCCGACGCGCGGGCGGCGCTCGAGGCGGGCGCGCGTTTCGCCGTCAGCCCCGGCTACACGCGCGCGGTGGGCGACACCTGCCGCGAGCTCGGGCTGCCGCTGCTGCCCGGCGTGGCCACCGGCAGCGAGGTGATGGCGGCGCTGGACGGCGGCTACACCGAGCTCAAGTTCTTCCCGGCCCTGCAGGCCGGCGGGGTGCCGATGCTCAAGGCTTTCGGCGGCCCGTTCCACGACGTGCGCTTCTGTCCGACGGGGGGTATCCACGCGGGCAATGCGCACGAGTTCCTCGCCTTGCCCAACGTGGTGTGCGTGGGCGGCTCGTGGCTCACTCCGCCGGACCTGGTCCGGCGCGGCGACTGGGCCGCGATCACGGCGCTGGCGCGCGAGGCCGCCGCGCTGCGCCGCGCCTGAGCAAGCAAGCCTCGGCGGTCGCGCGGGCCGGGCGAGGGCTGCGCGGGCGCGCCAGCAGCCACAAAGCGGCGCCTGGCGCCGGCCGACCCGGGGCCGGCTGCAGGTGCGCCGGGCCGGCAGCGGCGCGCGTCAACGGCGGGCGAAGAGCGGCTGCTCGTAGTGCGCCACCCGGGTCGCGCGGCCCGCGATGCAGACCTCGCGGAACTGGTACAGCACCGCCGCGGTGGGGGCGGCGATCCAGCCGTGGCCCACGGGCATGCGCAGCACCGGCCGCGCCGCGTCGTCCGACGGCTCCAGCATCGGGGCATCGCCGCGCATGAACTCGCCCACCGGAATGCGATGGATGCTGGCCACCTCGGCGGGGTTGGGCGTGAGGTCGCGCGCCTCGCCTGCCCACACGACCACCGGCGTGATGACGAAGCCGGAGTGGGTGACGAAGTCGTCCAGCACGCCCAGCACGGCGTCGCCGGCCAGGGCCAGGCCGACTTCCTCCTGCAGTTCGCGCAGCGCCGCCTGCTCGGGCGTCTCCCCTCCGTCGACGCGCCCGCCGGGCAGCGCCCACTGGCCGGGATGGTTGCCCAGCGTGGCGGCGCGGCGGGTCAGGAGCAGGGCCGCCTGGCGGCTCCAGTGGGCAGGCGCGGCGATGCCTGGCAGGTGCGCGCCCCAGCCTTCCTCGGCCACGGCCACGGCGACGGCGGCATGCCTGTGTTCGCCGTGGTGGGCACGCTGCACCGGCCAGCGGCGCAGTTGCAGCGCGATGGCGTCGCGCAGGGAATCGTCCAGCAGCATGCGGCCATTGTTGCAGCCGCGGCGGCGGCCTACTTCGGCTGTTCGTTGCCGTAGGTCCGGACCAGGTAGTCGACGATCTCCGGCATGTCGGCGTCGTCGATCGGCGCCTTGAACACGCCCTTCATGCGCTTGACCATCGCGTCCCAGTAGGGGCGCGGCGCGGTGGGCGGCTGGTACAGCATGTACTCGGCCGAGTGGCAGGCGACGCAACTGGCCTGGGCCTTGGCGTAGCCGGGCAGCGCGCTCGGCTTGAGCTGCACGGGGTCGGGCGGCAGCGTGATGGTCTTGACGGCGGCCTGTGCGCTTCCCGCGCCGAGGGCCGTGGCCAAGAGCGCAGTGGCGAGAAGGGCGGTGCGGAGGAGGGCGGTGCGCATGGTCGGCTCCTTCAGGCCGCGGTGACCTTGACGGACTCGACCACGTTGCGCATGTAGCCGGCCGGCTGCCACAGGGCCTCCATCGGCTGGCTCTGGCCCGAGCGGTTCCAGGCCCGCACGCGCAGGTCGTGGGCGCCAGGCTGTGGCGTGAAGCCGAAGGTGAACTCGCGGAACGAGTAGCGGCCCAGCTCCTGTCCGAGCGCCGCCGGTCGCCAGGTCTGGCCGCCGTCGGCCGACCAGGCGACCTCCCGGATGCCCTGGCCGCCGTCGAAGGCGATGCCGCGCACCGCCAGCGGCTGTCCCGCGCGCACCTGCGCGCCGTTGGCCACCGAGGTGATGAACGAGCGCACCGTGAAGCGGCCGATGGGGCGGGTGGCGGCCGGCGTGGTGCCCGGCTCGATGCAGGCGCAGTCGTTGTCGGGCACGCGGTAGGCCGGGTTCATCCAGAAGCCGTCGAAGACGGAGTCGATCACCTCGATGGCCGACAGGTGCTTGACCCAGTAGGTGCCGTAGTACCCCGGCACGACCAGCCGCACCGGGAAGCCATTGAGCATGGGCAGGTCGGCGCCGTTCATCTGGTAGGCGAGCAGCACCTCGCCGTCCATGGCATGCCGCATGTCCAGCGCCTTGACGAAGTCGCCGCCGCCGAACAGCGCCTGGTCGAGGCCGTCGAACGTGACCTGACGCGCCGAGTTCTTCGGCTCGGCGCGGGCGAGCACGTCCTTGAGCGGCACGCCCGTCCAGCGCGCGTTGCCCATCGCGCCGTTGGCCAGCTGGCCGCCGGTGACGCGTGGGTTGAACAGGCCGCGGCTGTTGCCCGAGCACTGGTTCACGGCCACGATCTCCACCGGCTTGAACTGCGTGCGCAGGTCCTGCATGGTCAGCTTGAACGGCTTGCCCACCGCGTTGCCGCCGATGGCGATGGTGTGGCGGTCACCGTCGATCGAGGTGGGCAGCCCCGCGTTGTGGTACCGGACGAAGAAGGCGTCGTTGGGCGTCAGCAGGCCGTCGTTGAACACCTCGAACGGCGTCTCCAGCTGCGGCGGCCGGGTGGTCAGCACGATCAGCGGCCGTTTCTCCGGGAAGGCGGCGAGCGCGCGGCGGCCGTTCGCGAGCGGCAGGTCCACCGTGCTGCCTTGCGCGAAGGCCCCGCGCCAGGGGCCCAGGCCGCCCGCGAGCGCGGCCCCCGTGGCGGCCACGAGCCGCCTGCGCCATCCATCGATCTCGTCCATGGGATCACCTCCTGCAAGGGATGCGGGCAGTGTTCCTCGCTTTGTGCCGGCGCGGAACTCCGGACAGACCCCGATGCCGCCGATCAGCTTCGCGCCGCGCGGCCGAGGTGCGTGCCGCTGTCGAGCAGGAGCAACTCGCCCGTCACGGTGCGCGCGCCGTCGACCAGCCAGACGATCGCCTCGGCGACGTCCTCGGGCGTGCAGGCGCGCCCGAGCGGCACGTCCGCCTCGTAGGCGCGCCGCACCTTCTCGTAGCCTTCCTCGCCGATCCCGCGCGCGAACCAGCGCGAGGTGATCAGGCCGGGGCAGACGGCGTTGACGCGCACGTCCGGCGCGAGCGAACGCGCCAGGTGCAGCGTCATGGCATTCAGGGCCCCCTTGGACGCGATGTAGGGCACCGACGAGCCGATGCCCAGCGCGCCGGCGACGGACGAGACGTTGACGATCGAGCCCTTGGCCGCGCGCAGGTGCGGCAGCGCGGCGCGCACCATCTGGAACGTGCCGACGGTGTTGACGCCCAGGATCTTCTGGAAGGCCGCGGCGTCCAGCGCATCCCAGCTGGCCGACTGGCCGAAGACCGAGATGCCCGCGTTGTTGACCAGCGCATCGAGGCGCCCCCAGCGGTCGACGGCGGCCTGCACGAGGCGGCGGCAGTCGGCGTCGTCGGCCACGTCGGCCTGCAGCAACAGCACGTCGGCGCCGGCGGCCCGGCACGCGGCGGCGCTCTCCTGCGCTTCCTTCTCGCTGCGCGAGTAGTTGACGACGACGTCGTAGCCGCGGCCCGCCAGTGCCAGGGCGGTGGCGGCGCCGACGCCGGTGCCCGAGCCGGTGATGAGGGCGGTCTTGCGCTGGGTCATGGGGTTCCTCGCATGGGTGCCGCAGTCTAGGCGCTGCGGGCCGGTGGACGCCACCGCGGGGCGGGAAGGCTTGCCCACGGATGAGCCAGACATTACAATGTTATTACCCTAACCGACGATCCCATGCCGACCTCTCCCGCACGCTTCACCTTCCTGCTCGATCCGCAGTTGAAGCAGGCTTTCGAGAAGCTTTGCGAGGCGCAGGACATCACTGCGTCGCAGATGATGCGCCAGCTGATCAAGAGCCACCTCGCCGCCCATGGCGCGCGACCGGCCGCACCGGGCTCGGGCCGGCACCGCACCCGCCGCGACGAATAGCCGATGCCCTGGCGGCCGCGCCACGATCGAGTTCGAATTAGAATTTGATGCACATTCGAGGTGCCCGTGGAGATGCAACTCAAGACCGCCCGGCTGACGGTGCTGCTCGACCCGTCGAGGAAGCTCGAGTTCGAGCGGGTGTGCCAGGAAGACGACGTGACCCCGTCGCAGGTGCTGCGCCACCTGATCCGCGATTACATCCAGGCGCATGCGGTGCCGGCGCTCCCCGTCGCCCGCGCGTCGCGCGCCCGGCCGGCGCGCAAGCCCGCCACCCCCGTCAAGGCGCAGACCGCTGCGGCCCCGCGCCGGGCCAGCAGCCGCGCAGGCTGACTCCCGCGCAGCGCGCGTCGCGGATACTTCCGCGATGTCCGCTCCTTCCAGTCCGTCCCCCACGCTCCACCTGCGCCGCGGCGAGCCGCGCGACCTGCAGGCCATCACCGGCTTCAACCGCGCCATGGCGCTCGAGACCGAGGGCCGCCGGCTCCAGGACGAGCGCTCGCTCGCCGGCGTGCGCCGCATGCTGGGCGACCCGGGCCTGGGCTTCTACCTGGTGGCCGAACGCGATGGCGAAGTGGTGGGCTCGCTCATGGTGACCTTCGAGTGGAGCGACTGGCGCGACGGCCTGTTCTGGTGGATCCAGAGCGTGTACGTGCGGCCCGAGGCGCGCCGCCAGGGCGTGTTCCGCGCCCTGTACGGCCATGTCGCGGGGCTTGCGATGGCCGACGAGCGCGTGTGCGGCCTGCGGCTGTACGTCGAGGCGGAGAACCGGCGCGCCCAGCAGACGTATGCGGCGCTCGGCATGGAGCGCACGCACTACCAGCTGTACGAGCAGGAGCGCCCCGGCGCGTCGTTCTTCGACTGAGGGCGGCGGCCGGGCGTCGGGCCTCCGGGCCCGCGCCGCCCGAGACTGTGTCGGACCGCCATCGGGTGCAGGGCATCGGGGCCGCAGTCTTCACACGTAGTGGAACGCCACACCACGATGCGCGATGCAATTCGTCGAAGCGGGCGCGCCCGGCATCAACCTTGCTGCTTGGATCGCAGTTTTAGGGGTTTGCACTAATCACCAAGGGCGGGTTCGCCCAGCTTTGGTGCAAGACGGGTGGGTCGGGAACTTTATACTCGCCGGTTGTCCTGCGCTGCACAACAGTGGCCGGATAGCCAGCCCCACCCTACCCGGTGAGGCCTCTCTCTTTCGCGTTCACAAAGGAATGATTTTGCGGTCCGTTTCCCTGCGCATCCTCGTAGCCGCCGCGACGCTGGCGCTCACAACCCTCGGTGCCCCAATCGCTCACGCGCAAGCGCAGACGGCACCCTCCGCCCCGGCCGCCAGTGCTGCCGCCGAGCCCGCTCCCGCGACCGCACCGGCCGCCGTGGCACCCGCCGCATCGCAGCCTGCCGCCGCCAAGAACGGTGAGGCCCTCGACAACCCGTACGGCATCGAGGCCCTCTGGAAGGGCTCCGACGTCATCGCCCGTTCCGTGCTGATCCTGCTGGCCATCATGAGCGCCGGCAGCTGGTACATCCTGGTGGTCAAGCTGCTGGAGCAGACCAAGCTGGCCCGCGCCGCCCGCACCGCCCAGGCCAAGTTCTGGCAGGCCGGCACGCTGCGCGACGGCGTCAACTCGCTGGAGAAGAACAGCGCCTACCGCTTCATCGCCGACTCGGGCGTCAGCGCCACCGAGGACCACGCCGGCCTGAAGAAGCACATTCCGATGGAAGACTGGATCTCGATGAACGTGCAAGGCGCCGTCGACCGCGTCCAGGCCAGCACCCAGAAGGGCCTGGCGTTCCTGGCCACCGTCGGCTCCACCTCCCCCTTCGTCGGCCTGTTCGGCACGGTGTGGGGCATCTATCACGCGCTCACCGCGATCGGCATCTCCGGCCAGGCGTCCATCGACAAGGTGGCCGGCCCCGTGGGCGAGGCGCTGATCATGACCGCCATCGGCCTGGCCGTCGCGATTCCCGCGGTGCTGGCGTACAACTGGCTCGCCCGCCGCAACAAGGCCATCATGGACGAGGTGCGCGAGTTCAGCGGCGAGCTGAACGCCGTGATCGTCGGTTCCGCAGGCCGCGCCTGATCGCCGGCCTTTAAGGGAGCATTCCCATGGCCATGGCAGTTGGGTCGTCGGAAGACGACGACGACGCAGTCATTTCCGCCATCAACACCACGCCCCTCGTGGACGTGATGCTGGTGCTGCTGATCATCTTCCTGATCACCATCCCGGTGGTCACCACCTCCATTCCGGTGCAGCTCCCCAAGGAGCGCGTGGAGGTGCGGGAGACCAAGCCCGAGAACATCGTGATCTCGGTCGACCCCGCGGGCAACGTGTTCTGGTACGACACCCGCGTGAACGATGTGGAGAACCTGGTCGGCCGCCTGAAGAAGGTGGCCACCATGAAGCCGCAGCCCGAGGTGCACATCCGCGGCGACAAGGATGGCAAGTACAACGGCGTCGGCAAGGTGCTGTATGCCTGCCAGCGCGCCGGCATCACCAAGGTCGCCTTCATCACCGAACCGCCCCCGCTGGGCGGCTGACGGAGGCACACACATGCTGCGTAACAAGAAGCCGATCCGGAGCATGCGCGCCGCGCACGCCGACCCGGAGCCGATGATGGACATCAACACCACGCCGCTGATCGACGTGATGCTGGTGCTCCTGGTGATGCTGATCATCACGATCCCGATCCAGCTGCACGCGGTCAACCTGGAGCTGCCCGTGGGCACGCCCCCGAACGACTCGATCAAGCCGGAGAAGATCCAGATCGACATCGACGAGAAGAGCACGGTGTACTGGCAGGGCCTGCCCGTCACGCCCGCCGAGCTCGACCAGAAGATGACGGAGCTGGGCAAGCTGCCCGTGCCGCCGGACATCCACGTTCGCCCGAACAAGGATGCCCAGTACGCCGTCTTCGCCAACGTCCTGTCCACCTCCAAACGCAAGGGGCTGTCGAAGCTGGCCGTCATCGGCAGCGAGCAGTTCGTCCAATGACCACCACCACCGTTCACGACCGCCGCCGCTATCCCGGCGCGGACCCGAAGCGGCGCACGGTCGGCTGGATCGTCGTCGCGCTGCTGCACATCCTGATCGCCTGGGCGCTCATCACGGGCACCGCCCGCAAGGGCCTGGAGTTGATCAAGAAGCCGATGGAAGCCGCGGTGATCCAGGAAGTGATCATCCCGCCGCCGCCTCCGCCGCCCCCGCCGCCCAAGAAGATCGAGACCCCCAAGCAGATCGAGCAGCCCAAGGCCCCGCCGCCGCCGTTCATCCCGCCGCCGGAGGTCACGCCGCCGACCACGACCGCCCCGGTCGTGCAGTCGGTGCAGGCGCCGCCCCCGGCGCCGCCGGTGATCGCGCCGCCGCCGCCCCCCGCGGCGCCGGCCGGCCCGACGCGCGGCGACATGGGCGTGGTCTGCCCCACGCAGGTCAAGCCGGACATGCCCAAGCAGGCGCTGCGCGAAGGCATCGAAGGCGACGTGACGGCCCAGGCCCTGATCCGCAACGGCCAGGTCGTCGAGGTCACGATCCTGTCCGGCCCGCGCGTGTTCCACAACTCGGTTCGCCAGGCGATGATGCAGTACCGCTGCATCAGCGGCCCGGGCGAGGTCGTGGCCACCCAGGTGTTCGGCTTCAAGGTCGAATAAGCGCTCGCCGCGACCCCTCCGAAGAGGGCGGCTTCCGAGAGGAGGCCGCCCTTTTTTCATGCGTGCGCGCACGCTGCGCGAAGTGCTGATGTATTTCGACAACAGACGGCGCCGAACACGCGTTTCCCCAAGTGACCGTTTGACACAGCTGTGTCACAGTGGAGAACGGGAGGCGGAGTGTTCGGCACAACTGCACTCGGCCCACCATCAGGCGAGCCCCCGGCCTTTCAGGGCGGGCGGATCGAAATAGTCAACGGTCTGGAGTCAACATGAAAAGCGGCACCACGGTGTTCCAAAGGACACAGGTCGCACGCGCTGTCATCACAGCGCTCTGCGGCACTGCATCCCTGTTCATCGCGCAGGAAACCCTTGCGCAGAACCAACAAAACCTGCAACGCGTCGAGGTCACGGGCTCGAACATCAAGCGGTCCGACAGCGAGACCGCATCCCCGATCCAGGTGATCACGCGCGACCAGATCGAGCGCACCGGCAAGCAGTCGCTGGCTGAAGTCCTGCAGGAACTGCCCTTCAACAACAACGGCAGCGTGCCGACCACCTTCGGCATCGGCTTCGCCGCCGGCGGCTCGGGCGTGTCCATGCGCGGCCTCGGCGCCAACGCCACCCTGGTCCTGATCAACGGCCGCCGCATCGCCCCGTACGGCCTGGCCGACGACGGCCAGCGCAACTTCGCCGACCTCAGCTCCATTCCCCTGGACCTGGTCGAGCGCGTCGAAGTGCTCAAGGACGGCGCCTCCGCCATCTACGGCTCCGACGCCCTGGGCGGCGTGGTCAACATCATCCTGCGCAAGGAGTTCAACGGTTTTGCCGCTTCCGGCACCGTGGGCACCTCGCGCTACGGCGATGCCAACAAGCAGCGCGCTTCGCTGACCGGCGGCATGACCCGCGGCGACGTGTCCGGTTTCCTGAACCTGGAAGTCAGCAACCAGGACCAGCTGAAGCAGAAGGACCGCACCGGCAAGCGTGAGTTCCTCGGCGTGGCCGACCTCACCCCCTACGGCTACACCCCGCTGGGCACCGGCATCACCCAGGTGCGCGGCTACCAGGTCAGCAACACCTCGGTCAGCGCCAGCCCCACCGGCTGGGCGCGCGCCGTGACCGGCCCCTTCAGCGCCACCGGCACCAGCCCGTACGTGCAGCTGGGCGGCGCAGGCAACTGCGTGGCCAGCCCCTCGCAGCTCGCGCAGGTCAATGCGCGTCCCGCCTGCCTGTGGAACGTCTTCGACTACGAAGACATCATCCCGGCCGAGAAGAAGATCAACCTGTTCGGCCGCGGCACGCTGAAGATCAACGCCGACAACGAGGCTTACGTCGAAGCCGGCATCTTCAACTCGCAGGTCAAGACGCACTACACGCCGGCGTCGGTGTCCAGCACCTGGGTGAACCCGGCCACCAACGCCGTGATGGACAACACGTTCATCACGATGGGCCCGGCGCATCCGGACAACCCGTTCCCGGGCAGCTACTCGCGCCTGCGCTACGTCACCGCCGACCTCGGCGGCCGCAACGGCAACTACGACACGACGACGTCGCGTTTCCTCGCCGGCCTGAAGGGCACCGTGGCGAGCTGGGACTACGACACCGGCCTGCTGTACACCGAGAGCCAGACCAAGGTCGAGCGCAGCGGCTACATCCGCAACAGCGTCCTGCGTCCCGCCCTCGACGGCACCGGCCCCTATGGCTACTACCGCCTGGGCGTCAATTCCGGCCTGAACTCGCCGGCCCTGATCGCCGCGCTGTCCCCGAAGCTCAACAACAAGACCAAGACCTCGGTCACGTCGCTCGACTTCCACGCCTCGCGTGAGCTGATGAAGCTCGCGGGCGGCAACATGGGCATCGCCGTCGGCGCCGAAATCCGCCAGGAAAAGCTGAACAGCCCCCCGACCCCGTACACCGACACCGGTGACATCGTGGGCCTGGGCTACTCGGCCTTCAAGCAGTCGCGCAACGTGTCCGCCATCTTCGCGGAAGTGGTGGCCCCGGTCACCAAGACCCTCGAACTGAGCGCCGCCGCCCGCGCCGACCGCTACTCCGACTGGGGTTCGGTGGTCACGCCGAAGGTGGGCTTCAAGTGGCAAGCGCTCAACCCGCTGATGGTCCGCGGCTCGTACGCCGAAGGCTTCCGCGCCCCGGGCGCCGCCGAAAGCGGCAACAGCTCGGTGTCGGCCTTCACCTCGTACGTCGACCCGGTCCGCTGCCCGGGCGGCACCCCGCTGCCGGGCGCCCTGGCGACCGATTGCGGCGCCGGCCAGACCTCGGTGTTCTCGGTGGGCAACAAGGCCATCAAGCCCGAGAAGTCCAAGAGCTGGAACTTCGGCCTGGTGATCGAGCCCACGCGCAACTTCAACGTTGCCCTGGACTTCTGGCAGATCGAGCGCAAGAACGAGATCATCGGCGCCGACGTCCAGTCCGTGCTGAACAACCCGAGCGGCTACCCCGGTTCGACGATCGTGCGTGACCCGTCCACGGCCCTGGCCGGCGTGCCCAACTCGGGCGTGCTGCTGTCCGTGTCGGCCCCGTACGAGAACGGCCCGAAGACGGTGACCAACGGCTTTGACCTCGACATGCGCTTCCGCCAGCCCGACGCGTTCGCCAACGGCGTGCGTCTGACCGGTGGCATGACCCTGTCGTTCATCAACCGCTTCCGCCGCACCAACCCGGACGGCACGACGCTCGACTACGCCGGCACCTACGGCCCGACCGCGCTCTCCAGCTCGGCCGGCATGCCGCGCGCCCGTGGTTCGTTCGACCTGACGGCTGCCGCCGGTCCCTGGTCGGTGACGGGCCGCGTCAACTACGTCAGCGGCATCCGCGTGATCGAGAGCCGCCAGGATCCCACCTGCCTGGCCCACGACAGCAACGGCAACGACTTCAACGCCGGCTGCCGCGTGCCCGCGTTCTCGACGTTCGACCTGTTCGGCTCCTACAAGATCACCAAGCAGCTCGAGCTGACCGGCTCGGTGCTGAACGTGTTCGATCGCGTGGCGCACCTCGACCCGCAGGCCTCCTACGGCACGACGTTCTACAACCCCAGCTACAGCATGCAGGGTGTGGTCGGCCGCTACTACCAGGTCGGCGTGAAGTACCGCTTCCAGTGATCGGTCGGCTGCTTCGGCAGCCTTCCATCCGGAACGCCCAACGGAAAAGCCCGCTGCTCGCGCAGCGGGCTTTTTTCATGGGTCCAGTGTCGTGACGCGGGCTGCCTCGGCAGCCCGCGCCGCTGGGCTTCGGTCCCGACGGTGTCCTACAGCTGGCACAGCGCACCGCGCTTATGGTCCGCCGGCCCAGCCAAGCACGAACCCGATTCGAGGACCCCATGACCAAGCCTTCCCGACCGGCGAGCAAGTCGCCCAGCAAGCCAGACGCCGCGGCCAAAGCGGCTGCCCGCAACACCGATAGCGGCCCCGCCGCGCCGGGCGCCGCGGCCGGCGACCTGCCGGCCCGCAAGATGGCCGAGGCCGAGCAACTGGCGGCCGGCATGCCCGCCAATGCCAACAAGCCCAAGGAACACGGCCTGCAAGGCGGCCTGCAGCCCGCGGCCGGTGCGACGGTCGAGCCGCCGAGCCGGCTGCCGCTGGGCAGCACGCTGTCGGAGGAGAACGGCTCGGCCAAGACGGGCAGCGTCGCGCCCGAAGGTTTGAACGCCACCATCGAGCCGCTGGACCGGGTGCGCGTCGATGCCGCCGGCCAGGTGCTCACCACCAACCTCGGCGTGCCCATCGCCGACAACCAGAACTCGCTCAAGCACGGCCTGCGCGGGCCCGCGCTGCTCGAGGACTTCATCCTGCGCGAGAAGATCACGCACTTCGACCACGAGCGCATCCCCGAGCGCATCGTGCACGCCCGCGGCTCGGCCGCGCACGGCTTCTTCGAGTGCTACGAGCCGCTGACCAAGTACACCAAGGCGGCGCCGTTCCGCGAGAAGGGCAAGGTCACCCCGGTGTTCGTGCGCTTTTCGACCGTGGCAGGCGAGCGTGGCTCCAAGGACACGGCGCGCGACGTGCGCGGCTTCGCGGTGAAGTTCTACACCGACGAGGGCAACTGGGACCTGGTGGGCAACAACATGCCGGTGTTCTTCATCCAGGACGCGATGAAGTTCCCGGACCTGGTGCACGCGGTCAAGACCGAGCCGCACCACGGCATGCCGCAGGCGGCCAGCGCGCACGACACCTTCTGGGACTTCGTGTCGCTCATGCCCGAGAGCACGCACATGCTGATGTGGGTGATGTCCGACCGCGCCATCCCGCGCAGCTTCGCGACCATGCAGGGCTTCGGCGTGCACACCTTCCGGCTCGTGAACGAGCAGGGCGAGTCGGTGTTCTGCAAGTTCCACTGGCAGCCGACGGCGGGCACGCACTCGCTGGTGTGGGACGAGGCGGTGAAGATCTCCGGCGCCGACCCCGACTTCCACCGCCGCGACCTGTGGGAGCGCATCGAGGCCGGCGCCTACCCCGAATACGAGCTGGGCGTGCAGATCTTCACCGAGGAACAGGCCGAGGGCTTCTCGTTCGACATCCTCGACGCCACCAAGATCGTGCCCGAGGAACTGGTGCCCATCACGCCGGTGGGCCGCATGGTCCTGAACCGCAACCCGGACAACTTCTTCGCCGAGACCGAGCAGGTGGCGTACTGCACGGCCAACGTCGTGCCCGGCATCGACTTCTCCAACGACCCGCTGCTGGCCGGGCGCATCCACTCGTACGTGGACACGCAGCTGTCGCGCCTGGGCGGGCCCAACTTCCACGAGATCCCGATCAACGCGCCGATCCGGCCGGTGCACAACAACCAGCGCGACGGCCTGCACCGGCAGGCCATCCACCGCGGCCGCGTCGCCTATGAGCCGAACTCGCTCGCCGGCGGCTGCCCGTTCCAGGCCGGCGCGGCCCAGGGCTTCGTCACCTTCCCGGCCCGGCTGCGGGCGCAAGAGGAACAGGTCAAGGTGCGAGGCAAGCCCGAGAAGTTCGCCGACCACTACACCCAGGCCCGGCTGTTCTTCGACAGCCAGGCGCCGGTGGAGCAGGCCCACATCGAGGCCGCGTTCCGCTTCGAGCTGAGCAAGGTGACGGTGCCCGCGATCCGCGTGCGCGTGGTCTCCATGCTGCGCAACGTCAACGAGGGGCTGGCGGAGCGGCTGGCGCAGGACCTGGGCATGGCGCAGGTGCCGCCGCCCATGCCGCTGGCGATCGACCAGGTCGCGCCGCCCGAGGTCACCGTCTCCAAGGCGCTGTCGCTGTTCGCGCGGCCGGGCGACGGCAGCCTGCAGGGCCGCAAGGTGGCGATCGTGGTCGCGCCCGGCGTGGAATCGGCCTCGATCGCCGAGGTCCAGCAGGCGCTCGTCGCCGAAGGCGCGGTGGCGCGCCTCATGGGCCCGCGCATCGGGCCCGTGGCCGGCGCCGACGGCACGGCGTTCGATGCCGACGTGTCGCTGGAGAACGAGCCGGGCTTCCTGTTCGACGCGCTGGTGCTGCCCGACGGCAAGGCGGCGGTGAACCTGCTGGCCGAGAACGGCCGCGTCCTGGAGCACCTGAAGGACCAGCACCGGCACTGCAAGCCGATCCTCGTGCTGGGGGCTTCGTCGGCGCTGCTGACCGCGGCCAACGTCAGCGCCACCTTGCCCGATGGCGGCGAGGACGAGGCGCTGGTCGTCGCCGAGGGCAAGCAGGCCGCGCAGGGCATCGAGCGGTTCATCGCGGCGATGCGCAAGCACCGCCACTTCGAGCGCGAGACCGACCCGCCGCGCGTGTGAGGGCGTTCAGGCCGGCTGGGGCAGCTTGCGCACGTGGCGCAGGCCGCTGAAGGCCAGGCCGAGCGCGGCGAGCAGAAGCGATGCGCAGCCGCCGGCGCCCAGCGCCCAGCGCAGGCCCACGTGCTCGCCCACCCAGCCGCCCAGCAGCGCGCCCACGGGGGCCGGCAGCAGGATCAGCCAGCGCATGGTGCTGGTCATGCGGCCCAGCAGCGGCTGCGGCGTCACGGCCTGCCGCAGCGCGAGGAAGTTGATGAAGATCAGCACCGCGCCGGCGCCGAAGCACACCAGCATCAGCACGAAGCTCAGGACGCCCCAGCGGCCCACCGGCGTGAGCGCCAGCTGCAGCCAGCCCAGGCCCGTCACCGTGAACCCCAGCAGCAGGCACTGCCCGACGCCGATGCGCGCGGACAGCCGGTGGCCGAAGACGCCGGCGCTCACGGTGCCGACGCCCAGGCCGACGTAGCACAGGCCGAGCTGGCGCTCGTTCAGTCCCAGCTCGCGGGTGGCGAACAGGATCTGCACCACCATCGCCGTGTGGTGGCACAACTGCCAGCCGCCCACCAGCAGGGCGAGCACGACCAGCAGCCGCGTGCCGGCGACGAATCGCAGGCCCTCCTGCAGCGCGGCGCGGAAGGCGCCCTTGACCAGCGCATGCGTCGGCTCCTCCACGCGCAGGCCGCGCAGGATGGTGACGCTGACGGCCAGGATGGCGGCGTTCGCCAGCAGGGCCATCGGCGCGCCCACCAGGCGGATCAGCGCGCCGGCGGCGCCCGGGCCCGTGACCTCGGCGAACGAGCCGGCGAGGGCGTTCTTCGCGTGCGCCTCGACCAGCCGGGGCCGCGGCACGATCTGGGTCAGCACGATCTGCGCGGCGCTGCCGGCGATCACCGACACGCTGCCGATCAGGAACGCCACGCCGTAGAGGAAGGGCATGCCCAGCAGGCCCAGCGCCCAGGCCGCCGGCACGCTGGCCAGCGCGAAGGCGACCATGGCCTCGCCCGTCACGTACACGGGCAGCTTGCGGATGCGATCGAGCCACACGCCGGCAGGCAGCGAGAACAGCACGAAGGGCGCGAGCTCCATCGCCGTGAGCCAGCCCATCTGCGTCGGCGTCGCGTGCAGCAGCACGGCCGCGGCCAGCGGCAGCGCCAGCATGGTGATCTGGTTGCCGAACGAGCTGATGAAGACGGACAGCCACAGGCGCCGGTACAGCGGCTCGCGCAGCAGGTCGCGCGGCGAGAGCCACTGCGAGGGGGAGCGCCACCAGCCGAGGCGGCGCGCGGCGGCCCCGGTGGCGCCCGCCTCCTGCACGGCCGGTTCAGGCGCCTGCTGCATCCGTCAGTACAACCAGCAGGCCGCCTGGCTTTCGGCGTCCACCGGCTTGAGCGGCGGCACCTCGGCGGCGCAGCGGTCGAACGCGCGCGGGCAGCGGGTGCGGAACACGCAGCCCGAGGGCGGGCTGATCGGCGAGGGGATGTCGCCCTGCAGCAGCTGCACGGTCTTGGCGCGCTCGATGCGCGGGTCGGGAATCGGCACCGCGGACTGCAGCGCCTGGGTGTACGGATGGCGCGGGTTCGCGTACAGCGCGTGCTTCTGCGCGATCTCCATCGTTCGGCCCAGGTACATCACCAGCACGCGCTGGCTGATGTGGCGCACCACGGCGAGGTCGTGCGCGATGAAGATCAGCGACAGCTGCATCTCCTCTTGCAGGTCCTGCAGCAGGTTGATGATCTGTGCCTGGATCGACACGTCCAGCGCCGAGACCGGCTCGTCGCACACGACGAGCCTGGGGCGCAGGATCAGCGCGCGGGCGATGCCGATGCGCTGGCACTGGCCGCCCGAGAACTCGTGCGGATAGCGGTACATCTGCGACTCGGACAGTCCCACGCGCGCCAGCATCGCCTTCACGCGCGCCAGCACCTCCGCCTGCGACAGCTGCGGCTCGTGCGTGCGCAGCGGCTCGCTGACGATCTGTGCCACGTTCATGCGCGGGTTGAGCGAGGCCAGCGGGTCCTGGAAGATCATCTGCGCGTCGCGGCGCAGCTTCTGCCAGGCGGCGGGCGAGGCGCCGCGCATCTGCTGGCCCATCCAGACGATGTCGCCCTGCTGCGCGGGCACCAGGTTCAGCAGCGCCCGGGCCAGGGTGGACTTGCCGCAGCCGGACTCGCCCACGATGCCCAGCGTCTCGCCGGGGTAGACGTCCAGGCTCACGCCGTTGACGGCCTGCAGCGTGCGCCGGCCGGCCCAGGGCAGGGCGCTGTCGGCGCGCACCTGGAAGTGCACGTGCAGGTCGCGCACGGACAGCAGGGGGGATGCGTCGGTCATCGCCATCAGCGGGCACTCCAGCCGCGGCTGCGCACGTCGTCCGGCGTGCGGTGGCACGCGCGCAGCACCTGGTCGTCGTTGGCCGCTGACAGCGGCGGGCGTTCGGTGGCGCAGCGCGGCTCGGCCATCGCGCAGCGCTCGCTGAAGGGGCAGCCGGCGGGCAGCCGGGCCATGCTGGGCGGCATGCCGGGAATGGCCAGCAGCCGGTCGCCTTCGTGCTCCAGCCGCGGCGCGGCGCCGAGCAGGCCGATGGTGTACGGGTGCGTGGGCCGGTAGAAGATGTTTTCGGCGTGGCCCTGTTCCATCACGCGGCCGCCATAGAGCACCATCACCTCGTCGCACAGGCCGGCGACGACGCCCAGGTCGTGCGTGATCAGGATGATGGCGGTGCCGAACTCGCGCTGCAGGTCGCGCAGCAGCGCCATCGTCTGGGCCTGCACGGTGACGTCCAGGGCGGTGGTGGGCTCGTCGGCGATCAGCAGGTCGGGCTGGCACAGCAGCGCCATGGCGATCATGATGCGCTGCCGCATGCCGCCCGAGAACTCGTGCGGGTACATGCGGATGCGGCGCGCCGCGTCCGGGATGCGCACCTGCTCCAGCGTCTGGATGGCCAGCTGCAGCGCGCTGCGGCGCGTCAGGCCCTTGTGCAGCTCCAGCACCTCGGTCATCTGCCGCTCCACCGTGAGGTACGGATTGAGCGACGTCATCGGGTCCTGGAAGATCATGGCGATGCGGTCGCCGCGCACCTGGTTCAGGCGCTGCGGCGCCATCGCGAGCAGGTCCTCGCCCTGGAACAGCGCCTGGCCGGTGGCCCGCCCGTTGGAGGCCAGCAGGCCCATGAGCGACAGCATGCTCTGGCTCTTGCCCGAGCCGCTCTCGCCGACGATGCCCAGGGTCTGGCCGCGCTGGAGGGTGAACGACAGGCCGTTGACGGCCGACACCTCGCCGTCGGGCGTGGCAAAGCGCACGCCCAGGTCACGCACGTCGAGCAGGGGGGAAGTGGACACGGGATCGACCACGGGTCATCGCTCCTTGGGATCGAGCGCGTCGCGCAGGCCGTCGCCGATGAAGTTGAAGCAGTACAGGGTCAGCGACAGCAGGGCCGCCGGGAACAGCAGCATCCAGGGCGCCACTTCCATCACCTTGGTGCCGTCCTCGATCAGGACGCCCCAGCTGGTCATGGGCTCCTGGATGCCCAGGCCGAGGAACGACAGCACGGATTCGGTGAGGATCACCGAAGGCACGGTCACCGTGGTGTAGATGACCACGATGCCCAGCAGGTTCGGCACGATGTGCGAGGCGATGATGCGCCAGGTGGGCACGCCGGTGGCGCGCGCGGCCTCGACGAACTCGCGCGTGCGCAGCGACAGCGTCTGGCCGCGCACCACGCGGGCCATGTCCATCCACGAGAACGCCGTGATCGCCACCACCACCAGGTAGAACTCGCGCCCCAGCAGCGTGACCAGCAGGATCGCGATCAGCAGGTAGGGGATGGCGTACATCATGTCGACGAAGCGCATCATCAGCGCGTCGGTGCGCCCGCCGATGAAGCCGGCCGTGGCGCCCCAGGCGATGCCGATGGCGACCGAGGCCAGCGTCGCCAGCACGCCGACCATCAGCGAGATGCGCCCGCCGATCAGGCAGCGCACCAGCAGGTCGCGGCCGGACTCGTCGGTGCCCCACCAGTGCATGTTCTGCCAGGTGGGCGGCAGCTTCATCGCGTCCCAGTCGGTGGTGTCGAAGCCGTGCGGCAGCAGCAGCGGCCCGACGAGGCAGGCCAGCGCGATGGCGGCCAGCAGGATGACGGAGAAGACGGCGGCGCGGTTGCGCATGAAGCGCCGGCGCGCGTCGCTCCACGGGCTGCGGCCCGGGGTCGCCACGGGCGCTTGCGCCAGCAGGCCGGCCACGGCCTCTCGGTTGGTGCCCAGACTCACTTTAGGACTCCGGATAACCAGCGGCCACCGCGGAACCGGCTTTGCCGGGCCGCTGGTGGCGCCCCCTTGAGGGGGAGGCGGCCGCAGGCCGCTTCGGGGGGGAACTCATACATCAGTAACGGATCTTGGGGTCCAGCGCCGCGTAGGCGAGGTCCACCAGCAGGTTGAGCGTGACGGCGATGACGGTGATCAGCACCACGAGGCCGAGCACCAGCGTGTAGTCGCGGTTGGCGGCGCCGTTGACGATCAGCTTGCCCAGGCCGGGCAGCGAGAACACGGTCTCCGTGACGATGGCGGCGGTGATCGACGAGATGGCCAGCGGGCCGACCAGCGAGACCACGGGCAGCAGGGCCGGCTTGAGCGCGTGGCGCAGCACCACGACGCGCGTGGGCAAGCCCTTGGCGCGGGCGGTGCGGATGAAGTTGCTGTGCATCACCTCGATCAGGCTGCCGCGCATCACGCGCCCGATGGTCGAGACGTTGATGAACGTGAGCAGGGCGACCGGCATGGCCATGAAGGCGGGCTGGAAGCCGTCCCAGCCGCCGGCGGGCAGCCAGCGCAGCCAGAGCGCGAACACCAGCACCAGCACCGGGCCGATGACGAAGGAGGGCACGACGCTGCCGATGTTGGCGATGGCCATCACGGCGTAGTCGGCGACGCTGTTCTGCCGCAGCGCCGCGGCGATGCCCAGGCCGACGCCGAGGACGAAGGAGATCAGCATCGCCAGGCCGCCGATGGCGAACGAGACGGGCAGCGCCGCCGCCACCAGGTCGTTGACGGACCAGTCGGCATAGCGGAACGAGGCGCCCAGGTCGCCGTGCAGCAGGTTGTTCAGGTAGAACAGGTACTGCTTCCAGGCGGGCTGGTCCAGGTGGTACTTGGCCTGCAGGTTGGCCAGCACCGCCTCGGAGACCTGCTTGTCGCTGTCGAAGGGGCCGCCCGGCGCCGCATGCACCAGGATGTAGCAGACCGTGATGACGGCCAGCAGCGTGGGAATGGTCACCAGCAGGCGACGCAGCGTGTACGACCACATGTCGGGCAGGTCTCTCGAAAGCCGACGCCTCGCGGGTTGCGCGAGGCGTCGCGGTAAAAGCGCGTTGTGCGCGCTCAGTGCTTGATGATGTACAGGTCCTTGCTGCGGAAGCGGTCTTGCGCGTTCTGCAGCGAGTAACCGCCCACGTACGATTTTACCAGCCGGGGCAGCGAGTACTGCACCAGCGGGATGATCGGGTAGTCGTCCATGTTCATGCGCGCGGCCTGCGTCAGGAGCTGCTTGCGCTTGGCCGGATCGTCGCTCTGCTCGGCCTGCACGATCAGCTCCTCGGCCTTGCGGTTGCAGTTGAAGTTCAGGTTCTGGTCGGAGTCGCAGCGCACCAGGGCCAGGAAGTTGGTGGCGTCGTTGTAGTCGGCGATGAAGCCGTCGCGCGCCATCTGGAAGGCGCCGTCATGGCGCTTCTTGACCAGCACCTTGAACTCCATCGCCTCCAGCTCCAGGTTGATGCCCAGCTTGGTCTTCCACTCGGACTGGGCAAAGATGGCCATCTTCTTGTGGTACTCGCTCGTGTTGTACGAGAACGTGTATTTGGTGCCGGGCTGCACGCCCGCGGCGGCCAGCAGCTTCTTGGCCTCCTCGACCTTCTTCGCCATCGGCCAGCGGGCCCACTCGTATTCGACCATGTCGGCGCCTTCCATGCCCTTGACGACCAGGCCGTAGGCGGGCGTCTGGCCGTCGGCCGTGATCTTCTGCGCCAGGATGTCGCGGTCCAGCACCATCGACAGCGCCTTGCGCACGCGCACGTCCTTGAACGCCGGGTTCTGGGTCTGGAAGTCGTAGTAGCGCAGGCCGAGCATCGGCGCGTTGCGCACTTCCTTGGGGTACTTGGCCTTCAGGCCCTCGTAGGTGCCCGGGGGCAGCTGGTAGACCCACTCGTTCTGGCCGGCCTCGTACAGCTTGACGTCGGCGTTGCCGTCCTCGACGCCCAGGTACGTCACGCGCGTGAGCTGCACGTTCTTCGCATCCCAGTACTGCGGGTTCTTCTCCAGCACCACGCTGCGGTTGACCACCCACTCCTTGAGCACGTACGCGCCGTTGCTCACCATGTTGCCCGGCTTGGTCCAGTCCTTGCCGAACTTCTCGACGCTGGCCTGGTGCACCGGGCCCAGGTTGTTGTTGGACACCAGCTGCGGCAGGAACGAGACCGGGAACGCGGTCTTGATCTCCAGCGTGTGCTTGTCGGTGGCCTTGACGCCGACGTCGGCCGGCGGCTTCTTGCCCATCGCCACTTCCTTGCCGTTCTGCAGGAAGACGCCGTAGGTGGCCGCGTACTTGGACGCCGTCTTCGGGTCGAGGAAGCGGCGGATGCCGTACACCACGTCCTGCGCGGTGACCGGGTCGCCGTTGGACCACTTGGCGTTCTGGCGCAGCTTGAACACCCAGGTGGTGGCATTGACCTGCTTCCAGCTCTCGGCCAGGCCCGGGACGACCTTGCCGTCGGCGTCGTTGGCGGTGAGCGCCTCGAACAGGTCGCGGGTGATGTTGTTGGCGCCCACGGTCTCGGCGATCGCCGGGTCCAGCGACTCGGGCTCGGAGCCGTTGTTGCGGATCAGGGTCTGCGTCGGGTGCAGTTGCACGCCGGGGGGGACGACCGCCGCGAAGGCGGGGAACGCCGCGGCCAGGGCCAGGGCGAGGGCCGCGAGGCGGCCGGAAGCGATACGGGTCATGGAAAAGTCTCCTTCGGGGAGGGGGGGCGTCACTTGGGCAGCTTGCTGGTGTCGATGTCGACGTAGCGCCAGAACTCGCGGGCGAACGGGTGGCGCACGTAGCCCACCACCCAGGGTTGCGTCAGGTCGATGCCGATGCGGTGCGTGCGCCACTTGTACGGCATGTAGGCCACCATGATGCGCACCGCCTCGCGGATGACGGCGTCGCGCTCGGGGCCGTCGGGCATCAGGCTCTGCTTCTGGTACAGCTCGTCGAACTTGTCGTTCTTGAAGCGCGAGAGGTTGCCCTGGCCCCACGACTTGCTGTAGCCGCGCTCGAGCACGCCGCCGCTGTCGGGCGTGCTGGCCGACAGGCCCAGCGCCCACATCTGCAGCTTGCCGGCGCGCGCGGACTTCAGGTGGTCGGGCCACTTGCCGATGCGCAGCACCACCTTGACGCCGATGGCGTCCATCGACTTCTTGAAGATCTCGTCCAGCTCGCGGTATTCGGCGGTGCTGAGCGTGTAGTAGTCGATCGACAGCGGCTGGCCGTCCGGCAGCTCGCGCCAGCCGTCGCCGTCGCGGTCCTTGTAGCCGAACATGTCCAGCAGCGCGATGGCGCGCGCGCGGTCGAAGGTGCCGTTCTCGGTGCGGAAGTCGGCCTTGTAGCTGTTGGTGAGCGGCATCACCGGGCTCTGGGCGACGATGGCCTGCCCGCGGCGCGGGCCGCGCACCTCGGCGGCGGCCTCGTAGGCCAGGGCCATGGCCCGGCGCAGCGCCACCTTCTCGGGGCTGTAGCCGCCCACCACCGGGTCCTGCATGTTGAAGTACGCGAACGTGACGTCCGACAGCGGCACCCGCTCCATCTGGATGCCGCGCTTGGCCAGGCTGGGACTGAGCTTGTTGTTCGGCAGCACCTGGTTGGCGTACGCGTACGGCAGGCGCTCGATGAACTCGTGCTCGCCGTTCAGGAAGGCCAGCCAGCGCGGCTGCGGCTCCTCGATGATCGAGACTTCCACCTTGTCGACCATCGGCAGGCGCTTGCCCTTCATCTTCGCGAGGATGGCCTGGCCGCGCGCGTCGTCCGCCGCGGGCTCGGCCCGGTAATACTCCTCACGGTAGTTGGGATTGCGCGTCAGCGTGATCTTCGACGCGCGCCGCCACTCGCTCAGAACGAAGGGGCCGGTGCCCACCGGGTGCTCCATGATCGCGGGGCCGTATTTCTCCACCACCTCGCGGGCCATGATGCCGAAGATGCCGGGGTCGGCCAGCGTGTAGATGAAGCGCGGGCGCGGTTCGGCGACGCGGAACTGCACGGTGTAGCGGTCCAGCGCGCGGATGCCCTCGAGGGCTTCGTCGTAGTTGAACTTGCCGCTGGCGACGGCGCGCCTGTTCAATTCCTCGGTGCCGAGGATCTTCTCCTCCAGCACGCCGCTCAGGCTGGGGCTCTTGGTGGCCGGATCGAAGATGCGCTTGTACGTGTAGACCACGTCGTCCGCGGTGAGCTCGCGCTTCTTGCCGTTGAAGGCCGCATCGTCGGCGAAGAAGATGCCGCGGCGCAGCTTCACGGTGTACGTGCGGAAGTCGGGCGAGACCTCCGGCATGCCGTCGGCGAGCACGGGCTGGATTTTGGCCGGGCGCGCGAGGTAGTCGTAGCCGTAGAGCGCGTCGAAGATGTTCGCGGTGACGATGCGCGAATACAGGTCGGACAGCTGCGCGGGATCGAAGCCGGTCTCGGCGATCGGGAACGCGTAGCGGAAGACCTTTTCTGTCGTGGGTGAGGGGGCCTGACCTTGGGCGCCGCACGGATAGGCGGCGCCGAGTGCCAGGCACAGGCTGATGGCCCGTGCCCAGTTCCGGAGGTTCATGCTTGGAAATACCTATAGGGGGATCGCGAAGGCGCAAGCATAATGCGCGCCCAGACGGCCGCCACAAGCGGTTTCCCCAAGACCTGCCCGGCCCGCGATCCGCGGGCCGATTCACAACATGCTCTCGTATCTGCTCCGACGGGTCCTGCAGATGATCCCCACGCTTGCCGGGGTCATCCTGCTGGTCTTCTTCCTGTTCAAGTACTTCGGTGGCGATCCGGCGGAAATCCTGGGCGGCCTGCAGGCTTCGGCCGCGCAGATCGAGTCGATCCGCAAGCAACTGGGTCTGGACAGGCCGGTGGTCGAGCAGCTGTGGATGTTCGTGCAGAAGGTGGCGACGTTCGACTGGGGCCGCAGCTGGACCACCAACGAGTCGATCTCCAACATCTTCGCGACGCGCCTGCCCGCCACGCTGACCATCATGATCCCCATCATGGTGCTGGAGGTCGTGCTGGCCATCGCCGCCGGCCTGGCCGTCGCCTACGTGCGCGGCAGCATCACCGACCGCGCCGTGATGATCATCACGACCGTCGCCCTGTCCATCAGCTTCCTGGTCTACGTGATCATCGGCCAGTACGTGTTCGGCTTCCTGCTCGGCTGGTTCCCGGTGCAGGGCTGGAGCCACAGCACGCTCACCAACCTCGCGGTCTACGCGCCGCTGCCGGTGATGCTGGCGGTGATGGTGAGCCTGGCGCCCAACACGCGCCTGTACCGCAGCTTCTTCCTCGACGAGATCGGCCACGACTACGTGCGCACCGCGCGCGCCAAGGGCGTGCCCGAGAAGACGATCATGTTCCGCCACGTGCTGCGCAACGCCATGATCCCGATCCTGACCAACGTGGCCACGCAGCTGCCCGGCGTGTTCATCGGCTCGTTCCTGATCGAGGTGTTCTTCTCGATCCCCGGCCTGGGCCGCGAGGTCTACAACGCGGTGAACCGCAGCGACTATCCCGTCATCCAGGCGGTGACCATCTACCTGGCGGTCCTCACCATGGTCATCAACCTCCTCACCGACGTGCTGTACAAGCTGGTCGACCCGCGGGTGGTCCTCAAATGAGCAGCATCGCCCCGGCCGCGCTTGCCGAAGCGCATGTCCCCGTTCCCCAATCGCTGCCCCATTCGCCGGGCGTCTGGGCCCAGGCCTGGGCGCGCCTGCGCCGCGACCGCGTGGGCATGGCCTGCCTGTGGATCGTCGGCGCGTTCCTGGCGCTGGTGCTGCTGGCGCAGGCCGGCCTGGTGGGCGCGGGCTGGCAGCGCGAGGTCGGCGAGGCGTTCGCGCCGCCCACCTTCGTGGGCGCCGGCGCGCGCGAGGCGGTCACGGCCGAAGCCGCGGGCGGGACCAGCGTCGACCTGAGCGACATCGATCCGCTCGCGCCGTACTACAAGCAGTGGTCCGAGCGCGCCGCGCAGGTCAAGTCCGAGGTCGTCGTGAAGGCCCCGACGCTGCCGCTGGGCGGCGACCGCCTGGGCCGCGACGTGCTGTCCAAGACGATCAAGGGCGCGCAGGTGTCCATCCTGGTGGGCATCGCCGCGGCGCTGCTGGCCACCTTCATCGGCACGCTGCTGGGCGCGCTGGCGGGCTACTTCGGCGGCCGCGTCGACGACCTGCTGGAGTGGCTGTACAACGTCTTCACCTCGGTGCCGTACATCCTGCTGATCTTCGCGCTGGCCGCGGTGTTCAAGTCGGGGCCGCTGGCCAAGACGTTCACCAATGGCATCGCCGCGGTGGTCATCATCCTGAGCGCGGTGGGCTGGACCAGCATCTACCGCCTGGTGCGCGCCGAGTACATGAAGCACCGCGGCCGCGAGTACGTGCGCGCCGCCGAGGCCATCGGCGCCGGCAACATGGCGCGCATGTTCGGCCACATCCTGCCGAACGTCAGCCACGTGGTGCTGGTGCAGCTGAGCCTGCACGTCGTGGCCTTCATCAAGGCCGAGGTGATCCTGTCGTTCCTCGGCCTGGGCGTGCCGATCGACATGGTGAGCTGGGGCACGATGCTGTCGGAAGCGCAGACCGAGCTGGTGCTGGGCATCTGGTGGCAGCTGGCCGCCGCCACGGTCTTCATGGCCGTCTTCGTCACCGCCTTCGCGCTCCTGACCGACGCGCTGCGCGACGCCCTCGACCCCAAGCTGCGCTGAGTCCACCATGAGTTCGATGATCGAAGTGCGCGACCTGCGGGTCGGCTTCCGCCTGGGCCAGGAACTGCACGAGGCCGTGCGCGGCGTCAGTTTCGACATCCCGGCCAACACCACGGTCGCCCTGGTCGGCGAGTCCGGCAGCGGCAAGAGCGTCAGCGCCATGAGCATCGTGCGGCTGCTGCCCGACAACGCGGTGGTCGATCCGGCCAGCCGCATCCTGTTCGAGGGCCGCGACCTGCTGCGGGCCTCGCCCGAGGAGATGCGGCGCATTCGCGGCAAGGACATCTCGGTGGTGTTCCAGGAGCCCATGAGCTCGCTCAACCCGGTGATGACCGTGGGCGAGCAGGTCGCCGAGGCGATCCGCATGCACCTGCCGCTTTCCGCGCGCGACGCGCGCGAGCGGGCGATGGACCTGCTCAACGAAGTCGGCATTCCCGAGCCGCGCGCGCGGCTGGACGCCTATCCGCACGAGCTGTCGGGCGGCCAGCAGCAGCGGGTGATGATCGCCATCGCCATCGCGTGCGAGCCCAAGCTGCTGATCGCCGACGAGCCCACCACCGCGCTGGACGTCACCGTGCAGCGCCAGGTCGTGGACCTGCTGGCGCGCCTGCAGGAGCGCCACCGCATGAGCATGCTGTTCATCAGCCACGACCTCGCGCTGGTCGGCGAGGTGGCCAGCCAGGTGATCGTCATGCGGCACGGCACGGTGCGCGAGGCCGGTGACGCGCAGCGCCTGTTCGAATCGCCGCAGGATGCCTACACGCGCGCGCTGCTGGCGTGCCGCCCCCGGCTGGACACGCGTCCGCTGCGGCTGCCGGTCATCGACGACATCGTCAACAACCGCCCGCTGGTCACCGAGCAGCGCGTGTCGCCGCCGGTCACCGGCGAGCCGCTGATCAAGGTCGAGGGCCTGCGCAAGGCCTACCGCCTGAAGGACGGGCTGTTCCGCCACAAGACCATCGACGCCGTGCGCGGCGCCGACTTCGAGCTGCACCGCGGCCGCACGCTGGGCGTCGTGGGCGAGTCCGGCTCCGGCAAGACCACCATCGGCATGATGCTCACGCGCCTGACCGACGCCAGCGGCGGCCGCATCCTGTTCGAGGGCCAGGACCTGGCCGCGCTGGCCGCCAGGGAGATGCGCCCGTACCGCCGGCGCATCCAGATCATCTTCCAGAACCCGTACGCCAGCCTCAACCCGCGCTTCACCATCGGCCAGATCCTGATGGAGCCGATGCGCATCCACGGCATCGGCGCCAGCGACGACGAGCGCGCGCGCCTGGCCCTGGGCTGGCTGGAGAAGGTCGGGCTGCCCGCCACGGCGTTCGGCAAGTACCCGCACGAGTTCTCGGGCGGCCAGCGCCAGCGCATCGCCATCGCGCGCTGCCTGACCATGCGGCCCGAGATCATCGTGTGCGACGAGAGCGTCAGTGCCCTGGACGTCAGCGTGCAGGCCACCGTGCTGAACCTGCTGCTGGACCTGCAGGAGGAGTTCGGCCTCACCTACGTCTTCATCAGCCACGACCTGGCGGTGGTGAAGTACATGGCCGACGACATCCTGGTGATGAACCGGGGCGAGATCGTCGAGCGCGGTTCGGCGCAGGCGATCTACGCCAACCCGCAGCACCCGTACACGCGCCAGCTGCTCGCCGCCATCCCGCGCGGCGCCGAGGCGGCGGCGCACGCGGTGCACTGAGCGCCTCGCCCGCGCGTCAGCGGATCTGCAGCGTCACCGTCGCGGCGTCGCCCGCGTCGAAGCGGGAGATCGCGGTGAGCGTCACGGTGACCGGCAGCACGGCCGGCCCGTTCAGCGCCGTCGCGACGGCCACCCGTGACGCGCCCAGCACCGTGAAGGTGATCGACAGGCCGCCCACCGCGACCGTGGCGCCGCTGCCGAGGGGCGGGCCGCCGTTCACCGCGAAGCTCCAGGAGGCCGGGCCCGAGGCGTCGAACTCGATCGACTGGCCGGGGTGGATGGCCACGCTCAGGAACTGCCCGCTCGAGGCCGGGTTGGACACCGCGAAGCCGTCCAGGAAGGCCGTCACGTTCAGGGACAGGCCGCTCGAGCCGATCACGATCGCGCCGCCGCCGCAGGCCGGCAGCAGGGCGCAGGCCACGGCCAGCACGACCCACGCGCGCCGGCCGGCGCCGGGCGCCGGGCGCACGCCGGCTGCGGCCGGAAGGTTGCGCGTTCCCATGGCCGTGTTGTCGCACCGGGCGCGGCGCAAAGCTGTGTTCAGTTGTGTCGCCCGCGCCGCGCCTGGCGGCCGGGGCGCTCTTCGGTCGCGGGCGCGCCGCCTCAGGCCGGCGTGCCGGCCCGGATCCAGGCCAGGGTGTCGGCGGCGGTCTGTGCCAGCGGGCGGCAGCGCAGGCCCTGCGCGCGCGCCGCGTCGCTGTTCATCGCGGCATGGCCGGGCGACTCGCCGCCGTGCCAGAGCGGGAACGACTGCCCGCTCGCATGGGCCTGCGCGGCGGTGATCCAGGACAGGTGCGTGCCGGGCGGCGCCACGCCGGCGGCGATGCCCGCCAGCAGGTCGGCGAACCCGAACGGCACCTGGGGCGCAGCGGTGTTGAACGTGCCGTGCACGCCGCGCTCCAGCGCGTCGAGCATGAACGCGGCCAGGTCGCGCGCGTCGATGTACTGCACGGCGGCGTCCTGCGGGCCGGGGGCGACCACCTCGCCGCCGGCGGCGAGGCGCCGCACCCACTCGGGAAAGCGCTGCGTGTAGTCGTCCGGGCCCACGATGTAGGTGGGCCGCACGATCAGCGCGTCGGGATGGCGCGCGAGCACGGCGTCCTCGCACAGGACTTTCAGCGGCCCGTAGTTCTCGGCCGTGATCGCCACCGTGTCGAGCGTCGCGGGGTCGAGGTCGGAGGTGTCCGCGCGCGCGGCGGACTCGTCGGCGTCGCGCGGGATGTCGGGCGCGTAGACCGACACCGAGGACACGAACAGGTAGCGGCCGATGCGCCCCTGCAGGGTGTCGGCCATGCGGTGGATCTCGCCCGGGCGGTAGGCGCAGGTGTCGATCACCGCGTCCCACTCGCCGTGCGCGAGCGCGCCGCGGTCGAGGTTGCGGTCGCCGATGCGCTGGCCGGCTCCGTCCACGCCTTGGGGATGGGTGCGGCCGCGGTGGAACAGGTCGACCTGGTGCCCGCGCGCCAGTGCCTGCCGCGCCGCGGCCAGGCCGCAGAAGCGGGTGCCGCCGATGAACAGGAGACGCACGACGGGCTCCTTACTTGCGCCGGTACTGGCGCAGGAAGGCCAGCACCTTGGCCTCGTCGTAGTCCTTGCCCGCCTCCAGCTGGCTGGTGTCCTGCGAGTGCACCAGCCGGCCCTGGTCGTCCAGCACGAACAGGTGCGGATAGCCCTTGATCTTGGGCCACTGCGACAGCACCGCCTCGTTGCGGTTCTGCGGCGAGAAGTTGACCTTGACCACGACGTAGTTCTCGTCGACCAGGCGCTTGACCGGCTCGTGCGACGCGATGAACTTGTCGAGGATGTGGCACCAGATGCACCACTCGCCGCCCACGTCCACCAGCACGTGCTTGCGCTGCGCGCGGGCCGCGTCGACCGCGGCGCGCACGTCGGCGGCGGCGTCGCGGGCGGGGTCGAACCTGGCCTGCGCGTGGGCAGTGACGGCGAGGCAGGCACAGGCGATCGCGAGCAGCCACAGGCGCGCGGTCGCGAGGAAGGAGGGGGACGTCGGCATGGGCCGATCTTAGCGGCGGACCTCCCCCGCAAGCATGCTGACTTCCCCGGGGTTGAAGTGCTGTAATTTCCGCTCGGCCGCCGGTGCGGCCGGGAGCGCGCGATGACCTATCTCGAGACCCGCAGCCACGAGCTGCGCAAGCGAAGCCTGCTGATGATCGACGGCAGCCTCACCGCCGACCAGCAGTCCGCCGAGGCCGGCGCCAGCGTGCGCGTGCACCGCGACGGCTACTGGGGCTTTGCGGCCGCCACCGGCGCGGCGGATGCCGCGGCGACCGGCCGGCTGAAGGACCAGGCGCTGCGCAACGCGCAGGCGATGGCCGCCTTCGGCCCGCGCGCCGCGCTGGCCCTGCCGGGCGGCTCGTACCAGGGGCGGCACGAGTTCGCCGGCAAGCCGGCCCTCGGCCGCCACGAGCTCGTGCAGCGGCTGGCCGAGCTCGATGCCTGGTGCCGCGCGCGCTACCCGCGGCTGAAATCCGTGCGGCTGCGCGCCGAGGACGAGCGCCACACCAAGCACGTGACCAACTCGCTGGGCTCCGATGCGGTCAACGGCATCGCGCGCGGCGTGCTGCATGTGGTGTTCGCCGCCGCGGGCGCCGACGGCACGCCCGTGGAGCTGTCGGAGGCGTTCAGCGCCAAGGGCAGCCTGGCCGACATCGACCTGCGCCCGCAGGCGCTGCAGGCCGCGCTGGACGAGCTGCACGGCCACCTGATGGCCAAGTGCGAGGCCGTGCCGGCGCGCGGCGGCATCCACACCGTCGTCATGGGCCCGCACCTGGCCGGCATCCTCGCCCACGAGGCGATGGGCCACCCGTGCGAAGCCGACCTGGTGCTGGGCGGCGCGGTCACCGGCAACCTGGTCGGCCAGCGCGTGGCCAGCGAGCTGGTCACCATGGTCGACATCGCCCACACCTTCCGCGGCGAAGAGGCGATGGTCCCCGTGTATTGCGACGACGAAGGCACGCCGTCGACCGACGCGGTGCTGATCCAGGACGGCATCCTGCGCCAGTTCATGACCAGCCGCGAGACGGCCGGCCAGCTGGGCCTGCCCAACACCGGCAGCGCGCGCGCCTATGCGCCGGCCGACGAGCCGCTCGTGCGCATGCGCAACACCGCCATCCTGCCGGGCACCAGCCACCTGCAGGACATGATCGCCGGCGTCGACGACGGCTACTACCTGGTGCGCACCAGCAACGGCCAGGCGGACACCACCACCGAGTTCATGTTCGGCATCACGCTCGGCTACGAGATCCGCGGCGGCAGGCTCGGACGCGCGATTCGCGACACCACGATGTCGGGCTCGGCCATCAAGGTGCTGCAAAGCGTCGATGCGGTCTCCTCCGACGTGTACTGGACGGCCTCGGGCTACTGCGGCAAGAAGCAGGTGATGGTGGTCTCGCTCGGCGGCCCCGCGTTGCGGGCCCGCGCCCACCTGGGAGGCCAGTGATGGATCCGCGGCAACTCCAGGACACGGCGCACGCGGCGCTCGAGGCGATGCAGGGCGCGGGCTTCGAACACGCGCAGGCCAGCGCCGCCGGCGTGCTGCTGCACGAACTGAGCGCGCAGGACAACCGGCCCAGCCTGCTGCGGTCCGTGCAGACCGACACCCTCACGCTGGTGGGCATCGTCGACGGGCGGCTCGCCAGGACCACGACCACGACGCACGACGCCGCCGGGCTGCGCGAAGCCGTGGCGGCGCTGTTGCGGGACGCGAAGGGCGCCCCGCGCGACGATGCGCATGCGGTCTCGGCCGGCCAGCGGCTGCGCCTGGCGCAGGGGCCGCTGGCGTGCGACCCGGGGCAGCTGACGCAGGCGCTGTCGGACCTGCTCGCCTACCGCGAGGGCGCGGCGCCGGCGATGCACCTGCAGTCGGTGGTGGCATCGCACGAGCTGCGCTCGTTCCACACGCTCACCACCGGCGGCACCGACCTGGCGGGGCAGGTGGGCTGCTACGCCATGCTGGCCATGGGCACGGCGCGCGAGGGCGCCCGGTCGAGTTCGTTCAACTACGCGTTCGGCACCACGCACGACCTGGGCGCGGCGCCGGTCCAGGATCAGTTCGGCCTGGGCGCCATGCTGCGCGACACGGTGCGCCAGGTCGATGCGCAGCCGCTGGGCGACAAGTTCGTCGGCGACGTGGTGCTGGCGCCCAATGCGGTGGAAGACCTGCTGGCGTGGCTGACGGGCCAGCTGGGCGACGCGGCCCTGATCGGCGGCACGTCGCTGTACCGCGACCGCGTGGGCCAGGCCATCGCTTCGCCGCTGTTCACGCTGGAAGGCCGCTACGACCTGCCCGGCGTGGTGGGCGTGACGGCCGATGCGTTCGTCGCGCCGTCCGTGCCCATCGTGCGCCAGGGCGTGCTGCAACGCGTGCTGCCCACGCTGTACGGCAGCCGCAAGACGGGGCTGCCACATTCGCCCGCGGCACCCCAGGGCGGTTGGGACCTCGAGGCCGGCGCCACGCCGCTGGCGCAGGTGGTCGGCGGCGTGCAGCACGGCGCGCTGGTCGGCCGGCTGTCGATGGGCCGGCCCGCCGCCAACGGCGACTTCTCGGGCGTGATCAAGAACAGCTTCCGGCTGCGCGGCGGCGAAGTCGCCGGTGCGCTGTCGGAGACCATGGTCACGGGCAATGTCGCCTCCATGCTGCGCGACATCGTGGCCGTCAGCCGCGAGCGCCAGGACGGGCCGGGCACGCGGCTGCCGTGGCTGCGGGTGGCGAACCTGCATTTCAGCTGAGGCCCGCCTCGGCGGCTGCGGCCGCTGCGCCGGGGACGCCGCCCGGGCCGCCCGCGCCGCCCGCGGGCGCCGGAGCGGCCCCGCCGCCTCCTAGAATGGGCGCCCGGACGCGACGCCCACCCGGCGCCCGCGGCAACGCCGCCACCAGCGGCCCATCCCCCCTGCCCATGACCCCTTCCACCGACACCAATCCGTTGCTGCAGCCGTGGGACGCCCCGTTCCAGCTGCCCCCGTTCGACCGCACCGCCGCCGCGCACTTCGAACCCGCGCTGCAGGAAGCCATGGCGCGGCACCGCGCCGAGGTCGACGCCATCGCGGCCAGCGCGGACGCGCCGACGTTCGAGAACACCATCGCGGCGCTCGACCGCAGCGGTCGGCTGCTGGCGCGCATCCAGGGGATGTTCCACAACCTGTGCTCCTCGGAAAGCTCCGACGAGCTGCGCGCCGTGCAGCGCCGCATGGCCGTGCCGCTGGCCGCGCACGCCAACGCCATCTCGATGCACGCGGGCCTGTTCCGGCGCGTCGACGCGCTGCACGAGCAGCGCCGGCAACTCGGCCTCACCAGCGAGCAGCTGCGCCTGCTCGAGCGCGTGCACCTGGACTTCGTGCGCGCCGGCGCGCTGCTGCCGGGCGATCGCCAGGCGCGCCATGCCCGCATCACCGAGCGGCTCGCGGCGCTGAACACCGCCTTCGGCCAGAACGTGCTGCACGACGAGTCCGGGTGGAGCCTGCTGCTGCGCGACGAGGCCGACCTGGCCGGGCTGCCCGACTTCCTGCGCGCCGCCGCGCAGCGCGCCGCGGCCGACCGCGGCCAGGAGGGCGCGTACGCCATCACGCTGTCACGCTCGTCCATCGTGCCCTTCCTCACCTTCTCGCAGCGGCGCGACCTGCGCGAGACGGCCTGGCGTGCCTGGACCGGCCGCGGCGAGGCCGACGGCGAGCACGACAACCGGCCGCTGATCGGCGAGATCGTCCGGCTGCGCCACGAGCAGGCCGGCCTGCATGGTTACGCCACCTATGCCGACTACGCGCTGGTGGACCGCATGGCGCGCGAGCCCGCGGCGGTGCACCGGCTGCTGGACGACGTGTACGAGCGCGCGTGCAAGGCGCTGGCGCGCGAGCGGGCGGCCATCGACGAGGTGCGCCGCGCCGCCGGCGACACCGGCGAGCTCGAGCCCTGGGACTGGCGCTTCTGGTCCGAGCAGGTGCGCCAGCGCCAGTACGCCGTGGACGACGCCGAGGTCAAGCCGTATTTCCCGCTCGAGGCGATGGTGCAGGCCGCGTTCGATTGCGCCCAGCGCCTGTTCGGCGTGCGCTTCCTGCCGCGCCCCGAGCTGAAGCTGTACCACCCGGACGTGAAGGCGTACGAGGTCGTCGACGCGGCCGGTGCGCCGGTCGGCCTGTTCCTGCACGACAACTTTGCCCGGCCGAACAAGCGCAGCGGCGCCTGGATGAGCGGCTTCCACTGGCAGTGCCGCAACGGCGGGCCGACGCGGCCGGTGATCATCAACAACAACAACTTTGCCAAGGGCGAGCCCACGCTCCTGAGCTTCGACGACGTGCGCACGCTGTTCCACGAGTTCGGCCACGGGCTGCACGGCCTGCTGTCGGACGTGACGTACCGCCAGCTGTCCGGCACCGCCGTGCTGCGCGACTTCGTCGAGCTGCCCTCGCAGCTGTTCGAGCACTGGATGGCGGAGCCGCAGGTGCTGCGCCGCCACGCGCGGCACGTCGCGACGGGCGAGCCGATCCCCGAGGCGCTGGTCGGGCGCATCCAGGCGGCGCAGAACTTCGGCCAGGCCTACGACACGGTGCGCTACTGCGCCAGCGCGATCGTCGACATGGCGGTGCACGGCCATCGCGATCCCGCCGGCGTGACCGACTGGCCCGCCTTCGAGGCGCAGGTGCTGCGCGAGCGCGGCCTGCCGCCCGCCGTGGGCCTGAACCACCGGCTGGTGCATTTCCAGCACCTCTTTGCCGGCGGCTATGCGGCCGGCTACTACGTGTACCTGTGGGCCGAGGTGCTGGACGCCGATGCCTACGACGCGTTCGTCGAGGCGGGCGACCCGTTCGCCCCCGAGGTGGCCGAGCGCCTGAAGCGCTGCATCTATTCGTCCGGCAACACGATGGAGCCGGGCCGCGCCTACGAAGCCTTCCGCGGCCGCGCGCCGCGCCTGGAGCCGCTGCTCGCCCAGAAGGGCCTGCTGGAGCCGGCGTGACGGCGCCGCGCCGGCTGGAGACGCCGCGGCTCGTGCTGCGCACGTTCGAGCCGCAGGACCATGCGGCCTATGCGCGCATCTGCGCCGATCCCGAGGTGATGCGCTACGTGGGCGTCGGGCAGGCGAACACGCCCGAGATCACCTGGCGCAGCATGGCCGGCATGCTCGGCCACTGGGCCCTGCTCGGTTACGGCATCTGGGCCGTGCAGTTGCGCGACGGCCCGCTCATCGGCCATGCGGGCTTCATCGACGTGCCGGGCTGGCCCGGCTTCGAGCTCGCCTGGCTGCTGGGGCGCGACCACTGGGGCCAGGGCTACGCGCGTGAGGCCGCGGGCGCGGCCCTGCGCGTGGCCACCGACGTCCTGCACCGCCAGCGCGTCATCAGCCTGATCCGGCCGCAGAACACGCCGTCGATCCGGCTCGCGCTGGCACTGGGCGCGCAGCGCGAGGGCGAGGTGGAGCTGCTGGGCAGCCCGGCGCAGGTGTACGTGCATCGCGCCGGCGCGGCCGGCTGAACGGCGCGTCCGCGATGCAACTCGTGTCCCGTTTTCTCGCCTCGGCGGCGCTCGCCGCGGCCGGCCTGCTCGCGGGCTGCGCGCAGCCGCCCGTGGCCGAACCGGCGGCGCCGATCCGCATCCAGCTGATCGCGCTGAACGATTTCCACGGCCACCTGGAGCCGCCGCGCATCGCCATCAGCGCGCCGGTCGCCGGCACCACGGCCACCGTGACCGTGCCGGCCGGCGGCGCGGCCTACCTGGCCACGGCAGTGCGGCAGCTGCGCGCGCGCAACCCGCACACCGCCGTGGTTGCCGCCGGCGACCTGGTGAGTGCCAGCCCGCCCGTGTCGTCGCTGTTCCTCGACGAGCCGGCCGTGGCGGTGATGAACGCGGTCGGCCTGGACGTGGCCGCGGTCGGCAACCACGAATTCGACCGCGGCGTGCCCGAGCTGCTGCGCCTGCAGAACGGCGGCTGCGAGCAGCACACCCGCCGCGAGCCGTGCGCGGTCGACCGGCCGTTCCCGGGCGCGCGCTTCCAGTACCTAGCGGCCAACGTGCTGCGCGGCGACGGCGCGCCGCTGCTGCCCGCGACGGCGCTGAAGGAATTCCGCACGGCCGCGGGTCCGGTGCGCGTGGGCTTCATCGGCATGACGCTGCGCGGCACGCCGACGCTGGTGTCGCCCGGCGGCGTGGCGGGCCTCACGTTCGCCGACGAGGCCCGCACGGCCAACGCGCTGGTGCCGGGGCTGAAGGCGCAGGGCGCCGATGCCATCGTGGTGCTGGTCCACGAAGGCGGCGCCACCACCGGCGGCTACGACGACAAGAGCTGCCCCAACCTGACCGGCGACATCCTGCCCATCCTGCAGGGGCTGGATCCCGCCGTCGACGTGGTCGTGTCCGGCCACACGCACCGGGCCTACGTCTGCGACCACGGCCGCATCGACCCGTCCCGGCCCTTCCTGCTCACCAGCGCGGGCCAGTACGGCACGCTGCTCACGGCCATCCGGCTCGACTTCGACCCGCGCTCGCGCCGCCTGGTCGGCAAGGACGCCGACAACGTCATCGTGCAGGGCGAGGGCTTCGCCGCCGCCAGCGGCGAGCGCATCGAGGTCACGCCGCGCCTGCCCAGCTTCGCGCGAGACCCGGCGGTGGACGCCATCGTCACGCGCTATGCCGCTGCCGCGGCGCCGCTGGTGCAGCGGGTCGTCGGCCGGCTGGCCGGAGCGGTGACCCGCACCGCCACCCCTGCCGGCGAGAGCGCCCTCGGCAACCTCGTGGCCGATTCGCAGCTGGCCGCGACCCGCGCGCCGGAGCACGGCGGCGCCCAGGTCGCCTTCATGAATCCCGGCGGCGTGCGGGCCGACCTGCTCGTGCCGCCGGGCGGCGGCCCGGTGACCTACGGGCAGCTGTTCACGGCGCAGCCGTTCGGGAACACGCTGGTGGTCAAGACGCTCACCGGCGCCCAGCTGAAGGCCGTGCTGGAGCAGAACCAGTTCGGCGCCCAGCCGGTGCCGCGCGTGCTGCTGCCCTCGGCCGGCTTCGCGTACCGCTACGACCCGCGGCTGCCCGCCGGCGCGCGCGTGACCGCGATGACCCTGGACGGGCAACCGGTGGAGCCGGCGCGGCGCTACCGCGTCGCCATGAACAGTTTCCTGGCGGCCGGCGGCGACGGCTACACCGTGTTCACCGAGGGCACGGACGTGACCGGCGGCGTGCTCGACCTGGACGCCTTCGAGAGTTACGTCGCCGGGCAGGGCGCCCTCGCGGCGCCGGCCACCACGCGCATCGTCCGAGAGCCCTGAAGCCGGCCGCTCGGGCCGCGCGCCGGCCCGCCGCGCCGGATCCGGACATCCGGCCGGCACGGTTAGCATCGCGGCCCATGACGATGTTCCCGATCTCCCGCCGCGGCGTGCACCGCGTCCTGTCCGTTGCGGCGCTGGCCGGTGCCGCCCCCTGGCGCACGGCCCTGGCGAGTGCGCCGGCTTCCTCCGGCGGCTCCGCCGCGCTCGCCGCCCTGGCGGACCGCTACGACGCCGCGAAGATGGCGCTGTTCCCGGTCGACGCGACCGAGAACACGGGCGATCCGGCCTACGAAGGCGCGTTCGAGATCGACATCGCCCCGGCGCACCTGCGGCGCCAGGAACGCCTGTACCGCGGCGTGCTGGCCGGACTGCGCCGCATCGACGTCGCCAGCCTGTCGGCGGCCGACCGCACCACCCACGAGCTGCTGCAGTACGAGGCCAACGACCGCCTCACGCTGCTGGAGTACCCGTGGCACCTGACCCCGGTGGGGCACATGGACAGCCTGCCGGTGAAGCTGTCGCAGTGGGCCACGGGCCGGGCGGCCCAGCCGCTGCGCACGACCGCCAACTACGAGCACTTCCTGCGCCGCCTGCAGGGCCTGCCGGCCTGGATCGCGCAGGCGATCCGCAACATGGACGAAGGCATCGCGCGGGGCATCGTGCTGCCGCGCGCCCTGGTCGAGCGCACGCTGCCGCAGCTGGAGGCGCTGGACACGCGCGATCCGCAGGCCAGCCCCTACCTCGCGGGCGTCCGGCAGTTTCCCGACACCGTCCCGGCCGCCGACCAGGCGCGGCTGGCTGCGGCCTACCGCGCGGTCGTCACCCGCTCGCTCGCGCCGGCCGTGCATCGGCTGCGCGTCTACATGGCCGAGCGCTACCTGGCCGCGGCGCGACCCAGCTCGGGGATCGGCGCGCTGCCCGGCGGCAAGCGCTGGTACCGGCTGCTCGCCGCGTCGAGCACCACCACGTCGATGGAGCCGGCGGCCATCCACGAGCTGGGGCTGCGCGAGGTGGCCCGCATCCGGGCCGAGATGGACGGCGTGCGCCAGCGCGTGGGCAGCACGCAGACGCTGGACGAGTTCCTGCGCGACTACGACGAGGCGCCCGGCCTGCGACCGTTCCGCACCGAGGCGGACGTGCTGCGGGCCTATGCGGCGATCAACGAGCAGGTGAAGGCCAGGCTGCCATCGCTGTTCGAGCGCGCGCCCAAGGCGGCGCTGGAGATCCGCGCGGTGGAGCCGATCCGCCGCGACACGGCCTCCGACCACTACATCCCGCCGGCTGCCGACGGCTCGCGGCCCGGCGCGTTCTACACCGTGATCACCGACCCGGCGAAATACAGCACGCCCGGCATGACCTCGCTGTTCCTGCACGAGGGGCAGCCCGGGCACCACTACCACATCGCCCTGCAGCAGGAGCTGCCGCTGCCGGCCTTCCGCCGCCACGCCTGGTACGACGCCTTCGGCGAAGGCTGGGCGCTGTATGCCGAGAGCCTGGGCAACGACATGGGGCTGTACGACGACCCGCTGCAATACCTCGGTCGCCTGCAGATGGAGCTGCTGCGCGCGGTGCGCCTGGTGGTCGACACCGGGCTGCACGAGAAGGGCTGGTCGCGCGAGCAGGCCATCGCCTACGTGCGCGACATGCAGGGCCGCAGCGAGTCGTCCGCGCGCCGCGCGATCGAGCGCTACATGGCGTGGCCCGGCCAGGCGCTGGCCTACAAGGTCGGCGAACTGAAGATCCTGGAGCTGCGCGAGCGCGCCCGCCGCGCGCTGGGCGAGCGCTTCGACATCCGCCGCTTCCACACCCAGGTGCTCGGCGAGGGCTCGATGCCGCTGAGCATGCTGGAAGCCAGGATCGACCGCTGGATCGCCGCGCAGCGCTGAGGCGCAACGGGCCCGCGCCGCGGGCCGGCTTTCTGCCGGATGGGCCGCTCCTATCCCGGCCATGCAGCGCGCCCCATTGAGCGCCGCGCCGGGCTTGCCTACAGTGTGGGCTTCGACCAGGAGACCGCCCATGCGCAACCGATCCAGACTCATCGTCGGCTTCGCCATCCAGCTCGCCGGCCTGGCGGTGCTGGCCGGCCACCTGGTGTGACGCCGGGGACCGCCGCCATGCAGCTGCCCGACTTCGACGAGTTCCGCCGCCAGGCCCTGGCCCAGGGCTTCGACCAGGTGCTGGCGCGCACCTGGGAGCCCGGCCTGGTGCTGGCGAGCCACACGCATCCCTTCGACGCCAGCGCGCTCGTCGTCGAAGGCGAGATGTGGCTGGCCGTGGATGGCCGCGAGCGCCACCTGCTGCCGGGCGACACGTTCGAGCTGGCGCGCGAGACGCCGCACGCCGAGCGCTATGGCGCGCGCGGCGCCACCTACTGGGTCGCTCGTCGCGCCTGATCGCGCGCGGAGGACCGTCGCGGCTCGCGCCGCGCCCGTTGCGGCACGTCGACCCCGGGGCGCGAACGCCCCCGCGCGGGCCGTGCACGCCGTTCAGCGCGGCGCCATGTGCCGGCCGACGAACCCCAGCACCTGCTGGTACCAGGCCACGACGTTGCGCGGCTTGAGGATCCAGTGGTTCTCGTCGGGGAACACGACCAGCTCGCTGTCCACGCCGTGGTACTGCAGCGCCTCGAACAGGTTCAGGCCCTCGCCGATCGGGCAGCGGTAGTCGCGCTCGCCGTGCAGGATCAGCACCGGCGTCTTCCAGTTGGCGATGTGGCGGATCGGCGCGTAGCGGTCGTAGCCGGCCGGGTCGGCATAGGGGTTCTCGCCGCCCATCTCCAGGTACCACCAGCCGGGGTGGTCGGTGGTGCCGGTGAAGTTGGCCATGGTCACGATGCTGGCGTGCGTGACCAGGCAGCGGAAGCGCTGGGTCTGGGTGCCGATCCAGTTGGTCATGTAGCCGCCGAAGCTGCCGCCCATGGCCATGATGCGGGCCGGGTCCATGTCGGGCCGGCGCTCCAGCGCGTCGGTCACGGCCATCAGGTCGCGGTAGCACTGCTCGCCCCAGACGTTGCCCCAGATGCCCTGCACGAACGCCTGGCCGAAGCCGGTCGAGCCGCGCGGGTTGGGCTGCACCACCGCGTAGCCCTGCGCCACCGCCAGCAGCGCGTTCCAGCGCCAGTGCCAGCCGTCGCCGCTCATGCCGATCGGGCCGCCGTGGATCCACAGCAGCACCGGGCGCGCCTGCCTGGCGCCGCGCGGCCGCGTGACCCAGCTCTGGATCGGCGTGCCGTCGCTCGACACGGTGGTGATGCTTTCGGTCTCGGCCCACGCGTGGGCCGGCGTGAAGCCGGACAGCCGCGCCAGCGGCCGCAGCGCGGCGCCGGGCCGGCCCTCGTGCACGTAGCACTCCGGCGCGTCCAGCAGCGACGAGCGGCTGCAGGCGAAGCCGCCCCGTGGCAGGGCCACGACCTCGGCATGCGCGCCTTCGGCCGGCCCGGTCAGGCGCTCGACGCGGCCCGAGGCGGCGTCGATGGCGAACACCGGCACACTGCCTTCGTCGTCGGCCGTGGCCAGCACCTGCCGGCCGTCGGCGGACCAGTCATGCGGATGCGGCCAGCGGTCCCAGTCGAGCGCCAGTTCGCGCACCGCCTGCCCGGCGACGTCGACGATCACCAGGGTGGGCCGCACCACGTCCTTGGCGGACCGGGTGGCGCGCACCGCGGCCAGCTGCGTGCCGTCGGGCGAGAAGCGCGGGCCCTCCATGGTGGTGAAGGAAGCCTGGGGCAGGATGGTGCGCGCTCGCGTCGCCAGGTCGACGAGCGCCAGGTGCGTGTCGCCGGCGCGGTCGTCGCCGGGCGTGCGCCACGTCATCACGGCGCGGGCGCCGTCGGCGGCGATGTCCAGGTGCGGCTCGATGTCCAGCTCGCCGGCCGCGTCCGGCGTCAGGTCGGCGCGGTCGGTGCCGCGCGCGCTGGCCGCCAGCAGGTGCGTGTGCGCGCGGTCGGCGTCCTGGTGCAGCCAGTGGTCCCAGTGCCGCACCGGCTGGCGGCGGAAGGTGCGCGCGCTGGGGCCCTTCTTCGCCCGTTCGGCGGCCGTCTCGCGCTGCTTGTCGGCCGGCACGTCGCGCAGCACCGGCGCGAAGAACACCATGCGGTCGGCGCGGGCCGCGAACCGGAACGCCTCGATGCCCAGCGGCTCGTCGGTGAGCTGCTGCGGCTCGCCGCCGCTGGCCGGCAGCAGCCAGACCTGCATGCGCTTGTCGGCCTCCTCGTCCGGCTTGACCTCGTTGGGCTGGCGGTTCGACAGGAAGCCCAGCGCGCCGTCGTGGCGAAAGCACGGCGCGACGTCGTTGCTGTCCCCGCGCGTGAGCTGGATCGCCTCGCCGCCCGCGGTGGGCAGCTTCCACAGGTCCGACACGTACCTGGTGCCGTCGCGGTCGAGCCGCTGCACCGCCACCGCCAGCCAGCTGCCGTCGGGCGAGCGCGCGATGCTCGCCACCCGGCGCAGGCGGATGTGGTCTTCGACGGTGAAAGTGCTCGTGGCCATGGGCGGTCTCGCGAAGAAGGGAGTGACTCGGCATTGTGTCGCACGGTGCGGCGCGGCCCGCCGGGGATTGCCCACCCCCGGCCCGCCGCCGCGGGCTGCCGGGCCAAGTGCCGGACAATCGCCGGGCCCATGCCCACCCGACGACAAGCCCTGCCGATGCTGGCCGCCCTGGCCGCGTCCGGCTGCACCACCCCGCCCAGGAGCCCCATGACGCCCACCCCTGCGACCGACGCCACGCCGGACGACCCGAACCTCTGGCTCGAAGGCGTCAGCGACGAGCGCGCCCTTGCCTGGGCGCGCGAGCGCAGCGAGGCCGCCCAGGCGCTGCTGGCCGCGCGGCCCGGCTTCCAGGCCGACGAGGCGCGGATGCTGCAGATCCTCACCTCGCGCGAGCGCATCCCCTACGTGCGCCGCGTGGGCGACCACGTCTACAACTTCTGGACCGACGAGGCGCACGTGCGGGGCCTGTGGCGGCGCACGACGCTGGCGGACTTCGCCTCGGCGCAGCCGGCCTGGGACGTGGTGCTGGACGTCGACGGGCTCGGCCGCGCCGAGAACGAGAGCTGGGTCTGGCACGGCGAGCAGCCCGTGCCGGCGCGCCGCGCCGCGGACATCGACCGCGCGCTGGTGGTGCTGTCGCGCGGCGGCTCGGATGCGAACGTGGTGCGCGAGTTTGACCTGCGCGCGCGGCGCTTCGTGCCGGACGGCTTCGTGCTGCCCGAAGCCAAGACGACCTTCCAGTGGATCGACCGCGATGCGATCTATGTGGCCACCGACTTCGGCCCCGGGTCCATGACGACCTCGGGCTACCCGCGCATCGTCAAGCGCTGGCGCCGCGGCACGCCGCTGGCGCAGGCCGAGACGGTGTTCGAGGCGCAGCCCGGCGACGTGCGCGTGGCGGTGCACGTGCTGCACGAGGGCGGCCGCCAGCGCCACCTGTTCATGCGCGTGATCGACTTCTACCGGCACGAGCTGTTCCTGCTCGGCGAGGCGGGGCTGCAGCGCATCGACAAGCCCGACGATGCGGACGTCGACCTGCGCGACGACCTGATGCTGCTGCAGACGCGCAGCGACTGGACCGTCGCCGGCACGACGCACCCGTCGGGCGCGCTGCTGGCCACCAGCCTGCAGGCGTTCCTGCGCGGCGAGCGCCGCTTCGAGGTGCTGTTCGCGCCCACGCCCAGCCGCAGCCTGGAGCGCGGCGGCATCGTGCCCACGCGCTCGCGCCTGCTGCTGCACGTGCTGGACAACGTCAGCAGCACGCTGGAGGAGCTGGTGCCCGAGGGCGGCGGCTGGCGCCGGCGCGTCGTGAACGTGCCGGGCAAGGGCCAGCTGTGGGCCACGGCGCTGCACGACCCGGGCCTGGACGACGACCCGCTGGCCGAGGACTACTTCCTCGGCTACGAGGACTTCCTCACGCCCGACTCGCTGTTCCTCGCGCGCACCGGCACCGACGAGCGCCGGCTGCTCAAGCGCGGCCCCGCGTTCTTCGACGCCGCCGGCATGCGCGCCGAGCAGGCGTTCGCCACCAGCCGCGACGGCACGCGCGTGCCGTACTACGTGGTGTGGCCGGCCGGCGCGCACGCGGGCGGCGACAACCCGACGCTGCTGTACGGTTACGGCGGCTTCGAGGTCAGCCTGCAGCCGGCCTACGCGCCGGTGCGCGGCGAGTTCTGGCTGCGCCGCGGCGGCGTGCTGGTGATCGCCAACCTGCGCGGCGGCGGCGAGTTCGGGCCGGCGTGGCACCAGGCCGCGGTCCGCGAGCACAAGCAGCGCAGCTACGACGACTTCATCGCGATCGCCGAGGACCTGGTGGCGCGGCGCATCACCTCGCCCGCGCACCTGGCCATCCAGGGCGGCAGCAACGGCGGCCTGCTGGTCGGGGCGGCGATGACGCAGCGGCCCGAGCTGTTCGGCGCCGTCGTGTGCGAGGTGCCGTTGCTGGACATGCGCCGCTACCACCGGCTGCTGGCCGGCGCGAGCTGGATGGCCGAGTACGGCGACCCGGACGATCCCGCCGACTGGGCGTTCATCTCGCGCTACTCGCCCTACCAGCAGGTGCGCGCCGGCGTGCGCTATCCGCGCACCTTCTTCACCACCAGCACGCGCGACGACCGCGTGCATCCGGGGCACGCGCGCAAGATGGTGGCCCGCATGCAGTCGCAGGGCCACGACGTGCTGTATTACGAGAACATGGAAGGCGGCCACGGCGGCGCCGCCGATGCGCGCCAGCGCGCGCACATCCAGGCGATGGTCTACGCCTTCCTCTGGATGCAGGTCGGGCCGGCCGCGCGCTGACCGCGCCCGGGGGCTCGCGCGGCGGCGGGGGAGGGCCGGCGCGCCCCACTGTCGCGCACGTGCCCGCAGTCGGAACCGTCCCGCACAGCCTGCCGGCCGATTCCGACCCACGGGCGGCGCCGCCCGCGAGACAAGGTGGGCGAGCCAGCACTGGAGAGTCTCGTATGAAGCAGCAATGGATGGGCGCGGCCCTGTTGTGCGCCGCGATCGCCGCCAGCCCCGCGGCCCTGGCCGCGGGCAAGAAGGACAAGGTCAAGAAGCCCGCGCCGGAACCCGAGCTGGTGACCGACGTCGCGCCGCCTTCGGGCTCGTGGGAGACCACGCCCCCGCCGGCCGAGGGCTACGTCTGGTCCAAGGGCTACTACACCTGGAAGGACGGCCGCTACGAGTGGCAGCGCGGCGAGTGGGTGCTCAAGAAGGAAGGCATGGCCTACGAGCAGCACAAGTGGGTCCAGCGGCCGGACGGCAAGTGGACCCTCACCGGCGGCAAGTGGGTGCCCGAGGACCAAGTCGCCGGCAAGAAGGACGACGAGGCCCGCTCCATGGGCGCCGACAAGGACAAGGCCACGCGCTAGCGGGCCGACACCTTCCCCATCTGCCAGAGCAGGAAGCTGTAGACGTCCGCCGCCATCGCGTAGCGCTGCGTGGCGGTGCTGCCGACGCCGTGGCCGGCCTGGGCGTCCAGGCGCAGCAGCACCGGCTTGCCGCTGGTGCTGGCCGCCTGCAGCCGCGCGGCCGTCTTGGCGCTGTGCCACACGTCCACGCGCGGGTCGTTCAGCCCGTGCACCAGCAGCACGGCCGGATAGGCGGTGCCGTCCTGGATGTGGTGGTAGGTGCTCATCTCCAGCAGGGCCGGGAACTCGGACGGGTCCTTGTAGCTGCCGAATTCGGAGATGTTGGTGACGCCGTTGGCGCTTTCCTCGGCGCGCACCGCGTCCATCACGCCGACGTTGAACACCGCCGCGGCGAACAGCTGCGGCGCCTCGGTGACCGCGCGGCCGACGAAGATGCCGCCGGCGCTGGTGCCCATCACGCCCAGCGTCGCCGGTGACGCATAGCGCTGCGCGAGCAGGTACTGCGCGCAGGCGATGCCGTCCTTCCAGGTGTTGCGCTTGGTGGCCTTGAAGCCGGCGCGGTGCCACGGCTCGCCGTGCACGCCGCTGCCGCGCACGTTGGCGTACGCCAGCACGCCGCCGCGCTCCAGCCACGCCAGCGACGCCGGGTTGAAGTGCGCCGTCTCCGAGTGGCCGTAGGAGCCGTAGCCGTTCAGCAGCGTGGGATTGCTGCCGTCGCGGCGCAGGCCCTTGCGGTGCAGCAGCGTCATCGGCACCTCGACGCCGTCGTGGCTGCGAACCTGCACCTCGGTGACCTCGATCGGCGGCACCCCGGGCAGCCTGACCTGCGGCCGCAGGCCGGTGTCGGTGGACCGCGTGCCGTCCAGGCGGAAGGTGCGCGGCCACTGCGTCCAGCCGGCGAGCGTGTAGAGCCAGTCGGCGTGCACGTGCGCGGGATCGTCGTGCGCCACGGCGGCGCCCGTGAAGGGCAACGGCATCGCGCGGCCTGCCGTGTCGCCCGGCGCGTACAGGCGCAGGCCGATCGCCGTGCCGCTGCGCACCATGCCCATCACGCCGTTGCGCCCGACGACGAAGCCCTCGAGCACGCCGCCCGCGGGCGGGCGCGCCACCTCGACGGCCCGCGCCAGCTGCGGCTGGCGCAGGTCCAGCTTGAGCAGGCGGTACAGCGGCGCGTCTTTGTGCGTGCGCAGGTAGAGGTCGTCGCCCTTCAGGTCGATCTCGACGATCCGGTCGGCGGGCGAGGCGATGCGCTTCCACGGCACCTCGCCGCCGCGCGCGAGGTCGGCCACCTCGGCCACGAACAGCGACCCTTCGGGCGACGTCGTGTCGGTGGTGCGCGCCACCATCCAGCGGCTGCCCGGCGTGAAGGTGATGGCGCCCACGTCCAGGCGCACCAGGCCGAGCTGCCGGTTCACCGTCGGGCCGAACACGGCACGCGCCTGGGCGGCCGGCGCGCCGACGCGCTGCCACATCACGGCGCTGTCCTGGTAGGTCTCCGTCTCGGGCGACTCGGGGTCGAGGGCGCGCAGCTGGTTGTAGGTGAACGAGCGGCTGTCCGGCAGCCAGCTCACGTTCGGCTCGCGCACGCGGGGGATCGGCTCGCCCACGGGCTGGCCGGTACGCACGTCCAGGATCGACAGCGAGGCCTCCTCCGAGCCGCCGGCCGACAGCCCGTAGGCGACGTGGCGGCCGTCCCACGACGGCTTGTAGTAGTTGATCGCGTGCGGCACCCCGGTGCGCGCGCTCTGCACCTGCGGATCGACCAGCACGCGGTCGCGGCCGGCCTCGCGCAGCACCAGCTTGTACTGGCGCTCGCCGCGCGCGCGCCGGAGGAAATAGAGGCGGTTGCCCGGCATGCGCGTCACGGCGGTGATCGCATCGCCGGCCGCCGCGGACAGCTCGGCGATGCGCTTTTCCATCGCATCGCGCCCCTCGATGCGGTCCAGCGACTGCCGGGCCTGCGCGCCCTGGTCGCGCATCCAGGCCTGCACCTCGGGGTCCTTCACGTTCTCGAAGTACCGGTACGGGTCGTGGACCTTGACCCCATGGATCGTCTCCGCGGTGTCGCGCACCGGCGGCGGCGCGGCCAGCGCGGGAGCGGCCGCCAGGGCCAGGGCGGCGGCGGCCGCGAGCGAACGCAGGGGGATCCTCATCGTGGTCTCTCCGGGGACAAGCGCGCGATTGTAGGCAGCGGCCCCAGCGCGGCGCGAGTCGCCGTTATGCTGCGCCTCGATGCCCCTGCGCCCCCTGAAGCGAGCTTGGCCGGCCGGTGTGCTCGGCCTGCTGCTGGCGGTCGCCGCGCCGCCGGCGGCGGCCCAGGACGCCACGAGCGTCCAACGCCAGGACGACGCCATCGTGTTCGCCGGGCGCATCACCGCGACCGCGGTGGCGCGCTTTCGCGAGCTGCTGCGCGAGCCGGGCGTGGCCAGAGTCGTGATCACCTCCGGCGGCGGCCTGGTGGACGCCGCGCTGGACATGGCCGAGGCCATCCACGAGCGCGGGCTCGACCTGGAAGTGCCGGCGAAATGCCTGTCCTCGTGCGCGAACTACGTCTTCCCGGCCGCGCGCCACAAGCGCCTGGCCACGCTCGCATCGGTGGGCTGGCACGGCAACATGGCGCACGTGCTGTACCTGGACCGGACCGGGCAGGGCCAGTGGAGCCAGGCCGAGATGGACCAGGCCCGCGCGCTCGCGCGGCGCGAGGCGGCGTTCTTCGATCGGCTCGGGGTGGACGGCTTCGTGTGCTGGTTCGGCAAGCTCGCGCCGTTCGCGGCCGACGACTTCTACACGCTCGCGCCGCAGGCACTGCGGCAGTTCGGGATCACGGACGTGACCGTGGGCGACCCAGCCGCGCCGCTGCCGGCCGACATCCGCCTGCTCGAGGCCGATCCGCAGCAGGTCGAGGCGATCCGGCCGCCTCCGGCCGACTGACGCGGCTTCAGTGCCGGCGCCGCCCGGCCCAGGCCGCCGGCGACAGCAGCTTGCGCGCGTGCGCCACGATCACGAGCGGCCAGCCGACCGCCGTCCACCAGTGCGTGACGACGAGCCCGTCGCGCAGCGATCCGGGGCCGTACAGCAGCAGCAGGCCGGTGACGGCGGCACCCAGCGCGAGCGCGCCGGCGGCCATGCCCAGCAGCCATTTCGTGTCCGCGGCGCGGCGCCAAACAAGCTGCGCGTGCGGCCACATCCAGCGGCCCGCGAACAGGCAGAACAGCCAGGCGCCGGTGCCGTGCGCGACCACCGCCGCGTGGCGCAGCGCCGCCTGCCAGCCCTCCAGCAGCGGCGCCTGCTCGGCGGGCCACCACTCCAACAGCAGGCCGGTCGCCCAGAGCGCCAGCACCAGCAGCGACGTCCAGGCCGCGCCCGAGCGCGGCCAGCCGCCGTGGTGGCGGGCGAATTCGCTCAGGCGCGCCACAGGCGGGCTCCCAGGCGCGACAGGGCGGCGTGCAGGCGCAGCGACGGCGCGGGGTCCTGCAGGGCCCACTTGGTGAGCGCGTCGGCGGTGGCGCAGTCGCGCGCCAGCACGGTCGTGTGCTGCCAGCGCGCCGCGCGCCGCCGCGTGGGCACGAAGTCGGCGTTGGCCGGCGCGCCCAGCGAGGTGGCGACGGCGCCCTCGCGCAGCCGCAGCAGCCGGCGCGAGCGGGCGCGCACGACCGGGTGCTGGACCTCGATGCGCCAGGTGCGCTCGCCGAACGCGCGCAGGTCGCCGCCGGCGTTGACCAGGCCGCTGCGGATGCCGTGCGCGCGCAGGGCGGCGACGGCCTGGTCGACGGCATGGCCTTTGGCGATGCCGCCGAGGTCCAGGCGCACCGGGCCTTCGGCCTGCACGACGTCGCCCGGCAGCAGCTCCCACGCGGGCAGGCCGGCGCCGGGCACGCGCGGCGCGTCGAGGCCGGGCCGGGCGCCGCGGGCCGCCAGCTGCTCGCCGGCGCGCTGGGCGTCGAACGCCCCGGCGCTGGCCTGCCGCCACGCCTGCGCCATGCGCAGCACCGCCGCGGTGTCGGCGCTCACGCCGATGCGGTCGCCGCGGCGCGCGCGCGCCAGCCGGGCCAGGTCGGAATCGGGCGCATGCGCGCTCATCGCCGTGTGCACGCGCGCGATCGCGCTGAACGCGGCGTCGAGCGCCTGCGCGATCGCCGCGTCGGCCATGCCTTCGCTCGCGGCCTGCACGGTCACGAGCGTGCCCAGCCAGGGCTGCGCACGCTGCACGAGGTCGCCGTGGATCGCCGGGTCCATGCCGTTCAGCGCTGCAGTTGCGCCAGCACCAGCGCCGAGAGCCGCTGCATGCCTTCGGTGACGTGCTGGCACGAGAGCGTGGCGCCCGAGATGTTGCGGATGTCGTCGCCAAAGCGCAGCTGGCCCGGCCCCTTGCGGCCGGCGAACTGCTTGCGCCAGGCGAGGTTGCGGATCTCCGCGCCGTGCGATTCGCGGTAGGCCAGCACCTCCACCTGCGTGACGGTGCCGTCGGGGGCGAAGCCCGCCGCGTAGTCGATCAGCTCGAACTTGCCGACCACGCGGTCGGCCAGCACGAAGCCCACGCGCGCGCCCTGGTCGTCCAGGCCCACCCAGCCGGCCGGCGCGTAGCCGGGCGGGATGCGGGTCTGGCTGGCCTGCGCGACCGCGGCGAGCGAGGCCGCGTCCAGCGGCAGCGCCCAGGGCTGGAAGGCCGCGGCCCGCGGCAGCAGGAGCTTGCGCGCCTGCTCGATGTCCATGTACACGGCCGCGAAGGCGCGCGCGTTCCAGAGCGCGGCGCCGGCGGCGAGGGCGAGGGTGCGGCGGCGGAGCATGGCGTCAGAAGTGGAAGCCGACGCCGAGGTTGAAGCGGTCGAGCTGGCTGTCGTTGAGGAAGCGCATGTAGTCGGCCTTCACGACCACCTGCGGGTGCAGGTAGTAGTTGGCGCCGACGGTGAGCACGCGCGTGTCGGGCTGGATCGCCGGCGCCAGGCCCGCCGGTAGGCCCGAGTAGGCCTGCGCGGTGTTCACGCGCTCGTAGCGCGCGAACGGCCACAGCGCCTGCTCGCCGCGCTGCCAGGCCTTGTACGCGGCCTGCGCGTACCAGCCGCCGAAGCGCTCGGGGACCGGCGTGTCCTGGCCGGCGAACGTGGCGTTGAGCGCGGAGACGCCGCCGAAGCGGCCGGTGGCGGCCAGGGCCGACAGGTCCCAGCGGCCCGGCTGCCAGCGCACGTGCGCCTCGGCCAGCGAGACGGTCGCATCGGCGCCGGCGAAGCCCGGCTGCCGGTGGCCCGCGCCGCCGTGGTAGGCGCTGCCGCCCACGTTCAGGCCCGGGATGCCGTTGTAGTTGACCGCCGCGTAGCCGGCCAGGCTGCGCGCCTTGGCCAGCTGGCCTTCCTGGTGGATGGCGCCCAGCGGCGACTCGCGTCCTTCGCTGCTGTCGGCGTCCCACTTGGTGAGGTCGAAGCCGGTGACGACGCCGGCGTCCCAGCGCAGGCCGGCGTCGGTCGTGCCGCGCAGGCCCACGCCCAGCTCGCGCCAGGTGGTCGGGATGATGGCCGTCTCGACCAGGTTGCGCTGCACGCCGAAGTAGCGCGTGGGCTCGTGCGTTTCGTTCATGTAGCCCACGGGCATCAGGAACAGGCCGGCGCGCGCCGACAGCGAGGGCTGGATGTCGTGCTCGACGTACAGCTGCTCGAAGGCCACCTCGCCCTGGTCCGACGCGGACGCGACGGCGTTCTCGATCTCGATCTCGGCCGCCATGCGGGTGCGCTCGCTGAACGCGTAGCCGAAGCCGAACACGCCGCGGCCCGCCGTCGCGACGGCGCTGGCGGCGTCGCGACGCGGGCGCGAGTAGCTCAGCTCGCCGTAGCCGAAGAAGCTCAGGCCCGTGCCGGACGGCGCGCTGGCGGACCCCGGTGCGGCCGTGGGTGCCGGCGCGGCACTGCTCCAGGCGCCTGCGGTCGACGCGGTCGGGGCCGTGGGCGCAACGGGAGCAGCCGGAACATCGGCCTGCCGGCGCTTGAGCGTGTCGAGCTCCTGGCGCACCTGCTGCAGCTCCTGGCGCAACTGGCGCAGCTGCTGCGCGACTTCGCTGTCGGATTGCGCTGCGGCGCTGCCGCAGGCGGCCAGGGCGGCGAGCGCGAGGGTGCCCAGGCGCAGGGCGGGGGTGGTGGTTTTCTTCATGCGGTCGTTCTCTTCTGTGGAATCGGGTGCGCGGGCTCAGGGCGTGTAGCCGTCGGTGAGGGTGCGCAGGAAGCTGGCGAGATCCTGGATCTCGTCATCCGTGAGCGCCGGCGCCTGGCCGGGGCGGCGGTTGTAGGGCGCCTCGCTGGTGTTCACGTTGGCGCGCAACGCGGGCTGGATGTCGTCGTAGGGCACCGGGTTGCCCAGCGGATCGAGCGGGTACCACAGCTGCGGGTCGGTGTCGCGCCGCACATAGAAGCGGATCGCCTGCTCCAGCGAGGTGAAGGCGCCGTTGTGGAACAGGTGCTTGCGCAAGGCGACGTTGCGCAGGCTCGGCACCTTGAACGCGCCGCACAGGTCGGTGCGCGCGGCGAGGTCGGCCCGGGTGGCGCCGCACAGGCCGCCGTCGAAGAAGGACGGGTCGGCGTTGTCGGCGATGGCCGCGTTGCGCGGCAGGCCGAGGTTGTCGTAGCTGAAGTCGGTGAACAGCGCGCCCGGCGCGTTGGCCGGTCGGGTGCTCGAGTGGCAGGCGGCGCAGTTGCCCTTGTCGGCCCGGTTGAAGAGCGCGAGGCCGTTCATCTCCTGCGGCGTGAGGCTGGCGCGGCCGGCCGTGAACGCATCGAACTTGCTCGAGAACGGCGCGAACTCGGGCGCCTCGAGCTGGTAGCGCTGCAGCGCCATCGTCACGCGGTCGAAGGCGGCGTCGGGGCTGGCCAGGATGTCGTCGCCGAACACGGCGCGGAACCGGGCCGCGTAGGGCGCGGCGGCCAGCTTGGCGACGATCGACGCGACGTCGGGGTTGGCCATCTCGCGCGCATTGAGGAAGGGGCCGCGGGCCTGTTCCTGCAGCGTCGCCGCGCGGCCGTCCCAGAAGAAGCCGCCCGTGGGCGTGCCGTCGGCCTCGATCCGGAAGCTGCCGTTGAAGCGCAGGTAGCGCAGCGAGGGCGGGTTGCGCAGGCCGGCCTGGTCGAGGTTCGGCCCGCCCATCGCCACCGGCGTGTCGAACGGCGAGGCGTGCCCGAGCTGCGGGTCGTGGCAGGAGGCGCACGACAGCCGGCCCGACGCCGACAGCGTCGCGTCCTTGAAGATCAGCTCGCCGAGCTCGGCGGCGGGGCTGAGCTGCTGCGCGGCGGCCTGCGCCACCGCCGCCGGCGCGGCCGACCCCGGGCTGCCGCCGCCACCGCCGCAGGCTGCGAGCACCGCCGCCGCGGCGAGCGCCGGCAACCAGCGGAACGGGAAGGAGAGGGGCGAGCGGATCGGCAGGGGAAAAGGCATGGCACGCAAATGAGAACGATTCGCATTTTATGCATGCCAACGGCCGAGACAAGGAAAAACCGTGGGAGCGGGACGAAAACGTCGCCGCGAGGAGACAACCTTGGGGCGCAGGGCATTCCCGTGCGGATCACGTGGGCCGGGCAGCGGAGGTTGCGAGCCGCAGTCGCAGCGAACAGCGCAGCGCGCCGGCCCGCGAAAGCGCGCCGCCGCTCAGACGACGTCCGCGATCTGCAGTTCGCGCACCAGCCAGGCGCAATAGATCGGCGCGGCGATGAGGCCGGCGATGCCGAAGGCGGCCTCGCCCACCAGCATCGCTCCCAGCAGCGCATAGGGCGGGATGCTGGTGCGCTGGCCGACGAAGTGCGCATTCAGGAAGTATTCGAGCTTGTGGATCGCCAGCAGGAACACGAGGCACGCGACGCCCACGCCGGCCGAGACGGTCAGTCCCACCACCACGATGGCGGCGTTGGACAGCAGGTTGCCCAGGATCGGCACCAGCCCCACCACGAAGGTGAACACGACCAGCGTGCGGGCCAGCGGCAGCGGCGAATCGGCCAGCGGGAGCACCACCAGCAGGAACAGGCCGGTGAGCACGGTGTTCACGATCGCGATGCGCACCTGCGCCGCCACGACGTTGGTGAACGCCGTGCTCAGGCCCCACAGCCGCTCGCGCACCAGCGCCACCCAGCGCGAACGCGGCGCCGCGTGCCGGCTGAAGGCCACCAGCAGGCCGATGCCCAGGCCGATCAGCAGGTGGGCCCCGATGCGCAGCGCCTCGTTGCCCCAGTGCTGCAGTTCGCGCGAATGGGTGCGCAGCCACGTCGACAGCGCGTGCTGCAGGTCGGCGGCCGACTCGGGCAGCCGCGCCGCCACCGCCGGCGGCGCCGCCGTGCGGACGCGATCGATGGCATCGGCCAGCACCTGCATCAGCTTCGCCAGTCCCTCGCCTGGCGCCCACAGCCACTCGAATGCCTGCACGCCCGCCGCGGCCAGCAGCGCCAGCACCAGCACCGTGAGCACCACGGCGGCGATGCGCGCGTGCAGCTCGCCGAAGCGCGGCGCCAGCCGCGCCTGCAGGAAGACATAGATCGCGTGCGTGCCCAGCGCCGCCACCAGCGCCGGCAGCAGCCGCAGCGCCAGCAGGGCGAGCAGCGCGATGCCGAACGCGACGACCACGGTCGTGCGCGCGCGAGTGGTCGGGAGGTCGATCGCCATGGGCAGTGGGCCTGCAGCATGGCGCAGCTGCCGGCGGCGTCGGTGGGACGCCGGCGCGACAGCAGGTAGGAACAGGCGGTGGTTACTTGACGAGCAGGACCGGCACGTCGGCGTCCACCAGCACGCGCTGGGCGACGCTGCCCATCACCGCGCGGCCGATCAGCCCGTAGCCGTGCGTGCCCATCACGATCATGTTGGACTTGTTCTTCTTGGCCGCCTGCAGGATCTGCTGCGCCGGCTCGCCCACCTTCCACTCGCAGCGGAAGGCGATGCCCTTGCGGCCCAGGAACTTCTCGATCGGCGCCAGCACCTTGGTCGCCTCGTCCTCGTGGTAGCTGTTGACGGCGGCGGCGCCCACCAGGGTCTTCACGCGCGGGGGCATCGGCGGCTGCACGTTGATCACGAGCAGTTCGTCCTCGGTGCCGGCGAGGGACTCGTGGGTGGCGAGGAAGGCCAGCGCCTTCTTGGTGAACTTGCTGCCGTCGGCGGCCAGGATGATGCGCATGCGGAAGTCTCCTCGGGTTCGGGTTCGGATTCGGGCGGGCGTCAGCGTAGCACCAGCACGGGGATGGTGCTGTGGGTCAGCACGTGCTGGGTCTCGCTGCCCAGCAGCACGCGGCTGATGCCGCGGCGGCCGTGCGAGGCCATCACGATGAGGTCGCACTTGTGCTTCTTGGCCGCGCTCATGATCGCCTCGGACACGGCGTCGGACTGGGCGATCACGCCGCGCGCCTGCACGCCGGCCTTGGCGGCCTCGGCGGCGACCTTCTCCACCATCGCGTTGCCGCGGTCGGCCCATTCCTTCTCGATCCGGCCGACCTCCTTGGGCTGCAGGGCGACGGCGCCCTCGAAGTAGCTGACCGGATACCGAGGCACGACGTGCAGCGCCACCAGTTCGGCCTGCACGGCGCCCGCGAGCTCGATGGCCGCCTTGACGGCCTTGCGCGAGAGCTTGGAGTCGTCGGTGGTGACGAGGATGCGTTGGTACATGGTCGGTCTCCAGGCCGCGGCAGCCGCGGCAGCCGCGGCAGTGCGGATGGCACGAGCTTAGCAGCGCACCCGTTCCGGCGCCGTTGATGTAAGTCAACCGGCACGGCCGGCACGGCCCGTACCCTTGGGGCATGACGTCCCCGAGCCCCGCCCTGCCTGCCGACGCCGCGTGGGCGCCCCTGGACGAACGGGCCGCCTGGGAAGAGTTCAGCCGCCCGGTGCGCGGGCGCGACGGCTGGTGGGAGTCCTTCCTCGCCATCGAGGGGATGTACTGCGCCGCCTGCACGCTCACCGTGGAGCAGGCGCTGGCCCGCGTGCCGGGCGTCGAGTCGGTGCAGGTCAACGGCAGCACGGCCACGGCCCGCATCGTGTGGGCGCCCGACCGGTGCCAGCCCAGCGACTGGCTCGCGGCGCTGCGGCTCGCCGGCTACGGCGGCCTGCCCGCGGCCGACCAGCTCGCCGCGCAGCCGCGCCTGCAGGCGCGCCGCCGGCTGCTGTGGCGCTGGCTCGTGGCCGGCTTCTGCATGATGCAGGTGATGATGTACGCGTACCCGGCGTACGTCGCCCCGCCCGGCGACATCACGCCCGATGCCCAGGCGCTGCTGCGCTGGGCCTCCTGGATGCTCACCGTCCCGGTGGTGCTGTTCTCGTGCTGGCCCTTCTTCGCCTCGGCCCTGCGCGACGTGCGCAACGGCCGCATCGGCATGGACGTGCCGGTGGCCCTGGGCATCGCGATCGCGTTCGGCGCCAGCACGGTGGCGACGGCGGATCCGGCCGGCCCGCTCGGCGGCGAGGTCTGGTACGACTCGCTGACGATGTTCGTGTTCTTCCTGCTGTCCGGGCGGCTGCTCGAGCAGCGGCTGCGCGACCGCACCGCCGGCTCGCTGGAGGCGCTGATGCGCCGGCTGCCCGCCACCATCGAGCGCCAGCGCGCCGACGGCAGCTTCGAGCGCGTCGCCGTGCGCCGGCTGCGCGTGGACGACCGCATCCGCGTGCTGCCCGGCGAGGCCTTCCCGGCCGACGGCCGCGTGCTCGAGGGCGACAGCCGCGTCGACGAGGCGCTGCTCACCGGCGAATCCGAGCCGCTGCCGCGCGCGGCGGGCGACGCGGTGATCGCCGGCAGCCACAACCTCAGCGGCGCGCTGCTGGTGCGGGTCGAGCGCTTGGGCGACGACACCCGCTACGCCGGCATCGTGGCGCTGATGGAGCAGGCGTCGGTGGACAAGCCGCGGCTCGCGCGCCAGGCCGACCGCATCGCGGGCCCCTTCCTGCTGGGCGTGCTCGCTGCTGCCGCCGCCGCCGCCTGGTGGTGGTGGCCCGCCGGCGCCAGCCATGCGCTGGGCATCTCGGTCGCCGTGCTGATCGTCACGTGCCCCTGCGCGCTGTCCCTGGCCACGCCGGCGGCGACGCTGGCGGCGGCGGGGGCGCTGGCGCGGCGCGGCATCCTGGTGCGGCGCCTCGAAGCCCTGGAAGCCGGCGCCCAGGTCGACACGGTGGTGTTCGACAAGACCGGCACCCTCACGCGCGAGCGCATGGCGGTCACCGGCGTGCAGCTGCGTGCCGGCGCCACCCGCGACGACGCGCTGCGGCTGGCTGCCGCGCTGGCCAGCCACTCGCTGCATCCGGCCTCGCGCGCGGTGGTCGACGCCGCCGCCGGCCTGGACCTGCCGCCGCTGGCCGACGTGGCCGAAGCCGCGGGGCAGGGCGTGCAAGGCCGGCTGGAGGGCGGCGTGGGCGCGCCGCTGCGCCTGGGCTCGGCCGCGTTCTGCGGCGCCCCCGACGGCATCGCCGATGCCGCGCAGGTGCACCTGGCCGACGACCGCGGCTGGCTCGCCAGCTTCGCGCTGGACGAGCAGTTGCGCCCGGAGGCGCCGGCGGCCGTCGCGCAGCTGGTGAGCGAGCGGCTGCGCGTGCAACTGCTCTCGGGCGATCGCCTGCGCGCGGTCCAGCGCCTGGCCGCCCGCGCCGGCATCGCGCAGGGCTGGGGCGGCCAGTCGCCCGAGGACAAGCTGGCGCACGTGCGGGCCGAACAGCTGCGAGGCCATCGCGTCGCGATGGTGGGCGACGGCCTGAACGACGGCCCCGTGCTCGCGCGCGCCGACCTCTCGATCGCGATGGGGCAGGGCGCGCCGCTGGCGCAATCGCGCAGCGACTTCATCGTCGCGGGCGGCCAGCTCGAAGCCGTGCCGTTGATCCTGGCCCTCGCGCGGCGCACGCGCCGCGTGGTGCGCCAGAACCTCGCCTGGGCCGCCGCCTACAACGCGGTCAGCGTGCCGCTGGCGCTCGTGGGCTGGATGCCGCCGTGGGCCGCCGGCCTGGGCATGGCGGCCAGCTCGCTGCTGGTGGTGCTCAATGCGGCGCGGCTGTCGCGGCTGCCGGCGCCGCCCGCCCAACCCCTCCCATCGGCCTCGCGCCTGGCCGGGGCCGCGCTCGCGCGCGCCTGACACGGACTCTCCCCATGGACATCCTCTTTCTCCTCATCCCGCTGTCCGTCGGCCTGGGCCTGCTGATCCTCGGCGCGCTCGGTTGGGCCGTCTGGCGTGGCCAGTTCGACGCACTCGAAGCCGAGGGCCAGCGCATTCTGGAGACCGATTGACCTTCATCAACCCTGCAGGGCGGGGCTGAGCCGACACTGGGGGCGAAAGGTGCTCCCAATGAACGACCAACAACCTCCAGCAGTTCCGTACCACGACACCGTGGTGCGGCAGTTCACGCTGATGGCCGTCGTCTGGGGCGTGGTGGGCATGCTCGTCGGCGTGTTCATCGCGGCCCAGCTCGCCTGGCCCGAACTGAATTTCGGCATCCCGTGGCTGTCGTACGGCCGTCTGCGGCCGCTGCACACCAACGCGGTGATCTTCGCGTTCGGCGGCTGCGCGCTGTTCGCCAGCAGCTACTGGTGCGTGCAGCGCACCTCGCACGTGCCGCTGTTCCTGCCGAAGCTGGCCTCGTTCACCTTCTGGGGCTGGCAGGCCGTGATCGTCGCCGCCGCCATCAGCCTGCCCCTGGGCTACACCACCAGCAAGGAATACGCCGAACTCGAGTGGCCGATCGACATCCTGATCACGCTGGTGTGGGTGTCCTATGCCATCGTGTTCTTCGGCACCGTCGGCACGCGCAAGGTGCGCCACATCTACGTGGCCAACTGGTTCTACGGCGGCTTCATCCTGGCCATCGCCGTGCTGCACCTGGTCAACAGCGCCGCCGTCCCCGCGGGCTGGATGAAGTCGTACTCGGCCTATGCCGGCGTGCAGGACGCGATGGTGCAGTGGTGGTACGGGCACAACGCGGTGGGCTTCTACCTCACCGCCGGCTTCCTGGGGATGATGTACTACTTCGTCCCCAAACAGGCCGAGCGGCCGGTCTACAGCTACCGCCTGTCGATCGTGCACTTCTGGGCGCTGATCTTCACTTACATGTGGGCGGGCCCGCACCACCTGCACTACACCGCGCTGCCGGACTGGACCCAGTCGGTGGGCATGCTGTTCTCGCTGATCCTGCTGGCCCCCAGCTGGGGCGGGATGATCAACGGCGTGATGACGCTGTCGGGCGCCTGGCACAAGCTGCGCGACGACCCCGTGCTGCGCTTCATGATCGTCGCCCTGTCGTTCTACGGCATGGCCACCTTCGAGGGGCCGATGATGTCCGTCAAGACCGTCAACGCCCTGTCGCACTACACCGACTGGACCGTCGGCCACGTGCACGCCGGCGCGCTGGGCTGGGTGGGCCTGATCTCCATGGGCTGCCTGTACTACCTGATCCCGCGCCTGTTCGGCCAGAAGAAGATGTACTCGGTGCCGGCCATCGAGCTGCACTTCTGGATCGCCACCGTGGGCATCGTGCTGTACATCGCCGCGATGTGGATCGCCGGCGTGATGCAGGGCCTGATGTGGCGCGCCATCAATGCCGACGGCACGCTCACCTACACCTTCGTCGAGAGCGTCAAGGCCACCTACCCCTTCTACGTGATCCGCGTGATCGGCGGCCTGCTGTACCTGGCCGGCATGCTGGTGATGGCCTGGAACACCTGGATGACCGTGGCCAACGGCCGCGCCGTGCGCATCAACGTGCCGGTGCCGCAGGCCGCCTGAAACCGCTGGAGCGATCCCCATGAGCCACAACGCCAATCCCCCCACCGGTTTCACCCACGAGAAGGTCGAGACCAACAACTTCCTGATGATCGTGCTGATCCTGCTGGTCGTCGCCGTCGGCGGCCTGGTCGAGATCGTGCCGCTGTTCTTCCAGAAGTCGACCACGCAGCCGGTCGAGGGCGTCAAGCCCTACACCGCGCTGCAGCTGGCCGGCCGCGACATCTACCAGCGCGAGGGCTGCTACAACTGCCACTCGCAGATGATCCGGCCGTTCCGCGCCGAGACGCTGCGCTACGGCCACTATTCGGTGGCCGGCGAGTCGGTGTACGACCACCCGTTCCAGTGGGGCAGCAAGCGCACCGGCCCCGACCTCGCCCGCGTGGGCGGCAAGTACAGCGACGAGTGGCACCGCATCCACCTGAACAACCCGCGCGACGTGGTGCCCGAGTCGAACATGCCCGCCTACAGCTGGCTGGAGAAGACCCCGGCCGACGATGCCAGCATCGGCGCCCACATGAAGGCCCTGCGCGTCGTGGGCGTGCCCTACACCGACGAGCAGATCGCCAAGGCCCCGGCCGAGCTCAGGGGCAAGACCGAGATGGACGCGCTGGTCGCGTACCTGCAGTCGCTCGGGCTGGCCCTGAAGTGAGCCGGCGCCCGACAGGAGAACACACCATGGACATCACCACCCTGCGCATCGTCGCCACGCTGGCCAGCTTCGCCACCTTCATCGGCATCCTGGCGTGGGCCTACGCCCGCTCCAACCGCGCCGGCTTCGAGGAAGCCGCGCAGATCCCGTTCCGCGGCGAGTGAGGAGCCTGCCATGAGCGACTTCACCAGCAACTTCTGGTCGGTCTACGTGACCGGCATCACCCTGGCGGGCATCATCGCCTGCCTGCTGCTGCTGTGGATCACGGCCCGCAAGAAGGTCGTCTCCACCGCGGACAACACCACCGGCCACGTCTGGGACGAGGACCTGACCGAGATGAACAACCCCATGCCGCGCTGGTGGATGTGGCTGTTCGTGCTGACCATCGTGTTCTCGCTGCTGTACCTGGCGGCCTACCCGGGACTGGGCACCTACCAGGGCCAGCTCGGCTGGACGTCCAGGCAGGAGTACGAGGCCGAGGTCGAGAAGGCCAACAAGGAACTCGCGCCGCTGTACGCGCAGTTCACCGCCCGCAAGGCCGAGGACGTGGCTGGCGATCCGCAGGCCATGGCCATCGGCGAGCGGCTGTTCATGAACAACTGCGCGCAGTGCCACGGCTCCGACGCGCGCGGCAGCAAGGGCTTTCCCAACCTCACCGACGTCGACTGGCTGCACGGCGGCTCGACCGAGAAGATCACCGAGACCATCAAGGGCGGCCGCCAGGGCATGATGCCCCCGATGGCGGCGGCGGTGGGTTCGGCCGACGACGTGAAGAACGTGGCCAACTACGTGCTGTCGCTCTCCGGCGCCCCGCACGACTCGGTGCGCGCGCAGCTGGGCAAGAGCAAGTTCACGGCCTGCGCGGCCTGCCACGGCACCGACGGCAAGGGCAACCAGGCCATGGGTGCGCCCAACCTCACCGACGACGTCTGGCTGCACGGCTTCGGCGAGCAGGCGGTGATCAGCATGATCAACAACGGCAAGACCAACGTCATGCCCGCGCAAGCCGGCAAGCTCACCGACGCGCAGATCCACGTGCTGGCGTCGTACGTCTGGGGACTGTCGAACAAGCCGGGCACGGCCAAGCCTTAGGCAACGGCTCCAGAACGGCTTCCTTGCGGCCCGCCGCGGTTTGTGCCGTGGCGGGGCGTTTTCGTTTGTTCCGCTTGGGTCAGGCTCGATTTGGGCTGAGGTGGCGCGACGAAGAAGCGAAGCTGAAGCTGCGGGGGCGGCGCGGCAGGCGGCGTCCGTCGGGGGCTCATGCCGTGGCGGTTCCGTGCTGCGCTGCGCTCGCACAGGAACATCGCGCGCCTTGCGTGGCCGGCCCGCAGCGGCCGAACTCGTTGCGCGCTGCGCGCGCCACTCAGACAAGCGGCCGCAAGCCAGTGGTTCATCGACGAGCTTCGCTCCTGCGTCGCTCGCAGCGGGCCGGCCACTGCGGCGTGCCGCCCCGGAAATCGCCCCCGCCAGACACCGCCTGCCGCGCTGGGCACCTTGTGCGCGATCGGGCAGGGCCTCGGTCAAGCCGCATCTGTTCTCCGCCGCAGCCCAGGAACAGCGCTCGTGCGAACGCGTGGATTCCCGCTTTCGCGGGAATGACAGGGGAGGGTGCCTAGGCGTGGTCGACCACGCATGTGCGTCCGGCGTGCGCGCCCAGGAATGTGCGCCCAGGCATGTGCGCCCAGGAATGTGCGCCCAGGACATGTGCGTCCAGGACATGTGCGTCCAGGACATGTGCGTCCAGGACATGTGCGGACAGGCATGTGTGCCCGGCACGTGTGCCAGGCATGTGTGCCAGGCATGGCTGGCCGGGCACGCGGCCAAAGAGCGGCATGGCCAAGGCTTCCGCGGGCGGCTCGGCCCGGTGGGGGGCTCCCACCGCTGCTGCCAGGCGGCAGGGCGATGCACGTCGGGGGCGATTTCTGGCCTGAGCGTTGCCGCAGGGGCGCGGGCCCTGGCGAGCGACCGCAGGGAGCGCAGCTCGACATGAGCCTCTGACTCGCGGCACGTGTTTGAGCGGAGCCGTAGGCGCAGCGAGTTGTGCCGCGTGGGCCCGCGCCCCGGAAGGCAACGCGCGACTGTGCGTGAGCCGCAGGCGAAGCACGGAGAGGCCAGCATGAGCCCCTGGCGGGCATCGCCCTGCCGCCCGCCCCGGGCGCCCCCGCCCCCCGGACACCTCCGTCTCCTCTGCAGCCGCCACCCTCAGTTCCCAGCTCCCCGACCTCACGCGGTCCGGCCCCACCCTTCCCACACCCGCGAGGCAGCCCGTCCGTCCCGCGTTTCCATGATCTAGCTCAAACCCCCACGGCACCCCCGCCGGCAAGATGCGGTGGTCGGGTGAACACCGCCCGGCAACCTGCCATGAACCAGAAAGTCATCCCCATCGTCCCTGTGCCCGCCGGCGACGAGACCGTCTCGCTGTACGAGGCGCAGAAGAAGATCTATCCGCGATCGGTCACCGGCCTGTTCGCCAAGTGGCGCTGGGCCTTCGTGTGGCTCACGCAGATCGTGTTCTACGGCCTGCCGTGGCTGGCCTGGTCCACCGAGGCGGGCAGCCGCCAGGCGGTGCTGTTCGACCTGGCCGCGCGGCGCTTCTACCTGTTCGGGTACGTGCTGTATCCGCAGGACTTCATCTACCTCACCGGGCTGCTGGTGGTCAGCGCGCTGTCGCTGTTCCTGTTCACCGCCGTGGCGGGGCGCCTGTGGTGCGGCTTTGCCTGCCCGCAGACCGTCTACACCGAGATGTTCCTGTGGATCGAGCGCAAGGTCGAGGGCGACCGGCCGCAGCGCATGAAGCTCGACGCCGCCAGCTTCTCGCTGGAAAAGCTGGTCAAGAAGTCCTTCAAGCACATCCTGTGGGGCTCGCTCGCCATGTGGACCGGCTTCACCTTCGTCGGCTACTTCACGCCGATCCAGGAACTGGGCATGGAATTCCTGCAGACCCGCATGGGCTCGTGGGAAGTGTTCTGGGTCTTCTTCTACGCCTTCGCCACCTACGGCAACGCCGGCTTCCTGCGCGAGCAGGTGTGCAAGTACATGTGCCCGTACGCGCGCTTCCAGAGTGCGATGTTCGACAAGGACACGCTGATCGTCAGCTACGACACCGTCCGCGGCGAGCCGCGCGGCACCCGCGGGCGCAAGGACGACTTCGTGGCCAAGGGGCTGGGCTCGTGCATCGACTGCGGCCTGTGCGTGCAGGTGTGCCCGACGGGCATCGACATCCGCCAGGGCCTGCAGTACGAGTGCATCGGCTGCGCCGCCTGCGTGGACGTGTGCGACACCGTGATGGACAAGATGAACTACCCGCGCGGGCTGATCCGGTTCACCACCCAGAACGCGATGGCCAAGGGCTGGTCGGGCCGCGACATCCTGCGCCACGTGCTGCGCCCACGCATCCTCATCTACACCGCCATCCTCGGCGCGATCTGCCTGGCCCTGGCCTTCAGCCTGGTGGTGCGCACGCCGCTCAAGGTCGACGTGGTGCGCGACCGCGCCGCGCTCGCCCGCATCGCCCCCGGCGGCAAGCTCGAGAACGTCTACCGGCTGCAGGTGATGAACGCCACCGAGCAGACCCAGCGCTACCGCATCAAGGCCGAGGGACTGCCCGGCCTGCAGGTCGCCTCGGAGGACGAGTTCACCATCGGGCCCGCCGAGTCGCGCTGGGTGCCGGTGCGACTGCAGATCCCGTACGGCTCGGCCGCGGCCGGATCCCACCCCATCCACTTCGAGGTCGAGGCCGCCGGCGGCGATGCCGAAGTGCGCGAGAAGTCCGTCTTCCTCGTTCCCCGCTGACCCTGCAAGGAGACAAGCATGAGCAATGCCGATCCGTCCCCCGCCGCGCCGCCGCTGCCGTGGTGGCGCCATGGCCACCTGTGGCTGGTGATCGCCGGCCCGGCCGTGGTGGTGGTGGCCTCCATCGTCACGGCGTTCATTGCCGCCCGCGGCGCCGACAAGGTGGTCGACGCCGACTACTACCGCAAGGGCATCGAGATCAACAAGCAGCTGGCCGCCGAGCGCGCGCGCCTGCCCGCGGTGCAGGCGCGCAACCACGCGGCCACGCCGACGTCGGACCGCTGAGGCCGCCATGCGCGTGCGCAAGCTGATGTGGATCCTGTGGCCGGCCTTCCTGGCCGCCTGCCTGCTGCAACTGGTGGTGTTCGCCGCCGTCGACCCGCACGACGTGCAGTGGTTCCACGACGGCCAGTCGTGGTCGCGGCAGGCCGTGTACGCCACCGCGTTCTTCGCGTTCTGGGCCATCGCCACCGCCGCCTGCGCGTTGACCATGCTGCTGCGCATGACGCCGGACGAGGTCAACCAGTGCCCGTTCGATCCCGCGCAGCGCCCGCCCGGCTGCCCGGGCCAGCTGGTCGACGCGCGCGACCTGTGAGCCGCGCGGCGCGCCGCGCCGCCGGTGTCCCTTCAACCGCCGGGTTTGTCGGCCCGGCGGCGGGATGCTTGTGCTGTAATTTCGCCCAGCACCCCGCTGTCCCATGCCCTTCCAGGTTTCCCCACGCAACGGCGACATGGTCGCCGCCCGGCTTTCCGGCCTGCTCGACTCGGCCATGGACGGCATCCTGTCCGTGGACGAGGACCAGGTCATCGTCATGTACAACCGCGCGGCCGAGAAGATCTTCGGCTGGACGGCGGCCGAGGCCATCGGCCAGCGGCTGGAGCTCCTGCTGCCCGACCGGTTCCGCGGCGGCCACGCCGGCATGGTGCGGCACTTCGGCGAAACCGGCGTCACCTCGCGCCGCATGGGCGACGGCACCGTCATCCTGGGCCGCCGCAAGGACGGCACCGAGTTCCCGATGGACGCGTCCATCTCGCAGCTGGACACCACCGAGGGCAAGCTCTACACGGTGATCCTGCGCGACGTCACCGAGCGCGTGCGCGCCCGCGAGGAGCTGGCGCTGTTCGCCGCCGAGGCCAGCGCCGTGCGCGAGCAGGAAAAGACCCGCATCGCGCGCGAGCTGCACGACGAGCTGGCACAGTCCCTCACCGCGCTGAAGATGGACACCCTGTGGGTGCGCGAGAACCTGCGCACCGACCCCGACGGCGCCACGGCCAAGCTGTCGCAGATGCTGGCCATGCTCGACGCCAGCGTCGCCGCCACGCGCCGCATCTCGGCCGACCTGCGCCCGCTGCTGCTGGACGACCTGGGCCTGGCGCCGGCCATCGAATGGCTGGTGCAGAACTTCCAGCAGCGCACCGGCGTCGGCTGCGAGCTCGACCTCGACGAGGAACTCGAGCTGCAGGAGCCCTATGCCACCGCGGTGTTCCGCATCGTCCAGGAATCGCTCGCCAACGTCGGCAAGCACGCCCGGGCCGACTTCGTGCAGGTGCGCGTGGCGCGCGAGGGACAGGAGATGGTGCTGAGCGTGCAGGACAACGGGGTCGGCTTCGAGTCCGCCGGCCCGCGCAAGCCCCAGTCGCTGGGCCTGGTCGGCCTGCGCGAGCGCGCCCACCTGCTCAAGGGCAAGGTCCACATCCGCAGCGCGCCCGGCCAGGGCACCCGCGTCGAGGCACGCATCCCCGTGCAGGAGGACGCTTGATCCGCATCGTCATCGCCGACGACCACGCCATCGTCCGCGAGGGGCTCAAGCGCATCGTCGGCGAGGCCGGTGACCTGCAGGTGGTGGGCGAGGCCGCCGACGGCACGCAGGTGATGCAGCGCGTGCGCGAGCTCGACTTCGACGTGCTGGTGCTCGATTTGTCCATGCCCGGTCGCAGCGGCATGGAGCTGATCAAGCTGGTCAAGGCCGAGAAACCCAGGCTGCGCATCCTGGTGCTGTCCATGCACCAGGAGACGCAGTACGCCGTGCGCGCCATCAAGTCGGGCGCCAGCGGCTACCTCACCAAGGAAAGCGCGCCGGCCCAGCTGGTGCAGGCGCTGCGCAAGATCGCCGGCGGCGGCGCCTACATCAGTGCCGAGGTCGCCGAGCAACTGGCGCTGGGCGCCATGCCCGGCGGCGCCGGCGCCGCGCCGCACGAGTCGCTGACCGATCGCGAGTTCGACGTCATGCGGCGCCTGGCCGCCGGCGACTCGGTCACCGACATCGCCACCGCGCTCAACCTGTCGGTCAAGACCGTGAGCACGCACAAGGCCAACCTGATGGCCAAGCTGTCGCTGCACAACCCGACCGACCTGGTGCGCTACGCCCTCAAGCACGGGCTGATCGACGAGTAGCGGGCGCCGCCGCCGCGGCTCAGAACCGCGCGCCGGCCGACAGGCGCAGCATGTCCTGCGGCGTGAAGTTGACCTTGGGGTCCCAGGCCACGCGCACGAACACCCGCGGCCAGTCGTAGGTGGCCGAGACGCCCCAGCGGCGGATGCGCTCGCCCTCGACCGTGCCGCGCTTGGCCAGCAGGTCCAGCGTCAGGCGCTCGCCGCCCGCCAGCGACTCGCGCCAGTTCAGGTGCAGGTGCCGCTGGTCCGGGTTCTGCCGGTTGTCGGCCACCAGCTGCAGCATGAGCGAGCGCGCCTCGCCCCAGCGCCGCCCCGCGGCCACCGTGATCGCGTCGTTGGGGTCGAAGTTCAGGTTGGCATAGGGCCGCAGGTTGGTGCGGCCCAGCCCGGCACCCGCGACCCACGTGGAGCCGACCTCGGCGTAGAGGCTGCCGCCCCGAAAGCCGCCCGAAGCCACCTGCACCGACGGCTGGACGCGCAGCGCGCCGGTGTCGAACTGGCGGTCCCAGCCGGCCCGCCACTGCTGGAAGCCGTTGGAGCGGTCGTCGTACCAGCCCAGCCACGCATTGCCGAGCCGCGAGGTGTGCCGCAGGTTGACGTCGTGGGCGGGGCCTGACGGCGTTCCGCCACCGGACAGGTGGTACTCGCCGAGCGTGAGCTTGAAGGGATGCTGCTCCGGGTCCTGCGCCCGCGCCGGACCGAGCGCGCCGGCAAGGATCAGCAGCAGGGCGAGGCGGGGGGCGAACGGGACGGTGGGCATGGCGGGCGATTGTGAGGCCGGCCGGGCATGACCTGCCGCAAGCCGGGAAGGCCGGGCGCGGCGCATCATGGCTTTCGCACCGGCGAGCGTGGCGCGAGGGACGGCGCCGGCGCGACGCACCATGACGCCTTCCATCCCCTCCCGGCCGACCGGCGGCTGCCGGCCCGCGCGTTGCCTGGCCATTTCACAGGCGTCCTCGCTGGCGTCGTCGCGAGCGTCCTTGCGCGCGTCTTTGCGCGCGTCGTGGCTGGCGGCGCTGCTCCCGGTCCTGCTGGCCGCCGGCTGTGGCACGACGCCCGTGGCACCGACGGCAACCGACGCACCGGCGCCGCCCGCCGCGTGGGCGCAGCCGGTGCCGGCCGGTGGCGCGCCGGCGCCGGCCTGGTGGCGCGTTTTCGGCGATCCCACGCTGGCGTCGCTGGTGGCCGATGCGATGGCGGCCAACACCGGCGTCGCGCTGGCGCAGGCCAATCTGCGCGAGGCCCGCGCCGCGCGCGAGCAGGCCGCCGCGGCGCTGCTGCCCGTGGTGGCGGGCTCCGTCAGCGCCGCTCGCAGCCGCACCGCGGCCACGGCCAGCCGCAACACCGCCAGCGTCGGCCTGGACGCCTCGTGGGAGGCCGACCTGTTCGGCGCCAACCGCAGCGGCGTGCTCGCGCAGGCCGCGCTCGAGCGCGCCGGCGCCGCGACCCTGGCCGCCACCCGCGTGTCGGTGGCCGCGGAGGTGGCGCTCGCCTACGTGGACCTGCGCGTCGCGCAGCAGCGCGCCGCGGTGGCGCTGGCGAACCTGGCCGCGCAGGAGGACACGCTGCAGATCAGCCGCTGGCGCAACCAGGCGGGGCTGGCGACGTCGATCGAGGTCGAGCAGGCCACCACGGCGGCCGAGCAGACGCGGGCGCAGGTGCCCGCGCTGGGCCGGGCCGCCGACCAGTCCGCGCATGCGCTCGCCGTGCTCACCGGCCGCGCCCCCGGCGCCTTGCTGGCGGCGCTGCGCCAGCCGGCCGCCGTGCCCGCGGGGACCGGCGAGGTGGCGATCGCCTTCCCGGCACAGCTGCTGCGGCAACGCCCCGACGTGCTGGCGGCCGAGGAGCAGTTGCGCGCCGCCGCCGAGCGGGTGGCGCAGGCCGACGCGCAGCGCAAGCCCGGCCTCGCGTTGCAGGGCAGCCTCGCCTGGACCGGCGCCACGCTGGGCGCGGTCGGCAGCACCGCGGCCGCGGCGTCGCTGCTCGCCTCGCTGGCCCAGCCGCTGTTCGATGGCGGCGCGCGCGATGCGGTGCTCGCCGGGCGCGAAGCGGCGCTCGATGCCGCGCGCGCCGCCTACCGCGCCCAGGTGCTGCAGGCGCTGCAGGACGTCGAGGACGCGCTGGCCGGACTGGCGGCCGGGCGCGAGCGCGTGGCCACGCTGCAGCGCGCCGGCGAATCGGCGGCCAATGCCCAGCTGTTGGCGCAGCATCGCTACACCGCCGGGCTGATCGACTTCCAGACCGTGCTGGAGACCCAGCGCACGCTGCTGAACGTGCAGGACGCCGTCGTCGCGGCGCGCGGCGAACTGGCCACGGCCCGGGTGCGCCTGTATAAGGCGCTCGGCGGCGGCTGGCTGCCGGGCGGTGCGGAGGCTCCGTCATGAACGACGCCACCCGCACGGCTTTGGAGGACCTGGTCGGGGCGGGCGTTCGCTCGCGCCGCCGCCGGCTGGCCGCCTGGATCGCGGCCGGAGCGGTCGTGCTGCTGGCGGGGGCTTGGTGGCTCCTGCGCACGCCCGCCGACACCGGGCCGACCTACCTCACCGAGCCCGTCGCGCGCGGCGACCTGGTGGTCAAGGTCACGGCCAACGGCACCTTGCAGCCCACCAACAAGGTCGACATCGGCAGCGAACTCTCGGGCACCGTGGCCAAGGTGCACGTCGACGTGAACGACCGCGTGGCCAAGGGCCAGGTGCTCGCCGAGCTGGACACCACCAAGCTGCGCGACCAGGTCGCCCGCTCGCGCGCCGCGCTGGGCGTCGCGCTGGCCGGCGCCCGGCAGGCCGCCGCGACGGTGGAGGAGGCGCGGGGCAACCTGCAGCGGCTGCAGGAGGTGGCGCGCCTGAGCGGCGGCAAGGTGCCGTCGCGCAGCGAACTGGCGACGGCGCAGGCGGCGCTCGCGCGGGCGCAGTCGCAGGTCGCCAGCGCGCAGGCCGGCATCGCCGACGCGCGGGCGGCCGCGAGCGTGGACGAGACCAACCTGCGCAAGGCCTCGATCCGCTCGCCGATGGACGGCATGGTGCTGTCGCGCGCCGTCGATCCGGGCAACGCCGTGGCCGCCTCGCTGCAGGCGGTGACGCTGTTCACGCTGGCCGAGGACCTCACGCGCATGAAGCTGCAGGTCAACGTGGACGAGGCCGACGTGGGCATCGTCAAGGAAGGGCAGCAGGCCACCTTCACCGTCAGCGCCTATCCGAACCGCGACTACCCGGCGACGATCCGGCGCGTGAGCTACGGCTCCACCACCAAGGACAACGTCGTGACCTACGTGGCGGAACTGCAGGTGGACAACGAGGACCTCTCGCTGCGGCCCGGCATGACGGCGACGGCCTCGATCCGCGCGGCCGAGCGCCGCAACGTGCTGCTCGTGCCCAACGCGGCGCTGCGTTTCACGCCGGCCGCGGCGGCCGCGAGTGCCGGCGGCGGCATCACCGCCAGGCTGCTGCCGCGCATCCCGCAGCAGCCCAAGCGCGCCTCGACCCGCAGCACGGCGGGCGCGCGGCAGGTCTACGTGCTGGAGGACGGCCAGCCCCGGGCCGTGCCCGTCACCGCCGGCCTGTCGGACGGCCGCCTGACGGAGGTCGCGGGCGGCGGGCTGCAGCCCGGGGCGGCCGTGGTGGTCGAGCAGCGGGCGGAGGCGGCCCGGTGACGGCGGTCGCCGGCGACACGCCCCTGATCCGCCTGCGGGGCATCAGCCGCGTCTACGGGCAGGGGCAGGCCGCGCTGTACGCGCTGCGCGACGTCGACCTGGACATCCGGCGCGGCGAGTTCGTCGCCATCATGGGCCCCAGCGGCTCGGGCAAGTCGACCTGCATGAACATGATCGGCTGCCTGGACACGCCGAGCGCGGGCGAGTACCTGTTCGACGGCATCCCGGTGCACACCATGACGCGCGACCAGCGCGCGCGCCTGCGCCGCAGCCAGCTGGGTTTCGTGTTCCAGGGCTTCAACCTGCTGCCGCGCACCTCGGCGCAGGAGAACGTGGAGCTGCCGCTGCTGTACCGCGGCGAGGATGCCGCCACCCGCCGGGCCAAGGCGCGCGAGGCGCTGGCTGCGGTGGGCCTGGCCGGCCGCGAGGCCCACACGCCGGCCGAGTTGTCGGGCGGCCAGCAGCAGCGCGTGGCCATCGCCCGCGCGCTGGTGACCGGTCCCACCGTGCTGCTGGCCGACGAGCCCACCGGCAACCTGGACAGCCAGCGCGGCGCCGAGATCATGGAGCTGCTGCGCGGGCTGAACACCGGGCGCGGCATCACCATCATCATGGTCACGCACGAGGCCGAGATGGCCGCGTACGCGCAGCGCGTGGTGCGGTTCGTCGACGGGCACATCGCCAGCGACGAGCGCACGCCCCGCAAGGCCGCCGGCGCGGCGGAGGCGGCCTGAGATGTGGTGGAACACCTTCCTGCTGTCGCTGCGCGAGATCCGGCGCAACCTGATGCGCTCGTTCCTCACGGTGCTGGGCATCGTGATCGGCGTGGCGGCCGTGATCACGATGGTGACGCTGGGCAACGGCGCCACGCTCTCGGTGTCCAACCAGATCTCCAGCCTGGGCAGCAACCTGCTGATGGTCCGCCCCGGCCAGCGGCTCGGCCCCGGCAGCGACCAGGCCGGCGCCGCGCCGTTCAAGGAGGCGGACGCCCAGGCCCTTGCCACCCAGGTGGGCGGCATCCGCGCCGTGGCCCCCTCGCAGGGCAGCGGCGTCACCGCCGTCTACGCCGGGCGCAACTGGTCCACCTCGGTCACCGGCTCCACGCTCGACTACTTCGAGACCAACAACCGCAAGGTCGCCGCGGGGCGGCTGTTCACCGAGCCGGAGGTGCGCAGCGGCGCGGCCGTGTGCCTGATCGGCGAGACGGTGCGCCGGCAGCTGTTCGGCGGCACCGACCCGCTGGGCCAGCAGCTGCGCGTCAAGCAGTTCTCCTGCCAGGTGATCGGCGTGCTGGCCGCCAAGGGGCAGGCCGGCATGGGCCAGGACCAGGACGACCTGGTGGTGCTGCCGCTGCACACGGTGCAGCGGCGCCTGACCGGCAACCAGAACGTGGGCACGCTGCTGGTATCGGTGCGCGACGGCGCCGACGCCGACCAGGTCAAGCAGGCCATCCGGCAGCTGCTGCGCGAGCGCCGCAAGCTGAGCGACGCGGACGAGGACAACTTCAACATCCTTGACACGCGCCAGATCGCCGAGACGCTGTCGGGCACGACCAAGGTGATGACCATGCTGCTGGGGGCCGTGGCCGCCGTCAGCCTGCTGGTGGGCGGCATCGGCATCATGAACATCATGCTGGTGAGCGTGACCGAGCGCACGCGCGAGATCGGCGTGCGGCTGGCCATCGGCGCGCTGGAGCGCGAGGTGCTGCTGCAGTTCCTGATCGAGGCGGTGGTGCTGTCGTCGGTGGGCGGGGTGCTCGGCATCGCGCTGGCGATCGGCGCGTCCGTGCTGCTGGCCCGGCTGATGCACGTGCCGCTGGTGTTCGATCCCTCGATCGTGCTGCTGGCCTTTGCCTTCTCGGCCGCGATCGGGGTCGTGTTCGGCTACTTCCCCGCCCGTCGCGCCGCCCGCATGGATCCCATCGAGGCCCTGCGCCACGAGTGACGGGGCCTCCCCGAGGCACGTGCGGCCTAGGAATCGTCCTAGGCCGCCTCGGCGGTCCGCCCGGCCGTTTTCCGGAGCACTCCGAGCCGCGGTTCGGAGCCCGCCGATGTCGGACGGCGGCGACGCCGGGCAAAGTCCATCCCATGCCCAGCGCCATGCATCACGTGAGAGTGTTCCTCGCCGACGACTCCGCCGCCATCCGCGAGCGGGTCGCCCAGCTGCTGTCGGTGCGCGAGATGGACATCGTCGGCCAGGCCGAGACGCCGCAGGGATCCATCGACGGCATCCTGGCCGCCCGGCCGGACGTCGTCGTCCTGGACGTGCAGCTCGAGGGCGGCACCGGCCTGCAGGTCCTGCGCGCGGTGCGCCAGGCCGAGCCCGGCATCGCCTTCGTCGTCTTCTCCAACAACTCGGCGCCCGCCTACCGCAAGCGGTACCTGGGCGAGGGCGCCGACCGTTTCCTCGACAAGAGCAGCGAGTTCGACCAGCTCGCCGCCGCCGTGGCCGACGTCTCGGCCCGTCCCGTGCACTGATTTCCCAAGGACCAACAATGAACAACACCGCGACCCTCGAAGCAGCCCGCCCCGCGCCGATGAAGTTCATCCCCGTGCGCGACACCCGCGCCCCGGCGCCGACGACGCTGACCACGCTGTGCTCGAGCTGCCACCTGAAGGACCTGTGCCTCCCGTGCGGCCTCACGGGCAACGAGGTGGAGCGGCTGGACGGCCTGATGTTCGGCCGCCGCAAGGTCAAGGCCGGACAGACGCTGTACCGCGAGGGCGAGGGGTTCCACAACATCTATGCGGTGCGCAGCGGCACGTTCAAGTCCAGCCTGACGCTGGCCGACGGCCGCGAGCAGGTCAGCGGGTTCCACATGGCCGGCGAGCTGATGGGCCTGGACGGCCTGGCGCAGGGCCGCCACGCCAGCAGCGCCACGGCGCTCGAGGACGCCGAGATCTGCTCGATCCCGTATTCGCAGCTGGCCGAGCTGTCGGTGGGCAGCACCAACCTGCAGATGGTCATGGGCCGCCTGATGAGCCGCGAGATCGTGCGCGAGCACAGCCTGATGGTCCTGCTGGGCAGCATGAACGCCGAGGAGCGCCTGGCCGCGTTCCTGATCAACATCTCGCAGCGCATGAAGGCGCGCGGCTACTCGCCCAGCGAGTTCCACCTGCGCATGACGCGCGCCGAGATCGGCAGCTACCTGGGCATGAAGCTCGAGACCGTCAGCCGCACCTTCTCGGCCTTCCAGCAGCAGCGCCTGCTGGAAGTGGACAAGCGCCACATCCGCATCCTCGACCTGCCGGGGCTGACCCGCGCGCTCGAAACGCGCGTGCACTGAAAGCGAGGCCAGGATGACCACCCACTCCGCCCTGCAGGTCCTGCGCGACGAACACGGTGCCGTGGCCGCGGTGCTGCGGTCGCTGGGCATGATGCTCGATCGGGGCCCGGGCGACGCGCCCGGCCGCTTCTTCGACGTGATGCGCGCGATGCTGTTCTACATCGACGAATTCCCCGAGCGGCTGCACCACCCGAGCGAGTCGAACCTGCTGTTCCCCAAGATCGCCCGCGCCCGGCCCGACCTGATGCCGGTGATCCAGAAGCTCGAGGCCGACCACATGCAGGGGGAAGGGCGGGTGCGCGAGCTGCAGCACCTGCTGCTCGGCTGGGAGCTGCTCGGCGAGCCGCGGCGCGCGGCCTTCGCCGCGGCGCTGGGCGCCTACGTGGAGTTCTACCTGGGCCACATGCGCGCCGAGGAGACGCTGCTGCTGCCCGCCGCGCAGGCATCGCTGGGGCCGCAGGACTGGGCCGAACTGGACGCCGAGTTCGCGGCCGGGCGCGACCCGCTCACCACCGACGTGCGCGATCCGAGCTACGACCGGCTGTTCACGCGCATCGTGCTGAGCGCGCCGGCGCCCGTGGGCGTGGGCCCCGCGCTGGAGCGCCAGGCGGCCTGATTCAGCGGCCGGACGGCCGCTCGCTGCGCGACTGGCGCCTGCTTTCCAGGTGCGCGCGCACGCTGTCGGCCCGGTCCCCGACGGCGGCGACGGCTTCCTTGACCTGCTTCTCGCTGGTGTTGAAGTGCCGGGCCCACGCGCAGACCGCGTAGTCCCAGGTCACGTCGATGCGTTCGTCCTTGCGGCCGCTCGATGTCCCGTTGCTGCCCGACATGGCTGGCTCTCCAGGTGATGGTGTGGGTGGATGGGTGGCTGGCACGGATGCTAGGCAGGCTCGGCCGCCGGGGCTGTAGGACGAGGTTGATCGCCGCTGCGATCCCCCGCCGTGCCCGGCCGGGCGCAGGCCGCGTGGTACCTTCGCCGCCATGAGCCCCGCGCCGTCCGCCGCCCCGCTCTCGTTCGAGGAACGCTACGCCGCCCTGCGCCGCGACTGGCGGGCGCAGCTGCCGGCGCGGCTGGCCGACGTGCAGGCCCGCCTGGCCGCCTGCCGCGCCGCGCCCGCCGACGGAGCGGCGCTGGAGGAACTGCATCGCGCGGTGCACACGCTGGCCGGATCGGCCGGCACGTTCGGGCTGGACGCGCTGGGCGAGCGCGCCCGCGCGATGGAGCAGGAACTGGAGCAAGCGATGGAGCGGCCCGCCCGCACCGCCTCGGACTTCGAGGGCGCCGGGCTCGCGCTGCGCGCGCTGCTCGCCGCGGCACCGCAGGACTGAAGGCGGTGGCGCAGGCGATCCGGGCCCTCCTCGTCGACGACGACCCGCTGCTGCTGGGTCTGCTGGCCGCTTTCCTCGAGTCGCGCGGCTACGAGGTGGCGCAGGCCGCCGACGGCGCCGAGGCGCTGGAGCAGCTGGCGCAGGGGGGCTTCAACCTGGTGGTCACCGACCGCCACATGCCCCGCATGGACGGCCTCGCGCTGTGCCGCGCCATCCGCGCGCGGCCCGGCGAGCACTACGTCTACTGCATCATGCTCACCGCCTCCGCCGACCACCAGGCACTGCAGGTGGCGATGGAGGCCGGGGTCGACGACTTCCTGGCCAAGCCGCTGCGGCCGGCGGAACTCGGCGCCCGGCTGCACGCCGCCGAACGGGTGCTGGCGCTGGAGGCCGGGCTGGCGGCGCGCAACGACGAGCTCAGCCGCGCCTACGGCCAGTTGAGCCGCGACCTCGAACTGGCCCGCACGCTGCAGCGCTCGCAGCTGCCGCCGGCGCAGGCGTTCGGCCGCCTGCATTGCGAGGGCTGGTTCGAGGCGTCCAGCTACGTCGGCGGCGACCTGTACGACTATTTCCCGCTCGGCGAGCGCCTGCTCGCCTTCTACCTGGCCGACGTGTCCGGCCACGGGGTGGCGGCGGCGATGGCAGGCGTGGCCGCCCAGCACCAGCTGCGCTCGGCGTCGCAGCAGGTGGCGCGGTCGATCCGGCCCGACGCGCCGCTGGGCGAGGCCGCGGTGGCGATCCTGCGGCGCTTCAACGACCATTTCCTGCGCACCAACGTGAGCGACCTGTACCTCACGCTGGCCTTCGGCCTGGTCGATCGCGTCGCCGGCATGGCCGCGCTGGTGCAGGCCGGTCATCCGCCGGCGCTGCACGCCGCGCCGGGCGCGCGCGAGTTCACCGCGTTCGGCGAAGGCAGCGTGCCGGTCGGCATCCTGCCCGACCCGGGCTGGGAGGCGTGCACCGTGCCGCTGGCGCCGGGCAGCCGGCTCGTGCTGTATTCCGACGGCGTGCCGGACTGCCGGCGCGCGGACGGGGCGGCGTTCGGCGAGCAGCGGCTGCACGAGCTGCTGGCGGCGCATCGCTCGACCGCGGCGGCGGACTCCTGCCGCGCGCTGGCCGAGGCCCTGCATGGCTGGCGGTCCGGCGCCTTCGACGACGACGTCACGCTGCTGGTGGTGGAGGCGGGTTGAGGCATGCGGGCAGGGCGATGGCTGCAGGCCGGCGCGGTGGCGATGCTGTTCGCCCACGGTGCGGCCATGGCTGACTGGCAGCTCGCGCACGACGAGCGCTTCGCCGCCGGGCGCGGTCCGGACGCGGCGTGGTGGCGGCTGGAGAGCGGCTTCGTGCGCAACCGCGAGGACCAGTACTACACCGAGCGCAACCTGTCGGTCGAGGGCGGCGCGCTGCGGCTGCAGGCGCGGCGCGAGGAGGTGCCCAACGCGCAGTGGCGCGCCGGCAGCCGCGACTGGCGGCTGTCTCGCCGCACCGCGCAGTACACGTCCGCCTCGCTGGTGGCGCGCCAGCCCATGCAGTACGGCCGCATCGAGGTGGTCGCGCGCACCCCTTCCGGGGCGGGCGCCTGGCCGGCGATCTGGCTGGTGCACGAAGGCGAGGGCGTGTATGGCGAGATCGACATCTTCGAGGCCGTCGGCAAGCATCCCGACACCGTGTTCGCCGGCGTGCACTGGGGGCGCGAGCCGCGCACGCGGCGGCACCGCAACGACAGCCGCGTCGTGCCGGGCTTCGAGGGCAGCTGGCACACGCACACGCTGGAATGGACGCCCACCGCCGTGCGCGTGCTGCTCGATGGCCAGCCCTGGTTCAGTTTCGATCCCGACGAGGCGCGGCTGGCCGGCGGCGTCGATCCGCTGCGCCAGCCGATGACGCTGCGCATCAACCTGGCCCTGGGCGGCTCCTGGGGCGGCCCGATCGACGAGGCGCGGCTGCCGGCCTCGTTCGACATCGCCTCGGTGCGGATCTGGCGCTGGCTGCCGGGCGGCAACGACGCGGTGGAGCCGGTGCCGACGCCTGCCGCTGCCGCGGGCGGCGCCGATGCGGCCCGTGCCGACGCGCCGCCGACGACGCCGGCGCCGCAGCCCGCCAGGGCACCGATGCGGTGGGGCCGCTGATGCGCCGGTGGCTCGCCGCTTCGTCCCTGCTCGCGCCGGCGCTCGCGCTGGCGCAGGCCGCCGCCGCCCCGCCCGTGCAGCAGCGCGGCGGCACGTTCATCGAACCGCCGGCGCAGGTCGATCCGGCGTACACGCCGGCCGGGCCCAACCAGCCGGCCGAGGCGCGCGCGCCGGACGCATCGTTCACCCTGCGCCTGACGCTCGACCTGCCGCTGCGCGGCGCCGCCGCGGCGGGCGCCGCCACGCAGGGCACCCGCCCGGGGTCGCCGACCGTGCAGGCGCTGCTGCGCTGGCGGCCCTGGCAGGACGGCTGGTTCGTGCAGGGCACGGCGTTCGGCTACCTCGACGCCGCCCGGCAGCGCTCCTGGGACCCGGACTTCACCTACGCCCTCGGCTACGACGACGGGCAGGCCGGCCACTGGGCGGTCTTCTATGCCAACTACACCGGCACCCGCTGGCGCCCCGACGCGCGGCGCGGCGAGCAGCGCTGGAACGCCGACCAGGGCCAGTGGACCGCCAGCTACCGCATCGAGCTGCCGCCGGCCTGGCGGCCTTGGCTGCTGGCCGGCGACGGCGATGCCGCGCTGTGCCATGCCGACGCCAACCTGGTGCCGCGCTTCACCCGCGTCGAGGGCGGCCTGGGCAGCGGCAAGGTGTCGCTGGCGCTGGGCTGCCGCTACACGCGGCCGGAGGGCTGGTTCGCGCACGCCGCCGCCTTCGCCTGGCCGGACCGCTCGCGCCAGCAGCCCTGGGACCCGGACTACGTCTATGGCTTCGGCTGGACCGACCCCGGGCCCACCGGCCTGACGCTCCAGTACGCCAACTACTCGGGCAACCGCTGGCCGGGCCGCGCGCGCGGCGCGGGCGAAGGCCGGTTTCGCAGCGGCAGCGTCTCGGTCAGCTGGGGAACGGCATGGTGACGGTCCCGGATCGCCTAGGATGGCGGCGCTGAGCGGCACCGGCCGCCAGGAGACACCATGCCCTTGATCGAAGTCCACCGCGACGGCGCCGTGCCGGTCGTCGCTCCCCGCGTCCGGCGGCTCGACGCCGCCGTCGCCCCCACCTTCAAGCAGGAGGTCGTCCAGCTGGTCGACAGCGGCGAGCGCCGGCTGGTGCTGGACCTGAGCGGCGTGGATTTCCTCGACTCCAGCGGCCTGGGCGCCCTGGTCTCCATCCTCAAGGCCCTGGGCAGCCAGGGCGCGATGGCGGTGTGCGGCGCCCGCGGCGGGGTGCTGAGCCTGTTCAGGCTCACGCGGATGGACAAGGTGTTCACCATCGACGCCGACCGCGCCGCGGCGCTCGCCCGCCTGGGCGCCTGACACGCCGCCGATGCGCGAACTCGAATTCGTCGCTCCCGCCCGCCTCGACGCGGTGGCCGATGCCACGCAGCGCGTGCGGCAGGCGCTGCCCGACTGGCTGGACGAGGGCGAGCGCGACGCGATCGAGCTGGCGCTGGCCGAGGCGCTGACCAACATCGCCGAGCATGGGTACGCGCCGGACGCGGCCGACCCCCGCGTGCGCCTGCGCATGCTGGAGCGCCCGGGCGCGCTGGAGGTCGACCTCTGGGACCGCGGCCGGCCCATCCCGCCGGGCCGCCTGGAGGAAGCCGACGCCGCCACCACTTTCCAGTTCGATCCCACGGACCTGGCCGGCCTGCCCGAGGGCGGCATGGGCCTGGCCCTCATCAAGTCCGCCTTCCACGAGGTGCGCTACGGCAGCCGCGACGGCGTGAACCGCCTGCACCTGGTGCGGCGGCTGTGACGAAAGATCCCTTGCCTTCCTTCTACTTCGACCGCTTCGAGGACCGCCGTCCGCCCGCGCCGCTGCCGGCCTCGCCCGCGCGCGAGCTGCTGTGGCAGTTCCTCGTGATCATCGCCCTGGTGCTGGGCGCCAACTACATCCGCTGGCGCTGGACCTCGTCGCTCAACCCGGAGGCGCTGTGGTTCGCGATCCCGCTGGCGGTGGCCGAGACGCTGGCCTACATCGGCCTGGTGCTGTTCACGTTCAACCTCTGGCGCACGCGCGACGTGCCGCAGCAGCCGCCCCCGCGCACCGTGGGCGAGTGCACCGCCGACAGCGGCGAGTGGGCACGGCGGCCGGTCGCCGTGGACGTCTTCATCACCACCTACAACGAGGACGAGGAACTGGTGCGGCTGTCGATCCGCGACGCCAGGCGGCTGCAGTACCCGCACCCGGTCGACCTGCGCGTGCACGTGCTCGACGACGGCCGCCGCGCCTCCATGCGGCAGGTGGCCGAGGAGGAGGGCGTCCGCTACATCACCCGCGGCAACAATGTCGGCTTCAAGGCGGGCAACCTGCGCAACGCGATGGAGCTCACCAGCGGCGACTTCATCGTGATCTGTGATGCCGACACGCGGCTGTTCCCGACCTTCCTCGCCCACACGCTGGGCTACTTCCGCGACCCCGACGTGGCGTGGGTGCAGACGCCGCAGTGGTTCTACGACCTCCCCGAGGGCACGCCGCTGCCGCAGTGGCTGGGCCGCCGCCTCGGCGGCGCCGGCCGCGCGCTCGGGCGCGGGATCGAGCGGCTCGTGGGACGCGTGCACCTGGGGCGCGATCCGTTCGTCAACGACCCGCAGATGTTCTATGACGTGATCCTGCGCCGGCGCAACTGGTGCCACGCGGCGTTCTGCTGCGGCGCCGGCTCGGTGCACCGGCGCGAGGCGGTGATGCAGGCGGCGCTGCGCAGCTTCGCGCTCAGCGTCGACCGCGAGGTCAGCCGCTTCGAGCGCGACGTGCCGGACGAGGAACTGCGGCGCGACCTGGGCACCGCGATGCGCACGCAGGCGGCGCTGGAGCAGGAGCTGACGCCCTACAAGTTCCATGTGTCCGAGGACATCTACACCTCGATCGTGCTGCACAACGACCCCGACCGGCGCTGGAAGTCGGTGCTGCACCCGCAGGTGGAGTCCAGGATGCTGTCGCCGCAGGACCTGCTGACCTGGATGATCCAGCGCTTCAAGTACGCCGGCGGCACGCTGGACATCGCGCTGCGCGACAACCCGCTGCTGCAAGGCGGCATGCGGATGCCCCAGCGGCTGATGTACCTGACCACCTTCTGGTCCTACCTCGGCTGCCTGTGGAACATCGTCTTCCTGGCCGCGCCGATCCTCTATCTGTTCACCGGCATCGCGCCGCTGGCCTCGTACTCGGCGGCCTTCTACCTGCATGCCCTGCCGTTCATCCTGCTGACCGAGCTGGCCTTCATGGTGGGCACGTGGGGCGTCAACAGCTGGGACGGCAAGGCCTCCTACCTGTCGTTCTTCCCCGTCAACTTCCGCGCGCTGTGGACGGTGCTGCGCGGCGAGAAGATCAAGTTCCACGTCACGCCCAAGGAGCGGCAGGAGGGCAACTTCCTGCACCTGGTGTACCCGCAGCTGGCGGTCATCGTGCTCACGCTGGCGGGCCTGGGTTACGCCGCGTGGCGCGTCTTCGGCCAGGGCGCGCAGGGCGAGCTGCCCAACCTCGTCGTCAACGTGGCGTGGGGGCTGAACAACGTGTTCGCGATGCTGCCGCTGGTGCGCGCGGCGCTGTGGAAGCCGCCCGAGGAGTCCGGCGCCCCGCAGGCGCAGCCGGCGTGAGCACGGAACAACGACAACGAAGTACGACAGGCACATGCAAGACAGCAACTGGGTCAAGGCGCGCAGCTCCATCGTGTGGATCGCCGCCATCGTCATCGCCTTCGGCGCGGTCTGGTGGATCGAGCGCGAGACCGGCAGGGAACTGATCGACAAGTCGCGGCCGGCCGCCGCGGCGCGCACCCCGCTCGCGCCCAGCGCGGACCTGCCGGCGCTGCCGGGACCGCGGGCGCTGACGGCGCAGGAGCAGCAGTGGGCGCGCACCGCCTGGTCGTACTTCGAGCGCAACACCGAGGCGGCCACGGGCCTGCCGCCGGCGGTGCAGGGCTTTTCCGGCGCGACGCTGTGGGACTCGGCGTCCTACCTGCTGGCCCTGCTGTCCGCGCGGCAGCTCGGGCTGGTGGACGAGAAGGCGTTCGACGACCGCATGGCGCGCGCGCTCGCCTCGCTCGGCCGGCTGCCGCTGTACGCCGACGCGCTGCCCAACAAGTCGTACGACGTGCGCACGCTGCAGATGACCGACTACGCCAACCGGCCCGCGCCCGGCGGCATCGGCTGGTCGGCGATCGACGTGGGCCGGCTGCTGGTGCCGCTGAACATCGTCGCCTGGCACCACCCGCGGCACACCGAGGCGGCGCGGCGCGTGATCGCGCGCTGGAACACCGCGCAGCTCGTGCGCGACGGCCAGCTGTGGGGCATGGAGGCGGGCGCCGGCGGCGCGCCGCAGGTGGTGCAGGAAGGGCGCCTGGGCTACGAGCAGTACGCCGCGCGCACGCTCGCGCTGATGGGACTGGACGTGGACCGGGCCGCCGACCCGCTGGCGCACCTGCGCCTGGTGGACGTCGAGGGCATCCGCGTGCCCGCGGACGACCGCGATCCGCGCGAGTGGGGCGCGCAGGACCACGTGCTGAGCGAGCCCTGGGTGCTGCAGGGGCTGGAATTCGGCTGGACCCGCACCGGCCGCGAGATGGCCTGGCGCGTGTACCGCGCGCAGGAGGAGCGGCACCGCCGCACCGGCGTGCTCACGGCCGTGAGCGAGGACCACGTCGACCGCGCCCCGTACTTCGTCTACAACACCGTGTGGACCGCGGGGCAGCCGTGGGCGGCCGTCACCGACAAGGGCGAGCCGGTGCCGCAGCTGCGCACGCTGTCGACCAAGGCCGCGTTCGCCTGGCATGCGCTGCTGCGCACCCCGTACACGCAGCAGCTGGTCGCCGCCGTGGCGGACCTGAACGAGGCCGGCGGCTGGTATGCCGGCCGCTACGAAACGGACGGCCAGCCCAACCGGGTGCTCGCCGCCAACACCAATGCCGTGGTCCTCGAGAGCCTGGCCTACATCGCCCACGGCCCGCTGCTGCAATACCGCTGATGTCCCGCCATTCCATCTTCCGCCGCACCCTGGGCCTGGCCGCGCTCACCTTGCCGCTGCTGGCGCACGCCGCCGGTGCGGCCGCTGCGCCCGACGCGGCCCCCGGCGCCGCCGACTGCAAGCCCGGCGAGCTGCCCGCGGCCACCTACGGACGCCGCTCCGGCCCGCTGACCGACCGCGAGATGGGCATGGCGCGCATCGCGTGGAAGTACTTCGAGAACAACACCCAGCCCACGGGCCTGGCCAACGCCGTCGACAACTATCCGTCGACGACGATGTGGGACACGGCGTCCTACCTCGGGGCCATCGTCGCCGCGCGCGAACTGCGCCTGGTCACGCCGCAGCAGGCGGACGAGCGCCTCGCGCGCGCGATCGCGGCGCTGGGGGGGCTGGCGTTCTTCCGCGACGAGCTGCCCAACAAGGTCTACCACACCAGGACGCTGGAGAAGGTGGACTACGCCAACAAGCCCGGCGAGATCGGCTTCTCGGCGCTGGACCTGGGGCGGCTGCTGGTGTGGCTGAAGATCGTGAAGGAGCGCTATCCGCGCCATGCCGACGCGATCGACCGCTTCGTGCTGCGCTGGAAGTGGACCCACGTCGTCGACCGCGGCGGCATGATGTTCGGCGCGCTGCTCGACAAGGACCGCAACGTGCAGTACGTGCAGGAGGGGCGCCTGGGCTACGAGGAGTATTCGGCCAAGGGCTTCCAGCTGTGGGGCGTGCCCACCGAGCTGGCCTCGCGGCCGCAGCCCTATGCGATGGCGCCCATCTACTGCGTGGACGTGCCGTACGACGCGCGCGACCCGCGCAAGTTCCACCAGCACAACTACGTGGTGACCGAGAGCTACGCCCTGGACGGCATCGAGTTCAACTGGGACCTGCCGGGCGACCGCGGCACCGACGACGACGCGCACAGCCACGCGTGGATGGCCGACTTCGCGCACCGCGTCTACCAGGCGCAGGAGAACCGCTGGCGCGCCACCGGCATCCTCACCGCGCGGTCGGAGCACCAGCTCGACGCCGAGCCCTACTTCGTCTACGACACGGTGTTCACCGACGGCTACCCGTGGAACACGATCACCGAGCCGGGCCAGTACGTGCCGCAGTTCGCGGCCGTGTCGCTGAAGGCGGCGCTGGGCATGTGGGCGCTGTGGAAGTCGCCCTACACCGACCGCCTGTTCGAGGAGGTGGTGCGCCACGGCGACCCCGCCCGGGGCTTCATGGAAGGCGTGCTGGAAAACGGCAAGGGCCCGATCCGCGCCTTCACCGCCAACAACAACGGCATCATCCTGGAGACCCTGCTGTTCAAGGCGCAGGGCAAGCTGCTGCGGTGGGGCGGCGAGCCCGCGGCGAGCCTGTGGGACCGCACGCTGAACGCGATTCCCGCCGGCGCGCCCGGGCGTCCGGGGACGGCGCCCTGCCGGCGCGACGCGGCCAGCGCAGCCGGGGCGCCCGCATGCTGACGCGCCGCTCGCTGCTGGCCGCGGGCGCCTCGGCCGGGCTGGGCGGCTGCGGCGTGGTGGCGCGCGGCACCGCTGCCGCCGCCGCCGGCCGCGACGCGCTGCCCGCGAGCCCGGTGGCGGGACTGACGCCGCAGCAGTTCCAGTGGGCGCGCACCGCCTGGCGCTACCTGGAGAACAACACCGACTACGACACCGGCCTCACCGGCGGCCTGGACCGCTCGCCGGTGTTCACCGCCTGGAACGCCGGCGACGCGATCGCCGCGATCGTCGCGGCGCACGAGCTGCAGGTCATCGGCGCGCAGGAGTTCGACCTGCGGCTGTCGCGGCTGCTCGGCTTCCTGGCCACCATGGACCTGTCGCAGGGCCAGCTGCCCAACAAGGCCTACAGCGCGCTCACCGGCAAGATGGTCGGCTTCGACCAGCGGCCGGCGGACATCGGCTGGTCGGCGGTGGACGTGGGCCGGCTGCTGCTGTGGCTGCGCATCGCCGGGCAGCGGCATCCGCGCTGGCGCGAGTACGCCGACAAGGCCGTCGTGCGCTGGACCTTCTGCAACGTGATCGACGACTGCGGGCGGCTGCAGGGCGCGTCGGTCAACGGCGGCCAGGTGGTCCGCTACCAGGAGGGGCGCCTGGGCTACGAGCAGCTCGCCGCGGCGGGCTACGCGGCGTGGGGGTTCGACACCCGCGAATCCGCCGCGCTGCCGGCGCTGCACACCGCCAACATCGACGGCATCGCGGTGCGCTACGACGCGCGCGATCCGCGCACGTCCGGCGCGCAGGCGCCGGTGCTCACCATGCCCTACGTGCTGGCCGGCATCGAACTGGGCTGGGCGGGGCCCGGCGCCGGCGCGCTGCGCGGGCTGGCGCCGGCCGTCTACCAGGTGCAGGAGCAGCGCTGGCGGCGCGAGCGCCAGTTCACGGCCCGCACCGACTGCCAGCTGCGCGAGGCGCCGTACGTGGTGCTGGACGCCGTCTATGCGTCGGGCTACCCGTGGAACACGGTCGCGGGCGACGGCCAGGAGCACGAACGCCTCGCCCAGGTGGCGACCCGCGCCGCGTTCGGCATGTGGGCGCTGTGGCCCGGCGATTACACGGCCGCGCTGGTCGAGAACGTGCGCTACCTGTTCGACCCCGACCGCGGCTGGTTCGAGGGCCGCTTCGAGCAGGGCGGGGGACCCAACGCGACGCTCTCGCTCACCACCAACGCGGCCATCCTGGAGACGCTGCTCTTCAAGGCCAAGGGGCCGCTGCACGGACGGGAGGCGAACGAACCGCCGGGCTTCTTCGCCGTGCGCACGGCTGATCCGTTCGGCCGGCTGGGGCGGTGCTGGCCGGGCGAACGCGCGGGTTGCGCCCGCGCCGCCGCCTCGTCATAGTGGTTGTCCGCTCCGGAGTTCGATCATGCAACTGCGCCCGCTCGGCCGCTCGGCCCTCCAGGTCTCCCCCCTCTGCTTCGGCGGCAACGTGCTCGGCTGGACCGCCGACGAGAAGACCTCGTTCTCGCTGCTCGATGCCTGGCTGGACGCCGGCTTCAACTTCGTCGACAGCGCCGACGTGTATTCGCGCTGGGCGCCCGGCCACGTGGGCGGCGAGTCGGAGACGGTCATCGGCAAGTGGCTCAAGCAGTCCGGCAAGCGCGACCGGGTCGTGCTGGCCACCAAGGTCGGCATGGACATGGGCGACGGCAAGGTGGGCCTGAAGGCGGCCTACATCCGGCAGGCGGTGGAGGACTCGTTGCGGCGGCTGCAGACGGACCGCATCGACCTGTACCAGGCGCACCAGGACGACGAGGCCACGCCGCTGGAGGAGACGCTGGAGGCGTTCGCGGCGCTGTTCAAGGAGGGCAAGGTGCGCGCCATCGGCGCGTCCAACTACAAGGCGGACCGGCTGCGCCAGGCGCTGGAGGCCAGCCGGCGCCTGGGCCTGCCCCGGTACGAGACGCTGCAGCCGCTGTACAACCTGTACGACCGCGCGGTGTTCGAGCACGAGCTGCAGCCGCTGTGCGTGCACGAGGGCATCGGCGTCATCAACTATTACGCGCTGGCCGCCGGCTTCCTGACCGGCAAGTACCGCGAGCCGGCGGACGTGTCCAAGAGCCCGCGCGGCGCCGGCGTGGCCAAGAAATATCTCAATGAACGCGGCCGCCGGATCCTGGCGGCCCTGGACGAGGCGGCCACGCGCACCGGCAGCACGCCGGGCGAGGTGGCCATCGCGTGGGTGATGTCGCGGCCGGCGGTGGCCGCGCCGATCGCCAGCGCCACGACGCTGGAGCAGCTGCGCGGCCTGGTGAATGCGGCGCACCTGCGGCTGGACTCCGAGACCATGACGCTGCTGGACCGCGCGAGCGCGGAGACCTGAAGGGTCAGGCGGCGCGCGGCGGCAGCAGTTCGGCGATGGCGCCGAGCAGCTTGTGCGGCTTGAGCGGCTTGGCCAGGTGCATGTCGAAGCCGGCGCTCAGCGAGCGCGTCTGGTCCTCGGGCCGGGCGAACGCGGTCAGCGCCACCATCGGCAGGTGGCCGGTGCCGGCTTCCATCCGGCGCACCTCGCGCGCGAGGTCGTAGCCGTCGCGCCCGGGCAGCCCGATGTCGCTGACCAGCACCTGCGGCCACCCCTGGCGCAACTGCTCGAGGGCGCTGTCGTAGTCGCGCGCGACCCGCACCCGCGCGCCGCGGTCGCTCAGCACGATGGTCATCATCTCGCCGGCTTCGCGGTCGTCCTCGACCACCAGCACGTCGACGCCGTCCAGGGCCTGCACCGCGGCCTCGCCCTCGTCGTCGAAGACGGAGTCCGGATCGGGCGCCGTCGTGGCCACCGCCGCCGTGGGCAGTTCCACCCACATCAGCGTGCCGTGGCCCGGCCCTTCGCTTTGCGCGCCGACGTCGCCGCCGTGCAGGTCCACCAGGTGCTTGACGATGGACAGGCCCAGGCCCAGGCCGCCGTGGCGGCGGTTGCCCGGCGAGTCGCTCTGGGTGAAGCGGTCGAACAGGTGCGGCAGGAAATCGGGCTTGATGCCGGCGCCGAAGTCGCGCACCGTGAGCCGCAGGCGATCGCCCCGGCGGTGCAGGCCGACCTGCACGACGGCGCCCTCGGTCGAGAACTTGATGGCGTTGGTCATCAGGTTCCAGAAGATCTGCTGGAAGCGGGCGGGATCCAGCCACGCCTCCTCGTGCGCCGACTCGACGTCGGTCTCCACGCGGATGCGCTTCTCGTCGGCCGCCAGGCCGAGCGCGCCGATCGAGCTCTTGACCAGGTCCGCCGGGTCGATCGCCTGGCGGTCCAGCTGCAGCTTGCCGGAGTTGATGCGCGAGACGTCCAGGATGTCGCTGATGATGCGCGCCTGCGTCTTGACGTTGCGCTCGATGGCGTCCAGCCCCTTCATGCCCTCGGGCGTGGTGCCGCGGCGCTTGAGGATGTGCACCCAGCCGATGATGGCGTTGAGCGGCGTGCGCAGCTCGTGCGACAGCACGGCGATGAAGTCGTCCTTGGTGCGGCTGTGGCGCTCGGCCTGGGCGCGCGCGGCCTGCTCGCGCTCGAGCACCTCGCGCCGGCGCTGGTCGAGCTGGTGCCGCTCCGAGACGTCGATGCCGGTGGCGATGCGCGTGCCGCGGCCCACCTGGGGCGACAGGCTCCACTGCATGTGGACGCTGCGGCCGTCGGCGGCCAGCAGCGGGAACTCGCCGCGCCACGCGTCCTGGGCGGGCGTCGCCAGCGCCGCGTCGACGCCCTCGCGCGCGTCCTCGGGCACCAGGTCGCGCAGCGGGCGGCCGATCACCTGGTCGCGCGGCACCCCCAGCATGTCCAGCATGGCGGGGTTGGCGTCGACGAAGCGGCCGAGCCCGTCGAGCACGGCGATGCCGCTGTGCGCCTGGTCGTAGATGGCGCGAAAGCGCTGCTCGCTGCGGCGCAGTTCGTCCTCCGCGGAGCGGGCGCGGATCAACGCCTGCAGCGTCGCCACCAGCACGGCCGGCTCGACGGGGTGGACCATGTAGCCGTCGGCCCCGGCGTTCAGGCCGGTGACATGGTCCTCGTTCTTCACGTAGGCGGCCGACAGGTGCACGATCGGCAGCAGCTGCGTGGACGGGTCGGCGCGCAGCCGGCGGCAGACCTCGAAGCCGTCGATGTCGGGCAGGTGCACGTCCAGCACGACGGCCGAGACGCCCTTGCGGCAGATCTCCAGCGCCTGGCCGCCGGTGCCGGCTTCCTCGGTGCGGAAGCCCGCGGCGCGGATCACGCGCGTGGTCGAATAGCGCGTGGCGGGGTTGTCGTCCACCACGAGCACGGTGTGGGCCGCGCGGTCGATCGTGCTGTGGATCGACGCGGCGCTACTCATCCGCGCTGCCCTCGACCCGCACGGGGATGGTCAGCGAGAACACCGAGCCCTTGCCGACTTCGCTTTGCACCTCGACGCTGCCGCCCAGCAGCGCCGAGAGGCGCTTGGACAGCGCCAGGCCCAGGCCGGTGCCGCGCACGCGCCGCTGCAGCGGAGTCTGCACCTGCGAGTAGTCCTCGAAGATCGCCTGGTGGTGCTCGGGCGGGATGCCGATGCCGGTGTCCGCCACCGAGAAGGTGATGCGGCTGCCCTCGCAGCGGGCGCTCACGCGCACCTCGCCCTCGGGGGTGAACTTCAGCGCGTTGGAGATGAAGTTGCGCAGGATCTGCGACAGCTTGCGGTCGTCGGTGTACAGCTTCGGGATGCCGTGCGGCTCCTCGAACACCAGGTTCACCTCGGGGTTCGTGAGCACCGGCTTGAACATGCCGCGCAGGGCCGAGAACAGGTCGACCATCTCGAACCAGGCGGGCGAGATCTCCACCCGGCCGGCTTCCACCTTGGCCAGGTCCAGCAGGTCGTCCACCATCTCCGCGAATTCGGCGGCGGTGGTCTGGATGAAGGCCACCTGGCGCTCCTGCTCGCCCGTGAGCGGGCCGTCCACGCGGTCCATCAGCAGCCGCGCGATGCTGCGGATCGCGTTGATCGGGGTGCGGAACTCGTGGCTCATGTAGGCGAGGAACCGGCTCTTGAGCTCGGTGGCCTCGCGCAGCTGCTCGGCCTGCGAGTCGAGCTCGGCGTACAGCGCGAGCACGCCGCGATTGGTTTCCTCCAGCTCCTCGCGCAGGCCCTGGGCCTCGCGGCGCGCGGCTTGCAGCGCCTGCGCCAGGTCGGCGGCGGAGGTGTTGCCGTCCATCTCTTTCATTCCTTTCGGCGCAGCACGGCGACGGTGGCGTCGTCGCGTCCACGGCAATGATCGCGCAATAGCAAGGCGGCGGCGATGGCGGGGTCACGGCCGAGCACGGGATGCAGCAGCTCCGGCTTCCAGCGGCTCTCCACGCCGTCGCTGAAGACGACCAGCAGCGCGTGCGGCGGCCAGTCGACCGTGGTTTCGGCCGGCGCGCGGATCGTCACGCCGACGGTGCCGTGCTGGCCCAGCAGGGTGCGGTCCTGCACGCCGGAGACGACGCGGCCCATCACGTTGCCGGCGCCGGCCAGGCGGATCGTGCCGCTGCCGGCGTCCGCCTGGACGAGCGTCAGCGCGGCCCCGCGCGTCATGCGCAGCCGCGCATGCGAGCGCTCGAGCAGCTGGCGCGGCGCGGCCAGCGGATCGTCCCGGAACACCGACACGGCTGCCTCCGCCGCCTCGGCGGCGTTCGGCCCGTGCCCCAGGCCGTCGGCCACCAGGACCGAGGCGCGGCCCTCATCGAGGGCGAACGCCCATGCGTCGCCGCAGACGTGCTCGCCGGGGGCGGCCAGCGACACCGCGCCGGTGCTCACCGCCACGGCGGCGCCGCGCGGCGCGGCGGCCGAACGCAGGCGGGCCAGCACGATGGTGCCGGCGGGCACCGAAGTGTGGATGTCGAAGTCGTGCGCGAGCCGGCGCACGGCGCCCAGGCCCGTGCCCGGCGTGCCGCCGGTCGAATAGCCGTCACCCAGGCAGCGGTCGAGGTCGGGGATGCCCGGGCCGCGGTCGAGGGCGATCACCTCGACTTCGCGCCGCGCCGGGCGGGCCGACAGGAGCAGGCGGCCGTCGCGCGCGTGGCGCAGCAGGTTGGTGCACAGCTCGGTGACGACGATGGCCAGCTGGCCGGCCTCGGTCTCGTCCAGCCCGCACTCCGCCGCCAGCTCGGCGGCGTGGCGGCGCGCCTCCCCGATGCGGCTGGCGTCGCCGATCGGGAAGTCGGCATGGAAGCGGCCGGTGATCACTTCCACCGGGTGATGCTCACGCAGGTGCCCTGCCCGGGCGTGGAGCGGACATCGAATTCGTGCACCAGGCGCTTGCTGCCCGGCAGGCCCAGGCCCATGCCGGTGCCGGACGTCCAGCCGTCGGTGAGGGCCAGGCCCAGGTCGGGGATGCCCGGGCCCTCGTCCTCGAAGTGCAGGCGCAGGCCGCGCCGCACGCCGTCCTCCAGGAGCTCCCAGCGCATCTGGCCGCCGCCGCCGTGGATCAGCGTGTTGCGCGACAGCTCGCTGGCCGCCGTGATCATCTTGGTCTGGTCCACCAGCGAGAACTTCAGCTGCTGGGTGAGGGCGCGCACCTTCTGGCGGCTGGCGACGATGTCCTCCTCGGAGCGCACCGGCACGCACCCTTGCTGTTCGTCAACGGACAAGCGCATTCTCCTTGCGGGTCTGCGCGAGCAGCTCCATGCCGCGTTCGACGTTCAGGGCGGTCCGCACGCCTTCCAGCGACAGGCCCAGTTCGACCAGCGTGATGGCGACGGCCGGCTGCATGCCGACGACGACGGTGGTGGCGTCCAGCACGCGCGAGATCCCGGAGATGCTCGCGAGCATGCGGCCCACGAACGAATCGACGATCTCCAGCGCGCTGATGTCGATCAGCACGCCCTTGGCGCCGCTGTCGGCGATCTTGTTGGCCAGGTCGTCCTGCAAGGCCAGGGCCATCTGGTCCTGCATGTCGACCTGGATGGTCACCAGCAGCGTCTGGCCCATCTGCAGGATGGGGATGCGGTACATCGTGTCAGGCCGCCCGCGTGATGGTGTAGCCGCGCTGGTGCAGCGCGAGCGCCAGGGCGTCGGCCAGGTTGGCCTTGGACGCGATGCTGCCCAGGTCGATGCCCAGGTGGACGATGGTCTGCGCGATCTGCGGCCGGATGCCGCTGATGATGCATTCGGCGCCCATCAGGCGGATGGCGCTGACGGTCTTGATCAGGTGCTGCGCCACCAGCGTGTCCACGGTGGGCACGCCGGTGATGTCGATGATGGCCAGCGTGGCGCCGGTCTCGACGATGCGCTGCAGCAGGGTCTCCATCACCACCTGCGTGCGGCTGGAATCCAGGGTGCCGATCATGGGCACCGCGAGCACGCCGTCCCACAGCTTGATCACCGGCGTCGACAGCTCCAGCAGGTCCTGCTGCTGGCGCCGGATGATGTCCTCGCGCGTCTGCTGGTAGGTCGTGACGGTCCACTGCGCCATCTTGTCCACCAGGGTCGACAGCGCCCACACCGTGGCCATCAGGGCCTGCGGGTCGGCCGTCGTGCGCTGCAGCACGTTGAACAGCGGGCGCTTGAGCGCGAGCACGAACACGCTGGTGTCGCCCGCGCTCTGCCCCTGCGCGGCGCGCGAGCGGGACAAGGCCTCGAGCACGTGGCGCACCGGCGCCCAGGCGGGGCCCTGGAAGGCCTCGGGGTCGGCGCCCGCGTGCAGCGCCTCGCGCAGTGCACGCAGCAGGTCGCTGCCCTCGCCCTGCATCGCCCGCCGGGCGGCGTCGCTCATGCGGCCGGACGCGGCGCCGGCTTCGTGCAGCCACTCGGAAACGATGTGCTCTTCATGCTGGGACAGCAGCCCCAGCATGGCTTGGCCTTGTTGTGTCATGGGAAAGGTGTGGGAGTGGGAGATCGCCCTGGAAAGGGCGTCGGCCATTCTAGGGACGAGCTTCACTGTCGGGTGTAGGACGGGTCTGACGTGCGGATTGCGCGGCGAGGCTCGATCGCTCTCTTGTCGCGCTCCCGAAACGCCGCCGGCCGCCGACAATCGCCGGTTGCCCTCCCGGTTGTGGCCCGGCCCTGCAAGTCCCGGCCTTCTCCCTTCCTTCGATGCAGTCCCTCCTTCCCGCCGGCCCGCTGGGGCCCGAAGCCCTCGCTGCCTATGACCTGCTGCCCGCCGGCGTGTGCATGGTGGCGCCCGACGGCCGCTTCCTGGGCGCCAACGCCTTCTTCTGCCGCTACGTCGGCTACCCGCTCGACGAACTGCGCGGCCTGCGCGTGCACGACATCACCCACCCCGACGACCGCGACCGGGAAGGCGCCGCCCTCGACCAGCTGATGCGAGGCGATGCGCCCGCCTACTCGGGGCAGAAGCGCTACGTCCATCGCGACGGCCACGTGCTGTGGCTGGACCTGTCCGTCACGCTGGTGCGCGATGCCGACGGCCAGGCGCTGCATGCGATCGCGGTGCTGCGCGACATCGCCGACCTCAAGGCCGCCCAGCGCGAGCTGGACAGCCACGAGGCGCGCTTTCGCACCATCACCGACGCGATGCCGCAGATGGTGTGGTCCACCCGCCCCGACGGCTTCCACGACTACTACAACCAGCAGTGGTACGACTTCACCGGCGTGCCGCAGGGGTCGACCGACGGCGAGGGCTGGAACGGCATGTTCCACCCCGACGACCAGGCGCGCGCCTGGGCCGCGTGGCGGCACAGCCTGGCCACGGGCGAGAGGTACGAGATCCGCTACCGCCTGCGGCATCGCAGCGGCGAGTACCGCTGGGTGCTGGGACGGGCGCTGCCCGTGCGCGATGCCGCCGGCCACGTCGAGCGCTGGATGGGCACCTGCACCGACATCCATGCGCAGAAGCTGGTGGAGGACGAACTGCGCAGCAGCGAGGCGCACCTGACGGCGCTGTTCGAGCAGAGCGCCGCGGGCGTCGCCGAGACCGACCTCGACGGGCGACTGCTGGTGGTGAACGACCGCTACTGCGAGATGACCGGCCGCACGCGCGAGGAACTGCTGGGCATCCCGGTTCGCGCGCTCACGCATCCGGACGACCTGCCGCGTAGCGAGGCGCTGCTCGACCGCGCCGCGCGGGACGGCAGCCAGTTCGAGATGGAAAAGCGCCTGCTGCGGCCCGACGGCACGTCCGTGTGGGTGAATGCGGCGGTCAGCGTGATCGTGCCCGAAGGTGGCGGCGAGCGCAGCATGCTGGCGATCCTGCTGGACATCAGCGAGCGCAAGCGGATCGAGGAGGCGCTGCAGAGCACCGACCGCAAGAAGGACGAGTTCCTGGCCATGCTGGCGCACGAGCTGCGCAATCCGCTGGCGCCGATCGGGGCGGCGGCGGCGCTGCTCAAGAGCGGCCGGCTCGACGAGCAGCGCACGGCGCACGTGAGCGAGGTGATCTCGCGCCAGGTGCAGCACATGACCGGGCTGGTCAACGATCTGCTGGACGTCTCGCGCGTCACGCGCGGCATCGCCACGCTGGAGATGGCAGCGGTGGACGCGCGCCGCGTCGTCGCCGACGCGGTCGACCAGGTGCGGCCGCTGATGGAGGCGCGCCGCCACGCGCTGCACGTGCAGGCGCCCAACACGCCCACGATGGTGCTGGGGGACCCCAAGCGCCTGGTGCAGGTGCTGGTCAACCTGCTGAACAACGCCGCCAAGTTCACCCGCGAGGGCGGCCGCATCCGCCTGGACATGGAGGTGCACGGCGGCCAGCTCGAGTGGGTCGTCTCGGACAACGGCATCGGCATGGACGGCGAGCTGGTGGTCCGGGCCTTCGAGCTGTTCGCGCAGGCCGAGCGCACCGCCGACCGCTCGCAGGGCGGGCTGGGCATCGGGCTGGCCCTGGTGAAGAGCCTGGTCGAGCTGCATGGCGGCGAGGTGCTCGCGCGCAGTGCCGGCCCGGGGCAGGGCAGCGAGTTCCGCGTGCGGCTGCCGCTGGCCGAGCCGCTGCCCACCCACGACCAGCCGCCCGCTGGCGAGGCGCCGGCGCAGCCGGACGCGGGCCTGCGGCTGCTGGTGGTGGACGACAACGTGGACGCCGGCATGCTGCTGGGCATGGTGCTGGAGGACCTGGGCCACGAGGTCATCGTCGAGCACGACTCGCATCGGGCGCTGCAGCGGGCCGTACTGGCGCGGCCGCAGGTGTGCCTGCTGGACATCGGCCTGCCGGACATCGACGGCAACGAGCTGGCCCGGCGCCTGCGCGCGATGCCCGAGACGCGCGAGGCGGTGCTGATCGCCGTGACCGGCTACGGCCAGGACCGGGACCGCGAGCAGAGCGCGGCGGCCGGCTTCGACCACCACTTCATGAAGCCGGTGGACCCGGCCGACATCGCCGCGGTGCTGGCGTCGATCGAGGCCGAGCGCGAAGGCGCCTGACCCCGCATTGCGTGCAGCCATCGCGGCTGCGATGGCTCACGGCTGCGCCTAGAATATCGGCCGTTTCCCGCCCGGGGCACCCGTGCCAGGGCGAGAACGCAGGGCAGCGGCGCTGGCCGGCCTGCCTCGTCCCGGTCAGCGCCGGCCTTCAATTTCCCCTGCCCGACCAGGCTCGTCGCGCACGATCAGCGCCAGCCGGACCGGACCGCGGGACCGGCCGCCACCGGGTTGCGGAACCGGTTGGAAGGACGGACATGGCCAAGGAAGAACTGATCGAAATGCGCGGGCGCGTCGAGGAAGTGCTGCCCGACTCGCGCTATCGCGTCGTGCTCGAGAACGGGCACACCCTCGTCGCCTACAGCGGCGGCAAGATGCGCAAGAACCACATCCGCATCATCGCCGGCGACTATGTGACGCTGGAGCTGTCGCCCTACGACCTGAACAAAGGCCGCATCATGTTCCGCCACCTGCCGCCCCGCGGCAGCGAAGGCAACCCGGCGCCGATGGGCGGCCAGCGGCGCTGAGGCGCTGCCCGGGCACGCGCAACGCGCGGTGGCGTGGGACAGCGGCCCCGGCGTGCCGAATCTGAATTCCGCAAGCGAGCGCAGTCGCTGCTTTGCTCCCTGGCGTCCAGGGCGAGGCTGCAGGGGGTGGGCGCCGGGGCGCATGCGCGGCGCCTCGTTGGCATCCGGGGTGGCGCGGCAGGCGGCGCCTTCCAGGGCCTCATGCAGGGCCGGTTCCGTGCTCCGGCCTGCGGCCTTTCGCACAGTCACAGCGCCCGCTTCCACGGGGCCGGCGCGCACGCGGTCGAACTCGCTGCGCCTGCGGCTCCGCTCAAACACCGCCCGCGAGTCAGAAGCTCAAACGGACTTCGCTCCCGCTGGTCGCTCGCTGCGCGCCGGCCCCGTTCGCGGTGCCGTCCCTGAAATCGGCCCCGGCAGGCACCGCCTGCCGCGCGGAACCGGCGGTGCGGGCCCGGGCACGCGCCCCGCTCTGACTCGTCATTCCCGCGAAGGCGGGAATCCAGTCCGCCGCGCGCAGCGCGGCTTCGTGCGAGCACAAGCTCAGAGTTCGTTTGCGGGAACGACACTGGTCGCGAGCGTGCGTCGAACGTGCGTCGGACGCACAAAGCTCGGTCAAACCCTGCCAGGGAGGCGCACTGCGTCCAAGGCTGCAGGGGGTGGGCGCCGGGGCCGATTTATTGAGGCCGAGTGACGCGCGCGGGTGCGCACCCCTGCGCGCAGCCGCAGGCTGCCAAGCTCGTCGTGAACCACTGACTCGCGGGCCGTGTTTGAGCGGAGCCGCAGGCGCAGCGAGTTGGACCGCGAGGGGTGCGCACCCGCCAAGCACAGCGCGACTGTGCGAAAGGGCTGCCAAGCCCGGAGCACGGAGAGGCCGGGCATGAGGCCCCGGCGCCCACCGCCTGCGGCCTCGCCCTGGACGCCAACGGGCAAAGACAGCCCGGCGAAGGATCGGCGCGGCGCTCAGCGCCCGGCCGCTTGCTCTGCCGGCGGCTGCGTCCAGCCGCCCCCCAGCGCCCGGTACAGCAGCACCTGGTTCTGCAGGCGCGCGAGCCGGGTCTGGACTTCGGCCTGCCGGGCGGTGAAGAACGAGCGCTGCGCATCCAGCAGGTCGAGCGAGCTGGACACGCCGGCGTCGTAGCGCATCTGCGAGAGCTTCAGCCGCACCGACTCCGCCTCGGCGACGCGGCCCTGGGCCTGCAGCTGGTCGGCCAGCGTGGCGCGGCCCGCGAGCGCATCCGAGACTTCCTTGAACGCCTGCTGGATCGATCGCTCGTACTGCGCGATGGCGACGTCGCGCGAGACGTTGGCCGATCGCAGGCCGGCCTCGTTGCGGCCGAAGTCGAAGATCGGCAGCAGCAGCGACGGCGCGACCGTGTAGGCCCACTTGCCGCCGCCGTCGAACAGGCCCGACAGCTGGCTGCTCGCGCGGCCCACGCTGGCGGTGAGCGAGATGCGCGGGAAGAACGCAGCGCGCGCGGCGCCGATGTTGGCGTTGGCGGCCTGCAGCAGCTGCTCGGCCTGGCGCACGTCGGGACGCGCGGCGAGCACCTCGGACGGCACGCCAGCGGGGACGTCGGGCAGCGTGATCGCAGCCAGCGTCGTGCCGGTGGTGAAGTCCGCCGGCACGGCCTGGCCGACCAGCAGGCCCAGCGTGTTCAGGTCCAGCGCGCGCTGGCGCTCCAGCTGCGCCAGCGAGGCGCGGGCCGACTCGGCCAGCGACTGCGCGAGGCGGAAATCCAGCTCGGAGGACACGCCCTGGTCGAAGCGCAGCTTGGTCAGGCGCAGCGACTCGTCGCGGGTGGCCAGCGTCTGGCGGGTGACCGCGAGCAGTTCCTCGTCGGCCACCACGCCCAGCCAGGCATTGGCCACCGACGCCACCAGCGAGACCTGGGCCGCCTTGCGGCCTTCCTCGGTGGCGAGGTACTGGTTGACGGCGGCTTCGCCCAGGCTGCGCAGGCGGCCGAAGAAGTCGATCTCCCAGGCACTGACGGCCAGGCCGGCCTGGAAGCTGTTGACCTGGTTGCCGTTGGACGGGTTGGGCGAGCGGCTGGCATTGAGGCCGACACCGACCGTGGGGAAGAGGTCGGCGCGCCGGATGTCGTAGGTGGCCCGTGCCTGCTCGATGTTGAGCATGGCGACGCGCAGGTCGCGGTTGTTGGCCAGCGCGGTCGCGATCAGCCCGCGCAGCTTCTCGTCGGCGAAGAAGGCCTGCCAGTCGACCGACGCGGCGGTCGCGCCCTCGGTGGCGGACGGGTACGCGAATGCCGCGGGCACGGGCGCGGCGGGTCGCTCGTAGGTGGGGATGAAGGAACAGCCGGCGAGGGCCGCGGCCGCGGCGCCCGCGATGGCGAGGTGGCGCAATGTCGTCATACCTGGTCCCCCCGCGTCGCGCCGGCCGGCAGTTCGCGTTCCAGTTCGTGGGCGTGCAGGCGGCGCTGCCGCTCGCTGCCCGGGAAGAGGCCGCGCACGACCACGAAGAAGATCGGCACGAAGAACACCGCCAGGCCGGTGCCGGTGAGCATGCCGCCCAGCACGCCGGTGCCGATGGCACGCTGGCTGGCCGAGCCGGCGCCGGAGGCGATCGCCAGCGGCAGCACGCCCAGGCCGAAGGCCATCGAGGTCATGACGATCGGGCGGAACCGCAGGTGCGCGGCGGCCAGCGCCGATTCGACCACGCCCTTGCCCTGCGCCTGCAGGTCCTTGGCGAACTCGATGATCAGGATGGCGTTCTTGGCCGACAGGCCGATGATGGTGATCAGGCCCACCTGGAAGTACACGTCGTTGGCGTAGCCGCGCAGCAGCGTGGCCAGCAGCACGCCCAGCACGCCCAGCGGCACCACCAGGATCACCGCCAGCGGGATCGACCAGCTCTCGTACAGGGCCGCCAGCGCCAGGAACACCGCCAGGATGGCGAACCCGTACAGGATCAGCGCCTGCGAGCCGGCGAGCTTCTCCTCGCGCGACTGGCCGGTCCACTCGAACGCGAAGCCGGGCGGCAGCTGCGCCGCCAGGCGCTCCATCTCGTCGAGCGCGGCGCCGGTGCTGGAGCCGGGCGCGGGCGCGCCGGAGATGCGCATGGCCGGATAGCCGTTGTAGCGCACGGTCTGCATGGCGCCGGTGACCCAGCGCGTGGTGGCGAACGCCGACAGCGGCACCGGCTTGCCCTGGCTGCTGACCACGTTCAGCCGCAGCAGGTCGTCCGGCTGCATGCGCGCGGGGGCGTCGGCCTGCACCACGACGCGTTGCAGGCGGCCGCGGTTGGGGAAGTCGTTGACGTAGGCCGAGCCCAGCGCGGTGCCCAGCGTGGCGTTGATCGACTCGAAGCCGACGCCCAGCGCCTGCGCCTTGTCGCGGTCGATGTCCACCTGCAGCTGCGGCGCGTCCTCCAGGCCGTCGGGGCGCACCTGCGACAGCAGCTTGCTCTGCGACGCCAGGCCCAGCAGCTGGTTGCGCGCGGCGACCAGCGCCTCGTGGCCGTGGCCGCCGCGGTCCTGCAGGCGGAAGGTGAAGCCCGAGGCCTGGCCCAGCTCGGGGATCGGCGGCGGGCTGAGCGGGAAGATGAAGGCGTCGCGCACGCCCATCAGCGCGCCGAACGCGCGACCGGCGATCGCCTGCGCCGAGTGCTGCTCACCCTTGCGCTCGTCCCAGGGCTTGAGCGTGACGAAGGCGAGGGCGGCGTTCTGGCCCTGGCCGGAGAACGAGAAGCCCAGCACGCCCACCATGCTCTGCACCTCGGGCTGCTTGAGGATGAAGGCCTCGACCTGCTCCATCACCTTGCCGGTGCGCTCCAGGGTCGCGCCCGGCGGCAGCTGCACGTTGACGATCAGGTAGCCCTGGTCCTCCTGCGGCAGGAACGAGGTCGGCAGGCGCGTGTAGAAGAAAGCGGCCGTCGCGGCGATCACCCCGTAGAGGATCAGCCAGCGAGCGGCGCGCCGCAGCAGGCGCGCCACCACGCCCTCGTAGCCGCCCGCGGTGCGCCGGAACCCCCGGTTGAAGGCGCCGAAGAAGCCGGCCTTCTCCACGTGGTGCCCGGCCTCGACCGGCTTGAGCAGCGTGGCGCACAGCGCCGGCGTGAGCGACAGGGCCATGAAGGCCGAGAACGCGATCGACGCGACCATCACCGCCGCGAACTGGCGGTAGATGTTGCCGGTGGAGCCGGCGAAGAAGGCCAGCGGCACGAACACCGAGATCAGCACCACCGTGACGCCGATGATGGCGCCCTGGATCTGGCCCATCGCCTTGCGCGTGGCCTCGCGCGGGGGCAGGCCCTCCTCGCTCATGATGCGCTCGACGTTCTCGACCACCACGATGGCGTCGTCCACCACGATGCCGATCACCAGCACCATGCCGAACATGGTCAGCACGTTGATCGAGAACCCCAGCGCCAGCAGCGCGCCGAACGTGCCCAGCAGGGCGACCGGCACCACGAGCGTCGGGATGATGGTGTAGCGCCAGTTCTGCAGGAACAGGAACATCACCAGGAACACCAGCGCCACGGCCTCCAGCAGCGTCTCGACCACCTGCTTGATCGAGATGCGCACGAAGCGCGAGCTGTCGTACGGGATGTCCCACTTCATGCCGCGCGGAAAGTAGGGCGCCAGCTCGCCCATGCGCTTGCGCACCGCGTCGGCGGTGGCCAGCGCATTGCCGCTGGGCGACAGCTGCACGCCGATGCCGGTGGAGGGCTTGCCGTTCAGGCGCGCGGAGCTGGCGAACGACTGCGCGTTCAGCTCGATGCGGGCCACGTCCTTCAGCCGCACGGTCGAGCCGTCGGTGTTGGCGCGCAGCACGATGTTGCCGAACTGCTCGGGCGTGGACAGCTGGCCGCGCACGACCACGGTGGCCGAGATCTGCTGGCCCGGCACGTTGGGCAGGTCGCCGATGGTGCCGGCGGACACCTGCGCGTTCTGCGCCCGGATGGCGCTGTTGACCTCGGCCACCGACAGGTTGAAGCCCACCAGCTTGTCCGGGTCGATCCAGATGCGCATGGCCGCCTCGGTGCCGAACAGCTGCGCCTGGCCGACGCCGGGCAGGCGCTGGATCTCGGGCAGCACGTTGCGCGAGGCGTAGTCGCCCAGGTCCACCGGCGTGTAGTTGGGGTCGTCCGAGGACAGGATGGTGAACAGCAGGAAGTTCGAGCGCGCCTTTTCCACGCGCACGCCCTGCTGCGTCACGGCCTGGGGCAGGCGCGGGGTGGCGCGGGCCAGCCGGTTCTGCACGTCCACCTGCGCCAGGTCGGCGTTGGTGCCCGGCTCGAAGCTGATGGTGATGGAGCCGACGCCGTTGGCCTGCGTCACGGACTCCATGTAGATCAGGCCGGGCGAGCCGTTGATCTCCTGCTCGATGACGGTGATGACGCTTTCTTCCAGCGTGCTGGCCGAGGCGCCGGGATAGACCGCGGTGACCACGATGGTCGGCGGGGCGACCGGCGGGTACTGCGCGATCGGCAGCTTGGTGATCGACACGCTGCCGACCACGATCAGGAACAGCGCGATGACCCACGCGAAGATGGGCCGGTCGATGAAGAACTTGGCCATGCGGCGTGGCCCCCGTCAGGACTTCTTGGCCGCGGACGCGCTCGCGCGCGGGGCCGAGGCGCCGCCGGCCGGGGCGCTGGCCGCCCCAGCGGCCGCCGGGGCGTTGCCGCTCCAGGGCACCGGCTTGACGGGCGCGCCGGGCCGCATCTTCTGGAAGCCGTCGACGATCACCTGCTCGCCGGCCTTGAGGCCGTCCAGCACCACCCACTTGCCGTCCTGCGAGCCGCTGATCTTGACCGGGCGCGGCTGCACCTGGCCGTCGGCGGCCACGACCATGACGCTGTCGCCCTGGCCCGAGCGCGTGACGGCCTGCTGCGGCAGCAGGATGGCGTTGCTGGCCTTGGCCTGCTCGAGCCGCACGCGCACGTACATGCCGGGCAGCAGCAGGCCCTGGCCGTTGGGGACCTCGGCGCGCAGCGAGACCTGGCCGCTGGTGGGATCGACCGTCAGGTCCGAGAACAGCAGGCGCGCGGGCTGCGGGTACTCGCTGCCGTCTTCCAGCAGCAGCTTGACCGCCGTGCCGTCCCGGCCGGCCTGCTTCAGGCGGCCCTGCGCCATCGCGCGGCGCAGGTTCAGCAGCTCGGTGGACGACTGCGTGATGTTCACGAACAGCGGGTTGATCTGCTGCACCACGGCCAGCGGCGTGGCCTCGCCCTGGCCCACCAGCGCGCCCTCGGTGACGAGCGCCCGGCCGATGCGGCCCGAGATGGGCGACGTCACCAGCGCGTAGTTCAGGTTGATCTGCGCGGTCTTCACCGCCGCCTGGCCGGCGGCGACCTCGGCCTCGGCGGCCTTCTCGGACGCCACGGCATTCGCGAATTCCTGCTTGCTGATCGCGTTGGCCTCGACCAGCGGCTTGTAGCGTTCGGCCAGCGCGCGCGCCTGGCCCAGGTTGGCCTGCGCCCGCGCGAGCGTGGCCTTGGCGGTGGCCTCGGCCGCCTGCAGCTGCGCCGGGTCGATGCGGAACAGCGGCTGCCCCGCCTTGACGTCGCTGCCTTCGCGGAACAGGCGCTCCTGCACGATGCCGGCGGCGCGCGCGCGCACCTGCGCGATGCGCGAGGCCTCGAGCCGGCCAGGCAATTCGGTGACCAGGCCCACGTCGCCCACCGACACCGTCACCACGCCGACTTCCGGTGGCGGCATGCCGCCGCCCGGGCCGCCTTGCGCCGCCGCGGCGTTGTCGGACTGCTTGCCGCAGGCGGCCAGCAGCAGGCTGGCGACGACGACGAGGAGGGGCAGGGGTGAGCGCGGGCGCAGGTCGGCCATGGTGCCTTGGACGGTGGGGGCAAAGCGCCGCAGTATACGAATCCGGTGCGTCTCGGGAGTGAGGAGGGACACTCACCGGAACGGGGCGCGCACGCTCTTCATTGGTGCCCGCTCACCGCGGTCTCGGCACCTGCGTGCCACAATCGCCCGCGCCCCGACCGGGGCCGACGCCGCCCCTCGCGTGGCGCGACGCACGCCGTCAGACCGGCGGCGCGGATCTCCGGCCGGCCGCGCAAGGAGCAGGAAGCATGAGCGACACGCTGCAGCGCGTGCTGTACGTCGAGGACGATGCGGACATCCGCACCATCGCGGGACTCGCGCTGGAAACCGTGGGCGGGCTCACGCTGCAGGCCTGCGCGTCCGGCGCCGAGGCGCTGTCGGTGGCCGAGCGGTTCGCGCCCGACCTGCTGCTGCTGGACGTGATGATGCCGGGCATGGACGGCCCGACGACGCTGCAGCGCCTGCGCGGGCTGCCGGCCATCGCGCAGGTGCCGGTGGTGTTCATGACGGCCAAGGTGCAGGCCGGCGAGGTCGAGCAGTACAAGGCGCTCGGCGCCATCGGCGTCATCACCAAGCCGTTCGACCCGATGACGCTGGCCAGCCAGGTGCAGGCGCTCTGGCGGCAACGCGCGGGCGGCCGCTAGGCCGCCCGGCCCATCACGATCACTCCTTCTTGGAGCCGTCCGACTTCTTGTAGTTGCCGTAGGCCTGGTCCATCCGCTTCTGGCGGTCCGTGCCGGCGACCGGCTTGTCGCTGTCGCTCGCGGCCGGGGCGCCCATGGCGCGGGTGTCGCGGTCCTTGTCGGTGTCGGTGCGGGCCTGGTCGGCCTTGTCCTTGGCCTTGTCGTCGCCGCGGTGGAAGGCGTTCTTGGTCGCCTCGCCCATGCGGTGGAAGGCGCTCTTGGCCTTGTCCACGAGCGAGGGGCCCGAGGATTGCTCGGTGGTGGTCGTGGTGGACGTCGTCTTGCCGGCATCCTGCTGTGCCAGGGCGCTGCCGCCGGCCAGGGCGAGGGCGCAGCCGAGTGCGATGAGGGATCGTTTCATGGAGGACTCCTTTCGTTGGTTCTGCCGATGCCCTGATCTGATCGCCTGCAGCCTCGCTGAGCTTGTCGGACACGGTTGGCAGTGTGCGTAGGGCGCACGGGGACGCCTGGCGCGTTCTGCGTTAAGGTGCGATGGCAACCACTGCCATAGCCCGCCCATGACCACTGCCTTCGACCTGTCCGAAGTTGTCCGCGGCCTGCGTGCCGCCCGCGACGACTGGCGCGCCGCCCACCACCGCCAGGGCGAGGTGCGCGGGCGCGAGCTGCCCTCGCCGCAAGCGGTGGAGTCGCTGGTCGAACAGCTCAAGGGCGCGCTGTTCCCGATGCGGCTGGGCCCGGCGCACCTGCGCCAGGACGGCGAGGACTTCTATGTCGGCCACACCCTGGACGCCGCGCTGCTGGCGCTGTTCGGCCAGGCCGTGCTGGAGCTGCGGCACGCGAGCCGCGACGCGCCGGCGGCCGCGACCGAGCGCGAGGCGAACGAGCAGGCCACGGCCGTGGTGCGCGATTTCGCCAACGGCCTGCCGGCGATCCGCCGCGTGCTCGACACCGACGTGCTGGCCGCCTGGCAGGGTGATCCGGCCGCGCGCAGCGTGGACGAAGTGCTCCTGTGCTACCCCGGCGTGCTGGCCCTGATCCACCACCGGCTCGCGCATGCGCTGTACCGGCTGGGGCTGCCGCTGCTGGCGCGCATCGTGGCCGAGATCGCGCACAGCCGCACGGGCATCGACATCCATCCGGGCGCCCGCATCGGCGCGGGGTTCTTCATCGACCACGGCACGGGCGTCGTCATCGGCGAGACCGCGGTGATCGGCGAGCGCGTGCGGCTGTACCAGAACGTCACGCTCGGCGCCAAGCGGTTCCCGGTCGCCGAGGACGGCACGCTCGCCAAGGGCCTGCCGCGTCACCCGATCCTGGAGGACGACGTCGTGATCTATGCCGGCGCCACGGTGCTCGGGCGCGTGACCATCGGCAAGGGCGCGACGATCGGCGGCAACGTCTGGCTCACGCACGACGTGCCGGCGGGCGGCAGCGTGTCGCAGGCCAGGACGAGCGAAGGGCAGGGCGTGGCCTGAGCCGCGCCGGCGTTCAGCGGCGTGGCCGCGCCGCCGCCCGCAGGCGGCTCGAGTGCATCAGCCGGATCTGGCACTTGCCCAGCACCGCCAGCAGCGCCTCCTTCGGGTCGTCGAAGGGCCCGGCCGAGACCTTGCGCAGCACCTCGCCCGCATCCCACACGGAGGCCGGGCGGTCCACGCAGACCTTGGCGTAGCCGAAGTGGCCATCGGACGTGGCGACGGTGTAGCAGGCGAGGTGGAAGCCGTGCACGGGGCCGATGATCTTCTCGACGTCGGTGGCGACGGGATTCATTCGAGGGGTCCCGGGCGGGTGTTGCGGCCTTGGCGCAGGTACGGGCCGATGCTGTCCGCACCCTCGCCGCTGCGCTCGCCGGGCGGCGGCAGGGGATCCGGGTCCGCCTTGCGGGTCTTGACCTTGCCCAGCAGTGTCCGGATCAGTGCACTCGGCGTCAGCCTGCTCATCGTCGCTGCCCGTTTGCCTCGCATTCGCTCTCCCCACGCTCCCACGTGTGTTCCGATTGGCTGAGCTTCGTGGCTTGGCCGGCCGCAATCAAGGCGGCAGGTGCAACACGCGTAACTCGGCCGTTACGGGGCGAGGGGAGACGGGGCGCGCGCGAGGCGCGTCGCGCGTCAGGCGCGGGCGCGCTGAACCCAGGTGGTGGTCGGCGCGTGGCGGCGGAAGGCCCAGCGCAGGCCGATGCGCAGCAGCCAGGCGAGCACCAGTGCCGTGCCGAGCGCCAGCGCGCTGTGCAGCATGCTGGCCATGCGGCGCTGGACGGGCGCGTCGCCGGCGGCGGGGGCGGCCCGGTCGGGGTGGATCGCTTCGGCGGCGGTGCAGGACTCGGCCACGACCGTCTGCAGCTGCCGGCCGGACAGGTCACGCACCGTGACGCGGCAGCCTGGCGGCTCGGCGGCGTCGCTGGCATGCAGCAGCGACAGCGCATAGTCCGGCGCCGTGCCGCTTGGCAGCCACGGCGCGATCGCGATGCGCAGCGCCACGACCAGCAGCACCAGCGTGCAGGCGGTCCAGGTGCCGGCGTAGGCGGCAAAGCCGCGCGGCGTCATGGCCTTGCGCGTCGTTCGCTGGGCGCGGCAGGTGCCGCACGCGGCCACCCCGGCCGCCACCGGCGAGTGGCAGATCGGGCAACGGAGCGCGCGGGTGTGGGGCACGGTTGGCGATCATGCAGCCTCCAACGGCCGAGTCAAGGCGCGGCGAACGCGACCGTGCGCGCGTGAGGCGCCGTCCTACACCCATCCGTGGCGCAGGGTGCGGACAATGCCCTGCATGAGAGACGGACGATGTGAACAGGGCGAGCAGGTCCAGCAGGACCGCGGCGGCGCCGTGATGCAGGTGGTGATCAGCGGCGCCACCCACGCGTACTGCGAGTGGTACGTGGGCGGCCGCAAGCAGCACAGCGTGTTCCGCCACGAGCAGCTGGTGCCCTACCGCCCCGTCGACCGCAGCCGCCGCGCCAGCGGCAGCGAGCGTCCCGCGAGCTAGGCCCCGCGGCCAGGGTCCCCGGCCGGCGCGTCGCGCGCCTCGTCCCCTTCTTCCACGTCGTCGGTGTCCTCCAGCTGCTGCAGCTGGTAGAGGCGCTGGTAGATGCCGCCGTCGATGGCCATCAGCGCATCGTGCGTTCCCAGTTCGGCGACGCGGCCGTGGTTGAGCACCACGATGCGATCCGCCTCGCGCACGGTGGACAGGCGGTGCGCGATGGCAACCACCGTCACCTTCCCGTGCAGGCCGGCCAGGGCGCGCTGGACGACCTGCTCGGTCTCCGAGTCGATGTGCGCCGTGGCCTCGTCGAGGAACAGGATGCGCGGGTCGCCGGCCAGCGCACGGGCGATGGCGACCAGCTGCTTCTGGCCGACGGACAGCCGCGCGCCGCCTTCGCCCAGCGGCGTGTCGTAGCCCTGCTCGAGCGCCACGATGAAGTCGTGCGCATGCGCGGCGCGCGCCGCCGCCTCGACCTGCGCGTGCGGGATCGTGCGCCCCATCGCGATGTTCTCGCGCGCGGTGGCGGCCAGCAGGAACGGCTCCTGCGGCACCAGGCCGACGCGGTCGCGCAGGTGGTCCTCGCCGATCTGCTCCAGCGGCGTGCCGTCGATGCGGATGCTGTTGGCCGGCGCGGGATAGAACCGCAGCAGCAGCGACAGCAGCGTGCTCTTGCCGCTGCCGGTGTGGCCCACGATGCCCCAGAAGCTGCCGGGGGCCACGTCCAGGTCGATGTCCTGCAGGACAGGCCGGCCGGGCTGGTAGGCGAACGACAGCTGCTCGATCCGGATGCCGCCCGCGCGCACCTCGCCGCGCGCCACGGCGTCGGGCGTTTCCGCCTCGCGCAGCAGCGCGTGCACGCGCGCGGCGCCCACCATGGCCTGCTGCAGCAGCGAGAACTGCATGGTGATCTGGGTGAGCGGTTCCACCACGCGGGCGATGTAGCTCACGAACGCGTACAGCACGCCGACCTCGACCGCCCCCAGCGCGCCGCCGTGGCTGCGCAGGCCGAACATGCCGATCACCGCCCCGAGCAGCACCACGTTGAGCAGGTCGAGCATCGGGCGCAGCAGCCAGGCGTTGGCGCGCAGCTCGGTCTGGCGCGACTCGTAGTGCTGCTGGTTCAGCGCCGCGAACCGCTCGCGAAAGCGCGCGCTGGCGTTGGCCGACTGCAGCACCGGCATGCCGGCGATCGACTCGGCCATCTGGGCATTGAGCTCGCTGCGCAGCTCGCGCGTGCGCGTCACCGCCGGCGCCGAGAGGCGCTGGTAGACGGCGACGATCAGGACCACGGCCGGCAGCAGCAGCGCCACCGCCAGCATCAGGCGCCAGTCCAGCCACAGCATGGCAATCGCGGCGCCCGCCAGCACGATCACGCTGTCGAGCATGACGAACAGCACCTGCACGTAAAGCGACTTGACCGCTTCGGTGTCGTTGGTCACCCGGCTCACGAGCTGGCCGGTGATGGCCCGGTCGAAGAACGCCATCGGCAGACGCAGCACGTGCGCGTAGACCTCCTCGCGCACCCGCTGCACCGAGCGCATGGCCAGCCCCGCCAGGCGCAGCAGCTGCCGGTAGCGCAGCCAGCTCGAGAGCATGCCGGCCGCGAGCGCGCCGGCGAGCAGCGCGCCGATCTCCACCAGCTGCGCATTGCGCGGCAGCAGGTAGTGGTCGATCAGGAACTTGCCGATCAGGGGGCCGCAGGCCTCGAGCGCCGCGGCGGCGACGAGCCAGGCGGTGGCCCACCAGAAGTGGCGGCTGTCGGGCCGCGCGGCGCGCACCAGCAGCCCGGCCGATTCGCCCAGCAGGTCGCGCCGGCTGGTCGAGCGGGGCTCGGGCAGGGAGGAGGAGGCGAGGGAATCAGCTGGCATCGAGGCTGGCCTGCAGTTGCTGGTAGCGCCACTGGCGCGCGTACCAGCCGTCGTGCGCGAGCAGGCTCGCGTGGTCGCCGTGCTCGGCGATGCGTCCGCCCTGCAGCACGATCGTGTGGTCGGCATCCGCGACGGCGCTCAGCCGGTGCCCGGCGATGAGGACCGTGCGGCCCACGCGCGCCTGCCGCAGGTGCGCCAGGATGCGCGCCTCGGTCTCGGTGTCCACCGCCGACAGCGCGTCGTCGAGCAGGAGCAGCGGCGCGTCGGCGAGCAGCGCCCGCGCGATCGCCACGCGCTGGCGCTGGCCGCCCGACAGCGTGACGCCGCGCTCGCCCACCGGCGTGTCGTAGCCGCGCGGCAGGCGCAGGATGTCGTCGTGCACGGCGGCCAGGCGGGCCGCCTCGACCACCTGCTCGCGGCTGGCGCCGGGCCGGGCCAGCGCGATGTTGTCGGCCACCGAGGCCGAAAAGAGGAAGGCCTCCTGCGGCACCCAGGCGATCGCGTCGCGCAGCGCGTCGAGCGTGTAGTCGCGCAGCTCGGTGCCGTTCCACGCGATGCCCCCGGTTTCGGGCGCGTGGTGGCGCAGCAGCATGCGCAGCAGCGTCGACTTGCCGGCGCCGGTGGGGCCGACCAGGCCCACGGTCTGCCCGGGCTCGATGCGCACCGTCACGTCGCGCAGCGCGGCGCGCTGCTGGCCGGGATAGTGGAACGACACGTTTTCCAGCTGCAGCGGCCCGGGCGTCACCGGCGGCTGCGCGCCGTGGTCGTCCACCGACAGCGGTGCGTCCAGCACCGGCTGCAGGCGGCTCCAGGCGGCGGTGCCGCGCTGCAGCAGCGAGAGCACCCAGCCGGCCGCGAACATCGGCCAGATCAGCTGGCCCAGGTACATGCTGAAGCTGGTGAGCTGGCCGACCGTGAGCTGGTCGTGCCACACCAGCCAGCCGCCCACGCCGAGCGTCAGCACCGTGGCGGCGCTGAGCGTGAAGCCCACGGCCGGCTCGTAGGCGGCCTCCCAGCGCTGCGCATCGAGGCTGGCCTCGGCGGCCCCGGACGCGAGCTGCGAGAAATGCGCCGTGCTGCGCGCCTGCAGGCCGAGCGCGCGCACGGTGCGCACGCCGGCGAGCGTTTCCTGCACATGGTCGTTCAGGTGGCCGAACCGCTCCAGCGACAGGCGCGAGGCTTCGTGCACGTGGCGCGAGATCCACCAGAAGGACAGTGCCATCAGCGGGAAGGGCAGCAGCGCGAAGGCGGCCAGGCGCGCATCGACGCCGAGCCACATGGCGGCCACCACCAGCACCAGCGTGAGCGTGCCGTCGAAGCCGGCCAGCATGGCCTCGCCCGCGGCCATCTCCACCGCGTCGATGTCGTTGGTGGCCAGCGCCATCAGGTTGCCGGTGCGGCTGGTCTGGAAGAACGCCGGCCCCTGCAGCGACAGGCGCGCATAGAGCCGCTGGCGCAGCTCCACGCCCAGCCGGTAGGCCGCCGCGTACAGCTGCAGCCGCCAGCCCACGCGCAGGAAGTACACGACCGCACCGGCCGCGACCAGCAGCAGCAGCTCGCGCGCGAGGGCCGCGCCGCCGAGCCGGCTGGCCGCCAGCTCGTCCACCATGTGGCCGACCTGGCGCGGGATCCACACCGTGAGCAGCGCGATGCCCGCGAGCATTCCCCCGGACGCGGCATAGGCGGTCCAGTGGCGGCGCAGGAACGAGCCGATCAGGCGGTACAGGGACATGGATGGAGCGGCGATTCGCGCGCGGGCGCCATGGCGCGGGGGCGCGTGCGCGTGCGCGAGGCGAAACGCGCGATTCTAAGGAGTCGGTGCCATCGGCGGGAGGCCGTTGTGCGCGAGTTGCGCGGGCGGGTCTGGGCGGCGTGGCTCGGGGCGCGGTTGGTTGGCCTGACTTGGAGGCGGCGGGCGACATCGCTTGGGGAGGGCGGGCTGCGGGGGCGGCGCGGCAGGCGGCGTCCGTCGGGGGCTCATGCCGTGGCGGTTCCGTGCTGCGCTGCGCTCGCACAGGAACATCGCGCGCCTTGCGTGGCCGGCCCGCAGCGGCCGAACTCGTTGCGCGCTGCGCGCGCCACTCAGACAAGCGGCCGCAAGCCAGTGGTTCATCAACGAGCTTCGCTCCTGCGTCGCTCGCAGCGGGCCGGCCACTGCGGCGTGCCGCCCCGGAAATCGCCCCCGCCAGACACCGCCTGCCGCGCTGGGCACCTTGTGCGCGATCGGGCAGGGCCTGGGTCAAGCCGCATTGTTTTCGCCGCCGCTGAGGGCGGAACGACGCTCGTGCGAAAGCGTGGATTCCCGCTTTCGCGGGAATGACAGGCGAGGGTGCATTGGCGTGGCCGGCCACGCATGTGCGTCCGGCGTGCGCGCCCAGGCATGTGCGCCAGGCATGGGTGCCACGCATGGGCGGGCCAGGCACGCGGCCTAGAGGGGCGCGCCCAAGAGTGGCGTGGCCAAGGCACCCGCAGGCGGCCCGGCCTGGTGGGGGGCTCCACCACTGCCCGCAGGCGGCAGGGCGATGCACGTCGGGGGCGATTTCTGGCCTGAGCGTTGCCGCAGGGGCGCGGGCCCTGGCGAGCTCCCGCAGGGAGCGCAGCTCGACATGAACCTCTGACTCGCGGCACGTGTTTGAGCGGAGCCGCAGGCGCAGCGAGTTGTGCCGCGTGGGCCCGCGCCCCGGAAGGCAACGCGCGACTGTGCGTGAGCCGCAGGCGAAGCACGGAGAGGCCAGCATGAGCCCCTGGCGGGCATCGCCCTGCCGCCCGCCCCAGGTGCCCACCCCGCCCCTCCCGAACCCAAGCCCCGAACCCGTCCCGAACCCGGCCCCGAACCCAGCGCAACCCCGGATGCCCGCCAAGGCCCTGCTCGGTTACGCTGCGCGCCACCCCCTGGAGGAGACACCCATGCGCTCACCGACCTTCGTCCCCCGCGCGGCCGTGTTGGCCGTTGTCCTTGCACTGGCCGGTTGCGCCACCGGCCCGGCGCCGCGCGAGGGGGCCGCGCGCCTGCAGCGCATCGGCCACGTGGTGGTGATCTACGCCGAGAACCACAGCTTCGACAACATGTACGGCCTGTTCCCCGGTGCCAACGGCATCGCGAACGCCAAGCCCGAGAACTACGTGCAGCGCGACCACGACGGCCAGCCGCTGCCCGAGCTGGTGGTGTTCGGGCCCGACGGCAAGCCGGATGCGCGCTTCCCGCGGCTGCCGAACAAGCCGTTCCGCATCGATGCGCCGCCGGTCAGCCGGCCGCCGACGACCATCGTGCCGAGCCCGATCCACGCCTTCTTCCACAACCAGGAACAGATCGACGGCGGGCGCAACGACAAGTTCGCCGCCATGTCCAACGTCGGCGGCTGGGTCATGGGCCACTACGACGGCAGCCAGTTCCGGATGTGGAAGTGGGCGCAGGAATACACCCTGGCGGACAACTTCTTCATGGGCGCGTTCGGGGGCTCGTACCTGAACCACCAGTACCTGGTCTGCGCCTGCGCGCCCCGGCACGACAACGCCCCGGCCTCGATGCGCGCGGCGCTCGACGACAGCGGCAAGCTGCAGAAGAAGCCCGGCTCGCCCTCGGCGCGCGAAGGCGCGGTGCAGGTGGTCAACGGCGGGCAGGTGACGCCGGACGGCTGGTCGGTCAACACCTCGCAGCCGCCCTGGCAGCCCAGCGGCGTGCCGCCGGCGCCCAACGGCCCGGCCACGCATGCCAATCCGGCCGGCACCGCCGCCCAGGGCGTGCCGGTGCCGCCGCAGACCGCGCGCACGATCGGCGACACGCTGTCGGCCAGGAACATCAGCTGGGCCTGGTACGCGGGCGGCTGGAAGCAGGCGCTGGCCGACGGCACGCAGCCGGCGAGCGTCAAGCGCAGCGTCATCTACACGCGCTCGGACAGCTCGCCCAACTTCCAGCCGCACCACCAGCCGTTCAACTACTTCGCCCGCTTCGCGCCCGGCACCGCCGACCGCGAGCTGCACCTGAAGGACGGCGCGGACTTCATGCAGGCCGTCGATGCCGGCACGCTGCCGGCGGTGAGCTTCTACAAGCCCGCGGGCGTGAACACGCAGCACCCCAGCTACACGGACATCATGACCGGCGACGAGCACATCGCCGGGCTGCTGGAGCGCCTGCGCCGAAGCCCGCAGTGGAAGGACATGCTGGTGATCGTCACCTACGACGAGAACGGCGGCTACTGGGACCACGTGCCGCCGCCCAGCGGCCCGGGCTGGGGCGACCGCTTCGGGCCGGGAACGCGCATCCCGACCCTGCTGGTCGGCCCGATGGTGAAGAAGGGCTTCGTGGATTCGACGCCCTACGACACCACGTCGATCCTGAAATTCCTCACCGAGCGCTTCGGCCTCGAGCCGCTGCCCGGCGTGCGCGAGAAGGTGGGCAACCTGGCCAACGCGCTGCAGTGAGGCGGGCGGCTCAGGCCGCCACCTGCAGCCACGGCCAGCGCGCGCGGTACGAGGCGACCTTGGCCTCGAACAGGGCCGCGTGCGGCGTCAGCGGGTTGGGACTCAGGCGACCGGCCGCCACGCCGTCCAGCCCGTGGGGCGCGTAGACGGCCCAGCCATCGGGCGCGGGCCGCACGGCGACGCAGGTCTCGCGCACCAGGAAGCGGTCGATCCCATCGCGCGCGTCGCGCAGCGCCGGATACGGATGGCCGAAATGGGACTCGTACCAGAGGTGCACGCGCGCCTGGTTCTTGGCTTCCGCGGTGATGCGCAGGTCCGCCAGCACGGTGTCCACCCGGCGCTGCACCGCCGCCTCGGCCGCCTCGCCCAGGTCGGTGGCGTCGAAGTAGAAGAGGTCGTAGTCGCGGATCCCGTCCTGCGGCGCGCGGCCGGCGCGCAGGTTCCACACGGTCTGGAACAGGCAGCCCGCCACCAGCCAGCCATCGGGCAGGGCCAGCGCGTCCCAGCGGGCCAGGATGGCGGCGACCGCCTCGTTGCGCAGCACCTGCGCGACGAAGCGGTCGGCGGAATCGTCCGGATCGGCAGGCTGCGGCAGCATCGCCGCAGTGTGCCTCAGGGGCGCAGGCGCTGCGCCATCACGTCCTGGTCGCCGGCCACGCTGGCGGTCCACGCGGCCAGGAGCGCGTTGCCCGCGACCGGCACCACCTGCGGCACCGCGCCCGCCGTGGCGGCCGCGAACTCGGTGCCGACCGCGGCGCCGTTGGCGTCGTAACGCTGCGCGGCCAGGTCGCCGCCGGCGGTGGTCGGCAGGAACACCACGTAGCCGCCATCGGGCAGCGCGCTCGCGGCGACCGGCATGGTGCGCAGCGAGGTGGCCGACGACTGGGCCTGGCCCGAAGCGGTGTACAGCTGCATGGCGCCATAGGTCTGCACCGGCGACAGCAGCACCATGTTGCCGCCCTGCAGCGCGACCAGCCTGCTGCCTTCGGCGATGCCGACGGCGCCGGTGGGCAGCTGCGGCGCGGTCGCACCGTCGAAGCCCTGGTAATGCAGCACCGTGCGGCCCATCACGCGTGTGGCGGTGCCCACGAGGTAGCCGCCGTTCGGCGCGGTGACGAGTTGCAGCGTGGTCTCGCTGGCGCCGCTGCCCACCTGCACGGGGGCGCCGGCCGCCGAGCCGGCGGTGTCGAATCGCTGGGTCCAGAACTGCGGCACCTTGCCGGTGGAGTCCTCCGTGACCAGCGCCCACGAGACGATGAAGCCGCCGGCGCTCCAGTGCGCGACGGCCGGCTGCGCCACGTAGCGCATCGCCGTGGCGTTGATGCGGTCCTGCTCCACGGCCGCCACTTCCTGGGCATTGCCCAGCGGCGCGCCGGCCGCGCTGTAGTGGCGCACGACCACCGAGGTGCGCGTGATCCACGGCTGCGCATCGGACAGCGGCGCGGACAGCACGGAGGCGACCACGATGCTGCCGTCCGGCAGGACGTCCACCGCGGTGGCGACCTGCGCCGGATCGAGGGCGATCACGACTTCCGCGCCGTCGCGGGCGCCTTGCGCGTCGAAGCTCTGGGCGTGCACGGTGGGCGCGGCGCCTTCGAGCTGCGACTGCCAGGCGACGGTGGAGCGGCCGTCGGCCAACGCGGCGGTCGCCGCGACGGTCTGCTGGCCGGCGCTGTCTGCGTTCACCCGCTCGGGCGACGTGCCCGACGACGGCTGGGTCGGCTGCGCGGCCACCGACGACGTGCTCGAAGCGGGCTGGGTCGGCTGTGCAGTCACGGTGGAACCGGTGGGCGTGGGAAGCGGGTCGGCGGCGACGGGCCCCGGGGCGCTGCTGCCGCCTCCACCGCCGCAGGCGGCGAGCGCGGCCGCGAGGACCGCGGACAGGGTGATTGTCCGGAAGGCGTGGACTGCCGGGGTGGGAGTACTGCTGATCGTCATGTCCGTTCCTGCAATGGATGAGGCCATGCTAGGAACGGCTGGGGTGCGCCGCTGTAGGACGCAAGCTCGGCAACCAGTCGGCCGAACTGTTGTGCTGGTAACGCCCGTGTAGCAGTTCAGCCAGCGGTCGCGGGGCGCGAGCGCGCGCCCGCGCCACCGCCATGGGCGGCGTCGCCGCGATCGAGCAGCAGCGTCACCAGCACCGCGGCGTCGGTGCGCGCCCGCAGCGAATGCTTCTCCGCCGCGGGCAGCAGCACCAGGTTGCCCGCGCGCAGCTGGCGCACGCCGGCGGGCGTGACCACTTCGACGACGCCCTCGAGGCAGTGGATCGTGCACTCGTCGCTCACGTGGTGCTCGGGCTGGTTCTCGTGCGCGCGCAGCACCAGGTGCATCAGCTGCATCCGGTCGGTCTTGATCAGGCTCGTGCTGACCGCCTGCGGCAGCGCGTCGGCCAGCGGCGCGACGCTGATGATGTCCAGGGGCTGGGCGTGGGGCAGGGCCATGGCTCGGGTCCTTGTCAGTGGTTGGTCGGCGGCCACATCCGCAGCCGCACGCGGTCCTCGGCGTCGTGCAGCGTGATCATGAGGCCCAGCTCGCTCAGTTCGAGCGCCAGCACGCGGCCCTGGGCATAGCTGCCCAGCTTCAGGGTGCCGGTGCCGGGGTGCCCGGGCTCGCGCGCGACCAGGGTCCAGTCCGTCCCTTTCTCCACCGGCCCCTCCGACCGGGAGCGCTGCATGGCCGCCGCGATGGCGGGAAGGCGTTCCAGCATGGCAAGAGCTTCCATGGCCACAGGGTAGGTCCACGGCCGACACCCTGGTGTAGTCCATCCCTGATGCCGTGCCGTCGCGTTCGTCCCGCAGGGCGCGGGGAGCGGCGCGTGGCCGGGAGTCGGCCCGCGGCGGCTGGGGACATCCCGGGCGCCGGGGCCTGGCCGGCCGGGCGACAATCGCAACCGATGAGCGACTTCTCCGAGGTGGTCCGGACCGCCTTCCTGCTCCTGGCCGGCGCCGAGCCCCAGCTGCTGGCCATCGTCGGCCGGTCCCTCGCGGTGAGCGCCACCGCCTGCGCGATCGGCTGCCTCGCCGGCGCCGTGCTGGGCGCCTGGCTGGGCGTCGCGCGCTTCGCCGGGCGCGGCGCGGCGCTGGCCGTGCTGCACACCCTGCTGGCCGTTCCCTCCGTGGTGGTGGGCCTGATCGTCTACCTGCTGCTGTCGCGCTCCGGCCCGTTCGGCTGGCTCGGCTGGCTGTTCTCCTTCCAGGCGATGGTCATCGCGCAGTCGCTGCTGGTCGCGCCCGTCGCCGCGGCGCTGACCCGGCAGCTGGTGGACGACGCGGAGCAGGCCCATGGCGAGCAGCTCGCCTCGCTCGGTGCGCGGGCCTGGCTGCGCGGCTTGCTGCTGGTGTGGGACGAGCGCTACGCCATGCTCACGGTGCTGCTGGCCTGCTTCGGCCGCGCGATCTCGGAAGTGGGCGCGGTGATGATCGTGGGCGGCAACATCGACGGCTTCACGCGCGTGATGACCACCGCCATCGCGCTGGAGACCAGCAAGGGCGACCTGCCGCTGGCCGTCGCGCTCGGGGTGGTGCTGCTCGCGATCGTGCTGGCGCTCAACGCCGTCGTCGCGCTGTTGCGGCGCTGGCGGCTGGCGCACGCCGACCTGTCCGGCGGGCTGCAGGGGGTGGCTTCTTGACCGCGCTGCTGCAACTGGAAGGCGCCGACGTCGCCATCGGCCCCGCGACCATCCTGCGCGGCATCACGCTGCAGGTGCAACGGGGCGAGCGGCTCGCGCTGATCGGCGCCAATGGCAGCGGCAAGAGCACGCTGCTGCGCGCGCTGCACGGCCTGCTGCCGCCGGCGCGCGGCCGCCTCGTGCGCGACGCGTCGGCACGACAGGCGATGGTGTTCCAACGGCCGTTCCTGCTGCGCAGCAGCGTGCAGCGCAACCTGGCGCTCGGCCTGTGGCTCGCGGGCGTGCCGTGGCGGCAGGCGCGCGAGCGCGCGCCGCAGGCGCTGGCGCGGGTGGGGCTGCAAGCCATCGCGGGCCGCAACGCGCGCCACCTGTCCGCGGGGCAGCAGCAGCGCGTGGCGTTCGCGCGCGCCTGGAGCCTGCAGCCCGACCTGCTGTTCCTCGACGAGCCCACCGCCAACCTCGATCCGCCCGCCAAGCGCGAGGTCGAGGCGCTCATGGCCGAGTTCGCCGCCGCCGGCGTCACCATGGTGTTCGCCAGCCACAACCTCGGCCAGGTCAAGCGCCTGGCCACGCGGGTCGTGTACCTGGAGCGCGGCCGGTTGCTCGCGGACCTGCCGGTCGGGGAATTCTTCGACCGCAACCGGCTCGCAGGCATGTCCCGCGAAGCCGACCTGTTCCTGCAAGGAGAGATGGCATGACCTTCCGCACCCTCCGGCGCGCGCTGTGCGTCGCCCTTCCGCTGGCGCTGTGCGCGCCGCTGGCGATGGCCCAGGCGACCTTCACGCTCGCCTCGACGACGTCCACCGAGCAGTCGGGGCTGTTCAAGCACCTGCTGCCGGCCTTCACCCAGGCCACCGGCATCGCCGTCAAGGTGGTGGCGGTGGGCACCGGGCAGGCCATCGACATGGGGCGCCGCGGCGACGCCGACGCGCTGCTGGTGCACGACAAGGTGGCCGAGGAGAAGTTCGTCGCCGAGGGCTTCGGGGTGCAGCGCTTTCCGGTGATGTACAACGACTTCGTGCTGATCGGCCCCAAGGCGGACCCGGCCGGCGTGCGCGGCCGCGACATCGTGGCCGCCCTGCGCAAGCTGGCGCAGGCCAACGCGCCGTTCATCTCGCGCGGCGACAAGAGCGGCACCCATGCTGCCGAGCTTCGCTACTGGAAGGATGCCGGCCTGTCGGACGCCAAGGGCAGCGGCTACCGCGAGTGCGGCTGCGGCATGGGCCCGGCGCTGAACATCGCCGCCTCCTCCAATGCGTACCTGCTGGCCGACCGCGGCACCTGGCTGAGCTTTCGCAACCGGGGCGACCTGGCCATCGTGGTCGAGGGCGACCAGCGGCTCTTCAATCAATATGGCGCCATCGCGGTCAATCCCGCCCGGCACCCGCACGTGAAGCAGGCCGAGGCGCAGAAGTTCGTCGACTGGATCACCTCGCCCGCCGGTCAGGCGGCGATCGCGGCGTACAAGATCGACGGCCAGCAGCTGTTCTTCCCGAACGCCAGCCGCTGAGGGTGGCGCGAATGGGAATTTGGCCCATCCGCAAGCAACGATTCGTAAGCGCCCCAAGGAAGGCCGACATTCGCCGAAGCATCGGTTACACGTTCTGACACCTCATCCGCATCCGCCCGCGACCATCCGGGCCTCCTTCACAGAACCAAAGGAACGTGATGCAGATCGGAACGAATGGGCGTGCCCTGCAAGTTTGGGGCGGCTGTGCCGCCGTGGCGCTGGCAGCCACCCTGGCCGCATGTGGCGGCGGCGGTGGCGGCGGCGACACCACCGCAACCGGTGTCGGTACCTTGCGCATGGCGATGACCGACGCTCCGGCGTGCGGCTATGACCATGTCTATGTGACGGTCTCCGGGGTGCGCGTGCACCAGAGCAGCACGGCGTCCGATTCGGATGCGGGCTGGAGCGAGATCACCCTGGCCACGCCCAAGCGCATCGACCTGCTGGAGCTGACCAACGGCGTGCTCGAGGAACTGGGCCAGACCCAGCTGGGCGCCGGCACGTACACCCAGGTGCGCCTGGTGCTGGTGGACAACGGCGGCAACAACCAGCTGGCCAACGCGGTGCAGCCCACCGGCGGCGCTCTCGTGGCCCTGACCACGCCGAGCGCCCAGCAAAGCGGCCTGAAGCTCAAGACCAACTTCGAGGTGCAGAGCGGCCAGACCGCCGACCTGCTGCTGGACTTCGATGCCTGCCGCTCCGTGGTCAGCGCGGGCAATTCCGGCAAGTACATCCTCAAGCCCGTCATGTCCGTCACGCCGCGCGTGGCCTCGGGCATCCAGGGCTACGTGAGCACCACGCTGACCCTGAACGGCACGCTGGTCACCGCCCAGCAAGGCGGCGCGGTCGTGCGCTCCACGGTGCCCGACGCCACCGGCAAGTTCGTGCTGCCCTCGCTGCCCGCCGGCAGCTACGACGTGGTCGTGACCTCCGATGGGCACAGCACCGCCGTGGTCCCGAGCGTGCCCGTGACGGCGACGCAGAGCGTGACGCTCAACGGCACCAGCACGGCGATCCTGCCGCCGACCTCCGCGATGCGCCAGATCACCGGCACCGCCTCGGTGGGAGCCACCGGTTCGACCACGACGACGCTGACGCTGGCCACGGATGCTTCCGTGCGTGCGGTGCAGGCGCTGACGGGCGGCCCGACGGTGGAGGTGACGCACCTGCCGGTGGACGCGACGACGGCGAACTACACGCTGAAGGTGCCCGCCGGCGCCCCGGTGAAGTCCACCTTCACCAGCGGCAGCGCGCTGACCTTCACGCCGGACGCCGCCGTGGCCGGCAAGTACAAGGTGGAGGCTTCGGCCGCCGGCCGCACGACGGTCCAGAAGGACACCGACGTGGGCACCGCGGACCAGAGCGTCAACCTGACCTTCTCGCCCTGACCTGGAGGGCCTGGCCTGCCTGCGGTCGATGCGCCGCAGGTCGGGTTTGAAGGGCGTGCACCGAGTGCACGCCCTTTTTTTATGGGCCGGCGGGCGCCGGCGTCAGGCCGGTGCGCTGGCCTTGGCCGCGTGGTCGGCGCAGACGAATCGCTTGGCGCCCAGCAACCGGCGAAAGCCCCCGAGTTGCCGCAGCGCGTGGCGCCCGCAGACCCAGCAGCTCATGGTGGCGCCGATCACCGCCGAGACGGTGGTGAACGGCGCGCCACCGACCTTGGACCGGTACCGCGTGCCGTCCTCCGAGACGACGGTGGTGGTGTCAGCCGGGTGGTACTGCATGGGGCGGGCTCCCTGGCGTTCAGATGATGTGGAACAGCCAGAGCAGCAGGACGAGGCCGAGCGGAACGCCGAGAAGCCAGAGGATGATGGGCATGTCGTATCTCCCGAAACGCATTGATGATGGTCGGGACGATAGGACCGGGGCCGGGCCGGCCATGCGGGGCGCCGCCGCCTGCTGAGGTCAGGGCCTGCCTACAGGTGTCGGGCTGCGCCGACCCGCGGTCAGGGACTGGAAAGCCAGTCCGCCGCTTCGCTCAGGTCGGTGAAGGTGCGCAGCGTCACGCCGGTCTTCTGCGCCGCCTTCTCGCTCGCGCCCGTGCGTTGCGAGGCCGGCACCACCGATGCCACGCGCTCGAGGTCCAGGCTCAGTCGGCCCAGGTGGGTGCCCAGTTGCAGGTGCTCGGTGAAGGACAGGTGCGGTCGCACCTCCAGCAGGTCGATCAGCGCGCGCCGGTAGCCGCGGCCGGCCGCGATGCTGCGGATGAAATCGGCCAGCGCGATGAATTCGGGCAGGCCCGCTTCGCCATGCGCCGTGACGCGCAGGCGGCCGGCTTCGTGGGAGACCGACATGCTGAAGGACATCCCCCGATGCTAATGCCCCGGCGGTGAATAATGGCCGCATGCAAGCCTATCTCGCAGCCGCCGTCCGCACCGCCGCGGGCCGCCGCAATGGCCGTCTCTCGGGCTGGCACCCCGCCGACCTCGCCGCCGAAGTGCTGGACGCGCTGGTGGCCCGCACCGGAATCGACCCCGCCGCGGTGGAGGACGTCCTGATGGGCTGCGTCAGCCAGGTCGGCGAGCAGTCCTCCAACATCGCGCGCAACGCGGTGCTGGCCAGCAGGCTGCCCGAGTCGGTGCCCGCCACGTCGATCGACCGCCAGTGCGGCTCGTCGCAGCAGGCCTTGCAGTTCGCCGCCCAGGCGGTGATGTCCGGCACCCAGGACGTCGTGATCGCCGCCGGCGTCGAGAGCATGAGCCGCGTGCCCATGTTCACTTCCAGCGAGCTGCCGCGCAGGAACGGGCTGGGCTTCTACATGAGCCCGCGCATCCAGCAGCGCTATCCCGGCATCGAGTTCAGCCAGTTCATGGGGGCGGAGATGCTGGCGCGAAAGTACGGGCTGGCGAAGGACGCGCTCGACGCCTACGCCCTGGAGAGCCACCGCCGCGCCCGCGCCGCCACCGAGGCCGGCGCCTTCGCGGCCGAGATCCTGCCGGTGCGCGCGCGCCGCGCGGGCGAGCAGGGTGAGGGCGAGGGCGGCGAGATGCACACCGTGGACGAGGGCATCCGCTTCGACGCGACGCTCGAGAGCATCGCGGGGGTGAAGCTGCTGCAGCCCGAAGGCGTGATCACCGCGGCCACCGCCAGCCAGATCGCCGACGGCGCCGCGGGCGTGATGGTGGTGAGCGAACGCGCGCTCAAGACCTTCGGCCTGCAGCCGATCGCGCGCATCCACCACCTCTCGGTGCTGGGCCACGACCCGGTCGTGATGCTGGAGGCGCCGATCCCGGCCACGCAGGCGGCGCTGAAGAAGGCCGGGCTGTCGATCGACGACATCGATGCGTTCGAGGTCAACGAGGCGTTCGCGCCGGTGCCGCTGGCCTGGCTGCAGGCGACTGGCGCCGACCCGGCCCGCCTGAACGTCCACGGCGGCGCCATCGCCCTGGGCCACCCGCTGGGCGCGTCCGGCGCCAAGCTGATGACGACGCTGCTGAACGTGCTGCAGCAGCGCAAGGGCCGCTACGGCCTGCAGACGATGTGCGAAGGCGGCGGCATGGCGAACGTGACGATCGTCGAGAGATTGACCTGATCTGGTGCCTGCGAGGGATGGGGCCGCTCTTTGCGGCCCTTTTCTTTTGGGGCCGGCGAGGAGGGAGGTGCGGCTGCGCGGATTGCGGATCGCGCATCGCGGATCGCGGATCGCGAGGGCGGGGGCGGGGGCGGGGGCGGGGGCGGGGACCGGGGCGGACCGGGCGTCCGGGGCGGGCGGCAGGGGACGCCCGCCAGGGGCTCATGCTGGCCCTCTCCGTGCTTCGCCTGCGGCTGCGCACAGTCGCGCGCCGCCTTCCGGGGCGCGGGCCCACGCGGCACAACTCGCTGCGCCTGCGGCTCCGCTCAGACACGTGCCGCGAGTCAGAGGTTCATGTCGAGCTGCGCTCCCTGCGGTCGCTCGCCAGGGCCCGCGCCCCTGCGGCGTCGCTCAGGCCAGAAATCGCCCCCGACGTGCATCACCTGCCGCCTGCGAGCAGCGGGGAGGGCCTCGTGACCGACGCCGGTGCCATTTCACGCAGCCGGCCATTCCCTGCCATTCCCACTCGGCGGCGCCCAGCCACCTCACCCCTGTCGTTCCCGCGAAAGCGGGAATCCAGGCCCGCCGCTGGAGCAATCCTGGCAGTGCCGCCATGGCTACAGCGCCAAAGCACGTTGGGCGAGGAACCTTGCGGTCCTCGCCCAACGAATCAAACCAGGATCAGGTCGCGCGATGCGATGCGATCAGGGCGTCCACCAGTTGCCCGACGCCACCAGCATCGGCAGCAGCTGCAGCTCGGCGTCGTAGTAGTTCAGGCTGAAGTTGCCGGCGTTGAACGCCCAGGTGGCGTTCAGGTAGGTCTGGTGGCTGGAGTCGACCATCGCGCCGCACAGCTGCGGGCCGATCATGCCCTTGGGCGTCCAGTTCGGGTACGGGCGCTGCATCGGGGTGCCGCTCAGCTCGTAGCCGATGGCCGTGCGCGCCGGGTCGCCGCCGGTGTCGGCCTTGAAGAACGCCATCATCTTGTTCAGCACGTTCTTCCAGCGCACGTCGCCCGACAGCACGTAGTCCGTGCCCCAGCGCCACGGGTTGCGCTGCGCGTTGGCGAAGTAGTGCATCTCGGTCGAGGTGAAGTCGCCCATGCCGCCCGGCGAGGGGTAGGGCGTGGACGTGTCGGTGGCGACGATGAAGTCCGGCATCAGGCCCGCCGACGGCGAGAACACCGTCTGCATGCGGTCGATCAGCGCGTAGCAGCGGTCGATGACCGTGGTGCTCCAGTACGCGTCGCCGGTCGCCTTCGCGAAGGCGCGGAAGTGGCCGATCATGTAGTCGGAGGTGCGGCTGACGTTGGGCGTGGCCATGCCCTTGGTCGTGCCGTCCGGCTTCATGTTGAACGCCTTCATGGCGTTGATCGTGTTGATGCCTTCCTGCTTGTAGTTCCACTTGCCGGTGGTCGAACCCCACTGGCGGTCGGCCATCAGCAGCGCCAGGGCGATGTCCAGGTCGCCGTCCATGGCGTTCCAGCCGCCGCCGGCGGCGTCGGTCGACGAGCCGTCGGCCGTCAGGCGCCAGTCCATCAGGTACGGGCCGCCGGAGGACGCCGGAATGCTGTAGGCCGGGCGGGCGCGCACGGTGGTCAGCAGCGCGTCGAAGGTCGCGCGGGCGTTGGCGTCGTAGCCGGCCATCACCACCGTGATCAGCATGGCGTAGCCCATCGCCTCGGAGACGGTGATGTAGGAGCCGCTGAAGCGCAGGGCCTTGCCGCCCGGGACGGTCGGCACGTCCACGATGCCGTTGGCCTTCCAGGCGTCGTACGAGGACTTGATCGACGCATCCATCTGTGCGTTGCTCACGTTGCTCGGCACGATGCCGGCCACGTAGGAGCTCAACCGCGAACCGAACGGGTAGCCGATGCCGGGGACCGTGCTCGTCTGCTGGGTCGTCGTGGACGAGGTGGTCGGGCTGGTGGTGGTCGTCGTCGTCGTGGTCGTGGTCGTGGTGGTCGAGCTGCCGGTGGTCGTGGTCGACTTCTTGTTGGCGTTCGCGTTGCGTGCCGCGAGCTCGTCCGCCGTCACGCCGGTGCTGGCATCGGCCATGGTGGTGTCGCCGCCACCGCCGCCGCCGCACGCTGCGAGCGTCGCGGCCACTGCTGCCGAACCGGAGTGAAGAAAGATGCGCCTTTTCATGAACAACCAGGTGTAAGAACCGCCGTCGCGGGAGAGGCAAAAGCGTGCCGCGGGGCGGAGTTGCACAAGCACCGAGGGCAGCCGGTGGGACGCGGTGAGCGGGCCGGGAGTGGGCCCTGTCGCGAGCCCGGGATCCCAGCCCAAACCTCAGCAGGAGGCGCGACTCTAGTAGGAGAAGTCCGACATGGCCACGGCCTGCCGTCCTAGAGAAGTAACGGCCGGGCGTGATGTGTTGCACGACCGGGGCCGGGATCAGCTCGGCTGTAGGCTCGAATGGCCGAGCTTGCGCGCCAATTCACGCTGCTGCGCGAATGGATGAGCCTTGCAGTTCTCGAACTGCCGAGCTGGCCGCTGCTCGGCTGTGAACTCGTTCGCACGCGTGTCGCACGGCCGGCCTGCAACACGACTTACGTTTTGACGCGAACTCCCAGGCGTGGAATCGGCGGCGACGGTCCCGTCGCGCCGCGGATGGGAGAACATCCCATGCAGTCTTCAGCGATGTGCGCGACGGCAGCACCGCATCAATCGCGCTTGTCCTACAAACCGGCTTCGACGTGGCGCGTTGACTGGAGGGGCCGGGTGCATTTCTCGGCCCGCATCAACCATCGACAGGAGAGATCTCTGATGAACAAGACCCTGATTGCGCTCGGCGCTGCCCTTTTCGTGGGCCTGGCTGGCGCACAGACCGCCACCGCTCCCAGCGCTGCCGCCAGCGCCAGCACGACCGCCCCGAGCACGAGCACCGCGCCCAGCGCGAGCGCCGGCACGATGGCCGCCACCGACAGCAAGGCCATGCAGAAGCAGGCCAAGGCCGACTACAAGGCCGCCAAGGCCAAGTGCAAGCCGCTCAAGGGCGACGAGGAAAAGGCCTGCAAGAAGGACGCCAAGGCTGCCTACGACAAGGCCGAAGCCGACGTCAAGCGCGCCAAGGCCGACGAGAAGGCCGCCAAGAAGACCACCAAGGCTTCCTGAGCGTCCGCTCGTTCGTGACACGAAAAAGCCCGGCTCGGCCGGGCTTTTTTTCTTGGGGGGCGCCGGATCAGCGCCGCAGTTCGGACTTGTTGGAGATGATGCGGCCCACCAGGCCGTAGTCGATCGCCTCCTCGGCCGACAGCCAGCGGTCGCGCTCGATGTCCTGCATCACGCTGTCCAGCGGCTTGCCGGTCTCCCGCGCGATGGTCTGGGCGATGCGTTCGCGCGCCTTGATGATTTCCTTGGCGTGGATGGCGATGTCGCTCGCCGGCCCGCCGGCGCCGCCGCTGGGCTGGTGGATCAGGAAGCGTGTGTTGGGCAGGCAGAAGCGGCGCTCGCGCGGCACGGCCAGGTACAGGTGGGTGGCGGCGCTGCCCACCCAGCCGGTGCCGATCATGTTCACCGGCGCGGCGATGAAGCGGATGATGTCGTGGATGGCATCGCCCGATTCCAGGTGGCCGCCGGGCGAGCTGACCAGCATGTCGATCGGCTTGTCCGATTCGGCATCCAGCGCGATCAGGCGCCGCGCGATGTCGGCGGCAGAGCGGTCGCTCACCTCGCCGAAGAGCAGCACGGTGCGCGACTTGAAGGCCTTCTCTTCGAGAAAGGCGTTGCGCGGCTCCGCGGTCGAAGGCGCCGCGCTCGGTTCGTCGTGTTCGTGGGGGGTTTCCATTCAGGACTCCTGTGAGCAATTCAGGCCGCCATCATGCACCGGCCGGCGGCCCATCGGCCGGCGGGCGCGCCGGTGGCCTCACAGCGTGCTGGCCAGCACGTTGATCGACAGGCCCAGCAGGGCGGTGTTGAAGAAAAACGCAAGCACGCAATGCAGCGTGCCCACGGGCCGCAGCGTCGAGCCGGTGAAGCTGACGTCCGCCGTCTGCGCCGAGGTGCCGATGACGCAGGCGAAGTAGAAGAAGTCGCCGTAGCCCGGCTCCGCGGTGCCGGGGAAGTCCAGCAGGTCGTCCTGGCCGCGGTGGCGCGCCAGGTAGAAGTCGTGCGCATAGTGCAGCGCGAACAGCACCTGGGTGAACAGCCAGGACGTCACGAAGGTCAGGGCGGCCAGCGCGAGGTGCCCGCCGCGCTCCAGCCCGTGCATGTCCTTGAACTGCGCCAGCTGCGAGCCCACGGCCAGCAGCACGGCGGCGGCCGCCAGCACCACCAGCGCCAGGATCGTCATGCGGCCCTCGTCCTGGCCCACCGAGCGGCTGCGGATCACTTCCACGGGCACGTGGCGCATCATTTCCCACGCCAGCGCCAGGTAGAGCAGGGCGCCGGCGTTCCACCCGATCAGCATGGCGGCGGCGAATTCCAGCGACGTGGCGTACCCGCACGCCACGCCTACGGCCAGGCCGAACAGGATGGAGCCGAGCAGCCGGGGCCGCGCCCGCAGCGCCGGCCAGAGCACCGCGTAGCCGCGCCGGCCCCGCGGGGCGGCTTCGGTGGGGGTCGTGTCGGCTGGCATCGCGGCGAATTGTCCCGCAGTTCCTACCGCCGCCTGCGGGCGGCGCCCACGCCGGGCCTGGCCCGTCGGAGCCATGCTGGCGGCATCGAACACGCAACCTCCAAGGACATTGCCATGAAGACCTCCCTGCTTGCCGCCGCCCTCGTGGCCTGCGTCGCCGCCACGCCCGTCGCCCATGCCAAGGGCTGCCTGAAGGGGGCCGCCGTCGGGGGCGTCGCCGGCCATGTGGCCGGCCACCACGGCGCGCTCGGCGCCGCTGCCGGCTGCGCCGTCGGCCACCACCGCGCGGCCAAGAAGGAGCGCGAGCAACAGGCGCAGCAGCAGCAACCGCAGGCCCAGCAGCCCCAGCAGCAGCCGGCCCCGGCGCGCACGCAGCCGTCGCGCACCTGACCGCGCGGCCGGGCCGCGCCGGCCGTCACGCGGTCCACATCTCCCGCAGCTGCCGCTTGAGCACCTTGCCGATGTCGCTGCGCGGCAGCTCGGGGAGGTAGCGCAGGCCGGCCAGCCGCTGGGTCTTGCCCAGGCGCTCGTTGGCCCACTGGCGCAGGGCTTCCGCCTCGGGCGCGGCCGCGCGCGGGACCACCCAGGCCACGGGCGACTCGCCCCATTCGGCCGAGGGAATGCCCACCACCGCGGCGTCGGCGACGGCGGGGTGCTCGCGCAGCACCGCCTCGAGGTCGCTCGGGTAGATGTTGAAGCCGCCGCTGATCACCATGTCCTTGCGGCGGTCCATCAGCGTGAGGAAGCCGTCGGCGTCGAAGCGCCCGACGTCGCCTGTGCGGATGAAGCGGGTGCCGTGCGTGTCGTACCACTCGGCCTCGCGCGTCTTGGCCGGCTGGTTGTGGTACCGGGTCATCATCGATGCCGAGCGGCCGACCACCTCGCCGATCTCGCCGGGCGGCAGCTCGCGCCCGGCTTCGTCGATCAGGCGGATGTCGTGCCCCTCGGCCGGCTTGCCCACGGTGTGCAGCTTGTTGGGGAACTCGTGCGCGGCCAGCATGCAGGTGCCGCCGCCCTCGGTCATGCCGTAGTACTCGATCAGCCCGCCCGGCCAGCGCCGCAGCACGTCGGCCTTCAGCGTCGCCGCGAACGGCGCGCTGGTGCAGAACTTCATGACGAACGAGGACAGGTCGAACGCGTCGAAGCGCGGATGCGCCATCAGCCGGTGGTACTGCACCGGCACCAGCATGGTGTGCGTGGCGCGCTCGCGCTCGGCCAGGCGCAGCCAGGCCTCGGGATCGAACCGGCCCTCGGACAGCACGACGGTGCCGCCGCGCGACAGCGCCGGGAAGAAGCACACCAGCGTGGTGTTGGAGCACAGGGAGGTGGCGAGCAGCGCCACCGAGGCCGGACCGTAGCCGCCGGCCTCGGCCCGCCCCACGTGGGCCCAGCGCATGGAATGCGGCTGCACGATGCCCTTGGGCGTGCCGGTGGTGCCGGACGAATAGATGATGTTGAAGGGCCAGTCGGGCTGCACGTCGACGGCTTTCGGCTTCGTGCCTTCTGGCGCCAGCCAGTCGCGAAGCGGGCGATGGCCCGGGCTGCCGTCCATGGCGATGCGCGGCACGTCCGGCGCCAGCGCCGGCACGGACGCATCGGCGAACAGCAGGCGCGCGCCGCTGTCGGCGACCATGCCGGCGAGCTGCTCGCGCGTGGCGCCGGTGGGCAGCGGCGCGACCGCCGCGCCGGCCCGCAGCGCGCCCAGGAACAGCGCGGCGTACTCGATGCTGTTGGCGCCGCTGATGGCGATCGCCTCGCGAGGCTGGATGCCGTCGCGCTGCAGCGAGGCGGCGATGCGGTCCACCAGCGCGTCCATCTCGCCCCAGGAAAGGCGTCTCGCGCCCTGCACCAGCGCGGTGTGCGCCGGGCGCGCGGCGGCATGCTCGCGCACGAGGTCGGTGATCTGGCGAAAGGGCGGCAGTGCGGAGGGGGCGGGAGATGCAGTCATGGCAGGCGTGGAGGAGGCTGGGCGCATTCTGCCCCGGCCGCGCCCTGCAGCCTCAGCCCGCGCGGGCCAGCACGCCGGCGACGATGCGGTCGCAGCGCTCGCCGTCGAAGTCGAACACGTCGTGCTCGGCCAGGTCCAGGTCCTGGGCGATCGACTCGCGCAGCAGGCTGCGGGCGCGGAAGTGGCGGCTGCGCACGGTGGCCTCCGGGATGCCCAGGCATTGCGCCGTTTCCTCCACGCTCAGCTCCTCGACCGAGCGCATCACGAAGACCGCGCGGAAGTCCTGCGGCAGCTCGTCGATGCGCCGCTCCAGCAGCTGGCGCAGCTCCGTGCGCACCAGGGCCCGGTCGGGCGTCTCCTCGTCGACCGCGGAGGGGGTCGCGGCCTGCTCGGTGTCGCCGTCGCCGGGCAGTGCGTGCGCCGGCGTGATGGGCACGATGTTGTCGCGCCGGGCGCGGCGCCGCAACCGGCCGAGGCACTCGTTCACCACGATGCGCGTCAGCCAGGTGGCGACCGAGGCCTCGCCTCGGTACGCGCCGAGCGAGCGGTAGGCGCACAGGTAGGCTTCCTGCAAGGCGTCCTCGGCGTCGGCGGCCTGGCGCAGGATCGAGCGGGCCACGCGATACAGCCGCCGGTTGTGGCGGCGCATCAGCAATTCGAACGCGGCCGGGTCACGCTCGCCGACGCGCCGCAGCAGCGCCGCATCGTCGACCGTGGCCGGGGTGCTCGAAGCGTGGACCTGCGTCATCGCACGGTCACCTCGCCCTGCATGCCGGGATGGAACGCGCACACGTAGCCGTACCGGCCCGGCTTGCCGGCCGTCCACCGCCAGGCCTTGCCGGCGGCGATCCCGCCGGAGTCGAAGCGGTTGGCCGAGGTGGCGGTGTGCGGCACCATGTCCGCGTTGCGCCAGACGACCGTGTCGCCGGTTCGCACCGTCAACGCGGCCGGCTGGAACTTCATGCCTTCGATGGTGACGACGTGCGTGCTGGCGGCGGCCAGGCCGGGCAGGGCGGCCAGGGCGAGCAGCAGTGTCGCGGCGGTCCGCATCTCACTTCCCCAGGGCGGCCTGCATGTGCTTGGCATGGTCCAGGTGCGCGACCAGCGCCGGGCGCACCTTCTCGAGCAGCGCCTTGAGCTCCTCGTTCTTCGCTGACGGGATCAGCGTCTTGTCCACCGCATCGATCACCGCCTGATGGTAGGCCACCTCGTGGTCGACGTAGGCCTTGTCGAACGCCTTGCCGCGCAGCTTGCGCAGCTGGGCCAGGTTCTCGTCGCCGCCCTTGCGCAGGGCGGCGCTGGTGTCGTTGGCCTCCGGCTTCACGTGCAGCTTGCGCACCAGGTCGGTGGCCGACTTGTTGACCGAGGTGTGGTCGGCCACCATCTGCTTGCCGAAGGCCCGCACGTCGCGGCCCTGGGCGCGTTGGGCCGCCACCTTGCCGGCGTCGATGTCGACCTGGTTGGCAGTGACGACGATGTGGGCGATCTGCGGATCGGTGGGGCCCTGCTGCTGGGCCTGGGCGGGAAGCCACGCCGCGGTGGCGGCGACGGCGATGGCGAGCAGCAACGAATCCTGGCGCATGGGAGTCTCCTTGGAGGGTGGTGCGGCAATGGATGTCACGACCCGCGCGCGCGTTCCCGGCGGGGCGGCCCGGCCGGGCAGGAATAATGCGTGCATGACCAGCGTCACCTACCTTTCGCCGCGGGGCGAGCCCGTGGCCGTCCTGGACGTGCGCGCCGGCCAGTCGCTGATGCGGGCCGCGATGGACGCGAACCTGCACGGCATCGAGGCCGAGTGCGGCGGCCTGCTGACCTGCGCCACCTGCCATGTGTACGTGAACGAGCGGCATCTCGCGCTGCTGCCGGCGGCGTCCGCCGACGAACTGGACATGCTCGGCTACGTGGCGGCCGAACGGCGCCCGACCAGCCGCCTGAGCTGCCAGTTGCTGGCGAGCGACGGCATCCCCGCCATCGAAGTGCAACTGCCCGAACGGCAGGTCTGATGCAAGGACGTTCGCCCGTGATCCTCGAAGTGGCACCCCTGCCCGTGCGCCCCGGCCAGGAGGCGGCGTTCGAGGCCGCCTTCCGGCAGGCACAGCGCCTCATTGCCGCCTCGCCCGGCTACGTGTCGCACGAGCTGCAGCGCTGCCTCGAGCGGCCCTCGGAGTACCTGCTGCTCGTGCGCTGGCGCACGCTGGAGGACCACGAGGTGGGCTTCCGGCAGTCGCCGGCCTACCAGGAGTGGAAGCGCCTGCTGCATCACTTCTACGATCCGTTCCCGATCGTCTCGCACTACCGCCCGGCCGACGGCGTCCCGCCGGCCTGAGGCGGCGGGGCCGGGCGGCGCGGCCCTCGGTCGCCGGCCTGTAGCGACGCGAAGCCCGCGTGGTGCATCAGCTCGCGCACGACGAGCACCCGGGCTGGCAGGCCGAAGTCGGCCGGCCAGCGCGACACGGATGGCGGCTGGCCGCCCGCGATGTCGGCCAGCGCACGGAACGCGGTCTCGACGTCGTCGACCGTGAGCGTGCTGCCGGGGGCGCGCCCCAGCCACCGCGCGAGCACGCCGGCCACCGCGTCGTCCGTGCGCAGCGAAGTGCCCGGGGGCACCTGGCGGGCCAGCGGCATCACGACCTCCTCGATGCGTTCGATCGCGGCCTCGAGTTCGGCCTCGGTCGGCAGCGCCGCGGCGAAGGGGCGGCCGGTCGGCCCCGGCCAGGCGAGATCGAGCACGAACGCGTGCCGCGGCCGGGCGTTGTCGCCGGCCAGCGCCAGCCGCGCCTGCCGCTCGCCGATCTGGAGATGGGCCGTGGTCATGGGAGCCCGCATGGTGACCGGTCCAGGGCAGGAGCGCCAGCACGGTCACCCGTGCCGGCGCGGGTGACATCCGGCAACGAGCCGCGGGCACCGATCGTTTCGTTGAGCCGCCGCGCGGGACTTGGGAAAAGGAAAGGGGCCCGCGAGGGGCCCCTGGAGCATGGACGCGCGGGACGTCACTTCTTGAACAGCTCGTCGATCTTCTTCTGTTCGTCCTCGGGCGAGGTCTTCTCGGGCTCGGGCGGCGTGGGAACGCCGGCGTCGCTGCCCGCAGCGGGGGCGCTGGCGGGCGGCTGCGCGCCGCCGGCCGACATGTCGGGAGCGCCGAAGTTCTCCTCGACGGGCATCTCGATCTTGACCTTGTCCAGGTCGATCTTCTCTTGCTTGTCGCGCGAGACGATGCCGGGGAAGGCGATGATCAGCGCCACCATCACGATCTGGATGATCACGAACGGCACCGCGCCCCAGTAGATCTGCATCGTGGTCACCGGCGCGATGGTCTTGCGCGTCAGCTTGTCGACGTACTCCTTCATCGGCGCGACGCTGCGCAGGTAGAACAGCGCGAAGCCGAACGGCGGGTGCATGAACGAGGTCTGCATGTTCACGCCCAGCAGCACGCCGAACCAGATCAGGTCGATGCCCAGCTTCTCGGCCACCGGCCCGATCAGCGGCACGATGATGAACGACAGCTCGAAGAAGTCGAGGAAGAACGCCAGGACGAAGATCAGGATGTTGACGACGATCAGGAAGCCCAGCTGGCCGCCGGGCAGGCTGGTGAGCAGGTGCTCCACCCAGCGCGGGCCGTCGACGCCCTGGAAGGTCAGGCTGAACATCGTCGAGCCGATCAGGATGAACACCACGAAGCAGGACAGCTTGGTGGTCGTGTTCAGCGCCTGCTTGAGCAGCGAGAAGCTCAGCCGGCCGCGGCTGACGGCCATGGCGATGGCGCCGATGGCGCCCATCGCGCCGCCTTCGGTCGGGGTGGCGATGCCCAGGAAGATGGTGCCGAGCACCAGGAAGATCAGCAGCAGCGGCGGGATCAGCACGAATGTCACGCGCTCGGCGATGCGCGAGAGCAGGCCCATGCCGGTGAACTTGTTCACCAGCGCGGCGATGAAGGCCAGGATGACGCCGGCGGCCATGGACACCACGATGGTCTCGTCGGTCGCCACCGTCACCGGGGTGTCGCTGCCGCGCCACCAGGCGACCACGTGCCCGTAGTACTCGCCGAGCACGAAGGCCGCGATCGCGCAGACCACCGTCAGCACGACCAGCGAGGGCAGGCCGCTCTTGCCGTTGTCCTCGCGGATCGAGCGCGCTTCCAGCGGCAGCGCCGGCGCCATCTGCGGCTTGAAGATCGCGACGCCGACCACGTACAGGATGTAGAACCCGGTGAGCACGAAGCCGGGGATGAACGCGCCCTTGTACATGTCGCCGACGCTGCGGCCCAGCTGGTCGGCCAGCACGATCAGCACCAGCGAGGGCGGAATGATCTGGGCCAGCGTGCCCGACGCGGCGATCACGCCGGAGGCGAGCCGGCGGTCATAGCCGTAGCGCAGCATGATGGGCAGCGAGATCAGGCCCATCGAGATCACCGAGGCCGCCACCACGCCGGTGGTGGCCGCGAGCAGGGCGCCCACCAGGATCACCGCGATGGCCAGGCCGCCGCGCAACGGGCCGAACAGCTGGCCGATCGTGTCCAGCAGGTCCTCCGCCATGCCGCTTCGCTCCAGGATCAGGCCCATGAGCGTGAAGAACGGGATCGCCAGCAGCGTGTCGTTCTGCATGATCCCGTAGATGCGCAGCGGCAGCGCCTGCAGCAGCGACTCGGGTAGCACGCCCAGCTCGATGCCGATGAAGCCGAAGAACAGCCCGCAGGCGCCCAGGCTGAAGGCCACCGGGAATCCCAGCAGCAGGAAGACGATGAGGCCCGCGAACATGATCGGGGCCAGGTTCTGGATGAAGAAGTCCATCGTGTTGTCCTCGTGCGCGGGCCGTCAGGCCTTGCCTTCCTGCTCCGCCAGGCGGCGGATCTCCTCGGCGAGCTCCTCCTCGGCCGACTTCTCGCCCTTCTTCAGGGTCGGATCCTCGATCAGGCCCATGCCGAAGGCGATGCGCTTGATCAGCTCGGACAGGCCCTGCAGCGTGAGCAGCGCGAAGCCCAGCGGCATCATCAGGTAGACCGGCCAGCGGATCAGGCCGCCGGCGTTGGAGGACATCTCGCCGGAGCGCAGGCCCTGCAGGAAGAACGGCGTGCCGAACCACAGCACGGCCGCGCACACGGGCAGCAGGAACACCAGGAAGCCGAAGATGTCGATCGCGTTCTGCGTCTTGCGCGACAGGCGCCCGTAGACGACGTCGATCTTCACGTGCTCGCCGTTGAGCAGCGTGTAGCCGGCCGCCAGCAGGAAGGCGGCGGCGAACAGGTACCACTGCACCTCGAGGTAGGCGTTGGAGCTGACGTTGAACGCCTTGCGGACCGCGGCGTTGAGGCCGCTGATCAGGGTGGAAGCCAGGATGAGCCAGATGACCCATCGGCCGACCAGCGCCGACATCCTGTCGATCGCCCGCGACAATTTCAGCAACGCCTGCATGTGCTGTCTCCGGAGTGTGGTGGGGAGCGCGCGCCGCAGCGTCGCCCACCCTGGGCGATCGCCCGCGCACTTTCGTTGTAGTGCGAAATTCTGAGCTGGACTATAAGTGCAAAGCTGACGACTTCTTGACGCGAAGCCGCCCGTGTTTATCCCTATCCTGCCCGGGATGCCATCCGAAGTTTCCACACGCCGCCAGGATGAGGACGTGCGCCGTGCCGGCGCCGATCGGCTGTCGCTCGCGCTGATGGACGCGCGCAACCGGACGCTGGCGCTGCTCTCGCAGCAGCGCGATGCACTGGCCGCGGCGAAGCTGCAGGTGCCCGCGCGGCCGGAGTTCGAACTGCTGCAATGGCTGGCCGGCCACATCGCGTGGTTCGCCGAGAGCTGGATCCTGCGCAACCCGCGCCGCGGGCTCGGGCGGGCGTGCCCGCCGGACGCGCCGCGATTGCCGTCGATCGAGCCGATGGCCGACCGTTGGTACCACCCCTTGCTGGCGGTGCACGCGAGCCGGTGGGACATGCCGCTGCCCGACCTGGACGAAGTGCGCGGCTACCTGCTGCAGACGCTGGAGCTGACGCTCGAACTGCTGGAGCGCGCCACCCCGGACGACGACGGCCTGTACTTCTTCCGCGCCGCGCTCTTCCACGAGGACCTGCGCGCCGAGCAGGTGGTGCGCCAGGCGCAGTCGCTCGGGCTCGCGGTGCCGCTGGCGTTGCCGCCGGTGGCGGCCGTGCGCGAGCCCTTGCACCTGCCGGCGACGCGCTGGACGCTGGGCTCGGTGGAGGGCGGCTTCTGCTTCGACGTCGAGCGCGGCCCGCACGAGGAGGCGGTGCCCGAGTTCGAGATCGATGCGCAGCCCGTGACCTGGGGCCAGTTCGTCGAGTTCGTGGACGACGGCGGCTACGACAACCAGGCCCTGTGGCAGCCGCAGGGCTGGGCCTGGCTGCAGGCGCAGGAGGGCGGGCGGCGCGCGCCGAGGCACGTCGAGCAGATCGGCGTGGCGAGCGGAGCGGTGATGCAGTCGCTGTTCGGCCGCCCGACGCGCATGGCCGCGCAGCAGGCCGTGATGCACGCGAGCTGGTGGGAGGCCGACGCGTGGGCGCGCTGGGCCGGGCGCCGCCTGCCCACCGAAGTCGAGTGGGAGATCGCCGCCCACCGGGCCGCATCGCGGGGCTTTCGCTGGGGCGAGGTGCACGAGTGGACGGCCGGCACGCTGCGGCCCTGGCCCGGCTTCGAGGCCGACCCCTGGGCGCGGCACGGCGACTTCGACCCCCAGCCGGCGTTCGGTCGGGCCCGCGTGCTGCGCGGGGCGTCGTTCGCGACGCCCGCGCGGTTGCGCTGGCCCACGCGGCGCGGGTTCGCGCTGCCCGGGCGTGACGACGGGTTCACGGGCTTTCGCAGCTGCGCCGTCTGACAGCGCGAGGGAGGCCGAGCCTACAGACCCGGCCGGCACGCCGCGCCTAAGGTGGGGCCATGAGCGCTCCGGCGAGCACCCGTGCGGTGTGGAAGGGTGCGATCAGCTTCGGGCTGGTGCACATCCCCGTCGTGCTGTACAGCGCGACGGCCGAGACGCGCCCGAAATTCAACCTCATCGACCCGGCCACCATGAGCCCGGTGGGCAACCGCCAGGTCAGCAAGACCACAGGCGAGGCCGTGCAGCGCGAGGAGCTGGTCAAGGGCATCCAGGTCGGGGAGGGGCAGTACGTCGTGCTGTCCAAGGAAGAGATCCGCAACGCGCTGCCCAGGTCGACCCAGACCATCGAGATCGAGGCCTTCGTCGACGCCGACGACATTCCGGCGCCGTACTTCAGCAAGCCGTACCACGTGGCGCCCGGCACCCGGGGGCTCAAGCCGTTCGCGTTGCTGCGCGACGTGCTGGAGCGCACCGGCAAGGCGGGCCTGGCCAGGGTGGTGATCTCCACCAAGCAGCACCTGGCCGCGCTGATGCCGTCGCCGCACGGCCTGGTGCTGGAGCTGCTGCGCTGGTCCGACGAGGTGCGCGAGGCGCCGGCTTCGACGCAGGGCGATGCGGCCGCCGCGGCGCCGAACGAGCGCGAGATCAAGATGGCCGAGCAGCTGGTCAACGACATGGCGGCCGCCTGGAGCCCGGACCTGTTCCACGACGAGTTCAAGGAGAAGCTGCAGCAGCTGGTGCAGGCCAAGGCCGCCGCCGGCGACGTCGCGACGCTGGAGCCGCTGCCGGGCGAGGAAACACCGTCGCCGACCGCGGAGATCATCGACCTGACGGAGCTGCTGCGCCGCAGCCTGCAATCGAAGGCTCCCGCCGCGGCGCGTGCGCCGGCGCCCGCGCCCGCGACGCCGCGGCGGCGCGCGGCCGCCAACGACGAGACCGCGACGCGCAAGCGCGCCGTCGCCGCGCAGGAGGACGAAGAACCCGCGCCGCGCAAGCGGGCCGCCGCGGGCAAGCCGGCCAAGGCGCGCACCAGCGTCAAGCCGGCCGCGCGCAAGTAGCCGCCTTCACCCGACCGCGCTCACTCCACGAGCGCGGCCGATTTCACCTGCGCCCACACGGGCAGCCCCGCCGCCAGCTGCAGCTGGTCGGCCGCGCGCGCGGTGATGCGCGCGAGCAGCGGCGCGCCGCCGCAATCGAGCCGCACGAGCACTTGCGACGGATGGTCGTCGCCGGCGATCGCCAGCACGCGCGCGGGCAGCACGTTCTGGATGCTGCTGGCGCCCGGGACCGGCTCCGAGCGCGCGATGCTCACGTCGCGTGCGAGCACCCGCACGCGCGCGCGATGCCCGACCGGCAGGTGCTGGTCGCGCACCCACAGCGACCCGCCCGCGAGCGCCACCTGCGCGAGGTGCCAGCGCTCGTCCAGCGCCGCGATCGTGCCCGGCAGGACGCTGCCGGCCTCGCCGCCGTGGGCGAGCGGCAGGTCCAGGCGGGCCTGCAGGTCGGCTGCCGGCCCAGCGGCGCTGACTTGGCCGCCGGCCAGCAGCACCACGTGGTCCGCCAGCCGCGCGAGTTCGTCGCCGGAGTGGGTGACGTACAGCATCGGGATGCGCAGATCGTCGCGCAGCTGCTCCAGCCACGGCAGCACGTCGCGCCGCCGCGCCGCATCGAGCGAGGCGAGCGGCTCGTCGAGCAGCAGCAGCCCGGGCCGCGTGGCGAGCGCGCGGGCGATGGCCACGCGCTGGCGCTCGCCGCCGGACAGGTCGCGCGTGGGCCTGTCCAGCAAATGCCCGATGCCCAGCAGCTCGATCAGCGCCGGCAGGTCGATCGGCGCGCCGCCCGCGGCCGCACGCCGGCGCGCGAACTGCAGGTTGCCGCGCACGTCCAGGTGCGGAAAGAGGGCGGCGTCCTGGAAGACATAGCCCACCGGGCGCCGCCATGCCGGCAGGAACACGCCACGCGCGTCGTCCTGCCAGTCGTGCCCGCCGATGCGCACCTGGCCGCGCGCGCGCTCGAGGCCGGCCACGCACCGCAACACCGTCGTCTTGCCGGAGCCCGACGGACCGTACAGCACGGTGATGCCCCGCGGCGGCAGCGCCAGGTCGAGCGCGAGGTGAAAGCCCGGCCGCTCGAGCGAGAGCGCGATGCGGTGGGCGGCGTCGTCGTTCACCACGCGCGCGGCTCCGCGCGCCGCAGCCGGTGGACCGCCAGCAGCACGGCCAGCGAGAAGACCACCATCGCCGCCGCCAGCGCGTGCGCCTGGCCGTACTGCAGCGCCTCGACGTGCCCGTAGATCTGCGTGGACACCACGCGCGTCTGGCCGGGGATGTTGCCGCCGATCATCAGCACGACGCCGAACTCCCCGACCGTGTGCGCGAAGGCCAGGATCCCCGCCGTCGCCAGTCCGGGGCGCGCCAGCGGCAAGGCGACCGTGAAGAACGCATCGAGCGGCGACGCGCGCAGGGTGGCCGCGGCCTCGAGCGGGCGGGCGCCGATGGCTTCGAAGGCGTGCTGCAGCGGCTGGACGGCAAAGGGCAGCGAGTAGGCCACCGAAGCCACAACCAGCCCGGGAAAGGTGAAGGGCAGCAGCCCCAGGCCGAGGGCCTGCGTGAGCTGCCCCAGCGGCCCGTGGGGACCGAACGCCACCAGCAGGTAGAAGCCCAGCACGGTCGGCGGCAGCACCAGCGGCAACGTCGCGACCGCGCCGACCAGCGCCGTCCAGCGCGAGCGGCTGCGGGCGAGCCACCAGGCAAGCGGCGTGGCCAGCAGCAGGAGCAGCACGGTCGTGACCGTGGCCAGCTCCAGCGTGAGCACGATCGCGCCGAGATCGTCGCCGGTCAGGCTCACGACGCGCCCACCTCGTAGCCATGGGCGCGGATGACCGCGCGTGCCGCGTCGCCGCGCAGGTAGGCGAGCAGGGCGATCGCCGCCGGCTGGTCCCGGCCGCGCGCGAGCAGCACCGCGTCCTGGCGCAGCGGCGCATGCAGTTGCTGCGGCACGACCCAGGCCGAGCCTGTCCGGATGCGGCCGTCCGCCAGCACCTGCGACAGGGCGACGAAGCCCAGCGGCGCGTTGCCGCTGGCGGTGAACTGGAAGGCCTGGCCGATGTTGTCGGCCTGCACCAGGTGCGGCTGCCAGCGCCCCAGCACGCCCAGCGCGCGCAGCGTCTCGACGGCCGCGGCGCCATAGGGCGCCAGCCGCGGGTCGGCGATCGCCAGCTTGCGGCCGCCGGGGTCCTGCAGCACCGCGCCCCGGTCGTCCACCACGCCTGCCTTCGCGCTCCACAGCGCCAGCCGCCCGGTGGCATAGGTGAAGCGCGTGCCCGCGACCGCGAGCCCGTCGCGCTCGAGCCGGGCGGGCGTGGCCTCGTCGGCCGACAGCAGCACCTGGAACGGCGCGCCGTGGCGCACCTGCGCCTCGAACCGGCCCGTCGAGCCGATCGACACCACGGCGCGGTGCCCGGTGTCACGCCGGAAGGCGTCGGCGATCTGCTGCATCGGGGCCGCGAAGTTCGCGGCCACGGCGACGCTCACGTCCGCCGCCTGGGCGCTGGCGGCGGCGAATGCGGCGATCAGGGTGACGACGAAGATGGCAACCGGGCGATGCATGGAGCGCTATTCCTGTTCGGAATAGCGGCCAGTGTAGCGGCGACGGCACAATCCGGCCATGCCAAGACGACTGCGGCTGGCCGGTGCGCTCGGCCACGAAGCGACGGACAAGCGCCTGGAGATCCTGCGGCGGGTGGGCGAATGCGGCTCGATCTCGCAGGCCGCGCGCGACGCCGGCGTGAGCTACAAGGCCGCGTGGCAGGCGCTGGACATGCTGTCCAACCTCGCCGGCGTGCCGCTGGTCGAGCGGGCCGTCGGCGGCGCCGGCGGTGGCGGGGCCCGCCTCACGCGCGATGCGACGCGACTGCTCGCGGCCGCGCAGGCCATGGCGCGCTCGCGCGAGCAGGTGCTGGCCGGATGGGCGCGCGGGGGCCCGGCAACGGCCGCGCTGGCGCTGCGCACCAGCATGCGCAACCAGGTGCCCTGCGTCGTGCAGTCGGTGCAGGCGCACGGCCCGCTGGTGCGGGTCGAGCTCGCCCTGCCGCACGGCGGCGTGCTCGCCTCGCGCATCACGGCCGAGAGCGCCGAGCTGCTCGGCCTGGCCCCGGGGCTGGAGGTGCTGGCGCTGTGCAAGGCCACGGCCGTGCGGGTGGAGCGGGCGGCCGGCGCGAAGGCGGCGCGGAGCACGAACCTGCTGGCCGGCAAGGCGACGCGCGTCTCGCGCGGGGACGCCGGCGACGAGGTCGGCGTGCAGGCGGGCGAGGGCGTGGCGCTGGTCGGCTTCGCCGCGCCGGGCAGCGGCCTGCGGTCGGGCAGTGCGGTCGTGCTGCGCTTCGACGAGGCCGCGGTGGTGCTCGCCCTGGCGGGTTGAGCCGCGTTCAGCGCGACCGCAGCTTGCGGTAGACCGTGGCGCGGCTGATGCCCAGCCGCTTGGCCGCCGCCATCACGTTGCCGCGCGCGTCCTGCACCGCGCTGCGGATCAGTTCGGCTTCCAGGTCGCGCAGGGGCAGCCGGTGGTCCGGCGCGGCCGGGCGCGGCTGCATCGCCTGGCCGGGCTGCTGCGCCAGCACCTGCAGCGTGAGCCCGGACCACAGCGGCACCTCGCCGGGCGCCTCGCGCCGCACCGCGTCGAACAGGCGCTCCCACGGCATGGCGAACAACTCGCTGGCGTGCACGCGCTGCGAGGGGGCGAGCGGCGCCAGCATCTGGCGCGCGACCGGGTTGGCCGCCGTCACCCAGCCGTCGGCATCCAGCCCGAGCAGGCCGTCGTGGTCGTCGGCGAAGGCGCGCCCCGGCCAGTTCAGCCGCAGCAGCAGCGCATGCGGCAGCGCGAGCGCCATGGCGTTCTCGATGCTGCGCGCCGACTGCGCCGCCAGGTGCTGCAGCTCGGGCCGCTCGGGCGCATCGATGCCCGTCAGGTCCAGCATGCCGGCGCAGCGCCCGTCGGGCCCGAACACCGGTGCGCCTGCGCAGCTGTAGGCGCTGGTGTCGCGGAAGAAGTGCTCGCCGCGGTGCAGCCACACGGGATGCAACTCGCGCAGCGCGGCGCCGATGGCCGTGGTGCCGACGGCCTGCTCGGAGAGATCGACGCCGATGCGCGTGATCAGGTGCGCGCGCGGGTCGCTGCGGTCGATCGGGCCGTCGACGCCGACCACGATGCCCTGGGCGTCGGTCAGCACCGCGAAGTAGCGGCTGTGGGCGATGGCCCGCCCCAGGCGCTCGAGCACCGGACGGGCCGCCGAGAGCAGGGCCTCGTTGGCCTCTTCCGTGCGCCGGCGCGCCTGGACGGGAATGACATCGAACGCCACGCGCTGGTCGGGACGCTGCCCCTGCGCGAGGCAGCGGCGCCAGGAGCGCTCGATCCAGGCCGGCGCCGACCAGCCGCCGGCGTGCACATCCGCGCCGGCGCGGCCCTCCTGCATCACGGCGCGGCGCGCGTGCTCGATCTGCTGCAGGCGGTGCTCGGCGGTGAGGGCGCTCATCGTGCTCGACAGTGCGTCATGCGGTGCGGAAGGCCCATTGTTCCATTTTGAGAATTTCCCGCCAGCCTCCCGGGGCCATCAGGGTTTCGCCTAGGAAGACCCGTTGGGGCGGCCCCAAGAATCGTTCGGCCATCCATGCAAGGAGACTCGCGATGCAGGTTGAATTCAAGGTCAATGGACGGGCCGAGCGCATCGACGTTCCGCCCAACACCCTGCTGGTCACGGCGCTGCGCGAGACGCTGCGGCTCACCGGCACGCACGTGGGTTGCGACACCGCCCAGTGCGGCGCCTGCACCGTCCTGGTCAACGGGCGCGCGATCAAGTCGTGCAACACGCTCGCGGCCCAGCACCAGGGCGCGGAGATCACCACCATCGAGGGGCTCGCGAATGCCGACGGCACGCTGCACCCGATGCAGGCGGCCTTCAAGGAGTGCCACGGCCTGCAGTGCGGCTTCTGCACGCCCGGCATGGTGATGAGCGCGGTGGACCTGTGCAAGCGGCACCCCAACGCCGACGAGGCCGAGATCCGCGAGCAGCTCGAAGGCAACATCTGCCGCTGCACGGGCTACCAGAACATCGTCAAGGCCGTGCAGCAGGGCATGGCCGCCACGGCCGCGGCCTGAAGGAGAAGCGACATGGGTGCCTCCGATTTCGCCAACCTGCCGCACATCGGCGAGTCCCTGCGGCGCAAGGAAGACCAGCGTTACCTCACCGGCGCCGGCCAGTACACCGACGACATCCAGCTGGCCAACCAGCGCTGCGCCGTGTTCGTGCGCTCGCCGCACGCGCATGCGGTGATCAAGGGCATCGACACCAGCCGCGCCGAGGCGATGCCGGGCGTGCGCCGCGTGTTCACCGGCAAGGACATGGAGGGCAAGGTCAACGGCCTGCCGTGCGGCTGGCTGATCACCAGCACCGACGGCACGCCGATGAAGGAGCCGCCGCATCCGGTGCTGGCGCTGGGCAAGGTGCGCTACGTGGGCGACCAGGTCGCGATGGTCGTCGCCGACACGCTGCAGCAGGCCAAGGACGCGGCCGAGGCGGTGGAGGTCGACTACGAGCCGCTGGCGGCGGTGGTCGACGTGCGCGATGCGAAGAACGGCCCGGCGCTGCACGAGGCGGCTCCGGACAATCATTGCTACAAGTGGGCGATCGGCGACAAGGCGCAGGTCGACGCGGCGTTCGCCAAGGCGGCGCACGTGACGACACTCACGCTCACCAACAACCGGCTGGTGCCCAACGCGATCGAGCCGCGCTCGGCCATCGGCGCCTACAACCGCGCGACCGACGACTACACGCTGTACGTGTCCAACCAGAACCCGCACGTCGAGCGGCTGCTGATGACCGCGTTCGTGCTCGGCCTGCCCGAGCACAAGGTGCGCGTGATCGCCCCCGACGTCGGCGGCGGCTTCGGCTCCAAGATCTTCCTGTACGCCGAGGACGTGGCCGTGACCTGGGCCGCGCGCCAGCTCAACTGCGCGGTGAAGTGGACGGCCGAGCGCAGCGAGTCCTTCCTCACCGACGCGCACGGGCGCGACCACGCCACGCGCGCCGAGATGGCGATGGACAAGGACGGCAAGTTCCTGGCGCTGCGCGTGCACACCGACGCCAACCTCGGCGCCTACCTGTCGACCTTCTCCACCGCGATCCCGACCATCCTGTACGCGACGCTGCTGGCGGGCCAGTACACCACGCCGCAGATCCACGTCGAGGTGGATGCCTGGTTCACCAACACCACGCCGGTGGACGCCTACCGCGGCGCCGGCCGGCCCGAGGCCACCTACATGCTCGAGCGGCTGGTCAGCCGCTGCGGCTGGGAGCTGGGCATCGGCCAGGACGAGATCCGCCGGCGCAACTTCATCACCAGCTTTCCGTACCAGACGCCGGTCGCGCTGCAGTACGACACGGGCGACTACGGCGCGTGCATGGACCAGGCGCAGAAGCTCGCCGAGGTCGGCGGCTTCGCCTCGCGCCGCAAGGAGAGCGAGGCCCGCGGCATGAAGCGCGGGATCGGCTACAGCAGCTACATCGAGGCCTGCGGCATCGCGCCGTCCAACATCGCCGGCGCGCTGGGCGCGCGCGCGGGCCTGTTCGAATGCGGCGAGATCCGGGTCCACCCGACCGGCAGCGTGACGGTGTTCACCGGCTCGCACAGCCACGGCCAGGGCCACGAGACCACGTTCGCGCAGGTCGTCGCGGCCCGGCTGGGCATCCCGGTGGAGAACGTCGACGTGGTGCACGGCGACACCGGCCGGGTGCCGTTCGGCATGGGCACCTACGGCTCGCGCTCCATCAGCGTCGGCGGCGCGGCGATCATGAAGGCGCTGGACAAGATCGAGGCCAAGGCCAAGAAGATCGCGGCCCACCTGATGGAGGCGAGCGACGCCGACATCGAGTTCGCCGGCGGCGAGTTCAAGGTCAAGGGAACGGACAAGAAGATCCCGTTCGCGCAGGTGGCCCTCACGGCCTACGTGCCGCACAACTATCCGCTGGACAAGCTCGAACCGGGTCTGGACGAGACGGCCTTCTACGACCCGACCAACTTCACGTTCCCCGCCGGCACGTACATCTGTGAAGTCGAGGTGGATCCGGCCACCGGGGTGGTGCGCATCGACCGCTTCACCGCGGTGGACGACTTCGGCACGATCATCAACCCGATGATCGTCGAGGGGCAGGTGCACGGCGGCCTGGCGCAGGGCATCGGCCAGGCGCTGATGGAGCAGTGCGTGTACGACCGCGAATCCGGCCAGCTGCTCACCGGCAGCTTCATGGACTACGCCATGCCGCGCGCCAACGACATTCCGCGCTTCCAGCTCGGCACCGTGTGCACGCCCTGCACGCACAACCCGCTGGGCACCAAGGGGTGCGGCGAGGCCGGCGCCATCGGCTCGCCGCCGGCGGTGATCAACGCGGTCCTGGACGCCCTGCACGACCTGGGCGTGCAGGACCTGGACATGCCCGCCACGCCCGACCGCGTGTGGCAGGCCATCGAGCGCGCCCGCGCCTGAGCCGGGAGCCAAGGAGACCACCATGTACGCATTCACCTTCGAACGCCCCGCCACCATGGCCGACGCGGCCCGCCTGCTGGGCGCCGGCGGCAAGCCGCTGGCCGGCGGACAGACGCTGCTCGCGTCGATGAAGCTGCGCCTGGCCAATCCGGAGACGCTGGTCGACCTGGGCGGCATCGCCGACCTCGCCGGCGTGCGCCGCGAGGGCAACAACCTCGTGATCGGCGCGATGGCCCGCCACGCCGAGGTGGCGGCCAACGCCGAGGTCAAGGCCTCCATCCCGGCGCTGGCCGACCTGGCCGCGCACATCGGCGACCGCCAGGTGCGCAACCTGGGCACCATGGGCGGCTCCGTCGCGAACAACGACCCGGCGGCCTGCTATCCGGCGGCGGTGCTGGCGCTGGACGCGACCGTGCAGACCACCAAGCGCAAGATCGCCGCGGCCGATTTCTTCACCGGCCTGTTCTCCACCGCGCTGGAGGAGGGCGAACTGATCACCGCGATCAGCTACCCGATCCCCAGGCGGGCCGCGTACATGAAGTTCCGGCAGCCCGCCTCGCGCTTCGCGCTGATCGGTGTCTTCGTCGCGCAGACCGACCAGGGCGCCCGGGTCGCGGTGACCGGCGGCGGCAACGGCGTCTTCCGGCACCCGGGGCTGGAGCAGGCCCTGACGCGCAGCTTCACGCCCGAGGCCGCGGCCGGCGTGCCGGTGTCGGCCGACGAGCTGTCGAGCGACCTGCACGCCACGGCGGCCTACCGCGCCAACCTGATCGGCGTGATGACGCAGCGCGCGGTGGCCAAGGCGCTCGCCTGATGCCGTCGCCATGCAGGAGCAGGGCGGGCGCTATCCTTTCGCCGTGATCCCCTCCACCATCGATGCGCTGCTGCAGGCGCTGCAGGCGGCCGGCTACTTCGCCGACCGGCGGCTCGCCACCGCGGTGTTCCTCGCCCTGAAGCTGCAGCGGCCGTTGCTGCTCGAGGGCGAGCCGGGCGTCGGCAAGACCGAGCTGGCCAAGGCGCTGGCCCAGGCGCTGCAGCGCGAGCTGCTGCGGCTGCAGTGCTACGACGGCCTGGAGCACCGCGACGCGCTCTACGAATGGAACTACGCCGCGCAGCTGCTGCACATGCGGGCCGTGGAGGGGCGCGAGTCCGCCGACGAGGTCGAGCGCGAGGTGTACCAGCCGCGCTACCTGATCCGCCGCCCGCTGCTGCAGGCGCTGCAGGCGCCGGCGCCGGGGGCCGTGCTGCTGGTGGACGAGGTGGACCGCGCCGACGAACCGTTCGAGGCCTTCCTGCTCGAGTACCTGGGCGAGTACCAGGTCAGCATCCCCGAGATCGGCACGGTGCGCGCGGTGGCCACGCCGGTGACCATCCTCACCAGCAACCGCACGCGTGAGTTGCACGACGCCGTCAAGCGCCGCTGCCTGTACCACTGGCTCGACTACCCGGACCGCGAGCGCGAGCTGGCCATCGTGCAGGCCCGCGTGCCGGGCCTGTCGGAAGCGCTGGCCCGCCAGGTGGCCGACTTCGTGGGCCGGCTGCGTTCGCAGCCGTTCGCCGACGCGTTCCAGCGCGCGCCGGGCATCGCCGAGAGCGTCGAGTGGGCGCGGGCGCTGGTGGCGCTGGACACGCTGGCGCTCGATCCGGAGATCGTCACCGACACCGCCGGCATCCTGTTCAAGCAGCGCGAGGACGTGGCGGCGCTGTCGCGCGAGCTGGCGGGCGAACTGCTCAAGCCGGCGGCCGCCTGAGCGCGGCGGGACGCGGCCATGCAACTGGGCGACGCGCGCACCGGCAAGCTGGCCGACAACCTGGCGGCGTTCGGCCGCGCCCTGCGCCGGGCGGGCGTGCAGGTCGACAGCGCCCGCATCGCGCTGGCCGGCGAGGCGGCCCTGGCCGTCGGAGTGGGCGCGCGGGCCGACCTGGCCGCCGCGCTCGAGGCCACGCTGGTGAGCCGGGCGCAGGACCGGGCGGTGTTCGCCGAGCTCTTCGACGCGTTCTTCCGTGACCCGGACGTGGCCGCCAAGCTGCTGGCGCAGATGCTGCCGGGCGCGGTCACGCCGGCCGAGGCGGATCGCAAGCGCCCCCGGGTGCGCGAGGCGCTGGCGCCGGCGCAGTCGCCCGCGCAGGCGAGCCGGCAGCGCGAGGACGACCGCGTCGACCTCGACGCGGCGATGACCGCCAGCGAGCAGGACCGCCTGCGCCACGCCGACTTCAATGCGCTGGGCGCGGCGGAATACCGGCTCGTCGAGCGGCTCGCGCGCACGATCTCGCTGGCGGTGCCGGCGATCGCGACCCGCCGCACCCTGGCCGGCGGGCGGGGCGCGCGGCCGCACTGGACGCGCACGCTGCGAGAGGCGGGCCGCAGCGGCGGCGAGATCGTGCGGCTGGTCGAGCGGCGCCGCCGCCGCGCGCGCCTGCCGCTGCTGGTGCTGGTCGACGTCTCCGGCTCGATGGAGCGCTACGCCCGCCTGCTGCTCGCCTTCCTGCATGCGGCCACCCGCGGGCTGCGCCGCGACGTGTTCGCGTTCGGCACGCACCTCACCGACCTCACGCCGGCCTTCCGGCTGGCCGACACCGACGACATGCTCGCGGCCGCGGGGCGGGCGATCGACGATTTTGCCGGCGGCACCCGCCTGGGCGAGTCGCTCGCCACGCTGCGCCGCGCGCACGGGCGCCGGTTGGTGGGGGGCCGCACCCTGGTGCTGCTGATCACCGACGGGCTGGACACGGGCGAGCCGGCCCAGCTGGCCGCCGAGCTCGACTGGCTGCGCCTGCACAGCCGGCGCCTGCTGTGGCTCAACCCGCTGCTGCGCTTCGACGGCTACCAGCCGCTGGCGCGCGGCGCGGCGGTGCTGCACCGGCGCGCGCATGGCATGCTGGCGGTCCACAACCTCGCCCGGCTCGAGGAACTGGCGGCGGCCATCGCCGCCGTCATGAAGCGATAAAAGGAACGACGACGATGGAGATGCAGGGAACCCGCCAGCTGGCCGTGACGCAGCAGCAAGCCTGGGACGCGCTGAACGATCCGCAGGTGCTGCAGGCCTGCATCCCCGGCTGCGAGAAGGTCGAGCGCACGGGCGACGATCGCTTCAGCGTGGCGATGGCGGTCAAGGTCGGCCCGGTCGCGGCCAAGTTCGCCGGCCGCATCACGCTGTCGGACGTGCAACCGCCCCAGAGCTACACGCTCACCTTCGACGGCCAGGGCGGCGCCGCCGGATTCGGCAAGGGCACGGCCAAGGTGCAGCTCGCGCCCAACGCGGGTGGCTGCGAGCTCGGCTACACCGTGCACGCGCAGGTCGGCGGCAAGATCGCGCAGGTCGGCCAGCGGCTGATCGACGGCGTGGCGCGCTCGATGGCCGAGGACTTCTTCAAGCGCTTCGAGGCCGAGATGGCGCGCCGCTACCCGGCCGCCGCCGCGCCGGCACCGGTGCCGGCCGCTGCGCCGGCCGCGCCGGCCATTCCCATGTGGGTCTGGATCGCCATCGCGGTCGTGGCGGCGGGCGTCCTCCTGTGGCTACGGCGATGAGGGCGCCTGCGGCGTTGCTCGCCTGCCTCACCGGCGCGGCCGGGGCGCAGGGCGTCGCGCCGCCGGAGACGGCCACCCTGCCGCCCGTCAGCGTGACCGTCAATCGCGGCACGGCGCTGCGCGTGTTCGACACGCCCGCGTCGGTCGACGTCATCGACGCGGCGGTACTGCGACAGGGGCAGGCGCAGGTCAACCTCTCGGAGACGCTGGCGCGCGTGCCGGGGCTGGTGGCGCAGAACCGCCAGAACTACGCGCAGGACCTGCAGATCTCCTCGCGCGGGTTCGGCGGCCGCTCCACCTTCGGGGTGCGCGGGCTGCGCCTGTACGTCGACGGCGTGCCGGCCAGCGGGCCCGACGGGCAGGGCCAGGTGTCGCACTTCGACCTGCCGTCGGCCGCGCGCGTCGAGGTGCTGCGCGGGCCGTTCTCGGCGCTGTACGGCAACTCCTCCGGCGGCGTGATCAGCGTGTTCACGGAGGACGGCGGTCCCGACACCGTCGCGACGGCTTCCACCGCCTTCGGCAGCGAGGGCGTGCAGCGGCACAACCTGCGCCTGTCGGGGCAGCTGCAGGCGGCGACGTACCAGCTGAGCGCGACGCGTTTTTCCACCGACGGCTGGCGCGAGCACAGCGCGGCCGAGCGCTCCACGTTCAACGGCAAGGTCAAGGTGGCGCTCGGCGCCGCGACGCACCTCACGCTGGTGGGCAACAGCCTCGAGCTGCCGCGGGCGCAGGACCCGCTTGGCCTGTCGCGCGCGGAGTTCACGGCCGATCCGCGGCGGGCCACGCCCTCCGCGCTGCTGTTCGACACCCGCAAGAGCGTGCGCCAGCGGCAGCTCGGCCTGGTGCTGGACCACCGCGTCACGGCGGACGACGACGTGCAGGTCGTGGTGTACGGCGGCGGGCGGTCCACCGTGCAGTTCCAGTCCATCCCGGTCGCGGTGCAGGCCGCGCCCAGCCACCCCGGCGGCGTGATCGATCTCGACCGCGCGTACGACGGGCTCGATGCACGCTGGGTGCATCGCAGCCGCTGGCTCGACCGGCCCGCCGTCGTCACGGCCGGCGTGTCGACCGACCGCGTGCGCGAGGACCGGCGCGGTTGGCGCAACTTCGTCGGCAGCACCCTGGGCGTGCAGGGCGCGCTGCGCCGCGACGAGGTCAACCGCGCGCGCAACGTCGACCAGTACGCGCAGCTGCAGTGGGAGGCGTCGGCGCGCTGGAGCGTGCTGGCCGGGCTGCGGCACTCCCGGGTGACGATGGATTCGCGCGACCGGTTCGTCGTGGCCGGCAACGGCGACGACAGCGGCTCGACCGCCTTCGCCGCCACCACGCCGGTGGCCGGCGTCGTGTTCCACGCCAGTGATTCGCTCAACCTCTATGCGGCCGCGGGCCGCGGGTTCGAGACGCCGACCCTGAACGAGGCTGCCTACCGGCCGGGCGGCCTGCCCGGCCTGAACGTCGGGCTGAAGGCGGCCACGAGCCGGCAGTGGGAACTCGGCGCCAAGTACGCCGCCGGCCGCAGCTGGGCGAACGTGGCGCTGTTCGAGGCGCGCACGGCCGACGAGATCGCGGTGCTGTCGAACACCGGCGGGCGCAGCGTGTTCCAGAACGCCGGCGCGACCCGGCGGCGCGGTGTCGAGCTCGCCGGCGCCACCCGCTGGGGCAGCGGCTGGTTCGCCCAGGGCGCCGCCACCGTGCTCGACGCCCGCTTCACCTCCGGCGCGACGGTGCCGGTGGGCAACCGGTTGCCGGGCGTGCCGCGCACCAGCCTGTTCGCCGAGCTCGGCTGGGGGCACGCGCCATGGGGCCTGCAGGCGGCGCTGGAGTGGCGCTACCTCGGCCGCATCTTCGTGGACGATGCCAACAGCGATGCGGCGGGCGCGGCGCGCACGCTGGGCGCGCGCGTGTCGCTGCAGCAGAAGGCCGGCCGCTGGACGGTCGATGAATTCGTCCGCATCGACAACCTCGCGGATGCGGCCTACGCTGGGTCGGTGATCGTGAACGAAGGCAACCGGCGCTTCTTCGAGCCGGCCCCGGGGCGCACCTGGCTGGCCGGCGTGACGGCGGCGTACCGGTTCTGAGCGCGAGTCCTGAACGCGAAAGGAAGCACGATGGAAAACCTCGACGTCCTGGTCCTGCGCACGCTGCGCGACTGGCGGCAGGCCGGCAAGCGCGCGCTGCTCGCGACCGTGGTGCGCACCTGGGGGTCGTCGCCGCGGCCGGTGGGCTCCATCATGGCCCTGGCCGAAGACGGATCGGTGGTCGGGTCGGTCTCGGGCGGCTGCATCGAGGACGACCTGATCTTTCGCTTCACGCAGGTCGATGCCGGCCGCGGCGAGGCGAAGACGATCCCCTCCGGGCCGCCGGCGTTCGTCAAGTACGGCATCACGGCCGACGAGGCGCATCGCTTCGGGCTGCCGTGCGGCGGCACACTGGAGCTCCTGCTGGAGTACGACCCCGATGCGGCGGCGCTGGCGCAGCTGGTCGAGGCGCTGGAGGCCGGACGCCTGATGCGGCGCGTCGTGCGGCTGGCCGACGGAGCGGTGTCGCAGGAGCCGGCGGACACGCCCTCGGACCTGGCGGTGGACGACACCCGCATGGCCAACACCTTCGGTCCCGAGTACCGCATGCTCCTCATCGGCGCCGGCCAGCTCACCGAATACCTGGCGACCATGGCCCTGTTCAGCGGCTTTGCCGTCACCGTGTGCGACCCGCGCGAGGAGTACCGCGGCGCCTTCCACGTGGCCGGCGCGACGCTGGTGACCGACATGCCCGACGACGTGGTGCAGGCGTTCCGCCCCGACCGGCGCAGCTGCGTCGTGGCGCTGACGCACGATCCCAAGCTGGACGACCTGGCGCTGCTGGAGGCGCTGGGCACCGACGCCTTCTATGTCGGTGCCATCGGCAGCCGCCGCAACAACGACGCGCGCCGCCAGCGCATGGTCGAGCACTTCGGCCAGACCGCAGCATCGCTCGCGCGGCTGCGTGGCCCGATCGGCATCTACATCGGCAGCAAGACGCCGCCGGAGATCGCGGTCAGCGTCATGGCCGAGATCCTCGCGGTCAAGAACGGCGTGCCGCTGCCGCGCGACATGGACGTGGCCGAGGCCAAGAACCGGCGCGCGGAGCGGGAGAACGATCCCGGCGCGATGGCCTGCGCCACGCCGGGCTGAACGCGCGGCCTGAACACGCGGGCTTGAACGCGCGGGCTTGAACACGCGGGCGTGTTCTTGCGCCGGCCCGCTCAGGTGCGCCAGGGCAGCGGCAGCTCGCTGCCGTCGGGCAGCGCCACCGGCACGGGCGTCGCGGCGAACACCGCGGTGGTCACCAGCGGCTCGTCGCCGGTGTTGAAGATCTGGTGCAGCACGTTGGGCGGCAGCACCAGGGTCTGATCGGCGCTGAACGAATGCCGCCGGCCCGCGATCTCCACCTCGCCGCGGCCGGCGACGCACATCACGATCTCCTCGCAGGCGTGCGAGTGCGGCGGCGTCGCGGCGCCGGGGTCCATGGACTGGTGCCACAGGCTCAGCGTGCGCAGGCCCTCCTGGGTGCCGGCCCAGGTGGCATGGCGCACGCCGGGAATGGGCGTGTCGGCGGGACGGGACTGGTCGATGACGTACATGTCGGTTTCCTTCGATGGCTGGGAGTGGATGGGCGCCTGCGCAGGACGTGCACGCAGTGTCGGGCGCCGCGGACGGCAGAACAAGGGGCGGCAGTGTCGTCACATTGACGGCAGAATGTCGGCAATCCGATGAACAGCCTGCAGCAGCTACTGGCCTTCGCCGACACCGCCAAGCACGGCAGCTTTGCCGCCGCCGCCCGCGAGACCGGCAGCGCGCCCTCGACGCTGGCCAAGGCCGTCGGCCGGCTGGAGGCGAGCCTCGGCGTGCGCCTGTTCCACCGCACCACGCGCCAGGTGAGCCTCACGCCCGACGGCGAGCGCCTGTTCGCGCGCTGCCAGCGGCTGCTCGAGGAAGTCGATGAACTGCGGGCCGAGGCCGCCGGCGTGCGCGCCGCGCCGACCGGGGTGCTGCGGGTCGACCTGCCCATCGTCTTCGGCCGCCGCGTCGTGCTGCCGGTGCTGGCCCGCCTGCTGCGCGAGCATCCGGGCCTGTCCGTGGATGTGCGGCTGGAGGACGGCTACGCCGACCTGGTGAAGGAGGGCATCGACCTGGCGGTGCGCGTGGGCGAGCTGAAGGACTCGACCCTGGTGGCGCGCCGGTTCACCACCCAGACGCTGCTGCTCGTCGCGAGCCCGGCCTACCTGCAGGCCCGCGGCACGCCGCGGCGGCTGGAGCAGCTGGCCCGGCACGACGCCATCGTGTTCCGCATGCCCACCACCGGCAAGCCGCGGCCCTGGCAGTTCCGCCGCAAGGGCGAGGCGGTCGACATGCATCCGCCGTCGGCGATCCGCCTGAACGACGGCGAGGCGCTGGTCGAGGCGGCGCGCATGGGCCTGGGCCTCGCGCAGGTGCCCGACTACTTCGTCGAGCACGAGCTCGCGCGCGGGGAACTGGTGGAGCTGCTGCCCGGCTTCCGGCCCGCCCCGATGCCGGTCTCGCTGGTCTACCCGGCGGCGCGCCTGGTGCCGCAGCGCGTGCGCGTGCTGGTGGATGCGCTGCTGGCGATCGGGCAGCGCTGAGCGGGCGGCAAAAAGAAAAGCGCCCCGCAGGGCGCCTTCCAGCAGTGCGGGGGCGCGCTCACATCTTGCGGTACGCGTCCACCAGCTGCTGGCCTTCGGGGCCGGCCTTGTCCAGCCATTCCTTGAGCATGGTGTCGCCGACCTTCTTCATGTCGGCCTTCAGCTGCGCGGACGGCTGCAGGATCTGCATGCCGCTGGCCTTGAGCTTCTCCAGCACTTCGGTGTTGGTCTTCTTGCTCAGCGCCCAGCCGCGCGCTTCCGCGTCGGCGGCGGCCTTGAGCAGGGCGTCCTGGGTCGGCTTGTCCAGCGCGCCGAACGCCGCCTTGTTGACGATGACCGCGTTCTTGGGCAGCCAGGCCTGGGTGTCGTACCAGTTCTTGATGTGCTCGTAGGTCTTGCTGTCGTAGCCGGTGGAGCCCGACGACATGTACGAGTCGACCACGCCGGTGGCCATGGCCTGCGACAGTTCGGCCGCCTGCACGGTGACCGGCTGCGCGCCCACGAGTTCGGCGATCCGGGCCGTGGCGGGGCTGTAGGCGCGCCACTTCAGGCCCTTCATGTCGGCGGCCGAATTGAGGGTGCGCTTGGTGTAGATGCCCTGCGGCGGCCAGGCCACCGCGTACAGCAGCATCATTCCCTGCTCGCCGAGCTTCTTGTCCAGGAACGGCTTCTGCGCCTTGTACAGCTTCATCGACGCGTCGTAGCTGTCGGCCAGGAAGGGAATGCCGTCCGCCCCGTAGACCTGCCACTCGTTCTGGAAGTTCACCAGCAGGATCTCGCCGATCTGGGCCTGGCCGCCCTGCACGGCGCGCTTGATCTCCGGCGCCTTGAACAGCGTGGCGTTCGGGTGGACCGTGATCTTGAGCTTGCCGCCGGTGGCCTTGTCCACGTCGCCGGCGAACTGCACCAGGTTCTCGGTGTGGAAGTTGGTGGCCGGGTAGGCAGCGGGCAGGTCCCACTTCGCCTGGGCCATCGCCTGGGAGGAGACGGCCAGCACGGCGGCGCCGAGCGCGAACTTGAGTTTCATGGACTCTCCGGGAGAATGGGGTAGTGAAGAACCGGGTCAGGATACGAGCAATTCCCGCGCCAGCGGATGCGGTCTTACCCCAAGCGGGCAGGGACCCGATCGGCGTGCTGATGCTCGACACGCGGTTCCCGCGCCTGCCTGGCGACGTCGGGCACCCCGCGGCCTTCGGCCAGCCCGTTGTCCACGCCGTGGTGGAAGGCGCGTGGCCGCGCAAGGTGGTCACGACGGCTCAGGACCTGCGGGCCGGTGGGCTCGCGCCGCTGTTCATCGAGGCCGCTGCACTGCTGGTGGACGAGGGCGTGCGCGCCATCACCACGAGCTGCGGCTTCCTGGTCCTGCTGCAGGCCGATCTGCAGGCCGCCTCGCCGGTGCCGGTGGTCACGTCCAGCCTGCTGCAGTTGCCCGCGCTGCTGGCGCAGGAGGCGCGGGTGGGGGTGCTGACGATCAGTGCCGCGCACCTCGGGCCCGAGCACCTGCGCGCGGCGGGCGTGCCCGAGGACCGGCTTGCCGACGTGGTGGTGCAGGGCATGGATCCGAAGGGTGCCTTCGCCCTCCCGATCCTGGGCAACGAGCCGCTGATGGATGTCGCGGCGGCGCAGGCCGACGTGGTCAATGCCGCGGTGCAGCTGCGCTCGCGCGAGCCCCGGCTGCGCTGTGCGGTGCTGGAATGCACCAACATGCCGCCGCACGCGAAGGCCGCCGCTCGGGCCAGCGGACTGCGTCTGTTCTCGCTGCTCGACGACCCGTTGCTGGCCCCCGGCTGAGCGGGGCCCTGGCTACATCTTCGAGGGCAGCCAGGTCGCGATCTGCGGGAACCACCAGAGCAGCAGCACCATCGCGCACATCAGGAAGAAGAACGGCATGGTCACGCGCGCGATCCAGGTGATCTCCTTGCCCGTCATCCCCTGCAGCACGAACAGGTTGAAGCCCACCGGCGGCGTGATCTGCGCCATCTCGACCACGATCACGATGAAGATGCCGAACCAGACGAGGTCCAGGCCCGCGGCCTGCACCGACGGCAGGATGACGCCGATCGTCAGCACCACCATCGAGATGCCGTCCAGGAAGCAGCCAAGGACGATGTAGAAGATCGCCAGCGCGATGATCAGCCCGAACGGCGTCAGCCCCATGGAGTTGACGAATTCGGCCAGGTGCCGCGGCAGTCCGATGTAGCCCATGGCGAGCGTCAGGAACGCGGCGCCCGAGAGGATCAGCGCGATCATGCAGTACAGGCGCGTCGCCCCGAGCAGCGACTCGCGGAAGGTCGCCCAGGTGAGCGAGCGCTGCACGGCCGACAGCAGCAGCGAGCCGACCACGCCGACGGCGGCCGCCTCCGTGGCGGTGGCGACGCCGGTGTAGATGGAGCCGAGCACGGCGGAGATCAGCAGCACCACCGGGATCAGGTGGCGCGACTCGAACAGGCGCTGCCGCAGCGTCATCACCGCATCCGGCGGCGGCACGCGGTCGCGGTGCATCGACGACCAGACGGCCAGGTAGCCGGAGAACAGGCCCGCCAGCAGGATGCCCGGCAGGATGCCGGCCACGAACAGGCGGGCGATCGAGACGTCGGCGGAGACGCCGTAGACGATCATGATGATCGAGGGCGGGATGAGCAGGCCCAGCGTGCCGGCGCCGGCGAGCGACCCGATGGTGATGTCTTCCGGGTAGCCGCGCCGCGACAGCTCGGGCAGCGTCATCTTGCCGATCGTCGCGCACGTGGCGGCCGAGGAGCCCGACACCGCGGCGAAGATGGTGCACCCGATCACGTTCGTGTGCAGCAGCCGCCCGGGCAGGCGGCTCACCCACGGCGCGAGCCCGCGGAACATGCTCTCGCTCAGCTTGGTGCGGAACAGGATCTCGCCCATCCAGATGAACAGGGGCAGCGCGGTGAGGGTCCAGCTCGATGCCGAGCCCCAGACGGTGACGGCCATCGCGTCGCCGGCGGGGCGCGAGGAGAACAGCTGCATCCCGATCCAGGCCACGCCGGCGAGCGTGAGCCCGATCCAGACGCCGCTGCCCAGCAGCGCGAACAGGGTGACGATCAGCAGGGTGGTGACGGCGACGTCATTCATTGTGCAGGGCCTCCTGGCTCTCGGTCGCCTGGCGCCGCCCGCGCAGCTCCAGCACCCACTCGTCGATGAAGGCCACCAGCAGGATCAGCGTGCCCAGGGCCATGGCGACCTGCGGGATCCACAACGGCGTGGCGTCGTTGCTGGTGGAGATGTCGTGGATCGCCCAGGACACGTACGCGAGCCGCACCGAGAAGAAGGCGAACAGGGCCGCCAGCAGCACGGCCGCCGTCAGTGCCCAGACCTCGAGGCCATGGCGGGCGCGGCCGGTGAGCCGGCCGAGGATGAGGGTCACCCGGATGTGCTCGTTGCGCTTGAGGGTGTGCGCCAGCGCGAGGAAGCCGGCCGCCGCCATCGCATAGCCGGCGTAGGCGTCGGTGCCCGGCACGTGGAAGTTCAGCTGGCGGCTGACGATGGACAGCAGCACCATCAGCAGCACGCCCACCATCGCGAGCGCCGCCAGCCACGCGGCGGCGTCGTAAAGCAAGTCCAGAAAGCGTCGCATCACAGTCCCCGTCCTCCGTCCGCGGCGCGCCGCGGGTCGCGGCATTCTCGCTCAAGGGGTCCGCGAGGCCCGGCCGGGCGGCGGCCGCTTGCCGCCCGCTGTTTCATCCTGGAGACAATGGCGTCCATGCAGACCGACAAGCAGGATGCGTTCCTGGAGAACTACCGCCGCCTGGCGCGCTACAACCGCTGGTTCAACGAGCGGCTGTACGACGCCTGCGAGCGACTGCCGGATGCCGAGCGCCGGCGCGATCGCGGCGCCTTCTTCGGCTCCATCCACGGCACCCTGAACCACCTGGTGTGGGGCGACAAGCTGTGGCTGCGCCGGTTCGCGGCGCAGGACGTGGCCTTTGCCGCGCTGCGGCCCGAGCTGCTGGCGCTGCCGGCAGGCGCCGTGCACGAGACGGTGCTGCACCACGACTGGCAGGCCCTGCGCACGGACCGGCGCACGCTGGACGCGGCGATCGAGGCATGGACGCTGGAGATGCCCGCAGGCTGGGCGGAACGCACGATCCGCTACGCGAACACGAAAGGCGTGGCACGCGAGCAGCCCGCCTGGCAGGCGCTGACGCACTTCTTCAACCACCAGGCCCACCATCGCGGCCAGGTCACCACGCTGCTGATGCAGGCGGGCGTGGACCCCGGCGTCACCGACCTGATCGCGATGCCCTAGGCCCGGACGCACGAAAGCCGGGCGGAGCCCGGCTTTCGTGGGGGATCGGAAAGCGGCTGGGGGCCGCTACGCTCACTTCCTGGCGCTGGCGGCGGGCTTGGCCGCGGCGGCGGTTTCCTTCTTCTCCGCCTTGGCCTCGGCCTTGGCTTCCTTGGCGTCGGCCTTGGCTTCCTTCTTCTCGGCCTTCGCTTCGGCCTTGGCTTCCTTCTTGTCGGCCTTGGCTTCCGCCTTGTCCATCTTGGCGTCGGCCTTGGCGTCCGCCTTCTTGTCGGCCGCCTTGGCATCGGCCTTCATGTCGGCCTTCTTCTCGTCCTTCTTTGCAGAGGCCGTGGCCGGCTTGTAGGAGCTGCCGCCGACGGTCAGGCCGGCTTCGGACAGGTGCTCGGCGCGCTTCTCGCCCACGCCCTTGACGCGGGTGATGAAGTCGTCCCAGCTCTTGAAGTCGCCCTTCTTGCGCTCGGTGATGATGAGCTTGCTGGTGCCGGGGCCGATGCCCTTGACGCCGTCGAGCTCGGCCTCGGAGGCCTTGTTGACGTCGACCGCGGCCATGGCGACGGCGGCGGACATCAGGAGGGCCAGGACGGCCAGGATCTTCTTGAACATGCGGGTCTCCATTGGGAAGATGGCAGGGACCTTCTCAACGCCCGCCGGCGAGCCCGGTTGACCGGGGCCGGGGAAACCCCTCAGGCCCCGTCCTTGCCAAGCTCTGCCATGTAGCGGGCGACCCCGGTCTGCACGTCGGCGAAGGCGTGGTCGCAACCGGCGGCGCGCAGCCTGGCCAGGTCGGCCTGCGTGTGGCATTGGTACTTGCCCCGCAACGCATCCGGGAAGGGGATGTACTCCAGCAGCCCGGCCGCCGCCGCCGACTCGGCGGTGTGGGCCCGGCCTGTCAGCGCGGAGACCACCGCCGTCGCGACGTCATTGAAGGGCTGCGCGCGGCCGCTGCCGAGGTTGAAGATGCCGCGCCGGTCGGCGTGGTCGAAGAACCAGAGGTTCACGGCCACCACGTCGTCGACGAACACGAAGTCGCGCTCCTGCTGGCCCGGGCCGTAGCCGCCGTACTCCCCGAAGAGCTTGACCTTGCCCTGCTCGCGGAACTGGTTGAACTGGTGGAACGCGACGCTGGCCATCCGGCCCTTGTGCTGCTCGCGCGGGCCGTAGACGTTGAAGTAGCGAAAGCCCACCACCTGGTGCGCGGCGCCGGCGAAGTCGGGGCCGAGCTCGCGCCGCAGGCGCTGGTCGAACAGCAGCTTGGACCAGCCGTAGACGTTCAGCGGCCGCTCGAACTCGGGCGACTCGGTGAAGCTTGCCGAGCCTCCGTACGTGGCCGCCGACGACGCGTACAGCAGCCGGGACCCCCGCTCCTGACAGGCGTGGAACAAGCCGCAGGACAACGTGTAGTTGTTGTCCATCATGTACTTGCCGTCGCTCTCCATCGTGTCGCTGCAGGCGCCTTCGTGGAAGACCGCCTCGACGGCGCCGAAGTGGCCGTCGGCGAACGCGTCGTAGAACAGGTCGGCGTCGATGTAGTCGGCGATGCGCAGGTCGGCCAGGTTCCTGAACTTGTCGCCCTGCGTGAGGTCGTCGACGGCGATGATGTCGTCGATGCCGCGCGCGTTGAGGCCCTTGACGATGTTGCTGCCGATGAACCCGGCGGCTCCGGTGACGACGACACGGGTCATGCGAACAGCTCCTCGTAGGAAACGGTGGCGGTGCCGAACTTGCCCACCACGATGCCGCCGGCGCGGTTGGCGATCGGGACCGCCTCGCGCAGGCCCAGGCCGGCCGCGGCCATCGCGGCCAGCGTCGCGATCACGGTGTCGCCGGCGCCGGTGACGTCGAACACCTCGCGCGCCTGCGCCTGCACGTGCAGCTCGCCCTGGGCGTCGAAGAGCGTCATGCCTTCCTCGCTGCGCGTGACCAGCAGCGCCTGCAGGTCCAGCTGCTCGCGCAGGCCGTGCGCCTTGGCGCGCAGTTCGTCCTCGGAGTGCCAGCGGCCCACCACGTCCTGCAGCTCGGCGCGGTTGGGCGTGATCACCGAGGCCCCGCGGTAGCGCGCGTAGTCGGAGCCCTTGGGATCGACCAGCACCACCTTGCCCAGCCGGCGGGCCAGGGCGATCATCGCCGGGATGTGGGCGAGGCCGCCCTTGCCGTAGTCGGAGAACAGCACGGCGTCGTGGTCGGGCACGAGCTGCGCGAACGCCTCGGTCTGCAGCGCCAGCACTTCGTGGTCGGGCTCGTTCTCGAAATCCATGCGCAGCAGCTGTTGTTGGCGGCCGATGACGCGCAGCTTCACCGTGGTCTTGAGGCCCGGGTCACGCTTGAGGTGGGTGGCGATGCCGGTCTCGCGCAGCAGCGTCTCGAGCCGGTGGCCGGGCTCGTCGTCGCCGACCACGCCCAGGAAGCTGGCCTGCGCGCCCAGCGTGGTGACGTTGTACGCCACGTTGGCCGCGGCGCCAATGCGTTCCTCCTCGCGGCTGACCTTGACGACGGGAACGGGCGCCTCGGGCGAGATGCGCTCGACCGCGCCGTGCCAGTAGCGGTCGAGCATCGCGTCGCCGACCACGAGCACGCGGGCCCGCGCGAGTTGTGACTTCGTTGGGTTGTTCATGGCTGGATCCTGTGCGCCTGGCCTCGGGTGCTGGCGCCCGGCAGGCCGCGGGCCGCTTCGTGGGGCGTCATAGTTCTTCCACGCGCCGCGGCGGGTAGCTGTCCCAGGCCTGGCAGCCGGGGCATTGCCAGAAGTGCTGGTTGGCCTCGAAGCCGCAGGCCGCGCAGCGGTAGCGCAGCAGGGGCCGGGCCGCGTGCTCCAGCGCCCGCTGCACCTGGGGATGGTGCTGCTCGTGCTCGAGCTTCTCGGTCGCGAGCCATTTGGTGGCGGCGACCAGGGACGGCTCGCGCTCGAGGTGGCGGGCGTACCACTGGCTCGCCTGGGCCTGCGGCTGCAGCGCGACGATCGCCTCCAGCACGTCGAGCGCGGGCGACTGCTCGTAGCTCGCCTGCAGCAGCGCCATGGCCTCGGCCTGGCGGCCGGCGGCGGCGGCATCCTGGGCCAGCGCGCGCGCCAGCAGCGGGATCGAGGCGGGGGAGTCCTGGGCCAGCCGCACGAGCGTGTCGAAGGCCTGCCGCGCATCGCCCGCCTTGCGCTGCAGCGCGGCCAGCTCGATCACGGGGCGGGCCGCGGTGGGCGCCAGCGCCATCGCGTCGCGCAGCAGGCCCTCGGCTTCGGCGCCCGCGGCCGGCGCGGCCAGCTCGCACAGGTAGTGCGCGCGGCGGCTGCTGAAGTTGCCCTGGCCGGCGCGCTCGAGCTTGGCGGCCACCTCGGCGGCCTGGGCCCAGTCGCGCGAGCGTTCGTAGATGGCCAGCAGGGCCAGCAGCGCCTGGCCTTCGTACGCCGAGCCCTCCAGCTTGCGCAGCGCCTCCTCGGCGCGGTCCAGCAGGCCGGCCTTGAGGTAGTCGAGGGCCAGCGCATGCTGCGCGCGATGGCGCTCGGCGCGGCTGAGGTCGCCGCGCGAGAGCAGGTGCTCGTGCACGCGCACGGCGCGCTCGTATTCGCCACGGCGGCGGAACAGGTTGCCCAGCGCGAAGTGCAGCTCCGAGGTGTCCGGGTCGCTGCGCACGGCCTCGATGAAGGCGTCGATGGCCTGGTCCTGCTGCTCGTTGAGCAGGAAGTTCAGGCCGCGGAAATAGGCCTTGGGCGCCTGGCGGTTCTCGACCCGCAGCTGGTGCAGGTCCAGCCGCGAGGCGACCCATCCCAGCACGAAGGCGATGGGCAGGCCCCACAGGACCCAGCTGAGGTCAAAGTCCATGCGAATCCGGCGTGCCGGCCTCGGGCTGCACTGCCGCCGGCGGCAGCCCGCGCTGCGCCGCCGAGCGCTGGCGCCACCAGCGCGGCACCATGCCCAGCGCGCCCACCGCCAGGCCGGCGGCGAACGTCGCCAGCACGACGAGCACCAGCGGTCCGCTCCACGACGTGCCGAAGAAAAAGTGCACGGTGGCCGGCTGCTGGTTGTTCAGCGCGAAGGCGAAGAGGGTAAAAAAAATGGCTGCCTTGAGCAGCCACATGAAGTATTTCATTGCGCTCCCCGGTCGGAGCAATTCTACGGTTGGGCAGGCTCAGCCCCGCTCCATCTCCTCGGTGCGCTTGTCCACCGCCTCGCGCAGGGCCTTGCCCGGCTTGAAGTGCGGCACGCGCTTTTCGGGGATCTGGACGCTCTCGCCGGACCGCGGATTGCGGCCCAGCCGGGGCGGCCGGCGGTTGATCGAGAAGCTGCCGAAGCCGCGGATCTCGATGCGGTGCCCGCGGACCAGGGCATCGCCCATCGCGTCGAGGATGGCCTTGACGGCGTACTCGGCGTCGCGATGGGTGAGCTGGCCGAAGCGGGAGGCCAGTTCCTCGACGAGGTCTGAACGGGTCATGCGCAAAGGACAGGGGTGCCGCCAGGGCACCCCTGCATTCCTCCGGTTAGCGTTCCAGCTTGGCCTTGAGCAGCGCGCCCAGGTTGGTCGTGCCCGCGTTCTCGCGCGACGACTGCTGGCTCAGGCTGGCCATGGCACCCTGCTCGTCGGCCATGTCCTTGGCCTTGACGGACAGCTGGATGTTGCGGGTCTTGCGATCCACGTTCACCACCACGGCGCTGACCTCGTCGCCTTCCTTGAGCACGTTGCGCGCGTCTTCCACGCGGTCACGGCTGATCTCGGAGGCGCGCAGGTAGCCCACGATGTCCTGGCCCAGGTCGATCTCGGCGCCCTTGGGGTCCACGGTCTTGACCTTGCCCGACACCACGGAACCCTTGTCGTTGACCGACACGAAGGTGGTGAAGGGATCCTGGTCCAGCTGCTTGATGCCCAGGCTGATGCGCTCGCGGTCGACGTCGACGGCCAGCACGATGGCCTCGACTTCCTGGCCCTTCTTGTAGTTGCGAACGGCGGCTTCGCCGGTTTCGTTCCACGAGAGGTCGGACAGGTGCACCAGGCCGTCGATGCCGGCAGCCAGGCCCACGAACACGCCGAAGTCGGTGATCGACTTGATCGGGCCCTTGACGCGGTCGCCGCGCTTGGTGTTCTGCGCGAACTCCTGCCACGGGTTGGCCTTGCACTGCTTCATGCCCAGGCTGATGCGGCGCTTGTCCTCGTCGATCTCCAGGACCATGACTTCCACCTCGTCGCCCAGGGAGACGATCTTGGAGGGAGCCACGTTCTTGTTGGTCCAGTCCATCTCGGACACGTGCACCAGGCCTTCGATGCCCGGCTCGAGCTCGACGAACGCGCCGTAGTCGGCGATGTTCGTGACCTTGCCGAACATGCGCGTGCCCTGCGGGTAGCGGCGCGAGACGCCCATCCAGGGGTCGTCGCCCATCTGCTTGAGGCCCAGCGAGACGCGGTTCTTCTCGGTGTCGAACTTGAGGATCTTGGCCGTGATCTCCTGGCCGGCCTGCACCACCTCGGACGGGTGGCGCACGCGGCGCCAGGCCATGTCGGTGATGTGCAGCAGGCCGTCGATGCCGCCGAGGTCGACGAACGCGCCGTACTCGGTGATGTTCTTGACCACGCCGCGGACGATGGAGCCTTCCTTGAGGGTTTCCATCAGCTTGGCGCGCTCTTCGCCCATCGAGGCTTCCACGACGGCGCGGCGGCTCAGCACCACGTTGTTGCGCTTGCGGTCGAGCTTGATGACCTTGAATTCCAGGGTCTTGTTCTCGTACGGCGTCAGGTCCTTGATCGGACGGGTGTCGATCAGCGAGCCGGGCAGGAACGCGCGGATGCCGTTGACCAGGACCGTCAGGCCGCCCTTGACCTTGCCGCTGGTGGTGCCGGTGACGAATTCGCCGGACTCGAGGGCCTTTTCCAGAGCCATCCAGGAGGCGAGGCGCTTGGCCTTGTCGCGCGACAGGATGGTGTCGCCGTAGCCGTTCTCGATGGCGTCGATGGCCACCGACACGAAGTCGCCGACCTGGACTTCGACTTCGCCCTTGTCGTTCTTGAACTCGTCGATCGGCACGTACGCTTCGGACTTCAGGCCGGCGTTGACGACGACGAAGTTGTGCTCGATGCGGACCACCTCGGCGGTGATCACCTCGCCGGCGCGCATTTCCGAGCGCGTCAGCGATTCCTCAAACAGGGCGGCAAAAGATTCAGACATTCAGGTTCCTTGCGCGTCGCCAGGTTTCCAACGGCACCATTGCCGATGTTTCTAGGACTGGGACGGCTCGCTTTTGCGGCTCGCGCCGCGGGTTGGTTGACGATCCGCACCGCCAATGCGCTGTCGCGCGAGGGGGGCGTTGCGGGCCCGGTGGCCTTGCGGCCTGACTGCGTGTGTCAGGCCGCCGAGAACGGCTGCCTGGCTTCCCACCATGCCAGCACCTGGGCGACCGAGTCAATGACCGATTGCTCCGAGTTGTCCAGCAGGAGGGCGTCCTGCGCCGGCTTCAGCGGGGCGACGGCCCGCTGGGAATCGCGGGCGTCGCGCGCTTCCAGGTCGGCGCGAAGGGTGTCGATTGTAACCGAAACCCCCTTTGAAATCAATTGCTTATGGCGCCTCTCGGCCCGGCGCGCGGCGCTGGCGGTGAGGAACACCTTGAGCGGGGCGTCGGGGAAGATCACCGTGCCCATGTCGCGGCCGTCGGCGACCAGGCCCGGCAGCCGGCGAAAGCCCTGCTGCAGGTCGACCAGGGCGGTGCGCACGGCCGGCAGGGCGGACACGCGCGAGGCGTTCATGCCGGCTTCCTCGGTGCGGATCGCATCGCTGACGTCCTCGCCGTCCAGCAGCACCTGGCCGTCGACGAAACGGATCGGCAGCGACTGCGCCAGGGCGGCGATGCGCTGCTCATGCGCCTCGTCCAGGGACAGGCCGGCGCGCAGGGCCGCCAGCCCTGTGATCCGGTACAGCGCGCCGGAGTCGAGGTAGTGGAAGCCGAGCTGCCGCGCCGTCTCGGCCGCCAGGGTCCCCTTGCCCGAGGCGGTGGGGCCGTCGACGCAGATGACCGGCACGCGCGGCGCCGGCACGCGCGTGACCGAGAACAGCGTCTCGAAGTAGTCGGGGAAGGTCTTGGCCACGCACTTGGGATCCTCGATGCGCACCGGCACCCCGTCGGGGTTGAAGGCGGCCAGCGAGAAGCACATCGCGATGCGGTGGTCGTCGTAGGTGTGGATGCGCGCCGCGCGCCACCGGGCGGGCGGGGTGACGCGCAGGAAGTCGGCGCCTTCCTCGGCCTGCGCGCCCAGCTTGCGCAGCTCGATCGCCATGGCGGCCAGGCGGTCGGTTTCCTTGACGCGCCAGCTCGCGATGTTGCGCAGCGTGCTGGGGCCGTCGGCGAAGAGGGCCATCACCGCGAGGGTCATCGCGGCGTCGGGGATGTGGTTGCAGTCGAGGTCGATCGCCTTCAGCGGCCACGCGCCGCGCGCCACCTCGATCCAGTTGGGGCCGCTGCCCACCCGCGCGCCCATGGCCTGCACGGCCTCGAGGAAGCGGATGTCGCCCTGGATGGAGTCGGCGCCCACGCCGCGGATGCGCATCCCGCGGCCGGGCACCGTGGGCGGCGCGATGGCGCCCAGGGCGGCGAAATAACTCGCCGACGAGGCGTCGGCCTCCACGTGCACCTGGCCCGGCGAACGGTAGCGGCTGCCGGCGCGGACCGTGAAGCGCTGCCAGCCCTCGCGCCCGACCTGCACGCCGAAGCGGGCCAGCAGGTTGAGCGTGATCTCCACATACGGCTTGGAGATCAACTCGCCCACGACCTCGATCACGACGTCGCGCCCCGGCGACGGGACGCCGGGCGCGGCAGCCCCGGACAGCCCGGCCGTGCCAGGCGCGGGGGCTGCTGGCCCCGCCACCAGCGGCAGGGCCATCAGCAGCGCGGTGAGGAACTGGCTCGAGACGTCGCCGCGCACGCGGATCGGCTGCTCGAGCCGCAGCGTGGGCGTGCCGATGCGAAGCGGCGGATAGCCGTCCTGGCCGAGATAGTCGATGCGGCAGCCCAGCGGGCGCAGCGCGTCCACCAGGTCGCCGATCGGACGCTCGTGCATGCGGGCGACGCCGCTGAGCTCGTAGTCGCCGCCCAGCACGGCCAGCGCGGCGGCCAGCGGCCGCATCGCGGTGCCGGCGTTGCCCAGGAACAGGCGCGCCTGCCGGACCGGGCCGGCAGCGCCGAACCCGGTGATCTCCACGCTGCCGGCGTCCAGCGGCCGGATGCCGCAGCCCAGGGCGCGCAGCGCGTCGAGCATCACGCGGGTGTCGTCGGAGTCGAGCAGGTCGTGCACGACCGTGGGGCCGTCGCACAGCGCGGCCAGCAGCAGCACGCGGTTGGAGATGCTCTTGGAGCCCGGCAGCGTGACCTCGCCCCCCACCGCCTCGAGCGCCGGGATGTCGAGGAAGGCGGTCGTGTACATCGCCGCGTCAGCCCCGCTTGGGGCCCATGCGCCAGTTGGCGCGCAGGTCGCTGGCCTGCGCGATGAAGCCCTCGAGCGCGTCGGCGTTGCCGGCCTCGATCATGGCTTCCATGGCCTTGAGCGTGCGCTGGAACACCTGCGACTGCTCGAGCAGTTCCTGCCGGTTGGCCAGCAGGATGTCGCGCCACATCTTGGGTTCGCTGGCCGCGATGCGGGTGAAGTCGCGAAAGCCCGGTCCCGCCAGGGCGAGGAAGTCCTCGGCCCGGGGCTGCGAAGCGATGCCGTTGACCAGCGCGAAGGCGATCAGGTGGGGCAGGTGGCTGACGGCGGCGAAGGCGGCATCGTGCGCTTCCGGCGCCATCTGCACGACGTTGCAGCCCAGCGCCTGCCAGACGTCCAGGGCGCGTTGCAACTGCGCCGTCAGCGTGCGCTCGATCGGCGTGACGATCACCTGCTTGCCCGCATACAGGTCCGGGTCGGCGTTCTCGACGCCCGAGACTTCCTTGCCCGCGATCGGATGGCAGGGCACGAACGAGCCGACGTTGTCGCGCAGCACGCGCCGCGCCGCATCGATGACGTCGCGCTTGGTCGAGCCGACGTCCATGATCAGCATGTCCTTGCTCACCAGGTGGCGGATCGCCTTCAGCGTGGCTTCGGTGGCGGCCACCGGCACCGCGAGCAGCACGATGTCGGCGCCCGACACGGCCAGCAGCGCGGAGGGCGCCTCGACGTCGATGACGCCCATCTGGCGCGCCCGCTCGGTGGTCGAGGGCGACTTGCTGTAGCCGACCACGCGCTTGACCAGGCCGGCGCGCTTGAGCGCGAGCGCGAACGAGCCGCCCATGAGGCCGCAGCCGATCAGACCCAACTGTTCAAACATGTTCGATTTCCAGCAGCTCGAGCGCGGCGCACGAAGTGACGGGCGTGGGGGCCATGATCAGTCCCCCGCAGGATACGTGCCCAGCACCTTGTAGAAGGCGCACAGGCGCTGCAGGTCCGCCAGCGCGGCGGCGACGTGCGGCTGCGAAGGATGGCCCTGCACGTCGATGAAGAAGAAGTATTCCCACTGGCCCGAGCGGGCGGGGCGCGACTCGAAGCGGGTCATCGACACGCCGTGCTGCTTGAGCGGCACCAGGATGTCGTGCACCGCGCCCGGCCGGTTGGGCACGGAGACCACCAGGCTCACGCAGTCCTTGCCCGACGCCTGCGGCGCCGCCAGCGTCTGCGGCAGGCAGACGATGGCGAACCGCGTGCGGTTGAAGGGCTCGTCCTGGATGGCGTGCGCGGCGATGTGCAGGCCGAACTCGCTGCCGGCGCGCTCGCCGGCGATGGCCGCCCACTCCGGGTGCAGCGCCGCCAGGCGCGCGCCCTCGGCATTGCTCGCCACGGCGCGGCGCTCCGCGTCTGGCAGGTGCTTGGACAGCCAGCCCTGGCACTGGGCAAGGGCCTGTGGGTGTGCCAGCACGGCCTGGATGCCGCCCAGCGACTTGTCCTTGCGCAGCAGGTGGTGCCGCACCAGCAGGCTGATCTCGCCGACGATGTGCAGGGGCGAGGCGAGCAGCAGGTCGAGCGAGCGGGTCACGACGCCCTCGGTGCTGTTTTCCACCGGGACGACGCCGAAATCGGCGGTGCCGGCCGTGGCGGCCTGGAACACCTCGTCGAAGCTCACGCAGGGCACGTGCTCGATGCTCGAACCGAAGAACTGCAGGGCTGCCTGCTCGCTGAACGTGCCGGCCGGGCCGAGGTAGGCCACGCGCTGCGGCGACTCCAGCGCGCGGCAGGCCGACATGATCTCGCGCCAGATGGTGGCGACGTTCTCGTTCTCGAGCGGGCCGGTGTTGCGCGCCTGCAGCCCGTTGATCACCTGCGCCTCGCGCTCGGGCCGGAACACCGGCGAGCCTTCGGCGCGCTTGATCTCGCCCACCTCGTTGGCGAGCGAGGCGCGCCGGTTCAGCAGGGCCAGCAGTTCACGGTCGACCGCATCGATCTCGGTGCGCAGCTGGGCCAGGTCCCGCGCCATCGCGATCAGCCTTCGCCGCCGGGCACGTCGACCGCATCGCCCTCGGCGCCCTCGGCGCCTTCGCCGCCCTGGGCGTCGTTCTCCACGATGCGCTGCAGGCCGCCGAGCTTGGAGCCTTCGTCCAGGCCGATCAGGGTGACGCCCTGGGTGGCGCGGCCGAGCTCGCGGATCTCGGCGACGCGGGTGCGCACCAGCACGCCCTTGTCGGTGATCAGCATGATCTCGTCGTCGGCATGCACCAGCGTGGCGGCGACGACCTTGCCGTTGCGCTCGCTCTGCTGGATGGCGATCATGCCCTTGGTGCCGCGGCCGTGGCGCGTGTACTCGCCGATCGGCGTGCGCTTGCCGTAGCCGTTCTCGGTGGCGGTGAGCACGCTCTGCTGCTCGTCCTCGGCCACCAGCATGGCGATCACGCTCTGGCCCACGTCCAGCGACATGCCGCGCACGCCGCGGGCCGCGCGGCCCAGGGGACGCACGTCCTCCTCGTGGAAGCGCACCGCCTTGCCGCCGTCGGAGAACAGCATGACGTCGTGCTTGCCGTCGGTGAGCGCCGCGCCGATCAGGTAGTCGCCCTCGTCGAGGTTGACGGCGATGATGCCGCCCTTGCGCGGGTTGTTGAACTCGTCCAGCGCCGTCTTCTTGACCGTGCCCATGGACGTGGCCATGAACACGTAGTGGTCGGCCGGGAAGCTGCGGAACTCGCCGGTGAGCGGCAGCACCACGTTGATCTTCTCGCCCTCGGCCAGCGGGAACATGTTGACGATCGGCCGCCCGCGCGAGCCGCGCGAGCCGGAGGGCACTTCCCAGACCTTGAGCCAGTACAGCCGGCCGCGGTTGGAGAAGCACAGCATCCAGTCGTGCGTGTTGGCGATGAAGAGCTGGTCGATCCAGTCGTCTTCCTTGGTCGCGGTGGCCTGCTTGCCGCGGCCGCCGCGCTTCTGGGCGCGGTACTCGGACAGCGGCTGGCTCTTGATGTAGCCCAGGTGCGAGAGCGTCACCACCATGTCGGTGGGCGTGATCAGGTCCTCGGTGCCGATGTCCTGCGCGTTGTGCTCGACCTGGCTGCGGCGCTCGCCGACCTTGGTCACGCCGAATTCCTGCCGCAGGGCGGTGAGTTCGTCGCCGATGATGACCGACACGCGCTCGGGCCGGGCCAGGATGTCGAGCAGGTCGTCGATCTCGGCCATCACGTCCTTGTACTCGGCGACGATCTTGTCCTGCTCCAGCCCGGTCAGGCGCTGCAGGCGCATCTGCAGGATTTCCTGGGCCTGCGTGTCCGACAGCCGGTACAGGCCGTCGCCCTGCATGCCGTAGCCGCGGTCCAGCCCCTCGGGCCGGTAGTCGTCGGCGTTGATGACGCTGCCGTCGGCCTTGGCGCGGGTGAGCATCTCGCGCACCAGCTGGCTGTCCCAGCTGCGGGTCATCAGCTCGGCCTTGGCGACCGGCGGGGTCGGGCTCTCGCGGATGATGCGGATGAACTCGTCGATGTTGGCCAGCGCGACGGCCAGGCCCTCCAGCACGTGGCCGCGTTCGCGGGCCTTGCGCAGGTTGAACACGGTCCTGCGGGTGACCACCTCGCGGCGGTGCTGCAGGAAGACCTGCACCAGGTCCTTCAGGTTGCACAGGCGGGGCTGGCCGTCGATCAGCGCCACCATGTTGATGCCGAAGGTGTCCTGCAGCTGCGTCTGCTTGTAGAGGTTGTTGAGGACGACCTCGGGCACCTCGCCGCGCTTGAGCTCGATGACCAGCCGCATGCCGGACTTGTCGCTCTCGTCCTGGATGTGGCTGATGCCCTCGATCTTCTTCTCGTGGACCAGCTCGGCCATGCGCTCCTGCAGCGTCTTCTTGTTGACCTGGTAGGGGAGCTCGTCGACGATGATCGCCTGGCGCTGGCCGCGATCGATGTCCTCGAAGTGGCACTTGGCCCGCATCACCACCTTGCCGCGGCCGGTGCGGTAGCCCTCCTTGACGCCGGAGATGCCGTAGATGATTCCGCCGGTGGGGAAGTCGGGCGCCGGCACGATCTCCATCAGCTCGTCGATGGACGCCTCGGGGTGCTTGAGCAGGTGCAGGCAGGCGTCGACGACCTCGTTGAGGTTGTGCGGCGGGATGTTGGTGGCCATGCCCACGGCGATGCCGCCGGAGCCGTTGACCAGCAGGTTGGGCAGCTTGCTGGGCAGGACCAGCGGCTCCTTCTCGCTGCCGTCGTAGTTGGGCCCGAAATCGACCGTCTCCTTGTCGATGTCGGCCAGCATCTCGTGCGCGATCTTCGCCAGCCGGATCTCGGTGTAGCGCATGGCCGCGGCGTTGTCGCCGTCCACGGAGCCGAAGTTGCCCTGGCCGTCCACGAGCATGTGGCGCATCGAGAAGTCCTGCGCCAGCCGCACGATGGTGTCGTAGACCGACTGGTCGCCGTGCGGGTGGTACTTGCCGATGACGTCGCCGACGATGCGGGCCGACTTCTTGTAGGGCCGGTTCCAGTCGTTGTTCAGCTCGTGCATCGCGTACAACACGCGTCGATGCACCGGCTTGAGGCCGTCGCGGGCATCCGGGAGCGCACGACCCACGATCACGCTCATCGCGTAGTCGAGGTAGCTCCGCCGCATCTCCTCCTCGAGGCTGACGGGCAGGGTTTCTTTGGCGAATTGGGTCATGCGGGAGGGGAGGGCGCGGCGCTGAAACCGCCGATTTTACCGTTCGCACAGTGCTGTCGCGAGCGAGCAACAAAGTGGGGGGAATGCGGCTCCGTCCTACGGACCCCTCTGGGGCCTCACATTGATTGTGTAAGGACGTGTGGCACAATCAAGCGGACGGTTTTGGTGAATGGTCACCTTAAACGTAGCTTTCTCGCAGCGCGGCTGCGGCTTTTTCCCCTCAAGAGGAGAACCATGAAGAAACTGAACAAAGTGGCGATGCTGTTTGCCGCTGCTGCGCTCTCGACGGCCGCCGGTGCCCAGACCACTGTGACCGCCGCCGACGGTGGCAACAAGGTGGACAACTGGAAGAACGGCACCGGCGAGCTCGTCTGGAAGAACGGCACCAACGAACTGTGCTGGCGCGATGCCAACTGGACCCCGGCGACCGCCGCCAAGGGTTGCGACGGCGCGCTGGTTCCCCCGCCGCCCCCGGCTCCGGCGCCTGTCGCCGCTCCGGCCCCGGCGCCCGCCCCGGTCGCCCCGGCCCCCGCTCCGCAGCCGCCGGCCGCCACCAAGGTGACCTACGCCGCCGACGCCTTCTTCGACTTCGACAAGGCTGTCCTCAAGCCCGAAGGCCGTGCGAAGCTGGACGACCTGGTCGGCAAGGTCAAGGACATCAACCTGGAAGTGATCATCGCCGTCGGCCACACCGACTCGGTCGGCTCCGATGCCTACAACCAGAAGCTGTCGGTCAAGCGCGCCGAAGCCGTGAAGTCCTACCTCGTGTCCAAGGGCATCGAGAAGAACCGCGTCTACACCGAAGGCAAGGGCGAGAAGCAGCCCGTGGCCGACAACAAGACCTCCGATGGCCGCGCGAAGAACCGCCGCGTGGAAATCGAAGTGGTCGGCACCCGCGCCAACAAGTAATCGCGCACCGCGATCGCTGCGACAAAGGCCCCGTTCGCGGGGCCTTTGTCATTTCCGGTCCACAATCCCTTCCCGCATGACAACCGAAGGCACGCTGAACGCCGATCCGGCCGAACTGGCCAAGTTCTCCGAACTGGCCCACCGCTGGTGGGACACTGAGAGCGAGTTCCGGCCCCTGCACCAGATCAACCCGCTGCGGCTCGGATGGATCGAGGCGCAGGCCCCGCTGGCCGGCAAGCGCGTGCTGGACGTCGGTTGCGGCGGCGGCATCCTGGCCGATGCGATGGCGCGGCGCGGGGCACAGGTGCTGGGCATCGACCTGGCGACCAGGTCGCTGCGGGTCGCCCAGCTGCACGCCCTGGAGGCGGCGACCCCGAACGTCGACTACCGCGAGGTGAGCGTCGAAGCCCTGGCGGCCGAGCAGCCGGGCCAGTTCGACGTGGTCACTTGCATGGAGATGCTCGAGCACGTGCCCGATCCGGCCTCGGTCGTGCGCGCGTGCGCCACGCTCGTCAAGCCCGGCGGCTGGGTGTTCTTCTCGACCATCCACCGCAACCCCAAGTCGTTCCTGTTCGCCATCGTTGGCGCCGAATACGTGCTGAACATGCTGCCGCGCGGAACGCACGAGTACCTGAAGTTCATCCGCCCCGCGGAACTGGCCGGCTTCTGCCGCGCCGCCGGGCTGGACTGGCAGGGCACGAAGGGGCTGCAGTACAACCCGTTCAGCCGCCGTTACTGGCTGAGCAGCGACACCTCGGTCAATTACCTCGTCGCGACCCGGAAGCCCTGATGTTCCAACAAGTGCAGGCGGTGCTGTTCGACCTGGACGGCACGCTGATCGACAGTGCGCCGGACCTCGGCGCGGCGGCGGACCAGATGCGCGTGCAGCGGGGCCTGCCCTCGTTGCCGCTCGATGCGTACCGGCCGATGGCGGGCGCAGGCGCGCGCGGGATGCTCGGCGTCGCGTTCGGCATCACGCCGGACCATGCGGACTTCGCGGCGCTGCGCGAGGAGTTCTTCCAGAACTACGAACGCCGGATGACGCACACCACCGAAGCCTTCGCGGGCGTGGCCGAACTGCTCGGCCTGCTGGTCGGGCGCGGACTGGCCTGGGGCGTGGTCACCAACAAGTCGATGCGCTTCACGGGGCCGCTCACCGCGGCCATGCCGCTGTTCTCGACCGCCGGCGCGATCGTCGGCGGCGACAGCACGCCGCACCCCAAGCCGCATCCGGCGCCGCTGCTCGAGGCCGCGCGGCTCCTTGGGCTGGACGCCGCTCGCTGCGTCTATGTCGGCGACGACGAGCGGGACATCGTCGCCGGCAAGGCGGCCGGCATGCCGACCATCGCCGCCACCTACGGCTACCTCGGCGGCACGCCGGACGTCGGGCGCTGGCAGGCCGATGCCCACATTGCCAGCCCGCTCGATCTGCTGCCGCTCTTGAAATCGGGCGCGGCGGCGTAAACTACGGGCTCTGGGGCTGCACTGGTTTCGACGTGGGTTCGGACACGCAGCAGGGCATGTCGAGGTTCAGTCACCTCGTAAAACAGCTGAAACCAAGTAACTGCAAACGACGAACGTTTCGCACTCGCCGCTTAAACACCGGTGAGCCTCACAACAGTTGGCCGATGGGCTGGGCAAGGGGCGCAAGCTCCCGGCTGTGAGGGAATCTACATGGGCTGGTCCTGATCCGGGTGCCTTGGGTCGGGACGAGACAATAGGGCACTGGCGGCCGGTGTAGCGTGCGTCTGCGCGACAACGGTGGCGAGATCCAAATCAGAGCGCTAAACATGTAGAACTGCGCGGAGAAGGCTTGCGGACGCGGGTTCAATTCCCGCCAGCTCCACCATACCCATCGAGGCCGACAGGTTCACCCTGTCGGCCTTTTCCTTTCCGGCCTTCCGGGCGAGGGTGCGACACCGCCGCTTGCATCCGCTGACAGCGGCCGGGCTGGGCTCCCAGGACAACGTGCGGACAAGTGCATGACGTTTGCCCGGTGCAGGCGGCCTGCGATCGGCATAGAACGACATGCTCCGGAGGTCCCATGAACGCGTCCCAGGTCGTCCCAGCCGCGCCGTCGGCGCGCGTGTCCAGCTCGCGGGCGGCTGCGCCCGCATGAGCTGGGCTGCGCCAGCGTTGCCGCCCATCCCCCGCCATGGCCGCCGCCGTGCTCCAGGAACCACCGCACGCGGGGGACGTCCCCGGCGGGCACGCGCTGCCGCTCGAGCCTCCGCTCGTCATCGACCTGGACGGCACGTTGCTGCGCTCCGACCTCCTGCTGGAGACCGGACTCGTCTTCCTGCGTGACCAGCCGCACCGGTGCCTCGTGCCGCTGCAGTGGCTGACACGCGGCAAGGCGGTGCTCAAGCACGAGCTCGCGCTCGCGGCGCAGCTGGACGTGTCCGTGCTGCCCTACGACCGGGACGTGATCGATCTCGTCCAGCGCGAACGCCAGCGCGGGCGCCGCGTGGTGCTGGCGACGGCCAGCCACCACCTGCTGGCCGAGCAGGTCGCCCGCCACCTGGCCCTGTTCGACGAGGTGATCGCCACCGAAGGAAGCCGCAACCTGTCGGCCGGCAGCAAGCGCGCTGCGCTGGTGCAGACCTACGGCGACCACGGATTCGACTACGCCGGCAATTCGCGCGACGACCTTCCCGTGTGGGCGTCCGCGCGGCAGGCCTACCTGGTGCACGCCTCGCCGGGTCTCGAACGGCGCGCGCGCAAGGTGGGCACCGTCGCCGGCGTGCTGGCGTCCGGCCATGCGTCCTGGCGGGACTGGGCCAAGGCGCTGCGGCTGCACCAGTGGCTGAAGAACCTGCTGGTCTTCGTGCCCCTGCTGGCGGCCCATCGCTCCACCGAGGTGCCGCTGCTGATCGATGCGGTGCTCGCCTTCTTCTGCTTCGGGCTGTGCGCGTCCAGCGTCTACATCCTGAACGACCTGCTGGACCTGCGCGACGACCGCCATCACGCGCGCAAGCGGCTGCGGCCGTTCGCCTCGGGACGGATTCCGATCCAGGCGGGACTGATCGTGTTCCCGCTGCTGCTGGCCGCCGCCTTCGGGCTCGGCGCCTGGCGGCTGCCCTGGGCGTTCGTGGCCGGCCTCGCGACCTACTATGGCTTGACGCTGGCCTATTCGCTGGTCCTCAAGCGCCTCATGGTGTTCGATGTCATCACCCTGGCGGCCCTGTACACGCTGCGGGTGGTGGTCGGCGCCATCGCCCTGGACATCCCGCTGAGCTTCTGGCTGCTGGCGTTCTCGATGTTCATGTTCCTCAGCCTCGCGATGGTCAAGCGCTACGCCGAGCTGTTCCATGCGCGCGCCGGGGGCAGCGAAGGCAAGGCCCGCGGGCGCGGCTACTTTCCGGGCGACTTGCAGATGCTCTCGTCGCTCGGCGCGGCCTCGGGCTACATGACCGTCATGGTGCTGGCCCTGTACATCAACGACAGCCATGTGACGCAGCTCTACCGGCACCAGGAATTCATCTGGCTCGCCTGTCCCTTGCTGCTCACCTGGGTGACGAGGGTGTGGATGCTGACCCAGCGCGGCGAGATGAACGAGGACCCGGTGATCTTCGCGGTGCGCGACCGGGTGAGCCTGGCGATCGGCGCGCTGCTGGCGCTTGTCTTCTGGGCGGCCACATGAGTGCCGCGCGCCTGCTGTCCTGGGGAAACCATCCCGCGTTCCCCCAGACCCCGATGGCCTGCCACTGGCGCGACGAACTGCCGGGACACCTCGCCCGGGCGCGGACGGAGCACGGCACGACGCTGCCGTTCGGCGCCGGGCTGAGCTACGGCGACAGCTGCCTGGCCGCCAGCGACCACGTGCTGCACTTGCGGCCCTTCGACCGCTTCATCGGCGCCGACTGGTCGACCGGACTGCTGACCGCGGAGGCGGGGGTGACGCTGGAGGCCATCCTGGCCGTGGCGATCCCGCGCGGCTGGTTCGTGCCGGTGACCCCTGGCACCCGCTACGTCACGCTGGGCGGCGCCATCGCCAACGACGTGCACGGCAAGAACCACCATCGGCGCGGCACCTTCGGCCGCCACGTGCGCCAGTTCGGGCTGGTGCGCTCCGACGCCGGGCGCCTGACCTGCGCCGCGGACCAGAACGCCGAGCTGTTCCGGGCCACCGTCGGCGGCCTGGGCCTGACCGGGGTGATCGAGTGGGCGCAGATCCAGCTGGTGCCGATCCGCGCCAGCCAGCTCCAGGTGGTCACCCAGCGGTTCGGCGATCTGGACGAGTTCTTCGCGCTCTCCGACGAGCTGGACGGCGCGCACGAGTTCTGCGTGTCCTGGATCGACTGTGCCGCCCGGGGCCGCGCCGCCGGCCGCGGCGTGTATTCGGCCGCCGACTTCGCCGCGGAGGGCACGCTTGACGTCGACAGTTCACGCCGGTTCACCGTGCCGGTGACCAGCCCGCTCTCGCTCGTCAACGGGCCGTCGCTGCGGACCTTCAACGAGGTCTACTGGCGCCGCGCGCCGCGGGAGCGCCGGTCCGCCCGGGTCGGCTACGGTCCGTTCTTCTACCCGCTCGACACGGTGCTGAAGTGGAACCGCCTCTATGGCCGGCGCGGTTTCCAGCAGTACCAGGCCGTGATTCCCGAGGCCGACGCCCGGCCGGCCATCCAGGCGCTGCTGGCGGCCACCGCCGAAGCCGGCACGGGCTCGTTCCTGGCGGTCCTCAAGCGTTGTGGCGACCTGCCGTCGCCGGGCCTGTTGTCGTTTCCCCTGCCGGGCACCACGCTGGCGCTCGACTTCCCGCAGACCGACCGGCTGGAGCCGTCGCTGTTCCGCACGCTCGATGCGATCGTGCGCGAGGCGGGCGGGCGCCTGTACCCGGCCAAGGACGCGCACATGAGCGGCGAGGACTTCCGCCGCGGCTACCCGGCGTGGGAGCAGGTGGAGGCCGTGCGCGACCCCGCGCTGATGTCGCGGTTCTGGGAACGCGTGACCCGATGAGGCGGGTCCTCGTCATCGGCGCCACCTCGGCGATCGCCACGGCCTGCATGCGCCTCTGGGCGGCGCAGGGTGCCGGCCTGTTCCTGGTCGGCCGCGATGCCGGCAAGCTCGATGCCCTGGCGGCGGACCTGTCCGTGCGCGGGGCTTCGCAAGTGCACCGGTTCCAGATGGACGCCAACGACGTTCCCGCCCACTCGCTCATGCTGCGGGCGGCCGTGCAGGCGCTGGGTGCGATCGACATCGCCTTGATCGCGCATGGGACGCTGCCCGACCAGCGGGCCTGCGAAGCCGATCCCGTCCTGGCGATGCGCGAATGGGGCACCAACGGCACGTCGGTCATGGCGCTGCTCACGGGGCTGGCGAACCAGTTCGAGGCCCAGGGGGGCGGTGCGCTGGCCGTCATCACGTCGGTGGCCGGCGATCGCGGGCGGGCCAGCAACTACGTGTACGGCAGTGCGAAGGCGGCGGTCTCCGTCTTCTGCGAGGGCTTGCGCGTGCGCCTGTCCCGCGTGGGCGTGTCGCTCACGGACGTCCGGCCGGGGTTCGTCGCCACCCCCATGACGCAGGGGCTGCGCCTGCCGGCCGCGCTGGTGGCGCAGCCCGACGCCGTGGCCAGGCGCATCGTCGATGGCATCGACCGCCGCGCCGACGTGCTGTACGTGCCGGCGTTCTGGTCTCTCATCATGCTGGTGATCCGGGCCATCCCGCGGCCGGTCTTCAAGCGGCTGCACCTATGAGCATGCAGGCACCCGGCGCCGAGGAAGCGGATCCGGCCGCCCTGTTGTCGGGCTGGCGTTATCGCGCGGTCCTGTGGTCGGTCTTGCTGGCCGCCCTGGGCTACCTGGCGTTTGCGCTCTGGAGCGGCTGGCGCCCGGTCGCCGTCGCCTTGGGCAAGGTCGGCATCGCGGGCGTCGGCGCCGCGCTGGGCCTGTCCCTCGTCAACTACGGCCTTCGGTTCGTCCGCTGGCAGCACTACCTGCGCGTGCTCGGCCATCCGGTTCCGTGGTGGCCCAGCCTGCAGATCTACCTGGCCGGCTTCGCACTGACCACGACGCCGGGCAAGGCGGGCGAAGCCCTGCGCGGGGTGCTGCTGCGGCGCTGGGGCGTGCCGTATCCGGCCAGCCTGGCGGCGTTCCTCAGCGAGCGGCTGACCGACCTGCTGGCCGTGGTGCTGCTCGCTCTGGTCGGCCTGGTGGCCTACCCGGCGGCGCGGCCCCTCGTCCTGGTCGGCGCCGCGGGGGTGGGCGCGGTGTTCCTCGCGCTGTCCAGCGAGCGCGGACTGCGCCGGCTGCGCGCCGCCGCGCGGGGCCGCAGCCGCGCCCGCACGCTCTTCGGCCGTGGCGTGGAAGTGCTGCTGCAGGCCCGCCGCTGCACCACCCCGCGCGTGCTGGCCGGCGCCACGGCGCTGAGCGTGCTGGCCTGGGCGGCCGAAGCCTGGGCGTTCCACCTGGTCGTGCGCTGGATCGGGCTGGACGTCACGCTGGACTTCTCCGCCTTCGTCTACGCCATCTCGCTGCTCGCCGGGGCCCTGACCTTCGTGCCGAGCGGCCTGGGCGGGTCCGAGGCGATGATGATGGCCCTGCTGATGTGGAAGGGCGGCACGGCGGCCGACAGCGTCGCCGCGACGCTGATCATCCGGCTGGCCACGCTGTGGTTCGCCGTCGCCATCGGTTGCGTGCTGCTGGCGGTGCAGACGCGCACTCGCCGCGGCGTTCCACCTCCCCGGATGCGGTGTCCCTGATGCGAATCCTGAACCTCGTCTCCGCCCATTTCGTGAAGCTGTCCCTCCTGTTCTGGGCGGTCGGGCTGCTGCAGTCGGTGCTGGTGGCCGTGCGTGACCACTCGCTGGGCAAGTTCCAGTCCTGGGTCGTGACCCAGTACTACATGAACTACCTCGAATTCGGGTTCGTGAAGCGGGGCCTGGTCGGCACCCTGCTGTATCCGGCGTTCCATCGCATCGGCGCCCACGTGGACGTGGCGAAATTCCTGATCCTGGGCCTGGACGCCATCCTGTTCGTCGTCCTCGTGCTGGCGTTCGACCGGGTGTGCAAGGCCTGGCTGCCCGAGGACGGGGCGCTGACCAGGCTCGTGCGAGCGGCCATCGTGCTCAGTCCGGTGGGGGTGATGCAGTACTCCTACGACACGGGGCGCTTCGACCACCTCAATTTCGCGCTCGCCGCGATCGCGATGGGGCTCATCCTGCGCCGCCGCCATCTCCTCGCCGGGGCCTTGGTGGGTGTCGCCATCCTGGTCCACGAGGCCGTGTTCGTCTACGGCGTGCCGCTGCTGGTGGCCATCGCGCTGGCCCCGGGCGACGGCACGCGGCCACTGCGCGACCGGTTGCGGGACGCGGCCCTGTTCGGGCTCGTCCCGGCCGCCGCGGCCGTCGCGGTGGCCCTCTTAGGAAACACCGACTTCGACCCCGCGTCGATCCTGCCCGCGGTGGCCGTCGAGGGCGCCAACGTCTGGCGGCGGGGGGTCTTCGAGCCGGCGACCGGCCTCGACGCGGTGCAGCTCGCGATCGTGCTGTTCTACGTGCTCGCGCCGTATGCCTTCCTGGTGCGGCTCTACCGGGCCAACGGCATGCGCATCGATCTCGTCTTCCTGGCCGCGCTGTCCCCGCTGGCACTGTTCGCACTCGGTCTCGACTACGCGCGCTGGTGCCAGCTCGCCTTCGTGGCGGTCCTGGGGGCCGTGTTCTTCCACGCCGGCCAGGGCCGAGGGCGCATCGGCACGCCGGCCTCGTGGCTGTCCCGGGCAGTGCTGGCGCTCTACCTGTTCCCGATCGGCCCGATCGGCGTGACGTATCCCTGGCCTTACGTGGAGAGCTTCGTCCGCAACGCGCTCAGGTCCTGAAGTGCGCGGGCGTGTTGCTCCCGCTCACGACCGTCCTACACGCCTTCGGCGCTGTCCTACACGCGACAGCGGCGGCTCTTCCTAGATTGCCGGTCGCGGCGCAAGCCGCCTCGCAAGACACACAGCCTCCAAGGACGAAGTCATGCACCAATCCCCGCAGAAGCAGCTCGACGGCCGGCGCGAGCGGAACACCGTCTATGCCGCATTCGAGCTGGCCGACGACGGCGCCGAACGGCGCCAGGGTCGCGGCGGCGGACAGCTCAAGACCCGCAAGCCGCACTGGCGCGACGAGGTGCAGCGCGAGGAACGCGCGGCACGCCAGCACCCGCGCGGCTGAACCGCGGCGCGGCACCGCCGCGCAGGCCGCGACAATGCGGCCCATGCAACTCCAGCAGATCCTCTACAGCCAGGGCTTCGGCACCCGGCGCGTGTGCGCCGGCCTGGTCGAGCAGGGCCACGTGGAGCTGGCCGGACGCACCTGCACCGATCCGTTCGAGGACGTCGAGCCCGACGGGCTGCGCTTTCGCGTGCAGGGCGTCGACTGGGCCTACCACGCCAAGGCCTACCTGATGCTGCACAAGCCGGCCGGCTTCGAGTGCTCCATGCGCCCGTCGGCCTGGCCCAGCATCTACACCCTGCTGCCCGCGCCGCTGCGCCAGCGGCCCAACCCGGGCGCCCAGGTCGGCGTGCAGGCGGTGGGGCGGCTGGACCAGGACACCACCGGGCTGCTGCTGCTCAGCGACGACGGCGCCTTCATCCACCGGATGAGCTCGCCCAAGCGCCATGTGCCCAAGGTCTACGAGGTCGCCACCCGCCATCCCGTGGACGACGCGGCCCTGCGGCGCCTGCTTGCCGGCGTGGTGCTGGATGACGACCCCAGGCCGGTGCGCGCGGCCGCGTGCGAGCGGACGGGAGAGCTGGGCCTGCGCCTGACGCTCACCGAGGGCAAGTACCACCAGGTCAAGCGCATGGTCGCCGCCGTGGGCAACCGGGTCGAGGCCCTGCACCGGTCGCGCATCGGCGACCTGTCGCTGCCTGCGGACCTGCCGCCTGGCGGCTGGCGCTGGCTCGGGGCCGGCGACCTGGCCGCGCTCGGTCAGTCCACCGTGGCGAGGAAGGCCTGAATGCGCGCGGTGACCAGCTCGGGCTGGTCGCGGTGCGGCGAGTGGCCGCAGCCGGCGATCGCCTCCAGCTCGAAGCGGCCGAGCGTCGGCGCGATCTCCTCGACCTGGCGCAGCGTGCCGTAGGGATCGTCGCGACCCTGCAGCGCCAGCACGGGCGCCGCGATGCGGCGGCAGTCGGGCCGGATGTCGAAGGCGCGGAACGCCTCGCTCAGCCAGACGTCGTTCCACTGCCAGAAGGCGCCGTCGACATCGCCGTGGTAGCGCGCCAGGCGCTCGCGCAATCCGGTCGCGAACGCGTCGCGCGCCTGCTCGATCGAGCGGACCGAGACATCCTCCACGATCACGTGGGGCGCCAGCACCACGCAGGCGGCCACCGGATGCTGGCTCGCGTGCAGCAGCGCGATGGTGCCGCCGTCCGAATGGCCCACGAGCACCGGGCGGGTGAGGCCCAGGCGGGAGAGCAGGGCGGGCAGCACGTCGAAGGCTTCCCGGTGCATGTAATCGGGCCCGAGCCGGCCGCGGCCGCGCACGTCCTCGATGGGGTCCGATCCACCGTAGCCGCGCCGGGAATAGACGATGCCGGCGCGGCCGGTCGCCGCGCACACGCGCGCCGGCCAGTCCCGCCACATCGCCACCGAGCCCAGTCCCTCGTGCAGGAAGACGATCGGCGCCCGGGCCGCGTCGCCGGCTGCGGGCAGCCGCTCGACCTCCAGGCGCACGCCATTGACCAAGATCATTTCCATCGCGGGGATGTTACGGGAGCGAACAGGTACCCCGACTACACTTGCGAGTTGCCCAGGAAGCCCTCGTGATTTCGTCCTTGCGTTCCCTCGCCTTCGCGGCATCGGCCTGGCTGGCCGTGTGCGCCGGGGCCGCGGCCCAGACCGCCCCCATCTTCGTCCTCAACTCGCTGGACGCCAACGTCAGCGTGATCGATCCCTCCACCTGGAAGGAGGTGCGGCGCATCCCGACCGGCAAGGAGCCGCACCACCTGTACCTGACGCCGGACGAGAAGTCGCTGATCGTCGCCAACTCGCTGAGCGACTCGCTCACCTTCATCGACCCGAAGACGGCGCAGGTCCAGCGCGTCGTGCGCGGCACGCTCGATCCGTACCAGCTGCGGTTCTCGCCCGACATGAAGTGGTTCGTCACGGCCGGCAACCGCCTGAACCACGTCGACATCTACCGCTGGGACGGCAGCAACCTGCAACTGGCCAGCCGCGTGCCCACCGGCAAGACGCCCAGCCACATCTGGATCGACAGCCGCAGCACCACCGCCTACGTCAGCATGCAGGACAGCGACGAACTGGTCGCCATCGACCTGGCGACGCAGGCCCTGAAGTGGCGCACCCGGACGGGGCCGATGCCGGCGGACGTGTTCGGCACGGCCGACGACCGGACGCTGCTGGTGGGCCTGACCGGCGGCGACGGCGTCGAGGTGTTCGACGTCAGCGGCCCGCAGCCGCGCTCGGTGCGCCGCGTCAAGACCGGCGACGGCGCGCATGCCTTTCGCGCCGCGGGCGACAAGCGCCACGTGTTCCTGAGCAACCGCGTGGGCGACACCATCAGCAAGCTGGACCTGCAGACGCTGCAGGTGGTCGAAAGCTACCCGGCGCCGGGCGGCCCGGACTGCATCGACGTCTTCGCCGGCGGCAAGATCATCATGGTGACGTCGCGCTGGGCGCGCAAGCTCACGGTCATCGACACCGAATCGCGCAAGGTGATCCGGCAGGTGCCGGTCGGCAAGTCTCCCCATGGCGTCTGGACCCTGGACCACGCGCCGCGCTGAGCGGCGCCGCTTCACGGCCGGCCTGCTCGGCGCCGCGCTGCTCCCGGCGGCGACGACGGCGAGGGCGGCCGACTGCGGCCGGCCGCTGTACCTGACGCTGGACACCGGCCACATGGAGGTCGCGCCGCTCGTCGCCGAGGTGCTCGCCCGCCACGGGGTGAAGGCCACGTTCTTCGCCGCCAACGAGCGCACCAAGGCGGGCGACGGCAGCCTGGGCGACCACTGGGCGCCGTGGTGGAAGGCCCGCGCGGCCGAGGGGCACGAGTTCGCCTCGCACACCTGGGCCCACGCCTACTGGCGCGGCGACCTGCCCGGCGACCCGCCGCGGTTCCGCATCCGACCGTCCGCCGGCCCCGACGAGGGGCGCGAGCAGGCCTGGACCGCCGAGCGCTATTGCGAGGACATCGCCCACGCCGCGCAGCGGCTGCGGGCCATCACCGGCAAGGCGCCCCTGCCGCTGTTCCGGGCGCCGGGCGGCAGGACGTCCCCGAAGCTGCTGGCCGCCGCGCGCGCCTGCGGCTGGGAGCACGTGGGCTGGTCGCCCGCCGGCTTCCTGGGCGATGAACTTCCCAGCGGATCCGTGTCCAATGACGAGTTGCTGGCGCGCGCGCTGCGCAACGTGCGGGCGGGCGACATCCTGCTGGCGCACCTGGGGATCTGGTCCCGCCGGGACCCCTGGGCGCCGGCGGTGCTCGATCCCCTCCTGGCGGGCCTGCGGCAACGGGGCTTCTGCTTCCGCACGCTGCGCGAGCATCCGCGGTACGCCGGCTGGATCGGGCAACACGCAGGGACACGATGAACTGGATCGAGAGTGCATTCGGCGCCGCGCAGCAGTGGCTGTTCGAGGCCGCCGTGCAGCCGCTGATGTTCATGCTGGGCATGGGCAACCTGTTGGAGGACGCCTATGCCGCCACCGGCTGGCTGCTCGTCGGCCTGGTGCAGATCGCGCTGATGCTGCTGGTGATCGCGCCGCTGCAGCGCTGGCGCCCGGTGGAGCCGGTCCATGACCGCGCGGCGGTCCGCACGGACGTGCTCTACACCCTGATCCACCGACTGGGCCTGTTCCGGGTCGCGCTCTTCTTCACGCTTCAGCCCGTGTTCGACGCGCTGTTCGGGCAGCTGCACGTGCTGGGCATCGGCGGCTTCCACCTGGACAGCCTGTGGCCCGGCCTGACCGACCAGCCGCTGGCCAGCTTCGCGCTGTACCTGGTGGCGTTCGACTTCGCCGACTACTGGATCCACCGCGGCCAGCACGGCTTTCGCTGGTGGTGGAGCCTGCATGCGGTGCACCACTCGCAGCGGCAGATGACCATGTGGAGCGACAACCGCAACCACCTGCTCGACGACGTGCTGCGCGACACCCTGCTGGTGGTGCTGGCCCAGGCCATCGGCGTCGCGCCAGGGCAGTTCGTCGCCATCGTGGCCTTCACCCAGCTCACCGAGAGCCTGCAGCACGCCAACCTGCGGCTGTCGTTCGGCCGCTGGGGCGAGCGCCTGTGGATCAGCCCGCGCTTCCATCGCGTGCACCACGGCGTCGGCATCGGCCATGAGTCGCCCGTGCGGGCCGGGGCTCGCGCGGGGGCCGTGCGGCTCGGCGGCCACAACTTCGGCGTGCTGCTGCCCTGGTGGGACATGCTGTTCGGCACTGCCGACTTCGACCACCACGGCACCACCACCGGCATCCGCGACCAGGTCGAGCAGGGCCGCGACTACGGTCGCGGCTTCTGGGCGCAGCAGTGGCTGGGTCTCAAGCGCCTGGCCGGCCGCTCCTGAGGCTGCTGCTAGGCTGCGGCCATGGGCCTGATCCTCGATTCGTTCTGGCGCGCCGTCGCCTACTGCCTGCATCCGCGCGTCATCGCGCTGTCCTTCCTGCCGCTGCTGGTGATGGTGGCGGCCGCGCTCGGCCTGGGCTACTTCTTCTGGGACGGCGCCGTCGACACGGTGTTCCGCTGGCTCGAGTCCTCGGCCCTGCTGTCGCAGGTGGGCGACTGGCTGGGCGGGCTGGGCATGGGCAGCCTGCGCACGGTGATCGCGCCGCTGGCGGTGATCGCGCTTGCGACGCCGGTGATCGTGCTCGCCTCGCTGCTGGTCGTCGCCGTGCTGCTCACGCCGTCCGTGGTGAGACTGGTGGCGGAGCGGCGCTTTCCGCACCTGGAACGCCGCCACGGCGGCTCCCTGCTGGCGAGCATCGCCTGGTCGCTCGGCTCCACGCTGCTCGCGCTGGTGGCATTGGTCGTCTCGGTGCCGCTGTGGCTGATCCCGCCGCTGGTGCTGCTGCTGCCGCCCCTGATCTGGGGCTGGCTCACCTACCGCGTGATGGCCTTCGATGCCTTGGCCGAGCACGCGAGCCGCGAGGAGCGGCAGGTGCTCTTCAAGCGCCACCGGCTGCCGCTGCTGGCGATCGGCATCTTCACCGGCCTGCTGGGCGCCGCGCCGAGCGTGGTCTGGGCGTCGGGCGCGCTGTTCGCCGCCGCGTTCGTGATCCTCGTGCCGGTGGCGATCTGGATCTACACGCTGGTGTTCGCGTTCTCCTCGCTCTGGTTCGGCCACTACTGCCTGGCCGCGCTGGAGCGCCTGCGGGCCGAGCGGGCCAATCCCCCGCCGCCGGCGCCGCCGCAGGCCGTCCCCTTAGCATTGCGGGATGTCCACACGTCCTGAATTCGGGCTCGTCATCGTCGGCGACGAGATCCTGTCCGGCAAGCGAACCGACAAGCACCTGCCCAAGGTGATCGAGCTGCTCGGCGCGCGCGGGCTGCAGCTGGCCTGGGCCGACTACGTGGGGGACGATCCGCAGCGCATCACCGGCACGCTGCGGCGCGCCTTCGACTCCGGCGCCGTGGTGTTCTCCTGCGGCGGCATCGGCGCGACGCCGGACGACCACACCCGCCAGTGCGCCGCGCGCGCGCTCGGCGTGGAGCTGCAGCTGCATCCGCAGGCCGAGCACCTGATCCGCGAGCGCATGCAGGACGTCGCGCGCGAGCAGGGCGTGTCCTACGAGCCCGACCGGCCGGACAACGTGCACCGGCTGAACATGGGCGTGTTCCCGGCCGGCGCCCGCGTCATCCCCAACCCGTACAACAAGATCCCCGGCTTCTCGGTCGGCGACGTGCACTTCGTCCCCGGCTTCCCGGTCATGGCCTGGCCGATGATGGAATGGGTGCTCGACCAGCACTACGCGCACCTGTTCCGGCGCGGGGCGTACGTCGAGCGGTCGGTGATCGTCTACGGCTCGATGGAAGCGACACTGACCCCGCTGATGGAGGAGGTCGAGCGCCTGCACCCGGCCGTCAAGGTCTTCAGCCTGCCCAGCGTCGACCATCCCGAATACGGCCGCCACATCGACCTGGGCGTCAAGGGCGATCCGGACGCGGTCGAGCCGGCCTACCGCCACCTCGTCCAGGGCCTGCAGGCGCTCGGGGCCCGGCTCGGCCCCGAACTGGTGCGTTCCCAGGGCGCACAATAGCGGTGCATCGGGAGGCGTGCACCTCGGCGGTGCGCGACTCATCCGCGCCTGCAAGCGTTCCGTCCGGAATCCGGCCCCGCATCGCTCACAATCGTGCGGCTTCGCGGGTCCCGCCATGCACCAGCTTTGGCATGGAACCTGCATCCTCTTCGCGCACAAGCTCTCAACCCCAACCATCCAACGGAGAAAACCTGATGGCAGCCAAGACCGTCGCTGACGTGATGAAGATGGTGAAGGACAACGAAGTCAAGTTCGTCGACTTCCGCTTCACCGACACCCGCGGCAAGGAACAGCACGTGACCGTGCCGATTTCCCACTTCGACGAGGACAAGTTCAGCTCGGGCCACGCGTTCGACGGTTCGTCCATCGCCGGCTGGAAGGGCATCGAGGCGTCCGACATGCTGCTGATGCCGGACCCGGCCACGGCCAACGTGGACCCGTTCTTCGAAGAGACCACGCTGATCCTGTCGTGCGACGTGCTGGAGCCGGGCGACGGCAAGGCCTACGACCGCGACCCGCGCTCGATCGCCAAGCGCGCCGAGGCGTACCTGAAGGCTTCCGGCCTGGGCGACACCGCCTTCTTCGGTCCCGAGCCCGAGTTCTTCATCTTCGACGACGTCCGCTGGGGCTCCGACATGTCCGGCTCGTTCGTCGAGATCGACGAGTACGAGGCGCCGTGGAACACGGGCAAGAAGCTCGAGGGCGGCAACAAGGGCCACCGCCCGACCGTCAAGGGCGGCTACTTCCCCGTGCCCCCGGTCGACAGCACGCAGGACATGCGCGCCGAGATGTCGCTGATCCTCGAGTCGCTGGGCATCCCGGTCGAGGTGTTCCACCACGAGGTGGCGGGCGCCGGCCAGAACGAGATCGGCACCAAGTTCAACACCCTGGTGGCGCGCGCCGACTGGAGCCAGCTGCAGAAGTACGTGATCCAGAACGTGGCCAACGCCTACGGCAAGACGGCCACCTTCATGCCCAAGCCCCTGGTCGGCGACAACGGCTCGGGCATGCACGTGCACCAGTCCGTCTGGAAGGACGGCAAGAACCTGTTCGCCGGCGACGGGTACGCGGGGCTGTCGGAGTTCGCGCTGTTCTACATCGGCGGCATCATCAAGCATGCCCGCGCGCTGAACGCGATCACCAACCCCGGCACCAACAGCTACAAGCGCCTGGTCCCCGGCTTCGAAGCCCCGGTCAAGCTGGCCTACTCGGCCCGCAACCGCTCCGCCTCGATCCGCATTCCCTACGTGGCCAACCCCAAGGGCCGCCGCATCGAGTGCCGCTTCCCGGACCCGCTGATGAACCCGTACCTGGGCTTCGCCGCCATGCTGATGGCCGGCCTGGACGGCGTGGAGAACAAGATCCACCCGGGCGAGGCCGCCACCAAGGACCTGTACCACCTGCCGCCGGAAGAGGACGCGAAGATCCCGACCGTGTGCCACAGCCTGGACCAGGCCCTCGACTACCTGGACAAGGACCGCGCCTTCCTGACCAAGGGCGGCGTGTTCACCGACAGCATGATCGACGCCTACATCGAGCTGAAGATGCAGGAAGTGCAGCGCTTCCGCATGACCACGCACCCGATCGAGTTCGACATGTACTACAGCCTCTGATGGCTGGCGCGGCCGCCCCGACGGGCCGGCCGGACACATGGAAAGGACGGCCCCGGCCGTCCTTTTTTCGTTGCAGGGCCCGGAACTTGTGGCGGTAAATCGCGGTTTTCCGTTCTAAATCATGGGGTTGCTTGGCTCCTTTGAAGAGTTACGCCATACTGGCAGGCCATCCTGCGCATCGAGCACGCAAGGAGCCCCACCCCATGAAGTACGCCCTCACCCCCCTCTTGCTGGTCCTGGCCGTGGCCGCCACCCAGGCGCAGGCCCAGACCCGCATCTGGCGCTGCGGGAACAGCTACACCAACAACGAGGCGGAGGCCAAGGCGCACGGCTGCAAGCCCGTCGAGGGCGGCAACGTCACGGTGGTGGAGGGCACCAAGGTCAACGGCGGCCACACGGTGCGCGTCGCGACGGCCGCGCCGGGCGCGTCCTCCGGCCCGCGGATCGACGCCGGCGACCAGAAGGCCCGCGACGCCGAGGCCCGCCTGATCCTGGAAGCCGAGCTGAAGAAGGCCGAGGCGCGCCAGGCCGAGCTGCGCAAGGAATACAACAACGGCGAGCCCGAGAAGCAGGGCGCCGAGGGCCGCAACTACCAGAAGTACCTCGATCGGGTCGAGGAGCTCAAGGCGAGCATCGCCCGCAACGACAACGACATCGCCGGCATCAAGCGCGAGCTGGCGCGCCTGGGCGGCCCGGCGACGGCCACCAAGTGACGGCTTGAGCCCCACCACCCCGGACCTCCCTTCCTCCCCGGCGCAGGCACGCTTCCAGGCGTTCGACCTGCTGGCCACGTTGGTGGCCGTGGTGGCGCTGGACGGCACGGTGCTGTTCGCCAATGCCGCGCTCGAGGATGCCCTCGGCACGTCGCGGCGCACCATCGAGGGGTCCGGCTTTCCCGCCTGCTTCACCGATCCGCAGTTGCTGCGCACGGCGCTGGAGGGCGCGGGCAGCAACGAGTTCGCGGCGCTGCGCTACGACGCGCGCCTGCTGCGCCACAACGCCGACCCGCTGCTGGTGCACGTGGTGGTGGCGCAGACCGACCGCCCGGGCGAGGTCGTCATCGAGCTGCTGCCGCTGGAGCAGCAGACGCGGCAGGAGCGCGAGGAGCGCCTGATCGACCAGGCGCAGGCCAACAAGGAGCTGATCCGCAACCTCGCGCACGAGATCAAGAACCCGCTGGGCGGCATCCGCGGGGCCGCGCAGCTGCTGGAGATGGAGATCCAGGGGCGCGACCTGAAGGAGTACACGCGCGTCATCATCCACGAGGCGGACCGCCTGCAGACGCTGGTGGACCGCCTGCTCGCGCCGCACCGCCGCCCGCACGTGGTGGGCGACGTCAACATCCACGAGGTGTGCGAGCGCGTGCGGTCGCTGATCCTGGCCGAGTTCCCGCGTGGACTGAAGGTCGTGCGCGACTACGACACCTCGCTGCCGGATTTCCGCGGCGACCGCGAGCAACTGATCCAGGCCGTGCTGAACATCGCGCACAACGCCTGCCAGGCGCTGGCCGAGCGCATCGCCGCGGGCGACGCGCAGCTCGTGTTCCGCACGCGCGTGGCGCGCCAGGTGACGTTCGGCAAGCAGCGCTACCGGCTGGCACTGGAATTGCATGTCATCGACAACGGGCCCGGCGTGCCCGACGCGATCAAGGACCGCATCTTCTACCCGCTGGTGTCGGGCAGGGAAGGCGGGTCCGGGTTGGGGCTGACGCTGGCACAGACCTTCGTTCAGCAGCATCATGGATTGATCGAGTGCGACAGCGTGCCGGGGAGGACGGATTTCAAGATCCTGATTCCATTGCCCTGACGCCGACGTCTGAACTCTCGAGGTGACAAGCAAGCCCATGAAGCCGATCTGGATCGTTGACGATGACCAATCCATCCGCTTCGTGCTGGAGAAGGCGCTGTTGCGCGAGGAGCTGCCCACCCGCAGCTTCACCAATGCCCGCGAGGTGCTGCAGGCGCTCGAGGGCGCCAGCGACGACCAGGGGCCGCAGATCCTGGTGAGCGACATCCGCATGCCGGGCGGCAGCGGCCTGGACCTGCTGTCCAAGGTGAAGGAGAAGCTCCCCGGCCTGCCGGTCATCATCATGACCGCGTTCTCCGACCTCGACAGCGCGGTGTCCGCGTTCCAGGGCGGCGCCTTCGAGTACCTGCCCAAGCCGTTCGACCTGCCCAAGGCCATCGAGTTGATCCGCCGGGCGGTCGAGGAGAGCCAGCGCGAGGAAGTCGCCGAGGAGCGCCTGGCCGGCACCCCCGAGATGCTGGGCCAGGCACCGGCGATGCAGGACGTGTTCCGCGCAATCGGCCGCCTGTCCCAGAGCAACGTCACGGTGATGATCACCGGCGAGTCCGGCACCGGCAAGGAGCTGGTCGCTCGCGCGCTGCACAAGCATTCGCCTCGCGCCAACGGCCCCTTCGTCGCCATCAACACGGCGGCGATCCCCAAGGACCTGCTGGAGAGCGAGCTGTTCGGCCACGAGCGCGGCGCCTTCACCGGCGCGCAGACCATGCGCCGGGGCCGCTTCGAGCAGGCCGAGGGCGGCACGCTGTTCCTGGACGAGATCGGCGACATGCCCTTCGACCTGCAGACGCGCCTGCTGCGCGTGCTGTCGGACGGCCACTTCTACCGCGTGGGCGGCCACAACGCCGTCAAGTCGAACGTGCGCGTGATCGCCGCGACCCACCAGGACCTGGAGCAGCGCGTCAAGGAAGGGGCGTTCCGCGAGGACCTGTTCCACCGCCTGAACGTCATCCGGCTGCGGCTGCCGGCGCTGCGCGAGCGGCGCGAGGACATCCCCATGCTGGCGCGCCACTTCCTGCAGCAGTCGGCCAAGCAGCTGGGCGTCGAGCCCAAGCGCATCTCCGATGCGGCGCTCGCGCGGCTGACGACGTTCGCCTTCCCCGGCAACGTGCGCCAGCTCGAGAACATCTGCCACTGGCTGACCGTGATGGCGCCCGCGCAGCTGATCGAACCCAAGGACCTGCCGCCCGAGGTGCTGGCGGCCATCGGCGACGCGCCCGTGGGCACCGCCGCCGCGATCGAGCCGCCCCGCGCGCAACAACCGGTCGAACCGGCGGCCACGGCGGTCTCCGCCATCCACCCCGCAGCCGGCCAGGCCGGGCCGGGCTGGGAGTCGGGCCTGGAGGCCGAGGCGATGGAATTGCTGCTGGCGGGCCGGCACGACGTCTGGGACGCACTGACCAGGCGCTTCGAATCGCGCCTGATCCTCACCGCGCTGGCCAGCACGCGCGGCCGCCGCATCGAGGCCGCGCAGAAGCTCGGCATCGGCCGCAACACCATCACGCGCAAGATCCAGGAGCTGGGCCTGGAGTGACGCCGCCATTCCGGCGCAAGCCGGAGTCCAGTGGCCGTTGCAGCGTGGTGCCGCCTGGATTGCGGGTCGAGCCCGCAATGACTGGCTCGCCGGCTGCTCAGATCTCGATCGTCACCGGCGCGTGATCGCTCGGCTGCTTCCACTTGCGCGGCACGCGGTCGATGGCGCACGACTTCACGTGCGGCCGCAGCGGCTCGCTCACCAGGATGTGGTCGATGCGCAGGCCGCGGTTCTTCTGGTAGCCCAACATCCGGTAGTCCCACCAGCTGAAGCTTTTCTCCGGCTGCTCGAACAGCCGGAAGCTGTCGCACAGGCCGAGGCCGAGCAGTTTCTGGAAGTGCTCGCGCTCCTCGCGCGTGTGGTGGATGGTGTCGCGCAGGCCTTCGGGGTCGTACGAGTCGCGGTCCTCCGGCGCGATGTTGAAGTCGCCCAGCAGCACCAGCCGCTCGTGGCGCCGCATCTCGTCGCACAGGTAGGCGTTCAACCCGCCCAGCCAGTTCATCTTGTACGAGAACTTCTCGGTGCCCGGCGCCTGCCCGTTGACGAAGTAGCCGTTCACCAGCCGCAGCGGGCCGAGCGGGCTGTCGACGGTGGCGGCGACCACGCGCGAGTGCTCGTCCTCGAAGCCCGCGATGTTCTTCGCGACGTCCTGCACCGGCGTGCGGCTGAGGATGGCCACGCCGTTGTACGTCTTCTGGCCGAACACCGCGCAGTGCGGGTAGCCGGCCTCGCGGATGGCGTCGAGCGGGAACTTGTCGTCGGTGAGCTTGAGCTCCTGCAGGCACAGCACGTCGACGGGGTTGGCCGCCACCCAGTCCAGCACGTGCTGCAGCCGCGCCGTGAGCGAGTTGACGTTCCAGGTGGTGATCTTCATCCGCGTGTCAGATGTGCAGCATCGCCAGGGCGCCGATCGCCACGCCGAGCCCGGCCACGCCGAACATGCCCCACTCGAGCCACTTCTTCCTCGTCAGCAGCGCGATGGCCGCCAGCGCGATGGACACCTGCAGCGCGGTGGTGGCCTGCGCCCAGCGGTGGTGCAGGTGCATCTGGTCGTCGCTCCTCCTGTCCCACTCGGTCGCCTCGGCCTCCAGCTTGTCGGCCGCGAGCTTGATCTCGGCCTTCTCCAGCTTGTAGCGCTCGACCTCCTTCTGGTAGGCCGGCTTGCGGTCGTCGGCGACGATCGCCACGGCCAGCTCCGAGAGGTTCTGCTTGCTGCTCTTGGCCTGGTAGAAGTTCCACTGGTTGGAAGCCTCGGTCTTCTTGATCGCGGCGTTGTTCTTGTACAGGCCGGCATTGGCCTGCGTGGCGCCGCCCATGTACGCGAAGATGGCGCCGACGGTGGCGATCACCGCGGTGAACATCGCGATCTGGTTGGTCATGCTGCCGCCGCCGACGCCGTGGTGGCCCTCGGCGGCATGCTGGGCGGCGTGCTCCAGCTCGTGGTCGTGCGGGCCGTGGACGTGGAATCCGGCTCCTGACATGGTGATCCTCCTTCGCGGATGCTGTTCTATCGTTCGAACGTGACGAAACTGTAGGGCAGGCCCGAGGCGGCGACGTGCCTCTCGCGGCCCACCTCGCGCCAGGCCGGGCCCAGGGTGGGGGCGAAGGCGTCGCCTTCGAAGTCCCGCTCGATCTCCGTCACCACCACCACGTGCGCCAGCGGCTCGGCCTGCCGGTAGATGTCGGCCCCGCCGATCACCCATGCCCGTGGCTCGCCCGCACAGCTTGCCATGGCCTGCTGGAGCGAGCCGGCCGGCTCGGCACCCTCGGCGCGCCAATCCGCTTGGCGCGTCACGACGATGTTGCGCCGGCCCGGCAGCGGCCGGAACCTCGGTGGCAGCGAATCCCAGGTCTTGCGGCCCATGATGACCGGCGCGCCCAGCGTCACCCGCTTGAAGTGCGCCAGGTCCTCCGGCAGGTGCCACGGCAAGCCGCCGTCCTTGCCGATGACGCCGTTCGCCGCGCGGGCGTAGATCAGGCCCAGCTGCATGGCGGCTACACCGCCACCGGGGCCTTGATGGCGCCGTGGCACTGGTAGTCCAGCACCTCGAAATCCTCGAAGCGGTACTCGAAGATGGACGCGGGCTTGCGCTTGATGTCCAGCACGGGGTAGGGGTAGGGCTGGCGCGACAGCTGCAGTTCCACCTGCTCGTGGTGGTTGCTGTAGATGTGGCAGTCGCCGCCGGTCCAGACGAAGTCGCCCACGCCGAGGTCGCATTGCTGCGCCATCATGTGCGTGAGCAGCGCGTAGCTGGCGATGTTGAACGGCACGCCCAGGAAGATGTCCGCGCTGCGCTGGTACAGCTGGCAAGAGAGCTTGCCGTCCGCCACGTAGAACTGGAAGAAGGCGTGGCAGGGTGCCAGCGCCATCTTCGGGATGTCGGCCACGTTCCACGCGCTGACGATGATGCGGCGCGAATCCGGGTTCGTCTTGATGGTCTTGACCGCCTCGGCGATCTGGTCGATGTGGCTGCCATCGGGCGCCGGCCAGCTGCGCCACTGCACGCCATAGATCGGGCCCAGGTCGCCGTCCTCGCGCGCCCACTCGTCCCAGATCGTGACGCCGCGCTCGCGCAGCTTGTTGTTGTCGCTCGACCCTTCGAGGAACCACAGCAGCTCGTGGATGATGGACTTCAGGTGCACCTTCTTGGTGGTCACCAGCGGGAAGCCCTCGTTCAGGTCGAACCGCATCTGGTAGCCGAACACGCTGCGCGTGCCGGTGCCCGTGCGGTCGGTCTTGGGCGTGCCATGCGTGAACACATGGCGCATGAAGTCTTCGTACTGGGAGCGGACGGGGCGCGCGGCGGTCATGGTGGCGTGATTTTGCGACAGGGCCCCTCGGCCCCTTGGTGCAGGTGCGACCGGATTATCACGCCCCGCCGGGGAGGCGGAAACCAGTGACCCATGGCCCTAGCGGTCCGCCAGCACCCGCCCCGGGTTGAGCAGGCCCCGCGGGTCCAGCGCGTGCTTGACCGCGCGCATCATCGACAGGGCCACCGGCGACTTGTAGTGCGGCAGCTTGGCCGCCTTCAGCTCGCCGATGCCGTGCTCGGCGGAGATGGAGCCGCCGAACTTGTGCACCTGGTCGTACACCAGCGTGTTGACCCGCTCCTCCTGCTCGCGCAGGAACGCGGCCATGTCGCCGCCCGCGGGCGCCTGCACGTTGTAGTGCAGGTTGCCGTCGCCCAGGTGGCCGAAGTTCACCAGCCGCACGCCGGCGATCTCGCGCGCCAGCAGGGCGTCGGTCTCGGCGCAGAACGCCGGGATGCGCGAGATCGGCACCGAGATGTCGTGCTTGATGTTCAGGCCCTCTTCGGCCTGCGCCAGCGGAATGCTCTCGCGCACGTGCCAGAGCTGGTGCGCTTGCGACAGGTTCTCGGCCACGACGGCGTCGGTGGCGCAGCCGTCCTCCAGCGCGGCTTCGAGCAGCGCCTCGAACTGTGCCCGGGCATGCTCCTGCGACTCGTGGTCGGAGTTCTCCAGCAGCACGGCGTACGGGCTGTCCTCGAGGAAGGGCACGCGCAGCTGCGGAAAGTGGCGGGCCACCAGCCGCAGCGCGAACTGCCCCATCACCTCGAAGCCGGTCAGCCCGGCCGCCAGCCGCTGCTGGGCGAGGGCCAGCAGCCGCACGGCGTGCTCCATCGACGGCACGGCGGCCCACGCCGTCAGCGTCGCGGCGGGTTTCGGGAACAGCTTCAGGGTCGCGGCCGTGATGATGCCCAGCGTGCCCTCGCTGCCGATGAACAGCTGGCGCAGGTCGTAGCCCGTGTTGTCCTTGCGCAGCCCGGCCAGGCCGTCCCACACCTCGCCCTGCGCGGTCACCACCTCCAGCCCCAGGCACAGCTCGCGCGCATTGCCGTAGCGCAGCACCTGGGTGCCGCCGGCGTTGGTCGAGAGGTTGCCGCCGATCGTGCAGCTGCCCTCGGCCGCCAGGCTGAGCGGAAAGAGCAGCCCCTCGCGGTCGGCGGCTTCCTGCACCGCCTGCAGCACGCAGCCGGCCTCGACGGTCATCGTGAGGTTGTCGCGGTCGATGCCGCGAACGGCCGTCATCCGCTGCAGCGACAGCACCACCTGGGTGCCGCTCGCGTCGGGCACGCCCCCGACCACCAGCCCCGTGTTGCCGCCCTGGGGCACGATCGACGTGCCGGCGGCCACGCAGGCGCGCACGACGGCCGCCACTTCGGCGGTGCTGCCGGGCCGCACGACGGCCAGGGCCTTGCCGCGCACGCGGCGGCGCCAGTCCTGCTCCCAGGCGGCGAGGTCGCCGCCGGTGAGCACGTTGGCGGCGCCGACGCAGCCGCGCAGGGTGTCGATCAGGTCGCTCATGGCGTCTCCTTGCGGGCGAGGCGGGTGCGCACGTGCAGCGCGCAGGCGGCGAACAGCACCAGGCACAGCACGATCTCCAGCAGCGCGAGCTGGCGCGACAGCCCCCGGTCGCTCCAGGCGCGCACCACGCCCTCGATGAAATACAGCCACACGAGCAGGCTCACCCAGCGATAGGTGTACATGCGGTGGCGCAGGAAGCCGGCCAGCGGAAAGCACAGGGGCAGCACCTTCAGCGCGACCCAGCTGCCGCCCGGGCGCAGCGGGGCCAGCACCAGTTCCCAGGCCAGCCCCAGGACGATCAGCGCCAGCAGGCTGCCGACGGCGACGGCGCGGATCGCCTGCAACTGCGGCGGCGCGGTCCGCGCGGGCGAAAAAAAAGGATCCATGGCCGATGGCATCATAGCGGCCGATGAAGCTGGCCCAGCTGCTCGCCGAGTTCTCGCACTTCCCGTGGCGGCCGGCGGCCCGCACGCTGCGCGAGCGCTTCCGCGAAGACCACCTCGGACTGACGGCGAGCAGCCTGACGTTCACGACGACCATCGCCCTCGTGCCGCTGGTCACGGTGGCCTTGGCCGTCTTCACCGCCTTCCCCATGTTCGGCAAGCTGCAGGGGCAGCTGCAGGCCTGGCTGGTCCAGAGCCTGGTACCCGATTCGATCGCGCGCCAGGTGCTCGGCTACCTCACCCAGTTCGCCGGCAAGGCCAGCCGCCTGGGCACGGCCGGCGTGGCGGCGCTGTTCTTCTCGGCCCTGGCGCTGGTGCTCACCATCGACCGCACGCTCAATGCGATCTGGCGCGTGCGCCGGCCGCGGCCGCTCGCGCAGCGGGTGCTGATCTACTGGGCCGTGATGACCCTGGGGCCGCTGTTGCTGGCGGTCAGCCTGACCGTCACGACGTACGCCCTGTCCGCCTCGCGCGGCCTGGTGAGCGGCATCCCGGGGGCGGTGAAGTTCGTCATCGACCTGGTCGAGTTCGCGGCGCTGGCCGCGGGCCTGGCCTGCCTGTACCGGTACGTGCCGAACACCCCGGTGCGGGCGGCGCATGCCGCGGCGGGTGGCGTCTTCGCGGCGCTGGGCATCGAGCTGGCCAAGCGGCTCCTCGCCTGGTACCTGGGCCTCGTGCCGACCTATTCGGTCGTCTACGGCGCGTTCGCGACCGTGCCGATCCTGCTGGTGTGGATCTACCTTGCCTGGCTGGTCGTGCTGCTGGGGGCCGTCATGGCGGCTTACCTACCCAGCCTGCTGGGCGCGGGCCGCCGCGTGGCCTCGGGCCATGGCTGGCAGTTCCGGCTCGCGCTGGAGGTGCTGCAGCAGCTGCATGCGGTGCGCGCGTCGGCCCGGCGCGGCCTGAGCATCGACGAACTGGTGGCGGCCGTGCAGGTGGACCCGCTGCAGCTGGAACCCGTGCTGGAGATCCTGGTGCAGCTGGACTGGGTGGGACGGCTGAACGAAGCCGACGACGACCGCGCCACGCGCTACGTGCTGCTGGCCGACGAGCAGTCCACCGCGCTGGAGCCGCTGCTGCGGCACCTGCTGCTGCCGCACACGGACACGACCGCGCGCCTGTGGTCCAGCGCGCGCTGGACCGGCCTGTACCTGAAGGACGTGGTCTAGAACGGGATCCGGCCCGTCCAGATGTCCTTGTACATGACCCAGTCGCCCATGAAGCTGTAGAGCGGGCGCTTGAAGCTGGCCGGCTTGTTCTTCTCGAAGCCGAAGTGGCCGATCCAGGCGAACGCGTAGCCCGCGACCAGGCCCGCCGGCAGCCACCACCAGTTGCCCGTCGCCAGCAGCAGGCCCAGGCAGGCCAGCCCGAGGCTGGAGCCGACGAAGTGCAGCCGGCGGCAGGTGCGGTTGCCGTGCTCGCTCAGGTAGAACGGGTAGAACTCGGCGAACGAGTGCAGCGTTCGGGGATCGACGGCCGACGTGGTGGCTTCCATGGAACTCTCCGGAGCGTGGGCGCTGCCAGTTTAGGCGACCGCGAACGGCGCGTGCAGGAAGCCGCGAAACCTCGCCCGCCCCCCGCGCACCGGCGCGCCGGTGAGCCGGTAGCCGGGAAAGCGCGCGAGGAAGCGCCCGATCGCCACGCGGCCCTCCAGCCGCGCCAGGCTGAGCCCGGCGCACTGGTGGATGCCGAAGCCGAATGCCAGGTGCCGGTTGTTGGCGCGGCCCAGGTCCAGCACGTCGGGCCGCTCGAACTGGGCCGGGTCGCGGTTGGCCGCGCCGATGCACAGCGTCATCAGCGCGCCTTCGGGCAGCTCGACGCCCCCGACCGTGACGGCGCGCACGGCGCGCCGATTGCCGAGCTGGTTGGACGACTCGAAGCGCAGCACCTCGTCCACCGCCAGCGAGAGCACGGGCTCGAGCGCGTCCCAGTCCGGTCGCGGGCCCAGCGCGGCGAGCAGCTTCTCCCGCTCCCCCGGCCACTCCTGCAGCGCGACGAGGGCGTTGCCGATCAGGTTGGTGGTGGTCTCGTGGCCGGCATTGAGGATGAAGATGCAGTTCTGCAGCAGTTCGTGCTCGCTGAGCTGGTCGCCGCCTTCGCCGACGATCAGCCGCGTGAGCACATCGTGCTCAGGGTCGCCGGGCTCCCGGCGCCGGCGCGCCACCAGCGCACGCAGGTAATCCAGCATCTCCCGCACGCTGCGGTTGCCCAGGGCCTCCTGCTCGGGCGTCAGGCGCGGCTCGAGCGCGCCCAGGATCGCCAGCGACCAGTCGCGCAGCGGCCCGCGCTCCTCGTGCGGCACGCCCAGCAGGTTGCCGATGATCTCCACCGGGATGGCGGCGGCGAAGTCGTCGACCAGGTCGCCGCCGCCGCGCGCGGCGATGCCGTCGAGCAGCCGGTCGACCAGGGCCACCAGGCCCGGCTCCATACCGGCGATCGCCCGCCGCGTCAGGGCGCCCATGATCAGCTTGCGCACGCGGGTGTGCAGCGGCGGATCGTTGAAGACCAGGCTGGTGGTGTGGTGCGCCAGCAGCGGCGAGCCCTCGCCGTATTTCGGCGTGAACTCGACCTTCTTGTCGGAGCTGAACACCTGCGCGTCGCGGTAGACGGCCACGAGGTCGGCATAGCGGGTGAGGAACCACGAACCGTCGGGCATGCGGCGCACCGGTTCGCGCTCGCGCAGGGCCGCGTAGACCGGGAACGGGTTGGCGTAGAAGTCCGCGGGCAGCGCGCGCAGGTCGAACGACGCCGCGATCTCCTGCGCGCGGCCGGGCGACATGGCCGGCGTGATGCGCGTCGTCATGGGGCCGGCGCCGCTCATGGCCGCACGAAGTCCTTCAGCGCCGCCAGCACGGCGTCGGGCGCCTCGGTCATCATCTGGTGGCCGCCCTCGACCACGGCGGTGCGGCCGTCGCGCGCCCGGGCCTGGAGCGACTGCGCCGCCCGCGGCGGCGTCATCGCGTCCTGGCGTCCCAGCACGAACAGCACCGGGCAGCGCACGCGCTCCATGGCCGCCTCGCCGCCGGCATAGCTGTCGCAGGCGACGAAGCCGCGGTGGAACACGTTGACCTTCGTGTTGCTCGCGAGCACGCGGCGCATCAGGGCGCGGGAGCCGCCGTACAGCCAGGTGCCGGGGCCGAGCGCGGAGGGCGGCGGCGCCAGCATCGAGTGCGAGAACACGTTGACCATGTCGATGGCCTTCATGGGATCGTGCTGCGAGCTTTCCAGCAGCGCGGCCGACACCTTCATGGGGAAGGCCACGCCCGCCAGCACCAGCCGGCTGACGCGATCCGGCGCGCGCGAGGCGGCCTCCAGCGCCACCAGCGCGCCGAAGCTGTGGCCCACCAGCACGGCGCGCTCGACGTGCGCGGCGTCCAGCAGCGCCAGCACGAACTGCGCCGCGTCCTCGACCGAGGCGGGCGGCTCGCCGGCGCTCTTGCAGTGGCCCGGCAGGTCCAGGGCGAGCACGTTCCAGCCGTGGTGCGCGAAATACCGGGTCTGCAGGATCCAGACGCTGTGGTCGTTGAGCACGCCGTGGATGAACACCACGGTCGGCCTGGCCGGATCGAACGGCTTGCCGCCCGTGTAGCAGTAGGTGCGTTGCCCGTTGACGGTGATGTCCATGTCAGGCCGCCTTTTCCGCCGCCCGCAGCGCGCGCTTGAGGTCGTCGATCAGGTCGTCCGGGTCCTCCAGGCCGATGGACAGCCGGATCGTGCCCTGCGTGATGCCGGCGCCGGCCAGCGCGTCGTCCGTCATCCGGAAGTGCGTGGTGCTGGCCGGGTGGATCACCAGCGAGCGGCAGTCGCCCACGTTCGCCAGGTGGCTGAACACGCGCAGCGCCTCGATGAACCGGCGTCCCTGCTCGCGGTTGCCCTTCATGTCGAAGCTGAACACCGAGCCGGCCCCGCGCGGCAGCAGCTTCTGCGCCAGCGCATGGCTCGGGTGCGAGGGCAGCATGGGATGGCCGACCCGATCGACGAACGCATGCCCGGCCAGGAACTGCACCACCTTCTCGGTGTTGCGCATGTGCCGCTCCATGCGCAGCGGCAGCGTCTCGATGCCCTGCAGGATGAGCCATGCGGTGTGCGGGCTCATGCTGGCGCCGAAGTCGCGCAGGCCCTCGCGGCGCGCGCGCAGCAGGAAGGCGCCGACGGTCGACTCCTCCGTGAACACCATGTTGTGGAAGCCGTCGTACGGCGCGCTGAGCTCGGCGAAGCGGCCCGAACGCTCCCAGTCGAAGCTGCCGCCGTCGACCACGATGCCGCCGATCACCGTGCCGTGCCCGGAGAGGAACTTGGTCGCCGAGTGGTAGACCAGGTCGGCGCCCAGCGACAGCGGCTGCATCAGCCAGGGGGAGGTGAGGGTGGAGTCGACCAGCAGCGGCACGCCGGCCTCGTGCGCGATCGACGCCACGACCGGGATGTCCAGCACGTCCAGCCCGGGATTGCCCACCGTTTCGCCGAACAGCAGCTTGGTGTTCGGCCGGATCGCGGCCCGCCAGCCGTCGATGTCGCCCGGCTTGACGAACGTGGTGTCGATGCCGAAGCGCCGCAGCGTGTAGTGCAGCAGGTTCTGCGAGCCGCCGTACAGCGCCGTGCTGGCCACGATGTGCGAGCCCGAGCCCATCAGGGTGGCGATCGCCAGGTGCAGCGCGGCCTGGCCGCTGGCGGTGGCGATGGCGCCGATGCCGCCTTCCAGCGCCGCCACCCGCTGTTCGAGCACCGCGTTGGTGGGGTTGCTGATGCGCGAGTACACGTGCCCCGAACGCTCGAGGTTGAACAGCGACGCCGCATGCTCGCTGGACTCGAACACGAACGAGGTGGTGAGGTGGATCGGGACCGCGCGGGCGCCGGTCGCGGGGTCGGGCGCGGCGCCGGCGTGCAGCGCCAGGGTGTCGAAGCCGGGGTCGGAATAGCCGGGCATGTTGTCTCCTTCGGGTCCCTCTCGAGGTGCGGTTCCGGGGGATTGTGGGCTATATTGCAGACGCGGCCCGCGCCGCCGCAACGCCAACGCCATGAGGAGACAGCCATGAAGGTCAGCGACATCCTGCGCGTCAAGGGCAACACCCTCTACACCGTGGCCCCCGACGAACCGCTTTCCCGCGCCATCGAGACGATGGCCGACAAGGACATCGGCTCGCTGGTGGTCATGGAGCACGGCGACCTGGTGGGCATGCTCACGTTCCGCGAAGTGATCCAGTGCATCGTCAAGAACAACGGCGTCGTGGGCGAGCGCCTGGTGCGCACGGCGATGGACGACCACCCCCTGACCTGCACCTCCGAGACGGAACTGGACGAGGTGCGCCGCATGATGCTCGAGCGCCACGCGCGCTACATGCCGGTGATGGACCGCCGCATGCTGATGGGGGTGATCAGCTTCTACGACGTGGCCAAGGCGGTCGTCGACAGCCAGAACTTCGAGAACCGGATGCTCAAGGCGTACATCCGCGACTGGCCGGCGGCCGAGGATTCGCAGCCCTCGGCCCAGCTCTGACGCTCGGGGATAATCGCCGCCATGAGCGGCAACACCTTCGGCACCCTGTTCGCGGTCACCAACTTCGGTGAGTCGCACGGGCCGGCCATCGGGTGCGTCATCGACGGCTGCCCGCCGGGCCTGGAGCTGTCGGAGGCCGACATCCAGCCCGACCTCGACCGGCGCCGCCCGGGCACCAGCCGGCACGTCACCCAGCGGCAGGAAGAGGACAAGGTCGAGATCCTGTCGGGCGTGCACGAAGGCCGCACCACCGGCACGCCGATCTGCCTGCTGATCCGCAACACCGACCAGCGCAGCAAGGATTACGGCGACATCGCGCAGACCTTCCGACCCGGCCACGCCGATTACGCCTACCTGCAGAAGTACGGCTTGCGCGATCCGCGCGGCGGCGGGCGCTCGTCCGCGCGGCTGACGGCGCCCATGGTGGCCGCCGGCGCGGTGGCCAGGAAATGGCTGGGCCGCAAGCACGGCATCGTGTTCCGCGGCTGCATGCAGCAGGTGGGCGACATCGAGGTCGGCTTCGAGTCCTGGGATCACGTGCCGAACAACCCGTTCTTCGCCCCGGTGGCCGACGTCAGCCGCCTGGAGGCGTACATGGACGGCCTGCGCAAGGCCGGTGACTCGTGCGGCGCGCGCATCCGCGTGACGGCCAGCAACATGCCGGCCGGGCTGGGCGAGCCGCTGTTCGACAAGCTCGACGCCGACATTGCCTGGGCGATGATGGGCATCAACGCGGTCAAGGGCGTGGAGATCGGCGCCGGCTTCGCCAGCGTCACGCAGCGCGGCACGACCCACGGCGACTCGCTCACGCCGCAGGGCTTCGCCAGCAACAACGCGGGCGGGGTGCTGGGCGGCATCAGCACCGGCCAGGACCTGGACGTCTCCATCGCCATCAAGCCCACCAGCTCGATCATCAGCCCGCGCGACTCGATCGACGTCCATGGCCGGCCCACCCAGGTGGTGACCAAGGGGCGCCACGATCCCTGCGTCGGCATCCGCGCCACCCCCATCGCCGAGGCCATGCTGGCCCTGGTGGTGATGGACCATGTCCTGCGCCACCGGGCGCAGAACGCGGACGTGCAGCCGCCGCTGCCACCCATCGCGGCGTCGTACCTCTGAGGCGGCGATGACCGCCGCCCCGGCGCCGCGGCGCCAGCTCGCGCCGTTCGCCGCGCTGTCGGCGACCTATTTCGCCCACATCGGGTTCTTCAACCCGTACCTGCCGCTGTGGCTCAAGCACCTGGGGCTGCCCATCGTGGTGATCAGCCTGCTGACCTCGGTGCAGTCGTTCACCCGCGTCTTCGCGCCCTACGCCTGGGGCGCCCTGTCCGACCACACCGGCGAGCGCGTGCGGCTGTTGCGCTGGTCGGCCGCCATCGCGCTGGTCTGCTCGCTGGGCCTGTGGTGGCAGGGCGGGGCGTGGTGGGTGGCCCTGGTGCTGCTGCTCATGTTCACGCACACCAGCTCGATGATGTCGCTGACCGAGGCGGCGATGGCGCACCTGGTGGCCGGCGACTGGGGCCGCTACGGGCGGGTGCGCCTGTGGGGCTCGGCGGGCTTCATGCTCACGGTGTTCTGCGCGGGCGCCTGGTTCGAGCACTTCGGCATGGGGCACTTCCCCGGCTGGACGCTGCTGACCCTCGCCGCGGTGCTCGTCTGCACGCTCTGGCTGCCCGACACACGCGAGAAGCCCGTGCAGTCGCACGACCGCGGCGCGCCCGTCGGGCCCGTGCTGCGGCAGCCGGCCGTGCGCTGGTTCTTCGCCTCGCTGTTCTTCCACGTGATGGCGCACTTCGCCATCTATGGCTTCTTCTCCCTCTACCTTGACGCGCGGGGCCACAGCAAGGCGACCATCGGCGCGCTGTGGGCCGTGTCGGTGCTGGTCGAGATCGCCTGGTTCTTCTCGCAGGGGCGCTGGCTCGGCCGCCTGCGCATGACCCGCTGGCTCGTCGTCTGCGGCGCGGCCACGGTCGTGCGCATGGGCTTGACAGGGGCGGGCGGCGGCTGGCTGCCCGCGCTCTATGCGGCCCAGGTGCTGCACGCGCTGACCTTCGCCACCCACCACACGACCTGCATCGCGATGATCTCGCGCCACTTCCCCGGCCGGCTGCGCGGTCGCGGCCAGGCCCTGTTCACCGTGGTGGGCTACGGACTCGGCGGCGTGCTCGGCGTGGTGGCCGGGGGCGCGCTCGCTTCCCGCTGGGGCTTCGAAGCGCTGTACGGCGTGGCGGCCCTGCTGGCGGTGCTGGCGACGGCATGTGCTCGCCGGACGGATCAGCTGGAACGCATGGCGCCAGCAACCTGATGCATCTGTTACGCCTCGGCGTGGCTCATGTTTCGATAGCGGGGACGTGAGTACTGTCGCGGCATGCAGCTCACCTGGGGTGAGACTCCGATGGCAATGCCGTGCACCGCCGCTGCGCCGTGAGGATGCGGTGGCCGGGCGATTGCCGCTACTCTGGCTCGGCACCTTCCAGGACCGCATCGCATCATGCTCAGCAGGATCGAACCGCCGCCGACCCGCCCCCTCCAGGGCGGCGTTGCGCCGTCCGATCCGCAGACGGCCATCCTCGACCTGGAGGAGACGCTCCAGCAGAGCGAGGAGCGGCTGCAGCTGGCCCTGGACGCCGGCGGCATGGGCATCTGGGAGATCGACCTGCTCAACGAGCGCAGCACGTGGTGGCCCGGCATGGAGCGGCTGCACGGGCTGCCGGCCGGCTCGCCCGCGCTGCACGGCGATGCCTTTTTCGAGGTGGTCCATCCCGGCGACCGCGAGCGCATCAAGCGCGCGATCGAGCAATCCGTGGACGGAACCGGCTGGCACCGCGTCGAGTACCGCGTCGTCTGGCCCGACGGCCGCGTGCGCTGGATCGAGGCCCGCGGCCGGGTGCGGCGCGGCACCGACGGCCGGCCGCTGTCGATCGGCGGCGTGTGCCTGGACGTCACGCGGCGCAAGCACACCGAGGACGGCCTGAAGTTCCTCGCCCATGCCCAGGAGGAGCTGTCGGGCGTGGCGGACTACCAGACGACGATCGACCGGATCGCGCGGCTGGCCGTGCCCGATTTCGCGGACTGGTGCGCCATCGACCTGCTGCAGCCCGACGGCTCGCTGCGGCGGGTGGCGGCCGCGCACATCGACCCGGACAAGCTGCCGCTGGTGCACGAGCTGCACCGCCGCTTTCCCCCCGATCCCGGCAGCCCCAGCGGCACCTGGCAGGTCCTGCGCAGCGGCCGCGGCGTGCTGGTCGCCGACATCACCCCCCACATGCTCGAGGCCGAGGCCACCGACAGGCAGCTGCTCGGGCTGCTGCAGGACCTGGGCCTGCGCTCGTACATCGGCGCGCCGCTGATCGTGCGTGGACAGGCGATCGGCGTGCTGACGTTCATCAACGGCGAGTCGCGGCGGCTCTACGATGCCGACGACCTGGCGCTCGCCGAGAAGCTGGCGCACTGCGCGGCGGTGGCGATCGACAACGCGCAGCTCCTGCTGGCCCTGAAGGACGCCGACCGGGCCAAGGACGTGTTCCTGGCCACACTGGCGCACGAGCTGCGCAATCCGCTCGCGCCGATCTGGAACGGCCTGACGCTGGTCAAGCGCGCCCGGGGCGACGTGCAGCGCATCGAGCAGGTGAGCGGCATCATGGAACGCCAGGTCGGCCAGCTCGCCCGCCTGGTGGACGACCTGCTGGACGTCTCGCGCATCGCCGCCGGCAAGATCGAGCTGCAGAAGGAGCCGACCAACCTCGTGCACGTGATCGGCGCCGCGGTGGAGATCAGCCGGCCGCACATCGAGGCCGCGCACCACAAGCTCTCGATCTCGTTCCCCGACGGGCCGACCCACCTGGTGGCGGACCCGGCGCGGCTGGCGCAGGTGTTCTCCAACCTGCTGAACAACGCGGCCAAGTACACCCGCCGCGGCGGCCGCATCGACGTGGTGGTCGAGGCCGCCGGCGACGAGCTGGTCGTGCGCATCCGCGACAACGGCACCGGCATCGCGCCCGAGATGCTGCAGAAGGTGTTCGGGCTGTTCACCCAGATCCAGCAGCCCAACGAGCGGCGCCAGGGCGGCCTGGGCATCGGCCTGTCGCTGGTGCAGGGGCTGGTCCGCCTGCACGGCGGGCGTGTCTACGCGCACAGCGACGGCGTCGACAAGGGCTGCGAGTTCACCGTGTGCCTGCCGCGCACGGGCGCGGGCGCCCCGGGGGCCGCCGCGGCGCAGGCCTCCGACGGGCCGGCGCCACCGGCGCCGGGCTCGGCGCGCCGCATCCTGGTGGTCGACGACAACGAGGACGCCGCCAGCACGGTGGCCGAGCTGCTCGAGATGTCGGGCAATGCGGTCGCCGTGGCCAACGACGGCGCCACCGCGGTGCGCATGACGTCGGAGTTCCGGCCCGACGTGGTGCTGCTGGACATCGGCCTGCCCGACTTCAACGGCTACGAGGTGGCCCGCCGGATCCGCCGCCTGGAAGGCGTGCGCCAGCCGATCCTGATCGCGCTCACCGGCTGGGCGCAGCAGCAGGACAAGGACGCCGCCGTCGAGGCGGGCTTCGACCACCACTGGACCAAGCCGGTCGACCCGGCGCGCCTGCAGGAGCTCGGCTCGCGCTGAGCCCGGGCTGTCGGTCCGCTCCGACACCGGCGTCCCGCCCGCGGCGACAGCGATGGGCCGTTGCCGTGGCGATCATGGGCCTTTGTCCGCAAGGAGGCTGCATGAACGACAGACCGGGCGCCAAGGGCGCCAGCCGCGGCGCGGCTGAGACGGCCGACGCAACCGCCGAAAAACAGCGCGAGATCCAGCGCGAGCAGGACCGCAAGGACGCGGCCAAGGCCAGGGATGGAGGCGGCGACGGCGGCGAGGCGCGGAAATCCCCCCGCACGGGCCGCCCCCAGCCCGAGGACCTGCCCGCGCAGCACATCGCCAAGCCCGGCATCGAAGCCGGGATGGCACTGCGGCCGCGCTTCGAGGCGCCCGACTACCGCGGCAGCGGCAAGCTCGAGGGCATGGCCGCGCTGATCACCGGCGGCGATTCGGGCATCGGCCGCGCGGTGGCGGTGCTGTACGCGCGCGAAGGCGCCGACGTCGCGATCGTCTACCTGAGCGCGCACGAGGATGCGCAGGAGACCCGGCGCTGGGTCGAGAAGGAGGGGCGGCGCTGCCTGCTGATCCCGGGCGACGTGAAGGACTCCGCGTTCTGCAGGCAGGCCGTCGAGCGCACCGTGCGCGAGTTCGGGCACCTGGAGGTGCTGGTGAACAACGCGGCCTTCCAGGAGCACGCCGACTCGCTGGAGGACATCACGGACGAGCGCCTCGAGGAGACGATGAAGACCAACATCTTCGGCTACTTCTACATGGCGCGCGCCGCGCTGCCGCACCTCAAGCCCGGCGCCTCGATCATCAACACGGGCTCGGTGGTGGGCCTGCGCGGCAGCGGGCACCTGCTGGACTACTCGGCCACCAAGGGCGCGATCCATGCATTCACCATGTCGCTCGCCTCGAGCGTGCTGGACAGGGGCATCCGCGTCAACGCCGTGGCGCCGGGGCCGGTGTGGACGCCGCTGAACCCGGCCGACCAGGCCGCCGGGAAGGTGGCGCAGTTCGGCAAGTCCAGCGACTTCAAGCGGCCGGCCCAGCCGGAGGAACTGTCGCCCGCCTACGTGTTCCTGGCCTCGCCGGCCTGCGCCAGCTACATCACGGGCATCGTGCTGCCGGTGACGGGCTCGGTGGGCGCCACCTAGGCGGGCGAGCCCGGCGTGCCGGTTGCCACCCAGCGAGCATGCAGCCGCCGCATCGCGGCGCGCAACTCGTCGTAGTCGGTGGCCTTGCGCACGTAGTCGCTGGCGCCGCTGGCCAGGCAGTCGGTCACGTCCTTCTCCTCGAGCGAGGAGGAGTGGATGACGACCGGAAGCTCCCGCGTGCGCGGGTCGGCACGCAGCGCACGCAGCACCTCCAGCCCGCCCAGGCGGACCAACTTCAGGTCGAGGATGACCAGGCGCGGCTGCACGCGGATGTCGCGGCCGGCGTGCGGGCCGCGCGCGAACAGGTAGTCGAGCGCCTCGATGCCGTCGGCGGCCGTGCTCACGCGCTCGCGCTCGCAGCATTCCTCGAGCGCGAGCGAGATCAGTTCGAGGTGGTCGGGGTTGTCGTCCACGACCAGGATGTCGGGGGGCTTCATCGTCAAGCGCTGCATCGGCCTGCCGGCCGGACTCACCCTGGATCGCTCCCCGGTCTGCGCCGGGATCCAGGCATTATCGCTGGGCCTGCCTGACGTCAGTCTTGCGGTAGCGCGGGCCGGCCCGAGGCCAGCCGGATGCACCAGTCCAGCAGCGCATCGGTCTCGATCGACTTGTCGAACACCTCGTCGCTGCCGAGCGCCTGGCACTGGTCGCGCACCAGGTGGCTGGCGGTGGCGGTGAGCACGACGACCTTGCGCGACGGGTCGCGCCCCTGCACCGCCCGGAGCACGTCCAGCCCGCTGCCTTCCCCCTCGAGCAGCAGGTCCACCACCGCGAGCTGCCAGTCGTTGGCGGGGTCCTGCAGCCAGGCGGCGGCGTCGCGGGCCGTGGCGGCCTGGCCGACGGTGCGGATGCCCGCCAGCTCGGCCAGCGCCTCGACCAGGCTGTCGCGGATGGCGATGCTGTCCTCGACGATGAAAGCGTTCACGGCCACACGGATCCTCGGGCTGCCCGGCGATGATGGCACGACAGGTGCCGCCGCGCTACGGGCCGGGCCCGGGCATCACTCGTAGGCGGACATCGGCACGCAGCTGCAGAACAGGTTGCGGTCGCCATAGACGTTGTCCACCCGGCCGACCGGCGACCAGTACTTGGCGTGCCGGCGCGAGTCGGCCGCGCCGGCCCCGCCGAGCGCCGCGCCGACGTCGCGCGGGTAGGCGTGGGTCCACTCGCCCTGCAGCAGGCTGGCGGCCGTGTGGGGCGCGTGCTTGAGCGGGTTGTCGTCCTGTGGCCAGTCGCCGCGTTCGACCCGGCGGATCTCCTCGCGGATGGCGACCATGGCCGCGATGAAGCGGTCGAGCTCCTCGAGCGTCTCGCTCTCGGTCGGCTCGACCATCAGCGTGCCGGCGACCGGGAACGACAGCGTGGGGGCGTGGAAGCCGTAGTCGATCAGGCGCTTGGCCACGTCCTCGGCCGTCACGCCGCTCGACTCCTTGAGCGGCCGCAGGTCCAGGATGCACTCGTGAGCCACGTGGCCGTTGGCGCTGGCGTACAGCGTGGGGTAGTGGTCCTTCAGGCGCGCACTGATGTAGTTGGCCGACAGGATCGCCACCTCGGTGGCCTGGCGCAGGCCCTCGGGGCCCATCATGCGGCAGTACATCCAGCTGATCGGCAGCACCGCCGCGTTGCCCAGCGGCGCCGCCGACACCGCCCCTACCGGGTGGCCGGTGAGGCCACCCGCCTCGTGGCCGGGCAGGAAGGGCACCAGGTCCTCCACCACGCACACCGGCCCGACGCCGGGGCCGCCGCCGCCGTGCGGGATGCAGAAGGTCTTGTGCAGGTTCAGGTGGCTCACGTCGCCGCCGAACTCGCCCGGCGCCGCGACGCCCACCAGCGCGTTCATGTTGGCGCCGTCCACGTACACGCGGCCGCCGTGTGCATGGACCATCTCGCACAGTTCCTTGACCTGCATCTCGAACACGCCGTGCGTGCTGGGGTACGTGATCATCACGCAGGCCAGGTTGGCGGCATGCTGCTCGCACTTGGCCTTCAGGTCCGCGAGGTCGACGTTGCCGCTGGCGTCGCAGGCGGTCACCACCACCTGCATTCCGGCCATCTGCGCGCTGGCCGGGTTGGTGCCGTGCGCGGAGGAGGGGATCAGGCAGATGTTGCGGTGCCCCTGCCCGCGGCTCTCATGCCAGGCCTTGATCGCCAGCAGGCCGGCGTACTCGCCCTGCGAGCCCGCGTTGGGCTGGAGGCTGATGCCGGCGTAGCCCGTGGCCTGGCAGAGCCATTCGCGCAGCTGCGCGTCGAGCTCGGCGTAGCCGGCCAGCTGGTCGGCCGGCGCGAACGGGTGCACGTGCGCGAACTCGGGCCAGGTGATGGGGATCATCTCGCTGGTCGCGTTCAGCTTCATCGTGCAGCTGCCCAGCGGGATCATGGTGCGGTCCAGCGCCAGGTCCTTGTCCGACAGGCTGCGGATGTAGCGCAGCATGCCGGTCTCGCTGTGGTGGGTGTTGAACACCGGGTGCGTGAGGAACGCGCTGGTGCGGCGCAGCTCCTGCGGGATCGCCGGCTCGATGCCCTTCTCGAAGCGCGCGACCTGCGGCAGCTCCTGGCCGGGCCTGGCGAAGATCGTCCACAGAAGTTCCAGGTCGGCCCGCGTGGTCGTCTCGTCCAGCGAGATGCAGATGAAATCGCCCCAGGCGGCGCGCAGGTTGGCGCGCAGCGAATGGCCCTTGGCCACCAGCGTGGCCGTTGCCTCGCCCGTGTGCAGCGAGACGGTGTCGAAGAAGGCGTCGGCGCGCGGCTGGTAGCCCAGCTGCTCCAGGCCCCTGGCCAGGATGGCCGTGTAGCTGGCCACGCGCTGGGCGATGCGCCTGAGGCCCTGCGGGCCGTGGTAGACGGCGTACATGCTCGCCACCACCGCGGGCAGCACCTGCGCCGTGCAGATGTTGGAGGTCGCCTTCTCGCGGCGGATGTGCTGCTCGCGCGTCTGCAGGGCGAGCCGGTAGGCCGGGTTGCCGTGCACGTCGACGCTGACGCCCACCAGGCGTCCGGGCAGCGAGCGCTTGTACTCGTCGCGGCAGGCCAGGTACGCCGCGTGCGGGCCGCCCGCGCCCATCGGCATGCCGAAGCGCTGGGTGGTGCCGACCACGATGTCGGCGCCGAACTCGCCCGGCGGCACCAGCAGGGTGAGCGCCAGCAGGTCGGCGGCCACGATGAAGGCGGCCTGCTTGCCGTGGGCCTGCTGCACGTCCGCGCGCAGGTCGTCGATGCGGCCGCTGGTGCTGGGGTACTGCGCCAGCACGGCGAAGTAGTCGCCCGCCAGCAGCTGCTTCCATTCGTCCGCCGAATTGGCCAGCACCACCTCGATGCCCAGCGGCCTGGCGCGCGTGCGCACCACCTCGATCGTCTGCGGGTGGCAGTCGCCGGCCACCACGAAGGTGCTGGACTTGCTCTTGACGCTGCGCTTGGCCAGCGTCATGGCTTCCGCGGCGGCCGTCGCCTCGTCGAGCATGGACGCGTTGGCGATCGGCATGGCGGTGAGGTCGCAGACCATGGTCTGGAAGTTCACCAGCGCCTCCATGCGGCCCTGCGAGATCTCGGCCTGGTAGGGCGTGTACGCGGTGTACCAGGCGGGGTTCTCCAGGATGTTGCGCAGGATGACGCCCGGCGTGAGGGTGCCGTAGTAGCCCTGGCCGATGAAGCTGCGGTACACCCGGTTCCTCGACGCGATGGCGCGCAGTTCGGCCAGCGCCTCGGCCTCGGTCAGCGGCGCCGGCAGCTTCATCTGCGAGCTGCGCGCGATCGAGCGCGGCACGATGCTCTCGACCAGCGAGCGGCGCGAGGCCTCGCCGATGGCCGACAGCATGTGCCGTTCATCCTCCGGCCCGATGCCGATGTGGCGCGGAATGAATTCGGCGTGGTTCTCGAGCTCGCCCAGGGGGCGGGCGGATTGCATCAGCATGTGGGGGGCTCCGTTGGGCGTCCTGGCGTCAGGCGTTCTTCGAGAAGTCCGCGTACGCGGTCTCGTCCATCAGCCCGTCGACCTGGGACGCGTCGTCGAGCTGGACCTTGAAGAACCAGCCGCCGCCCAGCGGATCGCTGTTGGCCAGCGCCGGGTCGGCGCGCAACGCCTCGTTGACCTCGGTCACCTTGCCGGTGAGCGGCATGAACACGTCGGCGGCCGCCTTGACCGATTCCACGACGCCCGCGACCTCGCCCTTGGTGTAGCTGCGGCCGACTTCCGGCAGGTCGACGAACACCACGTCGCCCAGCGCGTCCTGCGCATGCACGGTGATGCCGACGGTGGCCGCGTTGCCGCCCTCGAGCTTGATCCATTCGTGGTCCTGGGTGTACTTGACGGTCATGGCGGTTCTCCTTGGTGTTGGGTGGGTGTCGGGGTCAGCCGCGGTGGTAGCGCTGCGGCACGAAGGGCATGGGGCACACCTCCATCGGCACGGCCTTGCCGCGCACGATGGCGTTCAGGCGCGTGCCGGGCGCGGTGTGGGCGGTGGCCACGTAGGCCATCGCGACCGGCTTGTCGATCGTGGGGCCCAGCAGGCCGCTGGTCACTTCGCCGACCTTGGCGCCCGAGCCGTCCTGCAGTTCGGTGTGCTCGCGCACCGGCACGCGCTCGAGCGCGACCAGGCCGACCCGCTTGCGCTGCACGGGCACGGTGCCATCGAGCTGGCCGAGCACGCGCTCGGCGCCGGGAAAGCCCCCCGCGCGCGCGCCGCCGTTGCGCCGCACCTTCTGCATCGCCCAGGTCAGCGCCGCCTCGACCGGCGTGGTGCCGGTGTCGATGTCGTTGCCGTAGAGGCACAGGCCCGCCTCGAGCCGCAGCGAGTTGCGCGCTCCCAGGCCGATCGGCTTGACCTCCGGCTGGGCCAGCAGGGCGCGCGCGAGCGCGTCGGCCTGCGAAGCCTCGACCGAGATCTCGAAGCCGTCCTCGCCGGTGTAGCCGCTGCGCGTGACGAACAATTCGCCGCCGTCCCAGGCGAAGCGGTCGCCAGTCATGAACACCAGCCGGCCGACGCCGGGCAGCAGCCGCTGCAGCGCGTCGACGGCCTGGGGCCCCTGCAGCGCCAGCAGCGCGCGCTCGGGCATGGGGACGACCTGGCAGCGCTGGCCGATGTGCTGGCGGATGTGGGCGATGTCGCCTTCCTTGCAGGCGCCGTTGACGATGACGAACAGGTCGTCGCCGCGGTTGACGAACATCAGGTCGTCGATCACCGTGCCCTGCTCGGTCAGCAGCAGGCCGTAGCGCTGCTTGCCCGGCGCGAGGCCGATCACGTCGACCGGCATCAGGGTCTCGAACGCGGCGGCCGCGTCGGCGCCCTCCAGGCGCAGCTGGCCCATGTGCGAGACGTCGAACAGGCCGGCGGCCTGGCGCGTGTGGTGGTGCTCGGCCATCAGGCCGGCCGGGTACTGCACCGGCATGCTGTAGCCGGCGAACGGGACCATGCGGGCCCCCAGCTCCAGGTGAAGCGCGTGCAGCGGGGTGGTGCGAAGCTCGGACGAAGCGGGTGCGGACAAGCGGCTCTCCAGGTGGCAGGGGCAGTCGGTTCCATGGCCGAAACCATGGGCGCCCCTGCTGTCCGCTTTACCTGAGAGATTCACCCCCGGCGGGGGCTTGCTCCTTCGGTGGACCCGGCCCTTGCGGCCGTGCGTCTCTCTCCAGCAAGGCAACGCCCCGTTGCCGGGGCGCTCGCCAGTCCTGGGTGCCTGAGCGTTCGGCTGTGCGCCTGCGCCTTCGGCGGCTCCGTGGAGGAGCGCTCTCCTGACGAACCCGGATTGTAGTGTGAGTGCGTGCGCGCCGCCGCTCAGCGGCCGTACGACAGGTCGCGCAAGCCCAGCGAGAGACCGGGCACGTAGGTGATGAGCATCAGGCAGCCCAGCACCACCAGCACGAAGGGAATCAGCTGCGTGACGATTCGGTCCAGCGAGATGCGCGCCACCGTGCAGGCGGCGAACAGGTTGACCCCGAACGGCGGGGTGATCATGCCCAGCGCCAGGTTCACCACCATGATCAGGCCGAAGTGCACCGGGTCGATGCCGAAGTGCTGGGCGACGGGCGCCAGGATCGGCGCCAGCACGATGATCGCGGCGCTGGTCTCGATGAACATGCCGATGACGAACAGCGCGGCGTTCACGCCCAGCAGGAAGTACGCCGGGGTCTTGAGCACCTGCTCCAGCCAGTGGCCGATGGCGTCGGGCACGCCGGCGCGGGTGATGAGGAACGCGAACAGGCCGGCGTTGGCGATGATGAACATGATCACCGACGACGAGATGACCGACTTGCGCAGGATGACGTACAGCTGCGGGATCCGGATCTCGCGGTAGATGAAGATGCCCACCACCAGCGCGTAGAACACCGCCACGGCCGACGCCTCGGTGGGCGTGAACACGCCGCCGTAGATGCCGCCGAGGATGATGACCGGCATCAGGAGGGCCCAGCCGGCCTGCGCCAGCGCGCGGCCGAAGGGCAGCCTGCCGTCGCCGTCGGCCTGGCCCAGGCCCTTCCACTTGCAGTAGACCCAGACGAACAGCATCAGCGCGCCGCCGATCAGCAGGCCGGGGCCGAAGCCGGCGATGAACAGCTCGCCGATCGAGACTTCGGCGCTCACGCCGTACAGGATCATGGGGATCGAGGGCGGGATGATGACGCCCAGTTCAGCGCTGGTGGCCTGCAGCGCGGCGGCCCAGGTGACCGGATACCCGTGCTTGACCAGCGCGGGGATCAGGATGGCCCCGATGGCGAACGTGGTGGCGACCGAGGAGCCCGAGACGGCCGCGAAGATCATGCAGGTGAGCACGCAGGTCATGGGAAGCCCGCCCTGCACGCCGCCCACGATGCTCTTGGCGAATTCCACCAGCCGGCGCGAGATGCCGCCGGTCTCCATCAGGTTGCCGGCCAGGATGAAGAAGGGAATCGCCGCCAGCGGAAACTTGTTGATCGCCCCGAACATCTCCTTCACGGAGATCAGCATGTTCGCGTGGCTGGCCTGGATGCCCAGCAGGGCCGACAGGCCGATCGAGACGGCCACCGACACGCTGAGCGCGAAGCACAGCACCATGGTGGCGAGCATGGCCGTGGTCATTGGGCGGTCTCCAGTTCATGCCGCACCGGATCGAGGTAGTTGCCGATGATGCCCAGGATGCAGAACAGGGATCCGACCGGCATGGCCACGTAGCCCCAGAACATCGAGACGGATTCGAGGCCGGCCATCGACTGGACCTGGCCACGCACCGCATAGTCCCAGCCCCACCACAGGATGACCAGCACCAGGATCAACGCGGCCACGCTGACCACGGCGTCGAGCACGCGGCGCCACCGCGGCGGGCTCCAGCGGTACAGCACGTCGACGCTGACCATGGAGCCCTGGCGGAATGCCATCGGGATGCCCAGGAACACCATCCAGATCAGCGACAGGCGGATCAGGATCTCGGTCCACTCGGCCGGCGTCTCCAAAATGAAGCGGGTGAGGATCTGGAACAGCCCGAGGCTGCTGGCCACGGCCAGCATCAGGCAGGCGCCGGCCATGGCCACACCCGTGGTCACGCGCTCGACACGCAGGAAGGCGTCTTTCAGGGGCACGGCGTGGGGCGGGACCTGCGGTTACTTGTAGTTGCGGATCTTGTCCAGCGTGGCCTTGCCGAACTGCTTCTCGAACTCGGCGTTCACCGGCGCGAGCGCCTGCACGAACTTGGCCTTGTCGACGTTGTCGATGACCGTCATGCCCTTGGCGCGCAGGTCGGCCACGCCCTTGGCGTCGTCTTCGTCGACGCGTGCGCGGTTGGCCTTGGTGCCCTCCTTGGCGGCGTCGAGGAACGCCTGCTTGTCGGCGGCACTGAGCTTGTCGAACGCGCCCTTGTTCATCAGGAAGATGCAGGGCGAGTACACGTGGCCGGTCAGCGACAGGTGCTTTTGCACCTGGTCGAACTTGGCCGAGATGATCACCGACAGGGGGTTCTCCTGGCCGTCGACGGTGCCCTGCTGCAGGGCGGTGAACACCTCGGGGAAGGCCATCGGGGTGGTGATGATGCCGAACCCCTTGTAGGCGGCGATGTGCACCGGATTTTCCATCGTGCGCATCTTCAGGCCGCGCAGGTCCTCGGGCGTCTTGACGTCGCGCTTGCTGTTGGTCATGTGGCGGAACCCGTTCTCCGCCCAGGCCAGGGCCTTGAAGCCCTTGGCGTCGAACTTGGCCAGCATGTCCTGGCCGATCGGGCCGTCGAGCACCGCGCGGGCATGGGCCTTGTCGCGGAACAGGAACGGCACGTCCAGCACCTTGGTCTCGGGCACGAAGTTCGGCACCGGGCCGGTGGAGCTGAAGGTCAGTTCCTGGGTGCCCAGCTGCACCGCCTCGATCGACTCGCGTTCGCCGCCCAGGGCACCGTTGTAGAAGGTCTGGATCTTGTAGCGGCCGTTCGTGCGCTTCTCGACCTCGCGCGCGAAGGTGTCGATCGCCACGCCCTGGTGTGAGTTCTGCGCCGTCGAGATGCTGATGCGCATCGTGGTCTGCGCCAGTGCGGCGCCGCTCATGACCAGGCCGGCGGCCAGGGCCGCGAACAATCGGTTGAATCTCACAACAGTCTCCTGAGGCATTTCGACGAAACGGAGACTATGCCCCGCGACGGCCGTGCTCGCCACGGGGGTTCTACTAGCTCTTGCCCCTGGCAATGCGGCCGGTGCCGCCACCGGCGCGGGACGGCCGCGCGCAGCCGTGGTGCGTCACATGTTGGTGTAGTTCGGCCCGCCGCCGCCCTCGGGCACCACCCAGACGATGTTCTGGGTCGGGTCCTTGATGTCGCAGGTCTTGCAGTGCACGCAGTTCTGCGCGTTGATCTGCAGGCGCTCGGCGCCGGTGGACTCGTCCTGCACGAACTCGTACACGCCGGCCGGGCAGTAGCGCTGCTCGGGCCCGGCGAACTCGGGCAGGTTGATGCGCGTGGGCACCGTGGGGTCCTTGAGCGTCAGGTGCGCGGGCTGGTTCTCCTCGTGGTTGGTGTTCGAGATGAACACCGAGGAGAGCCGGTCGAACGTGAGCTTGCCGTCGGCCTTGGGATAGGCGATCGGCTTGCACTGCGACGCATGCTTCAGGGACACGTGGTCGGGCTTGTCGCGGTGCAGCGTCCAGGGGATGCTGCCGCCCAGCAGGTACTGCTCCACGCCCGTCATGAGGGTGGCGACGGTGCGGCCCTTCTTGAACCACTGCTTGAAGTTGCGGGCCCGGTTCAGCTCGGCGTAGAGCCACGACTTCTCGAACGCCTCGGGGTACGCGGCGAGCTCGTCGTGCTGGCGGCCTTCGCCCAGCGCCGCGAACGCGGCTTCGGCGGCCAGCATGCCGGTCTTGATCGCGCCGTGGCTGCCCTTGATGCGCGAGGCGTTCAGGTAGCCGGCCTCGCAGCCCACCAGCGCGCCGCCCGGGAACACGGTCCTGGGCAGCGACAGCAGGCCGCCCACGGTGAGCGCGCGCGCGCCGTACGCCAGGCGCTTGGCGCCCTTGCCCTCGAAGTACCAGCGGATGTTCGGGTGCGTCTTGAAGCGCTGGAACTCCTCGTACGGCGACAGGTACGGATTGCGGTAATCCAGCCCGACCACGAAGCCGACGGAGACCTGGTTGTTCTCCATGTGGTACAGGAACGAGCCGCCGTAGGTCATCTCGTCGAGCGGCCAGCCCGCGCTGTGCAGCGCCAGGCCCGGCTTGTGGCGCGACGGGTCGATCTCCCAGACTTCCTTGATGCCGATGCTGTAGCTCTGGGGATCGCGGCCCTCGTCGAGCTTGAAGCGGCTGATCAACTGCTTGCCCAGGTGTCCGCGCGAGCCCTCGGCGAAGACGGTGTACTTCGCATGCAGCTCCATGCCCAGCTGGAAGTTCTCGGTCGGCTGGCCGTCCTTGCCCACGCCCATGTTGGCGGTGGCCACGCCCTTGACCGAGCCGTCGTCGTTGTAGAGCACCTCCGCCGCGGGGAAGCCCGGGAAGATCTCGACGCCCAGCGCCTCGGCCTGCTGGGCCAGCCAGCGCACCAGGTTGGCCAGGCTGGCGACGTAGTTGCCCTCGTTGTGGAAGTTGCGCGGCAGCAGGAAGTTGGGCGTGCGGGTGGCGCGCGTCTCGCTGAGGAACAGGAAGATGTCCTCGGTCACCGGCACGTTCAGCGGCGCCCCCTGGGCCTTCCAGTCGGGGATCAACTCGGTGAGCGCGCGCGGGTCGACGATGGCGCCCGAGAGGATGTGCGCGCCGGGTTCGGAGCCCTTCTCGAGCACCACCACCGACACCTCGCGGTCGTGCTGCGCGGCCAGCTGCTTCAGGCGGATGGCGGTGGCCAGTCCCGCCGGGCCGGCGCCGACGACGGCCACGTCGTACTCCATCGCTTCGCGGGGGCCGAACTGGGCGAGGATCTCTTCTTGTGTCATCGGGGTCTCGTCGATAATGGTTTGGCCGCACGCGCCGCGGGGCAGCGTCGCTGGCGCGACTGCAATTCTATGCGGCGACCCTGCACGATCGGGGCGCCGTTTCCCTCCCGGAAACCGCTTTTAGGCAGGAGACCCTCGTGAGCTACAGCATCGACTTGTCGGGCCGTGTCGCCCTCGTGACCGGCGCGTCCAGCGGCCTGGGGGCGCAGTTCGCGCGCACCCTGGCGCGCGCGGGCGCCGCCGTGGTGCTGGCCAGCCGCCGCATCGAGAGGCTCAAGGAACTGCGCGCGCAGATCGAGGGCGAGGGCGGCGATGCGCACGTCGTCGCCCTGGACGTGACGGACACCGACAGCATCAAGGCCGCCGTGGCGCATGCCGAGACCGAGGTCGGCTCCATCGACATCCTGGTCAACAACTCGGGCGTGAGCACCACGCAGCGCATCCAGGACGTGACGGAGGAGGACTTCGACTTCATCTTCGACACCAACGTCAAGGGCGCCTTCTTCGTCGCGCAGGAAGTGGGCAAGCGCATGCTGGCCCGCGCGCGCGGCGCCGCGCCGGGCACCTTCACGGGCGGGCGCATCATCAACATCGCCTCCATGGCGGGCCTGCGCGTGCTGCCGCAGATCGGCGCCTATGCGATGAGCAAGGCCGCGGTGGTGCAGATGACCAAGGCGATGGCGCTGGAGTGGGGACGCTTCGAGATCAACGTCAACGCCATCTGCCCCGGCTACATCGACACCGAGATCAACCACCACCACTGGTCCACCGAGCAGGGCCGCAAGCTGGTGCAGATGCTGCCGCGCAAGCGCGTGGGCCAGCCGCAGGACCTGGATGCGCTGGTGGTCCTGCTGGCCAGCAGCGAAAGCCATTTCATCAATGGCGCGGTGATCGCCGCCGACGACGGCTTCGGGGTCTGAGCACGATGCGCCTGGAGCTGCCCGCCGCCAAGAAACTGGTCCACGCGATGACCATGCCGATCCGCTGGGGCGACATGGATGCGATGGGCCACGTCAACAACACGCTGTACTTCCGCTACCTCGAAACCGCGCGCATCGACTGGTTCCGGGCACTGGACTGCCTGCCCGACCCGCAGGGCACGGGGCCGCTGATCATCAATGCGTTCTGCACATTCCACAAGCAGCTGGAGTTCCCCGGCGACATCCGGCTCAAGATGTACGTCAGCGACCCGGGCCGCAGCTCGTTCGAGAGCTGGGCCACCATCGAGCGCCTGGACGATCCCGGCGTGGTCTATGCGTCCGGCGGGGCGACCACCGTGTGGGTCGATTTCCCCAAGCAGAAGTCGGTGCCGATTCCGGACTGGTTCCGCAAGCACCTGGAGTGACCGGAGCGGGCTGGGGCGGTCTTCGCGGTGGATGACGGATCGGCCTGTCATCGCGGCGGATGACAGGATCTGGCCTGTCGCTGCGGCGAGGACCGCATCGGCCCGTCATTCCGGCGAAGGCCGGAATCCAGCGACTGCGCCCATGAGAGCCGCGGGACTGGATTGCGGGTCGAGCCCGCAATGACAGCGGCAGGGCGCACACGCCCCCACCCGAGCCGCGGGACTGGATGGCGGGTCGCGCCCGCCATGACAGGCAAGAGTCAGGGCACGGCCGCCGGCAGCGCCATGCCCTTGCGCTCCATCACGGCGCGCACCCGGTCGGGGTAGTCGGAGATGATGCCGTCCACGCCCATGTCGACCAGGCGGGCGATGTCGGCCTCCTCGTTCACGGTCCACGGGATCACCTGCAGGCCCAGGCCCTGGCCCTGCCGGACCAGGTCGGGCGTGAGCGCCTGGAAGTTCGGCGACCAGGTCGTGCCGCCCGCGGCCTTGACCATCGCCGGCACGCTGCCGTGCTGCGCCAGGGTGAAGCCGGCGCTGGCGACGGGCGAGTCGAAGGTCGCGCCGCGCTGCGACTGCGACGTCAGGTACACGGTGCGGATGCGGGGCGCCACCCTGCGCAGCACCTGCAGCGTGCGCCAGTCGAAGCTCTGGATCATCACCCGGTCTTCCATGCCGGCGGCGCGCACCGCCTGCAGCAGCGCCTGCACGAAGGGCTCGGGCTCGAGCGTGTTGGCCGGGTTGCGCGGGTCCAGCTTGGTCTCGATGTCGAACTGCACCCGGTCGGCGCCCAGGCGTCGGGCCAGCTCGAACACGGACGCCAGCGTCGGGATGCGCGTGCCGTCCATCGCCTGCTGCTGCGGGAACGACTTGGCGTAGGCGCTGTCCGGCCGCAGCCGCCCGACGTCGAACGCCTGCAGCTGGGCATGCGTCAGTTGCCGGATCGGCACCGGCGCCGTGATCCACTGGCCGTCGGGCCCGCGCGCCAGGTCGGGGTTGAGCACGGGATCGTGCGAGAGCACGACCACGCCGTCGGCGGTGACGGCCGCGTCCATCTCCAGCGTCGTCACGCCCAGCCGCAGCGCGTGCTCGAACGCGGGCAGCGTGTTCTCGGGCCGCAGCCCGCGCGTGCCGCGGTGGCCCTGCAGGTCGAAGGCGTGGGCGGAGAGCGCCGCCGCGGCAAGGAGCAGGGCGCAGAGGCGGGAGAGCATCGGGCGGTCCGGGGTGGTGGGGACCGGCGCATCATAAGGACGGGCTGCCGCCGTCGCGCAGGCGACGCGCTTGGGGCTTTTCCCGTGCCGCGCGCGCGGGCGAGCCGCTAGGCTGGGGCGTCTTTCGTGGAGACCCCTTCCTTGGACCGCCCCCACCACCGCTTCTGGCCCAAGCGCCTGCCCCATGCCCTCACGCCCCCGCAGACCTCGCTGTGGGACAACCTCGCCATCAGTGCCCGCCGCTATCCGGACAAGACGGCGCTGGTGTTCTTCGGCCGCGAACTGAGCTACCGGCAGCTCGTGCAGCAGGCCGAGCGGCTCGCCGCGCGGCTGCATGCGATGGGGGTGCGCAAGGGCGACCGCGTGATGCTGGACATGCAGAACTGTCCGCAGCTCATCATCGCGCACTTCGCGATCCTGCGCGCCAATGCGGTGGTCGTGCCGGTGAACCCGATGAACCGGGCCGAGGAGCTCAAGCACTACATCACCGACCCGGACGCGCGGGTCGCCATCTGCACCGGCGACGTCGCCGCCGAGGTGGCCAAGGCCGATGCGCAACTGCCGCCGCAGCAGCGCCTCGCCCACCTGGTCGTCACGCAGTACACCGATGCCTTCGATGCCGGCCAGCAGGGCGACCAGGCACCGCCCGAGACCTGGCGCGACTGGCTGCTGGCCCGCCACCCGCTGCCCGCGCTGGCGTCGGGCCAGGTGATGGACTGGGACACGGCGCTCGACAACGACCTGCCGGTGCCGGACCTGCAGGTGGGCATCGCCGACCTGGCGGTGCTGCCCTACACCAGCGGCACCACCGGGCTGCCCAAGGGCTGCATGCATCCGCACCGCAGCCTGATGCACAACGCCGTCGCCAGCGCCGTCTGGGGCAACGGCACGGTCGAGAACGTCACGCTGCTGGTGGTGCCGATGTTCCACATCACGGGCATGGTCAGCGTGATGCATTCGAGCATCTATGTCGGTGCCACCGTCGTGCTGATGCCGCGCTGGGACCGCGAGCTGGCCGGCCGCCTGATCTCGCGCTGGAAGGTCACCACCTGGACCAACATTCCGACCATGGTGATCGACCTGATGGGCAGCCCCAACTTCGAGCACTACGACCTGTCCAGCCTGGGCCACATCGGCGGCGGCGGCGCCGCGATGCCGCAGGCGGTGGCGCAGCGGCTGCTCGACCAGTTCGGCCTGCGCTACGTGGAAGGCTACGGCCTGACGGAGACGGCGGCCCCGTCGCACACCAACCCGCCCGATGCCCCCAAGCAGCAATGCCTGGGCATCCCCTTCATGAGCTGCGATGCGCGCGTGGTCGATCCCGAGACGCTGCGCGAGCTGCCGCCCGGCGAGCAGGGCGAGATCGTCATCCATGGCCCGATGGTGTTCGACGGCTACTGGAAGCGCCCGGAGGCGACCGCCGCCGCCTTCATCGAGTTCGAGGGCAAGCGCTTCTTCCGCTCGGGCGACCTCGGCCGCATGGACGAGGACGGCTACTTCTTCCTCACCGACCGCCTGAAGCGGATGATCAACGCGTCGGGCTTCAAGGTCTGGCCGGCCGAGGTGGAGGCGCTGATGTTCCGCCACCCCGCGATCCAGGAGGCCTGCATCATCTCGGCCAAGGACGCCTACCGCGGCGAGACGGTCAAGGCCGTCGTCGTCCTGCGGCCCGGCCACAAGGGGCAGGTGACCGAGCAGCAGATCATCGACTGGTGCCGCGAGAACATGGCCGTCTACAAGGTGCCGCGCATCGTGCAGTTCGTCGACGCGCTGCCCAAGAGCGGCAGCGGCAAGGTGATGTGGCGCAGCCTGCAGGAGGCCGAAGCCGCCCGGTAGCGCGGCAGCGAGAGGCGCGCCTTTCCTGCCTGGTCACTGGCTCCAGCCCTACGGCCCGGCCGTGCGGCCGCGCCGATCATGGCGGCCATGCTTCACCGTCCACCAGCCCCGGTCCCGAGCGCATGAGCGGCGACATGCTCGACTGCCTGATCGTCGGCGGGGGGCCGGCGGGCCTCACCGCCGGCGTGTACCTGGCCCGCTACCGGCGCAACGTCCTGCTCGTCGACGCGGGGGAAAGCAGGCTGACGTGGATCCCGCGCTCGCGCAACGTGCCGGCGTTCCCCGACGGCATCCCCGGGCCCGACCTGCTCGTGCGCCTGCGCGAGCACGCGGGCCGCTACCGCGTGCCGATGCGCCAGGCGCGCGTCGAGCGCCTGGCTGGCGAGGACGGCGGCTTCGAGGCCGAAGTCGACGGGCGAGTGCTGCGCGCGCGCAAGGTGCTGCTGGCCACCGGCGCCCGCGACGTGGTGCCCGAGCTGCCCGGCATGGACGATGGCCTGGCGGCGGGCAACGTGCGCTACTGCCCCGTGTGCGACGGCTTCGAGACGCAGCGGCGGCGCGTGGCCGTGCTGGGCAAGGAGGTCCATGGCCTGCGCGAAGCCCTCTTCGTCGCCGGGTTCGACAACCAGGTCACGTGGCTGTCGCTGGGCACCCAGGAGCTGGTGCCGGCCGGGCAGCTGGCCGAGCTGCGCGAGCGCGGCGTGCTGGTGGCCGACCAGCGGCCGCTGCACATCCGCTGCGTGCCGGGCGAGGGCGTCGAGGTCGAGATGGTCGACGGCCGGCGGCTGGTGTTCGACGTGCTCTATCCGGCGCTCGGACTGACGCATGCGTCCGGCCTGGCGACCGCGCTCGGTGCGCAAGCCGAGGAGGACGGCCAGCTCGCCGTCGACGACCACCTGCAGACGACGGTGCCGGGGCTCTATGCCGCCGGTGACGTGGCGGCGGGGCTGAACCAGATCGCCGTGGCCTACGGGCACGCGGCGATCGCCGCGACGGCGATCCACAACGCGCTGTGACGGCGCCGTTCGGGCGCAGGCGGGTGCGGGTGGCGGTTGGCCCTCGGTGTCATGGACTCGCCGTGCCTGGTGCAATAGGCAGCGTCGGTTGGGCCCCGGGGGTACGCGGCAGGCGGCGCCTGGCAGGGCCTCATCCCTCCGCCGCGCACGGACGCAGCCGGTACGATCGCCCCAAGGAGACGACGCCCCCATGAAGATCCAGCAGGTCACCCCGTTCATCCTCCATGTGCCGGTCACGGGATCGCAGATCGCGGACAGCACGCACACGATCACGCACTGGGGCGTGGTCGGTGCGCGCATCGACACCGAGGACGGCCTGTCGGGGTACGGGTTCACCGGCACCCACGCGCACCTGCCGGGCGACCAGCTCATCGCGCGCTGCATCGCCGATTGCCATGCGCCATTGCTGGTGGGCGAGGACGCCCATGATGTGCAGCGCCTGTGGACGCGGCTGGCGCGCAACCCGGCGCTGCAGTGGATCGGCCGGGCCGGCATCACGACGCTGTCGCAGGCGGCGATCGACGTCGCGCTCTGGGACCTGAAGGCCAAGCGGGCCGGCGTGCCGCTGTGGAAGCTGCTGGGCGGGCAGGTGCGCGAGAAGGTGCGTGCGTACAACACCGACATCGGCTGGCTGAGCATCCCCGACGAGCAACTCGTCGACGGCGCGCGGCGCGCCGTGCAGCAGGGCTTCTCGGGCATCAAGATCAAGGTGGGCTCCACGGTCGAGCGCGACCTGCGGCGGCTGCAGGCCGTGCGGCAGGCGATCGGGCCGGACGTCACGCTGGCCGTCGACGGCAACGGCAAGTGGGACCTGGCGACCTGCCTGCGTTTTTGCCGCGGGGCCGAGCCGTTCGACGTCTACTGGTTCGAGGAGCCGCTGTGGTACGACGACGTGAAGGGCCATGCGCAGCTGGCCCGCGCCACCACGATTCCGGTGGCGCTGGGCGAGCAGCTCTACACCCAGGACGCGTTCGCCGAGTTCTTCCACCAGCAAGCCATCCACTGGGTCCAGCCGGACGTCACGCGCATGGGCGGGCTGACCGAGGTGCTGCGCGTGTGCGAGACGGCGCATGCGTACCGCCTGCCGGTCGCTCCGCATGCGGGGGACATGAGCCAGGTCCACGTGCACCTGAGCTACGCGCATCCGGCCTGCGCGGTGCTCGAGTACATCCCGTGGATCAAGGAGTGCTTCACCGAGCCGGCCGAGGTCGTCGACGGGTTCTTCCGGCTGCCGCAGCTGCCGGGCGCCGGCACGACCCCGACGCCGCAGGCCATCGAGCGCTTCGGCCGCCCGGTGGCCTGAGATGGAACGCCCCGCTCCCGACACCCCACCGCCGCAAGGCTGGCGCCGGCGCCTGTACCGCGTCATCTGGGAATCGGACACGCCGGCCGGCCGCCTGTTCGACCAGGTGGTGGTGGCCGCCATCCTGGTCAGCGTGGCCGTGGTGCTGGCCGACAGCGTGCGCAGCTGGCACGACCGCTGGGCCGGCGTGTTCACGACCGCCGAGTGGGGCTTCACGCTGCTGTTCACGATCGAATACGTGGCGCGCCTGGCCAGCGTGCGCCGGCCGTTGCAGTACGCGGTCAGCTTCTTCGGCGTCGTCGACCTGTTGGCCGTGCTGCCCACCTACCTGGCGCTGTTCGTGCCCGAGCTGCACGCGCTGATCGACGTGCGCATCCTGCGGTTGCTGCGGATCTTCCGGATCCTGCGCCTGACCGCCTACGTGGCCGAATACCAGGTGATGGGCGAGGCGCTGTGGGCAAGCCGGCGCAAGATCCTGGTGTTCCTGGCCGCGGTGCTGATGATCGACCTGGTCGTGGGCACGGTCATGTATGTCGTGGAGGGGCCGGAGAACGGCTTCCACGACATCCCGACCTCCGTCTACTGGGCCATCACGACCATGACCACGGTGGGCTTCGGCGACATCACGCCGAAAACCGACCTGGGCCGCTTCATCGCCTCGGCCATGATGCTGGTGGGCTGGGGCACGCTGGCGGTGCCCACGGGCATCGTGACCGCGGAGATGACGATCCGCCGGCACATGCGCGTCCCCACCGTGCCGCGCGCGTGCACGGAATGCGGCGCCGCGGGCTATGGGCCCGAGGCGAACTACTGCCAGCAGTGCGGCCGGCCCCTGCCACCGGTGGCCTGAGGCCGCGCCGCCTGCCGCGCGAAGGCGTCAGCCGACCATGCGGTGCCACCAGCCGCCGTACTCGTCGTCGGTCGCCAGCACCCACACCGTGAGCACGACCGCCGCCAGGCCGGTGAACAGTGCCACCTGCACCGCCAGCATGGTGCTGGAGAAGCCCAGGATCCACGGCGACGCCATCAGCGCGACGCCCACCGCTGCCCCGAACCACTCTTCCCACGCCTGCGGCAGCAGGATCGCCCCGACCGCCGTCGCCAGCAGCAACACACCCGCCACGACGAGCGTGGCCATCGCGATCCGCGGCTGCTGCAGGCCGAGGATCCAGGGAGACAGAATCAGCCAGGCGCCCAGCAAACCGTTGACCGGGTCCTGCCAGTGCTTCCACCGCTTCATACCGAACTCCTTCCCGCCCGAGGGACGGTACTGGCTTGGAGTTGCCTGGAGCGTGGGCGTTCACCCCGACCGTGCACGAAGCCGCGCTCGCACTCAGCCGTCCGCGGGCGCTGGTTCGATGTCGGCCACCACCCGCGCGTAGCGCTGACGGCTCCAGTAGGCCGATGCCCAGTCGATCAGCACCACGATGCGGTTGCGAAAGCCGATCAGGAACCAGATGTGCGCGAACAGCCAGAACAGCCAGGCCGGATAGCCGCTGAACTTCAGGTGGCCGACGGGCGTGGTGAGGTCGACGACGGCGGCATGGCGCCCGATGGTCGCCAGGTTGCCGTAGTCGCGGTAGCGGAAGGGCTCGGTGGCTTCGCCGGCCAGCCGGTGCAGCAGGTTGGCGGCGGCCAGCCGGCCCATCTGCTTGGCGGCGGGCGACACGCCCGGCACCGGCGCGGGCGCCCGGCCCGGGACGTGGCTCGACGCCGCCGCGAGGTCGCCCACGACGCTGATCTCGGGATGGCCCGGCAGCGACAGGTCCGCCGCGACGACCAGGCGTCCGGCGCGATCGACCTCGGCGCCCGTGGCCTGGGCGAGCTGCCGGCCCAGCGGTGAGGCCGCGACGCCGGCGGCCCAGACGACGCAGCGGCTGGCGATTCGGTAGGGCGCGCCCTCGGCGGGTTGCACTTGCAGGCCGTGGGCGTCGATGGTCGTCACGCGCGCGCCGGCCCGCACCTCGACACCCAGCTTGCGCAGCTGGCGCGCCGCGCGCTCGCTCAGGTCCTCGGGCATGGACTGCAGCACGCGCGGGCTGCCCTCGACCAGCAGCACCTTGGCGCTCGCCGGATCGATGCGGCGGAATTCGCCGGGCAGGGTCTGGCGCGCGATCTCGGCCAGCGTGCCGGCCATCTCCACGCCCGTCGGGCCGCCGCCGATCACCACGAAGGTGAGCCAGGCGGCGCGCCGCTCGGGATCGGCCTCCTTCTCGGCGGTCTCGAAGGCGAGCAGCACGCGACGCCGGATCTCGAACGCGTCGTCCAGCGTCTTGAGCCCCGGCGCGAACGGCGCCCACTCGTCGTGGCCGAAGTAGCTGTGGGTGGCGCCCGCCGCGACGACCAGGTGGTCGTAGGGCAGGGCGCCGCCGTCGGTCAGGCGCACCACGCGCGCGGCCGCATCGATGCCCGCCACCTCGCCCAGCAACGTGGTCACGTTGGCCTGCTTGCGGAACAGGTAGCGCACCGGCGCGGCGATCGCGGGTGCCGACAGGCCCGCGGTGGCGACCTGGTACAGCAGCGGCTGGAACAGGTGGTGGTTGGTGCGGTCGACCAAGGTGATGTCCACCGGCGCGTCGCGCAGCGCCCGGGTGGCCTCGAGTCCGCCGAAGCCGCAGCCGATGACCACCACGCGCGGGCGCCGTGGCGGGGCGGGGGAAGCCAGGGTCATGCATGGATTATCGGCAACCCCACTTCGCGCCGGCGCCGCTTGTGCGAAGCTCGCCCCATGCCGTCTCCGTTACGACTTTCCGTGCTCGACCAGTCGGTCGCCCGCGCGGGCCGGCCGCAGGACGAATCGATCCGCGACACCGTCCGCCTCGCCGAGCGCTGCGAGGCGCTGGGCTACCACCGCTTCTGGCTCAGCGAGCACCATGCGCTGCCCACCCTGGTGGGGACCGCGCCCGAGGTGCTCATGGCCGCCGTCGCCGCGCGCACGCAGCGCATCCGCATCGGCAGCGCCGGCGTCATGCTGCCGCACTACGCGCCGTTCAAGGTCGCCGAGCAGTTCCGGGTGCTGGACGCGCTGGCCCCCGGCCGCATCGACCTGGGCGTGGGCCGCGCGCCGGGCAGCGACCAGCGCACGGCGCGGCTGCTCAACCCCAACCTGCGCTCGGCGGACGACTTCCCGCAGCAGGTGCTCGAGCTCAAGGCCTGGGTGAGCGGCGAGGACCTGCCGCCCGGCCACCCCGGCCACGGCGTCAGCGCGCTGCCGGTCGCGGCCACGGCGCCGCAGCTGTGGATGCTGGGCAGCTCCGGCTATGGTGCGCAGCTGGCGGGCCATTTCGGCATGCCCTACGCGTTCGCCCACTTCATCACCGACGGCGAGGGATGCGAGGGCGCGCTCGACCTCTACCGCTCGACCTTCCGTCCCGGCTGGATCGGGCAGCCGCAGGCGACCGTCTGCCTGTCGGTGCTGGCGGCCGAGACCGAGGAGGAGGCCTGGCACCAGTTCAAGAGCCGCGAGCGCGCCCGCATCGACCGGCGCACCGGCCGCTTCGGCCCGCTGCTGCCGCCGGAGCAGGCGCCGCGCGAGTACTCGCCCGCCGAGCAGGCCGAGGCGCAGCTGCTGCGCGAGCGTGCCATCGTCGGCAGCGCCGCGCAGGTGCGCGACCGGCTGCTCGGGCTGGCGCAGCGCTGGAAGGTCGACGAGCTCGTGCTGGTCACCTGGTCCTGGGACCCGGCGGCGCAGCGCCGCTCCTACGAACTGCTGGCCGGCGCCTTCGGGCTCGGCTGACGACGTCACCGCACAACCACCACGAGGAGACCGCCATGTTCCCCACCGCGATCGCCGGCAGCCTGCCCAAGCCGTCCTGGCTGGCCGAGACCCACAAGCTCTGGCCGCAGTGGAAGCAGCAGGGCGATGCGCTGCGCGAGGCCAAGGGCGATGCCACGCTGCTGTGGATCAAGGCGCAGGAGGACGCGGGCCTGGACATCGTGGGCGACGGCGAGCAGGCCCGGCAGCACTTCGTGCACGGCTTCCTCGAACAGGTCGAGGGCATCGACTTCGAGCACAAGGTGAAGATGGGCATCCGCGACAACCGCTACGACGCGATGGTCCCGCAGGTGGTGGCGCCGCTGCGGCTGAAGGGGCGGGTGCATGCCTTCGAGGCGCGCCTGGCGCGCGCCCACACCAAGCACAAGCTGAAGTTCACGCTGCCGGGGCCGATGACCATCGTCGACACGGTGGCCGACCGCCACTACGGCGACCGCGTGCAGCTGGCGATGGCCTTCGCCGAGCTGCTGAACCAGGAGGCGCTGGCGCTGCAGGCCGACGGCGTCGACGTGATCCAGTTCGACGAGCCGGCGTTCAACGTCTACATGAAGGACGCCGCCGCCTGGGGCGTGCGGGCCCTGGAGCGTGCGGCGCAGGGCCTGACCTGCACGACCGCCGTGCACATCTGCTACGGCTACGGCATCGAGGCCAACAACCGCTGGAAGCAGTCGCTCGGCGAGGAGTGGCGCCAGTACGAACTGGTGTTCCCCGCGCTGGCCGCCAGTTCGATCCGGCAGGTCAGCCTGGAGTGCTACCACTCGCACGTGCCGCCGGAGCTGATGAAGCTGCTGGCCGGCAAGGACGTCATGGTGGGCGTGATCGACGTCGCCAGCGACGAGATCGAGACGCCCGAGCAGGTGGCCGACACCATCGGCCGCGCGCTGCAGTTCGTCGCCCGCGAGCGCCTGATCCCCTGCACGAACTGCGGGCTGGCGCCGATGGACCGCGACATCGCGCTGCGCAAGCTCGAGGCGCTCGCCCAGGGCGCCGCGCTGGCGCGCCAGCGCTACGGACAAGGAGCGACGGCATGACGCAAGGCCACGACCACCCCCACGGCGATCACGACCACGGAGAGCCGCGCTGGAAGCACGACGGCGTGCGCGTCGTGCCCGGCAACCAGCTCGACCCGAACGTGCCGTCCACGCCCGGCATGGACCGCAAGGCGGCGATCAACTTTGCGCGCGTGGGCGCGCAGAAGCTGTGGGCCGGGACGGTGACGATCCACCCCGACGCCAAGACGGGCGCGCACCACCACGGCCACCTGGAAAGCGTGATCTACGTCGTCAAGGGCCGCGCGCGCATGCGCTGGGGCGACCACCTGGAATTCACGGCCGAGGCCGGCCCGGGCGACTTCATCTACGTGCCGCCGTACGTGCCGCACCAGGAGATCAATGCCAGCCCGACCGAGGTGCTGGAGTGCGTGCTGTGCCGCAGCGACGGCCAGGCCGTCGCCGTCAACCTGGACATCGAGCCGGTCGAGAAGCCCGAGCAGGTGCTGTGGGTCGATCCCACGCATCCGCACGGCGGCGTCTAGCGTTCAGGTCCCTTCCGGATAGGTCTCCGGGATCTCGGCTTCGGCCGGCTGGGGCGCGTCGGGCAGTGGTTCCAGGGCGCGCGTGCGGTCCAGGTGCACGATCGCATCGAACTGCGCGCCGATGCGGGCGGTGAAGTAGTGGCTCTGCCGCTCCGTGCGGGGCAGGTAGATCACGCCGATGGCGCGCTCGAGCAGCGGCTCGTCCAGCAGCTCGCGCAGGGCCGGGTCGGCATGCGGCTGCAGCACGAAGTCGCCCAGGCCGGTGGCATGGAACAGCGCTTCCCAACTGCCCGCCAGGCCCGGTACCACCTCCTTGAGCTGCGCGGGCTGGTCCCAGTCGGACGCCGCGCGCACCGTGCCGTCGTAGGTGGTGAACCCGACCAGGAACGTCTCCTGCGGCCAGCGCTTGCGCATCAGCTCGCCGACGTTCCATTCGCCCTGGTCGGCCATGCCTGTGGCGCGCGCGTCGCCCAGGTGCGAGTTGTGCGCCCACACGGCCATGCGCGGCGGGCTGCCGGTGCGCTCCTGCAGGTGGGCACTGAGTGCCTGCAGCGTGTCGGTCATGTGCAGGTCGCGCAGGTTCCAGGACGAGGCGCGGCCGCGGAACATGCTGCGGTAGTACTGCTCGGCATTGCGGATCAGCCGGGCGTTCTGCTGCGCATGGAACAGCGCGTCGGGGTCGCCGTCCTGCGCGGGTGGGCGCGACCGCATCAGCTCGGTGAGCTGCGCCACCACGCCGTCCTCGCAGCTCACGCCGGTGCCGAACCCGGCGGCGTAGCCGTACGCCTGCAGGTTCTGCTGGAAGTGGTCGAAGCAGGCGTAGCGCAGCCGGGCGCGCCGCGCGGCTTCCGGGTCGGCCCGGTCGAGGTACTCGAGCACCGCATGGACTGAGCCGAACAGGCTGTACAGGTCCATGCCGTACACGCCGGCCTGCTCCCAGGGCGGCAGGCCGTGGTTGAACTCGCGCAGCCAGGCGATGAAGTCGCGCACGACCGTGTTGCGCCACATCCAGGTCGGGAACCGCACGAAGCCGGCCAGTGCCTCCTCGGCCGTGCCGCCCGCCAGCCCCCGCACCCAGCGGTTGATCCGCCAGGCGTCGGGCCAGTCGCCCTCGATCACGACGGCGCGGCAGCGATGGTGCTCGATCAGCGACTGCGTGATGCGGGCGCGGAAGGCGTAGAACTCGTGCGTGCCGTGGCTCGCCTCGCCCAGCAGGGCGATCCGGCGCGTGGCCACCGCGTCGAGCAGGATGCGATCGGGTTCGCGCCCCGCCACCGGGCGCGCATGGCGCCGCACGTCGTCCAGCAGCCGGGGAGAGGGGCCGTGATCCATGCGGCGGTCGCAGCAAGCGCCGTGCCGCGGCGCCTGATGTCGGCCCGGTCCTACGGCGCGGCGCGCCGCGCGGCGCCGCCTCCTTCGGCTTGTCCTACAAGCGCGACGGCCGGGCTTGGCTACAACCGGCTTTCTCATCAGGAGGCCCCATGCTGCTGCAGCGCTGGATACCCGTCGACGCGACCGTGCACGCGAGCCCCGCGCTCGTGCGCCGCTTGCAGGCGGCGCTGGTCGTGCTCGTGGTGCTGGTGACCCTGGCGGGCACCTTGTCCATCACGCTCTCGCCGGCGGTGGCGCCATGAAGCCGTGGCTCGCGGCCCTGGGCCTGGCGCTCGCGACCGCGGCGGCCGCCAAGCAGCCGCCGGTGGCCAAGCTGGCGGGGGCGCACGGTGTTCCCAAGCCCGGTTCGTACGGACGCGTCGAGGTGCGCGGCCGCGTGCCGCCCCTCGTCTCGGCGCAGCCGACGGTGGTGGAGTGGCAGGCCGCCGAGGACCGCAAGCCGCCGGTCTACCTGTACGTGCCACCGGGCCAGGTGCGGCGCTGGAGCCAGCACTGCGCGAAGTGGAGTGCCTGCGACCGGCCGGTGTACTTCGTGCGGGTGGACGACAGTCCGAGCCGCCTGGGCGCGTGGAAGCAGCGTCGCCTGGCCGGCGGCGAGGCCGGCCTGCAGGCCGCCAACCGCTTCGGCTTCACCGACTGAGGGCTTCCGCCTGCGCGACCTGCAACACCAGCTTGCCGAAGTTCCCGCCCGTGAAGAGCCGGTTGAGCGCCTCGGGGAAGTGCTCGAGGCCCTGCACGACGTCCTCGCGGCTCTTCATGCGCCCGTCCTTCAGGTAGCCGGCCAGCTCGGCCACGGCCTGCGGGAAGCGGTCCACGTAGTCGAACACCACCATGCCCTGCATGCGCGCGCGGTGGACCAGCAGCGAGAGGTAGTTGCGCGGCCCCTGCACGGGCGTCGTGTTGTTGTACTGGCTGATCGCGCCACAGATCACGATGCGCGCGTGCATCGCCAGCCGCGCCAGCACCTCGTCCAGGATGTCGCCGCCCACGTTGTCGAAGTAGACGTCCACGCCCTTGGGGCAGTGCTCCTTCAGGCCCGCGCGCACGTTGCCGGCCTTGTAGTCGATGCAGGCGTCGAAGCCGAGTTCGCTCACGACCCAGTCGCACTTGGCGCGGCCGCCGGCGATGCCCACCACGCGGCAGCCCTTGATCTTGGCGAGCTGGCCCACCGTCTGGCCCACCGCGCCGGCCGCGCCGGACACGACGACCGTGTCGCCGGGCCGGGGCTGGCCGACGTCGAGCAGGCCGAAGTACGCCGTCATGCCCGGCATCCCCAGCACGTTGAGCCATTGGGTGATGCTGCCCAGGCGCGGGTCGATGCGCACCAGCCCCGCTCGGCGCGCGCCTTCGGCGTCGAAGGCCGCGTACGCCTGGACGCCCAGCGCGCCCGAGACCAGCGTGCCTTCGGGCAGGCCGGCGTGCGAGGACGCCAGCACCCGGCCGACGCCGCCCGCGCGCATCACCTCGCCGATGCCCACCGGCGCGATGTAGCTCTTGCCTTCATTCATCCAGCCGCGCATGGCCGGGTCCAGCGACAGCGCGAGCGTCTGCACGAGCAGCCCGCCCGCGGGTGGCGGCTGCACGGGCTCGGCGGTCTGCTGCCAGTCCTCGCGCGTGGGCAGGCCCACCGGGCGGCGCGCGAGCCGGAACTGTGTGTTGGTGAGTTGGGCGAGGTCGGTCATGGCGGTCTCCTGGTCGCACCGATCGTAGGCGCGCCGGCGGCCGCGCGCCGTTGCGCGCGCGACAGTGCCCCGCGTCCCACCCGTCCCGCGCCTGCATGCTGTAATGGCCGGCGGCGGCAACGCGACCCAGCCTCGTAGGAACTCTTCCATGTCCAGCCAGCCATCCCTCCTCGCCCGGCATGCCGCCGGCCTGCGCGGCGCGATCGCCGATCGCTTCGCGGCCGTGCGCGCCCACAGCCTGCGCCTGGCGTCCACCCTGACCGCCGAGGACCAGTGCATCCAGTCGATGCCCGATGCCAGCCCGACGAAGTGGCACCTGGCCCACACCAGCTGGTTCTTCGAGGCCGTGGTGCTCGGCCCGCATGCGGCGCGCTACCACCCCTTCCATCCCGCGTTCGCGCACCTCTTCAACTCGTACTACGAGTCGCTGGGCCCGCGCCACCCGCGGCCGCAGCGCGGGCTGCTGACTCGTCCTTCGCTGGACGACGTGCATGCCTACCGCGCGCATGTCGACGCCGCCATGCAGGAGTTCATCGCCTGCGCGCCGGATCACGCCTGGTCAGCGGCCGGCCCGCTGGTCGAGCTGGGGATGCAGCACGAGCAGCAGCACCAGGAACTCATCGCCACCGACATCGTCCATGCGCTGTCGTGCAACCCGCTGCTGCCGGCCTGGCAGCCGCAGGAAGGGGCCACGCTGCGGCTGGCGAGCAGCGTCGCGCCGTTGCGCTGGCTGGCGCATCCGGGCGGCGCGGTGGAGGTCGGCCACGCGGGTGAGGGGTTCGCCTTCGACAACGAGACGCCGCGCCACCGCGTGTGGCTGCAGCCGTTCGAGCTGGCCGACCGGCTCGTGACCTGCGGCGAGTACCTGCGCTTCATGGAGGACGGCGGCTATGCCCGCGCCTCGCTGTGGCTGTCCGACGGCTGGGCCGCCGTGCAGTCGAACGGCTGGACGGCACCGTCCTGCTGGCTGGCCCCGGGCGACCCGCGCGCGCCGTCGGCCGGGTGGCAGGTGTTCGGTCCGCACGGCGTGCGGCCGCTCGACCCGGCCGCGCCGGTGGGCTCGCTGAGCTTCTATGAGGCGGCCGCCTATGCCGAGTGGGCCGGCGCGCGGCTGCCGACCGAGTTCGAATGGGAGGCGATGGCGGCGGCGCCCGGCATCGCCCAGGCGACCGGCCACGTGTGGCAGTGGACGCGCTCCTCGTACGACCCCTATCCGGGGTTCCGCCCGCACGCCGGATCGGTGGGCGAATACAACGGCAAGTTCATGGTGGGGCAGGTGGTGCTGCGCGGCGGCAGTGCCTTCACGCCGCCCGGCCACGCCCGGCCCACCTACCGCAACTTCTTTCCGCCGGCGGCCCGCTGGCAGCTGTCGGGGCTGCGGCTGGCCCGGGGGGTGGCATGCTGAGCATCGCCCAAACGACCCAGCGCGCCGTCGATGCGGCGCTGCAGGCGCAGGCCTCGCCGTTCCTGGCCGACCTGCAGCGCGCGCTGGCGGCGCCCCCGCATTCGATCTCGCCGAAGTATTTCTACGACGAGGAAGGCTCGCGCCTGTTCGATCGCATCTGCGACCTGCCCGAGTACTACCCGACCCGCACCGAGCGCGCCATCCTCACCGAGTTCGCCGGCGAGATCGCGGCCGAGGTCGGCGCGGGGGGCGACCTGGTCGAATTCGGCGCCGGCTCGTGCAGCAAGGTGCGGCTGCTGCTGCCGGCCCTGCGGCCGCGGCGGTTCGTGCCCATCGACATCTCCGCGGCGCACCTGGAGCAGGCGGCCGCGTCGCTCGAGCGCGACCACCCCGGCCTGCTGGTCCTGCCTGTCGCGGCCGACTACACGGCGGGCGTGCATCTGCCACCGCCGCTGGCCGGCGCGCGCCGCATCGGCTTCTTCCCCGGCTCGACGATCGGCAACTTCACGCCCGCGGAGGCGCTGCAGTTCCTGCGCGGCGCGGCGCGCCTGCTGCGCGGCGGGGGCCTGCTGCTCGGCGCCGACCTGGTGAAGGACCCGGGCGTGCTGCATGCCGCCTACAACGACGCCCAGGGCGTGACGGCGGCGTTCAACCTGAACCTGCTGGCGCGCGCCAACCGCGAACTGGGCGCGAACTTCGTGCTCGAGCGGTTCTGGCACAGTGCGTTCTACAACGCGGGCGAGCAGCGCATCGAGATGCACCTGGTGAGCCGCGAACGCCAGGACATCGAGCTGGGGGGCGACACCTTCCGGCTCGAGCCGGGGCAGTCGCTGCACACCGAGAATTCGCACAAGTTCAGCATCGAGGGCCTGCGGCGGCTCGCCGCGCAGGCGGGCTTCCGGCCGGGCCGGGTGTGGACCGATCCGGATCGCCTGTTCAGCGTGCACTGGCTGCACGCGCCCGACTGAAGACAAGGAGCGAAGGGCAATGAAGGCCACCTGGAACGGAGCGGTGATCGCGCAGAGCGATGACACGGTGCTCGTGGAAGGCAACCACTACTTCCCCGAGGACTCGCTCGACCGCAAGTACGTGAGTTTCTCCAACCACCGGACCACCTGTCCGTGGAAGGGGCAGGCGAGCTACTACTCGCTGCTCGTCGACGGCGAGCTGAACGCCGACGCCGCGTGGTACTACCCGGACCCCAAGCCCGAGGCCGAGATGGTGCGCGGCCGGGTGGCGTTCTGGAAGGGCGTCAAGGTCGAGCCCTGAAGGGCGGCTGCCCCGTCGTCTGCGGGGCCGGTTTTCGCCATCGCTCGAGCCGAGAGTTGTCATTGCGGGCTCGACCCGCAATCCAGCTCCAATGGCAACCAGAGCCCCTGGATGCCGGGTCAAGCCCGGCATGACGAAGTGGGTGGCGTGTCCTGGCCGCTGGCCGGAGGCGAGTGCTCGTCATTGCGGGCTTGACCTGCAACCCAGCTCCAATGGCAACCAGAGCCCCTGGATGCCGGGTCGAGCCCCGCATGACGGAGCCATGGAGCGACGGGGCACGGCGGCCCCGCCATGACCGACACGCCGCGGCCGTCTTTCAGTGGCAGGCGCCGCCGCAGCCCGTGATCGCCTCGGCGGGCAGGGCCGCCGGCTGCGCCAGCTGGCCGCTGCGCAGGTCGTAGCCGACGCCGCGCAGGTGCAGCGCCAGCGCCGCATCCATCGTCTGTGCGTGCTGGGGAAACCAGTCCGCCAGCTCGCGGATCATCTGCCGGATCGGGGCCAGCTGGCCTTCGCCGGCCAGCCTGGCGCCTTCGCGCAGCACCTGCAGCACGACCTGGTGCTGGGTGGCGTGGCAGTTCACGCTCGCAAACCCGGTGTCCCGCATCCAGGCGTCCTCGCGACCGAAATGGTCGGCGGTGTGAGCCACCAGCTCGTCCCACCGAGCGGCCACCTCCGCGTCGCCGGCGGCCTCGCAGCGGGCCAGCAGGTCCACGAATTCGCGGTGGGTGTCGTCCATCACGTCGAGGCCGAGTTCGAGGGCCTCGGACCAGGGCAGTCGTGCCATGGGGCATGTCTCCTTTGCAGCGCGGCAGGGTAGGGCCGGCGCACGGCGGCGGCCTTGATCCAGGTCATGCACCGGCGAACGATCGCGTCGCACTCGCGGGGCCGCGTCAGGGCGCCGCCGCGAAAAAAACGCGCGGTGCGGCCGCTCACGGCGCCGCACCGCGGCAGGGAACGCGGCCCGCGGCGGTAAGCTCGCCCCATGCTGCTCACCCCTTCGTACTCGGCGGCCAGCGAGGCGCCGTCGCTGCTGCGCTCGCGCGGCTATGCGGTCGTCAGCCCGCACGGCGTGGCCGAACTGGCGGGTTGCGCGCTCGCGCAGCTGCAGGCGCTCGTGCCCTCGTGGGACGACCTGCCGCCGGACACCTACCTCAAGGACGGCGGGCGCTACCGGCGCCGACGCCACTCGTGCTTCGTGGTGCAGGACGACGCGGTCCGGCAGGCGCCGCACCGCGCGCACTGGCAGCCGGTCGAATACAACGCCCTGCACGGCGGCATGCAGCGCTGGTTCGAGCCGATGCGGCCCGGGGTCGCGTCGGCACCGGCGTGGGACGGACTGCTGCGCGGGCTGGCGCGCGTGTGCTCGCAGCTGAAGGGGCCGCAGCCCTGGTTCGTCGAGGCCCACCAGTTCCGCATCGACACCACCGACGGCATCGGCCGGCCCACGCCCGAAGGCGCGCACCGCGACGGCGTCGACCTGGTGGCGGTGTTCCTGGTCGCGCGCGAAGGCGTCAAGGGCGGGGAGACGCGGGTGTTCGACGCGCACGGCCCGGCGGGCCAGCGGTTCACGCTCGGCGAGCCGTGGAGCCTGCTGCTGCTGGACGACGAACGCGTGATCCACGAGACCACGCCGATCCAGCCCACCGCCCCGGGCGGGCACCGCGACACGCTGGTGCTGACCTACCGCGCCGGCGGCTTCCAGGGCGACTGACCGGCGGCGCCAGCCCCGGGCCGGCGCCGCGCCGGCCGGTGCGCCATGCGCCGCCTCAGGCGTCGCGGACGTCGCCCACCGGGTTGCGGCCGAAGTCGGGCCGGGCCAGGTAGCCCAGCACGCGCGCCGCGGCATCGTGCGGCGAGGTGAGCACGCCCTGGTCCTTCATGCCCCGGAAATTGCCGACGTCGGGAAAGCGAGACGGATCCGCGCTGCGCAGCTGCACCTGCATGTCGGTGTCGATCACGCCGGGCGCGAGCGAGCACACCAGCGCGCCGTGGGGCCGCTGCGCCTCCTCCAGCGCCACGCACCGGGTGAAGTGGTCCATGCCGGCCTTGGCGGCGCAATAGGGAGCCTGCGACGCCATCGCCCGCCGGCCGAGGCCGGACGAGATGTTCAGCACCCGGCGCGCGCAGGTCCAGGACGCGGTCGCGTGCAGGAAGGCGCCGGTCAGGAGCATCGGCGCCTCCAGCCCCACGCGAAGCGCCTGCGCGAGGTCGGGCGCGGGGATGTCCCCGATGGGGGCGATGGCGGGGATGACGCCGGCGTTGTTGATCAGCGTGACGCTGGCCAGCCGCGCCGGGTCCTGCGCGGACAGCCAGGTCTGCAGCTTCGCCGCCACCGTCTCGGCGCGGGCCAGGTCCTGCGGCCACTGTTCGAGCGTGCGTCCGGCGTCGCGCGCCCGCGCGGCGAGCGCGTCGCTGGTCTTGCGCGAGATGCACAGCAGGTCGTGCCCGGCGTCCAGCAGCTGCTCGGCCATGGCGAGCCCCATGCCGCGCGAGGCGCCGGTGAGGATGGTGAGGTGGGTGGCGGAAGTCATGCGCCGCATCGTACGCGGGCGGCGCCTAGAACGGCGCCGGGCTGTGCCATTGCAGCGGATGGCCGTCCACCGGGTGCGCCAGCGCCAGCTCGCTGGCGTGCAGCAGCAGGCGCGGGCTGGCGGCGGCGACCTCGGGCGGCGCGTACAGCGCGTCGCCGACGATCGGATGGCCGATGGCGTGCAGGTGCACGCGCAGCTGGTGCGAGCGGCCGGTGACGGGTTCGAGCTCGATCCGGCTGGTGCCGGGCAGCGGGCCGGCGCCCACGAGGCGCCACCGCGTCATGCTGGGGCGGCCGCGGACCGGATCGACCTGCTGGCGCGGCCGGCGGGGCCAGTCCGCGCCGAGCGGCAGGTCGATCGTTGACCAGCCGTCCCCGGCCTCCTGGCGGGGGACGCCCTGCACGACGGCCACGTAGCGCTTGCGCACCTGGCGGCGCTCGAAGGCCATCGACAGCGCCCGCTGCGCGGCGGGACCGCGGCCCAGGATCCACAGGCCCGAGGTCGCCATGTCCAGGCGGTGCACCACGAGCGCGTCCGGAAACAGCGCCTGCACGCGCCGCGCCAGGCAGTCCTGCTTGTCCTCGCCGCGGCCCGGCACGCTCAGCAGGCCGGCGGGCTTGTCGACCACGATGCACGCGGCGTCCGAGTGCAACACCGTGACATCGCCCGTTCCCGATAATCCTTGCACCATGCCTTTCGCCACCGCCATGCCCGCCTCGCTGCAGACCATTGTGCTGCTGGTCTGCTCCAACCTGTTCATGACGATGGCCTGGTACGGCCACCTGAAGAACCTGGCCGGCAAGCCGTGGTGGATCGCGGCGCTGGTCAGCTGGGGCATCGCGCTGGCCGAATACCTGCTGCAGGTGCCGGCCAACCGCATCGGCTTCGCCCAGGCCGGCTTCTCGGTGGCGCAGCTCAAGATCGTGCAGGAGGTGATCACGCTGTCGGTGTTCGTGCCGTTCGCCGTGGTCTACCTGAACCAGCCGCTCAAGCTCGATTACCTGTGGGCGGCCCTGTGCATGGTGGGTGCCGCCTACTTCATGTTCCGCGGCGCCTGAAGGGCGCGCGGGCGCGCCCGGCTACACTCGCCAGTCACCAATTTTCACGGACGGGTCCGAATGCTCTTCGGCAAGCTGCTGCCGCGAGAAGGCAACTTCTTCGACATGTTCAACCAGCACGCGGCCCGCGTCGTCGAGGCCGCGCATGCGTTCGCCAAGCTGGTGGCCAACTACTCCGATCCCGCGCTGCGCGAGCAGTACAACCGGGAGGTCGACAACGCCGAGCGCGCCGCCGACCGGGTCACGCACGAGGTCAATCGGCTGATCCACAAGACGTTCATCACGCCGATCGACCGCGACCAGATCCACACGCTGATCAACACGATGGACGACGTGGCGGACCTGATCCAGGATTCCGCCGAGACCATGGCCCTGTACGACGTGCGCCAGGTCAACGAGGAGATCACGCGCCTGACGGACCTGTCGGTCAAGTGCTGCGAGCGGGTCAAGGAAGCCGTCGCCCTGATCGGCGGGCTGGCCGACGCGGCCACCGCCGAGGCCGCGCTCAAGACCTGCGAGGAGATCGACCGGCTCGAATCCGACGCCGACCGGGTGATGCGCTCGGCCATGAGCCGGCTGTTCCGCGAGGAGCCGGACGTGCGCGAGGTGCTCAAGCTCAAGGCCATCTACGAGCTGCTGGAGACCATCACCGACAAGTGCGAGGACGTGGCCAACGTCATCGAAGGCATCATTCTCGAGCACTCCTGAGCACCGCATGAACGCGACCCAAGCCGCCCTCTGGGTGGTGATCATGCTGGTGGCCCTGGCCCTGGCGTTCGATTTCATGAACGGCTTCCACGACGCGGCGAACTCCATCGCCACGGTCGTGTCGACCGGCGTGCTGCGGCCCACCACGGCCGTCGTGTTCGCCGCGTTCTTCAACTTCGTGGCCGTCTTCATCTTCCACCTGAGCGTGGCGGCGACCATCGGCAAGGGCATCGTGGAGCCGGGGGTGGTGGACACGCACATCGTGTTCGGCGCGCTCCTGGGGGCCACGGCCTGGAACCTGCTCACCTGGTGGTACGGCATTCCCAGCAGCTCGTCGCACGCGCTGATCGGCGGCATCGTGGGCGCCGTGATCGCCAAGACCGGCGCCCAGGCGCTGATCGGGGCCGGCATCTGGAAGACGGTGCTGTTCATCTTCGTCTCGCCGCTGCTCGGTTTCCTGCTCGGCTCGCTGATGATGGTGCTGGTGTCGCACGTGTTCCGGCGCGCCACGCCCTCGCGCGTGGACCGCTGGTTCCGCCGCCTGCAGCTGGTCTCTGCGGGCGCCTACAGCCTGGGCCACGGTGGCAACGACGCGCAGAAGACCATCGGCATCATCTGGCTGCTGCTGATCGCCAGCGGCCATGTGGCGGCCGGCGACAAGTCGCCGCCCGCCTGGGTGATCACCGCCTGCTACCTGGCCATCGGCGCGGGCACCATGTTCGGCGGCTGGCGCATCGTCAAGACCATGGGCCAGAAGATCACCAAGTTGAAGCCCGTGGGCGGCTTCTGCGCCGAGACCGGCGGGGCGCTCACGCTGTTCCTGGCCACCGCGCTGGGCATCCCGGTATCCACCACGCACACGATCACCGGCGCCATCGTCGGCGTCGGCTCCACGCAGCGCGCCAGCGCCGTGCGCTGGGGCGTGGCGGGCAACATCGTGTGGGCCTGGATCTTCACCATCCCCGCCGCCGCCTTCATGGCCGGCATCGGGTACTGGATCAGCCTGCAGCTGTTCTGATCCTGGATTCCGGCCTTCGCCGGAATGACGCGGTGGGGTGTCATGGCAGGCTCGGCCCGCGGTCCAGGCCGTCCCCGTGTTTCACGGCAGGGTGTCATTGCGGGCTTGCCCGCAATCCAGGCCCGGAACGACACGGTGCGCTGTCATTGCGGGCTTGACCCGCAATCCAGCCGTCCCGGTGCTTCAGCCCGGGATGATCACCGGCGGCTTCGGATGCAGCCGCGCCATCGACAGGCTGTCGACGAAGCGCCCGCCCGTGAGCGAGTAACCGCGGTGGCGGCCCTCCTCGACGAAACCCAGGCTCTCGTACAGCGCCCGCGCGCGGGCGTTGTCGGCGTGCACGTGCAACTCGATGCGCAGCACGCCGGCCCAGTTGTCGGCCCAGTCCAGCAGGCGCTGCATCATGCGGCGGCCGACGCCGCGGCCCTGCCACTCGGGGGCGATGGCGATGCCCAGGTCGCGCACGTGCAGGCGGCGCAGGCTCATGCCGACCGAGTGCAGGCCGGCGCAACCCACCACCTCGCCGCCCGCCACGGCCACCAGGCGGCAATCGCGCGTCTCCACCTTCTGCAGGTGCTCCAGGCGCGAGGCGACCGGCATGTCCGGCAGCTGCAGCGTGCCTTCGGCCGTGCCGATGCGCCCGAGCAGGGCGGACGTGCCCAGGGCGTCGGCCGGTTCGGCGGCACGGATCACGATGGCGTCGGCTGGCTGGGTGGCGGCCATGAAGCGGCTCCTTCGGATGCGGGTGAATGGACGAGCCACTGTAGCGGCTGCCGGCGCCGGCGCGCCATGCCGGCTCGGCATCGGCCCATGCGCGGCCCCCGCTACTCGGAGATCCGGCGGCCTTCCTCGACCTGGGCCTGGAAGTAGCCCTGGAAGCTGATGGCGATGCTGGTCATGAGCACGCCGGCGCCGACCATCAGCGACAGCACGATGGCCCAGATGGTCGCCCAGCGGGTCTGGCCGGCGGGCGCCTCGGGGTCGGCCGCCGGGTTGAAGCGGGCGTTCCACTCCGGAGGCTTGCGCAGGCCGTAGACGATGGCGGTGAGGCAGCAGCCGGCCACGGTGAAACCGAGCACCGGCACCAGCACCCAGCTCAGGGCGTCGTCCTGGCCCAGTGACCACATCCGCAGCACGCCGTAGGCGCCCACCAGCGTGGGCAGCGGCAGCAGCCAGCCGAGAAGATCGCGCGGGCCGTGCAGGTAGAAGCGATGCAGCCCCAGCGGGCCGCCCAGGAAGGCCAGCCAGGCGGCGAGTGTCTTGCTCTTCATGCCTCGGGCGCCGTGGCGTCCCCGGCGCCCAGCGGCCGGTCCATCAGCACGATGTCCAGCCAGCGGCCGAACTTCCAGCCGCACGAGGCGATCGTGCCCACCGGCTGGAAGCCCAGCGCCCGGTGCACGCCGACCGAGCCGGCGTTGGCCGAGTCGCCGATCACGGCGATGAGCTTGCGCACGCCGGCCGCTTCGGCCTGCGCCGCCAGCGCGGCCAGCAACTGCTTGCCCAGCCCCTGGCCCGCCGCGTCGGGGTGCAGGTAGATCGAGTCCTCGGCCGAGTAGCGGTAGGCCGGCCGGGGCTTGAACCACTGGCAGTAGGCGTAGCCCAGCACCTGGCCGCCGCGCTCCAGCACCAGCCAGGGCAGGCCCTTGGCCAGCACGTCGGCCCGGCGGGCCGCCATCTCCGCCTCGGTGGGCGGGGTGGTCTCGAAGGTGCCGGTGCCGTGCAGCACGTGGTGGGCATAGATCGCGGTGATCGCGGGCAGGTCGGCTTCCGTGCTGGGGCGAATGGTGCTCATGGGGGAGGGTCGGCTATAATCGCGGGCTTTCCAGCGTGTCGCTGGCCGGGTGGCCATGTCGCGTGTCTCAACGCTGGAAGACACTCCGCGCAGCCGCCGCATCCAACGTGAAGCAGCGGCTCGTACCACCCGAAGGATAAATCATGGTCGTGATTCGACTCTCCCGCGGCGGCTCCAAGGGCCGTCCGTTCTTCAACATCGTCGTCGCCGACAAGCGCGTGCGCCGCGACGGCCGCTTCATCGAGCGCCTGGGTTTCTACAACCCGACGGCCAAGGACAACGAGGAAGGCGTGCGCATCGCCCAGGACCGCCTGACCTACTGGCGCAGCGTCGGCGCGCAGGCTTCGCCCACGGTGGAGCGCCTGCTCAAGCAAGCCGCCGCCAAGGCGCCCGCCGCCGCGGCCTGACGCCTCGATGATGTTGCCGGGCCTGGAGCCCGCGGAACTTCCCGCGGACGCCGTCGAAGTCGGGCGCATCCACGACGCCTGGGGCGTCAAGGGCTGGTTCAAGGTCCTGCCCCACAGCGCTTCCCCGGAGGCGCTTTTTTCTTCCCGGCGCTGGTTCCTGCAGCCGTCCGAGCGGGCGGCCAAGCCGCCCTTTTCCGGCACGGTGCTGCTGCGCGTGCGCGAGGCCAAGGAGCATTCGGACAGCGTCGTCGCCCACGCCCATGACGTGGACGACCGCGATGCCGCCGAGGCGCTCAAGGGCTCGCGCATCTTCGTGCCGCGTTCGAGCTTTCCCACCGCCGCCGACGACGAGTACTACTGGGTCGACCTGATCGGCCTGCAGGTCGTCAACCGCGAAGGGCTGGTGCTGGGCGAGGTGCGCGACCTGATGGCCACCGGCCCGCAGACGGTGCTCGTGCTCGCCTACGACGACGGCGGCAAGCCCGCCGAGCGCATGATCCCGTTCGTGTCGGCCTTCGTCGATGCGGTGGACCTGCCGGGCCGGCGCATCACCGTCGACTGGCAACCGGACTACTGAGGCCCTGCCGGGCCCGGCCCGGCCACGCGGACCGGGCCCGACAATCGCCCCATGCGCTTCGACGTCCTGACCCTGTTTCCCGAACTGTTCGGGCCGTTCCTGGAGAGCGGCGTCACGCGCCGCGCGTACGAGATGCGGCAGGTCGACGTGCGCCTGTGGAACCCGCGCGACTTCGCCGAGGGCAACTACCGGCGGGTGGACGACCGGCCGTTCGGCGGCGGCCCGGGCATGGTGATGATGGCCGAGCCGCTGGCGCGCTGCCTCGCGGCCGTGCGCGCCGAGCGGGGCGAGGGCGCTCCCGTCGTGCTGTTCTCGCCCACCGGCAGCCGCCTGGACCATGCCGCGGTCGAGGGCTGGTCGGCGGGCGCCGGCGCCATCCTGCTGTGCGGCCGCTACGAGGGCATCGACCAGCGCTTCATCGACGCCCACGTGGACGTGCAGCTGAGCCTGGGCGACTTCGTCCTGTCCGGCGGCGAGATCGCCGCCATGGCGCTGCTCGACGCAGTGGCCCGGCTGCAGCCGGGCGTGCTGAACGACACCGGCAGCCACGAGGCCGACAGCTTCAACCCGGCCATCGACGGCCTGCTGGACTGCCCGCACTACACCCGGCCCGAGGACTGGGAGGGCCGCCGCGTGCCGGCGCCGCTGCTGTCGGGCCACCATGCCCAGATCGAGCGCTGGCGCCGCGAGCGCCGCCTGGAGGCGACGGCCCGGCTGCGTCCCGACCTGCTGGCCGCCGCCCGCTCCGCGGGCCGGCTGACCGCCTCGGACGAGGCGTTCCTGGCCCGCCTGGCGCCGGGCCGGCCCGCCGGGCTATAATCACAGGCTCTCCGATCCTCTGCCCGGCCGTCAACAGTCGAAGGAAGGACGCCACGCGCGTCGTTCCGGGCCCCTTGACCGGGTGCCGCGACATCCTTTCCAACCAGGCGCGGGCACGATCGACGGAAACCACCATGAACCTGATCCAGACCCTCGAGCAAGAGGAAATCGCCCGCCTGGGCAAGAAGATCCCCGACTTCGCCCCCGGCGACACGGTGATCGTGAGCGTCAACGTCGTCGAAGGCACCCGCAAGCGCGTGCAGGCCTACGAGGGCGTGGTGATCGCCAAGCGCAACCGCGGCCTGAACAGCGGCTTCACCGTGCGCAAGATCTCCAGCGGCGAAGGCGTCGAGCGGACCTTCCAGACCTACAGCCCGCTGATCGCCGGCATCGAGGTCAAGCGCCGCGGCGACGTGCGCCGCGCCAAGCTGTACTACCTGCGCGAGCGCAGCGGCAAGTCGGCCCGCATCAAGGAAAAGCTGGCCCACGGCACCCGCTCGGCTGCTGCCGCCCCCGCCGCCGAGTAAGCGTCCTTCCGCTGCAGGCGAAGCCGCCGCCGGCCTTTGGGGCTCGCGGCGGTTTTTCTTTTCCACCATGACCAACGAACGCGTCCCGCCGCTGCCGCCCGACCTGGTGCCGCTGTCCAAGCTGCCCAACTTCGACCCGCGCACCGTGCCGGTGGCGGCGATCGATTCGCACCTGCCGGCCGTCGTGCCCGAGCAATTGCGGCCCGGCGCGATCCGCCAGCGCTTTCGCTTCCCGCCGCCGTGGGAGCCGGAGGCGCGGGCCGAGCCGCGCTTCACCGATCGCCAGCTGGCGCATGCCTCGGTGCTGGTGCCGATCGTCCTGCGCGAGCGGCCTACGGTGCTGCTGACCGAGCGCACGGCGCACCTGTCGACCCACTCGGGGCAGATCGCCTTTCCCGGCGGCAAGCGCGACGACACCGACCGCGACGCGGCCCACACGGCGCTGCGCGAGGCCGAGGAGGAGATCGGCCTGGCCGGCGAGCACGTCGAGGTCGTCGGCCAGCTGCCCACCTACACCACGGGCACGCGGTTCGTCGTCACGCCGGTCATCGCCTTCGTGCAGCCGCACGCGCCGCTCACGCTCAACGAGCACGAGGTCGCCGACGCGTTCGAGGTGCCGCTGCAGTTCCTGATGAACCCGGCCCACCACCGCCGCCACGTGATGGATGCGGCCGGCGCGCGCCGCGAGTGGTTCTCGATGCCGTACATGGACGGCACGACCGAGCGCTTCATCTGGGGCGCGACCGCGGCGATGTTGCGTAATTTCTACCGCTTCCTCGCGGCCTGACGGCGCCGGCCGGGCCGGCCCGTATCATCGGCCCATGAGTTTCTTCGCCATCCTGTTCGCGCTGCTGATCGAGCAGGTGCGGCCGCTGGCGCGCCACAACCCCATCCACACCGGCTTGCGCTCGTGGGCCCGCTGGGCGAGCCGCAACTTCGACGCCGGCAAGCCGCACCACGGCTGGATCGCCTGGGGCGTGGCCACGCTGGCGCCCGCCATCGCGGCGCTGGCGATCCACTGGGCGCTGCTGCTCACGCTCGGCTGGCTGGCCGCGGTGGCGTGGAGCGCCGCCGTGCTGTACGTGACGCTGGGCTTCCGGCAGTTCAGCCACCACTTCACCGCCATCCGCGACGCGCTGGACGCGGGCGACGAGGACCGCGCCCGCGAACTGCTCGCGCAGTGGCAGCAGGTCGACGCGGCGCAGCTGCCACGGCGCGAGATCGTCCGGCACGTGATCGAGTACTCCGTGCTGGCGGCGCACCGGCACGTGTTCGGGGTGCTGGCCTGGTTCTCGGTGCTGGCCGCGTTCGGCCTCGGGCCGGCGGGCGCGGTGCTGTACCGGATGGCCGAGTTCGTGACCCGCTACTGGCGCCACCGCAGCCGGGTGCAGCCGGTGAGCGAGGCCGCGCAGCTGGCCGCCGTGCGCGCCTGGTACGTCATCGACTGGCTGCCGGCGCGCATCACGGCGCTCGCCTTCGCCGTGGTCGGCAGCTTCGAGGAGGCCATCGACTGCTGGCGCAACCACGCGCAGCGCTTCCCGAACGACAACGACGGCGTGATCCTCGCCGCCACCTCCGGCGCCGTGAACGTGCGGCTGGGCGGCGAGGCGCTGCGCTCGGCGTTCGCGCCCAACGGCTCGCAGGCGTTCAACGCCGCTTCGGCGGCCGCGGCCACCGAGGCCGACAGCGAGAGCACCCCCGGCCGCGAGGCCGAGCCCGCGCACCTGCGCAGCATCGTGGGCCTGGTCTGGCGCACGGTCGTCCTGTGGATGGTGCTGCTGGCGCTGCTCACGCTGGCGCGCCTGCTGGGCTGACCCGCGTTCACCAGCGCGGCGGCTGGCTCAGTTCCTCGAACAGGTCGCAGTAGATGCGGTACCGGTTGGCCGTGATCAGGCCGGCCCCGTCGGCATGCGCCACCGCGGCGATGACCGCGCAGCCGGGCTCGTGCCGGTGCGTGCAGTTGTGGAACCGGCACTGGCCCAGGTGCGGCCGCAGGTCGCGCATCAGGCTGGCCAGGGCCATCGGCTCGATGTGGTTCAGGCCGAATTCCTGGAACCCCGGGGAGTCGATGAGCGCGGTGCGCCGCTGCGCGTCCACCCAGTACCAGGTGGTGCTGGTCGTGGTGTGCTTGCCCGAGTTGAGTGCGCGCGAGATCTCGCCGGTCTGCACCAGCGCGCCGGGCACCAGCAGGTTGATCAGCGTGCTCTTGCCCGCGCCCGAGGGGCCGAGCACCAGCGTGGTCTTGCCTTCCAGGTGCGCCAGCAGGTGTTCGCGGTCGACGTCGCCGGACAGGCGCAGCGACAGCGGCAGCACGCCGTAGCCCATCTGCTGGTAGGGCCGCAGGCGGCCCCACGCCCGCTCGAACGGCTCGACGAGGTCGCTCTTGTTCAGGGCGATCAGCGGCGTGATGCGCTCGGCCTCGGCCGCGATCAGCGCGCGCGCGAGCTGCTGCTCCGAGAACTCGGGCTCCGCAGCGATCAGCACCAGCACCTGGTCGAGGTTGGCGGCGAAGGACTTGGTGCGGATCTCGTCCTGGCGGTAGAAAAGGTTGCGGCGCGGCTCGACGCGCTCGATGGTGCCCTCGTCGTGGGAGGGGCGCCACTGCACGCGGTCGCCCACGACCGCCTGGGTCTTCTTGCCGCGCGGGTGGCAGATGCGGCGCGCGCCGTCGGGCGTCTCCACCAGGCAGTGGCGGCCGAAGCCGGCCACGACCAGGCCCGCGTCCAGCCCCGCCGCGTCAGCCAAGCGCCGCCTCTCGCAGGCTCATGCGAGCAGCGCGTCGACCAGCGCCGCGCATTCGAAGTCGGTGTCGGACAAGCCCTGCACGTCGCGCGTGTTCCAGCGCACCACGCAGCGGTCGTAGTGCACCGACAGGTCGGGATGGTGGTCCTGCACGTGGGCGATGAAGGCCACCGCGTTCACGAACGCCATGGTCTCCTGGTGGTTGGCGAAGGTGAAGGTCTTCTCGATCGCCACGTCCGGCCCGTCGCCGGCGAGCTTCCAGCCCGGCGCGGTGGTCAGGCGCGAGACCACCTCGGTGGGGCCCAGCGCGCGCCGCGGGATCAGCGACCAGTCCTTCTTCCTCATCATCGAAACACTCATGCGGCACCTCCGGCGACGGCCATCCGCGCCAGGCGCTCGGACGCCGGCGGATGCGAGTAGTAGAACTTGACGAACAGCGGATCGGGCGTGAGCGTGGATGCGTTGTCCTCGTACAGCTTGAGCAGCGCGCTGCGCAGGTCCTCGCGCCCGGTCTGGGCGACGGCGAAGGCGTCGGCCTCGAACTCGTGCCGGCGCGACAGCTGCGCCATCAGCGGCGAGACGAAGAACGAGAACACCGGCACGACCAGCAGGAACAGCACGAGCGCCAGCGCGTCGTTGGGCCCCTGCAGGTTGGGCGCGACGCCCAGGCCCAGGTAGAACCAGGGCTGCGTGGCGGCGTAGCCCAGCAGGGCGAAGCCGAGCAGGCTGAGCGCGAACAGGCCGGCGATGCGCTTGACGATGTGCTTGTGCTTGAAGTGCCCGAGCTCGTGCGCCAGCACCGCGTCCACCTCGCCGGGGGCCAGCTTGGCCAGCAGCGTGTCGAAGAACACCACGCGCTTGGCGGCGCCGAAGCCGGTGAAGTACGCGTTGGCGTGCGCGCTGCGCTTGCTGCCGTCCATGACGAACAGGCCCTTGGCCGCGAAGCCGCAGCGCTGCATCAGGGCGGTGACCCGCTGGCGCAGCGTCTCGTCCTCCAGCGGTCGGAACTTGTTGAACAGGGGCGCGATGACCGTCGGATAGAGCACCAGCAGCAGCAGGTTCAGGCCCATCCAGACCCCCCAGGCCCACACCCACCACAGCCTGCCGGCCGCGCCCATCAGCCACAGGATCAGCCAGGCGATGGGCAGGCCGATCACGGCGCCGAGCACCAGGCCCTTGGCCATGTCCGCCAGCCACAGGCGCCACGTCATCTTGTTGAAGCCGAACCGCTCCTCGATCACGAAGGTCTGGTACAGCGTGAAGGGCAGGTCGAGCACGCCGCCGATGACGGCGAAGCACGCCAGCAGCGCGAGTTGCTGGGCCATGCCGGGGCCGAGCCAGCCGAGCAGGGCCTGGTTCAGCGCGTGCAGGCCCCCCAGCAGCGTCCACGCCATCAGCACCACCGCGCCGAAGGCCATCTCCATCAACCCCAGGCGCCCCTTGCTGATGGTGTAGTCGGCCGCCTTGCGGTGGGCCGCGAGCGACACGGTGCCGGCGAAGGCGGCCGGGACTTCATCGCGGTGCAGCGCCACGTGGCGGATCTGGCGCGAGGACAGCCAGAACTTCACGGCCAGGCTCGCCACCAGGGCAGCCGCGAAGGCGAGGGTCCAGACGTACGGCGAAAGCATCAGTCGAGTGTAGGCGATGCGACAATCCATCGATGCCAGAGAAGACGCCTTCCAACGCCACGCCCACGCTCGCGAAAACCGACCTGAACCTGGTCTGGCTCGACTGCGAAATGACGGGGCTGAACCCCGAGGTCGACCGCATCATCGAGATCGCCGTGATCGTCACCGGGCCCGGCCTGGAGCCGCGCGTGGAAGGCCCCGTGTTCGCCATCCACCAGAGCGACGAGCAGCTGGACAAGATGGATGCCTGGAACAAGGGCACGCACGGGCGCAGCGGGCTGATCGACCGCGTCAAGGCGTCCACCGTCGACGAGGCGCAGGCGGAGGAGACGCTGCTGGCCTTCCTGGCCAAGTACGTGCCCAAGGGCGCCTCGCCCCTGTGCGGCAACACGATCGGGCAGGACCGCCGGTTCCTGGTCAAGTACATGCCGAAGCTGGAAGCGTTCTTCCACTACCGCAACCTCGATGTGAGCACGCTCAAGGAGCTGGCGCGCCGCTGGCGGCCCGAGGTGTACAACAACTTCAAGAAGCAGCAGGCCCACACGGCGCTGGCCGACGTGCACGAGTCCATCGACGAACTGGCCCACTACCGGGAGCACTTCCTGCGCCTGGGGTCTTGAGGATTTGGGGAAAACCCGGATCTGTGGGACAATAGCGGGCTTCGCGGCGCTCCATGCGCCGTTTCCTCGCATCTCCCTTCATGCACAGGCTCGCTGAATGAGCCACCGGCGCCCGGCGCGCCGGATGTCGTCTGATGGTTGATGTTCCTTAACCATTGACGACGGCCGCTCCCTCCGGGCGCGGTCGCAAGAGAACTTCATGACCGACACGTTCGACGTGCAGGGCGACTTCGCGCCTGCGCAATCCTCCGACATCGACACCACCACGACCTCCGTCGCCACGCCGGCGCCGGCGCCGGCGCTGCCGAACGGCTTCGTCAAGCTGGGCCTGGCGCCCGAACTGATCCGCGCCGTCGAGGACCTGGGCTTCACGCAGCCCACCGCGGTGCAGGCCGAGGCGATCCCGCGCGCGCTGCCCACCGGCGGCGAGGGCGAGGCCGCCTACATCGACCTGATGGTCTCCAGCCAGACCGGCAGCGGCAAGACCGCCGCGTTCCTGCTGCCCGTGCTGCACACGCTGATCCAGCAGCAGGCGGACGCCGAGGAGCAGGAGCGCGCCGAGCAGCAGCGACTGGCCGACGAGGCCGCCGCGCGCGGCGAGGCGCCGCCCAAGCGCAAGCGCCGCAATCCGGCCGACCCGCGCCACTTCAAGGCCGCCACGCCCGGCGCGCTGATCCTGTGCCCGACGCGCGAACTCGCGCAGCAGGTGGCGCACGACGCCATCGACCTGGTCAAGCATTGCAAAGGCCTGCGCATCGCCAACGTCGTGGGCGGCATGCCGTACCAGATGCAGATCGCGCGGCTGCAGAACGCCAACCTGGTGGTCGCCACGCCGGGCCGCCTGCTGGACCTGCAGCGCTCGCAGCAGATCAAGCTGGACCAGGTGCGCTTCCTGGTCGTCGACGAGGCCGACCGCATGCTGGACCTGGGCTTCGCCGACGACCTGGCCGAGATCAACCAGCTGACCAGCGCCCGCCACCAGACCATGATGTTCAGCGCCACCTTCGCGCCGCGCATCCAGCAGCTGGCCTCGCGCGTGATGCGCCAGCCGCAGAAGGTGCAGATCGACTCGCCGCAGGAAAAGCACGCCAACATCAAGCAGGTGCTGTTCTGGGCCGACCATGCGCAGCACAAGCGCGCGATGCTGGACCACTGGCTGCGCGACGCGTCGATGGACCAGGCGATCGTGTTCGCCTCGACCCAGATCGAATGCGACGGCCTGGCCAACGACCTGCAGCAGGAGGGCTTTTCGGCCGTCGCGCTGCACGGCGCGCTCAGCCAGGGCCTGCGCAACCGCCGCCTGATGGCGCTGCGCAACGGGCAGGTGCAGATCCTGGTGGCCACCGACGTGGCCGCGCGCGGCATCGACGTGCCGACGATCACGCACGTGTTCAACTTCGGCCTGCCGATGAAGAGCGAGGACTACACGCACCGCATCGGCCGCACGGGCCGCGCGGGCCGCGATGGCCTGGCCGTCACGTTCGCCGAGTTCCGCGACCGCTTCAAGATCTTCGACATCGAGGCGTACACCAAGCAGCCGTTCCATGCCGACGTCATTCCGGGCATGGAGCCGCAGCAGCGCGCCCCGCGCGCGCCGCAGGGCTTCGGCGGCAAGGGCCGTGGCGGCCCGCCGCCGCACCGCAGCGGCGCACCGCGCCGCAACGGCGGCGGCGACTTCGGCCGCAGTGGTGGTGGCGGCGGCGAATATGGCCGCAAGGCCGGCTTCGGTGACTTCGGTGGTGGTGGCGGCGAGCGCGATGGCCGCCGCGCCGCCACGCCGTGGGAAAAGCCCGCGCAAGGGTTCGCCAAGCCGGCGCGCCCGGCCGGCGGCGGCAAGGCGTTCGTGCCGCGCGACGCCAAGAAGCGGGCCTACAAGCCCGCGCGCTGAACGCCAGGGGCCCAGCGCCCCTGCGCCGATCGCATCCAACGCGCCGGAATCCCCGGCGCGTTTTTCCTTGTCAGGCCGGATGCGCCGTCGGATGGCGGCCGATGTCGGGCCAGCGCCAGTGGACGTAGATCCATGACAGCAGGCCCACGCCCAGCATCAGCAGCGAGGAAACCGCCAGCGCCCGCGTCGAGTGCATCACGAGCGGCGCGATCGCACCGGCGACGATCCCGTTGGCCGTCGAGCCGATCACCGCCTGCAGCGACGAGGCCATGCCGCGCCGCTCCGGGCTCAGGTCCAGCACCAGCAGGGTGATCACCGGCACCATCAGCGCCCAGCCGAACGCGAAGAACGCGATCGGCCACAGGGCCCAGGACACGTGCGCCGGCCACAGCAGGTTGGCCGCGACGTTCACCAGCGCCGTCGCCAGCATGATCACGAAGCCGTGCCGGATCTGGCGCTTGGGCGCGATGTGGCCGGCCAGCCGCCCGCTCAGCCAGGCGCCGCCCATGATCCCGGTGATGGTGAGCACGAAGAACCAGAAGAACTGCGTCGGCGCCAGGCCCAGGTGCTCGCCCAGGAACGCCGGCGCGCACAGCACGTACAGGAACACGCCGTTGAAAGGCACGCCGCTGGCCAGCGCGAGCAGCAGGAAGCGTGGGTTGGCACCGAGCTGCCAGTAGCCCTGCATCAGGTTGCGCACGTGGAACGGCTGGCGGTGCGTGACGTGCAGCGTCTCCGGCAGCAGCTTGTAGTTGGCCGACCAGAGCAGCACGCCGATGCCGGTGAGGAACCAGAACACCGCATGCCAGCCCGCGTGCACGAACAGCCAGCCGCCGATGATGGGTGCGATGGCCGGCGCGACGCCGAAGTAGATCGTCACCTGGCTCATCACCCGCTGGGCCTGGGCCGGCGGGAACATGTCGCGGATCACCGCGCGCGAGACGACGATGCCGGCACCGGTGGACAGGCCCTGCAGGCCGCGGAAGAACACCAGCTGGCCGATCGTCTGCGACAGTGCGCAGCCCGCCGAGGCGATCGTGAACACCGCGATGCCCCACAGCACCACGGGGCGGCGGCCGAAGCTGTCCGACAGCGCGCCGTGGAACAGGTTCATGAACGCGAACCCGAACAGGTACGCCGAGAGCGTCTGCTGCATCTCGACGGGGCTCGCGCCCACCGCGGCCGCGATGCCCGAGAACGCCGGGATGTAGGTGTCGATGGAGAACGGGCCGAGCATGCCCAGCATTGCCAGCAGCACGGCGAGCGCCCAGCGCGGCGCCCGCCACAGGGTGGCGGCGTCGGGATTCATGCGGAGGAAGCGGAAAGGTGCAGGGGGGCGATGCGGGTCATGCCGACCCGCATCCTACCGGCTCAGGCATGCCCCATCTCGACAGTGCGCTTGCGCGCCAGCCGGGGACCGGCCGGCGGCGGCACCTCGGGGTCGAAGAACGCCTTGTCCAGGTGGCGCGAAAAGCGGGTGAACCAGCTCTCGCGCGGATAGAAGGCCGTGCCGCGCGGGCCGCTCACGCGCACCAGGCCGTCGGGCTGCAGGACGACGGTGAAGCTGTCGGGCTCGCGGCCGCTCGCCCGCAGCAGGTTCGCGAGCAGCTGGCGCTCATTGGGGCTGATGTCTTGGATCACCGGCGGATGATGGCAAGGCGCGTGCCTGAGCGGTAGCGAACGATCGCCCGCCGCCGTGTAGGACGCCGTCTCACCATGAGCTCGCCCTGGCGCGGCTGGCGCACGGCGGCCGACAACGCCGTCCTACGGCCGCGCGGCCGCGACCCCACCACGATCGATCCCGACTGGGAGATGGAACTCCCAACCTGGGAGGCGGAACTCATGGCACCGGAAGATGCAGGCCTGGTCGGGACACCATATTTCTGGACGGGCATCGCGGCGGCGCTCGCCGTCTGGGGCGGCGTGATGCTGCTCCTCTGGTCCTGACCGGCGGCCCGGGAGCGGGCTCCGACCGTCGCGGGCGTTGCGGTCATGCCCTGGACGACTGGACGTTACCCACCCTCCATGCGCCACCTGCCGCCGCCCGTGCGCGACAAGGCGGTACAGATCGCGAACGCGCTGCTGGACGAGGGGCATGACGAGGGATTCGCCATCCGCGTGGGCATCGCCAAGGCCAAGGAGTGGGCGCGCCACCACGGACTCGACGACGGTGGCGAGGCGGGCCCGGACACGGACTGAACGCCGCGCGCCCGCGCGCGATCTGGACAAGGAGCGGATCAGGCCCGGCGTTCGCGCCCGGTCTGGAATCGGCGGTCAGGTCCAGCACGCGCGGCACGTAGCGCTGTGTCTCGTGGAAGGGCGGAACCCGCGGCGACCGACTCGCCGGTGGGGAACGACTCGTCGACGTGGCAGGTTGCGGGCCATCGATCGCGCATGCAGACGGTGAGCTTCATGCTGCCGGTCAACGGGGGAGAGTCGCTGTCGCTTCTGCTCGCGGTCTTGCTCGGCATCGCATTGCCGATCCAGCCGGCCCAGGTACTGTGGGTGAACATGGTGGGATCGGTCGCACTGGCGATGGTGCTGGCTTTCGAACCTACCGAGCGGGAGTCATGCGGCGGCCGCCCCGGCCCCCCGGGGACCCGCTGCTCTCGCGTTTCCTGGTTTGGCGGATCCTGCTGGTCTCGACGCTCTTTTTGGCCGGCATCTTCGGCATGTGGCTGTTCCGAACCGAGGCGCTGCCACTGGACTGGGGCCTGCGCCTCGTGGCCGTGGGCATCCTGCTGCTGGTCGTGCTGGAGGCCGAGAAGTCCGTGCTGCGCCGCGTCGGCGGGTTCCATGAAGGCGGCGCGAAGGCAATTCCATGACGAATCTACCGTATCGAACGGGGCAGGCCGGGCGTGGGCCAGCCTCCGTCACCGGCATCCCCTTACGCGGGTTCGCACGAGGGGATCTGCCACTGGTGCAGGGCGTGCGCAAGCATCGCGTTCTCGGCTTCGGCGAGGTGGCTGTCTGCCTGCGCAACGGCGTGACAGATGTCCAGCACGATCCTGCGAAGCCGGGGATCGGTCACGTCGTCGAGCACGCAGCTCACCGCGATGGGGTGCAGCCCGCCCGAGCAGTCCCAGTTCGCGCCGAACTCGAACAGGTCGCGGGCGAGGTTCTCGAGAACATCCTGCATCTCCATCGGATTGATCTGCAGGCGCTCGTGGACGCCCAGGCGGACGAGGACATTGAGCTCGCTGCGGGAGACGGCTCCGTCCGCGAGCAGCAGGAGTGCGACGACGCGCGCGGCGGCGCGCGGGCTGTCGGCGGGATAGCGGCGCATGGGGATTCCTTTCAGTCGAAGAGTTCGGAAAGCCAGCTTTCGCGGCGCCGCCCGCGCGCGCCGGGACGTCCGGCATCGCGTGCCCAAGGGTGGTCTCCCGGCGTGCCGCTGTCGTCCCTGGCCCGCCGCGGCTCGGCGCGGTCGAGGATCTTGTCGAGCTCCCCGCGGTCCAGCCATACCCCGCGGCAAACCGGGCAAGAGTCGATTTCCACGCCCTGGCGCTGCGCAAGGACCAGGCGAGTTGATGTGCAAGTGGGGCAGTACATGTGGGTTCGCTCCGTGGTGATGGAACTCACTGTAGGGACGACGACCTTGCTTGAAAAGTCGAAAAATAGCGACGACCATTCCAGGAAACCGAAGCGCCAATGAACTACAAGCACCTTCAATACTTCTGGATGGTCGTGCGCGAAGGGGGCGTCGTGCGCGCGAGCGAGAAGCTGCATCTCTCTCCTCAGACCCTCAGCACCCAGATCGACCAGCTCGAGGAGCGCCTTGGGCTGCCCCTGCTCAGGAAGGCGGGGCGCGGCGTGGAGCCCACGGAAGCGGGACGGATGGTGATGCAGTACGCGGACGAGATCTTCACGTTGGGACGGGAGATGGAGGACGCGCTTCGCGGCGGGCGTGATGCACCGCGTGCCCCGGTGCTCAAGGTGGGGTTCGTCGATTCGGTGCCCAAGGCGATTGCCTACCATGTCCTGGAACCCGCGCTGCGACTGCAGCCGGCGCCGCGGCTTGTCTGTCCGGAAGGCAAACTGACCAACCTGATGGCCGAACTCGCCCTTCGCCGGGTGGACCTCGTCGTCTCGGATGTTCCACTGCCTGGCAATCTGGGGGTGAAGGCGTACACCCACCTGCTGGGGCGCAGCGCCATCGCCTTCTTCGCGTCGGACAAGCTGTCTGCCCGACACGGGATCACCGCGCGCCAGGCACGCGCCCGCTTTCCCGGATGCCTGCAACTCCTGCCGATGCTGCTTCCTGGGTCGGAATCGGCGTTGCGGCCGCGGGTCGATGCCTGGATGCGCCAGCACGACCTGTCGCCACCGATCGCGGCGGAGTTCGAAGACACGGCCCTGATGAAGGCGTTTGGCCGCGAAGGGCTGGGCTGCTTCCCGGCACCTGCGATCCTTGCCAAGGAAATCTCCAGGCAGTACCAGGTGGAGCAGGTCGGCGCGCCGCAGGACCTGGTGGAGGAGTTCTACGCGATCTCGGTCGAGAGGCGGATCACGCACCCGGGCGTCGCCGCCATCACGGAAGCGGCCCGCAGCGAGCTGTTTGCATAGGCGTCCCGGCAAGGGGGAAGCCGGTGTCGGTTCCAGAATACCGAAGGATGCGACCGGAAAATCTGCTTTTCGCGCCCTAGCGACTCCCGCAAGATTCCACCCATTCCCACCGGATGTGGTGCACAGAAGGGGTCGCTTGATGAATGTCGTCGAAAGTCCAGGCATGAGCGTCGCCGCTCGAGGAACGTCTTGCGGACGACCACCACGGGGAGCAGCCGAGGCGTGCGAGATCGCCCTGGTGCCGGGCCCACTGCACATCGCTCCCACAGGCCTGCGCCGGTATCCCCCAGACAGCCCGCAGGCGGTGGCCGGCCGGAGATCCTCCTTGTCCACGTCGTGCCCGAACTGTCTCGGCTCGTCATCCCCGGCTGGCTTCACCGCGAAGTGGATACCGGTATCGAGCCGGCGCAGGCGCGCGCGATGCAGGACGCGGCCTTCCGTACGGTTTTTCGCGCCGGTTCAGGTCATCCTCCGCGCTGCGGGACTGGACGCCGTCGAGGCGCGCCGCGTCGGCAGCGATCCGGGAGACGCACTCGCTGCCTATGCGCAGGAAGTCAAGCCGGACGTCCTCGCGATGGGGTCGGTCGGCTTCGGTGCGCACCGGTTCTCTTCGTTGGGATCGGTCGCAGCGCGGGTGGCCACCCGCACGGCCTCGTCGCTCCTCCTGGTGCGCGAGAAGTAGGGGTTGTTCCGCTTCTCTGGGGCAGCCATCGGGACTCCATTCAACCTTGCCTGGGCCCATTCACATGACCACGCTCCTCCTTCCTTGCGACGGATCGCCCGATGCACTGCTCGCGGTACGCCACGCAACGCGCGCCTTCCGCCGCGGAGACGCTCGAATGATCCATCTCCTCAACGTGCAGCCTCCCTTCTCCGCGCATATCGCGCGGCACGTCGGCCGTGAACTGCGTGCCGAATTCCATCGCGAACGCGCCGACGAAGCGCTGGCCGAGGCGAGGCGGATGCTCGACGATGCTGCCGTCGCGCATTGCGTGCACATGGAGGTCGGCGATAAGGCTCGGTGCATCGCTGACGCTGCGCGCCGGCTGCGCTGCGACCGGGTCCTCATCGGTACGGCGCGCAAGAGTGCGCTGGTGCGTGCGGTGGAGGACTCGCTGACCAGCCGCCTCATCGAGCGCTGCTCGGTGCCTGTCGAGGTGATTGGCGGCGCCCCGGCTGGCTTGATCGAACGGGTCGGCGTCCCAGCCGGCGTGGGCGCCGGCCTCGCGTTGCTTTGGGTGGGCGGGTCCTGAGCTGTGCCGGTTTCGACCGGCTCACCAGTTGACCAGCGTCAACTCTCAGGCGGCCTTCAGTGTGAAGATTCCAGCGCAATCCTGGGACAGGAGGTTCTCATGGGCAAGATGAAGGCAGCGGTGTTCGTCGAACCCGGTCGGATTGTGCTTGACGAGAAGCCGATTCCAGATGTGGGGCCGCTGGATGCACTGTTGCGCGTGACCACGACAACGATCTGCGGCACGGACGTCCACATCCTGAAAGGCGAGTACCCAGTGGCCAAGGGCTTGACCGTCGGGCACGAACCGGTGGGAGTGATCGAGAAGCTCGGCTCGGCAGTTCGCGGCTATCACGAGGGCCAGCGCGTGATCGCCGGCGCGATCACGCCCAGCGGTTGGAGCAATGCCTGCCAATGCGGCTACGGCGCGCAGGACGGCGCGGGCACCGCCCACGGCTGGAAGCCGCTGGGCGGCTGGCGATTCGGCAACACCATCGACGGTTGCCAGGCCGAGTACGTGCTTGTGCCTGATGCGATGACGAATCTCGCCGTGGTTCCTGACGGATTGACCGACGAGCAGGTGCTGATGTGCCCCGACATCATGTCCACCGGCTTCGGCGGCGCCGAGAGCGGCGGCATTCGCATCGGTGACACGGTAGCCGTCTTCGCGCAAGGACCGATCGGCCTGTGTGCCACCGCCGGAGCCAAGCTCAGCGGCGCCACCACCGTGATCGGCGTAGACCGCATCGCCGGCCGGTTGGAGATTGCGCGGCGCATGGGTGCGGACGTCGTGATCGACGCGAGCCGCCAGGAGCCCGTGCAGGAGATCATGCGCCTCACGAACGGCCGGGGCGTCGACGTCGCAATCGAGGCGCTGGGGATCCAAGCGACCTTCGAGTCCTGCTTGCGCGTGCTGCGGCCCGGTGGCACTTTGTCCAGCCTGGGCGTGTATTCCGGTGACCTGAAGATCCCGTTGGATGCCTTCGCCGCAGGGCTCGGCGACCACAGGATCGTCACAACGCTTTGCCCAGGCGGCAAGGAGCGCATGCGCCGGCTGATGTCGGTGATCCAGGCCGGACGTCTGGACCTGGGTCCGATGGTGACGCACCGCTTCAAGCTCGACGACATCGAGAAGGCCTACGAGCTGTTCGGACACCAGCGTGACGGCGTGCTGAAGGTCGCGATCACGCCGTGATCGGGTCCACGACGAATCGCGCAACCCGCCATCGCAAGAAGGATCCATGGACGTCACCGCAACGCCCCAAATGTGGATGCTGTTCGGCGGCCTCGTGCTTGCCGCGCTCGCCATCGACTTCTTCGCCCTGAACAGGCAAGGCGCCCACTCCGTCTCGATCCGCGAGGCGGCGATCTGGTCTGTGATATGGATGGCGGTCTCCGGGATGTTCGTGGGCTGGCTCTGGTGGTACCTGGGTGGCGCCTCCGAAGATGCGCAGCGGCAGGCGCTCGCGAGTGCCAAGTCCCTGGAGTTCGTGACGGGCTACCTGGTGGAGAAAGCCCTCGCCGTGGACAACATCTTCGTGTTCCTGATGCTGTTCACCTACTTCGGCGTGCCGGCGGAGTACCAGAAGCGGGTGCTGATGATCGGCATTCTCGGCGCCCTCGTGCTGCGCGCCGGCATGATCCTGGTGGGCGCTTGGCTGATCGCGCAGTTCCACTGGATCCTCTACGTCTTCGGAGCATTCCTCGTCTTCACCGGCGCCAAGATGTGGTGGGCGGCGGGCCAGGAGCCGGACCTGGACAACAACCCGATGCTCAGGTGGATCGATCGCCACATGAAGATCGCGCCGGGGTACGACGGTGAGCGCTTCTTCACGCGGGTCAACGGCGTTCGGATGGCCACCCCGCTGCTGGTTGTCATCCTGCTGATCGGAATCGTGGACGTGATCTTCGCCGTGGACTCGATTCCCGCGATCTTCGCGATCACCACCGACCCCTTCATCGTGCTCACTTCCAACGTGTTCGCCATCCTGGGCCTGCGCGCGATGTACTTCCTGCTCGCCGGCATGCACGAGCGCTTCCACCTGCTCACCTACGGGCTTGCGATCGTCCTCGTGTTCATCGGCGCCAAGATGCTCCTCATCGACGTCTACAAGATCCCGGTTGCCTGGTCTCTGGGCTTCACGGTCCTGGTGCTGGCCGCGACCATGTTGCTGTCCCTGAGGGTTCCTCCGAAGGGACGCCCCGTGGGCGCCTACCCGTTCGCGGCCAAGCGCAAGCCGGAGCACGGAGCCAGTCCATCTGCGGGCCAAAGAACCGTTGAACATCCTGCTAGCCATCGATGATTCCGACGCGGCGCTGCACGCCTGTCGGCTCGTTGCCGCTTACGCCGGCAACCGTTCAGCGTTGCGCGTGACGCTGCTCAATGTGCAGCGTCCGCCGGTCCATCTCCTGCCGCAGGCCGGCCTGCCGCAGCCCGTGCTGGAAGCAGCACAGCTGGAACAAGGACGACGCCGGCTCGAGGAAGTGCGCCGCGTGTTCGAGCCGCGCTCGTTCGACCTGGAATCCGTAGTCCGCATCGGGGCACCCAGCGACATCATCCTTGCCGAGGCTAGCGAGCGAGGTGTCACGGCACTGGTGATGGGCAGCGGTCGGCCCGGTGTTGTCGGAGGCTACAAGATCGGCTCCGTGGCCCTGCGTGTTGCAACAGCAGCCGACCGTCCCGTGGTACTGGTACGGCCGGACGCCAAGCTTCCGATCGAGCTCGGAAGACGCGTGCGCGTGACGGCGCCGGTGGACGGATCGCCCGAGTCCCTGCGGGCGATCGAGCGGCTCGCGTCCTGCGCGGAACCGCTTGGTCGCATGCACGTGGACCTGGTCCATTTCGGCCCCCCGCTGAGCCTGGCTGCCGCGATAGCACCGCCTCACGACGACATAGTGAAGCAGTCGAGTTCCTTGGAGTCGGACAAGGCTCTTCAAGCGGCAGCAAAGATGCTTTCTGCTGCCCGGATCACCCACGTAGAGCATCGATTGACGGGAGCGCCCGACGTTGGGGTTGCCGCTTTCGCAAGACTGCACGCGGCAGACCTGATCGCGATGGCCACGCGTGGGCGCGGCGCGATGCACCATCTTCTGATGGGCTCGGTGGCACTGAGGACGGCGCACGAAAGCGAAGTGCCTGTGGTCCTGATGCGCTGATCTTTTCTCCCGTCCGATGCGAGAGCTCATGGTTCATGTGTGCAGCCACTCACGGTCGCGATCCTGCGGATGCTCCGGGAATCCCTAGGCGCATCGCGCTCGGATGCTCATTCCGCATCGCCGGTGCGCGTTGCGATGGTGCTCAGTCGGTGGCCCACGTCAGGCCCGCTCGAAAACCGCCGCGATGCCCTGGCCGCCGCCGATGCACTCGTCACCAGCGCTCGTCCGGGCGGCTCCATTCCGAAATCCTCCACTCTCCAGGACACCATGAGCCTTCAATCCGTCGGCGTGATCGGCGCCAGAACCATGGGCAACGGCATCGCGCAGGTCTGCGCGCTGGCCGGGCTCGACGTCACGATGATCGACGTCTCCACCGCCGCCCTCGAGCGGGGCCTGTCGACCCTCCGCTCCAGCCTGGACAGGCTGGTGCAGAAGGAAAAACTCCAGGACGTGGAGAAGGACCAGGCACTGCGCCGCATCCGGACCACGACCTCCTACGAGGACTTGAAGGGGGTCCACTTCGTCATCGAGGCGGCCACCGAGAACCTCGAGCTGAAGCTGCGCATCCTCAAGGAGATCGAGCGCGTGGTGGACGGCGACGCGGTAATCGCAAGCAACACCTCGTCGATCTCGATCACGCAGCTCGCGGTGCCGGCTTTCTCCGGACCACGAGTCCTGACCCGGGGTGGTCCCCGGGCGTCCCTCACGCCAGCAGCATCCGCGCGAAGTCCGTGAACAACGGCTCGTCCGCGGTCATGCACAGGCGGCCGAGCTCGCGGTTCCAGTGCGTCTCGGAGCCGTGCGCCAGTCGCCAGTCGTGCAGGCGGCGGGTGTACAGCTGCAGGTCGTATTCCTCGGTGACGCCGATCGCTCCGTGCACCGCGTGCGCGGTGGCGGCCACCAACTGCGCGGCCTCGCTGGCACGTGCTTTCGCCACCGCGCAGGCGGCCGGGCGCGGGAGGACGCCGTCGCTCGTGTGGAACGCGGCTTCCGCCGCCATGGACGCGGCGGTGACGTGTTCGGCCATCACGCTCATCTGGTGCTGGATCGCCTGGAACTTGCCGATCGACTTGCCGAACTGCACCCGCTCGTTCGCATACGCCATCGTCATGTCGAACACGCGCTTCATGGCGCCGGCGAGCAGCGATGCGTGCACCGCGGCGGCCAGGGCCTGCAGCTGACGGGGCTGGACAGTGCTTTCCAGCACCGTGGCCGAACCTGCGTCCCAGCGGAACGAGGCGGCAAGGCTGCCGCGCACGCCGGTGGCCTGCTGGCGCGCACCCGCCACCGGCAGCAGCACCAGGAGATCGCCGGCCGCACCCATCACGTGCGATGCGGTGCGTCCGAAGGGAACGAGCTCCGCCTGGAGGGTCCCGTCGGCGCCGCGCGACAGCGCCGGAGCGAAGGTGATCAGTCCTTGCGGCAACTGGCCGTGCGAACGAACCAGCGCGCGGGCGGCCATGGTCTGCGCCAGCGGCAGCGGCAGCGCGTACATGCCGCATAGGTGGACCACCGCATGGAAATCCGGCCAGCCGGCGTTGCCGCCGCCATCCTCTTCGCTGGCCAGCAAGGCGTGAAAGCCCGATTCCTCCAGCGCCGCGGCCAGCGGAGCTGCGCTGCCGCCGGCCTCGATGGCTCGCACGGCCTGGGGAGTGCAGCGATCCTCCAGGATCGCTTCAATGGCTTCGGCGAACATCCGTGTCGTCCTTTCAGCGCAGGCCGAGGCCGCGCGCGATCATGCCGCGCAGGATCTCGCGGGTGCCGCCGCGCAGCGAATAGGTGGGAGCCATCTGGCTCACGTAGGCGAGGGCGCGCAGCAGTTCGCCGTCCGGCGGCCGTGCGGGGTCCGCTCCCGTCGCGGCTTCCACCAGCGCCGGGATCTCCTGTTCGAACGTGGTGCCCAGGTCCTTGACCAGCGCCGCTTCGACCACCGGGCTGCCGCCGGCGGCGAGCTTCGCGGTCACCGCGATGGACATCTGGCGCAGCGTTGCCAGGTGACTGGCGCAGCGGCCGATCGTCTCCAGGTGCTGCTCGGCCTGTCCGGTCTCGCGCAGCCACCGGATCCAGGAATCCAGGAGAACGATGCTGGAGTACAGGCGCTCGGGCCCACTGCGTTCGAACGCGAGCTCCGCGTTCACCTGCTGCCAGCCCTGGCCTTCCTCGCCGACCAGCGCGCCCTCGGGCAGCAGGACGTCGTCGAAGAACATCTCGCTGAAGTGCGCGTCGCCCGTGAGGTCGACGATCGGCCGCACCGTGACGCCGGGCAGCTTGAGGTCGACGATGAACTGTGACAGTCCCGCCTGCCGCTCGGCCGGCGTGCCGGACGTGCGCACGAGCGCGATGCTGTAGTCGCACTTGTGCGCGTTGGTTGTCCAGACCTTGCGTCCGTTCAGGCGCCAGCCTTCGCCGGTGCGCACGGCACGCGTGCCGACGCTCGCCAAGTCCGAGCCCGAGTTGGGCTCGCTCATGCCGATGCAGAAGAACACCTCGGCCCGGCAGATGCGTGGCAGGTAGAACTGTTTCTGCGCCTGGCTGCCGAACTTGTTGATCAGCGGTCCGCTTTGCCGATCGGCGATCCAGTGCGCGCCCACCGGCGCGCCGACGGCCAGCAGTTCCTCCACCAGCACGTAGCGACGGAACGCGTCGAGATCGGCGCCGCCGAAAGCCTTGGGCAACGTGACGCCGACCCAGCCGCGGGCCGCGAGCTTGCGGCTGAATTCGGCATCGAAGGCCATCCAGGAGCGGGCGCGGGAATCGGCGCCGGCGGCGGGCAGCTCGCGCGCGATGAAGTCCTTGACTTCGACGCGGAACGCCTCGGCCTCGGCCGGAAGCTCGGCGCGTCGGAGATTGTCGAGAAGGTCAGCCATGGATCGGGGAAGGGTCGAAGTGGCCGCGAGCTTAGGAGGCCGGAGCTGCCCTGTCCAATAGCGATTTGCGCGCCGGCCATAGGCAGACGCGATGACGTCAGCCGCGTATGCTGGCCTGCGGGAACGCCTTGGTCAGGTCGATGAAGCGCCGTGCCGCAGCACTTTCGCTGCCGCCCAGGTAGGCCAGGGCGAGCGTGGTCTCCGGCGCGTCGCTCGTGTGCAACCTGCGGTACACCACCTGCGGCTCGCGATGCCCGCGCATCACCTCCGGCACCAGCGCGATGCCCAGCCCGCTTTCCACCAGCGCCACGAGCGTGGGGACCTGCGTGGCTTCCTGCGCGATCTTCGGCAGGAAGCCGGCCGCCTCGCAGGCCGTCATCGCGGCCACCTGCAGGCCGGTGGCATCGTCGGCCGTGTACATGATGAAAGCCTCGTTCGCGAGGTCCACCAGCCGCAGCGAGTCGCGCGCGGCCAGCGGGTGCGTCCGCGGCAAGGCGACGACGAAGCTGTCGCGCTGCAGCGTGTGCAGCGTGGCGGAGTGCGACTGCAGCAAGGGCGTGCGCACGATGCCGACGTCGAGCGCCTCCTCGTTCAGCATTTCCAGGATGCGGGTCGACGTGCCCTCGCGCAGCACCAGCTCCACGCCGGGATACTGGCTCCGGAAGCTGGGGATCAGTGTCGGGATCAGCCGATAGATCGCCGAGCCGACGAAGCCGATGCGCAGCTTGCCGCCGGTGCCTTCGGCCGCATCACGCGCGGTACGCAGCAACTGCTCGCCGTGGTACAGCAGGCGCCGTGCCTCGAGCAGGGCGGCCTGTCCGCTGGGCGTCAGGAGCACGCCGGTGGGCGTGCGTTCGAACAGCTTGGTGCCGAGCTCCGTCTCCAGTTTCTGGATCGAGACCGAGAGGGCCGGTTGTGCGATGTGCAGGCGCTCGGCCGCGCGGCTGAAGTTCAGCGTCTCGGCCAGTACGTTGAAATGGCGAATGCGTCGCAGGTCCATGGGCACACGGGGGAGTGGGCCCGAGCATACCCGGCTCGCTAGCGGTCGTAACGGGCCGCGCGCTTTTCCAGGAAGGCGTCCACCGCCTCCCGGTGGTCGTCGGTCTTGTGGGACACCGCCTGGAACACGGCCGAGAGTTCGAGCACTGTATCCAGCCGCGAATGCAGGGCCTCACGCATGAGGCGCTTGGCCAGCCGCAGGCTGTGCGACGAGTTCGCCGTGATGCGGCCGGCGAGCTCGCGCGCGGCATCCATCAGCTGCTCGTGCGGCACGACGCGCGAGACCAGGTTCCAGGCGAGCGCCTGCTGGGCGTCGATCATGTCGCCGGTGAAGGCCAGTTCCGCGGCGCGCGCCAGCCCGATCGTGCGCGGCAGCAGCCAGGCGCCACCGTCGCCGGGGATGATCCCCAGCTTCACGAAGCTCTCGGCGAACCTGGCCTTCTCGGAGGCGATGCGGATGTCGCACATGCAGGCCAGGTCCAGCCCCGCGCCGAGGGCATGGCCATTGACCGCTGCGATCACCGGCACTTCGAGATTGAACAGGGCCAGCGGCAGCCGCTGGATGCCCCGGCGGTACTCCTGCCGGATGTCCATCTCCGAGACCTCGGGTGTCGCCTGGCGCTTCATCTCACGGATGTCGCCACCGGCGCAGAACGAGGGTCCGTTCCCCGTGAGGATCACGCAGCGCACGCTGCGGTCCGCGTCGATGCGGTCGATCGCCTGCAGCAACTCGGCCACCGCGGTGTTGCCGGTGAGCGGGTTGCGCTGCTCGGGCTGGTTCATGGTCAGCGTGACCAGGGCGCCGTGCTGTTCGTAGATGAGGAAGTCGGGCATGGTGTTTTCTCGGATCGTCGCGAGACTATGGTGGCTGGGGACCGCAAGTCCAATAGCGAATCGGCGAATGGCCATCGCGTTTCCGTATAGCGGCAGGCCGGCGGTATAACGGCCGACGAAGACACTAGGAGACAAATGCGATGAAGCTGTACAACCGCCTCGTGGCCGGCATGGTGCTGGCCTTCAGCGCCGCGGCTGCCGTGGCGCAGCCCTATCCCAGCCGGCCCGTCACGCTGATCGTGCCATTCCCCGCCGGCGGCGTGACCGACGTCGTGGGCCGTGCGGTGGCCGCCCGGCTGTCGACGGAACTGGGCCAGCCAGTGGTGGTGGAGAACAAGGCTGGCGCCAGCGGCGCATTGGGCAGCGCGGTGGTGGCGAAGGCGGCGCCGGACGGCTACACCCTGTTGCTGGGCAACATCTCCACCTTCGGCACCAATCCTGCCACCTTCGCGAAGCTGCCGTACGACCCGATCGCGAACTTCACGCCGGTGTCCCTGCTTGCCGTCCAGCCGCTGGTGATCGCGGTGCATCCCTCGGTGCCGGCGCAGAACCTCGCCGACCTGGTCAAGCTCGCCAAGGAGAAGCCCGGATCACTCACCTTCGGCACCGCCGGCAGCTCGATCCAGCTCGCGGTGGAGCTGTTCAACACCATGACGGGCATCAAGATGCTGCACGTGCCCTACAAGGGCAGCGCACCGGCCATCACCGACCTGATCGGAGGCCAGGTGAACGTGCTGTTCGATCCGATCTCCACCCTGTATCCGCAGGTGCGTGCGGGCAAGGTCCGTGGCCTGGGTGTCAGCACCGCGCAGCGCTCCCCCGCCGCGACGGAGCTGCCCACCGTGAACGAGAGCGGCGTCCCCGGCTACGACGTCAGTTCCTGGCAGGCCCTCCTGGTGCCGGCCGGCACCCCGCCCGCCATCGTTCAGCGCCTGAACGCCGCCGTGGCCAAGGTGCTGGCGCAGCCGGAGGTGCACGAGCTGTTCGCGAAGCAGGGCGCGGTGGCCACGGCCTCGACGCCGGAAGCCGCGGCGCAGCACGTCCGATCCGAGATCGCGCGCTGGAAGAGTGTCGCCGCGGCGGCCGGCGTGAAGCCGGAATGAGTGCCGCACCGTCGCTTCGATCCGCAACGAGGAGCCATCCATGATTGCCACGGGCACGCAGGCACATTCGGCACGGCGGCGCCGCGAGATCGCCGTTGCCGAGAGCACGTTCTTCAAGGGCGAGTGGATGGAGTGCGGCCAGGACCCGGTCCTCTCGCCGACGGTGTTCCTGGCGGAGCAGCCGCCCGACTACACGCTGCAGACCCACTTCCACCGGCAGAACCAGTTCCAGCTGTTCGTGGCCGGCAGCGGCACGATCGGGCGGGTCCCGGTGGACCCGGTGACCGTGCATTACGCGGGTGCGTACACCGGCTACGGACCGCTGCTGTCAGGACCGGAAGGGCTCAAGTACTTCACGATCCGGCCGGTGTTCGACACCGGGTTCATTCCCGCCACCGAAGCGCGGGAGAAGATGGTGCGCGGCCCGAAACGGCATGCGCAGGCGTCGCTGGGTGCGCCGTGGAGCGAGCAGCAGCTGTCCGCCCTGGCGCGCATCGACGAGAGCTTCGCGATCGCTCCCGAGCGGGGCCTCGCCGTGCGGCATGTGCGGCTGCCGCCCGCGGCACGCTGGTCGTTTGCGCACGTCGCGGCGAGCACCGGCGCGTTCGTGTTCGTGCTGTCCGGGACGCTGGACGCCGCCGGCCAGGCGCTGGGTTTGTGGGAGTCGGTGTTCGCCACCGCCGATGAGACGCTGGAGCTGGTGGCCGGCAGCGCGGGCGCGGAACTGGTCGCCCTGCACGTGCCGCCGACGGAACCGGAGTACGCGCCGCGCTGAGCGGCGCTCCCGGCTTACTGCGGCGTGACGCCGGCCTGCTGGATCACCGTCTTCCAGCGGGTCAGCTCGCTGAGCAGGAAGCTGCCGTACGCCGCGGGCGTGCCACCGTAGACTTCGGCGCCGCTGGCGCGCAGCTTGTCGACGAATTCCTTCTGCTGCAGCGCCTTGTTCACCACCGCATTGAGCCGGTTGACGATCGCGGGCGGCGTGCCGGCCGGCGCCACGATGCCGTTCCATGCGGTCAGCTGCATGTTCGGCAGGCCCGTGGCCTCGCCCAGGGTCGGCACGTCGGGCAGCATCGGCGTGCGCTGGTCGGAGGCGATCGCCAGCGGCACCAGCTTCTTGTCCTGGATGAAGGGCACCAGCGTGTTCAGCGTCGTCACCATCATCTGCGTGCTGCCGCCCACCAGGTCGGTCAGGGCGGGCGCCGTGCCCTTGTACGGCACGTGCTCCATCTTCAGGCCCAGCTCACTGGCCACGAGCGCGCCCGCCAGGTGGTCGATGGTGCCGCTGCCCGACGACGCGTAGTTCAGCTTGCCGGGCTGCTTCTTCGCGAGCGCGGTGAACTCGCGCATGGTGCGGGCGGGCAGCGTGGGATTGACCGCGACCACCAGGGGAACGCCGGCCGTGCGCACCACGGGCACGAAGTCCTTGATCGGGTCGTGCTTCGCCGAGGTGTACAGCAGCGCCCCGAGCAGCAGTGACGACGTGTTGTAGAGGATCGTGTAGCCGTCGGCGGGCGCGCCGGCGACCAGCGTCGAGGCGACGTTGCCCCCGGCCCCCGGCTTGTTGTCCACGATGACGGGCTGGCCCAGCTGCTCGCTCATCGCCTGCGCGAAGTGGCGCGCATTGACGTCGGTCGGTCCGCCTGCGGGGAACGCGATCACCATGCGGATCGGGCGGCTGGGATAGGGCTCGGCGGCCACGGCGCTGGTCACTGCGACCACCGCGAGGACGGCTGCGCAGAGCCGGTTCAGGCACTTCATGGATGTCTCCTTGGTATCAATCGTTGGCGTTCCTGCGAGCGGCGCTGAGGCGCGCCACTTCGGCTTCGTCGATGCCCGCTTCGCGCAGCACTTCGGCCGTGTGTTCGCCGGCTCGCGGCGCATGCCGGCGCAGTTCATAGGGGGTGGCACTGAAGCGCAGGGGCGAGCGCACCTGCTGGTAGGTGCCTTCGCTCGGGTGCGTGCCGACTTCCATGAAGCCGGTGGCCACCACGTGCGGGTCGTTCTTGAGGTCGTCGATGGCGATCACCGGCATGCACGGGATGCTGGCTTCGTCGCAGAAGGCCACCCAGTCCTGGGTGGAGTGGCGCGGCGCGTGCTCGTCGATCAGTGCGTACAGCTCGTCGACGTGGGTGACCCGATCGGCCATCGTGCGGTAGCGCGGCTCGCCGGCCAGCTCGGGCCGGCCGATGAAGGCGAAGAAATCCTTCCAGTTGCGGTCCGAGTAGGGAAGGATGCAGGCGAAGCCGTCGCTGGTGCGGTAGGGCTTGCGCGTGCTGGAGAGCTGGCGCTTGAAGCCGGCCTTGCCGAGCGGCGGCTCGAACGCGGCAGGCCCGAAGTGCTCAACCAGAGTGAAGTCGATGGAGACCTCGAACATGGGCACCTCCACCTCCTGGCCGCCGCCGCCACGCTCGCGGTGCACCAGAGCGCCGAGCACGGCATAGGCGATCGCCTGGCCGGCGATCTTGTCGCACCAGGCCATCGGCGCATAGCGGGGTTCGCCATGCAGCTGCTGGTTCAGCGCCGCGAAGCCGGAGCCGGCTTGCATCAGGTCGTCGTAGGCGGCTTTCTGTCCGTACGGTCCTGCCTCGCTGAAGCCGCGGGCGGCGCACAGCACCAGGTTCGGATTGACGCTGCGCACGCTGTCCCAGTCGAGCCCGAGCCGAGCGGCGGCCTGGGGCCGCAGGTTGTGCACCAGTGCGTCGGCGGAAGCGATCAGGCGATGCAGGGCGCGCTGCGCACCCTCGTCCTTCAGGTCCAGTTCGATGCTGCGCTTGTTGCGGTGCAGGTTCAGGACCGAGCCGCCCATGCCCGCATGGTGGTAGGGACCGTAGTTGCGGAACGAGTCGCCCTCCGGCGGCTCGACCTTGATCACGTCGGCGCCCATGTCCGCGAGGATCCGGGTGCCATAAGGACCCATGATCACGGTGGTGAGGTCGAGGATGCGGAGCCCGGCGAGTGGGCCGGAGGAGGCGGGAGGACGGCTCACGAAGAAACTTCCGTTCAAGGTTTGGGCTAGGCACTTCCCGGACCCGGCGGTTGCTGCATCAGCAAAGGTCCGGGACGGGCTGCTCGAGCTTGGAGCAAAGGGTAAGGTTTGTTGTCGGGCCGGTCCAATACCGTTTCGCGCCCGGTCTATAGACAAAAGCCATGGCGGCGCAGCGCGCTCGGGACTACGTCAGCGACGGTGGCCCAAACCACCAGCGACCTGGAGCGACAGGACATGGCGCGGCGTGGCAGCCCTGTCCAAAGTGACGCGATCTTGTCAATCCGTCTGGACCGGCGTGTCCGTCGAAAGCTGAAGCAGATGTTGTTGCGAAACGCCTGGGCTCCAGGAGCGGCCCGCCCGGGCCGCACTGGCCCCCGGCAGCTGCCACAAGCAGACCAGGCTTGAGGAATGTGTGGCCGCTGCTTGCTCAGCTTGCAGCACGAGAACTGCATCGAATGTCACTGAACTGTCACCGGCCAGCACAAAGAAAAGCGGCGCTACCGATGCGATAGCGCCGCTTCCATGTGCCACAAGGCTTGGGTGGTGGGTCCTGAAGGATTCGAACCTTCGACCTACGGATTAAGAGTCCGCTGCTCTACCAACTGAGCTAAGAACCCGAAAACAGTGTTGTGGTGGAGAGGAGGAGGATCGAACTCCCGACCTTCGCATTGCGAACGCGACGCTCTCCCAGCTGAGCTACCCCCCCACAACGAGCGTTATTTTAGCGCATTGCGGAGCGGTTTCGCGGCCGGCGGTTCGAATTGCTCATGCGGCCTGCTGCAACGGGGTCGCGAACAGGTCTTCCATCTGCTTGCGCAACTGCCAGGCACGGGTGGAGGTGTCCATCGCCACGTCGTTCCACGACAGCGACTGGCCCTTCTTCACCGGCCGAACGACCTTGATGCCATGCGCCAGGCCCAGCGGCAGGCCGCCCAGGCGCACCGAGGTGTCCGCCGGCAGCAGCTTGCCCCAGACCGTGTAGCCGCCTTCGCCGTCGAGCAGCTCGCCGGGCGCCAGGTCGCGCTTGGCGGTGGCCACGACGTCCGCGTTCCAGCCGGTGGCCACGCCGGTCGGCTCGCCGCGCAGCGCCACCGAGGCCACGGACACGCCGACTTCCAGGCCGATGAGGTGCCAGCGCTTGTAGAGGGTGAAGTAGCGCCCGCTGGGGTCGGTGTGGGCGTTGTATTCCTCGAAGCAGTTGCGGATGTACTCGGTCTCGGCCTCGACCGTCACCCACACGCCCATGCGGATGTCGTAGGGGATCTTGCGGCCGTCGGGCTCGAGCGAGGAGATCACCTCGACCATGCCCTTGCGCTCGAGCACGCCGCCTTCGCTGCGCGGGCGGGTCACGTACGGGATGTCCTCCACGCTCGCCGGCGGATAGAGCAGGCCGTTGCCCGGCACGCCCAGCCCCGTGGCGTTGGCCACGGCGGTGCTCTCGATGGCGGGCTTGGAGCCGTCCAGGAAGCTGTTGAACATCTTGGGGTTCAGCCCGCCGCGCTGCGCCTGCTCGGGCGTGAGGCCGTAGTTGCCCCACACCGTCTCGGGCGTGGACTCGCAGAAGTGCGGCAGCCACTTGTGGCCGCGCCCGGCCGCCACCACCGGAAAGCCGCAGGTGCGCGCCCAGTCCACCAGGTCGCAGATCAGCGCCGGCTGGTCGCCGAACGCGAGCGAATACACCACGCCGGCCTCGGCCGCGCGGCGCGCCAGCAGCGGTCCGCAGAAGGCGTCGGCCTCCACCGTGACGTTGACCACGTGCTTGCCGTGCGCGAACGCCTCGAGGCAGTGGTCCACCGCGGCGATGGGATGGCCCGTGCATTCGACGATCACGTCGATGGCCGGGTGCCGCACCAGCGCCTGCCAGTCGTCACCGACGTGCGTGGTGCCGGCCTGGATGGCGGCATCGAGCGAGGCGGCCCCGGCGCGCTGCGCCTCCCAGCCCACGCGGGCGAGGTTGGCGCGCGCATTCGCGGGCGACAGGTCGGCGATGCCGGCCAGGTGCACGCCCGGCGTGCGCGGCACCTGGGCCAGGTACATGCTGCCGAACTTGCCGGCGCCGATCAGGCCGATGCGCACCGGCTTGCCGGCGGCGGCGCGTTGCTGGAGTTTGGAATACAGGTTCATGGGCTCTCCGGAGGCTTGTCATTGCGGGCTTGACCCGCCATCCAGCGCGGGTCGCGGACGAGGTCCTGCAACTGGATGCCGGATCGAGTCCGGCATGACGGGTTGCGGTTACGCCGCCTGCTTCATCTCGTCGATCGGCACGCTGCTGGTCTGCAGGGCGCTGGCCGGCAGGCCGTCCTTCCACGGCAGAACGACCGGGTAGGGCGTGAGCAGGCAATCGTCGGGCAGGCACTCGATCGGCCGGAAGTCGCGGTGCGCGATGTACTCGGGCCGCTTGAAGCGCCGGATGTGGTTGGACACCGCGCACAGGCTCAGGTAGACGCTCACGCGGTTCCACGGCGAGAGGTTGCTGCTGGACGCATGCAGCAGGCAGCTGTGGAACAGGATCATCGAGCCGGCCGGGCCCTTGGGGCTGACGATGCCGCCGTTCTTGCCGCCCGCGCGTTCGACCAGCTGGGCGATCAGCGCATGGTCGACGGTCCACAGCGGATAGCTGGTCGTCGTCAGGTCGTGGCGGGCTTCCACCACGCCCTTCTTGTGGCTGCCCGGAATGAACATCAGCGGGCCGTTGAACTCGTTCACGTCGTCCAGGAAGATGGCCACGTTCATCGCCCGCTCGGTGGGCATCATGTCGTCGTTCAGCCACGTGCCGTAGTCCTGGTGCCACTGCCAGACGTCGCCCTCGAAGGCCATCTTGCCGTTGATCTTGAACTGGTGCATGTAGACCTTCTCGGCAAAGAGGTCCACGACCGGTTCGACCATGCGCGGGTGGCGGGCCAGGCGCGCGAACGGCTCGCTCACCAGGTGGGCGGCAAAGTTCGTGCGCACGGCGTCGCTGCCCTTCTCGCGCACGTTGTAGGCCTCGCGGCGGGCATAGAGGTCCGGCACCGCGGCCGTCAGCGTCCCGATCTCGGCGGGCGTGAACAGGCCGGGGAAGAACAGGTAGCCGTCGCGGTCGAACTGCTCGATCTGCTGGCTCGATAGGCGCATCGCTTGTCTCCTCAGGTGGGGGTGGGCGGGGAAGGGGAAGCCAGCAGGCCGGGCAGCCGCCGCGCGAGGTTCTCGGCGGCGTGCCGGCCGTGCTGCTCCATGAGGCGGGCGGCCGCGTCACCGTCGCCGGAAGCGATCGCCCGCGCGATCGCCTCGTGTTCGTCCCACACCGCGTCGCGCTGGCGCGACTGCTGCAGCACCGCCCCCATCACCCGGCGCAGGTGGTGCCAGTGCTGGTGCGCGCTCTGCGCGATGAGCGGGTTGCCCGAGGCGGCATAGATCGCGTCGTGGAACGCGAGGTCGGCGTCGATCATCGCGCGCACGTCGCGCCCGCGGGCCGCCGTGCGCCCCCGCGTGACGAGCGAGGGATCGAGCCGGTGCCGCGCCTGCGCGGCGAGCCGCGCCGCCAGCGCGTCCAGCGCCCCGCGCACCTGGTAGACCTGCAGCGTCGATTCGGTGTCCAGCGGCGCGACGATCACGCCGCGGCCCGGCGCGTCCTGCACGAAGCCGTCCTTCTTCAGCAGCCGCAGCGCCTGCAGCACGGGCTGGCGCGACACGGCCAGCTGATCCGCGATATCTTCCTGCGTGATGCGCTGCCCCGGCGCGAGCCGGCCCTCGCTGATGGCGTCGAGCAGGCTGCGGTACACCCGGTCGACGAGGTCGGGCGCGGTCTCCAGCCGGACGAGCGGGGCGGGCATCGGGGTAGACCGGTTGGTCTGTATACAGAATACAGGAAAAGGAGCGAGACAGGTGGCGAAAGAAGTGAACCTCCAGGACGGCGAGTGGCTCGACCGCATGTACAACAACCGGGCGCTCGTGCCCGCGCACGAGCAGCATTTCGCCCGCTGGCGCAGCGCCTCGGCCCAGGCGCGGCAAACCTGCGAATGCGTGCTCGACGTGCCGTACGGCGACACGCCGGGGCAGAAGCTCGACGTGTTCCCGGCGCCGCGCTCGTTCGCGCAGACCGTCGTGTTCATCCACGGCGGCTACTGGCGCTCGCTGGACAAGAGCGACCATTCGTTCGTCGCGCCCGCCTTCCAGGAGGGCGGCGCCTGCGTGGTGGTGCCCAATTACGACCTCTGCCCCGCGGTCACCATTCCCGACATCACGCTGCAGATGGTGCGGGCGCTGGCGTGGACCTGGAAGAACGCGCCCACCTACGGGGGCGACCCGCGCCAGATCACCGTCATCGGCCACTCGGCGGGGGGCCACCTCGCGGCCATGATGCTGTGCTGCGACTGGCGCCGGGCCGATCCCGACCTGCCCAGCGACGTCGTGCTCAAGGCGTTGTCGATCTCGGGCCTGTACGACCTCGAGCCGGTGGGGCGCACGCCGTTCCTGAAGGACGCGCTGCGCCTGACGCCCGCCGACGCGCGGCGGGCCAGCCCGGCGTTCCTGCCGGCGCCGGCGGCCGGCACGCTCTACACGGTGGCCGGCGCGGACGAGAGCCCCGAGTTCCTGCGCCAGAACGGGCTGATCCGCGACGCGTGGGGCCAAGGCTGCGTGGAGGTCTGCGAGGCGCTGCCGGGGCTGAACCACTTCAGCGTCGTCGAGGCCATGGTGCAGCCGGGGCACCCGCTACAGCAGCTGGCGCAGGAGCTGGTCTGGCGCTGAGCGCGCCGGTCAGTGGCCGGCGCCGAAGCCGTTCCGGGCGCTGACCGAGACGCATCGGGCCGTCGGCGCGGTGCTGCGGCTGGTCGTGCGCGGCGGCGCCGCTGCGAGGGCCAGGAGGGAGGCGCGTTTCATCGGATGTCGCAGGGGGTGGTCCTGGTCTGCTCGCCGTTCTCGAAGCATAGGCTGGACGCCGGAACGGCCAGTCCGTTGATCACGTGGGCATGCACGACCTGGGGCCCGTGCATGCGCCCGTTGCGGAATGCGGACTCGCGGATCTTCTGTGCGCCCAGGTACGTCACCGTCCGCAGGCGCGCGCCGTCGGCGACGCTCGTCGTGATGGTGTCGCTGGCCGGCTTGCCGTCGACGGCGGTGCGGATCAGCATCAGTGATTTCCAGCCGTCGCCCGCCGGGAAACGGTAGGACAGGGTGGCCGTCACCGCCTTCGGGGTGGGCCTGGCGGGCATCAGGGCCGCCACGGCGGGGTCGGTGTACCGCGTGGTCGTGCCCAGGTGCAGCGACCGCTCGATGACCACGCCCGTCCTCTCGCCGTCGGGCAGCACGCCGGTCTCGACGTAGGTGCGCGTGCGGGTGCGGGCCACCAGGTTCTCGCTCTCGCTGACCAGCGTGTGCTCGACCCAGCCCTTGAAGACGCCGGCCGGGTGGCCGTCGCGGCAAGCCGCCTCGACGGGCCGCACCACCACGTCCTCGAACCGGCTCGGCTTGCGCTGCCGCCCGCGCGGCGCGCGGTCGTCCGCTCGTGGCCCGGCACTGGGGGACGGCGCGCCGGGCAGCCGCACGCCGACGATGCGGCCCAGGGCCTCGGGCGGCACGTCGCAAGGAAAGGCCGCGCCCGCCGCGGGCAGGGCGAAGAAGGCCTGCGGATCGGCCGCATAGCGGTCGATGTCGGCGCCGGCACGCCGTGCCCAGTCGGCCAGCTGCGGGTCGTCCAGCACGGGAAGGGTCGCCGCGTGCGCGGCGGCCAGGGCCAGCGACGCGGCCGCCGCGGCGGAGGCCAACCGTGGCGTCACGAGTTGCATCGGCCCATTCTGCGGACGCAGGCGCGTTACATCAAGAGGTGCTCGCCCGCGTTGTCGCCGCCCAGGATCACGTAGTTGACCTTGCGGATGTCCATCAGCCGCTTGCCGCCGGCGTAGCTGACGGAGCTCTGGATGTCTTCCTGCATCTCGCGCAGGGTGTCCTCCAGCCGGCCCTTGACCGGCTCGAGGATGCGCTTGCCCTCGACGTGCTTGTACTCGCCCTTGTTGAAGTCGCTGGCGCTGCCGTAGTACTCCTTGTACAGGCGGCCGTCGACCTCGACGGTCTGGCCGGGCGACTCCTCGTGGCCGGCCAGCATGGAGCCGATCATCACCATGGTCGCGCCGAAGCGGATGCTCTTGGCGATGTCGCCGTGCTCGCGGATGCCGCCGTCCGCGATGATCGGCTTGGTGGCCACGCGGGCGCACCACTTGAGCGCCGACAGCTGCCAGCCCCCGGTTCCGAAGCCGGTCTTCATGCGCGTGATGCACACCTTGCCCGGGCCGATGCCCACCTTGGTGGCGTCGGCGCCCCAGTTCTCCAGGTCGATGATCGCTTCCGGTGTGCCGACATTGCCGGCGATCACGAAGGTCGAAGGCAGCCTGGCCTTCAGGTGCGCGATCATGTTCTTCACGCTGTCGGCATGGCCGTGCGCGATGTCGATGGTCACGTAGTCGGGCGCCAGGCCCTCGCGGGCGAGCGCGTCGACGGTGTCGTAGTCGGGCTTCTTCACGCCCAGCGAAATGGAGGCGTACGCGCCCTGGTCCTTCATGTGGCGCACGAACGCCAGGTTGTCCAGGTCGAAGCGGTGCATCACGTAGAAGTAGCCGTTGCGGGCCAGCCAGAGGCAGATCCGCTCGTCCACCACCGTCTTCATGTTCGCGGGCACCACGGGGATGCGGAAGGTGCGGCCGCCCAGCTCCACGCCGGTGTCGCACTCGGAGCGGCTGTCCACGCGGCACTTGCGCGGCAGCAGCAAAACTTTGTCGTAGTCGAAGATTTCCATGGCCAAGCCTCTCGGGAGAGAAAGTCGTTGAAGAACGAGTGAGCGCTTGGACTGGGAGCCCGGCCTGGCCGCGCCGGGCGCAGCCCGGGGACCAAAGAAAAACCGGGTCCCAAATGCTTGGGCCCGGTGACTGATTCTACCGCTGCGCGCGCGCCGGCGCGCATCCGGATTCCGAGATGGCCCGGATCACGCCGCGCGCATCTTCCACCCAGCCGACCACGCGCAGCCGCTCGGCGTGGGTGCCCTCGGGAATGGCCATCGGCCGTGCCTCGCGGTGCCGACCGGGACCGGCCCAGTCCAGCTGCAAAACGTTACGCACGAGGTGGCGCTCCACCGGCGTGCCCTCGGTGCCCGCGGGCAGCGTCTCCACCAGCGCCAGCCAGGCCGTCCAGGGTCCGCCGCCGGCGGCGCGCAGCTCGATCGAGGTGCCGATGTAGCCGTTGAACGGCAGCCCGTGCGCCACGCGCAGGCGGCCCGCCGCGCCTTGCCGCGCCGCGCGGGCCAGGCCGGTCGGCAGCGGGAGCGGCTGGCCCAGCGCCTGCAGGCGCTCCAGCCCGTCGCGGCGGGCCGCCATCGCGAGCGGCGCGTCCTCGCCCTGGGCGCCGGGCACGATCCAGTCCAGCGCGAGTTCGCCGCGCCGCGCGCGCGGGGCCGCCGGATCCTGCCAGCACGATCCGCAGTCGGCATTGATGAACCGCTCCAGCAGCGCCCCGGGCGGGGGCCGCCCGTCGCTCGCGCAGAACGACTGGGCCGAAGCGGCGCCGGCCGACAGCAGGGCCAGCGCGGACAGCAGGAAGCGGGTGCGCGGGGCGGCGCGTGACATCCGGAAGCAGGGGGCCTTTCTACAATGCCGTATGTTCCCAGAAGTCGATGCCGCGTCGCCGCTGCTGCAGCACCTCAACCCCGAGCAGCTCGCCGCGGTCACCCTGCCGCCGGAGCATGCCCTGATCCTCGCCGGAGCCGGGTCCGGCAAGACCCGCGTCCTGACCACCCGCATCGCCTGGCTGCTGTCCACGGGCCAGATCAGCCCGGGCGGCGTGATGGCCGTGACCTTCACCAACAAGGCGGCCAAGGAGATGATGACCCGGCTGCAGGCGATGCTGCCGGTCAACGTGCGCGGCATGTGGATCGGCACCTTCCACGGCCTGTGCAACCGGTTCCTGCGCGCCCACTACAAGCTGGCCAACCTGCCGCAGAGCTTCCAGATCCTGGACACGCAGGACCAGCTGTCGGCCATCAAGCGGCTGATGAAGCAGTTCAACGTCGACGAGGAGCGCTTCCCGGCCAAGGAGACGCAGTGGTTCATCGCCGGCTGCAAGGAGGACGGCCTGCGCCCCGGCGACGTGACGGCGCGCACCGACGAGGACCGCAAGAAGGTCGAGCTCTACGCGCTGTACGAGGAGCAGTGCCAGCGCGAGGGCGTGGTCGACTTCGGCGAGCTGATGCTTCGCAGCTACGAGCTGCTGCGCGACAACGACCCGATCCGCCAGCACTACCAGCGCCGCTTCCGCCACATCCTGATCGACGAGTTCCAGGACACCAACCGGCTGCAGTACGCCTGGATCAAGATCTTCAGCGTCAATCCCGACGGTTCGCCCGGCGCCGGCAACGCCGTGTTCGCGGTCGGCGACGACGACCAGAGCATCTATGCGTTCCGCGGCGCGCGCGTGGGCAACATGGCCGACTTCGTGCGCGAATTCCAGGTGCGCCACCAGATCAAGCTGGAGCAGAACTACCGCAGCTTCAGCAACATCCTCGATTCGGCCAACGCACTGATCAGCCACAACAAGGGCCGCCTGGGCAAGAACCTGCGCACCGACCAGGGCCCGGGCGAGCCGGTGCGCGTGTACGAGGCGCCGACCGACCTGGCCGAGGCGCAGTGGCTGGTCGAGGAGATGCGCCACCTGGTGCGCGACCAGGGCACCGAGCCCGGGCTGCTGCGGCGCGAGATCGCCGTCCTGTACCGCAGCAACGCGCAGAGCCGGGTGATCGAGACGGCGCTGTTCAATGCCGGCGTGCCGTACCGCGTGTACGGCGGCCTGCGCTTCTTCGAGCGGGCCGAGATCAAGCACGCGCTCGCCTACCTGCGCCTGCTGGAGAACCCGCACGACGACACCAGCTTCCTGCGGGTGGTGAACTTCCCGCCGCGCGGCATCGGCGCGCGCAGCATCGAGCAGCTGCAGGACGCCGCGCGCACCGCGGGCTGCTCGCTGCACGACGCGGTGAGCGCCACCACCGGCAAGGCGGGCGCTAACCTGGGCGCCTTCGTCGCCAAGGTCGACGTGCTGCGCGAGCAGACGCAGGACCTGTCGCTGCGCGAGATCATCGAGCTGGTGCTGCAGCACTCCGGGCTCATCGAGCACTACAAGGCCGAGCGCGAGGGCGCCGAGCGGATCGAGAACCTGGAGGAACTGGCCAGCGCCGCTGAGAGCTTCGTCATGCAGGAGGGCTTCGGGCGCGACGCCGTGGCGCTGCCGGTGGACGAGCTGCGCCAGAGCCCCGCGAGCCAGGGGCTGGATCCGGACCAGCCGCTGCTCAACGAGCCCGCGCCCGACTACGTGCCGCCCGATGCGGACACCGGCGAGACGCTCTCGCCGCTGGCCGCCTTCCTCACCCATGCCGCGCTGGAGTCCGGCGACAACCAGGCGCAGGCCGGCCAGGACGCGGTGCAGCTCATGACGGTGCACTCGGCCAAGGGCCTGGAATTCGACGGCGTGTTCGTCACCGGCCTCGAGGAGGGCCTGTTCCCGAGCGAGCGCTCGCTTGCCGACTACGAGGGGCTGGAGGAGGAGCGCCGGCTGATGTACGTGGCGATCACGCGGGCGCGCAAGCGGCTGTACCTGAGCTACTCGCAGACGCGCCTGCTGCACGGGCAGACCCGCTACAACGTGCGCAGCCGCTTCTTCGACGAGCTGCCCGAGCACGCGCTCAAGTGGCTGACGCCGAAGAACCAGAACTTCGGCGGCTCGGCGTTCGGCTTCGGCGCCGGCTACGGCAGCACGCGCCAGCCGTCCGGCCAGGGCTCGGCGTGGAACCGCGAGACTTTCGCCAGCCCGCCCGTGCCGGTGCAGAAGGCCGCGCCCTCGCACGGCCTGAAGTCCGGCATGCAGGTGTTCCACACCAAGTTCGGCGAGGGCACCGTGCTGTCCATCGAAGGGCAGGGCGACGATGCCCGCGCGCAGGTCAAGTTCCCGCGCCACGGCGTCAAGTGGCTGGCGCTGGCGGTGGCCAAGCTGACCCCGGTGACCTGAGGCGGCGCCCCAGGCGCGGCCGCGCTCTCGGGCGGCCCACCCCGTCAGGGGCGGCTCACTCCATGTGGAGCCACTGCTCCTCGGGCAGCGCGCGCAGGAAGGCGAGCACCTGGCCGGCGGCCTGGTGGCGCGCGGCCCATTCGAGGTGGTCGCGCAGGCACAGCCGCTTGACCATCGCCGAGGTGACGCGCCAGGCCTGCGGGGGGATCGGCAGCGGCGGCTGCCACTGGCCGTCGACCTGGCGCTTGCCCGGCAGCAGGTCGTACAGCGCCTGCCAGGCCTGCAGCTTGGGACAGACGCGGTTGTTGCGGCGCGCTTCCACCATCAGCGCATCGAGCCCGGCGGTGTCGACCGCGGCGGCCGGCTGTGCGGGGGAGCCGGGCAGGCCGGCGGGCGCGGTGGGGGCATAGGCGGCGTCGGCCGGCGCCGTGGCGGCGGGCGCCAGTTCCGCCGGCACGCTGGGCGCCGATGTCGACAGGCCCTGCTCCTGCCGCTCCGTCAGCTCCGTGAACAGGGCCCAGGCGGTGTCGGTGTTGCGCTCGTGCACGTCGGGTTCGGGAATGCTGTCGCCATACAGGTAGGGGTCTTCGAGACCGCGTTGCTTGGGAGGCGATTGCATGGGGACTCCATCCGGCGTGGGAAGGTGCGCCAAAGCCGACTGTACAGCGGCCATGCCTGGTTGCCCATCCGTCCGAGGGCCGAGCCTGGTTTTCACGGCATGGAAACGCCCGGTCCGCGCCGGCCGCCGGGTCTTGCCGTTCCCGGGCGCGGCCGCGGCGCCCCCCCCGCAGGACGATCACGGGCTCAGCGGCGGGGCCACCAGCGGCCCGATTGATAAGTTCACTTATCATTCCGCGCAGGAGGCACCCCGCCATGAATGCTCCCGAGACGCTGTCGCGCTGGACCGCCGCCGGCTCCAGCCGCGTGCCGTTCTGGGCCTACACCGACCCGCAGCTGTACCGCCGCGAGCTCGAGTCGATCTTCTATGGGCCGCACTGGTGTTACGTGGGCCTGGAGATCGAGGTGCCCAACGTCGGCGACTACAAGCTCAGCTGGGTGGGCGAGCGCCAGGTGATCCTGGTGCGCGACCGCGTGGCGCCCCGGGACCGCGGCACGGACCACGGCCTGCGGGTGGTGGAGAACCGCTGTGCCCACCGCGGCGTGCGCTTCTGCCAGCAGCCGCACGGCAACGCCCGCAGCTTCGTGTGCCCGTACCACCAGTGGACCTACAAGCTCAATGGCGAGCTGGCCGGCCTGCCGTTCAAGGACGGCGTCAAGGCGGTCGGGCCCGACGGCGCCGAGTGCGTGCAGGGCGGCATGCCGGCCGGCTTCGACCTCAAGGCCAACGGGCTCACCCGGCTGCGGGTGGAGGTGCTGCACGGCCTGGTGTTCGCCACCTTCAGCGACGCGGCCGAGCCGCTGCGCGACTACCTCGGGCCGCAGATCCTGCCCTGGCTGGACCGCATCTTCGCCGGCCCTTCGACGGAGCCCGGGACAGGCCCTTCGACGGGGCCCAGGACAGGCCGGCAGCTCACGCTGCTGGGCTACAACCGCCAGCGCATTCCGGGCAACTGGAAGCTGATGATGGAGAACATCAAGGACCCGTACCACCCGGGCCTGCTGCACACCTGGTTCGTCACCTTCGGGCTGTGGCGCGCCGACCAGAAGAGTCGCATGGTGATGGACGAGCACGGCCGGCACGCGGTGATGATCTCGCGGCGCAACGACGGCGGCGAGAACCGGACCGTCACCGAGGGCGTGACCTCGTTCAAGGCCGACATGGCGCTGCACGACACCCGGCTGCTGGACGTGGTGCCCGAGCCGTGGTGGAAGGTGCCCGATCCCGCGAACCCGGGCACGGACATCATGCCCACCGTCACCATGATCACGCTGTTCCCGAGCGTGATCATCCAGCAGCAGGTCAACTCGCTGTCCACGCGCCACATCGTGCCGCGCGGGGAGGGCGGGTTCGATTTCGTGTGGACGCACTTCGGCTTTGCCGACGACACGCCCGAGATGACGCAGCGCCGCCTGCGGCAGGCCAACCTGTTCGGGCCGGCCGGCTTCGTCTCCGCCGACGACGGCGAGGTGATCGAGTTCAGCCAGGACGGCTTTCGCCAGTGGGGCGAGGACGGCAGCACGCTGTGCGAGCTGGGCGGCACCGGCACCGGCGGCACCGAGCACATGGTCACCGAGACGCTGATCCGCTCGATGTACGCCTATTGGCGCAAGGTGATGGGCGTATGAGCGCGCAGCAGGCGAACGACATGGACCGGCTGCTGCTGCAGCTGGAGATCGACCAGCTCAATGCCGCCTACGCGGCGGCGCTGGACGAGAAGCGCTTCGACGACTGGCCACAGTTCTTCGTCGAGGACGGGCGCTACACGGTGCAGGCGCGCGAGAACTTCGACCGCGGCCTGCCGCTGGCGCTGATGGCGCTGGAAAGTCGCGGGATGATGCAGGACCGGGTGTACGGCGTCACGCAGACGATCTACCACCGGCCCTACTACACGCGCCACGTGGTGGGCCCGGCACGGATGCTGCCGGCGCAGGCCGGTGATCCGGGGGGCCTGGTTCGGGCCCAGTCGAACTACGCGGTCTTCCGCACCCGGCCGGGCGATGCGAGCGAGGTGTACAACGTCGGGCGCTACATCGACGAGATCGTGCGCACCGAAGACGGCCTGCGCCTGGCCAGCCGCCGCTGCGTGTACGACAGCGAGATGGTGCTCAACTCGCTGATCTACCCCATCTGATCGCCGACGAGGCGACCTTCGATTCGTCCGGCTGCCCGGTGGGCAGGTGGAGAGGGGTCCCCGCCTTCGCGGGGACAACCAACGAACCAGAAGCGTAGGGCCCGCTCGCGCGGGCCCTTGCATCCTTATTTCTTGGTCGCTTCGTGGCCCAGGTAGCCGCCGACGGCCGCGCCGCCCAGCGTGCCCAGGGTGCCGCCGCCCACGGCGTTACCCACCACGCCGCCCACCGCGGCGCCGCCCACCGTGCCGGCCGTCTGGCGGTCCATGGTGCCGCAGCCGGTCAGGCTGATCAGGGTTGCGGCAGCCAGGGCCGCGAAAAGCTTGGATTTCATACCGTTCACCTTCGAGTTTGCGACCGCCAAAGGCGCGGCCTGCCTGTGCGATGAACTTTAGAAACGAGCCCGGCCGCGACCTGTAGGAGGGGCGACACAGGGGGTGTCGGCACCCCCCGCCGGGCTGTGCCAGCCAAGGCACGGCGGCCTTGCAAGACCCAGCGGGGCGGCCGTGCAGGCGCGCCGCTAGACGGTGCGGCTGCGCGCCAGCGGCGGATTGGCCGCGAAGTAACGCACGATGCCGCGCAGCAGGGCGTCGGCCAGCTGCTCCTGGTAGGCGTCGCTGCGCAGCTTGGCCTCTTCCTCGGGGTTGCTGATGAAGGCGGTCTCCACCAGCACGCTGGGGATGTCCGGCGCCTTGAGCACCGCGAAGCCGGCCTGCTCGACGTTGCGCTTGTGCAGCTGGCCCACGTGGCCGATCTCGCCCAGCAGCGCGCCGCCGAGCTTGAGGCTGTCCTTGATCTGGGCCGTGGTGCTCATGTCCAGCATGGCCCGCGCCACGCTGGCATCGGCCGCCTTGACGTTCAGCCCGCCGATCAGGTCGGCCTTGTTCTCCTTGTCCGCCATCCAGCGCGCGGCCGAGCTGGACGCGGCGCCGTGGCTGAGCGCGAACACGCTGGCGCCGCGCGCCGTGGGCGTGATGAAGGCATCGGCATGGACGCTGACGAACAGGTCGGCCTGCACGCGGCGGGCCTTCTGCACGCGCACGTGCAGCGGCACGAAGAAGTCGGCGTCGCGCGTGAGGAAGGCGCGCATCGGGCTGCCGTTGACGACGGTGGCGTTGATGCGCTCGCGCAGCCGGTGCGCGACCTGCAGCACCACGTCCTTCTCGCGCGTGCCGCCGGGGCCGACGGCGCCGGGGTCCTCGCCGCCGTGGCCGGGGTCCAGCGCGATGATGATCAGGCGGTCGGTGCGGGCGACATCCGGCAGCGGCGCCGGCGGCTCGCTGGCCCGGGGCCGCGGGCGCGGCGCGGCATTCTGCTGGCGGGCCATCAGCTCGCCCAGCGGGTCCGAGCCGAACACGGGCGACGTGGGCACCTCCCTGGGCGGCGCGGTGCCGTCGCGCATGCGCTCGGCGATCAGTGCCTCCAGCGGGTCGGCCGCCTGCAGCGGGAAGAAGTCGATCACCAGCCGGTGCTGGTAGGCCGCCACCGGCGGCAGCGTGAACACCTGCGGCAGTGCCTGCTGCTTGAGGTCGATCACCAGGCGCACGACGTTGGGCGCGAACTGGCCCACGCGGATGCCCGCGATGTACGGGTCGTCGGCCCGCACCTTGGCCACCAGCTCGCGCAGGGCGGGGTTGAGGTCGATGCCCTCGATGTCGACCGCCAGCCGCGGCGGGCTGGGCACCACCACCTGCTTCGAAGAAAGCTGCCCGTCGGACTCGATGGTCACGCGCGAGTAGTCCGGCGCCGGCCAGATGCGCACGGCCACGATGGTGGCGCCGCGCGCGATCTGGGCGCTGCCGAGCAGGAGGACGACCGAGCCGCCACGCAGGACGTCGCGCCGCCGCAGCGTCATGCCAGCAGCTCCCGCCCGCGCGCGGTGCCGGCCTCGATGCGCACCAGCCGGTCGCCATCGGGCTGCAGCGCGATGTGGATGTCCAGGTCGGCGGCGGGCAGCAGGCCGGCGGCCTTCTCGGGCCACTCGGCCAGCTTCAGGCCGGCGCCGTCGAACAGGTCGCGAAAGCCCGCGTCTTCCCATTCGCGCGGATCGTCGAAGCGGTAGAAGTCGAAGTGCCAGGCCGGGCCGGTGCGGGCCTCGTGCGGTTCGACCACCGCGTAGGTCGGGCTCTTGATGCGGCCGGCGACACCCAGGGCGCGCAGCAGGTGGCGCACGAAGGTGGTCTTGCCCGCGCCCAGGTCGCCGTGCAGGGCGATGAACGCGTCGGCGACCTGCGGGTGCGCGGCCAGGCGGCGAGCGAAGGCGTCGGTGTCGTCTTCGGACGTCCAGCGCAGGGTGGCGCCGCCGCTGCCCGGCGGTGGGGGGCTTCCTACAATCGGCGGGTGATTCGGCTTGGCGCTCAGATCGACGGTCCTTCGCTGGTGGCAGCCATCGGGCAATGGGGCCGTGAGCTGGGATTCTCCCAAATCGGCGTGGCCGGCGTGGACCTGTCCGACGCCGAACCCGGTTTGTTGCAGTGGCTGTCCAACGGATTTCACGGCGACATGGCCTACATGCAGGCCCACGGCCTCAAACGGGCCCGCCCCGCCGAACTGGTGCCCGGCACCTTGTCGGTGATCACGGCGCGCCTGGACTACCTGCCGGCGGCCACGCCGGCCGGCTGGCAGGCGATCGAATGGGACCGGCTGCAGCGGCCGGGCGTGGGCGTGGTGTCGCTCTATGCCCGCGGCCGCGACTACCACAAGGTGCTGCGGCAGCGGCTGCAGAAGCTGGCCGAGCGCATCGCGCAGGAGGTCGGGCCGTTCGGGCACCGCGCCTTCACCGACTCGGCCCCGGTGCTCGAGGTCGAACTGGCCTCGCGCAGCGGCCAGGGCTGGCGCGGCAAGCACACCCTGGTGCTCAGCCGCGATGCCGGCTCGATGTTCTTCCTGGGCGAGATCTATGTCGACCTGGTGCTGCCGCCGACCGCGCCCGCCTCGGCGCACTGCGGCAGCTGCACCGCCTGCATCGACATCTGCCCCACCGGCGCGATCGTCGGGCCGCAGCGGCTGGACGCGCGCCGCTGCATCTCGTACCTGACCATCGAGCACGCGGGCCCGATCCCCGAGGAACTGCGTCCCAAGATCGGCAACCGCATCTACGGCTGCGACGACTGCCAGCTGGTGTGCCCCTGGAACAAGTACGCGCAGCGCAGCGCGCTGCCCGATTTCGACGCCCGCCCCGGACTGGCCGGTGCGCCGCTGGCCGAGCTGCTGGCGTGGAGCGAGGAGGAATTCCTGCGCCGCACCGAGGGCGGCCCGATCCGCCGCATCGGCCACGAGCGCTGGCTGCGCAACGTGGCGGTGGCAGCGGGCAATGCGCTGCGGCAAGGCGACGATCCCGGCCTGCGCCGGGTGCTGCAGTCGCTGCAGGCGCATCCCAGCGCGCTGGTGCGCGAGCACGTGGCGTGGGCGCTAGCGCAAGACGCCGAGCGCGAGCGTCAGGCTGATCGGGCCGAGGATGGTCGATAGCGTCACCAGCCCGGCGACGTAGGCGCCGTTGTAGCCCATGCGCGAGGCCAGCACGTACGCGCTGGAGGCGGTCGGCAGGCCGGCGAAGGCGAGCAGCACGACGGCCTGCGTCGCATCGAGCCGGAACAGGCGCACCAGCCCGAACGCCACCAGCGGCAGCGCCAGGTGCCGGATGGCCAGCACGGACGCCGTGAGCGCGCGCGATTGCGCCAGGCTGCGCAACTGCATGCCCGCGCCGGCGGCCATCAGGCCCAGGGCAATCGAGCTGCCGCCGATGCGCGCCACGGTGGGCTCCAGCAGCGCCGGGATCGACAGGCCCAGCAGGTTGGCCGACAGCGCCGCCGCCGTGGCCACGATCAGCGGGTTGCGCACCAGCGCCGCCAGGAAGCCGGTCTGCGCATGCCGCGCCATCGGCCACACGGCCGCGACGTTGAACAGCGGCACGCACACCCCGATCAGCACCGCCAGCAGCTGCAGCCCGCGCGCGCCGGCCATGCGCTCGGCCAGCGCCAGGGCGACGAAGGAGTTGAAGCGGAACGCCACCTGCGCGGCGGCCGCGTGCTCGCGCCGGTCGATGTGGCGGCCCAGCCCCGGCACGTGCGGGACCAGGTACGCCAGCGCGATGCCGCTCAGCCCGAGCAGCAGCCCGGCTCCGATGAGCCCCGAGGCTTCGCCCAGGTCGATCGGGCTGCGCAGGATCGACTGGAACAGCAGCACCGGGAACAGCACGTGGTAGACGAGGCGCTCGACCTGCTCCCAGACCTCGCGGTCCAGCGGCGTGTGGCGGCAGATGAGGAAGCCGACCACGATGAGGGCGAAGTCGGGAAAGAGCAGGCGGGCGAACTCCACCTGCCGAGCATAGCGGCCTCGGGGTTGTCCCCTATGTGGATTCCACAGCGCCGGGCCCCCGCACCGGCAGGTACGATGCGCGGGTTTAGATCTCGAAGCATTGCAAGGAGAGTTCGCATGAAACGCCGTGACTGGATCGCCCTGGCCGCCGCGACGGTGGCCCTGGCCGCCGGACCCGCGCTGGCCCAGGGGTATCCCAACAAGCCGATCAAGCTGGTGGTGCCCTTCGCCCCCGGCGGCACCACCGACATCATCGCCCGCGTGATCGCCGATCCGCTGGGCAAGGCGCTCGGCCAGGCCGTGGTCGTCGAGAACAAGGCCGGCGGCGGCGGCGTGATCGGCGCGTTGCAGACCTCGCGCGCCACGCCCGACGGCTATGAGCTGGGCGTGGCCACGGTGTCGACCACCGCGGCCAACCCGGCGATCAACCCCAAGATCCCGTACAACCCGGTCACCGACTTCACCCCGATCGTCAACATCGCGGCCACGCCCAACGTGATCGCGGTGCACCCGGGCTTCCCGGCCAAGGACTACAAGTCCTTCGTCGCCGAGCTGAAGAAGAACCCGGGCAAGTACTCGTTCTCCTCCTCCGGCACCGGCGGCATCGGCCACCTGCAGATGGAGCTGTACAAGAGCCTCTCGGGCACCTTCGTCACCCACATCCCGTACCGCGGCGCCGGCCCGGCGCTGAACGACACGGTCGCCGGCCAGGTGCCGATGATCTTCGACAACCTGCCCTCGGCGCTGCCCTTCATCAAGGAAGGCCGCCTGGTGCCGATCGTGGTGTCCGCCCCGCAGCGCCTCAAGGAGCTGCCCAACGTGCCCACGTTCAAGGAAGTGGGCCTGGAGCCGGTGAACCGCCTCGCGTACTACGGCATCTACGGTCCCAAGGGCCTGCCCAAGGAGGTCGTCGAGAAGGTGCACGCCGGCGTGCTGAAGGCGCTGGCCGATCCCGCCGTGCGCCGCCGCATCGAGGACACCGGCTCCATCATCATCGGCAACACGCCCGAGCAGTTCACCCAGCAGATCAAGGCGGAATACGACATCTACAAGAAGTTGGTCGACTCGGCCAAGCTGAAGCTCGACTGACGCGCGTGCCGGCCGCAGCCGCCTCGCGATCCAAGCCGCCCGCGGGCGGCTTGTTCGCTTGCGTCGACGACTTCATCGATGCCCTCTGGCTCGAGGAGGGGCTGGCGGCCAACACGCTGGCCGCCTACCGCCGCGACCTGACGCTGTACGCCGCCTGGCTGCGCGGCCACGGCCGCGACCTCGAGGCCACGACCGAAGCCGACCTGCACCGGTACTTCGCCGACCGCCACCGCCACACCAAGGCCACCACCGCCAACCGGCGGCTCACCGTCTTCAAGCGCTTCTTCCGCTGGGCGCTGCGCGAGCGGCGCATCCAGGCCGACCCGACGCTCAAGCTGCAGTCGGCGCGGCAGCCGCTGCGCGTGCCCAAGACCCTGACCGAGGCCCAGGTCGAGGCGCTGCTCGCCGCGCCCGACGTCGACGCGCCGCTGGGGCTGCGCGACCGCACCATGCTCGAGCTGATGTATGCGAGCGGGCTGCGCGTGAGCGAACTGGTGACGCTCAAGATCCACCACACCAGCCTGGCCGAGAACGTCGTGCGCGTGATGGGCAAGGGCGGCAAGGAGCGCCTGGTGCCGTTCGGGCAGGTGGCGCGCGACTGGATCGATCGCTACCTCGCCGAGGCGCGCGGCGCCATCCTGGGCGGGCGCCAGAGCGACGACCTGTTCGTCACCGCGCGCGGCCAGGGCATGACGCGCGCGATGTTCTGGGTGATCGTGAAGAAGCACGCCCGGGCCGCCGACATCGCCTCGCCGCTGTCGCCGCACACGCTGCGGCATGCGTTCGCCACGCACCTGCTCAACCACGGCGCCGACCTGCGCGCCGTGCAGATGCTGCTGGGCCATGCCGACATCTCCACCACCACCATCTACACCCACGTCGCGCGCGAGCGGCTCAAGCAGCTGCATTCGCAGCACCACCCGCGCGGCTGAACACACCATGACCTCCAGCACCACCTTCACCCGACGCGTCGCACTCACGGCGCTCGCCGCCGGCGTCCTGCCGGCGCGGGCGCAGTCCGCCTGGCCCACCAAGCCGGTGCGCGTGATCGTGGCCTACCCGGCCGGCGGCGTCAGCGACACCGTGGCGCGCGCGCTGGCCGACCGGCTCGCGCCCGCCTGGGGCCAGCCCGTCGTCGTCGAGAACAAGGCCGGCGCCAGCGGCAGCATCGGCCTCGATGCGGTGGCCAAGTCGGCGCCCGACGGCCACACGCTGGGCTTTTCCGCGATCAGCCCGCTCGCGCTGACGCCCCACCTGGGCAAGTCGCCCTTCGATCCCGCGCGCGACCTGGTGCCGGTGGTCAGCGTGATGGACTCGCCCGTGCTGCTGCTGGCCACCAGCGCGACGCCCGCGCGCGACCTGCGCGAGCTGCTGGCCACGGCGCGGGCCAGGCCCGGCGCCGTGCGCTGGGCCACCTCCGGCCCGGCCTCGCTGGGGCACCTGATGCTCGAGCAGCTCAAGGCCGCCGCCAAGGTCGACATCACGCACATCCCGTACAAGGGCGGCGGCCAGCAGATCAACGACGCCCTGGGCGGCCAGTTCGAGGTGCTGTCGGTCAACGCCAGCGCCACCATCAGCCAGCACGTCAAGGCCGGCAAGCTGCGGGTGCTGGCCGTGGGCGCGCCGGCGCGGCTGGAAGCCTTCCCGGCCGTGCCGACGCTCGGCGAGCTGGGCTTCGCCGCCGCCAACCTCAGTTCGCTGTTCGGGCTGTTCGCGCCCGCCGGCGTGCCGGCCGCGGTGGTGGAGCGGATCAACGCCGACGTCAACCGCGTGCTGGCGCTGCCGGACGTGCGCGCCCGCCTCGTGGCCGGCGACAACGTGCCCACCGGCGGCACCGCGGCCGCCTTCGCGCGCGAGATCGCGCAGGAATCCGAGAACAACGCGCGGATCATCAAGTCCGCCAACATCCACGCCGAGTGAGGACGACCATGCTGCAATTCACCGACATCGAAGCCGCCGCTGGCCGGCTCGCAGGCGTGGCGCACCGCACGCCGGTGCTGACCTCGCGCACGCTGGATGCCCTGCTGGGCGCGCAGGTGTTCTGCAAGGCCGAGAACCTGCAGCGCATGGGCGCCTTCAAGTTCCGTGGCGGCTACAACGCGGTGAACTCGCTCACCGACGCGCAGCGCGCGCGCGGCGTGGTGGCGTTCTCGTCCGGCAATCACGCGCAGGCGGTGGCGCTGGCCGCCAGTCTGCACGGCTGCAAGGCCACCATCGTGATGCCCCACGACGCGCCGGCGCTCAAGCTGGCCGCCACGCGCGGCTACGGCGCCGAGGTGGTGATCTACGACCGCTACAAGGAAGACCGCGCCGCCATCGCCGCCCGCCTGGTGGACGAGCAGGGCGCGAACCTGATCCCGCCGTTCGACGACCTGCGCGTGATGGCGGGGCAGGGCACCGCGGCGCTGGAACTGGTGCAGGACGCGGGCCCGCTCGACGCGCTGATCGTCTGCGCGGGCGGCGGCGGCTTCCTCTCGGGCTGCGCCGTGGCGGCCAAGCACCTGCTGCCGGGCATCGCGGTGTACGGCGCCGAGCCGGAGCGCGGCAACGACATGCAGATGTCGCTGCGCGAGGGGCGCATCGTGTCCATCGACGTGCCGCGCACGATCTGCGACGGGCAGCAGACGCAGGCGGTGGGCAAGCACCCGTTCGAGGTGATCCGCGCGATGGTGAGCGACGTCCTCACCGTGCCCGACCCGGTGGTGGTCGAGGCGATGCGGTTCGTCTTCGAGCGCATGAAGGTGGTGCTGGAGCCGTCCGGCGCCTGCGCCCTGGCCGCGCTGATGCACCACCGCGACCGGTTCCGCGGCCAGCGCGTGGGCGTGACGTTCTCGGGCGGCAACATCGGCGCCGACCGGTTCGCGGCGCTGGTCAGCGGCGCCGAAGCGGTGGACTGAGCGGGCGGCTCCTCACTGCGCGCTGGCGCCGAGCGCGCGCAGCCGGGCGGTCCACTTCGCCGCCTCGGCGGGCTTGAGGTTGCCCACCATGCCCACCAGCGTCTCGTGCACCGGCGCGATGCCGACGAAGCCCAGGATGTTGCGCTCCAGCGAGCGCACGCTGTGGGCGCGGAAGTACCAGCGGTACACCAGGGCCGGCATCCCCATCGTCACCACCACGCGTGCCGAGCGGCCCTTCAGCGCCTTGATCCCGAACGGCGATGCATCGCCGCCGCCATTGCCCTCGGCCTTGAACGCGAAGCCGGGCCGCGCAACCTGCTCCAGGAAGGCCTTGAGCAGCGCCGGCATGTCGCCCAGCCAGAGCGGAAAGAAGAACACCAGGTGCTGCGCCCAGCGGATGTCCTCCTGCGCGGGCCGCAGGCCGGCGGGCAGCTCGCCGTGCTCCCACTCCTTCTGGCTGCGCAGCACCGGGAAGTCCAGGTCCGCCACCCGGATCGTTCGCACCTCGTGCCCCGCCTCGCGCGCGCCGGCCGCATAGGCGTCGGCGAGCGCATGGCACAGGTGCGGCGCGGCGTTGTCGGGATGGCCCTGGACGAGGAGGACATTCATGGCGCCAGTGTCCCGCCTGCGCGCCGCGCGCACTTGATGCCCGTCAGCCTCGGTTAGAGTCGGCGGGCACCTTCCGCCGCCTCAGCCTTGGCTTCCAACGCAACCACTTCCACCGCCGCCCGCGGCAGCTGGGCCATGCTGCTGGCCCTGATCGGCGGCTTCGCGCTCAGCCAGGCGTTCCGCACGGTCGCGGCCATCATGGCGCCGCCGCTGCAGAAGGAGTTCGGCCTGTCGCCCTCGCAGCTGGGGCTGTTCGCCGGCGCCTTCCACTTCGCCTTCGGTGGTCTGCAGCTCTTCATGGGCATGGGCATCGACCTGTGGGGGCCGCGCCGCACGGTGCTGGCGGTGTCGCCGCTCACCATCGTCGGGGCGCTGATCGCCGCCACCGCGCACGACTTCACGCAGCTGCTGGTGGGGCAGGTGGTGATCGGCATCGGCTGCGCGCCGGCGTTCCTGGTGTGCACGGTGTTCATCGCGCGCTGGTTCCCGCCCGAGCGGTTCGCCCCGGTGTCGGGCGCGGCGCTGGGCCTGGGCACCGTGGGCCTGCTGCTGACCGGCACGCCGCTGGCCTGGGTGATCGAGCAGTGGTCCTGGCGCACCGGCTTCCTCACGCTGGCGGTCGGCGCCGCCGCCGCGTGGACCGCCATCTTCCTGCTGGTGCGCGACGCGCGCTCGCCGGCCTCCGAAACGCCGGCCAGCCCGCTGGCGGCGCTGCGCGGCTACGGCGAGCTGTTCCGCCTGCCCCACACCTGGGGCATCGTGGCGCTGGGCCTGTTCACCTACGCCTCGTTCCTGGCGCTGCGCGGCCTGTGGCTGGGGCCGCTGCTCGTCGAGCGGCATGGCTTCAGCCTGGTGCAGACCGGCAACGTGGCGCTCGTGTTCTCGCTCATCAGCATCGCGGGGCCGACGCTCTATGGCCGCATCGACCCGGGCGACCGCCGCCGGCGCCGCTGGCTGGTGAACTACACGCTGGGCATGGCGGGCCTGTTCGCCATCATGGCGTTCACCCGCTCCGTGCTGGTGGACGTGGGCGTCGGCGCGGTGATGAGCCTGTTGTCCGGCTACATGGTGCTGCAGTACGCCGACGTGCGCGCCGCGTATCCCTCGCGCATGATCGGCCGCGCCATGGCCCTGTTCACCATGGCCATGTTCATGGGCGTGGCGCTGATGCAGTGGCTCACGGGGCTGGTGGCCGGCGCCGCGCCCGCGCTGCACGTGGAGACCTACGCCGCGGTGCTGGGATCGATCGCGCTGATGCTGGCGGGCGCCGCGCTCGCCTTCAGGTGGCTGCCGGCGCCCCCGTCGGCCCGCTGAGCATCCACGCGGCCATCGCGTCCAGCAGTTCCTCGCGCACCTGCGCATCGGTGCGGCCGGACCGCGCGAGCACGTGGAACGCGTGGTCGGCGCCCTCGACGACGTGCAGCGTCGCCAGCGCGCCGAGCCGGCCCGTCACCTCGCGCACCAGCGGCAGGTCCGCCAGCGCGTCGCGCGTGCCCTGCAGGAACAGCATCGGTGCGTCGACATCGGCAAGGTGCTCGGCCCGGCTGGTGGACGGCTTGCCCGCCGGGTGCAGCGGAAAGCCGAGGAACACCAGCCCGCGCACGCCGTGAAGCGGCTGTGCCGCCTGGGCCTGCGAGGTCATGCGGCCGCCGAACGACTTGCCGCCCGCGAACAGCGGCACGCCGGGACAACGCGACGCGGCCTCGGCAACGGCGGCGCGCACCGCCGCCTGCGCGGTGGCGGGCGGGTCAGGGCGGCGCGACCCCTGTTCCATGAACGGGAACTGGAATCGCAGCACGGCGATGTCGCGCCCGGCCAGCCCTTGCGCGATCGCGGCCAGGAACGGGTGGTCCATGCCGGCGCCCGCGCCGTGCGCCAGCACATAGCAGGCGCGCGCCCGCGGTGCGCCGTCGAGCAGGGCGGAGAGCGGCCCGGCCGGGCCGGCCAGCGTGAGCGCCTGGGTCACCGGGTCGGGCACTCCGGACCGGGATCCTTGAGCGGCGGGCCGCAACGCCGGAACGCCTCGGCCTTGACGCCGTGCACGGTGCGGTAACGCGCGTAGCAGGCGGCGCTGCGCTCGTACTCGCGCTGCAGCCGCTCGCAACGCTGCGCGGGCGTCTCGTTCGCCGGCACGGGCTCGGCCGCGCTGGCGGGGCGTTCCGGTCGGTGCGGTGGTGGTGTCGTGCCGTTCGAGGCCGCAAACGACGCCGGGCCGGCGCTCGCGAGCAAGCACAGCAGCAAGGTGGGAGCGGCGCGCATGGGCGCAGTGTCCGTCATGGCGCGCCGCGTGACAAACGACCCGGTTGGAGCGCGCAACGGTGCGCTACGCGGCCCCAACCGGCGTCATGCCGGGCCTGACCCGGGCGCGCTCCGCAGCCCCACCGTCGTCATGCCGGGCCTGACCCGGGCGCGCTGCGCAGCCCCACCGTCGTCATGCCGGGCTCGACCCGGCATCCAGTCCCCAGGCCACGGTCGCACCTGGATGGCGGGTCAAGCCCGCCATGACGGACGCTGGGGATGGCCTGTGAAGCCCCCATGACGGCCGGTGCACGACGACGCGGCGCCGCTGGCGCGGCCGCGCCGCGTCCCTGCAGCAGCCAGGCGAGCTCGTCGTCACTGCAGCAGCCACGCGAGCTCTTCCTCGGAAAAACCCGCCCGCCTGCGCGCTCCCGTGTTGAAGGGGGGATACAGCCGCGGCGCCGCGTAGCGCTCGACGAGCTGCGGGTACAGCGCGAGCGGATCGAGTCCGGCGCGCTCGCAACACCAGCGGTACCAGTGGTTGCCGATCGCGACGTGGCCGACCTCGTCGCGCAGGATCACGTCCAGGATCTCCACCGCCCGCAGCGCCTCGGGCGTGCCGACCGCGCGCAGCTTCTGCTGGATCTGGGGCGTGGCGTCGAGGCCGCGCGCCTCCAGCGTGCGCGGCACCAGCGCCATCCGCGCCACCACGTCGGCCGCGGTCTTCTCGCACATCGCCCACAGGTTGTCGTGCGCCGGGAAGTCCCCGTAGGCATGGCCGAGCGTGGCGAGGTGGTCGCGCAGCAGCGAGAAATGGAAGGCCTCCTCGGCCGCCACGCTTACCCAGTCGAGCCGGAACGCCGCCGGCATGCCGTCGAAGCGCCAGGCGGCGTCCAGCGCCAGGTTGATGGCGTTGAATTCGATGTGGGCGATGGCGTGCAGCAGCGCCGCCAGCCCCTCGCGCTTGAACGGCGAGCGGCGCGGCACGCGCGCCGGATGCACCAGCTCGGGCCGCTCGGGGCGGCCCGGCACGGCGCGCCGCGGCGCCGGCGCGCTGTCGGCCACCGGCAGCCCGGGCGCCTGCGCGTGCAGGGCCAGCGCGGCCGCGGCCTTGCGTGCCGGATCCGCCTCGCACAGGGCGTCCAGCGCCAGTTGGCGTAGCTCCATGGCGGGCGATTCTAGGCAGCCGGGCGGCGCGACCCGGCTCCCTACAATGGTCGTTTTCGACGCAGGAATTCGCATGGCGGTGTATGAACTCGACGGCCGGGCCCCGCAGCTGGGCCAGGACGCCTGGGTGGCCGAGACGGCCACGGTGATCGGCAACGTGGAACTGGGCGACCAGGCCAGCGTCTGGTTCGGCGCCGTGGTGCGCGGCGACACCGAGCGCATCCGCATCGGCGCGAGGACCAACATCCAGGACGGCTCGGTGCTGCACGCCGACGCCGGCAAGCCGCTGCTGATCGGCGCCAACGTCACCGTCGGCCACCAGGTCATGCTGCATGGCTGCACGGTGGCGGACGGCGCCCTGGTGGGCAACCAGGCCGTGATCCTCAACGGCGCGCGCATCGGCCGCAACTGCATCGTCGGCGCCGGCAGCGTGGTCACCGAGAACAAGGAGTTCCCGGACAACTCCCTGATCATCGGCGCCCCGGCCCGCGTGGTGCGCACCCTGGACGAAGCGGCGGCGACCATGATCGCCAACAACGCCGAGCACTACGTCGCCAACGCCCGCCGGTTCGCCAAGGGCTTGAAGAAGGTCGGCTAGGCGCCATCTCTAGCAGCTTTGGCACCTGCAGTTCCATGTCCGAGCTCCACAAATTCCTGTTCGACGGCCTTCCCGTGCGCGGCGCGCTGGTGCGCCTGACCGACGCCTGGACCGACATCCTGGGCCGCCGCCAGGACAACAGCGCCACCGGCGCCTGGCCGCCTCCGGTGGCCGAGCTGCTGGGCGAGATGGCGGCCGCCGGCGTGCTGATGCAGTCGAACATCAAGTTCAACGGCGCGCTGATCCTGCAGATCTTCGGCGACGGCCCTGTGAAGGTGGCCGTGGCCGAGGTGCAGCACGACCTGTCGCTGCGCGTCACCGCCAAGGTGGTCGGCGACGTCGCGCCCTCCGACCGCCTGCCCGACCTGGTGAACGTGCGCAACCAGGGCCGCTGCGCCATCACGCTGGATCCGCGCGACAAGTTCCCGGGCCAGCAGCCTTACCAGGGCGTCGTGCCGCTGCACGGCGACCAGCGCGAGAAGATCACCCGGCTCAGCGACGTGCTGCAGCACTACATGCTGCAGTCCGAGCAGCTGGACACCACGCTGGTGCTGGCCGCCGACGGCAAGGTCGCGGCCGGCCTGCTGATCCAGCGGCTGCCGACGCAGGGCGAGGGCAACCTCGCCGGGTCGCTGGTCAGCAAGGCCAACGAGGACGAGATCGGCGTCAACGAGGACTACAACCGCATCGCCACGCTGGCGGCGAGCCTGCAGCGCCAGGAACTGCTGGAGCTGGATGCCGACACCATCCTGCGCCGGCTGTTCTGGGAGGAGAAGCTGCTGCGCTTTCCGGCGCAGGCGCCGCGCTTTGCCTGCACCTGCAGCCGCGACCGGGTGGGCAACATGATCCGCGGCCTCGGGCGCGACGAGGCCGACAGCATCGTGGCCGAGCAGGGGCAGATCGAGGTCGGCTGCGACTTCTGCGGCCAGCAGTACCGCTTCGACGCGGTCGACGCCGCGCAGCTGTTCGCCTCGCCGGGCGACCAGCCGCCGGTCACCTCGGCCGTGCAGTAACGCTCAGGCGGGGCGGCGCAGCGCCGCGAACAGCCGGTGCTCGCACGCCGGGTCGCTGCACTTCTCGCACGACCAGGTCCAGCGCACGGCCGCCCCTTCCTCGGGAGCGGGCTTTTCGCCCAGCAGCGCCCGCACGGGCGCCAGCGCATGGCGCACGCGTGAATCGCCTTCGCCGTACACCACGCGGTAGGCGATGCCGTGCCGCCCGAGCAGGTCGCGCAGCTGCGCATCCACCGCGGCGCGCACCTGCGCGCTCTCTCGCTGCAGGCCGTCGGGCCGCCACGGCAGGTCCAGGCCGGTGACCAGGGTGAGCGCGTAGCGGCGCTGGCGCTCGACCGCGAAGCGCAGCAGCTCGCCGTCCTCGAACAGCATGCCGCTGTACAGGGCCACGAGCAGGGCGGTGGTGTCGGCGATGACGACGTCGGCGCGCCCGGCCGCCTCGTCGACCAGGCGCTCCTGCTCGCGGGCGATCGGCAGTTGCTCCTCGGGCCGCGGGGCGCGGCCCTCGCGCCCGCACCAGGCGCGCAGGACCTCGGGCACGACCGCGACGCGCCGGCCCTGCGCCTGCAGGGCGGCGGCCATGGCGTGCGAGAGGGTGGTCTTGCCGGTGCTCTCGGCACCGAGCAGGGCGATCGCCGGCATCACCGGGCGCGGGCCCGCCGCCTCACCGGGGCGGGACGACGTTGACGAAGATCTCGTTGGGCTTGACCATGCCCAGCTCCAGCCGCGCCTTCTCCTCGACCATCTCCAGGCCCTCCTGCAGGTCGCGCACCTCGGCGGCCAGGCGGTCGTTGGCCTGCTGCGCCCGCGCGTTGGCGGCGTTCTGCTGCTGCAGCTTGCGCTGCATCTCGCCCACGCTGCCCACGCTGCCGCGCCCGAACCACAGCTGGGCGTGCACGATGCCGAGCAGCGCGATCAGCAGGACCGGGACGAGGCGGGTGGACATTCAGTTCACTCCAATGCCACTCGCATCGACCGTGCCCGCCCCACGCACACGGCCATGCGCGGGCCACCGCGGAACCGGCTTTGCCGGGCCGCTGGTGGCGCCCCTCGAGGGGAGGCGCCGAAGGCGCTTCGGGGTGGTCTCATCGCAGGTTGTAGAACGCGGCGCGGCCGGGGTACTGGGCGATGTCGCCCAGGTCTTCCTCGATGCGCAGCAGCTGGTTGTACTTGGCCATGCGGTCCGAGCGCGACAGCGAGCCGGTCTTGATCTGGCCGGCGTTGGTGCCCACCGCGATGTCGGCGATGGTGCTGTCCTCGGTCTCGCCCGAGCGGTGGCTGATCACCGCCGTGTAGTTGGCGCGCTTGGCCATCTCGATCGCGGCGAAGGTCTCGGTCAGCGTGCCGATCTGGTTGATCTTGATCAGGATCGAGTTGGCGATGTTCTTCTGGATGCCTTCCTTGAGGATCTTGGTGTTGGTGACGAACAGGTCGTCGCCCACCAGCTGCACCCGCTTGCCCAGGCGGTCGGTCAGCTCGCGCCAGCCGGCCCAGTCGCCCTCGGCCATGCCGTCCTCGATGCTGATGATCGGGTACTTGTCCACCCAGCCGGCCAGGATGTCGGTCCAGGCGCCGGCTTCCAGCACCTGGCCCTCGGCGTCCAGCTTGTAGCGGCCGTCCTTGAAGAACTCGCTGGAGGCGCAGTCCAGGCCCAGGGCGATCTGCTCGCCGGGGCGGTAGCCGGCCGCCTCGATGGCCTGCAGGATCATGCCGATGGCCGCCTCGTGGTTCTCGACGTTGGGGGCGAAGCCGCCCTCGTCGCCCACCGCGATGCTCATGCCCTTGTCGTGGATGATCTTCTTGAGCGCGTGGAACACCTCGGCGCCGTAGCGCAGGGCTTCCCGGAAGTTCGGGGCGCCCACCGGGATGATCATCAGCTCCTGCAGGTCCAGGTTGTTGTTCGCGTGCGCGCCGCCGTTGACCACGTTCATCATCGGCACCGGCAGCTGGCAGCCGTTCATGCCGCCGAAGTAGCGGTACAGCGGCAGGCCCGATTCCTCGGCGGCGGCGCGCGCCACGGCCATCGAGACGGCCAGCATCGCGTTGGCGCCCAGGCGGCTCTTGTTCTCGGTGCCGTCCAGGTCGATCAGCGTCTTGTCCAGGAAGGCCTGCTCGGACGCGTCCAGCCCCAGCACCGACTCGGAGATCTCGGTGTTGACGTGCTCGACGGCCTTGAGCACCCCCTTGCCCAGGTAACGGCCCTTGTCGCCGTCGCGCAGCTCGATGGCCTCGCGCGAGCCGGTGGAGGCGCCGGAGGGCACGGCCGCGCGGCCCATGGTGCCCGACTCCAGCAGGACGTCGCATTCCACGGTGGGGTTGCCGCGCGAATCCAGGATCTCGCGGCCGACGATGTCAACGATGGCGCTCATTCAGTGCTTCTCTCTGCTCGTAGTTTGGGAATCTTGTCAGACCGGGGCGGCCACGCCTTCGACCACGATCATGTTGAAGTAGTCGGTGGCGCCGGCGCGGTGGCTGCGGGCCTGCGCGTATTTCTCGCTGTCGTACCAGGCCCGGGCCTGCTCGTAGCTGGGAAAGCGCAGCACGGCCACGCGGTGCGGCTGCCAGTCGCCTTCGAGCGACTCGCTGCGGCCGCCGCGCACCAGGTATTCGCCGCCCGCGGCCTTCACGGCCTCAGGCGCCCGGGCTGCGTACTCCTTGTAGCGGTCCGGGTCGGTGATGTTCATTTCGACGATGACGTAGCCGGCGGGCATGGGGAGTCTCCTGGGTGGCGGATGTCAGGCCGCGAAGTCGTTTTCGAGGAAGCCGTTCTTCTTGGTCACCTGGTCGAGCGCGAGCAGCGTCTCCAGCAGGGCCTTCATGTGCTTGAGCGGCACGGCGTTGGGGCCGTCGGACAGCGCCTTGGCGGGGTCCGGGTGCGTTTCCATGAACAGGCCGGCCACGCCCACCGCGACGGCGGCGCGCGCCAGCACCGGCACCATCTCGCGCTGGCCGCCCGAGCTGGTGCCCTGGCCGCCGGGCAGCTGCACCGAGTGGGTCGCGTCGAACACCACCGGCGCGCCGGTCTCGCGCATGATCGCCAGCGAGCGCATGTCCGAGACCAGGTTGTTGTAGCCGAAGCTGGCGCCGCGCTCGCAGGCCATGAACACGTCGTCGGGCAGGCCGTTCTCGCGCGCGGCGGCACGGGCCTTGTCGATGACGTTCTTCATCTCGTGCGGGGCGAGGAACTGGCCCTTCTTGATGTTCACCGGCCGGCCCGACTGGGCGACGGCGCGGATGAAGTCGGTCTGCCGGCACAGGAACGCCGGCGTCTGCAGCACGTCGACCACCTTCGCCACCTCGGGCACCTCGGCCTCGGAGTGCACGTCGGTGAGCACGGGCACGCCCAGCTCCCGCTTCACCTTGGCCAGGATCTCCAGGCCCCTGGCCATGCCGGGGCCGCGGAAGCTGCTGCCCGACGTGCGGTTGGCCTTGTCGTAGCTGCTCTTGAAGATGAAGGGGATGCCCAGCGAGCCGGTGATCTCCTTCAGCCGCCCGGCGACATCCATCTGCAATTGCTCGGACTCGACGACGCAGGGGCCGGCGATGAGGAAGAACGGCCGGTCGAGGCCGACGTCGAAACCACAGAGCTTCATGGGTGGGGACCGGTCAGGCGACCGCCTTGAGCTTGTTGCCGGCGTGCTGGTGGTCCACCGCCGCCTTGATGAAGGCATTGAACAGCGGATGGCCATCCCAGGGCGTGGACTTGAACTCGGGGTGGAACTGCACGCCCATGAACCACGGGTGCACGTCCTGCGGCAGCTCGACGATCTCGGTCAGGTGCTCGCGCTGGGTGAGGGCCGAGATCACCAGGCCGGCCTTGCGCAGCTGGTCCAGGTAGTTGACGTTGGCCTCGTAGCGGTGGCGGTGCCGCTCGGTGACCACGTCGCCGTAGATCTGGTGCGCCAGCGTGCCCTTGGCGACGTCGGAGCTCTGCGCGCCCAGGCGCATGGTGCCGCCCAGGTCGCTGTTGGCGTCCCGCTTGTTGACGCTGCCGTCGGCGCCGTGCCACTCGGTGATCAGCGCGATCACCGGGTTGGGCGTGGCGGGCTCGAACTCGGTGCTGTTGGCCTCGGCCAGGCCGGCGACGTGGCGGGCGTACTCGATGGTCGCGACCTGCATGCCCAGGCAGATGCCCAGGTAGGGCAGCTTGTTCTCGCGGGCGAAGCGCGCCGCCTGGATCTTGCCTTCGATGCCGCGCTTGCCGAAGCCGCCTGGCACCAGCACGGCGTCGTACTTGGCCAGCTGCTGCACGTTGCCCGACTCCAGCGTCTCGGAGTCGACGTAGTCGATCTTCACGCGCACGTGGTTCTTCATGCCCGCGTGCTTGAGCGCCTCGTTCAGCGACTTGTAGCTGTCGGACAGGTCGACGTACTTGCCGACCATGGCGATGGTGACCTCGCCCTGCGGATGCTCCGTCTCGTAGACCAGGTCGTCCCAGCGCTTGAGGCTGGCCGGCGGGGTGTTCAGGCGCAGCTTGTCGCAGATCAGGCCGTCCAGGCCCTGCTCGTGCAGCATGCGCGGCACCTTGTAGATCGTGTTCACGTCCCACATGGAGATCACGCCCCACTCGGGCACGTTGGTGAACAGCGAGATCTTGGCGCGCTCGTCGTCGGGGATCTTGCGGTCGGCGCGGCACAGCAGGGCATCGGCCGAGATGCCGATCTCGCGCAGCTTCTGCACCGTGTGCTGGGTCGGCTTGGTCTTGAGCTCGCCGGCGGCGGCGATCCACGGCACGTAGGTGAGGTGCACGAAGGCGGTCTGGTTGGCGCCCATGCGCAGGCTCATCTGCCGCGCCGCCTCCAGGAAGGGCAGCGATTCGATGTCGCCGACCGTGCCGCCGATCTCGACGATGGCCACGTCGGCCGCGCCCGGCTCGCCGAAGCGCGCGCCGCGCTTGATGAATTCCTGGATCTCGTTGGTCACGTGCGGGATCACCTGGACGGTCTTGCCCAGGTAGTCGCCGCGGCGTTCCTTCTCGAGGACGGACTGGTAGATCCTGCCGGTGGTGAAGTTGTTGACCTTGCCCATGCGGGTGGTCACGAACCGCTCGTAGTGGCCCAGGTCCAGGTCGGTCTCGGCGCCGTCGTCGGTGACGAACACCTCGCCGTGCTGGAACGGCGACATCGTGCCCGGATCGACGTTGATGTACGGATCGAGCTTGATGAGGGTGACTTTGAGGCCCCGCGATTCCAGGATCGCAGCGAGGGAGGCTGAGGCGATTCCCTTGCCCAGGGAGGACACCACACCGCCGGTGACGAAGACGAATTTGGTCATGTCGTTCGGAAGGCTGGGCCTTCCGGGTGGTGGTAATGCGCGATTATAAGGAGAGGCACGCGGCCGGCCGACCTGTGCGGGCTCCCGGCGGGCGGCGTGGCGCACAGGTCATTACACTCCGCCCCATGAGCGACCTGCAGGGCAAACACCTGGTGCTCGGCCTGACGGGCGGCATCGCCTGCTACAAGGCCGCCGAACTGTGCCGGGCTTTCATCAAGGAGGGCGCGAGCGTCCAGGTCGTGATGACCGAGGCCGCCGAGCGCTTCATCACGCCGGTGACCATGCAGGCGCTGTCCGGCCGACCGGTCTTCACCTCGCAGTGGGACGTGCGCGAGCCGAACAACATGCCGCACATCAACCTCTCGCGCGAGGCCGACGCCATCGTCATCGCGCCGTGCAGCGCGGACTTCATGGCCCGCCTGGTGCACGGGCGGGCCGACGAGCTGCTCAGCCTGATGTGCCTGGCCCGCCCGATCGGCCGCGTGCCGCTGCTGATCGCGCCGGCGATGAACCGCGAGATGTGGGCGCACCCGGCCACCCAGCGCAACATGGCGCAGCTGGCCGGGGACGGCGCCACCATCCTGGGCGTGGGCTCGGGCTTCCAGGCCTGCGGCGAGACCGGCGACGGCCGCATGCTCGAACCCCACGAGCTGCTGGAGGACGTCGTCGCCCACCTGCAGCCCAAGCTGCTGCGCGGCCAGCGCGTGGTGGTCACCGCCGGCCCGACCTTCGAGCCGATGGATCCGGTGCGCGGCATCACCAACCACTCCTCGGGCAAGATGGGATTCGCCATCGCCCGCGCCGCCCGCGAGGCGGGGGCGGAGGTCACGCTGGTGGCCGGGCCGGTGCACCTCGCCACCCCGCGCGGCGTGCGCCGCATCGACGTGCAGTCGGCCCAGCAGATGCTCGAGGCCACCGTGGCCGCCACCGCGCAGGCCGACGTGTTCGTCGCCACCGCCGCCGTGGCCGACTGGCGGCCGGCCAGCGTCAGCGCGGACAAGATCAAGAAGGCCGAGGGCGGCTCGCCGCCCGCGCTGGCCTTCGCCGAGAACCCCGACATCCTCAAGACCGTCGCCGGCGGCGAGCGCGCCCGGGCCGGGCGGCTGTTCTGCGTCGGCTTTGCCGCCGAGAGCGGCGACCTGCTGGCCAACGCGCAGGCCAAGCGCGCCCGCAAGGGCGTGCCGCTGCTGGTCGGCAACATCGGCCCGGCCACCTTCGGGCGGGACGACAACGAACTGCTGCTGGTCGACGCCGACGGCACGCGCGAGATCCCGCGCGCCTCCAAGCGCGAGCTCGCGCGCATCCTCGTCGCCGAGATCGCCCGGCGCCTGCCCCCCACCGCATGAACATCGACGTCAAGATCCTCGACCCGCGCATGGCGGACCAGCTGCCCGCCTATGCCACCCCCGGCAGCGCCGGCCTCGACCTGCGCGCCTGCATCGACGAGCCGGTGCACCTGGGCCCCAACGCGTGGCACCTCATTCCCACCGGCATCGCCATCTGGATCAAGGATCCCGGCCATGCCGCGCTGATCCTGCCGCGCTCGGGGCTGGGCCACAAGCACGGCATCGTGCTGGGCAACCTCGTGGGCCTGATCGACAGCGACTACCAGGGCCAGCTGATGGTCAGCTGCTGGAACCGCAGCGGCACGCCGTTCGTGCTCAACCCGATGGAGCGCCTGGCCCAGCTGGTGATCGTGCCGGTCGTGCAGGCCCGCTTCAACGTCGTCGCCGAGTTCCCCGCCACCCAGCGCGGGGAGGGCGGCTACGGCTCGACCGGCAAGGGCTGAGCCTTTCCCCGCGGCCCGGGGTGCTCCTACACCCCCTCCCGAGGGTTCCTACAGCGATGCGCGGCATCGGCGTTCCTCTGCCGCATGCGCAACTGCCTGTAATGGATGCACGGGGCGCGCCTGCCGGGCTGCGCCGAGAGTCATCCATTGCACAAGGAGAGCACCCGATGCGCAGTTCCAACCGTCTTGCTTCCATTGCCGGCGCCACCGCCGTCGCCGCCCTGCTGGCCGCCTGCGGCAGCAACCCGACCCAGCCGGTCGCCAGCACCTATCCGACCTCGAGCTATCCGACCAGCTCCTATCCGTCGTCCACGTACCCGTCCACCGCCCAGGTGCAGACCGCCCCGACCGCGGCTGTCGAATGGGGCCGCGTGACCGACATCCAGACCGTCTCGATGGGCCAGACCAGCGCCACCAACCCCAGCGTGGGCAGCGCGGTGGTGGGCGGCATCATCGGTGCCGTGGTCGGCAGCGCCATCGGCAAGAACATCGACAACGGCCACAGCCGCGCGGGCACCACGGTGCTGGGCGGCGCCGCCGGTGCCGCGATCGGCAACCGGGTCGGCCAGAACCGCGAGGCGGCCAGCGCCGGCGCCAGCGGGCCGGCCTACCGCGTGAGCGTGCAGACCGACCAGGGCGCCGTGCGCACCTACGAGGTCGGCGGCCTGGGCGACCTGCGCGTGGGCGACCGCGTGCGCGTCGAGAACGGCGTGATCTACCGCTCGTAAGCGGCAGCGCCGCCCCGCCACCGGCGGGGCGCCAACGACAAGGGGCGCCAAACGGCGCCCCTTGTCGTTGGCGGGCCTCAGTGCAGCGTGGTGCCGCCGGGCGCCTGCGATTGCACCTTGAAGAAGCCGGTGCCGGTGGTGCCGCGGCCGACTTCGTCCTCGGTGGCTTCGCGCACGGCCTCAACCTTCAGGTGCAGCCGCAGGGCGATGCCCGCGAGCGGGTGGTTGGCGTCCACCACGACGTGCTCGGGATAGATCTCGGTCACGGTGTAGAGCAGGTCCCTGGGCGCGGCGGGGTTGCTGCCGGCGGGCAGGCCCTCGAAGGTCATGCCTTCCTCCAGCTGCTCGGGGAACAGGCCGCGCGGCTCCAGGAACACGAGCTGGTCGTCGTAGTCGCCGAAGGCGTCCTCCGGCTCCAGGTGCAGGTCGAGCCGGTCGCCGGGCTCGTGGCCCTGCAGCGCCTCCTCGATGCGGGCGAGCAGGTCATGCCCCCCGACGAGGAATTCCACGGGCTCGTCCAGCACGTCCAGTTCCTCGCCGAGCGTGTCCTTGAGCGTCCAGGTCAGCGCGACGACGCATTGCGGGGTGACTTCCATGGGCGAGAATTGTCGCAGTTCATGGACATCGATGCGCCCCTGCCGCTGCTCGGCGGCCTCTCTCCCTCCCGCTTCATGCAACGCCACTGGCAGCGCAAGCCGCTGCTCGTGCGCGGGGCGGTTCCCGGCATCCAGCCGCTGCTCGACCGCGCGACGCTGTTCGAGCTCGCCGGCCGCGACGACGTCGAGTCGCGCCTGGTGGTGCAGGGCGACGACGGCTGGCGGATGCGCCGCGGCCCGTTCGGCCGCCGCGCGCTGCCGCCGTTCTCGCGCCCGCGCTGGACCGTCCTGGTGCAGGGGCTGGACCTGCACCTGGACGCCGCGCACCAGCTGCTGCAGCAGTTCCGCTTCGTGCCCGAGGCGCGGCTGGACGACGTGATGGTCAGCCACGCCACCGACGGCGGCGGCGTCGGCCCGCACTTCGACAGCTACGACGTGTTCCTGCTGCAGGTGCAGGGCCGGCGCCGCTGGCGCTACGGGCGCCAGCGCGACCTGCGGCTGCAGGAGGGCGTGCCGCTGAAGATCCTGCAGCACTTCGAGCCGGAGGAGGAGCACGTGCTCGAGCCCGGCGACATGCTGTACCTGCCGCCGCGCTACGCGCACGACGGCATCGCCGAGGGCGAGTGCCAGACCTGCTCGATCGGCTTTCGCTCGCCGGCGGCCGCCGAACTCGCGCGCGAGCTGCTGCAGCGCCTGGCCGAGGACGTGGACGGCGAAGGCGAGCCCGTCCTGTACCGCGATCCCGGCCAGCCGGCGGTGGCGCAACCGGGCGCGATCCCGGACGCCCTGCAGCAGTTCGCCGCCGACGCGGTGCGGCGCGCGCTCGACGATCCCGATGCGCTTGCGCGGTCGCTGGGCGAGTCGCTCAGCGAGCCCAAGCCCGCGGTGTGGTTCGAGGGCGGGCGGGCGCCGCGGCGCGGCCAGGCGCTGGTGCTCGATCGCCGCACCCGCATGCTGTACGACGCCCGCCACGTGTTCGTCAACGGCGAGAGCTGGCGCGCAGCGGGCGCCGACGCGCGCCTGATGCGCAAGCTGGCCGACCAGCGCCGCCTGGCCCCGGCCGAGCTGGCCAAGGCCAGCGAAGCCGCGCGCGAACTGCTCGCCGCCTGGTGCGAGGCGGGCTGGGCCCACGGAGAGGCCGCGTGACGCCGGCCGGGCTGCCGCAGGGCCGCTTCGAGGGCCGCGAGGCCTTCGGGCGCCTGGTGCGCGAGGCGCTGGCCTGCGCGGCCGGGCAGGGCTGGCGCGAACTGATCCTCAGCGATGCCAGCTTCGCCGACTGGCCGCTGGGCGAGCGGGCCGTGGCCGAGTCGCTGCAGGCCTGGTCGGCCAGCGGGCGCCGCTGCATCCTGCTCGCGCGCCGCTACGACGACGTGCGCCGGCTGCATGCGCGCTTCGTCAGCTGGCGGCAGACCTGGTCGCACATCGTCGAGGCGCGTGCCTGCCCGGCGGCCGACGAGCTGGACCTGCCCAGCGCGATCTGGAGTCCGGCCTGGGTGCTGCAGCGGCTCGACCCCGACCGCTGCACGGGCTTCGCCGGCACCGAGCCCGAACGCCGGGTGGCCGTGCGCGAACTGCTCGACGGCTGGTTGCAGAAGAGCTCGCCGGCCTTTCCGGCCACCGTGCTCGGCCTTTGAAATGCCGCCGAACGGGCGGCCCCACCCCCGGCTGGAACGACGAAACTGCCTATAATTTCCGGCTGAGCAGAGGAAAGCTCGACTCCTTGCTGTTCGGCCACGCTCCATCCCGGGCGCGCGGCAATTTCCGGAAATTGATCATTCCTAGAGGAAATCTGAAATGAAGAAATCGCTCGTCCTGGCTACCCTGATGGCCGCCGTGGCACTGGCTGCTTGCGGCAAGAAAGAGGAGCCGGCTCCCGCTCCCGCCCCGGCGCCCGCCGCTGCTCCGGCTCCCGCCGAAGCCCCCGCTGCTGCCGCTTCGGCCGCCGATTCGTCGGCCGCCGCCGCTTCCGCTGCTGCTGCCGCCGCGACCAGCGCCGCCAGCGCCGCGTCGTCCTCCGCTGCTGCTGCCGCTCCCGCGGCTTCCGCTGCCAGCGGCACCAAGTAAGCAGTCCGCTGCTTCGCGAGAAAGCCGCCCTCGGGCGGCTTTTTTCTTTTGAGAGCGGCAAGCCTCCAATTGGCGGATCCGCAGGCCACTGGATGCGCGCTGTTGGAGGCTTCTTTCGGCGCTTCCTGCCCTCACTTGCTCTGGATGACGATGCTGCCGCCCCCGATGGCGGTCCCCTCGCTGTTGCCGCCCTCGGTGCTGCTGTCGATCTGGTTGTCGTAGACCACCACGTCCTGCTGGGTGTCGCTGTCGTACTGCCAGATCTTGATGCGGAACCGGTCCGGCGGCGAGCCGCCCAGCTTGGCGCCGTCCACGGCCGTCAGCAGGAACTTGTACTCGCCCTGGCCGTTGATCGTGCCCACGCCCTTGTACTGGGCCCGCGCGCCGGACACCACCAGCCAGTCGTAGTTCTCGCTGTGGAAGTTCAGGTTCGCGGCGTGGAACTGGAACTCGGTGTTGCCCGAAGGCTTGGTGGCGCCCTTCTGGTACCTGGACACGAACCCGAAGGTGGCGCGGCCGGCCAGGGCCGTGTCCTTCTTGTAGGCGCCGGGGGGCGACTGGATCCAGCCGCCGCCCGTGACGAAGCCCGCGGCCGGGTCGTAGGCCACGACGTCGCGGCTGACGGTGGCGCTGCGGCCCGTGCTGTCGGTGACCGTCACCGAGACCTTGTAGACGCCGGCGGCCGGGAAACTGTGGCTGGCCGAGGCGGTGCCCGTTCCGTTGCTCTCGCTGATGGTCGCCGCCGTGCCCGTGCTGCCGTCGCCCCAGGACCAGGCCGCCGTGTGGGTGTCGCCGGTGTCCGCATCCGTGAAGCCGGCCGAAAAGGCGAGCGCGGTGTTGACGGCCACCGGGTCGCCGGCGGAGATGGCACCGACGGTGGGGATCGCGCTGGAGCCGGGCTGCAGCAGGACCAGGCCGGTGTTCGCATTGGCGACGATGGCGCCGTTGTCGGAGACGGCCACAGCGTTGTAGAGGAACACGCCCAGCGCGCTGGCGTCCGGGATGCGGGAGTTCAGGTCCACCACGCCTTGGGCGGCGCTCCAGGCAATGGCTGCCTGTTGGCCGCTAGGGCGCAACGCGGTGCCCACCGCCAGGCCGGCACCGTTGATCCCGTACGCGTAGGACCACGGACCGCCCAGGCCCAGTTCGACCGCACTGCCGCCGCTTGTGCTGCCCGGCGTCCATACGAAGGCCTGGGGATAAGAGCACCAGTCGGGACAGGAGTAACCGACGATCTGGCCCAGGTCGTTGAGCGCGTAGGGATAGCTGGATCCGGCCTGCGGCACGTTCAGGTCCGTCACCGTGGCATCGCCAGGGCTCCAGCGGAAGGCGCGATACATCGTGCCGTTGTAGTGGTGGCCGATGACCCGTCCGGAGGCGTTGATTCCGTTCGCGTAGCCATACGAATACGAACCAGTACTGGGCAGAGCCACCAACTGGACGTCACCGCCTGAGGCGCCCGGACTCCAGACGAATGGACGGTACTGGCCCGAATCGGGATCCCACGCCTGCCCAACCGCCGTGCCTGCGTCGTTGATGGCCAGCGGGACGGCCCAACTCGGAAAGCTTGAACTTGCGACCAGGCTGCCGGTCGCGGGCGTCCAGACTCTCGGACGGCTGTCCTGGTCCGAATAGACGGCCGCCTGCCCCACGTTGTTGATGCTGTACACCCAGCCTGGATCGCTCAGGGCCGTGGCCGATCCGTTACGCCAGACGAAGGGCCACCAGTTCGAGCTGCCACAACAGGAGGTACCGAAGACTTCGCCCGTATTGCTGATCCCGGCAGTTCGGTTGTCCTGGCTGCCGGCTGGGCTGACGTCCTGCACTGCCGGCACCGACGAGCCGTCGAACCGCATGGCGCGGTAGCCTTGCCCGGTCCATTGGGTGAAGGCCACCTGGCCGCTCGCATTGATCGGTCGTCGCCCTTCGCCCCAATCCACCCAGCCGTTCGACGTCAGGTTCACCACCGTGTAGCGGTCCGCGATCGTCCCCACCGCCGTGGCGGGGGTGAGGGCCAGGCGCTGCGCGCTCGGCCCGCTCGCGGCAGGGCCCGAAGCACCACTACCTCCGCCGCCCCCGCCGCCACAGGCGACGACGGCCAGTGCGACGGCGGCCGAGGCCACCGCCTTGTGTGGAATGCGGCCGAGCCATCGTGCCCAGCCTGGTGGGTGAAGCGCATCCATGGGGACCTCCTGGTAGGAACGAGGCCAGACTAGGAAGGCGCGGCGCCGGCGGCATCACTTGTTTGTGCTACTGCAGATCGTGACAAACGCCCGATTCCAGGTGCCCGGGCCCGGGGTCCAGAATGGGCGCAACCAAGAACAATCACGCCGGCAGGCTTCATGGTCACGCACGGTTCCCTCGACAAGCTCGTGGATTCGACCATCCAGGCGCTGTACCTGTCGGTGTCGGACAGCGGGCAGTGGACCACCGCCCTGGCGCGGCTCTCCGAGGCATTCGACGCCCCCCGCGTGTCCCTCATGCGCACCACGCCGGCGCTGGACGCCATCCTGGACCTGCGGGGGCTCAACCACGACCCCACGACGCAGAAGCTGTACTGGGACCACTACTGGACCCTGGATCCCACCGCGCTGGTCGCGCGCGATGCGGCCGTGGGGCAATGGCTGGATGCGGACCCGCTGTTGGCCCCCCGCAGCACGCCGTCGCCTGAGTACGCCGAGTTCGCCGTGCGCCACGGCATCCGCCACGTGGCCGGCGGCAAGGTGCACGCGGACGCTGGCAGTTGCACGATGCTGGGCCTGCAGCGGCCGGCCGACCATCGCCCGTTCGGCCTGGAGGCGCAGCAGCTCTATGCCCGGCTGGCGCCCCACATCGGCCGCGCCGCCGCCTTGTCGGCGGAACTGGAGCAGGCACAACTGGCCCGGGGCCTGTCGGCCACGGCGCTGGACGCGCTGCAGTGGCCGGTGTACGCGATCTCACCGCAACGCCGCTTGCTGCTCGCCAATCGCATCGGCGAGCGCCGGCTCGCGGTGGGTTTGCCCTTCACGCTGCACCAGGGCCGGCTGCAGTGCGGGGACCTGGAAGCACGGGCCCGCCTGCTGCGGGCGGTCGACCTGGCGGGGCGGGGCCGAGGCAGTGCGTTCCGCATCCACGCCGCGTCGGGGCCGTGGTGGGTGGAGGCCCTGCCGCTGCCCGAGCCGGCCGGCGCGGTGCTGCTCTATGCCGCGGCGCCCGGTGCGGCGCCGCCGCCGGCCGCCGGCGTCCTCAAGGACGCGCTGGGCTTCTCGGACGCCGAGGCGGAGGTCGCCGGCCTGCTGCTGCAGGGCCGCAACGTGAAGCAGATCGCCATCGCACGCCGGGTGAGCGTGTGGACCGTGCGGGCGCAGGTGCGCGAGATCCTGCAGAAGGCGGGCGTGCGGCGCCAGGTGCAGCTGGCCCAGTTGCTGCTGGCGCTGCCGAGGGTGGGCGAGGAGACCGGGGTGGAATGAGCGGGGCAACGCCGGCGCCCGCCGCGCCCGCGTTCAGGCCGTGAGCCAGCCGCTGCCCGTCGGGCCGTCGGCCACGTGGATGTCGATGCCCTCGCCCAGCGCGTCGACCAGCGCGGCGCGCGCGAGGTCGGGCCGGTTGTTCTGCTCGCTCAGGTGCGCGGCCACCACCTGGCGCAGGCCGTGCGGGCGGATCCGCATCGCGATGGCGGCGGCATCCTCGTTGGCCAGGTGCCCCCAGTCGCCGCCCACGCGCTTCTTCAGGAACCAGGGGTAGGGGCCCGCATCCAGCAGCTGCCGGTCGTGGTTGCATTCGAGCAGCAGCGTGTTGCTGCCCGAGAGCCGGTCGATCACGTGCTGCGTCGCGTGGCCCAGGTCGGTGAGCACGCCCAGCGTCACCGCGCCGTCGGTGCACGTGAGCTGCAGCGGCTCGCGCGCGTCGTGCGGCACGGTGAACGGGCGCACCTGCAGCCCGCGCACCTCGATCGGCACCGAGTCGCCGGCGATGCGCAGCAGGCCGTCGAAGTCGGGCTGCCCCAGCCCGAGCCAGGTGCCCTCGCTCATCCAGACCGGGATGCGCTCGCGGAGCGCGAGGCTGCGCGCGCAGCCGATGTGGTCGGCGTGCTCGTGGGTGATGAAGATGGCGTCGATCTGCTCGGCGAGCATGCCCGCCAGGCCGAGGCGCTTGTCCAGCTGGCGGATGCCCAGCCCGCAGTCGACGAGCAGGTGGGTGAGGCCGGCGTCGCCGCGGGCCTGCACCACGGTCGCATTGCCGGTGCTGCCGCTGCCCAGGCTCTTGAAACGGATCATCGCCAGCCTCGCGCGCGCAAGGCACAAGGGGCCGGCGGGCGGCCCCGTGTGCTGCTTACTTCAGGTCGTCGGCGATGACCTGCAGGATGCGCTTGGCGTCGTCGCCCGTCTCGGGCGCGCCCTGCGCGTTGAGCACGGCGACGGTGGTCGCCTCGCCCTGGCTCTTGACCGTGATGCGGTACTTGGTCGGCGGCAGCGCCGAGTCGCGGCTGAACATCTTGCTGAAGAAGCCCGAGTCCTGCTTGTCGGGGTTCGGCGGCACGTAGCGCACGAAGTAGGTGCCCTGGCTGCGGTCGCGGTCCTCGACGGTGAAGCCGGTGCGGTCCAGCGCCAGGCCGACGCGGCGCCAGGAGCGGTCGAAGCCTTCGTCGATCTGCACCACCGGCGCGTTGTTGACGGTGGTCACGCGCGAGGTGGTCTTGGGGGCGCCGGAGGCGACCAGGGCCTTGGCCTGCTCCTGCGGCACGCCCAGGCGCAGCATCAGGCGGCGCAGGAACTCGGCTTCCAGCTCGGGATCGACAGGGCGCGGTTGCCACACGGTCTGGTCCTTCTGGTTGTTGTTGTTGGAGTAGACCTCCTGCATGCCGCGGTGCGACAGGTAGATCTCGGTGCCGCCGCTGGCCGTGCGCTCCAGGCGGGTGCGGAAGCGGTCGCGCTCGGAGGTGGAGTAGACCGAGTCGAGGATCTTGCCCAGCGACTGGCGGATGAAGTCCTGCGGGATCTTGGCGCGGTTCTCGGCCCAGTCGGTCTCCATGATGCCCAGCGCCGGCTGGTCGATCACGAGCTGGAAGCCGCTCTCGAGCCAGAAGTCGCGCACCGGGCCCCACAGCTGGTCGGCCGGGCGGTTGACCACCAGCCAGCGCTGCGTGCCCGCGCGCTCGATGCGCACGTCGCCCATGGTGGTGGCCGCGGTGGGCACCGTGGGCGCGGACTGGCCGACCTGGTAGCTGCTGGCCGTGACCGGGCCGCCGGGGATCTGGTAGCGCGAGTCGCGCGAGAGCTGTGTGAGGTCCGGCGGGACCTCCAGCGACGTGCCCTTCTGCGCGCTCTTGTAGTCGATCTTCTCGCCCTCGAGCACCGAGCAGGCCGCGAGCGCGGCGCAGGCCATCGCCAGCGCCCCGAGTCTTGCAAATCGCATCACGTTCATCCGTCCTTGTCGTTATCAGGCCAGCACGCCGGCCGCCCGCAGGGCACCCTCGACCTGCGCGTGGAACGCCGGCGAGAGCGGCGTCATCGGCAGGCGCAACGCCGGCCCGCACAGGCCCATCCTGGCCATCGCCCACTTCACCGGGATCGGGTTCGCCTCGACGAACAGGTGGCGGTGCAGCGGCATGAGCCGGTTCTGGATCTCCATCGCCTTGCGGGCCTCGCCGTTGACGGCGGCCACGCACAGCTCGTGCATCGCGCGCGGCGCCACGTTGGCCGTGACGCTGACGTTGCCGTGGCCACCGCACAGCATGAGGGCGACGGCCGTGGGGTCGTCGCCCGAGTAGACGGAAAAGCCCTTGGGCGCGTCGCGCAGCAGCCACTGGGCGCGCTCGAGGTTGCCGGTGGCTTCCTTGATGCCGACGATGCCGGGCACCTCGGCCAGGCGCAGCACGGTGTCGTGCTGCAGGTCCGCGACCGTGCGGCCGGGCACGTTGTACAGCACCAGCGGCAGGTCGCCCACCGCCTCGGCGATCGCCTTGAAGTGCAGGTACTGGCCTTCCTGGGTGGGCTTGTTGTAGTAGGGCACGACCTGCAGCTGGCAGTCGGCGCCGACCTTCCTGGCGAATTTCGCCAGCTCGATCGCCTCGGCGGTCGAATTGGCGCCGCAGCCGGCCATGATCGGCACGCGGCCGCGGGCCTGCTCGACCGAGACGCGGATGATCTCCTGGTGCTCGGCCACGGTGACGGTGGGCGACTCGCCGGTGGTGCCGACGACGCCGATGCAGTCCGTGCCCTCGGCGATGTGCCAGTCGATCAGGCGCCGCAGCGCCGGGTAGTCGACGCTGCCGTCGTCGTGCATCGGCGTGGCCAGGGCCACGATACTGCCGGTGATAGGGGTCATGGGCGAGGGCGGGTCGAAAGCGAAGATTCTACCCAGAGCGGGTGCCGAACCCGACCGTCGGCGGGGTCCGTCCGCACGGCCGCGATGCGCTGCACGAACCGCTCGGGCGCGTCGAGGAATCCGTCCTCGTAGGCGACCACGCGCAGCCCCGCGCACAGGGTGAGCAGTTCGCCGTGGCGCAGCAGGAAGTCGGGGCGCGAAGGCCGGCCGACCGTCTCGTTGCCGTCGGCGAAGGTCTCGTACAGCAGCACGCCGCCCGGCGCGATGCTGGCCAGCAGTGCCGGGAACAGCGGGCGCCAGAGGTAATTGGTGACGACCACGGCGGCGAAGGTCTCGCCCGGCAGCGGCCACGGCCCGCCTTCGATGTCCGCGGCGATGGCGCGGCCGAGCGGCTGCGCGGCGGCGACCGCCTGCGGGTCGCGGTCGATGCCGGTGACGGGGTGGCCGCGGCCGGCGAACCAGCGCAGGTGCCGGCCCTGGCCGCAGGCGACGTCGAGCACCGCGCCGCCCGGCGCCACCAGGTGGCTCCAGCGCCGGATCCAGGGCGAGGCGTCGCCCGTGCCGTGCGGCGTCACCGCGGCCCCGTCTCGTGCGCCAGCGCGGCCCGCGCCATCCGGTCGACGACGCCGGGGGCGACGAGCTTCAGGAAGCGGCCGAACTTGCCCTTGCCCGTCATGACCACGTCGCGGCTGCGGTCCTCCATGCCCTCGAGGATCAGGCGGGCGCACTCCTCGACCGGCATCGCGTCCTGCTCCTTCAGGCCGCTGCGGCCGGCGGGCCGGCCCTGGGCATTCCAGCCGTTGCGGCGGATCTCGGTGGCGACGACGCCCGGGTAGGCGATGGTGACCGACACCCCGTCGGGCTGCACCTCGGTGCGCAGCGCCTCGAAGAAGCCGGCCATGGCGAACTTGGTGGCGCTGTAGGCGGTGCGGCCGGGCACGCCCAGCAGGCCGGCGAGCGAGGAGACGGCCACGATGCGGCCGCGCGCGGCCTTCAGGTGCGGCAGGGCGGCGTGGGTGCACCAGATGCTGCCCCAGAGGTTGACCGTCATCAGGTCCTGGTACCAGCGCAGGTCCTGGGCCCGGACGTCCTCGAACCGCGCGTGCGCCGACACGCCGGCGTTGTTGACGAGGCAGTCGATGCCGCCGAAGTGGCCCACGGCCCGCTCGATGAGCGCGCGGCACTCGGCCTCGCGCGTGACGTCGGTGGGCACGGCGAGCGCGGCGGCGCCCAGCGCCTCGCACTGGGCGGCCACGTCGGCCAGCTTGTCGGCATTGCGCGCGGCCAGCACGAGGGCGGCGCCGGCGCGGTGCCGGCGGGCGAGCTGGCGCGCCAGCTCGGCGCCGATGCCGTCGGAGGCGCCGGTGATCACATGGATTCTCATCGTGTCATTGGAAGCAGGCCCAGAGCTGGTCCGCGAGCATGACGACGATGGCGGGGCGCGTGTACAGGGCAAACACTGCCGCCAGCACCGCGGCGGCCGCGGTCCAGGCGATCAGGCGGCGGGCAGCCGGGCGCATGTCAGGCCGGCTGCGGCGCGGGCCGGGCGATCGGCGCCTCCCGCACGGGCAGGTTGACGATGGCGGCGAACAGGCCCAGGGCGATGGCGATCCACCAGACGATGTCGTAGCTGCCGGTGCGGTCGTACAGCAGGCCGCCCAGCCACACGCCCATGAACGAGCCGATCTGGTGGCTGAAGAACACGAAGCCGCCCAGCATGGACAGGTGCGCCACGCCGAAGATCTGGGCGACGGTGGCGTTGGTGGGCGGCACGGTGGACAGCCACAGCAGGCCCATGACGGCGGCGAACAGGTAGACCGACAGGGGCGACAGCGGCGCCCACAGGAACACCGCGATGGCCACGGCCCGGGCGAAATAGATGAAGGACAGGATCTTGCGCTTGGCCAGCCGCTGGCCCAGCGAGCCGGCGATGTAGGTGCCGAACACGTTGAACAGGCCGATCAGGGCCAGCGCGTAGCTGGCCACCTGCGGCGACAGGCCCTTGTCCCTCAGGTAGCTGGGCATGTGCACGCCGATGAAGACCACCTGGAAGCCGCAGACGAAGTAGCCGGCCATCAGCAGCTGGAAGCTGGGGTACTTGAAGGCCTCGCGCAGCGCCTGCCCGACGGTCTGCTGGCGGCGCGGCGCGTGGCCGGCGGCGAAGCCCGGCTCGCGCAGGCCGAAGGCCAGCGGCATCACCAGCAGCACGGCCGCGGCCAGCGCCAGCAGCGCCTGCTGCCAGCCCAGGCCCGAGATCAGGAAGCCCTCGACCGGCACCATCAGGAACTGGCCGAAGGAGCCGGCCGCCGCGGCCACCCCCATCGCCCAGGAGCGCCGGGACGGGTCGATCTGCCGGCCGATGACGCCGTAGACGACGGCGTAGGTGGTGCCGGCCTGGGCGGCGCCGATCAGCACCCCGGCGGTGAGCGAGAACAGCAGGGCATTGGGCGACAGCGCCATGCCCGCCAGGCCCAGCGCATACAGCGCGGCGCCCAGCACCAGCACCCGGAAGGCGCCGAAGCGGTCGGCCAGCATGCCGGCAAAGATGCCGAAGAAGCCCCAGGCCAGGTTCTGGATGGCGATGGCGAAGGCGAAGGTCTCGCGCGTCCAGCCCTGGGCCTGCGTGATGGGCTGCAGCCACAGGCCGAACCCGTGGCGGATGCCCATGGACAGGGTGACGACGGCGGCGCCGCAGGCGAGGACCTGGCGCATGGAAAGGCGGGCGGGCTGCATCCGGGCGACTGTAGCCAATCGCGCCGGGCGGCCGCCGTCGCGCGGCTGACGGCCCCATGAATTCCTAGGCCGCCATTGATGCCGTTGGCGCATCGGCCGCGGCGGGCTGGATGTTTGTCCAGTGCTAGGATGGCGCGCCACTACAATCCGCCACCCATGGCCACCCGACCCGCCTCCGCTCCCGAGTACTCCGAAGGTTCGATCCGCGTGCTCAAGGGCCTCGAGCCCGTGAAGCAGCGGCCGGGCATGTACACGCGCACCGACAACCCGCTGCACATCATCCAGGAGGTCCTGGACAACGCCGCCGACGAGGCGCTGGCCGGGCACGGCAAGCGGATCAAGGTCACGCTGCACGCCGACGGCTCGGTCAGCCTCGAGGACGACGGCCGCGGCATCCCGTTCGGCCTGCACCCGGAAGAAAAGGCGCCGGTCATCGAGCTGGTCTACACGCGGCTGCACGCGGGCGGCAAGTTCGACAAGGGCAAGGGCGGCGCCTACAGCTTCTCCGGCGGCCTGCACGGCGTGGGCGTGTCGGTGACCAACGCGCTGGCCAAGCGGCTGGAAGTGACCACCCACCGCGAGGGCCAGGTGGCCACCATCGTCTTCTCGGGCGGCGACGTGGCCGAGCCGCTGAAGGTGCGCAAGGCGGCCGAGGGCGACCGGCGCTCGGGCACCACGGTGCGGGTCTGGCCGGACGCCAAGTACTTCGAATCCAGCCAGTTGCCGCTCACCGAGCTGGCCCACCTGCTGCGCAGCAAGGCCGTGCTGATGCCCGGCGTGGCGGTTTACCTGGTCAACGAGAAGACCCGCGACAGCCAGAGCTGGCAATACAAGGGGGGCCTGCGCGACTACCTGATGCAGACCCTGCCGGCCGACCCGGTGATCCCGCTGTTCGAGGGCGAGGGCTATGCCGAGAACAACGAGACCTTCGCCGAGGGCGAGGGCGCGGCCTGGTGCGTGGCGTTCACCGAGGACGGCGCGCCGGTGCGCGAGAGCTACGTCAACCTGATCCCCACCAGCGCCGGCGGCACGCACGAGAGCGGCCTGCGCGACGGCCTGTTCAACGCGGTCAAGAGCTTCATCGAGCTGCACTCGCTGCTTCCCAAGGGCGTCAAGCTGCTGCCCGAGGACGTGTTCGCCCGCGCCTCGTACGTGCTGTCGGCCAAGGTGCTGGACCCGCAGTTCCAGGGCCAGATCAAGGAGCGCCTGAACTCGCGCGACGCCGTGCGGCTGGTCTCCAGCTTCGTGCGCCCGGCGCTGGAGCTGTGGCTGAACCAGCACGTCGACTACGGCAAGAAGCTGGCCGAGCTGGCCATCAAGGCCGCGCAGACGCGCCAGAAGGCCGGCCAGAAGGTGGAAAAGCGCAAGGGCTCCGGCGTCGCCGTGCTGCCCGGCAAGCTGACCGACTGCGAGAGCAAGGACATCTCGCACAACGAGGTGTTCCTGGTCGAGGGCGACTCCGCCGGCGGCAGCGCCAAGATGGGCCGCGACAAGGAATGCCAGGCGGTGCTGCCGCTGCGCGGCAAGGTGCTCAACACCTGGGAGGTCGAGCGCGACCGCCTGTTCGCCAACACCGAGATCCACGACATCGCGGTGGCGATCGGCGTCGACCCGCACGGCCCCAATGACACGCCCGACCTGTCGGGCCTGCGCTACGGCAAGGTCTGCATCCTGTCCGATGCCGACGTGGACGGCTCGCACATCCAGGTGCTGCTGCTGACGCTGTTCTTCCGCCACTTCCCCAAGCTGATCGACGCCGGCCACGTGTACGTCGCCCGGCCGCCGCTGTACCGCGTGGACACGCCGGCGCGCGGCAAGAAGCCCGCGGGCAAGCAGTACGCGCTGGACGAGGGCGAGCTCACCGCCATCCTGGACAAGCTGCGCAAGGAGGGCGTCAAGGAAGGCGCCTGGACCATCAGCCGCTTCAAGGGCCTGGGCGAGATGAGCGCCGAGCAGCTGTGGGAGACCACGCTCAACCCCGACACGCGCCGCCTGCTGCCCGTGCACCTGGGCAAGTTCGACTTCGCCGGCACCGAGTCCCTGATCACCAAGCTGATGGGCAAGGGCGAGGCCGCGGCCCGCCGCGAGTTGATGGAACTGCACGGCGACGCCGTCGAACTGGACATCTGAGCCCGCGCATGCTGCCCGCCGCCGCCCCTTCCAGCGCCAGCAGGCCGCCCGCCCGGGCCCGGCTGCGGCCGACGATGCAGAGCGACCTGGAGTTCGTGCTCTCGCTCGAGGGCGACGCGGCCAACCTGCCGTTCATCACGCCCTGGGAGCGCACGCAGCACGAGGCCGCCATCCGCTTTCCGGACTTTCGCCACTTCATCATCGAAGGCGGCGAGGACCTGGCCTCGGTCGGCTTCCTGATCCTGATCGGCTGCAAGAGCCGCAACCAGGCGCTGGAGCTCAAGCGCATCGTCGTGCGGGACAAAGGGCTGGGTTACGGCCGCGCCGCGCTGCGGGTGGCCAAGAAGGTGGCGTTCGACGACCTGGGCGCGCACCGCCTGTGGCTGGACGTGCGCACCCGCAACGAGCGCGCCCGCGCGCTCTACGAGAGCGAGGGCTTCGTCCTCGAGGGCACGCTGCGCGAGTGCGTGCGCGGCGCCGACGGCGCGTTCGATTCGCTGGCCGTGATGGCGATGCTGGCCGCCGAGTTCGGCCAGCGCCGCGCCCAGGGCCTGGAGCTGCTGCGGTGACGCGCTGGCTCGCGCCGCTGCTCGCCCTGGCGCTGGCCGGCGCCGGCACGGCGGCGCATGCCGAGGTCTGGGGCTACGTCGACGCCAAGGGCGTGGCGCACTTCGCGCCCGGCAAGCTGGACGAGCGCTACGAGCTGTTCTTCCGCGGCGGCGAGAGCTTCGACACCGCCGAGGGCCTGGCGGGCAAGACCCCGCGGCCCGTGGCCGTGCCCACCAGCGCCACGCGCCTGATCGCCTTCTTCGAGGTGTCGCCCGGCTACAAGCAGGTCAAGCACCACCTGCGCGAGGCCTCGCGCGCCCACCGCATCGACTACGAGCTGCTGCAGGCGCTGATCGCCACCGAGTCCGGCTTCGACGCCGCGGCGGTCTCGCCCAAGGGCGCCATCGGCCTGATGCAGGTGATGCCGGCGACCGCGCAGCGCTTCGGCCTGCAGGCCGACCGCAGGGCGCCGGTCGAGAAGAAGCTGGCCGACCCGGGCACCAACATCCGCACCGGCACGCGATACCTGCGGCACCTGCTCGACCTGTACCCCGGCAACCTGGAGCTGGCGCTGGCCGCCTACAACGCGGGCGAGGGCGCGGTGCTGCGCGCCGGCCACCGCATCCCCAACTTCCGCGAGACGCAGGACTACGTCAAGACCGTGCTGCAGCTGTACGCGATGCTCAAGCCGCCCGCGATGACGGCGCAGGTGCGCCGCGTGCGCGTCGAGATGGGCGGTGCGCCCACCGGCGGCGCGGTCGGGCGCGGCAACCTGCCGGCCGATCCCGACCGGGTCGCCCCCGCATCCGCACCGGCACCTGCCCCTGCAGCCGCGCTCGAGCGCGTGGCGGGCGATCTCGCCGCCGAAGGGACCGGGCCCGGTGACTGAGTCCCGCTTCACCCCGCTGCGGTCGCGGCCGCGAGAAGACGCCGCATGCCGTTGCTGACGACGCCGTTGCAGTGGGCGGTGCTGGGCGCCTTCACCGGCGCGCAGTTGCTGCTGGTGGTGCTCAGCGTGCTGATCGCCAATGCCTACCGCGACCGCGGCCTGCTGGTGCACGCCGTGGCCACCCTGCTGGGCACCGTGGTGATCCAGGGGCAGCAGGTCGACGAGCTGGCCCCGCTGGTGCCGGCCGGGCTGCTCGGCCTGATGGCCTTCTCGGCGATGCACGTGCAGGGGCTCACCACGCACGTCGGTTCGCTGCGGCCGTTCCGCCGATGGATGTCGGCCGCCGCGATGGTGCTCGGCGCGTTGGCCCTGCTGGCCACGGTGGTGCGCGAGCCGCGCCTGCTGCTGGCCGGGGCGGCGCTGCTGTTCCTGCTCGATGCCGCCGTCGTCACGCGGGCCTGGCCGCAGAGCCAGCCGTGGGCGCAATGGGTGGTGGCCGGCCAGGGCGCGCTGCTCGCGGCGGGGGTGTGGACGGGCGTGCCCGGCCTGGCCGGGGGCAGCCCGCTGCTGCTGGGCGGGGTGCTGGCGTTCTGGTCGATGGCGATCTACCTGGCCAGCGTGTGGCGCAGCCGCGTGTTCGGCGAGCGCCAGTGGCGCCAGGCCGCCGAGCGCCACGAGGACCCGCTCACCGGCCTGGCCACGGCGATGGTGCTGGGCCAGCGCATCCAGTCGGCGCGCGCCCTGATGCGTCGCCACGGCCACCCCAGCTCGCTGCTGCTGGTGCACGTGGACGAACTGGCCCGCATCGCCGCCGAACTGGGCGCGCGGCACGCCGAGGCCGCGACGCTGGAGGCCGGCCTGCGCCTGCGCAGCGCGCTCAGCCGCGCCGACGTGGCCGCGCGCGTGGCCCCGCACCGCTTCGCCATCCTGGCCGAGGGCAGCTCCACCGAGGAGGCGGCGGCCAACCTGGCCAGCCGCATCCTGGTGGCGGGCCTGAAGGAGCCGCTGCACGCGGTGGAGGGCGCCTTCCTGCATTTCCGCATCGTCCTTGCCGAGCTGCCGACCGACGACGCCTCCGTGCCCGGCCTGCTGCAGTGCCTGGGCGAGCGCCTGGACGCCGACGTGGCGCGCGCGCGCGACCGGCGCATCCACACCCTGCCGCCCGAGGACGTCCGGCCGCAGATGTCGACCCAACCCCTTCCCATGCCATCCCCATGGACGACCAAGACGAACTGATCACGCCCGCCGACGGCGGCGACGACACCCAGCTGGACCTGGCCACCTACGCCCAGCGCGCCTACCTCGAATACGCGCTCAGCGTCGTGAAGGGGCGCGCGCTGCCCGACGTGTGCGACGGCCAGAAGCCCGTGCAGCGGCGCATCCTGTACTCGATGGCGCGCATGGGGCTGGGCTTCGGCGCCGGCGCCGGCGCCAAGCCGGTCAAGAGCGCGCGCGTGGTCGGCGACGTGCTCGGCCGCTTCCACCCGCACGGCGACCAGGCGGCGTACGACGCGCTGGTGCGCATGGCGCAGGACTTCAGCCAGCGCTATCCGCTGATCGACGGCCAGGGCAACTTCGGCAGCCGCGACGGCGACGGCGCAGCGGCCATGCGCTACACCGAGGCGCGGCTGGCGAAGATCACCAACCTGCTGCTCGAGGAGATCGACGAGGGCACGGTCGACTTCGCGCCCAACTACGACGGCAGCACCCAGGAGCCGCTGCAGCTGCCCGCGCGGCTGCCCTTCGCGCTGCTCAATGGCGCCAGCGGCATCGCCGTCGGCCTGGCCACCGAGATCCCGAGCCACAACCTGCGCGAGATCGCCGACGCCTGCGTGGCGCTGGTCAAGAACGCCAAGCTCACCGACGACGAGCTGTTCGCCCTGGTGCCCGGCCCCGACTATCCCGGCGGCGGCCAGGTGATCAGCAGCGCGGCCGACATCGGCGACGCCTACCGCACCGGGCGCGGGTCGCTCAAGGTGCGCGCGCGCTGGAAGATCGAGGACCTGGCGCGCGGCCAGTGGCAGCTGGTGGTCAACGAGCTGCCGCCGGGGGTGAGCGCGCAGCGCGTGCTGGAGGAGATCGAGGAGCTGACCAACCCCAAGGTCAAGGCCGGCAAGAAGGCGCTGCTGCAGGAGCAGCTGCAGCTGAAGCAGACCGTGCTGTCGGTGCTGGACGCCGTGCGCGACGAGTCGAGCAAGGACGCGCCGGTGCGCCTGGTGTTCGAGCCCAAGACCAGCCGCATCGAGCAGGCCGAGCTGATCACCACGCTGCTGGCGCACACCAGCCTGGAGACGTCGGCGCCGATCAACCTCACCATGGTGGGCCTGGACGGCAAGCCGGTGCAGAAGTCGCTGCGCCAGATGCTCACCGAGTGGATCGAGTTCCGCCACCGCACCATCGAGCGCCGCTCGCGGCACCGCCTGGACAAGGTGCTGGACCGCATCCACATCCTCGAGGGCCGGCAGCTGGTGCTGCTGAACATCGACGAGGTGATCGCGATCATCCGCAACAGCGACGAGCCCAGGCAGGCGCTGATCGAGCGCTTTCGCCTCTCGGACCGCCAGGCCGAGGACATCCTGGAGATCCGGCTGCGGCAGCTGGCCCGGCTGGAGGCCATCAAGATCGAGCAGGAACTCAAGGACCTGCGCGAGGAGCAGAAGAAGCTGGAGGAGATCCTGGGCAGCCCGGCCGCGCTGCGCCGGCTGATGGTCAAGGAGATCGAGCAGGACGCCAAGCAGTTCGCCGACGCGCGCCGCACGCTGATTCAGGCCGAGAAGCGCGCCGTCGCCGAGGTGAAGGTGGTCGACGAGCCGGTCACGGTGGTGGTGTCGCAAAAGGGCTGGGTGCGCGCGCGCCAGGGCCACGGCCACGAGGCCGCCAGCTTCGCCTTCAAGGCCGGCGACGGCCTGTACGGCACCTTCGAGTGCCGCACCGTGGACACGCTGCTGGCGTTCGGCAGCAACGGCCGCATCTATTCGATCCCCGTCTCCACGCTGCCCGGCGCGCGCGGCGACGGCCAGCCGGTCACGACCTACATCGACCTGGAGTCGGGCACGCACCTCGTGCACTACTTCGCCGGCGCCCCCGGGGCGTGGCTGCTGCTGTCCAACAGCGGCGGCTACGGCTTCCTGGCCACGGTGGAAAACATGATGTCGCGCCAGCGCGGCGGCAAGTCGTTCATCAGCTGCGCGGCCGGCGAAACCATCTGCCGGCCGTCGCCCGCGAACGTGCCGCCGCAGGCGCCGGCCACGCACGTGGCCTGCGCCTCCACCGGCGGGCGGATCCTCACCTTCGACATCACCGAGCTGCGGCCGCAGGCCAACGGCGGGCGCGGCCTGATGCTGATCGACCTGGAGCCCAAGGACACGCTGGCGGGCGCCGCCGCCTACACGCGCAGCGTGAAGATCAGCGGCATCGGCCGCGGCGGCAAGGACCGCGACGAGACGCTGGAGATCCGCTCGCTGAACAACGCCAAGGGCGCGCGCGGGCGCAAGGGCAAGGCGGCCGACCTGGGCTTCAAGCCGGCGCAGATCGAGCGGGTGGAGTAGGGCGGGGGAGGCGCCTGGAGGACGGCGAGACGGGTCGCTGGCCGCAAGTCAGGCAGCCTGCGCGTGGAACTTCACGCCCAGCGCGCGCGCGACCTTCAGGACGGTCGCGAAACTGGGATTGCCAGTTTCGCTCAGAGCCTTGTACAGGCTCTCCCGGCTCAGTCCGGCGTCGCGAGCAACCTGGCTCATTCCCTTCGCGCGAGCAATGTCCCCAAGAGCCCGCGTGATTCCGGCGGCGTCCTCAGGCGCCTCCTCGAGCCACGCGTCCAGATAGGCCGCCATTTCCTCTGGAGTTCGTAGCTGCTCCGCGACGTCGTACGCGACGGTCTCCGTGCGAGCGACCGCCGTTGCCTTCGACTTCGACTTCGATGCTCCCTTGACCATCACTCCTCCTGCAGGCCTTTCGCCAACGAGATTGCAGTCTTGATGTCCTGTTGCTGCGACGACTTGTCGCCACCAGCGAGAAGAACGATCAGAACCCCCGCGCGCTCGGTGTAGTACACCCGGTACCCAGGTCCAAAGTCGACCTTCAGCTCGCACACCCCATGGGTCAGCGTCCTGTGTTGCCCGGGGTTGCCATGAGCCAACCTGTCCACGCGCACCTGAACTCGCGCGCGACCGACACGATCCTTCAGAGAGTTGATCCAGTCTCGGTAGACCGCGGTCATCTCCACGCGCATGGCTTAAGTGTATCCTATGGGCTACATGTCCGCCAAGCTCAGGAGCGGACGACGTGACGCAGATGCGCTCTGACGGCGGATCGGGCCGCCGCACCCTTCAAGACCGCACCAGCCCCATCCGCGCCGCTTCCAGCGCGGCCTCGGCGCGCGAGGAGACATTGAGCTTGCGGTAGACGTTCTTGATGTGGGCCGCGACCGTGTTGCGCGTCACGCCGAACTGCTGCGCCACCTCGGCCAGCGTGTAGCCCTTGGCGACGCGCTGCAGCATCTCGGTCTCGCGCTCGGTCAGGCGTCCCTCGTCCTCGATCTGCCTGACCAGCGTGGTGCGGCGGTCGGGCGCGCCGGCGAAGTAGCCCAGGACGCGGCGCGCGATCGGTGGCGACAGCGGCGGCTCGCCGCTGGTGATGCGCAGCAGGTGCGCCACCAGCTGCTCGTGCGGCTGGTCCTTGAGCAGGTAGCCGAACGCGCCGGCCTGCAAGGCGGGAAAGAGGTGGTCGTCGTCGTCGTGGATGCTCACCACGACGGGCACGGCCTGGGGCTGGCGTTCCTGCAGCAGGCGCAGCAGGTCGATGCCGCTGCCATCGGGCAGGCCCAGGTCCACCAGCGCCAGGTCGAACGGCTGCGTGGCGATGGCCGCAACGCCTTCGTCCACGCGCGAGGCCAGCGTCAGGTGCAGCCCGGGAAAGGCTTCCTGCGCGACTTGCGCGAGCCAGGTGCGGATGTCCGGCAGGTCCTCGACGATCAGGGCGGTCTTCATGGCGCGTCCATGGTATCGGATGGCGTCTCCAGCGACACCCACGCGGCAAGCCGCGTGCCGCCGCCCTGCGCGGCGTCGAAGCGGTGCCAGCCCGCCAGGCGCCGCACGCGGGCCTCGATGCTGGCCAGGCCATGGCCGCGCGCGGCCGTGCCGGCGGCGGGCAGGGCGAGCCCCCGGCCGTTGTCGGTCACCTCCAGCAGCAGCCCGTTGTCCTCCAACGCGATGCGGATGTCGCACGCGGTCGCGCCGCTGTGCCGGATCACGTTGCTGATCGCCTCGCGCAGCACGCGGGTGCACTGCACCTGCACGCGCGAGGGAAGTGCCAGGGCCTCGTCCGGCTGCGGCGCCGCCCAGCGCACCTGCAGGCCGGCCGCCTGCAGCCGCGCCACGCACTCCGCGCGCCAGTCGGCAAAGACATCCTGGGCCCGGGCGGGTTCGGCGGTCATGCCGCGCACGGCCAGCCGCATCTCGTCCATCGCCTGCCGCGCGAGCGTCGCGATCCGCTCGCCCCCCGGCGCCCCGGCCACGCCGGCGCTGGCCTGGGTGATGCCCAGCAGGCGCGCGCCCAGGTCGTCGTGCAGGTCCGAGGCGATGCGCCGGCGCTCGCCACGCGCGGCTTCCGCGGCGCGCAGCTGCGCGATCTGGCGCCAGTTGTGCTCGATCTCGCGCGACTTCTGCGCGACGCGCCGCTCCAGTTCGACGTTGGCCTGTTCCGTCGCGCGCAGCGCCCGCGAGAACTGCCGCAGCAGGTGGATGCCGATGATGCCCGCCACCACCGGCGCGGCCAGGTGCGCGACCTGCAGCCCCTGGAAGGGCAGCCAGCGGTTCTGCATGGCGATCTCCAGGCCGGCCATGCCGGCGACCGCGGCCAGCGCCACGGCCAGCACCCAGAAGTCCTGCCGGCGCTCGCGCCAGGACACCACGAAGAAGAAACCCGCGAAGGCCAGGAACTCCAGGCCCATCAGGTTGTAGAAGGCGGCGAAGGCCGGCAGCACGCGATCGGGCGCCGCGGCCAGGAGCAGCCCGGGTGCGAGCGCGCACTGCAGCCACAGCGCGCGCTCGACGCGCGGGCAGCGGCGATCCACCATCCGCAGCAGGAAGACGAAGAAGCTGCTGAAGGTGGGCGCCATCAGGCTGTAGAACAGGATGTCGGCCACCAGCGTGCCCGGCAGCGGCGCGAACAGCCGCACCTCCAGCAGCGCCCAGCCGGCCGCGTACAGGCCGAAGTACAGCAGCCGGCCGCCCTGGCGCCGCACCAGCGACAGCCCCAGCAGGCCCAGGCCCAGCGCGCCCAGCAGCGCGCAGACGAGTTGCGCGATGCCGACCGTCCAGAACTGCTGGTCGTCGAAGCGCTCCTGCAGCGGCGCCAGCGGACCCACCGTCACGGCCGACAGGCCCGCCGCGCGCTGGCGCGACACCACGCCCGGCGCCGCCCGGCCCGCGACGTCGAGCTGCAGCGCGTTGGCGCCGGGGCGCAGCAGCGACCGGGGCAGGGTGACGAGGTGGGGCTGGTAGCAAAGGTGGGTCTGCGGCGCCAGTCCGGCCATGCCGCCGATGGCCTCGCCGTTCAGGCGCACGCGCAGGCCGCTGCAGGCGCGCTCCACATAGACGGCCAGCAGGTCATCGCCGGGCGGCGCCTGCAGGGTGAGGCGGTAGCTGCCCACCCCCACGTAGCCGGGGACGTCCGACTCCCAGACATGGGGGAGCTGGACGCGACGCTCCAACCCGCCGGCGCGGAACACGGCATCGCGCAGGAGCTGCTCCTGCCCCGCCGCCGGCCGCGCCACGGCCAGCACCAGCCACGCCGCCAGGGCGACCATCCTGCGCCACCGAATCCCCATCCGGGCATTGTCGCCACAGTTCGCGGTGCCGCCTAGCAGCGTGGCCGGTGGTTGGCCCCGCCACGCCCTTGACCCGTAGGCGAATCGCCTCCATCAGGCGCATGCCGGTGCCGAGCCGTGCGACAAGCACCGGCGGATCGTTAGCTGCACTCAACGCTCATGTGGATTGCACGCCGAGCGAGCCTCGCTTAAGCTGCCGCGTCGCAAATAGCCAGGGGGAGCGGTTTATGGGCGAGTGGTCCGAGTACTTCGAGGATTTCCCTGAGGAGAATCCTGCCAACTACGTCAATGGTCGCTTCGACCCGAAAGGGGCTGCGGAGGCGAGGGTCGCGGAATCGAAGGTCGCGAAAGACCAAGCGGCGCTGAATGCTGAGATCCAGGCGATCGTGCAGAAGCATCGCACCGCTGGCGCACGCGGCAAGTCCTAGTCGGCCCCGTGCCAGCTAACTGGTCGTTCGGTACGGACGCACACGTGCTTCCGTGCGCTTCGCGCACTCACCTTGTGTGCGCCGGTCAAAGATCGGTGGCAGACCCTCTGAGCTCTAACAGGCCGGTCAACGCGGACGCCTTGCCGCGTACGGCCGTTGCGCGGCCTCCGGGTGCAAGTCGCCGGTTACCTCTACGTTAGATGTCGTGGAAGTCCGCGCGCCTGACTTGTCGGAGTTGGCAGCAGTGAGGGCACTGCTCGCCTCAAACGGATGGGCACATCGTCTCGGCGACGAGGCATGGCTTGAGAAGCTGATCGCCGCGTCTCGAGCGTTTGTCGCGATAGAAGCAGGCGAGATCGTGGGCTTCGCTCGTGGTGTGACGGACGGACTCTCTAACGGCTACCTGTCGATGCTGGTCGTTGCGGAGACGCATCGCCGCAAAGGCGTCGGTTCGCGCCTGGTCCGTGAGATCATTGGCGCCGAGCCTAAGATCACCTGGGTACTTCGGGCCTCCCGACCTGGTGCTCGCGAGTTTTTTGAGCGCCTCGGATTCCAGCCCTCTTCAGACGCAATGGAGCGAATTCGTGCGAGTCGCCCCGACTTCTAACTTGGCGGTCGACACGGACGCCCAACGGCGTCCGCGCGCACTGCGCGCCCCTGTTGGTCGCCGCTCACCTCTACGTTAGGCGTCCTGAACACCGAGGCCTTACCGTCCACCATCTCTCCTCAAAGCTACCCAAATGCATGAAGGCTCTTGTCACTGCGGCGCAGTTCGGCTGACGTTGCCGTCCACGCCCGTGGTGGCCACGGACTGCAACTGCTCTCTTTGTCGTCGCATCGGTGGTCCCTGGGTCTACTATGAGTTCGGTACCGTAAAGATCCAGGGGCACCCGGAAGCCACCGCCGAGTACATCCAGCGCGACGGAACGATGCGGACAATTCACTGTTGCACCTGCGGATGCGTAACGCACTGGGAGCCGTTGGTTCCAACTGAAGGAGCCAAGCACGGAGTCAACTTGGGGAACTTCGAACCCGCACTCATAGCGTCTGTCAGAGTCCGGAAGTTCGATGGCGCGAACACTTGGAAGTTCTTCGACGAACTGGAAACGCCAGGTAATGCATCGGGCACAGGCGACGCCTAACCCCTCCTTCGAGGGGACGTCCACAAGCAAGCCTCGCCTGCTTGCGGCCGCCCCGCATGTCAAACGTTAGACCTCACGAAACGCCGCGCCATGCTTCAACGCTCCGCAATTGCACAAGCTGTCGGACTGGTTGGCTGGCTGGCGATCGTGTTTGCCGCGGCCGCAGTTGGGGCATTAGCCTCAGTCAATGCCAGCTCGTTCTATGCGCAGCTCAGTCGCCCAGTCTGGGCGCCGCCGGCGTCAGCCTTCGGTCCTGTTTGGTCTGTGCTCTATCTTCTTATGGGGCTTGCTGCTTGGTTGGTCTGGCGCATCCGGGGCGCTGACCATCTTCGCCTCGCATTAGGCCTTTTCATTCTGCAGCTCTGTGCAAATGCTCTCTGGTCTTGGTTGTTCTTCGCATGGCGCAATGGAGCGATCGCGTTCGCGGATGTGCTTGTATTGCTGGCTCTGATCGCCGCTACGATTGCGGTGTTCTGGCGCATCAGCCGCCTAGCGGCCATCCTCATGCTCCCCTATTTCGCATGGGTAACCTTGGCGTCCGCACTCACTTGGAGCATATGGCAACGCAATCCAGTTGCCCTGTAAGCTGTCCGGACGCGAGGCCTAACAAGTCGGTCGACGCGGACACGCACCGACAGCGCGCCGCGAGGCGCGCGGGTGATCGTGCACCTCGTGGCGCGCTGCCGGTGCGTTCCGGTCAGCTCTAACGTTAGACCGCATGAACGACATCTTTGGCTTGCTAGGCTGGCAGATGCTCCTCGCCTTACTCGCCGTGGCGTTGTGGTTTGCCGCCCATCGCGAGAAGGCTTCTCGCGATCGAAAGGGCCAGGTCCTGGCGGCTTGGTTGCTGCTTGCCGGAGCCGGCCTGGGCTTGGTGCCGCTTCTCATGTTGCACGGCCTCTTTGAAGGCGCCGAAATTCTCTTGGCGCTTGCTCCTCCGCTCCTTACGCTCATCCTCTGTGTTCGTATCTTGGCGAATCCCGTTCGCAGCAAGTCTCACGAGAGCGACTCGTCGAAGGAGAGCATGTGAACCTCGCCACCACGCGGTCTAACTGGTCATTCGACACGGACACGCATGACACTCCGTGCGCTTCGCGCACTCGGTACATGCGTGCCGGTCAACTCCGACGTTAGCCCTCATGCCGGCTCCCACTGGCCAAGAGAAGCGGCATGCCGCGGCAGGCGCGACGTTGATTGGCCTCGGGGTGGCCGTATTCGCGCTCATGTTGGCCTATCCGGAAGGTCTCAAGGTTCCGGCTCCTATCGGTTACATGACCGCCGCCATCGTTGCCCTGGCAGGTTTGCTCGCACTTGCCAATGCGTTCGGGCGCCGCGGCATCAGGCGATGGTTGGCGGTTGTGTTGTTGTCTTGTATGGTGGTGCCGCCGGCTTGGATTGCGGTTGGTCCGGGCCAGCGAACATGCTTCGCGGCCATTGGCTTTCTGTCCGGGGTTGAGACTGGTGGCGCGTGCCGGTGGGCATTCGGCATCGGCGCACTCCTTGTGGGTGCGCTGGTTTTGGTGGCGCTACGCTACGCGTTAGCAGGAGGTGGGGATGAGGGCTAACAGGTCGGTCGACTCGGACACGTTGCGGCAAGGGGCCGCACAGTGCCGTTGGAAATCGTGCACCGTGCGGCCCCTTGCCGTAACGTGCGGGTCACCTTTGCGTTAGGCAGCAGCATGGCAGCATCGCGCTTCAACGTGTTCGGGCACATCTACGAACTGCGCCGCGAAGGTGGGTCCTGGCGCGCTCTTTCAGTGGGGAACGATGGGAAGCTCGGACCGGCCGGCTTCGAAGTGCCATCGTTCGTGGAGGACGCGGAGCTCGAGGAATTCTTATTCGACCTCTTTCACGAGAGTGCGACTCCAACCAATGGTGACGTTCGGAGGATTGTGCGATGACGAGCAGACGGCGCGCGGTGCAGCTCCGACGTTAGACCGCAGTGGTCAAGCCGTGCACCGACATTGACCAGCCGGGGTGGCTCGTACTCCGGCAGCAGTTGTGGCCTCATTGCACGACCGGGGATCACCTCGCCGAAATGTCTGCGTTCTTGGCGGAGCCTAGTCGGTTCGCGCAGTTCGTTGAGTACGACCTGTCGGGCGCTCCGGTAGGACTCATCGAAGTGGCGATCCGCACCGACTACGTCAACGGCGTGGACACCTCACCGGTGGCCTTTCTTGAAGGGATCTACGTTGTGCCAGAAGCGCGGCGTTCGGGCATTGCTCGCGAGTTGGTGGCTGAAGCGGAACGCTGGGTCATGACAATGGGCTGCACGGAGCTTGCATCCGACGCTCGGATCGAGAACACTTCCAGCCACGCAATGCACGCCGCTCTCGGCTTCGTCGAAACAGAGCGAGTTGTGTTCTTCAAGAAGGTGCTCCGGTGAAGCAGCGGTCTAACAGGTCAATCGAAATGGACGTCATCGCGGCAGGCTTCGCCTGCCTATGTGCCGTCGGTCATTTCCGACGTTAGGCGTCGCAGCGACAATCCAGCGCACATGAACACCCGAATCGCGACCTGCTCCTGCGAGCAACTCAGGGCAACCGTTGCTGGAGAGCCAGCCAGGGTCTCCGTCTGTCATTGCCTCGCGTGCCAGCGAAGAACCGGCAGCGTCTTCGGCGCCCAGGCGCGGTTCGCGGCAGAGCAAGTTTCGGTCGACGGCAAGGCGAGCGAGTACACCCGAGTCGGCGATGCAGGCTCGCACGCCAGATTCCGCTTCTGCCCACACTGCGGATCCACGGTGTACTACACGATCGAAGAACTGCCCGGCGTGGTCGTCATCCCGGTGGGGGCCTTTGCCGAACCAACCTTCCCAGGGCCAACGTTCTCGGTGTACGAGGAGCGAATGCACAGGTGGGTCGGTCTTCCAGCAGGCATCGAGCACATGGCGTGATGCTGCGGGCGCCGCCTAACCGATGAGACTGGCTTGAACGAAAGGTTCGAGTCCGAGGCGCATCCGGGCTTTGTGCAGATTGACCCGGTCGCAGCGCTTGAACGCGTGGTCTGACAGGGGTTGCCCGACATGGGGCGCGTATCTGACAGGGGAACGATATGGAAACATGGGCACGAGTGATCGGAGTCGTGGTGCTTGTCGGCCTGCCCTTCGCGGCCGTCTTCATCTGGTGGAAGGCGTTTGGTGGCCCTGACGGCGAGCGGCTGCAAAAGCGCCGCATGCAAGGCCCGTTTGTTCCACTCAGCCAGGACGACATCGAAGAAGATCAGCGCCGCAAGGAATCACCGCGCGGCACGGATGGCTAGTCCGGCACGGCGACGAAACCCCCATGACGCACCGTATTGCCATCGCACAAATCGGAATGCACTGGACGACGGGGGAGAACATGGCCTCCATGACCCGCGCCCTCAGGGTCGCGCATGCGCGAGGCGCAGCGATTTGTGCATTTTCAGAACTGGCAGTCACCGGTTTTCACCGCCAGATCGCTCGCGAAGCAGTACCGGAAGTCGTAGGGCCTGCAATCGAGCAACTCGGGCGCGACTGCGCCAGCCTTTCGATGGGGCTCGCTGTGGGCGCGCCGACCTTCGCCGAAGGCGGCGAGAAGTTCATCTCGCATCTCCTGATCGATGAAGGGGGCGGGATCTCCGCCACGATCTCCAAACAGGGTCTCACAGGACCCGAGGCTACGTTCTTCCAACGTGGAACAACACGCCCAGTCGGGACGATGCACGGCCTGCGCTGCTCGGCAGTCATCTGCCGTGAGGTCGAGGATCTCGAGCAGGTTTCCCGGCAATTGCCGCATGGAAGTGTCGACCTGATCTTCGTGCCGGGTGCTCTGCGGCAGGATCCCGAGAAGCCGCGCACCGACCTGCCTGAATACGTCCGCAACATCCAGCGGCTGGCACGCGCCACGGGAGCCCATGTCGTCCAGACCAATTGGCCCAACGCGCTCAATCGTCCGGAAGAGAGCGTCGACGGCGGGGAGAGCACCGTTGCAGGGCCCGATGGCCAGGTTCTGTTCCGGTTGCCCAGGCAGGCTTCAGGAATCGGCATTTTCACGCTGGGCGAATCGTGCTTCGAATGGCATCCGCACGAAGCCTGACGGGTCGTTCGCCACGAGGCCCGCTGACTTCTGATTCCTGGCGCGGGCCACGCGCCGATTGACGATGTGGGCGCCCAGCAGGTACCTGAGGCCGGTCGAGCCGCGGGTCGCGGTGGCCTTCGCATCGAAGTGCCGCGGGTCGTGGAACACGCCGTGGCTGCGCACCACGTCCGGCCCGCGGAACTGATGCAGGCAATCGCGGTCGCCCTTCCAGATGCCTTCGGCCTCCAGCACGATGCCCCAGCCGCAATCGCGCCCGTGTTCGCGCAGCCGCTGCTTGGCCTGCGCGAACAGCGCCGGGTCGACCACGTAGCCGTCGGTGCTGAGCCAGAGGGAGCCCACCCAGGCCTGGCCCACGGCGTGGGGCAGCACCGGCGGGCCTTCGTCGAGGATGCCGCGGAGAAACCGGGTGCGCACGTCGACGAAGAGCAGGCGCGCAGGAATCTCCGCCGCGCGGCACAGCGCCGTGAAGAGCACGCCCTTGGAATGACAGTCGCCATGGCGGCGCCGCAGGACTTCGCTGGCTGCCAGGGCGCGGCTGTCGAACGACGTCGCGAACGGCAGCCGGCGCACGAAGGCCTGGATGGCGGCCACGCGCGCCGGAATCGATTGCAGCGCCTGCGTCAGCTTGTGCGCCGTGATCCGCACCTTGGGGTGCGAGATGTCCAGTTGGGCCGTCTCGCACAGCCACGTGGCGGGTCGGGCCTCGTTCGCATCCGGCTCGCCGCAGCCCATGGCGAAGTTGCCGGCGACCGGGTCGCGGGCGCCGGGCACGGCGTGGGCGGTCGCCGTCAAGCCGCCGGCGGGCCGGCGCCCTGGTTCACTGCGCACCGGCATCACGCTGCGCGACGCGGGTGCCGCTGCGCGCGGCCGCACGGCTGCTGTCGGCGCGGACATGCACGAAAGGAGCGGAGGCGAGGATCGTGCCGTCCCGGTTGCTGACCAGGTCGAGCCGCAGCCGGTAGTCGCCAGGCGGCGGCTCCACCCAGGTCTCGGTCTGTCCCTCCGTGAAGGCATACACGGTGGGCCGGGCTGCGCCACGGTCCATGGTCAGGCGAAAGTGCCCCGTGTCCGCCGCCTTGATCGACGCGTCCGCGACGTTGAAGCCGCTGGCGTGGAACTGCACGTTGAAGGCATCGCGCACCTGCGCGCCATCGGCCGGGGAGAGCAGCTCGACGCGGCGCGGGCCCAGCGCGGCAGCGGCCGTCGCCGCGGGGTTCTGCCGCGTGACCGTCACCTGGATCGGCTTGCTGTAGACGAAGTAGGGGATGTGCCCCTGGTCGGCGAGCAGCAGCGTCAGGGTGTGCCGGCCCGGCTTGAGGTTCAGCACCGTCTCCATCTGCCCCTTGCCGAAGTGCATGTAGTGGTCGGTGAAGGGCAGGGCCTTGGTGAAGTCCAGCGGCAGCGGCTGATCCACCAGCAGGTGGTGGTGGCCGGCGCGCCCCACGCTCTTGCCGGCAGGCACCAGGCCGCGCATGGACAGCCCGAACTTCACCACGAAGGGAGACTCCACCACGGCGCCGTCTTTGAGGTTGGTGAAGTGGGCCTGCGGTTGCAGGTTGGTCGGCGGCACCACCCAGGCGCGCGCTGGCGTGTCCGCTGCGGCTTCCGGGGCGGCCGCGGCGGCCCGGGCATCCGCGGCCAAGATGGCGGTCAGGGCGATGGCCGTGGCGGCGATGGCTCGGGCCGCCACGCCGCCCACCGTCCAGGCCCGCTGCGCGAGCGCGCGCTGCGGCGATGTGCCGGCACGCGGGCGCTCCTCGCCCCTCGCGGGGTGCGACGGCAGATGCCGATCGGCGGCGCGGTGTGGCGCCAGCGCCTGCTTCCAGGCTTCCAGGGCGGTCGGGATCGTGGGGGCCATGAACTGCTTCCTCGTTTCGGAGCGCCGAATGTCCTTTCTTTGTGTTGCTTCTGTCAAAGCATGTAAGCTATTCACCAGCTCAAGCATTGGCTCATAGCTACTCGCAACCTACTCAATCAGCCAAAAGGCGGCGGACAAATGACGACTGAAGGTGGCATCTACCGAATCGGCGCGGTTTCCAAACTGTCCGGCGTACCGGTCTCCACGCTGCGGGTGTGGGAGAGCCGCTATGCCGCGTTCGCGCCGGACAAGAGCAAGGGCAGGCACCGGCTCTATCCCGAGACCGAGCTGGTGCGGGCCCGCCTGCTGCGCCAGCTGACCGAGGCAGGGCACAGCATCGGCGGCATCGCCGCGCTGCCGGTGCAGCAGCTGCAGGCGATGCTGTCGTCGACCCACAAGACGACCCGCGCAGCCGCGCCCGCGCCTGCGCTCGTCGGCGCCGTCACGGCCGTGGTGGTGGGCGCCGCGCTGGCGGCCCGGCTGAACGCGCCGGCGTGGCAGCAGCGCGTCCTGCGGCGCGACGTCCGGGTCGCATCGGTGTTCGTGGACCTGCAGGCGATGCGGGACTCGCCGCTCGCGCACGCCGAAGCGGTCGGCGCGGCCCTGCTGATCGCCCGCATGAACACCATCCAGCCCGGCGTCGCGGAACTGCTGGCCGCCACGTGCCACCGGTTCCGGATCCACAAGGCGATCGTCCTGTACAACTTTGCCGCCGAGTCGACGCTGGAGAGCCTGCGGGCCGCGGGCGTGATCCTGCGGCGCGAGCCGGTGCCCGATGCCGAACTGGCGCAGCTGATCGATGCCGTGCTGCTGGTGGATGCCGCGCAATCGATGCCACCCGCGGCCACGGGCGGCCTCATTCCGCCGCGGCGCTATTCCGATGCGAGCCTGGCCAAGGTCGCCGCCGCCACCAGCGGCATGGCCTGCGAGTGCCCGCGGCACCTTGCCGACCTGATCGTGCAGCTGGCCAGCTTCGAGGTCTACAGCGAGGAGTGCCTCAACACCACGGCCGAGGACGCGCAGGTGCACGGGTACCTGCGCTCGATCTCCGGCTCGGCGCGGGCGCTCTTCGAGCACGCGCTCGACGTGGTGGCGCAGCATGGCCGGATCGACATTCCGGCAGGCGACTAGAACCGGATCGACCGATCGCGGCGATCCATGGCCGACCGCCCCGATGCGACGGGGGCGCGCGCCTAGCAGCCGCGCGCGGCCACGTCGGCCAGCTGCTGCAGGTCCGGCACCACGCCGATGCCGGGCGCGTCGCCCAGGCGGCAGCCGCCGTCGGCGATGGCCGCCAGCGGCCCGGCCAGCGACGTGCGCAGCGGGTTCGGGTTGGCGTCGATCTCCAGCAGCCCGTCGCCACCGGCCGCCGCAAGCACGTGCGCCGAGGCGAGCAGGCCGACGCCGCCGCCCAGGAAGTGCGGGCAGTAGCGCAGGCCCGCCTGCCGGCCGCGGCCGATCACGGGCCAGCAGCCGGAGATGCCGCCCCACTTGGCCAGGTCGGGCTGCAGCACCGCCAGCGCGCCCGAGCCGATGGCGGCGTCGAAGCCGGCGTCGCCCAGCACGTTCTCGCCGCCGGCCAGCGGAATGTCGGTGGCGCGGGCCAGCTGCTGCCACTCGCTCCAGGGCCGGTCGGCCCGCAGCGGCTCCTCCAGCCAGCGCAGGCCGAAGCCGGCCAGCTGCCTGGCCATGTGCAGCGCCTCGTCCAGCGTCCAGCCTTGGTTGGCGTCCACCATCAGCGGCGTGTCGGGGCCGAGCAGCTCGCGGATGGCGGCCACGTTGCGCAGGTCGCGCTCCTGGCCGAAGCCGACCTTGAGCTTGAAGGCGCGGTAGCCCTCGGCCCGGCGCGCGGCCACCACGTCCTCGGGCCGGTCGGGGTTGATGCCGCTGGCGTAGATGCGCACCGCGTCGCCCTGGCCGCCGAGGTAGCGCCACAAGGGCTGGCCGGCGCGGCGCGCGCACAGGTCCCACAGCGCCAGGTCGATGCCGGCGATGGACTGCGCCATCGGGCCGGGCTCGCCGGACTGGATGGCCAGCACCGCCGTGCGGTCGGTCAGCCAGTCGAACGCCTGCGCGGGGCCGTCGAACGCGCGGCCGACCGCCAGCGGCGCCAGCACCGACTGCAGCAGCCGGGCGCGGTGCTCGGCGCCGCAGGCGGGGAAGTTGCACCAGATCTCGCCCCAGCCGACCGCGCCGTCGACGTCCTCGGCGCGCACGTACACGGCCGGGCGGTCGTGCATGGTGCCGAACGAGGTGCGCACCGGCGTGGCGATCGGGCAGCGGAACACGAAGGCCTCCAGCCGCGCGAGCTGGAGCGGGGCGGCGGGCAGGGGCGCGAGGATCACGGTTTGAGGTCCATTTCCAGTCGGATGGCGTCGCCGCGGTAGGTCACGTCGGCCAGGTAGATCACGGTGCCGGCCGCGTCCTTGAAGATGCGGCGCACCTCCGCCACGGGCGCGTTCATCGGCAGCTCCAGCAGGCCGGCCACTTCCATGTCGGCGCTGCCGATGGTCAGCACCTGGTGCGCGCTGGCGATGCGCAGCCCCTTCATCGACGTGAGCAGCGGGATGACCGTCTTGGCGCGGAAGGCCGCGGGCGACTTGCGGAAGATGCGCTCGTCCAGCCAGATGTTGATCGCGCAGTACGGCCGGCCGCCGCGCGAGTGCACGCGCCGCATGAAGGCGTAGCTGGGCGCGGCCGCGCCGTCGCCCTCGGCCAGCGGCGCCGAGCCCACCGATTCGTCGATGTTGACGACCTTGGGCTGGGTGTCCTCGTACACGCGCGCCAGTTCGTCCAGCGTGGTCACCACGTTGATGATGCGGTCGCGGCTGGGCGCGCCGGTGACGAAGGTGCCGCGGCCCTGCTGCGGCGACACCAGGCCCTCGCGCGCCAGCAGGTCGACCGCCTGGCGCACCGTGACGCGGGCCACCCCGAACTCGCCCATCAGGACCTCCAGCGAGGGCAGGCGATGGTCGTGCGGCCAGGTGCCGCGCGCGATGCGCTGGCGCATCAGGTCGGCGATCTGCACGTAGCGCGGCACCGGGCTCTCGTGGAAGCGGGCGGCGGCGGCGCTGCCGGCGGTGCGCGCGCTGGCGCGGCCGCGGCGGGCAGGCGCGGGGGCGCCGGCCGGGGCGCGCGGGGCTGGCACGTTCCGTTGCATCGTCAGGGAAAAAACCGAGTGGAGTTCACTGGGGCGCAATGGTACTATGTATAGAACGTTAGGACAACCGGTCGACCAGGCCGGGCAACGACAGAGAGACCCGCCGCTTTTCGCATGACGTCCGCCGCTTCCGCCCCCACCCCGATGGCCGCTCCGGCCGCCCCGCCGCGAGCGCGCCGCATCGCCGGCCGCGTGGCCCTGGTGCTCGCGCCCTGGCTCCTCATCCTCGTGCTCTGGTACGCCGTGCGCGCCAGCGGCCTGATCAACCCGGCGCTGGTGCCGGCCCCGCATGCCGTGCTGGCCAAGTTCCTGGAGCTGTCGAAGGGGCGCCTCCCCGCCGACGTCTGGATGTCGACGCAGCGCGTGTTCCTGGGCGTCACCCTTGGCGTGGTGCTGGCGGTGCCGGTGGGCTTCTGCCTGGGCTGGTACAAGGGCCTGCGCGGCTTCATCGACCCGGTGATCAACTTCTTCCGCGCGCTGCCGCCGATCGCGCTGATCCCGCTGGTGATCGTCTACTTCGGCATCGGCGAGGCGGCCAAGACGGTGATCCTGTTCTACGCCTCGTTCTTCGCCGGAGTGATCGTGATGTACGAGGGCATCGCGCAGATCAGCCCCATCTTCATCAAGGTGGCGCGCACGCTGGGCGCCAGCGACCTGGAGATCTTCGGCAAGGTGATCGTGCCGCTGACCATCCCGCACATCCTCACGGCCGTGCGCGTGGCGCTCGGCGTCGCCTGGGCCACCCTGGTCGCCTCCGAGCTGATCGCCGCCCAGCAGGGCCTGGGCGCGCTGATCCAGGACGCCTCGGCCTTCTTCCAGCTCGACACGATCTACGTCGGCATCATCTGCATCGGCTTCATCGCGCTGCTGATGGACCTGGCGCTGCGTGCCGCCACCCGCCGCCTGGTCGCCTGGCAGGACCGACTCGCATGAGCCCCGCCCGGCCGCCCGTAGGGGCTCGCACCGCAGTGCGCAGCACGAAGGTTTCCCGATGACCACAGCCACCCTCTCCGCCGGCGCCTTCGCCTCCGCGCCCGCCCACGGCGCCGCCACCTCGCCCGTGCGCATCAGCTTCGACCGCGTCTCGGTCGACTTTCCCACCCAGCACGGCCCGATGCGCGTGCTGGACGACGTGTCGTTCGAGATCCGCAACGGCGAGTTCGTCTCCATCATCGGCCCCTCGGGCTGCGGCAAGACGACCATGATGAACATCGTGGGCGGCTTCGTGCAGCCCACCACCGGCCGCGTGCTGCTGGACGGCAAGCCGGTCGCCGGGCCCGGCCCCGACCGCGGCGTGATCTTCCAGGAGTACGGCGTCTTTCCCTGGCTGACGGTGCGCCAGAACATCGAGTTCGGCCTCAAGCTGTCGGCCAGCAAGGTGCCGGCGGCGCAGCGCGAGGAGACCGTCACGCGCTACATGAAGCTGATGGGCCTGACGGACTTCGCCAACCACTTCCCCAAGCATCTGTCCGGCGGCATGCGCCAGCGGCTGGCGATCGCCCGCGCCTATGCCGTGCGGCCGCAGTTCCTGCTGATGGACGAGCCGTTCGGCGCGCTCGACGCGCAGACGCGCAGCGCGATGCAGGACCTGCTGCTGGAGGTGCTGCAAAGCGAGGGCAAGACGGTGATGCTGATCACGCACTCGGTGGAGGAGGCGATCTACCTGTCCTCGCGCATCGTGGTCGTGACCGCCCGCCCGGCCCGCATCCGCACCATCATCGACGTGCCGTTTGGCTACCCGCGCGCCGAGAACGTGCACGAAGACCCGCGCTTCGGCGAGCTGCGCGCGCACATCCGCGACCTCGTCATGCAGGAGTACGCCGCCCAGGCCCGCCAGGGCGTTCGCCTGTCCGATTGATCCCCCGCCACGAACCCACCCAAGAGGAGACACCATGGCCATCCAACGCAGACAATTGATCCAGGCGGCCGCCGCCGCATCGCTGGGCGCCGCCGCGCTGCCCGTCCTTTCGCAGGGCCGCACCAAGGTCAAGGTCGGCTACCTGCACACGCCGGCCGTGGACGGCCACATCTTCGTCGGCCAGCAGGCCGGCAGCTTCGCCAAGCAGGGGCTGGAGCTGGAGCTGGTGAAGTTCACCACCGGGCTGGAGCTGTTCCAGGCCATGATCGGCGGCAGCCTGGACATGCTGGCCACCGGCGCCGTGCTGTCGAACTTCCCGGCGCGCGGCCAGGGCAAGGCGTTCCTGATGAACAACATCGAGTACGCCACCGCGCAACTGTGGGTGCGCGGCGACTCGGGCATCAAGACGATCGCCGACCTCAAGGGCAAGCAGGTCTCCACCACCACCGGCACCACGGCGCACGTGTTCCTGGACCGCGCCCTGCGCTCGAACAACGTCGACCCCAAGGACGTGAAGGTGGTCAACCAGCGCATGACCGAGGCCGTCAGCTCGTTCATCTCCGGCGCCGTGCCGGCCGTGGCGCTGTGGGTGCCGTTCGATTCCGTGATCAAGAAGCAGTCGCCCGATGCCAGGCGCCTGGTCGATGCCTCGGCCTTCTTCCCGCAGGCCGCCATCATGGGCGGCTGGGCGGCTCGCAACGACTACTACGAGAAGAACCAGCCCGTGATCAAGAAGCTGATCGCCGCCTGGGCCGACGCCAACGCGCTGATCACCGGCAAGCCCGACGAAGCCGCCGAGATGCTGCAGAAGGCGCAGTACCAGGACGTGCCGCTGCCGGACTTCAAGGAGCAGTTCAAGGCGTCCAAGTACTTCACCAACGCCGAGTGGCGCACCCGCTACCAGGACGGCACGGTGACCAAGTGGCTGCAGCAGGTGACCGACTTCTTCGTCGCCACCGGCGGCATCCAGAACCCGGTGAAGGCGTCCGAGTACTTCGATCCCAAGCCCTTCCTGGAGGTGGTCAAGGCATGACGGGCGGCGCCGGCGGCGCCGGTTATGACTACATCGTGATCGGCGCCGGTTCGGCCGGCTGCGTGCTGGCCAACCGGCTGAGCGCCGATCCGCAGTGCCGGGTGCTGGTGCTGGAGGCGGGCGGGGAGGGCGGCAACTTCTGGCTGCGCCTGCCCATCGGGTACTTCCGCACCATCTACGACCCGCGCTTTTCCTGGCAATTCCCGCTGGAGCCGCAGGAGGCGACCGGCAACCGCCAGATCGTCTGGCCGCGCGGCAAGGTGCTGGGCGGCTCCAGCGCGATCAACGGCCTGCTCTACATCCGCGGCCAGCACGCCGATTTCGACGACTGGGCCCGCCTGGGCGCCACCGGCTGGAGCTACCGCGAGGTGCTGCCGTACTTCAGGAAGTCCGAGCGCTACCAGGGCGGCGAGAGCGAGTTCCACGGCGGCTCCGGCGAACTGTGCGTCTCGGACCTGCGCAACGACCATCCCTACTGCCAGGCCTGGATCGAGGCCGGCGTGGAGGCGGGCCACGGCCGCAATCCCGACTTCAACGGCGCGCGCACCGAGGGCCTGGGGGCCTACCAGCTCACGCTGCGCGGCCACTGGCGCTGCGACGCCGCCACCGCCTTCCTGGCGCCCGTGCGGCGCCGTCCCAACCTGACGGTGCTGACCGGCGTGCACGTCACGCGCGTGCTGGTCGAGAACGGCCGCGCCACCGGCGTGGAATGGCTGGAGAACGGTGCGCTGCGCAGCGCGCGGGCCGACGGCGAGGTGCTGCTGGCCGCGGGCGCGCTGCAGTCGCCGCAGGTGCTGCAGCTGTCGGGCATCGGCCCCGCCGACCTGCTGCGCAGCCACGGGCTGCCGGTGCACGTGGACGCCCCGGACGTCGGCGCCAACCTGCAGGACCACTACCAGGCGCGGGTGATCGTCAAGCTGAAGCACCGCATGTCGCTCAACGACCAGGTGCGCAATCCGTTCTCGCTGGCCGGCATGGGCGCGCAGTGGCTGCTGCAGCAGCGCGGCCCGCTCACCGTGGGCGCCGGCCAGGTCGGCGGCATGGTGTGCAGCGAGCATGCCGAGGGCGGCCGGCCCGACGTGCTGCTCAACGTGATGCCGCTGTCGGTGGACAAGCCGGGCGATCCGCTGCATGCGTTCTCCGGCTTCTCGGCCTCGGCCACCCAGTGCCGGCCGCTGTCGCGCGGCACGGTGCAGGTGCGCTCGGCCGATCCGCTGCAGGCGCCGCGCATCGTCTCGAACTACCTGACCGACCCGCACGACGTGAAGGTGCTGGTGTCGGGCCTGAAGATCCTGCGCGACATCTACCGCCAGCCGTCGTTCCGCGACCTGGTCACCGGCGAGGAGTACCTGCCCGGCAACGGCATCACCACCGACCAGGCGCTCGAGCGCTTCGCGCGAGGCAAGGGCGGCACCGTGTTCCACGCCAGCGGCACCTGCCGCATGGGCGGCGACGACCGCTCGGTGGTCGACGCGCAGCTGCGCGTGCGCGGCATCGAGCGGCTGCGGGTGATCGACGCCTCGGTGATGCCGACCATGGTGTCGACCAACACCAACGCGGCCTCGATCATGATCGGCGAGAAGGGCGCGGCACTGGTCGCCGCGGGGCGTTGAGCGGCGCCGCGCGCGGCGCTGCCCAGCCACATCCGGCACACTTGCCGCCATGGCAACCAAACAAGAGATCTCGGAGTTCATCGCGCGCGAGTTCCCGCAGACGCGTGTGCAGGTGCTGGAGGCCGGCGGCATGTCGGCCACCGTCGCCCACCACGTGGGCCGCGACGAGCTGCGGCCCGGGGGCACGGTCTCCGGCCCGGTGATGATGGCCACGGCCGACGTGGCCCTGTATGTCGCCATCCTGGGCGAGATCGGCATCGTGCCGCTCACCGTCACGACCAGCCTGAACTTCAACTTCATGCGCAAGCCGTCCGCGGACCGCCGCATCCTCGGCGTCTGCAAGCTGCTCAAGCTCGGTCGCACGCTGGCGGTGGGCGAGGTGGCGCTGTATTCGGAGGGGTTGCCCGAGATGGTGGCGCACGCCGTCGGGACCTATGCGATCCCGCCGGGGGATCGGGGTTCGCGCGGCGGTTGAAGTGGGGGGCCGCAGCCTCCATTGAGCTGTCGGGCGTTTGGCGCCTGGCGTGCTGGGCGGTGGACGATTTGCTTGGCAGGGTCGGCGCGTGTTCGGGCGTCCGGGGCGGGCGGCAGGGCGATGCCCGCCAGGGGCTCATGCTGGCCTCTCCGTGCTTCGCCTGCGGCTGCGCACAGTCGCGCGTTGCCTTCCGGGGCGCGGGCCCACGCGGCACAACTCGCTGCGCCTGCGGCTCCGCTCAGACACGTGCCGCGAGTCAGAGGCCCATGTCGAGCTGCGCTCCCTGCGGGAGCTCGCCAGGGCCCGCGCCCCTGCGGCAACGCTCAGGCCAGAAATCGCCCCCGACGTGCATCGCCCTGCCGCCTGGCAGCAGCGGATGAAGGCCCCCACCAGGCCGAGCCGCCCGCGGATGCCTTGGCCGCGCATCTCTTGGCCGCCCGTGCTGTCCGGTCATGCCTGTCCACCATCCCCTGTCATTCCCGCGAAAGCGGGAATCCACGCTTTCGCGCATCGCCCGTTTCCGGCCTGGCGGCGGCGAAGACGCCGAGGCTTGACCCAAGGCCCTGCCCGATCAAGCCCAAGGTCCCCAGCGCGGCAGGCGGTGCCTGCCGGGGGCGATTTGTGGCCCGGCACCGCCGCAGTGGCGCGGGCCCTGCGAGCGACGCAGGAGCGCAGCTCGTGAATGAGCCACTGGCTCGCGGCACGTGTCTGAGCGGAGCCGCAGGCGCAGCGAATTGTGCCGCGTGGGCCCGCGCCACGGAAGGCGGCGCGTTGTCCTGTGCGAGGCGAAGCCGCAGCACGGGACCGGGACAGCATGAGCCCCTGGCGAGCGCCGCCTGCCGCGCCACCCCGGCGGCCCGAGCAAGCGCGCGCCAACGTCCGCAGCCGGAAAACAATCGCCCCAATCCCCTGCAACCCGGGAGACTCAGACCTCCGCGATCAGCTCGATCTCCACGCAGGCCCCCAGCGGGATCTGTGCCACGCCGAACGCGCTGCGGGCGTGCGCGCCCTTGTCGCCGAACACCTGGCCGAACAGTTCGCTGGCGCCGTTGGTGACGAGATGCTGCTCGGTGAAGTCCGGCGTGGAGTTCACCAGGCTCATGAGCTTGACGATGCGCTTGACCTTGTTCAGGTCGCCGACGGCGGCCTGCAGCGTGCCCATCAGCTCGATGGCGATCGCGCGCGCGGCGGCCTTGCCTTCCTCGGTGGCCATGGTCTTGCCGAGCTGGCCGACCCACGGCTTGCCGTCGCGCCGGGCGATGTGGCCGGACAGGAAGACGAGGTTGCCGTTCTGCACGAACGGCACGTAGGCCGCGGCGGGCGTGGACACGGGCGGCAGCGTGATGCCGAGTTCCTTGAGCTTGTCGTTGACGTTCATGCGCTCTCCTTCGGTGGCGGGTCGGCGATTGTAGGAGCGGCCGCGGCGTCGAGCGGCGTGACCGTCACCGCGACATGCAGCGTGTGGTGCGCGCCGCCGTGGATCACGCCGCGCAGCGGCGCCACGTCCGCGTAGTCGCGGCCGGTCGCCACGGTGACGTAGTCCTCGCCCGGCGCGCGATCGTTCGTCGGATCGAGGTCGGTCCACAGGCCCGGCCCTTCGTCGGCCGCCGGCAGGTAGACCGACACCCAGGCATGCGACGCGTCGGCGCCCACCAGGCGGGCCTGGCCGGGCGGCGGCTCGGTCAGCAGGTAGCCGCTGACGTAGCGCGCCGGCAGGCCCAGGCTGCGCAGGCAGCCGAGCATCACGTGCGCGAAGTCCTGGCACACGCCCTGGCGCAGCGCCAGCGCCTCGAGCGCGGGCGTGCCCGCGTCGGTGGCGTGCGCGACGTACGCGAAGTCGGCATGGATGCGCGAGGCCAGGGCGCGCGCGGCGTCGAGCAGCGGGCGCCCGGGCGCGAAGCTCGACCGGGCGTAGTCGAGGAAGTCCTGGTGCCGCGGCACGTAGGGCGATGCGAACAGGAACGCCGCCGCCGGGTCGAAGCGCGCTGCGCGGTGGTACCGCAACTGCTCGCGTGCTTCTTCCCAGGACAGTCCGTCCGCCGGCGGTACCGCGGGCGCGGCCGTTTCGACCACGCTGTCGGCGACGACGCGCAGCCGGGTGTGCGCGGACTGCAGGCCGAAGAAGGTGCGGGCGTTGCCGAACACGTCGACCGAATCGGTGCGCAGCGGCGGCGCCGGGTCGATGTCCAGCCGGTGGCGCAGCAGCCGCTGCCCTTCACGGTCGGCCGGCCGCAGGTGTGCCAGGTGCTGGGCGGTCTTGACCGCGGGCGCGTAGTCGTAGCGGGTCTCGTGGACGACGTGCAGCAGCATGCGCTTCAGGCCCCGACGCTCAGGCGCGGTTCGGCCGAATGCGTGAAGTAGCGCGCGCCCAGGTCGTCCGAGAGCTGCCAGGCGGCCGCGGCGCACTGCTGCAGCACCGGCAGCAGCAGGTCCGTGTCGCACAGCGCCTCCAGCGACCACTCGCCGGGGTCCGGCACGGTCAGCGCGATGCCGGGCACCTGCCCTGGCGCGCTGCCTTCCAGGCGCGCGAGCCGGCCGCGCAGCGTCTGCGCCACCCAGGCGAGCGAGCGCGGGTTGTCGCGGTCGAGCACCAGCAGGTCGAGCAGGGCCGGAATGTCGTGCCGCTGCTGGTACTGCGCATGGAAGGTGATCGTGCTGTCGAAGAGCGCCACCACCGCCTCGTAGCCGCCTTCGTCGTGCACGGCGCCGGTTTCGAAGCCGCAGGCCAGCGCGGACGCGAGGAAGCCGAGCCGCTCCAGGTGCCGGCCCGTCGACAACAGGCGCCAGCCGTCGTCGCGCGTCATGCGGTCGGTCTGTGCGCCGGTCATGGCGGCGGTGTGGCCCGACAGCGCTTCCAGCAGGCGCAGCGCCTCGACCGAGGACGCGTCGCCGGCCCGCAGGCCCTGCCGGCAGCCGCGCAGGAAGTCCTGCTCGGCGCGCACGACCAGGTTCCACTGCTCCTGCGACAGCCGGTCGCGCACCGCCGAGGCGGCCCCGCGCAGCGCGCCCAGGTTGAAGCCGATGCTGGTGGCGTGGCGGGTGTCGGCCAGCGTGGCCACCAGCGAGCGCTCGAAGATCCGGCGCGAGACGGCCGGCGCGGGCACCTCGGGCAGGACCAGGCCGTGCTCGGCCGCCAGCTCGCCCAGCCAGGCGAGCAGCGGCTGCGACGACTGGTCCTCGCCGTTGAGGGTCTGCAGCGCCAGGCGCGCCAGCCGCGTGGTGTTCTCGGTGCGCTCGGTGTAGCGCCCGAGCCAGAACAGGTTCTCGGCCGACCGGCTGGTGACCATCCGGCCGCGGTGCGAGGTGGCGGTGGCGGGATGGTCGTGCTGCAGCAGGCTGGTGGTGTCGACCTCGCCGTCGGTGAGCACCCAGGTGTCGGCGCTGCTGCCCCCGCGTTGCATGGTCGCGATCTCCGTGGTGTCGCCCGCGATGCGCGTCAGGCCTCCGGGCAGCACGCGCCACGAGCCCGGACCGTCCGAGACCGCGAACACGCGCAGCATCAGCGACCGGGGGGTGAGGCGGCCGTCCTTCCACGTCGGCATCTGCGACAGTGGCTGGTCCGCCTGCAGCGTGAAGTCGGCCGGCTCGCGCGCGATGCGGCCGGCCCACTCGTCCCGTTCGCGCGGCGACAGCGAGCTTCCGAGCACGGCGTCCGAGCCCGGCCCGCCGAACGTGGACCGGATCACCGCCGAGCCCAGTTGCGGCAGCGCCGCGTCCATCGCGGCGCGTTCGCCGCACCACCAGGTCGGGATCGAGGGAAGCGCCAGCTCCTCGCCGAGCAGGTGGCGCGAGAGCGCGGGCAGGAAGCCGAGCAGGGCGTTCGATTCGAGGAAGCCGCTGCCGGGCGCATTGGCCACCAGCACGTGGCCGGCGCGGATGGCCTGCAGCAGGCCGGGCACGCCCAGCCGCGAATCGGAGCGCAGCTCCAGCGGGTCGAGGAACTCGTCGTCCAGGCGCTTGAGGATGCCGTGCACCGGCTCCAGGCCGCGCAGCGTCTTGAGGTACAGGCGCTCCTCGCGCACCGTGAGGTCGCTGCCCTCGACGAGCGTGAGGCCGAGGTAGCGAGCCAGGTACGCGTGCTCGAAGTAGGTCTCGTTGTACGGCCCCGGCGTGAGCAGCACGATGCGCGCGTCGCTGCCCGCCGGGCTCATCGCGCACAAGCCCTCGACCAGCGCGCGGTAGGTGGCGGCCAGCCGCTGCACCTTCAGCGCGCTGAACGCGGCCGGGAAGGCGCGCGAGACGATCAGCCGGTTCTCCAGCAGGTAGCCCAGGCCCGAGGGCGCCTGCGTGCGCTGCGAGGCCACCCACCACTGCCCGTCGGGATCGCGGGCGAGGTCGAAGGCCACGATGTGCAGGAATGTGCCGCCGGCCGGACGCACGCCGTGCAGCGGCCGCAGGTAGCCGGGATGGCCGTGCACCAGCGCCGGCGGCAGCAGGTTGCGCGCGAGCAGCGCCTGCGGCCCGTACACGTCGGCCATCACGCGGTCCAGCAGGCGGGCGCGCTGCAGCACGCCGGTTTCGATCGCCTGCCAGCTGCCGGGCGTGACGATCAGCGGGAAGAGGTCGAGCGACCAGGGCCGCTGCGGGCCGTCGGCGTCCGCATAGACGTTGTAGGTGATGCCGTTGTCGCGCACCTGCCGCGCCAGCTGCCCCATGCGCTGGTCCAGGTCGTCGAAGCCGGCGCCGCCCAGGTGCTCGAAGAACCGCGCCCAGGCCGGCGACACCGCGCCGCCCGCGCCGCGACCGCCGGCGCGCGAGACGGCCGCGCGCAACTCGTCGAAGTGGCCCGCGGCCGCTGGCGGCGCGAGCGCGGCGGCCAGCGCGGCGGGGTCGTCGCCGGCAGCGTCACCAAACAGCGAGTCGATGGGCGTGTCCACGGGGGGCGATTGTCCCATCCGGACATGCGGCCGCCCCGCGGCGCGATGGCGCCGCGGGGCGGATGGCTTCGGGAGCCAGGGGGCGGCCGCTGGATCAGCGCGCCTGGGCGGGGGCTTCGACGCTGGCCAGGGTGGACGGGGCGGGGGCGGTCCGGGTCGCCTGGGCGAAGAAGGACGAGCCGCTGTCCTCGGCGTTGCGGGCGGCCACGTCGTCACGCTCGGCGATGTAGGCGGCGGTCACATCGGCGCGGGTCGCGGTGCTCTGGAAGTTCGCCAGCGGGTTGTAGCGGAACGACCAGGGGCTCACGGGGTAGGCGGCACGGAACTGGTCGAGTTCGGCGCGCACGTCGGCGCGGGTCTTGGCCGGCACGAAGGCATCGGCCTGGCCGCCTTCCTGGCCGAGCGGGGCGGTCTGGGCGAAGGCCTGGCCACCGGCGACGATGGAGGCAACGGCAACGGCGGTAGCGAGGAGGGAGCGGGTGGTCATGGCGATTTCCTTTCGGTGGTGTCTTCGGTTGGCGGGTTCTCGCGAACCCGTGAAGTCACTGTAGGAAGCCACCATGAGGTGACGCTTAGCGAAAACTTAGCTGGGGATGAGGAGGGGTGGCGGGGCGTGGCTTGTGTGCGGGGGGCGTCGGGCCGAGGGAAAGCTGTCGGGTCTCGAGGAAGAGGTGTCGGGCGTGCAGCGGGGGTGCGCGGCAGGCGGCGCCTGGCAGGGCCTCATCCCCTTTTGTCCCCGCTACGCTGCGCTCGCTCCGATGCCCTGCCGGCAAAAGCCAAATCGGCCCCGCCAGGCACCGCCTGCCGCGTGGGTCACGTGTGCTTCATCGGGCAAGGAGAGGCGCGCTGTCCTGGCAGTGCGACGGTGCCGGGCGCGGCACCTGTCAATCGAAGCACCGCAGCTGTCCGGCGGCAGGGGGTTGACGGCGGGGGTGATTTTTGTGAACGCCGGCGCGCGCGTAGCGCAAAGCGGTCCTCACAGCATGAACCCCCGGCGGCAGCCCCCTGCCGCCGCGCACGACGCCCAACCAGCCTCTGTCCGCTCGCCCAACCAGCCCCGTCCGGACGTCACCCGACCGGCACATGCCGCAAATCGAGCGTGAACGGGAACTCCCGGCTGCCGGGCACGCCGACGGTGGCCGGCGGCACGCGCAGCGTCCCGGGCGTGTGGCCCATGCGGGAAAAGCGCGCCAGGCGGCGGCTTTCCGCCTCGTACGCGTTGACGGGGAAGGTCTCGTAGTTGCGGCCGCCGGGGTGCGCGACGTGGTACCGGCAGCCGCCGAGCGAGCGCTGCATCCAGGTGTCCACGATGTCGAAGGTGAGCGGCGCGTGCACGCCGATCGTCGGGTGCAGGGCCGAGGGCGGGTTCCAGGCGCGGTAGCGCACCCCCGCGACGAATTCGCCGGCGGTGCCGGTGGGCTGCAGCGGCAGCGCGGCGCCGTTGACCGTGACCACGTGGCGGCTGTCGTTCAGGCCGCTGACGCGCACCTCGATGCGCTCGAGCGACGAGTCCACGTAGCGCACCGTGCCGCCGATCGCGCCTTGCTCGCCCATGACGTGCCAGGGCTCCAGCGCGTTGCGCAGCGTGAGCGCGATGCCCGCCGCCCGCACCTCGCCCACGAGCGGGAAGCGGAACTCCAGGTGCGGGGCGAACCAGGCCGGATCGAAGTCGTAGCCCGCCGCGCGCAGTTCCTCCAGCACGTCGCGCAGGTCGGCCTGCACGAAGGTCGGCAGCATCCAGCGGTCGTGCAGCTGGGTGCCCCAGCGCGTGACGGGGGCGCGGTACGGCGTCGTCCAGAACCGGGCCACCAGGGCGCGGATCAGCAGCTGCTGCACGATGCTCATGCGCGCGTGCGGCGGCATCTCGAAGCCGCGCAGCTCCAGCAGGCCGAGGCGGCCGGTGGACGAATCGGGCGAGTACAGCTTGTCGATGCAGAACTCGCTGCGGTGCGTGTTGCCGGTCACGTCGACCAGCACGTTGCGCAGCGTGCGGTCCACCACCCACGGCGGCATCGCCTCGCCGTGTAGCTGCCGGCTGCGCTCGATCTCGCGCAGCGCGATCTCCAGCTCGTACAGCTGGTCGTTGCGCGCCTCGTCCACGCGCGGCGCCTGGCTGGTGGGGCCGATGAACAGGCCCGAGAACAGGTACGACAGCGACGGGTGGTTGTGCCAGTACAGCAGCAGGCTGGCCAGCAGCTCGGGCCGGCGCAGGAAGGGCGAGTCGGCCGGCGTCGCGCCGCCGAGCACGAAGTGGTTGCCCCCGCCGGTGCCGGTGTGGCGGCCGTCGGTCATGAACTTCTCGGCCGACAGGCGGGTCTCGAAGGCCGCCTGGTACAGGAACTCGGTGTGCTCGACCAGCTCGTGCCAGTCGTACGCCGGGTGGATGTTGACCTCGATCACGCCCGGGTCGGGCGTGACCTGCAGCAGCTTCAGGCGCGGATCGCGCGGGGGCGGATAGCCCTCCAGCACGATCTGCACGCCCAGGTCCTGCGCGGTGCCTTCCACCGCGGCCAGCAGCGCCAGGTAGTCGGCCACGTCCGCGAGCGGCGGCATGAAGACGTAGAGCACGCCGCGGCGCCCGCCCGCCTGCTCCGCCTGCGGGCCGTCCGCGCGGCTGGGGTCGCGCGCTTCCACGCACAGCGCGGTGCGTGGCGTCCAGTGCGCGGACTCGAAGCGCTCCGGCGCACGCGCGGGCGTGGCGCCACCCGGAGCAGTGGCCACCGTGCCGCCTTCAGCGAAGCGCGCGACCGGCGGCGCCGGGCGGAGCGCCGCGTCGGCGGCCAGCGGCTCGCGCGGCGCGAACGGATCCTGCGGCACCAGGTGCGGCTGGTCGGCCTCGTCGGCCCATGGCAGCGCATCGAGCGGGAGCCGGTATCCCATCGGCGAGTCACCGGGCACCAAGTACAGCCGCTGGTCGCGCACGAACCAGGGGCCGGTGGACCAGGCGGGGCCGCCGGGGCGCTCCTTGCCGCGCTCGTTGGCCTGCAGCGGCAGCGCGTAGCCCACCACGGTGCCGAGCTGCTGCCCGAACACGCGCCGCAGGCGGGCGCGTTCGAGCTCGTCGTCCAGGCGGGCGTCGAACGGATCCACGTTCACCGGCAGCCGCCGCTCGCGCCACAGGTAGTAGAGGACGTCCTCGTAGCCCGGCTGGATGTGCTGCGTCGTGAGCTCCAGCCGCGTGGCGAGCCGCTCGATGAAGCGTTTGGCGTCATCGGCCCCATAGGCATGCGACTGGCGCTCGTCGGCCAGCAGCGCCGGGTTGCGCCAGCAGGGCCGGCCGTCGGCGCGCCAGTAGATCGACAGCGCCCAGCGCGGCAGCTGCTCGCTGGGATACCACTTGCCCTGGCCGAAATGCAGGAAGCCGCCCTGGCCGTAGCGCTCGCGCAGCTTGAGCACCAGCTCGGTGGCCAGGCCGCGCTTGGTCGGGCCGAGCGCGTCGGTGTTCCACTCCGCCGCGTCGCGGTCGCGGGTGGCGACGAAGGTCGGCTCGCCGCCCATCGTCAGGCGCACGTCGCCGGCGTGCAGGTCACGGTCGACGGCCTCGCCCAGGGCGAGCACCTGCTGCCATTGCGCGTCGGTGTAGGGGCGGGTGACGCGCGGCGACTCGTGGATGCGCGTGACCTGCATGTGGTGGCCGAACGTCACCTGGGCCTCGTCGACCAGGCCCTCGATCGGCGCGGCGCCCGAGGGCTGCGGCGTGCAGGCCAGCGGGATGTGGCCCTCGCCCGCAAGCAGGCCCGAGGTGGGGTCGAAGCCGATCCAGCCGGCGCCCGGCAGGTAGACCTCGGCCCAGGCGTGCAGGTCGGTGAAGTCCACCTCGGTGCCACTGGGGCCGTCCAGCGCCTTGACGTCGGGCGCCAGCTGGATCAGGTAGCCCGAGACGAAGCGCGCCGCCAGCCCCAGGTTGCGCAGCAGCTGCACCAGCAGCCAGCCGGAGTCGCGGCATGAGCCGCTGCCGCTGCGCAGCGTCTCCTCCGGTGTCTGCACGCCCGGCTCCATCCGGATCAGGTAGCGGATGTCCTGCTGCAGCTGCTGGTTCAGGGCCACGAGGAAGTCGACGGTCGCGCGCGGGCTGCGGTCGAAGCGCGCCAGGTACTCGCGCACCAGCGGCGTCAGCGGCTCGCAGGCCAGGTAGGGCGCCAGCTCCTGCGCCACCAGCGGCTCGTAGCGGAACGGGAAGGTTTCCGCGCTCGGCTCCAGGAAGAAGTCGAACGGGTTGTAGACCGCCATCTCGACCACCAGGTCGACCGTCACCTTGAACGTGGTCGCGGGCTCGGGAAAGACCAGGCGGGCCTGGTAGTTGGCGAACGGGTCCTGCTGCCAGTTGATGAAGTGCTCGGCCGGCTCCACGCGCAGCGAGTACGACAGCACGTTGCTGCGGCAGTGCGGCGCCGGCCGCAGCCGCACGGTCTGGGGGCCCAGCCGCACCGGCCGGTCGTACTGGTAATGCGTGACGTGGTTCAGCGCGGCATGGATCGACATGCGCCGATTTAACGATGAAACGCGAGCGGCTCGCGTGGGCGGAACGGTGGCGAGGGCGGGCCTCGTCGCCACGCGGATGAGCTCGATCGCTGCGCTCTCCTTCGATGCGAGGAAGGGGGTTGTCGCCAGCGTGCGGCGCGGCGGCGTTGTGCACCCATGCCGAGTTCCAGCGTTCCTGGCCGCCTGCTCGTGCCGGTGCTGCTCGGGGCCGTGGCGGGGCCCGCGTGGCAGGTGCAGCAGGCGCAGCTGTGGCCCGCCGCGGCGTTCGCGGGCCTGACCGCGGCGGGGCTGCTGGCGCTGGGGGCAGCGAGCCGCTGGACAGTGGCGCCCTGGGGGCGCTGGCTGCTGGTGCTGGTGTTCGCGGCGATGGCGGCGTTCGGCGACTGCGGGTGGCGCGCGGCGGGCTTCGCCGCCCACGCGCTCGATCCCGCGCTGGAAGGCCGCGACCTCACGGTCACCGGCGTCGTCGCGGCCATGCCCCAGCGCAATGACCTCGGCCAGCGCTTCCGCTTCGAGGTGGCGTCCGCGCTGGACGCGCAAGGCCGGCCGGTCACCATCCCGCCCTTGCTGTCGCTTGCCTGGTATGCCGGGCCGTGGGCCGCCGGCGCCGGCAGCTTCGATGCGCAGCGCGCGCCGGCGGACCTGCAGGCCGGCGACAGCTGGCGCTTCACGGTGCGGCTGCGCGCGCCGCACGGCAACCGCAACCCGCATGGCTTCGACTACGAGCTGTGGCTGTGGGAGCAGGGCCTGCAGTCCACGGGGGCGGTGCGGGCCGTCCAGGGCGAGGCGGCGCCGCAGTGGCTGGGCACGGGATGGCGCCACCCGGTCGAGCGGGCGCGCCAGCGCGTGCGCGCGGCCATCCAGGCGCGGGTGGCCGATCCGCAGAGCGCGGGCGTGCTGGCGGCGCTGGTGGTGGGCGACCAGAACGCCATCGAGCGCGCCGACTGGGACGTGTTCCGCGCCACCGGCGTCGCGCACCTGATGTCGATCTCCGGCCTGCACGTGACCATGTTCGCGTGGCTGGCCAGCGCGCTGGTGGGCGCGGCCTGGCGGCGCAGCGCGCGGCTGTGCATCGCGTGGCCCGCGCCCCATGCGGCCGCCGTGGGCGGCGTGGTGCTGGCCACCGCCTACGCGCTGTTCAGCGGCTGGGGCGTGCCGGCGCAGCGCACGCTGCTGATGCTCGGGTCGATGGCGTTGCTGCGCCTGGCGGGCCGGCGCTGGCCGTGGCCGGTGAGCTGGCTGGCCGCCTGCGCGGTCGTCGTCAGTTGCGACCCCTGGGCGCTGCTGCAGGCCGGCTTCTGGCTCAGCTTCGTGGCGGTGGGCGTGCTGTTCGCCACCGACCCGCAGCAGGACGGGGAGGACACAGGGCGGGTGCGGCGCTGGTGGCACCGCCTCGTGGCCTTGCTGCGCGAGCAGGCCGTGGTCACGCTGGCGCTCGCCCCGCTCACGCTGCTGCTGTTCGGCCAGGTGTCCCTCGTCGGCCTGGCCGCCAACCTGGTCGCGATCCCCTGGGTGACGCTGGTGGTCACGCCGCTGGCGATGCTGGGCGTGGCGGCCCCGGTGGCGTGGGACCTGGCGGCCTGGGCCGTGCAGGCGCTCACGGGGCTGCTGCAGTGGTTCGCGGGCTGGTCGCTCGCCGTCTGGTCGGCGCCGGCGCCGCCGCTGTGGGCCGGCGCGGCCGGGGTGGCCGGCGGCGTGCTGCTGGTGGTGCGCGCGCCGGCCTCGCTGCGCCTGCTCGGGGTGCCGTTGCTGCTGCCCGTGCTGCTGTGGCAGGCGCCGCGGCCGCCGCCGGGCGAGTTCGAGTTGCTCGCCGCCGACGTCGGGCAGGGCAACGCGGTGCTGGTGCGCACGGCCACGCACGCCCTGGTCTACGACACCGGGCCGCGCTACGGCGCCGAGAGCGACGCCGGCCAGCGGGTGCTGGTGCCGCTGCTGCGCGCGCTGGCCGAGCCGGTCGACACGGTCGTGCTCAGCCACCGCGACAGCGACCACACCGGCGGGGCCGCCGCCGTCCTGCAGATGCAGCCGGGGGCGCGCCTGCTGGCTTCGCTGGAGGCCGGCCATGTGCTGGGCATCGTGCGGCCGCCGTCGCCGTGCCTCGCGGGCCTGGCGTGGACGTGGGACGGCGTGCGCTTCGAGGTCCTGCATCCGACGCCGGACGACCTGGCCGCGGCGCAGCGGCCCAACGCCACCAGCTGCGTGCTGCGGGTGGACAACGGCCGGCAGGCGGCGCTGCTGGCCGGCGACATCGAGCAGCCGCAGGAGGCCGCGCTGCTGCGCCGGCCGGTGAACCTGGCCGCGCAGGTGCTGCTCGTGCCTCACCACGGCAGCCGCACGTCGTCGAGCGGGCCGTTCCTCGACGCCGTCCAGCCCGACTGGGCCCTGGTGCAGGCGGGCTACCGCAACCGGTTCGGGCACCCGGCGCCGGACGTGATGGCGCGGTACGCGCAGCGGGGCATCGGGATCGTCGTTTCCCCCCTGTGCGGAGCGGCCTGGTGGTCCTCGCAGGACCCCCGTGCCATGCGGTGCGAGCGGGAGGTCTCGCGCCGCTACTGGCAGGCCCGCTGAACGCTGGTTTCCACCCCGGAACAGGCCTGGTTGTTGCTATCCTGCTGGGCGTAGCGAGCGACCATGCACAAATTCGACGAGATGTTCCAGCAGCTGCCCGAGGCCGGGCCGCTGCAGTTCCAGACGCAGTCCCTGGGGGGGACGACGCAGTCCCAGGTGCAGGGGGTGCGCGAGCATTACCAGCGCTATGCGCAGTGGCTGGCGCGCCAGCCGCAGGGCGTGATGCAGGCCCGGCGCGAGGAGGCGGAGATGATCTTCCGCCGCGTGGGCATCACCTTCGCCGTCTACGGCGCCAAGGACGAGGACGGCGCCGGCACCGAGCGGCTGATCCCGTTCGACCTCATCCCGCGCATCATCCCGGCGGCCGAATGGGCCCAGCTCGAGCGCGGCCTGGTGCAGCGCGTCACGGCGCTGAACCACTTCTTGCACGACGTCTACCACGAGCAGGAGATCCTGCAGGCCGGCGTCATCCCGCACGAGCAGGTGCTGAACAACGCGCAGTTCCGCAAGGAGATGATGGGCGTGTACGTGCCGCACCGCGTGTACTCGCACATCGCCGGCGTGGACATCGTGCGCGCCCCCAACGAGCAGGGCGAGGGCGAGTACTACGTGCTGGAGGACAACCTGCGCGTGCCCAGCGGGGTGAGCTACATGCTCGAGGACCGCAAGATGATGATGCGGCTGTTCCCCGACCTGTTCAGCCAGCACCGCATCGCCCCGGTCGCCCACTATCCCGACCTGCTGCTGGAGACGCTGCGCGCCTCGGCCCAGCCCGGCGCGCCGGACCCCACGGTCGTCGTGCTCACGCCCGGCATGTACAACAGCGCCTACTTCGAGCACGCCTTCCTGGCCCAGCAGATGGGCGTGGAACTGGTCGAGGGCCAGGACCTGTTCGTCAAGGACCGCTACGTCTACATGCGCACCACGCGCGGCCCGCGCCGTGTCGACGTGATCTACCGCCGCGTGGACGACGACTTCCTGGACCCGCAGGTGTTCCGGCCCAACTCCACGCTGGGCTGCCCGGGGCTGGTGGACGCCTACAGCGCCGGCAACGTGACCATCTGCAATGCCATCGGCACCGGCGTGGCCGACGACAAGTCGATCTATCCGTACGTGCCGAGGATGATCGAGTTCTACCTGGGCGAGAAGCCGATCCTGAAGAACGTGCCCACCTACGTGTGCCGCGAGGCCGAGGACTATCGTTACGTGCAGGCGAACCTGAAGGACCTGGTGGTCAAGGAGGTGCACGGCGCCGGCGGCTACGGCATGCTGGTCGGCCCCGCGGCCACGCGGCAGGAGATCGAGGACTTCCGCAAGGCGCTGGACGCCAATCCGGCCGGCTACATCGCGCAGCCGACGCTCAGCCTGTCGAGCTGCCCCACGTACGTCGAGAGCGGCATCGCGCCGCGCCACATCGACCTGCGGCCGTTCGTGCTGTCGGGCAAGCAGGTGCAGATGGTGCCCGGGGGCCTGACGCGCGTGGCGCTCAAGGAGGGCTCGCTGGTGGTCAATTCGTCCCAGGGTGGCGGCACCAAGGACACCTGGATCCTGGAGGTGTGAGCATGCTGTCGCGCACCGCCGACCACCTGTTCTGGATGTCCCGCTACACCGAGCGCGCGGAGAACACCGCCCGCATGCTGGACGTCAACTACCAGACCTCGCTCTTGCCGCAGTCGGCCGCCGTCGCCCAGGTGGGCTGGCAGGGGCTGCTGTCCATCAGCGAGCTGGTGCCTGCGTACACGGCCAAGCACGGGGCCATCGAGGCCGCGCGGGTGATGGAGTTCATGGTCAAGGACGAGAACAACCCGTCCTCCATCCTGTCGTGCCTGCGCGCGGCGCGCGAGAACGCCCGCGCCGTGCGCGGCTCGCTCACCACCGAGGCCTGGGAGACGCAGAACCAGACCTGGCTGGAGGTCAACCGCATGCTGCGCGGCGGCGACTTCGAGCGCGACCCCGGCCAGTTCTTCGAGTGGGTGAAGTTCCGCTCGCACCTGTCGCGCGGCGTGACCGTGGGCACGATGCTGATGGACGAGGCGCTGCAGTTCATGCGCCTGGGCACCTTCCTCGAACGCGCCGACAACACGGCGCGCCTGGTCGACGTGAAGTTCCACGCGGTGCAGAGCGACTTCTTCGGCGCCGCCACCGAGCAGGACCAGGAGTACGACTTCTACCACTGGAGCGCCATCCTGCGCAGCGTCTCGGGCTTCGAGATCTACCGCAAGGTGTACCGCGACGTCATCAAGCCCGAGCGCGTGGCCGACCTGCTGATCCTGCGCCCGGACATGCCGCGGTCGCTGCATGCCAGCATGAACGAGGTCGTGCACAACCTGGACATGGTGGCCAACGAGCAGTCGCGCGAGACGCAGCGGCGCGCGGGCAAGCTGCGCGCCGAGCTGCAGTACGGCAGCATCGACGAGATCCTGGCCACCGGGCTGCACGCGTTCCTCACCCAGTTCCTGGATCGCGTCAACGAGCTGGGCAGCCGCATCAGCCGCGACTTCCTGGTGCCGGCCACGCTCTGATGCCGGCGCGCGGCCAGGCCCTGCTGCAGGGTGGGCGCTTCCACGAGGCGCAGGCCGCTTTCCGCGAGGCGCTCGCGCAGGATCCGGCGTCGGTGCCGGCGCGCCTGGGGCTGGCGCACGCGCTCGCGGCGTCGGGCGATGCGCTGGCCGCCGCCGCGTGGCTGAGCGACGCGTGCCGCCTGGCGCCGCAGCGGCCCGAACCGCTCGCGCGGCTGGCCGACGTCCTGCTCGGCCAGCGCCAGCACGCGCAGGCCCTGCCGCTGTACCGGCGCCTGTACGAGGCGTTCGGCGCCCGCGACCGCGCGACGCTGCTGCACTACGGTTTCTGCTGCGAGCACGTGGGCGACATCGATGCCGCGGTCGCCCTGTACCGCGAGGCGGTGACGCGCGATCCCGGTTTCTTCGAGGCGCACGTGGACCTGGCCGGCGTGCTGTGGCGCACGGGCGACTTCGACGGCGCCCTCGCGCACGCGCGGGCGGCCGTGCAGCTCGCGCCAGAGCATCCCCATGCCGTGCGCATCCTGGGCACGGCGCTGCTGAACCTGAACCGCCTGGACGAGGCGCAGGTGCAGCTGCGCCGCGCGCTCGCGCTGCGGCCCGACTTCGCGCTCGCGCAGGTGGACCTGGCCTTCACGCTGCTGCTGGCGGGGCGGCTGGAGGAGGGCTGGTCCTGGTACGCCAGGCGCTGGAACGACACGGCGCGGATGCAGCGGCCCGCCTTCTACAACCCGGCGCTCGAGTGGCGAGGACCGGCCCAGTCGCTGCGCGGCCAGCGGCTGCTGGTCTACGCCGAGCAGGGGCTGGGCGACGTGCTGCAGTTCGCCCGCTACCTGCCCCGGCTGCAGGCGCTGGGCGCCACCGTGCACGCCGCCGTCCCGCCCGATCTCGTGCCCCTGGTCGAGGCCAGCTTCGAGGGCGTGCGGTGCGTGACGCCGCAGCGCGGTGTGCAGGTGGACCTGCATGCCGCCCTGCTCGACCTGCCGGGGCGGTTCGGCACCACCCTGGCGGACATCCCGGCCGACGTGCCCTACCTGCGCCCGCCCGCCGAGCGGCTCGCGCACTGGCAGCAGCGGCTGGCCGCCTGGCCGGGCCGGCTGAAGATCGGGCTGGCCTGGAGCGGCTCGCCGGCGCAGGTGAACAACCGCAACCGCGCCATCGCCCTGGGCGAGTTGCAGCCGCTGCTGGCCGTCGAGGGCGTGCAGTGGTTCAGCCTGCAGAAGGGCGACGCCGGCGCCTTCACCGACGTCCAGGTGCCGCCGGACACGTTGGTGGACCTGACGCCCGGGTGGCGCGATTTCGCCGACAGCGCGGCGATGCTGCAGCAGCTGGACCTGGTGGTCACCGTGGACACCTCCATCGCCCACCTGGCCGGCGCGCTGGGCCGGACGGCGTGGGTGATGCTGCCGCCGAACGCGGACTTCCGCTGGCTGCTCGATCGCGAGGACTCGCCCTGGTATCCGACGATGCGGCTGTTCCGGCGCGGCTTCGGCGAAGCGCGGGCGGGGCAGGTGCAGCGCGTGCTGCAGGCCCTGCGCGAGCGCGGGCCCTGAGCGGCGGCGCTCACCCGAATGGTGGTCGCCGGCGCGCGGGCCGGCACCGATCATGGCCGGCGCAAGGAGGAACCGCGCCATGGCCCTCATCACCGCCGCCTCGCTGGCGAAGGCACTGCCGCAATGCAGGCTGCCCGCGCTGTGGGCCGATGCGCTCGACCCGGTGCTCGCCCAGTACGGCATCGAGACGCGCGACCGCATCGCGGCGTTCGTGGCCCAGACCGGCCACGAGTCCGGGCAGTTCAACGTGCTGCAGGAGAACCTGCGCTACGGTTCCGCCGAGCGGCTGGTGAAGGTCTGGCCGCGGCGGTTCCCCACGGTGGGCAGCGCGCAGCCGTACGTGAACGATCCTCAGGCGCTGGCCAACGTGGTCTATGCCAACCGCATGGGCAACGGCGGGGTGGCCAGCGGCGACGGCTTCCGCTTCCGCGGCCGCGGCGTGATCCAGCTCACCGGCCGGTCCAACTATGCGCAGGCCGGACAGGCGATCGGCGCCGACCTGCTGGCCCGGCCCGACCTGCTGCTGGAGCCGGTGCATGCCGCCCGCGCCGCCGGCTGGTTCTGGGCCTCGCGCGGGCTCAATGCCCTGGCCGACGACAACACGGCCGACGACGACCTGGAGGACTTCGCCGCCATCACCCGCCGCATCAACGGCGGCACGGTGGGCCTGAAGGAGCGGTTCGCGCTCTACAAGGCGGTGCTGGCGGCGCTGCCCTGAGCCCGCGCGCGGCTCAGGCCGCCAGCTGCGCGATCGACCGGGCCAGGTTCTCGCGCGCCCGCGCCTCGTAGATGGCGCGGAACACGTCCAGCCGGTAGATCGACGGGCGCTCCAGGAAGCGCCGCAGCACGGCCGGCCGGCGCGCGCGCCAGGTGGCGTCGTCGACGTGCGCGTACTCGGCGCGCACCTGGCGCTCGTACTCGTCGAAGCGCGAATACGAGGCGCCCAGGATCGCCAGGTCCACGTCCAGCAGCAGCTGGGTGTCGGGGTCGTCGCCGGCCTCGTGGCCGCGCGTGGCGAGCACCAGATCGCGCACCCGCTGCGCGACGGCGGGCTCGCAGCCGGCCGCCAGCACGCTGGCCTCGGCCCAGGCGGCGCTGCGTTCCTCGTTGTCGGCCCGCCGCGGGTCGTACACGGCATCGTGGAGCCACAGCGCGAGCTCGACCTCGGCCGGCCGGCGCGCGAGCGACTGCGCGGCGTCGAAGTGGGCCAGGCACTCGCGCAGGTGCTGCAGCGTGTGGTAGTGGCGATGCCGCTCGCTGTAGGCGGCCACCAGCTGGTTCATCAGCCCCCCGTTGATCTGCCGCGCGCCCAGCGCGCCCCACAGGCGCTGCCAGTCCTCCAGCCGCATCGCGCTCATGGCGCGCTCCGCGGCAGGGCGGCCCTCACCTCGCGCCCCAGCTCGATGACGGCCATCGCGTAGTAGCTGGACCAGTTGTAGCGGGTGATGACGTAGAAGTTCTCCGTGCCGGCCACGTAGCTGGGCGGGTCGGCGCCGTTCTGCAGTTCGACCAGCGCCAGCGGCCCGGTGTGCTGGACGGCCTCGTCGTCCAGCTGCGCGCCCTTGGCCAGGAACGCGGGGACGCTGAAGGTGGGCAGGATGTCGGGCGCGAGCAGGGCGTCCTTGTCCAGCCGCTCGGGGTCGAAGGTGACCGGGTAGTGGGTGGGCATGCCCGGCTGCCAGCCGAAGCCGCGGAAGTAGTTGGCGACCGAGCCGATGGCGTCGGCGGCGCTGCGCGACAGGTCGATGCGGCCGTCGCCGTCATAGTCGACCGCCCACTTGGCCCAGCTGCTGGGCATGAACTGCGGCATCCCCATGGCGCCGGCATAGCTGCCCAGCGGCCGGGTGGGGTCGGCGCCGCGCGAGCCGTTCAGGACGAGGAACCGTTCGAGCTCGCCGCGGAAGTACGCGGCCCGCTCCACCGCGCGCGGATGCTCGGGCGGGAAGTCGAAGGCCAGGGTGGCCAGGGCGTCGAGCACGCGGAACGTACCCATCTGCTGGCCGTAGATCGTCTCCACGCCGAGGATGCCCACCACGATCTCGGCCGGCACGCCGAACTCCTGCTGGGCGCGCTCGAGCACCGCCCGGTTCTCCTCCCAGAAGCGCACGCCGGCCTGGATGCGCGCGGGGTCGATGAAGCGGCTGCGGTACACGGCCCAGTTCTTCGGCGTGCCGACGGGCGCCGGCTGCATCAGGCGCACGACCACCGGCAGCAGCTGCGCCTCGCCGATCGCGCGGCGGGTCCAGGCCGGATCGAGCCCGTTGCGCGCGGCGATTTCGTCGGCCGCCTGCATGGCGTCGTCGCGGCCGGCGTAGGGCGTTCCCTGGCGCGTGGACCACTGGGCCTTGGTGCGTTTGGCCGCCTTGGCGCGGCCGCCGTCGGACGGCTTGCCCGCGGCGGCGGGCAGGGACAGGGACAGCGCCGCCACGGCGGCGGCGAGAAGGAGGGCACGGATCATGGAGCGACGGCGGAAGGCCAGGACAAGCGGGTGAGTTCGCGCTGCAGCGAGGGCAGCGCGGTGGGGGCGGTGCGGGCGTAGCGCTGCGCCTCCAGGCGCAGCAGCCAGTCTGCCAGCGGCTGCGCGTCGGCGCCGAAACGAGCGGTGACGGCGGCTGCCATCTGGCGCGGGCCGGCGGTGGGCGGCAGCGCCACCCCCGCCCTGGCCAGGCGCTGGCGCACGCGCGCGAGCAGCCGCAGCCACGGGTCCTGGCGGGTGCGCTCCCAGCGCGCCCAGGCCGCGCCCAGCAGGGCCACCGCCACCACCAGGCCGAGCAGCACGACGCTCAGGTCCTGCCAGCTCGGCGAGCGGAAGCCGAGGTTGCGCAGCAGGTCGAGCTGCTTGCTCTGCGTGTAGTTCAGCACCCACTGGTTCCAGCCGTTGTTCACCGCGTCCCAGCCTTGCCGCAGCTGCGCCAGCAGCCCGGGGCTGACGTTGCCCAGCGCGGTGGCGAACGCGCCCTGCGGCGCGCGTAGGCGCGTGAGCGCGCCGGTGCGCGCGGGCGCCACCGCCGACGTGGGGTCCACGCGCACCCAGCCGCGGCCGGCCAGCCACACCTCGGCCCAGGCATGCGCGTCGCTGTGGCGCACCACCCAGTACCCGTCGACCGGGTTGAGCTCGCCGCCCTGGTAGCCGGTGACGATGCGCGCCGGGATGTCCATGCCGCGCATCAGCACCACGAACGCCGAGGCGATGTGCTCGCAGAACCCCTGCTTGCGGTCGAACCAGAACTCGTCGGCCGTGTGCTCGCCGTACAGGCCGGGGTCGAGCGTGTAGACGTAGCCGCCGGTGCGCAGGCGATCGAGCGCGGCCTGCACCAGCGCCGGCTTGTCGGCCGCGCCGCCCGGCGCGCTGCGCATCATCTCGGTGGCCAGCTGCAGCGTGCGCGGGTTGTAGCCGGGCGGCAGCTCGCGGTACTGCGGCGGCACGAACGCCGAGCGGCCCGCCACGCCGGCGCGGTAGTCGACGTGGCTCACCGCCGAGTAGCGCAGCAGGTCGGTGGTGGGCTGGCCGGCGAACCACTGGAGTTCGCCGCCCGTGAAGGCCTGCAGGCCGGGGGCCGTGGGCGGCGCGCTGGCCGCGTCGAGCACCAGCAGCCAGGGCCGGTTGTTCGGCTCCAGCGTCACCGTGTAGCGCACTTCGGGGCCGCGCACCTGCAGGCCGGTGGGCGGCAGCAGGGCCGCGGCCTGCGGGCCGAGCCGCGGCAGCAGCGGGCGCCACTCGCGGCCGTCGAAGGTGGAGAGCACCGGGCCGCGGAAATACAGGTCGTTCGGCAGCGGCACCTGGCCCTCGAACCGCACGCGCATCGCGATGCCTTCCTCCAGCGCCAGCTGCGCCACCGTGCCGACCTGCATGGTCGACGACAGGCCGCTGCGCCCGGTCATGCCGTCGGCCGGGATGCCCCACAGCGGCGCCAGGCGCGGGAACAGCATGAACAGCACGGCCATGATCGGCGCGCCGAGCAGCGCCATCCAGCCCGCGGTGCGCGCCGCCTGCGCCAGCGGCGGCCGGCCCACCGGCATGTGGGCATTGACCAGCGCTGTGAGCAGGCCGAGCAGCCCCACCAGCATCGCGCCCGCGGTCAGCAGCGACTGCGAGAAGAAGAAGTTGGTGAGCATGGTGAAGAAGCCGAGGAAGAACACCACGAAGGCGTCCCGCCGCGCGCGCAGCTCCAGCGTCTTGAGCGCCAGCAGCACCACGATGAGCGTCACGCCCGCGTCGCGGCCGAGCAGGGTGCGGTGCGACAGGAAGGTCGCCACCAGCGTGACCGCGAGCAGGCCGAACAGCCATCGCGCGCCCGGCAGCGGCGCGCCGCGCAGCGCGAGCGCCCCGCGCCACGCCAGGATGGTGGCGGTCAGCGCCGTGCACCACCAGGGCAGGCGCGTGACCTGCGGCAGCACCACCCAGCCGATGACGGCCAGCAGGAACAGCGTGTCGCGCGCATCGCGCGGCAGCGACCGCAGGCGCTCGAGCGGCGTGCGGCCGGCTGCCGGCCGGTCCGGCCCGGAGGCGGTGGCGGCGTTCAGCACAGCGCGAGCGCCTCCAGGCAGCGGCGCTTGTGCGCCTCGCCGGCGTCCGGGGCGATCGACTGGCCCGGCAGCCGCAGGCCGTAATCGAGCCCCAGCCGGTCGGCCTGCAGCACCCAGGCGGTGAGGCGGGCCAGGCGCGCCTCGGCGTCGACCGGCCCGGCCTGCGCGAAGTCCAGCCACAGCTCGCGCCGCTGCGCCTGCTGGGTGTCGCGGCTGACCAGTTCGTCGGCCTTGGCGGCCTTCTTCCAGACCACCAGCTTCATCGGGTCGCCGCGCCGGTAGGCGCGCACGCCGTCGAATTCGCCCGCGTTGTGCACGCGCGCCATGCCGGTCGTGCCCGAGCGGGGCTCGCCTTCGGGCAGCGGCGGCGGCAGGCCCTCGGGCGCGGGGTAGACCAGCACCTGGGCCGCGGGGCGCCACACGGTCCACACGCGGAAGGTGCCCAGCGGGAACCGCGTCTCGGCGGTGAGCGGCGGCACGCGGTGCAGCCCGCGGCGCGGCGGCTGGAAGGCGACCGAGACCGTGGCGCTGCCCTGGCCGGGCACGTCGGTCCAGGCCCAGCGATCGTCCAGCGTCTCGTCCAGCACGGCCAGCCCGATGCCGTAGCGCGTGGCCGCCCGCTCGTTGGTGAGCACGATGCGCAGCGGCGCGTTGCTGCCGGCGAACACCGGCTCGGGCGGCGCCAGCGTCAGCGTCAGGCCGCGCAGGGTGGCGTGGCACACGTGCATGCCGACGACCGCGCTGCCGGCCAGCAGGAACGTGAGCAGGTAGCCCAGGTTGAGCTGGTAGTTGATCGAGGCGACCAGCAGCACCAGCAGCGTGGCAGCCAGCATCAGCCCGGGCCGCGTGGGCAGGATGTAGACGTTGCGCTGCGTGAGCGTGAGCGTGTCCGCCAGCGGCAGCCGGGCCTGCCACCAGGCACGGAAGCGCCCGCGCGCGAAGGCGATCGGGTTCCAGGCGCGGACCGTCGTGGAGCCGGCTTCGCCGGGCCACGGGTGGCGCCCCTGCGAGGGGGAGGCGCCGGAGGCGCTTCGGGGCTGGGCCATTACGGCAGCGGCACGGCCTCCACCATGGCCCGCACCTGCTCGATCGGCCCGCGGCCGGCGTCGGCCACCGGGACCAGCCGGTGGGCGATGGTCTGGGCCAGGATGGCCTGCACGTCGTCGGGCGCCACGTAGTCGCGGCCCGAGAGCAGCGCCTGCGCCTTGGCGGCGCGCACGAGCGCGATGCCCGCGCGCGGCGACAGTCCCTGCAGGAACCAGCGGCCCGAGCGGGTGGCGGCCACCAGGTCCTGTACGTAGTTCAGGAGCGGATCGGCCGTGTGCACCGCCAGCACCTGCCGCTGCAGCGCGTCGAGGTCGGCCGGCGAGAGCATGTTGCCCAGCGAGGCGACCATGTCGCGCCGGTCGGCGCCGGCCAGCAGCTGGCGCTCGGCCGCGCGGTCGGGGTAGCCCAGCGAGATGCGCATCAGGAAGCGGTCGAGCTGCGATTCGGGCAGGGCGAAGGTGCCCAGCTGGTCGTGCGGGTTCTGGGTGGCGATGACGAAGAAGGGCGCGGGCAGCGCGCGCGTCTCGCCCTCGACCGTGACCTGCTTTTCCTCCATCGCCTCCAGCAGCGCGCTCTGCGTCTTCGGGCTGGCGCGGTTGATCTCGTCGGCCAGCAGCACCTGGGCAAAGATGGGGCCGGGGTGGAAGACGAAGGCCTCCTTGCCGCGCTCGTAGATGGACACGCCCGACAGGTCGCTGGGCATCAGGTCGGCCGTGAACTGCACGCGCGAGAAGTGCAGCCCGAACGAGCGGGCCAGCGCGTGGGCCAGGGTGGTCTTGCCCACGCCCGGCACGTCCTCGATCAGCAGGTGGCCCCCGGCGAGCAGGCAGGCCACGCAGTCCCGCACCTGGCCGGGCTTGCCCACGATCACCGTGTTAAGCTGGTCCAGCAACGCCTTGAGTTTCTGTTGGGCTTCCATCAGGGCATGACGTTATCCGAATTTCCGTCCCCCGAACGATGAGTGCGACCAAGACCGGGTATTTCACCCATCCAGCGTGCCGCCGCCACGAGATGGGGCCGGGCCACCCCGAGTGTCCCCAGCGGCTGGATGCGATCGAGGACCGGCTCCTCGTGACCGGCGTCGCCGACGCGCTGGAGCGGCGCGAGGCGCGCGAGGCCAGCACCGAGGAGATCGAGCTGGCCCACGACCGGATGCACGTGGCCGCCATGCGCGGGCTGCGCGAGGAACTCGCCGAGCAGATCGCCGCGGGCGGCTACAAGTACAGCCACATCGACCCCGACACGGCCATGTGCCAGGACAGCTGGGAGGCGGCCGTGCGGGCGGTGGGCGCCGTGCTGGGCGCCACCGACGCCGTCATGGCCGGCGAGCTGGAGAACGCCTTCTGTGCCGTGCGCCCGCCGGGACATCACGCCACGCGCGGCAAGGCGATGGGTTTCTGCATCTTCAACAGCGTGGCCACCGGCGCCCGCTATGCGCTGGACCGCTACGGCCTGCAGCGGGTGGCCGTCGTCGACTTCGACGTGCACCACGGCAACGGCACCGAGGACATCCTGGCCGGCGACGACCGGGTGCTGATGGTGGGGCTGTTCCAGCATCCGTTCTATCCGTACACCGGCACGCCGCCGCTGGCGTCCAACATGGTCAACATCCCGGTGCCCGCCTACACCAAGGGCATGGACATCCGCGAGATGGTCGACGCGGCCTGGCTGCCGCGGCTGGAGGCGTTCCGGCCCGAGATGATCTTCATCAGCGCCGGCTTCGACGCCCACCGCGAGGACGACCTCGGCCAGCTGGGCATGGTCGAGAGCGACTACGCCTGGATCACCGGCAAGCTCAAGGACATCGCGCGGCGGCACGCCAAGGGCCGCATCGTCTCCAGCCTGGAGGGCGGATACAACCTCGACGCGCTCGGGCGCAGCGTCGAGGCCCACCTGCGCGTGCTCGCGGACCTGTGAACGGCGCCCGCCGGAAAGACCTGCCATGACCGACACCACCGCCCCCGTGATCGAGAGCCGCGACGCCCGCGGCGTGGTCACGCTGACGATGAACCGTCCCGCCAGCTTCAATGCGCTGGGCGAGGAGATGCTGGGCGCGCTGCAGGCCGCGCTGGACCGGGTGGCCGACGACGCCACGGCGCGCGCGGTGGTCATCGCCGCCAACGGCAAGGCGTTCTGCCCGGGCCACAACCTGAAGGAAATGATCGCCCGGCCCGAGCTGGCCTACTACCAGCAGCTGTTCGCCCAGTGCAGCCGGATGATGCTGGCGATCCAGAAGCTGCCGGTGCCGGTCATCGCCCGCGTGCACGGCATCGCCACCGCGGCAGGCTGCCAGCTGGTGGCCCAGTGCGACCTGGCCGTCGCCTCCACCGAGGCGAGGTTCGCGGTCAGCGGCGTCAACTTCGGCCTCTTCTGCGCCACGCCCAGCGTGCCCCTGCTGCGCAACATCGCGCCCAAGCAGGCGATGGAGATGCTGGTCACGGGCGACTTCATCACCGCGCAGCAAGCGCTCGAGCGCGGCCTGGTGAACCGGGTGGCCGCGCCCGAGCAGCTGGACGCGCAGGTCGAGTCGCTGCTGGCCAGCATCCTGGCCAAGCCGCGCCAGGCGCTGGCGATCGGCAAGGAGCTGTTCTACCGCCAGCGCGAGCTGGGCATCGAGGCGGCCTACCAGCTGGCCAGCCAGACGATGGCGGTGAACATGATGGATGCCTGCGCCCAGGAGGGCGTCACGGCATTCACCGAGAAGCGCAAGCCCCACTGGGCCTGACCGCGCGATGAACGCGATCGACAACCTGGTCCAGGATCTGGGCCATCCGGGGATGCCTGTCGAACTCGGCGTGCTGTTGGGCTGCCTGGCGATGGCCTTCGGCATCTGCTGGGCGATCGGCCGCAAGCACCGCGCCGAGTCCGTCTGGTTCGGCCGCGTCATCGTCGACGGCCTGCTGTTCCCGCTGCTGGCGCTGGCCTTCACCTATGCCTCGCTGCGCGCGGTCCAGCCCTACCAGCACGTGGTGCTGCTGCGGCTGGCGGTGCCGGTGCTGGTCTCGCTGGCGGGCATCCGCTTCATCGCCCGCGTGCTGACGGTCGCCTTCCCGGCGTCGGCCCTGGCGCGCCTGATGGAGCGCCTGTTCTCCTGGATCGCCTGGCTGGCGGCGGTGCTGTGGGTGCTGGGCGTGCTGCCCGCGGTGCGGGCGGACATGGACAACATCGTGTTCGCGTTCGGCAAGTCGCACGTGAGCCTGCTGAACATGGTGGACGGCGCGCTGTCCGCCGGCGTGGTGCTGATGGCGGCGCTGTGGCTGTCGGCGGTGCTGGAAAAGCAGGTGCTGCGCCAGCACGTGCACGACCTGTCGCTGCGCAAGGTGGCGGCCAACGCCATCCGGGCGACGCTGCTGCTCGTGGGCGTGCTGTTCGCGCTGTCGATCGCCGGCGTGGACCTGACGGCGCTGTCGGTGCTGGGCGGCGCGCTGGGCGTGGGCCTGGGCTTCGGCCTGCAGAAGCTGGCGGCCAACTACGTCAGCGGCTTCGTCATCCTGTTCGAGCGCAGCCTGCGCATCGGCGACGTGGTGCGCGTGGACGGCTTCGAGGGCGAGGTGGTGGACATCAAGACCCGCTACACGCTGATCCGCGCGCTCAACGGGCGCGAGTCGATCGTCCCGAACGAGAAGCTGATCACCGAGCGGATCGAGAACCTGTCGCTGGCGGACCCGCGGGTGCTGCTGTCGACCGAGGTGGCCGTGGGCTACGACAGCGACGTCGACCTGGTGCAGAAGGTGCTGGTCGACGCCGCGCTGTCCGCCGCGCGGGTGCTGGCCGATCCGGCGCCCGGCGCCCGGCTGGCCAAGTTCGGCGCCGACGGGCTGGAGTTCAGCCTGTTCTTCTGGATCGCCGATCCCGGCAACGGGCAGTCGAACGTGCGCTCGGAGGTCAACCTGGCCGTGCTGCGCGGCCTGCGCGCCGCGGGCATCGAGATCCCGTTCCCGCAGCGCGTGGTGCGCGTGCTGTCGGCCGCGGCGCCCTGAGCGCGGCCGCGGCCCTCACGCGTTCATCAGCGAGGGCAGCCACAGGCTCAGCTGCGGGAAGGCGATCAGCAGCGCCAGCATCACGATCAGCACCAGCACGAAGGGCCAGCAGCCGCGGAAGATCGTGCCCAGGCCGACGCCGGGCAGCAGCGAGTTGAGCACGAACAGGTTCATGCCCACCGGGGGCGAGATCAGGCCGATCTGCACGATCATCACGATCAGCACGCCGAACCAGACCGGATCGAACCCGAGGCCGGTGACGATGGGGAAGAACAGCGGGATGGTCAGCAGCACCATCGTCAGTTCCTCCATCACCGTGCCCAGCAGCACGTAGATGCCCATCATCGCCACCACGATCATCACGGGAGACAGGCCCAGGTGCGTGATCCAGTCCTTCAGGTCGCCGGGCATGGTCGTGAAGTTCACGAAGTTGGCGAACAGGGTGGCCGCGATCAGCAGCGTGAACAGCATGGCGGTGGTGCGCGCCGATTCGACCAGCACCTCGAACAGGCTGCGCCAGGTCAGGCGCCGGCGCCCCAGCGCGAACAGGAAGGCGCCGGCGGCGCCGAAGCCGGCACCCTCGGTGGCGGTGAAGAAGCCGCCATAGATGCCGCCCAGCACCACCACGACCAGCACCGCCACGCCCCAGATGCCGCGCAGCGCCTGCCAGCGCTCGGGCCAGGTGGCGCGCACCCCGGGCGGCGCGTGCTCGGGGTCGCGCGAGGTCATCACCACGATGGCCAGCATCAGCAGGGCGGCGGTGAGCAGCCCGGGAATGACGCCGGCGGCGAACAGCTTGCCGATCGAGGTCTCGGTGATGATCCCGTAGATCACCATGATGGTGGACGGCGGGATCATGATGCCCAGGGTGCCGCCCGAGGCCATGACGCCGGCGGACAGCGCGTCGCTGTAACCGAGCTTGCGCATCGAGGGATAGGCCACCTTGCTCATGGTGGCGGCCGTCGCGATGGAGGAGCCGCAGATGGCGCCGAAGCCGGCGCACGCGGCCACCGTGGCATGCGCGAGCCCGCCGCGCACGTGGCCGACGAAGGCGTAGGCGGCCTGGAACAGCTCGTGCGCGAGGCCGGCGCGGGCGACGAAGTTGCCCATCAGGATGAACAGCGGGATCACCGACAGCGTGTAGGCGAAGCCGGTCTCGTAGACCACCTGGGCGGTGCTGGCGAGCGCGGGGTCGAAGCCGCGCGTGAGCCAGATGCCGGCGAAGCCCACCAGGCCCATGGCGAAGGCGAGCGGCACGCGGATGAGGGCCAGGCCGAAGATGGCCGCGAATCCGAGCAGGGCTTCGATCACAGCGCCACCCCTTCGCCTTCGGCCCGCTCGACGGGCGCCTGGCCGAGCATGGCCAGGTGCACGATGCCGGTGAGCGCGCACAGCACGCCCATGCCGTAGATGAAGGGCGCCTTCAGGATCTTCAGCTGCGCGGTCGTCTCGCCGTTCTCCAGGAACTGGCCGCCGGTGCGCCACATCAGCCACGACAGCGCCAGCAGCACCGCCGCGCACAGCAGGTGCACCACGGTGGCCTGGGCGCGGCGCAGCCACAGCGGCAGGTAGGGGTCCAGGGAGTCGAACTCGACGTGCTCGCCGCGCCCGGACACCAGGGGCAGGGCGCCGAAGATCACGACCACCATCAGCAGCTCGGTGAGCTCCAGCGAGCCCGGGATCGAGTTGCTGGCGAACTTGCGGCCCAGGACGTCGAAGAAGGTGAGCGCCATGATGGCGAACAGCGCGATGCCGGACAGCAGTCCGCACAGCAGCTCGAGGATCTTTTTCATGGGGGGGAACTTCCGTCAGGCGCCCGGGCGGCCGGGTGCCTCGCAACACGAGGCGGCACCCCGCGGGAGGTGCCGCCTTCCTGCCAGGGGCGATGCGGTTACTTGGACGCCTTGGCGATCTCGGCGCGGAACTCGGCGAGCACCTTGGCCGCGTCCTTCAGTCCCTTGCCCTGGGCGTCCTGCGCCCACTTCTGCTCCAGCGGCTGCGTCCTGGCCTTCACGTCGCCGACGAACTTGGTGTCGGCCTTGGTGATCTGCACGTTGTTGGCCTGCATCAGGGCGTAGGCGCGGCGGTCGGCCTTGTCCCAGTGGCGGCCCAGGATGCGCGCGGCCACCTCGCCGGAGACCGCGTCGACGGCCTTCTTCTCGTCGGCCGTGAGCTTGTCGTACTTGCCCTGGTTCATCATCATGACGAAGCTGGTGTTGTACATGCCGCCGGGGAAGGTGGTGGCGTACTTGATCAGCTTGTCGATCTTGAACGACTCGCTCGACTCGGCCGGCAGCAGCGTGCCGTCCATGACGCCGCTGGACAGCAGCTCGTAGTTGTCGGTGGCGGGCTTGAGCGTGGCGTTCATGCCCAGCGCCTTGGTCACGTCGTTGACGATGCCGCCGCCCACGCGCCACTTCAGGCCCTGCAGGTCCTCCAGCTTCGTCACCGGCTTCTTGGTGTTCATCAGCATGCCGGGGCCGTGCGTGAACAGGGCGATGACGTGCACGCCCTGGTGCTCCTTCATGAACTCGGGATGCCTGCGTGCCACCCGGTCGTAGGCCACCGAGATCGGCTCGGACGAATCGCCCAGGAACGGGAACTCGGCCATCTGCGTCAGCACGAAGCGCCCCGGCGTGTAGCCGTGCACGGTGAACGAGATGTCGGCCAGGCCGTTCTTCACCGCATCGTAGGTGCCGGGCGGGTTGGCCACGGCGCGCGGCAGGATGTTGCACTTCATCTTGCCGGAGGTGTTCTTCTCCAGCAGGTCGCACCATTCCTTCTGCGCCAGCGACAGGGCGTGCGTGGGCTGCAGCCAGCTGGAGGCGGTCAGCACGGTCTGCGCGGAGGCGGGGGCGCAGGCGAGGGCGGCGACGACGGCGGCCCCCGACAGAAGCATGCGTTTCATGGGCGAGGCTCCTTGTTTCTCGGGTGGCGCCACTGTAAGTCGCAGGCTCTTGCGCCACGGTCCAGACTTACCCGCACCGTGGCGTTCGAGCGCGCGCGAACTGTCGCGCCACCGACAAACCCGGGGCCCTGCGACCGGGGGCGCGACCCTATAATCGAAAAAGCGAACGGTCGTTCTTTTTTCTCGAGCCCAACCGGGGATCGCGACTTAGAATTTCCCGTTTACGTCAACGTCAATCTGCGCAAGCACGCAAGGAGCGCCTCGCATGAAGGTCCTGGTCCCCGTCAAACGGGTGGTCGACTACAACGTGAAGGTCCGGGTCAAGTCGGACAACACGGGTGTGGACATCGCCAATGTGAAGATGAGCATGAACCCGTTCGACGAGATCGCCGTGGAAGAGGCGGTCCGCCTGAAGGAAAAGGGCATCGTCACCGAGGTGATCGCCGTCTCCTGCGGCGTGCAGCAGTGCCAGGAGACCCTGCGCACCGCCATGGCGATCGGCGCCGACCGCGCCATCCTCGTGCAGACCGACGAGGAGCTGCAGCCGCTGGCCGTGGCCAAGCTGCTCAAGGCGCTGGTGGACAAGGAGCAGCCCGGCCTGGTGATCCTGGGCAAGCAGGCGATCGACGACGACGCCAACCAGACCGGCCAGATGCTGGCCGCGCTGGCCGACATGCCGCAGGCCACCTTCGCCTCCAAGGTCGAGGTCGCCGACGGCAAGGCCCAGGTCACGCGCGAGGTCGACGGCGGCCTGGAGACGCTGTCGATCACGCTGCCGGCGGTGGTCACCACCGACCTGCGCCTGAACGAGCCGCGCTACGTGACGCTGCCCAACATCATGAAGGCGAAGAAGAAGCAGCTGGACACCGTGACGCCCGCGGACCTGGGCGTGGACGTGGCACCGCGCCTGAAGACGCTGAAGGTGGCCGAGCCCGCCAGGCGTGGCGCCGGCGTGAAGGTGCCCGACGTGGCCACGCTGGTGCAGAAACTCAAGACCGAAGCGAAGGTGATCTGAACATGACGGCTCTTGTCATCGCCGAACACGACAACGCGTCCATCAAGGGCGCCACCCTGAACACCGTCACGGCCGCCGCCGCCTGCGGTGGCGACGTCCACGTGCTGGTGGCCGGCCACAACGCGGCCGGCGCTGCCCAGGCCGCCGCGCAGATCGCGGGCGTGGCCAAGGTGATCCATGCCGACGGCGAGCAGCTCGCCCACGGCCTGGCCGAGAACGTGGCCGCGCAGGTGCTGGCCATCGCGTCGAACTACAGCCACATCCTGTTCCCGGCCACCGCCGGCGGCAAGAACGTCGCGCCGCGCGTGGCGGCCAAGCTGGACGTCGCGCAGGTCAGCGACATCACCAAGGTCGACAGCCCCGACACGTTCGAGCGCCCGATCTATGCCGGCAACGCCATCGCCATCGTGCAGAGCCAGGATGCGGTGAAGGTGATCACGGTGCGCACTACCGGCTTCGACCCCGCCGCGGCCACCGGCGGCAGCGCCGCGGTCGAGACGGTCGCCGCCGCGGCCGACAGCGGCAAGAGCCGCTTCGTCGGCCAGGAGATCGCCAAGAGCGACCGGCCCGAACTGACCGCCGCCAAGGTCATCGTCTCCGGCGGCCGCGCGCTCGGCTCGGCCGAGAAGTTCAACGAGGTGATGACGCCCCTGGCCGACAAGCTGGGCGCCGCCCTGGGCGCCAGCCGCGCCGCGGTCGATGCGGGCTATGCGCCCAACGACTGGCAGGTGGGCCAGACCGGCAAGATCGTCGCGCCGCAGCTGTACATCGCCGCCGGCATCTCGGGCGCCATCCAGCACCTGGCCGGCATGAAGGACTCCAAGGTCATCGTCGCGATCAACAAGGATCCCGAGGCCCCGATCTTCAGCGTGGCCGACTACGGCCTCGAGGCCGACCTGTTCCAGGCCGTGCCCGAGCTGGTCAAGGCCCTGTAAGCCACCCGTTCCACTGTTCCAAGGCGTCGCGTGCGACGCCTTTTTCTCATCCGTTGGAGCCGACCATGAGCTACCGCGCCCCCCTCAAGGACATGCTGTTCGACATCCGCCATCTCGCCGGCATCGACGAGATCGCGAAGATTCCCGGCTTCGAGGAAGCCGGCTACGAGACCGCGCAGGCGGTGCTGCAGGAGTGCGCGAAGTTCAACGAGGAAGTCGTCGCGCCGCTGAACGTGCCCGGCGACCGCAACCCGTCCAGCTGGGACAACGGCAAGGTCACCACCACGCCCGGCTTCTCGCAGGCGTACCGCCAGTACAGCGAGGGCGGCTGGCAGGGCCTGCAGCATCCCACCGACTTCGGCGGCCAGGGCCTGCCCAAGACCATCGGCGCCGCCTGCGGCGAGATGCTCAACTCGGCCAACCTCAGCTTCGCGCTGTGCCCGCTGCTGACCGACGGCGCCATCGAGGCGCTGCTGACGGCCGGCTCCGACGAGCTCAAGGCCACCTACCTGGAAAAGCTGGTGACCGGCGAGTGGACCGGCACCATGAACCTCACCGAGCCGCAGGCCGGCAGCGACCTGGCGCTGGTGCGCACCCGCGCCGAGCCGCAGCCCGACGGCACGTACCGGATCTTCGGCACCAAGATCTTCATCACCTACGGCGAGCACGACATGGCGGACAACATCGTCCACCTGGTGCTGGCGCGCGTGACCGGCGCCCCCGAAGGGGTCAAGGGCATCAGCCTGTTCGTGGTGCCCAAGGTCCTGGTCAACCCGGACGGCAGCCTGGGCGCGCGCAACGACGTGCATTGCGTGAGCATCGAGCACAAGATGGGCATCAAGGCCTCGCCGACCGCGGTGCTGCAGTACGGCGACCACGGCGGCGCGGTGGGCTACCTGGTCGGCCAGGAGAACCGCGGCCTCGAATACATGTTCATCATGATGAACGCGGCCCGCTACGCCGTCGGCGTGCAGGGCATCGCGGTGGCCGAGCGCGCGTACCAGAAGGCGGTGGCCTATGCGCGCGAGCGCGTGCAGTCGCGCCCGGTGGACGGCTCGATCGGCGCCAGCGCGCCCATCATCCACCACCCCGACGTCAAGCGCATGCTGATGACGATGCGCGCCTACGTCGAGGGCTGCCGCGCGATGGCCAGCGTGGCCGCCGCGGCGTACGACGCCGCGCACCACCATCCGGACGCGCAGGTGCGCCAGCAGAACCAGGCCTTCTATGAATTCATGGTGCCGCTGGTCAAGGGCTACAGCACCGAGATGAGCCTGGAAGTGACCTCGCTGGGCGTGCAGGTGCACGGCGGCATGGGCTTCATCGAGGAGACCGGCGCGGCGCAGTACTACCGCGACGCCAAGATCCTGACCATCTACGAGGGCACGACCGCCATCCAGGCCAACGACCTGGTGGGCCGCAAGACCGCGCGCGACGGCGGCCGGACCGCGCGCGCCGTCGCCGCGCAGGTCGAGACGACCGAGGCCGAGCTGGCCCGGCGCGACAGCGTCGCGGCGCGCGCCGTGCTCAAGCGCCTCACGGCCGCCCGCCAGGCATTCCTGGACGTGGTGGACTTCATCGCCGGCCAGGCCAAGGCCAGCCCGAATGCCGTCTTCGCCGGCTCGGTGCCGTACCTCATGCTCGCGGGCAACCTGGTGGCCGGCTGGCAGCTGGCCCGGTCGCTGCTGGTGGCCGAGGAACTGGCCGCCAAGGGCGAGGACCGCGCGTTCATGGAGGCCAAGGTGGCCACCGCGCGCTTCTACGCCGAGCACCTGCTGTCCAAGGCGCCCGGCATGCGCGACGCCATCGTCGAGGGCGCCGACAGCGTGACGGGCCTGCCGCTCGAGGCCTTCTGAGCGCCGCTGTCGCCGTCCCGACAGGGGCGGCCCGCCCGGGCCGCCCAGAATCTGCCCGACCACCTTCCGGAGCCGCCATGTCCAAGCTTCCCGCCGTCCTGCGCAACCTCTCGCTGCCGGTCATCGGCTCGCCGCTGTTCATCATCAGCAACCCCAAGCTCGTGATCGCGCAGTGCAAGGCCGGCATCGTGGGCGCGATGCCCGCGCTCAACGCCCGCCCGGCCTCGCAGCTGGACGAGTGGCTGGCCGAGATCACCGAGGCGCTGGCGGCGCACGACCGGGCGCACCCCGACCGCCCCGCCGCGCCGTTCGCCATCAACCAGATCGTGCACAAGAGCAACGACCGGCTCGAGCACGACATGGAGATGGTGGTGAAGTACCGGGTGCCGATCGTCATCACCTCGCTGGGCGCGCGCACCGACGTCAACGACGCGATCCACTCGTACGGCGGCGTCGTGCTGCACGACATCATCAACAACATGTTCGCGCACAAGGCGATCGACAAGGGCGCCGACGGCCTGATCGCGGTGGCGGCGGGCGCCGGCGGCCACGCGGGCATCAAGAGCCCGTTCGCGCTGATCCAGGAGATCCGTGAGTGGTTCGACGGCCCGCTCGCGCTCTCCGGTTCGATCGCCACCGGCGGCGCCGTGCTCGCCGCGCAGGCGATGGGCGCCGACTTCGCGTACATCGGCTCGGCCTTCATCGCCACCCACGAGGCGCGCGCCTCGGACGCGTACAAGCAGGCGATCGTCGAGGGCACGAGCGACGACATCGTCTACTCGAGCCTGTTCACCGGCGTGCACGGCAACTACCTCAAGCCCTCGATCCGCGCGGCCGGGCTCGATCCGGACAACCTGCCCGAGAGCGACCCGAGCGCGATGAACTTTGCCGGCGGCGAGGGCAGCAAGTCCAAGGCCTGGAAGGACATCTGGGGCTGCGGCCAGGGCATCGGGGCCGTGCACGAGGTCACCAGCGCCGCGGCCATGGTCGAGCGCCTCAGGCGCGAGTACGCGCAGGCCAGGCAGCGCGTCTGCGGCTGAACGCGGCCTTCAGCGCGGCGTGTTCGCCGCGTAGCTGAGCACGCTGGCGCGTCCCCAGAACACGCGGTACATGAAAATCGTGTAGCCGACGATCGCCGGCAGCGTGATCGCCACGCCGACGAAGATCACCACCAGCGACTCGTGGGCGCTGGCGGCCTGCCACACCGTGAGGCGGTCGATGACGATGAAGGGGAACAGGCTGTAGGCCAGCCCCAGGAACGCCATCACGAAGATCAGCACGGTGCTGGCGAAGACGATCCAGCCGTAGCCGGCGGCCACGACCTGCGGCCGCCGGGCCACGTGCCAGGCCGCATAGAACGCGGCCGCGCAGGCCACGGGGATCGGCAGCAGCCCGATCAGCTGCGGCATCGCGAACCAGCGGTCGAACACGGTCTGGCTCACCAGCGGCGTGGCCAGCGAGATGCCGACCAGCGCCAGCCCCATCGGCCAGAGCACCTTGCGCGCCCAGCGCACGGCCTTGGCCTGCAGCTCGTCCCAGGTCTTCATGATCAGCCAGCCCGCGCCCAGCATCGCGTAGGCGGTGGGCAGGGTCAGCGCGATTCCGGCCGCGAAGGCGAGCGACCAGGGGCCGTGGTCGAAGCCGGTGAGGTAGCTGCCCAGCATCCAGCCCTGCGCCATGGCCGCCATCAGCGAGCCGGCGGCGAACAGTGCGTTCCACATGCCCTTGCGCGCCGCGCGGGCCTTGACGCGGAAGTCGAACGACACGCCGCGCAGGATCAGCCCGACCAGCATCACCGCCACCGGCAGGTACAGGTGCGTCAGCACCAGCCCGTGCGCCTTCGGGAAGGCGACCAGCAGCACGCCGATGCCCAGCACCAGCCAGGTCTCGTTGGCGTCCCAGAACGGGCCGATCGAGGAGACCATGACGTCCTTCTCGTCGTCGCTCGCGAACGGCAGCAGGATGCCCACGCCCAGGTCGTAGCCGTCGAGGACGACGTAGGCCAGCAGCGACAGGCCCATCACGCCCATGAAGATGAGGGGCAGCACGGTGGTCCAGGTCAGGTCCATCGCGGGCTTCTCAGGCGGGGCCGCCCACCGGCATCGCGGCCTTGGGGCTTTGCGGGGTGTCGGGCGTGGGCATGGCGGGGTGCGTGCTCATGTACATCAGCACCAGCACGTACGCGGCCAGCAGGAACACGTACACCGCCAGGTAGGCCAGCAGCGTGGACAGCACCATCGCGGGCGGGTGGTCGGCCACCACGTCGGCGCTGCGCAGCAGGCCATAGACGACGAAGGGCTGGCGGCCGATCTCCGTCACCCACCAGCCGGCCAGCGTGGCCACCCAGCCGGAGAACGTCATGCCCGCCAGCACGCGCAACTGCCAGCGCGAGAAGGGCTGCGCGGCGGTGGCGGCGCGGCGCCGCCAGAGGGTGAAGGCCGCCCACCAGGCCACCGCGAGCATCAGCAGGCCCATGCCGACCATGACGCGGAAGCTCCAGAACACCGGCGCGACGGGCGGGTGCGCGTCCGGGAATGCGTCCAGCCCCTTCAGCTCCGCGTCCAGGTCGTGCGCCAGGATCAGGCTGGCCAGCTTGGGCACGGTGATGGCGTAGTCGGTGCGGCCTTCCTTCTCGTTGGGCAGCCCGAACAGCGTGAGCGGGGCGCTCTTCTCGGTGTGCCAGATGCCCTCGATCGCGGCGATCTTGGCCGGCTGGTGGTGCAAGGTGTTGAGCCCGTGCATGTCGCCGGCCAGGATCTGCAGCGGCACCGCGATGGCGGCGACCACGATCGCGGTGCGCATCGCCTTGGCGCTGCCGCCGTTGTCGGCGCGGCGCAGGAACTGCCAGGCCGACAGGCCCGCGACCAGGAACGACGCCGTGATGGTCGAGGCCAGCAGCTTGTGCGCGAGCCGGTAGGGGAAGGAGGGATTGAAGACGATCGCGAGCCAGCTGTCCGCATGCAGCACGCCGTCGACCACGCGAAAGCCGGTGGGCGTCTGCATCCACGAGTTCAGGCTCAGGATCCAGAACGCGGACAGCGTGGTGCCGGCCGCCACCATCAGCGAGGCGACCAGGTGCACGCGCTCGGACACGCGGCCGCGGCCGAACAGCATGATCCCGAGGAACGTCGCCTCCAGGAAGAAGGCGGTGAGCACCTCGTAGGCGAGCAGCGGGCCGGCGATGTTGCCGGCGCGGGTCATGAAGCCGGGCCAGTTGGTGCCGAACTGGAAGCTCATGGTGATGCCCGACACCACCCCCAGCGCGAAGGTGAGGGCGAACACCTTGGTCCAGAGGTAGTAGGCCTCCTCCCAGTGCTGCGCCTCGATGCGGTCGTGCGCCGCGCTGTTGCGCAGGCGGAAGTACACGAGGAACCAGGCCAGCGCGATGTTGATGGTGGGAAAGAGGATGTGGAAGCTGATGTTGGCGGCGAACTGCATCCGCGACAGCACGAAGGTGTCCAGGTGGGCCTGCAGCAGCATGCAGGCATTGTGGTCCCGGACGGGGGAATCGGGGGGGCCGGGGCGCCTCAGCGGATGGCGGCCATCACGTCCCAGTCCGCCTCGGGGCTGTAGCTGCCGTAGAGCATGAAAAACTGGCCGGGCCGCGCGCCGGTCACGTCCAGCGACTCGTCCGCGCCCAGCGCGGTGGTGGGGAAGTCGACCTGGGCGATCGCCGCGGGCGCCGCCACCGGCGCCCCAGCCGCATCGAAGCGCTGGGCCGACACGACCCGCCGGCTCAGGCCGGTGCCCGCGTCCTGGGTCACGGACCAGGTGACCACGAGCCCACCGTCGAGGGTCGAGGCCACGCGGGGCGTGAAGGGCCGGTCGATCGGCCCCGTGGGCACCGCCTGCCGACCGAGCGACACCCCCGCGGCGTCGAACCGCTCCAGCCACAGCGTCGCCAGGAGCGACCCTGTCGGCCCGGTGCCGAAGGACACCCAGGCGAGGGCCAGTTTTCCGTCGGCCAGCGTGGCGAGCGAAGGCGAGCGCATCTCCGCGCCCGACGCGACGGTGATGGCGGGGCGGGCGAGCGCTCCGTCGGGGCCGAACAGGCCCAGCATGAGCCGGCTGCCCGCCGGCGCGCTCACGGCCCAGGCGGCGGCGAACCCCGGCCCGAGCGGCGACGCCACGATGCCCAGGACATGGGTCAGGGCGTCGTCCGGCGATTCGTTCACCGGCAGCGCCGGCGCCACGGGGGCGCCCTGGGCGGTGAACAGTTGCACTTCGCCGAGATCCGTGCCGCGCGGCGCTGCGAGTGCGTCGAACGCGACCACGAGCCGGCCATCGGCCAGGCCGGTGGGGCGGGCGACGAACCGGGACTGGCTGGTCGAGAGGGGTGCGGCCGGCGCGCGGGCGGTGCCATCGGCGTTGAACAGCTGCAGCCAGCCCCGGCGCTCCAGGCCGGCCGCTTCCGTCCATGTCACCGCGAAGCCGCCGTCCGCGAGCGCCGCCACGCCGGGCAGGCTCGCCGATGCGGCGACGACCGCTTCCACGCCGACCGGCCGGGCGTCGGCGCCGAAGCGCTGCAGCCGCACTTCGTTGGCGATGGCGGTGCCCGTCCAGTGCGTCCACGCCACGACGAAGCCGCCGCCGGCCAGGCGCGCGATGCGCGCGCCGTCCTGGCGGCCCGCGAAGGTGCTGTTGACGCGGAAGTCGGCGCGTTCCAGCGGGGCCACGGTGCCGCTGCCCGACGCCGGCGCGCCGCCCCCGGGCGATGTCGGTGAGGTGGGTGAGGTGGGTGACGTGGGCGACGTGGGCGACGTGGGACTGGTGCCGGTGCCGCCACCGCTCGCGACGGCGTCAGCGACGCCGCCATCGCCGCCGCCGCACGCGACCAAGGCCAGTGCGATGGCGACCGCGACCGTGGCGCTGCTGGATCGGGACGGCCGGCAAGGTGTGGTCGTGAGGCTCATGGGACCCTCCGGTGATCGACTGCCGTCCATGGTCGACCCCGGTGGCCGTCCCTGCGATTTCAGGCTGTGTGCGCCGTGTAAGAGACGTGAACTGTTCCCCGGCTGAGCGGCACGAGCGGGATGCCGCTTTACGTCCGGCCGTGGACTGGATAAAAATACAGTGCATGGACAGCCACTACATCCCGGTCGAGGCGATCAAGGGCCGCGGCGCCGCCACGCGCCATCCGCACCGGTTCGAGCGCGATGCGCGCGAAGGCTTCGACGACGGCTGGGAGCCCGACCCGGACGCGCCGGCGCCGCTGGCGCCGCGGACCGAGGTGACCTGGGAGACGCCCCGCTCGGTCATCAGCACCAACGACTCGCCGGACATCTACTTCGACCGCGGCCTGAACCCCTACCGCGGGTGCGAGCACGGCTGCATCTACTGCTATGCGCGGCCGACGCACAGCTACCTGAACCTGTCGCCGGGGCTGGACTTTGAGACCAGGATCATCGCCAAGCGCGACGTGGCCGGCGTGCTGCGGCGCGAGCTGGCGAAGAAGGGGTACGTGCCGGGCATGCTCGCCATCGGCACGGCCACCGACTGCTACCAGCCAGTCGAGCGCGAGCTGCGGCTCACGCGGTCGGTGCTCGAGGTGCTGCGCGACACCGCGCACCCGTTTTCGCTGGTCACCAAGTCGAGCGGCGTCGAGCGCGACCTGGACATCATCGCGCCGATGGCGCGCGACCGGCTGGCGGCCGTGTACGTGACGATCACCACGCTCGACGCGGGCCTCACGCGCCAGCTCGAACCCCGCGCGGCCTCGCCGCAGCGGCGGCTGCGCGTGCTGCGCACGCTGGCCGAAGCGGGCGTGCCCTGCGGCGTGAGCCTGGCGCCGCAGATCCCGTTCCTCACCGACGACCTGGAGCAGGTGCTGGAAGCGGCCTGGGACGCCGGCGCGCGAAGCGCCTTCTACCACGTGCTTCGGCTGCCCTGGGAGGTCAGCCCGCTGTTCCGCCAGTGGCTGGAGCTGCACTATCCGCAGCGCGCCGAGCGCGTCATGGCGCGCATCCACGACATGCGCGGCGGCAAGGACTACGACGCCGACTTCGCCACGCGCATGAAGGGCAGCGGCCCGTGGGCCGAGTTGATCGGGCAGCGTTTCCGCAAGGCGGCGTCGCGCCTGGGCTTCAACCGCGAGCGGTTCGAGTTCGACCTGTCGAAGTTCCGGCCGCCCGCGCTGGACGGCCAGGCCAGCCTGTTCTGAACGTCAGGCGGCCTGCAGCAACGGCAGCAGCATCAGCGCGCCGCCGGCCACGGTGGCGCCCAACGCCATGCCGGCGAGGTTGGCGCGCAGCTGGGTCGGCCCGGCCAGGCGGCGCAGCTGCGCGTTCCACAGCCACAGCATCGGGAGCAGGCCCAGCAGCGCCAGCAGGGTGGGGACCTGCCAGCTGAAGAAGCTGGCCCAGGTGGGAAGCGCCAGGTGCAGGCGTTGGCCTTCCATGGCTGACGCGAGGGTGAGGTCCTGCGTCCAGGCGCCGGCGGCGACCAGGGCGCCGGCCAGCAGCAGCAGGGTGGCCATGCCCTTGAAGGTGCGGCGCCAGCCGAACAGGCTGAGCAGGAAGGCGGCCACCCCGGCCAGCGCGGCGCCGAGCACCACGGTCAGCTGCAGTTGCTCGCGCGCGGCGGCCAGCGCATGCCAGAACCAGGGATTGCACGCGAATCCGATCCACAGGCTGGTCGCCAGCACGGCCCAGCCCGGGTGCATGGCCACCCGCGTCTCGCCCGGCGAGAGGATGGAGTGGTACCCGGTGGATCGGAACAGCCGCAGGGACATCGCTTAATTTTGAGGCAGTCCCGGCCGGCGGCCTAGTGATGTGTGGCGCGGGTGGTACACGGATGGGTCGGCCCCCTGCCAGAACTGACACCTGCGCCGCGCCAGGAAGAAGAAAGGGCGGGAAATCCCGCCCTCTCGTTCATGCGCTGAAGAAGTTCTTCAGCTTGTCCGCCCAGCCTTCCTCGCTGGGCGAGTGCTTGGAGCCGCCTTTCTTCAGCGAGTCGTCCAGCTCGCGCAGCAGCTTGCGCTGGTGCTCGGTGAGCTTGACGGGCGTCTCCACCGCGATGTGGCAGTACAGGTCGCCCGGGTAGCTGGCCCGCACGCCCTTGATGCCCTTGCCGCGCAGGCGGAACTGCTTGCCGGCCTGCGTGCCCTCGGGGATGTCGATGGCCGCCTTGCCCGCGAGCGTGGGCACCTCGATCTCGCCGCCCAGCGCAGCGCGGGTGAACGAGATCGGCACCACGCAGTGCAGGTCGTCGCCGTCGCGCTCGAAGATCGGGTGCTTCTTCAGCCGGATCTCGATGTACAGGTCGCCCGGCGGCCCGCCGTTGGTGCCCGGCTCGCCGTTGCCGGCGCTGCGGATGCGCATGCCGTCGTCGATGCCCGCCGGGATCTTCACTTCCAGCGTCTTCTGCTTCTTGACCTTGCCCTGGCCGTGGCAGGTGGCGCATGGCTCGGGAATGATCTTGCCGCTGCCGCGGCACGTGGGGCAGGTCTGCTGCACCGAGAAGAAGCCCTGGCGCATCTGCACCACGCCCTGGCCGTGGCAGGTGCCGCACTGCTTGGCCTGGGTGCCGGGCTTGGCGCCGCTGCCGTGGCAGGTGTCGCACTGGTCCCAGGTCGGGATGCGGATCTGGGCCTCCTTGCCGGCGGCCGCCTCCTCCAGCGTGACCTCCATCGCGTACGACAGGTCGCTGCCGCGGAACACCTGGCGCCCGCCGCCCGCGCGGCCGCCGCGTCCCTGGCCGCCGAAGATGTCGCCGAAGATGTCGCCGAACGCCTCGGCAAAGCCGCCGAAGCCTTCCGCGCCGGCGCCCATGCCGCCGCGCATGTTCGGGTCCACGCCCGCATGGCCATACTGGTCGTAGGCGGCGCGCTTGTCGGCGTCCGAGAGCATCTCGTACGCCTCCTTGGCCTCCTTGAACTTGGCTTCCGCGTCCTTGGCCGCATCCCCCTGGTTGCGGTCAGGGTGGAACTTCATCGCGAGCTTGCGATAAGCCTTCTTGATCTCTTCCTCGGAGGCGTTCTTCGGCACGCCGAGGACGTCGTAGTAATCGCGTTTGGTGGCCATCGTGTCTCTGGTTGTGCCGGGGAAGCGCCGGTGCTTCTAGCACGATCGCCGCGTCGACCGGACCCGAAGGTCCGTGTCGAACGCGGCGAGCTGAACCGGCGCGAAGCGTCCTGCGATCAGCCCTTCTTCACTTCCTTGACTTCGGCGTCCACGACATTGTCGTCGGCGGCCGCCTTGGGCTCGGCACCGGCCTCGGCGCCGGCCGCGCCGCCGGCGGCCTGCGCGGCCTGGTTCGCCTGCATGTCGGCGTACATCTTCTCGCCCAGCTTCTGGCTGGCGGCCATCAGCGCGTTGGTCTTGTCCTCGATCTGCGACTTGTCCTCGCCCTTCAAGGCTTCCTCGACCTCCTTGATCGCGGCCTCGATCTTGTCCTTCTCGCCGGCCTCGAGCTTGTCGCCGTACTCGGTCAGGCTCTTGCGCACGCTGTGCACCAGCGCCTCGCCCTGGTTGCGGGCCTGCACGATCTCGAGCTTCTTCTTGTCCTCGGCGGCGTTGAGCTCGGCGTCCTTCACCATCTTCTGGATCTCCTCCTCGGACAGGCCCGAGTTGGCCTTGATGGTGATCTTGTTCTCCTTGCCCGTGCCCTTGTCCTTGGCGCTCACGTGCAGGATGCCGTTGGCGTCGATGTCGAAGGTCACCTCGATCTGGGGCAGGCCGCGCGGTGCCGGCGGGATGCCTTCCAGGTTGAACTCGCCCAGCAGCTTGTTGCCGGTGGCCATCTCGCGCTCGCCCTGGAACACCTTGATCGTCACGGCCGGCTGGTTGTCGTCGGCGGTCGAGAAGGTCTGGGCGAACTTGGTCGGGATGGTCGTGTTCTTGGCGATCATCTTGGTCATCACGCCCCCCAGCGTCTCGATGCCCAGCGACAGCGGGGTCACGTCCAGCAGCAGCACGTCCTTGCGGTCGCCGCCCAGCACCTGGCCCTGGATGGCCGCGCCCACGGCGACGGCTTCGTCGGGGTTGACGTCCTTGCGCGGGTCCTTGCCGAAGAACTCGCGGACCTTCTCCTGCACCTTGGGCATGCGGGTCATGCCGCCCACCAGGATCACGTCATGGATGTCGCCCACGCTCACGCCGGCGTCCTTGATGGCCGTGCGGCACGGCGCGATGGTGCGCTCGATCAGGTCCTCGACCAGCGCTTCCAGCTTGGAGCGGGTCAGCTTGATGTTCAGGTGCTTGGGACCGCTGGCATCGGCCGTGATGTACGGCAGGTTGATGTCGGTCTGGGCGCTGTTGGACAGCTCGATCTTGGCCTTCTCGGCGGCTTCCTTCAGGCGCTGCAGCGCGAGCACGTCCTTGGACAGGTCGACGCCTTGCTCCTTCTTGAACTCGCCGATGATGTAGTCGATGATGCGCTGGTCGAAGTCCTCGCCGCCGAGGAACGTGTCGCCGTTGGTGGACAGCACCTCGAACTGCTTCTCGCCGTCGACGTCGGCGATCTCGATGATCGAGATGTCGAACGTGCCGCCGCCCAGGTCGTAGACGGCGATCTTGCGGTCACCCTTTTCCTGCTTGTCCAGGCCGAAGGCCAGCGCGGCCGCGGTCGGCTCGTTGATGATGCGCTTGACTTCCAGGCCGGCGATGCGGCCGGCGTCCTTGGTGGCCTGGCGCTGCGCGTCGTTGAAGTACGCGGGCACCGTGATCACGGCCTCGGTGACCGGCTCGCCCAGGTAGTCCTCGGCGGTCTTCTTCATCTTGCGCAGCACCTCGGCGCTGACCTGCGGGGGCGCCATCTTCTTGCCGCGCACTTCCACCCACGCGTCGCCGTTGTCGGCCTTGGCGATGGTGTAGGGCATCAGGTTGATGTCCTTCTGGACTTCCTTTTCCTCGAACTTGCGGCCGATCAGGCGCTTGACCGCGTAGAGGGTGTTGCGCGGGTTCGTGACCGCCTGGCGCTTGGCCGAGGCGCCCACGAGGATTTCGCCGTCCTCCTGGTAGGCCACGATGGACGGCGTGGTGCGCGCGCCCTCGCTGTTCTCGATGACCTTGGGCGTGTTGCCCTCCATGATGGCCACGCACGAGTTGGTGGTGCCCAGGTCGATGCCGATGATCTTGCCCATTGCTTTCTCTCCTATTTGCTTGGGGCCGCCGGGGCCCTGATTCGTTGCTGCGTAGTTGTGGATAACTCGGGATGTTTCAAGCCGGGGTCACTGCGGCGCGGCCACCGTGACCAGCGCGGGCCGCAGCACGCGTTCGGCGATCAGGTAGCCCTTCTGCAGGACCGTCACCACGGTGTTGGCCTCCTGGCCGGGCGCCGGGACCATCGAGATGGCTTGGTGCTGGTGGGGGTCGAACCGGGCGCCCGTCGCCGGGGCGATCTCCACCACCTTGTTGCGCTCGAGCGCGGACTTGAGCTGCCGCAGCGTGGCTTCGGCGCCCTCGCGGATCTGCTCGGGGGTGGCGTCCTGGATGGCCAGGCCGGCCTCCAGGCTGTCGGCCACCGGCAGCAGGCTCTCGGCGAAGCTCTCGATGGCGAACTTGCGCGCCTTGGACATCTCCTCGTCGGCGCGGCGGCGGGTGTTCTGCACCTCGGCCTGCGCCCGCAGGAAGGTCTCGGTCAGCTCGGCATTCTTGGCGCGCAGCTGCTCCAGCTCGGCCATCGCGGCGGTCAGGTCGGCCTCGTTGGCCGCGGCGGCGGCCTCGCGTTCTTCCGGGCTGGCGTCCGTGGGCCCGGGGGCCCCGTCCAGCGTCGGTTCGATCTTCGTCGTGTCGTCGTTCATGCTTGGATTTGGGTTGGGGAGCGCGAAAAACTGCGGTGCACCTTGGGGCAGCGTAGTGCTTTTCAAGGCGGCAAAAAGGCGTTCCGGCCAAAAAAATGCTGAGCCAGCCCGGACGGGCTACCCGGCCCAGCGCGACAGCGCGCCGGATGGGTTGGGCGGGACCCCGTACAGTGGCGGCTCACGCAACTCCGGAGGTCGCCATGGCCCGCCAGTGGATCAGTTCGGGATCGCGCTTCGAGCAGGAGATCGGCTATTCGCGCGCCGTGGTCGACGGCGACTGGGTGTTCGTCTCCGGCACCACCGGCTACGACTACCAGGCCGGCACGCTGGCGGCCGACGTCGTCGGCCAGTGCGAGCAGGCGATGCGCAACATCCAGGCCGCGCTGCACGAGGCGGGCGCCTTCTGGGCCGACGTCGTGCGCGTCACCTATGTCCTGCCCGACCGGGGCGATTTCGAGAAGTGCTGGCCGACGCTGCGCAGGTACCTGGGCGACGCCCGGCCCGCCGCGATGATGATCCAGGCCGGCCTGCTCGAACCCGCGATGAAGATCGAGATCGAGGTGACCGCGCGCAAGCGCAGCTGAGTGCGACTGTCAGCTTGTCACGGCGGGCTCGGCCCGCCATCGAGCGCGGTGCTGGTCATGGCCGCGGGCCTGGATGCCGGGTCGAGCCCGGCATGACGACTCTCTGAAGCGCCGTCCGGCCCCCAGCCTGTCATTGCGGGCTCGACCCGCAATCCAGTCCGGTGCCAGTCATGCCGCCGGCCATGGCCGCGGGCCTGGATGCCGGGTCAAGCCCGGCATGACGACTCTCGGGGGAAACACGCCCGACCCGTAGCCTGTCATTGCGGGCTCGACCCGCAATCCAGTCCGGTGCCAGTCATGGCCGCGGGCCTGGATGCCGGGTCGAGCCCGGCATGACGACTCTCGGGGAAACACGTCCGGCCCGCAGCCTGTCATTGCGGGCTCGACCCGCCATCCAGTCCCGGTGCTTGCCCACGCCGGAGTCTGCCTTCACGCCCTGCAGGCGCGCAGACGGCAACCGACACGGGCCAGACCGGCCGCCTGCGTCAGTGCGCGTCGAGCAGTTCGACGTCGAACTTCAGCGTCGCGTTGGGCGGGATCACGCCGCCGGCGCCGCGCGCGCCGTAGCCGAGTTCGGGCGGGATGACCAGGGTGCGCTTGCCGCCCACCTTCATGCCGGCCACGCCTTCGTCCCAGCCCTTGATCACCATGCCGGCGCCGAGCGAGAAGGCGAACGGGTCGTTGCGGTCGCGGCTGGAGTCGAACTTCGCGCCCTGCTGGCCGTTGTTGAACAGCCAGCCGGTGTAGTGCACATGCACGTGCTGGCCGGGGCGCGCCTCGGCGCCGGTGCCGGGCGTGGTGTCTTCGTACTGCAGGCCGGAGGGGGTGGTGATCATCGGATTCCTTTGGGTGGGAGCGGCCGCTCAGCCGAGCAGGCCGCGACGTGCGAGGTCGCGCATCAGGGCGCCGGCGCCGTAGGTCCACGGCGCGATGCGGTCGCTGGTGCTGACGCGGTTGGCGAGTGTACCGAGCAGCGGCGTGCGGACCGTAACAAGGTCTCCCACCTCATGCGTGAAGCCCTCGCCCGGACCGCGGCGGTCCTGCGTCGGCGCGAACATGGTGCCCAGGAACAGCACGAAGCCGTCGGGATACTGGTGGTTGGCGCCGCACGACTGCGCCACCAGGTCCAGCGGGTCGCGGCTGATCATCGACAGCGAGCTCGAGCCCCGCATCACGAAGCCGTCGGCCCCGCGCACTTCCATCGCCAGGTCGCAGCGGCGCACGTCGTCGATGCCGAACCGGCCGTCGAACAGGCGGATCAGCGGCCCGATCGCGCAACTGCCGTTGTTGTCCTTGGCCTTGCCGAGCAGCAGCGCGCTGCGGCCCTCGAAGTCGCGCAGGTTGACGTCGTTGCCGAGCGTGGCGCCCTTGACCTGCCCGCGGCTGTCGACCGCCAGCACGATCTCGGGTTCGGGATTGTTCCAGTCGCTCCTGGGATGCAGGCCGATTTCTGCCCCGGTGCCCACGGCGCTCATGGGCTGCGACTTGGTGAACACCTCGGCGTCCGGGCCGATGCCCACTTCGAGGTACTGCGACCACAGGCCCTGCGCGATCAGCACGTCCTTCAGCTTCATCGCCTCGGGCGACCCGGGCCGCACGGCCGACAGGTTCTCGCCGATCACGGCGACCACGGCCTGGCGCACCGCCTCGGCCTTGGACGCATCGCCGCGGGCCTGCTCCTCGATCACGCGCTCGAGCATCGAGGCCACGAAGGTGACGCCCGCGGCCTTGATCGCCTGCAGGTCGCAGGGCGCGAGCAGCCAGGGCAGGTGGGGCGCGCGCACGTCGAACGCGCTGTTGGCGAGCACGGCCGCCGTGTCGGCCAGCCGGGGCGCATCGAACGCGCGCACCGCCGCTGCGGGGTCGGGCAGCTCGAGCAGGTGGCTCATGGTGGGCGCCAGGCGCGACAGGTCGGTCACGGCCTCGGGCGTGACGCGCACGAGGACTGCGCCTTGTCCTTCGATCCAGGCGCGGCCGACCAGCACGGCCTGGTCGGCGTCCTCGGGCAGGGTGGTGGCGGGGGCGAGGGCTTGGTGGAGATCGTTCATGGGGTGGGAGCTTGCTTCTTCTTGCCCTGCGCCGCCACCCAGCGGGCCGCGAACGCGGGCAGGTCTGACAGGCGCTTGAGCAGGTCCGCGCCGGCGGGCGTCACGCAGTAGCCGTCCTGGCCGTGGCCGAGCAGGCCGGCTTCGCGCAATTCCTTGAGGCGGGTGTTGAGGGTGTTGGGCGTGATGCGGCCGACGCTGTCCTGCAGCAGGCGGAAGGTCTGCGGATGCCCATCGCGCAGGGCCCACAGCACGCGCATGGCGTAGCGCGCCTCCAGCAGCGCCATCAGCTGCTGCATCGCGGCGTGGCTGTCCTTGGAACTCATCGTTGTTCTGACTCCTCCTCGCCGGTCCGTCCCTCGTGGCGGGAGGCGCAGTTTACGCAGCGGTCGCTACAAGAACAATAGCGTAGTTCCCCGGGGGCGGACAACGTGCGGGTAGCATCGGGCGCATGTGTTCGAACTACGTGCCGGTGAGCCGGCGCGATCGCCTGCTGACGTTCTTCGGCGTCGAACGCGACCGCGACGACGAGCCGGTGGACACCTGGCCGCTCGGCCTGGCGCCCTTCATCCGGCTGGCGCAGGACGGCTCGGGCTTCGAACGGGTGGTGGACGACGGCATCTTCGGGCTGCTGCCGCATTTCGCCACCGAGATCGGGTTCGGGCGGCGCACCTACAACGCGCGCAGCGAGACCGTGCACCAGCTCCCGAGCTTTCGCGAGGCATGGAGCCGGGGCTGGCGCTGCGTGATCCCGTGCGAGGCGATCTACGAGCCCAACTGGGAAAGCGGCGAGTGCGTGCGCTGGGCGATCTACCAGGAAGGGTTCGTGCCGTTCGGCGTCGCCGGCATCTACCGCCCCTGGCGGCATCCGGACGGGCGTGACGTGTTCAGCTTCGCGATGCTGACCGTCAACGCCGACGACCACCCGCTGATGAAGCGCTTCCACCGGCCCGAGGACGAGAAGCGCATGGTGGTGATCCTCGACCCCGAGGACTACGGCAACTGGCTCACGTGCCGGGTGCAGGAGGCGCCCGCGTATTTCCGCCGCTGGGACAAGCCGCTGGTGGCCGAGGCCTCGCCGCTGCCGCCGCGCGCGCCCCGCGCGGGCAGCGTGCGAACCAGCCGTCCGCCCGGACCGCAGACCGGCAGCCTGTTCTGAACCGGGCCGGGCGCTTCCGCGCAGGCGGGCGCTGGCTGGCTAGAACTTCATCGGCTGCGTCTTCTCGAAGCCGCCGTGGTCGCTCTTCTGGAAATCGGCGTCGCGCTGGCCGAGGAGCCGCTCGAGGTCGGCCTTGGCGTCGGCGCTGGACTGCTGCTTGCCGATGCGGGTGGGGCCGCTGATCACGTCGGCGGTGCCGCCGTCCGGCTCGGGCGGCGCGGGCGAGGTGATGGCGCTCAGGTCCGGCGGCGCGGACGTCCAGCTGCCCGGGTGGGGCAGGGGCGGGCAGTCGGCGTCTTCCTTGAGCTCGAACTGCCACGACACGCCCATCAGCCAGCGGTCGCACAGCGGGTCGAGCACGCCGATGCGGCGGACCAGGTTCTGCTGCAGCGCCACCGAGTGCAGCATCAGGCGTGGATCCCACTGCAGCACGACCAGGCGCACGTGCACGCCGGGCTCGCGGCTGGGCGCCGCCATGGTGAGCGGCTCCACGCGCAGCCAGCCGGCCGGAATCCCGTTGTGCTGGAGCGTGTCGCGGCCGGCCACGCGCACCAGTTCCTTGCGCACGGATTGCGGCGAGCTGGCCGAGCCCCTGGTGGACGGCGCGTGGGTCTGGCTGGGGCGGCCCGCGCGGGCTGTCTGCTGCGCCGGCGGCTTGGCCGCGGGGCGGCCCAACAGGCGATCCAAGAAGCTCATTGCGTCCTCCGCGCCGCGCGGGCGTGTTCGTTGTTCTGGTTGCGCTCCCGCGCGGAGTATGAGGCCGGCTGGGCTTGGTGAAAAGCCTGTCGCGCCAAAGACACAGGCCCCTGCGCGCGCAGCGGCAGGAGTTCACCGATCTGGGCCTCGCGCACCCCCGCTCCTAGAATTCCCGGCACTGCCGGACGCCGCGGTGGCCGTCGGCCGCCGGTCCAGGAGGGTCCCACCATGAACGCCCAGCCTTCGCTTGCCCTGCTCCGAATCCGCGCGGCCGCCACCCTGCTGGCGCTGGCCGGCATCGCGGGCGCTGCCGGCGCCGCGGGTGGCGCCGAGCCCACCGACGTCTTCGCCGCCGGCGGCGAGGTGCGCACCGGCGGCCAGGTCACCGGCGACTTCAGCGCCGCCGGCGGCAAGGTGAAGGTCGACCAGCCGGTGGCCGGCAACGTGATGCTGGCGGGCGGTTCGGTGGAAGTGCGTTCGCCCGTGCGCGACCGCCTGCGCGTCGCGGGCGGCGAGGTGGTGATCGACAGCCAGGTCGGCCGCGACGTGCTCGCCGCGGGTGGCACGGTCACCGTTGCCTCCGGCGCCGTGATCGGCGGCTCGGCGCGCCTGTACGGCGGGGACGTCACGGTCGACGGCCGCATCGACGGCAACCTGCGCGCGGGCACCTCGCACCTGCGGATCAACGGCGAGGTGCGCGGCGACGTCGATGCGCGCGCCGCCTCGGTGGAACTCGGTCCGTCGGCCCGCATCGGCGGCGCACTGCGCTACTCGTCGGCCGCCGAATTGAAGCGGGCCGAGGGCGCCGTGATCGGCGGCGCGATCGTGCGCGACAGCCGCGAGGGCCGCACGGTGCGTGAGCGCAGCTGGAAGTTCAACGGCCCGGGCCGCGGCTTCAGCGTCGTCACCTTCCTCATGGTGCTGGGCGCCGCGGCCCTGTTCCTGCTGGCGGTGCCCAGGTTCGGCCCGCGCGCGGCCGAGCGCGTCGCGACGGCGCCCGCCGCCTCGTTCGGGCTCGGGCTGGTGACGATGATCGGCGTGCCCGTCGTGGCGCTGCTCCTGTGCATCACGCTGATCGGGCTGCCGCTGGGCATCCCGCTGTTCGCGGCCTATCCGGTCGTGCTGCTGCTCGGCCTGGTGGTCGGCGTGCTGTTCGTCGCGCATCGCCTGCCCGGCTTGCTGAAGAAGGCCGAACCCGCCAGCTACGGCAGCCGCATCGGCTGGTTCGCGCTCGCGCTGGCGCTCGTGCTGGTGGTGGCCATGGTCCCGTTCATCGGCGCGCTGGTGCTGGCCTTCCTCGCGCTCGCCGGGCTGGGCGCCTTCGTGGCCGAGCTGCCGCGCCGCCGCGCGGGCGGCGACGGCGGCCCGCCCGTGCCGCAGCCGCGGCCCGCACCGGCGCACTGAGCGGCCCGCGGCCGGTCGCCGCAGAGCCCCACGGGGCGGCGCATTGCTGCCATGCTTGCGGCATGCCCGCCTTCCAGCCCGTCATCACCAGCCTGCTGGACAACGACCTCTACAAGTTCACGATGTGGCAGGCGATGCTGCATCGGTTCCCGCAGACTACCGCCGAGTACGAGTTCGTCTGCCGCGACGAGCCCCAGTTCCCGCTGGCCGACCTGCTGGAGGAGGTCGAAGCGCAGCTGGACCACCTGTGCACGCTGCGTTTCGCCGAGGACGAGCTCGCCTACCTGGGCGGGCTGCGCTTCATCAAGAGCGACTTCGTCGACTTCCTGCGCCTGTTCCAGTTCCAGCGCCGCTTCGTGCGCGCGTGGGCCGAGGACGGCCGGCTGCGCATCCGGGCCAGCGGCCCGCAGGTGCACGTGATGGACTTCGAGATCCACGTGCTGGCCATCGTCAACGAGCTGTACTTCCGCCGCGTCGAGCACGCCCGCGCGCTGGAGACGGGGCGCGAGCGCCTGCAGGTCAAGATCGACCAGCTGCGCGCGGTGGACGTGGCGCCGGCGCGCGCGCATCCGCTGGAGATCTTCGACTTCGGGGTTCGGCGGCGCTTTTCCGGCGCCTGGCAGCGCGAAGTCGTCACCACGCTGCGCGACGAGGTGCCCGAGTTCTTCAAGGGCACCTCCAACGTGCTGCTCGCGCGCGACCTGGGGCTGGTGCCGATCGGCACGATGGCGCACGAGTACATGCAGACCTTCCAGGCCCTGGGCGTGCGGCTGCGCGACTTCCAGCGCGCGGCGCTGGAGGGGTGGGTGCAGGAGTACCGCGGCGACCTGGGCATCGCGCTCACCGACACGGTGGGCATGGACGCCTTCCTGGCCGACTTCGACCTCTATTTCGCCAAGCTGTTCGACGGCCTGCGCCACGACTCGGGCGACCCGATCGCCTGGGGCGAGAAGGCGATCGCGCACTACGAGAAGCTGCGTATCGACCCGCACACCAAGCGGCTGGTGTTCTCCGACTCGCTCGACGTGCCCAAGGTGCTGCGCGTCTATGACGCGTTCGCCGACCGGGCGCTGACCGGCTTCGGCATCGGCACCAACCTCACCAACGACGTGGGCTGCACGCCGATCAACATCGTGATGAAGCTGGTGCAGGCCAACGGCCAGTCGGTGGCCAAGCTGTCGGACTCGCCCGGCAAGACGCTCAGCACCGACGAGACCTTCCTGGCCTACCTGCGCCAGGTGTTCAACGTGCGGCGGTGAGGGCTGCTTCGCGGCCGGTGACGTCGAAGCCCTCGACGAAGATGCCGGTGACCTGGCCTTCCATGTCGCGGATCGGCTGGTAGACGAAGTCGAGCACGCGCTCGCTGGCGGTGCCGTCCTCGCGCGGCAGCATGGCGCGGTTGCCGAAGGCCGTGTAGGCCTTGCCGCTGCGGTACACCTCGTCCAGCAGCGCCAGGTAGCCCTGCTCGGCCACCTCCGGCAGCACCTCGGCGACCGGGCGACCGACGATGGCGCGATGGCCCACCAGGCGCGAGTAGGCCGGGTTCATCAGCTCGAACCGGTGCTCCGGCCCCGACAGCAGCGCCATGAACGACGGCGCCTGCTCGAACAGCTGCGCGAACTGCTGCCGCTGGTGCTCGATGCGGCGCGCGGCCTGCACCGCCTGCGTGGTCTCGGTGCACACGACGAGAACGCCGCCCACGCCGGTGGGCGCGAGCGGGTCGTCGATGGGCACGTAGCTGTAGGTCCAGTAGACGTCTTCCTTGACGCCGTTGCGGGTGATCGGCACCAGCGCGTTCTCGTGCCAGGTGGCGCCGCGCCCGCTCATCACCTGCTCGATCTGCGGGCCGATGATGTGCCAGATCTCGTCCCAGCAGGTGCGGCCTTCCTGGCCGAGCGCGCTGGGGTGGCGCTCGTAGCCGATGGAAGGCCGGTAGGCGTCGTTGTAGAACTGGATCAGCCGCGGGCCCCACCAGATGAACATCGGGTGGCCCGAGCTGAGCATCAGCCGCACGGCGGTCTTGAGCGTCTGCGGCCAGCCCTCCGGCGGCCCCAGCGTGGACAGCCGCCAGTCGCGGGTGCGGATGCGCGCGCCCATCTCGCCACCCCCCTTGAGGAAGGCGAGGCGCGGATCGGCGCGCTGCAATTCCATCGCGTCAGTCCGCCTGCATCTGTGCGGCCTTGGCGATCGGGCCCAGGCGGGCCTTCTCGGCGGCGAGGAACTTGCGGAAGTCCTCGCGGCTGCCGCCCTGCGGCTCGATGCCCTGCGGCTCCAGCCGCGCGCGCAGCTCGCCCGACTTGAGCGCCTTGTTCACCGCGGCGTTGAGCTTGTCCAGGATCTCGTCTGGCGTCCCCTTGGGCGCGAACAGCCCGCTCCAGTGGCCGATCACCAGGTCCTTGAAGCCCTGCTCCTCGGCGGTGGGCACGTCCTTCATGGCGGTGACGCGGCGGCTCCAGGTGGAGGCGATCGGGCGCAGCTTGCCGCCGTTAATCTGCGGCAGCACGACGGGGCTGCCCTCGGAGGTGGCGTCGACCTGCTTGCCGATGACGGCGACCACGCCCTCCGAGCCGCTCTTGTACGGGATCGCCTCGAGCTTCGCGTCGGCCTTGTACTTGAGCATGGCGGCCACGAAGTGCGGCGTGCTGCCGGTGCCGGCGGTGGAGAAGGTCAGGCCCTTGCCCTGCTTGGAGGTCGCGACCAGGTCCTTGAGGTCCTTGATGGGCGAGTCCGGCGGCACCACGATGACCGAGGGGCTGACGGCCATCAGCACCACGGGCACCAGGTCCTCTTCCTTGTACGGCATGTTCTTCTTGATCATCGCGTTGGTGATCACGCCGGCCGCCGGGGCGAGGAAGGTGTACCCGTCCGGCGCCGACTTGGCGACGATCTCGGCGCCCAGCACCGAGCCGGCCCCCGGCTTGTTGTCCACGATGATGGGCTGGCCCAGCTCCCTGGAGGCCGCCTCGGCCACGTAGCGCGCGACGAGGTCGTTGGCACCGCCGGGGCCGAACGGCACGACGAAGTGGATCGGCTTGGAGGGCCACGCGTCGGCGGCGTGGCCGGCGGACGCTGCCGCGGCGAGCAGGGTGGCCGCGAACAGGCGGGAAACCTTGGAGTTCATCTTCGGGGGCACTTCAAACGGCGGAACCCCTCATCCTAGCCACCAGGCTGTCAAACCGCTGTCGGTGCATGCCCGTACAGCCAAAGTCCCGCGCGCCCGAGGCGCCCGGCAGGCTCCCAACGTGCAGCGTGTTCTCGCGCGTGGGCGCGCCGGGGGCTCGCGATCCAGCTCGACCGTGGACATGGAGCGTGGGCGCCGCGCCACGCCGCTGAAATGTTCCGTCACACGGCTCACGCCTCATCGCGAATGGCTGAGCTTGGTTGCACTTTCGCGGCGCGCCGCGCTTCAGGGGCGTCAGCATGTGGCTCATCCATTTGCCGGGAGGAGAGAGCCTGCCATGACCGACGTCCAACGCCTGCTGCTGATCGCTTCGATCGCCGCGCTGCCCTGTGCCGCCGCGGCCGCGGAAGAGATCCAGTACCCGACCCGCATCCCCGGGCCGGCCCCGGCGCAGCCGGTCTACAAGTGCGGCAACGGCGCCTACTCGCAGGCGCCCTGCGCGGGCGGCCGCGAGCTCGGGCAGGCACGCGTCACGCGCACGTTCGATCGCAACACGCCGCCGCCGCAGGACCGCGCGCGCCAGATCGCCCGCGCCGTGCTGCCGGCCGAGACGCGCGAGAAGTGCGGCGCGATCGAATCGCACATCCGCCAGGGCGAAGCCCGCCTGCGCAGCAAGGGCGCGCCGCCGACCGAGGCGGAGGAGGGCGACCTGGCCATCCTGCGCGTGCAGTTCCGCGAGCTGCACTGTTGACGGCGCGCGGCCGCACGGCCGCGGCGCCTCAGTGCTGGACGACGGTGCCCTTGCCGACGGCGGTCGCGCCCACCAGCAGGTGGACCACCGTGCCGGGCGCGAGTTCGCCGCGGGCGGCGTCCGGTCGCAGCAGCTGCAGCGGCAGCGTCCGTGGCTCGCCTTGCGCCAGCCACTGCGCAACGGGCTCGTCCGAGCGTACGGTGAACCCGGCCTGGCCGGCCAGCAGGGTGCCGCGCCGTTCGCCGGGCGGCAGCGTCGCCAGCCAGCCGGGCGGCAGCGGCACCGGCGCGATGTCCACCAGCAGGTGCGGGCGGAACTCGCCCGGCTCGAAACTTGGCCCGGCCGGCCCGGCCGGCCCGCGGCGCGGCAGCTTGCCCACCAGCCAGGCGATCAGGTTGCCGACCGCGGGCAGCCACATCACCAGCAGCAGCGTGCCGACGTCGTGCAGCGTGGAGCGGGGCACGGCGACGTACCGCAGCACGGCGCCCAGGACGGCCAGGCCCAGCATGACGGCCATGGCCAGGCGCCGGCGTGAAGGAGTGGCGACAACGGGCATCCCCGATTGTGACCACGGCGTGGGCCGCCCCCGGCTGCGCTAGAGTTGGGATTGCTCCGCGCCCCAGCCAGTTTCCGGCGTGCCGGACGCGCGATGTTCTCCCTTCGACCCCGCAACCTCAATCAAGCCCTCGCCCGCCTGCTGGCCGCGGTGATCGTCCCGCTGCTGCTCGGCACGCTGGGCGTTCTCGCGCTGCAGGCGCGGCAGGAGCACCAGCTGGCGCGCACGCGCCTGGCGGCCCTGGCGCAGACGCTGCTGCTGGCCTCCGACGCCGAGTTCGAGCGCGCGCGCGCGCAACTTGACGTGCTGGCGGCGGCGCCGCTCCTGGACGCCGGGCGCTGGGACGCGATGCACGGCTTCGCCGGTGAAGTCGCGCGCCGGGCGCCGGGCAGCGTGATCCTCCTGGTCGGACCCGGCGGCGACCCCGTGTTCAACACCGGTGCGCCGTACGGGCAGCCGCTGCCGAACCTGTGGCAGCTGGCCGACAGCCGGCGCGACATCGACTGGAACGGCCGCCTGCTGCCCATGTCGTCGGGCGACCTGTCGCGCCGCGTCTTCCAGACCGGCAGGACGCAGTACAGCGACCTGTACTACGGGCTGCAGATCGCGCGCCCCGTGCTCGCCGTGTCCACGCCGGTGCTGCGCGACGGCCGGCCAAAGTACGCGCTGATCCTGTCGTTCTCGTCCGCGCGGGTGCAGGACCGCATCCTGTCGACGGTCACCGCGCCCGGCGTGCGCGCGCTGCTGCTCGATCGCACCGGCCGGGTGGTCGCCTCCAACGCCGCGGCGTCCAGGCGCGTGGGCGACACCGCCAACCCGATCGAGGTCGAGCCGGGGGCCACGCGCGGCTTCTACCGGGTGGTGTCCGGCGACGGAGTCACGGTGGTGGGTGCCTACGCGGTGTCCAGCCGCACGGGCTACATGGTCCGCGTGTCGCAGCCGGATGCCCAGACCTTCGTGCCGACCGGCATGGCGTCGATCGCGTGGCTGGCGCTGCTGATCCTGGCCGCCCTCGCCAGCGTGGTGCTGGCGAGCCTGTACAGCCGCCGGCTCGCGCGGCCCCTGCGCGAGCTGGGCGACGACGTGCACGCGGGCCGCGCGCCGCCGGCGGAGCGGCGATCGGGCATCGCCGAGCTCGACCTGCTGGCGCAGGCGCTGCGCGACGGCGCGCAGGCCGAACGCCAGCGCGCCGAGGAACAGACGCTGCGCACCGTGGCGCAGAACCAGGAGGCGCTGCTGCGGCAGGCCGACCGGCAGAAGGACGAATTCCTGGCCACGCTGGCGCACGAACTGCGCAACCCGCTGGCGCCGATCCGCACCGCCGCCGAACTGATCCGCCTGCGCGCGCCGGCCGATCCCGTGGTGGCCCGCGCGCGCGACACCATCGAGCGCCAGGTGCTGCACCTGTCGCGCCTGGTGGACGACCTGCTGGACGTCTCGCGCATCACGCTCGGGCGCATCCAGCTGCGCCACGAGACGCTGCACCTGGGCGAGATCGCGGCCGCCGCGACCGAATCGGTGGCCGAGGCCGCGGCGCGCGGCGGGCTGGTCGTGGTGGAGGACATCGCCGAGCCCGCGCCCTTCGTGCGCGGCGATGCCACGCGGCTGGCGCAGTGCGTGGTCAACGTGTTGAACAACGCGGTGAAGTTCACGCCGCCCGGCGGCCGCGTGCACGTGCGGGTGGCGCGCGAGGGCGCGTGGGCGGTGGTCGAGGTGCGCGACTCCGGCGTCGGCATCACGGCCGACAACCTGCAGCGCATCTTCGACCTGTTCGTGCAGGAGCGGCACAGCGGCCACCAGGGCAACGTGGGCCTGGGCATCGGCCTGGCGCTGACGCGCCGGCTGCTGGACCTGCATGGCGGCACCATCCGCGCCAGCAGCGCCGGCCTGGGCCAGGGCAGCACCTTCCGGCTGGAGCTGCCCGCGGTCGAAGCGCCGACGGGTGTGCCGGCCCAGCCGCAACCCGGGCCCGCCGGCACCGCCGGCCAGCCGCAGGGCGGCGCGCGCATCCTGGTGGTGGACGACAACATCGATGCGGCCACCACGCTCGCCGAGCTGCTGGGCATGAGCGGCTATGCGGTGGCCGTGGCCCACGACGGCGCCACGGCCCTGCAGGCCGCCGCCGCCCAGCACCCCGACGCGGTGCTGCTGGACATCGGCCTGCCCGACATGGACGGCTACGAGGTGTGCCGGCGCATCCGCGCCGACGCCGGCCTGGCGCGCCAGCCGCTGCTGGTCGCGGTGACGGGCTGGGGCCAGCGCAGCGACCAGGAGGCGGCCACCGCGGCCGGCTTCGACGCCCACATGACCAAGCCGGTGGAGCTGGAGCCGCTGCTGGAGCTGCTGCGCCAGCGGCTGCCGCGCGGCTGACGGCCGGTCAGGCCGCGCGCCGCAATGGCAGCGTGAAGCGGCAGCGCGGGTAGGCCGCGCAGCCCCAGAACCCGGTGCCGCGCCTGCGCGTGCTGCGCTCGACCATCTTCAGGCCGCAGCTGGCGCACGTCGGGCGCCAGTACTCGCCCTCATAGGCGTGCTGCAGCAGCGCCTGCTGCTGGGTGGGCGTGCGGGTGGCGATCAGCGCCAGCAGGCCCAGGGCGTCCAGCGTGTGGATGCCATTCTTGCGCGCGAAGAGCGACGCCTCCTCGGTGAAGGTGGACGACGTGGCGAAGGTCGCCCGCGCCAGCTTGTGCGAGGTCATCACGCCCAGCAGCTCGCGGATCTCCTTCACGCCGACCTGCTTGCCGAGCCAATGCTTGCACTGGACGATCGCCACCGGGGCGCCCTGCGCGTTGTGCGAGTGCAGCCAGATGTCCACGCCGCCGTCGGCGCCGTGCGACTGCGTGCGCGACTCGAAGCCGGCCTGCGAGAACAGCTGCGCGCACAGCGTCTCGAAGCGCTTCCACTCGATGTCGTCGAAGACCTGGCGGGTCCAGCGGGTGGCCGGCGGGCGCTGGCCGCGATGCGGCGTGAGCTCGGACTCCGCCGGCTCGGTGTGCACGACGCTGCGCGCGAAGTCGGTGGAGACGGGAAACCAGGTGGGCTCGCCCGCCTTGCGGTCGGCCGCGGCGGCGTTGGGCTTGAGGAAGTGGCCGAGGAAGGACAGCAGGATGCCCAGTCCGACCACGTACGGCAGCGGCTGGCGCAACCCGGCGGCGACAGCCCGCAGGGCGGGGCTGGAGGCGCCGCCCAGCACCAGCGAGACGACGAGAAACACGGCGCCCAGCGCTGCTAGGCCGATGCCCGTGCGCAGGAAGTGGCCGGAAATGTGCCCCTGCGGCGACTTGCGTGCCATGACGCCTCCCTCTCTTGTGCGCCCAGTCTAGGGCCGAGGCCGACGCGTTCCCAAGGAACTAATGCGCACATCGGCCGCGCATGCGGGCCGGGGGGGGCGGGTCAGCCGGCGTCGCCGGCGTCGTCCAGCACGCGCACCTTCACGCTGCGGCCCTTCACCTTGCCGGCGTTCAGCCGCGCGGCGGCCTGCGGCGCGATGCCGCGCTCCACCGCCACATAGGTGGAGAACTCGTTGACGTCGATCTTGCCGACCTGCTCGCGCGTGTAGCCCAGGTCCTTGGTCAGCGCCCCCAGCACGTCCCCGGGGCGGATCTTCTCCTTGCGCCCGCCCTGGATGTGCAGCGTGGCCATCGGCGGCACCAGCGGCCCGCCCGTGCCGGGCGTGAGTTCGGCCAGCGGGTGCCAGGCGCTCTCCTGGCCCTGCAGCTGCTCGATGCGGCCGACCGCGCCCATCTCGTCCAGGCTGGCCAGGTGCAGCGCCAGCCCGCTCTCGCCCGCGCGGCCGGTGCGGCCGATGCGGTGGATGTGCACCTCGGGGTCGGGCGTCACGTCGACGTTGAGCACGCAGGCCAGGTTGGCGATGTCGAGCCCGCGCGCGGCCACGTCGGTGGCCACCAGCACCGAGCAGCTGCGATTGGCAAAGCGCACCAGCACCTGGTCGCGCTCGCGCTGCTCCAGCTCGCCGAACAGCGCCAGCGCCGAGATGCCCTGGGCCTGCAGCGCCGCCGCCACCTCGCGGCAGCGCGCCTTGGTGTTGCAGAAGGCCAGCGTGCCGGCCGGCCGGAAGTGGTCCAGCAGCTTGCTGACGGCGGCGATGCGCTCGCTGTCCTTGACCTCGTACCAGCGCTGCTCGATCACGCCGCCGGCGTGCTGGGCCTCGACCTTCACGGTGATCGGCTCGCGCAGGAACTGCGCCGCCAGCTTGGCGATGCCCTCGGGATAGGTGGCCGAGAACAGCAGCGTCTGGCGCTGCGCGGGGCACTGCTTCGCCACCTTGGCGATGTCGTCGAAGAAGCCCATGTCCAGCATGCGGTCGGCCTCGTCGAGCACCAGCGTGTTGAGCGCGTCGAGCTGCAGGCTGCCGCGATCGAGGTGGTCCATCACGCGGCCGGGCGTGCCCACCACGATGTGCGCGCCGTGCTCCAGCGTGGCCACCTGGCCGCGCAGCGGCACGCCGCCGCAGAGGGTGACGACCTTGATGTTGTCGTCGGCGCGGGCCAGGCGCCGCACCTCGGCCGTCACCTGGTCGGCCAGCTCGCGCGTGGGGCACAGCACCAGCGACTGGACGGCGAAGCGGCGGGGGTTGAGGTTGGCCAGCAGCGTGAGCGCGAAGGCGGCGGTCTTGCCGCTGCCGGTCTTGGCCTGCGCGATCAGGTCCTTGCCCAGCAGGGCGGGCGGCAGCGCGGCCGCCTGGATCGGCGTCATCTCGAGGTAGCCGAGACGCTGCAGGTTCGCGAGGGTGGCGGGGGAGAGGGGAAGCGTGTCGAACGCGGGGGAGGCAGGCATGCGGCGATCATTCCACAGCCTGTCCCCCTCGCGCCGTGCCGGGCTGGACCCGGCATCCGATCCTGTCGCCGGCAGAGGCTACTTGTTCTTCAGCTTGCCCTTGGGCATCACCGTCGTCGTCGGCGGGACGGGGCGGTCGGACGAGGAGGACGACTCCTTCAGGGGCGTGCTGTCCTTCTTCGGCTTCTTCGCCATCTTGTTGCTACGTTGGTCGCCTTTGGCCATGGAAATTTCCTCCTGCGGTGCGAGAAATGTACCGCGCCGGCGCACGGCGCCGCACACGCTCCGATTCCCGCGATCGCCGCGGCATCCCCTGTTCGGGTAATGGGTCGCTCCGGTGTTTGCATGCATCCTCCCGGCGGCCACGGCTGTAGTGGCGAACAACATTGGAGAAGACATGCGACTGCGATCGAATTGGGGCGTTTCGGTTCGGGTCCTCGTGGTGGCCGCTGCGGCCGCTCTGGCGGCGTGTGGCGGCGGCGGTGGAGGTGATCCGACCACCGTGGCCGAGACGGGAGCCACCGACACGACCGGCGGCACGGGCAGTACCGGAAGCACCGGGGGGACCGGAGGCACCGGCAACACGGGAGGCACCGGCGGCACCGGAAGCACGGACACCACCCCGGTGGGCATCGCGCTGATCGGCCAGCAGGCCATCAACCCGGAGCAGATCACCCTGTCCGGCAACGGCACGCAGGCCTTCTTCGTCGGGCGTGACGACTCCATCTGGGCCGACAAGCTCTGGGTGACCGACGGCACCATCTCCGGCACGCGGCTGGTTCGCGACATGAACCCCGCCGGGCAGGGCGAGATCATGACCATCACGCCGTTCGCCAACGGAGTGCTCTTCGTGGGCTCGGATGGATCGACGAGCCGCGGCCTCTGGTTCTCCGACGGCACCGACGCCGGCACCCGGCTGGTGAAGGACATCGCCACCAGCACGGCCGAGAACATGGTCATGCTGGGCGTGTTCGGCGGCCGCCTGTACTTCACCGCCAACGACGGCACCGGCCGCGAGCTGTGGACCAGCGACGGCACGACCGCCGGCACCTACATGGTGGCGAACATCAACACCAACCCGTCGACGACCAATCCGAATGCGGACACCACCGTGGTGCGGCCGACGTGGTTCAACGGCAAGCTGTACTTCTATGCGTGGTATTACGAGCCGAACACCTTCACGGCGTACGCGCAGCTGTATGCGACCACCGGCGCGCCGGGCAACCTGGCCAAGCTGACGAGCAACACGTTTTCGGACAGCACGCTGCTCGACTACGACATGATCGTCTACAAGGACCGCCTGTATTTCAGCTGGCATTCGCAAGCCGCCGGCCGTGAACTGTGGAGCACCGACGGGACGATCGGCGGCACCCAGCCGTTCCGCGACATCGTCCCCGGCACGGGCTCGAGCTGGCCGTCCCACTTCCACCTGGCCGGCGACAAGCTGCTGTTCTGGGCCTACGAGCCGGCGGGCAGCGGGTCCCACAAGTCCCTGTGGTCCACCGACGGCACGTCGGCCGGCACGCAGGTGGTGAGCAAGGTCGACGTGGACGCGGGCATCGGGTCGATGGTCCTGATGAACGGCCGCTGGTACTTCCCGGGGCGCGCGCACACCACGAACAAGTACACCTTGTGGTCCACCGACGGCACCACGGCAGGCACCGGCGAAGTCAGCGCCGCGGTCACGCCCGACGGCTGGTGGTTCGAGCGCAAGGCGGTCGTGGTCGGCAGCCGCCTGGTGTTCCAGGGCACGGACGGCGTCAACGGCTTCGAACCCTGGGCGACCGATGGCACGTCGGCGGGCACCGTGATGCTGAAGAACATCAACCCCACCTCGGGCAGCTACACGGCGACCGTGGGCGCGGGCTGGCTGGCCGTGCGCAACGGCAAGGCCGTCTTCATCGCGGCGCCGGCAGCCAACGACTTCCAGCTGTGGGAGACCGATGGCACGGTGGCCGGCACGGTCATGGTCACGCCCAGCGGCGCGACGACGACCACGAACCCCGTGGGGCAGGACGGCTTCAGCTCCAAGGTGCCCAACCCGGTGCCGGTGCTGGTCAACGGAACGCTGGTGTTCCGGGGGCAGTACACGACGGCTGACGGAAGGCTCTGGAAGATGTGATGGGGGAGGCCGCTGCCGCGGCGATGGCGCGGCGGCGGCCTGGTCGCAGGCGGCAGGCGCGTTGGCGGCCTGCTCTGGCGGCCGCGACTTCACCGACCGACCCGACGCGCCTCGTCATGCCGGGCTCGACCCGGCATCCGGTCCGGTCGCCTGATGAGGCGACATGTTCTTGAGCTTGCGCAGGCAGCAAGGCCCCATGACAGCGCGCGCCAGCGGATGACCATCGGCCCGCACCTACACACAGCCCGGCCAGGCCCGCTAGCTTGAGGGAAGCGGCGCGCCGTCCCTGGCGCGCCCGCAACCACTTGCCGGGAGACCCACCATGGCCCAGGACGCCATTGCCTTGCTCGAAGCCGACCACCAGCGCGTGGAGGCCCTGTTCCGCGATTTCAAGTCGGCCGGCGGCAACCCCGCGGCCAAGCTCGACATCGCGCAGACCATCTGCATGGAACTGACCCTGCATGCGATGGTGGAGGAGGAAATCTTCTACCCCGCGTTCGCGCAGGCCACCGGCGACGAGAAGCTGGTGGAGCAGGCGCGCAGCGAGCACCAGCAGGTCAAGGAGCTGATCGCCAAGGTGCCCCAGGCCGAGAACCTCGACGGCGCCATGGAAGTGATCATGCGGCACGTTCTGGCGCACGTGGAGGAGGAGCGCCGGAACATCTTCGCGAAGGCGAAGGCGTCAGGGATGGAACTGGCGACGCTGGGCGGGCGGATTCAGACGAGGCGGGCGGAGGTGGCGACGGCGGTGCAGGAGGCCTGAACTTGCCACGCAGCGGCCCGTCGAGCGCCCGTGATTCCCGTCTATTTCGCCCAGCTGTCCTTCAAACCCGTCACCCGGTTGAAGACGGGCTTGCCCGGCGCGTGCTCGACACGATCCGCCACGAAGTACCCATGCCTCTCGAACTGGAACTTGTCATCCGCCTTGGCCGCTGACAGCGACGGCTCCACATACGCCGTCACCACCTTCAGCGACTCCGGATTGATCTCCTCCAGGAAGTCCTTCTCCCCCGTCCCCGGCTGCGGCACCGAGAACAGGCGGTCGTAGAGGCGCACTTCCGCGGCCAGGCCGTCGGCCACGCCGACCCAGGTGATGTTGCCCTTGACCTTCACGGCATCGGCGCCGGGCGTGCCGCTCTTGGTGTCCGGCACCAGCTTGGCGCGCACCAGCGTCACGTTGCCGTTCGCGTCCCTGTCCGCGCCGACGCACTCGACCACGTAGCCGTACTTCATGCGCACCTTGTTGCCCGGGAACAGGCGGAAGAAGCCCTTGGGCGGCGTCTCCTCGTAGTCGGTGCGCTCGATCCACAGCTCCTTGCCGAACATGAAGGTGCGGCGGCCGCGGCTGTCGTCGTGGGGGTGCACGGGCGCGGAGCAGGGCTCCAGGTGGCCGGCGCCCATCACCTCGTCCCAGTTCTCGATCACCAGCTTCACCGGCTCCAGCACCGCCATCGCGCGGGCGGCCTTGGGGTCCAGGTCGTCGCGCAGGGCGATCTCCAGCGTGCTGTAGTCGATCCAGCTGTCGGCCTTGGTCACGCCGATGCGCTCGGCGAACAGCTGCAGCGCCTCGGGCGTGTAGCCGCGCCGGCGCAGGCCCACGATGGTGGGCATGCGCGGGTCGTCCCAGCCGCTCACGTGCCTGTCGTCCACCAGCTGCTTGAGCTTGCGCTTGCTGGTGACCACGTAGGTGAGGTTCAGGCGCGCGAACTCGTACTGGCGCGGATGCGGCTTGTTGATCAGGCCGCCCTCGGCCAGGCGGTCCAGCAGCCAGTCGTAGAACGGCCGCTGGTCCTCGAACTCCAGCGTGCAGATGCTGTGGGTGATGTTCTCCAGCGCGTCCTCGATCGGATGCGCATAGGTGTACATCGGGTAGATGCACCACTTGTCGCCGGTGTTGTGGTGGTGCGCGTGCTTGATGCGATAGAGGGCCGGGTCCCGCAGGTTGATGTTGGGGCTGGCCATGTCGATCTTGGCCCGCAGCACCGCGGTGCCGTCGGCCAGCTTGCCGTCGCGCATCTCGCGGAAGCGGTACAGGTTCTCGTCGACGGAGCGGGTGCGGTACGGGCTGTCGGTGCCCGGGCGCGAGAAGTCGCCGCGGTTGGCGCGCATCTCCTCGGGCGACTGTTCGTCCACGTAGGCCAGGTCGGCGCCGATCAGGTATTCGGCGGCGCGGTACATGAAGTCGAAGTAGTCGCTGGCCTGGTACAGGTGGCTGGTGCCGTGGGCCTCCCAGCCGAACCCGAGCCAGTGCACGGCGTCCTTGATGCCTTCGACGTACTCGGTCTCTTCCTTCTCGGGGTTGGTGTCGTCGAAGCGCAGGTGGCAGATGCCGCCGTAGTCGCGCGCCAGCCCGAAATTCAGGCAGATGCTCTTGGCATGGCCCACGTGCAGGTAGCCGTTGGGCTCCGGCGGGAAGCGGGTGCGGATCTTGGCGGGGTCGGGCTGGCCGGACTGTTGCGTGGCCGCATCACCGGGATGGCCGGCCCATTTGCGGGCCGCATACGTGCCTCGCTCCAGGTCGCGTTCGACGATCTGGCGCAGGAAATTGCTGGGTTTGGCCGTGTCCTTGTCGGCGCTCGGGGTGGTCATATCCAACGGATTCTAGGTGCCGCTTCCCGCGTCCGCCGGCAATGGCTGAGTTACTTCCGGCAACGGAACTGACGCTTGGTGGTCAGCCGTGGCCGTGGTTGAGCGTTAAATCAGCACGGTGGCGTGTCGTTTGCGCCCCTGAATGAACAACAGGAGTTTTCAGATGCAGTTCAGCCGTTCCATCTTCGCCGCAGCGTTCCTGGGCGCGGCCGCGTTGGCCGCCGGCGCCGCACATGCGGGCGGCAACAACGTCTATTGGTCCCTGGGCGTCAACGCCGCCCCGGGCGTGGCCGTCGGTGTGAGCAACGCGCCGCCGGTCTATGTGCAGCCGGCCCCGGTCACCGTCTACACGGTGCCCCAGGTCGTGTACACGCCGCCCCAGGTGGTTTACCCCGCCGGCGCGTACTACGTGCAGCCCGCGCCGGTCTACCAGTCGGGCTGGGTGCCCCCGGGCCACCGCAAGCACCACCACCACAAGCATTGGGATTGATCGACCAGACCGTGTGCCGTTGACTAGGGAACTCTTCTCCAGGTTCTCTCCAAGCTCCCCCCGGCAAGTGCTTCGGCGCTTCCGGGGGTTTTTTTGCCTGTCGTCCGGCCCCGGTGCCCGCCATCGCGGCCGGTGCTTGGCGTCGGGGCCCCGTTGTCTGTCATTGCGGGCTCGACCCGCAATCCAGTCCCGCTGTTGGAACCGGCAACGCCCGCCCGGTAACCCGCTACCGCTCCTCCCACCCCCGCCCGTCCTCGTCCACCTCGGGCGGAAAGGTGGGCCGCAGCAGCTTCTGCTGCTCGAGCTGGTCGCGCAGATGCGGTCGGATGCTCTCCAGCCCGTACCCGCTGCGCCCGCGCCGCGGCGACCAGGCGGCGGCGCGCTGGGCCTTGCGAGCGGCGTCGCTGGGGCCGTCGCGCTTGCGCTCGGGATCGCGGTTGGTGCGGGGGTCGTTTCGGGACATCGTGTGAACGCCGGGTTGTCCCCGGCTGGTGGCCACACCGTAACCCGCGCACCGCCCCCGTCCTGACCGAGCGCATCAGAAGCGCCGGTAGGAGGGACCTTACTCCCCGCGTTCCTCCTACACATCGATGCACGAAGGCCCACAGGCCCAGCGCGCGCACGGCCGAGGGCGTTGTGGGACGCGCTCGGTGCGAATGCGAAAACGGCCGGGCAAAAAAAGAGCCCCCAGGCTTGGGGCCTGGGGGCAACATGCCAGTCGCGGGACGGAGGGCCGGACCAGCTCACCCCGGAGGAGGAGGGGACTCAGAGGAGTCGGGGTGATTGGCCGCCAGTAAACCGCATGGCATCCAGCGTGCCTGTAGGACGACGCCGCATTCCTTGTCGGCACGTGGCGCGACCATTCACCTGGCGCGCGGGGCCAGCCCATCCGCCCGCATGCCGGAGGTCGGCGCGCACCTACCGTCCCGCTCGCGTGCCACTGACTGCGCCCGGCCGTCGCGCTGCCTACGCTGCCCGGATGGCAAAGACCGTGGGCGACCAGATCCTGGAGCGCCTGCACGCCTGGGGCGTGCGGCGCGTGTTCGGCTATCCCGGGGACGGGATCAACGGGCTGATCGGCGCCTTCGGGCGCGCCGGCGACCGGCTGCAGTTCGTGCAGGCGCGGCACGAGGAGCTGGCCGCCTTCATGGCCTGCGCCCATGCGAAGTTCACCGGCGAGGTGGGCGTGTGCATGGCCACCTCGGGGCCGGGCGCCATCCACCTGCTCAATGGCCTGTACGACGCCAAGGCCGACCACCAGCCGGTGGTGGCCATCGTCGGGCAACAGGCCCGCACCGCGCTCGGCGGCGACTACCAGCAGGAGGTGGACCTGCCCTCGCTCTTCAAGGACGTGGCGCACGAATACGTGCAGCTGGCCACCGTGCCGGGCCAGGTGCGCCATCTGGTCGACCGCGCGGTGCGCATCGCGCGCGACCAGCGCACCGTCACCTGCGTGATCGTGCCGCTCGACGTGCAGGAGGAGGAGGCCGTCGACACGCCGCCGCGCGAGCACGGCACCGTGCACAGCGGCATCGGCATGACGGCCGAGCGCAGCGTGCCCGGCGCGGCCGCGCTGCAGGCCGCCGCGGACATCCTCAATGCCGGCAGCAAGGTGGCGATCCTCGCCGGCGCCGGGGCGCTGCACGCGGGCCACGAACTGGTCGAGGTGGCCGACCGCCTGGGCGCCGGCATCGCCAAGGCGCTGCTGGGCAAGGCCGCGGTGCCCGACGACCTGCCCTTCGTCACCGGCGCGGTCGGCCTGCTGGGCACGCAGCCGAGCTGGGAGCTGATGGACGAGTGCGACACCCTGCTGATGGTCGGCTCGAGCTTCCCGTACTCGGAGTTCCTGCCCAAGGAAGGCCAGGCCAAGGCGGTGCAGATCGACCTGGACAACCGGCGGCTCGGCCTGCGCTACCCGATGGACGTCAACCTGGTGGGCGACAGCAAGCTCACCCTGCAGGCGCTGCTGCCGCTGCTGCGGGCCAAGGAGGATCGCGCCTGGCGCCAGCGCATCGAAGGCAGCGTCGCCAAGTGGTGGCAGGTGATGGAGCAGCGCGCGATGACCGATGCGCGGCCCATCAATCCGCAGCGCGTGTTCTGGGAGCTGTCGCCGCTGCTGCCCGACGATGCCATCGTGTGCTGCGACTCCGGCAGCGTGGCCGCCTGGTACGCGCGCGACCTGCGCTTTCGCGGCGGGATGATGGGGTCGGTCTCGGGCGGCCTGGCGTCCATGGGCTGCGCGCTGCCGTATGCGCTGGCGGCCAAGCTGGCGCATCCCAAGCGGCCGGTGGTCGCGCTGCTGGGCGATGGCGCGATGCAGATGGTGGGGCTGAACGCGCTGATCACCGTGGCCGACCGCTGGCGCCAGTGGGACGACCCGCGCCTGGTCGTCATGGTGCTGAACAACGGCGACCTGAACATGGTCACCTGGGAGCAGCGCGGCAGCGCGGGCGATCCGCGCTTCGACGCCTCGCAGCTGCTGCCGGCGTTCCCGTACGCCGACTACGCGCGGATGCTGGGCCTGCGCGGCATCCGCATCGACCGGCCCGAGCAGGTGGCGCTGGCCTGGGAGGAGGCGCTGTCGTCCGACCGGCCGATCGTGCTGGACATGGTGGTCGACGCCAACGTGCCGCCGATCCCGCCGCACGTGAGCGGCAAGCAGGCCAAGTCGTACTTCTCGGCCCTGTGGAAAGGCGACCCGGAGGCGCTGTCGGTGCTCAAGAAGACCGCCCGCGAATGGTGGGCCGGCGTGCGGGGCTGAGAGCGCCCAGCTTCGTCATCCCGGCGCGCCGTTCGCGCCGTTCGCGCCGTTCGCCCAACCCCCTCGCTGTCATCCCGGCGCAGGCCGGGATCCAGGCGCGCGCAGTGCGCGCCCCCGACTCACATCGCCTTGAACAGGTGCGCGTAGAGCCGGCTGACCGGCAGTCGCTCCGGCCGACCGCGCAGCGACAGGTGCAGCTTGCCGGCCTCGTCGCGCGTGACCGTCTCGATGGCCGCCGCGCGCACCACGGTGCCGCGGTGCACCTGCCAGAACTGCTGCGCATCCAGCTGCGGCAGCAGGTCCTTCAGCGGCGTGCGGATCAGGTACTCGTGGCCCGCCAGCAGCACGCGCACGTACTTGTCGGCGGCCTCGAACACCAGCACGTCGGCGACCGGCACCATCCGGATGCTGTTGCCCACGCTGGCCTGGATCACCTGCAGCGGCGCGCCGGCGCGCGGCGCGGCGGCGAGCAGGTGCCGCAGCTGGTCGACCGCCTGGTCCAGGCCCGCCGCGCCGCCGCCGCGCCGCGCCAGCACGTCGCGCAGCTTGGCCACGGTGCGGGCCAGCCGCGCCGGCTGCACGGGCTTGAGCACGTAGTCGACCGCCTGCGTCTCGAAGGCCTGCACCGCGTACTGGTCGTACGCCGTGACGAACGCCAGCGCGGGGAAGGGCGAGTCGGCCGGCCACGCGTCCGCGAGTTCCGCCGCCGCTTCCAGCCCGCCCTGGCCGGGCATGCGGATGTCGAAGAACAGCACGTCGGGCCGCCGGGCCAGCGCCTGCACGACGGCGGAGGCGCCGTCGCCCACTGTCGCGACGATCCGCAGCTCCGGCCAGGCCTGCGCCAGCTCGGCCTGCAGGGCCTGCGCGAGCAGCGGCTCGTCTTCGGCGATGAGCGCGGTGGGGGCGGTCGGGGCGGTCATGGGCGCTCCTGCGGCAGGTGGATGGTGACGCGGGTGCCGTGCGGCTGCGCGGGCTCCAGCTGCAGCGAGGCGGCGGGCCCGTACAGCGTGCGGATTCGCTCGCGCACCTGCGCCAGCCCGAAGCCGGAACCGCCGGCGCTCCCGCCCGGGCCGACGCCGGTGTCGGTCACCTCGAGCAGCAGGCCGCCGTCGTGGTCGCGCGCCGAGACGACCAGTCGGCCGCCGGCCACCTGCGGCTCCAGGCCGTGCTTGATCGCGTTCTCCACCAGCGGCTGCAGCAGCAGCGTGGGCACGCGGCGCTGCGCAAGCGCGTCGGGCAGCTGCAGCTCGTACGCGAGCCGCGGGCCCATGCGTACCGCCATCAGCGCCAGGTAGTCGTGCAGCCGGTCGAACTCCTGCTGCAGCGGGTGCGTGGTGGCGCGCGACGCATCCAGCGTGGCGCGCAGGTACGCGATCATGTGGTCCAGCATCACCTGCGCGCGCGCGGGCTCGACGCCGATCAGCGCCCGCAGGTTGGCCAGCGTGTTGAACAGCATGTGCGGCTCCAGCTGCGTCTCCAGCAGCTTCAGCCGCGCCTCGTCGGCGTGGCGCCGTGCCTCGCCGACCTTGCGCTCGAGGTACGCGCTGCGGTTGCGGCTGTAGAAGTAGTAGATCGCGACCGCCGACGCGGCGATCGTGATGAGGATCGAGTTGCGCAATTCGTGCGGCGGGTGCAGCCGCAGGCCGGGCGGCACCAGGTCGAGCGCGCGGGCGATCCGGTCGCCCAGCGCGTTGCCGGCGAACCAGCCGAACACGATGCCGCCGCCCACCAGCAGCACGGCCTGCAGCCCGGTGGGCCAGCCCGTCTCGCGCGCCGACGGCAGCACCTCGCGCCCGAGGTCGATGGCGCCCCAGATGAGCAGCGAGATGCACAGCGAGTACACGGCCGGCGGCCCGAACGGGCGCTCCGGCTCGAAGCCCACCTGCAGCGCGGCGATCGCGAGCCCGAAGGCGATGGCCTGCAGCGTGTGCTGCAGCTTCTCGACCCAGTCGATCCGCATCGGGGCCTCAGCCGCCGCGCTCGCGGCGCAGCTTCTCGCGCTCGCGCTCGACCAGCCGCTCGCGCAGGCGGCTGCCGCCCCCGAGCACGAACACGCTGATGCCGTGCAGCGCCAGGCCCAGCCCCCACCCGAGCAGCGGGAAGGGCGACCAGGGCCGCGGGCCGAAGGCGCGGTCGGAGATGAGCCAGAGGAAACCGTTCACGAGCACGAAGATCGACGCGTGCGCGTAGAAGCCCAGCTTGGCCCCGGCGCGCTTGCGCGCGAGGCGATCGATGTCGTCGGGGTCCAGGGGCGTGGGCATGGCGCGACGATTCTAGGCGGCGCTCACCAGGGATCGCGCCGTGCCAGCAGGCGGGCGCGTTCGTGGCGCACCAGGCGCTCCATCAGCCCGCCGCCGGCCAACAGCAGCACGCCCAGACCGTGCACCGCCAGTCCGAAGCCCCAGCCCAGCAGGCCGCCGAAGTGGAACGGGCGGCCGCCGGACCAGGCGAGGGTGGCGAGGAACAGGTTCACGAGCACGAAGATGGTGGCGTGCACGATCCAGCCCAGGCGGGCGCCGGCGCGGCGGCGCGCTAGGCGCTCGAGCTCGGGGTCGGTGGTGAAGGCGACGGTGGCCATGGCGGTTCTCCTTGCGGACGCTGGGATCAGGCGACGGCGGGGGCGGTGGCCGGGGCCAGCGCCAGCTTCCACAGGCGGGCGGCGCGGCCGGCGAACAGGCCGTTGAAGACGCCGTAGACGGCGGCGACGGCGAGCACGAAGCCGGCGTCGTGCACGCGCTGCGGCGCCAGCGCCAGCTCCACGCCGACGGACCACTTGACCAGGAAGATGCCCGTGATCATCAGCAGCGGCAGCACGCTGCCGGCCACGAGGAAGGTGCGGCGCGCGGGGTCGTAGCTGGCGCGGGCGGTGCCGGGCAGGAAGGCGGCGGTGACCGCGGCGGCGACCCCGATCCACACCGACAGCACCTGCATGAACACGAACGAGGCCGAGAAGGCGCTCACCATGCCCCAGGCGGAGAAGGCGGCCATGCCGACCGGCACCAGGGCGACGCGGGTGGCGCCGACGGTGCGCGCGCGCAACTGGCTCAGGCCCAGGGTGAGCAGGCCGGCGAAAAGGCCCCAGACCCAGGCCGGGGTGCCGCGCACGATGGCGCCCAGGGCTTGGGGATGGTGGACGAGCAGTTGGTACAGCATGGTGGACTCCAGGAGGGAGGGGACGGGCAGGGTGGCCAGGCTGCCCCAGAGCAGCTGGCCGAGGAAGCGGCCGGGCAGCAGCGTGAAGGCGCCGGCGAGGAGGCAGGCGCCGATGTACAGGCTGCGCATGGTCTTGCGGTGGGTGGCGATGTCGCCGCGCGCCAGCGCCCGGAACGCCTGCACCAGGCTGCCCAGCACGAACGGCACCAGCAGGTGGATCGGCGTGTAGCCGGCGATGTTGGGCAGGTGGGTGTCGCGGATGAACAGGGCCGAGACGGCCGCGATGACCATCAACGTGACCCAGGCGTAGCCGAAGGCGCGGTGCAGGCGCGGGCGCTGCTGCCGGCCCTGGCGGGCCCACAGCGCGACCGGCCCGGTCGCGAGCGCGCCCAGCGCGGCGGTCATGTGGATGGCGATGGTGGGGGTCAGCTGCATGGCGGTCTCCGGTGCGATGGGGCGGACTGTGCCGGGCGGGTGGGCGCGCCGCCATGCGGTGGAGACGGAATCGCCGGGCGGGGGAGCGAAACGCGAAGTTCCGGGCGTGAAATGAGGCTTGTCATTACGGGCTCGACCCGCAATCCATCCCCAGGCTTGTCATTGCGGGCTTGACCCGCGATCCACGATCTGCACGGGCTCCTGGATTCCGGCTTTCGCCGGAATGACAGGAGACGTTTTCCGGCCTTTCGCCGAAAGGACAGGAAATGGATTCCGACCTCGCGCCGGAATGCCAGACCATGCGAGTCATCCATGGCACCATGGCACCACGACAAGGAGACACTGCCCATGCTCGACCGACAGGCCCAGGCGCTGCTGCGCCTGATCCAGGAAAAGAACATCCCGCCCACGCACACGCTGCCGCACCAGCAGGCCCGCGAGTTCTACCGGGTGCGCCGGGCCGTGACGCAGCCGGAGCCGGCCGAGGTGGCCGAGTTGCGTGAGCTGCAGGCCGCCGGCCCGGCCGGCGACATTGCGCTTCGGCTGTACCGGCCGCGCGGCAGCCAGGCCGGGCAGGTCCTGCCGGTGCTCGTCTACTTCCATGGCGGCGGCTGGGTGATCGGCGACCTGGAGACGCACGACGTGCTCTGCCGCGAGCTGGCCAACGGCGCCGCCTGCGCGGTGGTTGCGGTCGACTACCGCCTCGGGCCGGAGCACCGCTTCCCCGCCGCGGTGGACGACGCGGTGGCCGCCACGCGCTGGGTGCACGCCCATGCCGCGAGCCTGGGCCTGGACGGAACGCGGCTGGCGGTCGGCGGCGACAGCGCCGGCGGCAACCTGGCGGCGGTGGTGGCGCTCACGGCCCGCGATGCCGGCGACCTGCCGATCCGCTTCCAGCTGCTGATCTATCCGGCCACCGACCAGCGCCACGACGTGTATCCGTCACGCGCGTCCAACGGCCAGGGCTACCTGCTGGAGAAGGCGACGATGGACTGGTTCCACGACCACTACATCGACGACGCGCGGCACGACCTGGACTGGCGCGCCTCGCCCATGCTCCATCCGGACCATTCGGGCCTGCCGCCGGCGTTCGTGCTCACCGCCGGTTACGACCCGCTGCGCGACGAAGGAATCGCGTATGCGCAGAAGCTCAACGAGGCGGGAGGCCGGGCCAGCCTGGTGAGTTTCGAACGCCAGATCCACGGCTTCATCACCATGGGCAAGGTCATCGACGAGGCCAACACGGCCGTGCGCCTGTGCGCGGCCGAATTGCGGCGCGCCATCGCAGGCTGAGGTCAGCTGCCGCACCTCAGCCACGGCGATAATCCGCCCTTTGCTGTACAGGGGGGAGAGCGCGTGGATGTCGTCCTGCTGGCCAAGGCCGCGATCATGGGGGTGGTGGAAGGGCTCACCGAGTTCCTGCCCATCTCCAGCACCGGCCACCTGATCCTCGCGGGCGCGCTGCTGGGGTTCGACGACGAGAAGGCCAAGGTCTTCGACATCGCCATCCAGACCGGCGCGATCCTGGCGGTGCTGATCGTGTACTGGCAGAAGATCCGCAGCACGGTCGTCGCGCTGCCCACCCAGCGCCAGGCGCAGCGCTTCGCGCTCAACGTGCTGATCGCCTTCCTGCCCGCGGTCGTGCTCGGGCTGGTGTTCGGCAAGGCCATCAAGGCGCACCTGTTCAATGCCGGCGTGGTCGCCACCACCTTCATCCTGGGCGGCCTGGTCATCCTGTGGGCCGAGCGGCGGCAGCAGGGCACGGTGCGCATCCAGGAAGTCGACGAGATGACGCCGTGGGACGCGCTCAAGGTCGGGCTGGTGCAGTGCCTGGCGATGATCCCGGGCACCAGCCGCAGCGGCGCCACCATCATCGGCGGCATGCTGCTGGGCCTGTCGCGCAAGGCGGCGACCGATTTCTCGTTCTACTTGGCCATCCCGACGCTGATCGGGGCGGGCGCGTACAGCCTCTACAAGGAGCGCGCCCTGCTGTCGGCGGCCGACCTGCCGCTGTTCATGGTCGGGCTGGTGCTGTCGTTCCTGAGCGCGTGGGCCTGCGTGCGCTGGCTGCTGCGCTACATCTCCAGCCACAGCTTCACGCCGTTCGCCTGGTACCGCATCGCCTTCGGCATCGTGGTGTTCCTCACGGCCTGGATGGGCTGGGTCGACTGGCGCGACTGAAACCGGCGCCATCCCGGGCGACGGATGGGTCTTGCGGGTCCTGTCCTACCCCGGACATGGGCGGCAACCCGACAAGTTCTCGCGGTGCGGCAGTGCACCATTGCGCTTCAGGCGGCCTTCGGGCGGCCAAGGCTCATTCATGGAACAGCAGGAACCAGGTCAAGGCGACCGGAGCGCGCAGGACGGCGCCTCCCCGCCGCAGCAGCAGGCGCAGCAGCCGCAGGCCCCCCGTGTCGACGGCACCTGGGGGCAGGGCGCCGCGACCGCGCTCGAGTCCCTGCGCCGCCGCAACTATCGGGGCCGCCGCCAGCCGGCGGACGGCCGTCCCTCCTCGGAGTGAACGCGTTCGCATGATGTGAAAGACCAAGGGCTGCCGCGGCAGCCCTTGTCGTTGGCGGGTCGACCCGCGCGGTCAGCGTCCGAGCTCGCGCCGTCGCAGCGGGCGCCATTCGTCCTGCGGCTGCGCGAGGCGGTCGACCACGATCCGCAGCACCTGCGGGTGCGTGACCATCCCCAGGTGGCTCGCACCGACCTCCACGCTCTCCGAGCGCGCGGTGCGGCGCTCGATGCATCCGCGCCAGGCCACGACGCCGTCCGTCTTGCTGTAGATCGAGGTGGTGGGCACCGGCGGCGTGGCGCGCAGGCGCGCCTGCATCGCGGGCGTGAGCGCCGAGGTGTCGCCATTGAGCATGGTGAAAACGGTCTCGGCATGGGTCGAGCCGCGCATCGAGGCGAACGGCGTGCCCAGCGTGATCACCTGCCGCACCGCATCGGGCGCCCGCTTGGCCAGCTCCCGCGCATAGATGCCGCCCAGGCTCCAGCCCACCAGGCTCACCTTGGTGCCGGCCTGGTCGTGGTGGCGGCGCACGTCCTCCTCCAGCCCGGACAGCCACTCGTCGAACTCGCCTTCAGGGCCCGTGTTGACGCCGCGCCCCCAGCAATGGGCCGAGAAGCCGGAGTCGTTGATGTAGCGCCGCAGGTGCGAGGTGGTGAAGGGCGCGCCCCCGAGGCCGGGGAAGACGATCACCGGATGGCCGTCGCCGACCGGTTGCGCGCTGGCGCCGAACTTGGCGGCACAGAAGTCGAACACCGCGCGCACCGGTTCCATCGCGAGAAGCGACAGGGGCGGCGCCTGGTAGGGGTTCTGGAGCGAGGCAGTGGAAGGCATGGTTCCACTGTGCGCCCGGAGCCCATCCGGGGGCTGTGGGGCGTCGTTGCGCGCCTGTGTAGGACCCTCGCGGCGACGGGGCGGCGCATCGTCCTTCGGTCAACCCCTGACCGGGGCGCCGAAGGCCTCGTCGATCACGGCGGCCACGCGCTGCGCCGACTGGCCGACCAGGTCCAGGTGCCCGCCCGGCAACTCGGCCAGGCGCAGGCCGGGACCGCTCACATGGCGCCAAGCCGGCAGCGGATCGATGCGGCCGGGCAGCCGGTCGCGGGCCCGCACGAACACGATCGGCCCGGTGTAGGGCAGCGGCCGGTAGGCGGCCATGGCTTCGGAAAGGGCGTCGAACACGCGTTCCTGCGCGGGCGGCAGGCCCATGCCCGCGCTCGGCCGCAGCGGCTGCTCCCAGCCCAGCGCCACGCGCAGGTCGTGCACGGCCCGCCTGGTCCGGATGCGTGCGTACGTGCCCATCTCGGCCGGCGCCGCGTGGGCCAGCCGCCGGCCGGCATCGACCGTGCGCTGCGCGGTGCGCCGCAGCCACCCCACCTCCGGGCGTTCCACGTAGGGATCGAGCAGGACCAGCTGTTCCACCGCTTCGCCGCGGGCGGCGAGCCGGCGCGCCATCTCATACGCGACCAGCCCGCCGAACGAGAAGCCGCACAGCGCATAGGGCCCCGCGGGCTGCACGGTCCGCAGGTCGGACAGGTAGGCCTCGGCGATGGCTTCGACCTGGCGCTGCGGCGGCTGCGCGTCGTCCAGGCCGTGCGCCAGAAAGCCCCAGATCGGGCGAGAGGTGCGCAGCGATTGCACGACCCGCCAGCACTCCATCACCGTGCCGCTCAGGCCGTGCACGAGGAACACCGGCCGGCCGTCGCCTTCGCGCATGCGAACGAGCGTGGGCGAGGGCGCCGGGCCGTGCGATTCGATCAGCGCGGCCAGGCGCCGCACCGTCGGCGCTTCCAGCAGCGCCGACAGTGGCAGTGCGCAGCCGGTCGTCTCCTGCACCGCGCGCAGCAGGCGAGCGCCGAGGAGCGAGTTGCCGCCCAGCGCGAAGAAGTTGTCGTCGGCGCCCAGCGCCAGGCCGAAATGGCGCTCCCAGAGGAGCCGCAACTGCTCCACCAGGGTGCCGGCGGCGGTCGGCGGGACGGCGGTTGGGGCCGGCTCGCGCAGGGCGGCGTGGCCGCGGATCGCCTCGAGCGACTCGGGATTGCGCAGGGCGCCCAGGTTCTCCACCGCCTGGCCATGCACCGCCGCGCGCGCGGCGGCCGCGGACACCTTGCCGCTGTGCGTGAGCGGCAGGGCCGGCACGTCCAGCAGCAGGTCCGGCACGTGCGCCGTCGACAACTGGTCGGCGACCTGGCGCCGCAGGCGGGCCGCCAGCTCCGCATCCAGCACCTTGCCGGGGGCGAGCACCAGCAGCGCCAGGATCCGCGGCTCGCCGACCCGGCGTTCGACCACCATGGCTTCGGTGATGCCGGGCGTGGCGGCCAGGATGCGCTCGACTTCGCCCGGCCAGAACTTGGTGCCGCGCACGTTGACCAGCCCGTCGGCGCGGCCGTGCAGCCGCGCACCGCCGGCGGCCGAGAACTCGATCAGGTCGCCGTGCGTCCAGACGCCGGGGTTCTGCGCGAAATAGGCCGCATGGAACCGCTGGCCGTCGGTGTCGCCGAAGAAGCCGAGCGGCCGCGAGGGAAACGGGTTGGTGCACACCAGGTGGCCGATCCCGGTTGCCTGCCGGCCGTCCTGCCAGGCCTGCACGTCCAGCCCGAGGCTGCGGCACTGCGCCTCGCCCGGAAGCACGGGCAGGTCCGGATGGCCGAGCACGAAGCAGCCGATGATGTCGGTGCCGCCCGAGATGGACTGCACCGGCACGGCCTTGGCCTGGCGGGTGACCCAGTGGAACTGCGCGTCGTGCAGCACGGCGCCGGTGGACAACACCGCGCGCAGGGCGTCCAGGCCGAACCGCGCGGGCACCACGCCGGCCTCCTCGCACATGCGCAGGTAGCCCGGGCTGGTGCCGAACACGGTGACCTGCTCGCGCGCCACCAGCTTCCACAAGCGGTCGACGCTGTCGATCGGGCCGTCGTAGGTGACGATCTCCACGCCCGAGGCCAGCGCCGACAGCTGCCAGTTCCACATCATCCAGCCGCAGCTGGTGTGGAAGTAGAGCCGGTCGCCCGGCCGCAGGTCGGTGTGCAGCCGGTGCTCCTTGACGTGCTCGAGCAGCGTGCCGCCCGCGCCATGCACGATGCACTTGGGCCGCCCGGTCGTGCCGGAGGAGAACATCACGAACAGCGGGTGGTTGAACGGTCGCCGCGTCCATGCGAACGCCGCGGGATCGGGCGCGAGCAGGTCGTCGAACGCGTGCTGCGTGGGCGCGGCGTCGGCGGGCAGCGCGCCCTCGTCCATCCGCACCACCGCCTGCAACGAGGGCAGCTGGCGGGCGAGCGCCGCCACCTTCTCGTCCAGGGGCATGCCGGTGTCGAAGGGTTGCGGCGCCAGGTGCGCCGCCAGGACGCGGGGCTCCAGCGGGCCGAAGCGGTCCAGCAGCGCCTGCACGCCCATGTCGGGCGCCGCGGTCGAGAGCGTCGCACCGAGCGCGGTGACCGCCAGCGCGAGCGCGATGGCACGGGCGTCGTTGCGCAGCACGGCGACGACCCGCTCGCCCGGCCCGACGCCCAGCCTGGCCAGGCCCTGCGCCAGCCGCGCGACCTGCTCGCGCAGTTCGCCGCGCGTGAGCGTGCGCCGGCTGCCGTCGGCATGGCACTCGCGCACCGCCGGCGCATCGGCGCCGGCGACCGACAGGCTCAGCAGGCTGTCGGCGTAATTGAGTTCGAGGCCGGGGAAGAAGACGGCATGTTCCGGATCGTCACCGATGCACACCGGCTCGGCGTCGCCCGCGATCCCCAGCGGGCCGCGGCACCACCGCAGCATCGCCAGCCAGAACGCGCGGTACTCGGTGGCGGACCACGCATGCAGGTCCGTCCAGCCGGTGAAGCGGCGCTGCGCCACGTCCTCCAGCGACTTGCCGAAGGCAGCCAGCTGGGAAGGGCGCGCAGCGTCCCGGCCAATCCAGATGCCCTCGTCGCCGCGCCCGTTGCCACAGGGCGTCGCGGGAACAGTCGACTGCATTCCCATGCAGGCCAGTGTAGGAACGCCGGCCGCGCGTGCGCTTGCGGAAACGCAAGTGGACTAGGTCGGGAACAACTTCAGCCGCAAAACGTTTCCAGCGAACGCAGCGCGGCCTCGATGGCCGCCGCGGTGGCCAGCGGCTTTTCCATCGGGAACAGGTGGCTGCCGTCGAGCATCATCATCCGCCCCTGCGTCACCTTCTGCGTCATCGACAGGCCCACCTGGCGCAGCTCCTCGGACTGGCAGCCGCCGATGAAGGCGGCCGGGCTGCGCAGCGGGTGGCGGCGCAGCACGCGCTCCATGTTGTCTGGCAGCGTGTTGTAGATGGCGGTCTCGACCTCGCGGTCGAAGCTCAGCATGCGCTCGCCGTCCACGTCATGCGTGCAAAGGTTCACGTAGTCGTGCAGCACCTGCTCGTCCCACTGCGCGAACGCCTTCTTGTGGCGGAAATGCTCGAATGCCGCCTCGCGCGTCGGCCAGCGGTTCTTGCGCTGGCGGCTGATGCGCCCCGGCGAGATCGACCCGACCAGCTGGGTGCGCTTGGCGGCGCCGAGCGCATGCGCCTTCCAGCCGCCCAGCAGGGGCGAGTCGAGCATCAGCACACCGCGCGCGAGCTCGGGATGGCGCGCCGCGCACAGGATGCTCAGGAAGCCGCCCAGCGAATGGCCGACGAAGAATGCCGGCTCGCCGGCCTGCACCACCTCGCGCTCGGCGAACTCGTGCAGCTGCTCCAGCAGGTGCGGCCAGTTGTTGGTGACCGGGTGGCGCTCGTCGTGGCCGAACTTGTCCACGGCCTTGACGATGAAGCCGCGCGAGCGCAGCTGCTTGAAGAGCACCGTGTAGGTGGCAGCGGGAAAGCTGTTGGCGTGGGAAAAGACGATGAGGGACATGGAGGCGCGAACGAACGCGACGGCGGCCGGGCACCGCCGCGCCCGGCGGTCAGATCAGCTTTTCTTCCGGCCGCGTGATCTTCCTCAGCGGCAGGTGCGGCGACAGCTCGGTCTTGAGCGGCGTGTCGGTGTGGGCGTCGTCCCAGACCGGGTCCTCCAGGCTGTCGAACACCTCGCGCAGCTTCTGTCCCCAACTCGTGTGCAGCATCCTGTAGTACGGGTTGTTGTGGTCCAGGCAGGCGAGCTTGTCGGTCTGGAAGCGGTCGACCTCGTACACGCACAGGTCCAGCGGCGGGCCGACCGACAGGTTGGACTTCATCGTCGAATCCATGGACACCAGCGCGCACTTGGCGGCCTCGTCCAGCGGCGTCTCGGGCGTGATCACGCGGTCGAGCACCGGCTTGCCGTACTTGGACTCGCCGATCTGGAAGTAGGGCGTCTCGCAGGTGGCTTCGATGAAGTTGCCGGCCGAATAGACCTGGAACAGGCGCATGCCCTCGCCCCGGATCTGGCCGCCGAAGAGCAGCGAGATGTTGAAGTCGACCCCGGAGGCCTTGAGCGCGTCGGCATCCCGGTCGTACACGCGGCGCACGGTCTGGCCGAGCACGCGCGCAGCGTCGAACATGCTGCGGGCGTTCCAGATCGTGATGGGGTCGCCCCCCTCCTGGTCCTTGAGGTGCTCGACCTGCAGGATCTCGCGCACGGACTGCGAGATCGACAGGTTGCCGGCCGTCAGCAGCACCATGAAGCGGTCGTTCGGCCGCTCGTACACGATCATCTTGCGGAACGTGCTGATGTGGTCGACCCCGGCGTTGGTGCGCGAGTCGGACAGGAACACCAGGCCCGCATTGAGCTTGATGCCGACGCAATAGGTCATGGGGCGATCCTCGAAACGGTTGTCATGGCGGCGTGGAGCCTTCCCTTGTCGTGGCGGGCACCGGCCTCACCCTCGTCATTGCGGGCTTGAGCTGTCCCCGGCATTGCGGGCTTGGCCCTTCCCCTCGTCATTGCGGGCTCGACCCGCAATCCAGTGCGGTGCCCGTTCGCGCGCCGCCTGGATTGCAGCTTGCGCCGGAATGACAAGCCATCGAAGTGCTCATCCGCCCAGCTTCTTCTTCAGCGCGTACAGCGCATCCAGCGCGTCGCGCGGGCTCATCGTATCCGGGTCGAGCGCCGACAGGGCGGATTCGACTGCGCTCGGTGCGGGCGCGGCCGTCTCGGGCGGCGGCGCGAACAGGTCGACCTGCTCGCGCGCCAGCGTCTGCTGCGTCTCCAGCGCGGCCAGCGCGTGCCGCGCATGGTTGACCACGGCGGCCGGCATGCCCGCCAGGCGCGCCACCTGGATGCCGTAGCTGCGGCTGGCCGGCCCGGGCTGGATCTCGTGCAGGAACACGATGTCGCTGCCCGACTCGGTGGCGCTCACGTGCACGTTCACCGCCGCGTGGTGCCGGGCCGGGAACTCCGTCAGCTCGAAGTAGTGGGTGGCGAAGAGCGTGAAGGCCTGCGTCTTGTCGTGCAGGTGGGCGGCGATGCCCGACGCCAGCGCCAGGCCGTCGAAGGTGGAGGTGCCGCGGCCGATCTCGTCCATCAGCACCAGGCTCTGCGGCGTGGCGGCGTGCAGGATCTGTGCGGCCTCGGTCATCTCCAGCATGAAGGTCGACTGCGCGTTGGCCAGGTCGTCGGCGGCGCCGATGCGGGTGTGGATGGCATCCATCGGCCCCAGCCGGCAGGCGGTGGCGGGCACGTACGAGCCCATCGCCGCCAGCAGGCAGACCAGCGCGACCTGGCGCATGTAGGTGCTCTTGCCGCCCATGTTGGGGCCGGTGATCACCTGCATGCGCTGCCTGGGCCCGAGCCGGGTGTCGTTGGCGATGAAGGCGCCGCCCGAGGTTTCGGCCAGGCGCGCCTCCACCACCGGGTGGCGGCCCTGCGTGATCTCGATGCCCGGCTCGCGGATGAACTGCGGGCGGCACCAGCCGAGCGTCAGCGAGCGCTCGGCGAGCGCGCACAGCGCATCCAGCGAGGCGAGCGCGCGGGCCAGGCGGCCGAGCGCCGGCACGTGCGGCTGCAGCGCGTCGAGCAGCTGCTCGTAGAGCCACTTCTCGCGCGCCAGCGCCCGCTCCTGGGCCGACAGCGCCTTGTCCTCGAACGCCTTGAGCTCCGGCGTGATGAAGCGCTCGGCGTTCTTGAGCGTCTGGCGGCGACGGTAGTCGTCCGGCACCTTGTCCAGCTGGCCCTGCGTGACCTCGATGTAGAAGCCGTGCACGCGGTTGAACTGCACCTTGAGGTTGGCGATGCCGGTGCGCTCGCGCTCGCGCGCTTCCAGCTGCAGCAGGAAGCCGTCGGCGTTCTGCTGGATCGCGCGCAGCTCGTCGAGCTCGGCGTCGTGACCGGTGGCGATCACGCCGCCGTCGCGCACGAGGGCCGCGGGCTCGTCCATCAGGGCGCGCGCGAGCAGGTCGGCGCAGCCCGCCGGCGGCTGCAGGTCCTGGCGCAACTGCGCCAGCAGCGGCAGCGCCGGCTCGACGGCGGCGGCCAGCCCGCGGGCCTTGTCCAGCGACTGGCGCAGGCCGACCAGTTCACGCGGGCGCACCTGGCGCAGCGCGGTGCGCGCGGTGATGCGCTCGACGTCGCTGGTGCCCTTGAGCTCCTCGCGCAGGCGGCGCCAGGCGCCGGCGCGCAGCGCCTCGATGGCGTCCAGGCGCTGGGTGGCCTGCGTGCGGTCGCGCCGCGGCTCGAGCAGCCAGCACTTGAGCATGCGGCTGCCCATGCCCGTCATGCAGGTGTCCAGCAGCGAGAACAGGGTGGGCGCGTCCTCGCCGCGCAGGGTCTGCACCAGCTCGAGGTTGCGCCGGGTGGTGATCGGCAGGTCGATCAGCTCGTCGTCGCGCTGCACCTGCAGGCTGTGCACGTGCGAGAGCGCGCGGCCCTGGGTGTGCTCGGCGTACGCGAGCAGCGCCGCGGCGGCCGCGTGCGCCTGCACCAGCTCGTCGGCGCCCCACGCGGCGAGGGTGGCGGCATTGAGCTGCTCGAGCAGCTTGCGCAGCCCCAGGCCGGCGTCGAACTGGAAGGCGGGTCGCTCGGTCAGCGAGACGGAGCCGGAAAAGCGCAGCGCCCGCAGCCGCTGGCCGAACGCTTCCGTGACGTCGGCGCTGTGCAGCAGCTCGCTGGGCGCGATGCGCGCGATCCACGCCTCCAGCTCGTCGCCCGCGCACTCGGCCAGCTGCAGCGCCCCCTGCGTGACGCTCAGCCAGGCCAGGCCGCAGCGGTGGCGCGAGCCCTGGTGCACCGCGAGCAGCACGGCCTCGGCCTTGTCCGCCAGCAGTTCGGTGTCGGTGAGCGTGCCGGGCGTGACCACGCGCACCACCTTGCGTTCGACCGGGCCCTTGCTGGTGGCCACGTCGCCGACCTGCTCGCAGATCGCCACCGATTCGCCCTGGCGGATCAGGCGCGCGAGGTAGCTCTCGACCGAATGGAAGGGCACGCCGGCCATCACCACCGGCTGGCCGGCGGAGTTGCCGCGCCGGGTGAGGGTGATGTCCAGCAGGCGGGCGGCCTTCTCGGCGTCGCCGAAGAACAGCTCGTAGAAGTCGCCCATGCGGTAGAACACCAGCGTCTGCGGGTGCTGCGCCTTGATGGCGAGGTACTGCGCCATCATCGGCGTGTGCCCGCTCAGGTCGGGCGTCTCGGAGGCGGCAGGACTGCTCATGAGGGAGCCGATTATCGGGGTTGGCTCCGCTGCGCCCGGCGCGCCGCCGATGCGGTGCCGATCCGCCCGCCGCATCGCTGCCGGATCGCCGCGGCAAGGCTGTGCCAGCGGATCACAACGGGCATCGCGCGCGTCCTACAGGGGCGGCGCGCCGCGCTTGCCACAGTGGCCTGCAACGACGCAGCGCAGGGAGGCGTGAATGTCAGGCAAGAAGGGCGAGTTCGTGGTGGTGCCGGCGCACCAGCTCGGCTACCTCAAGACCATCTGCAGCGCGGCCAGCCGGGCCGCCGCCCGGGCCCAGGAAGCGGCTTCGGCCGCGCGCCTGGACCTGGCCGACGCCGTGGCCGGCGGGCTGCAGCCGTCGCAGCTGCAGCACACGTGGCGGCTGCACCGCGAGGCGATCCAGAAGATGAACATCGTGCTGTTCTTCGGCCAGCTGTACGTGGCGGCGTTCCGCCGCCACTCGCCCCAGGGCCCCGCGCTGGCCTGGGACGACAAGCGCTGACCCGTCAGCCCCCGGCCTGCGGCGCGCCCGGGCGTTCGCCCAGGTTGATCTGCCGCTGGTTCGGCAGGTACTGCGGATAGTCGCGCGCGAGCAGCGTGAACAGCGCCTCGCGGACCTTGCACCCCAGATCGAACGCCGGCCCCGACGCGCGCGCCGACACCAGCGCCCGCAGCTTCATGCTGTGTTCGGTGGCGTCCACGACCACCAGCTGCGCGGTGCGCCCGTCCCACTCGGGCGCGGCCTGCACCACCCGCTGCAGTTCGGCGCGCAGCGGCTCCAGCGGGGTGCTGAAGTCCACGTGCAGGTAGACCGGCTGGTGGATCTGCGAGCTGGTGCGCGTCCAGTTCTGGAACGGGTTCTCGATGAACCACTGCAGCGGGATGATCATGCGGCGCTCGTCCCAGATGCGCAGCACCACGTAGGTGCCCGTGATCTCCTCGACCCGGCCCCATTCGTTGTTGACGATCAGCACGTCGTCCAGCCGGATGGGCTGCGCCAGCGCCAGCTGCAGCCCGGCGATCAGGTTGCTGAACACCGGCCGCGCCGCCAGGCCGCCGACGATGCCCAGCACGCCTGCCGAGGCCAGCAGGCTGGCGCCGACCTGGCGCGCGCCAGGGAACGTCATGAGCATCATCGAGATGCCGGCGATCAGCACGACCACCTGCCCCGTGCGGGCCAGCACGCGCGCCTGGGTGTGGATGCGGCGGGCCTGGATGTTGTCCTCGACGTCGACCCGGTGCTGCGAGGTGACGCCCTGGCGCAGGCCGCGCAGGATGGCCGACACCAGCCAGGTGACCGCCGCGATCAGCAGCAGGCCGTTGACGTGGCGCACGCCGCCGATGGTGCGCAGCTGGTCGTCGGCCAGGCTCCAGACCGCCTGCAGGGCGAACAGGGGCAGCACCGCGCCGGCCGGCTGCCGGGCCGCCGTGAGCATGGCGTTGAGGATGGGCGCGCCGCGCGTGGCCCGGCGCAGCACCGCGCCGACGATGGCGTGGGTGATGAGCGCCGCCACCACCGCCGCCAGCGCGAGCGCCGCGGTGGCCGTCCAGGGATCCTGCTGCAGCAGCTCGGCCAGGACGCCCGTCACGCCTGTCACGCCCGTCACGCCCGCCATGTCAGCGAGCGGGCTCCGCGCCACCGGCGCCCTGCGAGTCCTGTGCGGCCTGCTGGTCGCCGGTGTCGCCGGTGTCGCGTGCGTCGCGCGTCTCGGCCGTGGGCGTGGTCTCCGGCGGCACCAGCTCCGGCGCCTGCCGCACCGACGCCTTCTCGCCGGCGCTGGCGAACTTGCTGTACTTGGAGAGCATGCCCACCAGCTGGCCGTACACGCGCGGGTTGCCCGCGACGCATTCCTTCTGCTCCAGGAAGTCGGACTCGCCCGTGAAGTTGCCGATCAGGCCGCCCGCCTCGGTGACGAGCAGCGAGCCGGCGGCCACGTCCCAGGGCGACAGGCCGGTCTCGAAGAAGCCGTCGGTGAAGCCGGCGGCGACGTAGGCCAGGTCGAGCGCGGCGGCGCCGGGGCGGCGCAGGCCCGCGGTGCGCTGCATCACCTCGGACATCATGCGCAGGTACAGGTTGAAGTTGTCGCCGGGGCGGAACGGAAAGCCGGTGGAGACCAGGCACTGGCGCAGGTCGGTGCGCTTGGACACGCGGATGCGCCGCTCGTTGAGGTAGGCGCCGCGGCCGCGCGTGGCGGTGAACAGGTCGTTGCGGGTGGGGTCGTAGATCACCGCCTGCTCCACGCGGCCCTTGACCGCCAGCGCGATGCTGACGCAATAGACCGGGAAGCCGTGGATGAAGTTGGTGGTGCCGTCCAGGGGATCGATGATCCAGACGAAATCGGAGCCCTGCTTGCCATGGGTCTGGCCGGATTCCTCGGCCCAGATCGCGTGGTCGGGGTAGGCGGTGAGCAGCGTCTCGATGACGGCGGCTTCGCTCGCGTGGTCGATCTCGGTGACGAAATCGTTGACCTGCTTTTGCGACACGCGCACGGCTTCGACGTCGAGCGCGGCCCGGTTGATGATGGCGCCTGCGGCGCGGGCGGCCTTGATGGCCACGTTGAGCATGGGGTGCAGGTTGGACGGCATGGATTGTCTGGACTTGGCGGGCCGCCGATGGAGCGGCCCGGGAGGTTCGAAGATCGGCGCCCCGCGGGGCGCTGCCGGGCCCGGCGATGCAGGCGGCGACAATGCCCCCGATTCTACCGGGGGAAGCTTGAAGACGCGGTTCATCCTGATCGGCACCAGCCATGCGGGCAACGTCGGCGCGGTCGCGCGCGCGATGAAGGTGATGGGCTTCGACGACCTGGTGCTGGTGGCCCCGCGCTGGCCCGATGTGCTCGCGCGGCAGGAGGCGATCGACCGGGCCAGCGGCGCCACCGACGTGCTGGCGCGCGCGCGCACCGTGGCCACGCTGGACGAGGCGCTGGAGGGCGTGCAGGTGCTGTGCGCCACCGCCATGACGCCGCGCGACTTCGGCCCGCCCACCGCCACGCCGCGCGAGCACCTGCCGGGCCTGGCCGGCCGCGCGCAGGGCGTCGCCTTCCTGTTCGGATCCGAGCGCTACGGCATGCGCAACGAGGACGTCTACCGCTGCCACGTGGCGCTGACGATCCCCACCGCGCCCGACTACGGCTCGCTCAACCTGGCCGCCGCGGTGCAGCTGGTGGCCTACGAGTGGCGGCTGGCGCTGGGCGGCTATGGCGTCACGCCGTCGGCGCCGGCGGCGGTGCCGGCCGATGCGCAGGCGGTGGCCGGCATGCTGGCGCACTGGGAGCAGGCGCTGGTGGACATCGGCTTCCTCGATCCGGCCGCGCCCAAGAAGCTGATGCCGCGCCTGCACCAGATGTTCAACCGCGCGCAACCGACCCCCGAGGAAATCCACATCCTGCGTGGTGTCGCCAAGGCCATGTCGCAGGCGGCGGCCAAGGGCAAGCCTTAGACTGGCGCGCCCGACAGCCCAACCCGGAAGTCATGTTCGACCGGCTCCGCTCCGACATCCAGTGCATCCTCGACCGCGACCCCGCCGCGCGCGGCACGTGGGAGGTGGTCACCTGCTATCCCGGCCTGCACGCCCTGGTGCTGCACCGGCTGGCGCACTGGTGCTGGGGCCATGGCCTGCGCTGGCCGGGTCGCCTGGTCTCGCAGTTCTCGCGCTGGCTGACCGGCATCGAGATCCACCCGGGCGCGACGATCGGCGAGGGCGTGTTCATCGACCACGGCATGGGCGTCGTCATCGGCGAGACGGCCGAGATCGGCGACGGCTGCACCATCTACCAGGGCGTCACGCTTGGGGGCACCTCGCTCACGCGCGGCGCCAAGCGGCATCCCACGCTCGGGCGCAACGTCGTCGTCGGCGCCGGCGCCAAGGTGCTGGGCGGCTTCACGGTCGGCGACGGGGCGGCCATCGGCTCCAACGCCGTCGTCACCAAGCCGGTGCCCGCGGGCGCCACCGCGGTGGGCATCCCTGCGCGCATCATCCGCGCCGAGGACCGCGGCAGCGACCGGGCCTTCGCCGCCTACGGCCTCACGCAGGCGGGCGATCCGGTGTCCGAAGCGATGCGCGGCCTGTTCGACAGCGCGTCGTCGCACGAGCACCAGATCATGCAGCTGTGGCAGGCGATCGAGCGGCTGCAGCTGGAGCAGGCCGAGAAGGCGCCGGCCGGGGACTGAGGCCGGGTCCGGGCTGCGGTCCGCGGCCTGCGGCGAGTTGCGCTCAGGCGCGCAGCGCCGCTTCCAGCACGGCGCCGGCGCGCAGGCACAGTGCCTCTTCGCCGATCGGCGCGACCACCTGCACGCCCATGGGCCAGCCGTTCACGCCGGTGGCGCCGGGCACGCTCAGGCACGGCACGTGCAGCAGGGTCCAGACGCGGTTGAAGGTCGAGGCGCCGGTGGAGCCGAAGCCCTCGGGCGCCTCGTCGGGCGCGCTGGGCGTGAGCAGCACGTCGATGCCGTCGAACAGCTGGTGCAGCGCGCGCCGCGCCGCGTGCGCCGTCGCGTGGCCGGCCTCGTACGCCGCGTCGTCCACGCGCCGGGCGTCGCGCAGGTAGTCGCGCAGGATGGGCGACAAGCGGTCGGCGTGGAACTCGAATTCGTCGGCCAGCGCCCGTGTGGCTTCCCAGCCCTGCACGGCGTCGTGGGCGCGGAACACGTCGCCGATCCAGTCGGGCAGCACCGCGTCCTTCACCAGCACGCCCGTCGCCTCCAGCTTGCGCTTGGCCGCCTCCAGCGCCTTGCGCGCGCTGGCCGACAGCTCGCCCCAGGGATGGGACCAGGCGATGCCGAACACCGGCGTGCCGGCGCCGGGGGTGCGTGCCGCCCAGGGGCGGCCGCTGATCGCCTGTGACCACTCGGCCATCTGCGCCACCGTGGACGTGAACAGGCCCACCGTGTCGAGCGACCACGAGAACGGCTTCAGGCCCGCGGTGGGCAGGGCGCCGAAGCTGGGCTTGAAGCCCACCACGCCGCAATACGAGGCCGGCCGGATCACCGAGCCGCCGGTCTGCGTGCCCACGGCCAGCGGCACCAGCGCCGCGGCGACCGCGGCGGCGGAGCCCGCCGAGGAGCCGCCCGGCGTGCGGCCGGGCGCATTCGGGTTGAGCGTCGGCGTCGGGTTCAGGAACGCGAATTCGGTCGTGCTGGTCTTGCCGACCACCGTGCCGCCGGCGCGCCGGATCGCCTGCACGATGGCGGCGTCCACGCGCGGCTGGTGCCCCGCGTAAAGGGGCGAGCCGTACGCCGTCGGCAGGCCCGCGGTGTCGAAGATGTCCTTGACGCCCACCGGCAGGCCCTGCAGCGCGCCGCCGTGGGCCAGGGCCCGATCGAGCTCGCGCGCCGCGCCTTGCGCGTCGTGCACCGCGACGAACGACCCCAGGTCGCCGTCGTGCGCGGCGATGCCCGCGAGCGTGCGCTCGACGCGCTCGCGCGGGCTCATGCCGCGCGCGGCGGACGGATCGCCGACTTGGGGCGGAAGGCCTTGCACACCTCGTCGTTCGTCTCGAGGTAGGGCCCGCCGATCAGGTCGATGCAATACGGCACGGCGGCGAAGATGCCGGGCACCACGGACTGGCCGTTGGCGTCCTTCAGGCCCTCCAGCGTCTCCTGGATCGACTTGGGCTGGCCGGGCAGGTTGATGACCAGCGCCTGGCCGCGGATCACCGCCACCTGCCGCGACAGGATCGCCGTCGGCACGAACTTCAGGCTGATCTGGCGCATCTGCTCGCCGAAGCCGGGCATCTCGCGGTCGGCGATGGCGAGCGTGGCCTCGGGCGTGACGTCGCGCGGGGCCGGCCCCGTGCCGCCGGTGGTGAGCACGAGCGCGCAGCCGGCCCGGTCGACCAGCTCCACCAGCGCGGCGCCGATGCGGTCCTTCTCGTCGGGGATGAGGCGCGGCTCGAACGTGATGGGGTTCTTCAGCGCGCGCGCGAGCCAGTCCTTCAGCGCCGGCAGGCCCTTGTCCTCGTACACGCCGGAGGAGGCGCGGTCGCTGATGGAGACGATGCCGATGCGCACCGGATCGAACGGGGTGTCACTCATGCTGCAGCTTCTCCTTGACCAGCTGGAAGATGTCGCGGTACGCGCGCCCGTGGCGCGGCGCCAGCCCCTGCGAGATTTCGGCCTGGCTGGGGTGGTGGTCCTTGCGCGCCTGGCGGATCAGGGCGCGCAGCTGCTGGCTGTCGGTGTCCGGGTGGGCGCTGATCCACTCGCCGAAGGCCTCCTCGCGCGCGATCAGGTCGTCGCGCCACCGCTCGGCCTCGTGCAGCGCCAGGCTGTCGGCGGCGGAGCCCTGGCGCTGCTCGTCCAGGGCCGCGCGCACCGCGGCGAGCGCTTCCTCGTCCAGGCCGCGCATCAGCTTGCCGACGTACTGCATCTGCCGGCGCTTGCCCTCGAAGTTGGTGATGCGGCGCGCCTCCTCGAGCGCGTCGACCAGCTTGTCGGGCAGCTGCAGGCGCTCGAACAGCGCGCTGCGAAGCGTCATGAGCTGTTCGCCCAGCTTCTGCAGCTCGGTGCTCTCGCGCTTGAGCTCGGTCTTGCTGTTGTCCTGGAAGTGCTTCAGTTCGGCCTTGAGCTGCAGGTCCAGTTCGCTGCCTTCGGCGACGAACTGGCCGCGCACGAAGTAGCCTTTTTTTGGTTTGCGTGACATGGTGGGAAAGGGCAGGCGCGGCCCGGCTGCGCGGGTGGCCGCAAGTATCATAGCCCCGCCATGACACAAGCTTCCTCCCGTGCCGCGAACGGCTTTTCGTACAGCCGAGACACCTTCGAACAACTCGTCGACCGGGCGCTCCTGCATGCGAGGAAGCTGGGCGCCACCGACGCGGGCGCCGAGGCGTCCGAGGGCTGCGGCCTGTCGGTGTCGGTGCGCAAGGGCGAGCTGGAGAACGTCGAGCGCAACCGCGACAAGTCGCTGGGCGTGACCGTCTACATCGGGCGCCGGCGCGGCAACGCCAGCACCTCCGACTTCTCCGAGGCAGCCATCGAGCAGACGGTGCAGGCCGCCTACGACATCGCGCGCTTCACCGCCGAAGACCCGGTGGCCGGCCTGCCCGATGCCGACGACATCGCGCGGCCCGACGAGCAGCCCGACCTGGACCTGTTCCACCCGTGGGCCATCGACAGCGAGGAAGCCGCGCGCATCGCGCTCGCCTGCGAGGCGGCCGCCTTCGCCACCGACAAGCGCATCACCAACAGCGAAGGCGCGGGCGTCTCCGCGCAGCAGAGCCACTTCTTCAGCGCGCACACGCACGGCTTTCGCGGCGGCTATGCCAGCTCGCGCCACTCGGTGTCGGTGGCGCCGATCGCCGGGCGCGGCGAGGACATGCAGCGCGACGCCTGGTACACCTCGATGCGCTCGCCCAAGGAGCTCGCGGGCCCCGAGGCGGTGGGGCGCTACGCCGCCGAGCGGGCGCTCTCGCGGCTGAAGGCGCGCAAGATCACCACGCGCGAGTGCCCGGTGCTGTTCGAGTCGCCGCTGGCGGCGGGTCTGCTGGGCGGGTTCGTGCAGGCCACCAGCGGCGGATCGCTGTACCGCCGCAGCAGCTTCCTGGTCGATTCGCTGGGCAAGCAGGTCTTCCCGGACCACGTCGACGTGCTGGAGGATCCGCACACCCGGCGCGGCAAGGGCAGTGCGCCGTTCGACGAGGAGGGCGTGCGCACCAAGGCGCGCAAGGTGGTCGACGCCGGCCGGGTGGAGGGCTACTTCCTGTCCAGCTACTCGGCGCGCAAGCTCGGCATGAAGACCACCGGCAACGCCGGCGGCTCGCACAACCTCACGCTCACCTCGCGGCTGACGCAGCCGCAGGACGACCTGCCCGGGATGCTGCGCAAGCTGGGCACCGGGCTGTTCGTCATCGAGCTGATGGGGCAGGGCGTGAACTACGTCACCGGCGACTACTCGCGCGGCGCGAGCGGCTTCTGGGTCGAGAACGGCGAGATCGCCTACCCGGTGCAGGAGATCACCATCGCCGGCAACCTCAAGGACATGCTGCTCGGCATCCAGGCCGTGGGCGCCGATGCCTACAACTATGGCGCCAAGACGGTCGGCTCGGTCCTGATCGACCGGATGAAGGTGGCCGGTTCGTAGGCCCGCGGCGCCGCGCCGGCCATCCCGGCGCGCGTCTGTTGTCATTGCGGGCTTGACCCGCAATCCAGTCCGACTCGCCTCAGCCGGCCGGCACGACGGTCCGGGCCTGGATGCCGGGTCAAGCCCGGCATGACAGTCTGTGGGGCTGATCTCGGATGCCGGCTCACGCCGGGCATGACGCGTCTCTTGTCATTGCGGGCTCGACCCGCAATCCAGTCCGGCCGACATCGCCGGGCCGGCACCACGGTCCGGGCCTGGATGCCGGGTCGAGCCCGGCATGACACTCTTGGGGCCTGGATGCCGGGTCGAGCCCGGCATGACAGCCTAAGAGCTGGATGCCAGCTCACCCCCGAAGCCCGCCTCAGCCCGCCAGCGCCGCCTTCACCGCGGCCGACACCTGGCCCATCTCGGCCTTGCCGGCCAGGCGCTGCTTGGCGGCGCCCATGACCTTGCCCATGTCGCCGGGGCCCTTGGCGCCCAGCTCGGCCACGATGGCCTTCACCTCGGCGGCGACCTCGTCGGCGGACAGGCGCGCGGGCAGGTAGGCCTGCAGCACCTGGATCTCGGCGGCTTCCTTGTCGGCCAGGTCCTGGCGGGCGGCCTTCTGGAACGCCTCGATGCTGTCCTTGCGCTGCTTGATGAGCTTGTCGACGATGCCCACGATGGCGGTGTCGTCCAGCTCGATGCGCTCGTCCACTTCCTTCTGCTTCATCGCGGCGGTCAGCAGCCGGATGGTGCCCAGGCGCTCGGTCTCCTTGGCGCGCATGGCGGCCTTCATGTCCTCGTTGATGCGTTCCTTCAGCGGCATGGCGTTCTCCAGGTGGGAATGAAAAAAGCCTGCGCGAGCGTCCCCGGGCAGGCTTGGCGGCGGCCGCTGCGTGCGGCGCCTTCGAGTCGGTGCGTGGCGGCCGACCCCGAAGCTCAGTAGAGCTTCTTGGGCAGCTGCATGCTGCGCACGCGCTTGTAGTGGCGCTTGACCGCGGCGGCCTTCTTGCGCTTGCGCTCGGCGGTGGGCTTTTCGTAGAACTCGCGGGCGCGCAGTTCCGTCAGCAGGCCGAGCTTCTCGATGGTGCGCTTGAAGCGGCGCAGGGCCACGTCGAAGGGCTCATTCTCTTTAACGCGAATCGTCGTCATGAATCCAGTGATCTAACGGTGCCGCAAGAAGATCGGGCTTGCGGCGGGGGTTCCCCGACTAGGAATTGATCAGGCCGTCGGGGTTTGCCGGCAGTGAGCCCGCGATTATAGCCTCAAGGGCATCCGGGGCAAGCAGCCCCTGCCGGCGACCCCCGGTGCGCCCCCGCCGGACCGGCTACCGCCCGGCCGCCAGCCCCTGGGCGCAGGCCCAGCCGCTGGCCCAGGCCCACTGGAAGTTGTAGCCGCCCAGCCAGCCGGTCACGTCGACCACCTCGCCGATGAAGTACAGGCCGGGCTGGCGCGACTCCATGGTCTGCGAGGACAGCTCGCGGGTGTCCACGCCCCCGGCCGTGACCTCGGCCTTGCGCCAGCCCTCGGTGCCGGTGGGCACCAGCTCCCAGCGGGCGAGCTGCTGCGCCAGCACGGCCAGCGCCTTGTCCGCGGCTTCGTTCACCGGCCGCTGCAGCGCGGGGACCGCCTGCACCCAGGCATCGGCCAGCCGCTCGGGCACGAAGGCGGCCAGTTCGTTGGCCACCAGCTTGCGCGAGCGCTGCTTGGCCTGCGCCAGGGCGGCGGCCAGGTCGACGCCGGGCGCCAGGTCGACGCGGATCGGCGTGCCCGGCTGCCAGTAGCTGGAGATCTGCAGCACCGCCGGCCCGGACAGCCCACGGTGGGTGAACAGCAGGTCCTCGTCGAACGCCATCGCCGCCTTCTTCTCGCCGGTGGCGATGCGCACGGGCAGGGCCAGGCCGGCCAGCTGCGCATAGGGCGCCCAGCCTTCGCTCTCGAAGGTGAGGGGGACCAGCGCGGGGCGGGGCGCGACCACCTTCAGGCCGAACTGCTGCGCGAGCCGGTGGCCGAAGTCGGTGGCGCCGATCTTGGGGATCGACAGGCCGCCGGTGGCGACCACCAGGCGCGGCGCGCGCACGGGGCCCCGGTCGGTGTCGAGCTCGTAGAGGCCGCCGGACCAGCGCACGCCCTGCACCCGGCACGGCTGCCAGCGCTCGACGCCGCCGGCGCCGCATTCGGCCAGCAGCATCCGGATGAAGTCTTCCGAGCTGCGGTCGCCGAACAGCTGGCCCTTGTGCTTCTCGTGGAAGCCGATCCCGTGCCGCCGTACCAGCTCGATGAAGTCCAGGGCCGTGTAGCGCGACAGCGCCGAGCGGCAGAAGTTCGGGTTGTCGCCCAGGAAGTGCTTGTGCGGGGCGCGCGGGTCGAGGTCGCGGTTGGTGAAGTTGCAGCGGCCGCCGCCGGAGATGCGGATCTTCTCCGCCACCTTGGGGGCATGGTCCAGCAGCAGCACCTTGAGGCCGAGCTGGCCGGCGACGCCGGCGCAGAACAGCCCGGCCGCGCCTGCGCCGACGACCACCGCATCGAAATCCTGGGGGGAGGCGCTCATGGGTCGCGCAGTGTAGCTGCCGGGGCCGGTGCGGCCGGGCCGGTCCGCCCGGCCCCCGCCTGGCCCCGGTTTTCCGCATCCCGTCGGGGCCGGCGGCAGTTCGTCGCATCCCGCTCGCCCGGCGCGGGGCCGCTCCGTAGAGTCGCGACGCGCTGGTCGAGCAGGCCCGCCACGCACCGAGCTGGTGCCTGGTGGCCGCATAATCCGGCCCCGTCGGGCCGATGAGTTGCTGCATCGGCCCTTTGCATTGGAGGGTAAGAACAACATGAAGCGGATCGTTTTGATGTGGGCGCTGGTCGCCTGCGGGCTGTTGCTGGCCGGCTGCGGCCGCCAGGCCGATGCCAAGGCCGGCCCGAAGGACGCCGGCCCGCTGCTGGTCGGGCCGGAGGACGTGCTGGTGCTGCGCCCCGGCGCGCTGGTCTCGGGACCGCTGGTCACCGGCACGCTGCAGCCCGAAAAGCGCGCCGACCTGCGCGCCGAGGTCTCGGCCGTCGTGACCGCCGTGCTCAAGGACAACGGCGACGCCGTGCGCAAGGGCGAGTTGCTGGTGCGCCTGGACGACACCTCGATCCGCGACGCGCTGGTGTCGGCCCAGGAGGCCGAGCGCGCCGCCGGCCAGGCCTTCGACCAGGCCCAGCGCCAGCTGCAGCGCCTGTCGACGCTGCGCGCCTCGGGCATGGCCTCGGCGCAGGCGCTGGAGGACGCCGAGATCCGCCGCAACACCACCCAGAGCGACCTGGCCTCGGCCCGCGCGCGCGCCGTGCAGGCGCGCCAGCAGCTGCAGCGCACCGAGGTGCGGGCGCCGTTCGACGGCATCGTGACCGACCGCAAGCTGTCGGTGGGCGACACCGCGCAGGTCGGCAAGGAACTGCTCAAGGTGATGGACCCGCGCACCGTGCGCCTGGAGGGCCTGGTGTCCTCCGACGCCATCCAGTCGGTCGAGCGCGGCCAGGCGGTCACGTTCCGCGTCAACGGCTTCGGCGAGCGCGAGTTCGCCGGCACCGTGCGGCTGGTCAGCCCCGCCGCCAACCCCACCACCCGCCAGGTCGAGGTGCTGGTCGATGTCCACGACGCGCAGCCGCGCATGGCCGGCCTCTATGCGCAGGGCCGCATCGCCACCGCCAGCGGGACCGCGCTGATGGTCTCGCCCGGCACGCTGGTGCGCGCGGGCGACAACGCCTGGGCCTGGCGCATCCGCGACGGCAGGCTGCAGAAGGTGGCCGTGACGCTGGGCGAGCGCGACCCGCGCAGCGGCGACTATGTGGTGCGCGGCGGCCTGGCCGCCGGCGACCGCCTGCTGCGCAGCCCGCTGGCCACGCTCAAGGAAGGCCAGGCGGTGCAGGAGCCGCAGGCCGGCGTCGCGGCGGCCGCCGCATCCAGCCCGGTGCGCTGACCATGTTCCTCTCCGACTTCAGCATCCGCCGGCCCCTGGTCACGGTGGTCGTCATCCTCATGCTCATGGCGCTGGGCGTGCTGGCGCTCAAGAAGCTGCGCGTCAACGAGATCCCCGACGTCGAGCAGCCCGTGCTGGTGGTGCAGATCGCCTATCCGGGCGCCTCGCCCGAGACGGTGGAGCGCGAGATCATCAACCGCCTCGAGCGCGCGATGCAGGGCATCTCGGGCATCTACGAGGTGCGCTCCACCGCCCGCGACGGCAGCGCCGTGATCGTGCTGATCTTCAACTTCAGCAAGAACATGATCGAGGCCGCCGACGACGTGCGCAACGCGATCTCCACCGTGCGCTACAAGCTGCCGGTCGAGATGCGCGAGCCGGTCATCCGCCGGCAGGACCCGAGCGCGCAGCCGGTGATCGAGCTGGCGCTGTCGTCCACGTCGCAGCCGCACGCCGCGATCTCGCGCCTGGCCGAGGACGACCTGGCCGAGCGCCTGCGCGCGGTCGACGGCGTCGCGGTCGTCAACGTCACCGGCTCGCTCAAGCGCGAGCTGAGCGTGCTGCTGCATGCGGACCGCCTGCGCGAATACGGCATCTCGGTGGCCGAGGTGGTGGACGCGCTGCGCAGCCAGAACGCCAACGCGCCGGTGGGCCGCGTGGTCGGGCCGCTGAAGGACCAGAGCATCCGGCTGGTCGGGCGCATCGAGTCGCCGGCCGAATTCCAGCAGGTGATCGTGCGCCGCCGCGGCAACGAGGTCGTGCGCCTGGGCCAGCTGGCCGACACGGTGGACGGCTTCGCCGAGCGCGAGAGCATGAGCCTGCGCAACGGCAGCCCCAACGTGCTGATGTCCGTCACCCGCTCGCGCGAGGCCAGCACGGTGGCCGTGGCCGCGCGGGTGCGCAAGCTGGTGAAGGAGGTCGCGCCCACCCTGCCGGCCGGAACGAAGCTGGAGATCGTCAGCGACGGCGGCGAGGACGCCCAGGCCAACCTGAACAACGTGATCGAGGCGCTGGTGCTGGGCGCCATGCTCACCGTGGCCGTGGTCTACGTGTTCCTCAACTCGTGGCGCTCGACCCTGATCACGGCCCTGAGCCTGCCGACCTCGGCGATCACGGCGTTCATCGCCGTGTGGCTGTGCGGCTTCACGCTGAACATGATGACGCTGCTGGGGCTGTCGCTGGCGATCGGCGTGCTGATCGACGACGCGATCGTGGTGCGCGAGAACATCGTGCGCCACCTGGAGCGCGGCGCCGACCGCCTCACCGCCGCCAGCGTCGGCACGGCGGAGATCGGGCTGGCCGTGGCCGCCACCACCTTCTCCATCGTTGCCATCTTCCTGCCGGTGGTGTTCATGCCGGGCGTGGCGGGCGAGTGGTTCCGGCCGTTCGCGCTGACCGTGGCCTGCTCGGTGCTGGTGAGCCTGCTGGTGTCGTTCACGCTCGACCCGATGATCTCGGCCTACTGGGGCGACCCGCCGGCGCACGAGCGCGGGCCGCGCAGCCGCCTGGGCCACGCGCTGGAGCGCTTCAATGCCTGGTTCGACCACCAGGCCGACCGCTACGGCCGCGTGATCGCCTGGGCGCTCAGGCACCGGCGCTGGATGGCGGCGGCCGCCGTGGCCAGCTTCGCCGCGGCGCTGGGGCTGCACGCGGGCTTCGGCGGTTCGAGCTTCCTGCCGGTGCAGGACGTCGGCGTGATCGCCGTCGAGGTGCGCACCCCGGCCAGCGCGAGCCTGGAGTACGCGCGCCTGAAGGTGGAGAAGGCGGCCGAACTGGCGCGCACGCTGCCGGAGGTCAAGGCCACCAACAGCCAGATCAACGCCGGCGGCGGCCGCGTGTTCGTCGACCTGGGCAAGCGCAAGACGCGCAAGCGCTCGGCGTCCGAGGTGGCGGTCGACCTGCGCCAGCTGGTGGCGCGGCTGGCCGGCGCCGAGTACGTCGTGATGGACGACCTGAACAACGGCGTGCGCAAGCCGGTGCAGATCCAGTTCTACGGCCAGGACGCGCGCACGCTGCTGGAGATCACCAACGCGTACATGGAGCGCCTGCGCCAGGTCAAGGGCGCGGTGGACGTCGGCCTGTCGGAGCTGCCGCCCAAGGACGAACTGCGGGTGGAGCTCGATCGCGGCCTGGCCAACCAGCTGGGCATCTCGGTCAACGACGCCGCGCAGGCGTTGCGCGTGGCCTTCGCCGGCGTCGAAGTCGGCGACTGGGTCGACCCGGGCGGCGAGGCGCGCGACGTGGCGGTGCGGCTGCACAAGGACGACCGCGTGGACGCCGAGAACCTGGAGCGCCTGCCGGTGGCGGTGGGCAGCAGCAGCCTGGTGGTGCCGCTCAACCAGATCGCCCGCGTCACCATGGGCGCGGCGCCGGCGCAGATCCAGCACCTGGACAGCCGCCGCATGATCGCGGTGTCGGCCAACGTCGAGGGCCGCGCGTCCGGCGACGTGACCAAGGACGCCATCGCCCTGGCGCAGCAGACCAACTTCCCGCCCGGCTACGGCGTGATGCTGGGCGGCTCGGGCAAGGACCAGCAGGAGGTGTTCGGCGCCATGACCACCGCCCTGGCGATGGGCGTGGGCCTGATGTACCTGATCCTGGTGATGCAGTTCGGCTCGTTCACCGCCCCGATCGGCGTGATGCTGTCGCTGCCGCTCAGCCTGGTGGGCGTGGTGCTGGCCCTGCTGGCCACGCACACGACGCTCAACCTCATGAGCTTCATCGGCGTGATCATGCTGATGGGCCTGGTGGCCAAGAACGCCATCCTGCTGCTGGACGCGACGCGCGCGCGCGAGGCGGCCGGCGAGGACCGCGAGACCGCGCTGATGGCCGCCGGCCGCGCGCGGCTGCGCCCGATCCTGATGACGACCTTCGCGCTGATCGCCGGCATGTTGCCGGTGGCCATCGGCTCGGGCGAGGGCGGCGAGTTCTACCGGCCGCTGGCCATCGCCATCATCGGCGGCACCACGACCTCCACGCTGCTCACGCTGCTGGTGGTGCCGGCGTTCTACGACTCGATCGAGATCGCGCGCGACCGGCTGGTGGCCAAGTTCCGCCGCCGAAGCGCCACCGGCAACTCTGCCTGGGCGGGCGTTCTCACCGGCGTCGAGGCCCTGCTGACGCTGCTGATGGTGCGGCCGTTGTACCGCGGCCTGCGCCGGCTGCGGCGCGGGCGCCAGGCCGCCGCCGCCTGAGGAGCAACGCGGCCGGGGTTCAGCCGAAGCGAGCGTTGGCGGGCGGCGCGGCGAGGGCCGCCATGCCGCGCACCACGTTGCCGACCACGATCACGGCGGGGCTGCCCAGCCCCTCGCGCTCGATCGTGGCCGCCAGGCCCGCGAGCGTGGCCACGGCATGGCGCTGCTGCGGCAGGCTGGCGTGCTGCACGATCGCCACCGGCGTGTCGCCGGGCAGCGCCGTGAGCAGCTGCTGCTGGATGTGCGCCGCTCCGCTCACCCCCATGTAGACCACCAGCGTCAGCCGCGCCTGGTGCACCGCCTGCGCGAGTGCCTGCCAGTCGGGCGCCTGGCCCCCGCGCTGCGCGTGGCCGGTGACGAACACGACGCCGCTGGCATGGTCGCGGTGCGTGAGCGGCACGCCCAGGCCGGAGACGGCCGCCAGCCCGGCGGTGATGCCGTTCACCACCTCGACGTGGATGCCGGCGGCGCGCAGGTGCTCCACCTCCTCGCCGCCGCGGCCGAAGATGAACGGGTCGCCGCCCTTCAGGCGCACGACGCGCTCGCCCTCGCGCGCGGCCAGCACCATCAGGCGTTCGATGAAGGCCTGCGGCGTGCTCTTGCAGCCGCCGCGCTTGCCCACGTGGACGATGCGCGCGCCGGCGGGCGCGAGCGCGACGATCTCGGGATTGACCAGGTCGTCCACGAGCACGACGGTGGCGGCCCGGATGGCCTTGACGGCCTTGACGGTGAGCAATTCGGGGTCGCCCGGCCCGGCGCCGACCAGCGTGACCTGTCCCTGTGACTGCATCGTGTTCTCCCTGCTCATGGCTCCTGCGCCAATCGCAAGATGTGTTCCACCTGCAGCGCGATCGATGCCGGCAGCGGCCGGCGCTCGTCGAGCACGTCGCGGATGTAGGCGGCCGTCTCGTCCGCGTCGGTGCCTTGCGGCCAGCCCGGCAGGTCGGGCAGCGTTCCGCGCCGGCCGCCTTCCAGCAGCAGGCGGCGGCCGGCCACGAAGCCTTCCATCTGCGGCAGCCGGCGCGCATCGGCCACGGCCTCGCCCTCGGTGCCGCGCAGCAGCAGGGCCGTCTCGCCCATCAGCTCGAACACCGCGCCCATCGACGCAGCGTACTCCGGGTGCGTGTAGCTGCCCACCAGCACCGCCGGCCCGTCGACCGGATGCATGAGCTTGACGAGGCTGTGCGCCGAGTTGCGCAGGCCGACCACGCGCCGCACGTCCAGCAGGCGCTTGAGGCCCGGATGCAGCAGTTCCGTCGGCACGTACGCGGCCTGCCCGGGCGCGATCGGCGCGATGCGCTCCTGCGCCGCGATGCCCAGCCGGCCGAGCACCTCGGTCACGAACACGCGGCTGCTCTCGGTGGCCGTGCCGTGCACCAGCACCGGCAGGCCGCGGCGCGCCAGCAGCAGCGCGAGCAGGGGGGTCAACACCGGCAGGCGGCGGGCGCCGTTGTAGCTCGGGAGCACCACGACGGGGCGGGCGCCCGCCGGCACCTTGTGCAGGCGCGCATGCGTGGCGTCGAGGAAGCCGGCCATCTCCTGCGGCGTCTCGCCCTTGATGCGCATGGCCAGGCAGAACGCCCCCAGCTCCAGGTCGGTGACGCCGCCATCGAGCAGCTGCCCGAACAGGTCGGCCGCCTGCGCGCGGTCGAGTGCTCGCGCGCCCTGCGAGCCGCGGCCGATCTCCTTGAGGTAGTGGCTGATCCCCACGGGGTGGATTGTCCCAGAGGGCTCATGACCGGCGGTTGGATCGTTATGCCATTTCGCCGCGGCGCCGGCGCGCGCGGCCGACCCCGGATTGGGGCGCGGCGCACGGTCTTCGTGCATCACCGCGCGCTTCAGCGCGCCGCGGCGGGCAGCACCTCGGCCAGCGCCAGGACGTTGTGCGCGACGTCGACCAGGCGGCGCTTCTGGTTCATCGCCATCTGGCGCAGCGCCTTGTACGCCTCGTCCTCGGTCATCTGCCGGTGCGCCATCAGCAGGCCCTTGGCGCGTTCGACCACCTTGCGCTCGTTGAGGGTGGCGCGCACGGCGTCCAGTTCGTCGGTCACGGCCTGCAGCCGGCGCGACTGCTCCTGCACCATGGCGAACAGCGACCGCTCCAGGTGCGGGCCGAAGGCGGCCGGCGTGGCGGCGCTGGTGGCCGCCCGCGCCGACAGGGCGTCGAGCGTGGCGCGCTGGTCCTGCAGCTCGGCGCGGGCGCGGGCGATGCGCTGCTCGCACAGCTGGCGAAGGTGGGCGGCGAGCAGGTCTTCCACCGCCTTCATCTCGTCGATGCGGCGCGTGCACCAGTCGTACCACGCGTGGCTCAGCCCGATGTCGAGTTCGCCCCGCACGGTGGTGCCCACGCGGCGCAGGCGCTCCACCTCGGCCACCACGACCGGGTCGCGCGTGGCCTGGTCGGCGCGCAGCAGCTGCGGATCGGCGTGGTCGGTGAAGACCTGGAAGCAGCCTTGCTGCGTGTCGACCAGGTGCCGCCAGTGCTGCTGGCCGGCGCCGTCGATGTAGCCGGCGGCGAACACCCGCGCGCCCAGCGCGCGCTCCTGGCCCGCGAATTCCTTGCCTTGCATGAAGTGGAACATCGCGACCAGCGCGCGCGAGACCTGCGGGTCGGTGGCGTTGTCCGCCGCCTCGAAGACGACGGTCAAGAGGCCGGCGATGAGCTTGGCGAAGGCAGTCGTCGCCTCGCTGGCGGTGGGCGACTGGCGCGCGATGCGGGCCCGCAGCGCCGGCAGGCCTTCGAGCGTGTGCAGCACCACCGCCACCCGGCTGAACAGGCGCGAGCCGTTGCGGGCCTGGCACGACTCGGTGTCCAGCCGGTCGAGTTGCGCGCGCACGGCGGCCTCGGCCCGGTCGCATTCGGCGATCTGCTGCGCCCGCTGCGCCGTGAACTGCGCGCCGTGCGAGCCAAGGTAGATGCTGGAGATGCCGCGTTCGCGCTGCAGCGCGTGGATGAACAAGGCGATGGCGCCGACGAGCTCGCCGGTCTGCGCGAGCTGCTCGAGCTCGGCGATCTCGCACTGGCGCGCGGCGAGCAGGAAGTGGACACCAGACTTCATCGAGGGACTCTGAGCAACTCCCGTGCCGACCCGGTGGCGCTGGCTACACTCGCCGCATGCTGGTCCTGGGCATCGAATCCTCCTGCGACGAGACGGGCGTGGCCCTGGTGGAGGCGGGCGGCGGCGCCGTCCCGCGCCTGCTCGCGCACGCGCTGCACAGCCAGGTGCGCATGCACGAGGCCTATGGCGGCGTGGTGCCGGAGCTGGCCAGCCGCGACCACATCCGGCGGGTGCTGCCCCTCACGCGCCAGGTGCTGGCCGAGGCCGGCCGCGAGCTCGCCCAGGTGGACACCGTGGCCTTCACCCGCGGGCCTGGCCTGGCCGGGGCGCTGCTGGTGGGGGCGGGCGTGGCCTGCGCGCTGGGCGCGGCGCTGGGCAAGCCGGTGCTGGGCGTGCACCACCTCGAAGGCCACCTGCTGTCGCCGTTCCTCAGCGTCGATCCGCCGGCGTTCCCGTTCGTGGCCCTGCTGGTCTCGGGCGGGCACACGCAGCTGATGCGGGTGGACGGCGTGGCGCAGTACGAGCTCCTGGGCGAGACGATCGACGACGCGGCGGGCGAGGCGTTCGACAAGAGCGCCAAGCTGATGGGGCTGGGGTATCCCGGCGGGCCGGCGCTGTCGAGGCTGGCGCAGCAGGGCGACCCGAAAGCGTTCGCGCTGCCGCGGCCACTGCTGCACAGCGGCGACCTGGATTTCTCCTTCGCGGGCCTGAAGACGGCGGTGCTCACGCAGGTGCGCAAGCTCGGGGACGAGCTGGCGCCGCGCAAGGCGGACCTGGCCGCGTCGACCGAGGCGGCGATCGTCGAAGTGCTGGTGAAGAAGTCGCTGGCCGCGCTCCAGGACACGGGCCTCAAGCGCCTGGTGGTGGCCGGCGGCGTGGGCGCCAACCGGCTGCTGCGCGAGCAGCTGAATGCGGCCTGCGCCAAGCGGGGGGTGCGCGTGCACTATCCGGAGCTGGCGCTGTGCACGGACAACGGCGCGATGATCGCGATGGCGGCCGCCATGCGCCTGGAGGCTGGCGTGCAATCGGCCAGCCGCTCCTACGCCTTCGACGTCAAGCCGCGCTGGCCGCTGGCGGAGCTGTCGGTCGGCTGAACCCTTCGTGCGCTGGGGTGGCGTTCGGGCCTTGGAGGCTGGCGCTGGGACACGGCTCGTTCGGCGTTCGTGCGCGGCGGCAGGGGGCTGCCTGCGGGGGCATCGGAGCGAGCGTCAGCGAAGCGGAGACAAAAGGGGATGAGGCCCTGCTAGGCGCCGCCTGCCGCGCACCCCGGAAGCCAACGCACCCCGGAATCCCGAGCCCCGGAATCCCTCGCACCCGGCAGCCAACCCGCCTCCAGCCCAAGACAGGATGACGCCCAGAAAAAAGCCCGCGGTCGGCTCCGCGGGCTTGGCAAACGGTCTTGGGCGGCCTTACTGGACGGCGATCTGCTTGGCGTTGCTCACCGGCTGCTTCTTGCCCAGCGTGAGCGTCAGCACGCCGTTCTCCAGCTTGGCCGTGGTGGCGTCGACGTCGATTTCCTGCGGCAGCTCCCAGGCGGCCTTGTAGCGGCGCTTGGCTTCGGGCTTGGTCTCGATGCGAACGACGGGCCCCTCGATCTGGATCGCCAGGTCCTCGCGGGCGATGCCCGGCAGGTCCAGCGTCACGGTCCAGGCTTTGTCGTCCTGGGCGAGCTGCAGGCCCTGGGCGGTGCCGGGGCCGTAGAAGGCGTCGTTGACGAAGCGCTCGAAGCTGCGGTCGAACGAACGGAAGGCGGGCGCGGTGGCGCGGGTGCGAACGACGGGTGCGAAGAACATGACAAAGCTCCTTTCAAGCTCTCTCTTAAACTGCGCGGCTTTCATCGATTGCCGCCTGCACCAAGTTGTGCGCGGGCGGCGCATTTTTCAAGAGACGACTAGGGCATGAAAAAACAGCGAAGGCTGGTCTTGAAATCCGCGGCGGCAACGCTATTTGCTCCCGCCCTCGGGCGGGCGCAGCCGGCCGGCGCGCCGGTGCGGCTGGCCATGGTGGAGGCGCTGTCCGGCGCCTTCGCCAACACCGGCGAGGCGGTGTTCCGCAACCTGCTGTGGGCGGTCGAGCGGGTCAACCAGCGCGGGGGCGTGCGCCTCCCGGGCGGCGCCCGCCCGCTGGCGGTGGACCGCTACGACAGCAAGGGCCAGACCGAGGAGGCGCTGGCCGCGATGCGCTCGGCCATCGACGACGGCTCGCACTTCATCCTGCAGGGCAACTCCTCGGCGATCGCCTCCGCGCTGGTCGAGGCGGTCAACAAGCACAACGAGCGCGACACCGCGCGCCGCGTGCTCTACCTCAACTATTCCGCCGTCGACCCGGCGCTCACCAACGAGCGCTGCAGCTTCTGGCACTTCCGCTTCGACGCCCACGCCGACATGCGCATGGCGGCCCTGATGGCCGTGCTGCGCGAGGACAAGGCGGTGCGCAGCGCCTACCTCATCGGCCAGGACTACAGCTTCGGCCAGGCCGTGCTGCGCGAGGCGCGGCGCCAGCTGGGGCAGCTTCGCCCGGACGTGCAGATCGTCGGCGACGAGCTGCATCCGCTGGGCCGGGTGAAGGATTTCGCGCCCTATGCCGCCAAGATCAAGGCCAGTGGCGCCAGCGCGGTGATCACGGGCAACTGGGGCAACGACCTCACGCTGCTGGTCAAGGCGGCGCGCGACGCCGGCTTCGAGGGCAAGTTCTACACCTTCTACGGCAACGCGCTGGGGGCGCCGGCGGCGATCGGCGACGCGGGCGTGGGCCGCGTGGTCGCCGTGGCCGACTGGCTGCCCAACCTGCCCACCGCCCAGAGCGAGGCCTTCTACAAGTCGTTCCGCCAGCGCTTCCCGCGCCCGCAGGACGACTACGTGCACATGCGCATGCAGCTGATGGTCGAGGCGCTGGCGCAGTCGATCGAGAAGGCCGGCAGCGTGGCGGCCCTGCCGGTGGCCACCGCGCTGGAGCGCGCCAGCGTCAGCCTCGCGGGGCAGGCGGGCAGCATGCGGGCGCTGGACCACCAGTTCCAGCAGACCCTGGTCGTGGGCCAGATGGACAAGCTGGGCGCGCCGGGTGTCAAGTTCGACGTCGAGGGCTCGGGCTACGGCTTCCGCGTCGTGCGCGTGCTCGGCGCTGCGCAGGCCGAGCTGCCCTCCTCGTGCAAGATGCAGCGTCCCACCGCCACCTGAAGCAGCCACCATGCGCCAAGCCATCCTGAACCTCGAGGAATCCAAGATCCGCGAAGTCGCCAACGCCGGCATCGGCCGCGACGACGTGCTGGCCTTCTGGTTCGGCGAGAGCGACGAGGTCACGCCGGAGTTCATCCGCCGCGCGGCGATCGAGTCGATCGAGAAGGGCGAGACGTTCTACGCGCACAACCTGGGCCTGCCCGAGCTGCGCGACGCCGTCGCCGCCTACACCTCGCGCCTGCACGGCCCGGTCTCGCGCGACCGCATCGCCATCACCTCCGGCGGCGTGAACGCGCTGATGCTGGCGGTGCAGATGCTGGTCGATGCCGGCGACGAGGTGGTGGCCGTCACGCCCGTCTGGCCCAACCTCACGGCCCAGCCGCTGATCATGGGCGGGCGCCTGCGCCGCGTGTCGCTGCGCCCGTCGCAGGGCGCCTGGAAGCTCGACCTGCAGGCGCTGCTGGACGCCGTGACGCCCGCCACCCGGCTGCTGATCGTCAATGCGCCCAACAACCCGACCGGCTGGACGCTCACGCGCGCCGAGCAGCAGGCCATCCTCGAGCACTGCCGCCGCACGGGCACCTGGATCCTCGCCGACGAGGTGTACGAGCGCCTGTACTACGGCGAGTCCGCCAATGCCTGCGCCCCCAGCTTCCTGGACGTCGCGGCGCCCGAGGACCGGCTGGTGGTGGCGCACAGCTTCTCCAAGAGCTTCCTGATGACCGGCTGGCGGCTCGGCTGGCTGGTGATGCCGCCCGAGATGACCCACCCGATGGGCAAGCTCATCGAGTTCAACACCTCCTGTGCGAGCGTGTTCACCCAGCGCGCCGCCGTCGCGGCCGTGCAGGGCACCGGCGAGGTGACCCCGCGCGTCGTGGCCCACCTGAAGGCCTGTCGCGACCGGTTGGTGCCGCAGCTGCAGGCCCTGCCGCGGGTCGAGCTGGCGCTGCCGCAGGGCGGCATGTACGCCTTCTTCAAGCTCGACGGGTTCGGCGACTCGCTCGACCTGGCCAAGCGGCTGGTGGCCGAGGCCGGGCTGGGCATCGCGCCGGGCAACGCGTTCGCGCCGGAGGCGCAGGGCTGGCTGCGCTGGTGCTTCGCGTCCAAGGACCTGGCTCGGCTGGACGAGGGTGTGCGGCGGCTGCAGGGGTGGCTGGCCAGCCGCTGAGCTTGGGGAGCAGGCCGCAGGGGGCAGCGCGCCTGCGTTCCGGGCTTGGATGGGCAGCGCGCTGGCGTGCCTGACTTGGATTGGGCAGCGCGGGCGTTCCGGACTTGGAGGGGGCCGCGCGCGGGCGTTCCGGACCAGGGTGGGGGCGGGCGCCTGCGCGAATGTCCCCCGTCGCGGCTGGCGCCGCTTCCTCCTCCTTGATTTCGCGCAGGCGCCCACCCCCACCCCGGTCCTGCCCCGCGGGCCCACCGGGCCCCGCAGGGCTCCGCCGGCTGGCCGACCAGCCGGCCCGCCGGTTCGGCAAGGCGTGGGGCAGGGCTTGGGCCGAGGGGCACTTCGTCGGGCGAAATCAAGGAGGAGCGAGCGGCGCCAGCCGCGGCGGGGGACATTCGCGCGACGGAGTGCCCCTCGGCCCGAGCCCGGCACAAGAGGCACCCAGCCCCAGCCCCAGCCCGGCACAAGAGGCACCCAGCCCCAGCCCCAGCCCGGCACAAGAGGCACCCAGCCCCAGCCCCAGCCCGGCACACGAGGCATCCAGCCCGGCCCGGCACATGAGGCCCGGGGCCGCGATGACGGAGGGCGCGGTGGTACAATCCCCCGGTTCTGCACCCCGCAGAGCGCACGTTGGGGCCCTTCCAGCCGCAACGCAAGTCAAACCTCCAACACAAGGAAATCCAGATGACCGCCCTCAACAAGGCCGAGATCGTCGCTGCGCACGCGCGCGGCACCGGCGACACCGGCAGCCCCGAAGTCCAGGTCGCCCTGCTGACCGCCCGGATCAACGAGCTGACCCCGCACTTCAAGACCCACGCCAAGGACCACCACGGCCGCCGTGGCCTGCTGCGCATGGTCAACCGCCGCAAGAGCCTGCTGGCGTACCTGAAGGACAACGATGCCGAGCGCTACACGGCGCTGATCGGCAAGCTGGGCCTGCGCAAGTAAGCAGGTCGCAACGGATCGCACGGCGCCTGGGTTGGCTTGAAGGCTGGCTCAGGCGCTTTGCACATCGGAGACCCCGGACCCGGATACGCGCTGTGTCATTCCACCAACGGCCGAGCGGCCGCTGATGGAATGGCATCGTGTTCGGCTCCCGTCTCTTCAATCACGAGAGAGAGAACGCACATGACCATCTTCAACAAAGTCACCAAGACCTTCCAGTGGGGCCAGCACACGGTCACCATGGAAACGGGCGAGATCGCACGCCAGGCCAGCGGCGCCGTCGTCGTGAACATCGACGACACCGTGGTGCTGGCCACCGTGGTGGCGTCCAAGACCGCCAAGCCGGGCCAGGACTTCTTCCCGCTGACGGTCGACTACATCGAGAAGACCTACGCCGCCGGCAAGATCCCCGGCAGCTTCTTCAAGCGCGAAGCCAAGCCCTCCGAGCTGGAGACGCTGACCTCCCGCCTGATCGACCGCCCGATCCGCCCGCTGTTCCCCGAGGGCTTCTTCAACGAAGTGCACGTGGTCATCCACACGCTGTCGCTGAACCCCGAGGTGGACGCCGACATCGCCGCCATGATCGCCACCAGCGCCGCGCTGGCCGTCTCCGGCATCCCGTTCGCCGGCCCGATCGGCGCCGCGCGCGTGGGCTACATCAACGGCGAATACGTGCTGAATCCGGGCCAGACCCAGCGCAAGGAATCGCTGATGGACCTGGTGGTCGCCGGCACCGAGGCCGCCGTCCTGATGGTCGAGTCCGAGGCGCAGCAGCTGCCCGAGGAAATCATGCTGGGCGCCGTGGTGTTCGGCCACGACCAGGGCAAGATCGCCATCAATGCCATCCACGAGCTCGTGCGCGAGGCCGGCAAGCCGGTGTGGGACTGGCAGCCGCCCGCCAAGGACGAGTCGTTCATCGCCCGGGTCACCCAGCTGGCCGAGGAGAAGCTGCGCGCTGCCTACCAGATCCGCAGCAAGCAGGCCCGCACCCAGGCCCTGCGCGAGGCCAACGCCGCCGTGCATGCCGGCCTGAAGGAGCAGGGCGTCGAGTTCGACCCGATCAAGGTCGACGACCTGCTGTTCACCATCGAGGCGGGCCTGGTTCGCGGCCAGATCCTGGCCGGGGAGCCGCGCATCGACGGCCGCGACACGCGCACCGTGCGCCCGATCGAGATCCGCACCGGCGTGCTGCCGCGCACCCACGGCTCGGCGCTGTTCACCCGCGGCGAGACGCAGGCCCTGGTGGTCACCACCCTGGGCACCGAGCGCGACGCCCAGCGCATCGACGCGCTGGCCGGCGAGTTCGAGGACCGCTTCCTGTTCCACTACAACATGCCTCCCTTCGCCACCGGTGAAGTGGGCCGCATGGGCTCGACCAAGCGCCGCGAGGTCGGCCATGGCCGCCTGGCCAAGCGCGCGCTGATCGCGTGCCTGCCGGCCAAGGACGAGTTCCCGTACACCATCCGCGTGGTGTCGGAGATCACCGAGTCGAACGGCTCCTCGTCGATGGCTTCCGTCTGCGGCGGCTGCCTGGCGATGATGGACGCCGGCGTGCCGATGAAGGCCCACGTGGCCGGCATCGCGATGGGCCTGATCAAGGAAGGCAACCGCTTCGCGGTGCTGACCGACATCCTGGGCGACGAGGACCACCTCGGCGACATGGACTTCAAGGTCGCGGGCACCACCAACGGCATCACGGCCCTGCAGATGGACATCAAGATCCAGGGCATCACCAAGGAAATCATGCAGGTCGCCCTGGCCCAGGCCAAGGAAGCGCGCATGCACATCCTGGGCAAGATGCAGGACGCGATGGGCGCGGCCAAGACCGACGTGTCCACCTTCGCCCCGCGCCTGTACACGATGAAGATCAACCCGGAGAAGATCCGCGACGTGATCGGCAAGGGCGGCGCCACCATCCGCGCGCTGACCGACGAGACCGGCACCACGATCGACATCGCCGAGGACGGCACCATCACCATCGCCTCGACCGACGCCGGCAAGGCCGAGGAGGCCAAGAAGCGCATCGAGCAGATCACCGCGGAAGTGGAGATCGGCAAGGTCTACGAAGGCCCGATCACCAAGCTGCTGGACTTCGGCGCGCTGGTCAATTTGCTGCCCGGCAAGGACGGCCTGCTGCACATCAGCCAGATCGCCCACGAGCGCGTGGAGAAGGTCAGCGACTACCTGAGCGAAGGCCAGGTCGTGCGCGTCAAGGTCCTGGAGACCGACGACAAGGGCCGCGTCAAGCTGTCCATGAAGGCGCTGCTCGACCGTCCGGAAGGCATGCCCGAGGAGCAGCCGCGCGAGCGCCGCGATCGTGGCGACCGTCCGCCGCGCGGTGAGTACCGCGGGGATCGTGGCGACCGCGGCGACCGCGGCGACCGTGGGGACCGCGGCGAGCGCGCCGAACGAGGCGATCGCCCGCCGCGCGGCGAGGGCGGTGACCGCCCGGCACCCGCCGGCGACGCCCAGCCGCAATCCACGCTGACCGATCCGCAGGAGTAAGGGCAACGCCCACGTTGTCATGCCGGCCTCGCGCCGGCGTCCAGCGACGGTGCCGACATCGGCGCCGGGCCTGGATGGCGGGTCGAGCCCGCCATGGCAGCCCCGCTGAAGGAGCCACCCCATGAAAGCCGTCGAAATCACCAGCTACGGCGCCCCCGAGGTGCTGCGCCTGGGCGAGCGCCCGGACCCCGCGCCCGGCGCGGGCGAGGTGCTCATTCGCGTCGCGGCCAGCGGCGTGAACCGCCCCGACGTGCTGCAGCGCACCGGCAACTACCCGGTGCCGCCCGGCGCGTCCGACATCCCCGGCCTCGAGGTCGCGGGCGAGATCGTCGCCGGCGACGCGCAGGCGATGGCGGCCGCCGGCCTGAAGGTGGGCGACCGCGTCTGCGCGCTGGTGGCCGGCGGCGGCTACGCGCAGCTGTGCGTCGCGCCGGTCGGCCAGTGCCTGCCGGTGCCCACGGGCCTCTCGGACATCGAGGCCGCCTCGCTGCCCGAGACGTTCTTCACCGTCTGGAGCAACGTGTTCGACCGCGGCCGGCTGCAGCCGGGCGAGTCGTTCCTGGTCCAGGGCGGCACCAGCGGCATCGGCGTGACCGCGATCCAGATGGCCAAGGCCATGGGCGCCGGCAAGGTCATCGCCACCGCGGGCAGCGACGAGAAGTGCCAGGCCTGCCTGCAGCTCGGCGCCGACCACGCCATCAACTACAAGACCCAGGATTTCGCCGAGGAGGCCAAGCGCCTGACCGGCGGCAACGGCGTGGACGTGATCCTGGACATGGTCGCCGGCAGCTACGTCGACCGCGAGGTGAAGAGCCTGGCCGAGGACGGCCGCCTGGTGATCATCGCCGTGCAGGGCGGCACCAAGAGCGAATTCAACGCCGGCCTGGTGCTGCGCCGCCGGCTGGTGATCACCGGCTCGACGCTGCGTCCGCGCCCGGTGCCCTTCAAGGCCGCGATCGCCGCGGCGCTGAAGCAGCACGTGTGGCCCCTGCTGGAGGCCGGGCGCATCAAGCCGGTGCTGCACAGCACTTTCGCGGCCGCCGATGCGGCCAAGGCGCACGCGCTGATGGAATCGAACCAGCACGTCGGCAAGATCGTGCTGGCCTGGTGAGCCACGAGACGATGACAACCAAGAAGAAACTGATCGCCGGCAACTGGAAGATGAACGGCAGCATCGCTGCCAACGATGCGCTCGTGCGCGCCGTGGTCGCCGGCATGAAGGACGCCGCGTGCACCGTGGCCGTTTGCGTGCCCGCGCCGTACCTGGCGCAGCTGCAGCTGCTGCGCCACGGCTCGGCGCTCGAGCTGGGCGCGCAGGACGTGTCCAGCCACGAGCAGGGCGCCTACACCGGCGAGGTGTCGGCCCCGATGCTCAAGGAGTTCGGCGTGCGCTACGCGATCGTCGGCCACTCCGAGCGGCGCCAGTACCACGGCGAGGCCGACCAGCTGGTGGCCGACAAGGCCAAGGCCGCGCTCGCGCACGGCATCACGCCCATCGTCTGCGTCGGCGAGACGCTCGCCGAGCGCGAGGCCGGGCAGACCGAGGACGTCGTCAAGCGCCAGCTGGCGGCCGTGATCCACACCAACGGCCACTGCATCAGCGAGATCGTGGTGGCCTACGAGCCCGTCTGGGCCATCGGCACCGGCAGGACGGCGACGCCGGAGCAGGCCCAGCAGGTGCACGCCGTGCTGCGCGCGCAGCTCAGGGCCGCGACGCCGCAGGCCGACCGCGTGGCCATCCTCTATGGCGGCAGCATGAACGCGGGCAACGCCGCGAGCCTGCTGGCGCAGCCCGACATCGACGGCGGCCTGATCGGCGGCGCCTCGCTCAAGGCGCCTGACTTCCTGCAGATCATCGCGGCGGCCCGCTGAAGGCCGGCCCGCCACCCACAATCCGGAGATTCCAACCAACATGAACGCGCTTCTCACCCTCCTCCTGGCGGCCCAGATCCTGGCCGCGCTGGGCATGATCGGCCTCATCCTCATCCAGCACGGCAAGGGTGCCGACATGGGTGCGGCATTCGGCAGCGGCAGCTCGGGCAGCCTGTTCGGCGCCAGCGGCAGCGCGAACTTCCTCTCGCGCACCACCGCCGTGCTGGCCACGGTCTTCTTCATCTGCACGCTCGCGCTGGCGTACTTCGGCAACTACCGCGCGCCCGAATCGGGCAGCGTGCTCGACCGCACGGTCGTGGTGCCGGCGCCGGCCGCTTCCGGCCCCGCCGCGCAGATCCCCTCGACCGGCGCGCCCGCCGCCGCGGCGAGCGGTGCCGCTTCGGCGGCGGTGGTGCCGGCCGTGCCGGCGACGCCCGCCTCCGGCGCGGCGCAGATTCCGGCCAAGTAAGCCCATCCAATCGGCACGCCGTCAGGGGAAGCGTGCCGGTTTCGGAGTAAACTCCAAGGCTGCCCGGAAAGCCAACAATAAAAGCGCCTCATGCCTGTCCGGGCAAAGCAAAACCAGCCGTCGTGGTGAAATTGGTAGACACGCTATCTTGAGGGGGTAGTGGCGAAAGCTGTGCGAGTTCGAGTCTCGCCGACGGCACCAGGACAAAAGAGCCGCGGGCAGCGCCCCGCGGCTCCAAGCGACAGAGCCCTCAGATGAACCTTGACCAGTACCTCCCAGTCCTCCTGTTCATTCTGGTAGGCATCGGGGTCGGGGTTCTCCCCCAGGTGCTGGGCTACGTGTTCGCGGGCGCGGCGGGCTTCAACAAGCCCGATGCCGCCAAGAACTCTCCGTACGAGTGCGGCTTCGAGGCGTTCGAGGACGCGCGCATGAAGTTCGACGTGCGCTACTACCTCGTGGCCATCCTGTTCATCCTGTTCGACCTGGAGATCGCGTTCCTCTTCCCGTGGGCGGTGGCGCTCAAGGAGATCGGGCCCGTGGGCTTCTGGGCGATGATGGTTTTCCTCGGGATCCTGGTGGTCGGTTTCGTCTACGAGTGGAAAAAAGGCGCGCTCGACTGGGAATGACATCCCGCTCGCGCCAGGGACTCACAAGCAATGGCTAACGAAGGCATTCTCGACAAGGGCGTCGTCACGACGACCGTGGACAGCGTCATCAACTGGGCCAAGACCGGCTCGCTGTGGCCGATGACGTTCGGCCTGGCGTGCTGCGCCGTGGAGATGATGCACGCGGGCGCGGCCCGCTACGACATCGACCGGTTCGGCATGCTGTTCCGGCCCAGTCCGCGCCAGTCCGACCTGATGATCGTGGCCGGCACGCTGTGCAACAAGATGGCGCCGGCGCTGCGCAAGGTGTACGACCAGATGCCCGAGCCGCGCTGGGTGCTCTCCATGGGCACCTGCGCCAACGGCGGCGGTTACTACCACTACAGCTATTCGGTGGTGCGCGGCTGCGACCGCATCGTGCCGGTGGACGTCTACGTGCCCGGCTGCCCGCCGACGGCCGAGGCGCTCCTGTACGGGATCATCCAGCTGCAGCAGAAGATCCGCCGCACCCAGACCATCGCCCGCGCCTGACGCCATGACCGCAAATACTTCCTTCGCGGTCGATCCCGCGGCGCTGCAAGCGACCCTGACCGAGGCCCTGGGCGCGCTGGCCAGGCGCGTGGACCTGCGCCTGGGCGAGGTCACCGTCACCGTCTCGCCCGACAACTACCTGGCCGCCGCGCAGGTGCTGCGCGACCACGCCGGCTGCCGCTTCGAGCAGCTGCTCGACCTGTGCGGCGTCGACTACTCGGACTACCGCAACGGCGGCTGGGACGGCCCGCGCTACGCCGTGGTGTCGCACTTCCTGTCCGTCAGCCTGAACCAGCGGGTGCGCCTGCGCGTGTTCTGCGCCGACGACGACCTGCCCGAGGTGGAGTCGCTCACCGGCCTGTGGAGCTCGGCCAACTGGTTCGAGCGCGAAGCGTTCGACCTGTACGGCATCGTGTTCCTGAACCACCAGGACCTGCGCCGCATCCTGACCGACTACGGCTTCATCGGCCACCCGTTCCGCAAGGACTTCCCGGTGTCGGGCCACGTGGAGATGCGCTACGACCCCGAGCGCCAGCGCGTGATCTACCAGCCGGTGACCATCGAGCCGCGCGAGATCACGCCCCGCATCATCCGCGAGGAGCACTACGGCGGCATCCAGGCGGGCAGGGGACTGGACAACCATGGCTGAGATCAAGAACTACACGCTGAACTTCGGTCCGCAGCACCCGGCCGCGCACGGTGTGCTGCGCCTGGTGCTGGAGCTCGATGGCGAGGTGATCCAGCGCGCCGACCCGCACATCGGCCTGCTGCACCGCGCCACCGAGAAGCTGGCCGAGACCCGCACCTACATCCAGACGCTCCCGTACATGGACCGCCTGGACTACGTCTCGATGATGTGCAACGAGCACGCCTACTGCCTGGCCGTCGAGAAGCTGATGGGCATCGAGGTCCCGATTCGCGCGCAGTACATCCGCGTCATGTTCGCCGAGATCACGCGCCTGCTGAACCACCTGCTGTGGCTCGGCGCGCACGGCCTCGACTGCGGCGCGATGAACATGCTGATCTACTGCTTCCGCGAGCGGGAGGACCTGTTCGACATGTACGAGGCGGTCTCCGGCGCGCGCATGCACGCGGCGTACTTCCGCCCGGGCGGCGTCTACCGCGACCTGCCGGACTCCATGCCGCAGTACAAGGCCAGCAAGGTGCGCAACGAGCGCGCCATCCGGCAGATGAACGAGAACCGCCAGGGCTCGCTGCTGGACTTCATCGAGGCCTTCACCCAGCGCTTTCCCGGCTACGTCGACGAGTACGAGACCCTGCTCACCGACAACCGCATCTGGAAGCAGCGCACGGTGGGCATCGGCGTGGTCACGCCCGAGCGCGCGCTCAACCTCGGTTTCACCGGCCCCATGCTGCGCGGCTCGGGCATCGCCTGGGACCTGCGCAAGACGCAGCCGTACGAGGTCTACGACAAGATGGACTTCGACATCCCGCTGGGCAAGACCGGCGACTGCTACGACCGCTACCTGGTGCGCGTGCAGGAGATGCGCGAGGCCAACAAGATCATCAAACAGTGCGTGGACTGGCTGCGCGTGAACCCCGGCCCGGTGATCACCGACAACCACAAGGTGGCCCCGCCCGACCGCGAGTCGATGAAGGCCAACATGGAGGAGCTGATCCACCACTTCAAGCTGTTCTCCGAAGGCTTCCGCGTCCCCGAGGGCGAGGCGTATGCCGCGGTGGAGCACCCGAAGGGCGAGTTTGGCATCTACATCGTCAGCGACGGCGCCAACAAGCCGTACCGGCTGAAGATCCGGGCGCCCGGGTTCCCGCACCTGGCCGCCCTCGACGAGATGGGCAAGGGCCACATGATCGCGGATGCCGTCGCCATCATCGGCACGATGGACATCGTGTTCGGAGAGATCGATCGATGATCACTGAAAGCACCAAGGCCCGCTTCGACCGCGAAGTGGCCAAGTACCCCGCGGACCAGAAGCAGTCCGCCGTCATGGCCTGCCTGGCCATCGTGCAGCAGGAGCAGGGCTTCGTCAGCAAGGAGGCCGAGAAGGAAGTGGCCGAGTACCTCGGCATGGCGCCGATCGCGGTGCACGAGGTCACGACCTTCTACAACATGTACAACCAGGCGCCGGTCGGCAAGTACAAGCTGAACGTGTGCACCAACCTGCCGTGCCAGTTGCGCGACGGCGCCAAGGCGCTGCACCACCTGGAGCAGCGGCTGGGCATCCGGATGGGCGAGACCACGGCCGACGGCCTGTTCACGCTGCAGCAAAGCGAGTGCCTGGGCGCCTGCGCCGACTCGCCCGTGATGCTGGTCAACGACCGCACCATGTGCAGTTTCATGAGCAACGACAAGCTCGACCAGCTGATCGACGGCCTGAAGGGGGCGCAAGGATGAACGCCTCCCAAGTGCTGCAGCAGTTCCAGGCCACCGGCGTCCAGACCTGCTTCCACGACCGCCACATCAACCCGCAGATCTATGCGGGCCTGGACGGCACCAACTGGCGCCTGAAGGACTACGAGGCGCGCGACGGCTACAAGGCGCTGCGCAAGATCCTGTCCGAGGGCCTCACGCAGGACCAGGTGATCGCCACCGTCAAGGAATCGGCGCTGCGCGGCCGCGGCGGCGCGGGCTTTCCCACGGGCCTGAAGTGGAGCTTCATGCCCCGCCAGTTCCCGGGCCAGAAGTACCTGGTGTGCAACTCGGACGAGGGCGAGCCGGGCACGTGCAAGGACCGCGACATCCTGCACTACAACCCGCACATCGTCATCGAGGGGATGATCATCGCCGGCTTCGCGATGGGCATCACCGTGGGCTACAACTACATCCACGGCGAGATCTTCCAGACCTACGAGCGCTTCGAGGAGGCGCTGGAAGAGGCCCGCGCGGCCGGCTACCTGGGCGACAACATCCTGGGCACGAACTTCTCGTTCCAGCTGCACGCGCACCACGGCTTCGGCGCCTACATCTGCGGCGAGGAAACCGCGCTGATCGAATCGCTGGAAGGCAAGAAGGGCCAGCCGCGCTTCAAGCCGCCGTTCCCGGCCAGCTTCGGCGTGTACGGCAAGCCGACCACGATCAACAACACCGAGACCTTCGCGGCGGTGCCCTGGATCATCCGCAACGGCGGCCAGGCCTACCTCGAATGCGGCAAGCCCAACAACGGCGGCACCAAGATCTTCTCGGTCTCGGGCGACGTGGAGCTGCCCGGCAACTACGAGATCCCGCTGGGCACCCCGTTCAGCAAGCTGCTGGAGCTGTGCGGCGGCGTGCGCGGCGGCAAGAAGCTCAAGGCCGTGATCCCCGGCGGCTCGTCGGCGCCGGTGCTGCCGGCCGACATCATGATGCAGTGCACGATGGACTACGACTCCATCGCCAAGGCCGGCTCGATGCTGGGCTCGGGCGCCGTGATCGTGATGGACGAGACGCGCGACATGGTCGAAAGCCTGCTGCGCCTGTCGTACTTCTACATGCACGAGTCCTGCGGCCAGTGCACGCCGTGCCGCGAGGGCACCGGCTGGCTGTGGCGCGTGGTCGACCGCATCCAGAACGGCCACGGCAAGCCGGCCGACATCGAGCTGCTCAACTCGGTGGCCGACAACATCCAGGGCCGCACCATCTGCGCGCTCGGCGACGCGGCGGCGATGCCGGTGCGCGCCATGATCAAGCACTTCAAGCACGAGTTCGAGGCCAAGATCGCGCGGTCGGACGCGACGGTCGACCAGGCGAGGGACGTGGTCCCGGCAGGAGCCAGGGCTTGAATCCGACTCGCGTTAACTCGGGCGCAGTCGCCGCGACGGCTGTCGCGGCCCCCACCCCGGCCCTCCCCCGGAACGGGAGGGCGAGAACGGACTCGCTCCGCTCGTGGAATCAGGATTGTCATGGCTGAAATCACACTGGACGGACAGAAGGTCGAGATCGCCGACGGCAGCATGGTGATGCATGCGGCCGAGAAGGCGGGGACCTACATTCCGCATTTCTGCTACCACAAGAAGCTGTCCATCGCGGCCAACTGCCGCATGTGCCTGGTGGACGTGGAGAAGGCGCCCAAGCCGATGCCGGCCTGCGCCACGCCGGTCACCAACGGCATGATCGTGCGCACGCGCAGCGACAAGGCCATCAAGGCGCAGCAGTCCGTGATGGAGTTCCTCCTCATCAACCATCCGCTGGACTGCCCGATCTGCGACCAGGGCGGCGAATGCCAGCTGCAGGACCTGGCCGTGGGCTACGGCGCCTCCGCCTCGCGCTACGAGGAGGAAAAGCGCGTCGTGCTGCACAAGGACGTCGGCCCGCTGATCTCCATGGAGGAGATGAGCCGCTGCATCCACTGCACCCGCTGCGTGCGCTTCGGCCAGGAAGTGGCCGGCGTCATGGAGCTGGGCATGATCCACCGCGGCGAGCACTCCGAGATCACCACGGTGCTGGGCGACACGGTCGACTCCGAGGTGTCGGGCAACATGATCGACCTGTGCCCGGTCGGCGCGCTCACCAGCAAGCCGTTCCGCTACAGCGCCCGCAACTGGGAGCTGTCGCGCCGCAAGTCGGTCAGCCCGCACGATTCGACCGGCGCCAACCTGATCGTCCAGATCAAGAACAACCGCGTGATGCGCGTGCTGCCGCTGGAGAACGAGGCCGTCAACGAGTGCTGGCTCGCCGACCGCGACCGCTTCTCCTACGAGGCCCTGAACGGCGACGAGCGCCTCACCTCGCCCATGCTCAAGCAGGGCGGCGAGTGGAAGCAGGTCGACTGGCAGACCGCGCTCGAGTACGTGGCCAACGGCCTCAGGCAGATCAAGGCCGACCACGGCGCCGCCAGCATCGGCGCGCTGGTCAGCCCGCACAGCACCGTCGAGGAACTGTTCCTGGCCGGCCAGCTGGTGCGCGGCCTGGGCTCGGAGAACATCGACTACCGCCTGCGCAACGCGCAGTTCACGCCGTTCGAGGGCGTGCGCTGGCTGGGCACCAGCATCGCCTCCCTGGGCGAGCTGCAGTCGGCCCTGGTGGTGGGCTCCAACCTGCGCAAGGACCATCCGCTGTTCGCGCTGCGCATCCGCGCCGCGACCCGCAAGGGCGCGCGGGTCTCGCGCATCCACGACGTGGCGCACGACTGGGCGATGCCCCTGGCGTCGTCGGTCACCGTGCCGGCCGGCCAGTGGGCCCAGGCGCTGGCCGACATCGCCACCGCCATCGCCGGCGAGAAGGGCACCAGCGCGCCCGCGCAGGGCACCGCCACCGACGCCGCCAAGGCCATCGCCGCCTCGCTGCTGGCCGGCGAGCGCAAGGCCATCCTGCTGGGCAACGCCGCCGCCCACCACGCCAACGCCGCCTCGCTGCTGGCGCTGGCGCAGTGGATCGGCGAGGCCACCGGCGCGACGGTCGGCTACCTGACCGAAGCCGCCAACACGGTGGGCGCGCAGCTCGTCAACGCGCTGCCGGGGCAGGGCGGCCGCAACGCCGCCGAGATGCTGTCCGGCGGGCTGCAGGCCGCCATCCTGCTGAACACCGAGCCGCAGTTCGATGCCGCCGACGGCGCCCGCGCCGCCGAGGCGCTCTCGCGCGCCGGCATGGTCGTCACGCTCAGCCCGTTCAAGGCCAACCTCGCGTTCAGCGACGTGCTGCTGCCGATCGCCCCCTGGACCGAGACGCCCGGCACCTTCGTCAACGCCGAAGGCCGCGTGCAGTCGTTCCATGCCGTCGTCAAGACGCTCGGCGAGGCGCGCCCGGCCTGGAAGGTGCTGCGCGTGCTGGGCAACATGCTGGGCCTGCCGGGCTTCGACTGGGAGTCGGCGCAGGACGTGCTGGCTGCCGCGCGCGGCCAGGCCGACGCCGGCCAAGCGATGGTGCAGGGCGGCAAGCTGTCCAACCGCACCGCGGCCAGGGCGGACCTGTCGGTGCAGGCCGGCACGCCGGCCAGCGCCGCCATCTACCAGCTCGACTCCGTCGTGCGCCGCGCGCCCTCGCTGCAGCTCACGGCCGACGGCCAGGCCGCGCTGCCGGCCGCCGCACGCGCCGCTTCCGCGGCCCGCGAGGAGGTGCCGGCATGATCGATTCCATCTACGGCTTCGGCAACGGCCTGATCGCCGCCCCCTGGTGGACGGTTGCCGGCTGGCCGGTGATCTGGACCCTGATCAAGATCGTGGTGGTGGTGGCGCCCCTGATGGGCGCGGTGGCCTACCTGACGCTGTGGGAGCGCAAGGCCATCGGCTTCACGCAGCTGCGCCCCGGCCCCAACCGCATCGGCCCGCTCGGGCTGCTGCAGCCGATCGCCGACGCGTTCAAGCTGCTCACCAAGGAGATCATCCTCCCGACGGTGGCCAACAAGGGCCTGTTCCTGCTCGGCCCGATCATGACCATCATGCCGGCGCTGGCCGCATGGGCCGTGATCCCCTTCGGCCCCGAGACGGCGCTGGCCAACATCAACGCCGGCCTGCTGTTCCTGATGGCGATCACCTCGCTCGAGGTCTACGGCGTCATCATCGCCGGCTGGGCGTCCAACTCGAAGTACGCCTTCCTGGGCGCGCTGCGCGCGTCGGCGCAGATGGTCAGCTACGAGATCGCGATGGGCTTCGCCCTCGTGGTGGTGCTGATGGTCACCGGCAGCCTGAACATGACCGACGTCGTCATGGGCCAGGCCAAGGGCCAGTTCGCCGCCATGGGCCTGAACCTGCTGTCGTGGAACTGGCTGCCGCTGCTGCCCATCTTCCTCGTCTACTTCATCTCGGGCCTGGCCGAGACCAACCGCCACCCGTTCGACGTGGTCGAAGGCGAGTCGGAGATCGTCGCCGGGCACATGATCGAGTACTCGGGCATGAGCTTCGCCATGTTCTTCCTGGCCGAGTACGCCAACATGTGGCTGGTCTCGATCCTGGCCGTGATCATGTTCCTGGGCGGCTGGCTGCCCCCGTTCGAGTTCCTGTCGTTCATCCCCGGCTGGATTTGGCTGGGCCTCAAGACCTTCGTGGTCGTGACCATGTTCCTGTGGGTGCGCTCCACGTTCCCGCGCTACCGGTACGACCAGATCATGCGCCTGGGCTGGAAGATCTTCATCCCGGTCACGCTGGTCTGGCTGGTCGTCGTGGGCGCCTGGATGCAGACCCCATTCAATATCTGGAAGTAGAGCCATGGCAACCGAAACCCTGCCGCGGCAGCAGTCGGCCTTCTCGCTGAAGGACTTCCTCTCCAGCTTCATGCTGGTGGAGCTGTTCAAGGGCCTGCGCATCACGGGCAAGTATTTCTGGGCCCGCAAGATCACCGTGCAGTTCCCGGAGGAGAAGACGCCGCTGTCGCCGCGCTTTCGCGGCCTGCACGCGCTGCGCCGCTATCCCAACGGCGAGGAGCGCTGCATCGCCTGCAAGCTGTGCGAGGCCGTGTGCCCCGCGCTGGCGATCACCATCGAGTCCGACCAGCGCGCCGACGGCACCCGCCGCACCACGCGCTACGACATCGACCTGACCAAGTGCATCTTCTGCGGCTTCTGCGAGGAGAGCTGCCCGGTCGATTCGATCGTCGAGACCCACATCCTCGAGTACCACGGCGAAAAGCGCGGCGACCTGTACTACACCAAGGACATGCTGCTGGCCGTGGGCGACCGCTACGAGGCCGAGATCGCCGCCAACAAGGCCGCCGACGCCAAGTACCGCTAACGGCGCCATCACGACAACAACCATGGACATCAAGGCTGGCTTCTTCTACCTGTTCTCGGCGGTGCTGCTGTTCGCGGCCTTCCGGGTCATCACGGCGCGCAACCCCGTGTACGCGGCGCTGTACCTGGTGCTCGCGTTCTTCCAGGCCGCCGCGGTCTGGATGCTGCTGAAGGCGGAGTTCCTCGCCATCTCGCTGGTGCTGGTGTACGTGGGCGCGGTGATGGTGCTGTTCCTCTTCGTCGTGATGATGCTGGACATCAACGTCGACAGCCTGCGGGCCGGCTTCTGGAAGCACTTCCCGCTGGCCGCCTCGGTCGGCGCGCTGATCGCGCTGGAGATGGCCGGCGTGCTGATGGGGGGCTTCCGCCCCGCCGAGCCCGCCAACGGCCCGGCCGCGGTGCAGGCCGCGCAGGCCGGCGCCGCCGCGGTGCAGGTGTCCAACACCAAGGAGCTGGGCAAGCTGCTGTACACGCAGTACCTGTACCCGCTGGAGATCGCGGCCGTGCTGCTGCTGGTGGCCATCGTCGCCGCCATCGCGCTCACGCTGCGCCAGCGCAAGGACAGCAAGCACATGGATCCGGGCCAGCAGGTGCGCGTGCGCGCCCGCGACCGCCTGCAGATCATCAAGATGCCGCCGACGGTCGCCGCGCCGCAGCCGGAGCCGGCGGTCGCCGCCGCTGCCGTTGAAGGGAGCAAGGCATGAGCCTGACACTGGGTCACTTCCTGTCGCTCGGCGCGATCCTGTTCGCGCTGTCCGTGGTGGGCATCTTCCTGAACCGCCGCAACCTGATCGTGCTGCTGATGGCCATCGAGCTGATGCTGCTGGCGGTCAACATGAACTTCGTGGCGTTCTCCTACTACCTGGGCGACATGCACGGCCAGGTGTTCGTGTTCTTCATCCTCACCGTGGCCGCCGCCGAGTCGGCGATCGGCCTGGCCATCCTGGTGCTGCTGTTCCGCAACAAGTCGAACATCAACGTCGAAGAACTCAACGCGCTCAAGGGCTGACCACAAGAATGAGAAGACTGTGTCGTTGCGGGCTCGCACCGCAATCCAGTGGCGGGCGCGGACGTGCACAGCCGCTGGATGCCGGACCGGGTCCGGCGTGACACGCTAGGAAAAAGAAACATGAGCCAGACACTCTCAGCTTCGGCCCTGCTCGCCGTTCCGCTGGCCCCGCTCGCCGGAGCCGCGCTGGCCGGCATCCTGGGCACCTCCTTCGGGGGCAACCGCATCGGCCGCACGCTGTCGCACACCTTCACCATCCTGGGGGTGTTCGTCGCCTTCGTGATCTCGGCGCTGACGCTCAAGAGCGTGGCGCTGGACGGCGCGCGCTTCAACCAGACCATCTACGAATGGATGGTGGTGGGCGGGCTGAAGATGGAAGTGGGCTTCCTGGTCGACGGCCTCACGGCCATGATGATGTGCGTGGTGACCTTCGTGTCGCTGATGGTGCACATCTACACCATCGGGTACATGGAGGAGGACGACGGCTACAACCGCTTCTTCGCCTACATCTCGCTGTTCACCTTCTCGATGCTCATGCTGGTCATGAGCAACAACTTCCTGCAGCTGTTCTTCGGCTGGGAGGCGGTGGGCCTGGTGTCGTACCTGCTGATCGGCTTCTGGTTCAACAAGCCCAGCGCCATCTTCGCCAACATGAAGGCGTTCCTGGTCAACCGGGTCGGCGACTTCGGCTTCATCCTGGGCATCGGCCTGATCGCCGCGTACGCCGGCACCCTCAGCTACGCCGAGACCTTCGCCAAGGCCGGGGAGTTCGCCAAGCTCACGTTCCCGGGCACCGACTGGATGCTGGTCACCGTCACCTGCATCTGCCTGTTCATCGGCGCGATGGGCAAGAGCGCGCAGTTCCCGCTGCACGTGTGGCTGCCCGACTCGATGGAAGGCCCGACCCCGATCTCGGCGCTGATCCACGCCGCCACGATGGTGACGGCCGGCATCTTCATGGTGGCGCGCATGTCGCCGCTGTTCGAGCTGTCCGACACCGCGCTGTCGTTCATCCTGGTGATCGGCGCGATCACGGCCCTGTTCATGGGCTTCCTGGGCATCATCCAGAACGACATCAAGCGCGTCGTCGCGTACTCCACGCTGTCCCAGCTGGGCTACATGACGGTGGCGCTGGGCGCCTCGGCCTACTCGGTCGCCGTGTTCCACCTGATGACGCACGCCTTCTTCAAGGCGCTGCTGTTCCTGGCGGCGGGCTCGGTGATCATGGGCGTGCACCACAACCAGGACATCCGCTGGATGGGCGGCCTGCGCAAGTACATGCCGATCACCTGGATCACCTCGCTGCTCGGCTCGCTGGCCCTGATCGGCACGCCGCTGTTCGCCGGCTTCTATTCCAAGGACTCGATCATCGAGGCGGTGCACCTGTCCAAGCTGCCGGGCGCCGGCTTCGCCTACTTCGCGGTCATGGCCGGCGTGTTCGTCACGGCGTTCTACTCGTTCCGGATGTACTTCCTGGTCTTCCACGGCAAGGAGCGGTTCGACCAGGTGCCGGCCCACGAGCACGACCCCGCCGAGGAACCGGACCCGCACCACCACCAGGACGAGCACCACGCGCCGCACGAGTCGCCGTGGGTGGTGACCGCGCCGCTGCTGCTGCTGGCGTTCCCCTCGGTCGTCATCGGCTTCCTGGCGATCGGTCCGATGCTGTACGGCGACTTCTTCAAGGACGCGATCTTCGTGAACCTCGAGCGGCATCCCGCGCTGGAGGAGATGGCCAGGGAATTCCATGGCCCGGTGGCGATGGCGCTGCACGGCCTGACCTCGCCCGTGTTCTGGCTGGCCGCGGCCGGCGTGGCGCTGGCGTACTACCTGTACATGATCAACACGGCGCTGCCCGCGCGCATCCAGGCGATGGTGCGGCCGCTGTACACCATCCTGGACCACAAGTACTACATGGACTGGTTCAACGAGAACGTGCTGGCGCGCGCGGCGCGCGGGCTGGGCATGGGGCTGTGGAAGGGCGGCGACCAGGCGGTGATCGACGGTGCGCTCGTCAACGGCAGCGCGCACCTGGTGGGCTGGTTCGCCGGCGTCACCCGGCGCCTGCAGTCCGGGTACATCTACCACTATGCGCTGGCCATGATCGTCGGCGTGTTCGTGCTGATGACGTGGTTCGTCTGGCTGGGCCGATAAGGAGAAGAAGAACGTGGGTGTGTTGAGCCTTGCCATCTGGACGCCGATCGCTTTCGGCATCGCGCTGCTCGCGCTGGGGCGCGACGAGCACGCGCGCGCGGTGCGGTGGATCGCGCTGGTGGGCGCCGTCATCAGCTTCCTGGTCACGCTGCCGCTGTACGCGTCGTTCCAGCTCGGGACGGCCGCCATGCAGTTCGTCGAGAAGGCGCCCTGGATCGAGCGCTTCAATGTCCACTACCACCTGGGCATCGACGGCATCTCGTTCTGGTTCGTGCTGCTGACGGCGTTCATCACCGTCATCGTGGTCATCTCCGCCTGGGAGGTGATCACCGAGCGCGTGAACCAGTACATGGGCGCGTTCCTGATCCTCTCGGGGCTGATGATCGGCGTGTTCACCGCGCTGGACGCGATGCTGTTCTACGTCTTCTTCGAGGCGACGCTGATCCCGATGTACCTGATCATCGGCATCTGGGGCGGCCCGAGGAAGATCTATGCCGCCTTCAAGTTCTTCCTGTACACGCTGCTCGGCTCGCTGCTGATGCTGATCGGGCTGATCTACCTGTACGGCAAGTCCGGCGGCAGCTTCGACATCCTCACCTGGCACCAGCTGCCGCTGCCCGGCACGGTGCAGACGCTGCTGTTCTTCGCCTTCTTCGCCGCCTTCGCGGTGAAGGTGCCGATGTGGCCGGTGCACACCTGGCTGCCCGACGTGCACGTGGAGGCGCCCACCGGCGGCTCCGCGGTGCTGGCGGCCATCATGCTGAAGCTGGGGGCGTACGGCTTCCTGCGCTTTTCCATGCCGATCGCGCCGGACGCCGCGCGCGAGTGGGCCTGGTTCATCATCGCGCTGTCGCTCATCGCCGTGATCTACGTGGGCCTGGTCGCGATGGTGCAGCAGGACATGAAGAAGCTGGTGGCCTATTCGTCCGTGGCCCACATGGGCTTCGTGACCCTGGGCTTCTTCATCTTCAACCCGCTGGGCGTGGCCGGGGGCCTGGTGCAGATGATCGCGCACGGCTTCGTGTCGGGCGCGATGTTCCTGTGCATCGGCGTGCTGTACGACCGGGTGCACTCGCGCGAGATCGCCAGCTACGGCGGGGTGGTCAACACCATGCCCAACTTCTCGGCCTTCGCGCTGCTGTTCGCCATGGCCAACTGCGGCCTGCCCGCCACCGCCGGCTTCGTCGGCGAGTGGATGGTCATCCTGGGCACGGTCAAGGCCAACTTCTGGCTCGGCCTGCTGGCCGCCACCGCGCTGATCTGGGGCGCCGCCTACACCCTGTGGATGTACAAGCGCGTGTACCTCGGCCCCGTCGCCAACGACGACGTGCGCCAGCTCACCGACATCAACGCGCGCGAGTTCCTGATGCTGGGCCTGCTGGCCATCGCCGTGCTGTACATGGGCATCCACCCCAAGCCGTTCACCGACGTGATGGACGCGTCGGTCACCAACTTCCTGAAGCAAGTGGCTGCTTCGAAACTGCAATAGAGGCACGACCGACATGCTGGACAAATCGAGCCTGATCGTCGTCTCGCCGGAGATCGTGCTGCTGGTGATGGCATGCGTCATCGCCCTGGTGGACCTCGGCGTCAAGACCCGCCTGCGCGGCCTGACCTACTGGCTGACGCTGGGCACCCTGGCCGTGGTGGCCTGGCTCAGCGCCGACTTCGCCGTGCGCGGCGACACCGTCTATGCCTTCGGCCGGATGGTGGTGAGCGACCCGATGGGCAATTGGCTCAAGTGCTTCGCCACCATCGCGCTGATGGTGACCCTCGTCTATGGCCGCCCGTACGCCGCCGACCGCGACATGCTGCGCGGCGGCGAGATGTTCACGCTGTCGATGTTCGCGCTGCTGGGCATGTTCGTCATGATCTCGGGCAGCAACTTCCTGCTGATCTACCTCGGCCTGGAAGTGATGACGCTGTGCAGCTACGCGCTGGTGGCCCTGCGCCGCGACAACGAGGTCGCCACCGAGGCGGCGATGAAGTACTTCGTGCTGGGCGCCATGGCCTCGGGCTTCCTGCTGTACGGCATCTCCATGCTGTACGGCGCCACCGGCTCGCTGGACATCAACGAGGTGTTCCGCGTCATCGCCAGCGGCCGCGTCAAGCACCAGGTGCTGGTGTTCGGCCTGGTGTTCATCGTCGCCGGCCTGGGCTTCAAGCTGGGCGCCGCGCCGTTCCACATGTGGATCCCGGACGTCTACCAAGGCGCGCCGACCGCCATCACCCTGATGATCGGCTCGGCCCCCGAGCTGGCCGCCTTCGGCATCGCCATCCGCCTGCTGGTGGAAGGGATGATCCCGCTGGCCCTCGACTGGCAGCAGATGCTGATGCTGCTGGCGGTGGCCTCGCTGCTGGTGGGCAACCTGGCCGCCATCGCGCAGACCAACCTCAAGCGCATGCTGGCCTACTCGACCATCGCGCAGATGGGCTTCGTGGTGCTGGGCCTGGCCGCCGGCGTGGTCAACGGCAACACCGCCAATGCGCAGTACGCGTACAGCGCCTCGATGTTCTACATCGTGACCTACGTGCTGACCACGCTGGGCGCCTTCGGCATCATCCTGCTGCTGGCGCGCGAGGGCTTCGAGAGCGACGAGATCGCCGACCTGGCCGGCCTGAACCAGCGCAGCCCGCTGTACGCCGGCATCATGGCCATCTGCATGTTCTCGCTGGCCGGCGTGCCGCCGCTGGTGGGCTTCTATGCCAAGCTGGCGGTGCTGCAGTCGCTGGTGGCTTCCAACAACGCGCTGTACATCGGCCTGGCCGTGTTCGCGGTGGTGATGTCGCTGATCGGCGCGTTCTACTACCTGCGCGTGGTCAAGGTGATGTACTTCGACTCGCCCATCACCGCCACCACCGTCTCGGCCCCGGCCGACGTGCGCGCGGTGCTGTCGATCAACGGCGCGCTGGTGCTGATCCTGGGCATCGTGCCCGGCGGCCTGATGACCCTGTGCGCGCAGGCGATCGTCAAGACGCTGGCGACCTGACGGCCATGGGCGCCCCCATGCCCCGCGCGGCGTCCCGTCGCTGCGCCGCGAGCTCGCGCAGGCGGCTGCGCGGCCCGTCGGCCGCCTGACCGCGCATGTCGCAGACCGCATCCATCTGGCTGGTGATCGTGGCGGCCCTCATGGCCGCCAACCTGCCGTTCCTGCTCGACCGCCACGTCATGGCGGTCTACCCGCTCAAGGCGTCCAAGCCGCTGCCCGTGCGCGTGGCCGAGCTGGTCGGCTTCTACTTCATCGTCGGCGGCCTCGGGCTGGCGCTGGAGAACCGGCTCGGGCAGATCGCGCCGCAGGGCTGGGAGTTCTACGCCGTCACCGGCGCGCTGTTCCTCACCCTGGCGTTCCCCGGCTTCGTCTGGCGCTACCTGCTCAAGCGCCGCCGATGAAGCAGCCGGACGCCCACCTCGTCGAGCACACCGTCGCGCGCGAGGAGCTGCTGCGCGGCAATTTCCTGCACGTGGTGCGCGAGCAGGTCGCGCTGCCCGACGGCGGTGGGGCCACGCGCGAGTTCGTGCTCCACCCCGGCGCCGTGGCCATCATCCCGCTGCTGGACGACGGCCGCGTGGTGCTGGAGCGCCAGTGGCGCCATCCGCTGCGCCAGGTGTTCATCGAATTCCCGGCCGGCAAGATCGACCCCGGCGAGGACCGGCTGCTGTGCGCGCAGCGCGAGCTGCGCGAGGAGACCGGCTACAGCGCCCGCGAGTGGGCCCGCGCCGGCATCCTGCACCCGCTGATCGCCTATTCCAACGAGTTCATCGAGGTCTGGTTCGCCCGCGGCCTCACGCTGGGCCAGCGCAGCCTGGACGCGGGGGAGTTCCTCGACGTGGTCGCCGCCACGCCGGCCGAACTGCTGGAGTGGTGCCGCACCGGAAAGGTGACGGATGCCAAGACCCTCATGGGCGCGCTCTGGCTGCAGAACGTCCTTGCGGGCCAGTGGCAGCTGGACTGGCGTTCATAATCCGGGCCCATGAACCCCCACGCTCGCGGCTTCGTGTGGTCGCTGCCCGCCGAGGCGGCGGCGCCGTCCAGGGGCGGCCCGTCGGCGCCATGAAAGTCCTGAACCTCCAGTGCGCCCACCAGCACGTGTTCGAAGGCTGGTTCGGCTCGGACGATGAGTTCCAGGGCCAGCTCGCGCGGGGCCTGCTCGACTGCCCGATGTGCGGCGACACCGCCATCACCAAGCTGCCCTCGGCCCCGCGCCTGAACCTGCGCGCCCCGCGCGAAGCCGCGGCGCCGGCGCCCGCCGCCGGCGGCAAGACCGATGTCGTGGCGGCGCCCGACGTGGCGCTGCAGCGCGCGTGGCTGAAGATGGTGCGCCACGTCATGGCGAACACCGAGGACGTCGGCGAGCGCTTCGCCGAGGAAGCCCGCCGCATCCACTACGGCGAGGCCGAGGAGCGCGGCATCCGCGGGCAGGCGTCGCCCGAGGAGACCGAGGCGCTGCTCGACGAGGGCATCGGCGTGCTGCCGCTGCCCGTGCCCAAGGCCCTGAAGGGGCCGGTGCAGTAGGCACGTCGGCCGCTCAGAGCTGCGCGCGCACGTAGCGGAACTCCTGCGTCAGCCCGCCGTAGCCATAGGCTTCGGCGCGCACGTCCTGCACGTGGATGTAGCTCTCCTCGTGCAGGTCCGGCAGCAGGCGGCCGAAGGCCGCGAACACCTCCCGCACGTACTGCGCCTTCTCGTCCTTGGTGTTGGTGCCGTCCACCACCTTGATGTCGAAATAGAAGCTGCTCTTGCCCTGCGCCGCCAGCGTGGCGCCGCCCACCACCCAGTGCCGCGGATCCACGTAGTCGATGGCGACGGCCGTCAGCTCGCGCTTCTTGCGCAGGATGCGGGTCGTGTGTTCCAGCAGCATCTCGCTGATGGATTGCGTCATCTCCGCGCTCGGGCGGGCGCTGACCTTGACGTTCAGGATGGGCATGGCGGGTTCCTTCTCCAAGTGATTAGCGATGCAACTATCGGGGCCAAAAAAAAGCGCTCACTTCAGGGCGGAGCACACCGCCCGCACCTTGCCGACGGTCTCGGCAAAGCTGTCCTTGCCCACCTGCTGCTGGATGCGCCGCGTGACGGCGCCGCTTGCCGCGTTGAGCGCCTCTTGCAGCGCCAGGCCGTGCTGGGTGGGATACACCTGCCAGTGCCGGCCGTCGTGGTCGGCGCCGCGCCGCTCCAGCAGTCCGAGCGCCTGCAGGCCGTCGATCAGGCGCGTGGCCGTTGGCCGCGAGATGGTCAGCTCACGGGCGATCTCGTGCTGCGACAGGCCCGGGCGCGCCAGCACCAGCCGCAGCAGGAAGCCCTGCGAAGGCGTCACGCCCAGCGGCTTGAACGCCTGGGTCCACTCGCGCTCGACCACGCGCGCCAGCGAGGCGGTGTTGAAGTAAAGGCAGTGGTCGAACATGGGCGCGACTCTAGCGGCAATTGATTAGCCATGCAACTACCTTGGAATGTCCGGCGCGGGGCTCACTCCAGGAACTGAAGCGCGGCCAGCCGCGCATAGACGCCGCCGGCGGCAACCAGCTGCTCGTGCCGGCCCTGCTCGACGATGCGGCCGCGGTCCATCACCACGATGCGGTCGGCCTGCTGCACGGTCGCCAGGCGGTGCGCGATGACCAGGGTGGTGCGGTCGCGCATCGCGGACACCAGCGCCGCCTGCACCATGCGCTCGCTCTCGGCATCCAGGGCGCTGGTGGCCTCGTCCAGCAGCAGCAGCGGCGGGTTCTTCAGGATCGCGCGCGCGATCGCGATGCGCTGGCGCTGGCCGCCGGACAGGCGCACCCCGCGCTCGCCCAGGAACGTGCGGTAGCCCTCGGGCAGGGCCTCGATGAACTCGTGCGCATACGCTGCTTTCGCGGCCCGCACGACGTCGTCGTCGCTCGCGCCGGGGCGTCCGTAGCGGATGTTCTCCAGCGCCGAGGCCGAGAAGACCACGGGGTCCTGCGCCACCAGCGCGATGCGCGAGCGCAGCTCGTGCAGCGCGCGCTCGCGCACCGGCACGCCGTCCACCAGGATGCGCCCCTCGGCCGGGTCATAGAACCGCAGCAGCAGCGAGAAGACGGTGGACTTGCCCGCGCCGCTGGGCCCCACCAGGGCGACCGTCTCGCCGGCCGCGACGTCCAGCGTGAAGTCCTGCAGGGCCGGCGTGCGCGGGCGGGACGGGTAGTGGAAGCGCACGTCCTCCAACCGCACGCTGCTGCCCGCCAGCGGCGCCGGCACCGCGGTGGGTTGGGGCGGCGAGGCCACGGGCGAGCGGCTGGCCAGCAGCTCCATCAGCCGCTCGGTCGCGCCGGCGGCGCGCAGCAGGTCGCCGTAGACCTCGCCCAGCACGGCCACCGCGCCGGCGAAGATGATCACGTACAGCGCCGCCTGCCCGAGCTGGCCGGCCGTGATCTCGCCCGCCGTCACGGCCTGCGCGCCGCGGTACAGGCCCCACAGCATCAGGGCCGCGTTGGCGATGATGATGAAGCCCACCAGCACGGCCCGCGCCCGGGTCCGGCGCACCCCGGTGCGGAAGGCGTCGTCGGTGGCGTCGGCGAACCGCCGCGCCTCGCGCGCCTCGCCCGTGTAGCTCTGCACGACCGGGATCGCATTGAGCACCTCGGCCGCGATGGCGCTGGAATCGGCCACGCGGTCCTGGCTGGCGCGCGAGAGCTTGCGCACGCGCCGCCCGAACGTCATCGCGGGCAGCACCACCAGCAGCACGGCGGCGAGCACCAGGGCCATCACGTAGGGGTGGGTGAAGACGAGCATGGCGAGCGCGCCCAGGCCCATGAAGACGTTGCGCAGGCCCAGCGAGAAGGACGAGCCCACCACCGTCTGCACCAGCGTGGTGTCGGTCGTCAGGCGCGACAGCACCTCGCCCGTCTGCGTGGTCTCGAAGAACTCGGGACTCTGCCCGATCACGTGGCCGTAGACGGCGCTGCGCAGGTCGGCGGTGACGCGCTCGCCGAGCCAGCTGACGGTGTAGAAGCGCGCGGCCGAGAACAGGCCCAGCGCGACCGCCACGGCGAAGAGTTGCAGGAAATGCCCGCGCAGCGCGACCAGCCGCTCGCCGTGGCCGGCCGCCAGCAGGCCCTGGTCGATCAGGCCGCGCAGGGCGATCGGGAACACCAGCGTCGCGCCGGCGGCCAGCACCAGGAACAGCCCGGCGAGCGCGATGCGGCCGCGGTAAGGCCGCAGGAAGGGCAGCAGCCCGGACAGCGACTGGGGCGAGCCCTTGGCGGGCGGGACATCGGACATGGCGGGCAGTGTAGCGAAGCTTGCCCGGACAAAGGCAGCCTTGACAATGGTTGTCTAGGCAAGTAATAATCCAGCCCCATGGACGACGCCACCGCCTCCAAGCCCGCGCGCCCGGCACGGCGCCGGCCCGAGGCCGCCGGGTTCTACAGCCCGGACACCTACCGCCCCGACGACAGCGTGGCCTACCTCATGCGCCGGCTGATCAACAGCTTCGCATCGGAGGTGGAGCACGAACTCGATCCGCGCGGCCTGACGAACGCGCAATGGGTGCCGCTCTACAAGCTGTCCCTGCGCCGCGGTGGCACCGCCGCCGAACTGGCGCGCGAGTGCCAGCTCGACGCCGGCGCGATGACGCGCATGCTGGACCGGCTGGAGGCCAAGGGGCTGCTGCGGCGCGTGCGCTCGTGCGAGGACCGCCGGGTGGTGAACCTGGAGTTGACCGACGAGGGCCGGCACGCGGCCGGCCAGATCCCGCAGACGCTGTGCAAGGTGCTCAACACGCACCTGCGCGGCTTCAGCCGGGACGAAGTGGAGCTGCTGCGCTCGCTGCTCCTGCGCATGCTCGAGAACGGGCAGGCACTGCAACAACAACGAGAGAACCCCACCGATGCAAGCAAGCCGTAACCTGCCCCGCCTGGCCGCCGTGATGAGCGCGGCGATCCTCGCGGGCTGCGCCAGCTATTCCGGGATCGAATCGCAGGCCACGCTGCGCTCCGGGGCCGACGTCGGCCTCGCCACGCCCGCGGCCGCCGCGGCACCCGTGCCGGCCGTCGCGCCGCAGTGGTGGAAGGACTTCGGCGACACCCAGCTCGACCAGCTGGTCGACCGCGCGCTGGAGGGCAACCCCAACCTGCGCATCGCGCAGGCGCGCCTGGCGCGAGCGCAGTCGGTGATGGAGGTCGCCCGTTCGGCGACGCTGCCGCAGGTACAGGGCTCGCTGGAAGCCCAGCGCCAGCGCTTCACCGAGAACGGCCTGTACCCGCCGCCGATCGCCGGCTCGGTGCGCGAGACCGGCACGCTGCAGCTGGGCGGCAGCTGGGAGCTGGACTTCTTCGGCAAGCACCGCCAGGCGCTCGACGCCGCGCTGGGCGCCTCGCGCGCCGCGCAGGCCGACGTCGAGGCCGCCCGCACGCTGCTGGCTGCCAACGTGGCGCGCAGCTACTTCCAGCTCGCCCGGCTGCAGGACCAGCTGCAGGTGACGCAGCGCACGCTCGCGCAGCGCCAGGAGCAGCTGGGCCTGGTGCGCGAGCGCGTGCGCGCGGGCCTGGACACGACGCTGGAGGAACGCCAGAGCGAAGCGGGCCTGCCCGAGGCGCGCCAGCAGGTCGAGGCGCTGCAGGAGCAGGCGCAGCTCACGCGCAACGCGCTCGCCGCGCTGGTGGGCCAGCCCGACCTGAAGCTCGAGCCGCGCTCGCTCGCCAACGCCAGGCCGCTCGCGGTGCCGGGCGCGATCCCCGCCGACCTGCTGGGCCGCCGCGCGGACATCGCCGCCGCGCGCTGGCGGGTCGAGGCGGCCACGCACGACATGGCCGCCGCGAAGGCGCAGTTCTATCCCAACGTCAACCTCACGGCCTTCGTCGGGCTGTCCAGCTTCGGCCTGGGCCGCCTGCTGGACATCGGCAGCCAGCAGTGGGGCATCGGCCCGGCCGTGCACCTGCCGATCTTCGACGCCGGCCGCCTGCGCGCCAACCTGCGCGGCAAGGCGGCGGACCTGGACCTGGCGGTGGAAAGCTACAACGGCGCGCTGCTCGATGCGGTGCGCGACGTGGCCGACCAGCTGACGTCCTCGCAGTCCATCGGCCGCCAGCAGGCCGAGCAGCGCCAGGCCCAGGCCTCGGCCGAGGCCGCCTACGACATCGCCGTGCAACGCTACAAGGCCGGCCTCGGCACGTATTTGAACGTGCTGACCGCCGAGACGGCGGTGCTGAACCAGCGCCGCCTGGCCGTCGACCTGGCCGGCCGCGCCCTCGACACCCAGGTGCAACTCGCGCGCGCGCTCGGCGGCGGCTTCCAGGCCGACGCCGACACCCTGCGCCTCGCAGCCCAGAACTCCCGCTGAAGGAAACCAAGAACATGACCGACGCACAACAGACCCAGGCCGCGGCGCAGGCGAGCGCCGACCGCAAGGCCAAGCGCAGGAAGGGCCTGACGATCCTGGCGGCCACGGTGGCCGTCGGCGGCATCGCCTGGGGCGCCTACGAGTGGCTGGTGGCCAGCCACTACGAATCCACCGACAACGCCTACGTGCAGGGCAACGTGGTGCAGATCACGCCCCAGATCGGCGGCACGGTGCTGGCCATCTATGCCGACGACACCGACTTCGTGAAGGCGGGCCAGCCGCTGGTCAAGCTGGATCCGGCCGACGTCACCGTCGCCCTGCAGCAGGCCGAGGCGAACCTCGCGCAGGCCGTGCGCCAGGTGCGCACGCTGTTCGCCAACAACGGCTCGCTGGCCGCGCAGGTCGAACTGCGCCAGGCCGACGTGGCCAAGGCCGAGTCCGAGGTCCGGCGCGCCGCCGACGACCTGGCGCGTCGCCAGTCGCTCTCGGGCAACGGCGCCGTGTCGAAGGAAGAACTGAACCACGCGCAGTCGCAGCTGGCCAACGCCAGGAGCGCGCTGGCCGCGGCGCAAGCCGGCGTGTCGGCCGCGCGCGAGCAGCTCGCGAGCAACCAGGCGCAGACCGAGGGCACGTCGGTCGAGCAGCACCCGAGCGTGCTGGCCGCCGCGGCCAAGGTGCGCGAGGCGTGGCTGGCCACCCAGCGCGCCGCGCTGCCGGCGCCGGTGGACGGCTACGTCGCCAAGCGCACCGTGCAGCTCGGCCAGCGCGTGGCCGCCGGCGCGCCGCTGATGTCCATCGTGCCGCTGCAGCAGGTGTGGGTCGACGCGAACTTCAAGGAAGTGCAGCTGCGCAAGATCCGCATCGGCCAGCCGGTCACGCTGACCGCGGACCTGTACGGCAAGCGCGTCGAATACAGGGGCACGGTGCAGGGCCTGGGCGTGGGCACCGGCGCGGCGTTCGCGCTGCTGCCGGCGCAGAACGCCACCGGCAACTGGATCAAGGTGGTGCAGCGCGTGCCCGTGCGCGTCGCGCTCGACCCGCAGCAGGTCGCGCAGAACCCGCTGCGCGTGGGCCTGTCGATGGACGCGACGGTGGACGTGAGCCGCCAGGACGGCAAGATGCTGGCCGACGCGCCGCGTTCCGCGCCGCCCTCGCAGACGCCGGTGTTCGGCAGCCAGGATGCCGCGGCCGACGCCGAGGTGCGCCGCATCATCGTCGCCAACCTGGGCCGCCCGGCCACCGCGGTGGCCGGCGCCGGCCCCGCGGCGCGCACGACCCGCACCGCGTCCACCGCCAACGGCAACGTCGGAGCGCACTGATGGCGACGGCACCCGCGGCCGCGCCGCAGGCACACGCCCCGCTCGAGGGCTCCGCCCGCGTGTGGGGCACGATCGCGCTGTCGGCGGCCACGTTCATGAACGTGCTCGACACCTCGATCGCGAACGTGTCGCTGCCGGCCATCGCGGGGGACCTGGGCGTCAGCCCGAACCAGGGCACCTGGGTCATCACCAGCTTCGCCGTGGCCAACGCGATCGCCGTGCCGCTGACGGGCTGGCTCTCGCAGCGGTTCGGCCAGGTCAAGCTGTTCGTGGGCAGCGTGCTGCTGTTCGTGATCGCGTCCTGGCTGTGCGGGCTGGCGCCCAACATGACCATGCTGATCGCCTTCCGCGCGCTGCAGGGGTTCGTGGCCGGGCCGATGATCCCGCTGTCGCAGTCGCTGCTGCTGGCCAGCTATCCCAAGGCCCTGGCCGGGCTCGCCATGGCCATGTGGGCGATGACGACGCTGGTCGCGCCGGTGATGGGGCCGCTCCTGGGCGGCTGGATCACGGACAACATCAACTGGCCGTGGATCTTCTACATCAACATCCCGGTGGGCATCGTCGCGGCGATCGCGTCCTGGGGCCTGTACCACAAGCGCGAGAGCGCCACGCGCCAGCTGCCGATCGACAAGCTGGGGCTGGCGCTGCTGGTGGTGTGGATCGCCGCGCTGCAGATGATGCTGGACCTGGGCAAGGAGTACGACTGGTTCCACTCGCCGCTGATCGTCGCGCTGGCGGTCGTGGCCGTGGTGGGCTTCGCGTTCTTCCTGGTTTGGGAGCTCACCGACGAGCACCCGGTGGTGGACCTGCGCCTGTTCGCCCGGCGCAACTTCTGGGCCGGCACGCTCACCACCTCGGTCGCCTATGGCCTGTTCTTCGGCAACGTGGTGCTGCTGCCGCTGTGGCTGCAGCAGTTCATGGGCTACACCGCCACGGACGCGGGAATGATCATGGCGCCGGTGGGCGTGATGGCGATGCTGCTGTCGCCCGTGGTGGGCAAGACGGTCGGCCGCATCGACCCGCGCAAGTACGCCACGTTCGCGTTCGTGGTGTTCGGGCTGGTGCTGTGGATGCGATCGAATTTCAACACTTCGGCCGATTTCCGCACCATCATGGTTCCGACCATCATCCAGGGCGTGGCCATGGCGTTCTTCTTCATCCCGCTGATGACGATCACGCTGTCGGGGCTCACGCCGGATCGCATCCCCGCCGCCTCGGGCCTGACGAACTTCGTTCGCATCACCGCCGGCGCCATCGGCACCTCGGTGTCCACCACGCTGTGGGAAAGCCGGGCGGCGCTGCACCACGCGCAGCTGGCCGAAGCCGTCAACCCATCCAGCAGCGCGGCCCAGTCCACGCTGTCCGGGCTGGCCGCCGGCGGGCTGTCGCCGGAGCAGGCGCTGGCGCAGGTGAACCGCCTGGCCGACCAGCAGGCGTTCACGATGGCCGCCACCGACGTGTTCTGGCTGTCGGCGCTGCTGTTCCTGGCGCTGATCCCGCTGGTGTGGTTGAGCCATCCGCAGCGCCAGGGCGGCGGCGCCGATGCGGCGGCAGGCGCGCATTGAGGTCTTTACAAAGCTGACGTCATCGGGTTGCAGGGACATGGAACACTTCCTGCACCGGCGAACGCGGCACGGAAACGGGAGCTGACGATGTTTCGAACGATCTGGACTCCGGTGTTGGGATGGGTGGGCGCCATCGGCGCGGCGTTCGCGCTGGCGGTGGCCGCGCCCAACGAGAGCGGCCTGCTCGGCAAGCTGCCGAACATGGCCGCCAAGCGCCTGCACGACCGCGCCTCGGTCACGCTGCCGCAGGCGCTGCCGTCCGAGCGCACGCTCGCGGTGGTGCTGTTCAAGAACACGCAGCGCGAGGAAGCGCAGAGCTGGATCGAGGGGTTGCGCCTGCACCAGGATCCCAGCATCGCGTGGGTGCGCCTGCCGGTGTTCAAGGACACCATCGACGAGACGGCGCGCCGCAGCAAGGAAGCGCAGCTGCTGGCCCACTACCCGGCCGAGGCGGATCGCGCCCGGCTGGTGACGGTGTTCGCGGACAAGCAGGCCTTCGTGCGCGCGGCCGGCCTGGACAGCGCCGACCATGCGTCGGTGCTGGTGGTCGACCGCCAGGGCAACGTGCTCGCCAAGGCGCAGGGCCCGTTCGACGAAGGCAAGGCGCAGGCGTTGCGCCAGACCGTGCTCGCGCAGGGCGGCTGAGAGGTCCGGCGCCTCACAGGCGCAGGCGCTGCGAATAGCCGGTCATCTCCAGGTAGCCGCGGCCCACGCGGCGGCCATTGCCGTCCAGCAGGTCGGACAGCCCTTCCCAGTAGATGCCGCCCGTGGAGGCGCGGCTGTCCAGTTCCTGGTCGTCCAGGCGCGCGCGCACGGTGTAGATGTCGGCCGCCGTGCGCACCATCCACTCCACCGGATACGAGGCACCCGAGCGCGGGCTGGTCCAGCGGCGCCGCGCGCGGAACTCGGTCTCGCCCTGGCGTGCGATGTGGGTGGCGCCCGCGGCGCTGCGGAACGAGCCGCCGTCCCAGAGCGCGCTGCCGTCGCGCCGGCGCAGCTGGAAGGCGGTGAGCGCGCTGCCGTCGTCCAGGTTCATGCCGATCCAGTCCCAGCCCACCGCATCGGGATGCAGCAGCGCCTCGCTCCACTCGTGGTCCAGCCAGGCCTTGCCCGCGACCCGGAACGCGCGGCCCTGCAGCGACAGCGTGCCGGCGACCGCCAGCTGCGGCAGGCTGTAGTAGTAGCTCGCCTGCGCCGCCGCGGGCCCCTTGCGCGAGAGCCCCTGGTCGCCCTGCAGCAGCACCGGCTGCGTCGGCGTGAGGCGCAGGTCGAGGCCGAACTCCCGCGCGGGCAGCTGCGCGGCATAGGCGCCGTCGGCGCCGCGGGCGAGCTGCCAGTCGCGCAGGCGCACGCGCGTGTCGGCGGTGTCGGCCAGGGCGACGCCGAAGCCCTCGCGGGCGATGCGCTGGTCGTGCCACAGCCGCCGGCCCTGCAGGTCGGTGATCGCGGCGTGCGCGAACACCAGCTGGCGGGCGGCGAAGCGCGAGGCGAGCGGCTGCGCCTGGTCGACGCGGGTGCGGAAGAACGTGAGCTGGAAGCCGAACTCGCGATCGCCGCTCGCGGCCAGGCCGGTGACGTACCACCACTCGGTGCGCAGGTCCGGGTGCGCGCCGTGGTCGCGCGGGAACTGCAGCGCGCGCGCGGGCAGGGCGCCCGCGCCGCCGGCGGCCAGCGCCCACGGAAGGGCCAGCAGGGGGCGGCGGCCGATCACCAGTCCTCCTTCACCGCCAGCACGGCGTCGCGCCCGGCGGCGGCGCGGCCCGACAGCCACGCGGTCAGGGTGCCGGCCACCACCACCGCCGCGCACAGCGCGAGCAGCCGTCCCCAGGGCACCAGCAGGTCCATCGTCCAGTGGAAGCTCTGGGGGTTGACGACGTGGACCAGCACCACCGCCACGCCCAGCCCCAGGGCCAGGCCGGCGATCGCGCCGATCAGCGTCCAGGCGGCGCCTTCGCCGGCCACGACGGCCAGGATCTGCGCCCGGGTCAGGCCCAGGTGCGAGAGCAGGCCGAACTCCTTGCGCCGCGCCAGCACCTGCGCGCTGAAGCTGGCGGCGACGCCGAACAGGCCGATGCCGATCGCCACCGCCTGCAGCCAGTAGGTGACGGCGAAGCTGCGGTCGAAGATGCGCAGCGACGTCGCCCGGATCTCGCCGGCGGAGGCGAACTCCAGCAGCGCCGAGGCCGGCCCCGCGGACTGGCGCAGCGCGCGCTGCACGTCGGTGGCCCGCGCGCCCGGCTGCAGCCACAGCTGCAGGTCGGTCACGCGGCGGTCGCCCGTCAGGCGCTCGTAGTCGCGCCGGTCCAGCAGCACCGCGCCCGTCTGCCGCACGTAGTCGCGCCACACGCCCGCGACCACGAAGCGGCTCGCCTCGCCGGGCTCGGGCGCCAGCCCCAGCGCCGCGTCCAGCAGCGGCAGGGCGGCGCCGGGACGCGCGCCGAACAGGTCGCGCAGCGCCTCGCTCACGTACACGGGCACGCGGCCGGCCGGCACCGGTGCGAGGGTGCCCACCAGGGGCAGGTCGCGGGCCGGGTCGGCGATGGGCCGCGCCAGCAGGGCGATCGCGGGCCGGCCGGGGTCGGGCTGCAGCGGCCGCACGCGCTGCGTGGCCACGCGCGCCACCCCGGGCGTCGTGGCGGCGGCCTGCACGAACGCCGGATCGAGGAACGCCGTGTCGCTCGCCGAGCCGCTGGCCGCCGTGCGCACGTACAGGTCCGCCGGCAGCACCACGTCGAGCCAGCGGTCCACCGAATCGCGGAAGCTCCCCACCATGACCGTGAGCGCGACGGCCAGGCTCAGGGCGGCCACGACGCCGCTCACCGCGACGGCCGCCGTCTCCCGCACGCGGCGCGCGCGCTCGACCGCCAGCATCGGCAGCAGGCGGTGCGCGAGCAGCGGCGCGAGCCGGTCGTACAGCAGGCCGACGGCAGGCGGCAGCGACGCGATGCCGCCCACCAGCAGGAAGCCGACGGCGAAGTAGGCGGCCAGCGGCAGCCCCGCGATGGGCGGCAGCAATGCGAGCGGGACGGCGGCGGCGAGCACGAGCAGGCCCAGCCAGCGTGCGTGCCGGCCCGCCGCGGTGGCGCGCAGTCCCTTGAGGGCCTGGGCGAGCGGCATCTGCTCGGCGCTGCGGGCGGGAAACCACCCGCCCACCATCGCCGCCGCCACGCCCAGCAGTCCATAGCCGGCGGCCGCGGCCGTGTTCCAGTGCAGGGTGGGCGCCACGCCTTCGAAGTAGCCGCCGCCCAGGTCGCCCCCGAGCAGCCGCAGCGCCAGCACGGCGAGGGCGGCGCCCAGCGCCACGCCCAGCAGGCTGCCGATGGCGCCCAGGAAGGCGGATTCAGCGAGCACCAGGCGGCGCCGGTCGCCGGCGTCCAGCCCCAGCACGCCCAGCAGCGCGAACTGCTGCGAGCGGCGCGCCACGCTCAGCGAGAGCACCGAGAAGACGAGGAACGCGCCCGTGAAGAGCGCGACGAGGGCCAGCACCGTGAGGTTCACGCGGTAGGCCCGCGAGAGGTTGTCGATGCGCTGCACGGCGTCGCCCGGCTGCGCGGCGACCACGCCGGGGGGCAGGGCGATGCGGCGCACCCAGGCGGCGCGGTCCGTGCCGCTTCGCAGCCTGACGTCGATGCGCGTGAGCGAGCCCAGCCGCCCGAACAGGTCCTGCGCCGCGCCGATGTCCATCACCGCGAGCGGGGCGCCCGCGGCCGCGACGCTGCCGGCCACCTGCACGTCGCGCAACTGCAGGCCGGCCTGCAGCCGCACGCGCGCCTCGCCCAGGCGCTCGCGCGCCGCCGCGTTGAGGAACACGGTGGCGGGCGCGAAGAGCGACAGCGGGTCCTGCGAGGCGGACTGCGGCGCCAGTGCGGGCGCCAGCGCCGCCGCCGCCAGCGCGTCCAGGCCGAGCACGCGCAGCGGCACCCGCTCGCCCGCGGGGCCGACGGCGTTGGTCGCCAGTTCGAGCACCGGCCCCGCCAGTTCCACCTCGGCGTCGGTGGCGACGCGGCCGAACAGTGCTTCGTCCAGGCTGCCCTGCGTGGCGCGCAATTCGAGATCGGGCTGGCCGCTGACCGTGCGCACGGCGGAGGAGAACTCGCTGAGCGCCGACGCATTGATCAAGTGCACCGCCAGGGCCAGCGCGACCCCGAGCATCACGGCCGCGACGGCGGCGGCGCTGCGCCACGGGTGCCGGCGCAGCTCCTGCCAGGAGAAGGTGCGCAGCAGGGCGAGCATGGGCCGATTGTGCAGGGGCGCGGTCCGCGGCGCGGCTAGGATCCGGCATGACCGACGACGACATCGACGCCCTCGAGCACGCCACGCTGGCCGCCGTGCCGCCGCAGGAAACGCAGCCGCTGGACGGCTGGCTGGTGGGGCTGGACGCCGGCACCGTCGGCCGCGCGCACAGCGCCGTCCCCACGCGCCACGGCCAGGTGCGCGCCGACCTGGTGGGCGACATCCTGGCGCTCTACGCCGGGCGCGGACTGCGGGCCTCGTTCCGGATCCCCGCGGTGCCGGGTTGCGAACCGCTGGCGCAGGCCCTGGCGGCACGCGGCCTCGCGCCGACGCAGCCCACGCTGACGGAAACCGGCACGGCCGCCGCACTGCTGGGCGTGGACACGCGCGTGCCGGTGCGGCTGGCGGCCGAGCCGGACGATGCCTGGGCGGCCGTGTTCCTCGGCCCCGGCTTCGATCCGGTGGACGGCGCGAGCCGCGTCGCCATCTTGCGCCGCAGCCCGTCGACGCTGTTCGCTTCGGTGGAGGTCGATGGTTCGGTGGTGGCGGTCGGCTCGGCCTGCATCAGCCATGGCTGGTGCGGCATCCACGGCATGCGCACGGCCGCCGATCGGCGCGGGCGCGGCCTGGCGAGCGCCATCCTGGCGGCGTTCGGCCGCGCCGCGCTGAAGCGGGGCGTGGGGCGCGTGTTCCTGCAGGTGGAACAGGCCAATGCCGGCGCGCGCGCCCTGTACGCGCGGGCCGGCGTGCGCACGGCCTGGCGCTACGACTACTGGCGCCCGGCCTGAGGCGAGGGGCGGGCGCTCAGGCCATCGCCTCCAGCTCGGCCATCAGTTCCTCCTTGCGCGCCTCGAGCTCGTCGCGCATGCCGACGAGGTCGAGCTTGCGGGAGGCCCGGGCCTTGGGAAAGATCTCGTTGCGCTCTTCCTTGACGTGGTGGTCGATGTACTCGCCCAGCACCTTGACGGTCGCATCGAACTTCTCGTCCGGCTCCATCATCGACTGGATCTGCGCGATCAGGTCCTTGGCGCTCTGGTGCTCGACCTCGGCCTCGTCCAGCGCGTCGGTGTCCTTGAGCGCATCGCGCAGCGCGGGATAGAAGATCTCTTCCTCGATCTGCGCATGCACGGTCAGCTCCATGCAGATCTGGTGGGCCAGGTCCAGCTTCTTCTGGCCGGCGCTGCGCGCGCGCGACTGCGTCAGCTCCTCGAATTCCTTGAACATCTTCTTGACGGCGCGGTGGTCCGCGTCGAGCAGGTCGCAGGCGTCTTTGCCGGCACGGGTGCTTGCCATGGTGGGTCTCCTTGTGGGGTGACCCATCTTGAAAGTGCGCAGCCCCGGCTCCTGTAGGAAAACCTCGCATCCGCCATGGCGATGCAGCGGAGCCTGCAACATGGCGCGCGCGCTCATGCCGCATCCGCCGGCCTACAAGTGGCTCAGCGTCCGCGACGGTCTCCGCATCAATGCGCGCCTGCCTCGACCGCCGCCCTTGCCCTGCGCGCGCGAGCAGCTCCGAGATGCACAGTATTGGCATCCCATTCAACGCAAGGAACCAATGGACGACAGGACCGCCACGGACGACAAGACGGCACGCTTCACGATCCTCATCGACGCCGACAAGAAGCGCGCGTTCGACGAACTGTGCGCATCCAAGGATGTGACCTCGTCCCAGATGATCCGGCACCTGATTCGCGACTACCTGGACCGGCACGGCGTCGACTACGGCGAGGGGCCGCTGCGCACGAAGAAGGAGCGCAGGAAGCGCGCCTGAACGCGCAGGCGCGGCCTTGGGCCGCGGTAGCAGCAAATGCAATTTGAATCCGCGTCCGCCCTCCGGCGGCGAGCACGTGCGATTAGAATCGGTTGCACATCGCTGGCACTGCGTTACCTGATGGAAAACAAGACCGCGAGACTCACCGTTCTGATCGATCCGGCGAAGAAAGAGGCGTTCGAGACCCTCTGCTATTCGCAGGACATGACCCCCTCGCAGGTCATGCGCCGATTGATCCGGGATTTCATGGAGCAGCACGCTCCCGCCTCCGAGCCCCGCAAGCCGGGCATCCGCAAGCGCAGCTGACCGCCGCCTAGGGCGTGTGGACCTGCGGCGCGATGCCGTCCGCGCTCATGCGCAGCACGCGGTCCGCGCGCGCGGCCGCGGCCGCCGAATGCGTCACCAGGACCAGCGCGGCCCGCTGGCGGCGGGTCTGCTCCACCAGCACGTCCATCACCTGGTCCGCCGTGCGCGGATCGAGGTTGCCCGTGGGTTCGTCGGCCAGCAGCAGGCGCGGCTGGTGCACCACGGCGCGCGCGATCGCCACGCGCTGCAACTGCCCGCCACTGAGCTGCTGCGGCAGGCGCTCGCCCAGCCCGCCGAGACCCACCGCCTCGAGCACCTGCTGCACGCGCGCGGCGTCGTGCCGCTGCAGCAGCATCAGCGGCAAGGCCACGTTCTGTGCCACGTCCAGGTGCGGCAGCACGTGGAAGGCCTGGAACACGAAGCCGATGCTCTCGCGCCGCAGCAGCGCGCGCGCCGCCTCGTCCATCGCGCCGAGGTCGTGGCCGTCCACGACGATGCGGCCTTCGTCCCAGTCGTCCAGGCCCGCCAGGCAATTGAGCAGCGTCGACTTGCCCACGCCCGACTCGCCGACGATGGCCACGAACTCGCCGGGCTGGACCTGCAGGTCGATGCCGCGGAACACGTGCGCCGGGCCGTAGCGCTTGGCCAGGCCGCGCACGTCCACCAGCGCCGTCATGCGAGCGCCTCGCGCGCGAGCCGCAGCAGGCGCTCGACGGCGCCGGGCTCGTCGCAGGCCACCGCCTGGCGCTGCGGCATCCCGCGCAGCCACGTCAGCTGGCGCTTGGCGAGCTGGCGCGTGGCGAAGATGCCGCGGTCGCGCAGTTCCGCAAGCGGCCAGCCGGCATCCAGCGCTTCCCAGGCCTGCCGGTAGCCGACGCTGCGCATGCTGGGCAGGCCGGCGTCCAGGTCGCCGCGCGCGCGCAGCTGGCGCACCTCGTCCAGGAAGCCGGCGGCCAGCATGGCGTCGAACCGGCGCGCGATGCGCTCGTGCAGCCAGGCGCGGTCGGTGGGCTCGAGCGACAGCAGGGTCGCGGGCCGCAGGCCGGCCTCGCGCCGCTCGCCATGGAAGTCGCTGAGCGGCCGGCCGGTGCCGCGGAAGACTTCCAGCGCGCGCTGGATGCGCTGCGAGTCGTTGGGCGAGAGCCGCTGCGCGGTGCGGGCGTCCACGCGCGCCAGGTCGGCGTGCAGGGCCGGCCAGCCGCGCTCGGCCGCCTCGCGTTCGATCTGCGCGCGCAGGGCGGGGTCGGCCGCGGGCATCGCGTCCAGGCCCTCGAACAGCGCCTTGAAATACAGCATGGTGCCGCCCACCAGCAGCGGCACCCGGCCGCGCGCCGCGATCGCCGCGATGGCCCGGCGCGCGTCGGCGACGAACTCCGCCGCGCTGTAGGCCTGCGCGGGGTCGCGGATGTCGATGAGGTGATGCGCGACGGCGTCGCGCTCGGCGCGCGAGGGCTTGGCGGTGCCGATGTCCATGCCGCGGTAGACCAGCGCCGAGTCCACGCTGACGATCTCGCCACCGAGCGCCTGCGCCAGCGCCATCGCGGCGTCGCTCTTGCCCGACGCGGTCGGGCCGGCCAGCGCGATCACGCGCGAACGCTCTGCGGGTGCGGGGGAAGGATCGGGGGGCGCCACCGGCGGCGAGCCTAGCAGATGCGCCCGGCTCAGCGCAGGCTGAACAGCTGCTGCACCGCCTCGCGGTACTGGGCGCGGCCGACCGACATCGTGCTGTGGTGCGAGCCGCCTTCCACCAGCAGGAAGCGCTTGCGGCCCGTGGCCGCCTCGTAGAGCCGCTGCGCGAGCTCGCTGCGGATCAGGTTGTCGGCGGCGCCGTGCACCACCAGCAGCGGCGAGCCGATGCGCGCCACCTTGTCGATGGAGGCGAAGCGCTGCGTGATCAGCGGCCCGACCGGCAGCCAGCCCCACTTGAAGCTGCTGGCCACGTCCGGGATCGAGGTGAAGGTGCCCTCGACGATCGTGCCCTGCTCGTCGGGCACCTTGGCGGCCAGGTCGATCGCGATGGCGCCGCCCAGCGAGTGGCCGAAGATGTAGCGCGGCCGGCCGGGCCGGTGCGCGGCCAGCCAGTCCCAGGCGGCGTGCGCATCCTCGTACGCGGTGTCCTCTGAGGGCAGGCCGGGGCTGCTCTTGCCGAAGCCGCGGTAGTCGATGGCCAGCACGGAGAAGCCGAACTCCTGCATGCGCCGGATGCGGCCGGCCGAGCCCTCCACGTTCCAGCGCGCGCCGTGCAGGTACAGCAGCACGGGCGTGTCCGGCCCCGCGTGGTCGGCCTCGAGCCACAGCGCGTGCAGCCGCGCGGGCTGGCCGGTGGTGCGCGAGGCAAAGTCGATCCACACGTGGTCCATCCCCTCGGCCAGGCCCGCGCTGCCGCCCCAGGCGGCATCGCTGGGCTGGAAGATCCAGGCGCGCTGCTTCTCGTCGAGGGTGGCGCAGCCCCAGCCGAAAAGCAGCAGGGACAGGGTGAGGGCGGCGGCGACGAGGCGGCGGGGCATCGCAGCGTGCGACCCCGCGGCGGCCGGGAAGTTCAGCGCCCGCGCAGGAACAGCGCGTCGAGCTCGCGCAGCGTCACCTGCCGCCAGGTCGGGCGGCCGTGGTTGCACTGGTCCGAGCGCTCGGTGACCTCCATCTGGCGCAGCAGCGCGTTCATCTCCTGCAGCGTGAGCTGGCGGTTGGCCCGCACGGCGCCGTGGCAGGCCATGGTGGCGAGCAACTCGTCGCGCGCGCGCTGCACCACGGTGCTGGCCTCGTGCTGCGCCAGTTCGGCCAGCACGCTGCGGGCGAGCTCCACCGCGTCGCCCTGGGCGAGGGTGGTGGGCACGGCGCGCACCGCCAGCGTGCGGGCGGAGAACGGCGTGACCTCCAGACCCAGCGTCAGCAGGGTGTCGGCGCACGCCTCGGCCGTCGCGACTTCCTGCGGCGTGGCGGCGAAGGTGGCCGGGATCAGCAGCGGCTGGCTGGCCAGGCGCTGGCCCGCGCCGCCGGCCAGCTGGGACTTCAGGCGCTCGTACACGATGCGCTCGTGGGCCGCGTGCATGTCCACGACCACCAGGCCCTGGCGGTTCTCGGCCAGGATGTAGACGCCCTGCAGCTGCGCGAGCGCGCGGCCGAGCGGCCAGTCGGCGTCTTCCGTTGGGGTTGGGCCCGACCCCTCCGTTCGGGCTGAGCTTGCCTGTCCTGCGCTCGTCGACGCGGTCGAAGCCGCGCCCAGGCCTTCGACGGGCCCAGGCCGAACGTCGGGGGGAAGGCCTTCGACGGACTCGGGCCGAGCGGTGGGGAGGGAAGCCGATCGATCGGGGCTGCCCCACAGCGCCGCGAGGTCGCTCACGCGCTGGCCGGCGGCCGGGGCGAAGTCCATGCGCGGCTGCGACCAGGGAACGAAGGCGGGCGACTGCGGCGGCGGGGCGGTTTCAGGCTCGCCCGCCGGCGCCGCGGCCGCCTGGCCGGCCCGGGGCGCGGCCAGCGCGGCCTCGACCGCGCGGCGCACGGCCTGGTGCACCTCGCGGCTGTCGCGAAAGCGCACCTCGATCTTGGTCGGGTGCACGTTGACGTCCACGCGCGCCGGATCGATCTCGACGTACAGCGCATAGACCGGCTGGCGCTGGCCGTGCAGCACGTCCTCGTAGGCGCTGCGCGCCGCGTGCGTGAGCACCTTGTCGCGCACGTAGCGGCCGTTGACGTAGGCGAACTGGTGGTCGGCGCGCGAGCGCGCGGCGTCGGGGATGCCGGCGCGCCCGGTGATGCGGATCGGCCCGGCCTGCCAGTCGACCGCCACGCTGTCGGCCAGGAAGTCGTCGCCCAGCACGTCGGCCAGGCGCTGCTCGCGCGTGCCCGGGCGCCACTGCTCGACCAGCTTGCCTTCGTGCCAGACGGCGAAGCCGACGTCGGGGCGGGCGAGCGCGTGGCGGCGCACGGCCTCGATGCAGTGCGCCAGCTCGGTCGCGTCGGTCTTGAGGAACTTGCGCCGCGCCGGGGTGGTGAAGAACAGCTCCTTGACCTCCACCGTCGTGCCCGTCGCGCGGGCGGCCGGGCGCAGCTCGCCGCTGCGGGCATCGAGCAGGAAGGCGCTGGGCTGGCCCGCGCAGCGCGAGAGCAGGGCGAGCTCCGAGACCGACCCGATGGCGGCCAGCGCCTCGCCGCGAAAGCCCATGGTGCCCACGGACTCCAGGTCCTCGAGGCTGCCGATCTTGCTGGTGGCGTGCCGGCGCAACGCGATGGGCAATTCCTCCCGCGGGATGCCGCCGCCGTCGTCCTCGACCGAGACCAGGCGCACGCCGCCGGCCAGCAGCCGCACGGTGACCTGGGAGGCGCCCGCGTCGAGGGCGTTGTCGACCAGCTCGCGCACGACGGAGGCGGGGCGCTCGACGACCTCGCCGGCGGCGATCTGGCTGATCAGTTCGTCGGGCAGCTCGCGGATGGGCCGGCGATGGCCCGGATGGAGCACGGCATTCACCCCATCCATTCTAGGTGGCAGGGATAATCCCTCCGCAATGGAATACGCCGCCTTCCTCATCGACTTCATCCTCCACGTCGACAAGCACCTGCAGACGTTCGTCACCAACTACGGGACCTGGGTCTACGCCTTGCTGTTCCTGATCATCTTCGTCGAGACCGGCGTCGTGGTGATGCCGTTCCTGCCGGGCGACTCGCTGCTGTTCGTGGTGGGCGCCATGTGCGGCGTGGGCCTGATGGACTATGGCCTGTCGGTCGCCCTGCTGTGGGCCGCGGCCGTGCTGGGCAACCAGAGCAACTACACGATCGGCCGCCACTTCGGCCCGCGGGTGTTCCAGTGGGAGCAGTCGCGCTTCTTCAACCGCCAGGCGTTCGACCAGGCGCATGCGTTCTACGAGAAGTACGGCGGCTTCACCATCGTCGCGGCGCGCTTCATGCCGTTCCTGCGCACCTTCGCGCCGTTCGTGGCCGGTGTGGCGCAGATGACCCGCAGCCGCTTCAGCTTCTACGACGTGGCCGGCGGCGGCCTGTGGGTGGGCGGCATCGTCACGGCGGGCTACTTCTTCGGCAACATCCCCTGGGTGCAGCAGCACCTGGACAAGATCATCTGGGCGATGATCCTGATCCCGGGGCTGGTGGTGATCGCGGGCGCGGTGAAGGGGCGGTTGAGGACGAAGGCGGCCTGAGCGCCGGCACCGCGGGCTTGGCCGGCTGCTTGCCCCGGTCCTCGTCATTGCGGGCTTGACCCGCAATCCAGGCCCGCTGCCCGCCTGCGCGCCGCCTGGATCCCGGCCTCCGCCAGAACGACAACGCAGGGACCGACGGATGACCCCGACCCCTTCGCGCCGCGCGCTAGTGGCCGGCCATCAGCTTGTGCACCAGGTCGGCGGTGGTGCTGGCCTTGTACTTGCGCATCAGGCGCGCCCGGTAGATCTCCACCGTGCGGTGGCTGATCGCCAGGGCCTTGCCGATCTCCTTGGACGTCAGGCCGTCCAGCAGCCGCGCGGCGACCTCGCGCTCGCGGGCGGTGAGTTCGGCCTTGACCGGGCGCTGCGCGCTCAGGTCCTCGAACGCCCAGATGCCGGCTTCGTGCGGCGCCGCGCGGTTGAGCGCGCGGCCGGTCACGTGGCACCAGAACACCTCGCCGCTGGCGCGCTTCATGATGCGGTCGTCCGAGTAGTGGCCCCGGGCGTTGAGGATCGGCGCCATCCGGGCGCCCAGCCGTTCGTACTCGTCGGCGCTGGGATAGAGCGTGAGGAACGACTGCCCCACCAGCGCCTCGCGCGTGAAGCCGAACATCTCGCACAGGTGCCGGTTGCAGTCGACGATGGCGCGGTTGCGCGAGACGCACAGCCCGACCGGGGCCAGCTCGAAGGCGAGGCGGTAATCGACGTCCATCGGGCTAACCTTTACGGGGAACTACGTAGCGCATTAGGTAGTATCGTAGCCGGGATTCGGGCGACCCCCGCGAAGCCCGTGCGACTGGAGATCCTCACGTGAACAAGCTCTATCCATCGGCCAAGGCCGCGCTCGAGGGCGTGGTGCGCGACGGCCAGCTGCTGGCCGTCGGCGGCTTCGGCCTGTGCGGCATTCCCGAGGCGCTGATCGACGCCCTGCGCGACAGCGGCGTCAAGAACCTCACCGCCATCTCGAACAACGCCGGCGTCGACGACTTCGGCCTGGGCAAGCTGCTGCAGACACGGCAGATCAGGAAGATGATCTCGTCCTACGTGGGCGAGAACAAGGAGTTCGAGCGCCAGTACCTGGCCGGCGAGCTCGAGCTGGAATTCACGCCGCAGGGCACGCTGGCCGAGAAGCTGCGCGCCGGCGGCGCCGGCATCCCGGCCTTCTTCACCAAGACCGGTGTCGGCACCATCGTGGCCGAGGGCAAGGAGCTGCGCGAGTTCGACGGCGAGACCTACGTGATGGAGCGCTCGCTGGTGCCCGACGTGGCGCTGGTCAAGGCCGACATCGCCGACCGCTCGGGCAACCTGCGCTTCAACCTGACGGCGCGCAACTTCAACCCGGCCGCCGCCATGGCCGGCAAGATCTGCATCGTCGAGGTCGAGCGCGTGGTGGCCACGGGCGAGCTCGCCCCCGACGACATCCACCTGCCGGGCATCTACGTGCACCGCATCGTCCACAACCCGACGCCGGAAAAGCGCATCGAGAAGCGCACCACGCGCGACCGGAAAGTCTGAGGAGAACACCATGCCCTGGACCCAGGACCAGATGGCCGCGCGCGCGGCCCAGGAACTCGAGGACGGCTTCTACGTCAACCTCGGCATCGGCATCCCCACGCTGGTGGCCAACCACGTGCCCGACCACATCGAGGTCTGGCTGCAAAGCGAGAACGGCATGCTGGGCATCGGCCCGTTCCCGTACGACGACGAGGTCGACGCCGACCTGATCAACGCGGGCAAGCAGACCGTCACCACGATCAAGGGCTCGTCGATCTTCGGCAGCCACGACAGCTTCGCCATGATCCGCGGCGGCAAGATCAACCTGTCCATCCTCGGCGCCATGCAGGTGAGCGAGAAGGGCGACCTGGCCAACTGGATGATCCCCGGCAAGATGGTCAAGGGCATGGGCGGCGCCATGGACCTGGTCGCCGGCGTGCCGCGCGTGATCGTGCTGATGGAGCACGTGGCCAAGAAGAAGGACGGCACCGAGGACCTGAAGATCCTGCCGCAGTGCACGCTGCCGCTCACGGGCGTGGGCGTGGTCGACCGCATCATCACGGACCTCGCGGTGATGGACGTGACCGACCAGGGCCTGAAGGTGGTCGAGCTCGCCCCCGGCGTGACCATGGACCAGCTGCAGGCCAAGACCGGCGTCAAGCTGCTGGGCTGACGCGCGCAGCCCGCTTGCCGTGACGGCGGGCTGCCCCGCCATCCGTCCCGGGGCTGTGGTCATGGCGGGCTCGACCCGCCATCCAGCCTTGCGCCGAGCGGGCCGCGGCGTTGGATGCGGGGCCAGGCCCCGCACGACCGACCAGCACCGCTCCGCCTTCCGGCGGATGCGGCCCGTCGGGCCGGCCCGCATCCTGTCGGCTGATCCAGCAGCCCGTCACATGCCGCTCGCCCCGCCCCCCGTCGCGCTCCTAGGATGCCTGCACATCATCAGCATCCCGGAGGCGAGCCTTGACCGAATTCCATCTTTCCCGCCGCGCGGCGTTCCTCTCGCTGGCGGCCGTCGTCGCGGTGCCGGCGCTGGCGGCCTGGAACGTCGTCAAGGGCAACGGCGTGAAGCGCACTGAGACCCGCACCGTGGCGGCCTTCACCGGCGTCGCCTTCTCCGCCCCCGGCCTGCTCGAGCTGCGCCTGGGCCCCACCGAGAGCGTCACCATCGAGGCGGACGAGAACATCCTGCCGTTGATCGAGACCCAGGTCGTGCGGGGCGAACTGCAGGTGCGCCCGCAGCGCGGACAGGACATCGAGCCGCGGACGCTGCGCGTGGTGGTGCAGGCGCGCTCCATCGACAAGCTGGCGCTCGCGGGCTCGGGCTCGATCACCGGCGCCGGCCTGAAGAGCCCGCAACTGAAGATCGACGTCGGCGGCTCCGGCAACGTCGACCTGCAGCGCACCGACTGCGAGGAGGTGGCCGTCTCGCTCGGGGGCAGCGGCAACGTCAGGCTGGCCGGCGCGGTGCAGGAGCTCAAGCTGTCGCTGGCCGGCTCGGGCAGCGTCGACGCCGCCTCGCTGCAGTCGAACGAGGCCAAGGTCAGCATCGCCGGCTCCGGCGTCGCCACCGTCCACGCGCGCAGCCACCTGAAGGTGAGCATCGCCGGCTCGGGCTCGGTGCGCTACCAGGGCGACCCCAAGGTCGAGCGCTCGATCGCCGGCTCGGGCTCGGTGCAGCGCGTCGGCCCGGCCTGACCGGCGGCAAGTCCCCGCTTGCCGGGCCGGCGACGCTCGCGCTGCCGTTGTTCACGGCCATTCACGATTTGCAACCCGCTGGCGGTTTCGGCTGACAGCGCCTCGTCACGTCTGCCTGCCCGCTGGCCCAGCCGCAGCCCGGACCATCGGCCGCAGGTGCCGCTGTGGCACAGGGAGAGGTGACGCGATGAAGCAGCTTTCACGTGCCGGGCTGGCCGCGCTGGCGGCCCTGGCCTGCGGGCAGGCGATGGCCTGCTACACGGTCTACGACCGGGACAACCGCATCGTCTACAACGACGCCAGGCCGCCGGTGGACATGAGCCTGCCGCTGCACGAGGCGCTGTCCAAGCGGTTCCCGGGCGGCCACCTGGTCTTCAACGAGGATCCCAGCTGCCCGAGCGAGGCGCGCCTGAAGGTGCCGGCCCGCAGCGGCAAGTCGCCGCTGCTCACCGACGCCAGGACCGCCGAATCCCTGGGCCTGCCGCACAGGTCGCTGGGCAATGGGGTCGCGGTGATCTCCGAGCGCCCCGACAACATGCGCCCCGGCGTGATGCTGGCCGAGTCGGGCCTGCCGCCCCAGGACAACACCCGGATGATGGGCGCGGGGCCCGGCACGGCGGCGATGGGCGCGGGCCCGGCGCCCGCCCGTGCGCCCGTGCGCAGCGCCTCGCCCGCAACGAACACGCTGCCGCCGCTGCTGCTGCCGCCGGCGCAGCGTAGCCGCTGACCTTCAGCGGAACCGCTGGCTCACGAAGCGCGAGCCGGCCAGCCCGAACCGCCAGGGCACGTCGACCGCCTTGCTGATGCCGATGCGCGGGCCGGTGACGACCTGCGGCTCGCCCTCGGCCGCGAGCACGCGGAACGGCTGGCGGTCCAGGCGATGCCCGTTGAGGTCGTGCGTGATCGCCAGCGCCTGCCCGAGGCGGCCCGGTCCCGCGCACAGCAGGCGCTCGTCGTGCAGGCCGCGGCGCTCGCGCATCACGTCCAGCCCGTGCGTGGGCTCCAGCGCGCGGATCAGCACGCCGGCGCCATGGCCTTCCTCGCGACAGACGAAGTTCAGGCACCAGTGGATGCCGTACGAGCGGTACACGTACGCGCGACCCGGCGGGCCGAACATGGCCTGGTTGCGCGGGGTGGGACCGGTGTGGCTGTGCGACGCCGGGTCCTCGCGGTCGTAGGCCTCGGTCTCGACGATCAGGCCGCCGACGCCGTCGACCAGCAGCGTGGCGCCGATCAGCGCCCGCGCCACCTCGTGGGAGTCGCCGGCGAAGTCGGCCGGGCCCAGCGGCCTAGGCATCGGCGGTCTCGCCGTCGATCGTCTCGCCCAGGAAGCCGCCGCTCTGGTGGGCCCACAGCTTGGCGTACAGGCCGCCCTGCGCGAGCAGGCTGCGGTGGTCGCCTTCCTCGACGATGCGGCCCTGGTCCATCACGACCAGGCGGTCCATCGCCGCGATGGTGGACAGCCGGTGGGCGATGGCGATGACGGTCTTGCCCTCCATCAGCTCGTCGAGGCTGGCCTGGATGGCGGCCTCGACCTCGCTGTCCAGCGCGCTGGTCGCCTCGTCCAGCAGCAGGATGGGCGCGTCCTTGAGCATCACGCGCGCGATGGCGATGCGCTGGCGCTGCCCGCCCGAGAGCTTGACGCCGCGCTCGCCCACGTGGGCGTCGAAGCCCTTGCGCCCGTGCGGATCGGACAGGGCCTGGATGAACTCGTGCGCGTGGGCGCGCCGGGCCGCGGCCACGAGCGACGGCTCGTCGGCGCCGGGGTTGCCGTACGCGATGTTGTCGCGCACCGAGCGGTGCAGCAGCGAGGTGTCCTGCGTGACCATGCCGATGTGGCCGCGCAGGCTGTCCTGGGTGACGCCGGCGATGTCCTGGCCGTCGATCAGGATGCGGCCGCCGTCCAGGTCGTAGAAGCGCAGCAGCAGGTTCACCAGCGTGGACTTGCCCGCGCCGGAGCGGCCGATCAGGCCGATCTTCTCGCCGGGCCGCACGCGCAGGCAGAAGTCGTCGATCACCGGCTCGGGTTTGCCGTAGCCGAAGCGCACGTGGTCGAAGACGACGTCGCCGCGGGTCACCTCGAGCGGCTTGGCGTCCGGGCGGTCGACCACGGCGCGCGGGCGGGTGAGGGTGACCATGCCGTCCTGCACCGTGCCGACGTTCTCGAACAGGGATGCCATCTCCCACATGATCCAGTGCGACATGCCGTTGATGCGCAGGGCCATGGCGGTGATCGCGGCCACCGCGCCGGGGCCGACCTCGCCGCGCGACCACAGCCACAGCGAATAGCCGGTGGCCGCCAGGATCAGGCCGACCACCAGCGTGTGGTTGACGATCTCGAAGGTGCTCACCAGCCGCATCTGGCGGTGGCCGATGGTCTTGAACTCCTGCATCGCCTGGCGGGCGAACCCCGCCTCGCGGTGGGTGTGCGAGAACAGCTTGACGGTGGAGATGTTGGTGTACGCGTCGGTGATGCGGCCGGTGAGCATGGCGCGCGCGTCGGCCTGCGCCTTGCCCACGCGGCCCAGGCGTGGCACGAAGTACCACACCGACAGGCCGTAGCAGGCCAGCCAGGCCAGGAAGGGCAGCATCAGGCGGGCGTCGAAGCCGCCGGCCAGCGCCACGATGGTGAGGAAGTAGACGCCCACGCCGATGATCACCTCGCTGGTGGTGAAGATCATCTCGCGCACGGCCAGCGCGGTCTGCATCACCTTGGTCGTGATGCGGCCGGCGAACTCGTCGGCGTAGAAGGCCATGCTCTGGCCGAGCATCAGCCGGTGGAAGTTCCAGCGCAGGCGCAGCGGGAAGTTGATGGCCAGCGTCTGGTGCTTCAGGATGGTCTGGCCGGCGATCAGCGCGATGCTGCCCACCAGCACCGCGGCCAGGCCCGCCAGCATGTCGCCGTGGTCGCGGAACAGGGTCTGCGGGTGGGCGCTGCCCAGCCAGTCGACGATGCGCCCGAGCATCCAGAACAGCAGGGCTTCGAAGGTGGAGACCGCGGCGCTCAGCAGGGTGAGCCAGCCGATGTAGCCGCGCAGGCCCTCGGTGCAGGTCCAGACGAAGCGGAAGAAACCCGTCGGCGGCAGGACCGGTTCGACGTCGGGATAGGGGTGGAGGAGGGTTTCGAAGCGGCGGAACAAGGGGCGGATTCTCGCTGAATCGCCAAGCCCGGGCGGGCACGCGATTTCTGCACGCGGCGGGCGCAGTTTACTGTATAAATCCACAGTACCGTCCGGCTTTCCTTCCCCGCTTCCCCTCCCATCCCATGCAGTCCGCTGCGGACCTGGCCATCCCCCACGTCTGGCGAGTCACCGACCTCGCCACGGAGGCGTGCGCGCTGCCCACGGGCCATGCGGCCCTGGACGCGCAACTGCCCGGGGGCGGCTGGCCCGTCGGCAGCCTGGTCGAGGTGCTGCAGCCGCGCCCCGAAATGCATGCCTGGCAGTTGCTGCTGCCGGGGCTGGCCGAGTGGGTGGATCGCAAGCCCGGCCCGATCGTGCTGGTGGGGGCGCCCTACCTGCCGTTCACGCCCGCCCTGGCCGCGCAGGGCCTGCCGGCCGAGCGGCTGCTGTCGATCCGGGCCGACCCACCGGCGCAGCGCCTGTGGTCCGCCGAACAGGCGCTGCGCTGCGCCGAAGTCGCCGGCGTGCTCGCCTGGCTGCCGCAATGCCGCTCGGCCGACCTGCGCCGGCTGCAACTGGCCGGGCGCCAGCACGGCAAGCTGCTGTTCGCGTTCCGGCCCGCCGGCGCGCGCGTGCAGGCCAGCCCTTCGCCGCTGCGGCTGCTGGTGGAGGGCATCGACGAGCTGCAGGTCCATGTGCTCAAGCGCAAGGGGCCGCCGCTGCCGGACCCGTTGCTGCTGCCGGCCCATGCGGCGCGCGTGCGGGCCCTGCTGGCCAGCCGCCGCCGCGTGCAGGCGCCGGTGCCCATCCCCCTCGACGAAAGGAGATCGCATGTTCTGGATCGCCTTGTCACCTCGCCTTGACGACCGGCAGGCGTGGATCTGGTGGGCGCTTCGTTTCACGCCGCGCGTGGCGCAGGTGGAGGAGGCGATCCTGCTGGAGGTCTCGGGCAGCGTGCGCCTCTTCGGCGGCCGCAAGGCGCTGCTGAAGTCGCTGCTGCAACCCGACCCCGCGCTCGGTCCCGTCGACTGGGCGGCCTCGCGCACGTCGCTGGTCGCGCTCGCCCTGCTGCGCTGCAAGCTGCGCGGGGAGGACCCGCCGCCGGCCATCCCCGACGACCTGCCGCTGGACCTGCTGACGGCGGCGCTGGCGCATGCCGCGGTGCTCGAGCGCACCGGCACCCTCACCTGGGGCCAGTTGCGCGCGCTGCCGCGCGCCGGCGTGGCCAGGCGCTTCGGCGCCGCCCTGGTGGAGGCGCTCGATGCCGCCTGGGGCGAGCGGCCCGAGCAGTACGGCTGGGAGGTGCTGCCCGACGAATTCGACCTGGCGGCCGAACTCGCGCTGCTGGCCGAGACGGCGCCCGCGCTGATGCAGGGCGCCGGGCAGTTGCTGGCCCGCCTGCAGCTGTGGCTGCAGGCGCGCAACCGCGGCATCCTGGCGCTGGAGCTGGAGTGGACGCTGGACCTGCGGCGCCTCAATGGCGTGCAGCTGCCGCCCAAGGAGCAGCTGCAGGTGCGCACCGCGCAGCCCTCGCAGGACATGGCGCACCTGCAGCGCCTGGTGGCCGAGCACCTCGACCGGGCCCGGCTCTCGGCGCCGGCCAACCACCTGCGCCTGCGCTCGCTGGAGACGGTCCCCTGGGGCGGCATGACCACCAGCCTGCTGCCGCACGAGCGGCTGGAGGGCGAGCGGCTGCACCAGCTGGTCGAACGCCTGTCGGTGCGCCTGGGCGAGGACAACGTGGTGGTGCCGGTGCCGCACGAGGACCACCGGCCCGAATGCAAGCAGGGCTGGGAGCCCGCGCGCGCCGCGCGGCCGGGCCCGACCCGCGAGCCCGACGGCCTGTATCCCTCCTGGGTGCTGCCGCGGCCCCTGCGGCTGCGCATGCAGGGCGAGACGCCGGTCTTCGGCGGCCCGCTGCGCCGGCTGGCGCGCCTGTACCGGCTGGAGACCGCCTGGTGGGACCCGCGGGGCCCCACCTTGCGCGACTACTTCGTCGCCCGCAGCCCGCAGGCCGGGCTGCTGTGGATCTATCGCGAGCGCCCCGCCCACCTGGCGCGGGAGCTGGCGCAGGCGGGCGAGTTCGCCTGGTACCTGCAGGGCCTGTATGCCTGAGATCCCGTTCAAGCCCAAGCCGCTGCTGGACGAGGAGCGGCTGCCGCCGCTGCTGGGCGCGTCGCCCGAGCGGCTGCCGGCCTATGCGGAGCTGCATTGCCTCTCGAACTTCAGCTTCCAGCGCGGCGCCTCGCACCCGCAGGAGCTGGTGCGCCGCGCCTACGACCTCGGCTACGAAGCGCTGGCGATCACCGACGAATGCTCGGTGGCCGGCGTCGTGCGGGCCTGGTCGGGGCTGAAGGCGTACCGCGACTTCATCGGCCGGCTCGAAGCGGCGTACCCGGGACAGAAGCGCCTGCGCGACTTCAAGCTGCTGTGCGGCGCCGAGTTCGACTTCGGCGACGGCCGGCTGGTGGCGATCGCGCGCGACCTGGCCGGCTGGGGCGGCCTGTGCGAGTTCATCACCACGGCCCGGCGCGCGGCGGCCAAGGGCGAGTACGTCGTCGGCTGGGAGGGCAGCGACCTGCGGCAGCTGCAAGGCTGCGAAGTGCTGTTCGCGCCGCACCGGGTGCCGGGGCAGGACCTGGACGTCCAGGCGCTGGCCGCCCGCCTGCGCCAGCTGCGGGCGCTGTACGGCCCCGGCCTGTGGCTGGCCGTCAACCTGCCGCACCTGCTGGACGACGACCTCTGGCTGGCCCGGCTGGAGGAATGCGGGGCCGCCTGCGGCGTGCCCCTGGTCGCCACCGGCGACGTGCACCTGCATGCCCGCTCGCGCAAGCCGCTGCAGGACGTGATCACGGCCGTGCGCCTGGGCAGGCCGGTGGCCGAGTGCGGCCTGGCCCTGCAGGGCAATTCGGAGCGCCACCTGCGCCAGCGCAAGCGCCTGGCCGACGTCTACCCGCCCGCGCTGCTGGCCAACACGCTGGAGGTGGCGCGGCGCTGCCGGTTCGCGCTGGAGGAGATCCGCTACGACTACCCGTTGGAGACGGTCCCCGAAGGGATGACCCCGACCGAGGGCCTGCGCCACCTCACGTACCGCGGCGCCGCGCAGCGCTACCCGGATGGGGTGCCCGAGCGGGTGCGCGAGCTGGTGGAGAAGGAGCTCGCCCTCATCGAGCAATGCCGCTACGAGATGTTCTTCCTCACGGTGCACGACATCGTGGAGTACGCGCGCTCGCAGGGCATCCTGTGCCAGGGCCGGGGCTCGGCGGCCAATTCCTCCGTGTGCTTCTGCCTGGGCATCACGGCGATGGACCCGATGCTCTCGCGCCCGCTGCTCGAGCGCTTCATCAGCGTGGACCGCCGCAACGAGCCGCCCGACATCGACGTCGACTTCGAGCACGAGCGGCGCGAGGAGGTCATCCAGTACATCTACCGCAAGTACGGCCGCGAGCGCGCCGCCATCGCCGCCGTCGTCATCAGCTACCGCACGCGCAGCGCCATCCGCGACGTCGGCAAGGCGCTGGGCGTGGGCGAGCCGCTGGTGGATGCCTTCGCCAAGGACCACTACTGGTTCGACGACCAGCTGGCCGCCGATCGGCTGCAGCAGATGGCCGCGCTCGTCGGCGTGGACCTGCCGGACCACCAGGCCCGGCTGTGGCTGGAGCTCACCCGGCAGCTGATGGGATTTCCGCGCCACCTGAGCCAGCACGTGGGAGGGTTCGTGCTCACGCAGACCCGGCTCACGCGGCTGGTGCCGGTGGAGAACGCCAGCATGAAGGACCGCTCGGTCATCCAGTGGGACAAGGACGACCTGGAGGACATGGGGCTGATGAAGGTGGACGTGCTGGCGCTGGGCATGCTCACGGCGATCCGCCGCTGCATCGACCTGGTGGCCCTGCGCCGCGGCGCGCCCTTCACCCGCTACGACATCCCCGACGAGGACCCCGCCACCTACGAGATGATCCGCCGCGCCGACACGGTGGGCGTGTTCCAGATCGAGAGCCGGGCGCAGATGTCGATGCTGCCGCGGCTGAAACCCACGACGTTCTACGACCTGGTGGTCGAGGTGGCCATCGTGCGGCCGGGCCCGATCACCGGCGGCATGGTGCATCCGTACCTGAGGGCGCGCGAGCGGCGCGAGCGCGGCGAGGCCATCGTCTACGAGCGCTCGCGCTACGACGGCAAGGAGCCGCGCCTGAAGAAGGCGCTGGAGCGCACGCTGGGCATCCCGATCTTCCAGGAGCAGGTGATGGAGATCTCGATGCTGGCCGCGGGCTTCTCGGCCACCGAGGCCGATTCGCTGCGCCGCGCGATGGCCGCGTGGAAGAAGAAGGGCGGCATCGACAAGTTCGAGGCGCGCCTGAAGGGCGGCATGCTGGCCAACGGCTACAGCGAGGAGTTCGCGCACCGCATCTTCGAGCAGGTCAAGGGCTTCGGCGACTACGGCTTTCCGGAAAGCCATGCCTACAGCTTCGCGCTGCTGGCCTATTCGAGCAGCTGGCTCAAGTGCCACGAGCCGGCGTGCTTCCTGGCCGCGATGCTCAATTCGCAGCCCATGGGCTTCTACGGCCCGTCGCAGCTGATCCAGGACGCGCAGCGGCACGGGGTGGCGGTGCTGCCGCCGGACGTGTCGCACAGCGACTGGGACAGCTCGCTCGAAGGCGCGATGGCCGCGCCGTCGGTGCGGCTGGGGCTGCGCCTGGCGGGCGGCCTGAAGGAGGAGGCGGGCCGCCGCATCGCGCAGGCGCGCCGCGAGGGGGCCTTCCTCGACACCGAGGACCTGGCCCTGCGCGCCCGGCTGGACGTGGCCGATTTGTCCGCGCTGGCCGCGGCCGATGCGCTGCAGTCGCTGGCCGGCCACCGCCGCCAGCAGGTGTGGGAGGCGGCGGCCCAGCGCCGCGCGCCCGAGCTGCTGCAGCAGGCGCCGATCCAGGAGCCGGCGATCGCCCTGCCGCAGGCCCCCGAAGGCGAGGAGATCGTGTTCGACTACGCGTCGATGGGGCTCACGCTGCGCCGGCATCCGCTGGCCCTGCTGCGGCCGCGGCTGGCGCGCCGCCGCATCCTCAATGCCGAGCAGCTGCAGCGCCTGCCCGACGGCCGCCGCGTGTCCGCCTGCGGCATGGTCACCGTGCGGCAGCAACCGGCCACGGCCGGCGGCACCATCTTCGTCACCCTGGAGGACGAGACCGGGCCGGTCAACGTGATCGTGTGGCGCAGCGTGCGCGAGGAGCAGCGCGAGCCGCTGATGCATGCGCGCCTGCTGGCCGTGCACGGCACCTGGCAGCGCGACCCGCAAAGCGAGGGCGGCCGCGTGTGCCACCTGGTCGCCGAGCGGCTGGAAGACCTGACCCCGCTGCTCGGCCGCCTGGGGCGCAGCAACCGCAGCCGCGATTTCCACTAGCGCCGTCCGTCGCAGCAACCGCCCGTCATGCCGGGTTCGACCCGGCATCCAGCCCCGTCCTCATCCGTCGCCGCACCACTTGCGCCCCCGTCCGACACCCATCCGGCCGCCGCCGACCTACACCTGCATCCATGCTCGAGAAACTTCCCGAACTCGTCGGCCACGCGCTGCGCGATCGCCGCGCCGGCCTGGACAAGCTCGTCTTCAACCGCTGCGGCATGCGCGCCGGCCTGGGCACCCTGCAGGTCACCAGCCTGGCGTTCGCCGACCACGCGCCGATCCCGCAGCGCTACACCGAGGACGGGGAGGGCCTGTCGCCGCCGCTGGAGTGGCACGGCATTCCCGACGGCGCCGACAGCCTGGTGCTGATCGTCGAGGACGCCGACGCGCCCACGTCCGACCCGCTGGTCCACGCCATCGTGGTCGACATCCCGCCGCACGAGGGCTCGATGCACGACGGCGCGCTCGCCAGCCCCGGCCACGACGGCGAGCCGGTGCACGCCGGGCGCAACTCGTACCTGCGCGCCGGCTGGATCCCGCCCGACCCGCCGCGCGGGCACGGCCAGCACCGCTATGCCTTCCAGCTGTTCGCGCTGAAGGCGGGCGAAGGCTTCAAGGGCAAGCCGGGACGCGAAGACGTGCTCAAGGCGATCCAGCAGCGCGGCATCGCCGGCGGGATGCTGGTGGGAACGTACGAGCGGCCGGACGGCAGCATCAAGGACGACCAGCGGCAGGCGGCGACGGCGCCGGTCGCGCTGCCCGACTGAGATTCAAGCGCCGCCCTGGCCATCGGGCGCAACGGCCCAGTGGCAGAGCAGGCGCGCTCTCCAGGTCCGGTTGTGGTGCTCGCACGCGCCGGCGCGCCGAAAATGTGCGACTTGTGGCTGCAACGCACAAGGAGAAGAAATGCACAACAGGGCGGACGACAGCGACGCGGGCCCATCGCCGGAGAGCGAGTTCACGCGTCGAAGCCTGGGCATCATGCTGTCCCAGACGCGCGCCAGCGCGGTCGCGCTGACCCTGGTCGGGCCTTTGTATGGCTTGATGATCGTGCCCCGGGCGGGCTGGCTTCCCTGGCTCGGTTGGTACCTGACGCTGGTCGCCAGCGTGCTGGTGCGACAGCGCTACTTCATGCACCTGGTGGCGCGCGACGGCTACACCGAGCAGACATTGCGGCGGGTCTCCGTCTGGGCCGGTGTCACGGGGGTGCTCACGGCGGCCTGCGTGCCGTTGTTCGTCCACTGGCTCACGCTGCCCGAGGTGGCCGTCCTGACGATCCTGACGCTGGGCCAGATGCTCGTCGCCGTCATTGGCGTGGAGCCTCGCATGTATGCCGTGTACATGGTCACGTCGCTCTCGATGGTGTATGTCGGCTGGCTGTCGCACGGAAGCGATGTCCAGAAGCTCGTCATCGGGCTCGCGATGCTGCTGGGCGGCACCATGATGCAGCGCGCGGTGTTCACCTACTGGAAGACGTTGCGCGACAACGCCGACATGGGCGCGCGCAACGCGCTGCTGGTCGACCAGTTGCGCACCGCCCTCGACAAGCAGCAGGAGATCCAGTTCGCCCGCTCCCGCTTCCTTGCCGCGGCGAGCCACGACCTGCGGCAGCCGGCGCAGGCGCTGGTGTTCCTCACGGACATTTTCCGGCGCACCGTCGACGCGAGCCGGCGCGAAGCCATCGCGCCGCAGATCGTGCGCACCGGCGAGTCGATCGACACCATGTTCCGGCACCTGGTCGATTTCGCGCAGATCGATGCCGGCACGATGCGGGTCAACCTGCAGCCGGTCCAGCTGGGCTGGCTCGTCCAGGCGGTCGTCCCGGGCTTTCGCGAGCGGTGCGCCGCCAAGGGCCTGCGCTTTCGCGTCGACCTGCAGGCCGATGGGGCCGTCCGGGCCGACCCGGTGCTGCTCGAGCGCGTGCTGCGCAACTTCCTGGACAACGCGGCGAAGTATTCGAAGGCTGGAGAGATCGTCCTTCGGGTGCAGGAATCCGGTGACGACCTGGAGATCAGCGTCGAAGACCAGGGCGTCGGGATGGCGCAGGAGGACCTGGCGGCAGCCTGGAATGCCTTCCAGCGTGGCCGTTCCGCGACCCTGGTGGAAGAGGAGGGCCTGGGCCTCGGGCTGGCGATCTGCCGCCACATGGCCGACATGATGGGCGCCCGCGTGGGGTTGCACTCACGACCGGGCGAGGGCACCCGCGTGACCATCTGTCTTCCGAGGGCCACGGAAGCGGCGCCCGATGCGCGCCTGGGTGACGGATCACGGCGGCTCGACCTGCAGGGCCGGCTGTTCGCGGTCATCGAGAACGATCGTCTCGCCCGCGAGGCGCTCTCGGCGTGGCTGCAGGATGCCGGCGCGGTCGTCGCGGCGGGCGCCGACCTGGCCCAGGCGCAGGAGGCCTTGCGGGCGACGGGGCGGCGCCCCGATTGCATCCTCACGGATTACCGCCTGCCCCAAGGCGACGGCGTCTCCGCCATCGCGGCGCTGCGCGAGCAGCATGGGCCGGTGCCGGCCCTGATCGTGTCCGCCGAGCCCGACCTGCACGAACGCGGATTCGACGTGCCGCACCTGCAGAAGCCGGTGACGCCCGAGGCATTGGCGCAGCATCTGCGGCGGCTGTTGCCTGGCCTGGGTGAGCGGCTCGAATCCACATGAGGTCAGCGCGCACAGCGCCTGAACTCGGCTGCCGGATGGTCGCGGCTCGCGACGATGGTGTTCGGCCCGGCCACTGGTGGTTTCAGACCGCCCGCCGCACCAGCATCTCGCGGATCTTGCCGATCGCGGTGATCGGGCTCAGCCCTTTCGGGCAGACGTCCGAGCAATTCATGATCGAGCGGCAGCGGTACAGGCGGTACGGGTCCTCCAGGTCGTCCAGCCGCTCGCCCGTGGCCTGGTCGCGGCTGTCGGCGATGAAGCGATAGGCCTGGAGCAGCCCTGCGGGGCCGACGTACTTGTCGGGGTTCCACCAGAAGCTCGGGCAGGCCGATGTGCAACACGCGCACAGGATGCATTCATAGACCCCGTCGAGTTCCTCGCGCTCGGCCGGGCTCTGCAGGCGCTCCCGCTCCGGCGGCACGCGGTCATCGGCCACCCACGGCCGGATCGAGTGGTACTGCCTGAAGAAGCCCGTCATGTCCACGATCAGGTCGCGCACGACGGGCAACCCCGGCAGCGGCTTCAGCACGATCGGGTCCTGCAGGGTGCGCATGTTCGTCAGGCACGCCAGGCCGTTCCTGCCGTTGATGTTCATCGCGTCGGAGCCGCAGACGCCCTCGCGGCAGGAGCGCCGGAACGACAGGGTCGGGTCCTGCGCCTTCAGCGTCATCAGGGCGTCGAGCAGCATGCGCTCGTTGCCCTCCAGTTCGGCGACGACGGACCGCAACTCCGGCCGCGTGTGCTGGTCGGGGTCGTAGCGGTAGAGATGAAAGGTCCGGGACGGCATCGCAGCATCGCGCGGCGGGGTGAGCCCAGCACACTGGGCAAGCCTCATGCCACCGCTGCCACCGGCCGCTCGACATCGGGCGCAGCGAGGAGGAAGCGCGATGTTGCATTGCACGATAGTGCTTAACGTGCTAACCTGCGTGTTGCTGGACGTTCAACAGATCGTCGCTCTTCAGGTCTTACTTTCTCCCTCCGGCGGACTTGCAACCCGCCGCGTCGTTGTTTGAATTCCCCTCGATGTTCTCTGGCGTTGTGCACCGCACGGCATGTTGCTGCGCGGCCCCTTCCTCAATGGAGAGATCATGGAAAACAAACTCTACGTGGGCAACCTGCCCTACGCATTCAGCGACAACGACATGCAGCGCACTTTCAGTGAGTTCGGGTCGGTCAACAGCGCCAAGGTCATCATGGACCGCGACAGCGGTCGGTCCAAGGGCTTCGGCTTTGTCGAGATGTCCACCGCCGCTGAAGCCAATGCCGCCGTCGAGGCGCTGCATGGCCACGACCTGGGTGGCCGTGACATGGTCGTGAACATTGCCAAGCCGATGGAGCCGCGTGCCCCCCGCGCTGGCGGTGACGGCGGCAATCGCTACTGATCAACGGAAGCGCAGTCTCCAGGGCGTGCTTCGCACGCTCTGGCAGGTTGCAAAAGGGAGTTCCTGACGGGGCTCTCCATCCGAAACGGATGCTCATCGGCGGCGAGCCGAACGATGCAACCTGCCTCTTTGCGACCTTGGTCGCCCGATTGGTCTGTCGAGCTGCAGCCAACCGAGTCCCTGATGCTCACGCAGGTCGATCCAGGCCTGCGGTCCTGAATGCACTAGATTTCAAAGTCCGCTATTTCCATGGGCCAGTACGTCGTTTCGCCCGCGACACATCCGACCGACTGCGGCCGCTTTCGCGCCTCGTTCTCGATCCATCGGTCACAGGGAAACGGCAGCTACTGCCGCATCTTCCGGTTCGATCGAGCCTTCGCCTCGCGCGAAGCCGCCCGGATGTTTGCAATCACCCAGGGCTGGCTGCAGACGTGCATGGCGCATCCCCCGGCGTGCTGATGGTCTGCTCGATGCAGATCCACGCCAGCCTTCCCCGTTGCGCCGGAATCCCGGTCCGCACACCCGCTTCCCACGGTGCGCCCTGCGTTGCGCGCCATCATTGAGAAAGGCTCTTCCATGAGCAGCAAGATCTACGTGGGCAACTTGCCCTACTCCGTGACCGATTCCACCCTGGAAAGCAACTTTGCCGAGTTCGGCGGCGTTGCTTCCGCCAAGGTCATGATGGACCGCGAAACCGGCCGCTCCAAGGGCTTCGGTTTTGTGGAAATGGCGTCCGCGGACGTCGCCCAGGCCGCCATCAAGGCGCTGGACGGCATGTCCGTGGATGGACGCTCGATCGTCGTGAACCTGGCCCGCCCTCGTGAAGCGAGCCGTGGTTCGGGTGGCTACGGTGCGGACGGTTTCAAGGCAACCACGCGAGCTGACGTCGGCTATGGCAATGGCGGCTACGGCGGTGGCCGTTACTGACCCTGTCGCTTCCGACGAAAAACCGGCCCAGCCGGTTTTTTTTCGTTCGGACCGGGCGCTGACCAGGCGCAGCCGCTGAGCGGATCAGGTCCGCCGGGTCGCTGTGCCAGAGGCGTCAGTGGCGCAAGAAACTGTCGTGGATCGACAGGTGGCGCAATCTGGAGCGGGTGAAGGGAATCGAACCCTCGTATGAAGCTTGGGAAGCTGCCGTTCTACCATTGAACTACACCCGCGTGAGGCCGAAGTTTACGCGATCGGACAACGCCCCCGCGCGTGCGCGGGCCCGGTTCCCGGCCGGACCCTGGCGCGGCGCGGGCTAAGCCACCACGCGCACGTTCACGTCCGGATCGCGCCGCAGCACCTCCACGCCCACGCTGCCGCTGCGCTCGTGCCGCTGCAGCAGCAGGTCGCAGGTGGCGCCGGGCACGCCCAGGCGCTCGACCTTCAGCCAGTCCATGAACGCCGGCAGGCGCGGGTTGCGCAGGCACACGTCCCGGCCGTGGCACTCCAGCTCCAGGCCCAGGCAGGCCTGCAGCACGGCGAAGGGCGCGGCGGCAGCCCACGCCTGCGGCGAGCAGGCGACCGGGTACAGGGTCGGGCCCGCATCGGGGCGGCGCGGGAAGCCGCAGAACAGCTCGGGCAGGCGGTGCAGGTCGAAGTGCAGGCTCGACTCGTACATCGCCGTGAGCAGGCGCATGGCGTCCTCGGTGCGGCCGTAGCGCGCCAGGCCCATGGCCGAGATCGCGTTGTCGTGCGGCCAGATCGACCCGTTGTGGTACGACATCGGGTTGTAGCGCGCCTCGCCATGGGCGATGGTGCGCACGCCCCAGCCGCTGAAGAACGCGGGGCCCAGCAGCGCGTCGGCGATCCGGCGGGCATGGTCGTCCGACGCGATGCCGCTCCACAGGCAGTGCCCGATGTTGGAGGCCAGCACCTCGCAGCGGCGCTTGTCGCCGTCCAGGGCCAGCGCATAGGCGCCGCGCTCCTCCGACCAGAACGCCGACTGGAAGCGCACCTTGAGCGTCTCGGCCTCCTGCTTCAGCCGCTCGGCCAGCGGAATGTCGCCGAAGGCCTCGGCCATCGTGGCCATGGCCAGCTTGCCGTGGTAGACGTAGCCCTGCACCTCGCACAGCGCGATCGGCGCATCGGCCAGCCGGCCGTCGCGGTGGAACACCGAGTCCTGCGAGTCCTTCCAGCCCTGCTGCGTCAGGCCGTCCTTGCTCTTGCGGGCGTATTCCACGAAGCCGTCGCCGTCGGCATCGCCGAAGTTGTCGATCCAGCCCAGCGCGGCCATGAGGTTGGGCCACAGCTTGCGCACCGTCCCCTCGTCACCGGTGCGGGACCAGTAGGCGCCGGCCAGCACCAGGAACAGCGGCGTCGCGTCCACCGTGCCGTAGTAGCGGCCGAACGGGATCTCGCGCGTGCGGGCCATCTCGCTCGAGCGGGCCTCGTGCAGGATCTTGCCGGGCTCGGCGTCGCGCTGCGGATCGGACTCGGTGGCCTGCGTCTCGGCCAGGAACTTCAGCACGCCGCGCGCCAGGCTCGGGTCCAGCCAAAGGTATTCCAGCGCCGTGAGGATGCCGTCGCGCCCGAACGTGGTGGAGTACCAGGGCACGCCGGCGAAGGGGTAGGGGCCGGTGCGCAGCTGGGTGGTGAGCATCGCGAGGTCCGACACCGAGCGGTCCAGCCACAGGTTGGCCAGCGGGTTGGACGAGGTCAGGCGGCAGCCCGCTTCGCTGGACGAGCGGCGCGCCGCGTTGTTGGCCAGGAAGGCCTCGTGGTAGCTCGGCGCCGACACGAGCGGCTCGCCCTCGCGCTCGCACAGCACGGTGACGTAGAAATGGAAGTCCTGCCCGGGCTCCAGCCGCACGTCGTAGGCCGCCCGGTGGTGCTGCAGGTCCTGCGGCATCGGATCGAAGCGCACGTGCGTGCGCCGCTGGGCGCCGTCGAGCCCGCGGTAGGGCAGCACCACCTCGCTGCCGTCCACGTGCGGCGGCAGCCGCTCGCCGCGCTTGGCCCGCTGCATGCCGCGCACTTCGAACAGGTCGACGAAGTCGGCGTCGAAGGCCAGCTCGACGCGCACCTGGGCCGGCTGGGTGCCGTGGTGGCTGATGCGCACGTGCTGGTAGCAGGCGCCCTGCCACAGCAGCTTGGCGCGGAACAGGTGCAGCGTGCCCTTGGGCAGCACGACGTTGCCGCCTTCGGTGAGGTCGGGGTTCATCAGGTCGATGGCCAGCAGGCTGTTGGCCTCCTGCACCGACGAGCCCAGGTACAGCGGCCGCGCGCCGTCGATCGTCAGTTCCTCGTACGAGAGGAACCGGGTGTCCTCGTGGTACAGGCCCTCCTGCCCGGGGGCCAGCGCCGCGATGTCGCCGGTGCGGTCGAACATCGCGAAGGCGAGGTCGCTCTTGAGCGTCTGGGGCTGCTCCTCGGGCCGTGCGAACGTGGCCAGCACGTACCACTTGTCGTCGACCTGGATTTTCCTGTCTGCCATGCGTATTCCTTTCGTTCAGGCAGCCATGCGGCTCTCGGCCAGCACGCGGTACAGCGAGAGGTACGACGCGGCCATCACCGGCGCGGCGAAGCGGCGCTCGAAGGCCTGCCGGCAGGCTGCGCGGTCGATGGTGTGCACGCGCCGCGCGGCATCGATCGCCTGCGCCTGGTCGTGCACGATGAAGCCGGTCACCCCATGCTCGACCAGCTCGGGGATGGAGCCGTGGCCGTAGGCGATCACGGGGGTGCCGCACGCGAAGGCCTCGGTGATGACCAGGCCGAACGGCTCGGGCCAGTCGATCAGCGTCAGCAGCGCCTTGGCGTTGCCCACGAAGTCGTCCTTTTCCTCGTCGCCGATCTCGCCGATGAAGGTGACCAGCGGATGGTCGAGCAGCGGCTCGATCTTCTCCTCGTAGTACTGCCGGTCGGCGGGGTCCACCTTGGCCGCGATGCGCAGCGGCGTGTTGCAGGCGATCGCGATCTCGATCGCGCGGTCGCAGCCCTTCTCGGGCGAGATCCTGCCCAGGAACGCGAAGTAGTCCTGCGGCTCGGGATGGAAGGTGTACAGGTCCGGCGGCAACCCGTGGTGCACGGTGGCGAGCCAGTTGGCCTTGGCGATCGGGGTGCGCTGCGAATTGGAGATCGACACCAGCGGATGCCTGTGGAAATGCCGGTACAGCGGCTGCAGGTCCGGCAGGTCGAGCCGGCCGTGCAGCGTGGTCAGGCTGGGCGTCTTGCACTGCATCGCCACCGGCAGGGGCAGCGTGTCGATGTGGAAATGGATGACGTCGAAGTTGGCGGCCATCTCTCGCACGCGATCGATCATCAGCGTGTGCCAGACCACCGGATCGGGCCGCGCGGGGTGCAGGCGCAGGGCGCGGTCGACCACCGGCACCAGGCGCGCGCGCGTGGTCGAGTCGCCGCTGGCGAACAGGGTGATGTCATGGCCGAGGTCGATCAGGGCTTCGGTGAGGTAGTGGACGACGCGTTCGGTGCCGCCATAGGCGCGAGGCGGGACGCTTTCGATGAGGGGGGCTACTTGGGCAATACGCATGGCTCGGTCGTGGTCGCGCGGCGCGCCTGCGGCCGGCATGGAAATGGGAAGGCACCACGCTAGCCCTGCATCAACGGCCCGTCTGTAGGAAGGTTGCCCGCATGACGGCAACCGGGCCGCGCCCGCGTGCATGAGGCACGCAACGGCCGGGCAGGCCGCGCGAGGCGGCTCAACCCGTTCCCGCATCGCCCGGTGTCGCCATCGACACGCGCCGCCGCAGGGCCATCACCGCGGCCGTTCGCGTTTCCACCCCGAGCTTCTGGTAGATGTGTTCGAGGTGCTTGTGCACGGTGCGCTTGCTGATGGCGAGCAGTGCCGCGATCTCGGCGTCGGTCTTGCCGCAGGACAGCCATCGCATGACGTCGCCCTCGCGCGCCGTGAGGGGCTCGCGCCCGTTGCCGGGCACCAGCGCCGGCGCGGGCGCTGGCCGCGGCACGATCACGGCGCCGCCGCGCAGCCGCGCCTGCCCATACAGGTACGCCAGGTGCGGCTGCAGCAGCGCGAGCCGCTCGCGATCGCGCTCGCTGAAGCCGCCATGCCGGCGGCTGAGCGCGATGGACACGAGTTGCGTGGGGTCCGAGGCGAGCGGCACGGCGGCGATGAACTGGCTGGCACCGGAACCGGTGGCGGCCGCTGCGCCCGAGCCGTTGCGGGTGACCGCCAGCGCCGCCTGGTCACAGGCCACGAACGACCCCAGCGCCTCCAGCGTCGCCTCCAGCAGCCCGGACACGTCGCCGGCGTGCTGCTCCAGCGTCGCGAGCAGCGTGAGCGCGGTCGCGTAGTCGTGGCGGGTCAGGTGCGTCACTCGCTTCCTCCCTGGGCCGGGCGGCGTACGCATTGCTTCGTATGGAGCATCGCACGGGGGCACGCCACGATGGCCGGACGTGGACCCAGTATAGGCAGCCGCCTGAAGGAGCGAACCATGCCGGTGGACGAGTCGAAACTGAATGTGTTCATGGCCGGCTTCGTGCACGACATCGGTGCCGTGCTGCACGCGGCCACGGTCGTGGTGGGCGACCAGCTCGGCCTGTACAAGTCGCTGGCCGAGGGGCCCGCCACCGCACGCGAACTGGCAGCCAGGACGCAGACCGACGAGCGCTACCTGCGCGAGTGGCTGTCGGCGCAGGCGGCCAGCGGCTACGTCACCTACGATCCGCAGGAGCAGCGCTTCTCGCTGTCGGACGAGCAGGCGTTCGCGCTGGCCGAGGAGGGCAGCCCGGCCTTCGTGCCCGGCGCGTTCCAGATCGGCGTGGCGCAGTTCAAGGCGATCCCGAAGATGGTCCAGGCGATGCGCACGGGGCTGGGCATCGGCTGGCACGAGCACGACACGTCGCTGTTCCACGGCACCGAGCGGTTCTTCCGGCCGGGCTACGCGGCCAACCTGGTGAGCCAGTGGCTGCCCGCGCTGCCCGGCGTGGTCGAGCGGCTCGAGCGCGGCGCGCGCGTGGCCGACGTGGGCTGCGGCCACGGCGCCTCGACCCTGATCATGGCGCAGGCCTTCCCGAAGTCCACCTTCACCGGCTTCGACTACCACGCGCCGTCGATCGACCGCGCGTCCCGGGCGGCCGCGGACGCGGGGCTGCCGACCGCGCGCGTGCGGTTCGAGGTCGCGGGCGCGAAGGACTATCCCGGCCGCGACTACGACCTGGTGGCCTTCTTCGACTGCCTGCACGACATGGGCGACCCGGTGGGCGCCGCGCGGCACGTGCGGGAGAGCCTGCAGCCCGACGGCACGTGGATGCTCGTCGAGCCGTACGCCGGGGACGCGCTGGAGGACAACATCAACCCGGTGGGCCGCGTGTTCTATTCGGCCTCCACCTTCATCTGCACACCGGCTTCGCGCTCGCAGGAAGTCGGCCTGTGCCTGGGCGCGCAGGCCGGCGAGAAGCGGCTGCGCGAGGTCGCGGAGCGCGGCGGCTTCAGCGTGTTCCGCCGCGCCACAGAGACACCGTTCAACCTGGTCTTCGAAGCACGTCCCTGAGGGACGAAGGAGCAAGCCATGCCACGCCAATACATCGACTGCCGGGCATTCCCGAGCGAGAGCAACTGCAGCATCGCCATCGCGGCGGACAACGAGAAGGAGCTGGTCGAGGCCGCGGTGCAGCACGCCGTCGCCGTGCACGGCCACGAGGACACGCCGGAGCTGCGCCAGCAGCTGGCCGGCGTGATCCGGACCGGCACGCCGCCGGTCGAGGCGCCGGTCCAGCAGCCTGCATGAGCAGGCGCCGCGGGCCGCGTCCGCCGCGGCCCGCGGGCTGAGGCGGCGCACATGACGAAGGCCCGGGGGAGGCGTCGCCTCCGCCCGGGCCTGTCCGTGTGCGCGCCGGCCGCTCAGCCTTCGGTCGGGTGCCTGGGCGCCGACGGCGTCGGGTACATCTGGTCGCGCTCGTTCTGCGCGGCGCCGCCGCTGCCGGTGCGCGGGCCGCCGTCGGTGGGGTACTGCGGGCCGCCGGCATAGCTGCCGCCGCTGCCGCCGCCGGCGCCCAGGTTCGAGCCGCCGTAGCCACCGCCCGCGCCGCCGCCGGTGCTGCCCCCAGCGGGGCCGACGGCACCCGGGCCCCCGCCCATGCCGCCGCCGCCGGTCGCGCCGCCACCGCCCATGCCGCCACCGCCACCGTAGCCGCCGTAGCCACCGCCCGCGGCGCCCCCGCCGCCACCATAGCTGCCGCCGGAGCCGCCCGAGCTGCGGGCCGACTGCAACGAGGCCTGGGCGCGTTCGCGCATGTCCTGGGCCTGCTCGCGCGCCATGTCGCCGCCGACTTCGGCCGCGTGGGCCAGCTGCGGGCCCTTCTCCTGCGCCGTCGCGTACCAGCTGTTCAGGATGCGGCTGGCCGTCTCGCGCCCGCCGAGGCCGAAGGCCAGGCCCAGGCCCAGCGCGATGGCGCCCACGAAGGCCATGAACAGCGTGTTCACCAGCGTCGTGGCGATGCCGATCTGGTTGACGGCGACCACGATCGCGAACGCCCAGACCATCACCGAGGCCAGCTTGGCGAGCAGGCCGGAGTTGGACAGGCCCGCTTCGGCGGTCGCGCCGCGCACCAGGTTGCTCAGGGCGCGGGCGGCCAGGCCGCCGATCACCAGCACCACCAGCGCCACGACCACGTTGGGCAGCCACATCAGCAGGTCGCGCAGCACGTCCGACACCGCGGGCAGGCCCAGCGCGTCGAAGGCCACCACCAGGCCGATCAGGCGGATGAACCACTTGGCGACCAGCCCCAGCATGCCGGCCGCATCGGTTCCCACGTTCATCTTCGCCACGAAGTCCGCGAATCCGGAGCGGACGGCCAGGTCGTTGAACTTCACGGCGCGCAGCAGGGCGGCCACGCCCCGTTCCACCAGCGACGAGATCAGCCAGGCGACGACGAGGATGACGGCGAAGCCGATGATCTTCGGGATCGCCGAGAGGAACATCGCCATCGCGGCAGCCAGCGACGTCATCATCGCGCTGCCCCAGTCTGTGATTGCTGTCTGCATGGTGGACTCCGGTCGGGGACGAGTGGGGATGCTCAAACTCTCCGGCCCGCCCTCCCGAGGCGAGGTCGGCGCAAGTCCGCGCGCGATGTAGGAAGAACGACCGGTGCCAAATGCCTGAGCCAGCGCCGGCTCAGGCGTTGCCATGGATCAGCAGGGGCGTGCGCGGCCGCTGGGTTCGACCCCCTCCACTGTCATGCCGGGCTTGAGCATCCAGTCCCCGTGTCGGCAGCGGGACTGGATTGCGGGTCGAGCCCGCAATGACGGGCCTTTGGCGCAATGACAGGCGTTCGGGTGGTGCAGTGGCAGGCTCAACCCCACTCCACTGTCATGCCGGGCTCGACCCGGCATCCAGTTCTGCCGTCCCGGTCAGAACCGCGTGCCCAGCCCGACCACCACGGCCCGGCTGGCGGTCAGCTGGACACCGTTGACCGACTGGTGCAGCGGGTGCTGGTAGAACGCGTAGACGCGCAGGCGCTCCGAGGCCTGGTAGGCGACACCGGGGCTGAGGAACAGCGAGCGGCTGCCGCTGTCGGCGGGCTCGGCATCGGCGCCGCTGTCGCGTCCCTTGACCAGCGCGTTGAGCTGCACCAGGCCCGACCAGGCGGCGGCGAACTGCTGCGAGTAGCCGGCGTTGACCGCCAGCTGGCTGCCGGGCTTGTAGCCGCCGCGGGCGTTCAGCGCCTGCTGCAGCTGGGCGTCGGCGAACCAGGCCGCGTCGCGCTGGGGCAGCTGCTGGTGGAAGAACGCACCGACGATCGCGTCCGTCGTGCCCGTGCCCGGCTGCAGGCTGCGCTCGGCCACGTCGCCGTCCGCATTGGCCAGCGTCCTGCGGCCCGTCGGCAGCTTCAGGCCGAACGTCACCCCGGCCGTGCGCGTCGCATCGTCGCCCAGCCGCGCCTGGTAGCGACCCAGGATCCGCATGTCGCCCACTTCGCGGAAGTCCCACTGCTCGGGAACCTGCGCGCCACGGTGGTTGTGGACGTGCAGGTGCGCCCGGTCGACCACCGGCGCCGAGACCGAGTAGCCCCAGCCGGACGCGAAGCTCTGCGACCAGGTGGCCACCAGGTTGCGGTTGGTGGTGCGCACCTCGTCATGGTGGTGCGGGATCTCGCCGACGCGCAGCTTGCGCGTGCCGGTGCGCGGCTGGTCCTGCCGGATGGACTCGTAGCGCAGGTCCAGGACGCTGCCGTCGCCGATCCCCAGGCTGTCGGCCGCGAGGTCGGTGTTGATGGCGCAGAACGCCGAGCCGCAGCTGGCCTGCGCGGGCGCAGTCGCGAGCAGGGCAGCGAGGGAAACGAACGATGCACCGGCACGAAGGCGCGGCGCGGCATGGAAGAGGGCCATGCGGAACTCCTTGGGTCTGATCTGGGATGCCGCGGGGGATGCGGACGGGAGCGAAAGGCGATCAGGCCAGGGGCGGGGCGCGCGCCTGCCAGGGCAGCGCGACCCAGGCGGCGCGGTGCGGCGCGGCGGTCGGCCGCGGCTCGACGCGCGCGGGAGCCACCGGCGCCTGCACGCCGGCGGCCGGCGGCGGCGGCGCGATCGCGGCCAGGCACGCGGGGCACTGGAGCAGGTGCGAGGGGACCTCGCCGGCATCGCCGCCGGGGGCGAAGGTCGTCCCGCTTGCCGAGCAGACCAGCTGCCCAGGGGCGGCGAACGCCGGTGCCACCACCGAGGCGAACAGCATCGCCACGAACCACGCCAGCACCAGCTTGGCGAGGCGGCGGCTGCGAAGCGGCGGGGGCATGGCGCGGATTATCGGCGCGGCCGTTGCGCGCCGCACCACCCGTGGCGCCAGCGGTTGACGAGGCTCAACCGGCGGCCAGCTCGTCCAGCACCTTCGCGATGTCGCCGCGCAGGCTGGAGATCGGCAGGCGCGCCAGTTCGGGCAGCGTGCGCCGCGCGGCCAGCCGCCTGGCGACGAGGAACCCGAGGTAGTAGCCGCTGCGCCCGGGCACGGCCGCGTCGCCGTCACGGTTGCCGTAGAACCAGCGCCGGTAGTCGTCGGGCGCCGTCGAGTCGAGCTCCTGGCGCAGCTGGCGCGCGAGCTCGGGCAGGCGCGCCTGGGCCCGCTCGGGCGTCGTGCGGGGCAGGCCGAAGATCGCCACGCCGGTGGCGGCCGGATTGAGCGCCTGCGCCACGTAGGTCGCCAGTCCCTCGCGCCAGAGCGCGAAATAGACCGGGTCGCGGTCGCGCTCGTCGGTGTCGAACTGCGAGTGGTAGACGTGGAACAGCTCGTGGTGGAAGAACGGCTCCGGGTTCGCGTCGGTGCCGTACACGTACGCGATCATGTCGATGCCGAACAGCAGCGCCATCTGGCCGCCGATGGTGCGGGTGGCGCCGTCGAAGCCGCCCAGCGAATGCATGAAGTACAGGTCGCCCTGGTAGCGCAGGTCGGGGAAGGTGCGGCGGAAGCTCGCCTCGTAGCGCGGCAGGTCGTTGGCGATCGAGGTGCTCAGCTGGCGGATCAGCGCTTCCCGGCCGGCCAGCATGCGCTGCACGCGCTTGAAGCGCTCCAGCAGCTGCGGCTCGTAGGGCTTGTCGCGGTCGAGCCCGATCACCGGCGCGGCGTAGGCGCGTGGGTGCCGGCGCACCACCGTGTCGAGGAACAGGCGCGCCTGGGCATCGTCGTCCAGCCCGCGCGCCGCCTCCACGAACGCCCACCACTCGGGCATGAGGTCGATGACGCGGTAGCCGGCACCCTCCGCGGCGCCGGCGCAGGCAGTGCCCAGCAGGGCGACGGCGCCGGCGGCGAATTCGCGGCGGCCGATCACTTGAGGATGTCGCCCAGGCAGAGGTACTTCATCTCCACGTACTCGTCGATGCCGTGGTGCGAGCCCTCGCGGCCCAGGCCCGACTGCTTGACGCCACCGAAGGGCACGTGCTCGGTGGCGATGATGCCCACGTTGATGCCGACCATGCCGTACTCCAGCGCCTCGCTCACGCGGAAGATGCGGCCGACGTCGCGGCTGTAGAAGTAGCTCGCCAGGCCGAACTCGGTGTTGTTGGCGGCGTCCACCGCCTCCTGTTCGGTGTGGAACCGGAAGATCGGCGCCAGCGGGCCGAAGGTCTCCTCGCGCGCGCACAGCATGTCGGCGCTGGCGCCGGCCAGGACGGTGGGCGCGAAGAACTGGCCTTGCATGCGCTGGCCGCCAACCACGACCTTGGCGCCCTTGGCCAGCGCGTCCTCGATGTGCCGTTGCACCTTGTCCAGCGCCGACGGCTCGATCAGCGGGCCCTGCACGACGCCGTCCTCGAAGCCGTTGCCGACCTTGAAGGCCTTGACCTTGGCCGCGAACTTCTCGACGAAGCGGTCGTACACGCCGTCCTGGACGTAGATGCGGTTGGCGCACACGCAGGTCTGGCCGGCGTTGCGGTACTTGCTGGCGATGGCGCCGTCGACGGCCGAGTCGATGTCGGCGTCGTCGAACACGATGAAGGGCGCGTTGCCGCCCAGCTCCAGGCTCAGCTTCTTGATGCTGGGCGCGCTCTGCGCCATCAGGATGCGGCCGACCTCGGTCGAGCCGGTGAAGCTGATGTGGCGCACGGTGTCGCTGGCGCAGAACACCTTGCCCACGGCGATGCTGTTGGCGCCGTCGGCCGTCAGCACGTTCAGCACGCCGGCCGGGATGCCGGCGCGGACGGCGAGTTCGGCGGCGGCCAGCGCCGTCAGCGGGGTCAGCTCGGCGGGCTTGATCACCACCGGGCAGCCGGCGGCCAGCGCGGGCGCGACCTTGCGGGTGATCATGGCCAGCGGGAAGTTCCACGGCGTGATGGCCGCGCAGACGCCGATCGGCTGGCGGATCACCAGCAGCCGGCGGTTGTTGTCGAACTGCGGCAGCGTCTCGCCGTTGACGCGCTTGGCTTCCTCGGCGAACCACTCGACGAAGCTGGCGCCGTACGCCACCTCGCCCTTGGCCTCGGCGAAGGGCTTGCCCTGCTCGGCGGTCATCAGCCGGCCCAGGTCCTCCTGGTTGGCCATCAGCAGGTCGAACCACTTGCGCAGGAGGATGCTGCGCTCCTTGCCGGTCTTGCCGCGCCAGGCCGGCCAGGCCGCATCGGCGGCGGCGATGGCCTGCTCGGCCTCGGCCGGGCCGAGGTTGGCCACGTCGGCCAGCTTGGCGCCGGTGGCCGGGTCGTGCACGTCGAAGCGGGCGCCGCCCGCGATCCACCGGCCGCCGATCAGGGCGTCGGTCTTGAGCAGCGAGGGGTCGTTCAGCTGGGCGAGCGGGGAGGTCTTCATGTCCATGGCGGGTCTCCTTCGGGGGCGATTTTGCGCCGGGTGGGCGCGGCGGCGCGCGGGGATGCGCGGGAGACCGGACGCCGGGGCGCAGCACCCCCGAAACCTATAATCCCCAGCTTCGCCCGCGCGCGCGTGCGCCGGCCGCGTGATCCGCTTCCGCCACCGTGCCGGGAGCACCAGCCCAACACCATGAGTCCCAACCAGCCTGCCGCCACCGTCGCCGACATCCGCAAGACCTTCCTGGACTTCTGCGCCTCGAAGGGCCACACGGTCGTGGCGTCCAGCCCGCTCGTGCCGGCCAACGACCCGACGCTGATGTTCACCAACTCGGGCATGGTGCAGTTCAAGGACGTGTTCCTGGGCACCGACAAGCGCCCGTACGTGCGCGCCGCGTCGGTGCAGGCGTGCCTGCGCGCCGGCGGCAAGCACAACGACCTGGAGAACGTGGGCTACACCGCGCGCCACCACACCTTCTTCGAGATGCTGGGCAACTGGAGCTTCGGCGACTACTTCAAGCGCGAGAGCCTGAAGTGGGGCTGGGAGCTGCTGACCGAGGTCTACAAGCTGCCCAAGGACCGCCTGTGGGCCACGGTGTACGCCGACGACGACGAGGCCTACGACATCTGGACGCAGGAGATCGGCCTGCCGCCCGAGCGCGTGGTGCGCATCGGCGACAACAAGGGCGCGCGCTACGCCTCGGACAACTTCTGGATGATGGCCGACACCGGCCCGTGCGGCCCGTGCTCGGAGATCTTCTACGACCACGGCCCCGAGGTCGCGGGCGGCCCGCCCGGCTCGCCGGACGCCGACGGCGACCGCTACATCGAGATCTGGAACCACGTGTTCATGCAGTACGACATGCAGCCGGACGGCTCGGTCAGGCCGCTGCCGGCGCCCTGCGTGGACACCGGCATGGGCCTGGAGCGCCTGGCCGCCGTGCTGCAGCACGTGCACAGCAACTACGAGATCGACCTGTTCGAGAAGCTGGTGATCGCCGCGGCGCGCGAGACCGGCACGCAGGACCTGGGCAACCCGTCGCTGCGCGTGATCGCCGACCACGTGCGCGCCACCTCGTTCCTGGTGGCCGACGGCGTGATCCCGAGCAACGAGGGCCGCGGCTACGTGCAGCGCCGCATCATCCGCCGCGCCATCCGCCACGGCTACAAGCTGGGCCGCAAGACGCCGTTCTTCCACAAGCTGGTGCCCGACCTGGTCGCGCTGATGGGCCAGGCCTACCCGCAGCTGGCGCAGGGGCAGCAGCGCATCATGGACGTGCTCAAGGCCGAGGAGGAGCGCTTCTACGAGACGCTCGGCAACGGCATGGAGATCCTGGACGCCGCGCTGCACGGGGGCCAGAAGGTCCTGCCTGGCGACGTGGCCTTCAAGCTGCACGACACCTACGGCTTCCCGCTCGACCTGACGCAGGACGTCTGCCGCGAGCGCGAGGTCAGCGTCGACGTCGCTGGCTTCGACGCCGCGATGGAGCGGCAGAAGGCCGCCGGCCGCGCCGCGGGCAAGTTCAAGATGGACCGCGTGCTGGAGTACGCCGGCCAGGTCAACCGCTTCGTCGGCTACGAGAAGCTCGAGGAGGGCGCCAAGATCGTCGCCCTGTACGTCGACGGCACCTCGGTCGCCGAGCTCAAGTCGGGCCAGGACGGCATCGTGGTGCTCGACACCACGCCGTTCTATGCCGAGAGCGGCGGCCAGGTCGGCGACTCGGGCGTGATCGAGAGCGGCTCGGCGCTGTTCAAGGTCGAGGACACGCTGAAGGTCAAGGCCGACGTGTTCGGCCACCACGGCCGGCTGGCGCACGGCACGCTGAACGTGGGCGACCACGTGGCGGCCAAGGTCGACATGAAGCGCCGCGCCGCCACCATGCGCAACCACAGCGTCACGCACCTGATGCACAAGGCGCTGCGCGAAGTGCTGGGCGACCACGTGCAGCAGAAGGGCTCGCTGGTCGATCCGGACAAGACCCGCTTCGACTTCACGCACAACACGCCGGTCACCGCGGAGCAGCTTCGGGAGATCGAGGCGCGCGTCAACGCCGAGATCCTGGACAACCACGCCACCCAGGCGCGGGTGATGGACATCGAGTCGGCCAAGGCCACCGGCGCCATGATGCTGTTCGGCGAGAAGTACGGCGAGACCGTGCGCGTGCTGGACATCGGCTCCAGCCGCGAGCTGTGCGGCGGCACGCACGTGCAGCGCACCGGCGACATCGGCCTGTTCAAGATCGTCGCCGAGGGCGGCGTGGCCGCGGGCATCCGCCGCGTCGAGGCCGTCACCGGCGCCAACGCGCTGGCCTACCTGCAGCAGCTGGAGTCCACCGTGCACACCGTGGCCGGCTCGCTAAAAGCGGGGCCCACCGAACTGCAGGGCCGCGTCACGCAGGTGCTGGACCAGGTGCGCTCGCTCGAGAAGGAAGTCGCGCAGCTCAAGGGCAAGCTGGCGTCCTCGCAGGGCGACGAGCTGGTGAACCAGGCGGTGGACGTCAAGGGCATCAAGGTGCTGGCGGCCACCCTGAACGGCGCCGACGCCAGGACGCTGCGCGACACCATGGACAAGCTCAAGGACAAGCTCAAGTCGGCGGCGATCGTGCTGGCCGCGGTCGACGGCGGCAAGGTGCAGCTGGCGGCCGGCGTCACGGCCGACCGCATGGCCCAGGTCAAGGCCGGCGAGCTGGTGAACTTCGTCGCCCAGCAGGTGGGCGGCAAGGGCGGCGGCAAGCCCGACCTGGCCATGGCCGGCGGCACCGACCCCAGCAAGCTGGCCGGCGCGCTGCAGTCGGTGCAGGCGTGGGTGGCCGAGCGGGCTTGAACTTCGGACCCTCCCCCTCCGGGGGAGGGCAGGGTGGGGGCGTCCCCGAGTCCGAAACGCCCCCTCCCCAACCCTCCCCCGGAGGGGGAGGGAGCCCAGGCGCCTAGCGCTTTTCGAACACCACGTCCCACACCCCGTGGCCCAGGCGCAGGCCGCGGCGCTCGAACTTGGTCTCGGGCCGGTAGTCCGGGCGCGGCGCGAAGCCCTCGGCGGTGTTGCGCAGCAGCGGCTCGGCGGCCAGCACCTGCAGCATCTGCTCCGCATACGGCTCCCAGTCGGTCGCGCAGTGCAGGTAGCCGCCCGGCCGCAGGCGGCTGGCCAGCAGGGCCACCAGCGGCGGCTGGATCAGGCGGCGCTTGTGGTGGCGCAGCTTGTGCCACGGGTCCGGGAAGAAGATGTGCACGCCGGCCAGCGACGCCGGCGGCACCATCTGCTGCAGCACCTCCACGGCGTCGTGCTGCACGATGCGGATGTTGGCCAGCTCCTGCTCGCCGATGCGCTTGAGCAGCGCCCCGACGCCCGGCTCGTGCACCTCGCAGCACAGGAAATTCTTTTCCGGCATCAGCCCGGCGATGTGCGCCGTGGCGTCGCCCATGCCGAAGCCGATCTCCAGGATGGTGGGCGCCTCGCGCCCGAACGCGGCGGCGTAGTCGAGCGGCCCTGGCTGGAACGGCAGCACGAAGCTCGGACCCAGCGTCTCGAACGCGCGCGCCTGGCCGGTGGTGGTGCGGCCGGCACGGCGCACGAAGGTGCGGATGGTGCGGGGATGGGGCACGCCGTCGGGCGCGCGCGGGGAGGAAGGATCGCCGGGGTCAGTCACCCGGGGATTGTAGGAAGGGCGGCCATGCGCGCACCCACGCGGCCAGGGCATCGGCGATGCCGCCGGACTGCCGCGGCAGCGAGAGCACCGCGGCGGCGGCGTTGAGCGCCACCAGCGGATCGGCCAGCTCGAGCGGCTGGGCGCCGTTCTGCTTGGACAGCTTCTCGCCGTCCGGCGCCAGCACCAGCGGCGTGTGCAGGTAGGCGGGCGTGGGCACGCCCAGCGCGCGTTGCAGCAGGATCTGCCGCGGCGTGTTGTCGGCGAGGTCCTGGCCGCGCACGACGTGGGTGATGCCCTGGTCCGCATCGTCGGCCACCACCGCGAGCTGGTAGGCCCACAGGCCGTCGGCGCGCAGCAGGACGAAATCGCCGACCTCTCGTGCCACGTCCTGCTGCTGCGGGCCGAGCCGGCCGTCGTTCCACGTCACGATGCCGTCGGGCACGCGCAGGCGCCAGGCGCGCGCGGGCCGTCCGTGCAGGCCGCCGCGGCAGGTGCCGGGGTAGGGCGCCTCCTGGCCGCGCACCCGCGGCCGCCCTTGCGCGGCGAGCGCCTGTTCGATGTCCTTGCGCGAGCAGGCGCAGGGATAGGCCTGGCCGGCGGCGACCAGGGTGTCGAGCGTGCTGCGGTACAGGGCCGCGCGGCGCGACTGCCACTGCGGCGGCTCGTCGGGGAGCAGGCCGCAGGCGGCGAGCTGGCCGAGGATGGTGGTGTCGGCGCCGGGCACGCAGCGCGGCGTATCGACGTCCTCGATGCGCACCAGCCACGTGCCGCCGTGAGCGCGGGCATCGAGCCAGCTGGCGAGGGCGGCGACCAGGGAGCCCGCGTGCAGCGGGCCCGTCGGCGAGGGGGCGAAGCGGCCGCGGTAGCCCCGGGGGGTCATCGTGCCAGCGCGGCGAGCGCCAGCTCCAGGCCGGAGACGAACGCGTGCTCGAGCCGGTGGCCCAGGCACCAGTCGCCGCAGGCGCCCAGGCCCAGCCGCGCGTCCCACAGGTGCGGACGGCCCAGGGGCGTGGCCGTCTTGGCGTAGCGCCAGAGCTTGACCTGCGCGTGTCCCGGTTCGGCGCGGATGCCCGTGACCTCGGCGAAGGCCTTGCGCAGCTTGGCCTCCACGCGTTGCGGATCGTCTTCCGCATGCTCGGTGGACCAGGCGGGGCTGGCCTGCACGGTCCAGCGCTCGACGGGGGCGCGGCCGGGCTTGGACGATTCGCGTGCCAGCCAGGCGACGCGGTGGTGCGTGCTCAGCGCCGCATCCCATTGCGGGCCGAGGTGCTGGGCCGCCTGCGGGAACGCGAGCATCAGCGTCCAGCAGGGGGCCACCAGGATCTCGCGCATGCGCTGCACGAAGGCCGGCGCGAGGCGGGACCGCTCCAGCAGGTCGGCTGCCTGCGCCGGCGGCATGGCCAGCAGCACGGCGTCGAAGCCGGCGAACACGCGCACGCTGCCGTCGTCGCCGATGGTGTGCAGCTGCCAGCGGTTGGCATCCAGCGCGTCGCGCTCGATGGCCTGCACCCGCGTGCCCAGCGCCAGCGCCCCGCTGTCCGCCAGCGGCTGCGCCCACTCGCGCGGCAGCACGTCCATGGAGGGGTTGCCCACCCAGTGCGCTTCCTTCGCGGGCAGTGCCGCCTCGGCCACGCGGCCGAGCGGATCGAGCACGCGCACGGCGTTGGCGTTCCAGCGCTGCGTCGCCTGCGGCGTGGTGCCCAGCGCGGCGGCGAAGCGCTGGTCGCGCACGGTGAAGTACTGGGCGCCGTGGTCGAAGCTGCCGAACGGCGTGTGGCGGCTGCCCATCCGGCCGCCCACCTTCAGCGCCTTCTCGAACAGCTGCACCGCGTGGCCGGCCTGCGCCAGCGTGCGGGCGCAGGCGATTCCCGAGAGGCCGGCGCCGACGACGGCGAACTTCCGGGGCGAGGAGGGGGTGGGGGTGGGGGTGGGGGGCATCGGCGGCATTGTGTCAGCCCAGCAGCATTCCGCTGTGGCGATCGAGCAGGGCGCGGCGGGTGGTGGCGCTTTCCAGCTGCGACAGCCACCACTGCAGCGCCCGGCCCGGGCCGAGGGCGCCGCCCTCGCGCCAGGCATAGCTCATGCGCGCCACGCGGGTCGACCGGCGCACCGTCTTGGCGACCAGCCGGCCGCTTTCCAGGAAGGGGCGGGCCATGGGTTCGGGCAGGAAGCCGACGGCGATGCCGCGCAGCTGGGCGTCCAGCTTGGCGCGCATGCTCGGCACGGTGAACACGTCCTGGCCGGCCAGCAGCCCGAGCGTGAGGCTGGTGCCGCGCTGGGTCGAGTCGGCGCAGGCCACCGCGCGGAACTTCTGGATCACGTCGTCGCCCAGCGGCTCGGGCAACGCGGCGATCGGGTGGTGGGGCGCGACGGCGAAGACGAACGCCAGCTCGCCCAGCACGCGGCTTTGCAGGCCCAGCGTGGTGCCCGGCTCCAGCACGACGCCCAGCGCCAGGTCGGCCTCGCCGGCCACGACCGGCTGCAGCGTGCCCGACAGCGCCTCGTCGCGCAGGCGCAGCCGCGTCTGCGGCGCCACCTCGAAGAACGCCTGGGCCAGCTCCATCATGGTGCCGCACGAGACCACGGTGTCGACGGCGATGGTCAGCTGCGACTCCCAGCCGGTGGCCACGCGCCGCACGCGGTTGGCCACGGCATCGACCTCGCCCAGCAGCCGCTCGCCCTCGCGCAGCAGTTCGGCGCCGGCGTCGGTCAGGCGCGCCTGGCGCGAGGCGCGGTCGAACAGCAGCGCGTCCAGGGCGTCCTCCATCTGCCGCACCCGGTAGGTGACGGCGCTGGGGACCAGGCCGAGCTGGCGCGCGGCGGCGGCGAAGCTGCCCGCGCGCGCCACCGTCTGCAGCAGCGCGAGCGCATCGGGGGTGAGGACCTCGCGGGCGGTGGGGGTGGACATCGGGCCAGGGCCATCCCGCGCCAGCGGGTCATTCAAATATTTCGAATGATGCCATCAAAGCCGGGCAGGGCCCGGGCGGGGGCGCGGCACCTACATTGGCTGCATCGCCAACGCACAGACCAGGAGAACGCCATGCTCACCTTGCGACGCTCCAGCGAACGCGGCCATGCCAACCACGGCTGGCTCGATTCGCACCACAGCTTCTCGTTCGCCAACTACTACGACCCCGAGCACATGGGGTGGGGCAACCTGCGCGTGATCAACGAGGACCGCATCGCCCCGGGCACCGGCTTCGGCACGCACGGCCACCGCGACATGGAGATCATCAGCTACGTGCTGGAGGGCAACCTGGCGCACAAGGACAGCATGGGCAACGTCAAGGGCATCCCGCCCGGCGACGTGCAGCGCATGAGCGCGGGCTCGGGCGTGATGCACAGCGAGTTCAACCACGCGCCGCAGCAGGTCACGCACTTCCTGCAGATCTGGATCCAGCCGAACGTCACCGGCATCCCGCCCAGCTACGAGCAAACCACCTTTTCCGACGCCGAGAAACGCGGCAAGCTGCGGCTGGTCGCGTCCCCCGACGCGGCGGAGGGTTCCGTGACGATCCATGCCGATGCCCGCGTCTATGCCGGTCTGTTCGACGGCGGCGAGCATGCCGAGCTGCAACTGGCCAGCGGCCGCAAGGGCTACGTGCACCTGGTGCGCGGCGAGCTCGAGGTCAACGGCCAGCAGCTGCGGGCCGGCGACGCCGCGCTGCTGGCCGACGAGACGACCGTCACCCTGCGCAACGGCCGCCAGGCCGAGGTGCTGGTGTTCGACCTGGAACCCTGATTTCTTTTTCCATCCATTGCAACCACGAGAGGACACCACCATGGCAACCATCACCCAACCCGCGCCGGCCTACGGCTCCGTCGCCGCCCTGAACTCGAGCCAGAGCCTGGCCGCCCTGATCGGCCGCGTGCTGATCGTCATGCTCTACATCCCGGCGGGCTGGGGCAAGCTCGTGGGCTTCGCCGGCACGGTGGGCTACATCGCCTCCAAGGGCGTGCCGCTGCCCGAGGTGTGCGCGGCGATCGCCGTGGCCGCCGAACTGGGGCTGGGGCTGCTGATCCTGGTGGGCTACCAGGCGCGCTGGGCGGCGTTGGGCCTGGCCATCTTCACCGTGGTGATCACGCCGATCTTCCACAACTACTGGGCCGTGCCGGAGGCGCAGGTCATGATGCAGAAGCTGAACTTCTGGAAGAACATGTCCATCGTCGGCGGCCTGCTGATGGTGTTCGCCGCCGGTGCCGGCGCCTACAGCATCGATGCCCGCTCGGCGCGCCGCTGACCGTCCGCCGACACTTGGCCCCAGGCCCCCCACGCACATGGCCGACATCGTCATCGTCTACCACTCCGGCTACGGCCACACGCAACGCCTCGCGCAGGCGGTGGCGGAAGGGGCGGGCGGCCAGCTGCTCGCCATCGACGCCGACGGCAACCTGCCGGCCGGCGGCTGGGAGCTGCTGAAGGCGGCGGACGGGATCATCTTCGGCTCGCCCACCTACATGGGCAGCGTGAGCTGGCAGTTCAAGAAGTTCGCCGATGCCTCGTCCAGGCCCTGGTATGCCCAGGACTGGAAGGACAAGGTGGCCGCGGGCTTCACGAACAGCGCGGGCATGAACGGCGACAAGTTCAACGTGCTGGTGACGCTGTTCACCCTGGCCATGCAGCACGGCATGGTCTGGGTGAGCCAGGGCCTGATGCCCAGCAACACCAAAGGCGCCACGCGCGACGACGTGAACTACCTGGTGTCGTACAGCGGGGCGGTGTCGCAGTCGCCCTCCGACGCCGGGGCCGACGCGATGTCGCCCGGCGACCTGGAGACCGCGCGCCTGTTCGGCCAGCGGGTGGCCGACATCGCCGCGCGCCTGAAGCGCTGACGCCATGGCCGCCGCGCTCGAACTCACGGGCCACGAGAAGGACCTCGGCGGCGGCTTCGTCGTCCGCCGGCTGCTGCCGGCGGCGCGCCGGCGCAGCGTCGGGCCGTTCGTGTTCTTCGACCACTTCGGCCCCGTGACCGAGCGGCCGGCCGACAACCACGACGTGCGGCCGCATCCGCACATCGGCCTGGCGACGGTGACGTACCTGTTCGAGGGCGCGATGATGCATCGCGACAGCCTTGGCAGCGAGCAGCGCATCGAGCCCGGCGCGATCAACTGGATGACCGCCGGGCGCGGCATCGTGCACTCCGAGCGCAAGCCCCAGGACCTGCGCCAGCGCTCGTTCGTCGACCACGGCCTGCAGCTGTGGGTGGCGCTGCCTCAGGACAAGGAGGAGATCGAGCCGTCCTTCGTGCACACGCCCGCCGCCGCGATCCCGCAGGTGCAGTCGGGCGGCGCGCAGGTGCGGGTGCTGGTCGGGCAGGCGTTCGGCGAGCGCTCGCCCGTGCAGCCCGCGTCGCCCACGATGTACCTGGACGTGGCGCTGCCCGCAGGCGGCGTCTTCGAGCTGCCGCCGCTGGCGGCGGAGCTGGCCGTGTATCCGATCGCCGGCACGCTGCGCCTGGACGGTGCCGCGATGGCGCCGCACCGCATGCAGGTGCTCCAACCCGGGGCGGGTGCGCGCATCGAGGCCGACGGGCCGGCGCGGCTGGTGGTGGTCGGCGGCGACAGCGTCGGGCCGCGCTACATCTACTGGAACTTCGTCTCCAGCCGCAAGGAACGCATCCTGCAGGCCAGCGCCGACTGGGAGGCCGGCCGGTTCGCTCCGGTGCCGGGCGAGACGGAGTTCATCCCGCTGCCGGCGACGCGGTTCACGCCGGCGGAGCCGATGTCCTAGGGGCTCGGGGCAGGTCTTGTCATGGACGGCCCTGGTCCGCACGATCACTTTCGGATTTGACCCAGGGGGTGGTTTGGCTGCCGGGGTGCGCGGCAGGCGGCACCTGTCAGGGCCTCATCCCCTTTTGTCGCCGCTTCGCTGTGCTCGCTCCGATGCCCTGCCGGCAAAAGCCAAATCGGCCCTGCCAGGCACCGCCTGCCGCGTGGGCACAGCATGCCTGATCGGGCAGGATCGGCGCCCGTCCTTGGCAGTGCGCCCGTGCCGGCCACGGCGATCGAGGCACCGCTGTCTCGGCCCATCGAGGCACCGCAGCGTGTCCGGCGGCAGGGGGTTGACGGCGGGGGTGATTTTTGTGAACGCCGGCGCGCGCGTAGCGCAAAGCGGTCCTCACAGCATGAACCCCCGCCGGCAGCCCCCTGCCGCCGCGCACGGACGCCCAAACAGCCTTCGACTCTTCGCCCTCGCAGCCAACCGCCCTCGGCAACCAGCCCGCTGATCGCCCAGGAGCCAGTGGGCCCTACGCCCCCGCCTTCACCGGCGCAAGTTCCGCATCCACGGCCTCGCGCTCGTCGAAGACGAAGCACTCGCCGCGGAAATGGGCGCCGCCCGCGTCCTCGAAGTACTTCAGGATGCCGCCTTCGAGCTGCCACACATGCTCGAGCCCGGCCTGCCGCATGTACAGCGCGGCCTTCTCGCAGCGGATGCCGCCGGTGCAGAAGCTCACGACGGTCTTGTCCTGCAGCTGCTGCCGGTGGGCGTCGAGCGCGGCGGGGAAGTCGCTGAACTTCGAGAGGCGCCAGTCGATCGCGCCCTGGAAGGTGCCGCGATCCACCTCGAAGGCATTGCGGGTGTCCAGGGTCACGACGGGCCGGCCTTCGTCGTCGCGCCCCTGCTCGAGCCAGCGGCGCACGGTGCGCGCGTCCACGGCCGGGGCGCGCCCGGCCTGCGGCGCGATGGCGGGGTGGTTCATCCGGATGATCTCGCCCTTGACCTTGACCAGCAGTTTGCGAAACGGCTGCGTGGCCGACCAGCTGCGCTTGGCCTCGAAGTCCGCCAGGCCGGGCTGCCGCCGCACCAGTGCCAGCACGGCCTCGATGTCGGCCTCGGCGCCGGCCAGGAACAGGTTGATGCCTTCGCGCGCCAGCAGCACGGTGCCCTTGAGGCCGCGCGCCGCGGCCTCGGCCAGCAGCGGCTCGCGCAGGCCATGGGGGTCGTCGATGGGGGCGAACCGGTAGCCGGAAATGTTCAGGACCGCGTTCACCCGTCGATTGTAGGTGGGCGTGCGTGAAGGACCGGACATTCCCGCGACCGCGGGGGCCGGGACGGCGGCCGCGACGGCCCGCTTGCCTACAATCGATCGCATGTTCGTCCACCTGCGCCTGCACACCGAGTTTTCCATCGTCGACGGCACCAACCGGATCGACGACGTGGTGAAGGCGGCGGCGGCCGACGGCCAGCCGGCGCTGGCGATCACCGACCTGAACAACCTGTTCGGCGCGATCAAGTTCTACAAGGCCGCGCGCGGCGCCGGCGTCAAGCCGGTGGTGGGCGCGGAGCTGCTCCTGCAGGGCCTCGGGCCCGACCCCGCCGCCATCTCGCGCGTGGCCGTGCTGGTGCAAAGCCGCACCGGCTACCTCAATCTGTGCGAGGTGCTCGCCCGCGCGTGGACGCAGAACGTCGTACGCGCGCAGGGCGTGTGCAAGCTGGAGTGGCTGCGCGAGCTGGGCGAGGGCCTGATCCTGCTGTCGGGCGCGCACGCCGGCCCGGTGGGCCAGGCGCTGCTGCAGGGCGACCAGGCGCGCGCCAGCCAGGTGGCGCTGGAGCTGGCGTCGCTGTTCCCGCACCGCTTCTACGTCGAGCTGCAGCGCGCCGGCCGGCCCGACGACGAGAAGCATGTCGCCGCCGCGGTGCAGCTGGCCGCGGCGCTGAAGCTGCCCGTGGTCGCCACGCATCCCGTGCAGTTCACGAGCCCCGACGACTACGAGGCGCACGAGGCGCGCGTGTGCATCGCCGAGGGCGAGATCCTGGGCAACCAGCGCCGGGTGCGCAAGTTCACGCGCGAGCAGTGGTTCAAGCCCGCGGCCGAGATGGAGCGGCTGTTCGCCGACGTGCCCTCGGCGATCGCGAACACGCTGGAGATCGCGCGCCGCTGCAACCTGGTGCTGGAGCTGGGCAAGCCGCGGCTGCCCAACTTCCCGACGCCCAACGGCATGCCGATCGAGGAGTACTTCCGGCACGCCTCGCACGAGGGCCTGCAGGAGCGCATGCTCCACCTGTACCCGGACGCGGCCGAGCGCGAGAAGCAGATGCCGCGCTACGTGCAGCGGCTGGAGTTCGAGATCGGCACCATCCTGAAGATGGGGTTCCCCGGCTACTTCCTGATCGTGGGCGACTTCATCAACTGGGCCAAGAACAACGGCTGCCCGGTGGGGCCGGGCCGCGGCTCGGGCGCCGGCTCGCTGGTGGCCTATGCGCTCAAGATCACCGACCTCGACCCGCTGCAGTACAACCTGCTGTTCGAGCGCTTCCTGAACCCCGAGCGGGTGTCGATGCCCGACTTCGACATCGACTTCTGCCAGGCCAACCGCGACCGCGTGATCGAGTACGTCAAGCAGAAGTACGGGCGCGAGGCCGTCAGCCAGATCGCCACCTTCGGCACCATGGCCGCGCGGGCGGCCATCCGCGACGTCGGCCGCGTGCTGGACATGAGCTACACCTTCTGCGACGGCATCAGCAAGCTGATCCCGAACAAGCCGGGCCAGCACATCACCATCGCCGGCGCCCTGGAGCAGGAGCCGGTGCTGGCCGAGCGGCTGGAGAAGGAGGACGAGGTCAAGACGCTGCTGCACTTCGCGCAGAAGCTCGAGGGCATGACCCGCAACGTGGGCATGCATGCCGGCGGCGTGCTGATCGCGCCGGGCAAGCTGACCGACTTCACGCCCCTGTACCAGCAGCCGGGCAGCGACTCGGCCGTCAGCCAGTACGACAAGGACGACGTCGAGGCCGCGGGCCTGGTGAAGTTCGACTTCCTGGGCCTGGCCACGCTCACCATCCTGGAGATCGCCAAGGAGTTCATCCGCGCGCGGCACAAGGGACGCGAGGACTTCGCCTTCGAGAAGGTGCCGCTGGGCGACGCGGCGACCTACCGGCTGTTCGCCGACGGCAAGACCGAGGCGGTGTTCCAGTTCGAATCGCGCGGCATGCAGGGCATGCTGCGCGACGCGCGGCCGACGCGGCTGGAGGACCTGATCGCGCTGAACGCGCTGTACCGCCCCGGCCCGATGGACCTGATCCCCAGCTTCGTGGCGCGCAAGCACGGGCGCGAGCAGGTGGAGTACCCGCACCCGCTGGTGGCCGACATGCTCTCCGAGACCTACGGGATCATGGTCTACCAGGAGCAGGTGATGCAGACGGCGCAGATCCTGGGCGGCTACACGCTCGGCGGCGCCGACCTGCTGCGCCGCGCGATGGGCAAGAAGAAGGCCGAGGAGATGGCCCAGCACCGCGAGATCTTCCGCGCGGGGGCGGCCAAGAACGGCATCTCGACCGAGAAGGCCGACGAGATCTTCGACCTGATGGAGAAGTTCGCGGGCTACGGCTTCAACAAGTCGCACGCCGCCGCCTACTCGCTGCTGGCCTACCACACGGGCTGGCTGAAGGTGCACTACACGGCCGAGTTCTTCTGCGCGAACATGACCGTGGAAATGGACAACACCGACAAGCTCAAGGTGTTGTTCGAGGACGCGATCAAGAACTTCGGCCTCACCTTCGAGCCGCCGGACGTCAACCGCGGCAACTACCGCTTCGAGCCGATCTCCGACAAGGTGATCCGCTACGGCCTGGGCGCCGTCAAGGGCACCGGGCAGTCGGCCATCGAGGCCATCGTGCGCGCGCGCGAGGAGGGCGGCCCCTTCAAGAGCCTGTTCGACTTCTGCGTGCGGGTGGACCGCACGCGCATCAACAAGCGCACGGTGGAGGCGCTGATCAAGGCCGGCGCGTTCGACTCGCTGCAGCTCAATCGCGCGTCGCTCGTCGCGTCGATCGACCGTGCTTTCGACTTCGCCAGCGCGCAGGAGGCCAACGCCCACCAGGGCGGGCTGTTCGACATGGGCGACTCGCACGCCGCGAGCACGCAGGAGCCGCCGCTGGTGGACGCGCTGCCTTGGGGCGTGAAGGAACGCCTCACGTTCGAGAAGACGGCCGTGGGCTTCTACCTCTCGGGCCACCTGTTCGACGAGGTGGCGCTGGAGGTGCGGCGGTTCGTGCGCACGAAGATCGACGACCTGATCGACAGCCGCGAGTCGCAGCTGCTGGCGGGCATCGTGAGCGACCTGCGCGTGATCAATGGCCAGCGCGGCAAGCTGGCCCTGTTCAAGCTGGACGACAAGTCCGGCGTGATCGAGGCCACGGCCGACGAGGCGGTGCTCAATGCCAACCGCAACCTGCTCAAGGACGACGAGCTGGTGATCGTGCAGGCGCGCCTGCAGCCCGACCGGTTCTCCGGCGGCGTGCGCGCCTCCGTGCAGCAGGTGTGGGACCTGGCCACGGCGCGCTGCCGGTTCGGCAAGTTCCTGCGCGTGGCCGTCAACGGCCGCGCGCCGGACATCCAGCGCCTGGTGCGCGAGTTCCCGCCGCGGCGCGAGATGAGCGAGCAGGGCGAGCTGGTGCGCGGCCTGCCCGTGCGCCTGACGCTGCGGCGCGAGCAGGCGGTGGCCGAACTGCAGCTGGGCGAGGACGCGCGGTTCTTCCCGACCGACGCGGCGCTGGCCAGCTGGATGGCGCAGGCCGACGCCGGGCAGGCACAGATCGTCTACGAATGAGGCACTGACGCTGCCATGGCGCTGACGCTGGCATCGCGGGCGCCGATTCAGTCATCGCGGGCGCCGCTGCTGTCATCGCGGGCTTGACCCGCAATCCAGTGCCCCTGCCTGTCCCGCGCGCCCCCTGGATTCCGGCCTTCGCCGGAATGACAGCCCTGTCTGCCCGTCATTGCGGGCTCGACCCGCAATCCAGCGCCCATGCCTGTCCTTGCGCCACCTGGATTCCGGCCTTCGCCGGAATGACAGCTCTGTCTGCCTGTCATTGCGGGCTCGACCCGCAATCCAGTGCCCATGCCTGTCCGCGCGCCATGCCCCCTTCGAAGCGCCGCCTGGACTCCGGCCTTCGCCGGAACGACAGGCGTCAGAGGTCCTTCGGCCTGAACACCAGGATCATCGACGACGGCACCCGGCCGTCGACGTCGCGCGGGAAGGCCTCGGTGCGGTCGATCGCGCGCAGCACCGCGTCGTCCCAGCTGCGCACGCCACTGGGCTTGGCCAGCCGACGGCCGACGATGGTGCCGTCCGGGGCGAGCCGCACCTCGACTTCGGCGCTCGGGTTGCCCGGCACGTCGTCGGTGAAGACGATGTTGGGCTTGACGCGCGCGCGCACGCGGCCGGCGTAGCTGTTCGAGGGCCCGGACGACTGCAGCGCGGTGCCGGTGGCGCCGGGCTGGCCGGTGGCGCCGGCCAGACCCTGGATACGCTTGAGGTTCTCCTCGCGCAGCTTGGCCATGCGCTCTTCCTGATGCTGCCTGGCCTTGGCCTTGGCCTGCTCGTCCCGCTTGCGGTCCTCGGCGGCCTTCTTCGCCTGCTGCTGCTCCTCGCGCTTCTTGTCCTCGGCGGCCTTGCGGGCCTGCTCCTGCTTCTGCAGTTCGTCCTGGCGCTTCTTCTCGGCCAGCTTCTTCTGCCGCTCGGCCTCTTCCTGCTCGCGCCGTGCCTGCTCCCGCGCCTGCCGTTCCTTCTCGCGCTCCAGGGCGATGTCGGCGTCGCTCTTTTGCGGCGGCGCCGGCGGCTGCACGACGGGCTTCTCGACCGGCGGCGGTGGTGGTGGGGGCGGCGGGGCTTCCACCGGCTTGGGCGCGGCCTGCTGCACCGTGGGCGACCACAGCTCGGCCTCGACCGAGATGGTGTTGTCGTCGCGCTGCCAGTTCAGGCCGAAGCTCAGCGCCAGCACCAGCAGCAGGTGGGCGACCAGCGCGATCGCCAGCGACCGCAGCAGCCCGCCTTCGGGCGGCGGGGTGAACTCGGGACGATCCGAGACCGCCTGCATCGCTTCAGCGCGCAAGTTGCACCGACAGGCCCACGCGCTGCACGCCGGCGCGCTGCAGGGTGTCCATGACCTTCACGACGATCTCGTACTTCACGCTGCGGTCGGCGCTGATGACCACCGCGGTGGAGCCGGCCGGTTTGCCGGCCTGCGCCGCCAGGACGGCCGCGGCCAGTCCGGCCGCCGTGACCTTGGAGGACTGGTCGCCGTTCTTGAGCTCCAGTGCCTCGTCCTTGCCGATCACCACCTCGATCTTCTGGTCGGGGACGCGGCTGGCCTTGCCGACGCTGGGCAGGTCGATCAGGCTGGGCGTGATCAGCGGCGCCGTGACCATGAAGATGATCAGCAGCACCAGCATGACGTCGATGAACGGGACCATGTTGATCTCGTTGATCGTGCGGCGGCCGCGGCCGCGGGTGGCGACGGACGGCATCAGTGCCCCGCGGTGGACGCGGGCGAGGCGACCGCGCCGATGTTGCGTTGCAGGATGTTGGAGAACTCCTCGATGAAGGTCTCCAGCTTGATGGCCACGCGGTCGATGTCGCGCGCGAAGCGGTTGTAGGCGACGACCGCCGGGATGGCCGAGAACAGGCCGATGGCGGTGGCGACCAGCGCCTCCGCGATGCCGGGCGCCACGGTGGCGAGCGTCACCTGCTGCAGGCTGCCCAGGCCGGTGAAGGCGTGCATGATGCCCCACACGGTGCCGAACAGGCCCACGTAGGGCGAGACGGAGCCGACCGACGCCAGGAACGACAGGTGCGATTCGACGGCGTCGACCTCGCGCTGGTAGCTCGCGCGCATGGCGCGGCGCGCCCCGTCGAGGAGCGTCCCGGCGTCCTGGATGCGGCGTTCGCGCAGCTTCTGGTACTCGCGCATGCCGCTGGCGAAGATGCGTTCCATCGGCCCGGCCAGCTTGGCGTTGGAGGCGGCCGAGGCAAATAGCTCGTTCAGGCTGGTGCCGGACCAGAATTCGCGCTCGAAGTCCTCGTTCAGCGCCTTGACGCGCTTGAGCGCGAACAGCTTGCCGAAGATGGCGGCCCAGCTCGCGATGGACACGCCCACCAGCAGCAGCATGACCGCCTGCACCACCCAGCTGGCTCCCAGCACGAGTTGCAGGATCGACAGGTCGTGGTTCATCGGTTGAGTGTCTCCAGGATCATGGCGGGGATTCTCGCAGGCCGCAGGGTGGCCGCGTCGACCCATCCGATGCGGATGGTGCCTTCGGCCGCCGGCGTGCCCGCGGGCTGCAGCAAGGCCTGCTGGCGGATCACCAGCGAGGCACGGCCTGACTCTTGGAGCTCGGCCGTCACGGAAAGTTCATCGTCCAGGCGCGCCGGCTGCAGGTAGCGCACGGACGTGTCCGAGACCACGAACATGCCGCCCGTGCTGGCGCGCAGCTCGCTTTGCGCGATGCCCAGCGAGCGCAGCCACTCGGTGCGGGCCCGCTCGAAGAACTTGAGGTAGTTGGCGTAGAAGACGATGCCGCCGGCGTCGGTGTCTTCCCAGTAGACGCGGATGGGAAAGCGGAACGCCATCAGGGCGCCATCTCCCGCAGGCGGCGCACGGCCTCCTGCAGCTGCTCCATGCTGCTGGCGGTGGAAAAGCGCACGAAGCGCGCCGTGTCGGCGCTGCCGAAGTCGCGCCCCGGCGTGACCGCCACGTGCGCTCGCTTCATCACCTCGAAGGCGAACTCCCAGCTGCCCGGCAGGCCCAGGCGGCGGCACCAGTCGGAACAGTCGGCCCAGGCGTAGAAGGCGCCGTCCGGCATCACCGGCACCGTGAGCCCGAGCTCGTTCAGCGCCGGGATGAACCAGTCGCGCCGCGCCTTGAATTCGGCACGGCGGCGCTCGTACTCGGCGATGCTGGCCGGCTCGAAGCAGGCGAGGGCGGCGTGCTGCGCGATCGTGCTCGGGCAGATGAACAGGTTCTGCGCCAGGCGCTCGATCACGGGCACCAGCGCCTCGGGCACGACCAGCCAGCCCAGGCGCCAACCGGTCATGTTGAAGTACTTGGAGAAGCTGTTGATGCTCACCACGCTGTCGTCCAGCGCCAGCGCGGAGTGGCCGAAGCGGTCGTCGTGCGACAGCCCCAGGTAGATCTCGTCCACCATCGTGATGCCGTCGCGCGCGCGCACCACCTCGTGGATGCGGCGCAGCTCCTGCGGGTCGATCGAGGTGCCGGTGGGGTTGGACGGCGAAGCGAGCAGCACGCCGCGGGTGCGCGGGCCCCAGTGGGCCTGCACGGCGGCGGCGGACAGCTGGAAGCGCTCGGCCGCCGTGGTGGGCACCAGCACCGCGTTGCCGTCCGCCGCGCTGACGAAATGCCGGTTGCACGGGTAGCTGGGGTCCGGCATCAGGATCTCGTCGCCGGCCTCGACCAGCGCCAGGCAGGCCAGCTGCAGAGCCGCGGAGGCGCCGGCGGTGACGACGATGCGCCGCGCCGGCACCCGCAGGCCGAAGCGCTGCGCGTACCAGTCGCTGATGCGCTCGCGCAGCGGCGCCAGGCCGGTGGCGTCGGTGTACTGCGTGCGGCCGGCCCGCACGGCGCGCTCGGCGGCTTCCTGCACCAGCGGCGGGGCGGTGAAGTCCGGCTCGCCGATGTTGAGGAACACCATCGGCCGGTCGCTGCCCGCCACTTCGCGCGCGAGCTGCGAGGCGGCCTTGGCCACCTCCATCACGTAGAACGGCTCGATGCGCTCGGCGCGGCGGGCGATGCGCATCACGGGCGCGCCTTCCCCGCGGCCTTGTCGGCCTCGACCTCGACGCTGCGCAGCCGGGGCGCCAGGCCGTTGAGCACGGCGTTGACGTACTTGTGGCCGTCGGTGCCGCCGAATTCCTTGGCCAGCTCGATGCACTCGTTGAGCACCACGCGCCACGGCACGTCCGGGGCGTGCATGAATTCGTAGGCGCCGATCCACATCACCGCGTGCTCGATGGGCGAGATCTCCTGCAGCTTGCGGTCCAGCAGCGGCACGATCAGCGCGTCGAGCGCCTCGCCGTCGCGGATGCAGCCGTGCAGCAGCGCGTCGTAGTGGACCGAATCGGCCTTGTGGAAGCCGGCCAGGTCGCGCGTGAAGTGGTCGATGGCCTGCGCGTCGTTGTGGCCCACCAGGTGCTGGTACAGGGCCTGCAGCGCGAATTCGCGGGCGCGGGTGCGGGCCGACTTGGCCGAGGCCTTGCGGGCGCCGGTGGCGGTGCGGCCCGGCTGGCGGGGCGGAAGGTCGGGGCGGTCCGTCATCCGAGCGTTTCCAGCAGGTTGGCCATCTCGACGACCACGCGCGCGGCGTCGACGCCCTTGTCGGTCTGGCGCGCGACCGCCTGCTCGAGGTTCTCGGTGGTGAGGATCACGTTGGCCACCGGCAGCTGGTGGTCCAGCGCCACCCGCGTCACGCCGGCGGCCGACTCGTTGGCCACCAGCTCGAAGTGGTAGGTCTCGCCGCGGATCACGCAGCCCAGGGCGACCAGCGCGTCGTAGCGGTCCTTCTCGGCCATCGCCTGCAGGGCGACCGGGATCTCCAGCGCGCCGGGCACGAGCACGTGGTCGATGTCCTGGTCCTGCACGCCCAGCCGGGCGAGCTCGCCCTTGCACGCCTGCGCGAGCGCATTCGTGATGCTCTCGTTGAAGCGGGCCTGCACGATGCCGATCGTGAGGCCCTTGCCGTCCAGGCGGTCGGCCTTGCCTTTCTCTGCGCCAAACATGGATGTCCTTCTTGATTACTGGGTCGGGGGGGCGAGGTGGGCGGCGATCTCCAGCCCGTAGCCCGCCATGCTGGGCAGGCGGCGCGGCGTGCCCATCAGGGTCATGCGGTGCACGCCGCAGTCGCGCAGGATCTGCGCGCCGATGCCGTAGGTGCGCAGGTCCATGCGGCCGCGCTCGGGCGCTTGCGCCGAGCGGGCGCGGCCCTCGAACTGCGCCAGCAACTGATCGGGCGCCTCGCCGCAGTTGAGCAGCACGCACACGCCCTTGCCGGCCGCCGCGATGTGGCGCAGGCTGGCGTCCAGGCTCCACGAGTGCATGCCGCGGCCGGTCTCCAGCGCGTCGAGCACCGACAGCGGCTCGTGCACGCGCACCGCCACCGCTTCCTGCGGATCCCACTCGCCCAGCACCAGGGCCAGGTGCAGGCCCTGGCTGGGCTTGTCCTTCCAGGCATGGGCGGTGAACGTGCCGTACGCCGTGTGCATCGGCCGGGAGCCGACCTTGTGCACCAGCGACTCGTGGCGGCTGCGGTATTCGATCAGGTCGGCGATGGTGCCGATCTTCAGGCCGTGCTCGGCGGCGAAGCGCTGCAGGTCCGGCAGGCGCGCCATCGTGCCGTCGTCCTTCATCACCTCGCAGATCACCGAGGCGGGCGTCAGGCCCGCCATGCCGGCCAGGTCGCAGCCGGCCTCGGTGTGCCCGGCGCGCATCAGCACGCCGCCGTCCACCGCCTGCAGCGGGAAGATGTGGCCCGGCTGGACCAGGTCCTCGGGGCGGGCGTGGCGCGCCACCGCCGCCTGCACCGTGCGGGCGCGGTCGGCGGCGGAGATGCCGGTGGTCACGCCCTCGGCGGCCTCGATCGACACCGTGAACGCGGTGCCCATCTTGGTGCCGTTGCGCGCCACCATGGGCGGCAGGCGCAGGCGCTCGCAGTGCTCGCGCGTGAGCGTCAGGCAGACCAGGCCGCGGCCGAACCGGGCCATGAAGTTGATCGCCTCGGGCGTGACGTGGTCGGCCGCCAGCACCAGGTCGCCCTCGTTCTCGCGGTCCTCCTCGTCGACCAGGATCACCATGCGCCCGGCGCGCAGCTCGGCGACGATGTCCTCGACGGGGGAGATGCCCACCGGCTCGTTCGGCTTGCTCATGCGGCCACCTTCTGCGCCGCGGCGCCCAGCATGCGCTCGACGTAGCGCGCGATCAGGTCGATCTCGAGATTCACCCGGCTGCCGGCGCGCAGCGCGTGCAGGGCGGTGTTCTCGATCGTGTGGGGAATCAGGTTGATGCTCATCTCGCAGCCCTCGGGCATGTCGCGCACCGTGTTGACGGTGAGGCTGGCGCCGTTGACGGTGACCGAGCCCTTGTAGGCGAGGTACTTGCCGAGCGAGGCGGGCGCCAGGATGCGCAGCTCGTGGCTCTCGCCCACCGGCGCGAAATGGGTGACGGTGCCGATGCCGTCCACGTGCCCCGAGACGATGTGGCCGCCCAGGCGGTCGTGCGCGCGCAGCGCCTTCTCGAGGTTGACGGGGCCGGGCTCGACCAGGCCGCTGGTCTTGTCCAGCGATTCGGCGGAGACGTCGACGGTGAAGGCGCGGCGGGCGTCGTCCAGGCTGGTGACGGTCATGCAGGCGCCGTTGAGCGCGATGCTGTCCCCCAGTGCGACGTCGTCCAGGTAACCCGCGGGTGGCTCGACGGTGATCCGCTTGCCGTGCCGGCTGCTGGCGCCGAGGTCGTGGACGGCGGCGATGCGCCCCACGCCGGTGATGATTCCGGTGAACATCCCGGCATTTTCGCAGGGATTGGACCCGTCCTTCAGGGAGAACCCTGAGAACCGTCCCCACGCGTGGTCGCCCGGGCGACCACGCGCAGGTCGGGGCCGACCCGGTCGACGGCGGTGAACGCCAGCGGCACGGCCTCGTCCAGCCCGGCGAGCGGCCCGAAACTGGCGATGCCCAGGCCCTGCCCGAGCAGCTTGGGCGCCAGGTAGACCAGCCACTCGTCGACCAGCCCCTCGCGCACCAGCGAGCCATTGAGCTTGAAGCCGGCCTCCACGTGCAGCTCGTTGACCTCGCGCCGCGCCAGGTCGCGCAGCATCGCCGCCAGGTCGACCTTGCCGCGCGGATCGGGCAGCACGACCACCTCGGCGCCGCGGGCCTCCAGTTCGGCCCGGCGGGGCGAATCGGGCACGGCGCAATAGATCCGCAGGCGCCTGCCCGGCTGGAACAGGCGCGCCTGCGTGGGCACCTCGAGCCGGCTGTCCACCAGCACGAGGTCGGGCTGGCGCGGCGCGTCCACCAGCCGCGCGTCCAGCCGCGGGTCGTCCTCCAGCACGGTGCCGATGCCGGTGAGCACCGCGGTGGCGCGGGCGCGCCAGGCGTGGCCGTCGGCCCGGGCCGCCTCGGAGGTGATCCACTGGCTGCGCCCGTCGTCCAGGGCCGTCTTGCCGTCCAGCGAGGCGGCCACCTTCAGCCGCACCCACGGCCGCCCGCGCTCCATGCGGCTGAAGAAGCCGGGATTGAGCTCGCGCGTCTGCGCCTCGCCCGGGCCGACCTCCACCTGCACGCCGGCGGCCCGCAGCCGCTCGAAGCCGCGGCCGGCGACCTGCGGGTTGGGATCGGTGCAGCTGGCCACCACGCGGGCGATGCCCGCGGCGGCCAGCGCGTCGCAGCAGGGGCCGGTGCGGCCGTGGTGGGCGCAGGGTTCCAGGGTGACGTAGGCGGTCGCGCCGCGCACCGGGCGGCCGGCGGCGGCGGCGTCCTGCAGGGCGGCGACCTCGGCGTGGGGGCCGCCGGCGCGCTGGGTGTGGCCCTGGCCGAGGACGGCGCCGTCGGGCCCGACGATCACGCAGCCCACGCGGGGATTGGGCTCGGACAGGCCCACGGCGCGCTGGGCGAGGGCCAGGGCCTGGAGCATGGGAGGGGGCAGGTCCATGGGCCGATTGTCCCCGACGGCCGGGCAGGCGCCGCCACTTGGCGCACCGGGGCCACCGATTGTCGGGCTGGGCCGCGGCCCGGGGCGGCGCACCCTTATGGTTCAGCCTGCGAAAAAAGCGGGCAAGGAGCGGGCGACCATGTCGAAGAAGGCAGCAGCGGGATTCACCCTGATCGAGCTGATGATCACGGTGGCCATCATCGCCATCCTCGCGGCGGTGGCCTACCCCTCGTATGCCAAGTACATCGCGCGCGGCAAGCGCTCGGCGGCCCAGTCGTTCATGATGAACGCGCAGGCCAAGGAAGAGCAGTACATGCTCAATGCGCGGTCGTACTTCGACATCGACAACGCCACGGCCGGCAAGCGCTGGACCGACAAGGGCATCACCGTGCCCGCCGACGTCTCCGCCAACTACACCGTCACGGTGGACCTGGTCGCCGGCCCGCCGCCCGGCTACACCATCACCGCCACCCCCAAAGCCGGGCAGGCGACCAACGACGCCGCCTGCGGCACCCTGACCCTGACCAACACCGGGGTCAAGTCGGTCTCCGGCACGAGCGCCAAGTGCTGGTGAGCATGATGCGCGCCACTCCGTCCTGCCCGCGGCGCCAGCGTGGCTTCACGCTGATCGAACTGCTGGTGGTGATGACCGTGGCCGTCGTCATGCTCGGCATCGCCGTGCCGTCGTTCAAGAACTTCGTCGCCAGCCAGCGCGTGAAGTCGGCCGCCTACAACGTCAACACTTCGTTCCTGATGGCCCGCAGCGAGGCCGTCAAGCGCAACCGGGCCGTCACCATCACGCCCAACGGCGGCAACTGGGCGGCCGGCTGGACCGTCAAGGACCTCTCGGCCGGCGTCACGCTGGTGGAGCAGGGCGCCGCCAGCGACCTGACGATGACCGGTCCCGCGACCGTGGTCTTCCAGAACACCGGGCGGGTGGCCGCCAGGAGCCAGGTGGAGCTGACCAGCGCGGTCGCCGCCGGCTACAAGCGATGCGTCACCGTGGACCTCACGGGCGTGCCCGCCACCACCAACGGAGCCTGCACGTGAGCCGCCGCCGTCCTCCGATGCGCCGCCGGCAGGCGGGCGCGACGCTGATCGAGATCCTGGTCTCGCTGGTGATCCTGATGGTCGGCCTGCTGGGCCTGATCGGCGTGATGGTGCAGAGCCAGCGCGCGCAGCTCGAGTCGTACCAGCGCGTGCAGGCGCTGCTGCTGGTGCAGGACATGGCCTCGCGCATCAATGCCAACCGGGGGGCCGCCGACTGCTATTCGCAGCCCGCAGCGCTGGGCACCGGCCATGCGGGCGCGATCGCCACCCCCAACTGCACGCTGCCCAACACGGACTTGCGCCAGCAGCGCGCCGTGGCCGACATGACCGAGTGGCAGAACACCCTGCTGGGCGCCGCCGAGAACAACGGCGCCAACGTGGGCGGCATCCTGTCCGCGCGTGGCTGCATCACCAAGGACGCCGCGACCGGCATCTACCAGGTGGCCGTCGCCTGGCAGGGCGTGCAGGCTGTCGGCGCACCGTCGGCGGGCATCGCCTGCGGCAATGGCCAGTACGGCGCCGACGATGCCCAGCGCCGCGCCGTCAGCATCACTGTCCTGCCCGGGACCACGAGCTGAACATGCGGCGCTTCCCGAACCTCTCCACAGCGCCGCGGCGTGCCCAGCACGGCCTGACGCTGATCGAATTCATGGTCTCGATCACGCTGGGCATGATCATGGTGGCCGCGCTCGCGACCCTGATCGCCGACCAGAGCGCCAACCGCGCCGAGGTCGACCGCAGCGGCCGCATGATCGAGAACGGCCGCTATGCCATCCGCACGCTCGCGGAGGAACTGCAGATGGCCGGCTACTGGGGCGAGCTGACCGCGTCTCCCGCTTCTCCGGCGGCCATGCCCGACCCGTGCACGACCACCGTTGCCAGCCTGACCGATGCGATGGCGCTGCACGTGCAGGGCTACTCGCCGCCGGCCGCAGCCGCGAAGCCCGGCTACAACGCAAACACCAACGCCCCTGTCGCGCTCGCCTGTCTGGCCAATCGCCGCCCTGGCACCGACGTCCTCGTGGTGCGCCGCGTCGATCCGGACAGCAGCGATGTCGAGACCGCCGGCGTGGTCGACGCCGCCAAGGTCAAGGCCAACCAGGTGTACCTGCAGACCGGCATCAACGCCGCCTCGGGCTCGGCGTTCACCTCGGTGCTGGACAAGGGCTCCAACTTCGCCAATTTCGTCCTGAAGAAGAAGGACAAGACGACCACGGCGGCGCTGCGCAAGTTCATCGTCCGCATCTACTACGTGACGGATTGCAGCGTGTGCTCGGGCGCGTCGGCCGACACCATTCCGTCGCTCAAGATGCGCGAGCTGGACGACACCGGCGCGCTGGGCAGCGCAGTCACCCTGGCCGAAGGCGTGGAGAACCTGCAGGTCGACTACGGCGTGGATTCCGACGGCGACGGCGCGCCCGACGGCGGCGATGTCGAGGGCATCGCGCTGGACCAGGCCACCTGGCCGAACGTCATGAGCCTGCGCTTGAACCTCCTGGTGCGCTCGCTGGAGAAATCGCCCGGCTACGCCGACGACAAGACCTACGCGATGGGCACCGCCGGCACCGTGGCCGCCACCGGCGACGGCTACAAGCGGCATGCCTTCACCCAGGCCGTGCGCCTGGTCAACCCGAGCGCCCGGAGGATGCCGTGACCGCCGCCCGCACCGTGTCCCGCCAGCGCGGCATGACCCTGGTGATCGCCCTGGTCATGCTGGCCGTCCTGAGCCTGCTGGTCGTCTCGGCCATCCGCTTCGGCCTGGTGAACCTGAAGATCTCCGGCAACGTGCAGACCGAGGCCGAAGCAGCCGCCGCCGCGCAGGTGGCGGTGGAGAAAAAGGTCCTGGAAATCGCTGCCTCTCCCAACATCAGCGCGATCGCGGCGGCGCCGCAGACCACGGTGTCGACCGGTGGCACCACGTACAAGGTGGATGTCGCCAAGCCGTCGTGCGTGTTCACCAAGAACATCCTGAATGCGGAGCTGGATCCTTCCAAGGCGGCCGACCAGATGTGCTTCGACGGCGCCGACAGCGACGTGCTCGTCGACGCGAGCGGAAACCCGACGTCCAAGCCGACGGCGTGCAAGCAGCAGCAATGGGACATCGCGGCCTCGGTGGCCGACGCCGGCAGCGGCGCGCAGGTGACCGTGCTGCAGGGGGTGGCCGTGCGCGTCAGCGCCGCGGTGTCCTGCCCCTGACCTTTCGGAGTTGACTCCATGATCAACAAGACGATCCTGCGATCCCTGCTGGCCGCGTTCGCGCTGCTGCTGGCGGCGTTCACCTCGCAACTGCATGCCGAGGACATCGACGTCTACGTCGACAACGCGACCTCGACCATCGCGCCGAACGTGCTGTTCGTGATCGACAACAGCTCCAACCTGGCGGCCACGTGGGGCGGCGGGGGCTGCGCGGGCTACGCGGACGGCAGCGGCGCGCCTTCCCTGGGCACCGGCACCGCGGGCGGCATCGTGCAATGCGCGCTCGTGGATGCGATCGCCACCCTGCCGGATGCCGGCATGAACATCGGCATCATGGCTGGCAACGCCAACAACTTCGGCACCGACAAGGGCTGCATCAACAGCGACGGTGGCTGCCTGCTGTACCCGCTGACCAACATGACGCCGGCCGCCAAGACGGCCATGATCGCCTTCATCAAGAGCTGGGTGAAGCAGAACTCGGGCTCCGGCGGCCAGTACCCCTTCACCGTGCAGAGCGTCGGCTCGGCCGGGATGATGCAGGAGGCGTGGGCCTACTACAACGGCGCCCGAGGCGTGTCGGGCCGTTCCTATGCCACCAACTTCCTCAAGCAGGACTGCCAGAAGAACTTCGCCATCTTCATCGGCAACACCGACAAGTCGACGGTCAACACCGATGTCGCCACCAACGTCGAACTCGACAGGGCGCGCCAGTTCGTGGGCGACCCGGACGGCAAGTACGCGTACCTGAGCACCAAGATCGTGTCGCCATCGTCGGTGAAGTTCGATCCGACTCCCATCTGCGGGACGCCCGGCGTTGCGTCCGTGCCGGTGGGCAGCAACGCCAACGACTGGTCGGAGAACTGGGCCGACGAATGGGCGCGGCTGATGCAGACGCTGGACGGCGGCAAGAGCGATATGGCCGGCGCCCAGAACATCACCACGTACACGATCGGCATCCTCGACAACACCAGCAACACCTGCGCCAACAACGCCGGGACGCCGGCGCTCCTGCAGTCGATGGCGAACTACGGGGGCGGCAAGGCCTTCCGCGTGAGCAGCGCAGCCGAGATTGCCGATGCCCTGGGCCGAACCCTCAACGAGGTGCAGGCCGTCAACAGCGTGTTCTCGTCCGCTTCGCTCCCGGTCTCGGTGAACGCCGAGGGCAGTTACCTGAACCAGATTTTCCTGGGCATGTTCCGCCCGGACGGCAGCGGCGTGCCGCGCTGGATGGGCAACCTCAAGCAATACCAACTGGCCCGGATCAACGGCCAACTGGTGATGGCCGACGCGCAGAAGCCGAACCCGCAGGCGGCCATCAGCTCGGCTGGCACCGGCTTCCTGGCGCCCACGGCCGTGAGCTTCTGGACGGCGAAGGACCCTACCACGATGCCCGACTCGATCGGGGGCTTCTTCAAGAACGATCCCAAGGGCACGCCGGTGACGAACTTCGATTCGCCGGATGGTGAAGTGGTGGAAAAGGGCGGGGTCGCGCAGCAGCTGCGGCTGGAGAGCCTCACCAAGAGCTTCACCGGGGCCGGCGGCACGGCCGGCAATCCGCGCCGGCTGTACACGTATTGCCCGGGCGGCGGCAGCTCGTGCAATCCGCTGCTGGCGCACTCGAGCAACGACTTCTCGGACGCCAACACTGCCCTGACTGCGTCGATGTTCGGCGACACCACCAGCATCGCCATCCAGTCCATCACGCGGGACACCACGGGCGGGAACACGGCGACCGTCACGACGTCGGTGAACCACGGGATGGCCGCCGGCACCACGCCGAGCGTCACGATCAGCGGCAACACGCAGAGCGTGTTCAACGTGACGCAGTCCATCACGGTGACCGGCAGCAAGACGTTCAAGATCAGCAACATCCCGCTGAACCCGCCGACGACGAACACCGGCACCTTCTCGTTCTCCGTGACGTCATCGCCGTTGACGGTCACGAAGCTGGTCCGCACCACCGGCAGCGCCGGCGCAACGGAAACCGCGACCGCGACTGCTGCGGCGCACGGTTTCGACATGACGACCAACCTCGTGGTCTCCAACGTGGCCGACTCGGGGTTTGCCTACTCGGGCACGCCCTCGGCCGTGAGCACGAACACGTTCACCTACTCGGTGACGGTCAGCCCCCCGCCGACCAACGCGAACGCCTACCAGGTGGCGTTCGCGCCGGTGATCGCGAAGGGCGTGACGCTCTCGACCAGGAACGGCGTAATCACGGTGGACTACGCCTCCAGTCCCTACTTCACGGGCCAGAGCGTGGTGCTCGCCGGCAACGCGACCGCAGCCTGCAACGGCACCTTCAAGGTCACTGACAGGAAACAGCCGACGTTCACGGTGGCCGCGCCTGCCGGCGTGACCTGCTCCGGCAGTGCGACGGTCACGGTGGACACCACGCCGAAGGCGATCCCGGCAACGTGGCTCGGCCGCACCACTGACGGCATCGCCACGATCAAGAACCTGAGCGCCGCCGACAAGGAATTTTTCGGGATGACGGCGGGCGTCAGCGCGCCGGGCGTGAACATCACCTATGTGTCGGGCGGCGCGCAAGACGAAGCCAACTACCTGGCCAGCGGCGTGTCCCTGACCTGCACGACGAGCGGCTGCACGTATCCGATCACGGTGTCGCCGCCCGCCAGTACCTCGGCGCCTGCGGGCCTGACGATGCAGGTCGCCAAGCAGGGGGCGACGCAGACGGCGTCGGTGGGTGCCGGCCAGCTGAGCCGCGACGCCACCGGCCTCGCCAAGGTGACCGGGCTTCCCGCCAACATGTTCGCGGGGAATCCCAACGTCACCATCACCAGCGTGTCCGCACCTTCCAACGAGGCGGGCTATGCGGGACCGTACAAGCTGACCTGCCTGGACAGCGGCTGCACATCCGCCAACTACGGGCCGGTTCCTCTGACCCCGCAGACGGGCAGCGGCGGTACGGCGTTCTTCCGGGTTCCGGCCAACAAGGACGCCCTGGTGCGCTGGGTGCGCGGCCAGGACAACCAGGGCGATGAGAAGGGCCCGGACAGCACCCAGGTGTTCGTGCGGCCATCCATCCACGGCGACGTGCTGCACTCGCGCCCGCTGGTGATCAACTACGGGGACGACCGGGGCATCGTCGTGTACTACGGTGCGAACGACGGAGTCTTCCGCGCCGTCAATGGCAACCAGACCGCTGCGATCGCCCTCGGCGGAGGGGTGAACGTGCCGGCCGGCGGCGAGATCTGGGGGCTGGTCCTTCCGGAGCACTTCTCGCAGCTCGCGCGCCAGCGCAACAACTCGCCCGAGATCAAGTTCCCCACGACCTTCCTGTCGTCGGCCCTGCCCAAGGATTACTTCGTCGACGGCCCCACGGGCGTCTACCAGAAGCTGAACCCGAACGGCACGATCGCCAAGGCGATCATCTACCTGACGATGCGCCGCGGCGGGCGGTTCCTCTATGCGCTGGACGTCACCACGCCGTCGGCGCCGAAGTTCCTCTGGAAGATCAGCAACGCCTCCACCGGCTTCAGTGAACTGGGCCAGACCTGGTCGCGTCCTCGGTTGACTATCCTGCAGAACCGCCCGGGTCCGGTCCTGGTCTTCGGTGGCGGCTACGACACCGCGCAAGACCCGGAGCCGCCGGTCGCGGGCGATGCCAGCGGTCGAGGCATCTACATCGTCGATGCGGAATCCGGCGGTCTGGTGTGGAGCGCCACGCCGAGTTGCGGGACCTCCACGGACACCTGCCTCAACGTGCCGGGCCTGCTGTACGCCATCCCTTCGGAGGTGACGTTCGTCGACCGTGACAACAATGGGCGGACCGACAAGCTGTATTTCGGCGACCTGGGCGGCAACGTCTGGCGCGCCGACGTCGCGGACGCCGCGAAGCTCAACTGGAAGGTGACCCGCATCGCGGCGCTGGGCTGCGACACCGGCGCGCCCCCCGGCGCGGGACAGATGTGCACGACCGACGTGGACGTGAAGGCGGACGGCACCACGACCAGCAGCACGCAGTCGCGCACGCCCCGCAAGTTCTTCTTCGCGCCGACCGTGCTGACGGTCAAGCCGTCCACCGACAGCGAGTCCTACGACGCGGTGTCGATCGCATCGGGCGATCGCGAGCACCCGCTCAAGAGGACCGGTATCGGTACCTCATACAACGTGCGCGACCGCTTCTTCATGATCAAGGACAGGGGCACCAAGGTGAACCTGTCCGTGACTGCCGCGGATGGAACCGTCACCGTGCCGGCGCCGACGACCACGGTCGACGTCACCATGGCGCAGCTGTACAACGCGAACCCCTACGACGCCACCAGCGGCTACGTCCCCCGCGGGTACGCGGACTCCGCGACGAGCAAGGGCTTCTTCTACACGTTCCCGAACGCGGGCGAGAAGGCGGTGAACGCGCCCCAGGCGGTGAACGGCCTGATCTTCTTCGCGACCAACCGGCCGGTCGAGTCGGACAAGCAGTGCAAATCGAACCTGGGCGAGGCGATCGCGTACGCCGTCAGTCCGTTCACTGGAACAGTCGCAACCAACGTGCTGCAAGGCGGTGGATTGCCGCCCAGCGCGGTGAGCGGCCTGGTGCAGATCCAGAATTCGGACGGATCGACGACCCTGGAGAAGTTCTGCATCGGCTGTGGCTTGCCCAACGACAAGACGGGGGGCAACAACGGGACGACCTGCAACTCCGCGCTGGAGAACTGCAACGTGGGTGGCGACGTCAAGAAGAACCTGCGCCGCACCTACTGGTACAAGAAGTAGCGCGGCAGCGCCGGACGGCACGAAGGGGCGGCACCCGCGAGGGCGCCGCCCCTTCTACTGTCGGGCGCATCCTCCGGAGTGACGGCGTGGCGGCGGCGCTTCTCCTCCGCCTTGGCGTTGGCCGCCCGGCGCGCGTGCCTAGGCTGTCCGCATGGATGCGACAGGCCGGCCAGCGCGATCACCTGCGAAAGCGGGGCGCCGGCGCCTGCGCGGCTTCTCGCTGGTCGAACTGGTGGCGGTGCTCGCCATCGCGGCCATCCTGCTCGGCATCGGCGTGCCGCCGTTGCGCGCGCTGACCGGCTCGATGCGCATCACATCGGCCTCCAACGAACTGCTGGCCGACCTGTTCCTCGCGCGCAGCGAGGCCATCAAGCGCAGGACCCGCGTGACGCTGTGCAAGTCGGGCGACGGGCAGGCCTGCACCGATGCGGGCACGTGGCAGCAGGGCTGGATCGTGTTCGTCGACGGTGACGGCAACGGCGAGCATGGCGCCCACGAGACCGTGCTCCAGCGGCAGGAGGCGCTGGCCGCCGAGGTGCGCCTGTCCGGCAACGCCAGCCTGGCGCGCTACGTCTCGTACGCGCCGAACGGCTCGACACGGCAGGTGGGTGGGGGCTTCCAGGCCGGCACGCTCACCGTGTGCCTGGCGTCCGCGGGACCGGCGGCGGCGCGGCAGATCGTGCTGAACGCGAACGGCCGGCCGCGCGTGCAGAAGGCGCTGCTGGACGGCTGCGCCTAGCGGCGCACCTCGTCCACCAGCGTCTTGAACTCGTCGATGTCCTCGAAGCTGCGGTAGACGCTGGCAAAGCGCACGTACGCCACCTTGTCCAGCTTCTTGAGCTCGCGCATCACCAGCTCGCCGATGCGGTTGCTGGGGATCTCGCGCACGCCCAGGTTGAGCAGCTTCTCCTCGATGCGCTCGACGGCGGCGTCGATCTGCTCGGTGCTGACGGGGCGCTTGCGCAGCGCCAGGTTCATCGAGCCGAGCAGCTTGGCGCGCTCGTACTCGATGCGGCGGCCGTCCTTCTTGACGACCGCCGGGAAGGTGACGTCGGGCCGCTCGTAGGTGGTGAACCGCTTCTCGCAGTCGGCGCACTGGCGGCGGCGCCGGATGCAGTCGCCGTCCTCGGACACGCGCGTTTCCACCACCTGGGTGTCGGCGTTGCCGCAGAACGGGCACTTCATCCTCGCGGCTCCTTATCCGTAGACGGGGAAGCGGCGGGTGAGGGCGTTGACGCGCTCGCGCACCGCGGCGATGTTGGCCGGGTCGCGCGGGTTGTCCAGCACGTCGGCGATCAGGTTGGCGGTCATGCGCGCCTCCTCCTCCTTGAAGCCGCGCGTGGTCATGGCCGGCGTGCCGATGCGCACGCCGCTGGTGACCATCGGCTTCTCGGGGTCGTTGGGGATGGCGTTCTTGTTGATCGTCATGTGTGCCTCGCCCAGCACCGCCTCGGCTTCCTTGCCGGTGATGCCTTTGGCGCGCAGGTCCACCAGCATGACGTGGCTCTCGGTGCGGCCGCTGACGATGCGAAGGCCCCGCTCGGTGAGCGTCTGCGCCACGGCCTGGGCGTTGCGGGCCACCTGCTGCTGGTAGGCCTTGAACTCCGGCGCCAGCGCCTCCTTGAACGCCACGGCCTTGGCGGCGATCACGTGCATCAGCGGGCCGCCCTGCAGGCCGGGGAAGATGGCGCTGTTGATGGCCTTCTCGTGCTCGGCCTTCATCAGGATGATGCCGCCGCGCGGCCCGCGCAGGCTCTTGTGGGTGGTGGAGGTGACGACGTCGGCGTGCGGCACCGGGTTGGGATAGACGCCCGCGGCGATCAGGCCGGCGTAGTGCGCCATGTCCACCATGAAGATCGCGCCGATTTCCCTGGCCACGCGCGCGAAGCGCTCGAAGTCGATGCGCAGCGAATAGGCGGAGGCGCCGGCGATGATCAGCTTGGGCCGCGTCTCGCGCGCCTTGCGCTCCATCGCCTCGTAGTCGATCTCCTCCTTGGCATCCAGGCCGTAGGAGACGACGTTGAACCACTTGCCCGACATGTTCAGGGCCATGCCGTGCGTGAGGTGGCCGCCTTCGGCCAGGCTCATGCCCATGATGGTGTCGCCGGGCTTGAGGAAGGCCAGGAACACGGCCTCGTTGGCCTGCGCGCCGGAGTGCGGCTGCACGTTGGCGGCATCGGCGCCGAACAGCTGCTTGACGCGGGCGATGGCCAGCGACTCGGCCACGTCGACGTTCTCGCAGCCGCCGTAATAGCGCTTGCCGGGGTAGCCCTCGGCGTACTTGTTGGTGAGCTGGGTGCCCTGCGCGGCCATGACGGCCGGGGAGGCGTAGTTCTCGCTGGCGATCAGCTCGATGTGCTCTTCCTGGCGCCGGTTCTCGGCGACGATGGCGACCCAGAGCTCGGGGTCGGTTTGCTCGATCAGGATGTTGCGGTGGTACATGGCGGCAGTCCTTCCAGACGTGGTCCCTGTGATGCACAAGGGCTGCCCAGGCGAACGGCGGATCGCGGCGAAGACGCGGCGCCGTGGCGCCAACCTTCCTCCGCGGCACGCTCCCCAGTGGTTCCCCACGTCAGCGCGGCCTGCCCCCGTGGGGCGCCGCGCCTATCGCCAGTCGCGTACCCGGGCGAGTGTAGCCGCTTCAGGAAGCGAGCGCCGCGACCTTGTCGGGCTCGGCCGGCGTGGCCGGCGAGTCCTGGGCCGTGGGGGCCGGCGCCACGGTGCGCAGGACGGCCGGCGGGTTGACCGGCACGGAGCGGCCGGCGGCCACCTGCTGCAGGCGGGCGTGTTCGGCCATCACCTTGTCGGCATAGCCGCTGTCGTCGGTGTGCAGGGCGGCGCCCACGTAATACTTCAGGCCGCCCTGCAGCGAGCCGGCGCGCTGGATGCATTCCTGCAGCACCTTCACGCCCACGCGCAGGTTGGTCACCGGGTCGAAGGCGGCCAGCTTGCCGCCGAAGATCTCGTACTTGTCGCTGTGCACGCCGGTCATCACCTGCATCAGCCCCTGGGCGCCGACCGGGCTCTGGGCGAACGGGTTGAAGCCCGATTCCACGGCCATGACGGCCAGGATCAGCGTCGGGTCGAGCTTGGTGCGGTGGCCCACCTCGTAGGCCTCGGCCACCAGGGCGCTGACCGGCTCGGGCGCCACGCGGTACTTGCGGCTGATCCAGTAGGCCAGGGCGGCCTGCTGCTTGGGCAGGTCCTTCGGGTTGGCGGCGGTGGCGCGGTCGACGGCGTCGAGCTCGGGCACCATGCCCAGCGCCGCCACCTGGCGGGCCTGCAGCCAGCTCATGAGTTCGGCTTCGCCGGCCTGCCGCAGGTCGGGGCGGGCGGTGAGGGTGGCCAGGGCCAGCACCACCGCCACGCCGACGAGGGCGAGGCCGCTGTGGGAGATCTCGAAGAAGCCCTGGCCCACGTCGGACGCGAACGTCCTCAGGGCATCGGCCACTTTCTGTCCTGACGCTGTCATAGCACTACTCCTTTCTGCGCGCGGGGCCGGATCACGGGGCGCTCGAGAGCGTCCTAGCGGTCCGTCAGGCTCCACGTCGGGATTGGGTCGCCATCGAAAACCAGGGGCCTCTTGGGGGCCTGCAACGGCTCTCGACTTTGCCGGGTTCGGCAGCGGTTCGGTCGTTCACCCGAGCCCGCAAGGCTCAGGGACGGCGCATTCTAGGAGCCGGTCAAATATCGAGTCAAGAATAACAAAGTTACTTCTTATACGGAAATCTCGCTGTCCCATGCAGAGATTGACACCACGGCCGAGCCAGCCGTGTCGGACAACGGCTGAGCCAGGAGTCGGTCAACCGCGAACTCTTGCTGGGGCGCCCTGCATGGCGGGGACGGCGTCCATTGAAAAGTCGAATTGGATTTCCCGGCCGGCTCCCCCTAACGTATCGGCACCCGAGCGATCGGGCCCCAGCCGGAAACGGCGCTTGCGCGCCAACCCTCCGGCCCCTCCTGGGAGCAATCCCTTGCTCCCTGTGCCGCAGGACGATGAAGCTCCAGCGGCACGCCAGACGGCTGGACTTGCGCCGCCGTCCAGCCCGGCAGACCGGCTCCAGGCCGCCTGCCGGGCTTCTCTTTTTCCGCCGTCGACGGCGCCTTCGCTCCCCTGCCCGAGCGCGCCGCGAAGGCCTGCCTGCACACGGCCCGTCAGCCCGAGCCCAATCGCGGCGAGAATACGGGCCGGCCCCCGCGATGCGAGGGCGTGTTTTTTTGCAGACCAGACGACGTGACCCAAGCCTCCCCCAAACCCACGGACACCCAGGCGCTCGACGCGCTCACCGGCGGCGCGTTCTCGGCCGCCACCTCGGGCGAGCGCTCGGCGCGCCTGCGCGAGTGGCTCCAGGGCGACCCCAGCCCGGAGCAGATGCAGGAGGTCTACCGCGAGCTCAGTGGCCGCGACAAGGGCGCCGCGCGCCTGCTGCGCGAGCGCCTCGACGAGATCAAGCGCAGCAAGGGGCAGGAGGCCATCGCCGCCGAATGGGCGCACAAGGCCGAGGGCCTGCTGGCCCAGTCCCGCCTGAACATCGCCGACGCGATGGCCTGGCAGCGCGACGCCGCCAAAGCCGGCGCGCCCCTCAGCCGCGAGCCGCTGGCGGGCCTGAAGGCCCAGCTGGCCGACCGCGTGCGCGGCATCGAGGACCTGCAGCACCGGGTGCAGGTGCAGCGCGAAGCGGCGGTGCTGCTGGCGCAGCGCATCGAGGTCCTGTCCACCAAGTCGTGGCGCGATGCGCAGGCGGCCGCCGAGTCGCTGCGCAGCGACGTGCCCGAGTGGCAGGGCCAGGCGCAGGCGCTGGTCGAGGACACCAACTGGGCCAGCGTCGATGCGCGCTTCCCGCCGCTGCTGGATGCCTCGCGCACCCAGCTGCAGGTGGTCTGGGAAGCCTTCCAGAGCGCGCTGGCGCAGGCCGCCGCGGCGGACGCCGACCCGGCCGCCCCGCTGCCGCCCGTGCCCGTGTGGGCCGATGAACTGCGCGCCGCGCGCGGCCTGCCGGTCGAGGCGCCGCCCAAGGCCGCCAAGCCCAAGGTCGACCCGGAGCTGCGCGGCAAGGCCGGCGAGGCCGTCACGGCGGCCATCCAGCGCCTCGAGCAGGAGATCGCCCAGGGCCACGGCAAGGGAAGCGCCGGCGCCGCGGCCGCACTGCGCTCGGCGCTCAAGGAGCACGGCAAGCTGGTCGACGACAAGCTGGAGAACCAGGCGCACGCGCTGCTCGCGTCGGCCGGTGAACTCGAAGGCTGGCAGCGCTGGCGCGCCGACCAGCTGCGCCAGGAGCTGGTCGCCAAGGCCGAAGGCCTGTTCGAGACGGTGGCGCCTGCCCAGGGCGCGCAAGCCGAGGGCGCGCAAGCCGAGGGGGTGCCCGCCGCGGGCGCACCGGCCGAAGGCGCGCCGGCAGCCCCGGCGCCCGAGCGCAAGCCGCGCCTGGGCGGCCGCAAGATGCAGGAGCAGCTGCGGGCCCTGCGCGAGCAGTGGAAGCAGGTCGACCAGGGCGGCCCGCCCAACCACGCGCTGTGGAAGCGCTTCGACGAGGCTTGCAACGAGGCCTACAAGGTGGTCGAGGCCTGGCTCGACAAGGTCAAGACCGAAGCCGCGGAGCACCGCGCCCACCGGCTCGCCCTCATCGAGGAGGTGAAGGCCTGGGCCGGCGCCAACACCTCGGCGCAGGGCGGCGACTGGAAGGGCTTCAACCGCCACATCCACCAGTTCGAGACGCGCTGGCGCGAGGCGGGCCACCTGAGCGAGAAGGCCTTCGCCGAGCTGCAGCCCCAGTGGAAGCAGGCCATCCAGGCGGCCGAGGCGCCGCTGGCCGCCGAGCAGAAGCACAGCCTCGAGCGCCGCCACGCCATGATCGAGGAGGCCAAGGTGCTGGGTGCCTCGCCGCAGCTGCGCATCGACGCCGTCAAGGCGTTGCAGCAGCGCTGGCAGGCCGAGGCCCAGGCCGTGCCGCTGGACCGCAAGCACGAGCAGAAGCTGTGGGACGCGTTCCGCAAGCCGATCGACGAGGCGTTCCAGCGCAAGACGCAGGACCGCGAGAAGGCCGCCGCGGCACTGAGCGAACGCGATCGCGCCGTGCTCGAGGCCTCCAAGGCGCTCGAAGCCGCCAACGCGAGCGGCGACGCCCATCGCATCCGCCATGCGATGGCCGCCCTCGACGCGGCGCTGAAGGGGCAGGCGCAGGCACAGGCCGACAAGGACCGCGCCGACGCGCAGGCCGAGCAGGCGCCCGCGGCGCCGGCTGCCGCACCCGCCGCCGAAGGCGAGGTGGCGCCGGAAACTGCCGAAGCGGCGCCGGCCGAATCGGCCCCCGCCGAAGGGGCGGAAGCCGCGGCCGCGCCGCCTCCGCCCAAGCCCACCCCCAAGCCGGTCATCGCCATGCGCGGCGACGACCGCCCCGGCATGAAGAAGGCCGAACCTGCGCCCGCCGGGCGCGGCGGCAAGTTCGGCGATCGCCGCGGCGCCCCCGGTGCCGGCCGTCCCGGTGAGCGCGGAGGCGATCGCGGCCGCGACGCACGGGGTCCGCGCTTCGGCGACCGCGCTCCCGAGGACCGCGGGCCGCGCCTGGGCGACGTGGCGTTCCGCGCCCAGCGCGATGCGCTCGAGCACGCGCAGCAAACGCTGCGCAAGCTGGCCGCGCAGGCGCACGGCGAGGCGCTCACCCAGTTGCTGGGCGCCTGGGAGCAGCGGTCGGCGGACCAGGTGCCGAGCCAGAGCGAACTGGGCAAGGCCGTCACGCCGGCCGTGCGCGGCGCCTGGGTCAAGGCCCTGCAGTCGGCGCCGAGCGGCGATGCGGCCGAGGCGCTGCTGCGGCTGGAGATCGCGGCCGAGGCGCCGACCCCGGCCGACCAGATCACGGCACGGCGCGCGCTGCAGCTGCAGCTGCTCACGCGGCGCAACGAGCCTTCCCCGGCACAGACCTGGGGCGAGGACACCGCGCGCGTGCTCGCCTCGGCGCACAACGCCAACGCGGCGCGCCGGCTGCAGAACGTCTTGAAGTCGCTGCTGCGCTGAGGCGCGCGGCGGCTCAGGTCCCGGCCCGGAAGAAGCTGTCGAACAGCTGCAGCAGGGCCGGGAATTCCTGCGTGAAGCGGTCCCGGTTGACGAAGTAGGCTTCGCCCGCGACGGCAAAGAACTCGCCCAGGTTCTCGGCCCCGTAGGGGTCGAGCCAGGTCGGCTCGCCGCCGAAACGCTCGGCGATGACCACCTGCTCGCGAAAGCGCTCGTACTCCGCTCCCATCGTGGCCAGCCACGCCTTGCGACGCTCGCCGGGCAGGGGCGGGCAGCCGTCGGGGGCGCCGTCGCGCATGTCGATCTTGTGGATGAACTCGTGCACGACGACGTTGTAGCCCTGCTCGGACGAGGCGCCCTGCACGTCGGCCCAGCTGAGCATCACCGGGCCTTCGTCCATCGCCTCGCCGGCCAGGACCTCTTCCCACTCGTGCACCACGCCGGCCTCGTCCTGCGCCTTGCGCGGCGCGACGACCTCGTCCGGATGCACGACGATGCCCACGAAGTCGTCGTACCAGCGCAGGCCCAGCGACAGCACGGGCAGCACCGCCTGCGCGGCGATGGCCAGCGCCATCGCATCGGTGATCACCAGCCCCTGCGCGCCGTGGAATTCCTTCTCGGCCAGGAACCTGGACGCCAGCTCGCGCAGCCGGGCCGCGTCGCGCGCCTCGCGCAGGAACGGAAACGATTGCAGCACCTGCTGCCACAGGGCCTCGGGAATCGGCGGCGGCGGGCGCCGCCTGCGCCACCAGCCGAACATCATGCGACGGGCACGCGCACCACGCCGGCGGCCGACACCCGCAGGGCCTCGCCGCGCGGCGGCGCCGCGGCGGCGTCCCAGTCGGTGAGCACGATGCGGCGCAGGCCGCCGCCGAGGGCGTGCTCGCCCGGCCGGTGGGTGTGGCCGTGGATCATCGTGGCGGCGCCGGCGGCGCGCAGCCACGCGACCGCCTGGTCATGGTCCACGTCGGCGTAGGTGGCGCCAGAGCGCTTGCGCTGCTCGCTCTGCGAGCGCAGCGACTGCGCGACCGCGAGCCGCTGCGCGAGCGGCTGGGCGAGGAAGTCGCGGCGCCAGCCCGCGTCGCGCACGCGGGCCCGGAAGGCGAGGTACTCGACGTCACCGAGGCACAGCGCGTCGCCGTGCGTCAGCAGCCAGCGTGTGCCCGCGAACGCCAGCACCGTGGGGTCGGCCAGCAGCCGCACGCCGGTGGCCGACGCGAACGCCTCCCCGACCAGGAAATCGCGGTTGCCGTGCAGGAAGAAGACCGGCCGGCGCGCCGCCGCGTCGCGCAGCACGGCCGCGCAGTCGGCAGCGAAGCCGGGCGTGCCCAGCACGTCGTCGCCGGGCCAGGCCTCGAACAGGTCGCCGAGGATGAAGAGCGCATCGGCCGGCGAGTCCGCCATGAAACGGCGCCAGGCCTGGAACGTGGCCGGCTCGCACGCCTGCAGGTGCAGGTCGGAGATGAAATCCACCTGCCGCCACCCGGGGGCGGCGGCGAGTTCGGCGACGGGTGGGGGCGCCACCGCGGGCGTCAGAGGGCGACGGCCTTCTCGATCACCACGTCCTGGGCGGGCACGTCGTCGTGGAAGCCCTTGCGGCCCGTCTTCACGCCCTTGATGCGGTCGACCACGTCGGTGCCGCCGACGACCTTGCCGAACACGGCATAGCCCCAGCCCTGCGCGCTCGGCGCGGTGTGGTTGAGGAAGCCGTTGTCGGCGATGTTGATGAAGAACTGCGCGCTGGCCGAGTGCGGATCGCTGGTGCGCGCCATCGCCACGGTGTACTTGTCGTTCTTCAGGCCGTTGCGGGCCTCGTTCTCGATCGGGGCGTCGGTGGCCTTTTGCTGCATGCCGGGGGTGAAGCCGCCGCCCTGGATCATGAAGCCGTCGATCACGCGGTGGAAGATGGTGCCGTCGTAGTGGCCCTTCTTCACGTAGGAAAGGAAGTTCTCGACCGTCTTGGGGGCCTTGGTGTCGTCGAGTTCGAGGGTGATGACGCCCTGTCCGGCGATGTGGAGTTCGACTTTGGGATTGCTCATGGAAATGTCACTTCACGAGGGTGGCCGACTGGATGACGACCGGGGTGATGGGAACGTTCTGGTGCATGCCGCGGTTGCCCGTGGGCACCGCGCGGATCTTGTCGACCACGTCCATGCCGGAGACGACCTTGCCGAACACGGCGTAACCGTGGCCGTCCGGGCTGGGCGCGTTCAGGCGCGCGTTGTTCACGACGTTGATGAAGAACTGCGCGGTGGCGGAGTTGGGATCCGGCGTGCGGGCCATGGACACCATGCCGCGGTCGTTCTTCAGGTCGGGCCGCGTCTCCAGCGGGATCGGCGGCCGGGTGGGCTTTTCCTGCATCTCGGCCGAGAAGCCGCCGCCCTGGATCATGAAGCCGGGAATGACACGGTGGAAGATCGTGCCGTCGTACTGCTTGTCCTTGACGTACTGCAGGAAGTTCTCGGCCGTCCTGGGCGCCTTGTCGGGATAGACCTCGATGACGATGTCGCCCGCGGTGGTCGACAGCTTGACGCGCGGCGCGTCGGCGGCGACCGCATGCTGCAGGCCGGCCAGCGCCAGCACGAGGGCCGCGGCGGCGCGGCGGGTGACTTGAGTCCTCAACCGATCACTCCTTCGAAAAAGATCTTCCATTGCTGGCCCTGGCGCATCCAGTACTGCCGCCGCACCGGGCCGGTGCGCGCCCCGGCGGGCACCTCGCCGAAGGTTACCACCATGGTGTCGGCCGAGTCGGTCCAGCGCAGGTACGACAGCTCCTTGAGTTCGAGCTCGCGGCCGCGCAGGCGGCCGAGTTCGGTGCGCAGCTGCGGCAGCCATTCGGCCACGCTCTTGCCGTTGGCGGAGAAGTCCGCCGTGTAGAACGCGAGCAGGCGGTTCACGTCGCCGCTGGAGCGCGCCGCGCGCCAGGCCGCCAGGGTGTCGGCGAAGGAGCGGGCCTCCGCCTGCAGCGCGCCCGGTGCCACCCAGCGCAGCGAAGGCGCGATCACCACCGGCGTGCTTCGGACCTCGACGGTGCGGATGATGCGGTCCAGGTCCGGGTTGGCGAGCACCACGCAGCCGTCGGTGGCCTTGGGCGGGCGCGAGAACTGTCCGGGCGGCGTGCCGTGCAGCCAGATGCCGCCGCCGGTCTTGCCGCGGCGCGCGTCGTAGGGGTTGGGATAGTTGATCGGCAGCGCGCCGGAGCCGTAGAAGTCCTTGAGCGACTTCGGGTCGAGGTTGCTGGTGACGTAGTAGACGCCCAGCGGCGTGCGCAGGTCGCCCTCGAACGACTTGTCGGTGCCCAGGCGTCCCACCGAGATGTAGTAGTCGGCCAGCAGCCTGAGGCCGGCTGGCGTGTTCTCGAACAGGTACAGCCGCGCGCGCGAGGTGTCGACCGCGATGGCGTGCCGGCTGCGCGGCGACAGGTGCAGGAACTGCGCGGGCACCGCGCCGGCGGGTGGCCGCTCGCGCAGCGCGCGGATGCGCAGCTGCGACTCCTCGCGCAGTTCGGCCAGCGCCTGCGACCCGCTGGCCGCGATGCCGGCCGGGATGTCGCCCATGCCGCGCAGGGGCCGCGCCTGGGCCATCAGCAAGTCGCCGTACACCAGCTGCGCCAGCTGGAACGTCGGGTGGTCGCGCACCAGCGCCTCCGCCTTGGCCAGCGCCTGCCGTGCCAGGCCCCCGCCGACCAGGCGGTAGACCTCGATCAGGCGGGCCTCGGCCTGGCCGTCGCGAAGGACGGAAGCGGCCACGGCGCCCGCCGGGCGAGGCTTGGCCGGGGCGTGCAGCGTGGCCGCGGGCGCGCACAGCGGCAGGGCTGCGCACGCGAGCGCGGCTGCCTGCAGCGTGATGCGCCGTGCGGCGCGATGGACATGGGGACGAAGCTTCAAGACTGCAAAACCTGTGCGCCCGGTGCCGCGACCGCGGCGGGCGCTCAGGCCCCGGTGCTCTCGCGCACGATCATCCAGCGGTCGCCGACCTTGTGCAGCTCGAGGGTCTTGCGGCTGGTGACGTTCAGGCTGTCGGCACTGTACGCCTGCTTGAAGCGGGCCGTGGCCTTGGCGCCGTCGACATGGACGGCGATGTCGGACAGGCGCACGCTGATGCGCGACTTGCCCACGATGCGGCTGCGGCGCTCCTCCTCCCAGGCCTTGCGCGACTGCTTGCCGGGCGGATCGAACTCCTTGCCATAGGCGGCGAGGTAGCCGGGGACGTCCTTGGAGGCCCAGGCGGCGGCCCAGGCCTGCACCGCGGACTCGACGTCGCGCGAGGCCGCGCCGCTGGCGGCGGCGGGCGCAGCCGGTGCGGCGGTGACGGGGGCCGGCGCCGGTGCTGGCGCCTTGGCCACCACGGCGGGCGCGGCCGCGGGGGCCGGTGCCTTGGCCGCGACAACCGGTGCGGGCGGCGTGGCGGCAGGAGCCGGCGCAGGAACTGGTGCCTTCGCGACCGCTGCGGGTGCGGGAGCGGGTGCCGGCGCCGCGGCGGCCGGCGCGACGCCGGGACGTCCGCCGCGCGGGACCGGGGCGAACAGCTCGCGGATCAGCGCCAGCTTGGGCTGCACCGCCGTGTTGCCGGCGTCCAGCTGCAGCGCGCGGCTGTAAGCCTGGCTCGCGAGCTTGGCGTACACGTCGCCGAGGTTCTCGTGCGCGGTGGCGTAGCTGGGGTTGGTGCGGATCGCCATCTCGAGCGCGGCGCGCGCCTTGTCGAACTGGCTCTGGCCGGCGTAGAGGACGGCCAGGTTGTTGTACGGCTCGGGCAGCTCCGGGTAGTCCTCGGTGAGCCGGGTGAACGTGGCGATCGCGTCGTTGGCCTTGCCCTGCTCGGTGAGGATCACGCCCTTGAGGAAGCGCATCTGCGGGTCGCGCGGCTTGGCGGCCAGGAACTGGTCGACCTTGGCGAGCGCATCGGCCTGCTTGCCCTGGCGCAGCAATTGCGTCACGTCGCCGTACTCGTCGGCCAGGGCGAACCCCGGCGCCGCCAGGGCCGCGACCACGGCGAGCAGGCGCAGCTTGCGGGGAAGGAATCGGCGGATGGACGACATGAAAGCCTCGAAAATGCGCACGGGCGCTGCCCGACAGGGGCTATATACTGCGGCCGATTGTAGCCGGGCACCTCGACAACAAGCCCGCCGCACGACCCAGGAAACGACCCCTCGCTGCGCCGGCGACAGACCCGGCGCCGGCCCCACACACATCCCATGAGCCTGCGCATCTACAACACGCTGACGCGTGCCCTGGAGGACTTCGCGCCCCTCGAGCCGGGGCGCGTGCGGATGTACGTCTGCGGGGTCACCGTCTACGACCGCCCGCACATCGGCAACATCCGCTCCGCGGTGGCGTTCGACGTCGTGCGGCGCTGGCTGGAAACGAGCGGCTTGCGGGTGGATTTCGTGCGCAACATCACGGACATCGACGACAAGATGATCCGCCGCGCCGTCGAGAACGGTGAACCCGTGCGTGCGCTCGCCGAGCGCATGACCGCGCTCATGTATTCGGACTACGACGCAGTGGGCGTCCTGCGCCCCACGCACGACCCGCGCGCGACGGATTTCATCCCGCAGATGCTCGAGATCGTGCGGTTGCTCGAGAGCAAGAGCCTCGCGTACAGGGCGGACAACGGCGACGTGAACTTCTCCGTGCGCCGCCTGGCGGGGTACGGCAAGCTGTCTGGCAAGCCCCTGGACGAGCTGCGCGCCGGCGAGCGCGTCGCCACCACCGACGCCAAGCACGATCCGCTGGACTTCGTGCTGTGGAAGAGTGCGAAGCCGACGGAGCCGGCGGACGCAAAGTGGGAGAGCCCTTACGGAAGCGGCCGTCCCGGGTGGCACATCGAGTGCTCCGCGATGGCTCGCTCCATCCTCGGCCAGCCGATTGACATCCACGGCGGCGGCACCGACCTCGTGTTCCCCCACCACGAGAACGAGATCGCGCAAAGCGAGGGCGCATTCGGCACGCCGCTGGCGACGTACTGGATGCACAACGGCTTCCTGAACATCGACGGCGAGAAGATGTCCAAGTCGCTGGGCAACTTCTTTTCGCTGCCCGAAGTGCTGGAGCGCTACGACCCGCAGACGGTCCGTTTCTTCCTCATGCGCGGCCACTACCGCAGCGAGCTCGGCTGGAGCGACAAGCACCTCGACGACGCACGGGCCGCCCTGCGGCGGCTCTACACCGCGCTGGACTCCGCCGACGCGCAAGACGCTGCCATCGACTGGGCCGACCCGCACGCGGCACGCTTCAAGGCAGCGATGGACAACGACTTCGGCACGCCGGAGGCCGTCGCCGTCCTCTTCGACCTGGCCGCCGAGGTGAACCGCACCAGGTCGCCGCAGCTCGTCGGCCTGCTGAAGGCGCTGGGCGGCTGCCTGGGCATCCTGCAGGGCGACCCGAAGGCCTTCCTGCGCGCGGGCGCGGGGCTCGACGAGGCCACGATCGCGCAGCGCATCGCCGAGCGCGCCGCGGCCAAGCAGGCCAGGGACTTCGCCGAGGCCGACCGCATCCGCAACGAGTTGCTCGCCCAGGGCATCGTGCTCAAGGATTCGCCCGCGGGCACGACCTGGGAGGCCGCCACATGAGCGATGCCACCGGCTCGCCGGTGGAGCTGGCCCGGCCGGACTACTGGCCGGAGGCCTGCCGCCACCTCGCGCGCAAGGACCGCGTCATGAAGCGGCTGATCCCGCAGTTCGGCGACGCCTGCCTGCAGTCGCGCGGCGACGCGTTCACCACGCTCGCGCGCAGCATCGTGGGCCAGCAGATCTCGGTCAAGGCGGCCCAGAGCGTGTGGGACAAGTTCGCGCGCCTGCCGCGCAAGATGACGCCGGCCAACGTGCTGAAGCTCAAGGTCGACGACATGCGCTCGGCCGGCCTGTCGGCCCGCAAGATCGAGTACCTGGTCGACCTGGCGCTGCACTTCGATTCGGGCGCGATCCATGTCGACGCCTGGCGCGCGATGGACGACGAGGAGATCATCGCCGAGCTGGTGGGCATCCGCGGCATCGGCCGCTGGACCGCCGAGATGTTCCTCATCTTCCACCTGATGCGTCCCAACGTGCTGCCGCTGGACGACGTCGGCCTGATCACCGGCATCAGCCGCAACTACTTCTCGGGCGACCCCGTCAGCCGCAGCGATGCGCGCGAGGTGGCCGCCGCCTGGGAGCCGTATTGCAGCGTGGCCACTTGGTATATTTGGCGGTCGCTCGACCCGCTGCCCGTCGAGTACTGACGGGCCACATGAGACGAGGAGCCTGAGCCTTGGCGAAGAAAACATTCCTGGACTTCGAGCAGCCGATCGCGGAACTCGAGACCAAGATCGACGAGCTGCGCTACGTGCAGACCGAGTCGGCGGTCGACATCTCCGAGGAGATCGACCAGCTCTCCAAGAAGAGCCTGCAGCTGACCAGGGACATCTACAGCCAGCTGACCCCGTGGCAGATCACCAAGATCGCCCGGCATCCCGAACGACCGTACACGCTCGACTACGTCGGCGAGATCTTCACCGACTTCATCGAGCTGCACGGCGACCGGCATTTCTCCGACGACCTGTCCATCGTCGGCGGGCTGGCGCGGTTCAACGGCCATCCGTGCATGGTGCTGGGGCACCAGAAGGGCCGCGACACCAAGGAGCGCGCCGCGCGCAATTTCGGCATGAGCCGCCCCGAGGGCTACCGCAAGGCGCTGCGGCTGATGAAGACGGCCGAGAAGTTCAAGCTGCCGGTGTTCACCTTCGTCGACACGCCCGGTGCCTATCCCGGCATCGACGCCGAGGAGCGCGGCCAGTCCGAGGCGATCGGCCGCAACATCTTCGAGATGGCGCAGCTGGAGGTGCCGATCATCACCACCGTGATCGGCGAGGGCGGCTCCGGCGGCGCGCTGGCGATCTCGGTGGCCGACCAGGTGCTGATGCTGCAGTACTCGGTGTATTCGGTCATCAGCCCCGAGGGCTGCGCCTCCATTCTGTGGAAGACGTCGGAGAAGGCGCAGGACGCCGCCGACGCCATGGGCATCACGGCGCACCGCCTGAAGGCGCTGGGCCTGGTCGACAAGATCGTCAACGAGCCCGTCGGCGGCGCGCATCGCGACCACAAGCAGATGGCCGCGTTCCTCAAGCGCGCGCTCAACGACGCCTGGCGCCAGGTGGCCGACCTGAAGACGCGCGAACTGCTCGACCGGCGCTACGAGCGGCTGCAGAGCTACGGCCGCTTCACCGACACCAAGGCCGAGGCGCGCTGAGCGCCGCTCGGGCGGCGCCCCCGGCGCCGCCTGGGCCGATGGCTACTGGTTGTCCTCGAACACCAGTTCCACTTCCAGCGGCCGCTCCTGCGGGATCGGCTTGAAGCGCCAGCCGGTCACCGCATTGACCGAGGCTGAATTCAGGCTGCGGTTGGTGCTGGACAGCACGTGCACGTCACCCGTGCTGCCGTCGGGCTTGACCGCGAAACCCACCTTGACCACGCCCTGCGGGCGCTCGCGCCGCAAGGCCGCGCTGAGCTGCGGCGGATCCTGGCTGATCGGAACGAGCTCCACCGGCGCGGGGGGCGGCGCCGGTGCGCGCGCCGCCTGCGCGGTGGGGGGCGCCGCGGAGACCTGCTCGGCCTTCGGGGGCTCGGGGACCGGGGCGGGCGCGGCCGTCGTCACCACGGGTGCGGGCGGCGCGGCTGCCTGCGCGGGCGCGGGCGCCGGGGCGGGTGCCGCCGCGGCCGCGGGCTCCGCAGCCGCAGGGCGCTTGGCCTGGGGGGCTGGCGCGGGCGCGTGCGGCTTGCGCGGTGCGTCCGCGTTCTGCAGGATCATCCGGAACGGGCCGAGTGCCTGCCGGCGCGCTGCCTCGCTCGGGGCGCCATCGGCTGCCGCAGCAGCGGACTGAGCCCAGGCGGGTGCGGACAGCACTGCATGCAGCACGATCGCGCCCGCACCCACGCGGCTCGCCCAAGCCGGCTTCCCGTCGACGTTTCGGCACATACCCTCACTCCGTTGTTGTCGTTCGATGGCGCGCAAGTCTACGGGCGAGGGCCCTCGCGCCGGCACTAGGGGAAGCGCGCAGCCCCGTTGTGATAATGCAGGCGCCATGGTGTCCCTGCTCGATGCAGCCCTGTCGGCCTGCGAGCCCGACCTGCCGCTGGGCGTCGCCTTCAGCGGCGGCGCCGATTCGACGGCGTTGCTGGCCGCGGCCGCGCGCCGCTGGCCCGGCCAGGTGCACGCGCTCCATGTGAACCACAACCTCCAGGAGGCGGCGGCCGGCTTCGAGCGGCATTGCATCGCGATGGCGGCGCAGTTGCAGGTTCCATTGCACATCGCCCAGGCCCATGCACGAAACGCGCCCGGCGAGAGTCCCGAGGACGCGGCGCGCCGCGCGCGCTATCGCCAGCTGGCTGAGCTGGCCTCGCGCGAGGGGCTGCGCTGCGTGCTGCTCGCCCAGCATGCGGACGACCAGGCCGAGACGCTGCTGCTCGCCCTGTCGCGCGGCGCCGGCCTGCCCGGGCTGGCGGCGATGCCGGTCCGCTTCACGCGCCACGGCATGGCATTCCGCCGCCCCTTGCTGCAGGTGCCGGGCGAGGCCCTGCGCGGGTGGCTGCGCGGCGAGGGGCTGGACTGCGTCGAGGATCCGAGCAACGCGGACACGCGCTACACGCGCAACCGCATCCGCCACCGCGTGCTGCCCGCGCTGGCCGAGGCCTTCCCGCAGTACCGCGAGACCTTCGCGCGCTCGGCGCGGCACGCGGCGCAGGCGCAGGCGCTGCTGGACGAAGTGGCGGCCGCCGACCTGGCGGCCATGGGCGGCCAGCCCGACATCGCGGCGCTGCAGGCCCTGTCGCGGCCCCGGCAGGCCAACCTGGTGCGGCACTGGCTGCGGGTGGCGCACGATGCGGCGGCCAGCACCGCCCAGCTCGACGAACTGCTCGACCAGGTGCGCGCGTGCACGACCCGCGGGCACCGGCTGCGGCTGCGCGTCGGCACGGGGCTGGTGGAGCGCTCCGGGTCCCGGCTGGCCTGGAGCCCATCGGTATAATCCCTGAGATTCGCGCGAGCTGCCATTCGCCTTCGGCGACCCGGGTCCTCCTGCGCCGCGCGCACCTTCCCTTCTTCTTCCCATGGCATTGATCGTTCACAAGTACGGCGGCACGTCGATGGGCTCGACCGAGCGCATCCGCAACGTCGCCAAGCGGGTGGCCAAGTGGGCCCGCGCCGGCCACCAGATGGTCGTGGTGCCCAGCGCGATGAGCGGCGAGACCAACCGCCTGCTCGGCCTGGCCAAGGAACTGGCGCCCGCCAAGGCGACCGATGCGTACCTGCGCGAGCTGGACATGCTGTCGTCCACGGGCGAGCAGGTCTCCGTCGGCCTGCTGGCCATCGCGCTGCAGGCCGAGGGACTCGAGGCGGTGAGCTACGCGGGCTGGCAGGTGCCGGTGCTCACCAACAGCGCCTACACCAAGGCCCGCATCGAATCGATCGACGACAAGAAGGTGCGCGCCGACCTGGCCGCCGGCAAGGTGGTGGTCATCACCGGCTTCCAGGGCGTCGACGAGGGCGGCAGCATCACCACGCTCGGGCGCGGCGGCAGCGACACGTCGGCCGTGGCCGTGGCGGCGGCGATGAAGGCCGCCGAGTGCCTGATCTACACCGACGTCGACGGCGTCTACACCACCGACCCGCGCGTCGTGCCCGAGGCCCGGCGTCTCTCGACCGTCAGCTTCGAGGAAATGCTCGAGATGGCGTCGATGGGGTCCAAGGTGCTGCAGATCCGCTCGGTGGAATTCGCCGGCAAGTACCGCGTGCCGCTGCGCGTGCTGTCCAGCTTCACCCCCTGGGACATCCCGATCGAGGAAGAGGCCAAGTCCGGCACCCTGATCACTTTCGAGGAAGACGAACAAATGGAACAAGCCGTCGTTTCCGGCATCGCCTTCAACCGCGACGAGGCCAAGGTGTCGATCCTGGGCGTGCCCGACAAGCCCGGCATCGCGTTCAACATCCTGGGCGCGGTGGCCGACGCCAACATCGAGGTCGACGTCATCATCCAGAACCTCTCCAAGGACGGCAAGACCGACTTCAGCTTCACGGTGCACCGCAACGACTACGCGCGCACGGTGGACCTGCTCAAGTCCAAGGTCCTGCCCACGCTGGGCACCGACCGCATCGAGGGCGACACGCGCATCTGCAAGGTGAGCATCGTGGGCATCGGCATGCGCAGCCACGTGGGCATCGCGAGCAAGATGTTCCGCGCACTCGCCGAGGAGGGCATCAACATCCAGATGATCTCCACCAGCGAGATCAAGACCTCGGTGGTGATCGACGAGAAGTACATGGAGCTGGCCGTGCGCGCGCTGCATCGCGCGTTCGACCTGGACCAGCAGCCGGCCGCCTGAAGCGGCGGCAAGGCGCCGCGCATGCTGCAAAAGAGCAGGGCGCGCGGCACTGCAGAGTGCACGCTTGGGGCATAATCCCCCTCGCGCTGGAGACGTGACCGAGAGGCCGAAGGTGCTCCCCTGCTAAGGGAGTATGCGGTGTAGAGCCGCATCGAGGGTTCGAATCCCTCCGTCTCCGCCAGCGCATGACGAACGCCCCCCACGGGGCGTTTGTTGTTTCCGGGCTCCGGAAAAGCAAATGGCCGCCCGCAGGCGGCCATCGGTGCGGCGCGAAGGCGATCTCAGCCGCGCACGGCCTTCGGCGCGGCCGGCTTGGCGACCGGCTGCTGCGTTCCCACCTTGCTCGGCGTTCCGGCCACGCGGCCGGCGTGGGCCGGCAGCTGCAGGCCGTACGAGGCCGCGGTCACGGCCAGGATCACGGGCACGCGCTGGAGGATGGAGCTGGTTCTGGATTCGTTCATGTTCTTGTCCCTGCTGACTGCTTGTCGGAAGACCGGCAGTATCGGGCGCGAACATGGCACGACGGTGACGCACCGCTGGGTTGCACACGACAAATGGATGGGCTCCCACGCGACCGTGGGACTGGTCCGACGCGGCCTTCAGTCCTCGTCGTCGAGCGAGGCGCTCCAGCGGTCGCCCCAGCCGCGCTGGGCGGCGTCCAGCTCGCGCCGGCCGCGCTTGGTCGGTCGGCCGTGCTCGATGGACAGGGCGGGCTCGCGCGCGAGCCGGCGCTGCTGCGCGGCCGCCTCCCGCGCCTGCAGGCTCTCGGCCGTTTCCTCGTACAGCTGCTGGGCCACGGGCGCGGGGCCGCGCATGCTCGACAGGCCCTTGACGACCACCGTGCGCGTGACCGATTCGCGGCGCATGGCGACGGTGTCGCCCACCTTCACCTCGCGCGCGGCCTTGGCCTCCTGGCCGTTGACCTCGATCCGCCCCTTGCCGATCTCCTGCGCCGCCAGCGTGCGGGTCTTGTAGAAGCGGGCACTCCAGAGCCACTTGTCGATGCGCAGCTTGTCCATCGGCCCCTATTGTGCGAGCGGCAGGCGCGCCGTGGCGTCGAGGCCGGTGACACGGCCGTGCAGCTCGCGGTTGCCCAGTTCGATGGTGCCGCCGAGCGCACGCACGATCTCCTGGCAGATCGCCAGGCCCAGGCCGGAGCCGCTGCGCACGTCGCCGGCCGCGAACGGCTGGAACAGCCGCCCGCGCAGCTCGGCGTCGATGCCCGGGCCGCTGTCGGCCACCGTCAGCGCGCACCAGCGCCCGTCGGAGACCAGCCGCACCGACAGGGTGCCGGCCGGCGGGCAGTGGCGGATCGCGTTGTGCAGCAGGTTGCGCGCCAGCTCGCGCAGCATCCACTCGTGGGCGCGCACGCGGGCCGGCTGCGTGCTGAGGTCGAAGTCGAGGTCGCGCTCGGCCAGCAGCGGCGACAGCTCCAGGGCCACCGAGCGGACGATGTCCGCCATGTCGCAGTCCGACGCCTCGGGCTGGTGGCGCAGCTGCTCCACCTTGGCGAGCGACAGCATCTGGTTGGCCAGCGCGGTGGCGCGGTCGACCGTCTCGTTGATCTCGCCCAGCGCCTCGCGCGGGCCGACGTCGCCGCGCAGGGCCGACTGCACCTGCGTCTTGAGCACCGCGAGCGGCGTGCGCAGCTGGTGCGCGGTGTCGCGCACGAAGCGCTTCTGGTTCTCGAGCAGCTGCGCGAGGCGCCCCATCACCGCGTTGGTGGCCTCGACCAGCGGCAGCAGCTCGCGCGGGGCGTCCGGCGCCTCGATCGGCGTCAGGTCGCCCTCGGGCCGGGCCTGCATGCGCGCGGAGAGCTGGCGCACGGGGCGCGTCGCGCGCTGCACGACCGCCACCACCACCAGCGCGATGACGGCCACCAGCAGCGCCTGGCGCCACAGCGTGTCGAGCAGGATCTGCCGGGCGACGGTGCGGCGCAGCTCGAGCGTCTCGGCGACCTGCACCACGGCCATGCCGCGCCCGCTGGCGCCCGCCACGGGCTGCAGCAGCACGGCCACCCGGACGTCGTCGCCGCGGAAGTGGTCGTCGTAGAAGTCCACCAGCGCTGCGTAGGGCGGCCGCGCGGGGATCTCGCCGCGCCAGAAGGGCAGGTCGCCGTAGCCGGAGACGAGCTCGCCTTGCAGGCTCGAGACGCGGTAGAACAGGCGGCTGCGGTTGTCGGCCTCGAACGCCTCCAGCGCCGAGTAGGGCACGGTGGAGCGCAGCCGGGCCTCGGCGTCGTAGCCCTGCACGGCGAGCTCCTCGCCGATCTCCTTGGCCGAGGCGAGCAGCGTGCGGTCGTAGGCCGTGTTGAGCGCGGCCAGGGCGCCCCGGTACAGGCTGACGCCGTTCAGCACGATCAGCGCCAGCACGGGCACCAGGATCCCCAGCAGCAGGTAGCGCCGCAGCGAAACGCTGTTCATCCGGCCTTGATGAGATAGCCCAGGCCGCGCAGCGTCATCAGGGTCGCGCCCGTGCCCGCGAGCTTCTTGCGCAGGCGGTAGACGACCACCTCGACGGCCTCGTACTGCACGTCCTGCTCGCCCGGGAACACGAGCTCGAACAGGCGCTCCTTGGTCACCGCGTGGCCGGGGCGGGCCATCAGGGCCTGCAGCAGCGACGCTTCGCGCGGCGTGAGTTCCAGCACCTCGTCGCCGCGGTAGGCCGCGCCGCTCGCGCGGTCCAGGCGCAGCGAGCCGATGCGCCATTCACCGGCGGCCTCGCCGCCGGCGTCCGCGCGGCGGCGCGCCAGCGCCCGGATGCGCGCCTCCAGTTCGTCCAGGTCGAAGGGCTTGGGCAGGTAGTCGTCCGCGCCGGCGTTCAGGCCCAGCACGCGGTCGCCGACCGTGCCGCGCGCCGTGAGAAGCAGCACCGGCGTCGCCAGCCCGAGCCGCCGGCCTGCCTGCAAGACGTCGAGCCCGTCCAGGCCGGGCAGGCTCAGGTCCAGCACCAGCACCTCCGGCGGCGCGGCCTGCCAGCGGGCCAGGGCCTCGCGCCCGTCGCCGCAGCCTTCCACCGCGAAGCCGCGGCGGCCGAGCGTGCGCTCGAGCGCGGCACGCATGGAGGGGTCGTCCTCGACGAGCAGCAATCGCATGGGAGGGCCGAGCGTAGCGGAACCGGAACTGCCGCGACGGTTCAGTAGTTTCCCCAAGTCCGCGGACAGCCGATTGACAGGCACCCGGCGCATCATCCGGTCCGGCATCCGAACCAACCTGGAGACACTTCCATGCGCCGAGACACCTTCCTCAAGAGCCTGGCCGCGCTGGCCGCCGCCGGGGCGCTGCCGCTCACGGCACGCGCCGCCGCCGCGATCAAGATGATGATCCCCGCCAACCCGGGCGGCGGCTGGGACACCACCGGCCGCGCCCTGGGCAAGGCGCTGCAGGAGTCGGGCGTGGCCTCCAGCGTCACGTACGACAACAAGGGCGGCGCCGCCGGCGCGCTCGGCCTGGCGCAGTTCATCAATTCCAGCAAAGGCGACCCGAACGCGCTGATGGTCATGGGCGCGGTGATGGTGGGCGGCATCATCACCGGCAAGCCGCCGGTCAACCTGTCGCAGGCCACGCCGATCGCGCGCCTGACCAGCGAATACAACGTGTTCGTGCTGCCGGCCAACTCGCCCTTCAAGACCATGGCCGACGTGGTCGCGCAGCTGAAGAAGGACCCCGGCAGCGTCAAGTGGGGCGGCGGCTCGCGCGGCTCCACCGAGCACATCGCCGCGGCCATGATCGCGCAGCGCGTGGGCGTCGACCCGGGCAAGATCAACTATGTCGCCTTCCGCGGGGGCGGCGAGGCCACGGCGGCCATCCTGGGCGGCAACGTCACGGTGGGCGGCAGCGGCTACAGCGAATTCGCCGAGTACATCAAGGCCGGCAAGATGAAGCCCATCGCGGTGACCTCGGCCAAGCGCCTGAACGACGTGCCCACGCTGAAGGAGCAGGGCATCGACGTCGAGATCGGCAACTGGCGCGGCGTGTACGGCGGCCCCGGCCTCACCGATGCGCAGCGCAAGGCGCTGACCGACATGGTGCTGGCCGCGATCAAGACCAAGGCCTGGCGCGAGGCGCTGGAGAAGAACGACTGGACGCCGGCCGTGCTCTCGGGCCCGGCGTTCGAGAAGTTCGTGGACGACGAGTTCGCCAGCCTGCGCGCCGTGATGGTCAAGTCCGGCATGGTCTGACCGCCGGCTCCAGCGACGTTCCCCCCGCGCCCGGCACCCGCCGGGCGCTTCTTGCCGGGTCCAGCCGAGGATCCCCCATGACAGACACCGCTTCCCCCTCGTCCACCAAGGTGCAGACGCTCGTCGGCGCCGCCGTCGTGCTCACCGGCCTCGGCCTCGCGGCCGGCGCCTTGACCATCCCCGCCAATGCCGGCTACGGCGGCGTCGGGCCCAACTTCCTGCCCTGGGTGGTGGCCATCGTGCTGGTGCTGTGCGGCGTGCTGATCGTGCGCGAGGCGCGCACCGGCGGCTTTCGCGAGCTCGAGCCGCCCTCGGGCGCCGAGCGCGCCTGGTGGCCCGGGCTGGTGTGGGTGTCGGCGGGCCTGCTGGCCAACGCGGCGCTGATCACCACCATCGGGTTCATCCTCAGCTGCGCGCTCTGCTACGCCCTGGCAACCCAGGGCCTGCGCCGCGCGGAGGGCCAGCGCAGCGGCACCGCCCGCGTCATCGCGACCGACCTGGCCACCGGCCTGGCCATCGCCGCGCCGGTGTTCTGGATGTTCACGCAGTTCCTGGCGATCAACCTGCCGGGCCTGACGCAGACGGGCTGGTTCTGACATGGACATCTTCAACGCGCTCCTGGGCGGTTTCGCGACCGCCATCACGCCCATCAACCTGCTGTGGGCCTTCGTCGGCTGCGTGCTCGGCACCGCCGTCGGCGTGCTTCCCGGCATCGGCCCGGCCGTGGCCGTCGCGATGCTGCTGCCGATCACGGCCAAGGTGGACATCACCGCCTCGATGATCTTCTTCGCCGGCATCTACTACGGCGCGATGTACGGCGGCTCCACCACCTCCATCCTGCTGAACACGCCCGGCGAGACGGCGAGCATGGTCACGGCGATGGAAGGCAACAAGATGGCCAAGAGCGGCCGCGCCGGCGCCGCGCTGGCCACCGCCGCCATCGGCTCGTTCGTCGCCGGCACCATCGCCACGGTCATCGTCACCGCCTTCGCGCCGACGGTGGCCGACTTCGCGGTCAAGCTCGGCCCGCCCGAGTACTTCCTGCTCATGGTGCTGGCCTTCACCACGGTGAGCGCGGTGCTGGGCAAGAGCACGCTGCGCGGCATGACGGCGCTGTTCATCGGCCTGGCCGTCGGCCTGGTCGGGATGGACCAGATCTCGGGCCAGGCGCGCTACACCGGCGGGATCCCCGAGCTGCTGGACGGCATCGAGATCGTGCTGGTCGCCGTGGGCCTGTTCGCCGTCGGCGAGGTGCTGTACTTCTCGATGTACGAGGGACGCACGGTCGAGACGCGCAACCCGATGAGCAAGGTCTACATGACCGGCCGCGACTGGCGCCGTTCGATCCCGGCCTGGCTGCGCGCCACGGCCATCGGGGCGCCGTTCGGCTGCATCCCGGCGGGCGGCACCGAGATCCCGACCTTCCTCAGCTATGCCGTCGAGAAGAAGCTGGCCAAGGGCAGCGACAGGCAGGAGTTCGGCACCACCGGCGCGATCGAAGGCGTGGCCGGCCCGGAGGCGGCGAACAATGCCACGGTCACCACCGCCCTGATCCCGCTGCTGACGCTGGGGCTGCCGACCTCGAACACCACCGCCATCCTGCTCGGCGCGTTCCAGAACTACGGCATCCAGCCCGGCCCGCAGCTGTTCTCCTCGTCGGCCGCGCTGGTGTGGGCACTGATCGCGTCGCTGTACATCGGCAACGTGATGCTGCTGATCCTGAACCTGCCGCTGGTGAAGGTCTGGGTGCAGCTGCTGAAGATCCCCAAGCCGCAGCTCTATGCCGGCATCCTGATCTTCGCCACCGTGGGCGCCTACGGCATGCGCCAGAGCGCGTTCGACCTGGTGCTGCTGTGGGCGATCGGCCTGGTCGGCGTGCTGATGCGCCGGTTCGACTTCCCGACCGCGCCGGTCGTAGTCGGCATGATCCTGGGCCCGCTCGCCGAGGCGCAGCTGCGCAACGCGGTGTCGATCGGGGAGGGCAGCGCGCGGGTCTTCCTGGAGCGGCCCGTCTCGCTCACCCTGATCGCGATCATCGCCGCCGTGCTGGTGCTGCCGCGGCTCGTGCGCCTGCTCACCGCCCGCCGCGCCCCCATGCCGGCGTGAGCGCCCCGCGCGGCGGCTAACATCGCCGCCATGCCGAGCGACGACAGCCTGCCCCGCGACGGCCAGCGCATCCTGGAGCTGGCCGCGCGGTCGATGTTCGACCTGTTCGCCAACGCCAGCGAGGGCATGCTGCTGGTCGACCGCGACGGCCGCGTCGTCTGGATCAACGACCAGTACAAGCGCTTCCTGCCCGCGCTGGGCTTCGAGCGGGTCGAGGACTTCGTCGGCCATCCGGTCGCCGAGGTGGTCCAGAACACCCAGATGGACCGGGTGATCCGCTCGGGCAAGCCGATCCTGATCGACCTGTTGTCGAACAAGGCCGGCACGTTCGTCGTCAGCCGCATCCCGCTGCGCGACGAGGGCGGCCAGGTGCTCGGCGCGCTGGGCATCGTGCTGTTCGACCATCCCGAGACCACGCTGCAGCCGCTGATCCAGAAGTTCGCGCACCTGCAGCGCGACCTGGAGGACGCCCGGCGCGAGCTGGCGACCCAGCGCCGCAACAAGTACACGCTCGCCAGCTTCGTCGGCTCGAGCCCGGCGGCGGTGGAAGTCAAGCGGCAGGCCCGCCGCGCCGCGCTCTCGGCCAGCCCGGTGCTGCTGCTCGGCGAGACCGGCACCGGCAAGGAGCTGCTGGCGCATGCCATCCATGCCGCCTCGCCGCGCGCCGCGGGGCCCCTGGTCAGCATCAACATCGCGGCCGTCCCGGACACCTTGCTGGAAGCCGAATTCTTCGGCGTGGCGCCCGGCGCCTTCACCGGCGCGGACCGCAAGGGCCGCGACGGCAAGTTCAGGCTGGCCGACGGCGGCACGCTGTTCCTCGACGAGATCGGCGACATGCCGCCGTCGCTGCAGCCCAAGCTGCTGCGGGCGCTGCAGGAAGGCGAGATCGAACCGCTCGGCTCGAACAAGGTGGTGCCGTTCGACGCCCGCGTGATCGCCGCGACATCGCGCGACCTCGGCGCCCTGGTGCGCGAGGGCCGGTTCCGCGAGGACCTGTACTACCGCCTGAACGTGCTGCCGATCCGGGTGCCGGCGCTGCGCGAGCGCCGCGCGGACATTCCGGCGCTGGTGGAGGTGCTGGGCGAGGACATGGCGCTTCGCAACGGCACGCCGCCGCCCGACGTGGCCCCGGACGCCATCGCGCTGCTGAGCGCGCAGGACTGGCGCGGCAACATCCGCGAGTTGCGCAACGTGCTCGAACAGGCGGCGATGCGCAGCGACACCCACCGCATCGACGTGCGGCACCTGGAGGAGGTGCTGCGCGACGCCGGCGTGGAGCGCATCGCACCCGCGCTGGCCGCGCCGGCCGGCGCGGGCGGCGCCGCTGGGGCCGGCGATCGGCTGCGGCCGCTGGCCGAACAGGTGGCGCAGGTCGAGCGCGCCGCCATCGAAGCCGCGATGGCCGCCACCGGCGGCAACAAGGTGGCGGCATCGCGCCTGCTCGGGATCTCGCGCGCCAAGCTGTACGAGCGCCTGGGCGAGCGCGAGAGTGTCTGAAATTCAGTCAACATGACTGAAAACAAGGCATTCGACTTGTCCGGAAATCGGGCATACCCGCTGGTGCTCAGCCGGAAATTCCTTTGAAATCAACGCGCTGCCCGGCTGGCACGGCGCCTGCACTGTGCAGCACAGGTTTGCAGACCAATCAGGAGACAAAGCATGCAACGTCGCACGTGGGTGGCGCTCGCCGCCTTGGCCGCTTCCATCGCGGCCGCCCCGGCCTTCGCCCAGGGCAAGGACCTCAAGATCGCGCACATCTATAGCCGCACCGGCCCGCTGGAGGCCTACGGCAAGCAGACCCAGACCGGCCTGATGATGGGCCTGGAGTACGCGACCGGCGGCACCATGACCGTCAACGGCCGCAAGATCGTGGTGATCGAGAAGGACGACCAGGGCAAGCCTGACCTGGGCAAGTCGCTGCTGGCCACCGCCTACTCCGACGACAAGGTCGACCTGGCCGTCGGCCCGACGTCCTCCGGCGTCGCGCTCGCCATGCTGCCCGTGGCCGAGGAGTACAAGAAGGTCCTGCTGGTGGAGCCGGCGGTGGCCGACTCGATCACCGGCGAGAAGTGGAACAAGTACATCTTCCGCACCGGCCGCAACAGCTCGCAGGACGCGATCTCCAACGCCGTGGCCGTCGACAAGGACGGCGTCTCGATCGCCATGCTGGCGCAGGACTATGCGTTCGGCCGCGACGGCGTCAAGGCGTTCAAGGACGCGCTGAAGAAGGCCAAGATCGTCCACGAGGAATACCTGCCCCCGACGACCACCGACTTCACCGCCGGCATCCAGCGCCTGATCGGCTCGCTCAAGGACAAGCCGGGCCGCAAGATCATCGCCGTGGTGTGGGCCGGCGGCACGCCGCCGTTCAACGCGCTGGCCGACGCCGACCTGAAGAACCGCTTCGGCATCGAGGTGGGCACCGGCGGCAACATCCTGCCGGCCATGACCGCCTACAAGCGCTTCCCGGGCATGGAGGGCGCGACCTACTACTACTTCGGCATCCCGAAGAACCCGGCCAACGAGGCCATGGTCTCCATGCACTACAAGCAGTTCAAGTCGCCGCCGGACTTCTTCACTGCGGGTGGCTTCTCGGCGGCGATGGCGATCGTCAGCGCCCTGAAGAAGACCAACGCCGACACCGCCAGCGACAAGCTGATCGCGGCGATGGAGGGCATGAGCTTCGACACTCCCAAGGGCAAGATGACCTTCCGCAAGGAAGACCACCAGGCGATGCAGAGCATGTACCACTTCAAGATCAAGGTCGACCCGGCCTTCGCCTGGGGCGTGCCCGAGCTGGTGCACGAGATCAAGCCCGAGGAAATGAGCGTTCCGATCCGGAACAAGCGCTAAGCCTTCGCCTTCAAGTCGCTGCGCGATTTGAAGGTGATCTGATCAGCGCATCGAGGACCGGCGAAGCCGGATCCTCGATGCACGAGGGACGGCGCTGCACGTTGTTCCGCGCCGCCCACGAAACTACTCGCGCCAGCGCCTGGCGCCCCGATCGGCTTCCATGTCCCGACTCGTCACCGAGGATCTGACCATCCGCTTCGGCGGCCACGTGGCCGTCAACGCGGTCAGCTGCAGCTTCGAGCCCGGCACGCTGACGGCCATCGTCGGCCCGAACGGCGCGGGCAAGACGACCTACTTCAACCTGATTTCCGGCCAGCTCAAGGCCAGCGCCGGCGGGGTGAGCCTGGGCGGGCGCGACCTCACGCGGCTGTCCGCCTCCGAGCGCACGCGCGCCGGGCTCGGGCGGGCGTTCCAGCTCACCAACCTGTTCCCGCGCCTGACGGTGCTGGAGAACGTGCGCCTGGCGGTGCAGGCCGCCCGCGAGGGTGCGCACCGGCGCGGCTTCAACCTGTGGAGCATCTGGAGCGACCACCGCGCGCTGCTCGAACGCGCGGACGAGATCCTGGCGACCATCGCGCTCAAGGACAAGGAGCACGAGCTGGTGGCGAACCTGCCGCACGGCGACCAGCGCAAGCTCGAGGTCGCGCTGCTGATGGCGCTGGAGCCGCAGGTGTTCATGTTCGACGAGCCCACCGCCGGCATGAACGCGGCCGAGGCGCCGGTGATCCTGGACCTGATCCGCCGGCTCAAGGCCGACCGCACCAAGACCATCCTGCTGGTGGAGCACAAGATGGACGTCGTGCGCGAACTGGCCGACCGCATCATCGTGCTGCACAACGGCACGCTGGTGGCCGACGGCGAGCCGGCCGAGGTGATCGCGTCGCCGGTGGTCCAGGAAGCCTACCTGGGCGTCGCCAGGGAGTCTGCATGAATCCGTCCTGCTCCCGCCCCCTCGAAAACCGATGAGCGACAACCTCCTCACGCTGTCCGAGGTGCACACGCACATCGGGGCGTACCACATCCTGCACGGGGTCGACCTCGCCGTGCCGCGCGGGCAGCTCACGATGCTGCTGGGCCGCAATGGCGCGGGCAAGACGACCACGCTGCGCACGATCATGGGCCTGTGGAAGGCCTCCAGCGGCCGCGTCACGTTCGGTGGCCGCGACATCACGGCCCTGCCGACGCCGCAGGTGGCCGGGCTGGGCATCGCCTACGTGCCCGAGAACATGGGCATCTTCGCCGACCTCACCGTGCGCGAGAACATGCTGCTGGCCGCGCGCGGCGCCAAGCATGCCGGGCAGTTCGACGACACCCGGCTGCAGTGGATCTTCTCGCTGTTCCCGGCGGTGGAGAAGTTCTGGAACCACCCGGCGGGCAAGCTGTCGGGCGGGCAGAAGCAGATGCTGGCGGTCTCGCGCGCGATCATCGAGCCGCGCGAGCTGCTGGTGATCGACGAGCCGAGCAAGGGCCTGGCCCCGGCCATCATCAACAACATGATCGACGCGTTCGCCCAGCTCAAGGCGAGCGGCGTGACCATCCTGCTCGTGGAGCAGAACTTCAACTTCGCCAGGCGGCTCGGCGACACGGTCGCCGTGATGGACAACGGCCGCATCGTGCATGCGGGCTCGATGCGCGCGCTGGCGGACGACGAGGCACTGCAGCATTCGCTGCTGGGACTGGCCCTGTGAAATCCGATTTCGACTGGAAGCCGCTGGCCCTCGTGCCGCTGCTCGCGCTGCTGGTGCTGCCCTTCATCGGGTCGGCCTCGACCTGGGTGACGCTCACCGTCGCGGGCCTGGCGATGGGCATGATCATCTTCGTCATCGCCTCGGGCCTGACGCTGGTGTTCGGCCTGATGGACGTGCTGAACTTCGGCCACGGCGTGTTCATCGCGCTCGGCGCCTTTGTCGCCACCAGCGTGCTGGGCGCGATGGCGGACTACACCGCCTCCGAGAGTCTGTGGCGCAACCTGCTGGCGGTGCTGCCGGCCATGCTGGTGGCGATGGCGGTCTCCGCGGCCATCGGCCTGGCGTTCGAGCGCTTCATCGTGCGCCCGGTGTACGGCAACCACCTCAAGCAGATCCTGATCACCATGGGCGGCATGATCATCGGCGAGGAACTGATCAAGGTCGTCTGGGGGCCGCAGCAGATCCCGCTGCCGCTGCCGCTGGGGATGCAGGGCACGCTGCTGCTCGGCGATGCCGCCGTCGAGAAGTACCGGCTGATCGCCGTCGTGGTGGGCCTGGTGGTGTTCGGCCTGCTGCTGTGGACGCTCACGCGCACCAAGCTGGGCCTGCTGATCCGCGCCGGCGTGCAGGACCGCGAGATGGTCGAGTCGCTCGGCTACCGCATCCACCTGCTGTTCGTGGGCGTGTTCGTCGCCGGCAGCGCGCTGGCCGGCCTGGGCGGCGTGATGTGGGGCCTGTACCAGCAGAACGTGGTGCCGCAGATGGGCGCGCAGGTCAACGTGCTGATCTTCATCGTGCTGATCATCGGCGGGCTGGGCTCGACCACCGGCGCCCTGATCGGCGCGCTGCTGGTGGGCCTGATGGCCAACTACACCGGCTTCCTGGTGCCCAAGGCGGCGCTGTTCTCCAACATCCTGCTGATGATGGCCATCCTGCTGTGGCGGCCGCAGGGCGTCTACGCATTGAGCCGCTGACCATGCTGACCCGACTGCTCTCGGCCGATTTCCCGCGCAGCCGCCTCCTGGCCGTGCTGCTGGTGGCGCTGCTGCTGGCGCTGGCGCTGACCCCGTTCCTGTTTCCGGGCGTGAAGGCGCTCAACGTCGCCGCCAAGGTGCTGGTGTTCACCGTCCTGGTGGCCAGCTTCGACCTGCTGCTGGGCTACACCGGCATCGTCAGCTTCGCCCACACCATGTTCTTCGGCATCGGTGCGTACGGCGTGGCGATCGCCTTCACCCGCCTGGGCCCGTCCTGGGGCGCGCTGGCGACGGGGCTGGCGGCGGCGCTGGGGCTGTCGTTCCTGCTGGCGCTGGCCATCGGCCTGTTCTCGCTGCGGGTGCGCGCGATCTTCTTCTCGATGATCACGCTGGCCTTCGCCGCCGCGTTCCAGACCCTGGCCTCGCAGCTGTCGGAGTTCACGGGCGGGGAGGACGGCCTGACCTTCAAGGTGCCCGAGCTGCTGTCGCCGAGCCACGAGTTCTCCGACGCCCCCTTCCTCGGCGTGTCGCTGGACGGCCGGCTGCTGTGCTACTACCTGCTGTTCGTCGCGGCGGTGGTGCTGGTGCTCGCCATGCTGCGCATCGTGAATTCGCCCTTCGGGCGCGTGCTGCAGGCCATCCGCGAGAACGAGTTCCGCGCCGAAGCCATCGGCTACCGGGTGGTGGTGTACCGCACGGCCTCCAGCATCCTGTCCGCGCTGTTCGCCACGCTCGCCGGCGCCATGCTGGCGCTCTGGCTGCGCTACAACGGCCCCGACACCTCGCTCTCGTTCGAGGTCATGCTCGACGTGCTGCTGATCGTGGTGATCGGCGGCATGGGCACCGTCTATGGCGCCGCCATCGGCTCGGGCCTGTTCATCGTGGCCCAGAGCTACCTGCAGGACCTGCTGCGCATCGCGAGCGAAGCCGCCTCGTCGCTGCCCTGGGTGGCCGCGCTGCTGTCGCCCGACCGCTGGCTGCTCTGGCTGGGCCTGCTGTTCGTGCTCTCGGTCTATTACTTCCCCACCGGCATCGTCGGGCGCCTGCGCGCCATGGCGGTGACGCAGCCGCAGCCGCGGCCCCCACGACGAGCGGCTCCAGCCGCCGCAGGAGACAAGCAGTGAATCTCGCAGTGTCGCGGCGGCTTGCCGCCTCGTTCGGCGCCCTGGCGCTGGCGGCTTTCTCGCTCGCGCCGGCGCGCGCCGACATCGTGATCGGCCAGATCGCGCCGCTGTCGGGGGTGCTGGCCACCACCGGGCAGCAGATGGTGCTGGGCGGCAAGGTCTACTTCGACAGCGTCAACGCGCGCGGCGGCATCAACGGCCAGAAGATCAGGGTGGTCACCGCCGACGACGGCTACAAGGTCGACGAGACGGTGCGGCTCACGCGCGAGATGGTCGCGCAGCCCGAGGTCGTGGCGCTGTTCGGTTTCGCGGGCACGGCCAACATCGGCCAGCTGCTGGCCGACAAGGTGCTCGAAGGCGCGGGCGTCGCGCTCGTGGCGCCGTACACGGGCGGCGAATCGCTGCGCAACCCGTTCAACCCCTGGATCTTCCACCTGCGCGCCGGCTATGCCGACGAAGCCGAGCACATGATCCAGCAGCTGTACACGCTGGGGGCGCGGCGCATCGCGGTCGTGTACCAGAACGACGGCTTCGGCAAGGCGGGGCTGTCCGGCGTGGAGGCCGCGCTGGCCAAGCGCAGCCTGAAGCTCGCGGCGGCGGCGCCCTACGAGCGCAACACGGACAAGGTGGACGACGCGGTGCGCGCCATCAAGGCGGCGGAGCCGCAGGCGGTGATCATGATCGCCGTCAACAAGCCGGCCGCCGCGTTCATCAAGCAGTACCGCGAGGCCGGCGGCGGCGCGCAGCTGTACAACATCTCGGTGGTGGACCCCGCCGAGCTGGTCAAGCTTGCCGGGCTGAAGAACGCGCACGGCCTGGGCATCAGCCAGGTGGTGCCGTATCCGTACACGCCCAACCTGCCCGTGATCCGCGAGTACCAGGAGGCGCTGCGGCGATTCGCGCCGGACCAGGTGCCGAACTACACCAGCTTCGAGGAGTTCCTGGGCGCCAAGGTGCTGGTCGAGGCGCTGCGCAAGACGGGCGCCAACCCGACCCGCGCCCAGGTGATCAAGGCGCTGGAGGGCCTGCGCGACCTGGACCTGGGCGGCATCAAGGTGCACTACGCGCCCGACAACCGGGTCGGCTCGCGTTTCGTCGAAGTCACCGTGATCGGCAGCTCCGGCAAGCTGCTGAAGTAGCCGGCCGCACCCGAAAGGACCCGCCATGTCGCCCAGCTCGCACTACGTCACCTGCGCCGGCCGCGAGATCCATTACGTGCAGTGGGGCGAGGGGCCGTCCACCGTCATCGCCTGGCACGGGCTGGCCCGCACCGGCCGCGACATGGACGAACTGGCCGCGCACCTCGCGGGCCGCTACCGCGTGATCTGCCCCGACACCATCGGGCGCGGCCTGTCGCAGTGGAGCGCCGATCCGCACAATGAGTACACGCTGGCCTTCTATGCCCGCCTGGCCGCCGAGTTGCTCGACCGCCTCGGCATCGAGAGCGCGCACTGGGTCGGCACCTCCATGGGCGGCGCGATCGGCACCGTGTGCGCGGGCGGCCTGGCGCAGCCGGCGCTGAAGGGACGCATCCGCAGCCTGGTGCTGAACGACAACGCGCCCCAGCTCGCCGACGCGGCGCTGGAGCGCATCAAGGCCTATGCCGGCCATCCGCCCGCGTTCGCCACAGTGGCCGAACTGGAGGCGTTCTTCCGCCAGGTCTACAGGCCGTACGGCTGGCTCAGCGACGCGCAATGGCGCCGCCTGACCGAAACCTCGGTGCGCCGGCTGCCCGACGGGCGCGTGACCCCGCACTACGACCCGGCGATGGTGCGGCAGTTCACCGACCACCCGCACGACTACCTGCTGTGGGAGCACTGGGACCGCATCGACATCCCGGTGCTGTGCCTGCGCGGCGCCGACTCCGACCTGGTGCTGCCCGAGACCACGGCCGAGATGATGCGCCGCGGGCCGGGCGCGCGCGGGCTGGCACGCGTGGTCGAGATTCCCGGCTGCGGCCATGCGCCCGCGCTGAACGTGCCGGACCAGCTCGACCTGGTGGCCGGGTTCATCGACGGCTGCGAGCAGGCGCCCCGCGCCTAACGCGCGGCGCCGCGGGCCAGGGCCAGTTCGCGCGAACGCGCCAGCGCCTGCACATCCGGTTGCTCGCGCGTGGGCCAGCCCGCCAGGTGCGTGGCCGCGATGGCCGCCAGCGCGCGGATCCAGGCCGGGTCCGCATTGAGGCAGGGGAGGTAGTGAAACACCTTGCCGCCGGCGGTGAGGAAGGCGTCGCGGCCCTCCTGCGCGATCTCCTCCAGCGTCTCCAGGCAGTCGCTGGTGAAGCCGGGGCAGGCCACGTCCACGCGGGCCACGCCCCGGCGCGCCAGGTCGCGCAAGGTGGGCTCGGTGTACGGCTCGAGCCACCTGGCCTTGCCGAAGCGCGACTGGAACGACAGCGTGTACTGCCCTGGCTCCAGGCCGAGCCGCGCGGCGAGCAGGCGCGCGGTCTTGTGGCATTCGCAGTGGTACGGATCGCCCAGCTGCAGCGTGCGCTCGGGCACGCCGTGGAAGCTCATCACCAGGTGGTCGGGGCGGCCGTTGGCGCGCCAGTGCGACTGGATGCCCGCCGCCAGCGCCTCGATGTAGCCCGCGTCGTCGTGGTAGCGGTTCACGAAGCGCAGCTCGGGCACGTTGCGCACGCGCGAGGCCCAGGCGCCGACGTCGTCGACCAGGCTGGCCGTGGTGGTGCCGGAATACTGCGGATACGCGCTGAGCACGAGGATGCGGGTGGCGCCCTCGGCCTTGAGCGCGTCGAGTTGCGATGCGATGGAGGGATTGCCGTAGCGCATCGCGTAGCGCACCTTCACGCCGCGGTGCCCCGCCTCGCCCAGCGCGCCCTGCAGCAGCTTGGCCTGGCGCTCGGTCCACACCTTCAGCGGCGAGCCGTCCTGCGTCCAGATGCTGGCGTACTTGGCCGCCGACTTGGCCGAGCGCAGCGGCAGGATCACGCCGTGCAGCAGCGGCAGCCACACGGCGCGCGGGATCTCGACGACGCGCGGGTCGCCCAGGAACTGGCGCAGGTAGCGCCGCACCGCCGCGGGCGTGGGCGCGTCCGGCGTTCCCAGGTTGCAAAGCAGGATGCCCGTCGCCGGCGCCTGGCCGTGGGCGAATGGCGGTTCCGTCCGATAGGGCAGTGCGGAAGGCATCCGCTATTCTCGCCTGCATGCTGGACACGACGAAGGTCAGGGCCATCTCCCTCGACCTGGACGACACGCTGTGGCCGATCTGGCCCACCATCGAGCGCGCCGAGCGGGTGCTGCACGACTGGCTGGCCGACCACGCACCCATGGCCGCGGCGCTGTTCGCCAACCCGGGCGCGCTGCGCGAGATCCGCAACCACGTGGGCGAGCACCGGCCCGATCTGAAGCACGACCTGAGCGCGGTGCGGCGCGAATCGATCCGGCTGGCGCTTTACCGCGCCGGCGAGGATCCGCTGCTGGCCGGCCCGGCGTTCGACGTCTTCTTTGCCGCGCGCCAGCAGGTGGACCTGTTCGAGGACGCGCTGGAGGCGCTGCAGTTCCTGGCCAGCCGGTTCCCGCTGGTGAGCCTGTCCAACGGCAATGCCGACCTGCAGCGGGTGGGCATCGCGAGCTATTTCCGCGCCGCGGTGTCGGCGCGCGAATTCGGGGTCGGCAAGCCCGACCCGCGCATCTTCCATGCTGCGGCGGGCGCCGTGGAGGTCGAACCGGCGCAGGTGCTGCACGTCGGCGACGACGCGACGCTGGATGTCGTGGGCGCGCTGAACGCCGGCATGCAGGCGGTCTGGGTGAATCGCGAGGACCACGCCTGGCCGCACGAGCAGCAGCCGCACGTGGCCGTCACCGACCTGCGGCAGCTGTGCGAACTGTTTCGCTGACCGCGGCGACGGCCGCGAGCGCGGAACGCACCGCGCCTTCCAGGGTCGCGGGGTAGGGGCCGGCCACGTAGTCGCCGCAGGCGGCCAGGCCGGGTGCGATGCGGTCCGGCGGCCGGGCCAGGGCCGGCGTGCATGCGAACGTCGCGCGCTTTTCCACGACCGTCTGCACCGGCCGGACCGCCCAGCCCAGCGCGGCGGCCTGCGCGACCACCTGTTCCTGCAGTGCCGCCGCATCGCCCTGGCTCGCGCTGACCACCCATGCGAGCAGTCCGGCAGGCCCGCCCAGCTGGCCGCGGTCGAACACGAACTGCGCCGGCCGCGTGTCGTCGCTGCGCAAGGCGAGCATCGGCAGGGGGAGGGCGGGGCCGGTCGTGTAGACCGTGGCGATCGCCTCGTGGGCGAGGCCCCGCGCGGCGGCCAGCCAGCCGGCCGCGGGGACGCCGGCGCCCGCGACCAGCCGCGCCGCTTCCCAGCTCGGGCAGGCCAGCAGCACGGCGTCGAACGATTCGCCGTCGACGGCCCATCCCTGGGCGGCCGGCGCGATCGACTGCACGCGCGCCGCCTGGCGCAGCACGGCGCCGTGGCCGCGCAGCCAGTCGGCGGCCGCCTGCGGAAACAGCCGGCCGAGATCGGCCTTGGGCAGCAGGAGGTCCGACGCGGCCCAGCCGCCCTGCGCGGGCGCGAATAGCGCGTCGCGCAGCACGCGCAGGAACACCTGCGCGCTCGCCCGCTGCGCGGGGACGTTGAGGGCCGACACGCACAGCGGCTCCAGGAGTTCGTCCATCACCCGCGCCGGCAAGCCGGCGCCCAGCCGCCGCACGCTCCAGTCCGCGTCGCAGGTGAAGTCCTTCAGCCGCCAGCCCGCGGCCGTGCGCAGCAGCGCGAGCCGGTCCGCCCACGACCAGCCCCTGGCGGTGGCGATGCCCCAGGCGACGTTCAGCGGCGCGGGCGCGTCGGGCAGCGCCAGCCCGCCGCCATCGGGAAAGCGCAGCGTGAGGGGCAGCCGCAGCAGGACGTCGCGCGGGTCGATGCCGACCTGCCGCATGAGGGCGAGCGTGTCGGTGTACGCCCCGATGAGGATGTGCTGGCCGTTGTCCAGCGTCGCCGGCGAGCCGTCTGGCAGGCGCACCTCGAGGCTGCGGGCGCGGCCGCCCAGATGGCGCGTGGCCTCGAACACCGTCACCGAATCGCCGCGCGCCGTCGCCGTCACGGCGGCGGCCAGCCCGGCCCAGCCGGCGCCCACGACGGCCAGCCGCATGCTCAGAGGCGGCCCAGCGCCTGGACCTTCCAGGCGAGCCACAGCTTGCGCAGCGGCGTGAGGCTCACGCGCTGGTGCAGCACGCGGAAGTCCTCGTCCTCGATCTCGCGCAGCAGCGTGCGGTAGATGCTGGCCATCATCAGCCCGGGCTTCTGGCTGCGCCGGTCCTGCGCCGGCAGCAGCGCGAGCGCCTCGTCGTACAGCCGGTGCGCCCGCTGCGCCTGGAAGCGCATCAGGGCGGTGAACCGGTCGGAGTACTGGCGCCCCGTGATCTCGTGCGCCTTGACGTCGAACTGCTGCAGCTCGCTGATGGGCAGGTAGATGCGGCCGCGCATCGCGTCCTCGCCGACGTCGCGGATGATGTTGGTGAGCTGGAAGGCCAGCCCGAGCTTGTGTGCGTACGCGGTGGTGTCCGCGTGCGTCTGGCCGAAGATGCGCGCCGACACCTCGCCGACCACGCCGGCCACCAGGTGGCAGTACCGCTCGAGCCCGGCGAAATCGAGGTAACGGGTCTGCTCCAGGTCCATGCGGCAGCCTTCGATCACGGCCTGCAGCTGGCGCTCCTCCAGCCCGAAGGCGGCGGCCGCCGGCATGAAGGCGCGCATGACGGGATGCTGCGGCTGGCCGGCGAATGCGCGCGCGACCTCGGTCTGCCACCAGGCGAGCTTTGTCTGGGCGATGCCGGGGTCGGCCACTTCGTCCACGACGTCGTCCACCTCGCGGCAGAACGCATAGAACGCGGTGATCGCCTCGCGGCGGGGCTTGGGCAGGAAGAGGAAGGCGTAGTAGAAGCTGCTGCCGGATGCTGCCGCCTTCTCCTGGACGTATTGCTCCGGGGTCATGGGGGCGATTGTCACATCCATGCGGACCGCCACAGGATGCGCGGGATGTCGGCGCGGCCGACGGTCGGCCGGCTCGCGAGCGTGTCGAAGCCCTGGGCCTCGATCCGGTCGAGGATGCGCAGTCCGCCCTGCACCACGGCGCGCAGCTCCCAGCCGGCGCGGCCCGGCACCCGGTGCACGAGCGGCGCGCCCTCGCGCATCAGCGAGCGGGCCCACGCGCATTCGGCCGCGAGCAGGCGGGCCCGGGCGGGCGCCGGGGCCGACTCGGGATGCCTCGGATCGATGCCGTGCGCGGCGCAATCGGCATCGGGCAGGTAGCGCCGGCCTCGCGCGAGGTCGCGCCCGAGGTCCTGCCAGAAGTTGATCAACTGCAGCGCGCTGCAGATCGCATCGCTCTCGCGCAGCGCCTGCGCGCCGTGCACGCCGTACAGGTGCAGGAGCAGGCGGCCGACCGGGTCGGCCGAGCGGCGGCAGTAGTCCAGCAGTTCGGCGCGATCCGCATAGCCGGCGCCGTCGCGCGTCTTCACGACGTCCTGCTCGAACGCGCTGAGCAGGTCCTGCAGCAGTGGCATGGGCAGGCCGAAGGCGGCGATCGCCCGGCCCAGGGGACCGAACACCTCGGGCCAGCGACCGGACACGTGGGAGGGATCCGCGGTGCCGGCCAGCTCGGCCCGGTAGGTCGCCAGGTCGGCCAGCCGCTGCGCGGCGGGCGCGTCGCCTTCGTCGGCGATGTCGTCGGCGGTCCGCGCAAACCAGTAGATGGCGGCGATGGGCGGGCGCAATCGGGGCGGGCACAGCCACGAAGCCACCGGAAAGTTCTCGTAATGGTCGACCGGTCGTGCCGGATGCTCTTCAGTCACGGGGCACGATTGTCGCTTGACACCCGCGATCTGCCACAATAGATTACTAACCAGTCAGTCAGTAAGAGGTCGCTTCGCCATGTCCACGCTCGTCCACGGCCGCCTGCTGCCGCTCCTTGCCGCCGCCGTGCTGGCCAGTGCGTGCTCCAAGCCGGAGCCCGCCCCGGAGCCGATCCGCTCGGTCAAGGTGATCACCACCGGCGTGAGCAGCTTCGAGTCCGGGCACGAGTTCTCCGGCGAGGTGCGCCCGCGCATCGAATCGCGCCTGGGCTTCCGGGTGGCGGGCAAGATCGTGCGCCGCCAGGCCGAGCTCGGCCAGCGGGTCAGGCCCGGCGACGTGCTCGCCCAGCTCGATCCGCAGGACTACCGGCTGGCCGCCGAAGCGGCCCGCGCCCAGGTCACGGCCGCCCGGACCAACCGCGACCTGGCCGCCGCCGACTTCAAGCGCTATGCGGCGCTGCGCGACCAGAACTTCATCAGCGGGGCCGAGCTGGAGCGCCGGGACACGGCGTTCAAGGCCGCCCAGGCGCAGCTGGACCAGGCGCAGGCGCAACTGGCCTCGCAGAGCAACCAGGCCCAGTACACGACCCTGGTGGCCGACGCCGCCGGCGTGGTCACCGCCATCGAGGCCGAGCCCGGCCAGGTCGTCACGGCTGGCGCCCCGGTCGTGCGCATCGCGCAGGACGGCCCGCGCGACGTGGTGTTTTCCGTGCCCGAGGACAAGGTGGCGGCGATCCGACCCGGCTCGCCCGTGGCCGTGAAGGTCTGGGCCGGCGGCGCCTTCGACGGCAGGGTGCGCGAGGTGGGCGCGAGCGCCGACCCGGTCACGCGCACCTTCACCGTGAAGGTGGGCATCGAGGGCGCGAACCAGCCGCCGCTCGGCACCACGGCCAGCGTCACGCCGCAGGCCCTGAGCCTGGCCGGCACGCCGGTGATCAAGCTGCCCACCAGCGCCTTGCGGCAGGACGGCAAGGCGACGGCCGTGTGGGTGCTCGACCGCACCACGATGACCGTGCGCTCGCAGCCGGTGCAGGTGGCCACCGCCGACGGCAACGAGGCCGTCATCGCCTCCGGGCTGCAGCCCGGCATGACCGTCGTGGCGGCGGGCGTGCACGTGCTGTCGCCCGGGCAGAAGGTGCGCATCTGGGAGGAGCGCTCGTCGGCCGCCGCCATGGCGCCGTCCGCTTCGGTGGCCGACAGCGCCGTGCACCCCGTGGCGATCCGGTGAGGGCGGGCATGAGCGACGACGACACCGGCCAGTCCGGCTTCAACCTCTCGCGCTGGGCGCTCGAACACCCGGCGCTCACCCGCTACCTCATGGTGGTGCTGATGGTCTTCGGCCTGGCGGCGTACTTCCAGCTCGGCCAGGACGAGGACCCGCCGTTCACCTTCCGCGCGATGGTGGTGCGCACGTACTGGCCGGGCGCCACCGCCCAGCAGGTGGCCGAGCAGGTGACCGACAAGCTCGAGCGCACGCTGCAGGAAGTGCCGTACGCGGACAAGATCCGCAGCTACTCCAAGCCGGGCGAGTCGCAGATCATCTTCCAGATCAAGGACTCCTCGCGCCCCGGCGACGTGCCCAACGTCTGGTACGCGGTGCGCAAGAAGATCGGCGACATGCGCTACCAGCTGCCCGCCGGCATCCAGGGGCCGTTCTTCAACGACGACTTCGGCGACGTGTACGGCGTGATCTATGCGCTCGAGGGCGACGGCTTCAGCTACGCCGAACTCAAGACGTTCGCCGACGACGTGCGCCAGCAGTTGCTGCGCCTGCCGGACGTGGCCAAGGTCGAGCTGTTCGGCGTGCAGGACGAGAAGCTGTACGTGGAGATCTCGCAGAAGCGCCTGTCGCAGCTGGGCCTGGACTTCAACCAGGTCCTGCAGCAGCTCGGCCAGCAGAACGCGGTGGAGTCGGCCGGGGCCGTGCAGACGCCGCTGGACGTGGTGCAGGTGCGCGTGGGCGGGCAGTTCCAGGCCGTCGAGCAGCTCGCCGCGATGCCGATCCGCGGCAGCTCGGGCAGCCAGCTGCGCCTGGGCGACATCGCCGAGATCAAGCGCGGCTACGTCGACCCGCCGCAGGTCAAGGTGCGGCACGCCGGCAAGGACGTGATCGGGCTGGGCGTGTCGATGGCCAAGGGGGGCGACATCATCGAGCTGGGCAAGTCGCTGCGCGGCGCCTTCCACCGCATCGAGGACGGGCTGCCCGCGGGCGTGCGCCTGGTGCAGCTGCAGGACCAGCCCAGGGCGGTGGCGACCTCGGTCAACGAGTTCGTGCGCACGCTGGTCGAGGCGGTGGTGATCGTGCTGGCCGTGAGCTTCCTGGCCCTGGGCTTCCACAAGCGGCCGGATGCCGCGGCGCTGCCGCTGTGGAGGCGCTACTACGTCGACATCCGGCCCGGCCTGGTGGTGGGCATCACGATCCCGCTGGTGCTGGCGGTGACGTTCCTGGCCATGGACTACTGGGGCATCGGCCTGCACAAGATCTCGCTCGGCTCGCTGATCATCGCGCTGGGCCTGCTGGTGGACGACGCCATCATCGCCGTCGAGATGATGGTGCGAAAGATGGAGGAGGGTTACGACAAGGTCCGCGCCGCCACCTTCGCCTACGAGGTGACCGCGATGCCGATGCTCACCGGCACCCTGATCACCGCGGCCGGCTTCCTGCCGATCGGCATGGCGCGCTCGACCGTCGGCGAGTACACCTTCGCCATCTTCGCGGTGACGGTCATCGCGCTGGTGATCAGCTGGTTCTGCTCGGTGTACTTCGTGCCCTACCTGGGCACGCTGCTGCTCAAGGCCAAGCCGGTCACCGGCGAGCACCACGAGCACTTCGACACCGCCTTCTACCGCGGCTTTCGCCGCACCGTGAACTGGTGCGTGGCGCACCGCTGGGCGACCCTCGGGCTGACGGTCCTGGTCTTCGTGCTGGGCATCGCGGGCATGGGCCGGGTGCAGCAGCAGTTCTTCCCCGATTCCAGCCGCCCGGAGATCCTGGTCGACATCTGGTTCCCCGAGGGCACGTCGTTCGCCGCCAACGAGGCCACGACCCGCCGCGTCGAGCAGCGGCTGCTGCGCGAGCCCGGCGTCACGGACGTGAGCACCTGGGTCGGCTCGGGCGTGCCGCGCTTCTACCTGCCGCTGGACCAGGTGTTCCCGCAGTCCAACGTGTCGCAGTTCATCATCCAGCCGCGCGACCTGCACACGCGCGAGACGCTGCGCATGCGGCTGCCGGCGCTGCTGGCCACCGAGTTCCCCGAGGTGCGCGGCCGCGTGAAGCTGCTGCCCAATGGGCCGCCCGTGCCGTACCCGGTGCAGTTCCGCGTCGTCGGGCCCGAGCCGCAGGCGCTGCGCGAGCGCGCCGACGAGGTCAAGGCCGCGATGCGCCAGAGCCCCAACACGCGGGGCGTGAACGACAACTGGAACGAGTCGGTGAAGGTGCTGCGGCTGGAAGTCGACCAGGCCAAGGCGCGCGCGCTGGGGGTGACCAGCCAGTCGATCGCGCAGGCCGCCCGCACGATCCTGTCGGGCAACACCGTGGGCCAGTACCGCGAGGGCGACAAGCTGATCGACATCGTGCTGCGCCAGCCGCTGGACGAGCGCAATGCGATCACCGACATCGGCGACGCCTACCTGCCCACGGCCTCGGGCAAGTCGATCCCGCTCACGCAGATCGCCAAGCCGGTGTTCACCTGGGAGCCGGGGGTGATGTGGCGCGAGAACCGCGACTACGCCATCACCGTGCAGGCGGACATCGTCGAGGGCCTGCAGGGCGCGACCGTGACCAGCGAGCTGCTGCCCACGCTCCAGAAGCTGCAGGCCAAGTGGCCGCCGGGCTACCGCATCGACGTGGCGGGCGCGGTGGAGGAAAGCTCCAAGGGCTCCTCGTCGATCGCGGCGGGCCTGCCGGTGATGCTGTTCATCACCTTCACGCTGTTGATGCTGCAGCTGCAGAGCTTCAGCCGCGCGATGCTGGTGTTCCTGACCGGCCCGCTGGGCATCGCCGGCGTCGCCGGGGCGCTGCTGGTGCTGGACCGCCCGTTCGGGTTCGTGGCCCTGCTGGGCGTGATCGCCCTCATGGGGATGATCCAGCGCAACTCGGTGATCCTGATCGACCAGATCGAGCAGGACCGAGCCCGCGGGGTGCCGGCCTGGGACGCGATCGTGGAGTCGGCCGTGCGCCGCCTGCGCCCGATCGTGCTGACGGCCGCGGCGGCGGTGCTGGCCATGATCCCCCTCTCGCGCTCGGTGTTCTGGGGCCCGATGGCGGTGGCGATCATGGGCGGCCTGATCGTCGCCACGGTGCTGACGCTGCTGGCCTTGCCGGCGATGTACGCCGCCTGGTTCCGGGTGCGGCGCGACGAGGTTGCGCTGGCCGGGCAGGGCGCCGGGGAGGCCCGTCCCGCGTAAGCATTAAAATCGCAGACTGACCGAATTCGGGCGGGCGGCCGGTGTTTCCAGATCCGGGCCGCCCGCCCTGCTTTTGGACCGCGCGGGTGGCGAAATTGGTAGACGCACCAGGTTTAGGTCCTGACGCCTTCACGGGCGTGTCGGTTCGAGTCCGACCCCGCGCACCACAGAATCATCGCAAGAGAGAAACACCATGGCCGTGACCGTTGAAACCCTCGAGAAGCTCGAACGCAAGATGACGCTGACCCTGCCGGTCGGCGTGATCCAGTCCGAGGTCGATTCCCGCCTCAAGCGCCTGGCGCGCACCGTCAAGATGGACGGCTTCCGCCCCGGCAAGGTGCCGATGAACGTCGTGGCCCAGCGCTACGGCTACTCGATCCACTACGAGGTGATGAACGACAAGGTGGGCGAGGCGTTCGCCCAGGCCGCCAACGAGGCCAAGCTGCGCGTGGCCGGCCAGCCCCGCATCACCGAGAAGGAAGAGGCGCCCGAGGGCCAGCTCGCCTTCGACGCGGTGTTCGAGGTCTATCCCGAGGTGAAGATCGGCGACCTGGCGACGGCCGAGGTCGAGCGCATGACGGCCGAGGTGAGCGACGCCGCCATCGACAAGACGCTGGACATCCTGCGCAAGCAGCGCCGCACCTTCGCCCAGCGCGCCCAGGACGCCGGCGCCCAGGACGGCGACCGCGTGACGGTCGACTTCGAGGGCAAGATCGACGGCGAGCCGTTCCAGGGCGGCAAGGCCGAGGACTTCCAGTTCCTGGTCGGCGAAGGCCAGATGCTCAAGGAGTTCGAGGATGCCGTGCGCGGCATGAAGGCCGGCGAGAGCAAGACCTTCCCGCTCGCCTTCCCGGCCGACTACCACGGCAAGGACGTGGCGGGCAAGACCGCCGACTTCCTGGTCACCGTCAAGAAGATCGAGGCCGCCAAGCTGCCCGAGGTGAACGAGGACCTGGCCAAGTCGCTGGGCATCGCCGACGGCACCGTGGACGCCCTGCGCGCCGACATCAAGAAGAACCTGGAGCGCGAGGTCAAGTTCCGCCTGCTGTCGCGCAACAAGCAGGCCGTCATGGACGCCCTGGTCGCCAAGGCCGAGCTGGACCTGCCCAACAGCATCGTGCAGGCCGAGGTCGACCGCATGGTGGAAGGCGCCCGCGCCGACCTGAAGCAGCGCGGCATCAAGGACGCCGACAAGGCGCCGATCCCCGACGACGTGTTCCGCCCGCAGGCCGAGCGCCGCGTGCGCCTGGGCCTGGTGGTGGCCGAGCTGGTGCGCGCCAACGACCTGCAGGCCAAGCCGGAGCAGGTCCGCGCCCACGTCGAGGAGCTGGCGGCCAGCTACGAGAAGCCGGCCGACGTGGTCCGCTGGTACTACAGCGACAACCGGCGCCTGGCCGAGGTCGAGGCCGTGGTGATCGAGAACAACGTCACCGACTACGTGCTCGGCAAGGCCCAGGTCAAGGACAAGCAGGTCTCGTTCGACGAGCTGATGGGCCAGGGCTGACGCGGCCGGCCTGCCGGCTGCGGCAGGCGCCAAGGCGGGGCTCGCGCGCGGGACTTGCAGTCCGGCGCCCGGGCCCCATCTCTTTTTTGGCTACAGTCACACCCGAACTTCCCAAATTCCAATGAGCGCACTTGACACCCAGGCCCTCGGCATGATTCCGATGGTCATCGAGCAGTCCGGCCGCGGCGAGCGGTCGTACGACATCTATTCGCGCCTGCTGCGCGAGCGGGTGGTGTTCCTGGTCGGTCCCGTGAACGACCAGACGGCCAACCTGGTGGTCGCCCAGCTGCTGTTCCTGGAGAGCGAGAACCCCGACAAGGACATCTCGTTCTACATCAACTCGCCCGGCGGCAGCGTGAGCGCCGGCATGGCGATCTACGACACCATGAACTTCATCAAGCCGGACGTCTCGACGCTTTGCACCGGCATGGCCGCCAGCATGGGCGCGTTCCTGCTGGCCGCGGGCGCCAAGGGCAAGCGCTTCTCGCTGCCCAACTCCAAGGTCATGATCCACCAGCCGCTGGGCGGCATGCAGGGCCAGGCCTCGGACATCGAGATCCACGCCAACGAGATCCTCAAGACCCGCGCGACGCTGAACAAGATCCTGGCCGAGAAGACCGGCCAGCCCCTGGAGCGCATCGAGCGCGACACCGAGCGCGACTACTTCCTGTCCGCGGACGAAGCCAAGGACTACGGCCTGGTCGACCAGGTCATCGCCAAGCGGCCCTGACGGGCTGAACCCGCCCGCGCCGGCCGGGTCCAACTCCCGGTTGCGGCACAACAACGGCGTCTCCTCCGACAGGGGACGCCGTAGTTGCTTTGGGTATCATTGAAACCACCAGTCGGAAGAGGCAGCGCCAATGGCCGAAAAAAAGGGCTCGTCCAGCGAGAAAACGCTCTATTGCTCGTTTTGCGGCAAGAGCCAGCACGAGGTCAAGAAGCTGATCGCCGGACCCTCGGTGTTCATCTGCGACGAGTGCATCGACCTGTGCAACGAGATCATCCGCGACGAACTCCCCGCGGGTGACGAGCAGCGCGAGGCGCGCGGCGACCTGCCCACGCCCGCCGAGATCAAGGCCAACCTGGACAACTACGTGATCGGCCAGGAGACGGCCAAGCGCGCGCTGTCCGTGGCGGTCTACAACCACTACAAGCGCCTGCGCCACAAGGACAAGGCCAAGAAGGACGACGTCGAGCTCACCAAGAGCAACATCCTCCTGATCGGCCCCACCGGCTCGGGCAAGACGCTGCTGGCGCAGACGCTGGCCCGCATGCTGGACGTGCCGTTCGTGATGGCCGACGCCACCACGCTCACCGAGGCGGGCTACGTCGGCGAGGACGTCGAGAACATCATCCAGAAGCTGCTGCAAAGCTGCAACTATGAAGTCGAGCGCGCCCAGCGCGGCATCGTGTACATCGACGAGATCGACAAGATCTCGCGCAAGAGCGACAACCCCAGCATCACCCGGGACGTCTCGGGCGAGGGCGTGCAGCAGGCGCTCCTGAAGCTGATCGAGGGCACGATGGCCAGCGTGCCGCCGCAGGGCGGGCGCAAGCACCCGAACCAGGACTTCCTGCAGATCGACACGACCAACATCCTGTTCATCTGCGGCGGCGCCTTCGCCGGCCTCGAGAAGGTCATCGAGCAGCGCACCGAGGGCTCGGGCATCGGCTTCGGCGCCGCGGTCAAGAGCAAGAAGGAGCGCAGCCTCACCGACGTCTTCCGCGACGTCGAGCCCGAGGACCTGATCAAGTTCGGCCTCATCCCCGAGCTGGTCGGCCGCATGCCGGTGGTGGCCACCCTGGCCGAGCTGTCCGAGGAGGCCCTGGTCCAGATCCTGACCGAGCCGAAGAACGCGATGGTCAAGCAGTACGCCAAGCTGCTGGCCATGGAAGGCGTCGACCTGGAGATCCGCCCCAACGCACTGCGCGCCATCGCCAGGAAGGCGCTGGCGCGCAAGACCGGCGCCCGGGGCCTGCGCTCGATCCTGGAGCAGTCCCTGATCGACACGATGTTCGAGCTGCCCAACACCTCGAACGTCGACAAGGTGGTGGTGGACGAATCCACCATCGAGGAAAGCAAGCCGCCGCTGCTGGTCTATCGCGAAGCAGCCAGGAAGGCCTGACCGCCCGCATGAGGAAAGGCGTCCGCCGTCTTTCTTTCACCGGAGCGACCACAAGTCCCCCGCGGACAGCCCCGCGGGTTGAAAATCGGCCATTCCAGTCCATCTGGGTCTGGTAACCAAGGAGTCCCATGTCCGGACACGTGCCGCTTCCCTCCACACCGATCGACCTGCCGCTGCTGCCGCTGCGGGACGTCGTGGTGTTTCCCCACATGGTGATCCCGCTGTTCGTCGGCCGGCCCAAGAGCATCAAGGCGCTCGAGGCGGCCATGGAGGCGGAACGCCGCATCATGCTGGTCGCGCAGAAGGCCGCGGCCAAGGACGAGCCGTCGGTCAGCGACATGTTCGAGGTCGGCTGCGTCTCCACCATCCTGCAGATGCTCAAGCTGCCCGACGGCACCGTGAAGGTGCTGGTCGAGGGCCAGCAGCGCGCCCGCGTCAACAAGATCGAGGAAGGCGAGCAGCACTTCGTCGCCAACGTCTCCCCGGTCGACCCGGCCGAGCAGGACAGCAAATCCAGCGAGATCGAGGCGCTGCGCCGCGCCGTGATGCAGCAGTTTGACCAGTACGTCAAGCTGAACAAGAAGATCCCGCCGGAGATCCTCACCTCCATCTCCAGCATCGACGACCCGGGCCGCCTGGCGGACACCATCGCCGCGCACCTGCCGCTCAAGCTGGACAACAAGCAGATCGTCCTGGACCTGGCCGACGTCAAGGGGCGGCTGGAGAACCTGTTCGAGCAGATCGAGCGCGAGGTCGACATCCTGAACGTCGACAAGAAGATCCGCTCGCGCGTGAAGCGCCAGATGGAGAAGAACCAGCGCGACTTCTACCTGAACGAGCAGGTCAAGGCGATCCAGAAGGAGCTGGGCGAGGGCGAAGAGGGCGCCGACATCGAGGAGATCGAGAAGAAGATCAAGTCGGCCAAGATGCCCAAGGACGCGCTGAAGAAGGCCGAGGGCGAGCTCAAGAAGCTCAAGCTGATGTCGCCCATGTCGGCCGAGGCCACGGTGGTGCGCAACTACATCGACGTGCTCACCGGCCTGCCCTGGAGCAAGAAGACCAAGATCAAGCACAACCTGGCCCATGCCGAGGACGTCCTCAACGAGGACCACTACGGCCTGGAGAAGGTCAAGGACCGCATCCTCGAGTACCTCGCGGTGCAGCAGCGCGTCGACAAGGTCAAGGCCCCGATCCTGTGCCTGGTGGGCCCCCCCGGCGTGGGCAAGACCTCGCTCGGCCAGTCGGTGGCCAAGGCCACCGGGCGCAAGTACGTGCGCATGGCCCTGGGCGGCATGCGTGACGAGGCCGAGATCCGCGGCCACCGCCGCACCTACATCGGCGCGCTGCCGGGCAAGGTGCTGCAAAGCCTGTCGAAGGTCGGCACGCGCAACCCGCTGTTCCTGCTGGACGAGATCGACAAGCTGGGCACCGACTTCCGCGGCGACCCCTCGAGCGCGCTGCTCGAGGTGCTGGACCCGGAGCAGAACCACACCTTCGGCGACCACTACGTCGAGGTCGACTTCGACCTGTCGGACGTGATGTTCGTGGCCACGTCCAACTCGATGAACATCCCGCCGGCGCTGCTGGACCGGATGGAGGTGATCCGCCTCTCGGGCTACACCGAGGACGAGAAGACCAACATCGCCATCAAGTACCTGCTGCCCAAGCAGAAGAAGAACAACGGCGTGAAGGACAACGAGCTCGAGGTGACGGACGACGCCATCCGCGACATCGTGCGCTACTACACGCGCGAAGCCGGCGTGCGCTCGCTCGAGCGCGAGCTGTCCAAGATCTGCCGCAAGGTGGTCAAGGGCCTGCAGCTGAAGAAGCTCACGCCCAAGGTGGTCGTCGACGCCGGGAACCTGAACGAGTACCTGGGGGTGCGCAAGTTCACCTACGGCCGCGCCGAGCAGCAGAACCAGGTCGGCCAGGTGGTCGGCCTCGCGTGGACCGAGGTGGGCGGCGACCTGCTCACCATCGAGGCGGCGCTGATGCCGGGCAAGGGCAACATCCTGCGCACCGGCTCGCTGGGCGACGTGATGAAGGAGTCGGTGGAAGCCGCGCGCACCGTGGTGCGCAGCCGCGCGCGTCGCCTGGGCATCAAGGACGAGATGTTCGAGAAGAAGGACATGCACGTGCACGTGCCCGACGGCGCCACGCCCAAGGACGGCCCCAGCGCCGGCGCCGCGATGACCACCGCCATGGTCTCGGCGTACACCGGCATCCCGGTGCGCGCCGACGTCGCGATGACCGGCGAGATCACGCTGCGCGGCGAGGTCACGGCGATCGGCGGCCTGAAGGAGAAGCTGCTCGCGGCCCTGCGCGGCGGCATCAAGACGGTGCTGATCCCCGAGGAGAACACCAAGGACCTGCAGGACATTCCCGAGAACGTGAAGAACGGCCTCGAGATCGTGCCGGTCAAGTGGATCGACAAGGTGCTCGAAGTCGCCCTGGAGCGCCAGCCCACGGCATTGCCGGACGACGAACCGCCGACGGCGGAACCCGCGCTCGCCCCGGCGCGCCCGGGTGCGGAACCCGGGGCGAAGCCGGTGTCGGTGAAGCACTGAGTTTTTTTCGCACGCCGGCGAAAGCGCGATTTTTTCGCGCTACAATGGCGTCCTCACGCGGGAGTAGCTCAGTTGGTAGAGCGCAACCTTGCCAAGGTTGAGGTCGAGAGTTCGAGACTCTTCTCCCGCTCCAGATGCAAAAGGGAAGCAGCCGCTTCCCTTTTTTCTGTGGCCCCGAATGCCTCAGTGGCGCGGTAGCAAAGCGGTTATGCACCGGATTGCAAATCCGTGTAGGTCGGTTCGACTCCGGCCCGCGCCTCCAGACACCCGCAGCCCCGCATCCGTGCGGGGCTGTTTTTTTTTGGCGTACAGTGGGTGCGCCGCGGGCCTCGATGGTGGAATTGGCAGACACAGCGGACTTAAAATCCGCCGCTTGCTGAAAGGCGGCGTACCGGTTCGACCCCGGTTCGAGGCACCACCGCCCCCGCGCGCGGCAAGCGCCGCACAGGCAACTTCCCAGATGGCCAACTACGACAACGCTCCCTTCGAGATCCACGTGCACGGGGACGTGCCCCTGCGCGCGGACGTCACCTATGCGCAGCTGCAGGAAGCACTCAGGCCGCTGTGGAAGTACGCCGGGGCCAAGTCGCTCGCCGACGGCGCCGAGAGTGCCTACGAGGAGGAGCCGGGCATCAAGTTCGACGCCCACGAGCACCTCCTCACCATGTGCTGGACCGTCGCCGGCGACGAGGACTTCCGCCAGTCGCTCGACGAGATGTGCATGAGCCTCAACGAGCTGGCCGAGCAGGGCGCCGCGATCGAGGTGACCTTCTACGACGCCGAGTTCGACGAGGAGGAGGAGCCGCCCGAGGCCGAGTCGCGCGACGACTTCATCATGCTGTTCGTCGGCCCCACCCCCGCGGCCATCATGCAGGTGCAGCGCGACCTGCTGGTCGAGGACGTGGTCAACCTGATGGAGCGCCATTTCGACAGCGCCGAGCTGGGCGGGGTGGTGGCCGAGATCGACAAGCTGTTCTCGCAGCGCTTCGACGCGCTGGTCAGCTCGCTGGAGATCGGCAAGCCCCCGCGCGGCAGCGGCGGCGGCGGCAGCCACGGCGGCGGACGCCGCCCGCGGCACCTGCACTGAGCGCGCTCACGCCGGCGCGGCGTGCTGCTCGTACAGCCTGGCGATCTGGGTCGCGAAGCGCTCGACCAGCTGCTTGCGGCGCAGCTTCATGGTCGGCGTGATCAGCCCGTTGTCGGTGGTCCAGGGCTCCAGCGTGAGCCACACGTCGCGCACCCGGGCATAGGACGGGAACGCCGCCACGCGCGGCTGGATCCGCCGCAGCACTTCCTCCTTCAGCGCGGGCTGCTCCAGCGCGTCCGGCGCCTCCACGTCGATCCCCAGGTCGCGCACGAGCGAGCGCAACGTGTCCTCGTTCAGCACGGCGAGCGCCGAGACGAACGGCCGGCCTTCGCCGATGACCATCACCTGCTCGAACAGCGGGTCTTCCATGATCGCCAGCTCGACGTCGGCCGGCGGGACCTTCTCGCCGGTGGAGGTGACGAGGATCTCCTTGAGCCGCCCGACGATGTAGATGTGCCCGCGCTCGTCGATGCGTCCGATGTCCCCGGTGCGCAGCCAGCCGTCGGCATCGATCGTGTCTGCCGTCTTGGCCGGATCGTTCCAGTAGCCCAGCATGACGTTCGGCCCGCGCACCAGCAACTCGTCGCGCTCGCCCAGGCGCACCTCCAGCCCCGGCAGCGGCAGGCCGACCGATTCGGGCACGTTGTCCTCCAGCGTGTTGGCGCTGACGATGGGCGCGGCCTCGGTGAGCCCGTAGCCTTGCAGCAGCGGCAGGCCCAGGCCGATGAAGCAGTGCATCAGCCGGGCCGAGACCGGCGCGCCGCCCGACACCGCGATGCGCAGGCGCCCGCCCAGGCGGGCCAGCAGCTTGTCGGCAACCAGGTGTCGCAGCGCGGGCCACATCATGTGGGCCAGCGGGCCGGGCTCCTGGCCTCGGTGCTGGGCGGCCTCGAAGCGGTGCCAGCCGATCTGCTCGGCCCAGGCGAACAGCGCCTTCGCCGGCGCGCCCTTGTCCTCCAGGCCCTGCTGCAGCTTCGCGTACACGCGCTCGTACACGCGCGGCACGGACACCAGCACGGTCGGGCGGATCGTGACGAGGTCTTCGGCCAGATCCTGCACCGAACGGGAGAACGCGACGCAGCTGCCCGTGGCCATCGGCAGGTAGTAGCCCACCGTGCGCTCCAGCGTGTGCGACAGCGGCAGGAACGACAGGAAAAGGTCGTCGGCGTAGCAATCCACGCGTTGCAGCACGGCCTCGACGTTCGCGAGGATGTTGCGGTGCGACAGCATCACGCCCTTGGGCCGGCCGGTGGTGCCCGAGGTGTAGACGATGGTCGCGAGGTCGCCGGGCGCCGCGGCACGCGTGACTGCCGGTCCCCCGGCGGCAGCGAGCCACTCCGGCAGGGATCGCACGTCGCCGGCGGCCGGGTCCTGCGGCGGCACCGCGTCGAGGCACACGATGCGCGCCAGTTGCGGCAGCCGGGCGCGCAGCCCCGCCAGCGGCCGCCAGGCCGCGAACTGGCCCACCAGCAGCGCGCGCGCGCCGCAGTCGGCCAGGATGTACGCGAGGTTCTCGGCGTTGTCGGTGGGGTAGAGCGGCACGACCACCAGCCCCAGCGACTGCGCGGCCTGGTCGAAGCACACCCACTCGACGCTATTGCGCAGCAGGATTGCCACACGGTCGCCCGGGGCGAGCTCTTCCGCGGCGAGCGCCGCGCGCCATCGCTCCACCTGCGCGCGCATCTGCGACCAGGTGAACGACTGCCAGCCCGAGGCCGCGTCGAACTGCCGGTAGGCCTCGCCGTCGGGGGTGCGCGCGCAGCGCTCCTCGAACATGGCCGGCAGCGTCTTGCCGGCCAGGGCGGGGATGGGATCGAGGTGGTGGGGGGCGGCTGCCTGCATGGCCTGTCTCCTTGGGGCGGCGGGGCATCGTCGGTCGTCCTGCCAGTATGGGCGGCACGCGGCGCCGCGACGTGAGGCAGATCAAGCCGCGTCGTCCATCGCGGCTCAGCTATCCTGCGCGCAAGAGGAGGTCGCATGGCCGTTTTTTCCGCAGATGCCCTGAACCCCGGCGTGCGCAAGCGCGAGGTGTTCGGCTGGGCCATGTATGACTTCGCGAACTCCGGCTACACCACCGTCGTCATCACGGCCGTCTTCGCCGCCTATTTCGTCGGTGGCATCGCGGGCAAGGCGCCGTGGGCCACCTTCGCCTGGACCGCCGCGCTGAGCATCTCCTACGCGATCGTGATGCTCACGATGCCCAGCCTCGGCGCGTATGCCGACCTGCGCGCCGCCAAGAAGCGCATGCTCGCCGTCGTCACGGCCGCCTGCGTGGTGAGCACGGCCGCGCTGGCCTTCGCCGGCCCGGGGTCGGTCGCGCTGGCCATGCTGCTGATCGTGGTGTCCAACACCTTCTACAGCTACGGCGAGTCGCTCACCGCCGCCTTCCTGCCCGAGCTCGCGCGGCCGCAGGCCATGGGCAAGGTCAGCGGCTGGGGCTGGGGCTTCGGCTATTTCGGCGGCATGCTGGCGCTCGGGCTGTGCCTGGGCTACGTGCTGTGGGCACAGAAGCAGGGCCTGCCCGCCCGGCAGTTCGTGCCGGTGACCATGGTGCTGACCGCGGCCCTGTACGGGCTGGCTTCGCTGGTCACGTTCCGGTTGCTGCGCGAGCGCGCGCAGCCCGATCCATCGGCATCGCGGCAAGGGGGCCTGCGGGCTTCGCTGCAGCAGCTGCACCGCACCTTCCTGCAGGCGCGCCGCTACCGCGATTTCATGTGGCTCATGGGCTGCGCGGTGTTCTACCAGGGCGGGGTGGCCGTGGCCGTCTCGCTGGCCGCGATCTATGCCGAGCAGGTGATCGGGTTTGAGCAGCAGGAGACCATGGTCCTGATCTTCGTGCTCAACCTCGCGGCGGCCGGCGGCGCCTTCGCCTGGGGTTACCTGCAGGACCGCATCGGTCACAAGCTGGCGCTGGGAAGCACGCTGGTGGGCTGGATCGCCACCTGCCTGATCGCCGCGGCCTCGGCGACCAAGGGCCAGTTCTGGTGGGCCGCCGCGATCGCCGGCCTGTGCATGGGATCGAGCCAGTCGGCCGGGCGGGCACTGGCCGGCGTGTTCGCACCGCCGCGCCAGGTGGCCGAGTTCTTCGGCCTGTGGACCTTCGCCATCCGGCTGGCCAGCATCATCGGGCCGCTGATGTACGGCGCGATCACCTGGGCCACCGGCGGCAACCAGCGCGCCGCCATCGTGGCGACCAGCGGCCTGTTCGCCGCCGGCCTGGTGCTGCTGCTGCCGATCGACATCGCACGCGGTCGCGCGGCCGCCGCACCGCTCGAGGAGGTCCCCGGATGAGCGCCCTGTTCGATCCCGCGCGCCACGAGCCGCTGCAGGCCGGCAGCTGGCAGCCGGATGTGGCGCGTGACGCCATCCACCGCATCGTCGCCGGCACCCTCGCCGGCTACCAGCCGGGCCGGGGCTGGGCCACGCATCCCAACGACCACCCCAGCCCCGAGCCGATGCAGGGCCTGTACTTCGGGTCGTGCGGCATCGCGTGGGCCTTGCGCTACCTGCATGCGCGCGGGATCGGCGACGCGCCGCCGGACCTGGGCGGGCACCTGCGGGCGCTGCGTGGCGAACCGGACCACCCGGGCTCCTACCTGTTCGGGGAAGTGCCGGTGCAACTGCTGCTGCATGCGATGGATCGCGAGCCGTCGCGAGCCGACCGGCTCGCCGTGCTGATCCGCCAGACGCGGGACGCGCCGGAACGCGAGCTCATGTGGGGCTCGCCCGGCACCATGCTCGCGGCCCTGTTCATGCACCGGCGCACGGGCGAGCCGCGGTTCGCCGACCTGTTCCGCGCGACGGCGGCGACCCTGCGCTCGCAGCTGCAATGGTCCGACGAGTTCCTGTGCGACTACTGGACGCAGGACCTGTATGGCACCACGTCGACCTACCTCGATGCGGTCCACGGCTTCGTCGCCACGGCCAGCGTGCTGGCGCAGGGCCGCGACCTGCTGCCGGCGGGTGCGTGGGACGACTGGATGCACCGCATCGGCCGCACCGTGCGCGCGACGGCTGACTGGGAGGACGGGCTGGTGAACTGGCGGGCCTGGCTGGTGCCGCCGGCCGGCCGGCCGGCCGGGCCCGCGCGGCCGAAGCTGGTCCAGTTCTGCCATGGCGCGCCGGGCTTCGTGATCTGCCTGGCCGACAGCCCCGACGCGTCGCTGGACGAGATCCTCCTTGCCGCGGGCGAGACCACCTGGAGGGCTGGGCCGCTGCGCAAGGGCAGCAACCTGTGCCACGGCACCGGCGGCAACGGCTACGCGTTCCTCAAGCTGTTCGGCCGCACCGGCAACGAGGCCTGGCTGGAGCGGGCGCGGGCGTTCGCGATGCACGGCATCGCACAGGCCGACGCCGACCACCAGCGCTTCAGCCAGTGGCGCCACGGCCTGTGGACCGGCGACATCGGGTTCGCTGTCTACCTGCTCGACTGCATCGAGGCGACCAGCCGGTTCCCGACGCTGGACGTCTTCGACGCCTGAGGGCGGGGCAGGGCGGCCGGGGCCGCCCCGGCTCAGGCCGCCGCGACGGGAATGCTCTTGAACTCGCCCGTGGCGATGCGCTTGCTCCACTCGGCCGGGCCGGTGATGTGGGCGCTGGTGCCGCCGGCGTCCACCGCCACGGTGACCGGCATGTCGACCACGTCGAACTCGTAGATCGCTTCCATGCCCAGGTCCTCGAAGCCGACCACGCGGGCCGTCTTGATCGCCTTGGAGACCAGGTAGGCGGCGCCGCCGACGGCCATCAGGTAGGCCGACTTGTGCTTCTGGATCGCCTCGATGGCCGCCGGGCCGCGCTCCGCCTTGCCGATCATCGCGATCAGGCCGGTCTGCGACAGCATCATGTCGGTGAACTTGTCCATGCGGGTGGCGGTGGTGGGACCCGCGGGACCCACGGCCTCGTCGCGCACCGGGTCCACCGGGCCGACGTAGTAGATGACGCGGTTGGTGAAGTCCACCGGCAGCTTCTCGCCCTTGGCCAGCATGTCCTGGATGCGCTTGTGCGCGGCGTCGCGGCCGGTGAGCATCTTGCCGTTGAGCAGCAATGTGTCGCCCGGCTTCCAGCTGGCGACCTCCTGCCTGGTCAGCGTGTCCAGGTTGACGCGCTTGCTCTTTTGCGTGTCGGGCGCCCATTCGACCTTGGGCCACAGGTCCAGGCTCGGCGCCTCGAGGTAGACCGGGCCGGAGCCGTCGAGGACGAAGTGGGCGTGCCGGGTGGCCGCGCAGTTCGGGATCATCGCCACCGGCTTGCTGGCCGCGTGGGTCGGGTACATCTTGATCTTGACGTCCAGCACGGTCGTCAGGCCGCCCAGGCCCTGAGCGCCGATGCCCAGCGCGTTGACCTTCTCGAACAGCTCCAGGCGCAGTTCCTCGACCTGCGTGAGCTTCTCGCCCCGCGACGCCTTGGCCTGCAGCTCGTACATGTCCAGGTCGTCCATCAGGCTTTCCTTGGCCATCAGGACCGCCTTCTCGGCCGTGCCGCCGATGCCGATGCCCAGCATGCCCGGCGGGCACCAGCCCGCGCCCATGGTGGGCACCGTCTTGAGCACCCAGTCGACGACGGAGTCGCTGGGGTTGAGCATGACCATCTTGCTCTTGTTCTCGCTGCCGCCGCCCTTGGCGGCGACGGTCACGTCGACGGTGTTGCCCGGCACGATCTCGGTGAAGATCACCGCCGGCGTGTTGTCCTTGGTGTTCTTGCGCGCGAACTGCGGATCGGCCACGACGCTGGCGCGCAGCGTGTTGTCCGGGTGGTTGTAGCCGCGGCGCACGCCCTCGTTGATCGCGTCCTCGAGGCTGCCGGTGAAGCCCTCCAAGCGCACGTCCATGCCCACCTTCAGGAAGACGTTGACGATGCCGGTGTCCTGGCAGATCGGCCGGTGGCCGAAGGCGCTCATCTTGCTGTTGGTCAGGATCTGCGCGATCGCGTCCTTGGCCGCCGGGCTCTGCTCGCGCTCGTAGGCGCGGGCGAGATGGGCGATGTAGTCGGCGGGGTGGTAGTAGCTGATGTACTGCAGCGCGGCGGCGATCGATTCGATCAGGTCGTCGGCTTTGATCATTGTCGGCATGGTTTCAGGGAAGGAAAGAAGGCCTTGCGGCGGATTATCCCAGACGCTGTTGAGCCCGCTTCTGCCACGCTTGGGCGGCACTTGGAACGCTCGGGGCCGCGCTGCTGCAACGCTGCGCACCTGCACAAGATCAGCACAAACGCCTGGTTGTCGCGCTGAAGAAGTTCGACCACATGCTGAGCTTTCCCCGACGCTGCTGAGACCTTCCTGCAGCGACCAACTGTGCAGCCGTCCATCCCGATGACTCCTTGGCTAGGGAGAGAAGTCGTTGCCCGCCGCCCCTGACGGTTGATGCATGTCAAAACCCCGGACATTGCCGGCGTCAAAGTAGGCGGGTGCAGGTCGATTGCATGTTCATAGGTTGGAGGTACCACCATGCCGATTCGAACGTTCGCTGTTGAGCATTTCATGGCCGGCTCGGTAGCGGCTCTTGCACTCACATGGAGCCTGCCGGCGGCAGCGCACTGCGACACGCTCGACGGCCCGGTGGTGGGGGCGGCACGAAAGGCGCTGGAGAGCGGAAACGTCAACCCCGTCCTCGTCTGGGTGCAGCAGAAGGACGAGGGGGAGATCAGGAATCAGTTCCAGAAGACCGTCGCCGTGCGCAAGGTCAATGCGCAAGCCAGAGATCTCGCGGACATGTATTTCTTCGAGACCTTGGTGCGCCTGCACCGCGCCGGCGAGGGTGCCGGCTACACGGGGCTGAAACCGGCAGGCTCCGTCGAGCCGCCCATAGCGGCAGCTGACAAGGCGCTGGAATTTGGGAAGCTGGACGACGTGGTGAAGCTCGTCAGCGACCGAATGCACGCCGGCCTCGAGCAGCAATTCAACGCCGTGATGTCGAAGAAGAACTACAACGCCAATGACATTGGCGCTGGGCGCGCCTTTGCGAGCGCTTATGTCGAGTACACGCATTACGTCGAGCGCTTGTACGACGCGGGGGAGACCCTGGCTCCCGGCCGGGTGCAAAAGGAGGCGCCGGGTCTGGCGCACACGCATTAGGCCAAGCGATGGCGAGGTGCCCCTTCGTGCCCGCCGCGTGACCGGCACTTTGCATCCGCAAGGGCGACAGGAGGACTGCGGGTGAAGCGGGCTTCGGCAGCACGGTAAAAGCCGCAGTGACGGCCTCGTGCAGCCTGTTGGTGTAACCCGTCATGAGCACGACTGGTATCTGCGCCATCTGCACGCTGCGCAACACGCTGGCCGAAGCCGCTTGCTCCGACGCTTCCGCTGACTGCTGACTTAGCTGATGTACTGCAGCGCGGCCGCGATGGACTCGATCAGGTCGGCTGCTTGGATGGTCGTCGGCATGGTGTTCGCACAGTAATGGAGGGGCCTACATCCATAAAAGGGGACGGGAGGGCACGCCAATGGTGCCGAACACGTGCTCACAGTCCGTCACCGCCGCGCGCCCACCGATACGCCGCGGCGCACTAGCCTGCGGGGTTAGCACACACGTTGGTTGGGGGTTGCCATGGTCACGCATGGATTGCTGGTGCGCCTCGAAGCGCAGCACGGCCGCGGCGAGGAGCTGGAGACGTTCCTGCGGTCGGCGCAGCCCCTCGTGCGCGCCGAGCCGGACACGACGGCCTGGTTCGCCCTGCGGTTCGGGCGCTCGGCGTACGGCATCTTCGACGTCTTCCCGCACGAGGCGGGCCGGCAGGCCCACCTGTCCGGCGCGGTGGCTGCGGCGCTGGGCAACGAGGGCCGCTGGCTGCTGGCCGCCGACCCGCGCATCGAGAAGGTGGCGATCCTGGCCAGCAAGCTGCCGGGCCAGCCGCCGGCCGCCAGCGCGATCACGCGCGGCCTGCTGCTGACCTTCCGGGCCAGGCAGGGGCACGAGGCCCAGGTCGAGGAGTTCCTGCGCGGCGGCCGCGCGCTCGTGCAGGAGGAGCCGGGCACGCTGGCCTGGTTCGCGCTGCACCTGGACAGCGGCGACTACGGGATCTTCGACGTGTTCCCCGACAACGGCGCCCGCATCTCGCACCTGACGGGGCGGGTGCCGCGCGAGTTGACCAAGCAGGCGCTGGCGCTGCTGGGCGGCATGCCGCACGTGGACACGGTGCAGGTGGTGGCCGCGACGTTCTCCGAGCGGGAGCTGGCGCACCCCGAGCCAGCCTGAGCCACGGCGCTGCAGCGTGGAGCCCCGCCCGCCTGGCCGCGCGCACGCGGTCCCCGCGCGCGCACCCAAGCGCACCCGAGTCTGCTACGGTGCGGTGGCCGCCACTTCACCGCCATCCGCACCATGCCCAGCCGCACCGAGAAAGACACCTTCGGCCCGATCGAGGTCCCCGCCGAACGCCTGTGGGGCGCGCAGACGCAACGCTCGCTGCAGAACTTCGACATCTCCGGCGAGCGCCAGCCGCGCGAGATCATCCGCGCGCTGGTGCAGGTCAAGCGTTCGTCCGCGGTGGCCAACCACCTGCTGGGCCTGATGGACGACCGCAAGGCGTCGGCCATCATCGCCGCCGCCGACGAGGTGCTGCGCGGCGGGCATGACGGCGAGTTTCCGCTGGTCGTCTGGCAGACCGGCTCGGGCACCCAGACCAACATGAACGTGAACGAGGTGCTGGCCAACCGGGCCAGCGAACTGCTCGGCGGCCAGCGCGGCGAAGGGCGGCTGATCCATCCCAACGACGACGTGAACCGCAGCCAGTCGTCCAACGACGTGTTCCCCACCGCGATGCACGTGGCGGCGGTGGAGGCGATCCGCAACCGCCTGCTGCCTTCGCTGATGACGCTGAAGGAGACGCTGGCGGCCAAGAGCGAGGCGTTCCGCGACATCGTGAAGATCGGCCGCACCCACCTGCAGGACGCGACCCCGCTCACCCTGGGGCAGGAGTTCTCCGGTTACGTCGCGCAGCTGGAGCAGTGTGACCGCCACCTGCACGCCAGCCTGCCGCACCTGTGCGAACTGGCGCTCGGGGGCACGGCCGTGGGAACCGGCCTGAACGCGCCGCCCGGCTATGCGGAGAAGGTCGCGCAGGAGCTCGCGCGGCTGACGGGGCTGCCGTTCACCACGGCGCCCAACAAGTTCGAGGTCATGGCGGCGGCCGACGCCCTGGTGCATGCGCACGGCGCGCTCAAGACGCTGGCGGCCAGCCTGTTCAAGATCGCCAACGACATCCGCTGGCTGGCCAGCGGGCCGCGCAGCGGCATCGGCGAGATCTCCATCCCGGAGAACGAGCCCGGCTCGTCCATCATGCCCGGCAAGGTCAACCCGACCCAGTGCGAGGCGCTGACCATGGCCTGCTGCCAGGTGTTCGGCAACGACGTGGCCATCAACTTCGGCGGCGCGTCGGGCAACTTCGAGCTGAACGTCTTCCGGCCCATGATCGCCCACAACTTCCTGCAGAGCGTTCGGCTGCTGGGCGACGGCATGCGCAGCTTCAACGACCACTGCGCGGTGGGCATCGAGCCGAACCGCGAGCGCATCGGCGAACTGGTGGGCCGCTCGCTGATGCTGGTGACGGCGCTCAATCCGCACATCGGCTACGACAAGGCCGCCCAGATCGCCAAGAAGGCGCACAAGGAGGGCACCAGCCTGCGCGAGGCGGCGATCGCCACCGGCTTCGTCACCGCCGAGCAGTTCGACCAGTGGGTGCGCCCCGAGCAGATGGTCGGCCCGGGCCGCTGAGCCACGCCCGGAGCGGACAATCCGGGCCATGACCTTTGCGACCGAGACCCACCCCGGCGTCAGTGACACCTCGCCCGAAGCGACCCGCGGCTTCGTCCTCAACCACTCGATGCTGCGGGTGAAGGACCCGCGGGTGGCACTGGACTTCTACAGCCGGGTGCTGGGCATGCGCGTGCTGCGCAAGCTCGACTTTCCGGAAATGAAGTTCTCGCTGTACTTCCTGCACCGGCCGCAGGAGGGCGAGCAGCCGCCGGCGGACGCCGGCGAACGCACCGCCTGGACCTTCAGCCAGCGCGGCATCCTCGAGCTGACCCACAACTGGGGCACCGAGGACGACCCGCAGTTCCGCTACCACGACGGCAACGCGCAGCCGCAGGGCTTCGGCCACATCTGCTTCTCGGTGCCCGACCTCGATGCCGCCGTGGCCTGGTTCGACCAGAACGGCGTGACCTTCGTCAAGCGTCCCGACCAGGGCAAGATGCGCGACGTCGCCTTCATCAAGGATCCCGACGGCTACTGGATCGAGATCGTCGAGCCGGGGCGGCTCAAGGCGCTCGGCCGGGCCTGAAGCCGCTCGCCGCGGAACGAAAAAAAAGGGACCGTGAAGGTCCCTTTTTTTCGATGTTGCGAAGGCCTGTGGGGCCCCGCCGCTCACAGCGTGTCGATGAAGCTGCGCAGCTTGTCGCTGCGGCTCGGGTGCTTGAGCTTGCGCAGCGCCTTGGCCTCGATCTGGCGGATGCGCTCGCGCGTGACGTCGAACTGCTTGCCCACTTCCTCGAGGGTGTGGTCGGTGCTCATCTCGATGCCGAAGCGCATGCGCAGCACCTTGGCCTCGCGCGGGGTGAGCGAGTCGAGGATGTCCTTGACCACGTCGCGCAGGCCGGCCTGCATGGCGGCTTCGATCGGCGCGGTGTTGTTGGTGTCCTCGATGAAGTCGCCCAGGTGGCTGTCGTCGTCGTCGCCGATCGGCGTTTCCATGGAGATCGGCTCCTTGGCGATCTTCATGATCTTGCGGATCTTGTCCTCGGGGATCTCCATCTTGGCCGCCAGGATGCTGGCGTCCGGCTCGAAGCCGAACTCCTGCAGGTGCTGGCGCGAGATGCGGTTCATCTTGTTGATGGTCTCGATCATGTGCACCGGGATGCGGATCGTGCGGGCCTGGTCCGCGATGGAGCGGGTGATGGCCTGGCGGATCCACCAGGTGGCATAGGTCGAGAACTTGTAGCCGCGGCGGTATTCGAACTTGTCCACCGCCTTCATCAGGCCGATGTTGCCCTCCTGGATCAGGTCCAGGAACTGCAGGCCGCGGTTGGTGTACTTCTTGGCGATGGAGATCACCAGGCGCAGGTTGGCCTCGATCATCTCCTTCTTGGCGTCGCGCGACGAGGCCTCGCCCTCGTTCATGCGCTTGTTGATCTCCTTGAGCTCGGCCAGGGGCACGACCACGCGCGACTGCAGGTCCGCCAGCTTCTGCTGCAGTTCCTGGATTGGCGGGATGTTGCGGGCGATCACCGTGCTCCAGGGCTTGCCGGCCGCGGCCTGCTTCTCCACCCACTTGAGGTTCAGCAGGTTGGGCGGGAATTCCTTGATGAAGGTTTCCTGCGGCATGCCGCACTTGTCCACGATGATGCGGCGCAGCTCGCGCTCCTTCTTGCGCACGTCGTCGACCTGCGAGCGCACCATGTCGCACAGCTTCTCGATGGTCTTGGCCGTGAAGCGGATGGTCATCAGCTGCTCGGACAGGGCGTGCTGCGCCTTCATGTACGCCGGCGTGCCGTAGCCTTCCTTGTCGTAGACCTTGTGCACCTTCTCGAACAGCTCGGCGATGCGGTCGAAGCGCTCGAGCGCCTGCGACTTGAGCTCCTCGAGCTTCTTGGTCAGCGCCTTGGAGCCGCCGTTGCCGTCGTCGTCGTCGTCGGCGTCGAACTCGTCGAAGTCCTCCTCGGCCACGTAGTCGTCGGCCTCGTTGGGGTTCGAGAAGCCGTCGACGATGCTGGAGATGACGACCTTGCCCTCGCGGATGTCGGCCGCCAGGCGCAGGATCTCGGCGATGGTCGCCGGCGAGGCGGAGATGGCCTCCATCATCGCCTGCAGGCCGCCTTCGATGCGCTTGGCGATCTCGATCTCGCCCTCGCGCGTGAGCAGTTCCACCGTGCCCATCTCGCGCATGTACATGCGCACCGGGTCGGTGGTGCGGCCGAACTCGCTGTCCACGGTGGACAGGGCGGCCTCGGCTTCCTCCTCGGCTTCCTCCACCGTCGCCGCCGTGGGCGTGGTGTTGTTCAGCAGGAGCATCTCGGCGTCGGGCGTCTGCTCGTACACCGCCACGCCCAGGTCGTTGAGCATGGTGACCACGACTTCCAGCGTCTCGGCGTCCACCAGCTTCTCAGGCAGGTGGTCGGTGATTTCGCCGTGGGTCAGGTAGCCGCGCGTCTTGCCCAGCGTGATCAGCGTCTTCAGGCGCTGACGGCGCTTGGTCATCTCTTCCTCGGACAGGACGGTCTCGTCCAGGCCGAATTCCTTCATCAAGGCCCGTTCCTTGGCCTTGCTGATCTTCATGCGCAGCGGCTTGACCTTCTCGGTCGTCTCGACGGCCGCCGGTTCCTCGGCGAACTCGGCCTCGATGTCGGACAGGTCGTCTTCCTCACCCTCGGCCTTGTCGGCCGCGGCCTTGGGCTTGCGGCCGCGCTTGGCGCCAGCGGCCTTCGGGGGCGCGTCCGACTCGGCGGCAGCCGCCTTGGGCGGGCGGCCGGGCTTCTTCTTGACCGGCTCGTCGGTGGCGGGGGCGACAGCCTTCAGGGTCTTCTTGGTCTCCTCCTTGGCGGAGGCCTTCTCGGGCTTGGCGGCAGGGGCCTTGGTACTGCTGGGCACTGGCTTGGCTTTCGTGGACTGCTTGCTGCTGGCCTGGACCTTCGGCGCGCTGGGGGCCTTGACGACCTTGAGCGCGCCCTTGGCGGGCGGCGAAGCGGGTTTGATCGGTTTTTTCGCGCTGGGTTTCGCTTGCGGCTTGGCGAGCTTCGCGGACTTTTGAGCGGGCATGAGCACCTCGGAACAAACAGAACGGCAGAAACAGGGGCGCCACAAAACTACCCGGCGCGGGCGAGAGGACGGCTGCCTGGGGGCGGCCGGTCCTTCATGGGCAAGATGGGTGGGCGAACATTTGGAGTGCAGTCCTTGCGGTGAAGTGGCTCGGTCGTGCTCGCTTGGGAGTCACTGTCGGCCGGCCCGGAGGTGCTGCTGTCGCTCTTGCCGCTGACAAACCCTACATTATACCGTCAGGGCGCGAATTCAAGACCGCAGCTGGCGCTTTTGCTGCAGCAATTGTTGCTGCCGGCGGCTGAGGTCGAGCAGCCGGGCGTGGCGGCCGGGGTCGGATTGCGGCAGCCGGCCTGCCTCATCGATGGCGGTGGCCACCAGGTCGAGGTGGATCTCGAGCATCGACAGCCGCAGGTCGCGCTCGGTGGTGTCGATGTCCTCCACGGCGCCCGCCAGCGGCTGGCTGGCGTCGTAGTCCATCAGTGCCGTCGCGCGGTCCGCGAACGGCTGGCCTTGCAGGCCCACCTGCAGGGCCGCCCAGGGCTGGCCGCCGTGCTCGTGGCTGCCCGCGTCGACCCAGGAGAACAGGTCGCCCAGCGGCGGCTGCAGGCCGCAGAGCACCTCGTGGTCCGGCGCGCCCAGCAGTTCCCAGGTGCGCGAGTGGCGCAGCACCAGCCGGGCAATGGTCTCGGCGAAGGCGATGGTGCGCGACTTGATCGGCTGGCGCACGCCCGTGCCGTAGGCCCGCTGCTGCGGCTTCGGACGCGGGCGGCTGGCGGCGCGGGGCAGCCGCCACAGGTCGGCCAGTTCGTGCGAGCCGACCTGCGAGCGCTCGGCGATGTCGGCGAACAGCTGGCGCTTGAGGGCGCCGTCGGGCAGCAGCATCCACAGCGGGTGCGCCGCGGCCAGCATGCGCGATCGGCCCTCGGCCGTGGCCAGGTCGCAGTCAGCGCTGGCCGCCTCGACCAAGAACACGCTCAGCGGCACGGCCTGGCGCACATAGCGCTCGAACTCCTCGCGGCCGTGCTCGCGGATGAAGCTGTCGGGGTCGTGCTCGGGCGGCAGGAACAGGAACTTCACCGTGCGCACGTCGGTGGCGTAGGGCAGGGCGCCTTCCAGCGCCTTGCGGGCGGCGCGCCGCCCGGCGGCGTCGCCGTCGAAGCTGAAGACCACGCTGTCCGTGAAGCGGAACAGCTTGTGCACGTGTTCGGGCGTGCAGGCCGTGCCCAGCGTGGCCACCGCGTTCGGGAATCCGAGCTGCGCCAGGGCGACCACGTCCATGTAGCCCTCGGTCACCAGCACGTAGCCGAACTCGCGCAACTGGTTGCGCGCCTCGTACAGCCCGTAGAGCTCGCGGCCCTTGCTGAACACCGGCGTCTCGGGCGAGTTGAGGTACTTGGGCTTTTCGTCGCCCAGGACGCGCCCGCCGAAGCCGATGCACTCGCCCTTGACGTTGCGGATCGGGAACATGACCCGGTCGCGGAAGCGGTCGTAGCGTTTGTCATCGTCCTCGTTGACGATCACCAGCCCGCTCTCGGCCAGCAGTGGGTCGTCGTACTGCGGGAACACGCCGGCCAGCGTGCGCCAGCCCTCGGGCGCATAGCCGAGGCCGAACGCCTTGGCGATCTCGCCCGAGACGCCGCGGCCCTTGAGGTAGGCGATCGCCCGCGGCGAGCCGCGCAGGTGCTTGCGGTAGGCCTGGCCCGCCTTTTCCAGCACGTCGGTGAGCGTGGCCTGCTTCTGCCGCTGCTGGGCGGCGCGCTCGCGCTCCTGGGGCGAGGTGTCGTCCTCGGGCACTTCCATGCCGTACTGGCCGGCCAGGTCCTTGACCGCCTCGACGAAGCCCATGCCCGCGTGCTCCATCAGGAAGCCGATCGCATTGCCGTTCTTGCCACAGCCGAAGCAGTGGTAGAACTGCTTGCTCGGGCTGACGGTGAACGAGGGGCTCTTTTCCGCGTGGAACGGGCACAGGCCGGAGAAGTTGGCCCCGGTCTTCTTCAGCTGCACGTAGCGGCCGACGATCTCCACGACGTCGGCGCGCGACAGCAGGTCCTGGATGAATGACTGGGGAATGGCCATCAGCAGCGGTATTCTGGCGCAACGGTGCCGGCCGCCGCCGGCACCCGGGCAAACCACGGAGGAACGTGCGACATGAGCAGCATCTTCGACCAGGACCTGGCGCGCAACGAGGCGAACTTCGCGCCCATGACGCCGCTCTCGTTCCTCGCGCGCACCGCGCAGGTCTATCCCGACCGCCTCGCCATCGTGCACGGGGCCCTGCGCCAGACCTGGGCGCAGACCGAGGCCCGCTGCCGCCGGCTCGCGTCGGCGCTGGCCGCGCGGGGCGTGCGGCGCGGCGACACTGTCGCCGTCATGCTGCCCAACACGCCGCCCATGGTCGAGGCGCACTTCGGCGTCCCGATGGCCGGCGCCGTGCTGAACGCTTTGAACACGCGCCTCGATCCGGAGAGCATCGCCTTCATGCTGGACCACGGCGAGGCCAGGGTGGTGATCGTCGATCCCGAGTTCGCCCCGGCGCTGAAGAAGGCGCTGGCGCTGCGCACGCGCAGCGGGCCGCTGCTGGTGGTCGACGTCGAGGACGAGCTGTACCAGGGGCCGGTGGAGCGGCTGGGCAGCCTGACCTACGAGGAACTGCTCGCCGGCGGCGACCCTGCCGGGGCCTGGCTGATGCCCGAGGACGAATGGGATGCGATCGCCCTGAACTACACCAGCGGCACCACCGGCAACCCCAAGGGCGTCGTGTACCACCACCGCGGCGCGGCGACGAACGCCGTGTCGAACATCCTCGAGTGGGACATGCCCAAGCACGCGGTCTACCTGTGGACGCTGCCGATGTTCCACTGCAACGGCTGGTGCTTCCCGTGGACCGTCGCGGCCCGGGCCGGGGTGAACGTCTGCCTGCGCCGGGTGGAGGCGGGCGCGATCCTGGACGCGATCCGCCAGCATGGCGTGACGCATTACTGCGGCGCGCCGATCGTGCACGGCATGCTGGTGAACGCGCCGGACGAGATGAAGCGTGACCTGCCGCGCGGCGTCAAGGCGATGGTGGCCGGCGCCGCCCCGCCGGCGTCGATGATCGAGGGCATGGAACGCCTGGGCTTCGACCTGACGCACGTGTACGGGCTGACCGAGGTCTACGGCCCGGCGACGGTGTGTCCCAAGCACGAGGCCTGGGACCGGCTGGACATCGGCGAGCGGGCCCGCCTGAACGCCCGCCAGGGGGTGCGCTACCACCTGCAGCAGGACGCCCGCGTGATGGATCCCGGGACGATGCAGCCGGTGCCGATGGATGGCGAGACCATGGGCGAGATCATGTTCCGCGGCAACATCACGATGAAGGGCTACCTCAAGAACCCCAAGGCCACGCAGGAGGCTTTCGCCGGCGGCTGGTTCCACACCGGCGACCTGGCGGTGCAGTACCCGGACGGCTACATCAAGATCAAGGACCGCAGCAAGGACATCATCATCTCGGGCGGCGAGAACATCTCCTCCATCGAGGTCGAGGACGTGCTGTACCGCCACCCCGACGTGCTGGCCGCGGCGGTGGTGGCCAAGCCCGATCCGAAGTGGGGCGAGACCCCGTGCGCCTTCGTCGAACTCAAGGCCGGCGCGGCCACCACCGCGCAGGACATCGTCGCCCACTGCCGCAAGCACCTGGCCGGCTTCAAGCTGCCGCGCGCCGTGGTGTTCGGCGAGCTGCCCAAGACCTCGACCGGCAAGATCCAGAAGTTCGAGTTGCGCAAGCGCGCCGGCTCGGCCCAGGCCATCGACGTCTGACGGTCGCGTTGGCGCCTGTCACAGCGGCCTGCGCGCCGCGCCGCGCAGCCCTAGACTGGGGCGGATGCGAGTGATCAGCCCGGCCACGGCCCACGTGCTGGCGAACCCCGGCGCGTTCGCGCGCCAGGTGGTGCGCGGGTTCATGCGCAACCAGGGCCTGCTGCTGGCCGGCGCGGTGGCGTACTACGCGCTGCTGTCCGTCGTGCCGTTGCTGATCCTGGCAGTGATCGCGCTGTCGCACGTGGTCGACCAGCGCGAATTGCTGGGCACCCTCGGCCGCTACCTGGAGTGGCTGCTGCCGGGGCAATCGAAGGCGTTCATGGCGGAGCTGGCGTCCTTCGTCGCCCACCGCGACGTGGTCGGCTGGGTGCTGCTGGCCACCATGCTGTTCTTCAGCTCGCTGGCGTTCACCGTGCTGGAAAAGGCGATGTCGGTGATCTTCCTGCACCGCGTCACCGTGCGCCGGCGCCACTTCCTCGTCTCGGCGCTGATGCCGTACTGCTACGTGTTCTTCCTCAGCCTGGGCTTGCTGGTGGTGACGCTGGTGGCCGGCAGCCTGGAGGCGCTCGGCCAGGAGAACGTGGAGTTGCTCGGCCACGCCTGGTCGCTCAAGGGCTTCTCGGGCGTGCTGCTGTACCTGCTCGGCCTGCTGGGCGAGATCTTCATGCTGACCTCGCTGTACATGGTGATGCCGGCCGGGCGGCTGACGTGGCGCCACGCGCTGCCCGGCGGCATCACGGCGGCGCTGCTGTGGGAGGTCACCCGGCACCTGCTGGTCTGGTACTTCGGCACCTTGTCGCAGGTGAGCGTGGTGTACGGCTCGCTCACGACGGCCATCGTCGTGCTGCTCAGCCTGGAGATCGGCGCCACCTTCCTGCTGTTCGGCGCGCAGGTGATCTCCGAATACGAGCGCCTGCTCAAGGCGCATGGCGGCTGAGCAGGCTCAGTCGCCCATCACCACGCCTTCGCGCCGCGGGTCCGCGCCGCCGAACCAGGTCATCCGGCCCGGTGCGTCGCCACGCACCAGGGCCTGCAGGCCGCTGGTCATCTCCTGCTCGCGCACTTCGGCGCCGCGTGCACGCAGCGCCTGGACCGTCGCGGGCGGGAAGCGCTTCTGCTCGAGCAGGGTGGGGCCGTTGAGCGAACCGAAGTTCGGCAGGTCGATGGCCTGCTGCGGCGCGAGGCCCCAGTTGAGCACGCCATAGAGCGTCTTGGCGGTGAAGTGGATGATCAGCGCGCCGCCGGGGCTGCCGCCGCTCATCACGAGCCGGCCGGTGGCCTTGTCGAACACGAGCGTGGGCGCCATCGACGAGCGCGGCCGCTTGCCGGGCTGCACGCGGTTGGCGATGGGCCGGCCCTGCGCGTCGGCGGGGGTGAAGCTGAAGTCGGTGAGCTCGTTGTTCAGCATGAAGCCGCGCACCATCTGGCGCGCGCCGAACTGGTCCTCGATGGTGGTGGTCATGGCGACGGCGTGGCCACCCGCGTCGACGATGCTGATGTGCGAGGTGCCGTGCTCGGGCTGGTCGGGCATGGGGGCCAGGGCGCCGCGCGTGCCGGGAGTGCCGGGTTGCGCGACCTTCATGCTCCGCGGGCCGATCAGGCGGGCGCGCTGGCGCAGGTAGGCGGGGTCGAGCAGCGTCATCCAGCTGCCGCCCGGCGGCTGGACGAAGTCGGGGTCGCCCAGGTACTGGCCCCGGTCCGCGAATGCCAGGCGCGCGGCCTCGTTGTACAGATAGAGCCAGTCGGCCGACGGCAGTCCTTCCACGAGCGGCAGCGAGGCCGCGTTCGTGTCGTTCAGGATGCCCAGGATCTGGCCGATGGCGATGGCCCCCGAGCCCGGCGGCGGGAAGCCACAGATGCGGTACTCGCGTGCCGGCGCGCGGTAGTCGTGGCAGATCGGTTCGCGCTGCTTCGGCTGGTAGCCCGCCAGGTCGGCCAGGGTGAGCCGGCCGGGATTGGTCGGGTGCCCGCGCACCTTGTCGACGATGGCCTGCGCGATGTCCCCTTCGTGGAGCGCCCTGGCGCCCTCGGCGGCGATGCGGCGCAGGACGGCGGCCAGCGCCGGGTTGCGAAGCCGCTCGCCGACCCGGCGCGGTTCGCCGTCCGGCCGGTAGAAGTAGACGGCCGCGACCGGGTCCTTCTTCAGGTGGGCGTCGGCCTGCAGCACGGCGTGCAGCCGCGGGCTCACGGGGAAACCGGACTCGGCCAGCCGGATGGCGGGCTGCAGGAGCGCCGACCAGGGCAGCTTGCCATGCCGGCGGTGCGCCATCTCGAGCATCCGCACGGTGCCGGGGACGCCGACCGAGCGGCCGCCGACCACCGCGTCGTAGAAGGCGAGGGGCTTGCCGTCGGCGCCGAGCAGCAGCTTCTCGTCCGCCGCGGCCGGCGCGGTCTCGCGGCCGTCGAACGCCTCGACATGCGCGCCGTCGAAATGCAGCAGGAAGGCGCCGCCGCCGATGCCGCTGGACTGCGGCTCCACCAGCGTGAGCACCATCTGCACCGCGACCGCCGCATCGACCGCGGAGCCGCCGGCCTGGAGCGCCTGGTAGCCCGCCTCGGTGGCGAGCGGGTTCGCGGCGGCGACGGCGAATCGGTGCGCCGCCCAGCCCGGCTTCCGCGTGGAGCCCGAAGCCGCTTCGGGCAGGACGGGCCGCTGGTCCTCGAAGGCGGGCGGCGGAGCGCTCGCGCACCCGGCCAACGCCAGGGTGGCGATCGCCAGCGCAGCGAGCTGCCGTCTCATGCCTGGGGACCCGCGTGGGATCCGGCCCCGGCGGGGCGGGCCATCAGCGCGGCGCGAGCCGGATGGCGCCGTCCAGGCGGATCACCTCGCCGTTGAGCATGTCGTTCTCGAAGATGTGCTTGGCCAGCTTGGCGTAGTCCTGCGGCGTGCCCAGGCGCGAGGGGAACGGCACGCTGGCGGCCAGCGAGTCCTGCACCTCCTTGGGCATGCCGAACAGCATGGGCGTGCCGAAGATGCCGGGAGCGATGGTCATGTTGCGGATGCCGTTGCGCGACAGGTCGCGCGCGATCGGCAGCGTCATGCCGACCACGCCGCCCTTGGAGGCGCTGTACGCCGCCTGGCCGATCTGGCCGTCGTAGGCGGCGACGGAGGCGGTGGAGATCAGGCAGCCGCGCTCGCCGGTGGGCTCCGGGTCGTTCTTGGCCATGGCTTCGGCGGCCAGGCGGATCATGTTGAAGCTGCCCACCAGGTTGACCATGATGGTCTTGGTGTACAGCGCCAGGTTGTGCGGGCCGTTCTTGCCGACCGTCTTTTCCGCCGGCGCGATGCCGGCGCAGTTGACCAGGCCCATCAGCTTGCCCAGGGACACGGCCTTGGCCACGACGGCTTGGCCGTCCGCTTCCTGGCTCACGTCGCACTTGACGAAGGCGCCGCCGATCTCGCGCGCGACGGCTTCGCCCTTGTCGGCCTGCATGTCGGCGATGACGACCTTGCCGCCCTCGGCGGCCAGCATGCGTGCCGTGCCTTCGCCGAGGCCGGAAGCGCCGCCGGTGACGATGAAGACCTTGCCCTTGATGTCCATGGAAGCTCCTTCTTGGTTGACGTTCACGTCAATTATCGGGGCGAAAGCAGAAGGGGCCGCGATGCGGCCCCCGTGACTGCGTGCGCGGCGGCAACTCCGCCGCGGGGCGGGCTCACTTGAATCCGGCGCGGTCGAGCATCTGCTGGACCTTGACCTGGTTGGCGCCGACGGCCGCCAGCGGAATGGTCTCGGCCTTGAAGTCGCCCCCGCTCATGGCCTGCAGCGCCGGGTTGGCGACCTTCACGCCACGCGCGACCGGCCACTCGTTGTTGCCGTTGGCGAAGTGGTTCTGCGCCTCGGGGCTGGCCAGGTACTCGAGGAACCTGACCGCCGCGGCGGGGTTCCTGGCGTTCCGGGCCACCGCGCCGCCCGCGATGTTCAGGTGCGTGCCCCACGACTGCTGGTTCGGGAAGACCACCGCCACCTTCTCCATCACGGCGCGGTCCTCGGGCTTGTCCGAGCGCATCAGGCGGGCGATGTAGTAGGTGTTGCTCAGCGCCACCTGGCACTCGCCGGCCGCGACGGCCTTGATCTGGTCGGTGTCGCCGCCCTTGGGGTCGCGCGCCAGGTTCGACTTCACGCCCTGGAGCCACTCCTGCGCCCGGGCCTCGCCGAGGTGCTCGGTCACCGAGCCGAACAGCGACAGGTTGTACGGATGCGAGCCGGAGCGCACGCACACGCGGCCCTTGTTCTTCGGGTCGCCGAGCTCCTCGTACGTGTCGACGTCCTCGCGCTTGACCCTGGCCTTGTCATAGACCACGACCCGGGCCCGGGTGGAGAAGCCGAACCAGGTGGTGCCCTCGGGGCCCGCCGCCGCGCGGTACTGCACCGGGATCGCGTCCTCCAGCACCTTGGATCGGACCGGCTTGAACAGCCCGTCGACATCGCCCTTGGCCAGGCGCGCCGCGTCCACCAGCAGGATCACGTCGGCGGGCGACGCGGTGCCCTCGGCCTTCAGGCGGGCGAGAATCCCGGCGTCGTCGGCGTCCACGCGGTTGATGCGGATGCCCGTGGCCTTGGTGAAGTTCGCGTACAGCGCTTCGTCGGTGGGGTAGTGGCGCGCGGAGTAGAGGTTCAGGACCTGGTCCTGCGCGGCGGCCGGCAGGCTGGCCGCCCCGGCGAGGGCGAGGCAGAAGGCAAGGGCGGATCGGCGCATGAAGTGGAGTCTTTCGAAGGTGGATGCGAAGAGGGCGATCATAATCCAAACAAGAATCATTCTCAGTTGGTGGCGGGGCCGGGGGTCGGGCGCGAGCCTCGCTTCGCGCTGGCGGGACGGTCTGCTGGTGGCCGTGCTGCTGGCGCTGGCCGGGTGCGCGAGCACGAAGCCCGAGCCGACGGTGCCGGCCGCGCCGCCGGTGGTGGCGGCGCCCGTCGTGGTGCCGCCACCCAAGCCACCGCGCATCGCGCTGGCGCTCGGCGGTGGCGCCGCACGCGGCTTCGCCCACGTGGGCGTTATCCAGGTGCTCGAGGAGGCCGGGCTGCGGCCCGACCTGGTGGTGGGCACCTCGGCGGGCAGCCTGGTGGCCGCGCTGTATGCCAGCGGCCGCAGCGGCGCACAGTTGCAGCAGGTGGCCGAGGCCATGGACGAGGCGGCGTTCACCGACTGGACGCTGCCGCTGTTCAACCGCGGCATGCTGCGCGGCGAGGCCCTGTCGCGCTACGTGAACGCGCAGGTGGGCAACCGGCTCATCGAGCAGATGGCGCTGCCGCTGGGCATCGTCGCCACCCGGCTCGACACCGGCGAAGGCGTGCTGTTTCAGCGCGGCGATGCCGGGACCGCCGTGCGCGCGTCCAGCGCCGTGCCGGCCGTGTTCCTGCCCGTGAAGATCAGCGGCGCCGAGTACGTCGACGGCGGGCTGGTGGCCCCGGTGCCCGTGCGCTATGCGCGGCAGATGGGCGGGGAGTTCGTGATCGCCGTCGACATCTCGGCGGCGCCCGAGGGCAACCCGTCGGGCGATCCGCTGCAGATCCTGCTGCAGACGTTCGCGATCATGGGCAAGAGCATCAATCGCGGCGAACTGCAGCAGGCCGACCTGGTGGTGCGCCCGCAGCTCGTCGGCATGGGCAGCGCCGACTTCACGGCCAGGCGCCGGGCGATCGAGGCCGGCCGCGCCGCGATGCGCCGGCTGCTGCCGCAACTGAAGGCCGCGCTGGCGGCCAGAATGCTGCACTGAGGTCGAGCGCTCGCACCCCGACGGCGGGAGCGGACGTAAAAAAGCCCCAGCCTTGCAGCTGGGGCGAAGGATCCCTGAACCTGTGAAGGTGTCGAAAGGACCCGAGGAGACAACCTGAAGAACTCCCGTCCATCACGGAAGTCCTGGATAGATGCTCCGCATCGAGCGGAGTTCCCGTCCTCACGAAGTGCGGGCGGGACCCGCCGATTCAAGTGCTCAGCGCTTGGCCTTGGCGGCCGTCTTGCCGGCGTTCACCGCCGTGTTGGCCACGGCGTTGAAGTTGGCTTCGGCCACGTCGGAGGCCTGCTTGACGGCCTTCTGCACCGACTCCAGCGCGTTGTTGCCGGCGGCGATGGCGCTCTTGAACACGGCCACGGCGGTCTCGGAGCCGGCCGGGGCGTTCCTGGCGGCGTTGTCGACCACGGCCATGAACTTCTTCTGCGCGTCGGTCGCCTGCGACTCGAAGGTCTTGCCGAACTCGGCGCCGGTGCCGGCGGCGATGTCGTACAGGTGGCGGCTGTAGGCGGCGGTCTTCTCGGCCAGGGGCTGGAACAGGCTCGCCTGCAGGGCCAGCAGTTCCTGGGCGTCCTTGACAGCCAGCATGGAGGTGGTGGTGTCGGCGGCTTCGACCAGCGCGGCCTTGGACGCGGTGAGGTTCAGCTCGACGAGCTTCTCGACGCCTTCGAAGGCCTTGGAGGTCAGGCCGAAGAGGGTTTCGACGGTGGCTTTCTGGGAAGCGAGGATCTGTTCAGGGGTCAGCATTTGCGGTTCTCCGGGTGGTTGCAAAAGGGCTGCCCCGGGCGAAGTCGCCATGTTGCGGTGCAGCAATTCACGTGAGTATAGGGAAGCCGCCCCGGAGTGCAAGTGTTTTTTGTTGCGGCGCAACATTCTAGGAGTCTCCCTCTAGCCCGCGGCCGGGCACGGGCGCCGGGACAATCGCCGGATGCAGGTCTTCTATGCGACCCAGTTCGTCCTGCCGCTGCCGCCCGGGCACCGTTTCCCGATGGGCAAGTACCAGCTGCTGCGCGACAGCCTGGCGGCCGAGGTGCCCGAGGTGCAGCTCCAGCAAGCCCTGCCCGCCAGCGACGGCGAACTGGCGCTGGTCCACACGCCGGGCTACGTCCAGGCGATCTCGGACGGGACCGTCGAGCCGGCGATCGTGCGCGAGATCGGCTTTCCCTGGAGCGAAGCCATGGCCGAGCGGGCCAGGCGGTCGGTGGGCGCGACCATCGCCGCCTGCCGGGCCGCTTTCGCGCAGGGGGTGGCGGCCAACATCGCCGGCGGCACCCACCATGCGTGCGCGGACCGCGGCGGGGGCTTCTGCGTCTTCAACGACGCGGCGGTCGCGGCCCGCCTGATGCAGGCCGAGCATGGCCGCCGCGGCCGGCAGCTGCGGGTGGCCGTGATCGACCTCGACGTGCACCAGGGCAACGGCACCGCCAAGGTCTTTCGCGACGATCCCAGCGTCTTCACGCTGTCGCTGCACGGCCAGAAGAACTTCCCGTTCCGCAAGGAGCGCAGCGACCTGGACGTCGACCTGCCCGACGGCTGCCGGGACGACGCCTACCTCGAGGCGCTGGAGCAGGCGCTGGGTGAACTGGAACGCCGGTTCGACCCCGGCCTGGTGATCTACCTCGCCGGGGCGGACCCGCACGAAGGCGACCGGCTCGGGCGCCTGAAGCTCACCTGGGACGGCCTGGAGGCCCGCGACCGGCGCGTGTTCGACTGGGCCTGGCAGCGCGGCGTGCCGCTGGCCTTCGCGATGGCGGGCGGCTACGGCACGCGCATGGAGGACACGGTGCAGGTGCAGGTGAACACGTTCCGCGCGGCGGTGCAGTTCTGGCGGCGCTGGCAGAATCGGCGTCGATGAGTGACCGCCCCACGGCCCGGCCGGAGCCCGAATCCCGCAGCGCCTACCGCGCTTTCCGGCCCATCACCACCCGCTGGATGGACAACGACGTGTACGGCCACGTCAACAACGTCGTCTACTACAGCTGGTTCGACACCGCCGTCAACGCGCACCTGATCGAGCGCGGCGTGCTCGACATCCACGGCGGCGACACGATCGGCCTGGTGGTCGAGACCCAGTGCAACTATTTCGGTCCGCTCGCATTCCCGCAGACCGTCGAAGCGGGCCTGCGCGTGGCGCGCCTGGGCGGCTCGAGCGTGCGCTACGAGGTCGGCCTGTTCGCCGCCGGCGAACCGCTGACCGCCGCCAAGGGGCATTTCGTGCACGTCTATGTCGATCGGGCGACCCGCCGGCCGGTGCCGCTGCCCGCCGCGCTTCGCACCGTCCTGGAGGAACTGCAATGACCACCCCGCAGGTCAGCACCGTCGTCGCCGACCCCGCCAGCGTGGCGGCCGCCATCGAGAGCCGCTTCTCGGCCCGCGCCTTCCTGCCCACGCCGGTTCCGCGCGAGACGATCGAGCGGCTGCTGCAACTGGCCAGCCGCGCGCCGTCGGGCACGAACACCCAGCCCTGGAAGGCCTACGTGCTGCAGGGCGCGAGCCGCGACCGCCTGGTCGAGAAGGTCTGCAAGGCGCACGACGCCATCTATGCCAACCCCGCGCTGGCCGCGGAGTACCGCGAGGAGTACGACTACTACCCGGAGAAATGGGTGCCGCCCTACATCGACCGGCGGCGCCAGAACGGCTGGAGCCTGTACGGCCTGCTGGGGATCGGCAAGGGCGACAAGGACAAGATGCACGCGCAGCACCAGCGCAACTTCCGCTTCTTCGACGCGCCGGTCGGCCTGATGTTCACGCTCGACCGCGTGATGGGCCGCGGCTCGCTGGTCGACTACGGCATGTTCCTGCAGAACCTGATGGTCGCCGCCCGCGCGGAGGGGCTGCACACCTGCCCGCAGGCGGCCTGGAACGGGTACGCACGGATCATCCTGCCGCACATCGGCGCGGGTGAGGACGAGATGCTGGTCTGCGGCATGTCCCTGGGCTACGCGGACCCGCAGGCCCCGGTCAATTCCTTCCACACGCCGCGCGAGCCGGTGGCGGCCTTCACCCGGTGGCTGGAGTGAGCGCGGTGCGAATCCTTCCTGCGTCCCTGCTGGCCGTGGCAGGCCTCCTCGCTCCCGGGCTGGCTGCGGCCGCCGACTTCGATGGCCGGCAGCTGTCGGCCGTCTGGGGCCTGCCGTTCGCGGGCCTCCTGCTGTCGATCGCGCTGATGCCGCTGCTGGTGCCGTGGTTCTGGCACCGCCACTTCGGCAAAGTCGCGGCGGGCTGGTCGCTCGCCTTCCTGCTGCCGTTCGCGCTGGTGTTCGGCCCGGCCGCCGCCGGGGGCGCCTTCGTGCATGCGGCGGTGGCCGAGTACATCCCGTTCGTGATCCTGCTCACGGCGCTGTTCGCCGTGGCCGGCGGCATCCACATCCGCGGCAACCTGCACGGCAGCCCGGGGCTCAACACCGCCGTGCTGGCCATCGGCGCGGTGCTGGCCAGCTTCATGGGGACCACCGGCGCGTCCATGCTGATGGTGCGGCCCCTGATCCGGGCCAACGACAACCGCCGCCACAAGGCGCACGTGTTCGTGTTCTTCATCTTCGTGGTGTCCAACGCGGGCGGCTCGCTCACGCCGCTGGGGGATCCGCCGCTGTTCCTCGGCTTCCTCAAGGGCGTGGAGTTCTTCTGGACGGTGCGCCAGATCCTGCCGGAGACGCTGTTCCTGGTGGGCTCGCTGCTGGCGATCTTCTATGCCCTGGACAGCTGGTACTACCACCGGCGCGAGGAAACGCTGCCGGTGGATCCGACGCCCGACACGCGCGCCATCGCCTTCGACGGCGCGCGCAACTTCTGGCTGCTGGGTGCGATCGTGGCGCTGGTGCTGCTGTCGGGCGTCTGGAAGTCCGGCATCGCCTTCCACGTCGCCGGCGTGGAGGTCGGGTTGCCGGGACTGGTGCGCGACGTCGGCCTGGTGCTGGTCACGTTGCTGTCGCTGCGCATCACGCCGGCGGCCGTGCATTCCGAGAACCAGTTCTCCTGGGGGCCGATGCAGGAGGTGGCCAAGCTGTTCGCCGGCATCTTCCTGACCATCATTCCCGTCATCGCCATGCTGCGCGCCGGGCTCGAAGGCCCGTTCGCCCCCGTCATCGCGGCCGTGACCCGCGCCGACGGCACGCCCGATCCGGCGATGTATTTCTGGGCCTCCGGGGCGCTCAGTTCCTTCCTCGACAACGCGCCGACCTACCTGGTGTTCTTCAACACCGCGGGCGGCGACGCCCAGGTGCTGATGACGCAACTGGCCGCCACGCTGGCCGCGATTTCGGCCGGTTCCGTGTTCATGGGTGCCAACTCCTACATCGGCAACGCGCCCAACATGATGGTCAAGGCGATCGCCGAGGAGCGCGGTGTCAAAATGCCCTCCTTCTTCGGCTACATGGCCTGGTCGGGCGCGGTGCTGATCCCGCTGTTCGTCCTCATGACCGTCCTTTTCTTCCGCTAGCCCACCATGAACAAGCCCCCCATCCTGGTCGCGCGCGCCGTCTTCCCCGAGGTCATCGCCCGCCTCGAGCAGCACTTCACGGTGGAGCACAACCAGGCCGAGGAAGCCTGGTCGCGCGAGCAGCTGATCGCCCGCCTGCAGGGCAAGGTGGGCGCGTTCACCACCGGTGGCGAACGCATCGACGCCGACCTGATCCAGGCCTGCCCCAGCCTGCGCATCTGCGCCAACATGGCCGTGGGCTTCAACAACTTCGACCTGCCGGCGATGACGGCGGCGAAGGTGCTGGGCACCAACACGCCCGACGTGCTGACGGAGACGACCGCCGACTTCGGCTTCGCGCTGCTGATGGCCACCGCCCGGCGCCTGACCGAGAGCGAGCATTACCTGCGCGCGGGCAAGTGGCAGAAGTGGAGCTACGACATGTTCGCCGGCGCCGACGTGCACGGCACCACGCTGGGCATCCTGGGCATGGGCCGCATCGGCCAGGGCATCGCGCGCCGCGGCGCGCACGGCTTCGGCATGAAGGTGATCTACCACAACCGCTCCCGGCTCGCGCCCGAGGCCGAGGCCGCCTGCAAGGCGACCTACGTCAGCAAGGAGCAGCTGCTGCGCGACGCCGACCACCTGGTGCTGGTGCTGCCGTACTCGGCGCAGTCGCACCACGCGATCGGCGCCGCGGAACTGGCACAGATGAAGCCCACCGCCACGCTGGTGAACATCGCCCGCGGCGGCATCGTCGACGACGCGGCGCTGGCCGCCGCCCTGCGCGAGCGGCGCATCGCCGCCGCCGGCCTGGATGTCTACGAGGGCGAGCCCAAGGTCCACCCCGACCTGCTCACCGTGCCCAACATCGTCCTCACGCCCCACATCGCCAGTGCCACCGTGCCGACCCGGCTCGCGATGGCCAACCTGGCCGCCGACAACCTGATCGGCTTCCTGGTGAACGGCAAGCCGCTGACGCCGCTCAACCCCGAGGTGCTGGGTGCCTGACGCGCCGCAGGCTTTCTCCACCGGGGTGTTCGGTTTCGCCGTCTTCGCCGTCCTGCTGCTGGCCGGCGTCGTCGCGGGCTGGTTCCTGGCGCGGCGCGGTGCCGGCGCCCAGCTGGATGCGATCGCGGCGAAGGTGAAGGCCGAGGCCGCCGTCGAACTCGCCACGGCGTCCGAGCGCGTGCGCAGCCTGGAGAACGAACGGCAGCAGCTCGCCGCGGAGGTGCACGATCTGCGCGCGCAGAGCGCCACCTACCGCGATGCGCTCGACAGCGCGCGCGACGAGAAGGCCCAGCTCGGCGAGCGCGCCGGCCGGGTCGCGGTGCTGGAAGCCGAGATGGCGGCCATCGTCACCCGCGCGGAGCGGCTGGCGCAGGACCTCTCGGGCGCCGAGCGGCGGGCCGCGGCGCTCGATGCCTCGCTGAAGGCGGAGAGCGAGACCGGCGAGACCCTGCGCCGCGAACTCGCCGTCGCCGTCCAGGCGCGCGATGCCCTGCAGCGGCAGGTGGTCGAAGCCGACAAGCAGGTGGTCGAGCTGACGACGCAGCTGCAGGCCGAGCGGTCCCAGGCGCAGGAGAAGCTCGCCTTGCTGGCCTCGGCGCGCGACGAGCTGTCCAACCAGTTCAAGTCGCTGGCCAGCGACATCCTGGACGAGAAGAGCCGCAAGTTCGCCGAGCAGAACCAGGCCAACCTCGGCCAGCTGCTCGATCCCCTGCGGCTGCGCCTGCAGGAATTCCAGGGCAAGGTCGAGCTGATGTACGACACCGAGGGCAAGGAGCGCTCGGCGCTCGCGCAGCAGGTGCTGCAGCTCCTGGAGTTGAACCGGACGCTCGCGGACGAGGCCAAGAGCCTGACGTCGGCGCTCAAGGGGTCGACCAAGACGCAGGGCAACTGGGGCGAGTTGATCCTCGAGCGCGTGCTCGAGGGCTGCGGGCTGCGCAAGGGGGTGGAATACGAGACCCAGGCGAGCGTGAACCGCGAGGAGGGCGGCCGCGCGCAGGCGGACGTGGTGATCAGGCTGCCCGAGGAGCGGCACCTCGTCATCGACGCCAAGGTGTCGCTGCTGGCCTACGAGGAATACGCGACCAGCGACGACGACGCCGTCCGTGCCGCCGCCCGCAAGCGCCATCTCGATTCCATCCGCGCGCACGTCAAGGGCCTGTCCGAGCGCAACTACCAGCTGCTCTACGGGCTCAAGTCGCTGGACTTCGTGCTCATGTTCGTGCCGATCGAGCCGGCGTTCATGCTGGGTGTCACCGACGACAACGGCCTGTTCATGGAAGCCTGGAACAAGAACGTGCTGCTGGTCAGCCCCTCCACGCTCATGTTCGTGCTGCGCACCGTGGCGCACCTGTGGCGGCAGGAAGCGCAGAGCCGCAACGCGCAGGAGATCGCGCGCCGCGGCGCCGAGCTGTACGACCGCCTGACCGCCTTCGTCGCGGACATGGAGAAGGTCGGCCGCGGCATCCAGCAGGCCGGCGATGCCTACGGCGACGCGTTCGCGAAGCTGTCGAAGAACAAGGGCAACGTCATCCGCCAGGCCGAGATGCTCAAGAGCCTGGGCGTCAAGCCCACCAAGTCGCTGCCCGCCCCGCTGGTCGCCGCCTCCGGCATCGAAGGGGACGAGGCCCCTTGACCCGCGGGCAGGGCGTCGGCCTCGCGCGCCTCATCACCGGGCAGGTGTTCCTGCATGCCAGCATGGCGGGCATGCGCATGGCCGCGCCGCTGATGGCCCTGCGGGAGGGCTACAGCGAAGCCGCGGTCGGCGTGCTGCTGGCGCTGTTCGCGCTCACACAGGTGTTCCTCGCGCTGCCCGCCGGGCGCTACGCCGACCGGCATGGCCTGCGCCGGCCGTTCGGCCTGTCGGTCATCGCGGCCGCGCTGGGTGGCGCCGCGGCCGTGGCCTTCCCCGTCTTCCCGGTGCTGTGCCTGTCGGCCCTGCTCACCGGCGGGGCGACGGGCACCGCGGTGATCGCGCTGCAGCGGCATGTGGGCCGCGCGGCCGATGGCCCCGCCGAGCTCAAGCGCGTGTTCTCGTGGCTGGCGATCGGCCCCGCCTTCTCGAACTTCGTCGGTCCGTTCACCGCCGGCCTGACGATCGACCACGGGGGCTTCCGCCTGTCGTTCCTGCTGGTGGCGATCCTGCCGCTGGTGGGCTGGTTCTGGGTGCGCGACGTCAAGGAGCTGCCGCCGGTGCAGGCGCCCCCCGGTGCCCGGCCCAGTCCGGCCTGGGACCTGGTGCGCGAGCCCATGTTCCGCCGCCTGCTGCTCGTGAACTGGGTGCTGTCCTCCTGCTGGGACGTGCACACGTTCGTGGTGCCCGTGCTCGGCCACGAGCGGGGCCTGTCGGCGTCCGTGATCGGCACCATCCTGGGCGGCTTTGCCATCGCCGCCGCCGCGGTGCGCGTGCTGCTGCCGGTGATCGCGGCCCACCTCAAGGAATGGGTGGTCATCATGGCGGCGATGGCCGCCACCGCGGTGCTGTTCGGCGTGTATCCGCTGGTGCACTCGGCGCTGGCGATGGGCGTGTGCTCGGTGCTGCTGGGCGTGGCGCTCGGCACGGTGCAGCCGATGATCATGAGCACGCTGCACCAGATCACGCCGGAGCACCGCCACGGCCAGGCCATCGGGCTGCGGATGATGGCGATCAACGCCTCCAGCGTCACGATGCCGATGCTGTTCGGCGCCGCCGGCGCGGTGATCGGCATCGCCGGCGTGTTCTGGGTCGTGGCGGCGGTCGTCGGCGGCGGAACGCGGCTGGCGTTCCGCCTCAACGACGCCGGGCCTCACAAGCCGTAGAAGCCGCGGATCGCGTCCCAGGCCGCTTCCGGCTCGTCGGCGTACTTGAACAGGTCGAGGTCGGCCGGCGAGATGACGCCTTCGTCGATCAGCACGTCGAAATCGATCAGGCGCTTCCAGTAGTCGGATCCGAACAGCACGATCGGCACCTGCTTGGCCTTGCGCGTCTGCACGAGCGTGATCACCTCGAACAGCTCGTCGAGCGTGCCGAAGCCGCCGGGGAAGGCCACCAGCGCCTTGGCCCGCATCATGAAGTGCATCTTGCGCAGCGCGAAGTAGTGGAACTTGAACGACAGCGCAGGCGTCACGTAGGGGTTGGCCGCTTCCTCCATCGGCAGCGCGATCGACAGCCCGACGCTGATGCCGTCGCCCTCGTAGGCGCCGCGGTTGGCCGCCTGCATGATGCCCGGGCCGCCGCCGGTGCAGATGAACAGCATGTCGCGCGGTTCCTTGCCCGCGCTGTACTGCGCGACCAGCTTGCCGAAGGCGCGCGCCTTCTCGTAGTAGTGCGAGTTGCGCGCCAGGGCGCGGGCGCGGCGGATCACCGCCTCGTCGCCGCCGGCCTCGGCCGCGGCGAGCAGCGTCTGGGCCTCCTCCTCGCTGCGAAAGCGCGCGCTGCCGAACACCACGATGGTGTTCTCGATGCCATGGGCCTGCTGCTCCAGGTCGGGCTTGAGCAGCTCGAGCTGGAAGCGGATGCCGCGGGTCTCGCGGCGCAGCAGGAATTCGGGGTCGGCGAAGGCGAGCCGGCTGGCGTCGCGGTCCAGCGGGAGTCCCGCGTCCGAGTGCGCCTTGAGCGTGGCCCAGGCGTCGGCCAGCCGCTGGTCGTGGATGTTGCTGGTGGAAGACATGGACCGATTTTGACGGGATTGGCGCCGCTGCTGGCGTTATCCTTCGCGCCGGCGACAACAAGCAGAGGGGACAGCCGTGACGCAGCGGAAGGAGCCGCAGTTCCACGTCGTGCTCGAAGGCCGCAAGGTCGGGCCGTACGACCGCCGCACCATCGTCGGCATGCGCATCCGCCACACGCTGACGAGCGAGCATGTCCTCATCGATGCCGACGGCGCGCAATGCACCGTCGCCGATCTCATCGGGCGTCGCCCCCGCGCCAACGACTTCAGCCCGCAACGCACCGGGGGCCATTCCATCGTCCGGGCCACGTATCCGGCCAGCCTGCGCTCGGTGCACGGCAAGGGCTTCGACATCCTGCCGTTCAAGGGTGAACTGGAGGCACGCATCCAGCCGGACGTGCTGCGCCTGGCCGGGCGGTTCCGCCGCGGCTTCGGCTGGAAGGAAGACCGCATCAAGCTGCCGCTGAAGGACATCCTGCACGCGCGCGTGCGCGGCTCGGAGCTCGAACTCGCGCTGCGCGCGGGCGCCGGCCAGCCGCCGCAGCGGGTGTGCCTGGAGCTCTTCACGCCCGGGATGGCGGCCGAGATGCGCGAGTGGCTGCCTCAGGCGACGCCCTGGCCCGACCACCTGGCCGGCGCCGGGGCGCTGGCCGAGCGGCGGGGCCAGCACATGCTGTGGTTGTCGGTCGCCAGTGCGACCTTCGCCGTGGGCGTGGTGCTGGCGGTGTTGCTGGCGCGCCGCCTCTACTGAGCCGGCAGCGCCACGGCCAGGGCGAGCGGCACGAACAGCGCCGCGAGCGCGTTCCCCAGGAGGATCATGGCGGCCACGCGGCGCGGCTCCTGGCCATAGCGCTCGGCCAGCATGAACTGCATGACGGCCGGGGGCAGGGCGGCGAAGAGCACGAGCTGGCCGCGCGCCGCGGCATCCAGGCCGAAGGCCCAGGCCAGCGGCAAGGCCAGCCCGAGCCCGATCAGCGGCCGCGCGAAGGCGCCCAGCAGTCCCTGCGACAGGTCCTCGCGGCGCAACTGCGTGAGCCGCACGCCCAGCGACAGCAGCATCAGGGGCAGCATCGGCTCGCCCAGCAGCCGCATGCCGGTCATCAGGATCTCCGGCGGCCGCACGCCGGTCGCGGCGCTGAGGAAGCCCAGCGCGGACGCGACCATCAGGGGGCTGAGCAACAGTTCGCGCGTCGCGGCCCGCGCGCTGGTGATGCGCGCCCCCACCGAAAAGTGCAGCAGGCAGCTGACGGAGAAGAGCGCGACGGCGGCGCCGAACTGCGAGGGCCCGAACGCCAGCAGCGCCAGCGGCAGGCCCATGTTGCCCGAGTTGTTGAACATGACCACCGGCACGAGCGTGCGCGCCTGGGTGCGGCTGGCCCGCGCGACGATCCACGCGACGGCGCCGGACAGCAGCACCAGCACCGCCGCCGCGGCGATGAGCAGCCGGTGCTCCTGCAGGTGGAACTCGCGGTTGGCCAGGCCGGTGTAGACCAGCAGCGGCGTCATGACGTCCAGCACGATGCGGTTGAACGTCGACAGGTCGGGCCGCGCGCGCCGGCCATAGGCATAGCCGATCGCGACGACGAAGAACACGGGAACGATCACCTGCGCGACGCGCGCCAGCAGGTCCATCAGCGCCTCCGCGCCAGCCAGGCGAGCAGGGGGGCGCGCGCCGGCGCGAGGCCCTTGTAGTCGAGGACCGCGTCGCTCATGGACGCCAGCGCGTCATGCAGCCTGGCCGCCTTGGCGGGCGTGTCGACCACGTCCGGGAGCGGCTCCACCATGACCCGGATCGTGAACACCGCCTGCCCGCTCGCCCCCCGGACCAGGAAGAAGGTCTGGCGCTCCGCGCGGAAGTGGCACCGGGCCGCGAACGCGTCCGGGTCCGTGGCCAGGGGCCAGGGCGTGCGCGGATGGCGCCGCGGGTGCTGGTCGTGCCGCGCGGACGCGCTGACCGTCCACACGTGGCGTTCCCACTGCTCGCCGCCGGTGGCCAGTTGCACCAGTTGCCTGCCGGCCGCCCGCAGCAGGCGGGCATCGGCCACGGGCGCGTGCACGGCGGCGAAATCCAGGCCCAGCTTGTCCTCGGGGGCCCAGTGCGAGGGCGCGCAGACGCACAGCCACTGCAGCCGGCCGGTGGCGCCGTCCAGGACCGCGAAGTCCTGCTCGAAGGCCAGTTCGAGCGGCGTGCCGGGCGCCACCGCGATGCCCTCGCGCGCCGCCTGCGCTTCGATCGCCGCGATCGCGGCGGCCGGGTCGAACCCCGGTGCGACCAGCCGCGTGCCGCCGGCCCGCATGGCCAGGCGCTTCTCCTCGGCCAGCGGCGAGCCGGGCCGCAGGGCCGTCAGGTGGCGCGCATCGTCCGGCAGCCGGCGCAGGCCCGGCTGCATGCGGAAGGGCGTGGCGATCAGGTCGAAGTCGAAGTCCACGGGGCGGGCAAGAAAAAGGCTCCTTGCGGAGCCTCGTTCAGTCGTGATGCCGGCCGGCCGCAGCCGCGGTCAGACGCGGCGGCGGTATTCGCCGGTGCGGGTGTCGATCTCGACCTTGTCGCCCTGGGCGACGAAGATCGGCACGCCGATCTCGAAGCCGGTGGCGATCTTGGCCGGCTTGAGCACCTTGCCCGAGGTGTCGCCCTTGACGGCCGGCTCGGTCCAGGTGATCTCGCGCTCGACGCTGGTGGGCAGTTCGACCGAGATGGCCTTGCCTTCGTAGAACACCACCTCGGCGGGCATGCCTTCCTCGAGGTAGTTCAGGGCGTCGCCCATGTTCTCCTTCTCGACCTCGTACTGGTTGTACTCGCCGTCCATCCAGACGTACATCGGGTCGGCGAAGTAGGAGTAGGTGCAGTCCTTCTTGTCCAGGACGATCTGGTCCATCTTGTCGTCGGCCTTGAAGACGACTTCGGTGCCCTGGTTGGACAGCAGGCTCTTGAGCTTCATCCGCACGGTGGCGGCGTTGCGGCCGCCGCGGGCGTATTCGGTCTTCAGCACGACCCAGGGCGCGCTGTTCTGCATGATCACGTTGCCGGCGCGGATTTCTTGAGCGATTTTCATGGTCTGTGGCGTTGGTAGGCCGCGGGGCGCTCGCGCATGGAGCGGGGCGGCGATGCGCGCGGCCCACCGGGGTGGCCATGACCGCGCAAAACCTTGGATTTTACCTTTTTTCCGCCGGGCTTCCCCGGCGCCGCGCAGGGCCGTGGTCGCGCTGGCGCGATACTTGAGCCCGATGCGCTTGCGCCGACCGACCCTGCACACCGAAACGCTCGTGCTGATGACGGCGGTGTACCTGCTCGCCGTGTGCAACGGGCCGTTCTGGCGGGCCGCCCTGGCCGGGCGCGACTGGTCGGCGCCCGGCACCTGGGCTTTGCTGGTGGCCATGTTCGGGTCGTTCACGGCCGCGTACGTCGGCTTCACCAGCCTGGTGGCCACGCGCTGGACGGTGCGGCCGCTGCTGGCGCTGCTCGTCCTGGCGGCCGCCGCGCTGTCCTACTACATGGACCGCTACGCCATCTTCTTCGACCGCAGCATGCTGCGCAACGTGGTGGCGACGCACTGGAGCGAGGCGCGCGAGCTGCTCGGCTGGGACTTCGTCGTCCACATGGCCGTGTTCGGCGCGCTGCCGGCGGCCCTGCTGTGGTGGCCGCGCCAGGCGCAGCGCCCCCCGCTGCGGGCGGCCGCCGTGCGGGCCGGCTGGGTGGCGGCCTCGGCGGTGCTGATGATCGGCTGCCTGCTGCCGGTGTTCGCCGACTTCGCCTCCCTCATGCGCAACCATCGCCAGGTGCGCTTCCTGCTCAACCCGGGCAACGCCGTCGCCGCCGTGATCGCGGACGCCTGGGGCAGCACCGGCCGCCCGGCGCCGGGTTCCCAGGCGGTGGGGACCGACGCGCGGCTGGCGCCGACGTGGCAGCAGCGGCGTCCGGCCCTGCTGGTGCTGGTCGTCGGCGAGACGGCGCGGGCGCAGAACTTCGGCCTGAACGGCTATGCCCGCCAGACCACGCCCGAGCTGGCCCGGCGCGACGTGGTCAACTTCCCGGACGTCACGGCCTGCGGCACGTCCACCGAGGTGTCGCTGCCGTGCATGTTCTCGGACCTCGGCCGGCGGCATTACGACAGCGACCGGATCGCCTCGCACGAGTCGCTGCTGCACGTGCTCAGCCGGGCCGGCGTCGGCGTGCTCTGGCGCGACAACCAGTCGGGCTGCAAGGGCGTGTGCGGCGGATTGCCGACCGAGCAGGTGATCGACGTCGCCGGGGCCGGCGCCTGTCCCGGCGGGGCCTGCACGGACGAGATGCTGCTGCACGGCCTGGCCGACCGCGTGGCGGCGGCCAAGGGCAGCCTGGTGGTGGTGCTGCACCAGCTCGGCAGCCACGGCCCCGCCTACTTCCGCCGCTACCCGCCGGCGTTCCGCCGCTTCACGCCGGCGTGCGAGCAGGAGGAGCTGCGCCGCTGCACGCAGGAGGAGATCGTCAACGCGTACGACAACACGGTGCTGTACACCGACCATGTGCTCGGCCGCGTGATCGATTTCCTGGCCACGCAGGACCAGCGGTTCGACACGGCGATGCTGTACGTGTCGGACCACGGCGAGTCGCTCGGCGAGGCCGGGCTGTACCTGCACGGCGTGCCGTATGCGATCGCTCCCGATGTGCAGAAACGCGTGCCGATGGTGGCCTGGTTCTCGCCGTCGTTCGCGCGCGGCGCCGGCCTGGACGTCGCCTGCGCGCGCACCCAGGCGGCCTCGACCGAGGCCAGCCACGACAACCTGTTCCATTCCGTGCTCGGCCTGTTCGACGTGCAGACCTCGGTCTACGAGGCCGGGATGGACCTGTTCCGGTCCTGCCGCTCCGCCGGTTAGCCGGTCGGCCGGGGACTGATCAGCCCCAGTCGGCCTGCCGCTCAGCTGGTCGCGAACCGCTGCAGCTGGGTGACGAGGTCGGCCTGCGCGACGAGGCGCGCCCGCGCGCCCTCGACGGCGTTGCGCCACGCGGGCAGGTCCCACGCCCCGGCCCCGTCGCCGCCGAAGTTCCAGCCCTGGTGCAGTTGCCGCAGCGAAGCCGGCGCCTGCAGCCAGCCGAGGAAGGCGTCGAGCTTGGCGGCATGGGCGCCGTCGTCCTGCGGATAGATGTGCCACGCGAAGGGCTGGCCGGCCCACAGCGCGCGCACCAGCGAGTCCTCGCCACGCACGAAGTTGAAGTCGCACGACCACAGCAGGTGGTCGTAGTCCTCCTGGGTCAGCAGCGGCAGCCAGTGCACGGACACGGCGCCTGGCGGCAGGCCTTGGTCGAGGAGGGCGCGCAGGGCCCGCGAGGCCCGGCCGTGCGTCGCCAGCAGGCGCACGGGCGTACCGCCGGCGGCCCGCGCGGCCAGCCAGGCGGCAAGGCCCGGCGGCTCGTAGCAGAAGAGGCTCACGACCGTCTCTCCGGCCCAGTCGATGCCGTGGCCGGAGAGCCAGGCACCCCGGTCGAACGCGGCGCGCCGGCGCAGCAGGTCCTGCTCGCGCAGCAGGCCACCGGTGCGCTCGGTGAAACCCGGATAGAAGAACCGCTTGACCAGGCCCTGGGCCGGGCCGCTCATCACCGGCGAGGGCAGCCCATGGCAGCGCTCCACCCAGGATTCGGCCGAGAGGTATTCGAGGTTGATCCAGGCCGGCTGGCGGCCGCGCAGCCGCGCCGCCTGCGCGATGCCGGCCGCCACCTCCGGATCGAGCTCGCAGCCGAAGGCCTCGACGACGACATCACCCGGCGCCTGGCCGCGGGCGGCGTCCCAGGCGCCCACCTCGACGCCCGGCTGCCCGTGCGGGGCCATCCACGCCAGGGCGCTGGCGTCGTCGATCCACAGGCGCACCTGCCCGCCGCGACGGGCCAGGTCGGCCGCCAGGCGCCAGCACACCCCGATGTCGCCGTGGTTGTCGATGACCTTGCAGAAGATGTCCCAGCGCATGCTGCCGGGATAATACGGAACCTATGTCGTCCGACCGCGCCGTGCATTCCGAACAGCTGCTGGCCGAAGTCGCCGCGCTGCCCCAGATGCCGGGGGTCTACCGCTACTTCGACGCCGACGGCGGCGTGCTGTACGTGGGCAAGGCGCGCAACCTGAAGAAGCGCGTCTCCAGCTACTTCCAGAAGAACCATGGCGGCACGCGCATCGGCCACATGGTGTCGAAGATCGTGCGCATGGAGACCACGGTCGTGCGCTCCGAGGCCGAGGCCCTGCTGCTCGAGAACAACCTCATCAAGGCGCTCAACCCGCGGTACAACATCCTCTTCCGGGACGACAAGAGCTACCCGTACCTGAAGATCCACGGCGCGCCCGACAAGGTCGGCTTCGACGACGGCGCCCACGGCCCGGCCGCCTTCCCGCGCGTCGCCTACTACCGCGGCGCCGTCGACCGCAAGCACCGCTATTTCGGCCCTTACCCGAGCGCCTGGGCCGTGAAGGAATCCATCCAGCTGCTGCAGAAGGTGTTCCGGCTGCGCACCTGCGAGGACACGGTGTTCGCCAACCGCACGCGGCCCTGCCTGCTGTACCAGATCAAGCGCTGCTCCGGGCCCTGCGTGAACCTCGTCTCGCCGCAGGAATACCAGCACGACGTGCGCAACGCCGAGTCGTTCCTGCGCGGCGAGACGCAGGCCGTGCTGGCCCAGCTCGAGCAGCGCATGCTGCAGCACGCCGAGCGGCTCGAGTTCGAGCAGGCCGCCGAACTGCGCAACCAGATGGCGGCGCTGTCCAAGGTGCTGCACCAGCAGTCGGTCGACACCGGCTCCGACAAGGACGCCGACATCCTGGCGGTCAAGGTGCAGGGCGGCAAGGCGTGCGTGAACCTCGCCATGGTGCGCGGCGGCCGCCACCTGGGCGACCGCGCCTACTTCCCCACCCACGTCGAGGACGCCGCGGCGGTGCAGGACTTCGACGACACCGAGGATGCGGTGCCGGTCCAGCCGGTCGAGGTGCAGGTGCTCGAAGCCTTCATCGCCCAGCACTACATCGGCGTGCCGGTCCCGCCGGCGCTGATCACCAGCGTGCCGGTCGCCCGCGAGCTGGTCGAGGCGCTGTCCGAGCAGACCGGCGTGAAGATCAATGCCGTGCACAACCCGCGCGAGCAGCGCCGGCTGTGGCTGGAGATGGCGGAGAAGAACGCATCGATCCAGCTCGCGCGCCTGCTCGCGGAGGAGGGCTCGCAGCAGGCCCGCACGCGCGCGCTGGTCGACTCGCTGGACCTCGCGCCCGACGAGCTCGACAACTTCCGGGTCGAGTGCTTCGACATCTCGCACACCGCCGGCGAGGCCACGCAGGCATCGTGCGTCGTGTTCCACCACCACCGGATGCAGAACAGCGAATACCGCCGCTACAACATCGACGGCATCACGCCTGGCGACGACTACGCGGCCATGCGGCAGGTGCTCACCCGCCGCTATGCGCGCCTGGCCGACGTCGGCCGCGACCCGCCCGATGCATCGCCGCCGCCGGGCGAAGCCGACGCCGAGCCCCCCAGGAAGGGTGGCGCGCGCGGCGGCGCGACCCGGCTGCCCGACCTGGTGCTGGTCGACGGCGGCCGCGGCCAGGTGAGCATGGCGCGCGAGGTGTTCGCCGAACTCGGCCTCGACCTCTCGGTGATCGTGGGCGTGGAGAAGGGCGAGGGGCGCCGCGTGGGCCTGGAGGAGCTGGTCTTCGCCGACGGGCGCGACAAGGTCTACCTGGGCAAGGATTCGGCGGCGCTGATGCTGGTGGCGCAGATCCGCGACGAGGCGCACCGGTTCGCCATCACGGGCATGCGGGCGCGGCGGGCGAAGGTGCGCATCGGCGGCAGCAAGCTCGAGGAGATTCCCGGCATCGGCGCCAAGAAACGGGCGCGGCTGCTGCAGCGTTTCGGCGGCATCCGCGGCGTCGCCTCGGCCGGGGTGGACGACATCGCCGCGGTCGAGGGCATCGGCCGCGATCTCGCGGAGGAGATCTATCGTGCGCTTCACTAAGCTGCTCGCCACTGCATGGGCCGGCCTCGTGGCCGCCTGCACCTCGCCCGTCCAGGCGCCCGGCCCGGGCGGCGCGCAGCCCGCCACCGTGGCCGGCGCCATGCCCCGCGCGGCGCCGGGCGCGGCCGCCCGGTCGTGGGAGGAGTACAAGATGCGCGCGGCACGCCGCATCCACGACACCAGCGCCGGCGAGACGTTCGCGGGCCCGCTGCCCGACCCGCTGCAGTCCATCCCGGTGCTGCAGGTGGAGCTCAATCGCGACGGCAGCGTGCGCGACATCCGCGTGCTGCGCGTGCCGCGCCAGTCCCCGCAGACGGTGCAGATGGCCGTGCGGGCGATCCGGCGCGCCGCGCCGTTCGAGCCGGTCGGGCACCTGCCGCGCCCGTGGCAGTTCAACGAGACGTTCCTGTACAACGACGACCTGAAGTTCCAGCTGCGCACGCTCGCCGAGGCGCCGTGAACGCCCCGCGGCCGCCGGGGCATGTGAGAATCGCGCCATGTTCTTCACGGTCCCGACGATCCTCACCTGGACGCGCATCGTCGCGATTCCCCTGATCGTCGGCGTGTTCTACGTCGGCCTGCCGGTGCCGGTGCAGAACCTGGTGGCCACCGTCATGTTCGTGGCGTTCGCGCTGACCGACTGGCTGGACGGCTTCCTGGCCCGGCGCCTGAACCAGACCTCGGCGTTCGGCGCCTTCCTCGATCCGGTGGCCGACAAGTTCCTGGTCTGCGCCTCGCTGCTGGTGCTGGTGCACCTGGGGCGCGCCGACGTCTTCGTGGCGCTGATCATCATCGGCCGCGAGATCGCCATCTCGGCCCTGCGCGAATGGATGGCCCAGATCGGCGCATCGCGCAGCGTCGCCGTGCACATGCTGGGCAAGGTGAAGACGACCGTGCAGATGGTGGCGATCCCGTTCCTGCTGTTCGACGGCAGGCTGTTCGGCGCCATCGACACGGGCGTGTGGGGCCACTGGCTCATCTGGCTGGCCGCCATCCTGACCGTCTGGTCGATGGCCTACTACCTGCAAAAGGCGCTTCCCGAGATCCGGCAGCGGGTGCGGTGACCGGCATGCAGGCGCAGGACCGCCAGGACGCGCTGGTGCGGGCGATGCCCGCCGTCTTCGTGCTGATCTGGAGCACCGGCTTCATCGTGGCGCGCTACGGCATGCCGCACGCGCCGCCGATGAAGTTCCTGGCGGTGCGCTACATCCTCTCGGTCGCCTGCTTCCTCGCCTGGGCCCTGGCGGCGCGGGCGGCCTGGCCGCGCGGGCGGGCGCAGTGGGCGCACCTGGCCGTCACCGGCATCTTCATGCACGCCGGCTACCTGGGCGGCGTGTGGGCCGCGGTCAAGGCGGGCATGGGCGCCGGCCTGGCGGCGCTGCTCGTGGGCCTGCAGCCGGTCTTGACCGCCATCTGGGTGTCCATGCGCGGCGGCACGGTGGCGCGCCGGCAATGGGCCGGGCTCGTCCTCGGCCTGGCGGGCCTCCTGCTGGTGGTCTGGCAGAAGCTCGGGTTCGGCGAGGTCCACCCGCTGAACCTGTCGTTCGCGATGATCGCGCTGGCGTGCATCACCGCGGGCACGCTCTACCAGAAGCGCTTCGTCGCCCCCTGCGACGTCCGCACCGCCAACCTGGTGCAGCTGGCCGCGGCCTTCGCGGTCACGCTGCCGCTCGCTGCGCTGGAGACGGAGCCCATGCGCTGGTCCTTGCCGGGCGGCGGCTGGAACACCGAGCTCGCCGGCGCCATGGGCTGGTCGGTCCTCGGGCTCACCCTGGGCGGCAGCTCGCTGCTGTACCTGCTGATCCAGCGCGGCGCGGCCACCACCGTCACCAGCCTGATGTACCTGGTGCCGCCGAGCACCGCCCTGATGGCCTGGCTGCTGTTCGGCGAGCCGATCACGCCGCTGATCGTCGCCGGCGTCGCGCTCACCGCGGTGGGCGTGAGCCTCGTGGTGCGGGCGCCGCGCCAGCCTTGAGCTTCCAGGGCTCGCCGCGAAAGCGCTCGGCGAGGAAGTCCACCAGCAGCCGGATGCGCTTCGGGCTGGACGTGGTGTGCGGCGCGAGCCAGTGGATGTCGGCGTCGACCATCGCGTAGCCGGGCAACACCCGCACCAGGTCGCCGCTCGCCAGGTCGCCGGCGATGTCCCACAGGCTGCGCAGCATGATCCCGTGGCCGGCCAGGCACCAGTCGCGCACCAGTTCCCCCGAGTTGCTCGACAGCCGCCCGCCGACCCGCACGCGCACCTCGGCCCGGTCGCGCTCGCGTTGCAGCCGCCAGACGTCGAACTGATCGTTCTCGCGTGCCACCAGGCAGTCGTGCGCCGCCAGCTCCGCCGGCGTGGACGGCGCACCGCGCCGGCGCAGGTAGTCGGGCGAGGCGGCCAGCACGCGCTGGTTGCGCGCCAGCCGCCGCCCCGTCCATTCGTCGGCTCGCTGCCCGCGCACGGCCCACAGCCACACCGCGCCGTCGAATCCCTCCACCGCCAGGTCGGGCAGCTGCTCGGTGAGCTGCAGCTGCAGCTCCAGGTGCGGATGGCGGGCCTGGAACTCGGCGAGGGCCGGGCCGAGCCACACCCGGCCGAAACCGAAGGTGGCCGCGAGCCGGATGCGGCCGACCGGCTCGTGGTGACGTTCCTGCAGTTCGGATTCCAGGGCGTCGAAGCCGGCCAGCAGCCCCGCGGCGCGTTCGCACAGCGCCTCGCCATCCGGCGTCGGCACCACGCGGCGCGTGGTGCGCTGGAACAACTTGAGGCCCAGCCGGGCCTCGAGCGCGGCCAGCCGCTTGGTGATCACCGAGGGCACCACGTCGGCGGCAGCCGCCGCGGCCGCCAGGCTGCCGTGCTGGCGGATGGCCAGCAGCAGGTCGAGGTCGGGGCGGTTCAGGCGCGGCTTCATTGCTTCCAAGGAGGAAAGAATCGGTTGCCGGATTATTGCTTGGTCGCGCCATGGCCCGCTGCCACAATGCCGGCATGCTGGACGGCTTCGAATCCCTGCAGGTGCAGCGCGACGGCGTGGTGCTGAACGTGCGCCGCGCTGGGCAGGGCGCACCGCTGCTGCTGCTGCACGGCCACCCGCAGACGCACGCGATGTGGCACCTCGTCGCGCCGCGGCTGGCCGAGCGCTTCGAGGTCGTGCTGATGGACCTGCGCGGCTACGGCGACTCGGGCCGGCCGCTGCCGGGCGCCGAATCGGCGGCGTACGCCAAGCGCGAGATGGCGCTGGACGCCGTCCATGTCATGCGCCACTTCGGGCACGCGAGCTTCCAGGTGCTCGCCCACGACCGCGGCGCGCGGGTCGCGCACCGCCTCGGCCTGGACCACCCGCATGCCGTCGAGCGCCTGCTGCTGCTGGACATCGCGCCGACGCTGGCGATGTACCGCGGCACCGGCGAGGCCTTCGCCCGCGCGTACTGGCACTGGTTCTTCCTCATCCAGCCGCCGCCGTTGCCCGAGGCGCTGATCGCGTCCGACGGCGCGCGCTACGTGCGCAGCATCATGGGCGCCCGGCATGCCGGCCTGGCGGCGTTCGCGCCCGAGGCGCTGGCCGAGTACGAGCGCTGCGCCGGCATCCCCGGCACCGCCGAAGGCATCTGCGCCGACTACCGCGCCAGCGCCGGCATCGACCTGCGCCACGACCAGGCCGATGCCGATGCCGGCCGCCGGCTGGCGCAGCCGCTGCGCGTGCTGTGGGGCGAGCACGGCGCGGTGGGCCGCTGCTTCGACGTCCCGGCTCTGTGGCGTGCCGCGGCCACCGAATTCTCCGGCCGCAGCCTGCCCTGCGGCCACTACATCGCGGAGGAAGCCCCCGGGCTCCTCCTGGAAGAATCCCTCTCGTTTTTCAGGAGCAAGTCATGAGCAAGAAGCGAATCGCAGTCATCCCCGGCGACGGGATCGGCAAGGAAGTCATGCCCGAGGGGCTGCGCGTCATGGAGGCGGCCGCCTCGAAGTTCGGCATCGACCTCGAGTTCGACCATTTCGACTTCGCGAGCTGGGACTATTGCGAGAAGCACGGCAAGTACATGCCCGACGACTGGAAGGACCGCATCGGCGGCCATGACGCCATCTTCTTCGGCGCGGTCGGCTGGCCCGAGAAGGTCGCCGACCACGTGTCGTTGTGGGGCTCGCTGGTGCTGTTCCGCCGCGAGTTCGACCAGTACGTGAACCTGCGGCCCGCGCGCCTGATGCCCGGCATCATGGCCCCGGTGGTGCGGCGCGACGGCAGCCCGCGCCAGCCCGGCGAGATCGACATGTACATCGTGCGCGAGAACACCGAGGGCGAGTACTCCATGGTGGGCGGCCGCATGTTCCCGGGCACCGAGCGCGAGATGGTGATGCAGGAGACCATCATGACCCGGCACGGCGTGGACCGGGTGCTCAAGTTCGCCTACGAACTGGCCAGTTCGCGCCCGAAGAAGCACCTGACCAGCGCGACCAAGTCCAACGGCATCGCGATCACCATGCCGTACTGGGACGAGCGCGTCGCCGAAATGGCGAAGAAGTACCCGCAGGTGAAGACGGACAAGTTCCACATCGACATCCTGACGGCGCACTTCGTGCAGCGCCCCGACTTCTTCGACGTGGTCGTGGCCAGCAACCTGTTCGGCGACATCCTGAGCGACCTGGGTCCGGCGTGCACCGGCACCATCGGCATCGCGCCCAGCGCCAACCTGAACCCGGACCGGCGGTTCCCGTCGCTGTTCGAGCCGGTGCACGGCTCGGCGCCGGACATCTACGGCAAGAACATCGCCAACCCGATCGGCCAGATCTGGTGCGGCGCGATGATGCTGGAGTTCCTGGGCCACAAGGACGCGCACGACGCGGTGCTGGCGGCGATCGAGAAGGTGCTCGATCCCAAGTCCGGCGCGCCGCGCACGCCGGACATCGGCGGCAAGGGCACCACCACCGACCTGGGCAAGGCCATCGCCGCCGCGCTCTGACGCATAAGCACGCGCAACGCGTGACAAAGTTTGCGTCGCCGCTGCCCGCCGGATCGCCCGCCGGCGCGGCGGCGCGCCGCGCCGGCCCTAGAATCCGCGGCCCGGCTGTTGTAAAGCTGCGAGACTTATTGACACACCTGAGGGGGGTGGCTTTAATCGACGGCAGTGGCCCGCGGCCGCGGAAAGAAAGTCTCCCCCATCCTAGGTTCGCAAGCCGGCCGCGGCGCGCCAGGGTCCGGGAGACAATAATTTTTGAGAAGACGACCTGTCCAACTCTTTCTCTCCATGAGGGGCTCTTGTGAACAAAACCGAACTGATTGAGCACATCGCGAAGCACGCCGACATCTCCAAGGCGGCGGCCACGCGGGCGCTGGAGTCGATGATCGGCGCCGTCAAGACGACGCTGAAGAAGGGCGGCTCCGTGTCGCTGGTGGGTTTCGGCACCTTTGCCGTCGGCAAGCGCGCCGCCCGCAGCGGCCGCAATCCCCGGACCGGCGCGCAGATTAAAATCAAGGCCGCCAAGGTGCCCAAGTTCCGTCCTGGCAAGGCGCTCAAGGATGCGCTGAACTGAGGCGGCAACGCCGGTGGGGTGCTTAGCTCAGCTGGTAGAGCGGCGCCCTTACAAGGCGTAGGTCGGCGGTTCGATCCCGTCAGCACCCACCAACACAGCGAAGGCGAACAGCATGTTCGCCTTTTGCGTTTTCTGGGCACACCCCGTTTTTTTCGATACGAGAGTCGCGCATGTTTGAATTCGTCCGCAAGCACAACCGGGTGATGCAGGTCCTGCTGTTCCTGCTGATCTTCCCGTCGTTCGTGCTGTTCGGCGTGGAGCGGTACAACTCGGCCAACAAGGGCGGTCCCGCCGTGGCCAAGGTCGACGGGCACGAGATCACGCAGTCCGACTGGGACGCCGAGCACCGGCGCGAGGTCGACCGCCTGCGCCAGCAGATGCCCACGCTGGATCCCAAGCTGCTCGACACGCCGCAGGCGCGCTACGGCACGCTGGAGCGCATGGTGCGCGACCGCGTGCTGGCCGCCGCCGCCGCGAAGGACCGCCTCGCCACCAGCGACCAGCGCCTGGCGCGCGAGCTGCAGGCCAACGAGGTGATCGCCTCGCTGCGCGGGCCCGACGGCAAGCTGGACATGGAGCGGTACAAGCAGCTGGTCGGCGCGCAGGGCCTGACCCCGCAGATGTTCGAGGACCAGGTGCGCAACGACATCGCCAGCCGCCAGGTGCTCGCCGGCGTGCAGGGCAGCACAGTGCAGGCCGCCGCCCCGGCCGACGTCGCGCTCGCCGCGTTCTTCGGCAAGCGCGAGATCCAGGTCGCCCGCTTCAATGCCGCCGACTACGCCGCCAAGGTGAGCCCCACGCCGGCCGACATCGAGGCCTTCTACAAGCAGAACCCGCAGCTGTTCCAGGCGCCCGAGCAGGCTTCGGTGGAATACGTGATGCTGGACCTGGACACGGTCAAGAAGGGCGTCACGGTCAACGAGCAGGACCTCAAGACCTACTACGAGCAGAACGCCTCCCGCCTCGAGGAGCGGCGCGCCAGCCACATCCTGATCGCCGCGCCCAAGGACGCGCCGGCCGCCGACAAGGCCAAGGCCAAGGCGCGCGCGCAGGAGCTGTACGAGCAGGTGAAGAAGTCGCCCGACAGCTTTGCCGAGGTGGCGAAGAAGAACTCGCAGGATCCGGGCTCGGCCGCGAACGGCGGCGACCTCGAGTTCTTCGCGCGGGGCGCGATGACCAAGGCGTTCGAGGACGCGGTGTTCTCGCTCAAGAAGGGCGAGATCAGCCCGCCGGTGGAGACCGAGTTCGGCTGGCACGTCATCAAGGTCACCGACGTGCGCGGCAAGACCTTCGAGCAGATGCGCCCGGAGCTGGAGGAGCAGGTGCGCAAGCAGCAGGCCCAACGCAAGTTCGCCGAGTCGGCCGATGCGTTCAGCAACGCGGTCTACGAGGCGGCCGACGGCTTCAAGACCGTGGCCGAGCGCTTCAAGCTCGAAGTGAAGACGGCCGCCAACGTGCAGCGCACGCCGCCCGCCGGCGCCAAGGGCCCGCTCGCCAATCCCAAGCTGCTCGGGGCGCTGTTCACGCCCGACAGCATCGAGAAGAAGCGCAACACCGAAGCCGTCGAGACCGGCCCGAGCCAGCTCGTGTCGGCGCGCATCGTGCAGTACAGCCCGGCGCGCACGCTGCCGCTGGCCGAAGTGCAGGACGCGGTCAAGCAGCGCATCGTCGCGACGCGCTCGGCCGAGATGGCCAAGAAGGAAGGCATGGACAAGCTGGCCGCCTGGAAGGCCGATGCGGCTTCGGCCACCGGCCTGTCCGAGAAGGTCGTCGTCTCGCGCGACGACCCGGCCAGGCAGCCGCGCGAAGTGGTCGAGGCGGCGCTGCGCACCGACGCCGGCGCCTTCGCCGGGGTGGACCTCGGCACCACCGGTTATGCGGTGGTGAAGGTCATCCAGGCGCTGCCGCGCCAGGCGCCCGAGGCCGCGGTCGCGAAGCAGGAATCCTCGCAATACGCCAAGTGGTGGGGCGGGGCGGAGTCGCTGGCCTACTACAACCTGCTCAAGGATCGCTTCAAGGCACAGATCCTGGTGGCCAAGCCGGCGGCCGATGCCGTCGAGCCGGCGCAGCGCTGAGCCCGCGACGACTCGGCCGCGGCTATAATCGCGGTCTTCGACGGTGGCTGTAGCTCAGTTGGTAGAGTCCCAGATTGTGATTCTGGTCGTCGTGGGTTCGAGTCCCATCAGCCACCCCAAGATCGACGAAGGCCGGTTGCAGTGCAACCGGCCTTTTTTCTTGCGCGTCAGCCGTTCACCAGGACCAGCTTGCCCTTGACCCCGCGCGAGCCCATGTGGGCGTACGCGGCCTTGAGCTCCGACAGGGGCATGGTGCGGTCGATCACCGGCTTGATGCGGCCCTGCGCGTACCAGGCGGCCAGCTCGGCCATCATGGCGGCGTTGGCCTTGGGCTCGCGCCGCGCGAAGTCGCCCCAGAACACGCCGACGATCGACGCGCCCTTGAGCAGCGGCAGGTTCAGCGGCAGCGACGGAATCGGCCCCGCCGCGAAGCCCACCACCAGGTAGCGGCCGCGCCAGGCGATCGAGCGGAACGCCGGTTCGGCGAAGTCGCCGCCCACGGGGTCGTAGACGACATCCGGGCCCTTGCCGCCGGTCGCGGCCTTGATCGCGTCGCGCAGGTTGCCCTGGCTGTAGTTGATCGTCGCGTCGGCGCCGATCGAGGTGCACAGCGCGCACTTCTCGTCGCTGGAGGCGGCGGCGATGACCCGCGCCCCGGCGGCCTTGGCGATCTGGATCGCGGCCGTGCCGACACCGCCGGCGGCCCCCAGCACCAGCACGGTCTCGCCGGGCTGCAGGTGCGCCCGGTCGATCAGCGCGTGGTGCGACGTCGCGTACGTCATGATGAACGCGGCGGCATCGACGAACGGGAAATCGGGCGGCAGCGGCATGCACAGCGCCGCGGGCGCGATGGTGTGGGTGCCGAACCCGCCGGTGCCCGACAGGCAGGCCACGCCCTGGCCCACCTTCAGCTGCGTCACGCCTTCGCCCACCGCTTCCACCACGCCGGCGTATTCCGAGCCCGGCACGAAGGGCAGGGGCGGCTTGTGCTGGTACTTGTTCTGGACGATCAGCAGGTCGGGAAAGTTCAGGCTCGCGGCGCGGATCGCGATGAGCACCTCGCCGGCCTTGGGCTGGGGCGTGGGCAGTTCCTTCCACTGCAGGGCGTCGACGCCGACGGGGTTCTCGCAGAGCCAGGCATGCATGGGATTCGTCTCCTTGGGCGGCAAGCGGCGGATCATAGGTCGCGCGCCGGGCGCCGCGATGTCCCTGCGGCGACCGGACCCCTACAATGCCCGCAGGGCCAAGCCGCATGAAGATCCTCCTTTCCAACGACGACGGCTACCAGGCGCCGGGCCTGCGCGCCCTGCACGAAGCCATCCAGGACCTCGGCGACGTCGCGGTGGTCGCTCCCGAACACAACAACAGCGCCAAGTCCAACGCGCTCACGCTGCATTCGCCGCTGTACGTGCACGAGGCGGGCAACGGCTTTCGCTACGTCAACGGCACGCCGGCCGACTGCGTGCACATCGCGCTCACCGGCGTGCTCGGCTATCGGCCCGACCTGGTCGTCAGCGGCATCAACAACGGCGCCAACATGGGCGACGACACCATCTACTCCGGCACCGTCGGCGCCGCGATGGAGGGCTATCTGTTCGGCATCCCGGCGATCGCGTTCTCGCAGGTCGAGAAGGGATGGGCCCACCTCGACGCCGCCGCGCGCCGGGCCCGCGAGCTGGTGCAGCAGGTGATCGCCCAGGGGCTGGACCCCGAGCATCCGTTCCTGCTGAACGTGAACATTCCCAATCGCGCCGACGAGCAGCTCGGCCCGTTCGAGGTCTGCCGCCTGGGCCGCCGGCATGCGGCCGAGAAGGTCATCTCGCAATCCAGCCCGCATGGCCAGACCATGTACTGGATCGGCGGCGCGGGGCCGGCCAAGGACGATGCCGACGGCACCGACTTCCATGCGACCACGCAAGGGCGCGTGTCCGTCACGCCGCTGAAGGTGGACCTGACGGACCACGACGGCCTGCGCGACTGGTCGGCGCGCGTCGCCCGCTTCGGGACGCGCCGGTGAACCGCCGCCCCGGCTTTCCGGCGCGCGGTGTCCTGCCGCAGCCTTCGCCGGCCGCGCCGCGCCGGCCCGCCGCGGCGCCCAGCCTGCGCCCGCCCGCGCCCCCCGCGGTGCAGGGGGTGGGCCTGGACTCCGGCGCCGTGCGCGCCCGCATGGTGCAGCGGCTGGCGGCCGACGGCATCACCGATGCGCGCGTGCTCGCCGCGATGGGCGCGGTCGAGCGGCACCGCTTCGTCGACAGTGCGCTGGTGAACCAGGCGTACGAGGACACCAGCCTGCCCATCGGGCTGGGCCAGACCATCTCCAAGCCGAGCGTGGTCGCGCGCATGATCGAATTGCTGCTCGGCGGGCAGCCTTCTGGCAAGCCCGGACGGGTGCTCGAGATCGGCACCGGCTGCGGCTACCAGGCGGCGGTGCTCGCGCAACTGTGCACCGAGGTCTACAGCATCGAGCGGCTGCGCGGCCTGCACGACAAGGCGCGCACCAACCTGCGGCCGCTGCGCATCGCCAACGTCCACCTGCTGTTCGGCGACGGCATGCAGGGCTTCGCCCAGGGCGCGCCGTATGCGGGCATCATCGCCGCAGCCGGCGGCGACGCGGTGCCGCAGGCGTGGCTCGACCAACTCGCCATCGGCGGCCGCATCGTCGCGCCCACCGTGATGCCGGGCGGGCGGCAGGCGCTGGTCGTGCTGGAGAAGACGGCGCGCGAGGTGCGCCAGACCATTCTTGAGGCGGTTCACTTCGTCCCCCTAAAATCCGGCATCGCTTGAAGGAAGAACACAAGATGAAGGGCATGGGCGGGCGGATGGCCAAGGGAGCCGCGCTGTTGCTGGCGGGACTGGTGCTCGCCGGATGCGCGTCGAGGACCCGCGCCCCGGCGCCGGTGGAGGATCGCAGCAACACCACGCGCGCACCCGCGGTCGTGGCCTCGGAGCCGGCGCGTCCGCTGCCGGGCGCCGAGAACGCGGGCAAGCCGGGTTACTACACGGTGCGCCAGGGCGACACGCTGATCCGCGTGGCCCTCGACCATGGACAGAACTGGCGCGACCTCGTGCGCTGGAATTCCATCGACAACCCCAACATCATCGAAGTGGGCCAGGTGCTGCGCGTCGTGCCGCCGCCGTCCGAGCCGGTGGCGCGCCCCGTGGCGCAGTCCGCGGTGGCTGCGGCCTCGGTGCCGGCCGCGGGCGCCAGCGCCCCGGCGGCCCCCGCGTCGACCGCCGCCGTGCCGGCTTCGGCCGCATCCAGCACGGCCCGTGCAACCGCGACGGCTGCCGTGACGGCGGCGTCGGCGGCCCCCGCTGCCGCTGCCGTGCCCGCGACGCCGGACGACGATGTGCCCTGGGGCTGGCCGGCGCCGGGCAACCTGGCGGTGCTGGCCGGCTTCGACGAGGTGAAGAACAAGGGCGTGGACATCGCCGGCAAGGCTGGCGATCCGGTGCTGGCGGCCGCCGACGGCCGCGTGGTGTATGCGGGCGCGGGGCTGCGCGGCTACGGCAACCTGATCATCCTGAAGCACAACAACACCTACCTGACGGCCTACGCGCACAACCAGACCCTGCTGGTCAAGGAAGACCAGACCGTGCGCAAGGGGCAGAAGATCGCCGAGATGGGCGCCAGCGACACCGATCGCGTGAAGCTTCACTTCGAGATCCGCCGCCAGGGCAAGCCGGTCGATCCCGCCAGATACCTGCCAGCGAGGTAGTCATGCCGCGCAAGCGCCACGGCCAAGGCAGTTCGCCGGACCCGGGCGCGATGGAGCACGGTGTGCCGCCGGAGGCGGCGCCGCCCGGCGAGGCGCCTGCCGAGCCGCCGCTGCGCGAGTGGGCGCGCGACGTCGGCGCCGATGCAGCCGACACCCTGACGCTGTACCTGCGCGACATCCGGCGCACGGAGCTGTTCACCCCCGAGCAGGAGTTCGAGACCGCGACCCGCGCGCGCGCCGGCGATTTCGCGGCGCGCCAGTCGATGATCGAGCACAACCTGCGGCTGGTGGTGAGCATCGCCAAGGCCTACCTGGGCCGCGGCGTGCCGCTCTCCGACCTGATCGAGGAGGGCAATCTCGGGCTGATGCACGCCATCGACAAGTTCGAGCCCGAGCGCGGCTTCCGCTTTTCCACCTATGCGACCTGGTGGATCCGGCAGTCCGTCGAACGCGCCGTGATGAACCAGGGCCGCGTGATCCGCCTCCCGGTGCACGTGGTGCGCGAGCTGCAGCAGGTGCTGCGTGCCCGGCGCACGCTGGAGAACGACCCGGCCTTCCAGGCCGCCCGCGGCAGCGTGGGGGGCGAGGGCGTGCGGGTCGAGGACGTGGCGGCGCTGCTCGGTCGCAACGTGCAGGAGGTGGCCGACCTGCTCGCGCTGGCCGAGAACCCGCGGTCCCTGGACGCTTCGCTGGACCGCTCCGACGAGGACTACACGCTCGGCGATTCCATCGCCGACGAGCAGTCGGCCGATCCCACGGGCATCACGCAGCTCCATGAGGTGGAGCGCCTGCTGGCCGGCTGGGTCGAGACGCTCTCGCAGCGTGAGAAGGAGGTGCTGGAGGGCCGCTTCGGCCTGCACGACCGCGAGCCCGAGACGCTCGAGGTCCTGAGCGACCGCCTGGGCCTGACCCGCGAGCGCGTGCGCCAGATCCAGAACGAGGCGTTGCTGAAGCTGCGCCGGCAGATGACGCGCAGCGGCATCACCAAGGAAGCCCTGTTCTGATCGGCTAGAGTCCGGGCATGCCTTGGCCCGTGCTCGTCTTCGACATCGAATCCATTCCCGACGTCGCGGGGCTGCGCGCGCTGCGCGGCGCCCCGGCGGAGCAGACCGACTCGCAGGTTTACGAGGCATGGTGCCAGGAGCGCAAGGCCAACGGCCAGAGCGACTTCCTGCCGCTGCACCTGCAGCGGGTGCTGGTCATCAGCTGCGTGTTCCGCAACGGCGAGGGCCTGCGGATCCACTCGTTCGCCGACCGCGACGGCGCGAGCGAGGGCAAGGTGGTGCAGTCGTTCTTCAACAGCATCGAGAAGCACGTGCCGCAGCTGGTGAGCTGGAACGGCGGCGGCTTCGACCTGCCGGTGCTGCACTACCGCGGGCTCAAGCATGGCGTCGTCGCCGACAAGTACTGGGACATGGGCGACGACGACCGCGAGTTCAAGTGGAACAACTACATCAGCCGGTACCACATGCGCCACCTGGACCTGATGGACCTGCTGGCGATGTACCAGCCGCGCGCGAGCGCGCCGCTGGACGCCATGGCCAAGCTGTGCGGCTTCCCCGGCAAGCTGGGCATGGACGGCGGGCAGGTCTGGCCCGCGTACCAGGAGGGCAAGCTCGAGGACATCCGCCGGTATTGCGAGACCGACGTGATGAACACCTACCTGCTGTACTGCCGCTTCCAGAAGATGCGCGCGGGGCTGACCGAGGCCGAGTACGCGCAGGAGATCGCCTTCGTCAAGGAGACGCTGGGCGGGCTCGTGCCGGCCGAGCCGCACTGGCGCGAGTACCTCGACGCCTGGGCCTGAGCCGCCGCCCTGAGACAATCGGGGGAATGAGCGACAAGACAGGACCCGCGGCGACGCCGCAGGAAGGCTGGCTCGCCGTCGACGCCCTGGACATCGAGGCGCAAGGCGTGGCCCGGCGGCCGGACGGCAAGGTGGTTTTCATCGACGGCGCGCTGCCGACGGAGCTGGTGACCGCGAACGTCACGCGGCGCAAGAACAACTGGGAGCAGGCCGCGCTGGTCTCCATCCACCGGGAATCGTCCCAGCGGGTGCGGCCGCGCTGCCCCCATTTCGGCCTGCACGAGGGCGCCTGCGGCGGCTGCAAGATGCAGCACCTGCATCCCGCCGCGCAGGTGGCGATCAAGCAGCGCGTGCTCGAGGACAACCTGTGGCACCTGGGCAAGGTGCGCGCGGAACTCGTGCTGCGGCCGATCCAGGGGCCGGACTGGAACTACCGCTGGCGCGCCCGCTTTTCCGTGCGGCACGTGCGCAAGAAGGGCACGGTGCTGGTGGGCTTCCACGAGCGCAAGAGCCGCTACGTGGCCGACATCCGCGAATGCCACGTGGTGCCCCGGGAGGTGAGCGACCTGCTGCTGCCGCTGCGGGCGCTGGTCGGCTCGATGGATGCCATCGAGACCTGCCCGCAGATCGAGCTGGCCTGCGGCGACGACGTCGTCGCCCTGGTGCTGCGGCACCTGGAGCCGCTGAGCGCCGGCGACCTGGCGCGGCTGCGCGAGTTCGCCCGCGCGCACCCCCGCGTGCAGTGGTGGCTGCAGCCCAAGGGGCCGGACACCGTGCACCTGCTGGACGAGGGCGGGCCGCAGCTGGCCTACGCGCTGCCCGACTTCGGCATCACGATGCCGTTCCGGCCCACCGACTTCACGCAGGTCAATCCGCACATCAACCGCACCCTGGTGGGCCGCGCCCTGCAGCTGCTCGACGTGCAGCCGGACGATCGGGTGATCGACTGGTTCTGCGGGCTGGGCAACTTCACGCTGCCGCTGGCGACACGGGCGCGCGAGGTGCTGGGCATCGAGGGCAGCGAGGCGCTGGTGGCGCGCTCGCGCGAGAACTACGAGCGCAACCGGACCGCGCGGCCCCTCGCGCCCACGACCTTCGTCGCCCGCAACCTGTTCGAGATGACACCGCAGCAGCTCGCCGCGGACGGTGTCGCCGACCGCTGGCTGATCGATCCGCCGCGCGAGGGCGCGTTCGCCCTGGCCAAGGCACTGGCCGACGTGCACCAGCAGCCCGACCTGGCGCCGGGCTGGTCGGCGCCGCGGCGCATCGTCTACGTGAGCTGCAATCCGGCCACCCTCGCGCGCGACGCCGGCCTGCTGGTGCACCAGGCCGGCTACCGCTGCACCGCCGCGGGCGTCGTGAACATGTTCCCGCACACCGCGCACGTGGAAAGCATCGCGGTGTTCGAGCGCGGCTGACGGCCCCGCGCGACAAACGACAAGGGCCCCGAAGGGCCCTTGTGCGTTGGGGAGCGCGGCGGCTCAGTCGTTGCTGCCCGCGATGCCCAGCAGGGCCAGCAGGCTCTGGAAGACGTTGAACGCGTCCAGGTACAGGGCCAGCGTCGCCGTGATGTAGTTGGTCTCGCCGCCGTCGACGATGCGCTTGAGGTCGTACAGCATGAAGCCGCTGAAGATGCCGATGGCCATCACGCTGATCACCAGCATGCCGATGGTGGAGCCGACGAACACGTTGATGATCGAGCCGATCACCAGCGCCAGCGCGCCGACGAACAGGAACTTGCCGAAGCCCGACAGGTCGCGCTTGATCATCGTCGACAGGCTGGCCATGACGAAGAACACGCCGGCCGTGCCGCCGAAGGCGGTCATGATCAGGCTGGGGCCGTTCTTGAACCCGAGGACCATCGCGATCAGGCGCGAGAGCATCAGGCCCATGAAGAAGGTGAATCCCAGGAGGACGCCGATGCCCGCGGCCGAATTCTTGGTCTTCTCGATCGCGAACATGAAGCCGAACGCACCGCCCAGGAAGACGACCAGCCCGAGGCCGCCGCCGAGCGAGCGGGTGATGCCCGTCGCGACGCCCAGCCAGGCTCCCAGCACCGTCGGCACCAGGCTCAGGGCCAGCAGCCAGTAGGTGTTGCGCAGGACGCGGTTGCGCTCCTGGGCGGAGGGAAGGGCATAGCCGGAACCCCACGGGGTGACTTGCTCGTTCATACGAAAGCTCCTTGGACTGGGTGTCGATTCAGACGGAAGAATTCTAGATTGGTTCCAGCCGCGCACGGGATTCCCCTGCGCTGGCCGGCGTTTATGCTTGCCGTTTTCGCACCCAACCCATGAAGACCAAACCTGCACTCGAACTGGCCGACGCCAAGGCCATCGCCGCCGCCGCCGAAGCCGAAGCCCTCAAGCACCAGTGGGCCGTGTCCATCGCCATCGTCGACGACGGCGGCCACCTGCTCTGGCTGCAGCGCCTGGATGGCGCCGCCCCCGTGTCGGCGCAGATCGCCCCGGCCAAGGCGCACACGGCCGCACTGGGCCGGCGCGAAAGCCGCGTGTACGAGGAGATGATCAACGGAGGCCGCGTGTCGTTCCTGAGCGCGCCGGGCCTGCAGGGGCTGCTGGAAGGCGGCGTGCCGATCGTCAAGGACGGCCAGTGCATCGGCGCCGTCGGCGTCAGTGGCGTCAAGTCGACCGAAGACGCGCAGATCGCGCGCGCCGGCATCGCCGCGCTGGGGCTCTGACCCGGTCAGCCGACCCGCGCGCGACGGGCGGCTGGCAACGCGAACGCGAAGCTCAGGCCGGGCGGCCGGGGCAGGACGAGCACGCCCCTGCCGAGCCGTCCCGGCCGCCCTGTTCGGCGCGCAGCGCCGCCACCGGGGCGGTCGAGCTGCACTGCGCCACGATGTCGCGCGCGCATCCCTCGCACTGACCGCACTGGGTCGCCACGCCGAGCTCGAACTGGATGTCGTCGAAGCTCATGCCGGCGCGCGCATGGCGGCTGATCTCGCGATCGGAAACTCGGCGGCAGACACAGACGATCATGGTGCGGGCTGGGGCAAAGGCTGGGGTGGTGGGACGACCTCAGTATAAATGAGAACTCTTCGCATTCGCAAAGACCGTGGTGCGGCAAGGTCATCGATCCAACCGTTCCTTGACCCGCATCAACGTCTGCGGCAGGGAGAAATGTCGGTTCGCCTAGCAAATGCGAATTCATCTCATTTAGAATGCAGGCAACGAGCATCCGCTCTGCCGAACCAGGAGTCCCCATGCTGCAAACCCTGCTGATCGCCTTCCGGGAAGGGCTGGAAGCGCTGCTGATCGTCGCGATCGCCGCGCTCTACCTGCGCCGCTCCGGACGTGAGCAGCTGGTCGGCGCGATCCGCGCCGGCGTGGGCACCGCGCTCGCGCTGTCCGCCGTGCTCGGCCTCGTGCTGTCGAAGGTCGGCGCGATGTCACCCGCGACCGAGGGCCTCATGGCCTGGATCGCCGCGGCAGCGGTGATCAGCTGCACCGTGCACATGCTGCGCATGGGCAAGCACATGAAGCGGCACATCGACGGCCGGCTGGGCGAGGCCACCGCGCAGGAGGGGACCTCGGGCTGGTGGGCGGTGTTCCTCTTCGCCGTCTTCATGGTCGGCCGCGAAGGCGTGGAAACCGCCACCATGATCGCGTCGCTCGCGGTCAACGGCGACCTGGTCCACATGGCCTGGGGCGGCGCCATCGGATTCGCGCTGGCGGCGTGGATCGCCTGGCTGTGGACGCGGCACGGCAGCAAGGTGAACCTGAGCCGCTTCTTCCAGGTCACCGCGGTCTTCATGGTGGTGTTCTCGGTGCAGTTGCTCGTCGGCGGCTTCCACGAATTCACCGAGGCCGCGCTGGTGCCGGGCATCGACAACGCCTACTGGCACCAGGCGACGGAGAGCATCGCCGAGGGCAGCGTGGCCCAGGTGATCTCGCTGCTGATGGTGGCGCTGCCGTCGGTGTGGCTGGTGGGCGCCTTCTGGAAGGACCGCCAGGGCCGCCTGGCCGCGTCCGTCGAACCGCGCGCCCAGTGAGCGCGCGGCGGGCCGCTCAGCCCGGCTCGCCCATCTGCGACTGCAGGTAGTTCTGCAGTCCCACCTTGGCCAGCAGGTCGATCTGCGTCTCGAGGAAGTCGATGTGCTCCTCGGTGTCCTCGAGGATGTGCTGCAGGATCTCGCGCGAGACGTAGTCCTTCGCCTGCTCGCACGCCGCGATGCCTTCCTTGACGGTCGCCTGCGCGCCCCGCTCGCTCTGCAGGTCGGCGTTGAGGATCTCGGGCACGTCCTCGCCGACGAGCAGCTTGCCCAGGTCCTGCAGGTTCGGCAGCCCGTCGAGCATCAGGATGCGCTCGATCAGCCGGTCGGCGTGCTTCATCTCGCCGATCGACTCCTCGTATTCCTTCTTCGCCAGCCGGTCCAGGCCCCAGTGCTTGAGGATGCGGTAATGCAGGAAGTACTGGTTCGTGGCGGTCAGTTCGTTCTTCAGCTGCGCCTGCAGCTGCTGGATGACTTGGGGATGGCCTTGCATGAGCGGTGCTCCGGTCGTTCGAATCGGCGACGATTGTGGCCCAAACGACAGGCCCGCCGGCCGGCGTCTGCCGGGCGGCGGGCCTTCACGGCCGCTCCCGTTCAGGCGGGCGCGGAGCTGCGGATCAGGTGATCGAAGGCGCCGAGCGCCGCCTTCGCGCCGTCGCCGGCGGCGATGATGATCTGCTTGAACGGCACGGTGGTCGCATCGCCCGCGGCGAACACGCCCGGCACCGACGTCTGGCCCTTGGCGTCGACGACGATCTCGCCGTGGCGCGAGAGTTCGACGGCGCCGCGCAGCCATTCCGTGTTCGGCACCAGGCCGATCTGCACGAACACGCCCTCGAGCGCGACGCGGTGCGACTCGCCCGTGGCGCGGTCGGTGTACACCAGGCCATCGACCTTCTGCCCGTCGCCGGTCACCTCGGTCGTCTGCGCGTTCAGGAGGGTGGTGACGTTGGGCAGGGTGGCGAGCTTGCGCTGCAGCACCGCGTCGGCGCGCAACTGGTCGGCGAACTCGAGCAGCGTCACGTGGCCGACGATGCCCGCCAGGTCGATCGCCGCCTCGACACCGGAGTTGCCGCCGCCGACGACGGCGACCCGCTTGCCCTTGAACAGCGGGCCGTCGCAGTGCGGGCAGTAGGCGACGCCCTTGTTGCGGTACTGCTCCTCGCCGGGCACGCCCAGCTTGCGCCAGCGCGCGCCGGTGGACAGGATGACGCTGCGCGCCTTCAGCGCGGCGCCGTTCTCCAGCTCGATCTCGATCAGGCCGCCATCGGGCTTGAGCGCCTTGGCGCGCTGCAGGTTCATGATGTCCACGTCGTAGTGGCGCACATGCTCCTCCAGCGCCAGCGCGAACTTGGGCCCCTCGGTCTCCTTGACGGAGACGAAGTTCTCGATGCCCAGCGTGTCCAGCACCTGGCCGCCGAAACGCTCGGAGGCGATGCCGGTGCGGATGCCCTTGCGGGCCGCGTAGACGGCCGCCGCGGCGCCGGCCGGCCCGCCGCCGACGATCAGCACGTCGAACGGGTCCTTCTGCGCGATCTTGCGCGCCTCCCGCGCTTCGCCGTCCTTGTCGACCTTGGCCAGGATCTCCTCCAGGGTCATGCGGCCGGTGCCGAACATGGTGCCGTTGAGGAACACCGTGGGCACGCCCATGATCTGGCGCTCCTCGATCTCGCGCTGGAACAGGCCGCCTTCGATCATCGTCGCGCGGATGCGCGGGTTCTGCACCGCCATGAGGTTCAGCGCCTGCACGACGTCCGGGCAGTTGTGGCAGGTGAGGGACACGTAGACCTCGAACTCCAGGTCCTGGTCCAGCGCGCGGATCTGGTCGAGGACGTCCTGTTCCACCTTGGGCGGATAGCCCCCGACCTGCAGCAGCGCCAGCACGAGCGAGGTGAACTCGTGGCCCATCGGCAGTCCCGCGAACCGCGGCCCGTGGTTCTCGCCGGGCCGGTTGACCGCGAACGAGGGCACGCGGTTCGACCCGCCGGGCTCGCCGCGCGTCTCGCTCACGCGCATCAGCGGCGAGGCGGCGGCGATGTCCTGCAGGAGCGCGCGCATGTCCTGCGACGCCTTCGAGTCGTCGAGGACGGCGGTGATCTCCACCGGTTGCGAGATGCGCTGCAGGTAGGCGGCGAGCTGGGCCTGGAGGTTGGCGTCGAGCATGATGGGTGTCCGGAAAGCAATCAGGAACGACAAGGCCCGGGGCGCGTGGCGCACCCGGGCCCGAGGAAAGGCGGCGAGGCGCCGGCGGTCAGATCTTGCCGACGAGGTCGAGCGAGGGCTTGAGCGTCTCCGCGCCTTCGCTCCACTTGGCCGGGCACACCTCGCCCGGGTGGGCGGCGATGTACTGGGCGGCCTTCACGCGGCGCAGCGTTTCCTTGGCGTCGCGGCCGATGCCGTTGTCGTGCACCTCGATGGTCTTGATGCGGCCCTCGGGGTCGATGACGAAGGTGCCGCGCAGCGCCAGGCCGGCATCCTCGCCCTCGGTGATCAGCACCTGGAAGAAGCGGGCCAGCTGGTGGTTCGGGTCGCCGATCAGCGGGTACTGCACCTTCTTGATCGTGTCCGAGGTGTCGTGCCACGCCTTGTGGGTGAAGTGGGTGTCGGTCGACACGCCATAGATCTCCACGCCCAGCTTCTTGAATTCGGCGTGGTTGTCGGCCAGGTCGCCGAGCTCGGTGGGGCACACGAAGGTGAAGTCGGCCGGGTAGAACACCACGACGGACCACTTGCCCTTGAAGGTCTCCTCGCTCACCGGCACGAACTTGCCGTTGTGGTAGGCGGTGGCCTGGAAGGGAATGACTTGCTGGTTGATCAGGGACATGGTTGTGGTTCCTCTCTAGTCGGACGAATCTCGTTCGCGGAAAGACAGTTTGCCGGTCCGCGCTGGATTGATCCAATTCATTGATTCAATGCAGCCCATGGCTTTCGCCTATTGACCGCGCGAAGGCTGCGCGACCGGCGGCCGGCGACCGGCGACCGGCGGCCGGCGGGGCAGGGCGGTCAGTACTCCAGCCGCTCGGGCCGGATTTCCTGCAGGATGGTGGTGGCGATCTCCTCGATCGACTTGGTCGTCGTCGAGAGCCACCGGATGCCGGCCCGGCGCATCATCGCCTCGGCTTCGGCGACTTCCATCCGGCAATTGTCGAGCGAGGCATAGCGCGAACTCGGCCGTCGCTCGTTGCGGATCTCGGCCAGCCGTTCGGGCTGGATGGTCAGCCCGAAGATCTTCTTGCGGTGCGGCACCAGCGCGCCGGGCAGCTGCTGGCGGTCGAAGTCCTCGGGGATCAGCGGGTAGTTGGCGGCCTTCAGGCCGTACTGCATGGCCAGGTAGAGCGAGGTGGGCGTCTTGCCGCTGCGGCTGACCCCCACCAGGATGACGTCGGCCTGCTCGAGGTCGCGGTTGCTCTGCCCATCGTCGTGCGCCAGGCTGAAGTTGATGGCCTCGATGCGGTCGTGGTATTCCTTGCTCTTGCTCACGTCGGAGAAGCGCCCGACGCGGTGGTTCGACTTCATGCCCAGCTCGATCTCCAGCGGGCGCACGAAGGTGCCGAACATGTCGAGCAGCATGGCCTTGCAGCCGTCCTCGATGACCTGCAGGATCTCCACGTTCACCAGCGTGGTGAAGACGATCGGCCGCCGCCCCTCGAGCTCGGCCGTGTGGTTGACCTGCCGCACGACCTGGTGCGCCTTGTCGACGGTGTCGATGAAGGGCAGCCGGACGTGGCGCGGCTTGAACTCGAACTGCGCCAGGATGGCGTTGCCGAAGGTCTCGGCGGTGATGCCGGTGCCATCGGAGATGAAAAAGACGGTGCGGGAATGCATGGACACGCCCGCATCCTAGCGCTGCCGGGCCATCCGCGCGGGCGCACTCCGTGCCTACAATGGCTGGCAACGATCAAGCGCCCTGTCCATGCCCGCCGCCGGCCCATTCCAAGAACACCAAAGCCCAAGCGCCGGACAGCGCCTCCTGCGCCCGCGCGCAGACCTGGTTTCAACTTCCGGAGCTATCCCATGTCTGCACTGTTCAGCGCGACCGCCTTGGTCGTACCGTTTGAGAACCTGAGGATGACCGACGTCGAGGCGGTGGGCGGCAAGAACGCCAGCCTCGGCGAGATGATCTCCCAGCTGCCCCAGGGCGTGCGGGTTCCCACGGGCTTCGCAACGACCGCGCATGCCTTCCGCGAATTCCTGGCTTTCGGCGGCCTTGACGCGCGCATCAAGCAGCGCCTGGACACGCTCGACACCGAGGACGTCCGCGCGCTCGCCGTGGCCGGGGCGGAGATCCGCGGCTGGGTCGAGGCCCAGCCGTTCCCGGCCGATCTCGAGCGCGAGATCCGCACCGCGTTCGAGACACTGCATGGCGGCGATCCGAACGTGAGCTTCGCGGTGCGCTCGTCGGCCACGGCCGAGGACCTGCCCGACGCCTCGTTCGCCGGCCAGCAGGAGACGTTCCTGAACGTGATCGGCATCGAGGAGGTGCTGCACAAGGTCAAGGAGGTGTTCGCCTCCCTGTACAACGACCGCGCCATCAGCTATCGCGTGCACAAGGGGTTCCAGCATTCGGACGTGGCGCTGTCCGCCGGCGTGCAGCGCATGGTGCGCAGCGACCTGGGCGCCGCGGGCGTGATGTTCACCATCGACACCGAGTCGGGCTTCCAGGACGTCGTGTTCATCACCTCCAGCTACGGGCTGGGCGAGACCGTGGTGCAGGGCGCCGTGAACCCGGACGAGTTCTACGTGCACAAGCCCATGCTGCGCGACGGCAAGCGCGCCGTGATCCGCCGCAACCTCGGCTCCAAGCTGATCCAGATGGTGTTCAGCAGCGAGCAGGAGAAGGCGGCGACGGGCAAGCTGGTCAAGACGTCCGACGTGCCGCTCGAGCAGCGCAACCGCTACTCGCTCACCGACGCCGAGGTGGAGGAACTGGCCCGCTATGCGCTGGTGATCGAGCAGCACTACGGCCGGCCGATGGACATCGAGTGGGGCAAGGACGGCGCCGATGGCCAGCTGTACATCCTGCAGGCGCGCCCCGAGACGGTGAAGAGCCAGCAGCACGGCAAGGCCGAGATGCGCTACAAGCTCAAGGGCAAGGGCACCGTGCTGGCGGAAGGACGCGCGATCGGGCAGAAGATCGGCACCGGCCCGGTGCGCCTGGTCCACAACATCTCCGAGATGGACCGCGTCCAGCCCGGCGACGTGCTGGTCACCGACATGACCGACCCGAACTGGGAACCGGTGATGAAGCGCGCCAGCGCCATCGTCACCAACCGGGGCGGCCGCACCTGCCACGCGGCGATCATCGCGCGCGAGCTGGGCATTCCGGCGGTGGTCGGCTGCGGCGATGCCACCAGCACGCTCAAGGACGGCACGCTCGTCACCGTCAGCTGCGCCGAGGGCGACACGGGGTTCATCTATGACGGCCTGCTGGAGACCGAGGTCAGCGAGGTGCAGCGGGGCGAGATGCCCGAGATCGCCGTGAAGATGACGATGAACGTGGGCAACCCGCAGCTGGCATTCGACTTCGCGCAACTGCCCAACCACGGGGTCGGCCTGGCGCGGCTGGAATTCATCATCAACAACAACATCGGCGTCCACCCGAAGGCGATCCTCGACTACCCGAACGTCGACGCCGACCTGAAGAAGGCGGTCGAATCGGTGGCGCGCGGCCATGCGTCGCCGCGGGCGTTCTATGTCGACAAGGTCGCCGAGGGCGTGGCCACCATCGCCGCGGCCTTCTGGCCCAAGCCGGTGATCGTGCGGCTGTCGGACTTCAAGAGCAACGAGTACCGCAAGCTGATCGGCGGCAGCCGCTACGAGCCCGAGGAGGAAAACCCGATGCTGGGCTTCCGCGGCGCGGCCCGCTACATCAGCGAGGACTTCCGCGAGGCCTTCGCCATGGAGTGCGAGGCGCTGCTGCGCGTGCGCCGCGACATGGGGCTGACCAACGTCGAGATCATGGTGCCGTTCGTGCGCACGCTGGGCCAGGCCGAGCGCGTCACCCGCCTGCTGGCCGACCAGGGCCTGCGGCGCGGCCAGGACGGCCTGCGCGTGATCATGATGTGCGAGGTGCCGAGCAACGCCATCCTGGCCGACGAGTTCCTGGAGTACTTCGACGGCTTCTCGATCGGCTCCAACGACCTCACCCAGCTCACCCTGGGCCTGGACCGCGATTCCGGCCTGGAACTGCTGGCCGTGGACTTCGACGAGCGGGACCCCGCCGTCAAGGCCTTGCTCTCGCGCGCCATCGCCGCCTGCCGCAAGCAGGGCAAGTACGTGGGCATCTGCGGCCAGGGCCCCAGCGACCATCCGGACTTCGCCAAGTGGCTGGCGGACGAGGGCATCACCTCGATCTCGCTGAACCCGGACAGCGTCATCGACACCTGGCACCAGCTGGCCAGGCACTGACGCGAGCAATCCCTGAGGGGCCGGTGGCCCCCGGGGTGCGATCATCGGGGCGGAGGGCCCGACCACCCGATGGCTGACAACGACCGCCAGGAGGCACGCTACGCGCGCCGGCTGGCCCGCATCCTGGGGCTGTACATCCTTGGCCTGTGCAGCGTGCTGCTGCTGCTCGCGTGGGCGGAGCAGCGGGGGCTCGCCCGTCACTGGCTGGGACCGCTGTTCCTGTTCGGCACGGTGATGGTCTATGCCGCCATCGGCATCTGGGGACGCACGACCGACCCGGAGGAGTACTACGTCGCGGGCCGGCGTATCCCGCCCCTGTACAACGGCATGGCCACCGCCGCCGACTGGATGAGCGCGGCGTCGTTCATCAGCCTGGCCGGCGGGCTGTACCTGCAGGGGTTCTCGGGCAGTCCGGGGCAGCCGGGCGGCCTGGCCTACGTCCTGGGCTGGACGGGCGGTTTCTGCCTGGTGGCGCTGCTGGTGGCGCCGTACCTGCGCAGCCTCGGCCTGTACACGCTCCCCGACTATTTCCAGGTGCGCTACGGCGGCGCCTGGCCCAGGCGGCTGGCGGCGGTGGGCGCCATCGCCTGCTCGTTCACCTATGTCGTGGCGCAGATCTATGGCATCGGCCTGATCGCCTCGCGCCTGACCGGCGTGCAGTTCGAGATCGGCATCCTGCTCGGGCTGGGCGGCGTGCTCCTGTGCTCGTTCCTGGGCGGCATGCGCGCCGTCACCTGGACCCAGGTCGCGCAGTACGTCGTGCTGCTGCTGGCCTTCCTCATCCCGGTCTCGTGGCTTGCCTACAAGCAGGTCGGCAACCCGCTCGCACCGCTGGTCGTGGGCCAGCAACTGGCGAAGATCGAGGAGCTCGAGAAGAAACTCGTCGCCGCGCCGGAGGAGAAGCAGGTGCAGGCGGAATACCTGCGCCGCGCGCAGCGCTATCGCCTGTGGCTGACGGACGTGGAGGGCTCGCTGCAGCGCGAACGGGCCGCCGCGCAGGAGCGCGTGCGCCAGCTCAAGTCCCGCGGCGCCGACTCGTCGCAGGTGCTGGCGGCGAACCGCGCGCTCGCCGCGCTGCCGCGCGACGTCGCTTCCGCGCGCGAGCAATGGACCCGCGCGCTGCAGGACAGCCTCGAGCGGTCGCGGCCCCTCACCGGATTGCCGCCCCATGGCACGCCTTTCGCCGGGGATCCGGACGGCACGCCGGCCGAACGCGAGGCCTTCGAGGTGTCGCGCCGGAATTTCCTCGCGCTGATGTTCTGCCTGATGGTGGGCACGGCGGGCCTGCCGCACCTGCTCACGCGCTTCTACACGACCACCGGCGTGCCGCAGGCGCGGCAGTCCGTCGCCTGGGCCCTGTTCTTCATCGCGCTGCTGTACCTGAGCGTGCCCGCGCTGGCCGTGCTGGTGAAGTTCGAGGTGATGCAGCACCTGGTGGGCAGCCGCTTCGACGCCTTGCCCTCCTGGATCGTGCAGTGGGCGCGCGTCGACCCCGCCCTGGTCTCGGTGGCCGACGTCAACGGCGACGGCCGGCTTCAGTTCGGCGAGATCCGGCTGGGCACCGACATCATCATGCTCGCCACGCCGGAGATCGGCGGCATGCCCTACGTGGTCTCCGCGCTGGTCGCCGCGGGCGGCCTGGCGGCGGCGCTGTCGACGGCCGACGGGCTGCTCCTCACGATCAGCAACGCCATGGTGCGCGACCTGTACAGCCACGACGTGCGCCCGCAGATGGCGCCGGAGCAGCGGGTCATCCTGTCCAAGTTCGCGCTGCTGTCCGTGGCGCTCCTCGCCGCGCTGGTGGCGTCGCTCAAGCCGGCCGACATCCTGCCCCTGGTCTCGGCCTCGTTCTCGCTCGCCGCGTCGACCTTCGTGCCGGCCCTGGTGCTCGGGATCTTCTGGCCCCGTGCGACGCGGGCGGGGGCGACCGCGGGCATGGCCACCGGCCTCGCCGTCACGGCGTGGTACCTGGCGGCCAATGCGCCGTCGCTGCGCGCGGCGCTCGGCCTCGCGGGGCCGGGACCCCAGTGGTTCGGCATCGTTCCCGTCTGCTCCGGCGTGTTCGGCGTCGCGGCGGGGGTGGCCGCGACGGTGGCGGTCAGCCTCGCGACGCGTCCGGTCCCCGTGCCTGTCCGCGCATGAGCGGCGCCGGCAGGGCCTCGGGCATGGCCCTGTCGGCGTCCTGCCTGGCGGGCAGCCGGTCGGGGTCGCCGAGGCAATCCGCACGGGCCCGCCGCGCACGCACGGTGTCAGCCACGGGTCAGAGCGGGCCGCGAGCATGCGGACATGGACGTGCCACCTTCCGCTGAGCCGCAAGACCCCGCGAGCGCGCCGCACCGGCGCGGCACCCTGCGGATCACGGCGGTGCTGCTGGCGGCCTGGCTGCTGACGTTCGTGCTGGCGTTCTTCGCCCGCGACCTGCATTTCCGGGTGTTCGGCTGGCCGTTCAGCTTCTGGATGGGCGCGCAGGGCGGACCGCTGCTGTACGTGCTGATCACGTGGCTGTACGCGCGCTCGATGGATCGCCTGGATCGCCAGGCGGCCGGCGCCCAGGGCTGAGCCCGGCGCGCGCGGTGGGGCGGGGCGCATGGGCCGATGTATAATCTTTCGCTTTGCCTTGCCGCACTCCGTCTGACGCCGGGGGCGGCTGCCACTGCCGGGCAACCCCGGCCATCCACAAGGAGAGTCCATGCGTCATTACGAAATCGTGCTGCTGATCCACCCGGACCAGAGCGAGCAGGTTCCGGCCATGCTGGAGCGTTACAAGGGCATGATCACCGCCGGCGGCGGGAAGGTGCACCGGGTCGAGGACTGGGGCCGCCGCCAGCTGGCCTACCAGATCAACAAGCTCGCCAAGGCGCACTACCTGTGCGTCAACATCGAGGCCGACCAGAACGTGATGGGTGAGCTCGAGCACGCCTTCCGCTTCAACGACGCCGTGCTGCGCCACCTGACGGTGCAGAAGAAGAAGGCCGAGACCGGCCCGTCGTCGATGATGAAGACGGTCGAGCGCGAGGAAGCTCGCAAGGCCCAGCAGGCGGAGTACCAGTCGTAACGCGCATCGGGAATGGCCCGGCCCTGAACCAGGTCGTGCTCTCCGCCCGGATCGACGAAGCCAGCGCCCTGCGCTACACCCCGGCCGGCATCCCGGCCCTGGACCTGAGGCTCGAACACGAGTCGCAAGTCATCGAGGCGGGTGGGCCCAGGCAGGTGAGGGCGGCGGTCAAGGCGGTGGCGATCGGCAGCGTGGCGGAAGGCATCGTCCGCCAGCCTGTCGGCAGCACCTGGCACTTCAAGGGATTCCTGGCGACCCCGCGCAACGGCAAGCACCCCGTGCTCCACATCCAGTCATTCGAACCAGCTGATTAACGAGAGGTCCAACATGGCCACGTTCAAGAAATTCAACAAGGACAAGCGTCCGAAGCGCAACACGCAGTCGCTGCTGTTCAAGCGCAAGCGCTTCTGCCGCTTCACCGTCGCCGGCGTCGAGGAAATCGACTACAAGGACATCGACACCCTGCGCGACTTCATCTCCGAGAACGGCAAGATCATCCCGGCGCGCCTGACCGGCACCCGCGCGATCTACCAGCGCCAGCTGAACACCGCCATCAAGCGCGCGCGCTTCCTGGCCATGGTGCCGTACAGCGACCAGCACCGCATCTGAGGAGAACGAACATGCAAGTCATTCTTCTGGACAAGGTCGTCAACCTGGGCAGCCTGGGCGAGATCGTCAAGGTCAAGGACGGGTACGCCCGCAACTTCCTGATCCCGTCGGGCCGCGCCCGCCGCGCCACCGAGGCGAACAAGGCCGAATTCGAAGCCAAGCGCGTCGAACTCGAGAAGGCCGCGGCCGCCAAGCTGTCCGAGGCGCAGGCCCAGGGCGAGAAGCTCTCCGGCACCACGCTGAAGCTGACCCAGAAGGCCGGCGTCGACGGCCGCCTGTTCGGCTCCGTGACCAACTTCGACATCGCCGAAGAGCTGGGCAAGCAGGGCTACAAGGTGAGCAAGTCGCAGGTGCGCATGCCCAGCGGCCCGATCAAAACGGTGGGCGATTCCACCGTCAGCGTGGCGCTGCACACCGACGTGGTCGTGGACATCAACGTCACCGTCTACGGCGAAACCGCGTAATCCGCTTCGCCCGAACGGGCAGCCAGGCAGTCCTTCGCGGCAGCCTGGTCCTCGAGAAGACCGCCCCTTCGGGCGGTTTTTCTTTTTGCCCGCCTGCAATCCACAGGTTCCGGCCAGTCATCCACAGCCTGTCCACGCGATCTTCCCAGCGTTGTGCCTCGACATTTCCACAGTGGCACCGCTAGCATCGCCCTCGAGGAGAACCCCCGCGCATGTCCGCCGTCCTAACGTCCGTCAACGACGACTTGCCGCGTGACCGGCAGATCGCGCAGCTGCGCGTGCCGCCCCATTCGGTCGAGGCCGAGTCCAGCGTGCTGGGCGGCCTGCTGATCGACAACGGCGCCTGGGACCGGGTCGGCGACCTGCTCACCGACGGCGACTTCTACCGCTACGAACACAAGCTGATCTACGCAGGCATCGGCGCCTTGATCAACGGGTCGCGGCCGGCCGACGTGATCACCGTCTACGAGCACCTGCAGGGCCTGGGCAAGGCCGAGGAGGTGGGCGGCCTGGCGTACCTGAACGGCCTGGCGCAGTACGTTCCCAGCGCCAGCAACATCCGCCGCTACGCCGAGATCGTGCGCGAGCGCTCGATCCTGCGCAAACTGGTGTCGGCTTCCGACGAGATCGCCACCGCCGCCTTCAACACGCAGGGCAAGGCGGTCGACCAGATCCTGGACGAGGCCGAGCAGAAGATCTTCAACATCGGCGAGGAAGGCTCGCGGATGAAGCAGGGGTTCCAGGCGATGGACAGCCTGGTGGTGCAGCTGCTGGACCGGGTCCAGGAGATGGCCGACAACCCCAACGACATCACCGGCGTGCCCACCGGCTTCCACGACCTGGATCGCATGACCTCGGGCCTGCAGGCGGGCGACATGGTGGTGCTCGCGGCGCGGCCGTCGATGGGCAAGACGGCGTTCGCCATCAACATCGCCGAGCACGTGGCGCTCAACGAGGGCCTGCCGGTGGCGGTGTTCTCGATGGAAATGGGCGCCTCGCAGCTGGCCGTGCGTATCGTCGGCTCGATCGGCCGCATCGACCAGGGGCACCTGCGCACCGGCAAGCTCACCGACGACGAGTGGCCGCGCCTCACCGAGGCCATCGAGCGCCTGCGCAACGTGTCGCTGCACATCGACGAGACGCCGGGCCTGACCGTGAGCGAACTGCGCGCCAACGCCCGGCGGCTGGCGCGCCAGTGCGGCGGCAAGCTGGGCCTGATCGTGATCGACTACCTGCAGCTCATGAGCGTGTCCTCGGGCATGAGCGACGAGAACCGCGCCACGGCCGTGGGCGAGATCTCGCGCGGCCTGAAGATGCTGGCCAAGGAGCTGGGCTGCCCGGTGATCGCGCTGTCGCAGCTGTCGCGCGGCGTGGAGTCGCGCACCGACAAGCGGCCGATGATGAGCGACCTGCGCGAATCCGGCGCCATCGAGCAGGACGCGGACGTGATCATGTTCATCTACCGCGACGACTACTACAACAAGGACTCCAAGGAGCCCGGCGTCGCCGAGATCATCATCAGCAAGCAGCGAAACGGCCCCACCGGGACCGTCAAGCTCGCCTTCCTGAAGCCGCTCACGAAGTTCGAGTCGCTGGCCAGCGGCGGCAGCGACGACTTCTGAGCGCGGCGCTCACCAGGCCCAGTACGGGCCGGGCCCGGCCGGCGTGCTGGCGCCGCTGATCGCGGTGAACACCGTGCGGCCGAAGAAGAACGGCAGGCCCCAGTCGAAGCTCTGGGTCAGGGCCGCGCCCGGGTCGCCGCCGACGTGCGCGGCTGCGGTGCTCTGCGACAGGTTGTCGACCGCCTCCACGGTGAACGTCACGTCGCGCGAGGTGCCGGTCACCGACACCTGCGTGGCCGTGAGGTCCGTGGGCGAGGGCGGGCAGTAGAAGTCGGTCGAGCGGCTGCAGCGCGGCAGGGCGCTGTCGGTGAAGAAGAAGCCGTTGGAGCCGCTGTCGATGAAGCTGCGGGCGTAGGTCACGCCCTTGTAGGTGGTCTTGAAGTAGCCGCGCTGGTCCGTCGCCAGCACGGTGGCGCCGTTGAGCTGGTTGTTGCTCTGCGTGCCGATGCCCAGGATGAGCGAGCCGGTGACGCGGGTCGCCCCACCGGGGGGCACCTGCGGCATGACCAGCGCCACGCCGTTGTTGTTCGTGGCCAGCAAGGCCACGGGGTTGGTCACCTGCGAAGCGGTGGCGAGCGTGGTGGAGTTGCAGCTGCCGCTGCTGCAGTCGTAGTAGATCTTCGGGGTGGTGCTCAGCTGGCAGGCGAGGCCGCAATCCTGCACGAACAGCCCGACACCCAGGATGCCCTTGGCCGCGCCGGCACCCGCGTTCAGGTTGCCGCCGACCGCCGTGCAGTCGCTGGCCACGGTCGGGAACGCGGGATCCGAGATCACCTGGATGGATGCCGAGGACGCCGTCTGGCTGGCCAGGCGCACGTCGGCCCGGCGCACGCCGCCCCAGGTGAAGCCGCTGGCGAACTGCGCGCACTGCGCCACGGGGGCGCCGGTGCCGTTGGTCACCGCGGGAAGGCCGAGAGTGGCGACGGCGGAGGCGGCCACGCGCAGCCCGGTGGAGCCGGTGTCGACCAGCACGTGGTCGATGTCCTGGCACACGGAGGTGCCCGGCTGGCAGACCGTCACGGTGACGTAAGGTGCATTGATGGTGCTGCCGTCCAGGCCCTGGTCCACCACGACCTGCAGGACGTTGGCGCCGCTGACGGCAGGCGTCGAGACGGTGCCGCCGTCGACCGGCGGCGACGAGGTGGTGCTCGCGGGGGCGGGGCTCTCGCCACCGCCGCCACCACCGCCGCAGCCGGCGAGCAGCAGGGCCAGGCCGAGGCCGGCCAGCCAGGAACGGATGGAGAGGGGAGCGCGGACGGTCATGGGATCTGGCGGATGTCGAAACCTGCGGGCAGGCGGGGCGGCAGCCACGCGCGGCCGTCGAAGGCGCCCATGCGGCCCGAGGACACCAGCACCAGGTCGGGCCGGCTCACGCTGATGGCGGAGGTGGTGCCGCGGCTCGTGCCGGCCGATGCGAGGGCGGGGAACGACGGACCGAGCAGCTCGCGCAGGTCCGGCAGGAACGGGCCGGACCAGGACACCGCGAACACGGTGCCGGAGGCATCCGCGAATTCGTGCAACACCGTGCCGGTGTCCAGCGTCCGCTGCACGTGCGTGTACGCGGCGCCGGATGCGGTGCTGGCGCGCTGCACGGTGGCCGCGGGTGCGGGCGTGCCGGCACGTTCGCCGAGCCCGGCGAAGGACGGGGAGCCGAGCGCCAGGAGCGTCGCGGCCACGATGGGGCGGAGAAGGACTTGCATGTGGAACGTTCTGTCGGACGAGGCGGCCCCTCGTGGGGCCGCCTCTGGCGCCATCATGGCGGGCATGCGGCTCGGCTGCAACCGGGCTACAGGACCTCGCTCGCGAAATCGGCGAGCCGGGAGCGTTCGCCGCGCGCGAGCGTGATGTGCCCGCTGTGCGGCCAGCCCTTGAACTTGTCGACCGCGAACGTCAGCCCGGAGGAGCCTTCGGTGAGGTAGGGCGTGTCGATCTGGGCCAGGTTGCCCATGCAGATGATCTTGGTGCCGGGGCCGGCGCGCGTGATCAGGGTCTTCATCTGCTTGGGCGTGAGGTTCTGCGCCTCGTCGAGGATCACGTACTTGTTCAGGAACGTGCGCCCGCGCATGAAGTTCATGCTCTTGATCTTGATCTTGCTGCGGATCAGCTCGTTGGTGGCCGCGCGGCCCCATTCACCGGCGCCGGTGTCGGTCTTGCCGAGGACCTCGAGGTTGTCGTCGAGGGCCCCCATCCACGGGCCCATCTTCTCCTCCTCGGTGCCGGGCAGGAAGCCGATGTCCTCGCCGACGCTGACCGTGGCGCGGGTCATGATGATCTCGGTGTAGCGCCGGTCGTCCAGCACCTGCGTCAGGCCCGCGGCCAGCGCCATCAGCGTCTTGCCCGTGCCGGCGGTGCCCGTGAGGGTGACGAAGTCCACCTCCGGATCCATCAGCAGGTTCATGGCGAAGTTCTGCTCGCGGTTGCGCGTGGTGACGCCCCAGACGGCGTTCTTCAGGTGGCCGTAGTCCTTCAGCGTGCGCAGCACCGCGGTCTTGCCGCGGATCTCGGTGACGCGCGCGTACAGGCTCGGCTCGCCCGGCGCCTCGAAGTACACGAACTGGTTGATCATCAGGCTGGGCACGATGGGCCCGCTGATCCGGTAGAAGGTGTGCTGTCCGCTCTGCCAGCTCTCCACGGTCTTGCCGTGCTTGGCCCAGAAGTCGGCCGGCAGCGCGAGCGAACCGGCGTACATCAGCTCGAGGTCGTCGAGCGTCTTGTCGTTGCGGTAGTCCTCCGTGGCCAGGCCCAGCGCGCGCGCCTTGACGCGCATGTTGATGTCCTTGGAGACCAGGACGACCTCGCGCGGGGCATATTGCTCGCGCAGCGCCTGTACCACGCCCAGGATCTGGTTGTCGGCCTTGCCCTGCGGCAGGCTCGGCGGCAGGTGGTTGGCGAGCGACTGGGTCTGGAAGAACAGGCACCCGCCGGCCTCGGTGTGGCCGGTGGAGTTCAGCTTCAGCCCGGCGCCGATGTCCGCGCCCTGGCCCCCGGCCAGCGCGTCGAGCGAGCGGCTGGCCTGCCGCGCGTTGCGTGCGACCTCGGTCGTGCCCTTCTTGTGGCCGTCCAGCTCCTCCAGCACGATCATCGGCAGGTAGATGTCGTGCTCCTCGAAACGGAACAGGCACATCGGGTCGTGCATCAGCACATTCGTGTCCAGCACGAAGAGCTTGGCGGGACCGTTGGGCTTGGATTTGCGGCGCGGCGCGGGTTCCGCGGCCGGCGCGGCGGCCGCCCGGCGCTTGCCCGCGGGCCGCTCGACCATGGGCGGCTCCTCGAGCAGCGCGGCCGGATGCTCGGCCTCGGCGCCGCCCGCGCCGCGCGCGTCGAAGTCCTCCAGCTGCGGCTTCTCAGCCAGCGGCGTGTCCGCGCCGGGCGCCTCCGATTTTCGCGCCGCCTTGTGCGAAGACCGGGCCGGGGCGTCGTACGCCTCGGCCGGAAGCAGGGCAGCGCGTTTGGTGGGGGCGGGGGGCAGCGGCATAGGGCGAGGGCGTCCCGAAAAAGGAGGTCAACAAACGAAAAAGCCGCCAGGCGAGCCGGGCGGCTTGATCTTCGGGTGCGGTGACGACGCCGTGCGTCAGGATCAACAGCATGAATTCATGATACACGACGCTCCAGTCGCGCCGGGCAACCGTTGCTTGCTGTTGCTGGCAGGCGTCACGCCGCTCAGGCGGCCTTCTTCAGCAGCTTGACGGCCTTGAGGACCTCGTCGACGTGGCCTGGAACCTTCAGGCCGCGCCATTCCTGCTTGAGGATGCCGTCGGCGCCGATCAGGAACGTGCTGCGCTCGATGCCCTTGACCTTCTTGCCGTACATGATCTTGTTCTTGACCACGCCGAACATGTGGCACATCTTTTCCTCGGTGTCGGCGATCAGCTCGAAGGGCAGCTCCAGCTTGGCCTTGAAGTCGTCGTGCGACTTCATGTTGTCGCGCGAGACCCCGAACACCGTGGCGCCCGCCTTCACGAAGTCCTTGTACTTGTCACGGAACTGCATGGCCTCGGTCGTGCAGCCCGGCGTGTTGTCCTTCGGATAGAAGTACAGGACGAGGATGTGGCCCAGATGCGAGGTGTTGCTGACCTTGATGCCACCCGTGGCGTTCGCTTCGAATTCGGGAATGGGCTTGTTGACAACGATCGCCATGGATTCTTGTATCTCGTGTGACAGGGGTTGGTCGTTGCTGGGCGGGCGCGGGGGCCGGGCCGCGACCTGGGATTTTACCTTAATCCCCGCTGCGGCGCGGGGGCTCCAGCAGCAGCGCGGCGGCGACGTGGCGGCCCTCCTGGGCCAGGATGTTGTAGGTGCGGCAGGCCGCCGCGGTGTCCATCGTCTCGAGGCCGATCCCCAGTTCCACGAGGGGGCGCAGCCACGCTGCGCGCGGAAACCGGATGCGGCCGCCACTGCCGAAAATCACCACTTCGGGACGCAGATCGGCCAAACGGGTGAAGTGCTCCTGGCCGAGGTCGTCGAACGAGCCGGAGTGCCAGTCGAGGCGCTCGCCGCGCGAGCCGATGATCACGCTGTGGGTGATGCGGTCGGTCCCCACGCCGACCCAACCGGGGCCGTAGCCGGTGATGGCTTGCACGTCGAACTGGTCGGGCTGGAGCTTCATGCGGGAAGAGGGCGAAAAAGAGGGCTCGCGAGACGGAAGAAGCCCAACGGAACTATGGTCAAATTATAGGTTTCACCCTTGACACGCCGCTGCAGGAGGGGCTTTGAAAACCGTCCAGAAATCCGCCAAGCTCGCCAATGTGCTGTACGACATCCGCGGGCCGATCATGGACGCGGCCCGGCAGATGGAAGAGGAGGGGCACAAGATCATCAAGCTGAACATCGGCAACCTCGCCGTGTTCGGCTTCGACGCCCCCGAGGAAATCCAGCAGGACATGATCCGCAACCTGGCCAACTCGGCCGGGTATACCGACAGCAAGGGCATCTTCGCGGCCCGCAAGGCGGTGATGCACTACACCCAGCAGCAGGGCATCAAGGGCGTCACGCTCGACGACATCTACCTGGGCAACGGCGCCAGCGAGCTGATCGCGATGGCCACCAATGCCCTGCTCAACGACGGCGACGAGCTGCTGCTGCCGTCCCCGGACTACCCGCTGTGGACGGCGGCCACCAGCCTGTCGGGTGGCTCGCCCGTCCACTACCGTTGCGACGAGGCCAATGGCTGGATGCCCGACCTGCAGGACCTGCGCAGCAAGATCACGCCGCACACCAAGGGCATCGTCGTCATCAACCCGAACAACCCGACCGGCGCGCTCTACTCGGACGAGCTGCTGCGCGAGATCGTGGGCATCGCGCGCGAGCACGGGCTGGTGATCCTGGCCGACGAGGTCTACGACAAGGTCCTGTACGACGACGTGAAGCACACGGCGATCGCCAGCCTGTCGGAGGACGTGCTGACGCTCACCTTCAACTCGCTGTCCAAGAGCTATCGTTCGTGCGGCTACCGCGCGGGCTGGCTGGTGGTGTCGGGCGACCGGCGGGCGGCGGCCGACTACATCGAGGGCCTGAACATGCTCTCGAACATGCGCCTGTGCGCCAACGTGCCGGGCCAGTACGCCATCCAGACGGCGCTGGGCGGCTACCAGAGCATCAACGAGCTGATCGCCCCCGGCGGGCGCCTGCGCCGCCAGCGCGACCTCGCTTACGAGCTGATCACCGCCATTCCCGGCGTCACCTGCGCCAGGCCGCAGGCGGCGCTGTACATGTTTCCGCGGCTGGACCCGAAGCTGTACCCGATCCACGACGACCGCCAGTTCTTCCTCGAGCTGCTGCAGGAGACCCGCGTCATGCTGGTCCAGGGCTCGGGCTTCAACTATCCGGACAACCAGCACTTCCGCATCGTGTTCCTCCCGCACGAGGACGACCTGCGCGAGGCCATCGGCCGCATCGCGCGCTTCCTCGACAACTACCGCAAGCGTCATTCTTCATGAGCCCCCACGCTCCGTCTTTCGCGTCTTCGCTGCCCGTCGCCAGGGCGCCATCCTTCCCTCGGGCGGCTCGCCGGGAGGCAAGATGAAACCGATCCAGGTCGGCCTGCTGGGCATCGGCACCGTCGGCAGCGGCGTCTTCAACGTCCTCCAGCGCAACCAGCAGGAGATCCAGCGCCGCGCCGGCCGCGGCATCGAGATCGCCATGGTCGCGGACCTCGACACCGAGCGCGCCCGCGCCGTGGTCGGCGACGGTGTCCGCGTCGTCAAGGACGCCCGCGAGGTCATCGCCAATCCCGACATCGACATCGTGGTCGAACTGATCGGCGGCTACGGCATCGCCCGCCAGCTGGTGATGGAAGCCATCGCCGCCGGCAAGCACGTGGTCACCGCCAACAAGGCCCTGCTGGCGGTGCACGGCACCGAGATCTTCGCCGCCGCGCACCAGCGCGGCGTGATGGTCGCCTTCGAGGCGGCCGTGGCCGGCGGCATCCCGATCATCAAGGCGCTGCGCGAGGGCCTGACGGCCAACCGCATCCAGTGGATCGCCGGCATCATCAACGGCACCACCAACTTCATCCTGTCGGAGATGCGGGACAAGGGCCTGGACTTCGACACGGTGCTGAAGGAGGCGCAGCGCCTGGGCTACGCGGAAGCCGATCCCACGTTCGACATCGAGGGCATCGACGCGGCCCACAAGGTCACGATCATGAGCGCCATCGCGTTCGGCATCCCGGTGCAGTTCGACAAGGCCTACGTCGAAGGCATCACCAACCTCGCCGCGCAGGACATCCGCTATGCCGAGCAGCTGGGCTACCGCATCAAGCTGCTGGGCATCACCAAGCGGGTGGCCAAGGGCATCGAGCTGCGCGTGCACCCCAGCCTGGTGCCGGCCAAGCGGCTGATCGCCAATGTCGAGGGCGCGATGAACGCGGTGGTGGTGCAGGCCGACGCCGTGGGCGCCACGCTGTACTACGGCAAGGGCGCCGGCAGCGAGCCGACGGCCAGCGCCGTGATCGCCGACCTGGTCGACGTCACCCGCCTGCACACGGTCGACGCCGCGCACCGCGTGCCCCACCTGGCGTTCCAGCCCGACCAGATGAGCGACCAGCCGGTGCTGCCCATGTCCGAGGTCGTCACCAGCTACTACCTGCGCCTGCGCGTGGCCGACCAGGCCGGCGTGCTGGCCCAGGTGACGGGCCTGCTGGCCAATGCCGGCATCTCGGTCGACGCGATGCTCCAGCGCGAGGCCGGCGAAGGCGAGAAGCAGACCGACCTCATCATCCTCACGCACGGCGTGCGCGAAGGCACGATGAACGACGTGCTGGCGCAGATGCAGAAGCTGCCGACGGTGCTGGCGCCGGTGATTCGCATCCGCAAGGAAGAACTGTCCTAGATGCTGTACCTGTCCACGCGGGGCCATCCGGACCGCAAGCGTTTCTGCGAGATCCTGCTGGAGGGGCTCGCGCCCGACGGCGGCCTGTACCTTCCCGAGCGCTACCCGCGCGTGGACGCCGGGCAGCTCGCGCGCTGGCGCGGCCTGCCGTACCATGAGCTCGCGTTCGAGATCCTGTCGCTCTACATCGACGACATCCCGGCCGACGACCTGCGCGCCATCTGTGCGAAGACGTACACCGCCGATGTGTTCGGCACGCCCGCGATCGTGCCGCTCAGGCGGCTGGAGGACGGGCTGTTCCTGGAGGCGCTGTCCAACGGGCCGACGCTCGCCTTCAAGGACATGGCGATGCAGCTGCTGGGCAACCTGTTCGAGTACGAGCTGGGCCGGCGCGGCGAGCAGTTGAACATCCTCGGCGCGACGTCGGGCGACACGGGCAGCGCCGCCGAGTACGCCATGCGCGGCAAGCAGGGGGTGCGGGTGTTCATGACCTCGCCGCACGGCCGCATGAGCCCGTTCCAGCAGGCGCAGATGTTCAGCCTGCAGGACGCCAACATCCACAACCTGGCGATCCAGGGCGTGTTCGACGACTGCCAGGACATCGTCAAGGCGGTGTCCAACGACCTCGACTTCAAGCGTCGCTACCGCATCGGGACGGTCAACTCGATCAACTGGGCGCGGCTCGTGGCCCAGGTGGTCTACTACTTCGCCGGCTACTTCCAGGCGACCGACGACAACGGCCAGCGCGTGAGCTTCGCCGTCCCGTCGGGCAACTTCGGCAACATCTGCGCCGGCCACGTCGCGCGCATGATGGGCCTGCCGATCGAGCGGCTGGTGCTGGCCACCAACGAGAACGACGTGCTCGACGAGTTCTTCCGCACCGGCGTGTACCGGGTGCGCTCGGGGGCCGACACGCACGAGACCTCCAGCCCCTCGATGGACATCAGCAAGGCCAGCAACTTCGAGCGCTTCGTGTTCGACCTGCTGGGCCGCGACGCCGCGGCCACGCGCCGCCTGTTCGAGGACGACCTCGCGCGCCACGGCCGCTTCGACCTCTCGCGCCATCCCGCTTTCGCCGATGCGGCGCGCCGTTTCGGCTTCGCCAGCGGCCGCAGCACGCACGCGGACCGGGTGGCCACCATCCGCGACACCTGGGAGCGGCTGCACGTCATGGTCGACACGCACACCGCCGACGGCCTGAAGGTCGCCCGCCGGCACCTGCAGCCGGGCGTGCCGATGCTGGTGCTCGAGACCGCGCTGCCGGTGAAGTTCGCCGCCACCATCGTCGAGGCGCTCGGCCGCGAACCTGAGCGGCCTGCGCGCTTCGAGGGCATCGAGCTGCTGCCCAAGCGCGTCACGGTGCTGCCCGCCGACGCCGGGCAGGTCAAGGCCTACATCGCCGCCCACTGCACGCAATGAAGGTCGTCGGTTTCGCCGGCTATTCCGGCTCGGGCAAGACCACGCTGATCGAGCGCCTGATTCCCGCGCTCAAGGCGCGCGGACTGCGCGTGTCCGTGGCCAAGCACGCGCACCACAACTTCGACATCGACCAGCCGGGCAAGGACACCTGGCGGCACCGCCAGGCCGGCGCGTTCGAGGTCGTCGTCGCCTCCAACCGCCGCTTCGCGCTGATGCGCGAGTTCGAGCGGCCGGCCGAACTCTCGGTGCACCACCTGCTGGCCGAGCTGTACGACGGCGTCGACTGGGTGCTGGTCGAAGGGTTCAAGAGCAGCAACCTGCTCAAGGTCGAGGTCTGGCGGGCCCAGGCCGGCGCCGGCGTGCGCTATCCCGACGACGACTTCGTGGTGGCGATCGCCACCGACCAGCCGGCCGTTCCCGTGGAGACCCTCAGGCCCGTGCTGGACCTCAACGACGCCGAGGCGGTGGCCGCGTGGCTGACCGACAATGGCGACCGGTTCGAATACCGACCGGAGATCTACGCGTGAGTGCCCGCCCGCCGCTGCGTCCGCTGGACGATGCCCTGGCCGACCTGCTCGCCCGCGCGCACCCGTTGCAGCAGGCCGAGGAGGTGCCGACCTTCGAGGCGGACGGCCGTGTGCTGGCCGAGGACCTGGTCGCGCCGCTGCAGGTGCCGCCGCAGGACAACAGCTCCATGGACGGCTACGCCGTGCGCCGCGCCGAGCTCGCCGACGAGGGCGTGGCGTTGCCGGTGAGCCAGCGCATCCCGGCGGGACAGGCCGCGCAGCCGCTGCAGCCGGGCACGATCGCGCGCATCTTCACCGGCGCGCCCGTGCCCGAGGGGGCCGACGCCATCGTGATGCAGGAAGACACCGAGACGCTCGCCGACGGCGAAGTCCGCATCCTGCGCCTGCCCGACCCCGGCCAGTGGATCCGCCGCAGCGGCGAGGACGTCACGCGCGGCGCCGTCGTGCTGAGTCGCGGCGAGCGGCTCGGCCCGGCCGCCTGCGGCCTGGCCGCCGGCATCGGGCGCGACCGCCTGCGCGTCGCCCGTCGCCCGCGGGTGGCGCTGTTCTCCACCGGCGACGAGCTCGTGATGCCGGGCACCGTGCCGCCCGAGCAGATGCCGCCTGGGGCGATCTACAACTCCAACCGGTTCTTCCTGCGCCAGCTGCTCGCCCGCTGCGGCTGCGAGGTGAGCGACCTGGGCATCGTGCCCGACCGGCGCGACGCCACCGTGGCGGCGCTGCGCGGCGCGGCGGCCGCGCACGACCTGATCCTCACCAGCGGCGGCGTCTCGGTGGGCGAGGAAGACCACATCAAGCCGGCGGTCGAGCAGCTCGGCTCGCTCGACCTGTGGCAGGTGGCGATGAAGCCGGGCAAGCCGTTCGCGCACGGCCGGGTGGGCGAGGCGCACTTCATCGGGCTGCCGGGCAACCCGGTGTCCAGCTTCGTCACCTTCCTGCTGCTGGTGCGCCCCTTCCTGTTGCAGCTGCAGGGCGCGACCCGGCTCGAGCCGGCCGCCATCCGGATGCCCGCGCACTTCGACTGGAAGCGCCCCGACAGGCGACGCGAATTCCTGCGCGTGCGGCGCGACGCGGATGGCGGGCTGGCCCTGTTCCCGAACCAGAGTTCGGGCGTCCTCACCTCGGCCGTGTGGGCCGACGGCCTGGTCGACAACCCCCCGGGGCAGGCCATCGCCCGCGGCGACGCGGTCCGGTTCCTGCCGTTCGCGGAGCTGCTGGCATGAAGGTCACGCTGCGCTACTTCGCCTCCGTGCGCGAGGCGCTCGGCCGCGGCAGCGAGCAGCGCGAGACGGGCGCCACCACGCTGCAGGCGTTGCGCGCCGAACTCGTCGCGCTCGGCGAGCCGTATGCCCAGGCCCTGGCGCCGGGGCGCGCCGTGCGCATGGCGCTGGACCAGGTCATGGCCACCGACGACGCCGCGCTTCGCGACGGCTGCGAGGTCGCCTTCTTCCCGCCCGTCACCGGGGGCTGAGGTGGCCGCGCCGCGCGTGACCATCCAGCAGGCCGACTTCGACGTCGGCGAGGAGCTGGCTCGCCTGCGCGCGGGCGACCACCGCGTCGGCGCCGTCTGCAGCTTCGTGGGCACCGTGCGCGGTGGCGCGGGCGAGGGCGACGTGCTCGACATGGAGCTGGAGCACTACCCCGGCATGACCGAGAGTTCGATCGAGTCGATGGTCGACGAGGCGCACCGCCGCTTCGACATCTTCGGCGCCCGCGTCGTCCACCGCGTCGGCCTGCTGCGCCCGGGCGAGCAGATCGTGCTGGTGGCGGTGACGTCCGCGCACCGGGGCCAGAGCTTCCAGGCCTGCGAATTCCTGATGGACTACCTCAAGACGCAGGCGCCGTTCTGGAAGAAGGAGCGCACCCCGCAGGGCGAGCACTGGGTGGATGCGCGCGTCAGCGACGACGCCGCGCTGGCCCGCTGGGGCATCCAGGCCGGCAACGCCGGCTGAGCCTCAACCGCCGTTGCCCTGGGGCGGAACGAACGCCGCCCGGGCATCGTCCTCCAGCTCGCCGGTCAGCAGTTGCAGCAGGCCGATCAACTGCTGCTGCTGCGCGCGATCCAGCGGGGCCATCAGGCGGCGGTAGGCCTTCTCGGCGGGCTGCTGCGCCTGCTCCAGCAACGCGGTGCCCTCGGTCGTCAGCGACACCGAAACCTGGCGCCGGCCGCTGTCCACCTGCCGCTCGACCAGCCCGCGTGCCTCCAGCCCGCGCAGGACGCGCAGCACCGTCACCTTGTCGAAGCCGAGCGCGCGCGCCAGCGTCGACTGGCCGAGTCCGGGATGCGCTTCCAGCACGGTCAGCACGCCGAACTGCGCGGGCGTGAGCTGCAATGCGCGGCACTCGTCCTCGAACACCGCGGCCGAGATCTGGTGGGCGCGGCGAAGCAGGAATCCGGGCCGGGCGTACAGGCGCGAGAGGGTGGCGGGGCGGGGCTTGGCGGCGGGCAAGGGTGGTCGTCGTGCGCTAGGGAATCCATGGATTGTGCATGGGACGCCCCCCTCTGATAATGGTTAGCATGCAAACACATGATGAGCAAGCCGCGCCCGGCGCGGTCCGGCGCCGCGCGCTGGTGGCGCTGGGCGCGTTCGCGCCCCTGCTCGGCCTGGCACAGCAGCCCGCCGCCGGCGCGTCGACGCCCCTTCGCCTGATCGTTCCCTTCACGCCGGGCACCGGCATCGACCTGATCGCGCGCACCGTGGGGCCCAAGCTCGGCGAGCGCCTGGGCCGCCCCGTCGTGGTGGACAACCGCGCGGGCGCCTCCGGCAACATCGGCACCGAAGCCGTCGTCCGCGCACCAGCCAACGGCAGCACGCTGCTGGTGAGCGTGAACACGCTGGTGATGAACCGCAGCCTCTACCCCAAGCTGCCGTTCGACCCCGTCAAGGACCTCGTGCCCGTGACGCTGACCAGCTGGGGGCAGCTGCTGCTGGTGGCCAACCCGGCCGCGGGCTGGCACAGCGCGGCCGACCTGCTGCGCGACGCGAAGGCCCGCCCCGGCAAGATCAACTACGCCAGCCCGGGCGTGGGAACGCCGCACCACCTGGCGATGGAGCTGCTCAAGTCGACCAACGACGTGTTCCTCACCCACATCCCGTACCGGGGCTCCGCCCCCGCGGTGACCGACCTGCTCGGCGGCCAGATCGAGCTGATGTTCCTGCCCATCCACGTGGCGCTGCCGCACGTCAAGTCGGGCCGGCTGGTCGCGCTGGGCATCGGCAGCGACAAGCGCCATCCGCTGCTGCCGCAGGTGCCCACGCTGGCCGAAGCGAAGGCCGGCGACGTGAACGTGGCCATGTGGTACGGCATCTTCGCGCCGCCCGGGACCAAGCCGGATGACGTCGCGCGCCTCAATCGCGAGGTGCGCGACATCCTGCTGCTGCCCGAGGTGCGCACCGCGTTCGAGACCCAGGGGATGGACCCCGCCGGCAGCACGCCCGAGGAATTTCGCCGCCTCGTGGAACAGGACGCCAATCGCTGGGCCGCCCTGATCAAGGCGCAGGGGATCACGGCAGAGTGAACTCCGACCTGCGTATCGCCATCGCCGGCGGCGGCATCGGCGGGCTGGCCCTGGCGCTGGCCCTGCACCAGCGCGGCATCGCCTGCGACATCTATGAAGCGGTTCCCGAGGTGCGGGAGATCGGCGTGGGCATCACGCTGCTACCGCATGCCATGCGCGAGCTCGCCGCGCTCGGCCTGCAGGACGCGATCGTTGCCGAAGGCATCGAGAACCTGGAGAGCGTGTTCTTCAACCGCTGGGGACAGTACGTCTACCGCGAGCCGCGGGGCCGCCACGCGGGTTACCCGCTGCCCGAGATCGGCATCCACCGCGGCAAGCTGCACCGCATCCTGTTCGAAGCCGTGCTGCAGCGGCTCGGGCCGGCCGCGCTGCACCTGGACCACCGCTGCGTCGGCGCCGAGCAGGATGCGGGCGGCGTCACGCTGCGCCTGCAGTCCAGCAGCGGCCAGATGCACGCCGCCGCGCGCGCCGACGCCCTGATCGCCTGCGACGGCGTGAACTCGGCGCTGCGGCGGCAGTTCTATCCCGGCGAGCAGCTCGCCTTCGCCGGCATCAACACCTGGCGCGGCGTCACCGTGCACCGGCCCATCCTGACCGGCAAGAGCTACCTGCGCATCGGCTCGATCGAGACCGGCAAGATGGTCATCTACCCGATCGTGGACAACGTCGACGGCCAGGGCAACCAGCTGGTGAACTGGGTCGCGGAGATCCAGCGCCCCGGCGCGGCGATGAACGACTGGAACCGGGGCGGCTCGCCCGAGGACTTCGTCGGCCTGTTCGACGACTGGCGCTTCGACTGGCTGGACGTGCCCGCGCTGATCCGCGGCGCGTCGCAGGTCTTCGAATACCCGATGGTGGACCGGGACCCCGTGCAGCGCTGGACGTTCGGGCGCGTCACGCTGCTGGGCGACGCGGCGCACCCGATGTACCCGCGCGGCTCGAACGGATCCGCCCAGGCCCTCATCGATGCGCGCGTGCTCGCTGCCGAACTGGCGTCGGGCGACGTGGCGGGCGCGCTCGCGCGCTACGAGGCGCTGCGCCTCGGGCCCACCGCCAAGGTGGTGCAGACCAACCGCACCGTGCCGCCGGACTTCATCATCATGAAAGCCGACGCGCTCAGCGGCGGCAGGCCGTTCGCCGGCTCGGTGGACGACGTGATCAGCCAGGACGAGCTGCGCCGCATCTCGGACGACTACAAGCGCGTCGCCGGCTTCTCGCTCGAGAGCGTCGCGGCGCCGCCGGCGGGCTAGTTCAGGTAGCGCGGGCGGCTGCCGCCCTCGGCGGGGTCGGCCTCGTTCACGGCCGCGGGCACGGTGAACGGCTCGCGCCACTGCGCATGGGCCAGCGCCTGCTCCAGCAGGTGCAGCAGGCCCTGCATCAGGCGCGCATCCAGGTCCAGCTGGAACCCCCGCGGTTTGTCGCCGCCGGCGACGGATGCGCGCTCGTTGAGCGACAGCCGCGTGCGGCCGCCGGACAGCGACGAGGCGTCGACGTCGGTCACCAGCAGCGGCTCGGCGCCGAAGGGCAGGGTGGCCTGGTCCTGGTACGGGGTGTCGAAGTCGGCGCGCTGCAGGAACTCCTCCTTGCGGAACTCGGCCAGCATGCGGCGCAGTTCCTCGTCGGCGCCGTCCAGCGCGCTGCCGGCCGCTTCCAGCTTGAGCAGCTGCTCGGTCTGCAGCCGGCTGATGAGCGGCCACAGGCCCAGCATCAGGCGCCGGGTGAGCCACAGCCGCATCTCCTCGCCGCCGGTGCTGCTCACCCGGAGCAGCAGGCGGTCCTGCTCCGCCTGGTAGCTCACGGACAGCTGGTGGATCTGCATCCGGTTGATTTTAGTCAGCCCGTCCGGGCCGCCCGGGGCGGAACATGACCCTTGAAAACCTGTGGCCAAGCCCAAGTTCGGGAAGGAACGGAGATTTCGCCCATGCGACTCGACAAGCTCACCACCAAGTTCCAGGAAGCGCTGGGCGAGGCCCAGAGCCTCGCCCTCGCCAACGACCATGCCTACATCGAGCCCGAGCACGTGCTCGTGGCCATGCTGCGCCAGGAGGACGGCCCGCGCGCGCTGCTGCAGCGCGCCGGCGTGAACGTGCCGGGCCTGCTGGCGGGCGCCGAGGCCGCGATGCACCGCCGCGCGCAGGTCCAGGGCCAGGAGCAGGTCCAGATCGGCCGCGACCTGGTGTCGATCCTGCAGGCCGCCGAGAAGGAAGGGCTCAAGCGGGGCGACGAATACATCGCCAGCGAGCTGTTCCTGCTGGCGCTGGCCGACAGCAAGCAGGACATCGGCCGCATCGCCCGCGAGAACGGGCTGTCGCGCAAGTCGCTCGAATCCGCGGTGGACGCCGTTCGCGGCGGCCAGAAGGTCGACAGCGCGGAGTCCGAGGGGCAGCGCGAGGCGCTCAAGAAATACTGCCTCGACCTCACGGAGCGCGCCCGCCAGGGCAAGCTCGACCCGGTGATCGGCCGCGACGAGGAGATCCGCCGCGCCATCCAGGTGCTGCAGCGCCGCACCAAGAACAACCCGGTCCTGATCGGCGAGCCGGGCGTGGGCAAGACCGCCATCGTCGAGGGCCTGGCCCAGCGCATCGTGGCCGGCGAGGTGCCCGAGACGCTCAAGAACAAGCGCGTGCTGTCGCTCGACATGGCGGCGTTGCTGGCCGGCGCCAAGTACCGCGGCGAGTTCGAGGAGCGGCTGAAGAACGTGCTCACCGAACTGGCCAAGGACGAGGGCCAGACCATCGTCTTCATCGACGAGCTGCACACCATGGTTGGCGCCGGCAAGGCCGAGGGCGCGATGGACGCGGGCAACATGCTCAAGCCGGCCCTGGCGCGCGGCGAGCTGCATTGCGTCGGCGCCACCACGCTGGACGAGTACCGCAAGTACATCGAGAAGGACGCCGCGCTCGAGCGCCGCTTCCAGAAGATCCTGGTCGGCGAGCCGACCGTCGAGGCCACCATCGCCATCCTGCGCGGGCTGCAGGAGAAGTACGAGGTGCACCACGGCGTGGAGATCACCGACCCGGCCATCGTGGCCGCGGCCGAGCTCTCGCACCGCTACATCACCGACCGCTTCCTGCCCGACAAGGCCATCGACCTGATCGACGAGGCCGCCTCCAAGATCAAGATCGAGATCGACTCCAAGCCCGAGGCGATCGACCGCCTCGACCGGCGCCTGATCCAGCTGAAGATCGAGCGCGAGGCCGTGAAGAAGGAAACGGACGAGGCGTCGCGCAAGCGGGCGGGCCTGATCGAGGACGAGATCGTCAAGCTGCAGAAGGACATCGCCGACCTCGAGGAGATCTGGAAGGCCGAGAAGGCCACTGCCCAGGGCAGCGCCCAGGTCAAGGAGGAGATCGACAAGGTCCGCTTCCAGATCGAGGAGTTCAAGCGCAAGGCCGACTTCAACAAGGTCGCCGAGCTGCAGTACGGCAAGCTGCCGCAGCTGGAAAAGCAGCTCAAGGAGGCGCAGGACGCCGAGTCGGCCAAGGGCAAGAGCGGCAAGCCCCAGCTGCTGCGCACCCAGGTCGGCGCCGAGGAGATCGCCGAGGTGGTGGCGCGCGCCACCGGCATCCCGGTCTCCAAGCTGATGCAGGGCGAGCGCGAGAAGCTGCTGCACATGGAGGAGCGCCTGCACACCCGCGTGGTGGGCCAGGACGAGGCAATCAGCGCCGTGTCCAATGCCATCCGCCGCTCGCGATCGGGCCTGTCGGATCCGAACCGCCCCACCGGCTCGTTCCTGTTCCTCGGCCCCACGGGCGTGGGCAAGACCGAGCTGTGCAAGGCGCTGGCGAACTTCCTGTTCGACAGCGAGGAGCACCTGATCCGGGTCGACATGAGCGAGTTCATGGAAAAGCACTCGGTGGCCCGCCTGATCGGGGCGCCCCCGGGCTACGTGGGGTACGAGGAGGGCGGCTACCTCACCGAAGCCGTGCGCCGCAAGCCCTACAGCGTGATCCTGCTCGACGAGGTCGAGAAGGCGCACCACGACGTGTTCAACGTGCTGCTGCAGGTGTTGGACGATGGCCGGCTGACCGACGGCCAGGGCCGGACGGTGGACTTCAAGAACACGGTGATCGTGATGACGAGCAACATCGGCTCGCACATGATCCAGGCCATGGTCGGCAAGCCGTACGAGGACGTCAAGGAAGCCGTCTGGGACGAGCTGAAGAGCCATTTCCGGCCGGAATTCCTGAACCGCATCGACGAGACGGTGGTGTTCCATGGCCTGGGCGCGGACCACATCGCGCAGATCGCCCGGATCCAGCTCAAGGTGCTGGAGCAGCGGCTCGCGAAGATGGACCTCACGCTGCAGGTCTCGCCGGCGGCACTGGAGGAGCTGGCCAAGGTCGGCTTCGATCCGGTGTTCGGCGCGCGGCCGCTCAAGCGGGCGATCCAGCAGCGCATCGAGAACCCGCTGTCCAAGCTGATCCTGGAGGGCCGCTTCCCGCCCAAGAGCGTCATTCCGGTCGAGGTCGATCCGGTGCGCGAGCCCGGCGTGTTCCACTTCGGCGGCACCCGGGCCGCCGCGCCGGAAGAAGCCACGGCCTGACGCGGGCGCGGGCGCGCGCGGCCGGCCGGCGGCAGAATCGGCGCAACGCCTTCGGAGCCGCCGCCATGTTTCCTGCCCTGGTCCTCGACAAGTCGCCCGAGTTCAGCGCCACCGTCCGGGAGGTCGGCGACGACTTCCTGCCGGAAGGCGACGTCACCATCGACGTGGCGTATTCCACGCTCAACTACAAGGACGCGCTCGCCATCACCGACCGCTCGCCGGTCGTTCGCCGCTGGCCCATGGTGGCCGGCATCGATGGCGCCGGCACCGTGGCCGAGAGCACGTCGCCGCGCTGGAAGCGGGGCGACGAGGTGATCCTCAACGGCTTCGGGGTGGGCGAGACGCATCCCGGCTGCCTGGCGGGCCGCGCGCGGCTGCGCGGCGAGTGGCTGGTGCGCCGGCCCGCGGCCTTCAGCGCGAAGCAGGCGATGGCGATCGGCACGGCCGGCTACACCGCGATGCTCTGCGTGCTGGCGCTGGAGCGGCATGGCTTGCGCGCGGGCGAGGGCGATGTGCTGGTCACGGGTGCGACGGGCGGCGTGGGGTCGATCGCCGTGGCGCTGCTGGCCCGCCTCGGTCACCGCGTGGTCGCGGCGACCGGCAAGGCGGGCGAAGCCGGCTACCTGCGGCAGCTGGGCGCCGCCGAGGTCATCGACCGTGCCGAGCTCGCCGCGCCCGGCAAGCCGCTGCAGAAGGAACGGTGGCGCGCCGTGGTCGATGCCGTGGGCAGCCACACGCTCGCCAATGCCTGCGCGCAGACGCGCTACGGCGGCGCGGTCGCCGCCTGTGGACTGGCGCAGGGGATGGACTTCCCGGCCACCGTGGCGCCCTTCATCCTGCGCGGCGTGAGCCTGCTCGGCATCGACAGCGTGATGGCGCCGATGGCCCTGCGAGAACAGGCTTGGGAGCGGCTCGCCCGCGACCTCGACCCCGCGCGGCTCGATGCCGCGACCACGGAGATCGTCCTCGACGAGGCGATCGCGCAGGCGCAGCGGCTCATGGCGGGCCAGGTGCGCGGGCGCATCGTCGTCCGTACGCGCGGCTGAGGCTGTTGCGGCTCGTTGCATCGTCGGGGCAGACCCTGTCGCTCGCGGCCGCAGCGCTCGCGTTGAGGACGGGAAAGGGGCTCCCCATGCTCGTTCAACGCACCGACCTTCCCGCGCCCGAGGCGCAGGCCTTCGAAGCGGCCATCCTGGCCAACGGGCAGGACCCGCGCGCCTTCCGCGTCGAGACATTCGAGGCCGGCTGCGATGGCGGCGAGCGCCTGCGACGCGTGCACGTGGTCAACGACCACGCGGCCGTGCAGTACGACGCCAGCCCCGGCGCGTCGTGGACCGACAGTTTCGCGCGGCATCTCGCGCGCGGCTGCTTCGGTTGAGCGGGGAATCTCAGCGGATCGCCGGCGTGGCGACCAGCAGCGCGGGGAGCGCCGTCTTGTACAGCACCGTGCCCACCGTGAGCAGCGCGAAAGCTGCCGTGCCCGCCACCAGGCCCCACGGCCAGGTCGCCGCGAACCGCGACGGGCGGGCGGCCGCCGCCGCGACTTCCGCCACGCGCCGAGCGTGGCGGGCTCGCAGCCACAGGTCGTAGCTGGCTCGGCGCTCCGGATGCGACAGGACCGCATACGCCTCGTTGATCGCCGCCATCCGCCGTTGCGCGTCCGGGTCGCCGCCGCAGCGGTCGGGGTGGTGCCGCTGCGCCGCGCGGCGATAGGCCGTGCGCAGCACCTCGCGGGTCGCGTCGGCGGGGACGGACAGCAGGTCGTAGTGGCTGGGTTGCGAGTCGCTCATGGGGGCGGTGCGGGGCGCTACGGAAAGTGTAGCTTCGGGGCTCGCGGCGGCCAATCGTCGAGGCTGTCCGGTGCAACGCCAGATGCGTCGATGCAACATTCGCGGGCCGGGTCGGGGTGGGTAACCACTTGTAGGACGAGGCCGGCAGTTGTCGAGTTGCCGGCGCGGCCGTGTAACGAAACGCATACGATCGCGCTTCCAGCCGCGCACGAATGTCCAGGTCTTCCGTCTCCCTGTTGTTGTTGCTGTCGTCGTGCACCGCCGCCATCGCGCAAGCACAGCCGTTGCCCGCCGCGGCCAGCGTCGTGGCCTCGGTCCGCCAGCTGGGCGACCTCACGCTCGAGGAACTTGGCTCGATCGAGGTGACCTCGGTGTCCGGACGCGCGGAGAGCATCGGGCAGGCGGCCGCCTCCATCTTCGTCATCACCGACCAGGACATCCGCCGCTCCGGCGCCATGAGCCTGCCCGAGGCCTTGCGGCTCGCGCCCAACCTGCAGGTGGCGCAGACGAGCTCGGGGCAATGGGCGATCAGCGCGCGCGGCTTCAACGACTCGATCTCCAACAAGCTGCTGGTGCTGGTGGACGGCCGCACGGTCTACTCGAGCCTGTTCGCGGGCGTGTTCTGGGACGCCAACGACGTGGTGCTGGAGGACGTGGACCGCATCGAGGTCATCAGCGGCCCGGGCGGCACGCTGTGGGGCGCCAACGCGGTCAACGGCGTCATCAACGTCGTCACCCGCGCCGCGGGCGAGTCGGCCGGCACCCTGCTGTCCGTCACGCGCTCCGGCTCGGGCGGCAGGGAGGTCGCGCGCTGGGGCGGGCGGCTGGGCGAGTCGACCGACGTGCGCGTCTACGCGCTCGCGGTCGACCGCGGCCACACCCGGCTGGCCAGCGGCGCGCTCCGGCCGGACGCCACAAGCCGCCACCAGGCCGGATTCCGCGCCGACTGGAACGGCGGCGGCACGGGCACGCTCACGCTGCAGGGCGACCTCTATCGCGGCGGCGACCAGCCCGCCAACAACTTCGCGCCGGAACTGCGCGGGGGCAACCTGCTGGGGCGCTGGAGCAGTCGCCTGCAGGACGGCTCGCCGTACCGGTTGCAGGCCTCCTACGACACGGTGGACCGGGACGACGCCAACCTGTTCCGCACGCACGCAAACACGGTCGACGTGCAGTTCTCGCACGAGCCGCGGGTGCCGGCGGGGGAGTTGCTCTGGGGCGCGGGCTACAAGCAGACCCGTGACGGCAACCGCCCGACCGCCCTGATCCTCTTCAGCCCCGAGGAGCGCACGCTGACCTGGTCGAACCTGTTCGCGCAGTACCAGGTCTCGGTGCGCGAGCAGTTGCAGCTGACGGCGGGCGTGAAGCTCGAGCGCAACAGCTACACCGGCCTGGAGGTGCTGCCCAGCCTGCGCGCGGCCTGGGCGCACTCGCCCGGGTTCACCACCTGGGCCTCGGTGTCGCGCGCCGTACGCGCGCCCTCGCGCATCGACCGCGATTTCTTCCTTCCCAGCCGGCCGCCGTTCCAGATCGCGGGCGGGCCCGGCTTCCGGTCCGAGACGGCGAACGTGTTCGAGCTGGGGCACCGCGGCCAGCTGGGCGGCCGGCTGAACTATTCCCTGACGCTGTTCCGCCAGCAGTTCGAGGGCTTGCGCGCCGGCCTGCCGGGCCGGACCCCCGCCACGGTGATGAACCTGGTCGAAGGACCCGTGCAGGGCGTCGAGGCATGGGCGCAATGGCAGGCGACGCCGGACTGGCGCCTGATGGCGGGTTACCTGGCGATGCACGAGCGCCTGCGCTACATGCACGGCTTGAGCCCCGCGACGACCTCCTTCTCCGGCCTGGGCAACGACCCGACGAACCAGTGGACGCTGCGCTCCAGCCTCAACGTCGGCAGCCGCGGCGAGTTCGACGTCCTCGTGCGGCGCGTCGGCGCGCTGCCCGCGCCGCTGGTGCCCGCGTACACGGCCGTGGATGCGCGCTACGCGCTGCAGGTCACGCCGGCGCTCAATCTCGCCATCATCGGGCGCAACCTCTTCGATCCGCGCCACGTGGAGTTCGGGGCGCCGGCCGCGGCCAGCCAGATCGAGCGGCGCGTGCTGCTGCAGGCCACCTGGCGGCTGTGACCCGGATGATCCCCGGCGTGCAGGACCCCCGGATGACGCTGGATCGTCTGCGCCTCGCGGCCGTGGGGCTGCTGGGCGCGGCGCTGCTGCTGGCGGCGGCACCGTCCTGGCCGCAGCCGGGCCCGGCGACCGAGAGCGCGGTCAAGGCGGCATTCCTGTTCAAGTTCGCCGGCTTCGTCGAGTGGCCCGCCGGCACCTTCCGCCGCCGCGAGGACCCGCTGGTGTTCGGCGTGATCGGCGACGAAGCCGTCGCCGCCGACCTCGAGCAGATCGTCGCGGGGCGCGCGTTCGAGGGCCGGCCCGTGGCCGTCAGGCGGCTGCGCGAGAGCGAGGCCGGCGCGGGGGTGCACGTGCTGCTGGTGGCGCCCGGGCGCGAGGCCCGCGTGCGGGAACTGATCGAGGCCGTGCCCGGTCCGGTCCTCGTCGTCACCGAGCAGGACGGCGGGCTGCGCCTCGGCGGCGTGCTCAACTTCATGACCGACGGCGGCCGCGTGCGCTTTGCCGCCTCGGTGCCCGCGGCGGAGGCCCGGGGCCTGCGGCTGAGCGCCCGCCTGCTGGGCGTGGCGCAATCGGTCGAGGGAGGGCGCGCCCGATGAGCCTGCCCAAACGCCGCTCCATCCGCAGCAAGCTCAACGCGATCCTGGTCGCGACGACGGTCACGGCGCTGCTGCTGGCGGCGGTGGCCCTGTTCGTGCTGGACCTGCGGCGCGAACTGGCCGACACGCGGGAGGACCTCGTCACGCAGGCCGACGTCATCGCGCTGGCCAGCGCGCCCGCGCTCGCGTTCGGCGACCGGAAGGTGGCCGGCGAGAACCTGTCGATGCTGCGCGCCAAGCGTGGCGTCACCGCCGCCGCGCTGTACGACGAGCAGGGCGCGCTGTTCGCCAGCTACCGCGCGCAGCAGTCCGAGGGCGACCTGCCGCAGCGCGCCGCCGCGCCGGACGTGTCCGTTCGCGGGGACTGGGCCGTGGCGTGGCGACCCGTGCTGTCCAACGGCGAGCGGGTCGGCTCCGTCTACCTGCAGCTGCGGCATGACCGCCTGCGGCAGGCGCTGGGCACCGTGTCGGTGCTGGTGCTGATCATGGGCGCCAGCCTGTTCGGCGCGCTGCTGCTGTCCAACCGGTTGCAGCGCTCGGTGACGCGGCCGATCCTCGACGTCGCCGAGGTGGCGCGCAAGATCCTGCGCGGCGAGACCGGCAACCTGCGCGCGTCCAGGACGAGCGACGACGAGGTGGGCGACCTGGTGGACGCGTTCAACGCCATGCTCGACGACCTGGAGCGCCGCGCGCAGACGCTGGAGGAGGCCAACCGGGCGCTGCGCACGAGCGAGGCCCGCTACCAGCTGGCGGTGCGCGGCTCCAGCGCCGGCTTGTGGGACTGGGACCTGCCGGCCGGCACGATGTTCTATTCGCCGCGCTTCAAGGCGCTGCTCGGCTACGCCGACGAGGACTTCCCGGACCGGCCCCAGTCGATCGAGCGCATCCTGCATCCCGAGGACCAGGCGATGGTGCGGGCCGCCCTGACCGCGCACCTGCGCGAGCGCCAGCCCTACCAGGTCGAGTGCCGGCTGCGCGACGCGGGCGGCCGCTGGCGCTGGTTCTTCGTCGCCGGCGCCGCGCTGTGGGACAACGCGGGCCAGCCGTTCCGGATGGCCGGCTCGGTGATCGAGGTCACCGAGCGCAAGGAGGCCGAGCGCGTGCTGCAGGACGCCAGCCGCGCCAAGGACGAATTCATTGCGACGCTGGCCCACGAGTTGCGCAACCCGCTCGCGCCGATCCGCACCGGGCTGGAGATCCTCAAGAAGGACCCGGCCAACGGCCCCGCGTCGCAGCGGGCCAGGGCGACGATGGAGCGGCAGCTCGCGCACATGATCCGCCTGATCGACGACCTGCTCGACATCTCGCGCATCAGCAGCGGCAAGATCCGCCTGGACGTGTCCCGGATCCGGCTGCGGCCCGTGATCGACAGCGCGCTCGAGATCAGCCGCCCCGCGGTCACCGCCGCCGGGCACGCCCTGGAGGTCGACCTGCCCGCGGAGGACATCGAGGTGATGGGCGACCCGACGCGCCTGTCGCAGGCGCTGGGCAACCTGCTGAACAACGCGGCGAAGTACACGCCCGGCGGCGGCAGCCTGGCCCTGCGGCTGCGGCGCGAGGGCGACTGGGCCGTCTTCCGGGTCGAGGACAACGGCGAGGGCATCCCGCCGGACATGCTCGAGACCGTGTTCTCGCTGTTCGCGCAGGTGCGCAGCACGCTGGACCGCGCGCAGGGGGGCCTGGGCATCGGCCTGTATCTCGTGCGCAGCCTGGTGGCCCTGCACGGCGGCACCGTCACGGCCGCGAGCGAGGGGCCGGGGCGCGGCAGCGTGTTCACCGTGCGCGTGCCGTGCCTGCCCGCCCAGGCCGTTGCCGCGCCGCCGCCGGACGCCGCGGCGGGCCAGGTGGCGCCGCACGGCCTGCAGGTGCTGGTGGTGGACGACAACGTCGATGCCGCAGAGACGCTGGGGATGGTGTTGGAGATGGAGGGGTGCCGCACCCGCCTGGCGCACGACGGCCTGGCCGCGGTCGAGGCGGCGCGCGAGTTCCGGCCGGACGTGGTGCTGCTGGACATCGGCCTGCCGGGCCAGAACGGCTACGAAGTGGCCGCGGCGCTGCGGCGCGACGCCCGGTTCGCGGCCACGCTGCTGATCGCCATCACAGGCTGGGGGGCCGAGCAGGACCGCCGCCGGGCGCAGGAGGCGGGCTTCGACCACCACCTGACCAAGCCGGTGGACGTGGCGGCCTTGCGGCCGCTGCTGTCGCAGGGGCGAGGCGAAGAGACCACCCGCCCGCGGTGACGGCGCCGCCAGCGGCGGGCCTCAGGCGCGCCCGGGGTGCTCCGGTGCCGTGTCTCCCGGTTGCAGCTGCGCCAGCCGCTCGATGAAGGGGCGCTGGCTGGCCAGCACCTTCGCTCGCGCCTGCGCCAGTTCGAACCAGGCCACGCGGTCCACTTCGGGGAACTGCTGGATGCGCCCGGAGCCGGGCGGCCACTCCATCTCGAACGGATTGCTGCGCAGCTGCGCGGGGTCGAAGTCGCCGGCCGTCGCCCAGGCCAGCACGCGCTTGCCGCCCTTCTGGCGCACCTCGCCGAGGGAGGCGAACGGCCCGCCGGGCACGACGCCGATCTCCTCGCCGAATTCGCGGCACGCGGCGGACAGGGGATCCTCGCCGGGCTGCAGTTCCCCCTTGGGCAGCATCCAGGCGCCGTCGTCCTTGCGGGCCCACCACGGCCCGCCGGGATGCGCGAGCAGCACTTCGAGGCCGCGCGCGCCCGGGCGGAACATCAGCAGGCCGGCACTGGTGGCGGTCGCCATGTCATGCCGCCTTGCCCGGCTGGAACCGCCGCGGCGGCTGCCCCATCGCGGCCTTGAACATCGCGCTGAAGGCGCTCTCGCTGGCGTAGCCCGTGGCGGCCGCGACCTGGCCCACCGGCAGCCCCTGCGCGAGCATCGGCAGCGCGTGCGCCAGCACGGCCTGCTGGCGCCACTGCTGGTAGCCCGTGCCGAGTTCGGCCTGGAACAGGCGCGCCATCGTGCGCTCGCTCGCGCCCACATCGGCGGCCCACGCGGCCAGGCTGGCGCGCTCGCCGGGCGAGCGGAGAACGGCTTCGCACAGCGCGCGCAGGCGCTTGTCGCCGCCGGCGGGCGGCAGCGGCACGCCCAGGGGCTGCAGGCTCGCCCGCCCGAGTTCGTCCAGCACGATGGTCGACAGCAGCTGTTCGCGCTCGCGTGCCGGCGCGTCGGCATCCAGGGCCTCGATCAGCTCGCGCAACAGCGCCGAGACCACGATCACGCGGCAGCCCGTCCAGCCGCGCGGCGTCACGCTGGCATGCAGGTACAGCGTGCGGAACTGCGCTCGCTCCAGCACGTGCACCGCGTGCCGGGCGTTCGGTGCGATCCACACCGCGCGCGAGGGCGGCACGATGAACGTGACCTCGTCGCCCGCGCCGGTGTCGCGCTCCGCGCTCACCTGCAGCACGCCGCTCGCGCAGTAGGCCAGCTGGGCCCAGGCGTGCCGGTGCGGCTCGAAGTGCGCGTCGGCCGGCAGGTTGCGGGTGCGCAGCCGCACCGGTCGCAGGCGACTCGGCTCGTAGTTGTCGGTGTCGCCGACGGGCAGCGACAGCGGGGTGGGGCGGCGGGGCATCGGCGCGATTTTGGCCGGAATCCGCAGGCGAGTGGCGTTCCGTCGCATTTCGGAAACGGCGGGTGCTCGCTAGCATCCCAGCCATGACGACAGCCACCCATGCCGCCGGCCCCCGCGCCTTTCGCGACGACGCGAACGTGATCGGGCTGGTGGGACTCGCCCACCTCATCAGCCATTTCAGCCAGCTGCTGCTCGCGCCCCTGTTCCCCTGGCTGAAGGACGCGTTCCATGCCAGCTACACCGAGCTGGGCTTCCTGATGACGATCTTCTTCGTCGTCTCCTGCTGCGTGCAGACCGCCTCCGGCTTCCTGGTGGATCGGCACGGCCCGCGGCCGGTGCTGTTCGGCGGGCTGGCGCTGGTGGGCCTGGCCGCCTTCGGATTCGCCGCCAGCACCAGCTACTGGATGCTGATGGCGTCGGCGCTCGTGGCGGGGCTGGGCAACGGCGTGTTCCATCCGGTCGACTACACGCTGCTCAACCGGAAGGTGAGCCCGCCGCGCCTGGGCCATGCCTACAGCTTCCACGGCATCACCGGCAGCCTGGGCTGGGCGCTGGCGCCGGCGTTGCTGGTGCCGATCGCGATGGCCTCCTCGTGGCGGCTCGCCCTCGCGTGCGCGGGGGGCCTGGCCTGGCTGGTGCTGCTGGTGCTGTGGCTGCATCGCGGCTCGCTCGACCTGCCGCGCGCCGCCCGAACCGAGCAGCATCAGGGTGGCAGCGCCGACGCCACCTTCGATTTCCTGCGCATCCCGGCGGTGTGGATGTGCTTCGGCTTCTTCTTCGTCTACGCCGTGGTCCTGAGCGTCATCCAGTCGTTCGCGCCCGAAGCGGCGCGCCGGCTGCACGACGTGCCCGTGGGGCTGGTGGCCATGTGCCTGACCATCTACATGGTCTGCAGCGCCGGCGGCATGCTCTTCGGCGGCTTCCTGGCCTCGGACCCCTCGCGCTGCGAGCGCATCGTGGCCGCCGGTTTCGGCATCGCCGCGCTGATCGCGCTGGCCATCGGGCTCGCGCCGCTGCCCGCCCTGGCGATCCCGCTGCTGTTCGGCTTCATGGGGTTCGCCAGCGGCATCGCCGGCCCGTCGCGTGACCTGCTGGTGAAGCGTTCGACGCCCGACCACGCCAGCGGCCGCGTATACGGCATCGTCTACTCGGGCCTGGACATCGGGCAGGCGCTGGCGCCGCTCGTGTTCGGCCGGCTGATGGACCATGGCCAGTACGCCGGCGTCTGGGTGGGGCTGGTGGCCGCGCAGCTGCTGCTGATCACCAGCGCCTTCAACGTCCGGCGCGCGCGTCGAACCCGGCTCGCACCGGCCTGAGTCGCGCCGGCGCCGGCGCGGCGCGCCTGCGCGATGCCCGCGGGGGGTATCCTTGCGGCCCATGTACGCGCCGTATTTCGGGCTGTCGCAGGAGCCGTTCTCGATCGCGCCGGATCCGCGCTACCTGTTCATGAGCGAGCGCCATCGGGAGGCGCTCGCCCACCTGCTGTATGGCCTGGGCGGCGGTGGCGGGTTCGTGCTCCTGACCGGCGAGATCGGCACCGGCAAGACCACCGTCTGCCGCTGCTTCCTCGAGCAGATCCCCGAGACCTGCAACGTCGCCTACATCTTCAATCCCAAGCTGACAGTCACCGAGCTGCTGCAGTCCGTGTGCGAGGAGTTCCGCATCCCGCTGCCGCCCAAGGACGGCGGGGCGCGCACGGTGAAGGACTACCTCGACCCGCTCAATGCCTTCCTGCTCGATGCGCACGCCAGGGGCCGCAACAGCGTGCTGATCATCGACGAGGCGCAGAACCTCTCCGAGGACGTGCTGGAGCAGCTGCGGCTGCTGACCAACCTGGAGACCAGCGAGCGCAAGCTGCTGCAGATCATCCTGATCGGCCAGCCCGAGCTGCGCGCCATGCTCGCGCGGCCGGGGCTCGAGCAGCTGGCGCAGCGGGTGATCGCGCGCTACCACCTCGACGCCCTGGCGCCGCAGGAGACGGCGCAGTACGTGCGCCACCGGCTGGAGGTCGCGGGCCTGTCGCGGGCGGTGCCGTTCCAGCCGCGCGCGCTCGAGCGGGTGCACCGGCGCGCCGGCGGCGTGCCCCGGCGCATCAACCTGCTGTGCGACCGTGCGCTGCTCGGAGCCTATGCCCGCAGCGAAGCCGCGGTGACGCCGGCGATCGTCGACCAGGCCGCGCGCGAGGTGTTCCCGGCCCTGGCAGGCGCCGGCAAACCGGCGCCGCGGCAAGCCCTGCTGGTGGCGCTGGGCGTCGCGGCGGGCCTTGGCCTGGCGGTGCTGTCGCGCGAGGCCTGGATGCCCGCGTTGGGAACGGCGAGCGAGCCGGTGGTGGCCCAGCCCGCGGCGAAGGCGGGGCCGGCAGCACCGGCCGCGGTGGCGGCTGCGTCCGCGCCCGCCGCCGCCGCCGCACCGGCCAGCGCGGCCAGTGCGGCCAGTGCATCCGGCGTCGTCCCGGTCGCTGCCCTGGCGGCAAGCCCGGCGTCCCCGACCCTGCTGCGCGACGAACGCGCGGCGTGGCGCGAACTGGCGCGGGCCTGGCACGTGGAACCGGGCGAGGGCGAGCCGTGCGCCGCGCTCGCGCGCCAGTCGGTGCAGTGCTACTCGCGCGTGACGCCGCTGGCCCTCATCCGCCAACTGGACCGGCCCGGCATCGTGACGCTGGACCGCGATCGCGGCAGCCCCTCGTATGCGTTGCTCACCGCCCTGGGCGACAGGACCGCGACGCTGGTCGCGGGCGGCACCACGCAGACCGTGACGCTCGCGGCGCTGGCCGAGCGCTGGAACGGCGAGTGGTCCACGATGTGGAAGGCGCCGCCCGGGTTCGGCCCGCAGGGGCGCGACAGCGCCCAGCTCACCCGGTGGGCGCAGGAGCAGCTCGCGGGCGCCGGCCTGGGCGCGGCACGCGACGGCGCCGGCGACGGCGCCGCCTCCATGAAGGCCCGCGTGCGCAGCTTCCAGCTCGCGCAGGGCCTGCCCGCCGACGGCGTGCTGGGCCCGATGACCCTGATGCAACTCAATCGCAGCGCGCGCGTGGACGAACCCCGCCTGCGGCCGCTGCCCTGACCGATGTCGTACATCCTCGATGCCCTGCGCAAGGCCGACGCCCAGCGGCAGCGCAGCCTGCCCGGGCTGCATGACCAGCCCCTGTCCTCCAGCGCCGCGGATGGGCGCGGTGGCTGGGCGCGATCGCCCCTGGCCTGGGCACTGCTGGCGGGCGTGGTGCTGCTGGCCGCGGGCGCGCTGTGGCTGCTGACGGCCCGCGCGCCCGAGCCGTCACCGACGGTGGCGAGCGCGACGCCCCCGGCTGCTCCGCCGCTGGCCGCCACTGCCCCTGCGGCCGCGCCGGAAGCGGCAGCAGGGACTGCGGCTGCGCCGCCCGCCGCGGCAGCGATCTCGCCCGCGCCGCCGCCCAGGCCCGTCGCGCCCGCACCTGCACCGGCGCCTGCGAGACATGCTGCGGAGAGGCTGCTCGCCACCGGCCCAGCCGCCACGTCGGCGCCCGCGAGGGGCGCCACGACGCCGGTGGCGCAACCGCAGCCGCAGAGCGCGCAGCCCCAGCCGCAGAGCGCGCAGCCCCAGCCGCAGAGCGCGCAGCCCCAGCCGCAGAGTGCCCCGACGCAGCCGCAGGCGGCCACGAAGCAGGCCCAGGCAAGCGCCGTGGCGCCGGCCCGCCCCGCCGTGGAGGCCTCCGCCCCCCGGGCGGCGGAGGGCGCGCCGCCCGCGGATGCGCCCAAGCTCGCGATCAGCGGCGGCGTGTACTCGCAGGACCCCGCCCAGCGGATGCTGATCGTCGGCGGCCAGGTCTTCAGCGAAGGCAGCGAGGTGGCGCCCGGCGTCGTCCTCGAGCGGGTGCGTCCGAATCAAGCGCTGCTGCGCTACCGCGGCCAGAGCTACACGGTGCGCTACTGAGGCAGGTGCATCGGCGGCTGGAACACCGACCAGTGGCCGCCCTGGAACAGGTACAGGGCCGACGAGACGCGGCTGCGCGCCGAGCCCGCGTAGATGGCCGCGGCGCTGAACCGCAGCGCCGCCACGGCGTCCTCGTTGCCCGCCGGGGCGTAGAGGAGCCCGCCGCGCTGCGGCACGGCCACCACGAGGCCGCCGGGGTGGCGTGACTCCTCGGCCAGCCAGAAGTCGCGATCGAGGAAGTAGCTGCTGTTCAGGTCGTCCGCACGGCCCACGACCTGCATCAGGCCGCCGGTCCAGGGGCGCGCCACCGGTTCGCCGTACACGCGCCGCAGGTTGGCCACCGCGAGCTGCACCGCCTGCTCGGGCTGCAGGCGCAGGCGGTCCAGGTCGGCAGGCGAGGCGCTCTGCAGCTGCGTGCGGCTGTCGAACACCAGCCGGATGTGCATGTCGCCGACATAGCGGAACCAGCTGGTTTCCAGCTCCACCTCGGTGCCGTCGGGCATCTGCGCGCGCAGCTTGCCGTACGGCTGCAGCGTTTCGTCGGGCTGGTTGGCCCCCGACGATTCGCGCAGCACCGCCAACAGGTTGCCCAGCCGTGTGTCGAAGGCCTCCGCCCCCGCCTGCGGTTGCGCCCGCGCCTGCAGCGCCAGGCACACGCCCAGCACGGCCATCCACGTGCGTTTTTTCATCGTTCGTCCCGTCCTTGGGGACCATCGTGCATGGCAGTGCAGGCGGCCTGCAAATGCTATTACTCGTCCTGTGGCGCCGCCGCCGCGGCGCTGCCACATGTAAACGGTTACGGAACTTGCTCAGCCGTGGATGCGTGTAAGCAACCTCGTCCATAGCATCCGAGACTCTTCAACACCACACGCTGAGGTATCGCGATGGCCCTGCAGTCCCCCTTCTTCAACAACAACAACAAGCGCGAGAACGATCTGCGCCCGAACACGCCGAACGCGAACGCGCTGGCCGCCGCCACCGTCGCGCCCACCGCACCCGCCGCCAACAGCTCGGCGGCCACCACCGGCCACGAAGGCGAAGCCAAGCTGACCGTCGGCCCGAACATCAAGCTCAAGGGCGTCGAGATCACCGACTGCGACACCCTCGTCGTCGAAGGCTCCGTCGAGGCCACCATGGACTCGCGCATGATCCAGATCTCCGAGCGCGGCTCGTTCAAGGGCTCGGCCGAGATCGACGTGGCCGAGATCCGCGGCCAGTTCGACGGCAACCTGACCGTGCGCCAGAAGCTGGTCATCTACTCGACCGGCAAGGTCACCGGCCGCATCCGCTACGGCAAGGTGGTGATCGAGGAGGGCGGCCAGCTCTCCGGCGAGATCGAGTTCGGCGCCCCGGCCGTGGCCGCCACGACCTCGCGCCCCGCGCCCGCCAAGCTGCAGGTCGCCTGACGACCGCGTGCCGTCCCGGGGGACGGCGCAGGGAACGGGGGCGGCGATCTCTTACAGTCGCTGCATGACGACTTCCCCATCCACCAATGGCCCGCAACTCGCGGGCCATTTGCTTGTCGAGTGCCTCGTCGCCCAAGGCGTGACCCATGCCTTCGGCGTGCCGGGCGAGAGCTACCTGGCCGTGCTGGACGGCCTGCACCGCTGGCGCGACAGCATCCGCTTCATCGTGAACCGCCAGGAGGGCGGCGCCGCCTTCATGGCCGAGGCGGCGGGCAAGCTCACCGGCCGCCCGGGCGTGTGCTTCGTCACGCGCGGGCCGGGGGCGACCAATGCCTCCATCGGCGTGCACACCGCCTTCCAGGATTCCACGCCGATGGTGCTGTTCGTGGGCGACGTCGCGTCGGACCAGCGCGACCGCGAGGCGTTCCAGGAGGTCGAGTACACGAGCTTCTTCGGCCCCAGCACCAAGGGCATGGCCAAGCGCGTGGAGCGCATCGACGAGCCGGATCGCATCCCCGAGTACGTCGCCCGGGCCTTCGCGACCGCCATGAACGGCCGTCCCGGCCCGGTGGTGGTGGTCCTGCCCGAGGACATGCTCACGCGCATGACGTCCGCCAGGCCGCTGCCGCGCGTCGAGCCGGCGCAGGCCTGGAGCGATCCGGGCGCCCTGCGCGAGCTGCGCGAGCTGCTGCTGGCGGCGCAGCGGCCGATCGCCATCGTGGGCGGCGGCGGCTGGACGCCGCAGGCCGCGCAGGCGCTGCAGCGCTTCGCCGAAAACTGGAAGCTGCCCGTGGGCAACGCCTTCCGTTTCCAGGACACTTTCGACAACCACCACCCGTTGTACGCCGGCGACGTGGGCATTGGCATCAACCCGAAGCTGGCGGCGCGCATCCGCGAGAGCGACCTCGTGCTGGCCATCGGCCCCCGCCTGGGCGAGATGACCACCGGCGGCTACACGCTGCCGAAGGCGCCGCGCGCGGCGCAGAAGCTGGTGCACATCCATGCCAGCGCGGAGGAACTGCACCGCGTGTACCACGCCGACCTGGCGATCAATGCCACGATGAACGCCGCGGCCCGCTCGCTGGAGGTGCTGGCGGCCCCGCCCGAAGTGCCCTGGCAGGCCTGGGCGGAAGCGGTGCATGCCGACTACGAGTCCAACCTGGTGCCGCAGCCGCTGCCGGGCGACATCGACATGCCGGCCATCGTGGCCCTGCTGCAAAAGCACCTGCCGGCCGATGCCGTGCTCACCAACGGCGCGGGCAACTTCGCCAGCTGGGTGCACCGGTTCTTCCGCCACCACGGCCTGGCCAAGGGCCACAAGACCCAGCTGGCGCCCACCAACGGCGCGATGGGGTACGGCGTGCCGGCCGGCATCGCCGCCAACCTGGTGAGCGGCCGCACGGCGTTCACCATCGCGGGCGACGGCGACTTCCTGATGACGGGCCAGGAGCTCGCGACCGCGGCGCAGTTCGGCGGCAAGAGCATCGTCGTGGTGCTGAACAACGGCATGTACGGGACGATCCGCATGCACCAGGAGCGCGAGTATCCGCAGCACGTGCACGGCACGCACCTGGCGAACCCGGACTTCGCCGCGCTGGCGCGGGCCTACGGCTACGCGGGCGTGCGCATCACGCGCACGGAGCAGTTCGAGCCCGAGTTCGTCGCCGCCCTGGACCGCCGGCAGGGCACGCTGATCGAGGTGATGCTGGATCCGGAGGTGATCAGCACGCGCGGCACGCTCACCGCGATCCGCGAGGCGGCGCTCAAGGGCCGCTGACCGCCGTTGCGAAGGCCGCGCGGGGCGCGCCTTCGCTGCCAATGAAAAAGGGCCGCGAGAGCGGCCCTTTCGATGGCGGCAAGGCGCTGCTTACTTGACGTGCTTGCCGATCAGGCCGGCCATCTCGAACATCGAGACCTGGGCCTTGCCGAAGATCTCGCGCAGCTTCGCATCGGCGTTGACCATGCGCTTGTTGACGGAGTCCTGCAGCTTGTTCTTCTTGATGTAGGCCCACAGCTTGCTGACGACCTCGGTGCGGGGCAGCGGCTTGTCGCCGACCACGGCAGCCAGTTGCGGGCTGGGGGTCAGGGCCTTCATGAACGCCGCGTTCGGGGTGCGCTTCTTGGCGGGGGCCTTCTTCGCGACAGCCTTCTTGGCCGGGGCCGCCTTCTTCGCCGGAGCAGCCTTCTTCGCGACGGCCTTCTTGGCCGGTGCGGCCTTCTTCGCCGGAGCCTTCTTCGCAACAGCCTTCTTCGCCGGGGCCTTCTTGGCGGGCGCTTTTTTCGCCGCCGCTTTCTTCGCAGTTGCCATGACTTGATTTCCTTCTAGAAGTTGAGTGATCACCAATGGAAAAAGCTCATTGCCACTGGCAGAGCGGATGCTAAGGGAGAAAAACGGCGTTTCCAAGGGGAAAACGGCTTTTTTCACTGGGGCGTGTTGCTTTTTTTCAAGGCGTTCTCCGAGGGAAAACGCCCCCTGGGCGCCCCTGGGAGCGTCACTCGCGGCGAGCCGTGCCCTTGCCGCGGAAGATCAGCACCACGCCAGCGAGCACCACGGCGCAGGCCGCCCACTCGGCACGGCTGACGCTCTCGCCGGCCACGGCAATGCCCAGCCCCAGGGCGATCACCGGGTTCACGAGGGCGTAGCTGGTGGCCACGGCGGGCGTCGCGTGGCGCAGCAGGTACAGGTACGCGCTGAAGGCCACCAGCGAGCCCGCGCCCACGAGGTACAGCCAGGCCGCCGCGGCGAGCGGCTGCGGCGGCCATTGCGGCTGTTCATGCAGCACGAGAGAAACCGCGATCAACGCCGCGCCGCCGCACAACATTTCGCTGGCGAAGCCGGCTGGGCCAGGCGCCAGCGGCAGCCGCGTGGTGGAGAGCACCGAGCCCAGCGACCAGGCCAGCGTCGCGCCGGCCATGCAGGCGACCGCGCCGGGCGCGCCGCCGAAGCCGGCGCCGCGCGCCAGCAGCACGACCCCGCCCAGGCCGACCAGCATGCCGGCCAGCTCGAGCCGCGCCGGGCGCAGGCCGAACAGCAGGCCCCACAGGCACACCAGCATCGGGACCACGGCGATGAAGGCCGCCACCAGCCCCGAGCCCACCTGCCGCTCGGCGCTGGCCGTCAGGCCCATCCCCAGGCCCAGCATCAGCGTGCCGATCAGGGCCGCGTTGCGCCACTGCCGCCCGGTCGGCCACGCGCCGCCGCGCAGGGTCACCCACGCCATCAGGAGCGCACCGGCGGCGAGGAACCGGGTGCCCATCTGGAAGAAGGGCGGGAAGCTGGCGAGCGCATAGCGGATCGCGAGGTAGGTCGATCCCCAGACGACGTAGCAGGCAAGGAGGGCCGGCAGCACGAGGTTGCGCGCGGCTGGGCGGGCGGGGACGTTAAGCACGCTCGAGGTCATGCCTCGATCGTAGGCAAGGCGCCGCCTTGCTTCCATGCAGAATCCAAGGTCCGGCCGCGCCGCGGCCTTGTTTTTCGAGGTGAATTCGCATGGCTGCCGAAATGTCCGGCCTCGATGCCTACGACAGCCGCATCCTCGCGGAGCTGCAGCGCGACGGCCGCATCACGATGGCCGAACTCGGGCGCCGCGTGCACCTGAGCCAGCCGGCGGTGACGGAGCGCGTGCGCAAGCTGGAGCTGCAGGGCGTGATCAGGGGGTACCGCGCGGTGGTGGACTACCAGCGGCTCGGGTACGGCATCCGCGCCATCGTGCGGATCGGGCGCGTCGAGTACGCGCGGGTGGTGAAGCTGATCGAGCAGACGCCGGAGGTGATCAATGCCTTCAACGTGACCGGCGAGGACAGCTGGATCCTGGAGATCGCGGTCATCGACGTCGAGCACCTCGACGCCGTCGTGACCAAGTTCTGTATCCTCACCGAGACGTCGACATCGATCGTGCTGAACATGCCGCGCGAGAACGCCAGCGTGCAGCCAGCCCGGCGCGAGAACATCAAGCCCCCGATCCGAAAGGTCACCGGAAAATGAACTTCCCCGCTTTCAGCACCTGCGACCTCTGCGATGCGCGCGAGGGCGACGCCCAGCCGGTGCTGCAGCCGCTGCCGCCGGTGTTCCGCGACTTCGGCGCCGCCGGCCGCTTCTGCGGGCCGATCGCCACGGTCCGCTGCTTCGAGGACAACGGGCGGATCAGGGAGGCGGTGGCGTCGCCCGGGGAAGGGCGCGTGCTCGTGGTCGACGGTGGCGGCTCGCTGCGCCGTGCGCTGGTCGGCGGCAACCTGGCCGGCGCGGCGGCCCGCAACGGGTGGGCCGGCATCGTGGTGGACGGCGCCGTGCGCGACCTCGCGGAGCTGCGCGATGCCGGCATCGGCGTGAAGGCGCTGGCCCTGATGCCGCTGCGCTCGGCCAAGCGCAACGAAGGCGAGCGGGACGTGCCGGTGACGATCCAGGGCGTGCCGGTGCGTCCCGGCCAGTGGCTCTACGCCGACGAGGACGGCATCCTCGTCAGCGACCGGCCCCTGCCCTGACCGGCAGCGTCGCGAGCAGCACGCCCGCGAGCGCGAAGCCGAAGGCGGCCGCCTGCCGCGGCCCGAACGATTCCCCCAGGACGAGCACGCCGACGGCCGTGGCCGACACCGGCAGCATGGCCGTGAAGACGCCGCCGAGGGCAGCCGGCACGTGGCGCAGCCCGGTCATCCACAGCCAGACGCTCCAGACGCTGGCGGCCAGGCCATAGAACAGCAGCAGCCACCAGGTGCCGGCCGCGACCGACCGGAAGTCGAAGTCCCAGGCCTGCCACAGCCCGAAGGGCGTCATCAGCAGCAGGCCCCAGAGGTTGACGAGCGCGGTGATCCGGCGGGCGCCCAGGGCGCCGGTGAGCTGCTTGCCGATGACCGCGTACGCGGCTTCGCACAGGACGGCACCGAAGACGAGGAGGTTGCCCAGCAGTTCGCCGGTGGCCCGGCCCGCCGGCGCCTTGCCGGTGGCCAGCAGCAGCATGCCGGCCATCGCGCACCCGACGGCGGCCCAGACGCGGGGCGCCACGCGCTCGCGCAGGAACAGCCAGCTCATGACCGCGACCGCCGCGGGAATCGACGCCATGATCACGCCGGCCGAGACGGCGCTGGTCATGCTGACGCCGAACAGCATGAAGATCGAGAACAGGAAGTTCCCGAGCAGCGATTCGAGGAACAGCAGGCGGCGCGTCTGGGCCGTGAGGGGCGCTTCACCCGGCGGGCGCCGCAGCCAGCCCAGGGTGGCGACGCCGCCGATGCCGAACCGCAGCCATGCGAGCAGGAAGACCGGGATAGCCGCCACCAGCGGCTTGGAAAGCGCCACGTAGCTGCCCACCAGGGACATGCTCAGGGCGAGGCAGCAGCAGGCGACGACGCGTGGATTCAACCGGCGGGGCAGGGCGAAAGCGCGCATCTTGCCTGACAGCCCTGCCCGCGAGGCGGGCGGTTCGGCGGCGCCGTTTTCACGCGCGTGCATCGAGGTTCCACATTCTGAAATCAGTTGATGTTGCGGTGCGCCAATTTTTCTCGATATGAGAAACAGAATTTCGCATCCCGGTATGACGGCGGCAAGTCCCTATCGGGAAAAGAAAAAATTTTAGTCTTCTATAAGACAGAAGACGAACACAAGGTCTTCTACAAGACTTAGAGTGCATGGCATCGGTCGAACGAAGTGCGACCCCCGGTTTCCAACATCAACCCACGGAGAAAGCCATGAGCAACTGGACGAACCTGACCCGCGAGCAGCAGATCGCGCAGCTGGAGCGGGACTGGGCGGAGAACCCGCGCTGGAAGGGCATCAAGCGCGGCTACAGCGCCGCCGATGTCGTGCGCCTGCGCGGGTCGCTGCACATCGAGCACACGCTGGCCCGCCGCGGCGCCGACAAGCTGTGGAACCTGATCAACACCGAGCCGTTCGTCAACACGCTGGGCGCGCTGACCGGCAACCAGGCCATGCAGCAGGTCAAGGCCGGCCTGAAGGGCATCTACCTGTCCGGCTGGCAGGTCGCCGGCGACGCCAACAGCAACGGCGAGATGTACCCCGACCAGTCGCTGTACTCGGTGGACTCGGTGCCCAAGGTGGTCAAGAAGATCAACAACACGTTCCAGCGCGCCGACCAGATCCAGTGGAGCGAGGGCAAGGGCCCCGGCGACGACGGCTACGTCGACTACTTCGCGCCGATCGTGGCCGACGCCGAAGCCGGCTTCGGCGGCGTGCTCAATGCCTTCGAGCTGATGAAGGCCATGATCGAGGCAGGCGCCGCCGGCGTGCACTTCGAGGACCAGCTCGCGGCCGTCAAGAAGTGCGGCCACATGGGCGGCAAGGTGCTGGTGCCGACCAAGGAAGCCGTGGCCAAGCTGGTGGCCGCGCGCCTGGCGGCCGACGTGATGGGCGTGCCCACCATCCTGCTGGCCCGCACCGACGCGGAAGCCGCCGACCTGGTGACCAGCGACGTGGACGCCAACGACCAGCCCTTCCTGACCGGCGAGCGCACGGTGGAAGGCTTCTTCCGCACCCGCAACGGCTTCGACCAGGCCGTCAGCCGCGGCCTCGCGTACGCCGAGTACGCCGACCTGATCTGGTGCGAGACCGGCACGCCCGACCTGGCCTTCGCCAAGGCTTTCGCCGACGCGATCCACGCGAAGTTCCCGGGCAAGCTGCTTGCCTACAACTGCTCGCCCTCGTTCAACTGGAAGAAGAACCTGGACGACGCCACCATCGCCAAGTTCCAGAAGGAGCTGGGCGCCATGGGCTACAAGTTCCAGTTCATCACGCTGGCGGGCTTCCACAGCCTCAACTACTCGATGTTCGAGCTGGCCCACGGCTACGCCCGCAACAACATGAGCGCGTTCGTCGAGCTGCAGCAGAAGGAGTTCGCCGCCGCCGACAAGGGCTTCACGGCGGTCAAGCACCAGCGCGAGGTCGGCACCGGCTACTTCGACGCCGTGACCACCACGATCGAGGCGAACGCCTCGACCGCGGCGCTCAAGGGCTCCACCGAGGACGCCCAGTTCTTCGAGCAGAAGAAGGCCGCCTGACGCGCCCCCCGGGGGCTCAGCCAGCGACGCCCGGCCCCGGCCGGGCGTCGTCGTGTCGGGTGCCCGCGTCTGGGCGGTGCAAGGACAAGAAGGCCGGCCGTGGTCACGCCGTGCCCGCGCTGCCGGGGCGCGGCTTTCGTGGCCGCGGGTTAGAATCCACGCTGTCGTCCGTCCCACAAGAGCGAGAAAGGCACCTTCGGTTATGACACCGCGAACTACTCCGGAAGGAACCACGGCCCGCTAGCGGCCGGGTAGTCGCGCGCACGTCCACGAACCCCAGGTTTCCAGCAAGAGCGCGGCTACAGGCCGCGCTTTTTCGTTTCCTGATGCTGGAGTTTTCCATCCCATGATCCAAGTCACGCTTCCCGACGGCTCCCGTCGCGAGTTTCCCGGCCCCGTGAAGGTGGCCGACATCGCCGCCTCCATCGGCCCCGGCCTGGCCAAGGCCGCCCTGGCGGGCAAGGTGGACGGCAAGGTGGTCGACCTGGCTTACACGGTCGACCACGACGCGCCGGTGGCCATCGTCACGGCCAAGGATCCCGACGGCCTGGACGTCATCCGCCATTCGACGGCGCACCTGCTGGCCTATGCCGTCAAGGAGCTGTTTCCCGAGGCGCAGGTGACGATCGGCCCGGTCATCGAGAACGGCTTCTACTACGACTTCGCGTACAAGCGGCCCTTCACGCCCGAGGACCTGGCGGCGATCGAAAAGCGCATGACCGAACTCGCGGCCAAGGACGAACCCGTGGTGCGCCGCGTCCTGCCGCGCGACGCCGCGGTGGAGCACTTCAAGTCCATCGGCGAGCACTACAAGGCCGAGATCATCGGCAGCATCCCCGAGAACGAGGACGTCTCGCTGTACCGCGAGGGCGCCTTCGAGGACCTGTGCCGCGGCCCGCACGTGCCGAGCACCGGCAAGCTCAAGCATTTCAAGCTGATGAAGGTGGCCGGCGCCTACTGGCGCGGCGACCACCGCAACGAGATGCTGCAGCGCGTGTACGGCACCGCGTGGGCGAGCAAGGAGGAACTGCAGCAGTACCTCACGATGCTCGAGGAGGCCGAGAAGCGCGACCACCGCCGGCTGGGCCGCGAGCTGGACCTGTACCACATCGACGACGTCGCCCCGGGCGTGGTGTTCTGGCACCCCAAGGGCTGGGCGATCTGGCAGGTGGTGGAGCAGTACATGCGCAAGGTGTACCGCGACACGGGCTACCAGGAGGTCAAGGGTCCCCAGATCCTGGACCGCAGCCTGTGGGAGAAGACGGGCCACTGGCAGAACTACCGCGAGAACATGTTCACGACGGAGAGCGAGAAGCGCGACTACGCCCTCAAGCCGATGAACTGCCCCGGGCACGTGCTGATCTTCAAGTCGCAGCTGCGCAGCTACCGCGACCTGCCGCTTCGCTACGGCGAGTTCGGCCAGTGCCACCGCAACGAGCCCTCGGGCGCGCTGCACGGCATCATGCGCGTGCGCGGCTTCACCCAGGACGACGGCCACGCCTTCGTGACCGAGGACCAGATTCTCGAAGAGTGCGTCGCCTACACCGCCAAGCTGCAGGAGGTCTACAAGGACTTCGGCTTCACCGACATCCTGTACAAGGTCGCGACGCGGCCGGACAACCGCGTCGGCTCCGACGCCCTGTGGGACAAGGCCGAGCACGCCTGCATGGAGGCGCTGCGCCGCTCCGGCGTGGAGTTCGTGATCTCCCCGGGCGACGGCGCGTTCTACGGCCCGAAGATCGAGTACACGCTCAAGGACGCGCTGGGCCGCCACTGGCAGTGCGGCACCATGCAGGTGGACTTCAACACGGCCGAGCGGCTGGGTGCGGACTACGTCACGGAAACCAGCGGCCGCGCGCACCCGGTGATGCTGCACCGGGCCATCGTCGGCAGCCTGGAACGATTCATCGGCATGCTGGTCGAACACCACGCCGGCGCGCTGCCCGCCTGGCTGGCGCCGGTGCAGGTGGCCGTGCTGAACATCACGGACGGCCAGGCCGACTACGCCAGGGAAGTTGCTAAAAGTCTGCAAAATCAAGGGCTTAGGGTCGAGCTGGATCTGCGCAACGAGAAAATCACGTATAAAATACGGGAGCATTCGATGCAGAAGCTGCCCTACATCCTGGTCGTGGGCGACAAGGAAAAGGCAGCAGGTGCCGTCGCAGTGCGCGCCCGGGGCAACCAAGACCTCGGCGCGATGTCCCTGGAGGCGTTCTCCGCAAGGATCGCCGACGACATCGCCAGCAAGCGCTGATCTCCCCGCCAGGAAGTCCGCTCGCCGCGCGTACCGTGACGGTTGTTGCCGCGGCAAGAGGCCGCATATTTTTTTGAAGGATCGAGACCATCGCTACTGACTTTCGCGACCGCCGCCACCGCGAGGAACGCAAGCACCGCCTGAACCGGGAAATCATGGCCCCGGAAGTCCGCCTCTCCGGCCCGGAAAACGAGCCCCTGGGCATCGTCAGCCTGCAGGAAGCCCTGCGCATGGCCGGCGAACTCGACGTCGACCTGGTCGAAATCGCCGCCACGGCCAATCCGCCGGTGTGCCGGCTGATGGACTACGGCAAGTTCAAGTACCAGGAACAGAAGAAGGCGGCCGAGGCGAAGTCGAAGCAGACGGTCATCGAGATCAAGGAAATCAAGTTCCGCCCCGGCACCGACGACGGTGACTACAACATCAAGATGCGCAACATCAAGCGCTTTCTTGCCGAGGGCGACAAGTGCAAGATCACGCTGCGCTTCCGCGGCCGCGAGATCACGCACCAGGAGATCGGGATGGCGCTGCTGAACCGAATCCGCGACGAGCTGGGCGACACCATCCTGGTGGAGCAGTTCCCCAAGCTCGAGGGCCGGCAGATGATCATGATGATCGCGCCGGGCCGCAAGAAGTCGGGCGCCGCGCAGGCCAAGCCCGCAGCCGAAGCCGCAGGGACGGCAACGGCGTAAGAGGAGTTTCTCGGACCGATTCGGCTGGTCGCCGGCGCGGTCCGGTGAACGGGAAGCGTTGTCGCTTCCCGCGCAGCGATGAGCTGCGAACAAGTGGCGAACATTGAAGTCGCCACACAAGTGGCTCGGGGCCATCAAGACGCGAAGGATTCGCGGCGCCTCACGAGCACGACATGAAAAGGAGCATGCAAATGCCCAAGATGAAGACCAAGAGCGGGGCCAAGAAGCGCTTCCGCGTCCGTCCCGGCGGCACCGTCAAGCGCGGCCAGGCCTTCAAGCGTCACATCCTGACCAAGAAGTCCACCAAGAACAAGCGCCACCTGCGTGGCCCCGTCGCTGTGCATGAGACCAACATGGGTCACATGGCGCAGATGCTGCCGTTCGCCGGCCTGTAATCACTGACGAAGAAGGAGAACACACATGCCTCGCGTCAAACGTGGTGTCACGGCTCGCGCCCGTCACAAGAAGGTCCTCGTCCTAGCCAAGGGCTTCCGCGGCCGCCGCGGCAACGTCTTCCGCATCGCCAAGCAGGCGGTGATGAAGGCCGGGCAGTACGCCTACCGCGACCGCCGTGCCAAGAAGCGCGTCTTCCGCCAGCTGTGGATCGCCCGTATCAACGCGGCGGCCCGCGAGTGCGGCCTGACGTACAGCCAGTTCGCCAACGGCATCCGCAAGGCCGGCATCGAGATCGACCGCAAGGTCCTCGCCGACATCGCGGTGCACGACAAGGCCGCCTTTGCGGGCATCGTGGAGCAAGTCAAGGCCAAGCTGGCTGCTTGAGTTCACGGTGGGCGCGCCGGCAGGCGCGTCCGACAGAGCTGAAACCTCAAGGACAGGGGCTAGGGCGCTTGCACTAGCCCCTGTTTTTTTTCTGTGATGACCCACACCGATCTCGATTCCATCGTCGACGCCGCCCGGCAAGCCTTCGCCGCGGCAGCCAGCCCGGCTGACCTGGAGAACGCCAAGGCGTTGTTCACGGGCAAGTCCGGCCGCATCACCGAGCTGATGAAGGGCATGGCGGCGCTCCCGGTCGAGGAGAAGAAGACCCGCGGGGCCGCCATCAACGTCGCCAAGCAGGCCATCGAAGCCGCGCTGGCCGCACGCCGGCAGCAGCTGGCCGACGCGGAGCTGGAGCGGCAGTTGCAGGCCGAGGCGCTGGACGTCAGCCTGCCCGGCCGCGGCCGCGAGCCCGGCGGCCTGCACCCGGTCAGCCTGACGATGGAGCGCATCGAGCTGATCTTCGCCAGCATGGGCTTCGACGTCGCCGACGGCCCGGAGATCGAGAGCGACTGGCACAGCTTCACGTCGTTGAACAACCCGCCCAACCACCCGGCGCGGTCGATGCAGGACACCTTCTACGTCGACATCCAGGGCGAGGACGGCATCCACTACAACCTGCGCCCGCACACCAGCCCGATGCAGGTGCGTTACGCGCACCAGCACATCAAGAAGTACGCCGAGGCGGTCAAGGCCGGCCAGCCGATGCCCGAGATCCGGGTCATCGCGCCCGGCCGCACCTACCGCGTCGACAGCGACGCCACGCACTCGCCGATGTTCCACCAGTGCGAGGGCCTGTGGCTGGGCGAGAACGTGAGCTTCAAGGACCTGAAGGTCGTCTTCACGGACTTCTGCCGCACCTTCTTCGAGAGCGACGACCTGAAGCTGCGGTTCCGGCCCAGCTTCTTCCCGTTCACCGAGCCCAGCGCCGAGATCGACATCCAGTTCCAGAGCGGGCCGCTGGCCGGCCGCTGGCTGGAAGTGGCCGGCTCCGGCCAGGTGCACCCGACGGTGGTGCGCAACATGGGACTGGACCCCGAGAGGTACATCGGCTTCGCCTTCGGCATGGGGCCGGACCGCCTGACCATGTTGCGCTACGGCGTCAACGACCTGCGCCTGTTCTTCGACGGCGACGTCCGGTTCCTCCGCCAGTTCCGCTAACCGCAAGCCGCGAGAAGACGATGCAATTTCCCGAGTCCTGGCTGCGCGAGTTCTGCAACCCGCCGCTGTCCACGCAACAAATCGCCGACGTGCTCACCATGGGCGGGCTCGAGGTCGAGGACCTGCGCCCGGTCGCGCCGCCTTTCACCAAGGTGGTCGTGGGCGAGATCAAGGAAGCCGTCCAGCATCCCAATGCCGACCGCCTGCGCGTGTGCCAGGTCGACGTGGGGCAGGGCGCGCTGCTGAACATCGTGTGCGGCGCGCCGAACGCGCGCCCGGGCATCCGCGTGCCCTGCGCGCTGGTGGGCGCCGAGCTGCCGCCGGGCGAGGACGGCAAGCCGTTCCAGATCAAGCTGGGCAAGCTGCGCGGCGTCGAGAGCCAGGGCATGCTGTGCTCGGCGCGCGAGCTGCAGCTGTCCGACGACCATGGCGGCCTGCTGGAGCTGGCCGCCGACACGCCCGTGGGGCAGGACGTGCGCGACGCGCTGCGCCTGGACGACCACGTGTTCACGCTCAAGCTCACGCCGAACCTGGCGCACGCGCTGAGCGTGTACGGCGTGGCCCGCGAGCTCTCCGCGCTGACCGGCGCGCCGCTGAAGGCGCCGGCCTTCGAGCCCGTGCAGCCCGTCCACGACGCCAGGCTGCCCGTGAAGGTGAGCGCGCCGGACCTGTGCGGCCGCTTCTCGGGCCGCATCGTGCGCAACGTCGACACCCGCGCGAAGACGCCGCCGTGGATGGTCGACAGGCTCGCGCGCTGCGGGCAGCGCAGCGTCACGGCCCTGGTGGACATCTCGAACTACGTGATGTTCGAGTTCGGGCGTCCCTCGCACATCTTCGACCTCGACAAGCTGCACGGCGGCCTCGACGTCCGCTGGGGGCGGCCCGGCGAGCAGCTCAAGCTGCTGAACGGCAACACGATCGCCGTTGACGAGAAGGTCGGCGTCATCGCCGACGAGGCGCAGGTCGAGTCGCTGGCGGGCATCATGGGCGGCGACGCCACGGCCGTGTCCGACGCCACCCGCAACGTCTACGTCGAGGCCGCGTTCTGGTGGCCCGAGGCGGTGCAGGGCCGCTCGCGCCGCTTCAACTTCTCGACCGACGCGGGGCATCGCTTCGAGCGCGGCGTCGATCCGAGCCTCACGGTGGAGCACATCGAGCACATCACGCGGCTGGTCATCGACATCTGCGGCGGCGAAGCCGGCCCGATGGACGACCAGGTGCTGCGCGTGCCGCAGGCCCGCCCGGTGTCCCTGCGCGTGGCCCGCGCCGCCAAGGTGATCGGCATGCCGGTGACCGCGGCGCAATGCCTGGACGCGTTCGCGCGCCTGGGCCTGCCCGCGAGCGAAGGGGCCGCCGGCGTGATCGACGTGACGCCGCCGGCGTACCGCTTCGACCTCACGCTCGAGGAAGACCTGATCGAGGAAGTGGCGCGCATCGTCGGCTACGAGAAGCTGCCCACGACGCCGCCCCTGGCCCCGATCGCGGCCAAGCTGCCGCCCGAGTCGCGCCGGTCGCGGTTCGCCGTGCGGCGCTCGCTGGCGGGCCTGGGCTACCAGGAGACGATCAACTTCAGCTTCGTCGAAGAGCGCTGGGAGCACGAACTCGCCGGCAACGCCGATCCGATCCGCCTGCTGAACCCCATCGCCAGCCAGATGAGCGTGATGCGCTCGTCGCTGCTCGGCTCGCTGCTGCAGGTGCTCAGGTTCAATCTCGACCGCAAGGCCGAGCGGGTGCGCGTGTTCGAGATCGGGCGCGTCTTCCTGCGCGACGCGGGCGTGTCGACCACCGACACCACCGTGCGCGGCGTGCGCCAGCCGATGCGCGTCGCGGGCCTGGCCTTCGGCGACGCCGACGGCCTGCAATGGGCGCGCAAGGCCACGCCGGTGGACTTCTACGACGTCAAGGGCGACGTGGAGGCGCTGCTGTCGCCGCGCCGCGCCACCTTCGAGGCGGCCGTGCATCCGGCGCTGCATCCGGGGCGCTCGGCCCGCGTGTCGGTCGACGGTGTGCCGGTCGGCTTCGTCGGCGAGCTGCATCCGCGCTGGCGCCAGGCCTGGGAACTGCCGCTGGCGCCGGTGCTGTTCGAGCTCGATCTCGACCAGGTGCTCGCCCGGCCGGTGCCGGCCTTCCAGGCCGTCTCGCGCCACCAGCCCTCGGAGCGCGACATCGCCGTCATCGTGGCCGACCACGTGACGCACGCGCAGTTGATCGACGCCATCCACGCCGCCGACACCGGCGGGCTGCTGCGCGACACGCTGCTGTTCGACGTGTACAAGCCCAAGCAGGCCGGCGGGGGCCTGGCGCCGGGGGAGAAAAGCATGGCGGTGCGCTTGACGCTGGGCAACCCGGACGCGACACTGACCGACGACCAGATCGAGGCAGCCGTGGCCGCCGTGGTGGCGCAGCTCGGCGCGCGCCTCGGCGCCCGGCTCAGGGGCTAGGAGGAGCGGATGCTCACAACAACGGGGGACGGGGGCGCGATGGAGTTCACGGTCGAAAGCCTGGAGACGCCGGCGCTCACCAAGGCGCAGCTGGCCGAACTGCTGTTCGAACAGATCGGGCTGAACAAGCGCGAGTCCAAGGACATGATCGACGCGTTCTTCGACCTGATCGCCAGCAGCCTGGTGGAGGGCAAGGACGTGAAGATCTCCGGCTTCGGCAACTTCCAGATCCGCACCAAGGCGCCGCGGCCCGGCCGCAATCCGCGCACCGGCGAGGCCATTCCGATCCAGGCGCGCCGCGTCGTGACCTTCCATGCCAGCCACAAGCTCAAGGAGCAGATCCAGGGCAACGGCAACGGCAACGGCAACGGCAGCGGCAGCGGCAGCGGCAGCGGCCACGGCGGCGACGCCGACTGAGTCCCATCTTTTTTCGACGCCTCCGCCCGGTGGCGGCTTGGCGCGCTCCGGGTCTTAGAGTAACCTTCGAGCTTTCTCTCCTACAACATTGATTTCAGTGGAGAAAGCCCTCCCTTCGATCCCGGCCAAGCGCTACTTCACCATCGGTGAGGTCAGCGACCTGTGCGGCGTCAAGCCGCACGTGCTGCGGTATTGGGAGCAGGAATTCACGCAGCTGCGCCCGATGAAGCGGCGCGGCAACCGCCGTTACTACCAGCACCATGAGGTGCTGATGATCCGCCGCATCCGCGACCTGTTGTACGACCAGGGGTTCACCATCAGCGGTGCGCGCAACAAGCTGCAGGAGCTCGTGCAGGTCGAGCGCGACAAGCGCCGCGCGGGCGAGGTCATGCTCGAGGGCGTGGAGGTCATCGAGGTCGAGGACTCGACCCTGGAAGACTTCGAGGACAGCACGCCCGGCCCCGAGGACAGCGCCATGTCCGAGCAGCTCCTGCTGGTCCGTCGCGAGCTGTTCGAGATTCGTGACCTCTTGAGCGCGAACCACTGATTTCGCCGGGCTATAATGGCGAGCTCGGCGTGTAGCGCAGCCTGGTAGCGCACTTGCATGGGGTGCAAGGGGTCGCGAGTTCGAATCCCGCCACGCCGACCAACATGTGAAAAGCCCGGTTCCTGAAAAGGTGCCGGGCTTTTTTTCTTGGCGCCGCGCCGATCAGGCCCGCGTGCCGCGGCCATAGATGAAGTGGTACGCCAGCCCGACCAGCACGCTTCCGCCGACCAGGTTGCCCGCGGTGACGAACGCCAGATTGGCGGCCATGCCGGCCAAGCCGACCGCACTGCCTTCAGCGGCGTACCCAGGGCTGGATTGCACCAGCATGGCCAGGGGCAGGAGGTACATGTTGGCGATGCTGTGTTCGAAGCCCGCCGCGACGAAGGCCGTGACGGGGAAGGCGACGGCGACGGACTTGTCCACCACGCTGCGGCCGGCCATGGCCATCCAGACGGCCATGCAGACCAGCACGTTGCACAGCACGCCCCGCAGGAACGCCTCGTGCCCGGGCAGCGCCAGCTTGGCCGCGGCAATCCTCACCACGGTGCGGCCGATGGCACCCCCGCCCATCTCGGTGTGGCCGCTCAGGTGAACGAGCAGCGCCAGGCCCGCGGCGCCCGCGAAGTTGGCGCCGCAGACGATGCACCAGTTGCGCACGACCTGCGCGGCACTGATCCTGCCGTCGGCCCACGCCATCACCAGGAGGTTGTTGCCCGTGAAGAGTTCCGCGCCCGCCACGACCACCATCACCAGGCCGAGGGAAAACACGGCGCCCGCCACGAGCTGCGAGGCGGCGAACCCCAGGCTGTCGTCCGCGCGCACGATCACGAAGAGCATGGAGCCGAGGCCGATGAACGCGCCTGCCAGGATCCCCAGCAGCAACAGCGGGCCCAGCGCGAGCCGCGCCTTGGCGGCGCCCACGGTCTGGATCCGGCGCGCGATTTCGGCTGGTGCGTAGGCGTCGAATCCGTACAGCTCATTCATCCCTGCCTCCTCGATGCGCTCGCGATGCCGGCAACCACGATGGCTGCCAGCACCAGCGGAAGAAAGAACCGGACCCAGGCGGACCAGGCGCGTGCGGCTGCCCCAGGCTGGCTGCCAACCGCCGAGATCGCAGCTCGCCTGCGCCGCCTCCAGCCTATCAGCAGGGTGGGTAGCAGGCCATGCCGTTGAGGGATTCCCGGTCCTCGCATTGACTCGGTGCCGTCGGCTAAGCCCAGCAGTTGGAGCGCATGGGCTTTCGCGCTCGCTGTGGGGCCCGAAGCCGCGCGGGGCTACACTGCCCCCGGGTGTCCGCCGCTGTCCCGCGGCGAGGCAGGTTGATCGCGCTGGTCGGGCCGCCACGCGGCTTGATCGCGACCATGACCGAAACACCCGACCATCTCGTCCAGACCATTGCCGCCGCCTTGTTCGCGGTCGCCCTGGTCCACACCTTCGCCACCAAGCAGTTCGAGCGGCTGTCCCGCCGCTTCCCCCGTCACGCAGGCCTGTTCCACCTGCTCGGCGAGGTCGAAGTCGTCTTCGGCTTCTGGGCCGTGGTCCTGGTGCTGGTCATCGCGCTGGTCAGCGGCGGCGAGCAGGCACTGTCGTATGCGGAGTCGCGCCAGTACACCGAGCCGCTGTTCGTCTTCGTGGTCATGGTCGTCGCCGCCTCGAAGCCGGTCGTGCAAACCGTCTTCACGGCCAGCCGCGCCCTGGCTCGCGCCGCGCCGGTGGCCACGCCGCTGGCCAGCGCGTGGCTCGGCCTGGCGGCCGTTCCGCTGCTGGGTTCCCTGATCACCGAGCCCGCCGCCATGACCATCGCGGCGCTCATGCTGGCACCGCAGATCTTCCGGGAAGGAATGCCGGAACGCCTGAAATACATCGCGCTCGGCGTCCTGTTCGTGAACGTCTCGATCGGCGGGACGATGAGCTCCTTCGCCGCGCCGCCGGTGCTGATGGTGGCTGGGACCTGGGGCTGGACCTCCGCCTTCATGCTCGCCACCTTCGGCTGGAAGGCGGCCATCGCGGTGCTGGTGAACGCCACCCTGGCGGTCGCCTTGCTGCGCCGCCATCTCCAGGGGCCGGAAGCGGGCTCGGCGAAGCCCCTGCAGGAGCGCATCCCGCCGGTCGTGGCCATGGTGCACTTCGCCTTCCTGGCCGCAGTGGTTCTGCTGGCCCACCACCCGGTGGCCTTCCTCGCGGTCTTCCTGATGTTCCTCGGGTTCGCCCAGGCGTATGAGCGGTACCAGAGTCCGCTGATCCTGCGGGAGGCGCTGCTGGTCGCGTTCTTCCTGGCCGGGCTGGTCGTGCTGGGCGGGATGCAGCAGTGGTGGCTCCAGCCGCTGGTGGAGCGCATGTCGCCGGGCGTGCTCTTTTTCGGCACGGCCGCATTGACGGCCATCACCGACAACGCCGCGTTGACCTATCTCGGCTCCCTGATCGAGGGGATCTCGGACGCGGCCAAGTACAGCCTGGTGGCCGGCGCCGTGACCGGCGGCGGCCTGACGGTGATCGCCAACGCGCCGAACCCCGCCGGCGTGGCCCTCCTGCGGCGAGGCTTTGCAGACGAGTCGATCGGCGCCCTGGGCCTGTTCGCCGGAGCGCTGGTTCCGACGCTGGTGGCGATCGCGGCGTTCACGTTGCTTTGACGGGGGCCGGCCGCTTGGTTTCCGGCAGAGCTGGGGCATACAATGGCCCCGCATGGCGACCGTCGTTTTTGCGGACCTGGTCGGAAGCACCGGCATCTTCGAGCGCCTCGGCGACGAGACCGCCGGGCGCTTCGTCACGCAGCTCACCACCGCCCTGTCGCGCAGCTTCGAGCAGCACCGTGGCCGCGTCGTCAAGCTGCTGGGTGACGGCCTGTTCGTCACCTTCCCGCAGGAGTCGGACGCCATCGAGGCGTGCATCGGCATCCAGAAGCGCCTGAAGGACACCCCGGTCTATCCCGGCGGCAGCGGCAACCCGGTGCAGATGCAGATGGGCGTGGAATCGGGCGAGGTCGTCGAGATCGAGGGCGACTGCTACGGCGACGCCGTCAACAGCGCCGCGCGCCTGGCCGACCTGGCCGGCGCCGAGCAGATCCTCACCACGCAGCGCGTGCGCGACGCGCTGGGGCCGCAGCAGCAGGGCCAGCTGCGCAGCATCGGCCCGATGTACCTGCGCGGCAAGTCCGAGGCCACCGAGGTGTTCCGCGTGCAGTGGCAGCCCGAGCGCGACGTCGACGCCACCATGATGGGCGCCTCGATGTTCAAGCCCGCGCCCGCGGCGCACCTGGAGCTGGCGGCGCCCGGCCTGGTGCTTCGGCTGGACCCGCGCGGCGCGCCGCTGACGCTGGGGCGCGCCGCCACCGCATCCCTGTCGCTCAACGACTCGCGCGTCTCGCGCGTGCACGCCACCGTCGAATGGCGCGGCGGCCACTTCATCCTGAACGACCAGTCCAGTTTCGGCACCTGGGTCTACGTGGGCGGGCAGGGCGCGCCCATCGTGCTGCGGCGCACCGAGTGCTACCTGGTCGGCCAGGGCCTCATCACGCTCGGCTGCGACCGCGAGGCGGACAACGCGCCGCAGGTCGAATTCACGGTCACGGGCTGAACGGGCGCCGCAAGTGCATCAACGAAAGCTGGGCCGCTACGAGCTGGTTCGCGTGCTCGGCAAGGGCGCCATGGGCGTCGTCTACGAGGCGCTCGATCCCAACCTCGATCGCCGCGTCGCCATCAAGACCATCATGGTCGACGACCTGTCGCCGGACGCGGCGGCCGAGTACGAGCTGCGCTTTCGCACCGAGGCGCGCTCGGCGGCGCGGCTGCAGCACCCCAACATCGTCACCGTGTACGACTCCGGCCGCGACGGCGACACCGCCTTCCTGGTGATGGAGTTCGTCGAGGGCGACGACCTCAAGCAGCACCTCGATCGCGGCGCGCGCTACGCCACCGGCGAGGCCCTGCGCCTGGTCGTCGACCTCCTGGCGGCGCTGGACTTCGCCCACCGCCAGGGCGTCGTGCACCGCGACGTCAAGCCGGCCAACCTGCTGATCGAACCGGGCGGGCGGCTCAAGCTCACCGATTTCGGCGTGGCGCGCATCGCCGGGGAGGCGACCCGCACCCAGGGCAGCATGATCGGCACGCTGAAGTACATGGCGCCCGAGCAGGTGCAGGGGCTGAAGGTCGACACGCGGGCCGACCTGTTCTCGGCCGCCGTCCTGGCCTACCAGCTGCTCACCGGCGCGCGCCCGTTCGACGGCGACAACGATTTCTCCATCATCCACCAGATCATCGGCCACACCCCGACGGCGCCCACCGCGCTGCAGCCGGCGCTTCCCGTGGCCGTCGATGCGGTGTTCGAGCGCGCCCTCGCCAAGAATCGCGACGACCGCTTCCAGAGCGGGGCCGAGTTCTCGGCGGCGCTGCAGGCCGCGCTGCAGGACGTGGCGCAGATCGTCCCCGATTCGCCCACCCAGCCGGGTGCTGCCTCGCCGGCGCCGCGCCGGGCCGACACGGTCCCCGGCGCGACGTTCGACCAGGAGCTGGAACTGGAGTACTGGCGTGCCGTGCGCGACAGCACCGACGCGCGCGAGCTCGAGGGCTTCCTCACGCGATTCCCGCAGGGCATCTATGCCGACCTGGCGCGCCGCCGCCTGCAGCGGCTCGCCGGGTCCGCGGATCCGGACCAGACCATCCTGAACGGGGTGGCGTCGGCGCACGGCGGGGCAGCGCAGGTCGGCGCCGCGCCCACGCGCACTGAGCCGTGCGTGCCGGCATCCTCCACCCAGACCACCGATCCCGGGTCGGCCCCCGCATCGGTATCGGCGCCGGCCCCCGACTCGGCGTCCAACCTCGCATCGGCGCCGAGCCTCGCGTCGGCATCGGCCCTCGAACCGGCATCGGCGCGCCCGGCGGCGTCACCGCCGCCCGTGGCGGCGACCCTGCCGTCCGGCGCCAGGGCGGATGCCGCGCACGACGAGTCGATCGCGCCCGTTCGCGCCGGGCCCCGGCGCAGCGTGTCGCGCTTCCTGTGGTCCGGCCTGGCGGTCGCGGGTGTTGCGTTGGCGGCCGTCTGGCTGGGGCGCCACACGCCGCTGCCGTGGCCCGCGGACGCGCCGGCGCCGATCGCCGCCGCCGATCCCGCGGCCACGTCGCCGGCCCCTGTGATGCCGCCGTCACCCGCGCCGGCACCGGCGCCGGCGGCCCAGGTCGCTGCGACGGTGGCGCCGGCTTCGGAGGCGAGAACGCCGTCGGCGCCCGCCGCCGAATCCAGGCCGGCCAAGGCATCGCCATCCGCCGCAGCCAAGGTGGCCGGCTCGCCCGCGCCGCGCGTCCGGCCGGCGGCGTCGCCGCCGCGCACCGCGTCCGCCGCTTCCGCGCCGCACGTGACGCCGCCCGCCGTGGCGGCCGCGCCCACGCAGCAAGCCGCCCGCCCGCCCGCGCAGGAGGCACCTGCGGCGCGGGCCACCGGCGAGCGCATCGTGCCGCCGTCGGTCACCTGCAAGGACAAGGTGTTCCTGGCGCGCCAGTTCTGCGTCTACAACGAGTGCCAGAAGCCGGGGTACCAAAGCTTCCCGGCGTGCGTGCAGCTGCGCGAGGACGCCAAGCTGCGCGAGGCCGGCAAGTACGGCAACTGACGCCGCGCCGGCGTCAGCTCACGTGCAGGTTGTGCACGCCGAACTGGCCGCGGCGCCGGTCCTCGAAGTAGCGCAGCAGGGTCTCGCGCACGGTCTTGAACGCGATCTCGTCCCACGGGATCTCGTCCTCGGCGAACAGGCGCGCCTCCAGCGTCTCGTGGCCCGGCTCGAAGTCCTCGCTGAGCAGCCGCGCCAGGTAGAACAGGTGCACCTGCCCGACCCGCGGCACGCTGATCACGCTGAGCAGCCCCTGCATCTCCACCTGCGCGCCGGCTTCCTCGTCGGTCTCGCGCGCGGCGCCTTCCAGCGTGGTCTCGCCCAGTTCCATGAACCCGGCCGGCAGCGTCCACTTGCCCCAGCGCGGCTCGATGTTGCGCTTGCACAGCAGCACCTTGTCGCCCCAGTACGGCACGGTGCCGACCACGTTGAGCGGGTTCTCGTAATGGATGGTGCCGCAGGACGGGCAGATCGCGCGCTCGCGCGTGTCGCCGTCGTCCGGCACCCGGTAGGCCACGGCATGGCCGCATTCGCGGCAATGCTTGATGGGGGTGCGGAAGGGCATGCGCTGAGTGTAAACAAGGCATCGGCCGCCTGAAGGACAAAGGGCCCCGCGTCGCCGCGGAGCCCCCTGGCCGGTGCCCGAATCGCTCAGGCCTTGGTCGACTTGGTGTGCTTGTCGATCAGGCTGCGCGCGGTCTCGAGCAGCTTGCGGCCGTCGAAACCGCGCTTGTTCATGTCCTCGACCCATTCCACCTCGAGCTGGCGCGAACGGCGGCGGAACTCCTGCGCCTCGCCCGAGCTGACCGTGAAGATGGTGTTGCCGCGATCGCTGGCGGCCTTGCGGCCGGCCACGTCGCCGGCCTGCTGCACCTTGCCGAGCCAGCCGGAGGTCTGGACCCCCGAGTTGGCGTCGATCACCTTCTTCAGGTCGGGCGGCAGCGAGTTGTACTTGGCCTTGTTCATGGCCATCACGAAGGTCGTCGTGTACAGCGAGCCGCCGGCGGGGTCGAACTCCGCGTGGTACTTGGTGAGCTCATGGACCTTGACCGAGGGCACGACCTCCCAGGGAATGACGCAGCCCTGGATGGTGCCCTTGGACAGGGCGTCGGGGATCTGCGGCAGCGGCATGCCGACCGGCGTGGCGCCCAGCGCGGCCATCAGCTTGGTCACCTGCCGGGTCGGCGCGCGCATCTTGAGGCCGCGCATGTCGGCCACGGTCTTCACGGCCTTCTCGGCGGTGTGGATGACACCCGGGCCGTGCACCTGCAGGGCGATGACCTGAGTGTCCTTGAACTCGTCCGGCGCCATCGTCTGCACGTACTCCCAGTACGCCTTCGAGGTGGCCTCGGCATTGGTCATGATGAACGGCAGCTCGAACACCTCGACACGCGGGAAACGGCCCGCCGTGTTGCCCGGCAAGGTCCAGACCACGTCGACCACGCCGTCGCGGGCCTGGTCGTACAGCTGCACCGGCGTGCCACCCAGCTGCATCGCGGGGTAGCCCTCGAACTTGATGCGGCCGCCCGAATCCTTCTCGACCTTGTCCATCCACGCCTTGTGCATGTTCAGCCACACGTTGGACGTGGGCGCCATGAAGGTGTGGAACTTGAGGGTCACCGTCTGCTGGGCCAGTGCGCCGAGGGCGGGGGCGCCCAGCACGGTCGCGGCGCCGGACTTCAGGAGCGTTCTGCGTTGGATCATGTCGCGGTCCCGGAGGAAGGAAAGGAAGAGCCGACCTTAGCGGGATTTGCCCGCCACGCAACCCGTGCGATCCCGAAGGAGCGCGGGCGCGCGCCTTCGGGAAACCGCTAACCCATGAACCTGACGAGCCAGAGCGCGATGCCGGGGAAGGCGAGCATCAGCGCGATGCGGATGAAGTCGCTGACCAGGAACGGCAGCACGCCGCGGAAGGTCTCGCCCAGCGGAACGCCGCGCGCCATGCCATTGACCACGTAGACGTTCAGGCCCATCGGCGGCACCAGCATGCCGAAGGACACCACCATCAGGATCAGGATGCCGAACCAGAGCGCCAGCGGCTCCTTGGCCATGCCGAAGTCCAGGCTCATCACGAGCGGGAAGAAGATCGGGATCGTCAGCAGGATGATCGACAGTTCCTCCGTCACGGTGCCCAGCACGATGTGCAGCGCGACGATGCCGACCATGATCCAGATCGGCGAGACGTGCCAGCCCGAGACGAGCTGCACCAGTTGCGTCTGCACCTGGCTCAGGGCGAGCGCCGAGTTCATGACGTCGGCGCCGATGAAGATCAGGAAAATCATCGCCGAGCTCTCCGCCGTGGCATAGAAGCAGTGCAGGAACTTCTGCCACGTCATCTCGCGCTTGAGCAGGGCGGCGAGCAAGGCGGCGGCCGCGCCGACCGCGGCGCCCTCGGTGGGCGAGAAGAAGCCGCCATAGATGCCGCCGAACACCAGCACGAACACCAGCGCCAGCGGCAACAGGCCGACCAGCAGCTGCATGTTCATCGGCTGTGGGTTCTGGTCCACCTCGGGCGCGTGGCCGGGCACCAGCCGCACGTAGACGGCGATGACCAGCATGTAGCCGACCATGGCGATGATGCCGGGGATGGTGGCGGCCAGGAACAGCTTGGCGATGTTCTGCTCGGTGAGGATGGCGTAGATCACCAGCGGCACCGAGGGCGGGATGAGGATGCCCAGCGTGCCCGCCGTGGCGAGCGTGCCGGTGGCCAGGCGTCCCGAGTAGCCGTGCCGCTTCATTTCCGGCAGCGCCACGCCGGTGATCGTCGCGGCCGTGGCCACGGACGACCCGCAGATGGCGCCGAAGGCGGCACTGGCCATCACGGCCGCCATCGCCAGCCCGCCGCGCAGGCGACCGACGATCGCCGCGGTGAACTCGAACAGCGACTTGCTGATGCCGCCCTGTGTGGCGAACTGGCCCATCAGGATGAACAGCGGGATCACCGACAGGTCGTAGCTCGCGAAACGGGCGAACGCCATGCTGTTCATGAAGTTCGCGTAGGGCGCCCAGCCGGTCTGCAGCAGGTAGCCGGCCGAGCCCGAGAGGAACATCGCGATGGCGATGGGCGTGCGCAGCGCCATCAGCACGAACATGAGCAGGATGCTCAGGAGGGCGAGGGAGATGCCGCTCATGCCGCCTCCCCGTGCTGCGAGGGCCGGTCGAAGCCGAACACGGCCTGGCGCACCGCGATGACGGCCGTGAGCGCGAAGCCGGGCACCATCGGCGCGTACGCGTACCACTCGGGCACGCCCAGCAGCATGGTGCTGGAGTTGGCGTTGAAGGACGACAGGCCGCCCAGCGCCGCGCGCCAGGCGAGCAGCGCGCAGCAGACGGCCAGGAGCAGGGCGCCGACGCGATCGAGCGCGGCGTTCAAGCGCGGCGGCGCCTTGGCGGTGAAGAAGTCGACCACGATGTTGGCGCGCCGCAGCTGCGCGAGCGGCATGAACAGGCCGACCGCCGCGCCGGTGGCCAGGCCCACCAGTTCGAAGTCGCCGGTGACGGTGCGGCCGATGGTCTCGCGGCCCAGGATGCTGACGCAGGTCAGGCCGATCATGAAGGCGACCAGCGCCCCGGCCAGCAGCGCGCACAGGCGCGCAAGACGTTCCAGCATCCGAATGTCCCCTCCGGCGACCCGCGCCACGTTGTCGTGGCGCGGATGTTAAGTGATCAGCGCGGCCGGCCCGCGGCCGGCGGCGCTCAGGCGACGCGCACGCGCAACTCGGGCAGGCCCGTGACGCCGCCCGCCAGCGTGTCGCCCTGGACCACCGCCGCCACGCCTTCGGGCGTGCCGGTGAAGATCAGGTCGCCGGGCGCGAGCTCCCAGGCGGCGGAGAGGTGCTCGATGATCTCGCCCAGGTTCCAGATCAGCTTGGAGACGTTGCTGCGCTGGCGGTCCTTGCCATTGACCTGCACCCAGATCTCGGCGTTCTCGATGTCGCCCGCCTGGTCGGCCGGCGTCACCGGGCCGGTCGGCGCGGATTGCTCGAACGACTTGCCGATCTCCCAGGGCCGGCCCTGCTTCTTCATCTCGCCCTGCAGGTCGCGGCGCGTCATGTCCAGGCCCACCGCATAGCCCCAGATGTGCTTGCGCGCGTCGGCGGCCTTGATGTTCTTGCCGCCGGTGCCGATGCACGCGACCAGCTCGATCTCGTGGTGCAGGTCCTTGGTCAGGCTCGGGTAGGCGATCGTGCCCGTCTCGCCGGCCGGCACGGCGACCACGGCGTCGGACGGCTTGAAGAAGAAGAACGGCGGCTCGCGGCCGGTGAAGCCCATCTCCTTGGCGTGCTCGACGTAGTTGCGGCCGACGCAGATGACGCGGCGCACCGGGAACCGCTCGCCGCGGCCCACCACGGGCAGGGACACCTGGGCGGGCGGAGTGATGACGAAGCTCATGACAACCTTTCTTCCTTGTGGATGGAGAGGGCGGCCTGCACCGGCCGGTCCGAAAAACTGAACAGCACGCAGCCGGCGCGCGAGCTGAGGCGCGCAGTGTGCCACGAGGGAATGACGAAATGATCGCGCGGGCCGAAGTCGAAGCGCCAGCGCTGCTCGCCCGCTTCGACCTCGACGCTGCCCGTGCCTTCGACCACGCTGTAGACCGCGCCGTCGGTCTGGCGCCAGCCGCGGCCCGCGAAACCGGCGGGCAGCTTCTGCATGAAGGTCGCCATCGTCGGCATCGGGTAGCCCCCGGTCAGCGGGTTGACGTAGCGCAGCTTGACGCCGTCCCAAGGATCGACCGGCGCGTCGCGCTCGAGGCGCTCGAGCGCCTCGCGGCTGCGCTCGTAGGGGTAGCTGAAGATGGGCGAGGTGGCGCCGAATGGCGACTCGTGCCGCACGGGCACCATGTTGTGGCCGTAGCGGGCCAGGCTCGTGCCCTCGGCGCGCGAGACCTCCTGCGAGCGGGCGGCGCCGTTCTCGGCGAAGCCGGCATCGAAGAACCGGATCATCGGGATGTCCAGGCCGTCCAGCCAAACGACGGGTCCGCCCGCGTCGCTGCCGTGGTCGTGCCAGGTCCAGCTGGGGGTGATGATGAAGTCGCCGGGTCGCATCGTCGTGCGCTCGCCGTCGACCGCGGTGTACGCGCCGCTGCCCTCGACGATGAAGCGCAGCGCGCTCTGGGTGTGGCGATGGCTCGGCGCGACCTCGCCCGGCAGGATCAGCTGCAGCCCGGCATAGAGCGACTGCGTCACGGCCGACTGGCCCCGCAGGCCGGGGTTCTCGAGGATCAGGACGCGCCGCACGGCCTCCTCGGCCGTGATCGCCTCGCCGGCCCGCATCAGGAACGGCCGCACCTCGTCGTACTGCCAGTGCGCCGGCACGCAGGGTGTGGCGGGGCGGGGCGGCACAAGCGCATGTAGCACCTCCCACAGCGGGGTGAGGTGGTGCGGGTCCATGTCGCGGTACAGCTGCTGGCGCGCGAGCAGGGTGGCGTCGGGAGCATTCATCGTCGTCTCCTTGGGAGCAGGTCTAGTCCTCGCGGCCGAGCCAGGCGCCTTGCGCCTCCAGCTGGCGCTGCAGGGCCGGCACGTCGACCGAGGCGGCCGCGGTGCCGGCCTGCAAGGCAAGGTGCGCGGCGGCGCCGGCTGCCTCGCCCATCACGAAGCAGGCGCCGGTGACGCGGGCGGCCGACTGCGCCTCGTGCGACATCGACGCGCAGCGGCCGGCGATCCACAGGTTGTCGATGCCCTGCGGCACCGTCATGCGGTAGGGCAGGTGGTTGAAGCCGCGGCTTTCCGGAATCTTCGGCCAGCGGAACTCCACGTCGCCCTTCAGGTGCAGCTCGAGCGGCCAGCCGTTGACGCCGATCGTGTCGGCAAAGCTGGCGCACTCCAGCACGTCGGATTCGGTGAGCTGGTAGTGGCCGCGCACGCGACGGGTTTCGCGGATGCCCACCTGCGGCGCGATGTCCACGATGTACGAGCGCTCGAAGCCGGGCACCTCGCGCAGGAAGCCGGCCACGTCGGCGATCTGCCGCCGGCCCAGCAGCTCGGCCTGCGTGAGTTCGTCGGCGTCGGTGCCGTCCATCGCGTTGCCGTGCGCGTTGGCCAGCTGCGTGAGGTTCACGCGCCATTCGATGCCGCTCTTTTGCGGCCGCACGATCGGCGTCTTGCGCGGGAAGCGGTAGCGGCCCTCGGCCTCGGCCTGCAGCATCAGCCGGGGGATCACCTCCCAGGCCTTGCCGGCGCGCTCGGGATCGATGCCGTTCAGGCGGAACATGGTCGACGGGTAGAGCATGTTGCCGTGCCCGTCGCCCTTGTCGTACGGCACGCCGGCCCAGGCCGCGAGGTCGCCGTCGCCGGAGGCGTCGATGAAGGTGCGGCCGACGATCGCCCGCCGGCCGGACTTGGTCTCGACCAGCAGGGCCTGGATGGCGGTCGGCGACGCCATCAGCACGCCGGCGCCGAGCGCGTGGAACAGCAGGTGCACGCCCGCAGCGGCCAGCAGCTCGTCGGCCGCGATCTTGTAGGCAGCGGTGTCGTAGGCCTGCGCGACCGTCTTGCCGAACAGGGCATGGGGCGTGTTGAGGCCGCCGAGCCGGTCGATGCGGTCGAGCAGCTCCGTGGCCACGCCATGCACCACGCGCCGGATCTGGCCGTGGACGTTGGCGTGCAGGCCGCAGAAGTTGGTGACGCCGGCGGCCGTGCCCATGCCGCCGAGGAAGCCGTAGCGTTCCACGAGGAGCGTGGAGCGGCCGGCCTTCGCCGCCGCGACCGCGGCCGCCATGCCGGCGGGGCCGCCGCCGAGGACCACGACGTCGTACTCGCCATGGATCTCGGTCTGGCGGGCGGGTTCGGTGAGGGTGCGTTCAATCATTCAGATTCAGAGAAAAAGCCTCGTGGGCTCGATGCCTTCGTACATCCACTTCAGGCCCGCGAAGCCGGCCGACTCCTGGCCGCTCTGGAACAGGCGGTTGCGCAGCTCGCGCGCGACGCCGCTCGCATGGTAGATGTCGCCGTAGAAGCGGGCCGTCAGCTGCACGCGCCCGGTGCGCAGGTAGCGCGCCTGCTGGTACAGGCGGAACGCCTGCGCCCAGTCGCCGGCGGTGTGCCGGATGGCCTCGCCGAGCACCACGGCGTCCTCGATCGCCTGGCCGGCGCCCTGGGCCAGGTACTGCAGCATCGGGTGGGCCGCGTCGCCCAGCAGCGTGACGCGGTCCCGGCTCCAGTTGGCCACCGGCTCGCGATCGCACAGCACCCACATCTTCCAGGTCTCGATCTTGCCGAGCAGTTCGCGCACCTGCGGCACTGCCTGGGCGAAGCGTTCGTTCAGTTCCGCCGTGTCGCCGAAGGTGTTCCAGCCTTCGTCGTACTTGTTGCTGTGGAACACGGCCACCAGGTTGAACAGCTCGCCGCGCCGCAGCGGGTAGTGCACCAGGTGGGTCTTCTCGCCGCCCCACAGCAGCACGTCGTCGCTCCACAGGTGGGGCGGCACGTCCTCGCGCCTGAGCACCGCGCGATAGGCGATGTGGCCCGAAACGCGCGGCTTGCCGTCGCCGACGATGGCCTCGCGCACGCGGCTCCACAGGCCGTCGGCGCCGACCAGCGCCGCTCCTTCGAGCACCTCGCCGCCGGCCAGGCGCACGCGCACGACGCGGGTGTCCTGCTCGAAGCTTTCCACCTTGGCACCGGTGCGCAGCGTCACGCTGGGGAGCTGGCGGCAGGCGTCGAGGAAGACCTGGTGCAGGTCCGCGCGGTAGATCACGCCGTAGGGGTAGCCGTAGGCGGCGCGCGCGGTCTCGCCCAGCGGCACGCGCACCACCTTCTCGCCGGTGCGCACGTCGTTCATGCCCAGCCCGGGCGGGAAGAACGCCACCTGCTCGATCGCGCCGGTCAGGCCGAGGTACTCGAACATGCGGAAGATGTTCGGGCCCAGCTGGATGCCGGCGCCGATCTCGCCGAAGGCCGACGACTGCTCGAGCACCGTGACCGGCAGGCCCTGCCGGCCGAGCACGTAGGCGGCGGCCAGGCCGCCGATGCCGCCGCCGGCGACGAGCACGGGTGATGGAGATGACATGGGAGGGAGGCGGTGTCTGCGGGGAAGATGCTAAGCATACATACCATTTCGTGCATCGGCAATGGCCGCCGCTGGCTACACTCGGCCGCATGGCCAAGAGCTTCGACTTCGAGCATGCGCCGGGCCACCTGATCCGCCGCGCCCACCAGGTCGCGGTGGCGGTGTTCATGGAGGAGACCGGCGAGCACGACGTGACGCCGGTGCAGTTCGCCATCCTGAACGCCCTGATCGACGACCCCGGCGAGGACCAGGTCACGCTCGCCGGCAAGGTGGCGTTCGACGCCGCCACGTTCGGCTCGGTCATCGGCCGGCTGGAGGCCAAGGGCTGGGTGCGGCGCGAGCCGGACGCGGCCGACCGCCGGCGCAAGCTGCTGTGGGTCACGCCCGCGGGGGAGCGCGCGGCCCAGGCGATGAAGCGGGCGGTGGTCCGTGCCCAGCGGCGCATCCTCGGCCCGCTGGCGCCGGGCGAGCAACAGCAGCTCATCGACCTGCTCGGCAAGCTCGTCCGCGGGCACCAGGAAGGTGCCTGAGCGGAACGCGTCCTGCAAGCACGTAGGAATCGGTCGGTCGTCCCGCAACCTCAGCCCGGCGTTCAATGGGAACAGGACCTGACGAAAGGACGACCCATGAACAATTCCATCCGTTTCCCGTTCCGGCGCGCCGCCCTGTGCGCCGGCCTCGCCGCCGCGGCGCTCGCCACCGGCTGCGCCGACATGCAGATGCCGCAGATGAGCCCCACGGCGCGCAACACCGCCATCGGCGCCGGCGTCGGCGCGGTGGCGGGTGCCGCGGTCGGCCGTGACGCCAAGGGCGCCGCCATCGGCGCGGGCCTGGGCGCGCTCGGCGGCTACGTCTGGTCGCAGCACATGGAGCAGAAGAAGCAGGCCATGCAGCAGGCCACCGTCGGAACCGGCGTCCAGGTGAGCCAGACGCCCGACAACCAGCTGAAGCTGAACATCCCGAGCGACATCTCGTTCGACACCAACCGTGCCGACATCAAGGCCAACCTGCGTCCGGTGCTCGACCAGTTCGCCACCGGCCTGTCGAACCAGCCCAACACGGAGGTGCGCATCATCGGCCACACCGACAGCACCGGCTCCGACGCGATCAACGATCCGCTGTCGCTGCGCCGCGCCGAGGCGGCGCGCGACTACCTCGCGGCGCGCGGCGTCGACGCGCGCCAGATCGTGGTGGCCGGGCGCGGCTCGCACGAGCCGGTGGCCGACAACACTTCGGACGCGGGCCGGGCCCGCAACCGCCGCGTCGAGATCTTCCTGGGTGAGCGCGCCAACGTGGCGAGCGCGCCGGCCGCCCCGGCCGCGCCGGCTTCGCCCGGCATCCCGGCCCGGCAGGTGCGCTGACGCGCGGCCATCCGGCGTCGCGGCGCTCGCGCCTCAGATGCGCGAGAAGTACTCGCGGCGCTGGAAGTCCGCCTTGTCCTGCGCCTGCTCGTGGCGCAGCAGCTCGGACTGCTTGATCCGGCAGAAGTAATCGGTGAACGCGGCGCCGAAGCCGTCCACCAGCACGGCGTCCGCGCGCAACGCGTCCAGCGCCTCGCCGAGCGAGGTGGGCAGGCGGCTGTCGGCCGTCCCGTAGGGTGCGTCGGTGGCGCGCGTCGGCTCCAGCCCGCGCGCGATCCCGTCCAGGCCCGCGTGCACCTGCGAGGCCAGGTACAGGTACGGGTTGGCGGCGGGCTCGCCGATGCGGTTCTCGATGCGCGTTCCGGTATCGCCGCAGGCACCCACCACCCGAAGCATCGCGCCGCGGTTGTCGCGGCCCCAGAGCACGGACTGCGGCGCCAGCGCGTTGGGGCGGAAGCGGCCGAAGCCGTTGACCGTGGGCGTGCAGTACGCGGCCATCCCCCGCCCGTGCGCGAGCAACCCGGCCAGGTAGTGGCGGCCCAGGTCGCTCAGCGTGTGGCCGGCTTCCGCCGGCGTGCTGCCCTCGGCAGGCGAGTCGCGCATGAACGCATTGCGGCCGGTGCGGGCGTCCACCAGCGACTGGTGCAGGTGCCAGCCGCTGGACATGATCTCGGGGAAGGGCGGCCGGCACATGAACGTGGCGTGGTAGCCGGCGCGGCGCAGCGCCTGCCGCACGCCGTTGCGGAACAGGACCATGTTGTCGGCCGCCGCGAGCGCGTCGGTGGCGTCGAACACCGCCTCCACCTGGCTCGGTCCCAGTTCGACCTCCAGCGACAGCAGCGGCAGCCCCAGCGCCTGCGCCGTGCGCTGCACGATGCGCAGCGGCTCCTCGGCGAGGTCGTACCAGTTCTCCGCCAGCAGGTTGTAGCCAGGGTGGACGAGGACCACCTGCGGCGGCTGGCCGGGCCACGCCGCCAGTTCGGGGTCGAGCGCCGGCGAGTCGCTGGTGATGCGGTAGATGTGGAACTCGACTTCGAGCCCGCAGCGCATGGCCAGGCCCTGCTGCGACAGCCGTGCCAGCGCCTGCTGCAGCACGCGGCGCGTGTCCAGCGGCACGGGCGCGCCATCCTGGAACCACGGCTGCGCGCGCATCCAGCCGGTGGCGGGCGTCCACGGCAGCTGCCGGAAGCTGTCCGGATCGGGCAGCAGCACGAGGTTGCTGGCGAACTCGAAGCCGGGCAGGGTGGCGGTGCCGCCCGGCTCGAACACCTTGAACGCGGTGCGGTCCGAGGTGTCCTTGAGCATCAGCGTGCTGACCATGCCGACGCCCTCGTCCAGCGCCCGCCGCGCCGCTGCGGCGACGAGCGTCTTGCCGCGCGTGACGCCGTGCAGGTCGCACCAGGCGACGCGCACCAGCTCCAGGCCGGCCGCGTCGACCAGGCGGACGGCCTGCTGGGAGGCGAGTTCCCGATCGGCGTCGTGGATGCCGCAGCGTTGCGCGAAGCTGCTCATGCGGTCGCGTCGGCCACGTGGGGGCTGGCCGTCCACGGAGCGCCGTCGCGCTTGGCCTTCGCGCGCTCCTGCCACCAGGCCGGCCAGGTGCCCGCGGGGGCGATGCCGTCGACGGTATCGGGCCCGCGCATCCCGGCGGCCGCGGCGGGATCGGCGGCGCCGGGCGGCGTGCCACCGGCACCGACCGTCTCGATGGCCTGCAGCAGCAGCCGGCGGTTGGCCATGATCACCTTGTCGGTGGTGCCCAGGTGCTCGCGGGTGCGGTCCTGGATCGCGCCCATGCTCTCCACCGCCCACTGGTCGTGCACGTTGATGTCCTCCTCGCCCATGCCCAGGTAGGTCTGCGTGCGCTGTTCGTGCGGATCGAACCCCCAGCCGTTGTGGCGGCCGGACTTGGGGACGTAGTCGGGCAGCGAGATGAACTGCAGGCGCTGGTTGCGCATCGCGGGCCGGTCGACCGGGCCGGCGAAGCTGGTGAAGACCGAATACCAGTAGGTGTGCGTGTCGTCGACCGGCACGTGCATCTGCGTGATGGTGAGGGTCTCGGACAGCGGGATGACGAAGGTGTGCGGAAAGATCGCCTGCGTGATGCGCACGTGTGTCAGTTCCTCCGTCATCGGCCGCAGCGCTGTGAGCTGCAGGCCCCAGGGCCGGGGCTCGAAGCTGATCTCGGGCCGGTGGAACTCGCGCATGATGCGCGTCATCGGCCAGCGCTCGCCGCCGGACGCCTCGCCCGCGCTGGCGCTGCGGAACTGCTTGCCCGCCGGGTTGTCGCCGATGGCGTCCAGCGGCGCGTCGTTCAGGAAGCGGTGCAGGAACGACGGGTGCACCGGATCGATCCCGACCTCGAACGCCTGCAGCCAGTTGCAGTTCCACAGGCCCTTGAACGCGAACGTGTGCGTGGCCGGGGCGACGAAGCAGTCGAACTCGGGGAAGGGCGGCGGCTCGGTGCCGGGCTCGCCGAACCAGCCGAACAGGATGCCGCTGCGCTCGAGCACCGGATAGCTGCGCTGCTGCACCCGCTCGCACAGGCGGCTGCCCACGGGCTCGCCGGGCGTCTCGAGGCAGGCGCCGGCCGTGTCGAATTTCCAGCCGTGGAAAGGGCACCGCAGTCCGTCGCCCTCGTGGCGGCCGAACGCCAGGTCGGCGCCGCGGTGCGGGCAATCGCGATCGAGCAATCCCCAGCGGCCCGCCTCGTCGCGGAACAGGACCAGGTCCTGGCCGAGCACCCGCACCGCCTTGACCGGGCGGCGCGCCATGCGCGGGTCGAGCGCGGGATCGAACTCGTCGACGAGGGCCACCGGCTGCCAGTAGCGGCGCATGACCGCGCCGCAGGGCGTGCCCGGCCCGATGCGGGTGACCAGCTCGTTCTGCTCGGCTTTCATGGGGGCTCCTTGCGCGGCCGTGCGGCCCGTGCGGGGCAGTGTAGCGGCGCGTCGCGCGCGGTTTATCCTTGCCGGCATGAAGCTGCACAACTACTTCCGCTCCTCGGCGTCGTTCCGCGTGCGCATCGCGCTGGAGCTCAAGGGCCTGCCGTACGAGTACCTGCCGGTGCACCTGGTCAAGGGCGAGCACCGCCAGCAAGCCTACGCCGCGGTGTCGCCCTCGGGGCTGGTGCCGACGCTGGTCACCGACGCGGGCGAGCGGCTCGGCCAGTCGATGGCGATCATCGAATACCTGGACGAGACGCACCCGCAGCCGCCGCTGCTGCCGGCCGATCCCGTCGGCCGGGCCCAGGTGCGCGCGCTCGCCCAGCTGATCGCCTGCGAGATCCATCCGCTGAACAACCTGCGCGTGCTCAAGTACCTCACGCGCGAGCTGAAGGTGGACGAGGAGGCCAAGAACACCTGGTACCGCCACTGGGTGCGCGATGGCCTGCTGGCGTTCGAGCGCGAACTCGCGCAGCTGCCGCGCGGCAAGTACTGCTGGGGCGACACGCCGACGCTGGCCGATTGCTGCCTGGTGCCGCAGATCTTCAACGGCAAGCGGTTCAACACCGACTTCTCGGGGCTGGATCGCACGATGGCGGCGTTCGAAGCGTGCATGCAGCTGCCCGCCTTCCAGAAGGCACAGCCGTCCAGCTGCCCGGACAACGAAGGCTGAACGTGGGGGTGCCTGCCGACTGGCTGGTGCCGGACTGGCCCGCGGGCCGCGTCCATGCCGCGTGCTCGACGCGCGAGGGCGGCGTCTCGGCGGGGCCCTATGCGAGCCTGAATCTGGGCGACCACGTGGGCGACGCCGCGCCCGCGGTCGCCACCAACCGCGGCCGCTACCGCGCCGCGGTCGCGGCGCATCCCGTGTTCCTGCGCCAGGTGCACGGCACGGGCGTCGTGCGCCTGTCCGCGTCGACGGCGGACGGCACCGAAGCCGACGCCTGCTGGACCGCCGAGGCCGGCGTGGCGTGCACGATCCTGGTGGCCGACTGCATGCCGGTGCTGCTGGCCGACACCGAGGGCAGGGCCGTCGGCGCCGCGCACTGCGGCTGGCGCGGCCTGGCGCACGGCGCGCTGGAGGCGCTCTGGTCGGCGATGGCGCCCGCGATCGCGGCGGATGCAGGGGCCGCCGCGAATCGCACCGTGGCCTGGCTGGGCCCGTGCATCGGGCCGCGGAACTTCGAGGTCGGGGCGGACGTGCTGGCGGCCTTCACGGCGGGGGATCCCGGCGCGGCGCCGTTCTTCCGGCCGCACGGGGCGGGCAAGTTCCTGGCCGACCTGCCGGCGCTGGCGCGGCGCCGCCTCGCGCGCCTGGGGATCACGCGCGTCTCGGGCAACGACGGCACCGATGGGTGGTGCACCGTCGCGAACCCATCAAGGTTCTTTTCGCACCGGCGCGACCGCATCAGCGGCCGCTTCGCCGCCAGCGTCTGGCTGGCCTGAGCCCGCCGCTTCCCGGTCGCGGCGCTGCGCCTCCTCGCGTGCGCGCAAAGCCTTCTTGCGCGCGGGGGTGGCCATGATGTACATCAGAAGCGCGACGGGCCCGAGCCCGTATAAGAGGAACGTGACGATGGCTCCCAGGACGGTGCCGTTGCTGTTCGTCGCTTCGGCGACGGACATCATCAGCACCACGTAAAGCCAGGCGATCGCGACGAGGTACATGCGGGGGAAGGGGCTGGGAAATGTTGCGGTGCAACATGACGACTGGCATACTTCGGCGAACCCGAAGAACGACAGAACATCAGGAGACAACGACGATGCATTCTGAACCAGACTGGGCTGCGGCCGCCCAGCAGTTCCAGCAGGCCCTCGGCGAGCAATGGACCCGCGCCATGCAGGCCGTTCCCGGGGTCGGCGCCGCCGCCAGGCAGCCGGCCGGCATCCCCGCCATCGCGTTCGACCCCAAGAAGCTCGCCGCCGTGCAGCAGGCGTACCTGCAGGAGGCCGCGACCCTGTGGAACCACGGCCTGTCCGGCGTCGCGGCCGGCGACAAGCGCTTCTCGGGGCAGGAGTGGGGCCAGAACCCGGTGGCGGCGTTCTCCGCCGCGGCGTACCTCCTGAACGGCCGCACGCTGCTGGGCCTGGTGGACGCCGCCGACACCGACCCCAAGACCAAGGCCCGGCTGCGCTTCGCGGTCGAGCAATGGATGGCGGCCACCGCGCCGAGCAACTTCCTCGCGCTCAACGCCGAAGCGCAGAAGAAGGCGATCGAGACGCGCGGCGAAAGCATCGCGAAGGGCGTGCAGAACCTGCTGCACGACCTGCAGCAGGGCCATGTCTCGATGACCGACGAGAGCCAGTTCGAGGTCGGCCGCAACGTCGCCACCACCGAGGGCGCCGTGGTGTTCGAGAACGAGCTCATGCAGCTGATCGAATACAAGCCCACGACGGCCAAGGTGCACGAGCGCCCGTTCCTGGTGGTGCCGCCCTGCATCAACAAGTTCTACATCCTCGACCTGCAACCCGACAACTCGCTGGTGAAGTTCCTGGTGGACCAGGGCCACCGCACTTTCGTCGTCAGCTGGCGCAACCCGGACGACTCCCTGTCGCACAAGACGTGGGACGACTACGTGGCCGAAGGCCCGATCGAGGCGATCCGCGTCGTGCGCGAGATCGGCGGCGTGCCGCAGATCAACGCCCTGGGCTTCTGCGTCGGCGGCACGCTGCTGGGAACGGCCCTGGCGGTGCTGGCCGCGCGCGGCGAGAAGCCGGTGCACTCGGCCACGCTGCTGACCACGCTGCTGGACTTCAGCGACACCGGCGTGCTGGACCTGTTCATCGACGAGCAGATGGTCAAGTACCGCGAGCTGCAGATGGGGCAGTCCGGCCTGCTCAAGGGCCAGGAGCTGGCCTCCACGTTCAGCTTCCTGCGCCCCAACGACCTGGTCTGGAACTACGTCGTCGGCAACTACCTCAAGGGCGAGAAGCCGCCCGCCTTCGACCTGCTGTACTGGAACAGCGACTCGACCAACCTGCCGGGGCCCATGTACGCCTGGTACCTGCGCCACACCTACCTGGAGAACAACCTCGTCCAGCCCGGCAAGTGCACGGTCTGCGGCGAGAAGCTGGACCTGCGCAAGGTCGACATCCCGGTCTACGTGTACGGCTCGCGCGAGGACCACATCGTGCCCATCGGCGCGGCGTACGCCACCGTCCACCACCTGCCCGGCAAGAAGCGCTTCGTCATGGGCGCGTCGGGGCACATCGCCGGCGTGATCAACCCGCCGGCGAAGAACAAGCGCTCGTACTGGACCAACGACAAGCTCCCCGGGACCCACGCGGAGTGGCAGGAAGGTGCCACCGAGCACGCGGGCAGCTGGTGGCCGGACTGGGCCGCCTGGCTCGCGCCGCACGGCGGCAAGCAGGTCGCGGCGCCCAAGCGCTACGGCAAGGGCTCGGCCTACCAGGCCATCGAGCCGGCGCCGGGCCGCTACGTGAAGGTCAAGGCCTGAGCGGTCCGCGCCACGGCCCGCCCCGGATTTCGCTCCCGATCCACCAGGAGAATCCCATGGAAGACATCGTCATCGTCTCGGCCGCGCGCACCGCCGTCGGCAAGTTCGGCGGCTCGCTCGCCAAGATCCCCGCGCCCGAGCTCGGCGCCATCGCCATCCGGGAGGCGCTCGCCCGCGCCAAGGTCGACCCGGCGCAGGTGAGCGAGGTCATCATGGGCCAGGTGCTCTGTGCCGGCTCGGGCCAGAACCCGGCGCGGCAGGCGCTGCTCAAGGCCGGGCTGCCCAACGAGGTGCCGGGGCTGACGATCAACGCGGTGTGCGGCTCGGGCCTGAAGGCGGTGATGCTCGCCGCGCAGGCGGTGGCCTGGGGCGACGCCGAGATCGTGGTCGCGGGCGGGCAGGAGAACATGAGCGCCGCGCCGCACGTGCTCATGAACTCGCGCGAGGGCCAGCGCATGGGCGACTGGAAGATGATCGATTCGATGATCGTCGACGGCCTGTGGGACGTCTACAACCAGTACCACATGGGCATCACGGCCGAGAACGTCGCCAGGCAGTTCGGCATCCAGAGGGACGCCCAGGACGCGTTGGCCCTGGCCAGCCAGCAGAAGGCCGCGGCGGCCCAGGCGGCCGGCAAGTTCAAGGACGAGATCGTGCCGGTGTCGATCCCGCAGAAGAAGGGCGAGCCGGTCGTCTTCGCGGACGACGAGTTCATCAACAAGAAGACCAGCGCCGAAGCACTGGCCGGGCTGCGCCCCGCCTTCGACAAGGCCGGCAGCGTGACGGCGGGCAACGCCTCGGGCATCAACGACGGCGCCGCCGCGGTGGTGGTCATGAGCGCGAAGAAGGCCGCTGCGCTGGGCCTGCAGCCGCTGGCGCGCATCGCCGCTTTCGGCACCTCGGGCCTGGATCCCGCCACCATGGGCATGGGTCCCGTGCCCGCCTCGCGCAAGGCGCTGCAGCGCGCCGGCTGGAACGTGCAGGACGTGCAGCTGTTCGAGCTGAACGAAGCGTTCGCCGCGCAGGCGTGCGCCGTGAACAAGGAACTGGGCATCGATCCTGCAAAGGTCAACGTCAACGGCGGGGCGATCGCGATCGGGCACCCCATCGGTGCATCGGGCTGCCGCATCCTGGTGACCCTGCTGCACGAAATGCAGCGCCGCGAGGCACGCAAGGGCCTGGCCGCGCTGTGCATCGGCGGCGGCATGGGGGTTTCCCTCGCCGTCGAACGGGGTTGATTGGCTAGAGTGGTTCGAGGCGCCGCTTGCGGCGCGCCCGCCCGGCGAGTTGTCGCAAATTGCAAGGAGAGAACAATGGCTCAGAAGGTTGCTTACGTCACCGGCGGCATGGGGGGCATCGGCACCGCCATCTGCCAGCGCCTGCACAAGGAAGGCTTCAAGGTCATCGCCGGCTGCGGCCCCACCCGGGACTTCGGCAAGTGGCTGGATGAGCAGAAGGCCAAGGGCTTCACGTTCCACGCCTCGGTCGGGAACGTCGGCGACTGGAACTCCACGCTCGAGGCGTTTGGGAAGGCCAAGGCCGAACATGGCGCCATCGACGTGCTGGTGAACAACGCCGGCATCACGCGCGACCGCATGTTCCTGAAGATGACGCGCGAGGACTGGGACGCCGTCATCGAGACCAACCTCAATTCCATGTTCAACGTCACCAAGCAGGTGGTGGGCGACATGGTCGAACGCGGCTGGGGGCGGATCATCAACATCTCGTCCGTCAACGGCGAGAAGGGCCAGGCCGGCCAGACCAACTACTCGGCCGCCAAGGCCGGCATGCACGGCTTCACGATGGCGCTGGCGCAGGAACTGGCGAGCAAGGGCGTCACGGTCAACACCGTCAGCCCGGGCTACATCGGCACCGACATGGTCAGGTCGATCCGGCAGGACGTCCTGGACAAGATCGTCGCCACCATCCCCGTCAAGCGGCTGGGGCTGCCGGAGGAAATCGCCTCCATCATCGCGTGGATCGCCTCGGACGAGAGCGGCTACTCCACCGGGGCCGATTTCTCGGTCAACGGCGGCCTGCACATGGGCTAGCTGCTGCCCGGCCGGGACGAAGAGTTCCGGTTCAGGATGTCACGTCCGTCACAACTTGGAAGCCCGCCGCGCGCGGGCTTCCTGCATTGTGGAGTGCTTGTCCACAATTCGCCGGTCGCAGCGCGCCCCAGAGCAGGCGCCGGGTCCGGTCCAACAACAAAGTGACGCGAAGAAGAATCCTGATCGTCGACGACGACGCGCGCGGATCCGCGCTGCTGTCGGATTACCTCCAGTCCCAGGGCTATGCCACCACCGTGGTGATGAACGGCCTGCACGTCGAGCCCGAAGTGCGCCGCGCCGAGCCCGCGGTCGTCCTGCTGGACGTGACGCTGCCGGGCCTGGACGGCATCGAGGTGTGCCACCAGATCCGCCGCTTTTCGGCGGTGCCGATCATCATGGTGAGCGGCCGGGTGGAAGAGATCGACCGCACCCTCGGCCTGGAGGTCGGCGCTGACGACTACGTGTGCAAACCCTACAGCCCGCGCGAGGTCGTGGCGCGCATCAAGGCGCAGCTGCGGCGCTCGGAAGGCCGGCTGGGAGCGGGCGTGTCGCAGCACGGCTTCCGCATCGACGAGGCCAGCCGCCGCATCGCGTGCGGCGACGACTGGCTGGCGCTCACGCCGCAGGAATACCGGCTGCTGCGCAAGCTCCTGTCCCGCCCCGGGCACGTGTTCTCGCGCGAGGACCTGCTCGATGCGCCGGACGATTTCCTGCGGCCCGCGAGCGATCGCGCGGTCGACAGCCACGTGAAGAACCTGCGCCGCAAGATCGAGGCGGTGCGCCCCGACGCCGGTGCCATCGTGGCGGTGTACGGCGCCGGCTACCGCTTCGATCCGGGCCTGTCCGCGGCCGGCTAGCGCGACGGCAGGGTGAGCCGGGCCTGCGGGGTTCCTCCGCAATCCATCCACAGTCGCTTCCAAGAATGGCCGACTTTCGCCCATTCGATTGGAAGGACAGATGCACCTGAGCTACACGCAGACACTGCGCCACGTTCTCGCGGCTTCCGCCACCGCTGCCCTCATCGCGGGCTGCGGGGGTGGCGGCGGCAGTGGAGCCGGCCCCGCGACGGCCGCCTCCGCCGGCAGCAGTGAACCGGCGGCCGCAGCCGCACCACCCTCCACGTCGCCCGGCAGCTCGCTGGTGCTGTCAGCACCCTCGGCGAGCGTGCTGAAACTCGATCCCAGACAGTTGCCCGACTACACGCCGCAACTGCCGCCGCATTTCCAGTCCGCGGTCGCCTCGGACAACACGCCGGCCGGCATCAAGGAGACGCCGGTGATGGCGACGCTGGGCCGGGTGCTGTTCTACGACCGCCAACTCAGTCGGAACGGCGCGGTCTCGTGCGCGTCGTGCCACAAGCAGGCCGAGGACTTCGGCGACGGGACGCGCTTCTCGACCGGCTTCGACGGCGGCCTGACCACCGCGCACGCGATGCGCCTGGCCAACCTGCGCTACTACCAGCCCGGCACCATGTTCTGGGACAAGCGCGCCGCGTCGCTGGAGGCGCAGAGCACGATGCCCGTGCAGCATCCGGTGGAAATGGGCTTCGACCCCGCGCACGGCGGCATGTCCGCGGCGGTTCAGCGGCTGCAGGCTCTGCCTTACTACGTGGACCTGTTCACCGCCGCCTTCGGCGATCCCGCGGTGAACGAGCAGCGCGTGCAGGCGGCGCTCGCCCAGTTCATCCGCGGCATGGTGTCGACGCACAGCCGCTGGGACGATGCGTTCGCGCAGGTGTTCGATCCGGCGCTCGCCGACAAGGGGGTGAACAAACCGCTGCCGGGATTCACGGAGCAGGAAAACCGGGGCCGCCAGCTGTTCATGGCCAGCCGCGCCGACGGCGGCCAGAACTGTGCCGCCTGCCACCAGCCGCCGACCTTCGCGCTCGGCAATTCCGGCAACAACGGCCTGGATGCCGGCGAGGCTCGCCGCTTCAAGTCGCCCTCGCTCAAGAACGTTGCCATGTCGCGCGCCTTCATGCACGACGGCCGCTTTGCCTCGCTCGAGGAGGTGGTGGAGCACTACAGCTCCGGCGTGCAGGACGGTCCGGGGCTCGATGGCCGCCTGAAGGGCCCCGACGGCACGGCCCTGAAGCCCAACCTGTCGGCCGAGGACAAGGCGGCGCTGGTCGCCTTCCTGAAGACGCTCAGCGACCCGGTGCTGGCGGTGGACCCGCGTTTCAGCGATCCGTTCCGGCCCGAGATCGAGTCCGCGCGGCTGCAGTGACACGGTTCAGGCCAGGTCCTCGATGACCAGCATGCGGTACTTCTGGGCATGGGACACGGGATGGCCCCGCAGGGCGCCCATCACCCGCTCGCTGTCCTCGTTGTCGGGCGCCCGCACCAGCAGCGCGTGGTGGCCCTGGGAGGCGTACTGTGCGTAGCGCCGCACGGTGTCCGCTTCGGTGCCCGGCGAGGGCAGCGTCGCGCCTGAGCTGCCGACGGTGCGCACGACCTCGGCGAGCATGAGGTCCGGCGGGATCAGGCTGATGTCGTCGTCCGCCAGCCCGGCGTCGACCAGCGCGCGGGCGGCGGCCTCGGCCGCCGGCGCATCCGGCAGCATCACGAGGATGTGGCCCGTCGGGTAGAACTGCCCGCGCAGGTTGAGCATGTCGCGGCTGAGCTCGAAAGGTTTCATGGAGGTTCTTTTCCCGGATTCCTTGCCTGCCATTCCAGCGCCGCCATGCCGTCCGGCGTGTCGTCCGGCGAGGCTTGCCCCTGTAGGAAGGCTGCCCAAGCGCGGGCCTTTACGATCACGCCCGTGAGTTCCTTTCCCGACCCCGTCCGCTGGCGCTTGTCGGTCGCGCCCATGATGGACTGGACCGACCGCCACTGCCGTCATTTCCACCGCCTGCTCAGCCGGCATGCGCTGCTCTACACCGAGATGGTCACCACCGGTGCGCTGCTGCATGGGGACGTGCCGAGGCACCTGGATTTCGGCGAGGCGGAGCATCCGGTGGCCCTGCAACTGGGCGGCAGCGAGCCGGATGACCTGGCGCACTGCGCCCGCCTGGGCGAGCGCTGGGGCTACGACGAGATCAACCTGAACTGCGGCTGCCCCAGCGAGCGCGTGCAGCGCGGCGCCTTCGGCGCCTGCCTGATGGCCGAGCCGCAACTCGTCGCCGACTGCGTCAAGGCGATGGTGGACGCCGTCGGCATCCCGGTCACGGTCAAGCACCGGATCGGCATCGACAAGGTGGAGAGCTACGAGTTCGTGCGCGACTTCGTCGGCACGGTCGCGCGCGCCGGCTGCCGCGTGTTCATCGTCCACGCCCGCAACGCCTGGCTCAAGGGCCTGTCGCCGAAGGAGAACCGCGAGGTGCCGCCGCTGCGCTACGACACCGTGCACCGCCTCAAGCGCGATTTCCCGGACCTGCTGTTCGTGGTCAACGGCGGCATCACCACCAGCGGACAGGTCGAAGGCGAGCTGCAGCGGCTGGACGGCGTGATGGTGGGGCGCGAGGCGTACCACAACCCCTGGTGGCTCGCGTCCTGGGACGAGGCGTTCTTCGGCGACGCCGGCGCGGGCGTCACGCGCGAGGCCGTGGAGCAGGCGATGGTGGACTACATGGTGGAAGAGGCGCGGTACCACGGCACGGCCTGGTCGTCGATCGCCCGCCACATGCTCGGGCTGCGGCACGGCCTGCCCGGGGCCCGGCGCTGGCGCCAGGTCTGGAGCGACCATCGCCTCAAGGGCGTCGACCCGCGCGAGGTGATGGCGCTGGCCCACCAGCCCGCCGCCGCCCAGGCGGCCTGAGCCGCCGCGGCGCCAGCCCGCATGGCCCGGCGCGGCCAAATACTTTAAACTTCAAATATCCAGGCTTGGAGCAATCATGAAGATCGTCTGCATCGGTGGCGGCCCGGCCGGCCTGTACTTCGCGCTCCTGATGAAGAAGCAGGACCCGCGGCACGAGGTCACGGTGGTGGAGCGCAACAAGCCCTACGACACCTTCGGCTGGGGCGTGGTGTTCTCCGACCAGACGCTGGGCAACCTGCAGGCGGCCGACCCGGCGACGGCGGGGGAGATCCTGGGCGCCTTCAACCACTGGGACGACATCGAGGTCAACATCCGCGGCGAGCGCATCCGCTCGGGCGGGCACGGCTTCTGCGGCATCGGGCGCAAGCGGCTGCTCAACATCCTGCAGAAGCGCTGCGAGGACCTGGGCGTGCGGCTGGTGTTCGAGACCGACGTGCAGGGCGACGAGCAGTATCCCGACGCCGACCTGGTGATCGCCAGCGACGGCCTCAACAGCCGCATCCGCGCCAAGTACGCCGCCACCTACCAGCCCGACATCGACCTGCGGCAGTGCCGCTTCGTCTGGCTGGGGACGCACAAGCGGTTCGAGGCGTTCACCTTCGCCTTCGAGGAAACCGAGCACGGCTGGTTCCAGGCGCATGCCTACCAGTTCGACGGCGACACCTCGACCTTCATCGTCGAGGCGCCGGAGGAGGTCTGGCGCAAGGCCGGCCTGGACCGGATGGAGAAGGAGGAGTCGATCGCCTTCTGCGAGCGCCTGTTCGCGAAGTACCTCGACGGCCATCCGCTGATGTCCAACGCCGCCCACCTGCGCGGCTCGGCCCAGTGGATCCGGTTTCCGCGCGTGGTCTGCAGGACCTGGGTGCACCACAACGGCCGCCAGCCGGTGGTGCTGATGGGCGACGCCGCGCACACGGCGCACTTCTCGATCGGCTCGGGCACCAAGCTGGCGCTGGAGGACGCGATCGAGCTGGCGCGCTGCATCGGGCGCTCGGACGGCGACCTGAACCGCGCGCTGGCCGACTACGAGGCGGTGCGCAGCGTCGAGGTGCTCAAGATCCAGAACGCGGCCCGCAATTCGACCGAGTGGTTCGAGAACGTCGCGCGCTACGTCAACCTGCCGGCGCCGCAGTTCGCCTATTCGCTGCTCACCCGCAGCCAGCGCATCAGCCACGAAAACCTGCGGCTGCGCGACAAGGGCTACGTGGAGCGCTACGAAGACTGGATCGCGCAGGCCGCCGGGGTGCATCGCACGCCGATGCAGCAGCCGGTGCCGCCCATGTTCACGCCGTTCACGCTGCGCGGCACCACGCTGAAGAACCGGGTCGTGGTCTCCCCGATGGCGCAGTACTCGTGCGTCGACGGCGTGCCGGCGGACTACCACCTCGTGCACCTGGGCGCGCGCGCGATGGGCGGGGCCGGGATGGTCGTGGCCGAGATGACCTGCCCCTCGCCCGATGCCCGCATCACCCGCGGCTGCCCCGGCCTGTGGAACGAGCAGCAGCAGGCCGGCTGGAAGCGCATCGTCGACTTCGTGCACGGCAGCACCGACGCGAAGATCGCCATGCAGCTCGGCCACGCCGGCGCCAAGGGCTCCACGCGGGTGCCGTGGGAGGGCGAGGACCAGCCGCTGGCCGAGGGCAACTGGCCGCTGCTGTCCGCGTCGCCCCAGCAGTACATCGACGGCGTGAGCGACTGGTCGCGCGCGATGACCTGCGACGACATGGACCGCGTGCGGGACGACTTCGTGCGCAGCACGCAGCGGGCCGCTTCGGCCGGCTTCGATTGGCTCGAGCTGCACTGCGCGCACGGCTACCTGCTCTCGAGCTTCATCTCGCCGCTGACCAACCTGCGGACCGACGAGTACGGGGGCTCGCTGGAGAACCGGCTGCGCTACCCGCTGGAAGTGTTCCGCGCGATGCGCGCAGCCTGGCCGGAGCAGCTGCCGATGTCCGTGCGCATCTCCGCCCACGACTGGGTGGAAGGCGGCATCACGCCGGACGACGCGGTGGAGATCGCGCGCGCGTTCAAGGCGGCCGGCTGCGACCTGGTCGACTGCTCGTCGGGGCAGGTGAGCAAGAAGCAGAAGCCCGTGTACGGCCGCATGTACCAGACCCCGTTCGCCGACCGCGTGCGCAACGAGGCCGGCATCGCCACCATGGCGGTGGGCGCGATCTCCGAGGCCGACCACGTCAACAGCATCATCGCCGCCGGCCGCGCCGACCTGTGCGCCATCGCGCGTCCGCACCTGGCCAACCCCGCCTGGACGCTGCTGGAGGCGGCGAAGATCGGCTACACCGGCGTGCAGTGGCCGGTGCAGTACCACTCGGGCAAGACCCAGCTCGAGCGCAACCTCGAGCGCGAGCGGGCGATGGCGGCGCAGGCCGCCGGCCTGTCGCCGCTCGAGCAGGCCAACCAGGCGCAAGGCGTCTGAGACCCGATCCCAAGGAGACTCCATGAACGACGAGAGCACCCGCGTCGACCCGGCGCTGGCCGCCGGCAACCGCCGCGCCCTGGCCGGCTACGCGGCCCGCCATTTCGGCTGGTCCGTGGCGGGCCAGGTCGCCACCGTGACGCTGAACCGGCCCGAGCGCAAGAACCCGCTGACCTTCGACTCGTACGCCGAGCTGCGCGACCTGTTCGGGCAGCTGCGCTACGCGACCGACGTGCAGGCGGTCGTGGTCACCGGCGCCGGCGGCAACTTCTGCTCCGGCGGCGACGTGCACGAGATCATCGGGCCGCTGGTGCGGCTGAAGGCGCCGGAGCTGCTGATGTTCACCCGCATGACCGGCGACCTGGTCAAGGCAATGCGGGCCTGCCCGCAGCCGATCGTGGCGGCCGTGGACGGCGTGTGCGCCGGCGCCGGGGCGATCGTCGCCATGGCCTCGGACCTGCGCCTGGGCACGGCCCGCAGCAAGACGGCGTTCCTGTTCAACCGCGTGGGCCTGGCCGGCTGCGACATGGGGGCGTGCGCCATCCTGCCGCGCCTGATCGGCCAGGGCCGCGCGAGCGAGCTGCTCTACACGGGCCGCTCGATGTCGGGCGAGGAGGGCGAGCGCTGGGGCTTCTTCAACCGCCTGTGCGATCCCGAGGCGGTGCTGGCCGAGGCCCTGAAGCTGGCGACGGACATCGCCGCCGGCCCGACCTTCGCCAACGGCATCACCAAGACCATGCTCCACCAGGAGTGGGCCATGACGATCGAGCAGGCGATCGAAGCCGAAGCCCAGGCGCAGGCGATCTGCATGATGACCGAGGACTTCACGCGGGCCTACAACGCCTTCGTCGCGAAGAGCAAGCCCGTGTTCGAGGGGAACTGACATGCAAGCGTTGGCGAAGCATGTCATCCCGGCGAAGGCCCGGCATGAGAACCTCCGGGGCCGCCATGAGTGACCGTAACTACCTCGACTGGCCGTTCCTCGAACCACGCCACCGCGAGCTGGCGCTGGCGCTGGACGCCTGGGCGGCGCAGCACGTGCCGCACGCGCACGGCAAGGACGTCGACGCCGAATGCCGCCAGCTGGTGAAGGCGCTGGGTGCCGGCGGCTGGCTGCGGCACGCGGTGGGCGGCGGCCACGGCGCTGCGGCGGCCATCGACACGCGCGCCATCTGCCTGATCCGCGAGACGCTGGCGCGCCACAGCGGGCTGGCCGATTTCGCCTTCGCCATGCAGGGCCTGGGCTCGGGCGCCATCAGCCTGCAGGGCACGGCCGAGCAAAAGGAGCGCTACCTGCCGCGCGTGGCCAGCGGCGACGCCATCGCGGCGTTCGCGCTGTCCGAGCCGCAGGCCGGCTCGGACGTGGCCGCCATGCAGTGCAGCGCCCACGTCGAGGGCGACCATGCGGTGCTCGAGGGCGAGAAGACCTGGATCTCCAACGGCGGCATCGCGGACTTCTACGTGGTGTTCGCCCGCACGGGCGAGGCCCCGGGCGCGCGCGGCATCAGCGCCTTCATCGTCGATGCGGGCACGCCGGGGTTCGAGATCGCCGAGCGCATCGAGGTGATCGCGCCGCATCCGCTCGCGCGGCTGCGATTCGACGGCTGCCGGGTGCCGCTGTCGCAGCGCATCGGCGCGCCGGGCGAGGGCTTCAAGGTGGCGATGCGCACGCTGGACGTGTTCCGCACGTCGGTGGCCGCCGCCGCCCTCGGCTTCGCCCGCCGCGCGATGGACGAGGCGCTGCAACGCGCGACGACGCGGCGCATGTTCAACCAGCTGCTGTCGGACTTCCAGCTCACGCAGGCCAAGCTGGCCCAGATGGCGACCACCATCGACAGCGCGGCGCTGCTGGTCTACCGCGCCGCGTGGCAGCGCGACCAGGGCCGCACCGTCACGCGCGAGGCCGCGATGGCCAAGCTGACCGCCACCGAAGGGGCGCAGCAGGTCATCGATGCCGCCGTGCAGGTGTTCGGCGGGCTGGGCGTGGTGAGCGGCCAGCCGGTCGAGACGCTCTACCGCGACATCCGCGCGCTGCGCATCTATGAAGGGGCGAGCGAGGTGCAGCAGCTCATCATCGCCCGCGAACTGCTCAAGGACCTCCAGGGAGACAAACCATGACCCACCAGGCCGTCTTGCCCGAGGGCTGGCCGCGGCCCCGCGGCTATGCCAATGCGGTGATCGCCCGCGGCCGCCTGCTGTCCATCGCCGGCATGATCGGCTGGGACGCGCAGGCCCGCTTCCACAGCGACGATTTCGCCGACCAGGCGCGGCAGGCGTTGCGCAATGTCGCCGACGTGCTCCAAGCGGCCGGCGGAAAGCCGCAGAATATCGTCCGGATGACCTGGTACGTCACCGACAAGCGCGAGTACCTGGCGGCAGGCAAGCGCATCGGCGAGGCGTTCCGCGAACTGATCGGCCACTACGACATCGCCATGACGGCGGTGGAAGTCAAGGCACTGATCGAGGACCGGGCCAAGGTCGAAATCGAAGTGACTGCCGTCCTGCCGGACTGATTCAGGAGTTCCCCATGGCTACCAAGGCCGCCTTCCACTGGGCCGACCCGCTGCTGCTCGACCAGCAGCTCTCGGGCGACGAGCGCGCCGTGCGCGACGCCGCCCAGACCTATTGCCAGGAGAAACTGGCGCCCCGCGTGCTGGAAGCTTTCCGCACCGAGACCACCGACACCGCCATCTTCCGCGAGATGGGCGAGCTGGGCCTGCTGGGCCCGACCATCCCCGAGCAGTACGGCGGCGCCGGGCTCAACTATGTGAGCTACGGCCTGATCGCGCGCGAGGTGGAGCGCGTCGACTCCGGCTACCGCTCGATGATGAGCGTGCAGTCGTCGCTGGTCATGGTGCCGATCTTCGAATTCGGCAACGAGGCGACCAAGCAGAAGTACCTGCCCAAGCTGGCCACCGGCGAATTCATCGGCTGCTTCGGCCTGACCGAGCCGAACCACGGCTCCGACCCGGCCAGCATGGTCACGCGCGCCCGCAAGGTCGACGGCGGCTTCAAGCTCACCGGCAGCAAGATGTGGATCTCCAACTCGCCCTTTGCCGACGTGTTCGTCGTCTGGGCCAAGGACGACGAGGGCGCGATCCGCGGCTTCGTGCTGGAGAAGGGCTGGAAGGGCCTGTCGGCGCCCAAGATCAAGGGCAAGGTGGGGCTGCGCGCGTCCGTCACCGGCGAGATCGTGATGGACGAGGTGTTCTGTCCCGAGGAGAACGCCTTCCCCGAGGTGCGCGGCCTGAAGGGCCCGTTCACCTGCCTGAACTCGGCCCGCTACGGCATCGCCTGGGGCGCGCTCGGCGCGGCCGAGGACTGCTGGTTCCGCGCCCGCCAGTACGTGCTGGACCGCAAGCAGTTCGGCAAGCCGCTGGCGGCCAACCAGCTGGTGCAGAAGAAGCTGGCCGACATGCAGACCGAGATCACGCTGGGCCTGCAGGGCTGCCTGCGCCTGGGCCGCATGAAGGACGAGGGCACGGCCTCGGTCGAGATCACCTCGATCATGAAGCGCAACTCCTGCGGCAAGGCGCTGGACATCGCCCGCACCGCGCGCGACATGATGGGCGGCAACGGCATCAGCGATGAGTTCGGGGTGGCAAGGCACCTGGTGAACCTGGAAGTCGTGAACACCTACGAAGGCACGCACGACATCCATGCGCTGATCCTCGGGCGGGCGCAGACCGGCATCGCAGCGTTCTGATCTCAGCCCAGGGCCCGCGCCTTCTCCAGCAGGAAATCGATGCACGTGCGCACGGCCCGGATCTGGTGCCGGTCCGGCATGTACAGCAGGTACATGCTGGTGCCGAAGATCGAGAGGCGGTAGTCGTCCAGCGTGGTCACCACGTCCCCCGTGGCGATCGCGTCCTGGATCACGTAATCCGGCACGAGGCCCACGCCCAGCCCCGCGAGGATGCCCTTGCGCAGGAAGGGGAAGTGCTCGGAGATCAGCGTCGGCTCCAGGATCACGTCCTCGCGCTCCCCGCCCCGGTAGGCGCGCAGCCGCAACTGCCGCCCCACCACGCCTGACGTGATCACCGGGGCGGTGGCGAGCTGCTGCAGCGCCGCCGGCAGGCCGTTGCGCTCGGCGTACTCGCGCGAGGCGCAGGCGAGATAGCGCACGTTGCCCAGGTCGCGCGCCACCAGCGAGGGCGGCGGCTCCGCCATCACGCGCACGGCGATGTCCACCTCGTCGCGCAGCACGTCGGCGCGGTTCTCGAACAGCACGTCCAGCACGATGCCCGGGAACTGGCGCTTGAAGTCGATCAGCCAGGCCGACATCACCAGCTCACCGAAGCCGCTGGGCACGCTGAGGCCCACGCGCCCCTGCAGTCCCTGGCCGAAGGTGGCGATCGTCTCGCGTGCGGCGAGCATCTCGTTGCGCACGCGGCGGCCGTGCTCGTACAGGCGCCGCCCGACTTCGGTGGGCTCCACGCGCCGTGTGGTGCGCCGTACCAGCTGCACGCCCGCTTCCTTCTCGAGCTGGCTGAGGTGGTAGCTCACGTTTGCGCGTGTCATCCGGAGCTTCTTCGCCGTCAGGCTGAGGTTGCCCGCGTCGATGATCTCCACGAGGAGGGTGAGGGAGCCGAGATCCATGTCAAAAATTCCTTGACGCACTGTCAACCATCCTCCGGATTGTCAAGCAGGATTGATCGATCCAGAATCTGGATGCGATTTACTTCATCTTCCCCCGCATTCCGGCATGAGCTCCATCACCGCGGACAACGCCGTCCGCACCGCCCGCCAAGGCGCCGTCCTCGTGGCCACCATCGACAACCCTCCGGTCAACGCCCTCGGCGTCGCGGTGCGCCGCGGCCTGCGCGCGGCCGTGCAGCAGGCCGAAGCGGATCCCGAAGTCCGGGCCCTGCTGCTGGTGGGGGCCGGTCGCGGCTTCATCGCCGGCGCCGACATCCGCGAATTCGGCCAGTCGCCGATGGCGCCCCTGCTGCCGGAGGTGTGCAACGCCATCGAAGCGTGCACCAAGCTGGTGGTCGCCGCGATCCATGGGCCCGCGCTCGGCGGCGGGCTGGAAGTGGCCATCGCCGCCCACTACCGCATCGCGCTGCAGGATGCGAAGCTGGGCTTGCCGGAAGTCAACCTCGGCCTGATCCCTGGCTCCGGCGGCACGCAGCGTGCCCCGCGCCTGATGGGCCTCAAGCCCGCGCTGGATCTGATGCTGAGTGGCCGCCACCTGGGCGCCCGGGAGGCCCTCGAGGCGGGCCTGGTCGATCGCACCGACGAGGGCGAGGACGCGCAGGCCGCGGGCCTGGCCTACGCCCAGCAGCTGCTCGCGTCGCGCGCCGCCGTGCGCCGCACGCGCGACAGTGCGCTGGCGCCCGACATCGAGGCCGCGCGCGCCACGCTGAAGGACGTGCGCGCCGAGACGGCGAAGAAGACCCGCGGCCTGTTCTCGCCGCTGAAGATTGTCGAAGCCGTCGAAGCGGGGCTGGACCTGCCGTTCGACGAGGCGTTGCGCAACGAGCGGCAGCTGTTCATGCAGTGCATCGACAGCCCGCAGCGCGCCGGCCTCATCCATGCCTTCTTCGCCGAACGCGAGGTGGCCAAGGCGCCAGAGACCCGCGACGCGAAGCCGCGCACGATCGCTTCGGTGGGCGTGGTGGGCGGCGGCACCATGGGCGCCGGCATCGCCGTGGCGGTGCTCGACGCGGGCCTGCCGGTCACGATGGTGGAGCGTGACGAGGCCTCCATCGCGCGCGGACGCGCCAACGTGGAGAAGGTGTACGACGGGCTCGTGGCCAAGGGCCGCATGAGCGCCGAAGCCAAGGCCACGGTGCTGTCCCGATTCAGCGGCAGCACCGCGTATGCCGACCTGCGGGACGCGGACCTCGTGATCGAGGCCGTGTTCGAGGACATCGAGGTGAAGAAGGCGGTCTTCGCCGAGCTGGACCGCGCCTGCAAGCGTGGCGCGGTGCTGGCGACCAACACCTCCTACCTGGACATCGATGCCATCGCGGCGAGCATCTCGCGGCCGCAGGACGTGATCGGCCTGCACTTCTTCTCGCCGGCCAACATCATGAAGCTGCTGGAGATCGTGGTGCCCGCGAGAGTCTCGGCCGACGTCGTGGCCACCGCCTTCGAGCTCGCGAAGAAGCTGAAGAAGGTGCCGGTGCGCGCCGGCGTCTGCGACGGCTTCATCGGCAACCGGATCCTGGCGAAGTACCGGCAGGCGGCCGACTACCTGGTGGAGGACGGAGCGAGCCCCTACGAGGTGGACGAGGCGGTGCGCGCCTTCGGCTACCCGATGGGGCCGTTCCAGGTGTCCGACCTCGCGGGCGGCGACATCGGCTGGGCCACGCGCAAGCGCAAGGCCGCCACGCGCGACCCGCGCGCCCGCTACGTGCAGATCGCCGACCGCATCTGCGAGCGCGGCTGGTTCGGCCAGAAGACCGGCCGCGGCTGGTACCTCTACCCGCAGGGCGCGCGCGCCGGCACGCCGGACCCCGAGGTGCTCGCCATCGTCGACGCCGAGCGCCAGCGCGCGGGCGTCACGCCGCGGAAGTTCAGCGGCGACGAGATCATGCGCCGTTACCTGGCCGCGATGGTGAACGAGGGCGCCAACGTGGTGCGCGAGGGCATCGCGCTGCGCCCGCTGGACGTGGACGTCACCTTCCTGCACGGCTACGGCTTCCCGCGCTACCGCGGCGGCCCGATGAAGTACGCGGACACGGTGGGCCTGGACAAGGTGCTGGCCGATCTGCGCGAGTTCGCGAAGGAAGACCCCCTGTTCTGGCACCCCTCGCCGCTGCTGGTGGAGCTGGTCGCGCAAGGAAAGAACTTCGACAGCCTGAACAAGGCCTGAGCGGCGCCGTGCCGGCCCCCATCCCGGGCTGCGGGTGGGCATCCCCGCCCCGGGATGCCCCCGCGCCGCTCCAATCCTGAACACACCCATGGACCTGAGCTTCACCCCCGAAGAACTCGCCTTCCGCGACGAAGTCCGCGCCTTCCTGCGCGCTGACGTCCCGGCGCGTCTCACCGACAAGGTGCGCAACGGCAAGCGCCTGACCAAGGCCGACCTGGAGCAGTGGCACGCGCTGCTCCACGCGCGCGGCTGGCTCGCCAACCACTGGCCGAAGGAATATGGCGGCCCCGGCTGGAACGCCGTCGAGAAGTTCATCTTCGAGCACGAGTGCGCGCTGGCCTATGCGCCGCGCACGGTACCTTTCGGCGTCAACATGCTCGGCCCCGTGCTGATCAAGTACGGCAACGAGGCGCAGAAGCGCCACTGGCTGCCGCGCATCCTGGACGGCCGCGACTGGTGGTGCCAGGGCTACTCGGAGCCGGGCGCCGGCTCCGACCTCGCGTCGGTGAAGACGACTGCCGTGCGCCAGGGCGACCACTACGTGGTCAACGGCCAGAAGACCTGGACCACGCTGGGCCACCACGCCAACATGATCTTCTGCCTGGTGCGCACCGACCGCGAGGCCAAGCCGCAGGAGGGCATCAGCTTCCTGCTGGTGGACATGGACTCCCCCGGCGTGGAGGTGCGCCCGATCATCACGCTGGATGGCGAGCACGAAGTCAACGAGGTGTTCTTCACCGACGTGAGGGTCCCCGTTGAGAACCTCGTCGGCGAGGAGAACAGGGGCTGGACCTGCGCCAAGTACCTGCTGACCTACGAGCGCACCAACATCGCGGGCGTCGGCTTCTCGGTCGCGGCGCTGGAGCGCCTGGAGGGCATCTCAGCGCGCGTGAAGAAGAACGGCCGGCCGCTCGCCGAAGACCCGCTGTTCGCCGCGCGCATGGCGAAGGTCGAGATCGACCTCGAGAACATGAAGACGACCAACCTGCGCGTCATCGCGGCGGTGGCCGGCGGGGGCGTGCCCGGCGCGGAAAGCTCCATGCTCAAGATCAAGGGCACCGAGATCCGCCAGGAGCTGAACGCCCTGATCCGCCGCGCGATGGGCCCGTATGCGCTGCCCTTCGTGGAACAAGCGCTCGAAGAGGGCCATGCCGGCGAGCCGATCGGCCCGCGCGAGGCGAGCTTCGCCGCCGTGCATTACTTCAACAACCGCAAGCTGTCGATCTTCGGCGGCTCCAACGAGATCCAGAAGAACATCATCTCCAAGATGATCCTGGGGCTCTGAAAGGCAGGACCATGGACTTCCGACCGACAGAAGACCGCCGCATGCTGGCGGACCTGCTCGCGCGCTTCGTCACAGAGCAGTACCCGATCGCCACGCGCCACGCCATCGCCGCCTCGGCCGAAGGCTGCAGCCGCGACAAGTGGGCGCAGTTCGCCGAGCTGGGCGTGATCGGCGCGCTGTTCACCGAGGAGCAGGGTGGCTTCGGAGGCGCCGGCTTCGACATCGCCACCGTCTTCGAGGCGCTGGGTCGCGGGCTCGTGCTGGAGCCTTTCCTGCCCACCGTGCTGGCGGGCAGCGCCATCGCGCACGCGGGCGGCGCCGCCTGGCACGACACGCTCGGGTCCCTCATCGACGGCAGCCGCATCGCCACCCTGGCGCACGGGGAGCCGCAGTCGGGCTACGAGCTGCAGTGCGTGGAGACGCGCGCGCGCCGGGAGGGCGACGGCTGGGTGATCGCGGGGAGCAAGGCCGTGGTGCCGCTTGCCGGCGCCGCCGACCTGGTCGTCGTGTCCGCGCGCACCGCGGGCGAAGCGACGGATGCGAAGGGCATCTCGCTGTTCGTCGTGCCCTGCGACAGCGCGGGCCTGCAGGTGCGCGCCTATCCCAACATCGACGGCACCCACGCGGCCGAGCTCGCGTTCGCGGACGTGCGCGTGCCCGCCGGCGCGCTGCTCGGCACGGAGGGCGACGCTCTCGCGACCCTGGAGCACGCGACCGGCCGCGGCATCCTCGCGCTGTGCGCCGAGGCGCTGGGTGCGATGGACACCTGCAAGGCGATGACCATCGAGTACCTGCAGACGCGCCGCCAGTTCGGCAAGCCGATCGGCAGCTTCCAGGCCCTGCAGCACCGCATGGCCACCGTGCTGCTGGAAATCGAGCAGGCGCGTTCGGCCGTGATCAACGCCGCGGCCGCGCTCGACGCCGACCGGCTCACGCGCGAGCGGGCCCTGTCCGCGGCGAAGGTTTCGATCGGCCGCATCGGCACGCTGGTGGCCGAGGAGAGCATCCAGCTGCATGGCGGCATCGGCATGACCTGGGAACTGCCGCTGCCGCACTTCGCCAAGCGCCTGGTGATGGTCGACCACCAGCTCGGCGACGAGGACCACCACCTCGCGCGATTCATCGCGCTGGGCGCCGCGCAGCGGCATGAGGCGGTGCCGGCATGACGACGGCGCTGCCGCTCGCCGGGGTCCGCGTGCTGGACCTGTCGCGCGTGCTCGCCGGCCCGCTGTGCGGCCAGGTGCTTGGCGACTTCGGCGCCGAGGTGATCAAGGTCGAACACCCGAAGCGCGGCGACGACACGCGCGACTGGGGCCTGCGCGTGGGCAAGACCGAGACAGCGTATTTCAACAGCATGAACCGCAACAAGCGGTCCGTCACGGTGGACCTGCAGGCGCCCGAGGGCCAGCAGGTCGTGTGCGAGCTGGCCCGCCAGTGCGACGTCGTCATCCAGAACTTCAAGTACGGCGGCGCCGAGAAGATGGGCCTGGGCTACGAGCAGCTGAAAGCGGTGAAGCCCGACATCGTCTATTGCTCCGTGTCCGGCTATGACCGGCACGGCCCCGAGGCGACCCGCCCCGGCTACGACCTGGTGATCCAGGGCGAGGCGGGGCTGATGGCGATCAACGGCGAAGCGACCCAGCAGCCGCTGAAGTTCGGCGTGGCCGCCGTGGACATGTTCACAGGGATGTATGCGGCGCAGGCGGTGCTCGCGGCGCTGTTCGACCGCCAGCGCACCGGGCGCGGCCGCCACGTCGAGATGGCGCTGTTCGACTGCGGCCTGATGGTGAGCGCCTATTACGGGCTGGAAGCGCTGCTGATGCAGAAGGACCCGCCGCGCTACGGCAACGCGCATCCTTCCATCGTGCCCTACGGCGTCTTCGACGCGCAGGATGGCCCGGTGATCATCGCGGTGGGCAACAACACGCAGTTCGAGCGCTTCTGCACCGAGGTGATCGAGCGGCCGGACCTGGCCGCGGACGAACGCTACAAGACCAACGTGCTGCGCGGCCAGAACCGCGCCACCCTGCTGCCCGAGCTGCACCGGGAGCTGCAGGCGCGCCCGCGCAAGCTGCTGCTGGAGCGCCTCTCGCGCGTGGGCATTCCCTGCGGCGAAGTGCTCGGTCTGCTGGAGGCGCTGACCTCGCCGCGCGCAGCGAGCGCGGGCCTGGTCACGCAGCAACCCCATCCGGTCGCCGGGCAGACCTCCGTCATGGCGCCGCCGTACCGCCTGGACGGCGAGCGCCTTCCGGTGCGCCATGCCCCGCCCGTGCTGGGCGAAGGCACGGCCGACATCCTGGGCCGGCTCGCGGGCGTCGATGCCCCGCGGCTGGCGCGCCTGAAAGAACAAGGCGTCATCTGAAACATCCGAGGAAACAATCCATGCGCATCTCCTCTTCCCTCTCGCGGCTCACCCGCCGCGCCCTCGTCCTGGGCGTGCTGCCGCTGCTGGCGGTGCAGGCCCACGCGGATACGTGGCCCAGCAAGGCGATCAAGGTGGTCGTGCCGTTCCCAGCGGGCGGCCCCACCGACACGGCCTCGCGCATCGTCGGCGAGCAGCTCTCGCAGCGGCTGAAGCAGCCGGTCGTCGTGGAGAACAAGGCGGGCGCCTCCGGTGCCATCGCGGCGGCCCAGGTCGCCAAGACCGCGGGCGACGGCTACACCTTCATGATGCTGGCCACGCCGACGCTGCTGGCCCCGCACATGTACAAGGCGGTGGACTACGACACGGTCAAGGACTTCGTGCCCGTCGCGTCCGTCTACGACCTGCCGATCGTCATGGTGGTCAACCCGCAGCTCATGCCCACGGTGACCGACGTGCAGAAGCTGATCACGCATGCCAAGGCGCGCCCGGGTCAGCTGAGCTACACGAGCTCCGGCGTCGGCAGCTTCGGCCACCTCAGCATGGAACTGCTCAAGCAGCTGGGCCAGTTCGACATGCAGCACGTGGCCTACAAGGGCGGCGTGCCGGCGATCACCGACACCATCGGCGGGCAGGTGCCGTTGATGTACGCCGACCTCGTGGCCGCGCTGCCGCACATCCAGTCCGGCAAGCTGCGCGCCATCGCGGTCGGATCGCCGCAGCGCGTGAGCGTGCTGCCGGACGTGAAGACGGTCGCGGAGCAGGGCTTCAAGGGCTTCGACGCCGTGTCCTGGGGCGGCCTGCTGGCACCCAAGGGCACGCCGCCGGAGGTGGTGGAGCGCATGAACAAGGAGCTCGCCGTGGTCCTGGCCGACAAGGGCGTGCAGGAGCGCATGCTCAAGGCCGGCGCCATCGCCAACTACCAGCCGGCGGCGAAGATGGCCGAACGCACCCGGTCCGACTACGAGAAGTGGGGCAAGGTGATCCGCGACAAGGGCCTGGCCAACCAGCAGCAGTGAGCGTGACCATGAAGATCATCGTTCCCGTCAAGCGCGTCGTCGACTACAACGTGAAGGTCCGCGTCAAGTCGGACAACACGGGTGTGGACATCGCCAATGTGAAGATGAGCATGAACCCGTTCGACGAGATCGCGGTGGAAGAGGCCGTGCGCCTGAAGGAGAAGGGGGTTGCCACCGAGGTGATCGCCGTCTCGTGCGGCGTGCAGCAGTGCCAGGAGACCCTGCGCACGGCGATGGCCATCGGCGCAGACCGCGCGATCCTGGTGCAGGCCGACGAGGAGCTGCAGCCGCTGGCCGTGGCCAAGCTGCTGAAGGCGCTGTTGGACAAGGAGCAGCCCGGCCTGGTGATCCTGGGCAAGCAGGCGATCGACGACGACTGCAACCAGACCGGCCAGATGCTCGCCGCGCTGGCGGACCTGCCGCAAGCCACCTTCGCTTCCAAGGTCGAACTGGCCGACGGCAAGGCCAAGGTCACGCGTGAGGTGGACGGGGGCCTGGAGACGCTGGAGCTCACGCTGCCGGCGGTGGTCACTACCGACCTGCGCCTGAACGAGCCGCGCTACGTGACGCTGCCCAACATCATGAAGGCGAAGAAGAAGCAGCTGGACACCGTGACGCCCGCGGACCTGGGCGTGGACGTGGCACCGCGCCTGAAGACGCTGAAGGTGGCCGAGCCCGCCAGGCGTGGCGCCGGCGTGAAGGTGCCCGACGTGGCGACCCTGGTGCAGAAGCTCAAGACCGAAGCGAAGGTCATCTGAACCGCCATACCGACTGCCGGACGCATGAGTCGCGAAGGGAACAGCCAAATCTCGCGAAAGCTCTCGCGTCCGGAAGTCCGGTCCCTCGAATCTGGAGACCCCATGACCTCCCTCGTCATCGCTGAACACGACAACAAGTCCATCCGCCCCGCCACGCTGAACACGGTCACGGCCGCTGCCGCCTGTGGCGGCGAAGTGCACGTGCTGGTGGCCGGCACCCATGCCGGCGAGGCCGCCCGGGCGGCCGCTCAGATCGCCGGCGTGGCCAAGGTGATCCATGCCGACGGCGCGCAGTTCGAGCACGGCCTGGCGGAGAACGTCGCCGCGCAGGTGCTGGCGATCGCCGGCAACTACAGCCACATCCTGTTCCCGGCCACCGCCGGCGGCAAGAACGTGGCGCCGCGCGTGGCCGCGAAGCTGGACGTGGCCCAGGTCTCCGACATCACCAAGGTCGACGGCCCGGATACCTTCGAGCGACCGATCTACGCCGGCAACGCCATCGCCACCGTGCAGAGCACGGACAAGGTGAAGGTGATCACGGTGCGCACGACCGCGTTCGATTCCGCGGCCGCCACCGGTGGCAGCGCCTCCGTCGAGAACGCTTCGGCCGCCGCGGACAGCGGCAAGTCGAAGTTCCTGGGCCAGGAGATCGCCAAGAGCGATCGTCCCGAGCTCACCGCCGCCAAGATCATCGTCTCGGGCGGCCGCGCGCTGGGCTCCTCCGAGAAGTTCCAGGAAGTGCTGACGCCGCTGGCGGACAAGCTGGGCGCGGCCATCGGCGCGAGCCGCGCCGCGGTCGACGCGGGCTACGCGCCCAACGACCTGCAGGTCGGCCAGACCGGCAAGATCGTGGCGCCGCAGCTGTACATCGCCGCGGGCATCTCCGGCGCGATCCAGCACCTGGCCGGCATGAAGGACTCCAAGGTGATCGTCGCGATCAACAAGGACCCGGAAGCGCCGATCTTCAGCGTGGCCGACTACGGGCTGGAGGCGGACCTGTTCACGGCGACGCCGGAGCTGGTGAAGGCGCTGTAAGAGGCACGCAAAGAAGACTCCCTCCCCGTCCCGGGCAGGGAGCAATGCAATACCCAAGGAGACTAGAACCATGCAACGCCGTCATTTCACCGCCGCCCTCGCTTCGGCCGTCGCCGCCCCGTTCGCGCGCGCCCAGAGCTGGCCCGTGCGGCCGATCCGCGTGCTGGTGGGCTATCCGCCCGGCGGCTTCACGGACGTCACCGCGCGCCTGGTCTGCGACCGGCTGGGCCAGCGCCTCGGCCAGCCGGTGATCGTGGAAAACAAGGCCGGCGCCAACGGCATCGTGGCCGTCGATGCGCTGGCGAAGGCACCCGCCGACGGCACGACCTTCGCCGTGGTGATCGCCGCGCATGCGGCCAACACCTCGCTGTACAAGAAGCTGCCCTACGACCCGAGGAAGGACGTCGTCGGTGTATCGCTGATCGGCATGTCGCCGCTCGTGTACGCGGCCAGCAACGACGCGCCATTCAAGAACGCGAAGGAGCTGGTCGCCTACGCCAAGGCCAACCCGGGCAAGATCAGCTACGGCTCCAGCGGCAGCGGTTCCGCCGTCCATCTCTCGACCGAGCTGCTCAAGTCCCTGACCGGCACACGCATGGTCCACATCCCCTACCGCGGCTCCGCGGCGGCCTTCACCGACCTGGTCGGCGGCCAGATCCAGCTGTTCGGCGATGCCGCGCAGGGCCTGATCGGCAAGGAGGGCAAGGTGCGCTTGCTGGGTGTGGCCAGCGACAAGCGCCTGCCGGCGCTGCCCAACGTGCCCACGTTCGTGGAGCAGGGCATCCCGGGCTTCCTCGCGAGCACCTGGGCCGGCATGCTGGCGCCGGCCGGCACGCCCGCGGCCATCCTGAAGCGCATGTCCGACGAAATCGCGGCGGTCGTGAAGATGGACGAGGTGCGCTCGCGCCTCGAGGCGATGGGCACCATCCCGGTGGGCGGCAGCCCGGCGGAATTCGACAAGTTCATCGCGGAGGAAACCGCCAAGTGGGGCAAGGTGGTCCGCGAAGCCAAGGTGTCGCTGGACTGAAGCCACGACAACGACAAGGAGCAATCATGGCGACCAAGACCAAAGCCACCTTCCACTGGGCCGACCCGCTGCTGCTCGACCAGCAGCTCTCGGGCGACGAGCGCGCCGTGCGCGATGCCGCCCAGACCTATTGCCAGGAGAAGCTGGCGCCCCGCGTGCTGGAAGCTTTCCGCACCGAGACCACCGACACCGCCATCTTCCGCGAGATGGGCGAGCTGGGCCTGCTGGGCCCGACCATCCCCGAGCAGTACGGCGGCGCCGGGCTCAACTATGTGAGCTACGGCCTGATCGCGCGCGAGGTGGAGCGCGTCGACTCCGGCTACCGCTCGATGATGAGCGTGCAGTCGTCGCTGGTCATGGTGCCGATCTTCGAATTCGGCAACGAGGCGACCAAGCAGAAGTACCTGCCCAAGCTGGCCACCGGCGAATTCATCGGCTGCTTCGGCCTGACCGAGCCGAACCACGGCTCCGACCCGGCCAGCATGGTCACGCGCGCCCGCAAGGTCGACGGCGGCTACAAGCTCACCGGCAGCAAGATGTGGATCTCCAACTCGCCCTTTGCCGACGTGTTCGTCGTCTGGGCCAAGGACGACGAGGGCGCAATCCGCGGCTTCGTGCTGGAGAAGGGCTGGAAGGGCCTGTCGGCGCCCAAGATCAAGGGCAAGGTGGGGCTGCGCGCGTCCGTCACCGGCGAGATCGTGATGGACGAGGTGTTCTGCCCCGAGGAGAACGCCTTTCCCGAGGTGCGCGGCCTGAAGGGCCCGTTCACCTGCCTGAACTCGGCCCGCTACGGCATCGCCTGGGGCGCGCTCGGCGCGGCCGAGGACTGCTGGTTCCGCGCCCGCCAGTACGTGCTGGACCGCAAGCAGTTCGGCAAGCCGCTGGCGGCCAACCAGCTGGTGCAGAAGAAGCTGGCCGACATGCAGACCGAGATCACGCTGGGCCTGCAGGGCTGCCTGCGCCTGGGCCGCATGAAGGACGAGGGCACGGCCTCGGTCGAGATCACCTCGATCATGAAGCGCAACTCCTGCGGCAAGGCGCTGGACATTGCCCGCACCGCACGCGACATGATGGGCGGCAACGGCATCAGCGATGAGTTCGGGGTGGCAAGGCACCTGGTGAACCTGGAAGTCGTGAACACCTACGAAGGCACGCACGACATCCACGCGCTGATCCTGGGGCGGGCGCAGACGGGGATCGCGGCGTTCTGACGCGCTGGTTCTGAGCGCGGCGCTCTCTCCCTTTGGTGGGGGGCGCCCCCGAGGGGCCGACGCCTGCCGACGGACCGAACGTCCGCCGAAGGGTCGAACGCCGCCGAAGGTCGATGGCCTCCGAAGGGCCGCGCGCCTTCGTGCCGGGCTGCGGCCGAGGGGCCCTCCGTGGGGCGAATGTCCCCCGCCGCGGCTGGCGCCGCTCGCTCCTCCTTGATTTCGCCCCACGAAGGTCCCCTCAGCCACAGCCCTGCGCCGCGCCCGCGGTTGGCCCTTTGGCACGGTCGGTCCGGTCGGCCGTCGGCCCGGAGGGGGCGCGGGGCAGGGCAGGGGCGGGGGTGGGCTTCCGCGCGAAATCAAGGAGGAGCGCGCCGGCGCGCTGGCAAGCGGGGGACATTCGCGCGGAAGCCCACCCCCGCCCTGGCCCGGCAAGACGGGCCGTGGCCACGGCAGGAAAGCCTCTGAAGGGAATCCCCGGGTCTCCATGCGCGATGTACTGGGCAAGAATGGTCCGCACAACGCACCAGGAGACACCGCATGCTCACCCGCCGCCTCGTCGCGGTGGCCGCCCTCGGGCTGGCCGCCGGCACCGTCTTCGCCCAGCAGGCCACTTCGACCAGCCCAGGGCAGGCCAGCTGGCCCACCAAGCCGGTCCGCATCGTCGTGACCTTCACGCCCGGCGGCGCGCCGGACACGCTGGCGCGCATCCTGGCGGACAAGTGGGGGTCGCTCGGGCAGACGGTCACGGTGGACAACAAGCCGGGCGCCGGCGGCAACATCGGGGCCGACTTCGTGGCCAAGAGCGCGCCCGATGGGCACACCCTCGTGGTCGGCACCGTGGGCACGCACGCGATCAACCCGGCGCTGTATCCCAACATGCCTTACCACCCGCAGAAGGACTTCACGCCGGTCATCTTCCTGGCGTGCACGCCCAACCTGCTGGTGGTCAACAACAGCGTGCCGGCCAGGACGGTGCCCGAGCTGGTCGCCCTGGCCAGGAAGCAGCCGCTGACCTTCGGCTCCAGCGGCAGCGGCACCTCGATCCACCTGTCCGGCGAGCTGTTCAACACCCTGGCGGGGGTGAAGATGCAGCACATCCCCTACAAGGGCCGGGCCGCGGCCATCCCCGACCTGCTGGGCGGGCGCCTCACGATGATCTTCGACAACATGCCGTCGGCGCTGCCGCTGGTGAAGTCGGGCGAGCTGCGCGCGATCGCGGTCACGAGCGCGCAGCGCTCGCCGGCGGCGCCGCAGATCCCGACGCTGGCCGAGTCGGGCCTGCCCGGGTTCGAGGCGACCTCGTGGTTCGCGCTGTTCGCGCCGGCCGGCCTGCCGCGTGACGTGCAGATGAAGATCAATGCCGAGACCGCCCGCGTGCTGGCCATGCCCGACGTCAAGGAGAAGCTCGCCACGCTCGGGCTGGAGCCGAACCCGGGCACGCCCGAACAGCTGGGCACGCTCGTGCAGGGCGAGATGGTGAAGTGGGCGAAGGTGGTCAAGGAGTCCGGCGCCAAGCCGGACTGACCGCCCCCGTCACTTCTGCGTTTCGGTGCCTTGTGGCACCCCCGGCGCGGGCAGGGCCGCGCCGGCCCCGAGCGACTGGGTGCCCGCGCGCTGGGCAGCCGCCGTGGTGGCGGACACCAGCGAGGCCTGCCCGCCTTGCACCAGCAGTTCGGCGGCGGGGGCAGGCACGGGGCCGGTGCCCACCAGCATGCCGGTCGGGCCGGCGGTGACGACCACCAGCGGGCGCCGGCCATCCACGCCCGAGACCGGCAGGAAGGTGTGCTGGTCGCGCATCGAGACGCGGTTCCAGTCGGGCGGGTGCGGGGTGTTCGCGCAGCCTCCCACCGCCAGCAGGGCGGCGAGGGCGATCGGGCCGGCGGCGAGGCGCCGCGCATGGGACAGCGGGAAGAGGATCGGCATGGGGGCTCCCTGGCGGTGCCGGCAGGGCCGCGTGGGGAGCCTCTGCCGTTTGCCCAATCTAGGAGCCGCCGGCGGCCGCGTGTGTATGCGCTTGTTTGAGCTGTGTGCGGCTGTTCACATGCCGGACGCATAGGGCGCGAAGCCGCGCTGGTTCTCGTCGATCTGCAGCGTGCGCCCCAGCGGCGGGAACGCGCGCTGCGCGCAGTCGGCGCGGTCGCAGACCTTGCAGCCGGCGCCGATCAGCGTGGCCGCGTCGGGGTCGACCAGGTTGACGCCCTTGGCGTACACGAGGCGGTCCGCATAGCGTGCGTCGCACCCGAGGGCCACCGCGAACATGCGCTTGGGCGCGCCGTAGCCGCCGCGCCGGTGTTCCACCGTGCGCGCGATCCACAGGTAGGTGCGGCCGTCGGGCATGCGCGAGAGCTGCGTGAGGATGTTGCCGGGGTGCGAGAAGGCCTCGTAGACGTTCCACAGCGGACAGGTGCCGCCATGGCGCGAGAAGTGGAAGTCGGCGGTGGACTGGCGCTTGGACACGTTGCCCGCCCGGTCCACCCGCACGAAGAAGAACGGGATGCCGCGCCCCGGCGCATGGTGCATCGTGGACAGCCGGTGGCCGATGGTCTCGAAGCCGACGCCGAAGCGGTCGCTCAGCAGCTCGAGGTCGTAGCGCAGCGCCTCGGCCGCGTCCTGGAAGCGCCGGTTCGGCAGCACGAGCGCGCCGGCGAAATGGTTGGCGAAGCCCAGCCGCGCGAGGCTGCGCGCCTGCGACGTCGCGAACGCATCGGCGGTGGTGAACGAGTCGATCAGCGGCCCGGTCTCGAGGAAGGCGAGCTGCACGCCCAGCTGGAAGGCCTGCTGCCCGGGGTCCATGTCGGTCGCCAGCGAAATGGTGCGCGTGCCGGCGTCGTAGCTGCGCAGCGCCTGGTCCGAGGTCCGGCTGGCCGCGGTCTCGCGCACCTCGATGCCGTGGTGCTGGCGCAGGCGCTCGCGCAGGCACGCCAGCAGTTCGGCGGCGCCGATCTCGCCCTCGCGCGAGCCCGCGGTCACGGTCTCGTACAGCTGTTCGGCGCGCTCGTCCAGCACCGCCATGTGGTGGTGGCGCGCATAGAAGAATTCGCGCACTTCCTCGTAGGGCTGCAAGGGCGTCGCGGAGGCCGAGGCCGTGCGGTCGCCGTCCGCCCCGGCCACGATGGACGACAGCCGCTCTTCCGCCGCGCGGGTCCGCTCGTGCAGGTGCAGCAGCACCCTGGTCACCGAGGGCAGCTGCGACGCGACCACCTTGGCCTCGGCCAGCGGCACCGGGTGGGCCTGCGGGTGGTGCGAGAACACCGTCTGCAGCTCGCTCAGGCGGCGCGCGCCCGCGTCGTCCGAGAACAGCTGCAGGTCGATGCCATGCGCCGCCTGCAGGCGCAGCAGCACCGGCACCGTCAGGGGACGCTGGTCGTTCTCGATCTGGTTGAGGTAGCTGGGCGAGATCTTCAGCGAGGCCGCCAGCGCGGCCTGCGTCAGTCCCTGCTGCTCCCGCAGCGTCTTGAGGCGCACGCCCATGAAGGCTTTGGTCATCTTTGCAAGCTTCGCAAATTCACAAGGCCGATTTGCACTTGCGCTCCAGTTTATCCGTTGTCCTCGGGCGCTGTTTTTGCGAAGATTGCAATGTTATGACCGACCCGAATCGAGACACGCGCACCGCGACGGACCTGGACCCCTGGATGAAGGCCGCCGCCAAGTCCGCGCCCGGCGGGGACGTCGCCGCCCTGAACTGGACCACGCCCGACGGCATCGTCGTCAAGCCGCTGTACACGGCGGCCGACCTGCAGGGGCTGCCGCACGCCGACACGCTGCCGGGCTTCGCGCCGTACGTGCGGGGCCCGCAGGCGACCATGTATGCCGTGCGGCCGTGGACGATCCGCCAGTACGCGGGCTTTTCCACGGCGGAGGAGTCCAACGCCTTCTACCGCAAGGCCCTGGCGGCCGGCGGGCAGGGCGTCTCGGTGGCCTTCGACCTGGCGACCCACCGCGGCTACGACAGCGACCATCCGCGCGTGTTCGGCGATGTCGGCAAGGCCGGCGTGGCCATCGATTCCGTCGAGGACATGAAGATCCTGTTCGACGGCATCCCGCTCGACAAGGTCTCCGTCTCGATGACCATGAACGGCGCCGTGCTGCCGGTGCTGGCCGGCTACGTGGTCGCGGCGGAGGAGCAGGGGGTGAAGCAGGACCAGCTGTCCGGGACCATCCAGAACGACATCCTCAAGGAGTTCATGGTCCGCAACACGTACATCTACCCGCCCGAGCCCTCGATGCGAATCGTGGGCGACATCATCGAGTACACGGCACGCAACATGCCGAAGTTCAACTCGATCTCGATCTCCGGCTACCACATGCAGGAGGCGGGCGCGAACCAGGCGCTGGAGCTGGCCTTCACGCTGGCCGACGGCAAGGAGTACGTGAAGACGGCGCTCGCCAAGGGCCTGAATGTCGACGAGTTCGCCGGCCGCCTGTCGTTCTTCTGGGCGATCGGGATGAACTTCTATCTCGAGATCGCCAAGATGCGCGCGGCGCGCGTGCTGTGGCACCGCATCATGCAGGGCTTCGGGGCGAAGAACCCCAAGAGCCTGATGCTGCGCACGCACTGCCAGACCTCGGGCTGGTCGCTCACCGAGCAGGACCCCTACAACAACGTGGTGCGCACGACCATCGAGGCGATGGCCGCGGTGTTCGGCGGCACGCAGTCGCTGCACACCAACAGCTTCGACGAGGCGATCGCGCTGCCTTCGGAGACCTCGTCGCGCATTGCGCGCAACACGCAGCTGATCATCCAGGAAGAGACGCACATCACCAACGTCATCGATCCCTGGGCCGGCAGCTACATGATGGAGAAGCTGACCCAGGACATGGCCGACGCGGCGTGGGCGATCATCGAGGAAGTCGACGCCATGGGCGGCATGACGCGCGCCGTCGATTCCGGCTGGGCCAAGCTGAAGATCGAGGCGGCGGCGGCGGAAAAGCAGGCGCGCATCGACTCGGGCAAGGATGTGATCGTCGGGGTCAACAAGTACCGCCTGGCCAAGGAGGATCCGGTGGAGATCCTCGAGGTGGACAACCACATGGTGCGCGAGCAGCAGGTCGCGCGGCTGCAGAAGATCCGCGCGTCCCGTGATGGCGCCAAGGTGCAGGCCGCGCTGGAAGCACTGACCGCGGCCGCGAAGTCGGGGCAGGGCAACCTGCTCGCCCTGAGCATCGACGCAATCCGTCTGCGCGCGACGGTCGGCGAGGTGTCCGACGCGCTGGAGAAGGTTTTCGGGCGCCATCGCGCCGACACGCAAAAGGTGACCGGTGTGTACGCAGCTGCCTACGACTCGGCCGAGGGCTGGGAGAAACTCAAGGGCGAGATCGCCCGTTTCGCCGAGGAACACGGCCGCCGGCCGCGCGTGATGGTCGCCAAGCTGGGCCAGGACGGGCACGACCGCGGCGCCAAGGTGGTGGCCACCGCCTATGCCGACCTGGGCTTCGACGTCGACATGGGGCCGCTGTTCCAGACGCCCGAGGAGTGCGCGCGCCAGGCCATCGAGAACGACGTGCACGCCGTCGGCGTGTCCACGCTGGCCGCCGGCCACAAGACGCTGGTGCCGGCCATCATCGAGGAACTGAAGAAGCAGGGCGGCGGCGACATCATCGTCTTCGTCGGCGGCGTGATCCCGCAGCAGGACTACGCCTTCCTGTACGACGCCGGCGTCAAGGGCATCTACGGCCCCGGCACGCCGATCCCGGCCAGCGCGAAGGACGTGCTGGAGAACATCAAGAAGGCCGCGGCTGCATGACGACGGTCTTTCTCCCTCCCCCTCCTGGGGAGGGTTGGGGTGGGGACGCCCCCCTCCCGACCTCCCCCCGGCGGGGGGAGGAGATGCGTTCATGAGCCTCGCGCCCCTGATCGTGGAGGCTTCCGGCGCGCCGCAGCGCCGTGCCATCGCCAAGGCCATCACGCTGCTGGAGTCCACGCGCGCCGACCACCGCGCGCAGGGCGACCAACTGCTCACCGAGCTGCTGCCGCACACCGGCCGCTCGTTCCGCCTGGGCATCTCGGGCGTGCCCGGGGTCGGCAAGAGCACCTTCATCGAGGCGCTCGGCCTCTTCCTGATCGGGCAGGGCCACCGCGTCGCGGTGCTCACCATCGATCCGTCCAGCAGCGTCTCGGGCGGCTCGATCCTGGGCGACAAGACCCGCATGGAGCAGCTGTCGGTGCACCCGCAGGCCTACATCCGGCCCAGTCCCTCGGGCGGCACGCTCGGCGGCGTGGCGGAGAAGACGCGCGAGGCCATGCTGGTGTGCGAGGCCGCCGGCTACGACATCGTGATCGTCGAGACCGTGGGCGTCGGCCAGAGCGAGACGGCCGTGGCGGGCATGACGGACATGTTCGTGCTGATGCAGCTGCCCAACGCCGGCGACGACCTGCAGGCGATCAAGAAGGGCGTGATGGAGCTGGCCGACCTGGTCGTCATCAACAAGGCCGACCTCGACGCCGATGCCGCCACCCGCGCGCAGGCACAAATCACCAGCGCGCTGCGCCTGTTCACGCAGCACGGGCGCGATCGCGGCGCCTGGCAGCCGCAGGTGGTGCAGCTGAGCGCGCTGAAGAACACGGGCGTGGCGGCGTTCTGGCAGGCCGTCACCCGCTTCCGCGAGACGCGCACGGCCGAGGGGCGGCTGCAGGCCAAACGTCAGCACCAGGCCCTGGCCTGGATGTGGGAACGCATCGACGGCGGCCTGAAGCAGTCGTTCCGCTCGCACCCGCAGGTGCAGGCCCTGCTGCCCGAGCTGACCACCGAGGTGGAGCAGGGCCGCGTGGCCGCGTCCACCGCCGCCCGGCAGCTGCTCGCCGCCTGGCGCCCCGCGCCCTGACATCCAGAAGACTTCCCGGAGAAGAACACATGCAAGACATCCTCGAGCAACTCGAACGCAAGCGGGCCGCGGCGCGGCTGGGCGGCGGCCACAAGCGCATCGACGCCCAGCACAGGAAGGGCAAGCTCACCGCACGCGAGCGCCTGGAGCTGCTGCTGGACGAAGGCACGTTCGAGGAATGGGACATGTTCGTGGAGCACCGCTCGCACGACTTCGGCATGGCCGACAACAAGATTCCCGGCGACGGCGTCGTCACCGGCTACGGGATGATCAACGGCCGGCTGGTGTTCGTCTTCAGCCAGGACTTCACCGTCTTCGGCGGCGCGCTGTCGGAGGCGCATGCCGAGAAGATCTGCAAGGTGATGGACCAGGCCATGAAGGTCGGCGCGCCGGTGATCGGCCTGAACGACTCGGGCGGCGCGCGCATCCAGGAGGGCGTGGCCTCGCTGGGCGGCTATGCCGACGTGTTCCAGCGCAACGTGATGGCCTCGGGCGTGATCCCGCAGATCAGCATGATCATGGGGCCGTGCGCCGGCGGCGCCGTGTACTCGCCGGCCATGACGGACTTCATCTTCATGGTCAAGGACAGCTCGTACATGTTCGTGACCGGCCCGGACGTGGTGAAGACCGTCACGCACGAGGAGGTGACGGCCGAGGAGCTGGGCGGCGCGTCCACGCACACCAGCCGCAGCGGCGTGGCCGACCTCGCGTTCGAGAACGACGTCGAGGCGCTGCTCATGCTGCGGCGCCTGTACAACTACCTGCCGCTGAACAACCGCGAGAAGCCGCCGATCCGCCCGAGCAACGACCCGGTGGATCGCATGGACCACTCGCTGGACACGCTCGTTCCGGACAACCCGAACAAGCCGTACGACATGAAGGAGCTGATCGTCAAGACCGTGGACGACGGCGACTTCTTCGAGCTGCAGCCCGAGTATGCGAAGAACATCATCATCGGCTTCGCGCGGATGGAAGGGCAGACCGTGGGCATCGTGGCCAACCAGCCGCTGGTGCTGGCGGGCTGCCTGGACATCAAGAGCTCGATCAAGGCGGCGCGCTTCGTGCGCTTCTGCGACGCCTTCAACATCCCGGTGGTCACCTTCGTCGACGTGCCCGGCTTCATGCCCGGCACCAGCCAGGAGTACGGCGGGATCATCAAGCACGGGGCCAAGCTGCTGTACGCGTACGCGGAGTGCACCGTGCCCAAGATCACGGTGATCACCCGCAAGGCCTATGGCGGCGCCTACGACGTGATGAGCTCCAAGCACCTGCGCGGCGACGTCAACTTCGCCTGGCCCAACGCCGAGATCGCGGTGATGGGCGCCAAGGGCGCGGTGGAGATCATCTTCCGCGAGGACAAGAACGACCCGGCCAAGCTGGCCGCCCGCGAGGCCGAGTACAAGGCCCGCTTCGCCAACCCGTTCGTCGCCGGCGCCCGCGGCTTCATCGACGACGTGATCCTGCCGCACGAGACGCGCAAGCGCATCTGCCGCTCGCTGGTGATGCTGCGCGACAAGAAGCTCGAGAACCCGTGGCGCAAGCACGGGAACATCCCGCTGTGAATGCGTCGGAAGGTGTCATTGCGGGCTTGACCCGCAATCCATGGATCCCGGGGCAAGCCCGGGACGACAACGGTGTGGAGCGTCCAGAACATGTTTGACAAGATCCTGATTGCCAACCGCGGCGAGATCGCCTGCCGCGTCATCAAGACGGCCCGCAAGATGGGCATCAAGACGGTGGCGGTGTATTCCGACGCCGACCGCGACGCTCGCCACGTGCAGCTGGCCGACGAGGCCGTGCACATCGGCCCGGCCCCCAGCCGCGAGAGCTACCTGCGCATGGACCGCATCATCGCGGCGTGCAAGCAGACCGGCGCGCAGGCCGTGCACCCGGGCTACGGCTTCCTGTCCGAGAACGAGGAGTTCGCCAGGACGGTGGAGGAGCAGGGCATCACCTTCATCGGGCCCAAGCACCATTCGATCGCGGCCATGGGCGACAAGATCGCCTCCAAGAAGCTGGCCAACGAGGCCAGGGTCAACACGATCCCCGGCTGGAACGACGCCATCGAGAGCGCCGAGCGTGCCATCGAGATTGCCCGGGACATCGGCTACCCGGTGATGATCAAGGCCTCGGCCGGCGGCGGCGGCAAGGGCCTGCGCGTGGCGTTCAACGACAAGGAGGCCTTCGAGGGCTTCACCTCCTGCCGCAACGAGGCGCGCAACAGCTTCGGCGACGACCGCGTCTTCATCGAGAAGTTCGTCGAGGAGCCGCGGCACATCGAGATCCAGGTGCTGGGCGACGCCCACGGCAACGTGATCTACCTGAACGAGCGCGAGTGCTCGATCCAGCGGCGCCACCAGAAGGTGATCGAGGAGGCGCCGTCGCCCTTCATCAGCGACGCGACGCGCAAGGCGATGGGCGAGCAGGCGGTGGCGCTGGCCAGGGCGGTGAAGTACCAGTCGGCGGGCACGGTGGAGTTCGTGGTCGGCAAGGACCAGAGCTTCTACTTCCTGGAGATGAACACGCGGCTGCAGGTGGAGCATCCGGTCACCGAGTGCATCACCGGCCTCGACCTCGTCGAGCTGATGATCCGCGTGGCTGCCGGCGAGAAGCTGCCGCTGGCGCAGGCCGACGTGAAGCGCGACGGCTGGGCCATCGAGTGCCGCATCAACGCCGAGGACCCTTTCCGCAACTTCCTGCCGTCCACGGGCCGGCTGGTGCGCTTCCAGCCGCCCAGGGAAACCATGTGGGCCGGGGAGCCCCCACCCCAACCCTCCCCCAAGGGGGGTGGGAGCGGATACGGGGGCGTGCGCGTCGACACCGGCGTCACGGAGGGCGGCGAGATCCCGATGTACTACGACTCGATGATCGCCAAGCTCATCGTGCACGGGAGCGACCGCAACGACGCCATCGCCAAGATGCGCGAGGCGCTCGACGGCTTCGTGATCCGCGGCATCTCCAGCAACGTGCCGTTCCAGGCAGCGCTGCTGGCGCACCCGCAGTTCGTCGCCGGCCAGTTCAACACCGGCTTCATCGCCGAGCACTACGGCCAGGGCTTCCGCGCCGAGGACGTGGCGCACGACGACCCGGACTTCCTGGTGGCGCTGGCGGCGTACGCCAACCGGCGGGCGCTGCAGCGCTCGGCCGGCATCAGCGGCCAGATGCGCGGGCACGAGTTCCGCGTCGGCGAGGAGTTCGTCGTCGTCAGGCTGGGGCAGGGCGGCGAGCACCGGCGGCAGGCCGCGCGCGTGTCCGATTTCCAGGCCGTGTCCGGCTCGAGCGTGGTGGAGACCAACGGCAAGCGCTACGAGATCTGCAGCGCGTGGCACCTGGGCGCCTCGCGCATCCGCGGCACCGTCGGCGGCAAGCCGTTCACCGCGCAGGTCGAGCGCGGACTGCCGAAGAACCCGCTGGCCATCGCGATCAGCCACAACGGCACGCGCCTGGTGGCGATGGTGCTGACGCCGCGCACGGCGGAACTGCACGCGCTGATGCCCTACAAGGCGCCGCCGGACATGAGCCGCTACGTGCTGTCGCCGATGCCCGGGCTGCTGGTCGACGTGGCCGTGCAGCCGGGGCAGAAGGTGCAGGCGGGCGAGCGCGTGGCCGTCATCGAGGCGATGAAGATGGAGAACGTGCTCTTCGCCGCCGCCGACGGGGTGGTGGGCAAGGTGCTCGCGGCCAAGGGCGAGTCGCTGGCGGTGGACCAGCCGATCGTCGAGTTCGAATGAGGAGTCCGGCATGAATCGTCCCTTCCGTGTCCTGGGCGTGCAGCAGATCGCCATCGGCGGCGCCGACAAGCAGCGCCTGAAGACGCTCTGGGTCGACCTGTTCGGCCTGGAGGTCACGGGCACCTACAAGAGCGATCGCGAGAACGTCGACGAGGACATCTGCGCCACCGGCGCCGGCGCCTTCAAGGTCGAAGTCGACCTGATGCAGCCGCTGGACCCGGACAAGAAGCCGGCGGTGCATGCGACTCCGCTGAACCACGTCGGCCTGTGGATCGACGACCTGCCGAGCGCCGTGGCGTGGCTGCAGGCGCAGGGCGTGCGGTTCGCGCCCGGCGGCATCCGCCGCGGCGCCGCCGGGTTCGACATCACCTTCATCCATCCCAAGGGCAGCGACGAGTTCCCGGTGGGGGGCGAGGGCGTGCTGATCGAGCTGGTGCAGGCCCCGCCCGAAGTGGTGCGGGCGTTCGACGCGCTTGCGGGACAATCCGGGCATGGACCTGTCTAGATTTCCCCGCCGCCGCTACACCCCGTTCGCCACCCCGATCGAGTTCCTGCCGCATTTCAGCGCGGCGCTCGGCGCCACCTGCCCCGGCGGGCAGGGCCCGCGCGTGTGGATCAAGCGGGACGACATGCTGGGGCTGTTCCCGGGCGGCAACAAGACGCGCAAGCTGGAGTTCCTCGTGGCCGACGCGCTGGCGCAGGGCGCCGACACGCTGGTCACCTGCGGCGCGCCGCAGTCCAACCACTGCCGCATCACGCTGGCGGCCGCGGTGAAGGAGGGGCTCAAGTGCCGCTTCGTCATCGAGGAGCGCGTGCCCCGCAGCTACGACGAGCACGCCAGCGGCAACAACTTCATGTTCCGCCTGATGGGGGTCGAGGCGATCACCGTCGTGCCCGGCGGCAGCAACATGGCCGCCGAGATGCAGAAGGTGGCCGACGCGCTGGCGGCCGAGGGCCGCAAGGGCTACATCATCCCGGGCGGCGGCTCCAATGCACTGGGCGGGCTGGGCTACGTGGCCTGCGCGCAGGAACTGCAGCAGCAGCTGTTCGATTCCGGCCTGCGCATCGACAAGGTCGTGGTCGGCTCGGGTAGCTCCGGCACCCACGGCGGCCTGCTGGCCGGCTTCCTGGGCAACAACATCCGCATCCCCATCATCGGCATCGGCGTGAGCCGCGATCCCGCCGACCAGGAGCCGCTGGTGCACAAGGAGGCGCAGGCCGTGCACGACCTGCTGGGCACCGGCCTGCAGGTCCCGCGCGAATCGGTGCGCAGCGTCGGCGGCTACTGGCAGCCCAAGTACTCGGTGCCGAACAAGGCGATGGTCGAGGCCGTGCAACTGCTCGCGCGCACCGAGGGCATCCCGCTCGACCCGGTTTACACCGGCAAGATCATGGCCGGCCTGATCGGCCTGGCCCGGGCCGGCGAGCTCAGGGCCGGCGAGAACGTGCTGTTCCTGCACACCGGCGGCCTGCCCTCGCTGCACGCGTACGAGCGCGAGGTGCTGGGCGAAGCGCCGGTCGCGGACTGACCGGCTAGCGCTGCTCGCGCCGGGCACGCGCCCGCGCGAGCGCCGCTTCGATGATCGCCCGCTTGCGCTCGGCCTCGGCGCCTTCGGCGCCGTGCGTCTGGGCGGGCAGGTCGGCCAGCTTGGCCTCGGCCTTGCGCTCCAGGCGTTGCGCGTGCTCGGCCTGTTCGCGCTGCAGCCGCCGCTGCCGCGACTCGTAGCGGTCCAGCGCCTGCGCGGCGTCGGCCTCGCTCCACGCCTGCCAGCCGGTGCGCTCGCCGCTGGCGTTTTCCAGCGCGATGCAGTCGACCGGGCAGACCGGCACGCACAGCTCGCAGCCGGTGCAGTAGGGCTCGATCACCGTGTGCATGCGCTTGTTCAGCCCCACGATGGCGTCGGTGGGGCAGGCCTTGAGGCACAGCGTGCAGCCGATGCACCAGGCCTCGTCGATCACCGCCAGCGTGCGGGGGCCCTCGACGCCGTTGGCCGGGTTGAGCGGCAGCGCAGGCTGCCCCAGGATCGCGGCCAGCCGCCGCGCGCCCTCGGCGCCCCCGGGCGGGCACTGGTTGGGGGCCGCCTCGCCGGCGGCCATCGCGTCGGCGTACGAGCGGCAGTCGGGGTAGCCGCAGCGCGTGCACTGTGTCTGCGGCAGCGCGGCGTGCAGCCGCGCGGCGAGCTCGCTCACGCCTCGGGGGCGGCGGCCTTCCTGCGCCGGCCGGCAGGCGCGGTGCCGGTGACCGACGGGCCGTCGTTGAAGCGGGCGATGAAGTCGCGCACCTGCGGATAGACCACGTCGCGCCAGCGGCGGCCGCTGAAGATGCCGTAGTGCCCGGCGCCCTTGACCTCGATGTGCTTCTGGCGCGCCTTCGGCACGCCGGTGCACAGGCTGTGGGCCGCCTCGGTCTGGCCGGCGCCGGAGATGTCGTCCAGCTCGCCCTCGATGGTGAGGTGGGCGGTGGTCGTGATGTCCTGCGGGCGCACGCGCTCGAGCTCGCCGTCCTCGCTGATCACGTCCCAGGTGCCGTGCACGAGCGAGAAGTCCTGGAACACCGTGCGGATCGTCTCGAGGTAGTAGTCCGCGTCCATGTCGAGGACGGCGTTGTACTCGTCGTAGAAGTTGCGGTGTGCCTCGGCGCTGGCGTCGTCGCCGGCGATCAGGTGCTTGAAGTAGTCGTAGTGGCTCGACAGGTGGCGGTCCGGGTTCATCGCCACGAAGCCGGTGTACTGCAGGAAGCCGGGGTAGACGCGCCGCCCCGCGCCCGGGAAGCTGGTGGGCACGCGGTAGATGACGTTGTTCTCGAACCAGTCGTGGCTCTTGTTGGTCGCCAGGTTGTTCACCGCCGTCGGCGACTTGCTGGCGTCGATGGGGCCGCCCATCATGGTCATGGTCAGCGGCGTCACTTCGCCGCGCGAGGCCATGAGGGACACGGCGGCCAGCACCGGCACGGTGGGCTGGCAGACGCTGATCACGTGGCAGTTGCCGTAGACGCCCTGCAGGTGGCGGATGAAGTCCTCCACGTAGTGCACGTAGTCGTCGAGATGGAACTCGCCCTCTTCGAGCGGCACCATGCGCGCGTTCTTCCAGTCGGTGATGTACACCTTGTGGTCGGCCAGCAGGCTGCGCACCGTGTCGCGCAGCAGCGTGGCGTAGTGGCCCGACAGCGGGGCGACCACCAGCACGGCCGGCTGCGTCTTGAGCTGGGCGAGCGTCGCCGGGTCGTCGGAAAAGCGCTTGAAGCGGCGCAGCTCGCAGAAGGGCTTGTCGAGCACCACGCGCTCGTGGACCACGACGCCGGTACCGCCGACGTCGACGGTCTGGATGCCGAATTCGGGCTTCTCGTAGTCCTTCCAGAGCCGGTAGGCCAGCTCGTAGCTGGCGGACATCCGCTGCGCGAACGGGTTCTGGCCGAACGGCGTGAGCGGGTTGCTATAGAGTTTCGCGGCGGCCTGGGCGAAATCGGCGAACGGCTCCATGAGCGATCGTTGCGCCTCGTAGATCTGGTAAAGCATGCTCGGGCCCCTGGGGTTGTGCAGTGCAATATAGCAGTCCTGCGGGCACGCCACTCATCCGCGTGTCACCCGCGCGGCGCTGCGGCGCACAGGCGCCAGCATGGGCTCGCCGCGTCGCCGCAAGTGACGGATTTCCGACCATCCTGGTGTGAGACAACCCACCATGGGACCCACCGTCGCGCTGCCGTTTCCGGTCCCATGGCATGAAAAAAGCCGCCCGGCGGGCGGCTTGCATGGACAGCGCCGGCCGTCACCCCAGCACGGTGGCGATGGAGCGGCAGACGTGGTCGATGTTCCTGCTGTTCAGCGCGGCCACGCACATGCGGCCGGTGTCGGTGCCGTAGACGCCGAACTCGTTGCGCAGCCGGACCATCTGGTCCTTGGTCAGCCCCGAGTAGCTGAACATGCCGACCTGCTGCTCGATGAACCCCATGTCCTGCTTGACGCCGGCGGACTTGAGCTTCTGCACCAGGGCCGTGCGCATCTGCTTGATGCGCACGCGCATGTCGCCCAGTTCCTTCTCCCACAGCGCGCGCAGCTCGGGCGTGTTGAGCACCGTCGCCACCACCGTGCCGCCGTGCGTGGGCGGGTTGCTGTAGTTGGTGCGGATGACGATCTTGAGCTGGCTGAGCACGCGGGCCGCCTCGTCCTTGTCCGCGCACAGCACGGACAGCGCCCCCACCCGCTCGCCGTACAGGCTGAAGCTCTTGGAGAACGAGGTCGCCACGAAGAAGTCCTGGCCCGAGGCGACGAACTTGCCGATCACCGCGCCGTCCTCGGCGATGCCCTGGCCGAAGCCCTGGTAGGCCATGTCCAGGAAGGGCACGAGCCCGCGCGCCTTGGTGGCGGCGACCACCTGGTCCCACTGGGCCGGGGTGATGTCGTAGCCGGTCGGGTTGTGGCAGCAGGCGTGCAGCACCACGACCGTGCCGGGCGCGGCGCCGTTCAGCGCCGTGAGCATGCCGTCGAAGTCGATGCCGCGGCGCGCCGCGTTGTAGTACGGATAGGCCTCGACCGTGAAGCCGGCCTGGGTGAACAGGGCGCGGTGGTTCTCCCAGCTGGGGTCGCTGATCAGGACCTTGGCGGCCGGGTTGAGCCGGTGCAGGAAGTCGGCGCCGATCTTCAGGCCGCCGGTGCCGCCCAGGGCCTGCACGGTGGCGACGCGGCCGCTCTTGACCGGCTCGCTATCGGCCCCAAATACGAGGTTCTTGACGGCCGCGTCGTACGCGGCGATGCCGTCGATGGGCAGGTAGCCGCGCGCCTTGGGCGCTTCCATCATCTGTTTCTCGGCCCGCTGCACGCATTGCAGCAGCGGGAGCTTGCCGTCGTCGTCGTAGTAGACGCCGACGCCCAGGTTGACCTTGTTCGGATTGCTGTCGGCGTTGAATTGCTCGTTGAGACCCAGGATGGGGTCGCGCGGTGCCATCTCCACGGCTTGGAACAAAGACATTCGGGATCCTTCGGAAGTGTGGGCGCGCGCAGCTGCGCGTCGGAGCCGGCGTTGCGGTACGCTGTCCGGCTGCCCCCGATTTTAGTTCGCCGCCTCCACCCGTCCGACTGCCTCCATGCCCGAAATCACCGAAGCCCAGCCGCAGCAGAAAAACGGCGAGTTCATCAGCTTTCCTGATTCGCCCTTCGAGCTGTTCCAGCCGTACCCCCCGGCCGGCGACCAGCCGCAGGCGATCGACAAGCTGGTGGAGGGCGTGCGCGACGGCGAGGTGTTCCAGACCTTGCTGGGCGTCACCGGCTCGGGCAAGACGTTCACGATGGCCAACGTGATCGCCCGGCTGGGGCGGCCGGCCATCGTGTTCGCGCCGAACAAGACCCTGGCCGCGCAGCTGTACAGCGAATTCCGCGAGTTCTTCCCGAAGAACGCGGTGGAGTACTTCGTCAGCTACTACGACTACTACCAGCCCGAGGCGTACGTCCCCCAGCGCGACCTGTTCATCGAGAAGGACAGCTCGATCAACGAGCACATCGAGCAGATGCGGCTGTCGGCCACCAAGAGCGTGCTGGAGCGGCGCGACACGGTGATCGTCGCCACCGTGAGCGCCATCTACGGCATCGGCGCCCCGGAGGACTACACGCAGATGCGCTTCATCCTGCGGGTGGGCGACAAGATCGGCCAGCGGGACGTGATCGGCCAGTTGATCCGCATGCAGTACAACCGCAACGAGCAGGACTTCGCGCGCGGCACCTTCCGCGTGCGCGGCGACACGATCGACGTGTTCCCGGCCGAGCACAGCGAGCTGGCGGTGCGCATCGAGCTGTTCGACGACGAGATCGAGTCGCTGCAGCTGTTCGACCCGCTCACCGGCCGCATCCGCCAGAAGGTGCCGCGCTTCACCATCTACCCGTCCAGCCACTACGTCACGCCGCGCGAGAAGGTGGTCTCGGCCGTGGAGTCGATCAAGATCGAGCTGGAGCAGCGGCTCAAGGAGCTGGTGGGCGCCGGCAAGCTGGTGGAGGCGCAGCGCCTGGAGCAGCGCACCCGGTTCGACCTGGAGATGCTCGCCGAGGTGGGGCACTGCAAGGGGATCGAGAACTACACCCGGCACCTGTCGGGCTCGCCGCCGGGGGCGCCGCCGTCGACGCTGACCGACTACCTGCCCAAGGACGCGCTGATGTTCCTGGACGAGAGCCACCAGATGATCGGCCAGCTGAACGCCATGTACGCGGGTGATCGCCAGCGCAAGACCACGCTGGTGGAGTACGGGTTCCGGCTGCCGTCGGCGCTGGACAACCGGCCGCTGAAGTTCGAGGAGTTCGAGACCCGGATGCGGCAAGTGGTCTTCGTCTCGGCCACGCCCGCCGATTACGAGAAGCAGCACGCCGGCCAGGTGGTCGAGCAGCTGGTGCGCCCGACCGGCCTGATCGATCCCGAGGTCGAGGTGCGCCCGGCCACCCACCAGGTCGACGACGTGCTGCAGGAGATCCGCATCCGCGCGGAGAAGAACGAGCGCGTGCTGATCACCACCCTGACCAAGCGCATGGCCGAGCAGCTGACCGACTACCTCGCCGACAACGGGGTGAAGGTGCGCTACATGCACAGCGACATCGACACCGTCGAGCGGGTGGAGATCCTGCGCGACCTGCGGCTGGGCGCGTTCGACGTGCTGGTGGGCATCAACCTGCTGCGCGAGGGCCTGGACATTCCGGAGGTGTCGCTGGTCGCCATCCTCGACGCCGACAAGGAAGGGTTCCTGCGCGCCGAGCGCTCGCTGATCCAGACGATCGGCCGGGCGGCGCGCAACCTGCACGGCAAGGCCATCCTGTATGCCGACCGCATGACCGAGTCGATGCGCAAGGCCATCGGCGAGACCGAGCGGCGGCGCGCCAGGCAGATCGCCCACAACGAGGCCCATGGCATCACGCCGCGCAGCATCCGCAAGGAGGTGCGTGACCTGATCGACGGCGTCTACAGCGAGAAGGCCAGCCGCGAGCAGGAGAAGCAGGAGCTGCAGCGTGCGATGGCGGAGGACATGTCCGAGAAGGACGTGGCCCGGGAGATCAAGCGGCTGGAAAAGCAGATGCTCGAGCACGCCCGCAACCTGGAGTTCGAGAAGGCCGCCCGGGTGCGCGACCAGCTGGCGCTGCTCAAGGAGCAGGCCTTCGGCGCCGCGGTGCACGACAACGTCGTGCCCATCCAGGCCGGGCGCCGCTGACAGCCCGCCGTCGCGCCCGGCCGCAAGCGCAGCGGCCCGGGAACCAATCGGTGACTGGCCAGTCTACTTACCCGAGCGAAACAGCGGGTTTTCGGGTATACTTGACGGAATCGCTCAGGAACAAAGAGCAGGGCCGGTCGCTGGAGCGCCGGCGGAGGCCGGCAGGCTGCCGGGATGGGTGGAGACGGGCCGCGGCGGCTGGGCTGCTGCGGCGCAATGAAAGTTCAGAAGCAACAAGGAGGTTGCGATGCGTCTCACGACCAAGGGCCGCTTTGCGGTCACCGCGATGATCGACCTGGCCCTGCGGCAGAACAACGGGCCGGTCACGCTGGCGGCGATCAGCCAGCGGCAGCAGATTTCCCTGTCGTACCTGGAGCAGCTGTTCGGCAAGCTGCGCCGGCACGAGCTGGTCGAGTCCACCCGCGGGCCGGGTGGCGGGTACACGCTCGGCCGCAAGGCGTCGGAGATCACCGTGGCCGACATCATCGTGTCGGTGGACGAGCCGATCGACGCGACCCAGTGCGGCGGCAAGGAGAACTGCAACGGCGACGGCGGCCGCTGCATGACGCACGAGCTCTGGTCGCAGCTGAACCAGCGCATGGTGGAGTTCCTCGATTCCGTCACGCTGCAGAAGCTGGTGGACGAGCAGCTCGCCAAGGGCGTGCAGATCGAGGACAAGCCGGCCGTCAAGCGCGCGATCTCCAGCGCGCCGGTGGTCAAGCCGATCCGCGTGAATGCACCGAATTCGGTCTTCGCGCTGGGCAGCATGGTCCCGGCCAAGTCCTGACCCGCCTTCCCCGACAACCGAGCAGTACGCGATTCCCACGGCTTTCGAGATGGACATGACCCCCCACTTCCCGATCTACATGGACTACGGCGCGACCACGCCGGTCGACCCGCGCGTGGTCGACGCCATGATTCCTTGGCTGCGCGAGCACTTCGGCAACCCGGCCTCGCGCAGCCATGCGTGGGGATGGGAGGCGGAAGCCGCCGTGGAGAAGGCGCGCGAGCAGGTGGCCGACCTCATCGGCGCCGATCCGCGCGAGATCGTCTGGACGTCGGGCGCCACCGAGTCGGACAACCTGGCGCTCAAGGGCGCGGCGCACTTCTACAAGACCAAGGGCAGGCACCTCGTCACGGTGAAGACCGAGCACAAGGCCGTACTCGACACCATGCGTGAGCTGGAGCGGCAGGGCTTCGAGGTGACGTACCTCGACGTGCAGGACGACGGCCTGCTCGACCTCGAGAAGTTCAAGGCCGCGCTGCGCCCCGACACCATCCTGGCCAGCGTGATGTTCGTGAACAACGAGATCGGCGTGATCCAGGACATCCCGGCCATCGGCGCCATCTGCCGCGAGCGCGGGATCATCTTCCACGTCGACGCCGCCCAGGCCACGGGCAAGGTGGACATCGACGTCAAGGCGCTGCCCGTGGACCTCATGAGCCTGGCGTCGCACAAGACCTACGGGCCCAAGGGCATCGGGGCGCTGTACGTGCGCCGCAAGCCGCGCGTGCGGCTGGAAGCCCAGATGCATGGCGGCGGCCACGAACGCGGCATGCGCTCGGGCACGCTGCCCACCCACCAGATCGTCGGCATGGGGGAGGCCTTCCGCATCGCCAGGGAAGAGATGGCGCAGGACAACGCCAAGGCGCGTGCGCTGCAGCAGCGGCTGCTGGACGGGCTCAAGGACGTCGACCAGGTGTTCATCAACGGCAGCATGGCGCCCGGCCGCCGCGTGGCGCAGAACCTGAACATGAGCTTCAACTTCGTCGAGGGCGAGTCGCTGATCATGGGCATCAAGGGGCTGGCGGTGTCGTCCGGCTCAGCCTGCACGTCGGCGTCCCTCGAGCCCAGCTACGTGCTGCGCGCGCTCGGCCGCAGCGACGAGCTGGCGCACAGCAGCCTGCGCATGACGATCGGCCGCTTCACGACCGAGGAAGAAATCGACTACGCGGTCGACACGATCAGGAAGAACGTCGCCAAGCTGCGCGAGCTCAGCCCGCTCTGGGAGATGTACCAGGACGGCATCGACATCAGCACGATCCAGTGGACCGCGCACTGAAATCCAAGAGGTAATCACATGGCCTACTCCGAAAAAGTCGTCGACCACTACGAGAACCCGCGCAACGTGGGCTCCTTCGACAAGGGTGATGAGAGCGTCGGCACCGGCATGGTCGGCGCGCCGGCCTGCGGCGACGTGATGAAGCTGCAGATCAAGGTCAACCCGCAGACCGGGGTGATCGAGGACGCCCGCTTCAAGACCTACGGCTGCGGCTCCGCCATCGCGTCCAGCTCGCTCGTGACCGAGTGGGTCAAGGGCAAGACGCTCGACGAGGCGGCTTCGCTGAAGAACAGCCAGATCGCCGAGGAGCTGGCGCTGCCGCCGGTGAAGATCCACTGCTCGATCCTGGCCGAGGACGCGATCAAGGCCGCCGTCGAGGACTACAAGAAGAAGCACGCGCATTGAACGACATGGCAGTCACGTTGACGGAAGCGGCGGCCCGCCACGTCCAGCGCTACCTCGCCAAGCGGGGCCGGGGCGTGGGCGTGCGGCTGGGGGTCAAGACCACGGGGTGCTCGGGCCTGGCCTACAAGCTCGAGTACGTGGACGAGGCCGCGCCCGAGGACCTGGTGTTCGAGAACCACGGGGTCAAGGTCCTGGTGGATCCCAAGAGCCTGGCCTACATCGAGGGCACCGAGCTGGACTTCGTGCGCGAGGGGCTCAACGAGGGCTTCAGGTTCAACAACCCCAACGAGCGCGACCGCTGCGGTTGCGGCGAGTCGTTCAGAATTTGACCGCCCTCCGAAGCGCCTTGCGGCGCCTCCCCCTCTAGGGGCCGCCACCAGTGGCCCGGCGAAGCCGGTTCCACGGTGGCCCTGGAAGTGCGTCCCGGAGCCATGCATCTCAATCAGAACGACTTTGTGCTGTTCGGCCTGCCCGAGCGGTTCGCGCAGGACCGCGCGACGATCGACGCTCGCTGGAAGGAACTGCAGCGCGAGGCGCATCCCGACCGGTTCGCAGCGCAAGGGGCAGCCGCGCAGCGCGTGGCCATGCAGTGGTCGGTGCGCATCAACGAGGCCTACCAGCGCCTGAAGGATCCGCTGCGCCGCGCCGCCTACCTGTGCGAGCTGCGGGGCGCCCCGATCGACGCGGAACGCAACACGGCCATGCCGGCGCAGTTCCTGATGGAGCAGATGGAATGGCGCGAGGCCCTGGATGAGGCGCGCACCGAAGCAGAGATCGAGGCCGTGGCCGGGCGCCTGCACGAGGCGAGGGCGCAAGCGCTGGCCGACGTGGCGCGGGCGCTGGACGAGCAGGGCGACGCCGCGGCGGCAGCCCGGCTGGTGCGCGCATTGATGTTCATCGAGCGCTTTGCCCACGACGTCGAGGCGCGTTTCGAGCAGCTGGGACAATAGAAAGATGGCGCTGCTACAGATTTCCGAACCGGGACAGGCTCCCGATCCCCACCAGCGCCGCATTGCGGTGGGCATCGACCTGGGCACGACGCATTCGCTGGTGGCCGCCGTGCGCAACGGCGTCGCCGAGTGCCTGCCCGATGACCAGGCGCGCGTGCTGCTGCCCTCCGTCGTGCGCTACCTCGAGAACGCCGGCCGCCAGATCGGCTTCGAGGCGCAGGCGGCCCAGGCCGAGGATCCCGAGAACACCATCGCCTCGGTCAAGCGGTTCATGGGCCGCGGCCTGGACGACATCGCGGGCCGCGGCAAGCTGCCGTACCGCTTCGCCGACAAGCCCGGCATGGTGACGCTGCAGACCCGCGCGGGCGAGAAGTCGCCGGTCGAAGTCAGCGCCGAGATCCTGGCGACGCTGCGCTACCGCGCCGAGGACACGTTCAACGACGACCTGTACGGCGCCGTCATCACGGTCCCGGCCTATTTCGACGACGCGCAGCGGCAGGCGACCAAGGATGCCGCGCAACTGGCCGGCCTGAAGGTCCTGCGCCTGATCAACGAACCGACCGCCGCGGCCATCGCCTATGGCCTGGACAACGCCAGCGAGGGTGTCTATGCGGTTTACGACCTGGGTGGCGGCACCTTCGACATTTCGATCCTGCGGCTGGCGCGCGGCGTGTTCGAGGTCATCGCCACAGGGGGCGACTCGGCGCTCGGTGGTGACGATTACGACCGGGCGCTGGCCGACCTGCTGCTGCAGCGCGCCGGCCTGGAGGCTGCGTCGCCGGCCGACAAGGCGGCGGTGAAGATGGTGGCGCGGACCCTGAAGGAGCGGCTCACCGATGCCGACCGGGCCGGCGTCGAATTGGCGATCGGCGGCCGCACGGTGGCCGTGGAGGCCACGCGCGCCGAGTTCGAGCAGGCGACGGCGGCGCTCACCCAGCGCACCCTGTCGGCCGTGCGCAAGGCGTTGCGCGATGCGCGGCTGGCGCGCGAGGACATCCAGGGCGTGGTGCTGGTGGGCGGTTCGACCCGCATGCCGCAGGTGCGGCGCGCGGTGGCGGACCACTTCGGGCGGGAGCCGCTCACGAACCTGAATCCGGACGAGGTGGTGGCGCTGGGCGCGGCCATCCAGGCCAACCAGCTCGCGGGCAACAGCGCGTCCGGCGACCTGCTGCTATTGGACGTGATCCCGCTGTCGCTGGGCATCGAGACCATGGGCGGGCTCGTCGAACGCATCGTGCCGCGCAACGAGACGATCCCCACGGCCAAGGCCCAGGACTTCACCACCTACAAGGACGGCCAGACCGCGATGGCGCTGCACGTGGTGCAGGGCGAACGCGACCTGGTGCAGGACTGCCGCAGCCTGGCGCGGTTCGAGCTGCGCGGCATCCCGCCGATGGCGGCCGGCGCGGCGCGCATCCGCGTGACCTTCACCGTCGATGCCGACGGCCTGCTCAGCGTCTCCGCGCGGGAACAGGGCAGTGGCGTCGAAGCCCGCATCGATGTGAAACCGTCGTACGGTCTGTCGGACGAGCAGGTCGCGCGCATGCTGCAGGAGAGTTTCACCACCGCGCAGCAGGACATGCAGGCGAGGGCGCTCGCCGAGGCCAAGCTCGAAGCCGACCGCATGCTGCTGGCCACGCACAGCGCGCTCGCCGCCGATGGCGCGTTGCTCGAGGCCGACGAGCGGGCAACGATCGATGGCCTGATGGCCGAGCTGCGGCAGCGGGCCGCGGGCGACGACGCGGCGGGGATCGAGGCGGCGACCGAAGCGCTGGCCAAGGGCACCGAGGCCTTCGCGGCCCGTCGCATGAACGAGAGCATCCGGCACGCGTTGGCCGGGCGCAGCGTGGAGACGCTCTAGACCATGACCGTGATTCGCATCCTGCCCCATCCCGAGTACTGCCCGCAGGGCGCGGAGGTGCAGGCGCCCGCCGGCACCTCGATCTGCGAGGCGCTGCTGGACAACGGCATCAAGATCGAGCATGCCTGCGACATGAGCTGCGCATGCACCACCTGCCACGTCGTCGTCCGCCAGGGCTTCGAGTCGCTCAACGAGATGGACGAGAACGAGGAGGACATGCTGGACCGGGCCTGGGGCCTGGAGCCGCAGTCGCGCCTGTCGTGCCAGGCCATCGTCGGACAGAAGGAGCTGGTGGTCGAGATCCCGAAGTATTCGATCAACCACGCCAAGGAAGATCACTAGGCGCTTGCGCGCCGGGCCGGGGGCCGTCGCGGGCCCCACGACTCCGCCCGGTCCTGGCCGGGTCAGCTGATCGAGTAGCCGCCGTCCACCGGGATCGCGGCGCCGGTGATGAAGTCCGAAGCCGGACTGGCCAGGAACACCGCGATGCCCGCCAGGTCGGCGGGATCGCCCCAGCGTCCTGCCGGCGTGCGGGCCAGCACACGCTCGTTCAAGCCGGGCAGTTGTTCGCGCGCCGACCGCGTGAGCTCGGTGTCGATCCAGCCGGGCAACACCGCATTGGCCTGGATGTTGTCGGCGGCCCACGCCGTGGCGATCGACCGGGTGAACTGCACGATGCCGCCCTTGCTCGCTCCGTACGACGGCGCGTAGGGCGCGCCGAAGATCGACAGCATCGAGCCGATGTTGATCACCTTGCCGCCCTGGCGCCGCAGCCAGCCGTGCGCGGTGCGGCAGCAGAGGAACGCGCTGGTGAGGTTGACGTCCATGACGTGCCGCCATTCGTCCAGCGACATCTCGTGCGCGGGCTTGCGCACCGTGGTGCCGGCGTTGTTCACCAGGATGTGCAGGCCGCCGTGCCGGCGCCCGACTTCCTCGAACAGGTGCTCGACTTCGCCCTCGTCGGTCACGTCGGCCTCGATCGCGTCGGCGTGGTGCCGGTCGGCGCGCAGGGCATGCGCCGCCTCGCGGGACTTGTCGGCGTTTCGCCCGGTGATCACCACCATCGCGCCGGCCTGGGCCAGGCCGCGCGCCATGCCCAGCCCGATGCCGCCATTGCCGCCCGTGACCAACGCCACTTTTCCCGCCAGATTGAACATGGGCACCTCCGGTTCAAGGATGCTGCCGAGCATAATTCCGGCATGCGCCAGATCGTCCTCGACACCGAAACCACGGGCCTGTCGGCCGAAGCCGGCGACCGGATCATCGAAATCGGCTGCGTCGAGCTGGTGGGCCGAAAGCTCACCGGCAACAACAAGCACTGGTACCTGAACCCCGAGCGCGACAGCCACGAGGACGCGCTCAAGGTGCACGGCATCAGCAACGAATTCCTGCGCGACAAGCCCAAGTTCGCGGCCGTTGCCGACGAACTGCTCGACTACCTGCAGGGCGCCGAAGTCATCATCCACAACGCGGCGTTCGATGTCGGCTTCCTGAACAAGGAGCTGGAACTTGCCGGCCGGCCCGCGTTCCGCACCATCGTCGGCGCCGTCACCGACACCCTGGCGATGGCCAAGGAGATGTACCCCGGCAAGCGCAACAGCCTCGACGCGCTGTGCGACCGGCTGGGGGTCGACAACTCCGGCCGCACGCTGCACGGCGCCCTGCTGGACGCGGAGCTGCTGGCCGACGTCTACATCAACCTCACGCGCGGCCAGGAAGCGCTGCTGATCGATGTGCTGCCCACGGATGCGGAAGCTGGCATCCAGACGCGCGTCGACCTGCGCCAGTTCACCTTGCCGGTGCTGCTGGCCAGCGACCAGGAAGCGGCCGCCCACGAGGAGGTGCTTGCCCAGCTGGACAAGGCCAGCGGCGGCAAGACGTTGTGGCGCATCCAGACGCGAGCCGCGGAAGGCGGTTCTTCGCCTGTGGCATAATCGCGGGCTTCCGACGCAACGCTCAACAGCGAAGCGCCAGAAGGGTGATTAGCTCAGCGGTAGAGCACTGCCTTCACACGGCAGGGGTCGCAGGTTCAAACCCTGCATCACCCACCAAATACCTCGAGGGTTCGGCAGCGATGCGGAATCCTCTTCGATCGAGGCGTTCAGGTTTCCTTTCGGCAGTGATCGCACTGCGGCAACCTGAACAAATCGGCCGGATGAAAATTCCGGTATATAATCGAAGGCTCCGCTGAGCGGCGCGAATCGCAGAAATCGATTCGGCAAAGATGCGGAATCCTCTTCGATCGAGGTGTTCAGGTTTCAACTCGGCAGTGATCGCACTGCGGTAATCTGAACAAATCGGCTGGATGAAAATTCCGGTATATAATCGAAGGCTCCGCTAAACGAAATGGCGCGAATCGCAAAAATCGATTCAAACGTTTCGAAAAGCGAAGAAAAGAAAAACGAGTTTGACAGGACTTCAGAAAACCTGTTATGATGGCAGGCTTCGCTGATCGCAGCGACAGCAGCAAGACAAAGCGGAAACGCGGTGGATTGCAAGCGGGTTCGTTAACAACATACAGCCGATAAGCGTGGGCGTTTGATGGCGACTGCCAAGTTCTTCGGAACTGGGTCCGCAAGGACCTACAAACGCTCATAGATAGACAAGACGCTTCGCGAAAGTGAAGCACCTTGTCGATTCCAAATGAGTGGCCTCGAAAGAGGCAAACAAATCAAGATCGAACTGTAGAGTTTGATCCTGGCTCAGATTGAACGCTGGCGGAATGCTTTACACATGCAAGTCGAACGGCAGCACGGGGGCAACCCTGGTGGCGAGTGGCGAACGGGTGAGTAATACATCGGAACGTGCCCAGTCGTGGGGGATAACTACGCGAAAGCGTAGCTAATACCGCATACGAACTGAGGTTGAAAGCGGGGGACCGTAAGGCCTCGCGCGATTGGAGCGGCCGATGGCAGATTAGGTAGTTGGTGGGGTAAAGGCTCACCAAGCCGACGATCTGTAGCTGGTCTGAGAGGACGACCAGCCACACTGGGACTGAGACACGGCCCAGACTCCTACGGGAGGCAGCAGTGGGGAATTTTGGACAATGGGCGCAAGCCTGATCCAGCCATTCCGCGTGCAGGATGAAGGCCCTCGGGTTGTAAACTGCTTTTGTACGGAACGAAAAGGCTCTTTCTAATACAGAGGGCTCATGACGGTACCGTAAGAATAAGCACCGGCTAACTACGTGCCAGCAGCCGCGGTAATACGTAGGGTGCAAGCGTTAATCGGAATTACTGGGCGTAAAGCGTGCGCAGGCGGTGATGTAAGACAGATGTGAAATCCCCGGGCTCAACCTGGGAACTGCATTTGTGACTGCATCGCTGGAGTGCGGCAGAGGGGGATGGAATTCCGCGTGTAGCAGTGAAATGCGTAGATATGCGGAGGAACACCGATGGCGAAGGCAATCCCCTGGGCCTGCACTGACGCTCATGCACGAAAGCGTGGGGAGCAAACAGGATTAGATACCCTGGTAGTCCACGCCCTAAACGATGTCAACTGGTTGTTGGGTCTTCACTGACTCAGTAACGAAGCTAACGCGTGAAGTTGACCGCCTGGGGAGTACGGCCGCAAGGTTGAAACTCAAAGGAATTGACGGGGACCCGCACAAGCGGTGGATGATGTGGTTTAATTCGATGCAACGCGAAAAACCTTACCCACCTTTGACATGTACGGAATTCCGCAGAGATGTGGAAGTGCTCGAAAGAGAGCCGTAACACAGGTGCTGCATGGCTGTCGTCAGCTCGTGTCGTGAGATGTTGGGTTAAGTCCCGCAACGAGCGCAACCCTTGTCATTAGTTGCTACGAAAGGGCACTCTAATGAGACTGCCGGTGACAAACCGGAGGAAGGTGGGGATGACGTCAAGTCCTCATGGCCCTTATAGGTGGGGCTACACACGTCATACAATGGCCGGTACAAAGGGCAGCCAACCCGCGAGGGGGAGCCAATCCCATAAAACCGGTCGTAGTCCGGATCGCAGTCTGCAACTCGACTGCGTGAAGTCGGAATCGCTAGTAATCGTGGATCAGAATGTCACGGTGAATACGTTCCCGGGTCTTGTACACACCGCCCGTCACACCATGGGAGCGGGTTCTGCCAGAAGTAGTTAGCCTAACCGCAAGGAGGGCGATTACCACGGCAGGGTTCGTGACTGGGGTGAAGTCGTAACAAGGTAGCCGTATCGGAAGGTGCGGCTGGATCACCTCCTTTCTGGAAAACAGCGGTCAAAATTGAACGCCCACACTTATCGGTTGTTGGAAGGTTGTCGCCAACGGCCAGGCTGGAAACAGCTTGAGTTGCTAGCGACCGGCTTGGGTCTGTAGCTCAGTTGGTTAGAGCACCGTCTTGATAAGGCGGGGGTCGTTGGTTCGAGACCAACCAGACCCACCATCCCTCCTGCACACCTTGGGGGATTAGCTCAGCTGGGAGAGCACCTGCTTTGCAAGCAGGGGGTCGTCGGTTCGATCCCGTCATCCTCCACCAAACAACAAGATGCGCAACACCAAAGCGGCTTCGCAAGAGGCTGTTTTGTTGTTGTCTCCAGGATTGCCTGGAAGCAATCGGCTGTTCTTTAACAATTCATAGAGTCGAATCAGCGTTGCTCGCGGAAACCGCTTCATGGCGGACCGTGCCGCGAGCGACAATTTTGATTGCGTCAAATGAACTTCACTTCGAAGCAATTCGAATGAAGACGGCATAACGCGCCAGGTGAAAGACCTGGCAATTCCTTGATGGACTGCGAAGCCTCGTGAGAGGGGTCAAAGTTATAGGGTCAAGTGAATAAGAGCATGTGGTGGATGCCTTGGCGATTACAGGCGACGAAGGACGTGATAGCCTGCGATAAGCTTCGGGGAGCTGGCAAATAAGCTTTGATCCGGAGATTTCCGAATGGGGAAACCCACCCTTAGGGGTATCGCATGATGAATACATAGTCATGCGAGGCGAACCGGGTGAACTGAAACATCTCAGTAGCTCGAGGAAAAGACATCAACCGAGATTCCGAAAGTAGTGGCGAGCGAAATCGGAAGAGCCTGCTAGTGATAGCACGACTGTTAACGGAACGGCATGGAAAGGCCGGCCATAGCGGGTGATAGCCCCGTACGTGAAAACAGACGTGTGGTACTGAGCTAGCGACAAGTAGGGCGGGACACGAGAAATCCTGTCTGAAGATGGGGGGACCATCCTCCAAGGCTAAATACTCGTAATCGACCGATAGTGAACTAGTACCGTGAGGGAAAGGCGAAAAGAACCCCGGGAGGGGAGTGAAATAGATCCTGAAACCGCATGCTTACAAAAAGTCGGAGCCCGCAAGGGTGACGGCGTACCTTTTGTATAATGGGTCAGCGACTTACATTCAGTGGCAAGCTTAACCGAATAGGGAAGGCGCAGGGAAACCGAGTCCGAACAGGGCGTTCAGTCGCTGGGTGTAGACCCGAAACCAAGTGATCTATCCATGGCCAGGATGAAGGTGCCGTAACAGGTACTGGAGGTCCGAACCGACTAGTGTTGCAAAACTAGCGGATGAGCTGTGGATAGGGGTGAAAGGCTAAACAAACTTGGAAATAGCTGGTTCTCTCCGAAAACTATTTAGGTAGTGCCTCAAGTATTACCTTCGGGGGTAGAGCACTGTTTAGGCTAGGGGGTCATGGCGACTTACCAAACCTATGCAAACTCCGAATACCGAAGAGTACAGCTTGGGAGACAGAGCACCGGGTGCTAACGTCCGGACTCAAGAGGGAAACAACCCAGACCGCCAGCTAAGGTCCCTAAAATTGGCTAAGTGGGAAACGAAGTGGGAAGGCTAAAACAGTCAGGATGTTGGCTTAGAAGCAGCCATCATTTAAAGAAAGCGTAATAGCTCACTGATCGAGTCGTCCTGCGCGGAAGATGTAACGGGGCTAAGCCAGTTACCGAAGCTGCGGATTTGCACGCAAGTGCAAGTGGTAGGAGAGCGTTCTGTAAGCCTGTGAAGGTGTCTCGAGAGGGATGCTGGAGGTATCAGAAGTGCGAATGCTGACATGAGTAGCGTTAAAGCGGGTGAAAAGCCCGCTCGCCGTAAGCGCAAGGTTTTCTACGCAACGTTCATCGGCGTAGAGTGAGTCGGCCCCTAAGGCGAGGCAGAGATGCGTAGCTGATGGGAAACAGGTCAATATTCCTGTACCGATGTGTAGTGCGATGTGGGGACGGAGAAGGTTAACTCATCCGGGTGTTGGATGTCCCGGTTCAAGCCTGTAGTCGTGCCTGGTAGGTAAATCCGCCGGGCTTAGATGAGAGGTGACAACGAGGCGGCTTGCCGCCGAAGTGAGTGATACCCTGCTTCCAGGAAAAGCCACTAAGCTTCAGCTACACACGACCGTACCGCAAACCGACACTGGTGCGCGAGATGAGTATTCTAAGGCGCTTGAGAGAACTCGGGAGAAGGAACTCGGCAAATTGACACCGTAACTTCGGAAGAAGGTGTGCCTTTAGTAGGTGAAGTCCCTCGCGGATGGAGCCCAATGAGGTTGCAAAAAATCGGTGGCTGCGACTGTTTAATAAAAACACAGCACTCTGCAAACACGAAAGTGGACGTATAGGGTGTGACGCCTGCCCGGTGCTGGAAGATTAAGTGATGGGGTGCAAGCTCTTGATCGAAGTCCCAGTAAACGGCGGCCGTAACTATAACGGTCCTAAGGTAGCGAAATTCCTTGTCGGGTAAGTTCCGACCTGCACGAATGGCGTAACGATGGCCACACTGTCTCCTCCCGAGACTCAGCGAAGTTGAAATGTTTGTGATGATGCAATCTCCCCGCGGAAAGACGGAAAGACCCCATGAACCTTTACTGTAGCTTTGTATTGGACTTTGAACAGATCTGTGTAGGATAGGTGGGAGGCTTTGAAGTGCGGTCGCTAGATCGCATGGAGCCAACGTTGAAATACCACCCTGGTGTGTTTGAGGTTCTAACCTAGGCCCGTGATCCGGGTCGGGGACAGTGCATGGTAGGCAGTTTGACTGGGGCGGTCTCCTCCCAAAGCGTAACGGAGGAGTTCGAAGGTACGCTAGTTACGGTCGGACATCGTGACGATAGTGCAATGGCATAAGCGTGCTTAACTGCGAGACTGACAAGTCGAGCAGATGCGAAAGCAGGACATAGTGATCCGGTGGTTCTGTATGGAAGGGCCATCGCTCAACGGATAAAAGGTACTCTGGGGATAACAGGCTGATACCGCCCAAGAGTTCATATCGACGGCGGTGTTTGGCACCTCGATGTCGGCTCATCTCATCCTGGGGCTGTAGCCGGTCCCAAGGGTATGGCTGTTCGCCATTTAAAGAGGTACGTGAGCTGGGTTTAAAACGTCGTGAGACAGTTTGGTCCCTATCTTCCGTGGGCGCTGCAGATTTGAAGAAGCCTGCTCCTAGTACGAGAGGACCGGAGTGGACGCACCTCTGGTGTATCGGTTGTCACGCCAGTGGCATTGCCGAGTAGCTATGTGCGGAAGAGATAACCGCTGAAAGCATCTAAGCGGGAAACTCGTTCTAAGATGAGATCTGCCGGGGCCTCGAGCCCCCTGAAGAGTCGTTCAAGACCAGGACGTTGATAGGTCGGGTGTGGAAGCGCAGCAATGCGTTAAGCTAACCGATACTAATTGCTCGTGCGGCTTGACCCTATAACCTTGATCGTTCGATCACGGTTGTTATGCCAAGTGACGCAATCCAAATAAGCTGATTTGCTCTATGAATTGGTTGTCTTGACCCAGTCAAGATGACGACAAGTTATGCCTGATGACCATAGCGAGGTGGTCCCACTCCTTCCCATCCCGAACAGGACAGTGAAACGCCTCTGCGCCGATGATAGTGCGGATTCCCGTGTGAAAGTAGGACATCGTCAGGCTCTTACGCCGAGCAAAGCCCCGCCACAGTAACCCTGTGACGGGGCTTTCGCCATTGGGGAAGGCGGAAAACTCAATTCCGTCGAATTGCAATTCGACGCGGCGCCGGCTCCTGCCAGCGCCCCTCGATATTGAGTTGAATCGGGCGCCCGTCAACTCGGCGCAATCCAGTGCGAAGTCCATGCGGATACGATCGGGCACGCGCGCAGCCGCTCGCTCGAGATGGTCGTTCATGTCACGGGCTTGTCCCATGCGTTGAACGCCAGACGAGCCGGACGGCAAGCTCGCGCGCTTGGGTTGGACGGTGGAACGAGGGGAACGGATGGACCAGGTCGATGCGGTCGTGATCGGCGCGGGGGTGGTGGGCCTGGCGGTGGGCCGCGCGCTCGCGCAGGCGGGCCAGGAGACACTCGTGCTCGAGGCCGAAGGCGCCATCGGGCAGGGCGTCAGCTCGCGCAACAGCGAGGTGATCCATGCCGGCCTCTACTACGCACCCGGGTCGCTCAAGGCGCGCCTGTGCGTGCGGGGCAAGGAACTGCTGTACGCCCTGTGCGCGAGCCACGGCGTGGACCATCGCAGTTGCGGCAAGCTGACCGTGGCGAACAGCGACGCGGAGATCGCAGCCTTGCGCGGCTTGCAGGAGCGCGCCCACGCCAACGGCGTGCCCGTCGAATGGCTGGACGCGCACGCGGCACTGGCGCTCGAACCCGCGCTGCGCTGCATGGTTGCACTGCACTCGCCATCCACCGGCATCGTCGACAGCCACGGCCTGATGCTGGCGTTGCAGGGTGACCTGGAACGGGCGGGCGGGATGGTGGCGCTGGCGTCGCCGGTGGAAGGCGCCTTGCTCTCTGCGACCGCGGGCGAACCGCATGTGGTACAGCTGGCCGACGGCAGCGAACTCGCCACACGGATCCTGGTCAACGCGGCGTCGCTGCACGCATGCGCGCTCGCGCGCCGGTTCACCGGCCTCGACGGCCGCTTCGTGCCGCGCGAATGGTTCGCCAAGGGCAACTACTACGCGTTGCAGGGCCGGGCACCGTTCTCCCACCTGATCTATCCGGCCCCCGCCGATGCTCACCTGGGGACGCACCTGACGCTGGACCTGGGCGGGCAGGCCAAGTTCGGCCCGGACATCGAATGGCTGGACGTGACCACGCCCGAGCAGATCGATTACCGCGTCGATCCAGCGCGGGCCGACGGCTTCTACGCGGAGGTGCGCCGCTACTGGCCAGGCCTGCCGGACGATGCGCTGCAACCGAGCTACAGCGGCGTGCGTCCCAAGATCCACGGCCCGCACGAAAAGGCGCCTGATTTCCGCCTCGACGGGCCGGCGCTGCACGGCGTGCGCGGCTTGGTGAACCTGTTCGGCATCGAGTCGCCCGGCCTCACCAGCTCGCTGGCGATCGCCGAGGAAGTCTCGCAACTGCTCGCCGCCTAGCGTCGCAGTCGCCTTCGGCGCCCAGGCCGCCTAGCGGCGCAGCGCCTTCAGCGCCCGGGCCGCCTCGCCGACCAGCGCGGGGCCCTTATAGATCAGCCCCGTGTAGATCTGGACGACGTCGGCGCCCGCGCGGACCTTGCTGACGGCGTCTTCGGCGCTGAGGATGCCGCCGACGCCGATGATCGGGAAGGCGCTGCCCAGGCTCGCGCGCAGCTGCGTGATCACCCGGTTGCTCGCCGCGAGGACCGGGCTGCCGCTCAGGCCGCCGGTCTCCTCGGCGTGCGGCAGTCCCTTGACGGCCTCGCGCGCGACGGTGGTGTTGGTGGCGACGACGCCGTCCATGCCGTGGCGCCGCAAGGTGGCGGCGATCACGTCGACCTGCGCCTCGTCCAGGTCGGGTGCGATCTTGACGAACACCGGGACGCGGCGGCCATGCTCGAGCGCGAGCTGCTCGCGCCGGGCGGCGATCGCGCCCAGCAGCGCATCGAGCGCCTCGTCGCTTTGCAGCGCGCGCAGGTTCTTGGTGTTCGGGCTGGAGATGTTGACGGTCACGTAGTCGGCGTGCGGGTACACGCCCGCCAGGCACGCGAGGTAGTCGTCCGTCGCGCGCTCGATGGGCGTCGCGGCGTTCTTGCCGATGTTCAGGCCGAGCAGGCGACCCTGGCGGCGGAACGACGACCGCTGCACGTTGGTGATGAACGCATCCAGCCCGTCGTTGTTGAAGCCCAGGCGGTTGATCAGCGCGTTGGCCTGGGGCAGGCGGAACATGCGTGGCTTCGGGTTGCCCGGCTGGGCGCGGGGCGTGACCGTGCCCACCTCGACGAAGCCGAAGCCCATCGCGCCCAGGGCGTCGATGCAGCGCGCGTTCTTGTCCAGGCCGGCCGCCAGGCCGACGCGGTTCGGGAATTTCAGCCCGGCCAGCTCGATCGGATCGTCGACCAGGGCCGAGCACCAGGCCCAGGCGAGCGGCGTTCCCTGCAGCCGGGCCAGCGATTGCAGCGTCAGGTCATGCGCCGCCTCCGGATCGAGGCCGAACAGGAAGGGGCGGGCGAGGGCGTAGGGCAGCAGCGGCATGGATAATTCTTGGCATCAGCAACGGACCCGGGGATTGTCGCGTGACGCAGGATGAACTGAAGAGCCTGGTCGGCCAGGCCGCACTGAAGTACGTGGTGCCCGGCGAGATCGTGGGCGTGGGCACCGGGTCCACGGTCAACAAGTTCATCGACGCCCTGGCCTCGATGAAGGACCAGGTCCAGGGCGCCGTCTCCAGCTCGGTGGCCTCGACCGAGCGGCTGCGCGCGATCGGCATTGCGGTGTTCGATGCCAACGAGGTCGGCGAACTGGCCGTCTACATCGACGGGGCCGACGAGATCGACCCACACGGCCACATGATCAAGGGGGGCGGCGCGGCGCTCACGCGCGAGAAGATCGTCGCCGCGCAGTCGCGCCGATTCGTCTGCATCGCCGACGAATCGAAGCAGGTGAAGGTGCTCGGCGATTTCCCCGTCCCCGTGGAAGTGATCCCGATGGCGGTGGGTCGCATCGCCCGCCAGTTCGCGGCCATGGGCGGGCAGGCCCGGCTTCGCGTGAAGGATGGCGCGCCGCTGGTGACCGACAACGGCCAGCACATCCTGGACGTGGCCGGACTGCGCATCGCCGATCCGCTCGGTTTCGAATCTGAGGTGAACCAGTGGCCCGGCGTGGTGACGGTGGGCGTGTTCGCCCACCAGAAGGCCTCGGTGTGCCTGCTTGGCACCGCCCAGGGCGTGCGGACGCTGACCTTCTAGAACTGGATCCCGGCCGGGTTGCTGCCCGCGGGCGGCGGGGCGGCAGGCGCGCTCGGGGCCGCAGGCGCGGGGGCAGGGGCCTGCGCCGCGACGGGCTTGGGCGTTGCGGCCACCACCAGCGGCGTGGCTGCGGCCTGGCGATACCCCGGCGGCAATTGCGAAGCGCGCGGGTAGCCTGCGGCGTTCAGGAACTGCGTCCACTCGGATTCCGAGTAGCCCGTGAGCTGCTGGCCGCCGATGGTCAGGAACGGCAACGTGACGCCGCCGCTCAGGCGCTGCAGCGCCGACAGGTCGTCGGGCGTGCTCACGGTCTTCTCGGCGAACGGGATGCCGCGCGAAGCCAGGAACGCACGGCCCGAGCCGCAGGGGGCGCAATCGGGGCCCGTGTACAGGGTCACCGGGTAGCGGCCGGCCACCTGCCGCAGTTCGAAGGGAAGGGCGCTGGCACCGGGGCCGCCTTGCAGCGGCGCCGCGTGGGTGGGCTGGGCCTTGGCGGCCGGGTCCGCCGGCGGCTTGTCGGCGAAGGTGACCTTGCCGTCCGGCCCCACGATCCTGTAGACCTGCTGGGCGCCCGCGGCGCAGGCCAGCCCGGCGATGGCAACGGCGGCCGCGAGGCGGCGCGCCGGGAAGCGGCGATCGACAGTCATGCAAGTCCCCTCGTTTTCGAAACGCGTGAGCTCAGGCCATGCCCTGGTGCCGAAGCAAGGCTTCCAGCGACGGCTCGCGACCGCGGAATGCCTTGAACGACTCCATCGCCGGCCGGCTGCCGCCGGCCTCGAGGATGGCCTGCCGGTATTTTCGCCCGGTTTCCACGCTGGGTGAACCGTCCGGCCCCATGCTTTCCTCGAACGCCGCGTAGGCGTCGGCGGACAGCACTTCGGCCCACTTGTAGCTGTAGTACCCCGCCGCGTAGCCGCCGGCGAAGATGTGGCTGAAGGTGTGCGCGGTGCGGCTGAAGCTGGGGGCGGGCAGCACCGCGACCTCGGCGCGCACGTCCGCCAGCAGCGGCATGAAGTCGTCCTTCGGGTCGTGGTCGGTGTGCAGCAGCATGTCGAACAGCGCGAATTCCACCTGCCGCAGCGTGGCCAGGCCGCTCTGGAAGTTCTTCGCCGCCAGCATCTTGTCGAACAGCTCGCGCGGCAGCGGCTCGCCCGTGTCCACGTGCGAGGTCATGTGGCGCAGCACGTTCCACTCCCAGCAGAAGTTCTCCATGAACTGGCTGGGCAGCTCCACGGCATCCCACTCGACGCCGCTGATGCCCGAGACGTCGCGCTCGTTCACGCGCGTGAGCATGTGGTGCAGGCCGTGGCCGGACTCGTGGAAGAGGGTGATCACGTCGTCGTGCGTGAGCAGCGCGGGCTTGCCCTCCACGCCGTCGGCGAAGTTGCACACCAGGTGCGCCACCGGCGTCTGCAGTTGCCCGGTGTCGGGCCGCAGCCAGCGGGCGCGCACGTCGTCCATCCAGGCGCCGCCGCGCTTGCCGGTGCGCGCCGCGGGGTCCAGGTAGAACTGGCCGACCAGTTCCGTGGTCACGTGGCTCTGCGCGTCCTTGCGCTCGCGCTCGATGCGGTAGAACTCCACGCCGGGATTCCACACCGGGGCGTGGTCGCGCCGGATCGTGACCTCGAACAGCGTCTCGATGATCTTGAACAGGCCCGCCAGCACCTTGGGCGCGGTGAAGTACTGCTTGACCTCGGCCTCGCTGAACGCGTAGCGGTCTTCCTTGAGCTTCTCGGCGATGTAGCTCCAGTCCCAGGCCTGTGGGTCCTGGATGCCGAGCTTCTGCGCCGCGAAGCCGCGCATGTCCGCCACGTCCTTCTCGGCGAACGGGCGCGCCTTGGCGGCCAGCTCGCGCAGGAACCCGATCACCTGTTCCGGCGAGTCGGCCATCTTGGGCACGACCGACACCTCGCCGAAGTTGCGGTAGCCGAGCAGGACCGCTTCCTCGTGGCGCAGCGCCAGGATCTCCCGCATGATTTCGGTGTTGTCGAACTTGCGGAATTCCTCCGGCGCCTGGTCGCTCGCCCGCGTCACGTAGGCGCGGTGCAGGCGCTGGCGCAGGGCACGGTCGTTGGCGAACTGCATCACCGGCAGGTAGCTGGGCATCTTCAGCGTGAGCTTGTAGCCGTCCTTGCCCTCGGCCTGCGCCGCGGCGCGCGCCGCCTGCACCACGTCCTGCGGCACGCCATCCAGTTCCTCCAGCGACGCGTAGTAGGCAAAGGCGTCGGTGGCGTCCAGCGCGTTCTCGCTGAATTTCTGGCCCAGCTCGGCCTGGCGTTCCTGGATCGCCGCGAACCGCTCCTTGTCGGCCCCCTGCAGTTCGGCGCCGCCGAGCACGAAGTTGCGGATCGCGTTCTTGAGCGCCTGGCGCTGTTCGGCATCCAGCGTGGACGCATCGATGGCCTTGTACTTGGCGTACAGGCGCTCGTCGGCGCCCAGCCGGGTCCAGAACTCCGTCACCTTGGGCAGCGCCTCGTTGTAGGCGGCGCGCAGCTCGGGCGTGTCGGCCACGCCGTTCAGGTGGCTCACGGTGCCCCAGGCGCGGCTGAGGCGTTCGGTGGTGCAGTCCAGCGTCTGCGACAGCGCCTTCCAGTCGGCGGGAAAGCCGGGCGCGACGACGGTTTCGAGCGCCGCCTCGCTGTCGGCCAGCAACTGGTCCATCGCGGGGCCGACATGCTCCGGGCGGATCTGGTCGAACAGGGGCAGGTCGTGGGAATCGAGCAGGGGATTGGTGGCCATGGTCCGCATTTTGCGGCAGCCGCGCCCCCCTTCAATGGGCGCAGGGATTGCCAATCCCAATAGCGGCGATCAGCCGGCGGCGCGTTCGGCGGCTTCGAGCGTGTTCACCAGCAGCATCGCGCGGGTCATCGGCCCGACGCCGCCCGGCACGGGGGTGATCCAGCCGGCAACCTGGCGCACGCCGTCGAAGTCGACATCGCCGCAGAGCTTGCCCTGGTCGTTGCGGTTCATGCCGACGTCGATGACCACGGCGCCCGGCTTGACCATGTCGGCGGTCAGCACGTTGCGCTTGCCCACCGCGGCGACCACCACGTCGGCCTGCAGCGTGTGCGACTTCAGGTCGCGGGTGGCGCTGTGGCAGATGGTGACGGTGGCGTTCTTCTGCAGCAGCATCAGCGCCATCGGCTTGCCGACGATGTTGCTGCGGCCGATCACGACCGCATGCTTGCCGCGCAGGTCGTAGCCGATGCTCTCAAGCATCTTCAGGCAGCCGTACGGCGTGCAGGGCCAGAAGCCGGGCTGGCCGGTGACCAGCGCGCCGGCGCTGGCGACGTGGAAGCCGTCGACGTCCTTGGCCGGCGAGATGGTCTCGATGACCTTGCTGGCGTCCATGTGCCTGGGCAGCGGCAGCTGCACCAGGATGCCGTGCACCGACGCATCGGCGTTGAGCTCGCGGATGCGCGCGAGCAGGCGCGCCTCGGGCAGGTCGGCCGGGTAGGTTTCCAGCGTGGCCTTCAGGCCGGTCTGCGTGCTGTCGCCGACCTTGTGCCTGGTGTAGACCTGGCTCGCGGGATCGTCGCCCACCAGCAGGATGGCCAGCGAGGGCTGGACGCCGCGCGCCTTCAGGGCCTGGGTGCGGCCGGCCACCTCGGCGCGGATCGTCGCGGCGAGCGCGTTGCCGTCGATCAGCTGCGCCGTCATGCCTTGGCGGGGTGGTGCTGGCCCAGGGCGATCTTGAGCAGGTCGGCCACCGTGTTGGCGTTCAGCTTTTCCATGATGTTGGCGCGGTGCGCCTCCACGGTCTTGATGCTGATGCCCAGGTCGTCGGCGATCTGCTTGTTCAGGCGCCCGGCGACGATGCGCTCGAGGACCTGCGCCTCGCGGCTGGTCAGCTTGGAGAGCAGGGCGTCGCGGCTGGCGGCGCTCTGGTAGTCGGCGAATGCGCCCTTGGCGTGTTCGAGCATGCGCTCGACCAGGTCGACCAGTTCCTCTTCCTTGAAGGGCTTCTGGATGAAGTCCATCGCGCCCTTCTTCATCGTGTTCACGGCCATGGGCACGTCGCCGTGGCCGGTGATGAAGACGATGGGCAGCGGCGACTTGCGCTCGAGCAGGCGGTCCTGCAGCTCCAGCCCGGTCATGCCCGCCATGCGGATGTCGACGATCAGGCAGGCGACTTCGCGCGCGTCGTAGCGGGCCAGGAACGATTCGGCCGATTCGAAGCAGCGGACCCGGTAGTCCTTGCCTTCGAGCAGCCACTGCAGCGAATCGCGGACGGCTTCGTCGTCGTCCACCACGTAGACGGTGCCCTTTTTCGGGATCAGGCTCATGCTGGTACTCCGGCGTCCTTGTTTGCTGCGGAATTCATAGCGCCGGAGACAGGAATCCAGAAGGAGAACCGGCACCCGGCAACATCGCTGCCATCGCCGCCATTGTAGATGTTCTCCGCCTGCATCCTGCCCTGGTGCGATTCGACGATGGAGCGGCACAGGTTCAGGCCGATGCCCATGCCTTCGACCTTGGTGGAGAAGAACGCCTCGTACAGGCGCTCCATCACCTCGGGCGCGAGCCCCTTGCCGGAATCCAGCACCGAGAACTCCACGACGGGCTGGCCGTCGATGTGGCGCGGCACCGCGCGCAGTTCGACGCTGCGCTGGCCGGTCGGGCGGCGCGCCAGGTCGATCGATTCGGCGGCGTTCTTCAGCAGGTTCACCAGCACCTGCTCGATCAGGATCGGGTCGACCATCAGCTTGGGCAGGCGGGCGGCCACGTAGTGCGACAGCCGCACGTTGCGCCGGCGCAGCTCGATCTCCGCCAGTTCGACCGCCTCGCCCACCATGGTGGCCACGTCCGACAGCGACCGGTTCGGCTCGCTGCGGCGCACGAAGCTGCGAATGCGCTGGATGATCTGGCCGGCGCGCTGCGCCTGCCGCGCGGTCTTGTCCAGGGCGAGCAGCAGGTCGTCCTGTGCCATCTGGCCCGCCTTGATGCGCGAGACCATGCCGTTGCAGTAGTTGTTGATGGCGGTGAGCGGCTGGTTCAACTCGTGCGCCACGCTGGACGCCATCTCGCCCATGGTGATCAGGCGGCTGGCCGACTGCGCGCGCTCGGCCTGCGCTGCCGCCTGCTCCTCGGCGTGGCGGCGCGGCGTGATGTCGGTGGCGATCACCAGCTGCGCGAGGCGGCCGTCCACCCAGTTCAGGTAGCGCGAGCGCACTTCGAGCCACTTGCCCAGTTCGGGCACGAGGATCTCGGCGTTCTCGGACTGCGCCGTCGTGAGCTGCCCGGTCGGCAGGCCCACGAACGAGTCCACGTCGTCCAGCGACTGCTCGGTGGCGCGCGGCTGGTCGGGCACGCCGGCCTGCGCCACCATCTGCAGATGGCCGCCGGTGTTCTGCCCGAACCACTGCCGGTACAGCTTGTTGGCGAACAGCAGCTCCTCGCTGCCCAGCGGCGCGACCGACACCGATGCGTCCAGCGCTTCGAGCACGGTCGTGAACCGCTCGTAGGAGGCGGACAGCTGCTCGCGGATGCGATTGGGCTCGGTGATGTCGGTCATCGACGCCATCCAGCCGCTCTGGTGCCCCTTGGGGTCGACCAGCGGCGAGACATACAGGCGGGCGTCGAACAGGCTGCCTTCCTTGCGCTTGACGCGCACCTGGAAGCCGCCCGGGCTGGTGCGGCCATTGAGTTCGTCGTCCAGGCGCGCGGTGAGCTGCTCCAGGTCCTCCTCGGGCCAATAGGGAAAGGGCGCCGTGCGTCCCACCAGCTCGGATTCGCTCCAGCCCGTCATCTGGCAGAACGCGGGGTTGACGTAGGTGATGCGGCCCTGCAGGTCGAGCGCCCGCATGCCGGTCAGCATGGAGTTCTCCATCGCGCGGCGGAAGTTCGTCTCCGCCACCAGCGCCTGCTGCGCCTTGATGCGCCGGCGCGTGTGGCGCCAGTTGCCGATCAGCATCCACGCCGTCATGGCGCTGAGCGTGCCCACCAGCCAGAACAGGCCGCTGCCGACCACGCCGAGCGAGGTGCGGTACGCCTGGGCACGCAGCACCAGCCCGTTGCCGACCGGCGAGACGGGCACTTCGTACTCGTTGGACTGCGGGGTCGCCCAGGCAAGCAGGGGGGAGGCGCTGCCGCGCGGCGGCAGCGTCTGGCCGGCCAGCAGCCGGCCCTTGGCATCCAGCAGCGACACCGCATAGCGGGCCGACACCTCGGCCGGCACGCCATAGCGCAGCAGGCTGTCGATCGAATACTCGCCCAGGACCACGCCCGCGAAGCGCGCCTGTTCGGCCAGGGGGATGTGCAGTTGCAGCAGCGGCACCGTGTCGCCGCCGCCGCCCGGCTGCGAATACACCGGCTGCTGCACGTCGCGCACGAGCGAGAAGGTCGCCTCGGTCTCGCCCGAGCGCAGCACGTCGCCGGCCAGGCGCTGCTGCTGCGCCGGCAGGCTGGGCCCGGCGTAGCTGGCCTTGATGCGCCGCCGCTCGTCGATCCAGGCCAGCGCCTGCAGTTCCGGGTACTGGGTGATCAGGGCTTCGGCGCGACCGACGAATTCCTCCGGGTCGACGTCCTTGTTGGAGACGTCGCGCGCAATGCGCATCAGCTGTTCCTGGCGCTCCAGCAGGCGCAGGCGCAGGCGCTGCTGGGCGTACTCGACATCGCGGCGCACGGCTTCCTGCTCGCGGTCCATCTCCTCCAGCCGCAGATACCAGAACGCCGAGACGATGGCGGCGAGGAACAGCAGCACCGCGGCCAGCGGCGCGAGCATGGCGTAGCGGTCCTGCCGCCCGGGGGTCTGGCGGCGCCACCAGCGCCGCAACCACGGCACCGGCACGACGGGATCGTGGTTGAACGCGCTGTCTTGCATGGGAAACTCGAAGTGTAGGTGAGGGGTTGAGGCGATCCAAAATCACAATATGAAATGGCTGAGCACCATTTGAAAATGTGACGCTTCTGTGCGACACTGCCGCCGCCGCGCACGTCGCGTAGAAAATCCTCTCGACCCCAGGAGACAAGCCATGTCAGCTCAGCCCGACCACCTGTTCGGCGCGGCGGCCAATGACGCCGACGCCCAGGAGACCCGCGAATGGATCGACGCCCTGTCCGCGGTCATCGCGGCCGAGGGCCGGGACCGCGGGCACTTCCTGATCGAGCAACTGCTCGAGCAGGCGCGGCAGGAAGGCATCGACCTGCCCTTCTCGGCCACGACGGGCTACGTCAACACCATCGAGCCGCAGGACGAGGAGCGCTGTCCCGGCAACCTGGAGATGGAAGAGCGGCTGCGCGCCTACATGCGCTGGAACGCGATGGCGATGGTGGTCAAGGCCAACCGCCTGCATCCGGAAGACGGCGGCGACCTGGGGGGCCACATCAGTTCGTTCGCCTCGGTGGCCACCATGTTCGGCGCCGGCTTCAACCATTTCTGGCACGCCGAGAGCGAGGACCACGGCGGCGACTGCCTGTACATCCAGGGCCACAGCTCTCCGGGCGTCTACGCGCGGGCCTTCCTGGAAGGCCGCATCTCCGAGGAGCAGCTGCTGAACTTCCGCCAGGAGGTGGACGGCAAGGGGCTTTCCAGCTATCCGCACCCCAAGCTGATGCCCGAGTTCTGGCAGTTCCCGACCGTCTCGATGGGCCTGGGCCCGCTGATGGCGATCTACCAGGCGCGATTCCTCAAGTACCTGCACGCGCGCGGGATCGCCAACACCGAGAACCGCAAGGTGTGGGTGTTCTGCGGCGACGGCGAGATGGACGAGGTCGAGTCGCTCGGCGCGATCGGCGTGGCCGCGCGCGAGAAGCTGGACAACCTGATCTTCGTGGTGAACTGCAACCTGCAGCGCCTGGACGGCCCGGTGCGCGGCAACGGCAAGATCATCCAGGAGCTCGAGGGCGAGTTCCGCGGCGCCGGCTGGAACGTGATCAAGCTGATCTGGGGCAGCTACTGGGACCCGCTGCTGGCGCGCGACAAGGAAGGCATCCTGCGCCAGATCATGATGCAGACGCTGGACGGCGACTACCAGGCCATGAAGGCCAACGACGGCGCGTTCGTGCGCAAGCACTTCTTCGGCCAGCATCCGAAGGCGCTGGAGATGGTCGCCAAGATGAGCGACGAGGACATCTGGCGCCTCAATCGCGGCGGCCATGACCCGCAGAAGGTCTATGCCGCGTACCACAAGGCGGTCAACCACAAGGGCCAGCCGACGGTGCTCCTGATCAAGACGGTCAAGGGCTTCGGCATGGGCAAGGCCGGTGAGGGCCGCAACATCGCCCACCAGGCCAAGAAGCTCACGGACGACGACATCCGCGTGTTCCGCGATCGCTTCAACATCCCGATCCCGGACGAGAAGCTGGCCGACCTGCCGTTCTACAAGCCCGAGGAGCACACGCCCGAGATGCAGTACCTGCACGAGCGGCGCAAGGCCCTGGGCGGCTACCTGCCCAAGCGCCGGGTGAAGGCGGACGAGCAGCTGAAGGTGCCGGCGCTGGAGACGTTCAAGGCGGTGCTGGACCCGACGGCCGAGGGCCGCGAGATCAGCACCACGCAGGCGTACGTGCGCTTCCTCACCACGCTGCTGCGCGACAAGGAACTCGGCCCGCGCGCGGTGCCCATCCTGGTGGACGAGGCGCGCACGTTCGGCATGGAGGGCCTGTTCCGCCAGATCGGCATCTACAACCCGGACGGCCAAAAGTACACCCCGCAGGACCGCGACCAGGTCTCCTACTACAAGGAAGACCAGCACGGCCAGATCCTGCAGGAGGGCATCAACGAGGCGGGCGGCATGGCCAGCTGGATCGCCGCGGCGACGTCGTATTCGACGAACAACCGCATCATGGTGCCGTTCTACATCTACTACTCGATGTTCGGCCTGCAGCGCGTGGGCGACCTCGCGTGGGCGGCGGGCGACATGCAGGCCCGCGGCTTCCTGCTCGGCGGCACGTCCGGGCGCACCACGCTCAACGGCGAGGGCCTGCAGCACGAGGACGGCCACAGCCACGTGCTGGCGCACACCATCCCCAACTGCGTCAGCTACGACCCCACGTTCGCGCACGAGGTGGCGGTGATCATGCACCACGGCCTGCAGCGCATGGTCGAGAAGCAGGACAACGTCTTCTACTACATCACCCTGCTGAACGAGAACTACCCGATGCCTGGCCTGGTGCCCGGCACCGAGGAGCAGATCATCAAGGGCATGTACCTGTTCAAGCAGGGCTCCAAGGGCGCCAAGGCGGCCGTGAACCTGCTCGGCTCGGGCACCATCCTGCGCGAATCCCTCGCCGCGCAGCAGCTGCTGGAGAAGGACTGGGGCGTGTCCACCAACGTCTGGAGCTGCCCGAGCTTCAACGAGCTGGCGCGCGACGGCCAGGACTGCGACCGCTGGAACCTGCTGCACCCGACCGAGAAGGCGCGCGTGCCGTACGTGACGCAGCAGCTGGAGCCGCACCCGGGCCCGGTGGTCGCGTCGACCGACTACATCAAGGCCTACGCCGACCAGATCCGCGCGTTCGTCCCGAAGGGCCGCAGCTACCGCGTGCTGGGCACCGACGGCTTCGGCCGCAGCGACTTCCGCAGCAAGCTGCGCGAGCACTTCGAGGTCAACCGGCACTACATCGTGGTCGCCGCGCTCAAGGCGCTGGCCGACGAAGGTTCCGTGCCCGCGGCCAAGGTGGCCGAGGCGATCCGCAAGTACGGGATACAGGCCGACAAGATCAATCCGCTGCACGCCTGAGCGCCGGCCGTCGCCGCCCACAAGAACAACCAGGAGAACAAGCCCATGGCTTCGGTCGAAGTGAAGGTCCCCGACATCGGGGACTTCAAGGACGTTGCGGTCATCGAATTGCTGGTCAAGCCCGGGGACACCATCAAGCCCGAGCAGTCGCTGGTCACCGTCGAATCCGACAAGGCGTCGATGGAGATCCCGTCCACCGCCGGCGGCGTGGTCAAGGAGCTGAAGGTCAAGCTGGGGGACAAGGTCTCCGAAGGCTCCGTCCTGCTGCTCATCGAGGGCGATGCCGCCGCGGTGCCGGCGCCTGCCGCCGCACCGGCTGCGGCGTCCGCGCCTGCTGCGCCGTCCGCCCCTGCGGCCCCGGCCGCTGCCGCGCCCACGCCGGCCCCGAGCGCGCCGGCCCCGAGCGCGCCGGCACCGGCGGCCGGCGGGAGCGTCGAAGTGCGCGTGCCCGACATCGGTGACTTCAAGGACGTGGCCGTCATCGAGCTGCTGGTCAAGCCCGGCGACGTGGTCAAGCAGGAGCAGTCGCTGGTCACCGTCGAGAGCGACAAGGCCTCGATGGAGATTCCGTCGTCGGCGGCCGGCACCATCAAGGAGCTGAAGGTCAAGCTGGGCGACAAGGTCAACGTCGGCGACCTGCTGGCGGTGCTGGAAGGCGCGAGCGCCGCGGCACCGGCCCCGCAGGCCGGCGCACCCGCGCCGGCGCCGACCTCGGCGGCCGCGGCGGCACCGGCGACCGCGACCGCTGCCGTGCCCGCACCCGCGCCGGAACGCGCGCTGCCGACAGCGGCGCTGCCTCCCCACGAACCCACTGCGCCTTCGGGTGCGCTGCCCCACGCATCGCCCTCGGTGCGCAAGTTCGCGCGCGAACTGGGCGTGCCGCTGGAGGAGGTCAAGGGCACCGGACCGAAGGGCCGCATCGTGCAGGAGGACGTGCAGGCCTTCACCAAGGCCGTGATGCAGGGCGAGGCGGCCACCAAGGCCGCCGCGGGCAAGGCGCCTGCGGGCGGTGGGGGCGAGGCCCTGGGCCTGCTGCCGTGGCCGAAGGTGGACTTCGCCAAGTTCGGCCCGATCGAGCGCAAGGACCTCTCGCGCATCAAGAAGATCAGCGCCGCCAACCTGCACCGCAACTGGGTGATGATCCCGCACGTCACCAACCACGACGACGCGGACATCACCGAACTGGAAGCCTTCCGGGTCGGGCTCAACAAGGAAAACGAGAAGAGCGGCGTGAAGGTCACCATGCTCGCGTTCCTGATCAAGGCCTGCGTCGCGGCGCTGAAGAAGTTCCCGGACTTCAACAGCTCGCTCGATGGCGAGCAGCTCGTGCTGAAGAACTACTGGCACATCGGTTTCGCCGCCGACACGCCCAACGGCCTGGTGGTCCCGGTGATCAAGGACGCCGACAAGAAGGGCATCCTGCAGATCAGCCAGGAAATGGCCGACCTGGCCAAGAAGGCGCGCGACGGCAAGCTCGGCCCGGCGGACATGACCGGGGCGACGTTCACCATCTCGTCGCTGGGCGGGATCGGCGGCCGTTACTTCACTCCGATCATCAACGCCCCGGAAGTCGCTATCCTCGGCGTTTGCAGGAGCCAGACCGAGCCGGTCTGGGACGGCAAGCAGTTCCAGCCGCGGCTGATGCTGCCGCTGTCGCTGTCGTGGGACCATCGCGTGATCGACGGTGCCTCGGCGGCCCGTTTCAACGCCTACCTGGGCTCCATCCTGGCGGATTTCCGCCGCGTGCTTCTTTAAGCCGGAACAACAACAAACGCAGTTATGACCACAGTCGTCGTCGTGAAGAAGGCAGGGCAGATCGCCATCGCCGCGGACACCCTGGTGACTTTTGGCGACACGATGCTGTCCAAGCGCTACGAGGACAACAGCAAGATCTTCCGTGTCGACACCGACGGCGGCCCCAGCTACGTCGGCATGGCCGGCACCGTGGCCCACTTCCCGGTGCTGCGCAAGGCCATGAGCTCCATGCCGCGCGAGATCCTGCAGCTGGGCAGCAAGGACGAGGTCTTCGACACGTTCACCAAGCTGCACCCGTACCTGAAGGACAACTTCTTCCTCCAGACCAAGGAGGAGGACAGCGATCCGTACGAGTCCAGCCAGTTCAGCGTCGTGATCGCCAACGCCACCGGCATCTACGGGCTGTACAGCTACCGCGAGGTGTTCGAGTTCAAGGAGTTCTGGGGCATCGGCTCGGGCCGCAGCTTCGCGCTGGGCGCGATGCACGCGATCTACGGCAAGGCCAAGACCGCCCGCGAGGTCGCCGAGGCGGGCATCACCGCGGGCTGCGAATTCGATCGCAATTCGTCGCTGCCGTTCGACGTGTTCACCGTGCGGGCCAAGGAGGCCAAATGAGCCAGGTCCTCGAGGTCCGCGTTCCCGACATCGGCGACTTCAAGGAAGTCGCCATCATCGAACTGCTGGTCAAGCCCGGCGACACGGTCAAGCAGGAGCAGTCGCTGGTCACGGTCGAGAGCGACAAGGCCTCCATGGAGATCCCGTCCACCCATGCCGGCGTGGTCAGGGAACTGAAGGTCAAGCTGGGCGACAAGGTCTCCGAAGGGTCGGTCCTGCTGCTGCTCGAGGCCGAGGGCGCGGCGCAGGCCGCGGCGCCCGCCAAGGCACCGGCCACGGCCGCCGCTCCCGCACAGGCCGCGGCGCCCGCGCCCGCATCCGCCGCGACGCCCGCGCCCGTGGCTTCCAGCTACGCCGGGGGCGCCGACCTGGAATGCGACGTGCTGGTGCTGGGCGGCGGACCCGGCGGCTACTCGGCGGCCTTCCGCGCCGCCGACCTGGGCATGAAGGTGGTGCTGGTCGAGCGCTACGCCACGCTGGGCGGCGTCTGCCTGAACGTCGGCTGCATCCCGTCCAAGGCGCTGCTGCACGTGGCGGCCGTGATGGACGAGGTCAGCCACTTCGAGGCGCTGGGCGTGAGCTACGGCAAGCCCACGGTCGACCTCGCCAAGCTGCGCGCGCACAAGGGCAAGGTGGTGGGCAAGCTCACCGGTGGCCTGGCGGCCATGGCCAGGATGCGCAAGGTGACGGTGGTGCGCGGCTACGGCAGCTTCGCCGATCCCCACCACCTGCGCGTCGAGGAGACGGCGGGCGACGGCCAGGACAAGACGGGCAAGGCCCAGACCATCCGGTTCCGGCACGCGATCATCGCGGCCGGATCGCAGGCGGTGCGCCTGCCGTTCATGCCGCAGGATCCGCGCGTGGTGGACTCCACCGGCGCGCTGGAGCTGGCGGGCGTCCCCAAGCGCATGCTGATCCTGGGCGGCGGCATCATCGGCCTGGAGATGGGCACCGTGTATTCCACGCTGGGCGCGCGCCTGGACGTCGTGGAAATGCTGGACGGCCTGATGCAGGGCGCCGACCGCGACCTGGTGCGCGTGTGGCAGAAGATGAATGCGCCGCGCTTCGACAACGTCATGCTCAAGACCAGGACGGTCGGGGCCGAGGCCACCAAGGACGGCATCCTGGTGCGTTTCGAAGGCGAGCAGGCCCCCAAGGAGCCGCAGCTGTACGACCTGGTGCTGCAGGCGGTCGGCCGCAGCCCGAACGGCCGCAAGATCGGCGCCGACAAGGCGGGCGTCGCGGTCGACGACCGTGGCTTCATCCCGGTGGACATCCAGATGCGCACCAACGTGCCGCACATCTTCGCCATCGGCGACATCGTCGGCCAGCCGATGCTGGCCCACAAGGCCGTGCACGAGGCGCACGTGGCGGCCGAAGCCGCCGCCGGCGAGAAGTCGGCCTTCAACGCCCGCGTGATTCCCAGCGTGGCCTACACCGACCCCGAGGTCGCCTGGGTGGGCCTCACCGAGGACCAGGCCAAGGCGCAGGGCCTGGCGGTCAAGAAGGGCCTGTTCCCGTGGACCGCCTCGGGCCGCGCCATCGCCAACGCGCGCGACGAGGGCTTCACCAAGCTGCTGTTCGACGTGCAGACGCACCGCATCGTGGGCGGCGGCATCGTGGGCACGCACGCGGGCGACATGATCGGGGAGATCGCGCTGGCCATCGAGATGGGCGCCGACGAGGTGGACATCGGCAAGACGATCCATCCGCACCCGACGCTGGGCGAGAGCATCGGCATGGCGGCCGAGATCGCCCACGGCACCTGCACCGACGTGCCGCCGCAGCGGCGCTAGCCGAAGCGAGGGGGCAAGCCCTCAGGGGCCCGCTTGGCGGCCGTCCGCGCCGGCCAGCGCGGCCTGCGGCTGGCCGACCAGCACCCGGCGCGCGCCGTCGAAGCGGCGCTGCCAGTAGTTCGCGCCCATGTCCTCGACGCGCACCTCGGCGCCGGGCTTGGGCGAGTGGATGAACTTGCCGCCGCCCACGTAGATGCCGACGTGACTGAAGGCGCGGCGCATGGTGTTGAAGAACACGAGGTCGCCGGGCTGCAGGTCCTGCCGGTCGACCGCCTGCGTGGCGGCCGCCTGCTGTTCCGCGCGGCGCGGCAGCACGAGTCCGACGGTCTGCTCGTAGATCGCCTTGACGAACCCGCTGCAGTCGAAGCCGCCGGTTTCCACGCTGTTGCCGCCGCGGCGGTAGGGCACGCCCAGGAAACCCATCGCCGTGACCACCAATTCGGAGGTGGTGGACGTGATCCGGTCGCGCACCTGGCCCAGCCGGTCGGCGAGCACGCCGCGTTCGGCGATGAAGCGCTGCAGGTCGTCCTCCTGCGAGCCGGGCGCAGCCCAAGCGCCGGAGGTTCCGGCGAGCAGCACGACAATGGGCAGCAACCTCAGCAGCATGGGCGGGCAGGGTAAGCAGCTGATGCGTCGAAGTCAAGCGAAGTATGAAATGTAACGTCTTGATGCAGCTCGTTTTTTGCCATGATCCGATCGGGCCAGATGGCGCCTGCGACGGCGGCCGGTGAAGGAAAGGACCAGGATGAGCTTCGACCATGTCCCTGCGTGGAGATCCTTGGGGCTGCGGCGCTGGCTGGCTGCTGGACTGCTGGCGGCGGCCTGTGCCGCGAATGCCGCGCCTCGGGCGGAACCGGTCGCCGAAGGGCTGGCCCATCCCTGGGCGGTCGCCTTCGTCGACGGCCGGTTCCTGGTCACCGAACGGGCGGGGCGCATGCGCATCGTCGAGGCCGACGGGCGGGTCGGTCCGGCCCTGGCGGGCCTGCCGGCGATTGCCGCGGGCGGGCAGGGCGGCCTGCTGGACGTCGTCGCGGACTCGGGCTTCGCCACCAACCGCACCGTCTACTTCTGCTTCTCGGAGCCCGGCACCGGCGGCAATTCCACGGCCCTGGCCCGCGCGCGCCTGAGCAACGACCGCGCGCGGCTCGAGCAGGTCCGCGTGATCTTCAGCCAGCGGCCCAAGGTCGCGAGCCAGATGCACTTCGGCTGCCGCATCGTCGAGGCGCGCGACGGCAACCTGTTCCTCACGCTGGGCGAGCGCTTCTACCGCAAGGACGACGCCCAGAAGCTGGACAACCACCTGGGCAAGGTCGTGCGGATCACCAAGGACGGCGCGGCGGCTCCCGGCAACCCCTTCGCCGGCCGGGCGGGGGCGTTGCCCGAGATCTGGAGCTACGGGCACCGCAACTCGCAGGGCGCGACGCTGGCGCCGGACGGCCGGTTCTGGATGCACGAGCACGGCCCCCAGGGCGGCGACGAGATCAACGTGCCGGAAGCCGGCCACAACGACGGCTGGCCGGTGATCACCTACGGGGAGAACTACGGCGGTGGCAAGATCGGCGAGGGCCTCACGGCCAAGGCCGGCATGGAGCAGCCGCTGCACTACTGGGTGCCGTCGATCGCGCCTTCGGGCATGGCGTTCCTCACCAGCGACCGCTACGGGCCGCAGTGGCGCGGCAACCTGTTCGTTGGCTCGCTCAAGTTCGGCTACCTGGACCGGATCGAGCTGTCCGCCGGCAAGGTCATCCGCGAGCACCGGCTCTTCGAGGGCGTGGGACGCGTGCGCGACGTGCGCCAGGGCCCCGACGGGCTCCTCTACCTGCTCACCGACGAGGACGACGGCCGGCTGCTGCGCGTCGTGCCCTGAGCTGCCTCAGGGCTTGATCAGCCCCTTGCGCACCGCATAGCGCGTGAGGCTGGCGATGTCGTTCAGGCGCAGGCGCTCCATGATGCGGGCGCGGTGCACGTCCACCGTCTTGGGCGACAGCCCCAGTTCGAAGGCGATCTCCTTGGACGCCTTGCCCTGCGCGATCAGCTTGAGGATCTCCAGCTGGCGCTCGGTGAGCTCGTCGTTCGCAGACGGCTCGGACGGCTGCAGCAGGCGCTGGGCGATCATCGGGCTGAAGTAGGTGCCCGTGGCCACCACGCTGCGGATGGACTGCTCCAGCTCGAAAGGTGGCGCATCCTTCATCAGGTAGCCGCAGGCGCCGTTGGCAACGGCGCGCTTGACGAAGTCGACCGTGTCGTACATCGACAGCACGAGCAGCCGCACGTCGGGGTGGCGCTTGTGGATCTCGGCGATGGCCGCGATGCCGTCCATGCCGGGCATGGAGATGTCCGTCATCACGACTTCCGGCACCAGCGAGTCCACCAGCGTCACCAGTTCGCTGCCGTCACGGGCCTCGGCCACGACCTGCACCCCGTCGATCATGCCCAGCAGGGCCTTGATGCCCGAGCGCACGAGGTCATGGTCGTCGGCGAGCACGACGCGGATGGGGTAGGCGTGATTCTTCATGGGACTGCCGGGCGCCGCGATGCGGTCCCGGCGAGTTTAGGGGGCCTTCGCGCGCGGCCGTCCTCCGTGGCCGACCGGCTGGCGGAATAAGAAAAATTCTTACGGGCACCGTCCCAAACAACTCAAGGATTGATGCTCAACCGTGGTGTCATCGATGCGCTGCGACGCCCAAGCATGACCGGGTCCGCAGCGCACCCTTGAAGCCTGATTTCGCACCCACCACCGTGCAGCCCGCCTTCGGCGAGGAGGGGCAGGCGCCTTGCCTGCCCGGCGGCTTCCTGAGCCGCTGGCTGCAGCGTGCCCGCCTCGAGCGGCAGGCGGACCTGCGCGACCCGCAGACCGGGCTGCTCAGCCGCCGGGGCCTGCTGGTCCGCTCGAACGAGCGGCTCCTGCGGCGGCAAGCGCGCGTGCCGCGCGCCGCGCTGGTCCTGTTCGACTTCGCCGATCTGCTGGAAATCCCGGCGATCTACGGCGAGCGCGCCGGCCGCGCAGCGCTGGTGCGCGTCGTGGCCCGGATGCAGCGCCTGGCCGGCCGCACGGGATGCGCGGCACGCACCGGCCCGGCCCAGTTCGCCGTGCTGCTACCGGGTCACTGCGTGCAGCAGGCCACCGACGCGGCGGTGCGCGTGCTCGGCAAGCCGTGCCGGATCGAAGTGGAATTCGCCCGTGAGGAACTCGTCCTCGTGCCGGACCTCGCCGCCGAGGTCTGGGAGGGCGAGCCCGAGGGGCTGGGTCCGATCTATGCCGACCTGAGCGAGACCCTCGCGCGGCATCGCGACCGCCAGGCACGGCGGCACAACCACCTGCGACGCGAACGCGAGCGGCATTCGCGGCCGTTCGGTGCGTCCCAAGGCGACTCGCAACCGGCCTCGATCAGCGGCTGATCGCAGGCGGCATCCGATAATCGCCGTTCCCCCAACAAGGAACGCGCCCCGATGCTGCTGGACCCCGACGAGAGCCACCTCGTGCTGCTGGACTACCAGCAGCGGATGCTGCCTGCCATCGCCGACGGCCCCGCCGTGCTGGCCAACGCGGTGCGGCTGGCCCGCGTGGCGCGCCTGCTGCAGGTGCCCTGCTGGGGCGTCGAGCAGAACCCGGCCGGCCTCGGGCCGACGGACCCGGCGCTCGCGCCCCTGCTCGACAAGGTGCTGCCGAAGACGAGCTTCAGCGCCGCCGAGCTGCTGCTGCCCCGGCTGCGCCCGCCCGCGCGCGAGAGCCACGGCAACGCGCGCAGCCTGCCCAAGCACCTGCGCAAGCCCCCCGAGCCCACGCCGGCCGGTCCGAGCAGCCTGGTGCTGGCGGGCTGCGAGGCCCATGTGTGCCTGCTGCAGACGGCGCTCGAGCTGCTCGAGGAGGAGTTCGAGGTCTGGGTGGTCACGGACGCATGCGGCTCGCGCACCGAGCGCAACCGCGACGCCGCCTTCGACCGCCTCGCCGGCGCGGGCTGCGAGCTCGTCACGACCGAGATGGTGGTGTTCGAGTGGCTGCGCGGCGCCGACCATCCGGCGTTCAAGGACGTGCTCGCGCTCGTGAAGTAGCGCCCCGGGGCCGGCGCGCCTGTCAGCCTGAGGCAAGCCCGGCGGCCACAATGGCCCGGCCACGACTGCAGGAGGCCGCATGGGTTACGCAGAGTTCTACCGCCGTTCGATCGAGGAGCCGGACGCGTTCTGGGCCGAGCAGGCCCGCCTGATCGACTGGCAGGCGCCCCCGCAGCGCATCTGCGACGACAGCCGGCCGCCGTTCACGCGCTGGTTCGCCGGCGGCACGACCAACCTGTGCCACAACGCCGTCGACCGCCACCTGCCCGGGCGCGGCGACCAGCCCGCGCTGATCGCCGTGTCCACCGAGACCGGCACCGAGAAGACCTACACCTTCCGCGAGTTGCATGCCGAGGTGCAGCGCACCGCCGCGATGCTGCGCGAGCTGGGCGTGGGGCGCGGCGACCGTGTCCTCGTGTACATGCCCATGGTCGCGCAGGCGGCCTTCGCGATGCTGGCCTGCGCGCGTATCGGCGCCATCCACTCGGTTGTGTTCGGCGGCTTTGCCTCGGTGTCGCTGGCCTCGCGCATCGAGGATGCGCAGCCCAAGGTGATCGTCAGCGCGGACGCCGGCTCGCGCGGCGGCAAGGTCATGGCGTACAAGCCGCTGCTGGACGAGGCGATCCGCCTGTCCGCGCACAAGCCGCAGGCGGTCCTGCTGGCCGACCGCGGGCTTGCGCCGATGGAGCGCGTGGCCGGCCGCGACCACGACTGGGCGCCGCTGCGCGAGCGCAACCTGGCGACGCAGGTGCCCTGCGAGTGGCTGGACGCCACGGACATCAGCTACACCATCTACACCAGCGGCACCACCGGCCGGCCCAAGGGCGTGCAGCGCGACGTCGGCGGCTATGCCGTGGCGCTGGCGGCCAGCATGCAGCACATCTTCCAGGGTCGCGCGGGCGAGACGTATTTCTGCACCAGCGACATCGGCTGGGTCGTGGGCCACAGCTACATCGTCTACGGCCCCCTGATCGCGGGCATGGCGACGATCCTGTACGAGGGGCTGCCGGTGCGCCCCGATGCGGGCATCTGGTGGAGCCTGGTCGAGAAGTACAAGGTCACGGTGATGTTCAGCGCGCCGACCGCGGTGCGGGTGCTGAAGAAGCACGATCCGGCGTTCCTGAAGAAACACGACCTCTCGAGCCTGCGCGCGCTGTTCCTGGCGGGCGAGCCGCTGGACGAGCCCACCGCGCGCTGGATCTCCGAGGCGCTCGGGGTGCCGATCGTCGACAACTACTGGCAGACCGAGAGCGGCTGGCCGATCCTGACCATTGCCAACGGCGTGGAACGCAAGCCCTCGCGATTGGGCAGCCCCGGCGTGCCGATGTACGGCTACAAGGTGAAGATCCTGGATGAAGGCACCGGCGAGGAGCTCACCCGGCCGGACCAGAAGGGCGTGGTGGTGATCGAGGGGCCGACGCCGCCGGGCTTCATGCAGACCGTGTGGCGCGACGACGACCGCTTCGTGCGCACCTACTGGGAGAGCATTCCCGGCACGACGGTGTACAGCACCTTCGACTGGGGCATCCGCGACGCCGATGGCTACTACTACATCCTGGGGCGCACCGACGACGTGATCAATGTCGCCGGCCACCGGCTCGGCACGCGCGAGATCGAGGAGAGCATCTCCAGCCATCCCGGCGTCGCCGAGGTCGCCGTGGTGGGCGTGGCCGACCCGGTCAAGGGCCAGGTGGCGATGGCCTTCGTCGTGCCGCGCGACGCCGCGGCGGTGGCCGAGCCGGCCGGTGCGCTGCGGCTCGAGGGCGACATCATGAAGGTGGTCGACCAGCAGCTCGGCGCGGTGGCGCGCCCGGCGCGCGTGCGCTTCGTCGGCCTGCTGCCCAAGACCCGCAGCGGCAAGCTGCTGCGCCGCGCGATCCAGGCCGTCTGCGAAGGCCGCGACCCGGGCGACCTGACCACCATCGAGGACCCGACGGCCCTGCGGCAGATCCAGGACCAGCTGGCCGCCTGATCCCCCACGCATTGCTCCCTCTCCCCCCTCGGGGGAGAGGGGGGGTGAGGCGGCTCGTGAGGACACCCAAGGGGCTCCGAGGCCGAACGGCCTCGCAGAGCCCCGTCGGGGGAGCGGGCCGGGGTGAGGGGGTTTCGTGAGCACGCTGCGGGCCGGGGCTGTTGCGGCGCCCGGTGCTTCGGCGTGGCACAATCGACATCGCAACAGTCCCGGCCCCTTCCAGCCCACAGTCGCATCCGCCATCCGGTTCAGCCGTGTCGCGGAAGGTTTCCTCAACCAGCTGAAGCTCCCTGAAGGGGGGCAGAAAGTAGCGAGATGAGCGATTCGAGCTCCGTCTACACGGCCTATCTCGGCAATTCCTATCTCTTCGGCGGCAATGCGCCGTACGTGGAAGAGATGTACGAGAACTACCTGGCCAATCCGGGCAGCGTTCCCGACACCTGGCGCGAATACTTCGACGCCCTGCAGCACGTGCCCGCCGCCGACGGCACCAATGCCAAGGACGTGCCGCACATGCCCGTCATCGACGCCTTCGCCCAGCGCGCCAAGCAGGGCGGCACCCGCGTGGTCGAGGCCGGCGGCGCCGACCCCGAACTGGCGCGCAAGCGCACGGCCGTCCAGCAGCTGATCGCCGCCTACCGCAACGTGGGTTGCCGCTGGGCCGACCTCGATCCGCTCAAGCGCGCCGAGCGCGAGAACATCCCCGAGCTCGACGCCTCGTTCTACGGCTTCTCCGCCGCCGACCAGGAAGCGGTGTTCAACACCAGCAACACGTTCTTCGGCAAGGACAGCATGTCGCTGCGCGAGCTGACCAACGCGCTGCGCGAGACCTACTGCGGCACCATCGGCGCCGAGTACATGTACATCAGCGACCAGGGCCGCAAGCGCTGGTGGCAGCAGAAGCTGGAGTCGATCCGCAGCAAGCCCAACTTCAGCGGCGACAAGAAGAAGCACATCCTCGACCGGCTGACCGCGGCCGAGGGCCTGGAGCGCTACCTGCACACCAAGTACGTGGGCCAGAAGCGCTTCTCGCTCGAGGGCGGCGAGAGCTTCATCGCCTCGATGGACGAGCTGATCCAGCAGGCCGGCGCCAAGGGCGTGCAGGAGATCGTGATCGGCATGGCCCACCGCGGCCGCCTGAACGTGCTGGTCAACTCGCTGGGCAAGATGCCGGCCGACCTGTTCGCCGAGTTCGACCACACGGCCAAGGAAGACCTGCCCTCGGGCGACGTGAAGTACCACCAGGGCTTCAGCTCCGACGTCAGCACCCCCGGCGGCCCGGTGCACCTGTCGCTGGCCTTCAACCCCTCGCACCTGGAGATCGTCAACCCGGTCGTCGAAGGCTCGGTGCGCGCGCGCATGGACCGCCGCGCCGACCCCAAGGGCAAGCAGGTGCTGCCGGTGCTGGTGCACGGCGACGCCGCCTTCGCCGGCCAGGGCGTGGTGATGGAGACGCTGGCGCTGGCCGAGACCCGTGGCTACTTCACGGGCGGCACGGTGCACATCGTCATCAACAACCAGATCGGCTTCACGACGTCCGACCCGCGCGACACGCGCTCGACGCTGTACTGCACCGACATCGTCAAGATGATCGAGGCGCCGGTGCTGCACGTGAACGGCGACGACCCCGAGGCGGTGGTGCTGGCCACGCAGCTGGCGCTGGACTACCGGATGGAGTTCGCCAAGGACGTGGTGGTCGACATCATCTGCTTCCGCAAGCTGGGCCACAACGAGCAGGACACGCCCTCGCTCACCCAGCCGCTGATGTACAAGAAGATCGCGGCCCACCCCGGCACCCGCAGGCTGTACGCCGACAAGCTGTCGGCGCAGGGCCTGGGCGACACGCTGGGCGACGACATGGTCAAGGCCTACCGCGCCGCCATGGATGCCGGCAAGCACACGGTCGACCCGGTGCTCACCAACTTCAAGAGCAAGTACGCCGTCGACTGGAGCCCGTTCCTGGGCAAGAAGTGGACTGACGCCGGCGACACCGCCATCCCGATGGCCGAGTGGAAGCGCCTGGCCGAGCGCATCACCACCGTGCCCGACAACTTCACCGTGCATCCGCTGGTCAAGAAGGTGCTGGAGGACCGCGCCGCCATGGGCCGCGGCGACGTCAACGTCGACTGGGGCATGGGCGAGCACATGGCCTTCGCGTCGCTGGTGGCCAGCGGCTACCCCGTGCGCTTGTCCGGCGAGGACGTCGGCCGCGGCACGTTCACCCACCGCCACGCCGTGCTGCACGACCAGAATCGCGAGCGCTGGGACGTCGGCACCTACATCCCGCTGCAGAACGTGGCCGAGAACCAGGCGCCGTTCGTCTGCATCGACTCGATCCTGTCGGAGGAGGCGGTGCTCGGCTTCGAGTACGGCTATGCCTCCAACGACCCGAACACGCTGGTCATCTGGGAAGCGCAGTTCGGCGACTTCGCCAACGGCGCGCAGGTGGTCATCGACCAGTTCATCGCCTCGGGCGAGGTCAAGTGGGGCCGCGTCAACGGCATCACGCTGATGCTGCCGCACGGCTACGAAGGGCAGGGCCCCGAGCACAGCTCGGCGCGCCTGGAGCGCTTCATGCAGCTGTCGGCCGACACCAACATCCAGGTGGTGCAGCCCACCACGGCCAGCCAGATCTTCCACCTGCTGCGCCGGCAGATGGTGCGGTCGCTGCGCAAGCCGCTGGTGATCATGACGCCCAAGTCGCTGCTGCGGAACAAGGACGCCACCTCGCCGCTGTCGGAGTTCACGCGCGGCGGATTCCAGACCGTGATCCCCGAGACCAAGGCGCAGCTCAATGCCGAGAAGGTCAAGCGCGTGGTCGTGTGCTCGGGCAAGGTCTACTACGACCTGGCCAAGAAGCGCGAGGAGAAGGGCGTGGACGACGTCGCGATCCTGCGCGTGGAACAGCTGTACCCGTTCCCGCACAAGGCGTTCGCCGCGGAGCTGAAGAAGTACCCCAACGCGACCGACGTCGTGTGGTGCCAGGACGAGCCGCAGAACCAGGGCGCCTGGTTCTTCGTGCAGCACTACATCCACGAGAACATGACCGAGGGCCAGAAGCTCGGCTACTCGGGCCGTGCCGCGTCGGCATCGCCGGCCGTGGGGTACTCGCACCTGCACCAGGAGCAACAGAAGGCGCTGGTCGACGGCGCGTTCGGCAAGCTCAAGGGCTTCGTTCTCACCAAGTAACGAGATTCACGACGCCTGGCGGCGCGTGAATCTCTCCGCGCGGTGGACACGGACCTGGCGGCCGGTCACCGCGCGGACTCATCCCAGACATTCAGGAACAAAAATGGCTATCGTTGACGTGAAGGTGCCGCAGCTGTCGGAATCGGTTGCAGAAGCGACCTTGCTGCAGTGGAAGAAGAAGCCCGGTGAAGCCGTGGCGCAGGACGAGATCCTGATCGAGATCGAGACCGACAAGGTGGTGCTCGAGGTGCCGGCGCCCAGCGCCGGCGTGCTGGCCGAGATCGTGGTGGCCGACGGCGGCACCGTGGCCGCCGAGCAGGTGATCGCGAAGATCGACAGCGAAGGCCGCGCCGCCGCGACCGGCGCTGCCGCCGCTGCCCCCGCGCCTGCGGCTGCCGCCGCCCCAGCACCCGCGCCGGCCGCTGCTGCCGCCGCCGCCGGCGGTGCCAAGTCCGGCGTCGCGATGCCCGCTGCCGCCAAGCTGATGGCCGACAACAGCCTGGCCGCCGGCTCGGTGGCCGGCACCGGCCGCGACGGCCGCGTGACCAAGGGCGACGTGCTTGCCGCCGTCGCCGGTGGCGCCGCCAAGGCCGCCGTGGCCACGCCCGTGCCCGCTGCGCGCCCGGCCGCGCCTGCGCTGCAGCAGGTCGCCGCGCCCACCGCCCCCGACCTGGGCGAGCGCCCGGAACAGCGCGTGCCCATGAGCCGCCTGCGCGCCCGCGTCGCCGAGCGCCTGCTGCAATCGCAGTCCAGCAACGCGATCCTGACCACCTTCAACGAGGTCAACATGGCCCCGGTGATGGAGATGCGCAAGCGCTTCCAGGAAAAGTTCGAGAAGGAGCACGGCGTCAAGCTCGGCTTCATGTCGTTCTTCGTCAAGGCCGCGGTGCATGCGCTCAAGAAGTACCCGGTGCTCAACGCCAGCGTGGACGGCAACGACATCGTCTACCACGGCTACTTCGACATCGGCATCGCGGTGGGCTCGCCGCGCGGCCTGGTGGTGCCGATCCTGCGCAATGCCGACCAGATGTCGTTCGCCGACATCGAGAAGAAGATCGCCGAGTACGGCGCCAAGGCGCGCGACGGCAAGCTGGGCATCGAGGAGATGACCGGCGGCACGTTCTCGATCTCCAACGGCGGCGTGTTCGGCTCCATGCTGTCCACCCCCATCATCAACCCGCCGCAGTCGGCCATCCTGGGCGTGCACGCCACCAAGGACCGTGCGGTGGTGGAGAACGGGCAGGTCGTGGTGCGCCCGATCAACTACCTGGCCATGAGCTACGACCACCGGATCATCGACGGCCGCGAGGCCGTGCTGGGGCTGGTGGCGATGAAGGAAGCGCTGGAAGACCCGGCCCGCCTGCTGTTCGACCTGTGATGAAGACCCCGTCATGGCGGGCTCGGCCCGCCGTCCAGCCCGGCCGTCGAGCACGGCCGGGCTGGATCCCGGCTCCGGCCCGGGATGGCGCAACCAAGGCAACTCCATGAGCAAACAATTCGACGTGGTCGTCATCGGCGGCGGCCCCGGCGGCTACATCGCCGCCATCCGCGCGGCGCAGCTGGGCTTCAACACCGCCTGCATCGACGAGTGGAAGAACAAGGACGGCAAGCCCGCGCCGGGCGGCACCTGCACCAACGTGGGTTGCATCCCCTCCAAGGCGCTGCTGCAGTCGTCCGAGAACTACGAGGAAGCCGCCAAGCATTTCGGCGACCACGGCATCCAGGTGCAGGGCCTGTCGCTGGACCTGCAGAAGATGATCGGCCGCAAGGACGCCGTCGTGAAGCAGAACAACGACGGCATCCTGTACCTGTTCAAGAAGAACAAGGTGAGCTTCTTCCACGGCCGGGGCTCGTTCGTGAAGGCGGCCGAGGGCGGCTACGAGGTCAAGGTGAGCGGCGCGGCCGAGGAGACGATCGTCGGCAAGCACGTGATCGTGGCCACCGGCTCCAACCCGCGCGCGCTGCCGGGCGCCGCGTTCGACGAGGTGAACATCCTGTCGAACGACGGCGCGCTGCGCATCCCGCAGGTGCCGAAGAAGCTGGGCCTGATCGGCTCGGGCGTGATCGGGCTGGAGATGGGCTCGGTGTGGCGCCGCATCGGCGCCGAGGTGACCATCCTCGAGGGCCTGCCCACGTTCCTGGGCGCGGTGGACGAGCAGATCGCCAAGGAAGCGCACAAGGCGTTCAGCAAGCAGGGCCTGAAGGTCGAGCTGGGCGTGAAGGTCGGCGAGGTGAAGAACAATGGCGCGCAGGGCGTGACGGTGGCCTACACCAACGCCAAGGGCGAGGCCCAGACCCTGGCCGTCGACAAGCTGATCGTCTCGATCGGCCGCGTGCCCAACACCATCGGCCTGAACCCCGAAGCGGTCGGCCTGAAGCTCGACGAGCGCGGCGCCATCGTGGTGGACGGCGAGTGCCGCACCAACCTGCCCAACGTCTGGGCGGTCGGCGACGTGGTGCGCGGCCCGATGCTGGCGCACAAGGCCGAGGAGGAGGGCGTCGCGGTGGCCGAGCGCATCGCCGGCCAGCACGGGCACGTGAACTTCAACACCATTCCCTGGGTGATCTACACCAGCCCCGAGATCGCGTGGGTCGGCCAGACCGAGCAGCAGCTCAAGGCCGCGGGCGTGGCGTACAAGGCCGGCACCTTCCCGTTCATGGCCAACGGCCGCGCGCGCGCGCTGGGCGACACCACCGGCATGGTCAAGTTCCTGGCCGACGCGAAGACCGACGAGATCCTGGGCGTGCACATCGTCGGCCCGATGGCCAGCGAGCTGATCTCCGAGGCGGTGGTGGCGATGGAGTTCAAGGCCTCGGCCGAGGACATCGCGCGCATCTGCCACGCCCACCCGTCGCTGTCCGAGGCGACCAAGGAGGCGGCGCTGGCGGTGGACAAGCGCACGCTCAACTTCTGAGCATGGTCGCCACGTTCCCCCGCGGCGGCTGACGTGCATCCGGTCCGCGAGGCCTATGAAGCAGAACTGAAGGCGCGGGGTTACGCGAGCGACCCCGCGCAGCTGCGCGCCGTCCAGGCGCTGGAGCGGTGCGCGCAGGAGTGGGCGCACTACAAGGAAAAGCGCTCCAACTCGCTCAAGAAGCTGATCAACCGGCCCGACATCCCGCGCGGCGTCTACATGCACGGCGGCGTCGGGCGCGGCAAGAGCTTCCTGATGGACTGCTTCTTCCAGGCGGTGCCGCTCAAGCGCAAGACGCGGCTGCACTTCCACGAGTTCATGCGCGAGGTGCACCGCGAGCTGGCCGACCTGCAGGGCACCGTGAACCCGCTGGACAAGCTGGGCGAGCGCATCGCGCAGCGCTTCAAGCTGATCTGCTTCGACGAGTTCCACGTCGCCGACATCACCGACGCGATGATCCTGCACCGGCTGCTGCAGGCGCTGTTCGACAACGGGGTCGGCTTCGTCACCACCTCGAACTTCCATCCCGACGAGCTGTACCCGAACGGGCTGCACCGCGACCGCATCCTGCCGGCCATCGAGCTGCTCAAGTCCCGGCTGGAGGTCGTGAACGTGGACAACGGCACCGACTACCGCCAGCGCACGCTGGAGCACGTGAAGCTGTACCACACGCCGCTGGGGCCGCAGGCCGACGCCGAGATGGACCGCGCGTTCACCGAACTGGCCGCGTCGCGCGACGAGGATCCGGTCCTGAACATCGAGCAGCGCGAGATCCGGGCCCGGCGCAAGGCGGGCGGCGTGGTGTGGTTCGACTTCCGCACGCTGTGCGGCGGACCCCGCTCGCAGAACGACTACCTGGAGATCGCCAGCCAGTTCCACACCGTGCTGCTGTCCGGGGTGCCCCACATGCCGGTGAACATGGCGTCCGAGGCCCGGCGCTTCACCTGGCTGGTGGATGTTCTTTACGATCGGCGCGTGAAACTGATCCTGTCCGCGGCGGTCGAACCCGAGGCCTTGTACACCGAGGGCCCGCTGGCGCACGAGTTCCCGCGCACCGTCTCGCGCCTGCGCGAGATGCAGTCCGCCGAGTTCCTGGCGCTGGGCCACCGCACCGTCGACACCCGCCTCACATGACCCCGTCCCGGCTCCTCCTTCCGCTGCTGCTCGTCGCGAGCGCGGCCCTGCATGCGCAGGACGGTGCCGGCGCCCAGCAGGCCGGCAGCGACGCCGCGGAGCGCGCGCGCATCGCCGCCGAGCGCAGCCGCGTCGAGGCCGATTTCGCGGCCGAGCAGAAGGCCTGCTACCGCAAGTTCGCCGTCACGGGCTGCATCGAGGCGGCCAAGTCCAGGCGGCGCGACCTCCTGGCCGACCTGCGCCGGCAGGAGGTCTCGCTCAACGACGCCCAGCGGCGCAGCCGGGCGGCCGAGCGCCTGAACGAGCTGGAGCAAAAGCGCGCCGACCAGGAGCGCCGCGGCCGCGAGGCCGAGGTCCAGGGCGAGCCGAACCGCCAGGCCCGCGAGCGCCGCGCCGCCGACAAGGCGGCCAAGGTGCAGGCCGACACGGAAGCGGCCCGCCAGCGCGCCAGGCCCGCGTCGCCCAAGGCGGCGCCGACGCCGCCGGATGCCCAGGAGAACCGGCGCCGCTACGACAGCCGCGTGCAGGAAGCGCAGGAACACCGCGCCCAGGTGCAGCAGCGCGCGGCCAGCGCGAAGAAGGACGTGAAGCCGCTGCCCGTGCCGCCCTGAGTCAGCGCAGCGCCCTGGTCCGGCGGCAGGCGCCGCCCGGCCCGCCGGTCAGGCCAGCGGTTCGAGCTTGACGATCACCAGCGACAGGTTGTCGCCGCCGCCGCGCGCGCGCGAGCGCGCCTTCTCGATCAGGAACTCGCTCGCCTCGCGCGGCGACAGCGACGCCAGCACGGAGCCCAGCTCGTTCGGGCTGAAGTAGTGCCACACGCCGTCGCTGCAGGCCATCAGCACGTCGCCGGGGCGCAGCTGCTGCAGGTAGTTCAGCTCGGCGGGCGGATCGTCCTCGGCGCCCAGGCATCCCATCAGGATGTTGGACTGGGGGTGGACGTTGGCCTCTTCCTCGGTGATCTCGCCCTTGTCCACCAGCGTCTGCACGTAGGAGTGGTCGAGCGTGCGCTTGACCAGGCTGGTGCCGTGGAAGTAGTAGATGCGCGAGTCGCCCGCGTGCACCCAGTGGCAGTCGCCCTGCGGGTTGATGAGGAACGCGGCGACGGTGCTGTGCGGCTCCTGCTCCGAGGAGATGGCGGTGAGCTTGATGACCAGGTGCGACTCGTCCACGATCTGCTTGAGCAGGTGGGAGGCGTCGTCGTGGTCGGGCGAGTAGCGCTCGAACAGCTGCCTGGCCGTCATCATCACCTGGTCGGACGCCTTGCGGCCGCCGCTGCGCCCGCCCATGCCGTCGGCGATGACGCCCAGCACGCAGCCGGTCACCCGCGGATGGGCCAGCAGGGCCACCTGGTCCTGCTGGTATTCGCGGTCACCCTTGTGGATGCCCGTCGCGGCGGTGAGTCGATAGCCTTTGCCCATGTCGGATCCTGAGTCGGTCCGCGAGAGGCCGGAAACGGCGCGGCCCGCGGAACACGTATTATCAATGCGCCCGCCGAGTTGCCCGCGGCGCTCCCGCCAACTAGTTCCGTGGAATCCAACCTGCATTCGCCCGAGCGCCGGCTGATCGAGCTGCGCATCGAGCATGCCGACCTCGATGCCCTCATCGACCGGGTCGGCCGCGACGTGCCGATGGACGAACTGATGCTGCGGCGGCTCAAGAAGCGGCGCCTCGCGCTGCGCGACCAAATCGCCCGGCTCGAACTGGCCCTCGACCCCAAAGAACCCGCGTGACCCCGTTGCAAGAAGCAGTTCGCCGTGCCTTCGGCCCCGAGGGCGTGCTGGCCGGCGCGGCCGACGCCTTCCTGCCGCGCGGCGGGCAGACCGAGATGGCCGTGGCGGTGGCGCAGACCATCGAGGAGGGCGGCGCGCTCGTGGTGGAGGCGGGCACCGGCGTGGGCAAGACGTTCGCCTACCTGGTGCCGGCGCTGCTGTCGGGCGAGCGGGTGCTGCTGTCCACGGCCACCAAGACGCTGCAGGACCAGCTGTTCGGCCGCGATCTGCCGCGGCTGGTCGAATCCCTGGGCCTGCCGGTGCGCACGGCGCTGCTCAAGGGGCGCGGCAGCTACCTGTGCCTGCACCGGCTGGAGCAGTCGCGCCAGGACGCGGCCGCCGGGGACCGTGCCGTCGCCGCCACGCTCGCGCGCGTGGAGCAGTGGTCGCAGGCCACGCGCACCGGCGACCTGGCCGAGCTGCCGGGGCTGGACGAGCGCTCGCCGGCGATCCCGCTCTTCACGTCCACGCGGGAGAACTGCCTGGGCGCGCAGTGCCCCAAGTTCCGCTCCTGCCACGTCAACCTGGCGCGCCGCGACGCGCTCGCGGCCGACGTGGTGGTGATCAACCACCACCTGTTCTTCGCCGACCTCGCGGTGCGCGAGTCCGGCATGGCGGAGCTGCTGCCCACTGTGCGCGTCGCAATCTTCGACGAGGCGCACCAGCTCAATGAGACCGGCGTGCAGTTCCTCGGCTCGCAGCTCGGGACGGCGCAGCTGCTGGACTTCACCCGCGACGTGCTGGCCGCCGGCCTGCAGCTGGCGCGCGGCCTGGCCGACTGGCAGCAGGTGGCCGCCGGCACCGAGCGCGCCGCGCGCGAGCTGCGCCTGGCCGTCGGACGCATCGGCTCGGGCCGCCTGCGCTGGGCCGACGGCGCGCCCGACGGCGTCGATCCCGATGCCTGGGATGCGGCGCTGGGCGCCGTGCGCCGGGCGTGCGAAGTGGCCGCCGAGGCGCTGGCCACCGTGAGCGAAATGGCGCCGGACTTTCCGCGCCTGCAGGAACGCGCCACGCGGCTGGCCGAGCGCGCGGCGCGCTTCTGCTCGCCGTGCGACGGCGGCTCGGTGCGCTGGGTCGACGTCGGGCTGCAGCTGCGGCTGATGGAGTCGCCGCTGGACATCGCGCAGACGGTGCGCACGCGCCTGCTGAAGCAGCCCGAGGAAGGCGCGGACGACGAATCGGCCGGCAACGGCCGGGCCTGGATCTTCACCTCCGCGACGCTGGGCGACGACGCCCGGCTGTCGTGGTTCACCGAGCCTTGCGGCCTCGAGCAGGCGCGCGTGCTGCGCGTGGGCAGTCCGTTCGACTATCCCAGCCAGGCCGCGCTGTACCTGCCGCGCGAGTTGCCCAAGCCGAACGACCCGGGCCACAGCCTCGCGGTCGCGCGGGTGGCGGCGGCGGCCGCGCAGCGCCTGGGCGGGCGGACCATGGTGCTCACCACCACGCTGCGCGCGCTGCGCAGCATCGGCGACGAGTTGCAGCGCCGCTTCGGCGGCGGCGGGCAGCTCGAGGTGCTGGTGCAGGGCCAGTGGCCCAAGCGCCGCCTCATCGAGCGGTTCCGCGAGGGCGACGCCCAGGGCGGCAGCGGCTGCCTGCTGGTGGCCTCGGCCTCGTTCTGGGAGGGCGTGGACGTGCCCGGGGACGCACTGCAGCTGGTGGTGATCGACAAGCTGCCGTTCCCGCCGCCGGGCGACCCGGTGGTGGAGGCCCGCTCGCAGCGCCTGGAAGCACAGGGCCGCAGCGCGTTCAACGACTACTTCGTGCCCGAGGCGGCGGTGGCGCTCAAGCAGGGCGCCGGGCGCCTGATCCGCCGCGAGAGCGATCGCGGCGTGCTGGTGGTGTGCGACACGCGCATGGCGACCATGGGCTACGGCCGCCGGCTGCTGGCGGCGCTGCCGCCGATGCGGCGGCTGCAGTCGCAGGGGGAGTTCGACGCGGCGCTGGACGCGCTGCGCGATGCGGCCTCAGTGGCCTGAGGCGGTCACCAGACCTTCCACCAGGGCGTGTTGTCCGGCTTCTCGCGGCCGGTCAGGTACACGCTCTGCGGATAGCTCTTCTCCAGCACGCGGCGCGCGTCGTCGCGCAGCTGCGGCATGTTGAGCGCGTCGTACGAGCGCACCAGGATGAACAGGGCCTCCTCGAGGGCGGGGACGTCGTGGTAGTCGTTCAGCGCCGACTGGGCCCGGTTGACGGCGGCCACGTAGGCGCCGCGCCGGTAGTAGTAGCGCGCGACGTGCACCTCGTACTGGGCGAGCGAGTTGACGATGTACGTCATGCGCGCGCGGGCATCCGGCGTGTACTTCGAGTCGGGGAACCGCGTGCTCAATTCCTTGAAGGCCTCGAACGATTCCTTGGCCGCCTTCTGGTCACGCTCGGCCAGGTCCTGGCGCGTCATCCAGGCCAGCAGGCCCAGGTTGTCGTTGAAGTTGACGATGCCCTTGAGGTACAGCGCATAGTCCAGCGCCGGGCTCGCCGGGTGCAGCTTCATGAAGCGGTCGATGGTCGAGATGGCCTGCGCGGGCTCGCCCGACTTGTACTGCGCATAGGCCTTGTCCAGCTGCGCCTGCTGCGCGAGCGGCGTGCCTGCCGCGCGGCCCTCGAGGCGCTCGAGGATCGGCACCGCCTTGTCCCACGAGCCCGCGCTCATCTCGTCCTTCGCGTCCGCGTACAGCCGGTTCGGGCTGACGTTCGGGCCGCGCTCGACCGGGTTCGACGAACAGGCGCCGAGCAGGAAGGCCGCTCCGACGGCGAGGCACGATAATTTGGCACGAAGCATGAAGCGCAGACCTTCTTGAAACAGGGCCGGACGATTATAGGAGCGGGTCCCGCGCCGACCACCCCCGACGACACGCCGGACGAGGAGGCCGACGCCGGCGCGCCGGCGGAGGTGCGCCAGGCCACCGCGGGGCCGCAGCACCATGGCGAGCGGCTCGATCGCGTGCTGGCCGACCTCGTGCCCGAGTTCTCGCGCAGCTACCTGCAGCAGTTGATCGAGGCGGGCGCCGTCACCCTGGACGGCCGGCCGGCCACGCGCGCCGCGCACCGCGTTCGCGCCGGCGCCGCGCTGGCGGTCGAACTGCGGCCCACCCCGCAAAGCCAGGCGTTCCGCCCGGAGCCGATCCCATTGGTCGTGGTGCACGAGGACGAGCACCTGCTGGTGGTGGACAAGCCGGCCGGCCTGGTGGTGCACCCCGCGCCGGGCAACTGGAGCGGCACGCTGCTGAACGCGCTGCTCGCGCGCGACGCCGGCGCGGCGCAGCTGCCGCGCGCGGGCATCGTGCACCGGCTGGACAAGGACACCAGCGGATTGATGGTCGTGGCCCGCACGCGGGCCACCATGGACGCCCTGGTGCGCATGATCGCGGCGCGCGAGGTCTCGCGGCAGTACCTGGCCCTGGGCCACGGCGCCTGGACCGGACCGCGCCAGCGCCTGGTCGACGCGCCGATCGGCCGCGATCCGCGCAACCGGCTGCGCATGGCGGTGGTCGACCCGGCGCTGTCGCCCGGCAAGCCGTCCAGCACGACGTTCGACATGCTCGACTCGAACGCCAGCGGCTGCCTGGTGCGGGCGACGCTGCACACCGGCCGCACGCACCAGATCCGCGTGCACATGGCGCACATCGGCCATCCGCTGCTGGGCGACGAGCTCTATGGCGGCCGGTGCGAGGCCGGCGTGCCCCGGCAGGCGCTGCACGCGTTCCGGCTCGCCTTCCGGCATCCCGTCACGGCCGAGGCGCTGGAGCTGCGCTCGCCGTTGCCGGCCGACCTGCTGCACGGGATCGCGCAATGGGGGCTGCGTTACAATCCGGTCCCAGCGATGGCGCACGATGCCACGCCCGCCGGGCACCCCCAGCAGCCCGCCGGAGCCAGCGCCGCGACTCCGCCGCCGCCCGCCACGGGCCACCCCATCACTGGAGCGCCGCCCGGCGCCCGTTCCAGGAAGACCGCAAGACGATGAATACCGCGGATGCCAAGCGCGTCCTCGAAACCGCGTTGATCTGCTCGCCGCAGCCGTTGCAGGTGCGCGAGATGCGCGTCCTGTTCAATGACGAACTCGGCGCGGACACGATCAAGTCGGTGCTCGGGGAACTGCAGGACGAGTGGGCCCAGCGTGGCGTGGAGCTGGTGTGCGTGGCCAGCGGCTGGCGGTTCCAGAGCCGGCCCGAGATGCGCGAGTACCTCGACCGGCTGCATCCGGAAAAGCCCCCCAAGTACACGCGCGCCGCGCTCGAGACGCTGGCCATCATCGCGTACCGCCAGCCGGTGACGCGCGGCGACATGGAAGACATCCGCGGCGTCACGATCAACACCCAGATCCTCAAGCAGCTCGAGGACCGCGGCTGGGTCGAGGTGATCGGCCACCGCGAGGCACCCGGCCGCCCGGGCCTGTACGCCACCACCAGGCAGTTCCTGGACGACCTGGGCATCGCTTCGCTCGACCAGCTGCCGATGCTGGAGAACCCCTCGCAGCAGATGGCCGCGCTGGCCGGCCTGGGCGATCCGGAGCTGCCGATGGACGGCCCGGCCGGGATCGTCGCCGCCGGCGAATCGGCCGCCAACGACCCCACGAGCGGGACGGCCCTCGCCGAACCCGAAGCGGCCGACGACGATGCCGCCGCCCAGGCGACGGGCGAGCCCGCCGCGCCGTCCACCACGCCCGCCGATGGCGACGATGCCGCCGGCGGCGACGCCGAGCCGGCCGCACTGACCTGACCCGCATGAACTCCAACGACCTGCAGACCCCGGCCGACGAGGCCCCCGCCCCCGACGACAAGGACAAGGCGGGCGTGCCCCCGGCGGCGCAGGCCGGGGCGCGCCCCGCCGACGCCGAGCGTGAGGCGGGGCCCGACGCCGCCGACGAAGGCTACGAGGGCGATGACGACGACGACGGCGATGACGACGATCGGCCGCGCGCGCCGCGCCCGCCCGCGCCGCCGGCCGAGCCGATCCGCTTCGAGGACGTCGTCTCCGGCAAGTTTGACGCCGACGAGCAGAGCCCCGAGGTCACGCTGGGCAAGCGCGTGCTGGCGCCGCAGGCCGAGACCCCCAAGCTGCACAAGGTGCTGGCCCAGGCCGGCCTGGGCTCGCGGCTGGAGATGGAACAGCTGATCATGGAAGGGCGGATCTCGGTCAACAACGAGCCCGCCCACGTCGGCCAGCGCATCCAGTTCGGCGACCAGATCAAGGTCAACGGCAAGCCGATCCGGGTGCGCATCGCGCCCCCGCCGCCGCGCGTGATCGCCTACCACAAGCCCGTCGGCGAGGTCGTCACCCACGACGATCCGCAGAACCGGCCCACCGTGTTCCGCAAGCTCCCGCGGCTGCAGCAGGGCAAGTGGCAGTCGGTCGGCCGGCTGGACCTGAACACCGAGGGCCTGCTGCTGTTCACCAGCAGCGGCGAGCTGGCCAACCGCCTCATGCACCCGCGCTTCGGCCTGGAGCGCGAGTACGCGGTGCGCGTGCTGGGCGCGCTGTCCGCCGAGGAAAAGCAGCGCCTGCTCGAGGGCATCGACCTGGACGACGGCAAGGCCCAGTTCGGCTCCGTCGAGGACGGCGGCGGCGAGGGCGCCAACACCTGGTACCGGGTCACGATCTCCGAAGGGCGCAACCGCGAGGTGCGCCGCCTGTTCGAGGCGCTGGGCCATGCGGTCAGCCGCCTGATCCGCATCCGCTACGGCGCCATGGTGCTGCCGCGCGGGCTCAAGCGCGGCGCCTGGATGGAGCTGGACGAGCGCGACATCCGCGCGCTCACCCAGGCCGCCGGCGGCACCCCCGGCGGCGAGCGGCCGCGCGGCGATGCCGACGGCGCCCCGCGCAACCGGCGGCGCGGCAACCGCGGCAACGGGCCGCGGCCCGACGGCGGCCAGTCCCGCGCGGGCGGCCAGCCCGGCGGCAAGGGCGGCGGGCAGGGCGGCGGGCAAGGCCAGCAGCGCCGCAGCGGCAACAAGGAGCGCGGCGGCGGCGCGGGCGCCCAGCCCGATCCGATGAAGACCTCGTTCGGCTACATCGGCGCCGACAGTTTCATGCGCCAGCGCCAGGGCGGCGGGCCCGGCGGCCCCGGTGGGGGCGGCCAGCGACGCGGTGGTCCGCGGCGCAACAACCGCGGCGGCGGCGGCCGCTGAGCCACCACGCATCGCAAGGACCGCGCCCGGCGGTTTAAAATCACGGGCTTTGTCGAACTTTCCCGCCCGCGCCGGCCCTAAGGGGCTGCGGCGCCGGCGGCTCCCCCTTCACAACTCGCAATCCAGGAACCAGCATGGCGATCGAACGCACCCTCTCCATCATCAAGCCCGACGCAGTGGCCAAGAACGTCATCGGCCAGATCTACGCGCGCTTCGAAGGCGCGGGCCTGAAGGTCATCGCCGCCAAGATGGCCCACCTGTCGCGCCAGGAAGCCGAGCAGTTCTACGCCGTGCACAAGGCCCGCCCGTTCTTCAAGGACCTGGTGGACTTCATGATCTCCGGCCCGGTGATGATCCAGGTGCTGGAAGGCGAGGGCGCGATCGCCAAGAACCGCGAACTGATGGGCGCCACCGACCCGAAGAAGGCCGAGAAGGGCACCATCCGCGCCGACTTCGCCGACAGCATCGACGCCAACGCCGTGCACGGCTCCGACGCGCCCGAGACGGCCGCCGTCGAAGTGGCGTTCTTCTTCCCCGGCATGAACGTCTACTCGCGCTGAGCGGGTAGTCCCCCATGCGATGACGACGGCCAACCTCCTCGATTTCGACCTCGACGGGCTGGCCGCGTTCTGCGAAACGCTGGGCGAGAAGCGCTTCCGCGCCACCCAGCTGTTTCGCTGGATCCACCAGCGGGGCGCTCGTGACTTCGACCAGATGACCGACCTGGCGAAGTCGCTGCGCGAAAAACTCAAGACGACCGCCCGCATCGAGGCGCTGCCGGTCATCACCCAGCACGAGTCGGCGGACGGCACGATCAAGTGGCTGTTCGACGTGCGCGACGGCAACGCCGTCGAGGCGGTGTTCATCCCCGAGGACGACCGCGGCACGCTGTGCGTGTCGTCGCAGGCGGGCTGCGCGGTCGGCTGCCGCTTCTGCTCCACCGGCCACCAGGGCTTCTCGCGCAACCTCACCACCGGCGAGATCGTCGCCCAGCTGTGGTTCGCCGAGCATTTCCTGCGCGGGCACCTCAAGACCGGCGAGCGCGTCATCTCCAACGTGGTGATGATGGGGATGGGCGAGCCGCTGCAGAACTACTCGGCGCTGGTGCCGGCGCTGCGCACGATGCTGGACGACCACGGCTACGGCCTGTCGCGCCGCCGCGTCACGGTGTCCACCTCCGGCGTGGTGCCCATGATCGACCGGCTGGCGCAGGACTGCCCGGTGGCGCTGGCCGTGTCGCTGCACGCGCCCAACGACCCGCTGCGCGACAACCTCGTGCCGCTCAATCGCAAGTACCCGCTGGCCGAACTGCTCGATGCGTGCAACCGCTACCTGGCGCACGCGCCGCGCGACTTCATCACGTTCGAGTACTGCATGCTCGATGGCGTCAACGACACGCCCGCGCACGCCCGCGAGCTGGTCGACCTGGTTCGCCGCCATGGCGGCCGCGGCATCAGCTGCAAGTTCAACCTCATTCCCTTCAACCCGTTCCCGCAGTCGGGCCTGACGCGATCGCCCAACACCCACGTTGTCGCGTTCGCGAAAATCCTGAGTGATGCTGGTATCGTCACCACCGTGCGCAAGACGAGAGGTGACGACATCGACGCCGCATGCGGGCAACTCGCCGGCGACGTCAAGGACCGAACCCGGGTGGGCGAGCGCATCGCCCAGCAGCGCACCGTGATGCTCCGACAGGTGCCGGCAGCCGCAGCTGCCAAGGAGGGTTGAATGTTCAAGCGGTGTGGTGCGCCCCTGGGCGTGCTGGTGGCCATGGTGCCGTGGGCGGGTCTGCTCGCCACGGCCATGGTGGTGTCCGGATGCGCGGGCGGGCCGACGGCGGAGGCCCCGCACGACAGCCTGGTCACGGAGTCGGACGAGCCCGAGGGCCGCAAGCGCGCCCGCATCCGCATGGAGCTCGCGGTGGGGTACTTCGAGCAGGGCCAGACCAGCGTCGCCCTCGACGAGCTCAAGCAGGTCATCGCGGCCGACCCGACCTATCCCGACGCCTTCAACCTGCGCGGGCTGATCTACATGCGCCTGAACGACCTGCGGCAGGCCGAGGACAGCTTCCGGCGCGCCGTGGCGCTCAATCCGCGCGATCCCAACACGCTGCACAACATCGGCTGGCTGCAGTGCCAGCAGCGCCGCTTCGACGAGGCCGATCGCACCTTCGAGCAGGCGCTGGCCAGCCCGATCTACCGCGAGCGGGCCAAGACGCTGATGGCGCAGGGCCTGTGCCAGGCGCGCGCCGGCAAGGCCAGCAGCGCCGAGCACTCGCTCGCCAAGGCGTGGGAGCTGGACGAGGGCAATCCCATCGTCGGCTACAACCTCGCCAACCTGCTGTACGCGCGCGGCGCGGCGCCCCGCGCCCAGACCTATATCCGCCGCCTGAACAACAGCGACCTGGCCAACGCCGAGACGCTGTGGCTGGGGATCAAGGTCGAGCGCAAGCTCGGCGACCAGGTCGCCGCCGCGCAGCTCGGCGAGCAGCTGAAGAAGCGCTTCCCGCAGTCGCGGGAGGCGGGCGCCTACGACCGCGGAGCGTTCAATGAGTGAGGGGATGGCCGTTGCGGGCCCGACGGCGGGCGCGCTGCTGCGCCGGGCCCGTGAAGCTGCCGGCCTGCACGTGGCCGCGCTGGCGGTGTCGCTGAAGGTGCCGGTGCGCAAGCTGGAGGCGCTCGAGGCCGACCGCCACGAGGAACTGACGGACGCCGTGTTCGCCCGGGCGCTCGCCTCGAGCGTGTGCCGCACGCTCAAGGTCGACGCGCAGCCGATCCTCGAGCGCCTGCCCCAGACGAGCGCCCCGCGCCTGGTGACCGATCGCGAAAGCCTGAACGCGCCGTTCCGTGCGCCCGGCGATCCGGTCGCTCCCGGCTGGGCCGACCAGCTCACGCGCCCCGTCTTCCTGGCCGTCTTCGCACTGCTGCTCGGCGCGCTGGTGCTGGTGTTCCTGCCGGGCATCCGGCGCGAGGAGGGCGCCGCCGCCAAGGCGCCGGTGACCGCGGTGGCGCCTGCCGTCGGCATGACCGCGCCCGCCCTGGCGCCGGTGCCGTCGGCGAGCGAGCCGGCCCCCGCGATGGTGACCGAGGCCGCCGTCGCCGTCCCGCACCCGGTCGCGTCCAGCGCCGTCGTGTCCGTCACCGCCGTGCCCACGGCCGCGCCCGTGCCGGCGCCCATGGCCGCGCCGGCCTCGGCGGCGCGGGCAGTGGCGCCTGCCGCCGCGGCCGCTTCGTCGCCGGTGGCCGCCGCGCCCGCCGCGGCCGCCAGCGGCATCATCCTGTTCAAGGCCAGTGGCCCGTCGTGGGTCGAGGTGACCGACAGCCGCGGCAACGTCGCGCTGCGCCGCCTGCTCGCCGCGGGCGAGACCGCCGGCGCCTCCGGCGCGCCGCCCCTGGCCGTCACCGTGGGCAGCGCCAACGCGACGAAGGTGGAGGTGCGCGGCAAGCCGTACGACCTGGCCGCCGTCGCCCGCGACAACGTGGCCCGTTTCGAGATCAAGTAGTCCAATCCATGAACGAACCCTGCCTGCCGATCGCGCCCGCGGCCCCCGCGGCACGCCGCTCGCGCCAGGCCCGCGTGACCTGGGGCTCGCGCGTCGTCACCGTCGGCGGCGATGCCCCGGTGCGCGTGCAGTCGATGACCAACACCGACACCGAGGACCCGATCGCCACCGCGATCCAGGTCAAGGAACTGGCGCAGGCCGGCTCGGAGGTCGTGCGCATCACGGTCAACACGCCCGAGGCGGCCCGGCAGGTGCCCTACATCCGCGAACAGCTCGATCGCATGGGCGTCGACGTGCCGCTGGTGGGCGACTTCCACTACAACGGCCACCGCCTGCTGACCGAGTTCCCGGACTGCGCGCAGGCGCTGTCCAAGTACCGCATCAACCCCGGCAACGTCGGCAAGGGCGACAAGCGCGACCGCCAGTTCGGCCAGATGATCGAGGCCGCCATGCGCTGGGACAAGGCCGTGCGCATCGGCGTCAACTGGGGCAGCCTCGACCAGGACCTGCTGGCCTCGCTGATGGACGACAACAGCCGCCGCGCCGATCCCTGGGACGCGCGCAGCGTGATGTACGAGGCGCTCATCACCTCGGCCATCGAGTCGGCCAAGCTGGCCGAGTCCATGGGCATGGACGGCAACCAGATCATCCTGTCGTGCAAGGTCAGCGGCGTGCAGGACCTCATCTCGGTCTACCGCGAGCTGGCGCGCCGCTGCGACTATCCGCTGCACCTGGGCCTGACCGAGGCCGGCATGGGCACCAAGGGCACGGTCGCCTCCAGCGTCGCGCTGGGCATCCTGCTGCAGGAGGGCATTGGCGACACCATCCGCGTGTCGCTCACGCCGCAGCCGGGCGAGTCGCGCACGCAGGAGGTGGTCATCGCCTCCGAGATCCTGCAGGCGCTGGGGCTGCGCACCTTCGTGCCCAGCGTCACCGCCTGCCCGGGCTGCGGCCGCACGACCAGCACCACGTTCCAGGAACTGGCCAAGCAGATCGACGACCACCTGCGGGCCAACATGCCGCTGTGGCGCAACCGCTACCCCGGCGTCGAAAAGCTGCGCGTCGCGGTGATGGGCTGCATCGTCAACGGGCCCGGCGAGAGCAAGCATGCCGACATCGGCATCAGCCTGCCCGGCACCGGCGAGGCGCCGGCTGCGCCCGTCTTCATCGACGGCGAGAAGGCCCTGACCCTGCGCGGCGAGAACATCGCCGCCGAGTTCCACCGGATCGTCGAGAACTACATCGAAAAGCGCTTTGCCGCCGACGCGCCGGCGCGCTAGGCCGCGTCCGCCGCACGGCATCAGGAAGGGCGGGCTGCGTTCGCAGCGGCGCCGAAACACGATTGAACATGGCTGACAAACTGAGTGCCGTCAAGGGCATGAACGACATCCTGCCGCCCGACTCGGCGCGCTGGGAATGGCTCGAGGAGAAGGTGCGCGGGCTGATGGGCCGCTACGCCTACCGGATGATCCGCACGCCCGTGGTCGAACCCACGCAGCTGTTCGTGCGCGGCACCGGCCAGACCACCGACATCGTCGAGAAGGAGATGTACTCCTTCGAGGACCGCCTGAACGGCGAGCAGCTCACGCTGCGGCCGGAGAACACGCCCGGCGTGGTGCGCGCCGCCATCGAGCACAACCTCACGTACGACGGCGGCAAGCGGCTGTACTACATGGGCCCGATGTTCCGCCACGAGCGGCCCCAGCGCGGCCGCTACCGCCAGTTCTACCAGCTGGGCGCCGAGGTGCTGGGCCACCCCGGCCCCGAGGTCGATGCCGAGCTGATGCTGCTGGCGCACCAGCTGTTCACCGAGCTGGGCCTGCAGGACATCCGGGTCGAGATGAACAGCCTGGGCGTGCCGGTGGAGCGGCAGGCCCACCGCGCGGCCCTGGTGGCGTACTTCGAGCAGCACCGCGACGTGCTCGACGCCGACGCCCAGCGGCGCCTGCATGCCAACCCGCTGCGCATCCTGGACACCAAGAACCCGGCCATGCAGGAGATGGTGCGCGGCGCGCCGCAGCTGCTGTCGTACCTGGGCGAGGCTTCGCTCAAGCACCTGGACGCCGTCAAGGAACTGCTGGACGCCTGTGGCGTGCGCTGGAGCATCAACCCGCGCCTGGTGCGCGGCCTGGACTACTACAGCCACACGGTGTTCGAGTTCATCACCGACCAGCTGGGCGCGCAGGGCACGCTGTGCGGCGGCGGCCGCTACGACGGCCTGTTCGAGGTGCTGGGCGGCAAGCCCACGCCCGCCGTCGGCTGGGGCATGGGCCTGGAGCGCGTGCTGGAGCTGCTCAGGGAGCAGGGCGCGGCCGCCGCGGCGCCCGCGCCCGATGCCTACGCCATCGTGCCGGACGCGCAGGCGCTGCCGCTGGTCATGCGCACCCTGCAGGCGCTGCGCGGCGCCGGCGTCTCGGTGCAGATGCAGGCGGCGTCGGCCGAAGGCATGGGCAGCATGAAGTCCCAGTTCAAGAAGGCCGATGGCAGCGGCGCCCGCTACGCGCTCGTCTTCGGCGGCGACGAACTGGCCGCCGGCGAGGTCACCGTCAAGGCGCTGCGCGACGGGCAGGGCGCCCAGCAGCGCCGTGCGCTGGCCGCCGCGGCCGACTGGGCGGCGACGCTGCGCCACTGAAGCCGCCGGGCCCTGGCGCCCGGCTCACTACAATCCCCGGCTGCCCGACCTTGCGGCAGAACGAGCACCCTTCATGGCATCCCACCTCGATCTCGAAGAACAGGAGCAGCTTGACCAGCTCAAGCACTTCTGGAACACCTACGGCAACCTGATCTCCTGGTTGCTGATCGCCGTGTTCGGCGCCGTCGCCGCGATGAACGGCTGGCAGTACTGGCAGCGCACCCAGTCCGCCAAGGCGTCGGCGATCTACGACGAGGTGGAACGCGCCGTGCAGTCCGGCGACCTGGCGCGGGCCGAGCAGGGCTTCGCCGATGCGCGCGACAAGTACGGCAGCACCGTGTTCGCGCAGCAGGCCGCGCTGCTGGTGGCGCAGGCCGCCGCCGACAAGGGCAAGGCCGACACCGCCAAGGCGGCGCTCTCGTGGGTGGCCGACAAGGCCCCGGACGAGGGCTACCAGGCCATCGCGCGCCTGCGCCTGGCCGCGCTGCTGGTCGATGCCAAGTCGTACGACGAGGCGCTCAAGCAGCTGCAGGGCCCGTTCCCGAACGAATTCGCCTCGCTGGTGGCGGACCGCCGCGGCGACGTCTACAACCTGCAGGGCAAGAAGGACCAGGCCAAGGCCGAGTACACCAAGGCCTACCAGGCCATGGACGAGCAGGCCGAGTACCGCCGCCTGCTGGAGGTCAAGCTGACGGCGCTGGGCGTCGATCCGAAATCGCTGGCGCCCGACACCAAGGGCGCCGCCGCCGGGAGCGCCAAGTCATGAGGACGGCCGCCATCCACCCGTTCTGGCGCTGCGCGGGCGCCCTGGCCGTGGCCACCGCGCTGGGCGGCTGTTCGATCATGCCGCAGCTGTCGTGGCCCTCGTGGCTGGGCGGCAGCGGCGAGAAGGCCAAGCCCGCCGAGCTGCCGCCGAACCCGGCGTCGCTGCCGGTGCGCCAGGCCTGGTCGGCGCGCCTGCCCAACGTCACGTTCCCGCTGTCGGTCACGGTCAACGCCGGGCAGCTCACCCTGGGTGCCAGCGACGGCACGGTGGCGGTGCTCGACGCCGCCAGCGGCCGCGAGGCCTGGCGCGCGAGCGCCGGCGCCCCGGTCATCGCCGGCGTGGGCAGCGACGGCACGCTGGCGGCCGTGGTCACGCAGGACAACAACCTCACCGCACTGAGCGGCGGCAAGGTGCTGTGGCGCCAGAAGCTCGCCGCGCAGGCCTACACCGCGCCGTTCGTGGCGGGCGCCCGCGTGTTCGTGCTCGCCGCCGACCGCTCCGTCTCCGCGTACGACGGCCAGACGGGCCGCAAGCTGTGGACCCAGTCCCGACCCGGCGAGCCGCTGGTGCTGCGCCAGTCCGGCGTGCTGATGGCCGTGGGCGACACCCTGGTCGCGGGCCAGGGTGGCCGGCTCGTCGGCCTGAACCCGAACAACGGCTCGGTGCGCTGGGAAGCCCCGATCGCCTCGCCGCGCGGCACCAACGACGTGGAGCGCCTGGTCGATCTGCTCGGGCCTGTGTCGCGCCTCGGCACCTCGGTGTGCGCCCGCGCGTTCCAGGCGGCCGTCGGCTGCGCCGATGCGAGCCGCGGCACGCTGGTGTGGTCGCGTCCCGCCAACGGCGGCACCGGCATCAGCGGCAACGACGCCATGGTGGTTGGCGCCGAGTCGGACGGCCGCGTGGTCGCCTGGCGACGCGACAACGGCGAGCGCCTGTGGACCAACGACAAGCTGCTGCACCGCGGCCTGACCGCCCCCTTGCTGGTGGGCAATTCGGTGGCCGTCGGCGACGCCACCGGCCTGCTGCACGTCCTCTCGCGCGAGGACGGCAGCGTCGTCAACCGCCTGCCCACGGACGGCTCGCCCATCGTGGCGGCGCCGGTGGTGGCGGGCAACACGATGGTCGTGGTCACCCGCAACGGCGGGGTCTACGGCTTCGTGCCGCAGTAACCCATGGCCCCCACGCCTGCCTCTCGACGTGCCGCGCTGCCCCGCGAGGGGGGCCGCGCGCCCGGCGGCTGCCCGTCGGCGCTCAACTAGGCGTTCCCCATGAAACCCGTGATGGCCCTGGTGGGCCGCCCCAACGTCGGCAAGTCGACGCTCTTCAACCGGCTGACCAAGTCGCGCGACGCCATCGTCGCCGACTTCGCGGGGCTCACGCGCGACCGCCACTACGGCAACGCCAAGCACGGCAAGCACGAGTTCATCGTCATCGACACCGGCGGCTTCGAGCCGACCGCCGAGACGGGCATCTACAGCGAGATGGCCAAGCAGACGCGGCAGGCCGTGGCCGAGGCCGACGTCGTGGTGTTCGTGGTCGATGCGCGCGGCGGTCTCTCCGCGCAGGACCACGACATCGGCAACTACCTGCGCAAGCTGGGCAAGCCCACCGTGCTGGCGGCCAACAAGGCCGAGGGCATGACCGAAGGCGTGCAGCTGACCGAGTTCTACGAGCTCGGCCTGGGCGAGGTGCACCCGGTGTCGGCCGCGCACGGCCAGGGCATCCGCACGCTGGTGGAGATCGCGTTCGAGCACCTGAACCTGCCCGACGAGGACGAGGAGGCCGCCGCCGAGGAGGAGGGTGTCATCAAGCTCGCCGTCGCGGGCCGCCCCAACGTCGGCAAGTCGACCCTGATCAACACCTGGCTGGGCGAGGAGCGGCTGGTCGCGTTTGACCTGCCGGGCACCACGCGCGACGCCATCTCGGTCCCGTTCGAGCGCGGCGGCCAGAAGTTCGAGCTGATCGACACCGCCGGCCTGCGCCGCAAGGGCAAGGTGTTCGAGGCGATCGAGAAGTTCTCCGTGGTCAAGACGCTGCAGGCCATCGAGTCGGCCAACGTCGTGCTGCTGCTGCTGGACGCCACGCAGGGCGTGACCGACCAGGACGCGCATATCGCCGGCTACATCCTGGAGAGCGGGCGCGCGGTGGTGATCGCCATCAACAAGTGGGACGCGGTCGACGCATACGAGCGCGAGCAGGTGCAGCGCCAGATCGAGGCGCGCCTGCCGTTCCTGAAGTTCGCCGCGCTGCACTTCATCTCGGCGAAAAAGCGCCAGGGCCTGGGCCCGGTCTGGCAGTCCATCGCGCAGGCGCACAAGGCGGCCATGACCAAGATGTCCACGCCGGTGCTCACCCGCCTGCTGCAGGAGGCGGTGCAGTTCCAGGCGCCCAAGCGCGCCGGCATGTTCCGCCCCAAGCTGCGCTATGCCCACCAGGGCGGCATGAACCCGCCGGTGATCGTGATCCACGGCAACTCGCTCGAGCACGTCACGGACGCGTACAAGCGCTTCCTCGAAGGGCGCTTCCGCAAGGAGTTCGACCTCATCGGGACGCCGCTTCGCATCGAGATGAAGACCTCCAAGAATCCGTACGCGGACAAGGAGTAGGGGCAACGCCCCGATCCGGAGCGCGCCCTTGAAGCGGCGCCGCGCGGGCCCATGTGGGGTGAATTGGCGCAAGCCTACTTGCACAGCTGGGTTGCTGTGGTAAGGTGCAAGTTCCTAAACACACCACAGAACACGGAGAATATCGTGAGCAACAAAGGGCAGCTACTACAAGACCCGTTCCTGAACACGCTGCGCCGCGAGCATGTTCCGGTCTCGATCTACCTGGTCAACGGCATCAAGCTGCAAGGCCAGATCGAATCCTTCGACCAGTACGTCGTCCTGCTGCGCAACACCGTGACCCAGATGGTGTACAAGCACGCCATCTCCACCATCGTCCCCGGCCGGGCCGTCAACTTCCAGGCTGCCGAGAGCAGCGAAGCCGCCGCCAGCTGATCGCGGGCGGGCGCCCGGCGCGCCTGACCCCCGCCGGGCATCTCCTCGCAGACTTCCCGGATTCCCGTTGCCAGAAGCACAAGCCAGTCCCACCGCCCCCGCCATCCTGGTCGGGGTGGACCTCGGCCTTCCCCATTTCGATGCCGAGCTCGACGAGCTCGGCGAACTCGCCCGCACCGCCGGGCTGGAGCCCGTCGGGCGCATCACCGCCAAGCGCAAGGCGCCCGATGCCGCGCTGTTCGTCGGCAAGGGCAAGGCCGACGAGATCAAGGCGCTGGCGGCCGAGACCGGCGCCACCGAGGTGCTGTTCGACCAGTCGCTCAGTCCCGGCCAGCAGCGCAACCTGGAGCGCCACCTCGGCCTGGCCGTCAACGACCGCACGCTGCTGATCCTGGAGATCTTTGCCCAGCGCGCCCGCAGCCACGAGGGCAAGCTGCAGGTCGAGCTGGCACGCCTGCAGTACGTCAGCACGCGGCTGGTGCGGCGCTGGTCGCACCTGGAGCGGCAGACCGGCGGCGCCGGCGTGCGCGGCGGCCCGGGCGAAAAGCAGATCGAGCTGGACCGCCGAATGATCGGCGACGCCATCAAGCGCACCAAGGACCGGCTCGACAAGGTCAAGAAGCAGCGCGCCACGCAGCGCCGCCAGCGCGACCGCCAGGGGGCCTTCAACATCTCGCTGGTCGGGTACACCAACGCCGGCAAGAGCACGCTGTTCAACGCGCTGGTCAAGGCGCAGGCCTATGCGGCCAACCAGCTGTTCGCCACGCTGGACACCACCACCCGCCGCCTGTACCTGGATGACCTCGAGGGCGTGAAGGCCGGCCGCTCGGTGTCCCTGTCCGACACGGTGGGGTTCATACGCGACCTGCCGCACGGCCTCATCGATGCGTTCCAGGCCACGCTGCAGGAGGCGGCCGATGCCGACCTGCTGCTGCACGTGGTCGACGCCGCCAATCCGCACCACCCGGAGCAGATCATGGAAGTGCAGCGCGTGCTGCACGAGATCGGCGCCGGCCAGGTGCCCCAGGTGCTGGTGTTCAACAAGACCGACGCGCTGGATCCCTCGCAGCGCCCGCGCCAGCGCAGCGATGTGTTCGAGCTCGAAGGCACCCCCGTGCGCCGCCTGTTCGTGAGCAGCCGCACTGCGGACGGGCTGCCCGAGCTGCGCCGCGAACTGGCCGAACGCGCCGCGCGGGCGGAACCCCTGCCCGAGGCGGGGACGCCGGCGCACGAAGCGCCCGCCTGATTGGGCACAATCCGGAAAGCAACGACAAGAAACCGAACGAATGAAGCTGCAACTCCCCGGCGTCCTGGCCGGCCTTCCCGGCCGCGTGCGAGGCATGTTCAACCTGAACGACCCGCGCTGGGGACGCGGCTCCAGCGAGGACGGCAAGGACAGCCGTCCCGAAGGCAACAACGGCGGCCCGCGCGGGCCGAACCAGGGGCCGCCCGACCTGGACGAACTCTGGCGCGACTTCAATCGCCGCCTCGGCGGCCTGTTCGGCGGCGGCCGCGGGCGCCGTCCCGACAACGGCGGCTTCCCGCCCGACATGAAGGGCGCCGGCATCGGCGTGGGGCTGATCGCCGCGGTGCTGGTGCTGATCTGGCTGGGCACGGGCTTCTTCATCGTGCAGGAAGGCCAGCAGGCCGTCATCACGCAGTTCGGCCGCTACAAGTCCACCGTGGGCGCCGGCTTCAACTGGCGCCTGCCGTACCCGATCCAGCGCCACGACGTGGTCAACGTCACGCAGATCCGCTCGGTCGACGTCGGCCGCGACGCCGTGATCAAGGCCACCGGGCTGCGCGAGTCGGCCATGCTCACCGAGGACGAGAACATCGTCGAGATCAAGTTCGCCGTGCAGTACCGTCTCAACGACGCGCGTGCCTACCTGTTCGAGAGCAAGAACCCGGGCGAGGCCGTCGTGCAGGCGGCCGAGACCGCGGTGCGCGAGGTGGTCGGCAAGATGCGCATGGACTCGGCGCTCGCCGAGGAGCGCGACCAGATCGCCCCGCGCGTGCGCACGCTGATGCAGCAGATCCTCGACCGCTACAAGGTCGGCATCGAGGTCGTCGGCATCAACCTGCAGCAGGGCGGGGTGCGCCCGCCCGAGCAGGTGCAGGCCGCGTTCGACGACGTGCTCAAGGCCGGCCAGGAACGCGAGCGCGCCAAGAACGAGGCGCAGGCCTATGCCAACGACGTGATCCCGCGCGCGGTGGGCTCCGCCTCGCGCCTGACGCAGGAGGCCGAGGGCTACAAGTCGCGCGTCGTCTCGCAGGCCCAGGGCGACGCGCAGCGCTTCAGCGCCGTGCTGGGCCAGTACCAGAAGGCGCCGCAGGTCACGCGCGACCGCATGTACCTCGAGACCATGCAGCAGATCTATGCCAGCGTGACCAAGGTGCTGGTCGAATCGCGCCAAGGGTCCAGCATGCTGTACCTGCCGCTCGACCGCATCCTGCAGCAGGCCGCGCAGGGCACCGCCGCGGCCGTCACGCCGACGCCCGATGCCGGCAGCAGCGCCGCCGGCGCCGCACCGGCCCAGCCGGCACCGCCAACCACCTCCGGGTCGTCCGCCGACGCCCGCACCCGCGACAGCGGCCGCGGCCGTGAGCGCGAGACGCGCTGAAGCGGGGAGAACGACATGAACCGACTCGGATTCCTCGCCGCCGGCGCCCTGGTGCTGCTGGCCCTGCTCAGCTCGATGCTCTTCGTCGTCGACCAGCGCCAGTTCGGCGTGGTCTATGCCCTCGGCCAGATCAAGGAAGTGATCACCGAACCGGGCCTGAACTTCAAGCTGCCGCCGCCGTTCCAGAACGTCTCGTACATCGACAAGCGCCTGCTCACGCTGGACAGCACCGACACCGAGCCGATGCTCACGCTGGAAAAGCAGCGCGTGGTGATCGACTGGTACGTGCGCTGGCGCATCGCCGACCCGTCGCAGTACATCCGCAACGTCGGCCTGGACGAAGCCGCCGGCGCCAACCAGCTCAACCGCGTGGTGCGCAACGCGTTCCAGGAAGAGATCAACAAGCGCTCCGTGCGCGAGCTGCTCTCTGCCAAGCGCGAGCAGCTGATGGCCGACGTCAAGCGCGAGGTGCTCGAGGTCGTCAAGGGCACCAAGCCGTGGGGCGTGGACATCATCGACGTGCGCATCACGCGCGCCGACTACGTCGAGGCCATCACCGAGTCGGTCTACCGCCGCATGGAGGCCGAGCGCAAGCGCGTGGCCAACGAGCTGCGTTCCACCGGCGCGGCCGAGGGCGAGAAGATCCGCGCCGACGCCGACCGCCAGCGCGAGATCACCATCGCCAATGCCTACCGCGACGCGCAGAAGATCAAGGGCGAGGGCGACGCGCAGGCCGCCGCCATCTACGGCGAGGCCTTCGGGCGCGATCCGCAGTTCGCCCAGTTCTACCGCAGCCTCGAGGCCTACCGCGCCACCTTCAACAAGAAGGGCGACGTGATGGTGCTCGACCCCGCGGGCTCGGAGTTCTTCAAGGCCTTCCGTGGCAGCGGCGCCACCGGCGGTCCGGCCCCGGCCGGCAAGAAGTAGCCCGGGCTTGAGCAGCGACCTGTTCTGGGCCGCGCTGGCCCTGGCGCTGGTGCTGGAGGGGCTGCTGCCCCTGCTGTCGCCCGGCACCTGGCGCGGCACCTTCCAGAAGCTGCTGCAGCTGCGCGACGGGCAACTGCGGTTCTTCGGCCTGTGCAGCGTGCTGCTCGGGCTGGTGCTGCTGTGGATCGTCACCTGATCCTGCGCTGAGCCGCCGGCGCGTCTTTGGCGCCCGGGGCGGGGTGGCCCGCCCACCCCGGTAAAATGCCGTTTTTAACAGCGCGCCCTTTCTTCATGTCCGCCTGGCTCCTGCCGGATCACATCGCCGATGTCCTGCCTTCCGAGGCCCGGCACATCGAGGAGCTGCGGCGCCAGCTGCTGGACACCGCGCGCGGCTACGGCTGCGAGCTGGTGATGCCGCCGCTGCTGGAGCACCTGGAGTCCCTCCTCACCGGCACCGGCGAGGCCCTGGGCCTGCAGACCTTCAAGCTCGTCGACCAGCTCTCGGGCCGCACGCTCGGGCTGCGCGCCGACACCACGCCGCAGGTGGCCCGCATCGACGCCCACCTGCTCAACCGCGCCGGCGTCACGCGGCTGTGCTACTGCGGCCCCGTGCTGCACACCCGGCCCGACCGGCCGCACGCCACGCGCGAGCCGCTGCAGTTCGGCGCCGAGATCTATGGCCACGCCGGCGTCGAAGCCGACCTCGAGGTCCTGCTGCTCGCGCTGGATTGCCTGAAGGCCTCGCAGGTCGGCGCGCTCACCGTGGACCTGGCGGACGCGCGCATCCTGCGCTCGCTCTTTGCCGACGCGCCGGTGGACGCCGACGTCCTGCGCGAGGTGCACGCCGCGCTCGCGGTCAAGGACGCGCCCGCGCTGGCGCGGTTCACGCGCTCGTTCCCGGCCGTCCCGCGCGAGGGCCTGGCGGCCCTGGTCGACCTGTACGGCGGGCCCGAGGTGCTGGAGCAGGCGCGCCGCGTGCTGCCCCCGATGCCCGCCATCGCCCGCGCGCTGGACCAGCTGGCCTGGCTCGGCGGCCAGCTGCAGGGCGCGACGGTGAGCTACGACCTGGCCGACCTGCGCGGCTATGCGTACTACAGCGGCATGCGGTTCTCGATCTACACGCCCGGCGCGAGCGACGCGCTCGTGCGCGGCGGCCGCTACGACGAGGTCGGCGCGGTGTTCGGCCGCAACCGGCCGGCCGTCGGCTTCTCGCTGGACGTCAAGGAACTGGTGGGCGTGGTGGCCAAGCGGCCGCTGCAGGCCGCCGTGCGCGCGCCGTGGGGTGACGACCCCGCGCTGCGCGCCGCCATCGCGCGGCTGCGCGCCGACGGCGAGATCGTGGTCTGCGTGCTGCCGGGCCACGACAACGAAGTGGACGAGTTCCACTGCGACCGCGAACTGGCCGCCGTGCGCGGCCAGTGGATCGTGCGTTCCCTCTGAAATCCCTTTTTTCCTCTTTGATTTCCATGAACAAGACAACCGGTCGCAATGTCGTCGTGGTCGGCACCCAGTGGGGCGACGAAGGCAAGGGCAAGCTGGTCGACTGGCTCACCGAGATGGCGCAGGGCGTGGTGCGCTTCCAGGGTGGCCACAACGCCGGCCACACGCTCGTCATCAACGGGGTGAAGACCGCCCTGCACCTGATCCCCAGCGGCATCATGCGGCCGGGCGTGAAGTGCTACATCGGCAACGGCGTCGTGCTGTCGGCCGGCAAGCTGTTCGAGGAGATCGAGGGGCTGGAGAAGGCCGGCGTCGAGGTGCGCTCGCGCCTGCGCATCAGCGAGGCCTGCCCGCTGATCCTGCCGTTCCACTCCGCGCTGGACGTCGCGCGCGAGGCGCTGCGCGAGAAGGGCGGCACCGAGAAGATCGGCACTACCGGCCGCGGCATCGGCCCCGCGTACGAGGACAAGATCGCGCGCCGCGCGCTGCGCGTGCAGGACCTGAAGGACCCGCAGCGCTTCGCGGCCAAGCTCAAGGACCTGCTGGAGCTGCACAACTTCGTGCTCACGCAGTACCTGCATGCGCCGGCGGTGGACTACCAGCAGGTGCTGGACGAGGCCCTCGCGCACGGCGAGCAGCTGCGGCCGATGATGGCCGACGTCTCGCGCGAGCTGAACGAGGCGCACCGGCACGGCGACAACCTGCTGTTCGAGGGCGCGCAGGGCACGCTGCTGGACGTGGACCACGGCACCTACCCGTACGTCACCTCCAGCAACTGCGTGGCCGGCAACGCGGCCGCGGGCGCCGGCGTGGGCCCGGGCCTGCTGCACTACATCCTGGGCATCACGAAGGCCTATTGCACGCGCGTGGGCGGCGGCCCGTTCCCGACCGAGCTGGACTGGCAGACGCCGGGCACGGTGGGCTACCACCTGTCCACCGTGGGCGCGGAAAAGGGCGTCACCACCGGCCGCTCGCGCCGCTGCGGCTGGTTCGATGCCGCGCTGCTCAAGCGCAGCGCCCAGGTCAACGGCCTGTCGGGCTTGTGCATCACCAAGCTGGACGTGCTGGACGGCATCGAGGAGCTGAAGCTGTGCACCGGCTACGAGCTCGATGGCGAGCACACCGACATCCTGCCCATGGGCGCCGACGAGATCGCGCGCTGCAAGCCGATCTACGAGACCATGGCCGGCTGGAGCGAGAGCACGGTGGGCGTGACGCAGTACGAGCAGCTGCCGGTCAACGCGCGGCTGTACCTGCAGCGCATCGAGCAGGTCACCGGCGTGCCCGTCGATATCATCTCGACCAGCCCGGACCGCGACCACACGATCATGATGCGGCACCCCTACCTGGCCTGAGAGAGAAGAGGAATCCCACCCCATGTTGACGGAAGACGGCAAGCACCTGTACGTGAGCTACGACGAGTACCACAACCTGATCGAGAAGCTCGCGATCAAGGTGTACCAGTCCGGCTGGCAGTTCGACACCATCCTGTGCCTCGCGCGCGGCGGCATGCGCCCCGGCGACATCCTGTCGCGCATCTTCGACAAGCCGCTGGCCATCATGTCCACCAGCTCGTACCGCGCCGAGGCCGGCACGGTGCAGGGCCACCTGGACATCGCCCGCTACATCACCACGCCCAAGGGCGAGATCGCCGGCAAGGTGCTGCTGGTCGACGACCTGGCCGACTCGGGCGTCACGCTGCACAAGGTGGTGGACATGCTGCGCAACAACTACCAGCCGATCACCGAGCTGCGTTCCGCGGTCATCTGGACCAAGGGCCTGTCGACGTTCACGCCCGACTACTCGGTGGAGTTCCTGCACACCAATCCCTGGATCCACCAGCCGTTCGAGACCTACGACGCGCTGGGTCCGGAGAAGCTGCTGGAAAAGTGGAAGGTCTGAGCGCCTGAGCGGCGCTAGGATGGCCGCATGTCCAAGCAGACGGCCTCCGACCTCATTCACCACCCCTACGTCCCGCCGGCCGGCTTCGCCGCGCCGCAGCCGGGCGTCTTCAAGGCCTCGACGGTCATCTTCCCGAGCGTGGCCGCGCTGCGCTCGCGCGACTGGCGGCACAAGAACGGCTACACGTACGGCCTGCACGGCACGCCGACCACGTTCCAGCTGGAGGAACGCATCGCGACGCTGGAGGGCGGGCGCCACTGCCTGCTCACGCCCAGCGGCCTGGCGGCGATCGCCAACGTGAACCTGTCGCTGCTGGCCGCCGGCGACGAGGTGCTGCTGCCGGACAACGTCTACGGACCCTCGAAGTCGATGGCCGAGGGCGAACTCGCGCAGTGGGGCATCACGCACCAGCGCTACGACCCGATGGACCCGGCCGACCTCGAGCGGCGCCTCGGCCCGAAGACCCGGCTGGTCTGGCTGGAGGCGCCGGGGTCGGTGACGATGGAGTTCCCGCCGCTGGCGCACCTGGCGCACCTGTGCCGCCAGCGGGGCGTCCTGTCGGCCCTGGACAACACCTGGGGCGCCGGCCTGGCCTTCAACGGCTTCGACCTCGGCACCGGCGAACGATCCGCGCCCGACATCGTCGTGCAGGCGCTCACCAAGTACCCCAGCGGCGGCGGCGACGTGCTCATGGGCAGCGTCGTCACCCGCGACGACAAGCTGCACGAGCGGCTCAAGCTCACCCACATGCGGCTGGGCTGGGGCATCGGCGCCAACGATGCCGAGCTGGTGCTGCGCTCGCTGCCCAGCCTGGCGCTGCGCTACCGGGCGCACGACCAGTCGGCGCGCATCCTGGCCCGCTGGTTGCAGGCGCGCCCCGAGGTCGCCCAGGTGCTGCATCCGGCGCTGGAGGGCTCGCCCGGCCATGCGCACTGGAAGGCGCTGTGCGGCGAATCCGGCCACGCCGCGGGCCTGTTCTCCGTCGTCTTCCACGACCGCTTCGGCACCGAAAAGGTCGATGCGTTCTGCGAGGCGCTGCAGCTCTTCAAGCTGGGCTACTCGTGGGGCGGGCCCGTGAGCCTGGTCGTGCCGTACGACATCGCCTCGATGCGCCGCGCGGGCAGCTGGCCGCACCGCGGCACGCTGGTGCGCTTGTCGATCGGGCTGGAGGAGCCGGCGGCCCTGCACGCCGACCTGGAGCAGGCGCTACGGGCCCTGCACTGACCGGCTGCCGGGGGTCCGCGTTTTTCGCTTACAGTGGGCAGCATTCACCCCCACCCAAGGAAGGCGCTGTGGCCACACCCAATTACGGATACGAGAAGCGCCAGAAGGAACTGGCCAAGAAGCGGAAGAAGGAAGACAAGCTGCGCGCCAAGGCCGACCGCAAGGCCGGCGTGGGGCCGGCGTCCGACGACGGCCAGCCGGCCGGCGAGGGCGACGCCCCGGCCCCCGAGCAGGCGCCTCCCCAGCCCTGAGGATCAGCCCGAAGCCAGCAGCTGCCGCGCCAGCTCGTCCATCGCTTCCATCGAACGGTCGCGCGGCTGCAGCACGCGCGCATCGCCGAACTCGCGGAAGTTGCGCCGGATCGAGGACGCATAACCCGGGTCGTAGTGCTTCTCCAGCAGGTCCCGGAACACCTCGGCGAACTGTCCGGCGCGCGCCTTCTCCTGCCAGTCACGCACCACCGCGCCCCCGCGCAGCTCCACCAGCGCCTCGAGGCGGTTGCAGAAGTACTCGGGGTCGCGCGCGAACCACGCATAGTCCTCCAGCAGCAGTCCCACGCGTTCCTCGATCGGCAGGTCCAGGCGCAGGCACTTGCTCGCGCGCATCGCCAGGATGACCGCCTCCGGCACGGTGACGTTGCCGACCTTCTTGCTCTCGCTCTCCACGTACACCGGCCGGGAGGGATCGAACGAGCGCAGCTTCTCCCACACCCGCATGTCGAACTGCTTCTGGCTCGGCTGGGTGTCGCCCGGCATCAGGCCCAGCACCGAGCCGCGATGCTGCGCCAGCGCCTCGAGGTCGAGGACCTGGGCGCCGCGCGCCGCCAGGGCCTGCAGCAGCCGCGTCTTGCCCGAGCCGGTGTAGCCGCAGACCACGCGATAGTCGAGCCGGCGTGCCAGGTCCGGCAGCTCGGTCAGCACCGCCGTGCGGAATGCCTTGTAGCCGCCCTGCACGAGCGTGACCTTGAAGCCGATCTGGTCCAGCAGGTCGGCCAGCACGCCGCTGCGCTTGCCGCCGCGCCAGCAGTACACCAGCGGCTGCCAGTCGCGCGGCTTGTCGACCACCTCGCGCGCGATGTGGCGCGCAATGTTGGCCGTCACCAGGCTGGCGCCGCGCTTGCGCGCCTCGAACGGCGACACCTGCTTGTAGATGGTGCCCACCAGCGCGCGCTCCTCGTCGTTGAGCGAGGGCCAGTTCACCGCGCCGGGCAGGCGGTCCTCGGCGTACTCCGATTCGCTGCGCGCATCGATGACCTGGCTGAATTCGGCCAGCCGCGCCGCCGCCTCGCTGGCGGGAATCACGCGCACCGTCACGGCTTGGCTCCCGTGCGACGGGCCGCGGGCCGCACCGCCAGCATGCGGCTGAGCACCGGCCACACGTTGGCCAGCATCCGCGGCTGCGCCTCCTCGGTGGGATGGATGCGGTCGCGCTGGAACAGCCGATCGGCGTCGGGGCCGTCGGCCACGCCCTGCAGCAGGAACGGCACGACGTCGGCCTTGGCGCGCCGGGCCACCTGCTCGTACAGCGCCGAGAACTTCGCGCCGTAGTCGGCCCCGTAGTTGGGCGGCAGCTGGATGCCCACCAGCAGCACGCGCGCGCCGGCCTTCTGCGCCGCCTGGGTCATCTGCAGCAGGTTGTCCTCGGTCATCGCCAGCGGCAGTCCGCGCAGCGCGTCGTTGGCGCCCAGCTCGAGGATGACGTGGGTGGGCTTGTGCTGGGCGAGCAGGGCCGGCAGGCGCGAGCGGCCGCCCGAGGTGGTGTCGCCGCTGATGCTGGCGTTGACGACCCGGGCCGCCACCTGCTCGTCGGCGAGCTTGCGCTCGAGCAGCGGCACCCAGCCCGTGCCGCGGCGCAGGCCGTACTCGGCGCTGAGGGAGTCGCCCACCACGAGGATCGTGGCCGGCGCCGTCGCCGTCGCCGCGACCAATGACCCGGTGGAACCGATGGCGGCCGCCGCCGCGATAAAGTGCCTGCGCTTCACCTCAACCTTTCGCCCGAATGCCGGAAACCATCATCGCCGTCGAGCATGTCTCCAAGTCCGTGACCGACTCGACCGGCACACTCGACATTCTCCGTGATATCGATTTCTCGCTGGCCGCGCGGGAGACCGCGGCCATCGTGGGCGCGTCCGGTTCGGGCAAGAGCACGCTGCTGTCGATCATCGCGGGGCTGGACACGCCCACGAGCGGCACCGTGCGGCTGGCCGGCGAGGACCTGTTCGCGCTGGACGAGGACGACCGCGCCGCGCTGCGGGCGCGCAAGATCGGCTTCGTGTTCCAGAGCTTCCAGCTCATGGGCAGCCTGACGGCGCTGGAGAACGTGATGCTGCCGCTGGAACTGGCGGGCCGGCGCGACGCCCGGCGCGCCGCTGGCGAGATGCTGGCGCGCGTGGGCCTCGGCCAGCGCCTGGGCCACTATCCCAAGGTGCTGTCCGGCGGCGAGCAGCAGCGCGTGGCGCTGGCGCGCGCCTTCGTCGTCGAGCCCGCCGTGCTGCTGGCCGACGAGCCCACCGGCAGCCTGGACTTCGCCACCGGCGAGACGGTGATGAACCTGATGTTCGATCTCAATCGCGAGCGCGGCACGACGCTGGTGCTGGTGACGCACGACCGCGCCATCGCGCAGCGCTGCGAGCACCGCATCACCATCGAGGCGGGCCGCATCGTCGCCTGAGCGCGGGCCCGATAATCGGGCGCATGTCCTCCGCCAAAGTTCTTTTCGGCTTCCACGCCGTCGGCGTGCGCCTGAAGACCGCGCCGCAATCCGTCATCGAGGTGTACTACGAGGCCACGCGCAAGGACGCGCGCATGCGCCAGTTCCTCGAGCGGGCCAAGGAGGCCGGCGTGCGCCTGATCGAGGCCGACGGCCTGCGCCTGGCCAAGCTGGCCGGCAGCCACGGCCACCAGGGCGTGGCCGCCCGGGTCGAGCCGCTGCCCGCGGCGCGCTCGCTCGACGACCTGCTCGACCAGGTGCAGGGCCCGCCGCTGCTGCTGGTGCTCGATGGCGTGACCGACCCGCACAACCTGGGCGCCTGCCTGCGCGTGGCCGACGGCGCCGGCGCGCACGCGGTGATCGCGCCCAAGGACCATGCGGTGGGCCTCAATGCCACGGTGGCCAAGGTCGCCAGCGGCGCGGCCGAGACGGTGCCGTACTTCATGGTGACCAACCTGGCGCGCACGCTGGGCGAGCTCAAGGACCGCAACATCTGGTGCATCGGCACCAGCGACGATGCGCCGCGCACGCTGTACCAGGCCGACCTGAAGGCGCCGGTGGCGCTGGTGCTCGGCGCCGAGGGCAGCGGCATGCGGCAGCTCACGCGCAAGACCTGCGACGAGCTGGTCTCCATCCCGATGCGCGGCGCCGTCGAGAGCCTGAACGTCTCGGTGGCCAGCGGCGTGTGCCTGTACGAGGCGCTGCGGCAGCGGTCATGAACCTGGACACGGCGCGCGGCTGGCTGCGCGATGCCGGGCGCATCGCGGTGCTGACCGGCGCCGGCATGAGCGCCGAGTCCGGCGTGCCCACCTTCCGCGACGCGCAGACCGGGCTGTGGGCCCGGTTCCGCCCCGAGGACCTCGCCACCGAAGCGGCCTTTCGCGCCGATCCCGGCCACGTGTGGGACTGGTATGCGATGCGCCGGCAGATGCTCGCGCAGGTGGCACCCAACGCCGGCCACCAGGCGATCGCGGCGTTCCAGCAGCGGCACCCGGGGCGCCTTGCGCTCATCACGCAGAACGTCGACGGCCTGCACCAGCGCGCGGGCAGCCCGGACGTGCTGGCGCTGCACGGCAACCTGCTGGACGACAAGTGGCTCGACCGGCCGCGCGCCTGCTGCCGGGCGCAGGCGCCCGTCGCCGGCCACCCGCCGCGTTGCGCGAGCTGCGGCAACCTGCGCCGGCCGGCCGTGGTCTGGTTCGGCGAGATGCTGCCGGCCGACGTGCTCGCCGCCGCCGAGGCGGCCGCGCAGGCTTGCGACCTGATGCTGGTGGTCGGAACCAGCGGCGTGGTCTATCCTGCGGCGGGCCTGGCACGGACCCCGGCCGCCGCCGCGCGGATGGTGGTCGTCAACCCCGAACCGAGCGATCTCGACGACGCCGCGCAGCTCGTGCTGCGCGGCACGGCCGCCACGCTGCTGCCGCAGCTCTTGCAGGAGGATGCATGACCACCCCGACCCGTTCCCTCGCGCTGGCGATCGCCGCCGGCTTGCTGCTGGCGTCCTGCACCAAGGAGCAGCAGAACAAGCTGGGCCGCGACATCCAGAACTGGACCGGCACCAACGGCGTGCTGGAGGTCTATGCCGGCGACAAGCTGGTGCGGCGCTTCCTGCGCATCGACAAGCTGTCGACCGCGCTCGGCACCGACGACCCATCGCAGGCGCGCGCGTACCGCTACGGCTACGGCGTCCTGGACGAGAACCAGAACTTCATCGCCGACCCGGGCGAGAAGCGCGTGTACTTCGAGATCGGGGAGCACGTGAACTACGTGTTCTTCGAGAACCCGCGGTGACCGCGATGGGAGGCCGACCATGGCGCAAGCACAACCCCATGTCCGTGCGGCCGGTGCCGGCCCGGGCGTCGTCTGCCTGCACTCGAATGCGAGCAGTTCGAGCCAGTGGCGCGGGCTCATGGACCTGCTGTCGCCGCGCTACCGGGTCCTGGCGCCCGATTCGTACGGCGCCGGCAAGAGTCCCGACTGGCCGTCGGACCGGCAGATTCGCCTTGCCGACGAAGTCGACCTGATCCGGCCCGTGCTGGCCGATGCCGGCGCGCCGCCGGCCCTGGTGGGCCATTCGTACGGCGCCGCCGTGGCGCTGGTGGCCGCGTTGGCAGATCCCGGCAGCGTCCGCGCGCTGGCCCTGTACGAGCCCACGCTGTTCGCGTTGCTCGACGCGCAGGCCCCGCCGCCCAACGAGGCCGACGGCATCCGCCAGGCCGTCGCGGCATCGGCGCGCGCCCTCGACGGCGGCGACCAAAATGCGGCCGCCCAGGCGTTCATCGACTACTGGATGGGCCCCGGCACCTGGGGCCGCATGCCCGAGCAGCGCCGCGAGCCGATCGCCGCCTCGATCGTCAACGTGCGCCGGTGGGCCCATGCGCTCACGACCGAGCCCACGCCGCTGGCCGCATTCGAAGCGCTGCAGGTGCCGGTGCTCTACATGCTCGGGAAGGAGTCGACGGCGTCGGCCCGCGGCGTCGCCCGGCTGCTGACGGCGACGCTGCCGCGCGTCGAGGTGCTGGAATTCGACGGCCTGGGGCACATGGGTCCCGTGACGCACCCCGATCGCGTGAACGACGCCATCGCGCGGTTTCTCGATCGCACCCGGCCCTAGGCGGGCCGTCCCGTCAGACGAGCCCGAACCACCCCAGCACCGCGCCGGCGCCCAGCAGCCACAGCAGGTGCACCTTGGTGCGCCAGACGATCACGGCCGTGACGGCGGCCACCAGCCACAGGGGCCAGTCGTGCAGGTTGTACGTGGCGCCGGTGGCCAGCACCCAGCCCGTGGCCACCAGCAGCGCCACCACGATCGGCGCCATGCCCTGCTTGAACGCCCGCACGCCGCGCAGATCGCGGTTGCGGTGGCCCCATTGCGCGGCCAGGTAGGTGAGGGTGGTGCTGGGCAGCAGGATGCCGGTGAGCGCGAGCAGCACGCCCAGCGCCGCGGTGCCCAGGCCGCCGGCGTTCAATCCGACGTTCCATCCCATCAGGGCGACGAACAGCACGTTCGGGCCGGGCGCGGCCTGCGCGATGGCGACCGAGGCGCTGAACTGCGGGTCGGTCAGCCAGTGGCGCTCGTCCACCAGGAAGCGGTGCATGTCGGGCGCGGTGGTGATCGCGCCGCCGATGGCCAGCAGCGACAGCATGAGGTAGTGCAGGAAGAGCGACAGCCAGTCGGCGCCGGTCATCACGATGGCGTGCGTCACCATCTCAGCCTCCCAGCTTGCGCCACGTGAGCCAGCACGAGAAGCCGCCCAGCACCAGCAGCACCCAGGCCAGCGGCAGCCGCAGCAGGGCGACGGCGACGAAGGTGGCGGCGCCCAGCAGCACGCACGCGGGCCGGCCGAGCGGGTGGGTGCGCAAAGCCGCCAGCAGCTTCAGGCCCGTCGCGGTGATCAGGCCGGCGGCCACCGCGCCCATGCCGCGCAGCGCGGCGGCCAGCTGCGGGTTGTCGGCGAAGCGGGCGTAGACCAGCGCGAGCAGCAGCACCACGACCAGCGGCGCGGCCAGCATGCCGGCCAGGGCGACGAGGGCGCCGCGCAGGCCGAAGTAGCGGCTGCCGATCATCAGGGCCAGGTTGACGACGTTGGGCCCGGGCATGATCTGTGCCACGGCCCATTCCTCGACGAACTCCTCGCGCGTCATCCAGCGCTTGCGCTCGACCAGCTCGCGCTGCACCACCGCGAGCACGCCGCCGAAGCCCTGGAGCGCGAGGAAGGTGAAGGAGACGAACAGGTCGGTCAGCGACTCGGGGCGGCAGGGCGGGGACTCGGCGGACCCGGCCGCGGGCGTGGACGTCATGCGCCGATTATCGGCGGCTCAGCCGTGCGCCGCAGCGCAAAGGAGCCGGAACATCCGTCAACGCAAACGCAGCTCCCAGGTCTCGCCGACCAGCTGCTGGCCGTAGGCGTCCAGCGGTTCGCTGTGCACGAGGCGAAAGCCGCGGGCGGCATAGATCGCCCGCGCGGCCTCCAGCTGGCCGTTGGTCCACAGCACCATCCTGCGGTAGCCCTTGGCGCGCGCGAAGGCGATGCACTCGTCGACGAGCCGCCCGCCCAGGCCGAGCCCGCGCGCGCCGGGCGACAGGATCAGCAGGCGAAGCTGCGCGACGGTGGCGGACTTGCGCACCACGAACACGGAGCCCACGCGTTCGCCGTCGAGCTCGGCGATCCAGCCCTTCTCCCACGCGGGATCGAAGGTCCGCAGGTAGCGCGCGACGACCTCGGCCACCAGCGCCTCGAACTCGGACGTGTAGCCCCATTCGTTCGCATAGACCTCGCCGTGCTGCTGGACCACCCAGCCCAGGTCGCCCGGCCGTGGGTCGCGCAGCACGATGGTGCGGGCGGCGGGCGCGGCGGTGCCGTCCAGCGCCTGCTGCACGGTCGTCATGGCGGCGATCACGCGCTCGCGCTGGGAGCGCGGCAGGGGCGCCAGCAGGGCGGCGGCGTCCTCGCGCGAGCGCTGCTGCAGCGGCGCGAAGGCTGCGTGGCCCGCGGGGGTCAGCCGCAGCAGGCTCTGGCGGGCGTCGGCGGGCGAGGGCGCGCGCTCGAGCCAGCCCCGGCTCTCGAAGCGCTTGAGGATGCGGCTCAGGTAGCCCGCATCGAGGCCGAGGTCGCGCCCGAGCTCGCTGGGCGCCGGCTGGTCGCGATGCGCGAGCTCGTACAGCACGCGCACCTCGGTGAGCGAGAAGTCGCCGCCCAGGTACGGGTCGAGCACGCCGACCCGGCGGGTGTAGAAGCGGTTGAAGGCCCGTACGGCCTTCACGTGGCCGGCGGACACCTGCGGAGGGGACGTCATGCAAGGGATCGTCAACCAATTGGTTGACGGTGTCAACAAAGACGAATCGCGTGGACGGGCGATGCGGCCGGGGCGCGTCAGGCGTGCAGCATCGGCCGCGTGTCGGCCGCGGCGAACGGCTGCCACTCGCCTTCGGGCTGGGCCAGGCGGTGGGTGATGACCTCCAGCGCCTTCGGATGCATCGGCAGTTCCTCGTGGCGGGCACCGGGCACCTCGATGTGCTCGCATTGGTCGGTGTCCTGGTCCACGCACTGCTCCCAGCGCACGACGCCGTCGTGGCGGCTATACAGCGACGTGCAGGGCACCGGCGGCGCATGGCGCAGCCGCGTGCGCACCGACAGCGGCATCCGCTCCGGGCCGCCGTCGAGCATGGCGATCAGCTTGCAGGCGCGGTCGGGATCGGCCGCCGTGTTGAAGGGCGTGCCGACGGTGATGACCTGGCGCACCAGCGGGCTGGCGCGCTTGGCGAGCTCGCGGGCATAGATGCCCGACAGGCCCCAGCCGAGCAGCGTGACGGGCGACTGCGTCACCTCGAACACGTCGATCACGCACTCCTCGAGCTTGCGCAGCCAGCGGTTCAGGCCCATGCCGCGCGGTCCCTGGTCGAGGCCCTGGCCCCAGTCGTGCGGCCGGAAGCCGGCGTCCTTGAGGACGTTGCGCAGGGACTCCGTGCTCTCCGGTCCGGTCCGCTGGCGCGGGAAGACGATCACCGGTTGGCCGTCGCCCTCGAAGAGCTGGCCGTGCACGGTGGCGCGCCGGCGCAGGGCGCGATGCAGCAACTGCCGCAGGGGCTCGCGCAACGCATCGAGCGCCGGGGCCTGCGGCCCGGGTGCGACCCATCCGAGTTGTGCCATGCGCGCCTCCCTGAGCATCGTGTTCGACTGCGAGCGGCGATCGTAGGAAGGCACGCAAGCGCGACCATTGGGAAGGCGCCGTGTGACGAAGTAGGACAACGCCCACGTCGTGTAACAGCGCCGGGGCAAAAAAAAGCCCCCGGACCTCGACGGACCGGGGGACAAGCAGCCGGGGGAAGAAACTTGAAAAAAAACCCGGCCGGCGTGGATTGGATGTTCGCACGGCCAAGGGGTTCCTGCCGCAGAGCCATGCGCTCGCAGGATGTCGTCCTACACCACGCTGGCCTGTCGGCTGCCACGATCCAGGCTCGACGGCGACGACACGCACCACCCATGGAACGCATCACCGGTCCCCACTTCGGCTTCTACATCGCCAGCTATGCCAGCGAGACGGGGGCGTCGGGCGACCGCTACCTCGGCTACGCCAAGGTGTGCCGCCGCCGGCCCGACAGCTACTGGGATGCCAACTGCCTGGTGAAGATCTGCGGCGACGGCGTCCACGCGCATCCGCAGCAGGCGCTGGACGAGGTCGAGCGCCGCGCGCGCGAGCAACTGCAGGGCCTCGTTCCCGCCCCCGAACCGGCGGTCGCCTAGCACAGCTCAGCTACGTTCCCAACCCAACCGCGTGAATAAGTCACGCGCTGCCCTGCCAATGCGGCCGGCATGTCCTTTCTCCTCGCTCGAAAGGGGGTGCGTCTGTAGGATTGCACCGACAAGAGAGGACTTGCATGTCTGATTTATCGGTCGGTTCCCCCACTCATGAGTTCGGCAAGGACGAGCAACCTTCCGGCGGCCTCTGGCTGTCGATCAAGAAGGCCGCTGCCCGCCTGTCGGACTGGTTCGTCATCCAGAGCACTGCCGTCAAGCTGATGGTGGTTGCCATTGCATTGCTGATTCCCGCCACGGGCATCTATTCGATGGTCCTGGCGCAGCGCCAGGCCGCCGTGGCCGAGCAGGTGCGCAGCATGGCCGGCGCCGGCCAGGGCGCGGCCGTGTTCAACGAGAAGCTGCCCGTCGTGTTCGGCACCGGCTCGCTGCTGGCGTTCGTGCAGAACAGCCCGGTCGACCGCATCACGGTGATCTACAAGCCGCTGATGTGGAACGTCAGCGAGCGCGTCGTGCTCGTCGAGTCGCAGGGCAAGCAGTACGCCTACTACCCCTCCGACATGGAGACCAAGATCTTTGCCGACAAGGCGGTCCTGGCCCCCTGGAGCGGCAAGCTCGGCTTCGTGCCGCGTTCGGACCTGAACGCCGCCAGCCTGCAGTTGCTCGAGAAGCTCGACCAGGGCTTCTCCGGCGCGCGCCCGCAGTCCGAGAAGGACGCCTGGAAGGCCGGCGTCTCGGGCGTGCTGTCCGCCGCCCTCACGCTGGGCCTGCTCGGCTTCCTGGCGTTCCAGCTCAAGGGCCAGTTCAAGTCGCTCAAGTTCATCGAGGCCGCGCAGGTCAACGGGTCGCTGCACGACCTGGTGGGCATGGACGACATCAAGTCCGAGGTCGCGCAGATCAAGGACCAGTACAGCCGCCGCGCCGAGTACGCCGAGTACGGCATCAACAAGCCGTTCAACGTGATGTTCAGCGGCCCGGCCGGCACCGGCAAGACCAAGCTCGCCAGCTACCTGGCCAAGGAGCTGAACCTGCCGATCCTGTTCCACTCCGCGGTGAACCTGGAGACGGGTTATGTCGGCGGCGGCGCCAACACGCTGTCGCGCATCGTGGCCATGGCCAAGCGCCGCAAGCGCTGCATCGTGTTCCTGGACGAGGCGCAGGACCTGTTCATGAAGCGCGGCGGCCACCGCAAGTTCGACGACGACACGCAGAACATGCTGCTGGCGGTGCTGGACGGCGTGCGCACCAAGAGCGACGCCGAGATCATCTGGATCGTCGCGTCCAACTTCAACAGCGAGCAGATGCAGATGGACGAAGCCATGCTGCGCCGCTTCCAGATGAAGGTGGACTTCCGCCTGCCCAACCGCGAGGAGCGGCTGGCGATCATCCAGCACTACCTGGCGCAGCGCGCCGACAAGGTGCTGCCCGACCTCGACCTGCGCCACCTGGTGGAGATCACCGAGGGCCGCAGCCCGGCGGACCTGGAGACGATCGTCAACCAGGCCGGCATCACCGCCGTCCAGGCGGGCCTGATGATCGGCGCCGACACGCTGATGCAGGCGGCCGAGCGCGTGATGGTGGGCAACGTCAACACCAACACCACCAAGGAGCGCGAGCGCGATCGCCGCATCATCGCCATCCACGAGTGGGGCCACTTCCTGGTCGATTTCGAGAACGAGCGCAAGAAGGCGGGCGGCAACTGGGAGAACATCCTGGCCGAGATGAAGACCATCAAGATCTCGCTCAAGGCCAACCCGCGCAACAACGCGCTGGGCTTCGTGTTCCACAAGCAGGGCTCCAACCTGCTCAAGACCAAGGGCGACATCGAGCACGACGTGCGCGTGCTGCTGGGCGGCATGGCCAACGAGGAGCTGTTCTTCGGCGAGGAAGGCACCACCAACGGCGCGCACAACGACATCACGCGCGTGACCAAGCTGCTGCACCACGCCGTGGGCGAGATGGGCATGTACCGCAAGACGCGCCTGAATTTCGGCGCGCTGTCCAGCGACGCCCATGGCAGCAAGTCCCTCGACGAGGAGACGCGCAGCATCATGGAAGCGCAGAGCGAGCGCCTGTACGGCGAGACCAAGGCCATGCTGTCGCGCCTGAAGCCCCTGACCGAGCACATGGCCGGCAAGCTGATGGAGAAGGGCGAGATGAGCCTGCGCGAGGCGCTGCACGAGATCCGCAGCTTCGAGGCGGCCTGCTACAGCTTCAACAGCAAGGTCGGGCTGGCGGCCTGACGCCAGCCGCACCAGGCAGAAGGCCGGGCACCGCCCGGCCTTTTTTCATGGGTCCGCTGGGCGCGGCAGGGCGCGCCCCGATCGGCGACGCAGGCAAATTTCCCTCGAGTGATTCCTCGAATCCCTAAGTTGATGAGCTTGCCGCGGTGGCATGATCGCGGCCCATGTTGGAAACCGACGTCCAGCCCGGCCGGGGGCTGCGTGCGGGCCCCGCGGCGAACGGGGATTTGTCCGCCACCCACAGCATCGTCTGGTCCACCGACGCCCGGGGCCAGATCCGCCGCCCGCTCCCGTCCTGGGAAAAGTTCACAGGCCAGCCGTACGACGCGTATGCCGGCGACGGCTGGCTGCAGGCCGTCCACCCGGACGACCGCGGCCGGGTCGCGCGCGCCTGGCAGGACGGCGTCGCGCAGGGCCAGGGCATCGAGATGGCCTACCGCCTGCGCCGCCGCGACGGCGTCTTCCGCCACGTCACCTCGCATGGCGCGCCCATGCTCGACGGGGGCGAGGTGCGCGAGTGGGTCGGCGTGTGCGTCGACGTCACCGCCAGCCTGCAGGGCGAGGCCGCCCTCAAGCGCAGCGAGGAGCGCTTCCGCTTCCTGGACCGGCTGGGCCAGGCCACGCGCGGGCTGACCGACGCCACGCGCGTGATGGAGATCACCGCCCGCCAGCTCGGCGAATACCTGGGCGCGACGCGCTGCGCGTACGCCGACGTCGACCCGGACGGCAACCGCTTCACGATCCGCAGCGACTGGTCGTGCGACGGCGTGTCCAGCAGCGCCGGTGTCTATTCGCTCGACCTGTTCGGGCCCCAGGCGGTGACCAAGCTGCCGCGCGGCGAGAACCTGGTGGTCGGCGACGTGGACCTGGAGCTGGGCGAGGAGGGCGGCGCCCGGATGTTCAATGCCATCGGCATCAAGGCGATCGTCTGCGCCGGCCTGGTCAAGGACGGGCGCCTGGTCGCCATGATGGCCGTGCACCAGGCCACGCCGCGCGCGTGGACGGCACGCGAGGTGGCGCTGGTCGAGGACGTCGTCGACCGCTGCTGGGCCCACATCGAGCGCGTCCGCGACAACGCCAAGCTGCGCGAGCAGGACCGGCGCAAGGACGAGTTCCTGGCGACGCTCGCCCACGAACTGCGCAACCCGCTGGCGCCGATCAAGTACGCGGTCGCGATGATGCGGCTGGCGCCCGAGCCGAAGGCGCAGGTCCGCGCGCAGGAGGTGATCGACCGCCAGGTCAGCCAGATGTCGCGCCTGATCGACGACCTGCTGGACCTCTCGCGCATCAACCGCGGCCTGATCCAGCTGCAGCGCGAGCCGGTGCGCCTGCGCGCGCTGCTCGAGCGTGCCGTGGAGACGGCGCGGCCGGCCATCGAGACCGCCCGCCACGAACTCGTGCTGCGGCTGCCCGACGAGGACCTGATGCTGCACGCCGATCCGGCGCGGGTGATCCAGGTCGTCGGCAACCTGCTCAACAACGCAGCCAAGTACACGCCCGACGGCGGCCGCATCGAACTGTCCGCCCGGCGCGAAGCCGGCCGCGCGCTGATCGAGGTGGCCGACAACGGCATCGGCATCCCGCCCGACCAGCGCGGCAAGCTGTTCCAGATGTTCAGCCAGCTCGACCACGATCCGGCCCGCAGCAAGGCCGGCCTGGGCATCGGGCTGGCTCTGGTGCAGACGCTGGTGCAGATGCACGGCGGCGCGGTGCGCGTGCACAGCGATGGCCAGGACGAGGGCACGCGCGTGTCGGTGGAGCTGCCGCTGCACGAGCAGCCGGCCGCGGCCCGCGCGCCCGAGCCGGGCGGCGAGCTGGCCCCCAACGGCGCGGGCCGGCGGGTGCTGGTGGTGGAGGACAACCGCGACGGGCTGGAGACGCTGCTGGCGCTGCTGGACATGCTGGGCTACGAGGTCGCCGGCGCGGCCGACGGTCGCGAGGCCCTCGAGCGCGCGCAGGCGTTCCGGCCGCATGTCGTGCTGCTCGACCTGGGCCTGCCGGTCATGGACGGGCTGCAGGTGGCGCGGGCGCTTCGCGAGGATGAGCGCTTCGCGGACGTGTACATCGCGGCGCTGACCGGCTGGGGCGCGGAGGCGGATCGCCGCCGCACGGCCGAGGCCGGGTTCGACGCGCACCTGACCAAGCCGGTCGAGCTTCGCGCGCTGGAAGAGGTGCTGGCGCGCTCGGCGGCAAAGCCGACCCAGGCGCCGCTGTAGGACGGCGGCACGGCCGCACATGCCGTGCGCCCGCCCGCCGGGCGCGCGACCCACGGGCCCATGCTCGGCGGTCCTACAGCAGCGTTTGCGATTGGCGCACCCGCGGCGGATGTGCCCGCCGATGCCCGCTCCCGGCCGGGGCGCCTACCTTGGAGGCTCCAACACAGGAGTGGCAGATGTCCGAAGACAAGGGCCGGTCCGCCGGCGCGCAAGAGCTCCAGATCAGCCTCGAGCACGAGTGGGAGAAGCGCAACTGGATGCAGTGGCTCGGATGCAGCGAGAAGGAGCTGCAGCATGCCGTCGAGTCGATCGGCGCGGACCCCGACAACGTGCGCCGCTTCCTGCGCCAGGCCCGCTGAACCGTCGGCCAACCGCGTGACGAGGTTCACGCTGTTGCCACCGTTCGCGAACTTTGCACGCTTGTTGCACCTCCCAATGCGGTGCATGCCTAGCATGGATTCATGCGTTACACCCGTGAAGAGTACGCCAACATGCAGGCCGTGCAGCGCCGTGTGGCGCGGGCGGAGGCCGACTACGCCCGGTTCCGGGCGGCCTACCTCGAGATCGCGCAGAACGAGCCCGACCACGAGGTGGCGCTGGCGATGATCGGCGCGGACATGAACCGCGCCCACGCCTACCTGCAGGCCCTGATCGGCCTGCCGCCCACGCCGTTCGAGAAGCAGCCGAGCGTGGTGGTCATGCGCGAGGCGCGGCGCCTGGCCGAAGAGAAGAACCGCTAGTTCCCGCCCGCGTGCGCCCGGCCGTTCCTAGAATGGCCGCTTGCACACGGCCGACCTGACCCCTGACCGCCTCCTCCTGGACGAAGCCGCCGCGCGGCGCGTCCTGCTCGTGCAGGCGGTGGACGGCGTCGACACCCAGGGCCGCCTCGTCGGCGCCAGCGAGCGCGACCGCATCGAGCACGAGGCCTTGGTCGCCACCGGCGACCCCGCGCGTGGCGAACGCGTCGATGCCCGGCGCTGGCTCCTCGCCCGCGCCGATCGCCTGCTCGACCTGATCTCGCACCGCCAGCCGCGCCTGGCGGCGCTGGCGCAGCCGCCCGTGTGGCATGCCTGGCTGGGCTGGGGCCTGCCGCTCGTGGCGCTGGTGCTCGGCGGTGTCATCGACCGCATCGACAACCCCAAGCAGGTGAACCTGCTGTCGCCGCCGCTGCTGGTCTTCCTGCTGTGGAACCTGTCGATCTATGTCGCGCTCGTGGCCATGGCCCTGTGGCCGCGCGCGCGTTCCACCCTTCCCGGGCCGAACCCCGTCCTGTCCTTCCTGGAACGCCCGATGGGCGGCCTGCGCGGCGACGTCGCCAAGGCGTTCGCACTGCGCTGGTGGGAAGCGGCGGGGGCGCTCGAAGGCCAGCGCTGGCGGCGCATCCTGCACACGGCGGCAGCGGCCTGGGCCGTCGGCGTCGCGATCTCGATCGTGCTCGGCGGCGTGGTGCGCGAGTACCGCGTCGGCTGGGAGAGCACGCTGCTGGACTTGCCGCAGGTGCATGCCGTGCTCTCGTTGCTGTTCGCCCCGGTCGTCGCCTTGCTGCCGGTGGAGCCGTTCAGCCAGGCAGAACTCGCGCGCCTGCACTTCGGCTCCGGCGCCGACGTCGGCCGCGTGGAGGCGCGGCGCTGGGTGGGCCTCTATGTCGCGCTGCTCATGGTCGTGGTGGTGGTGCCGCGCGCGCTGCTGGCCGCCTGGGCGGGCTGGCGGCAGCACCGCCTGGCGCGCGCGATCGCGGTCGACGTCGCCTCGCCGTACTTCTCGGGGCTGCTCGCCCGCGTGCATCCGGCTCGCGTGCGGCTGGGGCTGCTGGTCGAGGACGGCGTCGATGCCCGGCCGCTGCGCACCGTGCTGCGACAGGCGGGCGAGGGCGCCGGCCTGCCCGACGCGCCGCCGTGGACGGTGCTGACGACCGCGCGCGGCGATGCCCTGCTCGTGCAGGCGGGCGAGGGCGGCGTGCCGGGTGCCCGCGTGGCCGACCAGGGGCCGTGGTGGCAGCGCGCGCGCACGATCCTGCGGCCCGCGACGGACGACGGCCAGCGCGCGCCGGCGTCGCCGGTGGATGTGTGGCTGGTGCTCGCCCGCACGCCCGCCGCACTCGACACCTTGCTGCACGGCGCGCCGGAACAGACGCCGGTGCTGCTGCTGCCGACCGCGCGCGGGCTGGCCGCGGGGCCCCTGCGCCACGGCACGCGCGGCGGCGAGGTGCTGCCGCTGGACCAGCTGCCGACGTGGCTCGCCGACGAGCGGATGCGCGCGGCGCTGCGGCGGCTGGTGCCGTCGCACCAGCAGGCGGGCCTCGACCGGCTGTGGACCGCCTGGCGCGACCATGCGCGCAGCCGCCTCGACCGCGCGGTGCAACTGCTCGCGCAGCAGCTGCTGGCCGATGCGCGCGACGCGGAACCGCTGCAGGTCACGCCGCTGGGCGTGCGCCAGCTGGTCGTGCGCAGCGAGCGCCAGGCCGGACAGGAGGCACGGCGCCTGGCCATGCAGGCGCTGTTCGCGCGCGTGCACGATCGCGGGCAGGGCGCGCTCTCGCAGCTGGCCTCGCTGCATGGCGTGTCGCTGGCCAGCGAGGAGGAAGCCGGCGCCCAGGCCTTGCCGGAGCGTTTCCATGTGCACCACGCGGTGGACGAGCCGCAGGCCGGGCTGGCTGGCGCGGCCAGCGGCGCGGCGATGGGCGCCACGGTCGATCTGATGACCGGCGGGCTGACGCTGGGGGCGGCGAGCGCGCTCGGTGCGCTGGTGGGCGGCGGCGCCGCCCTCGCGGCCGCGGCGTGGAAGAACCGCAGCGCCGACCCCGGCGCCTCGGTCGTGATGCTGGACGACGCCATGCTGCTCGCGCTGGTCGAGCAGGCGCTGCTGCGCTACGTGCGCATCGCCCATGGAGGACGGGCGGGGCTCGTGGACGAGTCGCAGTGGCGTTCGGTGGTGGAGGCGGAGCTGGCGACGCGGGAGGCCGCGGTGAAGGACGTGTTCGGGAAGGCGCGCGTCGACCGCGAGGCCGACCGGCTGCAGCCGCAACTGGCCGAGCACCTGCGGCAACTCGTGCCTGCCGTGCTGGCCCGCCTGGGCGGCCACTGAAAGTTGCCGCGGCGCGGGGCCGCGGCAACAGGGGGACTGCTTAGGGCTTGCGGACGATCTTGTCGGCCGCGTCCTCGACGTCGCCGACCTTCTTCTGCACCTTGCCCTCCTGCTCGCGGGCGTGGCCCTTGGCTTCCTGCTCGGTGCTGCCGACCAGCTTGCCGGCCTGCTCCTGCACCTCGCCGGCGGCTTCCTTCATCGTGCCCTTGACCTGGTCCTTGTTCATCTCGATTCCTTTCAACTTGGTTGGTGCAGCCACGTTAGCGCGGGCACAGCGCGGGCCCGGCAAGCGCGCACCGACGGTGGCCGTGCGGGCCGGACTACACGGCGGCTCACCTTGGCGGCTCGGCGGTGAACACGCGGCTGAGCCAGCGCACCATCTCCGGCGCGCTCGCCGCGGGCGCGCCGAGGTGGTCGGTGCGCGGCTCGAACAGCGCGTTCGCGGGATGCGCCGGCAGCCCGGCCCACAGCTCGCGCTTGCGCTGGCGCAGGTTGGCCAGGTCGCGCGTGGGCACGACCAGCAGCACCGGCGTGCCCGGCCGCACGGCGTGCCAGACGCGACTCCAGTTCATCGCGCCCTGCGGGTCGTACCAGGTGACGTAGGCCGAGGGCACCGTGCCCGGCAGCGGAAAGCGGGCCGGGCTCACCACGTCGGCGTCCTGCAGCGTGGTGCGCTCCTCGCCACGGCCCTGGGCGATCAGCTCGCGTGCGCGGGCGAGCTGGTCGTCCAGCTGCTTCATGTCGCTGCCGCCATTGGGGGCGATCGCCACGAGCGCGTCGACCCGCGTGCGCCCGGCCATGTGCGCGGCGAAGAATCCGCCGAGGCTGAAGCCCGCCATCACGAGGTGCTGCGCGCCGTGCTGCCGCAGCCGCTGCAGGGCCTCGAGCACCTGCTGCTCGGCCGCGGCCACCGGCCGGCTGAAGGCGCCGGCGCCCGACCACGGCATGTCGAGGTTCTCCACGCGCCAGCCCGCGGCGCGCAGCTGCGCCGCGAGCGGCTCCATGCTGGCCGCATCGGCGCCGATGCCGTGCATCAGCACGATGCCCACGCCGCGCGGCGGCGGCAGGACCGGCCGGGGCGCGGGCGGATCCACCAGGCCCACGCCCACCAGCAAGGCCGTGACCGCGCGCCGGCCGGCGTCGATCAGGTCAGGCATGCACCTTCTCCCGGCCCGCCTGCCGGGTGGGCTCGTCGATGCCCACCAGGGCCGCTCGCCTTGCGACATGTGTCCACCGTCGGACTCCAGGCGTCTTCATGCGATCCAACTCCATCCGGCCAGAGAATGCGCACCTCGCCCTACGGGCGGCGAGCCGCCATCGTTGGCTCGTCCGCGGCGCCTGACTGTAGGACGCCGCCGCGGATGCGCCGTCAGGCGTCGAGCCGCACCTGCCACCAGGCGGGCAGCAGCGCCCGCACCTCGGGCCGCGCGAAGCGGTCGTCGATCAGCACCACCGTGCCGCGGTCCTCGCGCGTGCGGATCACGCGGCCGGCGGCCTGCACGACCTTGCGGATGCCAGGGTACAGGTACGCGTAGTCGTACCCGGCGCCGAACGCCTGCTGCAGGCGCCGGCGCATCTCCTCGTTCACCGGGTTCACCTGCGGCAGGCCCAGCGTCGCGATGAAGGCGCCCACGAGGCGATCGCCCGGCAGGTCGATGCCTTCGCCGAAGCTGCCGCCCAGCACCGCGAAACCGAGCGTGCGGCCGCCCGGCGCGAACTCGTCGAGGAAGGCGCGGCGCTGCGCTTCCGGCATGGCGGGGGACTGCTCCAGCACCGGCAGGTGCGGATGGCGTTCGCGCACCAGCGCGGCCACCCGCTGCAGGTAATCGAAGCTGCTGAAGAAGGCGAGGTAGTTGCCCGGCTGCGCCGCGTAGTGCCGCGCGATCAGGTCGGCGATCGGCTCCAGCGAGCGGTCGCGATCGGCCCAGCGGGTCGAGATGCTGCGCACCACGCGCACCGACAGCTGCTCGGCCTGGAACGGCGAGGCGACGTCGATCCACACGGTGTCGGCCGGCAGCCCCAGCGTGTCCAGGTAGAAGCCGGCCGGCGCGAGCGTCGCCGAGAACAGCACGCCGGCATGGGCCGCTTCGAAGCGCGGCGCGAGGAACGGCCCCGGGATCAGGTTGCGGATGCACGGCACCGCTTCCGGCCCGCGCGGGCCCGGGCGCAGGGTGACGTCGAACACCGAGTGCGAGCCGAACGACTCCGCCAGCCGCTGCATCGCCAGCATGTCGAAGTGGAACTGCTGCAGCGCGCCGGGCGGCTCGTGCGGCGAGTCGTTCAGGTGGTCCGAGATCGCGGCCGAGGCCTTCAGCAGCGCATTCATCCAGCCGCCCGGGATCTCCTCCAGGACGGTGTAGGGGCGCCCGTCGGCGGGCACGAGCTCGCTCCAGGCGCGGCGCAGCCGGTCCAGCGCGCGCCGCACCGGCGCGGGCGCGTCGGTGCGCGCGGCGCGCAGGGCCGCCAGGCCGATGTCGGCGCTGTACATCTGGCGACCGCGCTCGACCAGGTTGTGCGCCTCGTCCACCAGCACGGCGACGCGCCAGCCGTTCTCCTGCGTGAAGGCGTGCAGCAGCGCGCTGGCGTCGAAGAAGTAGTTGTAGTCGCCCACCACCACGTCGGCCCAGCGCGCCAGTTCCTGCGACAGGTAATAGGGGCAGACCTGGTGCGCCAGCGCCACCTCGCGCAGCGCGGCGCGCTCCATCGGCCCGCGCGCCAGCGCCTGCTCGCGCGCGGCGGGGAGGCGATCGTAGAAGCCACGCGCGAGCGGGCACGATTCGCCGTGGCAGGCCTTGTCGGGGTGCTCGCAGGCCTTGTCGCGCGCGGTCAGTTCGACCACGCGCAGCGGAAACTCCGGCGCCGCGCGGCCGATCACGTGCAGTGCGTCCAGCGCGAGCTGGCGCCCGGGCGTCTTGGCCGCGAGGAAGAACACCTTGTCGATGCGCTGCGCCGGGCAGGCCTTGAGCACGGGGAACAGCGTGCCCACCGTCTTGCCGATGCCGGTGGGCGCCTGCGCCATCAGGCAGCGGCCCTGGGCGGCGGCGCGGTAGGCCGCCTCGGCCAGCTCGCGCTGGCCTTCGCGGAAGGTCGGGTGCGGAAAGGCCAGCGCCGTGAGCTGCGCGTCGCGGTGTTCGCGATGCGCGAGCTCCTGCCGGGCCCAGGCCAGGAAGCGCCGGCACTGCGCCTCGAAGAACTCGCGCAGTTCCTCGCGCGTGTGGGTCGCCTCGAGCAGCGTCTCCTTGGCGGTGCCGATGTCGAAGTAGACGAGCGCGAGGGTGATGGACTCCAGCCCGCGGTCCTGGCACAGCAGCCAGCCGTAGACCTTGGCCTGGGCCCAGTGCAGGTGGCGGTGGTTGGCCGGCTGGCGCGCGAGGTCGCCGCGGTAGGTCTTGATCTCCTCCAGCCGGTTGCGCGCGGCGTCGTAGCCGTCGGCGCGGCCGCGCACCCGCAGCGCGTCGTACTCGCCCACGAGGGTCACCTCGCGCTCGTAGCCCGCGCCGCGGCCGGCCGTCACCGTGGCATGGCCGGCGATGCCTTCCTGCGCGGTGGGCGAGGGCGTGAACCGCAGGTCCAGGTCCCCCGCCTTGGCGGTGAACTCGCACAGGGCGCGGACGGCCACGGTGTACTGCATGGCCGCGATGGTAGCGGCCCGGCGCGCGGGGCCGGCCGGCGAAGGAATCCCAGATCGCAGGCCGTCATGCCGGGGCTCGACCCGGCATCCGGCGGGCCGTCATGCCGGGGCTTGACCCCGCATCCAGTCGGCTGTCATGCCGGGCTCGACCCCGCATCCAGTAGGCTGTCATGCCGGGCTCGACCCGGCATCCAGCGGCGGTGCCGAAGCGGAGCCCCGATACCGCGTCGAGCCGCCGACGGCGACCGGTCTGCTGACCGGCCCGCCATCGTGGCGGAGGCCTCAGCCCGCCTCGACCTGGTGGGTCACGCTGGTGATGGCGTAGCCCTTCTCGCCGATCTGCTCGCCGGCGTGGTCGATGCCGTACTCGGCCAGGCGCGGCGAATCCACGTCCAACTCGGTGGCCGTGGCGACGAGCTTCCAGTCCACGTTGTCCACTTCCTGCGGGATCGGCCGGCCCGCGGGCACGACCATGAAGGAGAGCTTGTGCTCGGGCTCCGGGCGGCGGTAGATGTCCAGTTGCATGCGGTCTCTCCTGGGGTTCAGCCGCCCTGGTGCGGGCGCTTGCCGGGGTTCTTCTTGTTGCGCGTCGCGGTGCCGCGCTCGAGGCTGACCTTCTGGCCGCCGCCGCGTCGCGGCGGGGTGTACGTGGGACTGGCCTGGGGTGCCGGCGAACGCTGGCGGTCGGCCTCGGTGACGATCTTGTTGCCCATGGGGAAAACAGCTCCTGTCGTTGTGTTGGCCCCCATTGCGCCATGTCCGCGGCGGGCCCGGCGTAGGCGTGCTCGCGCAATCGCTGTCAGCGCTGCCTGCGGCTGCCTCAGGGGCAGCGGACGACCTGGCCGCTGACCACGCACGGCCCGCCGGGGCCGATCAGCGTGGGGCCGGCGCGATTCAGGCGGGTGCCGTTGCTGTCCCAGCAGCCGCCGGCGTCGCACGAGACGATGACCGGCGGCCGCTCGACCGGCGGGGGTGGCGCAGGTGCCGGCGCAGGCGAGGGCGGCTGCGGCGCGGGCAGCGCCACCGTCGGCGGCGGCACCACCTGCGGCGGCTGGGCCGTCGGGGACGGGCGCCGCGCCTCGCCGCTGCCGCCGAGGCAGGCGTGCGTGGCCACCCGGCGCAAGGCTTCGACGTCGGCTGCGCTGGCCCCGCTGCCCGCTGCCCGCGCGGCCTGCAGCGCGTCCAGGCGCCGGCCGCATTCGGCCGACTTCAACGGGTCGCCCTGCGCGTGGACACAGCCCGCCGCCAGGGCGAGGGCAAGCCAGGTGAACGGCAGCCGCATCCTTGCTTGGAAGGACGTGCCGCGTCGAAGTTCTGCCGCTGCGTCCTACGCCAGCGGGCTGGGCGGCCTGACACCGGCGGCGCGCGGCACGCGCCACGATGAACCCATCGGACGACACCCCATGCCTTCGGACCCCACCATCCACCCCGACCGCTCGCCGCAGCGCGCGGATCCCGCCCCGCGCCCCACGCCCGCCCAGCCCGACCACGGCGAGAGCAGCACCAGCACGATCATCGAGGCGCCGCTCAAGCGCCGCAGCCCGCTGGACCCGCACGACTTCCCGGATGGCGGCGGCAGCGGCGGCGCGCAGGCCTTCCGCCGCACGCGCGCCAGGTCGCGCCGCTGAGCCCGCCCTTGGGGCGCGGTCCTACGGATGCGCCACCGGGCCGGCGCGATGATCGTCCTCGGCATGAAGATCGCCACCTTCAACGTCAACGGCATCAAGACCCGCCTGCCGAACCTGCTCGAGTGGCTCGCGCGCGAGCAGCCCGACGTTGCGTGCCTGCAGGAGCTCAAGGCGCTGGACAGCGCGTTCCCCGAGGCGGACCTGCGCGAGGCCGGCTACCACGCGCTGTGGAAGGGGCAGCGCTCCTGGAACGGCGTGGCCATCCTCTCGCGCAGCGCGCCGGTTGAGGTGCGCCGCGAGCTGCCCGGCGATCCCGGCGACGACCACAGCCGCTATATCGAGGCCGCGGTGGACGGCGTGCTCATCGCCTGCCTGTACCTGCCCAACGGCAACCCGCAGCCCGGCCCCAAGTTCGACTACAAGCTCGCGTGGTTCGAGCGCCTCATCCAGCACGCCGCGACGCTGGTGGGCGGCGGGCACCCGGTCGTGCTGGCCGGCGACTTCAACGTCGTGCCGACCGACTTCGACATCTACAACCCGCGCTCCTGGCTGAAGGACGCGCTGCTGCAGCCCGAAAGCCGCGCGTGCTACCAGCGGCTGCTCGACCAGGGCTGGACCGACGCGATCCGGCACCTGCATCCCGACGAGCCCGTGTTCACCTTCTGGGACTATTTCCGCCAGCACTGGGAACGCAACTCGGGCTTGCGGATCGATCACCTGTTGCTCAACCCGGCCCTGGCGCCCAGGCTCAGGCGCGCGGGCGTGGACACCTGGGTGCGCGGCCAGCCGCACGCCAGCGACCACGCGCCGACCTGGATCGAACTCGCCGCCGATGGCGCGCCGCCCGCGCGTCGCAAGCGTTCCTGACCACTGCATCACGAAGGAGTCCCCCATGTCCACCATCCTCGCCGCCTTCGACAAGCGCTTCGCCGCCGACCAGGCGCTCCACGTGCTCGTCAAGCTGGGCGTGCCGCGCGACGACGTCCACGTGGAGCACGACCTCGAACGCCTCAAGGGGATCAAGGGCAAGGGCAGCCGGCGCGTCGGCAACGACTCGGTGCTGGGCACGGCGGGGCGCATGTTCGCCGACCTGGTGCAGACCAACGTGGACTACCACCACGTGGATATCATCACCGAGGCGCTCGAGCGCGGCGCCAGCGTGCTGGTGGCGCGCCTGACCGATCCGTCGGCGTGCGACCGCGTGATGGCCCGGCTGCGCGCCGAAGGCGCCTACGACGTGGCCGTGCGCGCGGCCGCCGACGCGCCGCACTGAACCCGCCGCGCTGGACCCGCCGCGGGCCGGCGGGCCGCTGCAACAATGCGGCGGACCACCACCGGAGTTGCGCCATGTACCAGCTGCACTACTGGCCCGGCATCCAGGGCCGCGGCGAATTCGTGCGCCTCGCGCTCGAGGCCGCCGGCGCGCCCTATGTCGACGTCGCGCGTGGCCGGGAGGCCGACGGGCAGGGGCTGGGCGCGATGATGGCGGTGCTGGACGGCCCGCACGTGCCCCGCCCGCCGTTCGCCTGCCCGTTCCTGGTCGACGGGCGCAAGGTGATCGGCCAGACCGCGGCCATCCTGCTGTACCTCGGCCCGCGCCTGAAGCTGGTCGGCGCGAGCGAGGCCGACCGGCTCTGGGCGCACCAGATCCAGCTGACGATCGCCGACCTCGTCGCCGAGGTGCACGACCTGCACCACCCGGTCGGCACCAGCCTGTACTACGAGGACCAGAAGCCCGAGGCGGCGCGGCGCGCGCAGGAGTTCCGGCGCGAACGGCTGCCCAGGTTCGTCGGCTGGTTCGAGACGCTGCTCGCGCGCAATCCACGCAACCAGCGCGGCAGGGGCCCGTTCCTGGTCGGCGGGCGGCTGTCCTATGCCGATCTCTCGCTGTTCCAGGCGGTCGATGGGCTGCTGTACGCGCTGCCCCGGGCCACGCGCCGCGTGCTGAAGAAGGCGCCGCACGTGACCGCGCTGCATGCCGCGGTGCCGCGGCACAAGCGCCTAGCGGCCTACCTGGCGAGCGAGCGCCGCCTGCCGTTCAACGAGGAAGGCATCTTCCGCCACTACCCCGAGCTGGACGGCTGAGTCAGCCCGCGAAGCCGCCGTCGGCAAGGAAGGCCCGCTCCTCGGCCGTCGTGTGGCGCCCCAGCAGCGCATTGCGGTGCGGGAAGCGGCCGAAGCGCCGGACGATGTCGCGGTGCGCGAGCGCATGGCGCGCGCCTTCCGTGCCCATCCGCTGCGTGAGGTCGACCGCCCGGTCCTGGTCCGGCAGCCACTCGGAGTGCATGAACGGCACGTACAGGAAGTTGCGCAGGCCCGCGTCGTCGATCTGTGCGTCCAGTCCCGCCATGACGGCCGCATGCGCCGCGCTGCGCGCGAGCGCGTCGGTCGCGAACGAGCGGGCGCTGCCGCGGAAGGCATTGCGCGGAAACTGGTCCAGCAGGATCACCAGGGCCAGGGCGCCCTCGGCTGTCGTCACCCAGCCGGCCAGTTCGCCGCGTGCGGCCGCCTGGTGCAGGTCGAGGAAGCGCTGGCGGAATTGCGCATCGAAGGCGTCGTCCTTGCGGAACCAGCGCCTGGCCCCCGCTTCGCGCCAGAAGCGGACCACGTCGGCGGCGGCAGCAGGCGTGTCCATCGGCGCATCGTAGTCGGCCCGCGCCTACACCGCGCGCGGCGCGGCCGCTCCTACAGTGGGGCATCGCAAACGCAGGAGGCGCACATGAGCGGCAACACCAGCATCGGGCGGGGCCCGGCCCACGGCAGCAACGAGAACCACGACGGCGACCCGACCCACACGACGATGGGCGAGGGCGGCTCGAACGACGAGGCGCCGGCCGGCAGCGACGTCGCCGGGGGGGCCGCGCCGGACATGCCCGCCGGCGTGCCCGGCGGCAAGCCGCGGCCCGGCATCGCCAAGGGGCCGCAGAGCTACCCGGACGGCCCCAACGTCGAGACCAGTCCGTGGGAGCTCGACGCCGCGCGCGGCCAGCTGCCCAAGGACAACTGATCCGCCCGGAGCGGTCGGTCCTGCAGGATCGCTCCTACACGCGCGGCACGCCGGCCGCGCGCAGAATGGCCGCTCCCATGGCTCGACCACCAGGAGACTGCCCATGACCCCTCGTTCCATCCTGCTGCACGCCGCCGTCGGCGCGGCCGTGCTCGCGGCCCTCGGTGCATGCAGTTCCGCGCCTTCGTCCTCGTCCTCGTCGTCCGCGGGCGGATCGCCGCCCGGATATGCGTCCGGAGCGTCGACGTCCATGACGGCATCGGCCGCCTCCACGACGGCGCCCTCGCGGGCCGAGACCTACGAGGCGACGCTCAGTGGGACGCAGGAGGTGCCGCCGGTGCCGGGCGCGGGCACCGGGATGGCCGAAGTCCAGGTCGACCCCTCGACGTACAAGGTGCGCTGGAAGGTCACGCACAGCGGGCTGTCCGGGCCGGCGACGGCGGGCCACATCCACGGCCCGGCGGCGGCCGGCGCGAACGCGGGCGTGGTGGTGCCGTTCACCGGCAACCTGAACACGCAGCCGGCCACCGGCGAAGGCACGCTCACGCCGGCCCAGTACGCCGACCTGGCGGCCGGGCTGTACTACGTGAACATCCACACGGCCAAGGCCCCGGGCGGCGAGATCCGCGGCCAGCTGAAGAAGCGGATGTAACAGTCGCTGCGCGGCCGGGCCGCGCAGTGACCTTCCGGGGGAGCGGTCATCGCCGTTCGGGGACAATAGAGGGTTGCCCATGAACGCCCCCGTCGACGTCTCCCTCTTCGCCCGCGCCGCCAAGCCGATCACCAGCTACCGGCGGTACTGGGCCGCCCGCTTCGGCACCGCGCCCTTCCTCCCCATGAGCCGGGAGGAGATGGACAAGCTCGGCTGGGACAGCTGCGACATCATCGTCGTCACCGGCGACGCCTACGTCGACCACCCGAGCTTCGGCATGGCCGTGATCGGCCGCGTGCTCGAGGCGCAGGGCTTCCGGGTCGGCATCATCGCCCAGCCGGACTGGCAGAGCGCCGAGCCGTTCAAGGCGCTGGGCAAGCCCAACCTGTTCTTCGGCGTCACGGCCGGCAACATGGACTCGATGATCAACCGGTACACCGCCGACCGGAAGATCCGCAGCGACGACGCCTACACGCCCGGCGACGTGGGCGGCAAGCGCCCGGACCGCGCGGCGCTGGTGTACTCGCAGCGCTGCCGCGAGGCCTGGAACGACGTGCCCATCGTGCTGGGCGGCATCGAGGGCAGCCTGCGCCGGATCGCGCACTACGACTACTGGTCCGACAAGGTGCGGCGCTCCATCCTGGTGGACGCCAAGGCCGACCTGCTGCTGTACGGCAACGCCGAGCGCGCCATCGTCGAGATCGCGCACCGGCTGGCGGCCAAGGAGCCGGTGGCGGCCATCACCGACGTGCGCGGCACGGCGTTCATCCGCCGCGAGACTCCCGAGGGCTGGATGCAGGTCGATTCGACCGAGGTCGACCAGCCCGGCCGCGTGGAGGACCACGTCAATCCCTACCTCACCACCGGCGACCAGGCCAAGGCCCAGGGCGAGACCTGCGCCAAGGAGGACGGATCGGGCGCGCCTGACGTGAACCCGGCGATCCAGCCGCTCACCTTCGTGGCCAACCCGCGCGTCAAGCTCCAGCGCGACCGCACCGTGATCCGCCTGCCCTCGTACGAGCAGGTCAAGTCCGACCCCGTGCTGTACGCGCATGCCAACCGCGTGCTGCACCTGGAGACCAACCCGGGCAATGCGCGCGCGCTGGTGCAGGCGCACGGCGACCGCGACGTGTGGATCAACCCGCCGCCGATCCCGCTCACCACGGCGGAGATGGACCACGTGTTCGACCTGCCGTACGCGCGCAGCCCGCACCCCGCGTACGCCGACGAGAACGGCGCGCACGACGGCGCGACCAAGATCCCGGCCTGGGAGATGATCCGCTTCAGCGTGAACATCATGCGCGGCTGCTTCGGCGGCTGCACCTTCTGCTCGATCACCGAGCACGAGGGGCGCATCATCCAGAGCCGCAGCGAGGACTCGGTGATCCGCGAGATCGAGGACATCCGCGACAAGGTGGCCGGCTTCACCGGCGTCATCTCCGACCTGGGCGGCCCCACGGCCAACATGTACCGCCTGGGCTGCCGCTCGCCCGAGATCGAGGCCGCCTGCCGCAAGCCCAGCTGCGTCTTTCCCGGCATCTGCCAGAACCTCACCACCGACCACCGGCACCTGGTCGCGATGTACCGGCGCGCGCGCGCGCTCAAGGGCGTGAAGAAGATCCTGATCGGCTCGGGGCTGCGCTACGACCTGGCGGTGCAGTCGCCCGAGTACGTCAAGGAGCTGGTGCAGCACCACGTGGGCGGCTACCTGAAGATCGCGCCCGAGCACACCGAGTCCGGCCCGCTGTCCAAGATGATGAAGCCGGGCATCGGCGCCTACGAGCGCTTCCGGCAGATGTTCGAGAAGTTCTCGGCCGAGGCGGGCAAGAAGCAGTACCTGATCCCGTACTTCATCGCGGCGCACCCCGGCACCAGCGACGAGGACATGATGAACCTGGCCCTCTGGCTCAAGCGCAACGGCTTCCGCGCCGACCAGGTCCAGACCTTCTACCCCAGCCCCATGGCCACCGCGACCGCGATGTACCACTCGGGCCGCAACACGCTGCGCAAGGTGCGCCGTGCGCAGGCGGCCGAGGACACGGTCGACATCGTGCGCGGCGAGAAGCGCCGGCGCCTGCACAAGGCTTTCCTGCGCTACCACGACCCGAACAACTGGCCGCTGCTGCGCGAGGCGCTCAAGACCATGGGCCGCTCCGACCTGATCGGCAACGGCAAGCACCACCTGGTGCCCACCTTCCAGCCGGCCACCGACGGCAGCTACACCAGCGCCCGCCGCAAGAACTCCACGCCCGGCGGCCAGCCGGCGCGCGGCAAGCTGCTGACGCAGCACACCGGCCTGCCGCCGCGCGTGACGGGCGGCAAGCCCGCGCCGCGCAAGCCGCGCTGACCCGTCCGGGTGTCGCTCGCGCGCTTCGGCGCGCCTGCCCCGACGCGCTGAACGGCACCCTGCGGCTGGCGTACCAGGCGGCCACCGCCTCGATCTCCTGCGGCGTCATCTGGCGCGCCGCGTTGCGCTCCGGCGAGGCCGGCTCAGCCGTCCAGCGTGTGCAGCGGGATGTCGCGCTCGCGCGCCAGTGCGTCGAGCTCGGCGCGCGTGCGGGCCGCGAGGAAGCGCGCGACTGCCTCGTGCGTCGCGGGCGAGAACATCGTGCGCAGGTCGCCCGCCGGCAGTCCGGCGGCCTCGCACAGCGCCGCCGCGAAATGCGGCTCCAGCGCCGCCACGGCCACGCGCCCGTCCTTGCACGGATAGACCCGGTAACCTGCGTGCGCGCCGCCCACGGCGCCCTGCGGCCGGGTGAGGCCCCAGCGGCGCGGCAGGGCCAAGTAGGCAGCGGCGTCGGAGAGGGCGACCTCGAGGTAGCGCCCGGGCGGATGCACGTCGCCCGAGCCGGTGTAGCGCTCGGCCTGCAGCAGGGCCGCCTGCACCACGGCCTCGCTCGCCATCAGCGAGCCGGCCATGTCGGCGAACAGCGTCGCCGGCAGGTCGGTGCCGGTGACGAGCCCGTGTCCGGCGAGGTAGGTGAGGTCGTGCCCCGGCACCTCGGCGCCCGGCCCGGGGCCGCCGACGATCGCCACCTGGCAGAGCGAGGGATACCGCGTGTGCAGCTCGGGCCAGCCCAGGCCGAGCTTCTTCAGGGCCGAGGGCCGGAACGAGGTGAGCAGGATGTCGCTGCGGGCGAGTTCCTTGTGCAGCAGCGCCTGGCCATCGGCGGCCTTGAGGTCCGCGGCGAGCACCTGCACGCCCTCGTGCAGTTCGGCGTAGGCGGCGGCGTCGTAATGGCGCATCGGATCGCCCGCCGGCGGCTCGAGCTTGACGCACGTGGCGCCCATGCGCCGGCACCGCATCAGGGCGGCGGGGCCGGGCAGGTTCAGCGCGAGGCTGAGGATGCGGACCTGGGCGAGGGGGCGGGGGGCGGCGGCCATGGCGCGAGGCTAGCAGAGCCGCGCGGGCCGCCCGCCACGCTCACAGCGGCAGGCCGACGTAGTTCTCCGCCAGCGCGGTGGAGGCGGCGCGCGAGTGCACCAGGTAGTCGAGTTCCGCGTCCTGCAGCCGCTGGTCGAACGCGCCGGCGTCGGGGAAGCGGTGCATCAGGGTGGTGAGCCACCACGAGAAGCGCTCGGCCTTCCACACGCGCTTCAAGGCGCGCGCGGAGTAGTGGTCGATGCCGGCGGCGCTGCGCTCGCGGTAGTGCTCGACGAGGGCCGAGGACAGGTACTTCACGTCGCTGGCGGCCAGGTTCAGGCCCTTGGCGCCGGTGGGCGGTACGATGTGCGCCGCGTCGCCGGCCAGGAACAGGCGGCCGAAGCGCATCGGCTCGGCCACGAAGCTGCGCAGCGGGGCGATGCTCTTCTCGATCGACGGGCCGGTGACGATGCGCTCGGCCAGGTGCGGATCGACCCGGCGGCGCAGCTCGTCCCAGAAGCGCTGGTCGCTCCAATCCTCGACCTTGTCGTCCAGCGGGCACTGCACGTAGTAGCGGCTGCGTGCCAGGCTGCGCATCGAGCACAGCGAGAAGCCGCGCTCGCTGTTGCCGTACACGATGGCATGCGGCGACACCGGCGGCACGTCGGCGAGCACGCCGAGCCAGCCGAACGGGTAGACCTTCTCGTACTCTGTCACGTGGTCGCGCACGCTGGCGCGCGAGACGCCGTGGAAGCCGTCGCAGCCGGCGATGAAGTCGCACTGCAGCTCGTGCGCCTGGCCGCCGTGCCGGTAGCGCACGACCGGCCGCTCGGTGTCGTAGCCGTGCAGGCTGACGTCGGCGGCTTCGTAGACGGTGGGCAGGCCCGCCTGCTGGCGCGCCTCCATCAGGTCGCGTGTGAGCTCGGTCTGGCCGTACGCCGTCACGACCTTGCCGCCCGTCAGGCCGGTGACGTCGATCGGGTGGCGCTCGCCCCGGAACACCAGCTCGATCGCGTGGTGGACGATGCCCTCGTGGTGCAGCCGCGCGCCGACGCCGGCCTCGTCCATCAGGTCCACCGTGACCTGCTCCAGGATGCCGGCGCGGATGCGCCCCAGCACGTAGTCGCCGGTCTGGCGTTCCAGGATCACGTTGTCGATGCCGGCCTTGTGCAGCAGCTGGCCGAGCAGGAGGCCGGAGGGGCCGGCGCCGATGATGGCGACCTGGGTGCGCATGGGTTGGTTCCTCGTGGATTCGTGCCGCCCCAGCATAGGCGCGCGGGCCCGGCGCGGTGCTGCCGGGGTCGAACGGGTGTGCGATCATTGCGCGCGTTGCGCGATGATCGCGCAGCGCTTCCCACCACCACCATGATCGCCCGCGCCGACTTCATCGAGGGCATGGCCAAGGGCCTGGCCGTGCTGGAGAGCTTCGACACCGAGCGCCAGCGCCTGAACGCGACGCTGGCCGCGCAGCGGGCCGGCATCACGCGGGCCGCGGCGCGGCGCCACCTCCTGACCCTGGCGCACCTAGGTTACCTGGAGAGCGACGGCAGCTGGTTCTGGCTGGCGCCCAAGGTGCTGCGCTTTTCCGGCAGCTACCTCGCGTCCTCGCGCCTGCCGCGGGCGGTGCAGCCCACGCTCGACCGCCTGGCTGCCCACACCGGCGAGGCGTTCTCGGTCGTGGTGCTGGACGCCGACCAGGTGGTGATCGTCGCCCGCAGCGGACCGACGCGGCTGCTGGCCTACGGGCTGCACCTGGGTGCGCGCCTACCCGCGCACGCCACCTCGACCGGCCGCGTGCTGCTGGCGGCCAAGCCCAAGGCCGAGTTCACGGCTTGGCTCAAGGGTCGCGAGCTGCCGCGCCTGACCGCGCACACGGCCACCGAACCGAAGGCCCTGCGCGCGATCGTCGAGCAGGCGCGCGAGCAGGACTGGTGCGTGGCCAGCGAGGAGCACGAACTCGGCGTGCATGCGCTGGCCGTGCCGCTGCGGAACATGGAGGGGCGGGTGGTCGCGGCCCTGAACGTCGTCACCCGCGCGGAACGGCTGCGGTCGCCGCAGCTCGAGCGCGACTTGCTGCCGCTGCTGCAGGAAGCGGCGCGGCAGGCCCGGCCGCTGCTCTGACGCGTCGATCCGCAGCCCCTGCGTAGGTGGCGGCGGCGTCCCGGGTGTCCGGTGAATCAGGCTCAGTCAACCGGGCTGTGCGGGCCGGGCCCTACGGAGCGGGGTCTGCGGGCCGGGCGGGCTCAATGGACCGGGCTCGCGGGACCGGGCCTCGCGCCCAGTGGCCCGGGCCCAGGCCGAGGTGCACCCTGTTGCGCGAATGTCCCCCGCTTGCCGGCGCGCCGGCGCGCTCCTCCTTGATTTCGCCCAACAGGGCGCCCCTCGACCTGAACCCTGCGGCGGTGCGCGCTGACGCCTCGTCGGCGGCCTGCTGGATGCGCGCGGGAATGACGAGCCTTGGCTGGCCTGCTGGCTCCTTGGCTCCCCGCTGGCGGCCCGCTGGCGGCCCGCAGCGGCCAAGCCGCAGGGCTTGGGACGAGGTGGACTCCGTGGCGCGAAATCAAGGAGGAGCGAGCGGCGCCAGCCGCGGTGGGGGACATTCGCGCCACGGAGTCCGCCTCGGCCCGAGCCCGGCCAGCAACGCACGCTCCATGCACGAGGCACAACGCACGCCCCACAACGCACGCCCCACAACGCACGCCCCACAACGCACGAGGCACGAGGCACGAACCCACAAGGAGCACCTCTCTTTATGCGGCCCCCACATAAGCAAACACCAAGAATGTCGTTGGGTTTTCATAACCCGATCCCCACAATTCCAGCTCTCGTTATTCCAGGCTGCCAGGGGTAGGCAGCCTCAAGACACAACCATGAGCACCAAAGCCAAGACTCTCCTCGCCGCCGCGTTGCTGGCCGCCAGCACGTTTGCCGCCGCCCAGACCCAGACGCTGCTGAACGTCTCGTACGACGTGGCGCGTGAGTTCTACAAGGACATCAACGCCGCCTTCGTCCCGTACTACAAGAAGACCACGGGCAAGGACGTGAAGATCGAGCAGTCGCATGCCGGCTCCAGCGCGCAGGCGCGCGCGGTGGCCGACGGCCTGGATGCGGACGTGGTGACGATGAACACCACCACCGACATCGAGTTCCTGGCCGACAAGGGCGTGGTGGCCAAGGACTGGGCCAAGCGCTTCCCCGACAATGCCGCGCCCACCACGTCCACCATGCTGTTCCTGGTGCGAGAAGGCAATCCGAAGGGCATCAAGGACTGGGACGACCTGGTCAAGCCCGGCGTGCAGGTCATCGTGGTCAACCCCAAGACCGGCGGCAACGGCCGCTACACGTACCTGGCGGCCTGGGGCTACGTGAAGAAGAAGGGCGGCACCGACGACCAGGCGCGCGAGTTCCTGTCCAAGCTGTACAAGAACGTGCCCGTGCTGGCGCGCGGTGGCCGCGATGCCACGACCGCCTTCCTGCAGCGCAACACCGGTGACGTGCTGATCACGTTCGAGTCCGAGGTCGAGTCGGTCAACAAGGAGTTCGGCTCGGGCAAGGTGGACGTGGTCTATCCGTCCATCAGCATCGTGGCGGAGAACCCGGTCGCGGTGGTCGAGCGCACCGTGGCCAAGAAGGGCACGGGCGAGCTGGCCAAGGCCTACCTGAACTTCCTGTACTCCGACGAGGGGCAGGAGATCGCGGCCAAGCATTCGATCCGCCCGCGCAACGCCAAGATCGTCGCCAAGTACGAGAAGACGTTCCGCCCGATCAAGCTGTTCACGGTACAGGAGCTGTTCGGCTCGCTGGGCGAGGCGCAGAAGGTGCACTTCAACGACGGCGGCCAGTTCGACAAGATCTACACGGTCAAGTAACCCCATGTCCGCTCCTGCCGCGACCCTCGCGGCGCCGATCCCCGCGGCGGGCGCGCCCAGCCGCGGCGGCAGCAGAAAGGTCCTTCCCGGATTCGGCCTCACGCTCGGGTACACGCTGACGTACCTGGGCCTGATCGTGCTCATCCCGCTGTCGGCGCTCGTCCTCAAGACCTTCACGCTCGACTGGGGCCAGTTCGTCGCCGCGGTCACATCGCCGCGCGTGATGGCGTCCTACCGCCTCACGTTCGGCGCATCGTTCCTGGCGGCCGTGTTCAACGTCGTCTTCGGCCTGCTGGTGGCCTGGGTGCTGGTGCGCTACAGCTTTCCCGGCAAGAAGCTGGTGGACGCGCTGGTGGACCTGCCGTTCGCGCTGCCGACCGCCGTGGCCGGCATCGCGCTCACCGCGCTGCTCGCGGGCAACGGCTGGATCGGCCAGTACCTCGAGCCGCTGGGGATCAAGCTGGCGTTCAACCCGAACGGCGTGGTGGTGGCCCTCATCTTCATCGGCTTGCCGTTCGTGGTGCGCACGGTGCAGCCCGTGCTGGAGGACACCGAGCGCGAGCTGGAGGAGGCCGCCATGTGCCTGGGTGCCACCCGCTGGCAGACGTTCAGCCGCGTCATCCTGCCCTCGATCCTGCCGGCGCTGCTGACCGGCTTCGCGATGGCGTTCGCGCGCGCCGTGGGCGAGTACGGCTCGGTGATCTTCATCGCCGGCAACATGCCCATGGTCTCGGAGATCACGCCGCTGATCATCATCGGCAAGCTGGAGCAGTACGACTACGCCGGCGCCACCGCGGTGGCCACGGTGATGCTGGTGCTCTCGTTCGTCCTGCTGCTGGTCATCAACGCCCTGCAGGCGTGGCAACGCAGGCAGCAGGGGGGCGCATGAGCGGCGGCAATCTCGGCACGCGCCGCGTGACCACCACCGAGGCGCCCTGGGTGCGCTGGACGCTCACCGGCGTCGCGCTGGCGTTCCTGTTCCTGTTCCTGGTGCTGCCGCTCGCGGCCGTGTTCACCGAGGCGCTGCGCAAGGGGCTGGACGCCTACCTGGACGGCCTGCGCGAGCCCGATGCCTGGTCGGCGATCCGGCTGACGCTGATCACCGCCGCCATCGCGGTGCCTCTGAACCTGGTGTTCGGCGTCGCCGCGGCCTGGTGCATCGCCAAGTACGAATTCCGCGGCAAGGCCTTCCTCACCACGCTGGTGGACCTGCCGTTCTCGGTGTCGCCGGTGGTCTCGGGCCTGGTGTACGTGCTGGTGTTCGGCGCGCAGGGCTGGCTGGGCCCGTGGCTGGCGGCGCACGACATCAAGATCATCTTCGCCGTGCCGGGCATCGTGCTGGCGACGGTGTTCGTCACCTTCCCCTTCGTCGCCCGCGAGCTGATCCCGCTGATGCAGGCCCAGGGCAACGACGAGGAGCAGGCCGCCATCGTGCTGGGCGCCAGCGGCTGGCAGACCTTCTGGCACGTGACGCTGCCCAACATCAAGTGGGGCCTGATCTACGGCGTGATCCTGTGCAACGCGCGCGCCATGGGCGAGTTCGGCGCGGTGTCGGTCGTCTCCGGCCACATCCGCGGCCAGACCAACACCATGCCGCTGCACGTGGAGATCCTCTACAACGAATACCAGTCGGTGGCCGCGTTCGCCGTCGCCTCGCTGCTGGCCCTGCTGGCGCTGGTGACCCTGGTGATCAAGACCGTGGCCGAGTGGCAGCACGAGCGCGCGATGCAGGCGACGGCCGACCTGCCGCCCGAGCGGCCGGCGGTGGTTTGAATGGATCTTTCCCTCCCCCGGCGGGGGAGGGAGAAAGGCAAGAGATGAGCATCGACATCCGCAACGTCAGCAAGCAGTTCGGCGACTTCCACGCCCTGCGCGACGTCTCGCTCGACATCGGCTCGGGCGAGCTGGTCGCGCTGCTGGGCCCCTCGGGCTGCGGCAAGACCACGCTGCTGCGCATCATCGCCGGGCTGGAGACGGCCGATGCCGGCAGCATCCTGTTCGCCGGCGAGGACACCACCGACGTGCACGTGCGCGAGCGCGGCGTCGGCTTCGTGTTCCAGCATTACGCGCTGTTCCGCCACATGACGGTATTCGAGAACGTCGCTTTCGGCCTGCGCGTCAAGCCGCGCGGCCAGCGGCCCAGCGATGCACAGATCAAGGCCAAGGTGCACGAGCTGCTCGGGCTGGTGCAGCTGGACTGGCTGGCCGACCGCTTCCCGTCCCAGCTGTCGGGCGGCCAGCGCCAGCGCATCGCCCTGGCGCGCGCGCTGGCCGTGGAGCCCAAGGTGCTGCTGCTGGACGAGCCGTTCGGCGCGCTGGACGCCAAGGTGCGCAAGGAGCTGCGCCGCTGGCTGCGCCGCCTGCACGACGAGCTGCACGTGACCAGCATCTTCGTCACCCACGACCAGGAGGAGGCCCTCGAGGTCGCCGACCGCGTGGTGCTGATGAACGCCGGGCGCATCGAGCAGGTCGGCTCGCCCCAGGAGGTGTGGGACCACCCGGCCAGCCAGTTCGTCTACGGCTTCCTGGGCGACGTGAACATGTTCCACGGCCGCGCCCACCAGGGCGAGGTGCACCTGGAGGGCCTGCAACTCGCCTCGCCCGAGCATGCCGACGCCCAGAATGCCAAGGCGTTCGCGTACGTGCGCCCGCACGACCTGGACGTGCGGCGCTACTCCCCCGGCGCGCAGGGCATCGTCGTGCAGCTGAGCCGCGCGATCGTGGTCGGCCCCATCGCCCGGCTGGAACTTCTGCCTGCCGAAAGCACCCAACCGGCCAACCCCAGCAGTCCGGACCCGGTGATCGAAGCCCAGATTCCTGCGCAACAATTCAGGGACCTGGGGTTCCGGGAGGGCGAGACGCTGGTGGTGACGCCGCGGCGAGCCCGCGTGTTCGTGGAAGGGGCGGCCTGAGACCGGGCCGCCCGGGATCGGGAGAAGACGTGTTCGATTGGCTATTCGCGGCGCCGCGCCGCACCCTGGCCCTGGTGTTCGCCGCCTGCGCGGCCGCCATGGCGTTCGCCCTGTACCTGCAGCACGTGGTCGGCCTCGAGCCGTGCCCGATGTGCATCGTGCAGCGTTATGCGGTCATCCTGATCGGGCTCGTGGCCGGCGCCGCCGCGCTGTTCCCCTCGCGCGCCGCCTGGGTCGCCGGCAGCGTCCTGGGCGTGTTCCTGTCCGGCTTCGGCGCGTTCGTTGCCGCCCGCCAGAGCTTCCTGCAGTGGTACCCGCCCGAGACCGTTTCCTGCGGCCGTGACTTCTACGGAATGATCGAGACCTTCCCGCTCAAGCGCGCGGTGCCGATGATCTTCCGCGGCAGCGGCGACTGCAGCAAGGTCGACTGGACCTTCCTGGGCGGCTCGATCGCCAACTGGTCGTTCGTCGCCTTCGTCGTCTTCGCGCTGCTGTTCCTGGGCGTGCTGGCGCGCCAGTGGCGCGGCCCGGCCGGCCGCGTCGCCACCGCCGGCTGACCCTCAGGTCGGCGCCGCCTGCGCGCTGCGCAGCTGCGCCGCCGCCAGGATCTGCCGCACCTCGTCGTCGCTGGTCTGCGGGAACCGGTCGTACCACAGGCTGACCGCCTGGAACGGCTCGGGCGTCTCGACGCACACCACCTCGTCCGCCAGGTCTTCCAGCTCGCCGCAACTCGACGCGGCGCCCACCGGGATCGCGACGCACAGCCCGGCCGGATGCTGCATCGCCACCGCCCGCGCCGCCGCCTGCATGGTGGCCCCGGTCGCCAGGCCGTCGTCCACCAGGATCACGTTGCGGTCGTGCAGCGCCAGCGGAGGCCGGCTGCCGCGGTACAGCCGCTCGCGGCGCTCCAGCTCCCCCTGTTCGCGCCGGATGGCGTCCTCCAGCATCGCGGCCGGAACGCTGGACGCCTCGGGATGCAGCACGCGCACGCCGCCGCTGGCGATGGCGCCGACGGCGAACTCGGGATGCCACGGCGCGCCGATCTTGCGCACCACCAGCACGTCCAGCGGAGCGCCGAGCGCGCGCGCCACCTCGTCGGCCACCGGCAGCCCGCCCCGGGGCAGGCCCAGCACCAGCAGGCCCGGCCGGTCGCGCCAGCCGGCCAGCCGCTGCGCGAGCACCTGGCCGGCCTCGCGGCGGTCACGGTAGGGCAGGTGGCTCATGCGTGCTCCGCGTGCGTCACCAGGTGGCCGGCGAACCATTCGGCGGCCAGCCGCGCCACCTCCTCCAGCGCGCCCGGTTCCTCGAACAGGTGGGTGGCGCCCGGAATCACGACCAGCCGCCGCGGGGCGCCCAGCTGCTCGAAGGCTTCGGCATTGAGGGCGACCACCTCGGTGTCGTCGGCGCCCACGATCAGCAGCGTCGGGGCGGTGATGGTCTCCAGCAGCGGCGCGCCGACCAGGTCGGGACGGCCGCCGCGCGAGACCACGGCGCCCACGCGCCGGCCCAGGTGGGCGGCCGCGATCAGGGCCGCGGCACTGCCGGTGCTGGCGCCGAAATAGCCCAGCGGCAGCCCGCGCAGGCCGTGCTGGCGGTCGACCCATGCGGTGGCTTCCTCCACCCGGCGGCTGAGCAGCGGGATGTCGAACCGCAGGTGGCGCGTGCGCTGGTCGACGGCGTCCTCTTCGGGCGTGAGCAGGTCCAGCAGCAGGGTGGCGAGCCCGGCGTCCTGCAGGCGCCGCGCCACCGCGCGGTTGCGGCTGCTGCGCCGGCTGCTGCCGCTGCCGTGGGCGAAGACGACGATGCCGTGGGCGCCCGGGGGGAGCGCCAGGTCGGCATCCAGCTGGACCGCGCCGCAGGGGACGCGGACCTCGGTGGGGGTGACGGGTGGGCTGTCCATGATGCCCCCAGCCTACGACGACTGGCGGCAATGTCTAGCGCGGCAGGGCGGGTTCGGAAGGGGGTCCCTTGAGCTCGATCACGTTGCCTTCGGGATCGGCCAGGTAGATCGACGGGCCCTGGCCGTCGGCGCCGTAGCGGCTGGCCGGCTCGCCGGCCTCGATGCCGTGCGCGCGCAGGTGCGCCCGGAGGGCGTCGGCGTCGAAGGGCTCGACGCGCAGGCAGAAGTGCTCGAGGTTGCGGCCTTCGCGGCCCGGGGCGGCGCCCCCGGCGCGGCCCAGCTCGCCGTCGATGGGGATGAGGTCGATCAGCGAGTCGCCCGCGCGCAGCTGCCACAGGCCGATGCGCTCCTGCACCTTCTCCAGCGTGCAGCCGAGCACGTCGCAGTAGAAGCGCTGCATCGCCTCGCGGTCGCGCACCCGCAGCACGATGTGGTCCAGGCGAAGCAGGCGGAACATGGCGGTCTCAGGCGAGCCTCTTGACGAACACCATGCTCTTGCGGTCCCAGTTGTACTTGCGCTTGCGCGCCTCGGGCAGCCAGTCGGGCTCGACCTGCACGAAGCCGCGCTTGAGGAACCAGTGCATGGTGCGGGTGGTGAGAACGAAGATGCTCTCCAGGCCCATGGCGCGCGCGCGCTGCTCGACGCGCTTGAGGATCTTCTCGCCGTCGCCCTGGCCCTGGCTGTGCGGCGACACGGTGAGGGCGGCCATCTCGCCCGTGCGGGCCTCGGGATACGGGTAGAGCGCGGCGCAGGCGAAGATCACCCCGTCGTGCTCGATGATGCTGTAGTTGGCGATGTCGCGCTCGATCTCGGTGCGATCGCGCTTGACCAGCGTGCCGTCCTTCTCGAACGGCTCGATCAGCTGCAGGATGCCGCCCACGTCGTCGGCGGTGGCCTCGCGCAGCTCCTCGAGCTTCTCGTCGATGACCATGGTGCCGATGCCGTCGTGCACGTAGATCTCCAGCAGCAGCGCGCCGTCGGTGGCGAACGGGATGATGTGGCTGCGCTCGACGCCGGCCTTGCAGGCCTTGACGCAGTGCTGCAGGTAGAAGGCGGTGTCGGTGGGCTGCTGCGCCGGGGGCAGGCTGGCCAGCAGCTGCTCGGCGGCGGCCAGCGGCAGCTCGGTGTCGATCGGGTTGTCCTCCGACTCGGGCTGCTGCGGATGGACGCGGATGCCGGGCACCTCGGTCAGGAAGATCAGCTTGTCGGCCTGCAGCGCGCTGGCGACGCTGGTGGCGACTTCCTCCATCGTCAGGTTGAAGGCCTCGCCGGTGGGCGAGAAGCCGAACGGCGAGATCAGCACCATGGCGCCGAAGTCGAGCGAGCGCGAGATGCCGGCCACGTCGACCTTGCGCACCAGGCCCGAATGCTGGAAGTCAACGCCGTCGACGATGCCCACGGGCCGGGCGGTGATGAAGTTGCCCGAGATCACCCGCATCTTGGAGCCGGCCATGGGCGTGTTGGGCAGGCCCATGCTGAAGGCGGCCTCGATCTCGTAGCGCAGCTGGCCCGCGGCCTCCTGCGCGCTGTCCAGCGCCACGCCGTCGGTGATGCGCATGCCGTGCGAGTAGCGGGCGGCATGGCCCTTGGCCTGCAGCTGCTCGTTGACCTGCGGGCGAAAGCCGTGCACCAGCACGATCTTCACGCCCATGCTCTGGATCAGCGCCAGGTCCTGCGCGATGTGCTGCAGCTTGCCGGCGGCGATCGCCTCGCCGGCCATCCCCACCACGAACGTCTTGCCGCGGTGCATGTGGATGTAGGGCGCCACCGAACGGAACCAGGGCACGAAGGTGAAATTGAAGACGGTGGACATGCGTGGGGAGGGGCGGCTGCGTCGGAAAAAGTCGGGGTGCAGTCAGCGGAACAGTGTAAGGTAAAGCCCAGCGCCGCTCGGGCGCGCAAGAGGGAATCGCGGGTCGCGCATGGAGACCGTGGCAGTCGCTTTCTGGGGGGCATTCTTCGGCACGGTGAGCCTGGCGCTCGTCGCGGCTTTGCTCGCCTTCCGACGCTCGGTGCGCCGCGTGGCCGTCACCGGCTCGCTCGCCGCCGTGCTGTCGGCGCTGTACGTCCTGGTCTACCTCGGTTGGGTGCCGGTGCACGACGCCGACTGGCTGCTGCGCCTGCAGGCCCACTTGGCGGCCCTGTGCGCCGCGGTGCTGGGGCTGATGCTGTTCGGGCTGATCGGCCTTCTGCGCGAGCGCGTGGTCGCGCGCCGCATCGTCGCCGGCATGGCGCTCCTGAGCGTCGCCGTGGTCGGCGGCGGCTGGCTGCTCTCCCCCGAAGGGGCGCTCGCGCTCGCGGCGGGCATGCAGTGGCTGGTGATCCCGCTGGCCGTGGCCGCGTCGGTGCGCAGCGCCCTGCGCGGCTCCGGCCTGGGCTGGATCGCCGTCGCCGGCGTCGGCTGCATGTCGCTGGCCGTGGTGGGCCTGACCTGGCACGCGTTCCAGCCCGAACAGACGCCCTGGCCGGTCCACGCCGTCAGCGCGGTGGGTGCCATCGCCTACCTGGGCAGCATGGCGGCTGGCATGTGGGTGCGCTATGCCTACCTGATCGACGTGCGCGAGGCGATGGTGCACGGACCGAGCTTCGACCCCATCACGCGCATGCGCTCGCATGCCGAGACCAGCGCGATGGTGGGCGAGGCCTTCGCCCGCCTGGGGGGCGACACGCTCGGCGTGATCGTGGTCTCGCTGGCCAACCTGCAGGCGCTGGAGCAGCTGCACGGCCGCGCGGCCTACAACCACGGGCTGTTCATCTGTGCCGGGCGGCTGCGCCGCTGCGTGCCGCCGGGCATCGAGATGGGGCGCCTGGGCGAGGACGCGTTCCTGCTGCTGATGCGCCGGCCCAACGGCGAGGCGCGGCTGAACGCCCTGGCCCACGAGGTGGCGCAGCGGCTGCGCCGTCCGGTCGCCCTGGGCACCAGCGAGGACCTCGCCGAGCTGGAAGCGCGGCGCACCGAATGGGTGGCCGACGTCGGCGTGGGGGTGCTGGTCGCGCCGCAGGGCATGCGCCCGGGCGTGGCGGTGGCGGGCGCGCGCGCCATGTCGCGCACCGCCTGGAGCTACGCCAGCCGGGTCGCCTGGTACGACGCGCAGAACCGGCAGATCGCCGAGCTGGCCGCCACCGCCGCAGTCGCCGGATAATCGAGGGCTTTGCGCCGCCGCCGGGCAGCGCGACCGGCTTTCGCTCCTTGTCCGACTTGCGCATCACCTTTCCCGAATCGCTGCCCGTCTCCGCCAAGCGCGACGAGATCGCGCAGGCCATGGCCGAGCACCAGGTCGTCATCGTCTGTGGCGAGACCGGCTCCGGCAAGACCACCCAGCTGCCCAAGATCGCCCTGGCCATGGGGCGCGGCAAGCTCAACGCCAGGCCCGGCGAGAAGCCGCGCCTGATCGGCCACACGCAGCCGCGCCGCATCGCGGCGTCCAGCGTGGCCAAGCGCATCGCCGAGGAACTGGAGACGCCGCTGGGCGAGGTGGTGGGCTACAAGGTCCGCTTCCAGGACCGGCTCTCGCGCGACGCCTCGGTCAAGCTGATGACCGACGGCATCCTGCTGGCCGAGACGCAGACCGACCCGCTGCTGCAGGCGTACGACACGCTGATCATCGACGAGGCGCACGAGCGCAGCCTCAACATCGACTTCCTGCTCGGCTACCTGCGCGAGATCCTGCCGCGCCGGCCCGACCTGAAGGTGGTGGTGACCTCGGCCACCATCGATGCCGAGCGCTTCGCCGAGCACTTCGCGTCCCGGGCCGGCAAGGCGCCGGTGATCTATGTGTCCGGGCGCATGTACCCGGTGGAGCAGCGCTACCGGCCGTTCGAGGAATCGCGCGACTACGGGCTGAGCGAGGCCATCGCCGACGGCGTCGACGAGCTCTGGCAGGGGAACGCCGCCGGCGACATCCTGGTGTTCCTGCCCGGCGAGCGCGAGATCCGCGAGGCCGCCGACCACCTGCGCGGGCACCTGTCGCACAGCCCGCTCACGCGCACGGCCGACGTGCTGCCGCTGTTCTCGCGCCTGTCGCAGCAGGAGCAGGACCGCATCTTCGAGCCGCACGGCAACCGACGCATCGTGCTGGCGACCAACGTCGCCGAGACCTCGCTCACCGTGCCGGGCATCCGCTACGTGATCGACGCCGGCACCGCGCGCGTCAAGCGCTACAGCTTCCGCAGCAAGGTGGAGCAGCTGCTGGTCGAGCCGATCAGCCAGGCCGCGGCCAACCAGCGCGCAGGCCGCTGCGGCCGGGTGGCCAACGGCATCTGCATCCGCCTGTACGACGAGAAGGACTTCGCCAGCCGGCCGCGCTTCACCGATCCGGAGATCCTGCGCTCCTCGCTGGCCGGCGTGATCCTGCGGATGAAGGCGCTGCACCTGGGCAACGTCGAGGACTTCCCCTTCATCGAGGCGCCGCAGCGGCGCGCGATCGCCGACGGCTACCAGCTGCTGGGCGAGCTGGGCGCGGTGGACGACGCCAACGAGCTGACCGACGTCGGCCGCGAACTGGCGCGCCTGCCGCTGGACCCGCGGGTGGCGCGCATGATCCTGGAGGCGCGCGAGCGCGGCGCGCTGGCCGAGGTGCTGGTGATCGCCTCGGCGCTGTCGGTGCAGGACGTGCGCGACCGGCCGCTGGAGCTGCAGGCCCAGGCCGACCAGCAGCACGCCAAGTTCGACGACGAGAAGAGCGAGTTCTCCGGCTACGTGCGGCTGTGGGACTGGATCCATGCGGCGCGGGGCGGGGTGCCCGCACCCCAGCCCGCCCCCGGAGGGGGTGCTGCCGCCCTGCCTCCCGGCCGGGGAGGGGGCTCGCCCGCCCACAAGCTGTCCAACCGCCAGTACGAAGCCCTGCTTCGCCAGAACTTCATCAATGTGCGGCGCGTGCGCGAGTGGCGCGACATCCACAGCCAGCTGCACACGGTGGTGTCCGAGCACAAGTGGCACCTGAACACGCAGCCGGCCGGCTACGAGGCGCTGCACAAGTCGATGCTCGCCGGCCTGCTGGGCAACATCGGCTGGAAGATGGAGGACAGCGGCCCGAACCCGGCCACCGGTGCGCGGGCGCAGGGCGCGGGCCAGTCCGAGTACCTGGGCGCGCGCGGCATCAAGTTCTACCGCCATCCGGGCGCGCACCTGAAGAAGCGCCCGGGCCGCTGGATCGTCTGCGCCGAACTCGTGGAGACCACGCGCCTGTTCGGCCGCGGCATCGCCAACATCGAGCCCCAGTGGATCGAGGAGGTGGCGGGCCACCTGCTGAAGAAGCAGCTGCTGGACCCGCACTGGGAGAAGAAGGCGGCCGAGGTGATGGCGCTGGAGCGCGCGACGCTCTACGGCCTGGTGATCTACAGCGGCCGGCGCGTGCCGTTCGCCAAGGTCGACCAGCAGGGCGCGCGCGAGATCTTCATCCGCGAGGGCCTGGTGGCGGGCCAGTGGGACACGCGGCTGCCGTTCCTGGCCCACAACCTGAAGCTGGTGCGCCAGGTCGAGGAGCTGGAGCACAAGTCGCGCCGCCAGGACGTGCTGGTCGACGAGGAGCTGATCTACGCCTACTACGACCAGCAGCTGCCGGCCGACGTCTACAACGGCCACACCTTCGAGGGCTGGTACCGCACCGAGAGCCGCAAGAACCCGAACCTGCTGCGGCTCACGCGCGACGAGCTGATGCGCCACGAGGCCGCCGGCATCACCACCGACGCCTTCCCCAGGACGATGAAGCTGGGAGGCGTGGACTGCGCGGCGGCCTACCTGCACGAGCCGGGCGATGCGCGCGACGGCCTGACGGTCACGGTGCCGCTGTTCGTGTTGAACCAGGTGAGCGACGAGCGCGCCGAGTGGCTGGTGCCCGGCATGCTCAAGGACAAGGTGCAGGCGCTGCTCAAGAGCCTGCCGCAGAAGCCCCGCTCGCGCTTCGTGCCGCTGCCCGAGTCCGCGGCGCGGCTGGCCGGCGAGCTGGCCACGCCCGAGCGGTTCGGCGCGGGCTCGCTGACCGACGTGCTGCTCAAGATGGTGCGCGACGAGACGTCGCTGGACGTCAAGCGCACGGACTTCAAGCTGGACATGGTGCCCGCGCACCTGTTCATGAACTTCCGCGTGGTCGACGAGCACGGCCGCCAGCTGGGCACGGGCCGCAACCTCGGCGCGCTGAAGGCGGAGCTGGGGGCCAAGGCGCGCGGCGCGTTCCAGGCGCTGGCGGGGATGAAGGTCGCCCCTTCTTCGCCCTCTCCCTCCGAGGGAAGGGCTCCATCTTCTCCCTCCCCTTCCGGGGGCAGCGCTCCATCTTCTCCCTCCCCCTCCGGAGGAGGGCGGGGTGGGGGCACGCCGGTGGCGGGAAAAAGCCCCGCTCCCAGCCTCCCCCCGGAGGGGGGAGGGGCAGGTGCGCGCCACACCGCCTGGACCTTCGGCGAGCTGCCCGAGCTGATGGAGGTGCGCAAGGGCTCGACCTCGCTGGTGGGCTTTCCGGCGCTGGTGGACCAGGGCGACGCGGTCACGATCGAGGTGTTCGACGAGCCCGAGGTCGCGGCGGCCAGGCACCGGCACGGGCTGCGCCGCCTCTTCGCGCTGCAGATCCGCGACGCGCTCAAGTACCTGGAGAAGAACATCCCGGACCTGCAGCGCATGGCGGTGGCCTTCATGCCGCTGGGCACGCAGGAGGAGCTGCGCCAGCAGATCATCGACGTGGCGCTGGACCGCGCGTTCCTGCTCGAGCCGCTGCCCACCGACGAGGCCGCGTTCAAGCGGCGGGTGGAGGAGGGCCGCGGGCGGCTGACGCTGATCGCCAACGAGGTGGCGCGCCTGGCCGCCACCATCCTGGCCGAGTACGCGATCGCCGTGCGCAAGATCAAGGACACCAAGGGCGCGCCCGAGGCGACGCAGGACGCCGCCCAGCAGCTGCAGCGCCTGGTCGGCAAGCGGTTCCTGGCCGACACGCCCTGGGCGTCGCTGCAGCACTTCGCGCGCTACCTGAAGGCGATCACGCTGCGCCTGGACAAGCTGCGGGCCGACCCGGCGCGCGACGCGGCACGGCTGGCCGACGTGCGGCCGCAGGAGCAGCGTTACTGGCGCCTCGTGGCCGAGCGCAAGGGCCAGGTGGACGACCGCATGCAGGAGCTGCGCTGGCTGCTGGAGGAGCTGCGCGTGAGCCTGTTCGCGCAGGAGTTGCGCACGCCGCAGCCGGTGAGCGTCAAGCGGCTCGAGAAGATCTGGCAGCAGCTGACGAACTGAGGCCCGCGTCGCGTCGCGACGGGTCCGGGTTCGCGAGCGGGCTCGCCGCCCACGCCGGCACGCGGCCGGCGCGGCGGCGGGATCGGCTCAGGTGCGCACGCGGCCGTCGCCGGTCAGCATCGACAGCTCGACGAAGCTGGATGCCGCGTGGTTGCTGGGCGACAGCGTCACGTTGAAGCCGCCGATCACCTGGTTGCCCAGGCCCTCGAGGCCGGCGACCAGCGACTCGCGGCTGGGGCGCCCGCCCGCGCGGCGCAGGCCCTCGGCGATCACCTTGGCGGCCAGGTAGCCTTCCATGCTGGAGAAGTTGGCCTGGTACTCGGCGCCGCCCTTCTTCACGGCATCGACGAATTCGCGGGCGATGGCGCGCGCCGAGTTGTACGGCGAGGGCATCACCTGCGACACGACGACGCCGGCGCCGTCCTTGCCCAGTTCGTCGGCCAGCGCCTGCGTGCCGACGAACGAGACGTTGTGGAAGGTGCCGCCGTAGCCCGAGGCCTTGGCGGCCTTGATGAACGCCGCGCACGCCTTGTACGCACCGATCTGCACGATCGCGTCCGGCCCGGCCGCCGTCAGCGTCTTGACCGCCGCCGCCACGTCGACCGAGTTGCGCTCCACGGTCGCCAGGGCCACCGGCTTGGTGTTCTGTGCCGCCAGCGCCAGCTGCACGCCGTCCAGCCCGGCCTTGCCGTAGGCGTCGTTCTGGTAGAAGACCGCCACCTTCTTCAGGCCCAGGTTGGCCAGCTGCCTGACGATCAGCGCCGTCTCGTCGTTGTACGAGGCGCGCAGGTGGAAGGCGTAGCGGTTGAACGGCTGGCGCAGGCCCATCGCGCCGGTGAAGGGGGCGAAGAACGGCGTCCTGGCCGCCGTCGCCAGCGGCAGGGCCGCCAGGCTGGTCGGCGTGCCGACGTACGCGAACAGGGCCACGGGGTCCTCGGCGAGCAACTTGCGCGTGTTCTCGGCGCAGCGGTCCGGCTCGTAGCCGTCGTCCATCTTCACCAGCTCGACCGGGCGCCGGTTGATGCCGCCCTGGGCGTTGAGCTGCTCGAAGAACAGCCGCGCGCCCGAGTGGAACTGGATGCCCAGCTGGGCCGAGGGGCCGGTGAACGGCGCCGACTGCGCCAGCAGGATGCGGTCGCCCTGGGCGCGGACGGCGGGCAGGGCGGCGAGGGCGGCAGCGCCGGCGGCGGCGCGGGTGAAGGTGCGGCGGGACAGGCTCATGCGCGGCATTGTCGAGGTGGGGTGCTGTCATCGGCCTGTCAGGGGTGGCCGGTTCGTGGCGCGCGCGCAGCGCCCCGTCAGCATGGCTTCAGCTTGCGGGCGCTGCCGCGGGCGGGCCTGTCGTGGTTCCGCGTAGGTGCAGTCGCACCCGCCGCCACGCGCTCGGCCCGCGCACGCCGGCGCCGCCGCTGCCTAGAGTGGCCGCTTCGCGCCGACGGCGCCCCACCGGAGCGAGCCTTGACCGCCACCCCCGTGACGCTCGACGTCAACGGCCAGCGCCACCAGCTGGAACTGGATCCCCGCACCACCCTGCTCGACGCGCTGCGAGAGCACCTGGACCTGACCGGCAGCAAGAAAGGCTGCGACCACGGCCAATGCGGCGCCTGCACGGTGCTCGTCGAGGGCCGCCGCATCAATGCCTGCCTGAGCCTGGCCGTGATGCACGACGGCCAGGCGGTGACGACCATCGAGGGGCTGGGCAGCGCCGGCGCCCTGCATCCGCTGCAGCAGGCGTTCCTGCGCCACGACGGCCTGCAGTGCGGCTATTGCACGCCGGGCCAGATCTGCTCGGCCGCCGGCATGCTGGCCGAGGCGCGCGCCGGCATGCCCAGCCACGTCACGGCCGACCTGCAGGCGCCGCCGGTGCTGGGCGACGAGGAGATCCGCGAGCGCATGAGCGGCAACCTGTGCCGCTGCAGCTGCTATCCGAACATCGTGGACGCGATCCGCGAGGTGGCGGGGGAGTCGCGATGAAGGCGTTCACGTACGAGCGCGCGGCCAGCGCCGAGGCGGCCGCCGACGCGGTCGCGGCGCGGCCGGATGCCCGGCTCATCGCCGGCGGCACCAACCTGCTGGACCTGATGAAGCTCCAGGTCGAGTCGCCCGGCCACCTGGTGGACATCAACCGCATCCCCGGCCTGGACCGCGTCGAGGCCACGGCCGACGGCGGCCTGCGCATCGGCACGCTGGTGCGCAACGCGGACCTGGCCGCGCACGAGGCGGTGCGCGGCCGCTACCCGGTGCTGGCCCGCGCCCTGCTGGCGGGCGCCTCGGGCCAGCTGCGCAACAAGGCCACCACCGGCGGCAACCTGCTGCAGCGCACGCGCTGCTACTACTTCTACGACCCCAGCAAGCCGTGCAACAAGCGCCGGCCCGGCTCGGGCTGCGCCGCGATCGGCGGCATCAACCGCATCCACGCGATCGTCGGCGCCAGCGACGCGTGCATCGCGGTGCACCCGTCCGACATGGCCGTCGCGATGCGCGCGCTGGACGCGCAGGTCGAGACGGTGCAGCCGGGCGGCAAGCGCCGCGTGATCCCGATCGCCGACTTCCACCGCCTGCCCGGCGACACGCCGCAGCAGGACACGGTGGTGCAGCACGGCGAGTTCATCACCGCCGTCACGTTGCCGCCGCCGCCCCCGGGCGTGCAGCTGTACCGCAAGGTGCGGGACCGGGCGTCCTTTGCCTTCGCACTCGTGTCCGTGGCGGCGCTCGTTGACGCCGCCGGCGGCACGGTGCGCTCGGCGCGCCTGGCCTTCGGCGGGCTGGCGCACCGGCCCTGGCGCGTGCCCGAGGCGGAGGCCGCGCTCGCGGACCGGCCCGCCGAGCCGCGGTCGTTCGACGCCGCGGCCGATGCCGTGCTGGCCGGCGCCCGCGGCCAGGGCCACAACGACTTCAAGATCCCGCTCACCCGGCGCGTGCTCGCCGGCGTGCTGGCGGAAGCCACCCGCGCCTGAAGGAGCCGCCGCATGGAGATGACGCAACCTTCGCCGCCGAACGCGATCGACGAGAACCGCAACGGCCGGATCGGCCAGCCGCTGGACCGGGTGGACGGCGTGCTCAAGGTCACCGGCCGCGCGCCCTATGCCTACGAGGTTCGCGAGGGCGGCCAGCCCGCCTACGGCTGGATCGTCGAGGCGCCGATCGCCAGGGGCCGCATCGCGGCCTTCGATCCCGGTCCCGCCGAGCGGGCGCCCGGCGTGCTGCTGGTCCTGAGCCACCTGAACATTCCGCCGCAAGGACGCTATTCGACCGAGGTGAAGCAGCGGTTCGAGCGTGCCGTGCCCTACCTGGGCGACGACAGGATCATCGCGTACGGCGAGCCGGTGGCGCTGGTCGTGGCCGAGACGCTGGAGCAGGCCCGCGCGGCGGCGGCGCTGGTGCAGCCGCGCTACGAGCCGGAGGCCGCCGAGTTCGAGCTCGATCCCGCGCGGGCGGAAAAGCCCGCCAGCAACGTCAGCGAGCCCGACACGGCGGTCGGCGATTTCGGACGCGCGTTCGCCGAGGCGCCGGTGCGCGTGGACGCGACCTACACGACGCCGTTCCACATCCATGCCCAGATGGAGCCGCACGCCACGCTGGCCTGGTGGGAGGGCGACCGGCTGGTGATCCACTGCTCGACACAGATGATCGAGCATGCGCAGCAGCGCGTGGCGAGCACGCTGCAGGTGCCGCCGGAGAAGGTGCGCATCGTCAGCCGCTACGTCGGCGGCGGCTTCGGCGGCAAGCTGCCCGTGTTCGCCGACGTGATCCTGTCGGCGCAGGCGGCGCGCCAGCTGGGCCGGCCGGTGAAGACGGCGCTGACGCGCCAGCAGATGTTCCACGTCACCACCCACCGCAGCCGCACGGTGCAGCGCGTGCGCCTGGGCGCCACCAGGGAGGGCGTGCTGCAGGCGATCGGCCACGAGGCCCTCTCGCACAGCGCGCGCTACGACGATTTCTTCGAGACCGCGGCGGCGCAGACGCGCTCGCTCTACGCCGCCGCCCACCGCATGACGCGGCACCGGGTGGTGCGCCTGGACCTGCCGCGGGCCGACTCGTGCCGCGCACCGGGCGAGGCCGTGGGCCTCCTGGCGCTGGAATGCGCGATGGACGAACTGGCGCACGAGCTGGGCATCGACCCGGTGGAGCTGCGGCTGCGCAACGAGCCGACGCAGGACCCGGAGAAAGGCACGCCGTTCTCGACGCGGCAGTTGGTGCAGTGCCTGCGGGAAGGCGCCAGGCGATTCGGCTGGGAGCGGCGGCGCGCCCAGCCGGGCCAGGTGCGCGAGGGCCGCTGGCTGCTGGGCCTGGGCATGTGCGCCACCACGCGCAGCAACTACCTGCAGAAGGCCCGGTGCCGCGTGACGCTGGACCACCAGGGCGTGCTCACGGTGCGCATGGCAATGACCGACATCGGCACCGGCACCTACACCATCCTCACGCAGATCGCCGCCGAGATGCTGGGCCTGCCGCCCGCGCAGGTGCGCATCGAGCTGGGCGACAGCGACTTTCCCCCCACGTCGGGCTCGGGCGGCTCGTTCGGCGCCGCCACCGCGGGCTCGGCCCTGTACGACGCCTGCGAGAAGCTGCGCGCCGCCCTGGCCCACAGCGCGGGCATCGATCCGACGCAGGCGCAGTTCGAGGGTGGCCGCATCCAGGGCAGCGGCAAGACCGCGCACCTGGCGACGCTGGCCGGGGACGCGGGCCTGTCGGTGGAGGGCGGGATCGAGTCCGGCGACATGGCGAAGAAGTATTCGCAGCAGGCGTACGGCGCGCAGTTCGCCGAGGTGGCCGTCGATGCCGACTCGGGCGAGGTGCGCCTGCGCCGCATGCTGGGCGTGTTCGCCGCCGGCCGCATCCTGAACCCCAAGACCGCCACCTCGCAGGTGCTGGGCGGGATGATCTGGGGCGTGGGCAACGCGCTGCACGAGGAGGCGCTGCTGGACCCGCGCCACGGCTTCTTCGCCAACCACGACCTGGCCGGCTACCACGTGGCGGCGCACGCGGACATCCCGCGCATCGAAGCGGTGTTCCTGCCCGAGGTGGACGACAAGGCCAACCCGCTCAAGATCAAGGGCGTGGGCGAGCTGGGCATCAGTGGCGCCGGCGCCGCCGTCGCCAACGCGGTGTTCAACGCCACCGGCGTGCGCATCCGCGACTACCCGCTGACGCTGGACAAGGTGCTGCGCGGGCTCTGAACACGCGCGCCGGCCGCGGGGCACAAGGGCGCCCTGGCGCGGCGCGGCCCTTGCTCGCATGTGGTTTCCCACAACGGGAAGTGCCTGGATGAGCTTCGATGATCGAGGCTGCAGGAAATTCACCCGAGGGGAGCGAAGGTCATGAAGTTCAGAGCCGCGCTGTGTGCCGCTGCCGTGCTGGCGGCGATGGCGGCAGCAAGCGCCCGCGCCGACATCCTGGTCGGCCAGACGGTGGGCGTCACCGGCGCCGTGGCGGCGACCGTCAAGGAGTCGATGCTGGGCGCCCAGCTGTACATCGACCATGTGAACGCCAAGGGCGGCATCCGGGGCGAGAAGCTCACGGTGCTCACGCTCGACGACGGCTTCGAGGTCAAGCGGGCGGTGGAAAACACGCGCATCCTGATCGAGGAGAAGAACGTGGTCGCGCTGTTCATGAACCGCGGCACGCCCCACACCGAGGCCATGCTGCCGCTGTTGGAAAAGCATGACGTGGCCCTGATCGGCCCGTCCACCGGCGCCATGGTGCTGCACACCCCGGTGAAGCGGCAGATCTTCAACGTGCGCTCGTCCTACCAGCGCGAGGCCGAGAAGGCCGTCGAGCACCTGAGCACCCTGGGCATGAGCCGCATCGCGGTGGTCCACGTGGACGATTCGTTCGGCCGCGACGGCCTGGACGGCGCGAAGAAGGGCCTGGCCCGGGCCAAGCTGCAGCCGGTGGCGGTGGTGTCCTTCGACCGCGCCAAGCCCGACTACACCAAGGTCGTGCCGCCGGTGCTGCAGTCGGAGGCCCAGGCCGTGATCTGGATCGGCTCGGGCACCGCCGTGACCGACGGCATCAAGGCCCTGCGCCAGGCGGGCTCGGCCGCCCAGATCGTCACGCTGTCGAACAACGCGTCGGGCGGCTTCGTCAAGGCGCTGGGCGACCAGAGCCGCGGCGTGATCATCACGCAGGTCTTCCCGTACGAGCGCTCGGTGAGCTATCCGCTGGTCAAGGAAGCGATGGACCTAGCCAAGGAGAAGAACGTCGAGCTGTCGCCGGCGATGGTCGAGGGCTACGCCTCGGCCAAGGTGCTGGTGGAGGGGCTGCGGCGCGCCTCGCCCAACCCGACGCGGGCCAGGCTGATCGCCGCGCTGGAGAAGATGGACAAGTTCGACATCGGCGGCCTGTCCGTGAGCTACAGCCCGGCGGACCACACCGGGATGGACTTCGCCGACCTGTCCATCATCGGCAGCGACGGCAAGTTCAAGCGCTGAGCCCGGCACGCGGGCTCGCGCGGCGACGCGGGGCCGGCGCCCCGCGGGCCGTCACTTGTTGCGGAAGTCGTCGTGGCACGCCTTGCACGTGCCCGCCGTGGCCTGCACGGCCGCCTTCAGGTTGTCCAGGTTGTTGGTCTTGGCGGCCGCCACCAGCTTGGTGGTCTCGGCCTGCAGCTTGTCGCCGTGCTCCTTGAACCTGGCCTGCTCGGTCCAGATCTCCGGCTTGGCCTTGGTGTTGCCCACCTTGTCGGTGCCGGCGGTGAAGCCGGCCCAGGGCAGGCGCGCCATGCGCTCGACCACCTCGGCGTTTTCCACCGCGGCCTTGGCGTCGTAGGGCGCGCGGCCGTTCGCCATCGCGCCCAGGCGGCCGAAGTGCTGCGCCATCACGAACAGGGCGCTCTGGCGGTACTTGACGGCATCTTCCGGCTTGGCGAACTGGGCCGAGGCCGGGGCGGCGAAAGCGGCGGCCAGGGCGGCGGCGGCGAGCGAGGCGGCAAACTTCATTCGAAAGGTCTCCTGGGTAGGGAATCGCGGGCCCGGACGGGCCGCATGGGCATCAACGATGGCCGGCCCCGGTTTATTCCGCCGCCGGCCGCCGGTTTATAGCGCGACCGGCGGAATGCGGCGTCCCTGCGCCTGCAGGATCTCGACGAAGCTTGCCGCCACGGGGGCCAGCTCGCGGTGGCGCCGCAGCATGAGGTGGATGGACGGGACCTGCAGCGGCAGGGCCACCGGCAGCACCTGCAGCACCCCGAGCCGCGCGTAGTGCGCGGCCAGAGAGGCCGGCATGATGGCCAGCATGTCGCTGGCCTCCAGCAGCACGGTGGTGGCGACGGTCGACGCGGTCTCGGTGATGTCCAGCCGCGCGTGCAGGCCCGATTCGCGCAGCGCGGCCTCGAAGCGGATGCGCTGGGGCGACCCCGGCGGCTGCAGCACCCAGGGACAGCGGATCGCGTCCGCCAGGCTCACTGGCGCCGCGGCCAGCGGGTGGCCGGCGCGCGCGACAACGACCTGCGGCTCGGCCAGCAGCGGCAGGATGTGCAGGTCCTCCTCGTCGTGGCCGGGCGACGGCCGCCCGAGCACGAGGTCCACCTCGCCGCGCTCCAGCAGGCCCAGCATCACGTCGCTGGTGTCCACCAGCACCGATACCGCCACGCGCGGGTGCTGCTGCTTGTAGCCGGCCAGCGCCGGGGCCAGCAGCTGGGGCAGGGCGCCCGGGACGCTGCCCACCCGCAGCCGCCCGCGCAGGCCCGAGCGCAGGGCGGCCATCTGCTGGCGCGCCGAGCCGAAGTCCACCAGCGCATGGCGGGCGAAGCGGATCAGCACCTCGCCGGCGGGCGTGGGTTCCATGCCGCGCGCATGCCGCGTGAAGAGGGGCACCTCGAGCGCCTCCTCGGCCTGCTGCAGCAGCTTGGTGGCCGCCGGCTGGCTCATGCCCAGGGCGGCCGCGGCGCGACCGAGCTGCCGCTCGCGCCCCAGGGCGTCCAGCAGCAGCAGCTGCCGGGTGCGCACGCGCAGCAGCAGCGCGGCGTCGGACAGGGGCGTGGCCATCGCGGCGACTATATCCAAATGGTGATGGATGGATCCGGAAATGCCATTGGCATGGAATGTCCGAACCCCGTACGCTGGCCGCCAGCGCAGCCGCCCGAGCCGCGCCTCCAGGAGACACGCATGGCCAACGACATCCTCCGCCGGCTCGCGCCGGTCCTGCTCACGCTGGCGGTCGGCGCGACCGCCGCCGTCCCGCCCGCTGCCCGGGCCGAGGGCTACCCCGAGCGGCCCGTGCGCATCATGGTCGGCGCCTCGCCCGGCGGCGGCACCGACATCCTGGCGCGCCTGCTGGCCGACAAGTTCGCGGCCGACTTCGGCCAGTCGGTGGTGGTGGAGAACCGGCCGGGGGCCTCGAACACCATCGCCGCCGACATGACCGCGCATGCGACGCCCGACGGCAGCACGCTGCTGCTGGCCACCAACACCGGCCAGGCGATCGCGCCGCACCTCCTCAAGCTCAAGTTCGACCCGCTCAAGGACCTGCAGCCGGTGGGTCTGGTGGCGATGATGCCCAACGTGCTGGTGGTCTCGTCGGCGTCGCCGTACAAGTCGGTCAAGGACGTGATCGCGGCGATGGCGGCGCGTCCCGGCGCGGTCAAGTACGCGTCCTCGGGCGTGGGCAGCACGCAGCACATCGCGGGCGAAGCCTTCGCGCTGGCGACCGGCACCAAGGCCACCCACATCCCGTACAAGGGCAGCTCGCAGGCGCACGTGGACATCATCTCCGGCGAGGTGACCATGATGTTCGACTCCACCTCGTCGGCCATGGGCCAGATCCGCGCCGGCAAGTTCCGCCCGCTGGCCGTCACCGCCGAACGCCGTTCCGCGGAGCTGCCCGACGTGCCCACGCTCGCCGAGCTGGGCGTCAAGGGCGCCGACGTGCAGACCTGGTATGGCCTCTACACCACGGCGGGCACGCCCAAGGCCGCCGTCGACACGCTCGCCGCGGAACTGGGCAAGGTGCTGCGGCTCCCCGAGGTGCAGGCGCGCATCCGCGGCCTCGGCGGCGACGTCGGCACGCTGGCCGGCGAGCAGTTCGCCGAGATGAACCGGCAGGAGTTCGAGCGTTACCGCAAGCTGGTGCGCGACGCCAACATCCGGGCGGACGGCCTGTGAGCGCGGCATCGCGTCCGCGCGTGGCGGTGCTGCTGGGCGATCCCGGCGGGGTCGGCCCGGAGATGGGGGTGAAGCTGCTGGCGCGCGCGCCCAACCTGGAAGCGGCCGACGTGCTGCTGGTGGCGCCGCGCGCAGTGGTGGCCGCGGGCGAGCGCGTGGCGGGCGTGCGCCTGCCGGTGCGGACCGTCGACGACGCGGCCGCCCTGCGCCTGGAGCCCGGTCGCATCACGCACCTGGTGCAGCCCGACACGGGCGAGCCGCCGGTGGGCCAGTGCAGCACGGCGGCGGGCCAGGCCGCGCTGGCCGCGCTGGCCACGGCCACCGACCTGGCGCGCGCCGGCGCCATCGACGCGATCGCGTTCGCGCCGCTCAACAAGCATTCGCTGCGCCTGGCCGGCATGCAGGAGGAGGACGAACTGCGCTTCATGCAGCGGCGCTTCGGCGTCGAGGGCTTCGTCTGCGAGTTCAACATCACCGACCAGCTCTGGACGTCGCGCGTCACCTCGCACGTGCCGCTGCGCGAGGTGGCCGACCTGATCACGCCCGGCGCCGTGGCCGACGCGGTGCGCATCATCGATGCGGCGCTGCGGCGCGCCGGCATCGCCAGGCCGCGCATCGCCGTGACGGGCCTGAACCCGCACGCGGGCGACGGCGGTTCGATCGGCCGCGAGGAGATCGAGGTGATCGCGCCGGCCGTGCACGGCCTGCGGGACGCCGGCCTGGAGGTCAGCGGGCCGTGGTCGCCCGACACCGTGTTCATCGCCGCGCGGCGCGGCGACTTCGATGCCGTCGTCTCGATGTACCACGACCAGGGCCAGATCGCGATGAAGCTGATGGGGTTCGAGCGCGGCGTCACCCTGCACGGCGGCCTGCCGGTGCCGGTGGTCACCTCGGCCAGCGGCAGCGCGTTCGACATCGCCGGCCGCGGGCTGGCGCGCATCGAGGGGTTGCAGCACGCGTTCGACCTGGCGGTGCGCATGGCCGGGCAGGCCGGGGCCCGGCGCTGAGGACCTGGCGCCAAGGGCCTGGCGGCCGGACTGCGCCGGCACATAGTGGCTTTCAGCCAAGACGCGCCGCACCCATTGAAATCGGCGCAGCCGCGGCCTAGTCTGGCCCCTGCCAGGGAGCGCCATTCCCTGCCGCAGGAGCCCATCATGAAGAAGATCGCTGCCGCGCTCGGTCCGTTGCTGCTGTTGGCCGCCGCGTCCGGCCTGGCCCAGGACAAGGCCAAGGAAGCCCCGCCGCCGGGCCACGCGCCCGCGGCCAAGGCCAAGGGGCCGCCGGTTTCGGCCGCCGCGACGATCGCCAAGGCGACCGGCGCCGCGCCGGCGGACATCGGGCGCAACGCGGCCGTGATGGCCATGGTCGACGGCCAGATGAAGGAGCTGCGGGCCGGCACCAACGGCTGGATGTGCATGCTCGACCTCGTGGGCGACTCGATGTGCCTCGACAAGGAGTGGCAGGCCTGGGGCGAGGCCTGGATGAACAAGAAGGACCCGCCCAAGCCGAAGACGGTGGGCGTGGCCTACATGCTCAAGGGCGACAAGGGGGCGAGCAACACCGACCCGTACGCGACAAAGAAGACGGCCGACAACCAGTGGGTGGTCAGCGGCCCGCACATCATGCTGCTGCCGACCGATGCGGCCCAGCTCGATGCGTATCCGACCGACTGGACCAAGGGCGGCCCCTGGGTGATGTGGAAGGGCACGCCCTACGCGCACATCATGGTGCCGACCACCGCGATGGGGAAATCGGGCGTGGCAGGGGGCGGGAAGAAGGAGGGCGGCGCCAAATAGCGCCGCGGGAGGAAGGCGACGGCGCCTGGCCGCCGGGAAGGAAAAGGGGCGGCGCCGCAGGCGCCGCGCCGGGTTACTGGTCCGTGACCAGGGCACCCATGGCGAAGACGGACACCGGGATGCGGCCGGCCAGCTGTTCCGGGGAGTGGTCGAGCCAAGTCAGCTTCTTCAGCTCTTCCAGCTTGGCCTGGCGCTCCTGCTGGAGCTCCCGGGGGGTGAGTTCGTCCTGGTCCTCGATCAGGATGTGGAGGTCGGTTTCGGCGGCTTTCTTGGTGGGCATCCCCCAATTGTCGTAGTTCGCGCGCCAGAAGGCCAGCCGGAAATCGTTTGTCCACATGGACCGTCTGCAGTGCTTGACACGGCCGCCGCGGGGTGCGAGCGCGACAGCAGGCTGCGGAGGCCGGTCCGGGCGCCCCGCCGCGGCGGGGTGCCAGGCCGCTGGGCGGAGGACGGCCCCCCGGCGGGGACACCGCCTCAGTCGTTCCAGCGGCGCTCGTGGTCGCGCCAGTGGTGGCGGCGGCGCCACTCGGCCCGGCGCCAGTCGTCGCGGTCGCGGTAGTAGCCGCCCGGGGCGTACACGACCGGCGGCGCGGCATAGACCGGCGCCGGGCGGACGTACACGGGCTGGGGTTGCACGTACACCGGCTGGGGCTGGACGTACACGGGCTGGGGCTGGACGTACACGGGCTGCGGCGGCGGCACGTACACCGGCGCGGGCTGGACATAGACGGGCGCCGGCATGCCGATGACCAGGCTCACGTCGGTGCGGGCCTGGGCGGCGGTGGCGACGCCCAGCGCGCAGGCCGCGAAGGCGGCGGCGGCGAGGAACTTGCCGGAGATCGAGGGCTTCATGGTCACTCCTTGGGTGGGGCTGGAACGCATGGTGCGCCCCGTCGAATGAACGCTTGCTGAACCAATCGCCGAAAGTTGCCGGCGCGCCGCGCCGGGTAGCGCCTCAGGGCTGCGGCAACTCGATGTCGACCCGGGCGCCGCCCAGGTCGGCGCGGCCCAGGTCCAGCCGGCCGTGGTGGCTGGCCACCAGGTCGCTGACGACCGCCAGGCCGACGCCGTGCCCGGGCACCTTCTCGTCGCCGCGCACGTGCAGCTGCAGGATCGAGCTGGTGTCGGAAAAGCCCGGCCCGTCGTCGTCGACCCGGATGCGCAGGCGGCCCGCCTCGCGCCACGCGCGCACGGCCACCTGCCGGCGCGCCCATTTGGACGCGTTGTCCATCAGGTTGCCGAACACCTCGAAGGCATCGCCCTCGTCCAGGCGCCAGCGCAGGTCGGCCGGGCAGTCGATGGCGAAGGCCAGGCCCTTGCCCGCGTACACCTTCTCCAGCGAGTCGCGAACCCGCGCCAGCACCGGGGCCAGGGCGATCGGCGGCGCGAAGCGGGCGGCACCGGTGGCCGCGCCCCGGCCCAGCTGGTGCTGCACGATGTCGTCCATGCGCTGCACTTGCAGCGCGACCGCCGAGGGAAGTGTGGCCGGGTCGGCGAGCGCGGTGCGCAGCACGGCCAGCGGCGTCTTCAGGCTGTGCGCCAGGTAGCTCAGGGCCTCGCGGTAGCGGGTCTGGCGCTCGCGCTCCTGCTTGATCAGCGTGTTCAGGTTGTCGGTCAGCGCCGCGATCTCGGCCGGGTAGCGGCCCTGCACCTCGGCCTGCTCGCCGTCCTCGATGCGCCGGATCTCGCGTGCCACCCGCCGCAGGGGATCGAGCCCCCACTCCAGCAGCAGCGTCTGCGACAGCAGCAGCACCAGGCCCGCGCCGGCCAGCCAGGCCCACAGGGTGCGCTCGAACACGCGGACCTCGCGCTCGAACCCGGAGGCGTCCTCCAGCACCGACAGCACCAGCGGGGCCGGCTGCGAGCGCGCCTCCCATAGCACGCTGTAGGTCGCGGTCAGAAACGAGCGGCCGCCCGCGCTGGCGGTGCCGTAGTGCCACTGGCCGACGTCGGCGCGGGCCTGGAACGGCAGGTCCAGGCCGACCGAGGACGGCGAGCGCCAGGTCTCGGACCGGGCGGTGTTGGCGATGCTGGCGTACAGGCCCGAGGCGGGCAGCGACAGGCGCGGCTCGGGAAAACCGGCCGGCATCACCAGGGCGCCCTGCGGGTCGATCTCGGCGGCGGCCAGCAGCAGGTAGATCGTGCTTTGCAGGCGGGCGAAGCGCTCGGCGCGGCTGCTGTCAGCGTGGGCGCGCTGCACCGCCAGGCCGACCCCGGCCAGGAAGGCGATCAGCACCAGCGTGGCGCCCAGCAGCAGGCGGAGGCGGATCGAGCGCCCGGGCTTCATCCCAGCGTGAAGCGGTAGCCGCGCCCGCGCAGCGTCTCGATCGGCGCCAGCGTGCCCTCGGGGTCGAGCTTGCGGCGCAGGCGCCCGACCAGCACCTCCAGCACGTTGCTGTCGCGGTCCTCGTCGTGCGGGTACAGGTAGTCGGACAGGGCCTGCTTGCTCACCACCTGCGGCCGCTGCCGCACCAGGTACTCGAGCACGCGGTATTCGTAGGCCGTCAGCTCCATCGGGTGGCCGTTCAGGCGCGCCGACTGCGCCGCGAAGTCGACGGCCAGCGGCCCGAAGGTCAGCACGTCCGAGGTGGCCTTGAGCGACCGGCGCAGCAGTGCCTTGACGCGCGCGGCCAGCTCCGGGTACTCGAACGGCTTGACCAGGTAGTCGTCGGCGCCGGCTTCGAGGCCGACCACCTTGTCCTGCCAGCTCGATCGCGCGGTCAGCACCAGGATGGGCAGGGTGCGGCCGTCGGCGCGCAGCCGCTGCACGACCGCCAGGCCATTCAGCTTGGGCAGGCCCAGGTCGACGATGACCAGGTCCACCGGGTACTCGCGGGCCTGGAACAGCCCGTCCTCGCCGTCGGCGGCCTGGTCGACGCGGTAGCCGTCGGCTTCCAGCTGGCGGGCCAGTCCCAGCCGCAGCGCGGCGTCGTCCTCGATCAGCAGCAGGCGCATGGACGCGAGGGGCCCTTCAGCCCGGCCGGCCGCTGGCGGCGTCGACGAAGACCACCCGCACCTCGCCGCGCGCGGTGACGAGCTTGACGCGCCACACGGCGCGGCGCCCCGCGTCGACACGCTCGACCGACAGCACGCGGCCGTCGACCTGGCGGCGCGCGATGGCCGCCGCCTGGTCGGGGCCGACGTCGGCCCAGGCGGCCGCGGAGGCAGCAAGGAGGAGGGCGCAGAGCAGCCTGGAGAAAGGGCGCATGGAGGTGGCGTGGGGGGCGGAACGGTGTGCGGGCATCCTACAGTGGCTCGCGGGTTGCCCGACGAGGAACCCATGGTGCCCCGGGCTGCATGAACGCAACCTGAACCGGCTGCGCGCCGGGGCGGCTGCTCGGATCGCGCCACTGGGTGCCTGCACGCCGCGCCCCGGCAGGGCACGGCCGGGGACGGCGTGGCGCCGTCCCCGCAAGGTGGACGCGTTCAGTCCGCCTTGGCGCCCGACTCCTTCACGATCCTGGCCCACTTGGTGGTCTCGCTGCGGATGAAGTCCGCCAGCTGCGCCTGCGTCATGTCGCCGGCGCTGACGCCCAGGTCGACCAGCTTGGACTCGACTTCGGGAGCCTGCAGCGCGGCCTGCAGTTCCTTGTGCATGCGCGCCAGGATCGGCGCCGGCGTGCCGTGCGGGGCCATCAGCGCGAACCAGGTCGTCATCTCGTAGCCGGGCACGCCCGCGGCCGACAGGGTCGGCACGCCCGGGTAGGCGGACGACGGCTTGGCGGACGTCACCGCCAGCGCGCGCACCTTGCCCGCGCGGACGAACTGCGAGGCCGACGGGCTGGTTTCCAGCGCCATCTGGATCTGGCCGGCGACCAGGTCGGCCATCATGGGCGCGCCGCCCTTGTACGGCACGTGGGTGACCAGCGTGCCCGTCATCGAGCGGAACAGTTCACCGGCCAGGTGCTCGGTGCTGCCCGAGCCGGCCGAGCCGTAGTTCACGGTGCCAGGGTGGGCCTTGATGTAGGCGATCAGCTCCGGCACCGTCCTGGCCGGCACCGACGGGTGCACGATCAGCACGTTGGGCGTCGAGGCCACCAGGCCCACCGGGTCGAGGTCGCGGGTGAACTCGTACGGCAGGCTCTTGTAGAGGCCGGGCGCGATCGCATGCGCGATGGTGGCCAGGAAGAAGGTCGAGCCGTCGGCCGGCGCCTTGGCCGCCAGGTTGGCGCCGAGCGTGCCGCCCGCGCCGGCCTTGTTGTCGACGACGATGGGCTGGCCGAGCGCCGCCGACATCTTCTGGCCGACGATGCGCGCCAGGATGTCGGTGGTGCCGCCGGCGGCGAAGGGCACGATCAGCGTGACCGGCTTGGACGGCCAGGCGTCGGCGGCGCGGGCAGTGGGCAGGCCGGCCAGCAGGCCGGCGCCGACGACGGCGGCCACGAGCGCGCGGCGGGCAGTGTGGATGTTCTTCATGGTGTCTCCTTGGTGGATGGGAAAGGGAGGCGGTCAGTCGCTGCCCAGCTGCAGCCGGTTGGGCAGCCGCTTCTCGATGGCATGCTTGAGCAGTGCCGCTGTGCGGAAGATGCCGTGGGCGAACTTGCCGTACGGCAGGGTGAGGAAGAGGGCCATCACGATGCCCAGGTGCACGGCCAGCGTCAGCGGCATCGCCGCGGTGTCGCGCAGCACGAGCACCGCGAAGCCGCTGGCGCTGGTGAGCAGCAGCAGCGCGATGAAGCCGACGTCCATCGGACGCTGCGCGGCGTCGGCCTGCAGCGGCGCGCGCCGCAGGTTCAGCCACAGCAGGCCGGCAGGCCCCGCGAGAAGGCCCAGGCCGCCCAGGCTGCCCAGGGACACCGGCATGCTGGCCAGCGGATAGGGCGCCTCCAGGTGCAGCACGAAATGCAGGAAGGTCGCCACGCAGGTCGCGGCGAAGCACAGCAGGAAGCCGTAGAACGTGAGGTGGTGGAAGCGCCGCCGCGCGAGCGAGAAGCGGTCGTCCTCGACGTTGCAGCCGTCGCCGTGGCCGCCGCCCAGGTAGGTCAGGCGCGCCACGTCGTGGGCCGCTTCGGCAATTCCGGGCCCGCGCGCCGCCGCGAGCAGTGGCGCCTGCGCGGGCGGCAGGTCCACCGCCGGGGAGACGTCGCGCCAGAAGCGTCGCACGCCCAGCCCCAGCGCCACGATGGCAAAGCCGAACACCACGCCGAACAGCGCGGCCAGCAGGTTGTGCGGGAACACGGCGTAGAAATCGCCGCCCAGCGGCCGCGACAGGTTCGGGCCGGCCAGCAGCGTCGCCAGCGCGAGGAACAGCGCCAGCCCGCCGGCCAGGGCCAGTGCCGTGGCCAGGCCGGCGCGGCGGTACAGCGCGCCGAACGCCGCCGGCCACGCGTAGTCCTGGTAGGTGCGCGCGCGCACCTTGGCCAGCGCCTGCGGGAAGGCCACCGCGAACTCGTGCGGCGGCGCGTACTGGCAGGCGTTCAGGCACGCGCCGCAGTTGTGGCACAGGTTGGCCAGGTAGTGGATGTCGGCGCGGCCGAACTCCAGCCGGCGCGTCATCGCCGGGAAGACCGCGCAGAAGCCTTCGCAATAGCGGCAGGCATTGCAGATCTGCATCTGGCGCGCAGCTTCGACCTCGTCGGCGGCCAGCGGCAACGGCAGTGCGCCGCCCGCCAGCGCCGCCGCCTCGCGGGTCAGGGCCTCAAGCTGCTGCATGCGTCGCTCCCTGCAGCGCCGCCTCGGCGGCCCGGGCGCCGGCAATGCGGCCAAAGGCGGTGCCGATGCTCATGCCCACGCCGGCGGTGTAGCCGCGGCCGAGCACGTTGCCGGCCATCATCTCGCCCGCAACGAACAGGTTGTCGCTGGGGTGGCCGCCGAAATGCACGGCGGCGTTCTCGTTGGTTTTCAAGCCGAGGTAGGTGAAGGTGATGCCCGGGCGCAGCGCGAAGCCGTAGAACGGCGCGGTGTCGATCGGGCGGGCCCAGTGGGTCTTGGGTGGGGTGAGGCCCTGGGTCAAGCAGTCGTCCAGCACCGTGTGGTCGAACGTGCCGGGGCGGCAGGCGGCATTGAAGGCCTGCAGCGTCTGCATGAAAGGGGCTTCGGGCAGGCCCAGCTGGCGGGCCAGCTCGGGCAGCGTGGCGGCCTTCCGGCCGGGGAACACCGGCGGCATGAACCGGCCGATGGCCTTGCTGTCGATGATGCAGTACCCGATCTGCCCGGGCTGCTGCGCCACCAGCCGGCCCCAGATCGCGTAGCGCTTGGGCCAGAAGTCCTCGCCTTCGTCGTAGAAGCGCACGGCATCGCGATTGAGCATCACGCCCAGCGACACGCAGTCCACGCGCGTGACGATGCCGCCGTCGTACAGCGGGGCGCGCGCGTCGATGGCCACGCAGTGCGCCTGCGTCGGGTCGCCGATGATGTCGGCGCCGGCGTCCATCATCCGCTTGAGCAGCACGCCCTGGTTGAAGCGGGTGCCGCGGATCAGGAAGTTGTCGGCCGGCCATTCGCCGCGCTCGTTCTGGCCCCAGGCCTCGCGCAGCCACTCGCGGTTGGACTCGAAGCCGCCGGCGGCCAGCACGCACGAGCGCGCCTCGATGCGCTCGGTGCCGATGCGCGCGGCGACGAAGCGGCCGTCGCGGATCTCGATGCCGTCCACCGGCGCGTCGTAGCGCACCTGCACGCCCAGCGCCTCGGCGCTGCGGTAGTACGCATTGACCAGCGCCTTGCCGCCGCCCATGAAGAAGGCATTGGTGCGCGACAGGTGGAGCGTGCCCGACAGCGACGGCTGGAAGTGCACGCCGTGCCGCGCCATCCAGGGCCGGCAGGTCGACGAGGCGCGGATCACCAGCCGGGCGAGCCTTTCGTCGGTGGCACCGCCGGTGACCTTGAGCAGGTCCTGCCAGAACTCTTCCTCGGGGTACGCATCCTGCAGCACGTCCTGCGGGGCGTCGTGCATGCAGCGCAGGTTGCGCGTGTGCTGCGAATTGCCGCCGCGCCATTCGCGCGGCGACGCCTCGAGCAGCAGCACGCTGGCGCCGGCTTCGCGCGCCATGAGCGCGGCGCACAGGGCGGCGTTGCCGCCGCCGATCACTAGGGCATCGATCATCGCGGGGGGCGGGCGCCGCGCAGGCGGTGGCCGCAGTCGGTCATTGCTTGGGAGGGGTGGTGCGCGGGACCAGGCCGGTGTCGCGGATCACGGCGGCGTTCTGCGGCGCCGACAGGAAGGCGAGGAATCGGCGCGCTTCGGCCTGGTGCTGGCTGGACGCCACCACGGCCGCGGAGAACTCGGTGACGTACTGCACCTCGGCCGGCAGGTCGCCGACGATGTCGATGCCCTCGACCGGCAGCAGCTCGCTGCGCTGCTGGCAGCCGAAGTCGGCCTCGCCCCTGGCCACGATCTCGCCCACCGGGGTGGCCGGGATCTTGTGGCCCTTGCCGTGCATCTGCTCGGCGATGCCCAGGCGCGGCAGCATCTGCTTCTCGATGTATTCGCCGCTGGCGCTGTCGGACCAGGCCACCGAGCGGGCCGACAGCAGCGCGGACTTCAGCCCGTCCACGGTGTGGATGTCCGGATGCGGCTTGCCGCGCGGCACCGCGCAGGCGATGGTGGAGTCGGCCAGCAGCACCTTGCTGCCGGGCACCAGTTGCCCGCCGGCCATCAGCTTGTCCAGTGCGTCGCCGACCATGATGACCACGTCGACCGGCTCGTTGCGCGCCAGGCGCTGCGGGATCGCGTTGGCGGTCTTGCCCATCGACGGGCCCCACTCGGAGCGCACCTCGTGCCCCGGCTCCTGCTGGTACTTCTGCACCAGCTGCTTGTAGGCGGCGGCGAAGCCGCCCGAGGACACGACGTTCAGCGTGTCGGCGAGGGCGGGGCCGGCCAGCGCGGCGAGCGCGGCCGCGATGGCCAGGGTGCGTGCGCCACGGCGCGCTGCGCGATGGAAAACGTGCATGTCGAGGGTCTCCGGTTGGACGTGCCGGCGATGATCGCCGTGGCGCGGCTGCGCGGCAATTGCAACGTTCAATACAATCGTTGCATGGCGCGCATCAATTTCGACCTGCAGCAACTGCAGGCATTCGTCGCCGTGGCCGACAGGGGGGGATTCCGCGCGGCGGCCGACCACATCCACCTGTCGGCGTCCGCGCTCAGCCGCCGGATCGAACGGCTCGAGGAGTTGCTGGGCGCGCGGCTGTTCCAGCGCAGCACGCGCGATGTGCGGCTCACGCGCGTCGGCCAGGCTTTCCTCGAACGCGCCCGCGGCGCGCTGGACGACCTGGAGGCCGCGGTGCTCGGCATCCACGAGATCTCGGCGCATCACACCGGCCGTGTGACGGTGGCCAGCCTGCCGACCGCGGCCGTCACGATGCTGCCGCAGGCGATCGTGTCGTTCCGCCAGGCGATGCCGCGGGTGCACATCCGCGTGATCGACGAGGGCATGAACGAGGTGGCGGCCAGCGTCGTGTCGGGCGAGGCCGATTTCGCGCTCGGCTTCGCCGGCATGCTCGACGCCGGCCTGAAGTTCGAGCCGCTGTGGAAGGACCCGTACGTGCTGGCGGTGCGGCGCGACAGCCCGCTGGCGCGCAAGCGCCGGCTCGCCTTGAGCGACCTGGGCCACGTCCAGTGGCTCACCGTCGCCCGCACGAGCCGCAACCGCCAGGTGCTCGACGACTACTTCGCCGCGACCGGCATGTCGCCCAATGCCTGGATCGAGGTCGGCCACGTGGCGACCCTGCTGGCGATGGTCGAGGCCGGGCTGGGCGTGGCCATGGTGCCGGCGCTGTCCGTGCCGCCGAAGCACCCGGAAATCCGGGGGGTCGCGCTCGCGGGCGTCGACCTGCACCGGCATGTCGGGCTGCTGGCACAGGAGGGCCGCAGGCTCACGCCGGTGGCACGCCGGTTCTACGAGCACCTCAAGGGCATGCTGGGGCCGGGGGCGGGCCAACGCAGGCCGAAGGCGTCGGCGTAGACGCGCCGGCACGGCTCGGCCATCCGCGCGCTTGGGGGCATCCCGTGCAACCCCTGCTTACCCGAAAGGCCAGTTCATCGCGTGCGGGGCGGGCAAGCAGGTCTAAAGTGGTCCTCGAACGGTCGCCACCGGCGCCGAATGACCAGATCCGAGGCCCCCATGAGCACCAAATCGACCACCCACCATCCGCATCGGGACACCGCGTCGGCACAGACGGCCTGGCCCGAGCTGTCACGCCAGCAGTTCGCCCATGCGGCGGACTTCATGGCCGGCGCCTTCCGCGCCGCCGAAGCCGTCCAGCAGGCCGGCATCCAGATGAACCAGCGCGCGGCCCTGCTGCACAGCCAGGCCGCCGACAACGCCCGCAAGGCAGGCACGCCGATGGAGCTCATGCAGATCCAGTCGACCCTGCTGATGTACGAGTGGCAGGAGATGGCGCGCTACTCGCAGGAAATGGCGCTCGCGCTCACGCGCGCGATGGGCCAGCAGGCGGCACCGACGTCGAGCGACAGGAGTTCGACCTCGGCCAACGGCGCGATGGGCAATTTCGCGGAAGCCGCCAACGCGGCCATGGGCGCCGCCGGCCCGATGGTGCAGGCGTGGCAGCAGATGATGTCCGGCGCGCTCGCCGACGTGGCGCACCAGCGGCACTGAACCAGGGCCGCGTCGCCGGGGGGCGTTTCTCGCACCCGTGCCCGCCGCAGCCCATCGCGATCCGGCCCCGACCTGGATCGCGACCGCGCGCCGCGCCTGAGAGGCTGCGCGCGACCCCAACCCGAGAGGCACCAGCCGTTCCACTCGACCGTGGCTCGCCGCCACGGCAGGGATGGCTGCGGCCGTGCTCAGACGCTGTAACTCGCCCGCGGCACTGTTACGGACGCGCCATGCACCTGGCGCGCGATCCATCGCATAAAGGAGAGCACAGCGTCACCAAGGAGCTTGCCATGAACGAGGTCGTCCAGCGCCTGATCGACAAGACGGGCCTGTCTCCCGAGCAGGCCGAAATGGCCGTGCAGACGGTGGTGGGGTTCCTCAAGGACAAGCTGCCGGCGCCGGTCGCGGCGCAGCTCGACGCCGTCGTGGGTGGTGGCACCGCGGAGACCGCGGGCGGACTGGGCGGCGTCGCCGCCGGCGTGGGCGGCCTGTTCGGCAAGAGCTGAATCGGGGAGCGCGCCGTGATGAAGCAACTGTCCACGATCCTCCTGGGCGTCCTCGCTGCCGTCGCCGCGCACGCGCAGACCGCGGCTCCGGCCCGGGAGCTCACGCCCCAGCAGAAGCTGATGGGAACCTGCAACAAGGAAGCCACCGGCCTGAAAGGCGAGGAGCGCAAGAAGAAGGTCTCCGAATGCCTGGCCGACGGCAGGAAGCGGCAGCAGGAGGTGATGAAGGCATGCGCCGCCGAGAACAAGGGCAAGAAGGGCGACGAGTACAAGGCGGCCCAGAAGGAATGCCTGAGCCGGAACTGAAGCCTCGCGCCGCGCGAGGCCGGGCAGCAGGACCGCGTCACCGCGCGAAAGGCGTGTTCCGTGGCCGCGCAGCGTGACGTCGCCGCCCGGCGCACGCTGGCACTGGTCGGGCCCAGCGGTGCCGGCAAGACCAGCCTGGCCGAAGCCTTGTTGTGGAAGGCGGGCGTGCTCGGAGCGCCCGGCAGCGTGGAGAAGGGCACCACCGTGTCCGACGCCGACCCGCTGGAAAAGCGGGCGCTGCGCTCGCTCAACGCCAGCCTGCTGCACCTGGAGCACGGCGGCATCACCGCCTACCTGGTCGACACGCCCGGCACGCCCGACTTCCTGGGCCAGTCGCTGCCGGCGCTGGAGGCCGTGGATTCGGTGGCCGTCGTCATCAATGCCACCACGGGCATCGAGCCGATGGCGGTGCGCATGATGCAGTGGGCCAGGGACCGCGATCGCGACCGCATCTTGGTCATCAACCGGATCGACACGCCGGGCGCGAACCTGCCCGCGCTGCTGGCGCAGATCCAGGCCACGTTCGGCAAGGAGTGCCTGCCGGTCAACCTGCCGGCCGGGCGCGGCGAGCGCGTGCTCGACTGCTTCTGGTCGCGCGATGCCGGAGGCGCAACGCCGGACCTGCTGTCGGTGGACGGCGCCCATCGCGCGCTGGTCGAGCAGGTGGTCGACGTCGATGCGGCGCTGGTCGAGCGCTATCTCAACGACGGCGACGTCGATCCGGCGGAATTGCACGCGCCGCTGGAGCAGGCGCTGCGCGAGGGCCACCTGGTGCCGATCTGCTTCACCTCGGCGCGCACCGGCGCGGGCGTGGCCGAACTGCTGGACGTCATCGAGCGGCTGCTGCCCGATCCGACCGAGGGCAATCCGCCCGCGTTCCTGGAAGGCGAGGGCGAGCAGGCGCGGCCGATCGAGGCCGTGGCCGACCCGGGCCGGCACGTGCTGGCGCACGTGTTCAAGATCGCGCAGGACCCGTACGTGGGCAAGCTGGGCGTGCTGCGCGTGCACCAGGGCACGATCACGCGCGACAGCCAGCTGTACGTGGGCGACGGCCGCCGGCCGTTCAAGGTCGGCCACCTGTTCCGCCTGCAGGGCAACAAGCTGACGGAGGTGGCCAAGGCGGTGCCGGGCGACATCTGTGCCGTCGCCAAGGTGGACGAATTGCACTTCGACGCCGTGCTGCACGACGCCGCCGAGGACGCGCACATCCACCTGAAGCCGCTGCAGTTTCCCGAGCCGGTGCATGGCCTGGCGATCGAGCCGAAGCGGCGCGGCGACGAGCAGCGGCTGCACGAGATCCTGCAGAAGTTGGTGAGCGAAGACCCGTGCCTGCGCGTCGAGCAGGCGGCCGGCACGCACGAGACGGTGGTCTATGGCCTGGGCGAACTGCACCTGCGCACGCTGCTGGACCGCCTGACCGAGGTGCACGGCTGCCAGGTCGACACCCGGCCGCCGCGCATCGCCTACCGCGAGACCGTGGCCGCGGCGGCCGAGGGCCACCACCGGCACAAGAAGCAGACGGGCGGCGCCGGCCAGTTCGGCGAGGTGTTCCTGCGCATCGAGCCCTTGCCGCGCGGGGCCGGCTTCGAGTTCGTCGACGCGGTCAAAGGCGGCGCGATCCCCGGCAACTTCATGCCGGCGGTCGAGAAGGGCGTGCGCCAGGCGATGGAGCAGGGCGTGGTGGCGGGCTATCCGGTGGTGGACCTGAAGGTGACGGTCTACGACGGCAAGCACCACACCGTCGACAGCAAGGAGATCGCCTTCGTCACCGCGGGCCGCAAGGCGCTGGCCGCCGCCGTGCAGGCGGCGCAGCCGCTGGTGCTGGAGCCGATCGTCGACGTGGAGATCGGCGCGCCCGAGCAGAACCTGGGCGACATCACCGGCGACCTGGCGTCGCGCCGCGCGCAGGTCACGGGCACGCAGGCATCGGCGGACGGCCGCTCGACGGTGCTGGCGCAGGCGCCGCTGTCGGAGCTGGCGAGCTACCAGAACCGGCTCAACGCGCTGACCGGCGGCCAGGGCAGCTACACGCTGGCCTTCAGCCACTACGAACCGGTGCCGCCGGCCGTGCAGGCGCAGCTGGTGTCGCAGCATCGGCCGAGGGGGGAGTAGGGGGCGGGGCGTGGGCGTCCTGGGTCGACGGGCGCTGATTCTGGCCTTGCGGGTCTTGCCTGCAACGGAGCTGGATCCCGGGTCAAGCCCGGGATGACAGCTGTTGGGCGTCATTGCAGGCTTGACCCGCAATCCAGGCCCTCTCGCTGGCCCCGCCGCTGGATCCCGGGTCACGCCCGGGATGACAAGCTTCTGCGGGACGTAGCGGCATCGCGGGCCTTGCCAGCAACCGTACAAAGGTCGTCATTGCGGGCTTGACCCGCAATCCAGCTCGGTGCCGGAACAAGCGCGCTGCCGCTACTCCGCCCCTTGCTGCAGCAACCGCTGCACCAGCGGATGCTGGATGCGCCGCTCCGCCGAGATGAGGAAGAAGTGCTCGACCAGCTCCGGCGCTTCCCCGATCAGCCGCAGGTCGGGATCGTTCAGCAGGTCCTCGCGCGACCGCGCCGAGGCCGGGAAGGCCCCCATCCCGCTGCGCCCGAAGGCGGCCAGCAGCGCGCTGTCCTCGAATTCGCCGGCCACTTGCGGGTGCAGCCCTTGCCGCTCGAACCACTGGTCGATGCGCGGGCGCACGGCGGCGTGACCCGTGGGCAGCAGCACCGGCATCTCGCCCAGGCAGGCCGGAAACGGCGACGCGCACCGCGCGGCCAGCCCCGCGGGCGCGAACCACGCCAAGGGCGCCTGGCCCAGCGCATGGCTGTACAGGCGCAGGTTGGGGTTGGGCGGGGCGGCTCGGTCGGACAGCACCACGTCCAGGCGGTGCAGCGCCAGGTCACCCAGCAGCCGATCGAATTCGTCCTCGTGGCAGAGCAGCCGCACGTTGGGCGCCTCCAGCGCGGGCTGCAGCAGGTGCCGCACGACCAGCTTGGGCAGGCCGTCCGAGATGCCGACGGCCAGCCGCAGGCCCTGGCCGGTCGCGGCTTCGCGCACCACGGCGGGAAGCTGCTCGCCCAACTGGAAGATCTGGTCGGCCTGCGCCATGGCGGCCACCCCGGCGTCGGTCAACGCCATGCCGCGACCGGCCGGCTTGAAGAGGGCGTGCCCGAGCGATTGCTCCAGCGCCCGGACCTGCGCACTGACCGTCTGCACCGCCATGCCCAGGCGGGCCGCGGCCCGGGCCATGCCGCCCTCCTTGGCGACGACCCAGAAGTAGTAGAGGTGGCGGTAGTTGAACGGCGCTGCCATCGGCCGAGTGTGCCTGCGGCAGCGCCGGGCCTGGCGCCAGGGCTCAGGCCGCGGGGCCGGCCTGCTGGATGCCGGCGATGACCCAGCCGTCGAAGCCGCTGCGCGACTTCGTCAGGTGCCAGATCTCGTCCAGGTCCTCGGGCACGGCACCCACCTGGTCGCGCACCCTGCCGGTGAACCGCACGCTCACCACGTAGCGGCCGTCTTCCTGCGTGACGTCGAGCACCTGCGCCTGCAGGCCGAAGACTTCCGTCTTCTGCGGCGCATCGCCGCGGCTGTCCAGGTCGGCGCGGACGATGTCGAACATCTCGGGCGTGAGGAACCCGCGCAGGCGCTCGAGGTCACGCGCATCGTTGGCGTCCTGCAGCGCGATGAACTGGGCCTTGGCGTTGCGCTCGAAGCCCGCCGTGTCGAAGTCGGCAGGGATGCCGGCAGGCTGCGTGCCCGCGGCCACGCCGCCCATGCCAGCACCGACGCGCGAGCCGATCAGCGATCCGCCTTGCTGCGCCGGCGTGGCGTCGTTGCGGAACATGCCCGGTGGCTGCAGCGGCTGGTCGCGCAGCGCGCCGCTGCCCATGCCGCCAGCGGCGGTGCCCAGCGCGGGCTGCTGGCCCATGGCGCGCTTGCGCAGGAAGAAGCCCACCAGCGCCAGGGCGGCCATCGCGAGCAGGCCGATCATCATCATGTTGGCCAGGGCTTCGCCGAACCCGAAGTGCGAGGCCAGCGCGGCCAGGCCCAGGCCCGCGGCCAGGCCGGCGATCGGGCCCATCCAGCTGCGCTTGGGAGCCGCCGCGGCTGCCGCAGCGGGCGCGGTGGCGCCGGCGGCCGGTGCGGCCTGCGACGGCGCGCCCTGCGCGTGGTTGCCCGCGGGCGGCTGGGTCGGCGTCGTGACGTTCTGGCGCTGCATGCCGCTGGACCGGGCGCCCCCCAAACGCTTGGCTTCGGCGTCGACCGCCAGCGTCAGCCCCAGGCTGAGAACGACGGCCATGAGTGCCACTGCTTTTTTCATGAAGAGTCTCCTTCGAGATCGAGTGTGAACAAGCAGGGTACGCCTTCCGCGGGAAAGATAAAAGCAGACGTTTGCTGCAGGTTGGTCAGGAAAAAGCGAACTGTCGAGGGCGACGGCCGGACATCGGCCATCGGTTGGACTGCAGGCCCGCAGCGGGCCATTCCTCTTGTGCGGATGAGCTGAGTGGTTTCGTCGCTACCACCTCGATGAGGATGGCATCCAGGAGCGGTAGGTAGGCGGCTTCCATGCGCCCAGGCCGCGGTGCGGCGAACCCGCGTCCCCTCGTGCCGAGGCGGCCGGGCAGGTTGAGCGAGGCCCCAGCGGACTGTCTCGATCCCGCAGCGTGCCAGGTGCATCACCTTTGCCGCATTGATGACGACGGCATCGGGGGTGCCCGAAGCGCCGGCACCGCCAACCGCCCGCAGCGAGACGCCGAGCGTCGCACTGTCAGAATACCGCGATGCATATCGCCATCCTGACCTTCCAGGGCTTCAACGAGCTGGACTCGCTGATCGCGCTTGGCGTCCTGAATCGCATCAAGAAGCCGGGATGGCGCGTCACGCTCTGCTGCCCGGAACCCGAAGTGACCTCGATGAACGGCGTCACCGTTCGGGCGCAGTCCGCCCTGGAGGATGCTGCCACGGCCGATGCGGTCCTCGTGGGAAGTGGCATCAAGACCCGCGAAGTCGTCGAGACGCCGGAACTCCTGTCGCGCATCAAGCTGAACCCGGACAGGCAGCTCATCGCTGCGCAGTGTTCAGGGACATTGGTTCTCGCAAAGCTCGGCCTGGTGGCCGGTGTGCCGGCCTGTACCGATCTGACCACCAAGCCTTGGGTGCAAGAGGCCGGCTTGGAGGTGCTGAACCAACCCTTCTTCGCCAGGGGCAACGTCGCCACCGCTGGGGGCTGCTTCGCCTCGCCGTACCTCGCGGCCTGGATCATCGCGCGCACCGAGGGCGTCGACGCCGCTGCTGCAGCGCTTCACTACGTCGCGCCGGTCGGCGAGAAGGACGCGTACGTGACCAACGCCCTCGGCAACATCACGCCCTACCTGCCACGGTGATGCCGGCACACATTCGAGGCGGCACGCCGCTCGAACGTCAGGGCTAGCAGGTCGAACGAGGTTGCGTAGCCGACCACCGTGACCGCGCTCGGCCGCAGGCGCGTGAAGCCTTCGGTCGCCCTCAGTGCGTTCGTCGCCACCACCTCGGTGAGGACGGCTCCCAGGAGCCGCAGGCAGGGCGTGCCCATCGCCTCAGGCGCCGGGTCAGCGGACGCGGGTGAAGTCCGTCATGCCGGGGCGGCCCGGCAGGTTGAGCGAAGCGCCCGCCGGCGGCGACGCCGCCAGCAGATGCCCCCGCCTCCAAACCTGCAGCCGGTTCGCCCGCAGCCGCACCGCCTCGGCCACATCGCCGGCCTGCAGCAGCACGAAGCTCGCATCGCAACCCTTCTCGATCCCGTACCCCTCCAGGTGCATCACCTTCGCCGCATTCGTGGTGACCGCCTCGAAGCATGCCTGGATGCCCTGCCGGCTCGTCATCTGCGCCACGTGCAGCCCCATGTGCGCCACCTCCAGCATGTCGCCCGATCCCATGCCGTACCAGGGGTCCATCACGCAGTCGTGGCCGAAGGCCACCGTCACGCCGGCGGCCAGGAGTTCGGGCACGCGCGTCATGCCGCGGCGCTTGGGGTAGGTGTCGTGGCGGCCCTGCAGGGTGATGTTGATCAGCGGGTTGGCCACCACGCTCACGCCGCTCTCGGCGATCAGCGGCAATAGCTTGCTCACGTAATAGTTGTCCATGCTGTGCATGGAGGTGCAGTGGCTGCCGTTCACGCGGCCCTGCAGGCCCAGGCGCTGCGCCTCGAACGCCAGCGTCTCGATGTGGCGCGAGAGCGGGTCGTCGGTCTCGTCGCAGTGCATGTCCACCAGCTTGCCGCGCTCGGCCGCGATCTCGCACAGCAGCTTCACGCTCGCGGCGCCCTCGGCCATGGTGCGCTCGAAGTGCGGGATGCCGCCGACGATGTCCACGCCCAAATCCAGCGCGCGCTGGAGGCTCTCGACGCCGGTCTTCTTGCGCAGCACGCCGTCCTGCGGGAAGGCCACCAGCTGCAGGTCGATGTAGCCGGCCACGCGCTTCTTCACCTCCAGCATCGCCTCCACCGGCAGCAGGCTCTGGTCGCTGGTGTCCACATGGCTGCGGATGGCCAGCAGGCCGCGGGCCACGGCCCAGTCGCAGTAGGCGAGGGCGCGCTCGATCATGTCCTCGGCCTTGAGCAGTGGCTTGAGCTCGCCCCACAGCTGGATGCCCTCCAGCAGCGTGCCGCTCTCGTTCACGCGCGGCAGGCCGTGGCTGAGCGTCGCGTCCATGTGGAAGTGCGGGTCGCAAAACGGCGGCGTGAGCAGGCAGCTCTGTGCGTCCACGGTCTCGTGCGCGGGCGCTTCGAGGCCGGGCGCGACGTCGGTGATCCTGCCGTCCTGGACGGCCACCGACATGCCGGTGCGGCCGTCGGGCAGGGTGGCGTTGGTGACGAGGAGGTCGAGCATGGGGTGTGGCTGCCTTCGGGTGGGCCTGGTGCAGGATAAGGCAGGCACTGGAAGCCTTCGTCCCCGCCTTCGCGGGGCGACGAGCAGGGGTGCCTGTCATGGCCGATGGCATGACCTGGCACGTCATCGACTGGGCGCGCGGCGGCGCGAAGAATCGCGGGCATCCCTTCCACTCGCCACCAAGGAGATCGCCATGCAAGCACCGACCCCGTCCCTCGACCAGCTCGTCGACACCCACCTTGCCGCCTACGCCGAGCCCGATGCGGCGCGCCGGATGGAGCTGCTGCGCGGCGTGTGGAGCCTCGAGGGCCGCCTCGTCGATCCGCCGTTCGAGTCGCGCGGCCACCAGGGCATCAGCGACCAGGCCGCGGCGCTGCTCACGCAGTTCCCCGGCCACCGCTTCGAGCGCACGACCGCGGTCGACGCGCACCACCAGATGCTGCGCTACGGCTGGCGGCTCGTCAGCCCGGGGGGCGCGCCGGTGGTCGAAGGCATCGACATCGCCGACCTGGACGTCGACGGCCGCCTGAGCCGAGTCGTGGGATTCTTCGGCGCCCAGCCGCCGGCGCTGGGGTGAGGGCTGCGGCGGATGGCGTCGTCAGGGCGGACTTGACCCGCTGTGCCCACGTGTTGTCATGGCGGCCTGACCCGCCATCCCACTGATGTCATGGCGGGCTTGACCCGCCATCCAGTCCGGTGGTCCTCATGCCGACGTCGCTGGATGCCGGGTCAAGCCCGGCATGACAGACAAATGCGGAGCCCGGCATGACGGCCAAGAGCGCCCCAGGGTCGTCATGGCGGGCTCGACCCGCCATCCAGTCCGGTCCTCATCCAGCCGCCGCTACTTCGTCCCGAAGATCCGGTCGCCCGCATCCCCCAGCCCCGGCAGGATGTAGCCGTGCTCGTTCAGCTGGCGGTCGATGGCCGCGGTGTAGATCGGCACGTCGGGGTGGGCCTTCTGCATCGCCGCGAGGCCTTCCGGGCAGGTGAGCAGGCAGACGAACTTGATCGACTTGGGCTTGAGCTCCTTGAGGCGCTCCACCGCCGCGATGGCCGAGTTGCCGGTGGCCAGCATCGGGTCGACCACGACCACGTCGCGCTCGTCCATGTGCTCGGGCATCTTGAAGTAGTACTCCACGGCCACCAGCGTCTTGGGGTCGCGGTACAGGCCGATGTGGCCCACGCGCGCGCCCGGCACCACCTGCAGCATGCCGTCGAGGATGCCGCTGCCGGCGCGCAGGATGGAGACGAACACCAGCTTCTTGCCGTCGATGACCTTGGCGGTCATCTTCTCCATCGGGGTCTCGATCTCGACGTCCTGCATCGGCATGTCGCGCGTGACCTCATAGGCCATCAGGGACGCGAGTTCGCCCAGCAGGCGCCGGAAGCTGTTGGTGCTCGCCTCCTTCTTGCGCATCAGCGTGAGCTTGTGCTGGACGAGCGGGTGGTCGATGAGGTGGACTTGGGACATGGCTGCGGGTCGGAAGGAGGGGACGGACCGACTATAGCCATTGGACTGGCTGTGTCTGCCCGTCATTGCGGGCTTGACCCGCAATCCAGTCCTGTGCCGGTCCCATGCGCCGGACCTGGATGCCGGGTCAAGCCCGGCATGACGACTCCTGGGCCTAGAACACCGTCCCGTCGCTGTGCACCTGCAGCGGCGGCAGGCCCTGGCGCGTGCGTTGGGCCAACTCGCGGCCGGCGGCCCAGGTGCCGCCTTCGAGCACGCAGGCCAGCGGCAGGTGCTCCTCGCTCATCGACAGCTCCGTGCGCACGGCGCCGGCCAGTTCGTCCAGCAGCGCGACGGTGAGGGCGCGCCACTCCACGATGATCTCGTCGCCCGGATGCCAGACCTGCCGCGCGGCCTCGGGCTCGCGCAGCTTGAGCACGCCGGTGTCCAGCAGCAGGCCGCCGTTGCGGTACTCGGGCAGCGCGGTCAGCTTGTCGATGCCGCGCACCTGCACGCCCGACCAGCGGAAGGGCTCGAGCAGCGAATAGGTGAGCCACTGCGACAGCTTGTGGAACGGCACCCAGCCGGCCGACGGCCCGTCACCGCGCACGGCCGCGTGCTGCCAGCAGTCGCCCAGCGGCACGCCGCCGATGCTGTGGCCCAGCGGCCAGATGCCGGACAGCGAGGCCAGGATCTGCGACAGGATGTCGTGCACCTCGACCTCGGCCGAATGCGCGATGCCGCCGTCGGCCATCAGCATCAGGTCGTACAGGCCGGCGGGCCGCGGCGGATCGCCCCACACCTCAGGCTGCTCGGACAACGCCTCGCCCAGCCGGCGCAGCAGGATGGCGCGGCCCTCCAGGCCCACCATGGGGTTGTGCTCGTGCACCTGGAAGGCCGTGGCCAGGTGGTCGGTGACCAGCGCGCGCAGGCCCTGCGCATCGGCCTGCAGCGGACGCAGCTTGTCGCTGGAGAACATGCCGGCGGTGAAGGCATGGAAGCTGGCGACCGCCAGCCCCTCCGAGCGGGTGTAGGTCTGGCCCGTGGCCGGCTCCAGGTACTTCCAGTCCGGGCCGGCGCCGGCGTCGAGCAGCACGCTGACGAACGCCAGGTCGACCATCGCGCGGGCCCGCGTGGCCGGCGGCGCGTCGCCCAGCAGTTCTTCCAGCTGGGCCCGGCGGTCCACGCCGCCGGCCTCGAAGTGGCGCCAGCGGCTGTGGAAGGGGATGTGCAGCCTGGGATAGCGGCGGCGCGTCGCGGCGGCCACTTCGGCCGCGGCGGGCCGCAGCCGGGCGTCGTCGACCGTGAACCAGGCGGAGTGGCCCACGCGGGCGCGGTCCAGCAGCTGGCCGCAGCGCTCGCGCACCGCCACCGTGGTGCGCAGCGTCGCTGCGGCGACCTCGCCCTGCGAGTGCCCGTGCACGAATTGGTTCGGGTCGGTCATTCGAGTCCCCGTCCGCGGGTTTCCTTCAGGCGCCGGGCATCGGGCACCTCGCCGGGCGTGAAGTAGCCGGCGGCCATCTTGGCGTCCATCTCGACGCGGGCGTCGGCCGGGATCAGGTCGTCGGGGATGTTGACGCGCTCGCCCACCTCGATGCCCGAGCCGGTGATGGCGTCGAACTTCATGTTGCTCATCGAGACCAGCCGGTGGATCTTGCGCACGCCCAGCCAATGCAGCACGTCGGGCATCAGCTCCTGGAAGCGCATGTCCTGCACGCCCGCCACGCACTCGGTGCGGGCGAAGTACTGGTCGGCGGTGTCGCCGCCCACCTGGCGCTTGCGGGCGTTGTAGACCAGGAACTTGGTCACCTCGCCGAGCGCGCGGCCTTCCTTGCGCGAGTAGGCGATCAGGCCCACCCCGCCGCGGCCGCCGGCCTCCCTGGGCTGCGCGCCGCGGATGCATTCCTCGATCGCGTGCGTCAGGTACGGCCGGCAGGTGCAGATGTCGGAGCCGAACACGTCCGAGCCGTTGCACTCGTCGTGCACGCGGGCCGTGAGTTCCACCTCGGGGTTCGCCAGGTCGCGCGGGTCGCCGAAGATGTAGATGGTCTGGCCGCCGATGGGCGGCAGGAACACGTCGAGGTCGCCGCGCGTGACGAGCTCGGGGTACATGCCGCCGGTCTCCTCGAACAGCACGCGGCGCAGGTCGGTCTCGGTGCAGCCGAATCGCCGGGCCACGCCGGGCAGGTACCACACGGGCTCGACGGCGGCCTTGGTGACCATGGCCGCCCCGTTGGCGGTGAGCAGCTTGCCGTCCGGAACCAGGCGGCCCTTCTGCACCGCCTCGATCACCTCCGGCAGGATGACGTGCGCCTTGGTCACGGCGATCGTCGGGCGGATGTCGATGCCCGCTGCGATCTCGTCCCGGAACGCGTCGGCCACCATGGCGCCCCACGGATCCAGGCTCACGATGCGGCCCGGGTCGGTCCACTGCGGATACGGGCCGATCGCGTCGGTGGGCGAGGTGTTGGTGAGGTCGGCCTTGTGGCTGCGCGAGAGGGCGCCGGCGGCGACCGCCAGCGCGCGGTACACGCTGTACGAGCCGCTGTGCGTGCCGATCACGTTGCGGTGCGCGCGCGAGGTCGTCGTGCCCACGACGGGCCCGCGCGCGGCCGGGCTGGACGCGCCCCAGTGGATGGTCGGTGCCCCGGTGCCCCCGCTGTGCGATGTCAGGCGGATGTGGCGAGGCGCGGACGTGTCGGAGGACATGCGCTGCTCCTAAAACGGAGACTTTAGCAAGGACCGCACCGCCGCGGTTGCGCCGATGGCGCCGCCGCGGGACGCGTCAGTGGGGCGCTTCGGGCGCGGCCGGCGGCCTGGCCGCCAGGCGGCGCAGGCGCTCCATCTCGCGCAGGTAGCCGGCCATGTAGTGCCGGTTGAAGAGGTGGTCCACCCAGTGCGGCAGGCGCTCGGCGTTCTGGTCGTAGAAGCCGGCGTACAGGTCCCACAGGCGCGCGTTGTCCACGAGCGAGGTCATGCTCAGCTTGCCCTTGAGCAGCGTGCCGCGCAGCCTGGCCGGGTCGAAGTCGCCGATCGCGCCCTCGGCCAGCGCGCGGGCGGCGACGCGCGTGGCGGCCTCGTGCGCCCTGGCCTCGGCCGCGGCTTCCTCCAGCGCCTGGCGCGCGGGCACGAAGCCGCCGGCGCCGTCCGGCATCCCCAGCAGGTACTGCAGCAGCTCCGGCAGCTGCATGCCCGTCTTGAGCGGGTTGGCGGCCTTGGCGCCGACCATGGTGCGGTCCTCGGCCTTCATGTCGCGCCGGGCCGCCACGCGCGTGTTCAGGTGCTCGCCCAGGCACTGCACGGCCTGGCGCACCTGGATGCCGAAGCGCTCCCAGTCGAAGTGAGCCTGGCCCGCGGGCAGCTCGATGCCCAGGCCGCGGCACAGCGACTGCAGCGCCAGGCGTTCGGGCGTGCTGGGGACGGAAGCGCCCGAGGGCGCCGGGGTGGCCGCGGGAGCTGGAGCGGCAGCGGCGGCCGGCGGGGTGAACGCGCCGGTGCCGCCGAAGGCGCCCAGGTCCTCGATGCGCCAGGAGGTGGAGGACGAGAACGGGTCGTCGAAGGGGCGCTGGACCGGCGCGGGGGCCGGTGCCGGCTGCGCCTGCGCCGGCGCCGACCACTGGTCCAGGAGCTCGGCCCAGGGGTCCTTGCCGGCGCCCGGCCGCGAATCGTCCGCGTGCGCCGAGCGCGTGACAGGGCCTGCGGGCATCGGCCGGGAACCCATGCCGGAGAAGCTGGTGGCGTCGAGGTCGGCGGACTGCGGCACGGCCGCGACGATCAGGGTGAAGGGGCCGATGCGGCCCGACTCGCCGTCGGCCAGCACGACCTCGTCGCCGGCGAAGTAGTCGCCGCGGTCGGTGTTGATCCCGTTGGCCGAGAGCACCTGGATGCGGGCGCCGTCCTCGGCCCAGTCGATGGACAGGTGCCGGCGCGAGATCAGGCGCTCGGTGTCGGGCAGGTAGACCGCCGCCTCGGGGTCGCGGCCCACCACGACGGTGGGCGTGGCCCGTTGCAGGGCCACGGTCTGCTCGAACGACGGGCCGGAGAAATGCAGGAGGTAGGACACGCCGGAAGTCCTGGCTCGACAAGAAGACAGCGCGATTGTGCATGGAGCCGGGCGGTGGCCGGCCGTTCACATCGGCCGCACATGCGCTGCGACGCCACGCGGGCCGGGATTTCCACACACATCAGCCGTAACGGCAATTGACACATCCGTAAACGGATGTAAGAGTTCCGTGGGACTTGGATCACTATTCCAGCTGAGGAGTCTGCCTTGAGGAAGAGAACTTTGGCGGCCATCGCGGCGGCTGCCGCCTGTTCGTTGCCCGCCGTTGCGCAACAGAACCGTCCCGACGCCGGGACCCTGCTCGAACCTCAACGCCAGCTGCCGTCCCTGCCGGCGCCCGCCACGGGGCCCGCGGTCCAGTTGCCGCAGGCGCGGCCGGCCGCCGCGTATTCCGAGGCCGTGAAGGTCACGCCCGCGGCGTTCCGCATCCAGGGCAACACCCTCTATCCCGAATCCGAGCTGATGCCGCTGCTGGCCGAGTTCACCGGCAAGCAGACCGACATGGAAGGCCTGGGCAAGGCGGCCGCCGCGGTGCGCCGCTACTACCGCGAGCGCGGCTACCTGCTCACCGAGGCCTACCTGCCCGAGCAGCAGTTCCCGGCCACCGGCGGCACGGTGGTCATCCAGGTCCTGGAGGCCCGGGTCGGCAAGGTGGCCGTCAAGGCCGAGGACGCGGGCGTGTCCGAGTCGCTGGCCGCCGACATCGTCAACCGGTCGCTCAAGCCGGGCGACCCGATTTCCGAGTACGCGCTGGAAAAGCCCGTGCTGCTGCTGCGCGACCTGGTGGGCTTCGACGCCACCGCCTCGGTGCAGCCCGGCGCCAATGCGGGCGAGGGCGACATCACCGTGCTGGTGAAGTCCTCGGGGCCCAGGTACGACGGGGTGGTGGGCATCGACAACTTCGGCGCCCGCAGCGCCGGCCAGAACCGCGCCTACGCGTCGGCCAACTGGAACAACCCGACTGGCCGTGGCGACGTGTTCAGCATCCGCGTGCAGGCGGCCGACCAGTCGCACTCGGACCTGTACCGCCTGGCCTACAGCACCACTTTGGGCGGCGCGGCCACCAAGGTCGGAGTGAGCGCCATGCGCACGCAGTACGCGCTGGGCAAGCAGTTCGCGGCGCTGGGCGCCACCGGCGACGCCACGATCTACAGCCTGAACGCCACGCAGCCGATCATCCGCTCGCGCACGCGCAACGTGCTGGGCGCGGCCACGTTGGAGCGCAAGTACCTGGACGACGTGACCACCACCCCGCCGAGCGACTCGCGCAAGCGCGTGGACACGCTGCGACTGAGCGTGCTGGGCAACTTCGTCGACGAGCTGGCCGGCGCCTCGTTCAACAGCTACTCGGTGAACTTCACCGCGGGCAAGCTGGAGATCGACCCGGTCAACCTGGCGCTCGACCAGGGCGCCTCGGGCCTGCACACGGCGGGTTCGTTCAGCAAGGTCAACGTCGAATACCTGCGCACCACCTTCGTGTCGGCCCGCGGGCGCATCGCCGCGGCGGTGCAGGGCCAGGTGGCCAGCAAGAACCTCACCTCGGCCGAGAAGCTGGGCCTGGGCGGCCCCAACGGCGTGCGCGGCTACCCGGTGGGCGAGGGCGTCGGAGACACCGGTGCCATCGTCAACCTCGAATACCGCCACCAGCTGACCGAGCTGGCGGGCAAGGTGCCCGTGAGCGCCAGCGCGTTCTACGACTGGGGCCACGTCCGATACAACGAAGGCGGCGTGCCCGCAGCCCTGGCCGCCACGACCGCCGTGGCCGACACTCTGCGCTCGGTCGGCCTGGGCTTCACGGTCGGCAACTTCGGCGACTTCCTGCTCACCACGCAGGTGGCCTGGCGCCTCACGCGGGCGCCGTCCTCCGATCCCGACAAGCGCCCCCGCGTCTGGGTGTCGCTGCAGAAGTGGCTCTGACCCCGTCGCGCCACCCGCCCCATCCCCGCAGTCACCGAAGTCGCAGTCCCGTTAGTGCCCAAGGAGGCAGCATGAACACCCGTCCCGCCCATCGCCACTCGAGCATCCGCACCGTCGTCGTCCAGGTCACGCGCAAGCTGCGCATGGTCTACCGCGCGCGCCCGGGGCTGTCGCGGCTGCTGTCCCGGTTGCTGGCCGGCCTGATGGCCACGCTGGCGACCGCCTTCATGTCGACGGTGTTCGCGCTTCCCAAGGGCGGCGTCGTGCAGTCGGGCACGGTGACGATCAACACGCCCACCGCCAACTCGATGGTGGTCAACCAGGGCAGCAACAAGGCGGTCATCGACTGGAACAGCTTCTCCATCGGCAGCGGCCAGTCGGTGCAGTTCGTGCAGCCGGGCGCCAGTTCGGTGGCGCTGAACCGGGTGGTGGGCGGCGACCTCTCCTCGATCTACGGCACCCTCACCGCGAACGGCCAGGTGTTCCTGGTCAACCCCGCCGGCGTGCTGTTCGCACCGGGCGCGCGCGTGGATGTGGGCGGGCTGGTCGCCTCGACGCTGAGCCTGAGCAACGGGGACTTCCTGGCGGGCAACTACAGCTTCCAGGGCACGGGCGGCACCGTGGTCAACAACGGCGCCATCCGCGCCGGCTACGTGGCGCTGGCCGCGCCGCAGGTCACCAACACCGGCAGCATCGATGCGCCGCAGGGCTCGGTGGGCCTGCTGGCGGGCTCGCGCGTGACGGTGGATCCCAACGGCGCCGGCCTGGTGAAGTTCTCGGTGGACGCCGGCGCGGTGAACGCCGCGGTGGCCAACAGCGGCACCATCACCGCCGACGGCGGCCAGGTGCAGATCGCCGCCAGCGCGCTGGGCGACACGCTGGCCACGGTGGTCAACCAGTCGGGCGTGGTGCGCGCCAACAGCATCGCCAACCAGAACGGCACCATCGTGCTGAGCGGCGGCGGCACGGGCGTCGTCAAGGTGACCGGCACGCTGGAGGCCAGGGGCGCCAATGCCGGCGAGACGGGCGGCACGGTCAAGGTGCTGGGCGATAAGGTCGGCATCGGTGGCACGGCGGTCGTCGATGCCAGCGGCGACGCCGGCGGCGGAACGGTCCTCGTGGGCGGCAACTGGCAGGGCAAGGGGTCCGAGCAGAACGCCAGCGCCGCCGCTGTTGCCACCGGCGCGCGCCTGGCCGCGGACGCGGGGTCGACTGGCAACGGCGGCACCGTCGTCGTCTGGTCGGACGGCAACACCGCCGTCGGTGGGGCCATCAGCGCCAAGGGTGGCGCGCAAGGCGGCAACGGCGGCCGGGTCGAAACCTCCGGCAAGGGCGGCCTGGTGGTCGCCCGCTCCACCACGGTGAACACGTCCGCCGCGCACGGGGCCACGGGCAACTGGCTGCTGGATCCGATGAACATCGTCGTGGCCAGCGGTGGGGCGGCGGCGCTCGGCGACGTCGACCAGTTCGCCGACTTCCCCGGCACGACGCAGACCATCGATCCGGCGACGATCAATCCGTCGGCCACCACGGTGACCCTGCAGGCGACCAACAACATCACCGTCAACAACGCCATTGCGATGACGACGAACGGTGCAGGTCTGGTCGCGCAAGCCGGCAACAACATCGCGGTCAACGCCGGCATCACGACCACCAACGGCTCGATCATCCTGTCGGCGAACGACTCCGGCTCGGGGTCGGCCACCGGCGTTGGCAGCGTGACGCTCAATGCGCCGCTCAACTCGGGCACGGCCGGCATCGCCGTGACCAACAACGGCAGCAGTGCGGCCCATTCGATCGCCTCCAACATCTCCGCCGGCGGCAGCATCGGCGTGACCGGTGCCATCAGCCTGTCGAGCGCGGCGGCCCTCACGGCGGGCGGCCTGATCGACGTGGGCAACGTCACCGGCAACGGCAACAACCTGTCCCTGACCGCCGGGGGCGGGGTCACCGCGGGCTCGGTCAGCGGGCTCATTGACATCACCACGGGCGCCGGCACGAACGTCTCGGCGACCGGCCTGTCCACGGGCACGGCCAGCCTCGGCGGCAACGTCACGACCAGCGGCGCGCAGCAATACACCGGGACCGTGACGCTCACGGGCAACGTGTCGCTCTCGTCGTCCGCGTCGACCATCACCACCGGCAACATCGCCGGCGGGGCGAATTCGTTCAGCGCCACCAGCGCCGGCAACCTGACGACCGGCAACATCACGGCCAACAACCTGACGCTGAACTCCGGCGGGCTGGTCACCACCAACACCCTGAACGTCGCCGGCAACTACAGCGTGACCGGCCAGGATTTCTCTGGGTCCCTGTCGCCCATCTTCGGCAGCGCCACCAGCAGCTTCACCATCGTCGACACGGCGGGCGGCCTGTTTCAGGGCGCAGTCACCGCCCCGGGCAACCTGAGCATCACCACGCAGAACGGCGGCAGCCTGACGATCGGGTCCGCGACGTCCACCACCGGCAACGTGAACCTGGCCGCCACCGGCGGTGGCACGGTCTCGCTCGGCGGCAACGTCACGGCCGCCGGGAACGTGACCATCGGCGGGCCCCTGTCGCTCTCGGCCAACGCCGCGCTCAGTGCCGGCGGCGGCACGGGCACCGTGGCGGTCGCCGGCGTCACCGGCAACGGCAACAACCTGTCCCTGACCGCCGGCGGCGGCGCCAGCAGCAGCGGGTCGATCAGCGGCGTCAACACGCTGACGACGAGCAACGGCACCAGCCTCAGCGCCGGCAGCACCTCGGCCAGCAGCGCGGTGCTGGGCGGCAACGTCACGACGACCGGGGGGCAGACCTACGGCAGCACGCAGCTGAACACGAACGCCAGCCTCACCGGCGGCGGTGCTTCGACGCTCAGCCTCGGCACGGTCACCGGCGGCGCCAACAACCTGGCGACGAGTGCCGGCACGACCAGCATCACCAGCGGGTCGGGCCTGGGCACGGTCAACGTCACCGGCGCCCTGACCACCGGCGGCGCCATCAATGCGGGCAAGCTCTCGGTCAGCGGCGCCGCGACGCTGGGCGGCAACGTCACCACCAGCGGCGGCCAGCAGACCTACGGCAGCGTGGCGCTATCGGGCAACGCGCAGCTGCAGGACTTCGGCGGCGGCACGATCGGCCTGGGCAGCTCGGTCACCGGCAACAACAAGAACCTGCAGCTCATCTCCGGCGGGGGCGCCAGCAGCACCGGCGCGATCAGCGGCGTCGCGCTGCTCAAGACCAACAGCGGCACGAACCTGAGCGCCACCGCGATCTCGGCCACCGACGCCAGCCTGGGCGGCACCTGGACCGCGACCGCGGGCAACGTGGCCATCGCCAACAGCACGCTCCTCACGGGCAACGCGACCATCACGGCCAATGGCCCGGCCGGCACCATCGCGCTGGGCAACCTCAACGCCGGCGCCAACAGCCTGGGGCTCACCGCGCTGGGCGGCGCAACCGCCGGCACGGCTTCCGGCATCGGCCAGCTGACCACCGCCAACGGCACGAACCTGACCGCCGCGAGCGTGCAGGGTGCCACCTTCACCCTCGGCGGGAACCTGACGGCGACGGCGGGCAACATCAGCGCCGGCGCGTCGACGACCCTCACCAACGACGCGGTCATCACCGCGGGCGCCGGCACCATCTCGCTGGGCACCGTCACCGGTGGCGGCAAGAACCTCACCGTCACCGGCAGCGCGGACGTGACCACCGGCAACATCTCCGGCGTCAACAACCTGTCCTTCACGGCCGGCACGGCCAACCTGCTCACGACGGGCACCGTGGGCGTGGCGGGCAACTACTCGGCGACCGCCGGCGATTTCAGCGGCTCCCTGCCGGCGTCGGTGGCGGGCAACTACACGATCACGGACACCAGCGGCGGCCTGACCTTCGGCGGCAGGACCGCGGGGGGCAACCTGAGCGTGACGACCACCAACGGCGGCTCGCTGGCCATCCTGGGCGGCGCCATGACGTCGACCGGCGGCGCCGTGAACCTGGCGAGCGCGGGCACGCTGTCCATCGACGGGGCCGTGTCCGCGGCCACGACCGTGGCCCTGAGCGCGACCGGTGCGGTGACGCAGTCGGCCGCGATCACGTCCAACGGGCTGCAGCTCCTGGGCGGCGACTCGTACACGTTGACGAACGCCGGCAACAGTGTCGGCACCGTCGCAGCCAGCCTCACCGGCTCCGGCGACCTGGCGGTGACCAACAACGGCTCGCTCACGGTGGGCACGGTCAACGGCACCAGCGGCATCAGCGCCGGCGGCAACGTCACGCTCAAGGCGGGCGGGGCCGCTTCGGACCTGACCGTCACCAAGGGCATCACCGTCACGAGCGCGTCCGCCAAGACGCTGACGCTGCAGGCGGATCGTGACGTCCAGGTCGGCGACGCCACGTCGTCGATCGCCGTGTCCGCCGGCGGGGCAGGCGCCCTGAACGTCGACCTCAACTCGGACCGCGACGCGTCCGGCACCGGCGCGGTGGTGTTCAGCTCCACCGGGGCCAACACGGTCAGCGTCACCACCAATGGCGGGAACCTGTCCGCGCACGGCGGCACGCTCGCCACCGACCGGGCCACGGGCTACAGCAGCGCGCGCCGCAGCGGCGTGGCCGTGAACGCCGGCACCTCGATCAACACCGGCGCCGGCAGCGTCAGCATGTACGGCCAGGGCTTCAACGGCGCCAGCGGGTCGGCCAACGGGCAGATCGGCGTGGCGGTCATCGGCAACATCACCACCAGCGGCGGCAACGTGATGCTGGACGGCATCGGCGGCAACCGCGTCGACGGCACCGGCAGCGCGCACGGCATCGTCGTGCAGGACGCCACCATCGACACGTCGAGCGGCGCCGGCAGCATCACCCTGGTCGGGCAGGGCGGCACGGTCACGGGCACGGGCAGCGGCGGGTCGGCGGGCGTGGTGATCACGAACGCCACCACGGGATCCACCGTGACGGCCGGCGCGGGCGGCATCGCCATCACCGGCACCGGCGCCACCGCGGGCCAGAACAACGTGCAGGGCGTGTACATCGGCGGCGGCTCCAACCCGGGCGGCTCCGTCGTGCAGACCACCGGCGGCGGCGCCATCGCCATCACCGGCACCGCCGGGACGACCAGCAACACCTCGGCCGTGGCCTTCGGCGTGCAGGTCGGTGGGACGGGCGCCGTGGGCACGGTCCGCACGGACACGGGCGCGATCACGGCCGTCGGCACGGGCGGCACCCACAGCGTGGGCGGCTCCGGCGCCCAGGCCCGCAACGGCGTGGCCGTGCTGAACGGCTCCACGGTCGCCACCACGGGTGCGGGCAGCGTGGCGCTGGTGGGGCAGGGCGGCACGGACGGCACCAACCTCTCGGCCGGCGTGTTCGGCGGCGGCGCCACCAGCAACACCATCGGTGGCGCGAACGCCACGTCGGTGCTGCTGGAATCCACCGGCGGATCCGGCATCCAGTTGTTCAGGACGAACGTCACCGCGGCCACCGCCGGTGGCACCGTCACGGCCAATGCGGTGGGTGGCGGCAACATCACCGCCGACGCGAACAGCGCGGTCGTGGCCGATGGGCTGCGGGTCCTGGGGGATACCACCGCAACGGCGGCCAGCTTCGCGTCGACCTCCAACGCGGTCAACACGCTCGCGTCCAACCTGTCGGCCGCGGGCTCGTCGCTCGCCTACACCCAGGGCGTGACGCCGCTGGCGATCGGGTCGGTCACTTCGGTCGCCACCAACGGTGCGGCCGCGACGACCACGAACGGCATCACGGTGAACGGCGGCAACGTGGCCGTCTCCACCGCCGGCGCGCTCACCATCCAGGCAACTGGCGACATCACTGCGGGCGGCACCGTCGACCTCACGGGCACGGGTGGCATCTCCACCGCCGGTGACGTGACCACGACCGGGGCCCTCAGCTTCAACAACGACGTCACGCTCACCGGCGCGGTGGCGCTGTCCACCGGCGCCGGCGCGATCTCCGTCGGCAACCTCGCAGGCGGCGGCAACGACCTGGCCATCGCGTCGTCCGGCACGACCACGCTGGCGAACGCCACCGGCATCGGCACGTTCACGGCGGGGACGAATGGCACCACCAACGGCAGCATCAGCGCCGCCACCTACAACCTGAACGGCGGCACCGTCAATGCGACGCTGGGCACCGGCACGTTGAACCAGGTCGCCGGCACCACGGTGCTGAACGGCAGTTCCTCCGCCGCCACGGTGAACGTGAACGGCGGGGCCTTGGCCCTCAACGCCGCCGAGCGGCTGGCGGATGGCGCGGCGGTGACCGTCGCCGGCGGCGCGGGGCTGGGCCTGGGCGGGGACGAGACCATCGGCAGCCTGGCCGGCTCGGGCTTCGTGGCCCTCAACGCCAGCACGCTGACCACCGGCGGCAACGGCGCCTCGACGACCTTCTCCGGCGTGGCCGGCGGGTCCGGGGGCCTGACCAAGGCCGGCACGGGCACGATGGTCCTGGCGGGCTCGAGCACCTACACCGGCGCCACCACGGTCAACGGCGGCACGCTGCAGGTGGGCGGCACCAGCATCGCCGATGCGAGCGCGGTGACCGTGGCCGCGGGCGCGACGCTGGCCCTGGCCGGCAGCGAAACGGTGGGCTCGCTCGCCGGTGCCGGCAACGTCGCCCTGGGCGCGAACACGCTGACGGCGGGCGGCGACAACTCGTCGACCACCTTCTCCGGCGTCGCCAGCGGCACGGGAGGCCTGGCCAAGGCCGGCACGGGCACGATGACCCTGGCCGGTGCCAACACCTACACCGGCGCGACCACCGTCAATGGCGGCACGCTGCAGGTGAACGGGGACAGCATCGCCGACACCAGCGCGGTCACGGTCAATGCGGGCGCGACACTCGCCCAAACGTCGGGCACGTCGGAAACCATCGGCTCGCTGGCAGGGGCAGGCAACGTGTCGCTGGGCGACAGCGCCATGACCGTCGGCGGCAACAACGCGTCGACGACGTTCTCGGGCAGCGCCAGCGGCACCGGCGGCTTCATCAAGGTCGGCACCGGCACCATGACGCTGTCGGGCGCCAGCACGTACACCAGCGGCACCCTGGTGGGCGGCGGCACGCTCGCCATCACCAGCGCCACGGGTGCCAGCACGTCCGGCATCACCGTCGGCGGCAACACCCTGGTGGTCAACGGCGTCACGATCGCCAACAACGTCACCGTCAACGGCGGCACGGTCGGTGGCGTCGGCGCGGCGGGCATCAGTGGCGGCGTCACTCTCGCAGGCACCAGCACGTTCGACACCACCGCCGGTGGCGACACCCTGGCCGTCTCCGGAACGGTCAGCGGCCCGGGCGGCCTCAACAAGACGGGCGCGGGCAACCTCATCCTGTCCGGCACCAACACCTACGCCGGCGCGACCACCATCGCCGGCGGCACGCTGACGGCGGCCGGCGGCGCAGCCATCGCCGACGGGAGCGCGGTCACGGTCGCCGCGGGCGCGACCCTGGCCCTTGCGGCGAACGAGACGATCGGCAGCCTGGCGGGCAGCGGCGCGGTCACGCTCGGCGCCAACACGCTCGCCACCGGGGGCGACGGCACCAGCACCACGTTCAGCGGCGGCATCTCCGGCACCGGCAACCTCGTCAAGCAGGGGGCCGGCAACTTCACGCTGTCGGGCACCAACACCTATTCCGGCACGACCACCGTCACCGGCGGCACCCTGACGCTGTCGGGCGGCGGCGCGCTGGCCGACGGCAGCACGTTGGACGTCGCGGCGGGCACGACGCTGGCCGTGGCGGGCAGCGAGACGGTCGGCACGGCCAACGTGGACGGCACGCTGTCCGGCGCGGGCACGCTGACGGCCACCACGTACAACCTGGACGGGGCCACCGTCGACGCCAACCTCGGCACGGGCACGCTGAACAACGTCGGGGGCACGAGCACGCTCAACGGCACCGCGGGCGTCGGCACGGTGAACGTCAATGCGGGCACGCTTGCGCTCGGCCCGACGGCCGACCGGCTCACCGCGCCGGGCACGATCTCGATCGCTGCCGGCGCGACGCTGGACACGGGGTCCGCCAGCCAGTCCTTCGGGACCGCGGCGATCGGCAACGCGGGCAGCCTTGTGACGGGCAACGCCATCAGCGCCGGCTCGATCTCGGGCGCCGGCACCGCGACGCTCGGCGGCAACGTGACGACCACCGGGGCGCAGACCTACGGCGGCGGCGTGACGCTGGCCAACGATGCGACGCTCACCGGCCCGACCATCGGCGCCGCCAGCATCGACGGCGGGACCCACAACCTGACCCTCGTCGGCCAGGCCACCGTCGGCGGCGCCGTCGCGAACGTCGGCAACCTGGTGACCGCCACCGGCAGCGACCTGTGGGCGGCCAGCGTGTCGGCTTCCGGCCCCAGCAGCCTGGGCGGCAACGTCACCACGACCGGCGCCCAGGCCTACGGCAACACGCTCGCGCTGACGCAGGATCTGACGCTGGCCAGCACCGGCGGCGGCGCCATCGGCGTCACGGGCGCGCTCACCGGCAACGGCCATGCGCTGACGGCCAACACGTCGGGGGCGACCAGTTTCGGCAGCACCGTCACGGCCGGGTCACTGGCGACCGACGCCGGCGGCACGACGAGCCTGGGCGGCAACGTCACCACCACCGGCGCGCAGTCCTATGGCGACGCCGTCACGCTCGCGACCGACGTCGTGCTCACCGGGTCGTCCATCGGCGCCGCCAGCATCGACGGCGGCACGCACGCCCTGACGCTCGCGGGCCCGACCGCGGCCACCGGCGCGATCGGCAACGTCGGCGCGCTCACGACCACGTCGACCCTGGCTGCGGACAGCGTGTCCGCCGGGTCGGCCAGCCTGGGCGGCAACGTCACGACCGCGAATGCGCAGTCGTTCACCGGCGGCGTGACGTTGACGAACAACGTGACGCTCGCGGGCGGCGCGGTCACCATCGGCGGGGCCGTCACCGGCGGCGCGAACGCGCTGGCCGTGAACTCCGCTGGCACCACCACCTTCGGCGGCACGGTCGACGCCGCGTCGCTGACCACCGACGCGGGCGGCACGACCAGCCTGGCCGGCAACGTGACCACCACTGGCTCGCAGGCCTACGGCGACGCCGTGACGCTGGCCGGCAATGCGACGCTCACCGGCCCGACGATCGGCGCGGCCAGCATCGACGGCGGGACCCACAACCTGACCCTCGTCGGCCAAGCCACCGTCGCCGGCGCCATCGCGAACGTCGGCAACCTGGTCACGGCCACCGGCAGCAACCTGTCGGCAGCCAGTGTCTCGGCTTCCGGCCCCAGCAGCCTGGGCGGCAACGTCACCACGACCGGCGCCCAGGCCTACGGCAACACGCTGGCGCTGACGCAAGACCTGGCGCTGGCCAGCAGCGGCGGCGGCGCCATCGGCGTCACGGGCGCGCTCACCGGCAACGGCCACGCGCTGGCGGTCAACACCGCGGGCGCGACGACGTTCGGCGGCACGGTCACGGCGGGCAGCGTCACGACCGACGTCGGCGGCACCACCATCCTGGGCGGTGACGTGACCGCGGCCAGCCAGGCCTACGGCGACCCCGTCACGCTGGCCACCAACGTCACGCTCACCGGCGCGGTCACCTCCGGCGCCATCACCGGCGGCGGCAACAACCTCTCCATCGCGGGCAGCCTGTCCGGCGGCGCCGTGTCGGGCATCGGCGCCCTGACCACGACGTCGGGCAGCGCAGTGGCGGCCAGCAGCGTGGCCGCCGGCAGCGCCAGCCTGGGCGGCAACGTCACCACCACCGGCGCGCAGGCCTATGCGGGCCCGGTGGCGCTGACCGGCAACAGCGTCCTGGCCAGCTCCGGCGGCGGTGACATCCAGCTCGGTGGTGCCGTCAGCGGCGCCGGTGCGCTGGCGGTCCACACCGCCGGCGCCACGACGTTCGGCGGACCGGTCAACGTCGCCTCGCTGAACACCGATGCAGGCGGCACGACCAGCCTGGCCGGCAACGTGACCACCACCGGCGGCCAGACCTACGGCGACAGCGTGTCGTCCGGCGGCATCACCGTCCGCAGCACGGGCGCGGGCACGATCGCCTTCGACGGCACCGTGGGCGGCTCCGCGCTGACCGTGAGCAATGCCGGCGCGACCAACTTTGCCGGCGCGGCCAACCTGGGCACGTTCACCACGCAGGGCGGCGGCAGCGTCAACGGCCCGGGCCTCATCACCGCCGGCACGTACAACCTGAACGGCGGCACGGTGAACGCCAGCCTGGGCGGCGGCACGCTGAACCAGGCGAGCGGCAGCACGGCGCTCAACGGCCAGGCGGCCGCGGGCACCGTCAACGTGAACGCGGGCACGCTGACGCTGGGCAACACGGCCAACCGCCTGAGCGCACCGGCGACGGTCGCCATCGCCGCCGGCGCGACGCTGAACACCGGCTCGGCGGCCCAGTCGCTCGGCTCGGCCGCGGTGAACAACAACGGCACGCTCACCACCGGCAACACGTTGTCGCTGGGCAGCCTCACCAACGCCGGCACCCTGAGCACGGGCGGCGCGCTGGTGGCATCCAGCGTGAGCAGCAGCGGCACCGCCCACCTGGGCGCCGACGTCACGACCACCGGCTCGCAGGCCTACAGCGGCAGTGTGTCGACGGCAGCGGGCTCCACCCTGGCGGCCGGCGGCAACATCACCGCCTCCGGCACGGTGCTCGTCGGCGACGCCACCACGCTGAACCTCACGGGGTCGGGCGCGGCCGACGTGACGGGTGACTTCCAGGGCGCGGTGAAGGTGGCCGGCACCGGCCAGGCGATCACGCTCTCGGACACCAGCGCGGCGACGCCGTTCGTGATCAACCAGCTGTCCGGCGCGGGCAACGCGGCGGTGACGCTGGCGTCCGCCGGCGCGATGACGGTCGACGCGGCCAACCTCGGCCCGATCGGCACGCTCAACGCCACCACCAGCAACGGCGCCATGCTGTTCGCCAACTCCAGCACGGTGAAGAAGGGGCAGCCGGGCGTGCTGGCCACGGGCGGCATCACGCTCAAGGTCATCGGCGGCGACCTGAACACGCAGGCCAGCCCGATGTACATCAACGCCAACACGCCGAGCGTGCACGTCACGATCGACGCGCTGTTCCGGGCCTACCTGGCCGGCAACGTGGGCGCCGACGCGGTGACCGCGCAGCTGTTCAGCAACGCGTTCGCCAACACCGGCGCCACGCAGGCCGAGCTGGCGCGCTGGGTGCTGCACGAGCTCAAGCGCAACGTGGGCGTGGGGGTGGTCGAGGACCTGGTGCTGTTCGGCACGACCGACATGGACGGCATCGTGGCGCCGCTGAGCTTCCGCAACCTGGCGATCCAGACGCCCAAGTGCGTCCCGGAACAGCTCAACGCCCAGCCCTGCAACTGACGCCGGCCGTCGACGGGCGCAGGAGGATGCGTGACATCCTCCTGCTTTCCGCTCGCGTTGCGGTGGTGCGACCCATCGGCAGCCCTTAAACTGTCGAGGCGCTTTCGCTGGTTGCGCCCGTCCGCCCCTCCGTGACCGTCAAGAAACTCGGCCGCTACGACATCATTCGCACGCTCGGCAAGGGTGCGATGGGCCTGGTCTATGAGGGCATGGACTCGTCGCTGCAGCGGCGGGTGGCGATCAAGACCATCATCGTCGAGAACCTCGACTCCAAGGCCGCCGAGGAATACGAGGCGCGGTTCCGCACCGAAGCGCTGGCCGCGGCCCGGCTGCTGCACCCCAACATCGTCCCGGTCTTCGACTTCGGCCGCCACGAGGAGATCGCCTTCCTCGTGATGCAGTACATCGAGGGCGACGACCTCAAGCACCACCTCGACCGCGGCGAGCGCTTCAGCCCGCAGATGGCGGTGGCGATGATCCTGGACCTGCTCTCGGCGCTGGACCACGCGCACGAGAACAACATCGTCCACCGCGACATCAAGCCGGCCAACATGCTGATCGAGAAGGGCCGGGTCAAGCTGACGGACTTCGGGGTCGCGCGCATCCAGGACCCGGACGCGGCCAACAAGACGCAGGTGGGGGCGGGGGGCATCGGGACGCCGCGCTACATGTCGCCCGAGCAGGCGCAGGGCCAGCGGGTCGATTCCCGCTCGGACCTGTTCTCCACCGGCATCGTCCTGTACGAGCTGCTCACGGGCGTGCGGCCGTTCGACGGCGACAACCCGTTCGCCATCATCCACCAGATCATCAGCGCGGTCCCGCCGCCGCCCACGTACCACAACCCGCGGCTGCCCAAGGCTATCGACGCGGTGGTGGCCAAGGCGCTGGCCAAGAACCGCGACGAGCGCTTTTCCACCGCGCGCGAGTTCGCCGTGTCCCTCAAGGCCGCGGGCCAGCGGGTGGCCGGCACCAGCGGCGGCGCCACCGGCCCCGGCGCGGCGCCGCCGGCCGCGCCCCAGGGCGGCAAGGCCTCGGACACCGCGCCGCTGTCCGGCTCCAACCTCACGCTCGAGCTCGAGCTGGAGTACTGGAAGGACATCAAGGATTCCGAGGACGCCAACGACTTCCTGGAGTTCCTGGAGCAGTTCCCCGCCGGCAAGTTCGCCGCGCTGGCGCAGCGCCGGCTGAAGAAGTTCGGCAAGGACGCCGACGAGCAGCCCCCGGCGCCGCCGCCGCGCCGTGAAGCGCCCGCGCCGGCGGACGACGACGACGAGGCCACGCGCCTGCCGGGGCAGGTCGCCTCGCGCACGTCGGGGACCTCAGGCACGTCCGGTAGCTCGGGCTCGTCCGGCAGCCTCAAGCTGACCGACAAGGCGGTCGTCGCGTCGCCGCAGGACCAGACGGTCATCAGCCCGCAGACGTTGCGTGTCATCAGCACGGCGGCCCGCTCCGCCACCGGCACGCAGCCGGCCACCGCCGATGCGGTCGCCGCCCGCGCCGGCCAGGCCGAGGAACCGCAGGCCCAGGCCGCGCGTGCCGCCGAAGCCGCCCGTGCCGCCGAGGAGGCCCGCGCCGTCCAGGCGCGCGCCGCCGCGGCCGCCAAGGAGGTCGAACGCCTCGAAGCCGAGCGCCAGGCCGCCGAGGCCATGCAGAAGGCGGAAGAGGAAGCACGCCGCCAGGCCGCCCAACAGGCTGTCCGGCAGAAGGCGGAGCAGGAGGCGGAGCAGGAGGCGCGGGCCAAGGCGGAGCAGGAAGCGAAGGCAAGGGCCGAGCAGGAAGCCAGGCGCCAGGCGGAAGAAGAAGCACGCCGCCAGGCGGCCGAACAGGCCGCGCGGCAAAAGGCGGAGCAGGACGCACGGGCCAAGGCGGAGCAGGAAGCGAAGGCAAGGGCCGAGCAGGAAGCCAGGCGCCAGGCGGAAGAAGAAGCACGCCGCCAGGCGGCCGAGCAGGCCGCGCGGCAGAAGGCGGAGCAGGAAGCGCGGGCGAAGGCGGAGCAGGAAGCGAAGGCAAGGGCCGAGCAGGAAGCCAGGCGCCAGGCGGAAGAGGAAGCACGCCGCCAGGCGGCCGAACAGGCCGCCCGGCAGAAGGCGGAGCAGGAAGCGCGCGCCAAGGCCGAGGCGGAAGCGAAACAGAAGGCCGAGCAGGAGGCCAGGCTCCAGGCGGAACAGGAAGCGCGCCGCCAAGCCGCCGAGGCCGAGGCGAAGCGGCAGGACGAAGCCCGCCGCCAGGAAGTCGAGCGCAAGGCCGCCGAAGCCAAGGCCGCCGAAGCCAGGCGCAAGGAGGACGAGCGCCAACGCCTGGAGGCCGAAGCCGCCCGGAAAGCGGCTGAAGCGTCCAGGCGCCAGGCGGATGCAGCGCCGCTCGCCCAGCCCGCCACGGCGGGCACGACGGCCGCCGCGGCTGCCGGCCAGCCGAAGTCCAGGATGGTGCCGATGGCCATCGCCGGTGTGTTCGCGCTCGGCGCGATCGGCGTCGCTGTGAAGATGATGGGCGGCGGCAAGCCGGCCGAGACGGCGCCGGTCGCCACCGCGCCCGCGCCGCAGCCCGCCGAGCAGCAAGCCAAGCTCACGGTCCCGGCGCCGGCGCCGGCGCCGCGGCCCGCGCCCGCCGAGGCGCCCCAGGCGCCGTCGGCACCGGCTCCGAGCGGCAAGGCGGCGCCGGCCCCGACGCCAGCGCCCAGCAAGGCCCCGGCTCCCGGCGCCGCGCCGGCGGCCACGAAGACACCAGCGCCGACTTCCGGCTTGGCGCCAGCACCAGGGCCAGCTCCTGCGGGTGCACGCACGACGGCGCCCGCGCCGACCCCCGCGCCTGCACCCGCGCCGGCCACGTCGTCGGCACCCGCGCCGGCGCCGGCGCCTGCTCCTGTCGCTGCACCCGCACCCCCACCCGCACCCGCTGCCGCTCCGGCACCCGCGCAGTCCCCCGCACAGGCGCCCGCGCCCGCGCCGGCCCCGGCGCAAAGCGCAGGTGTCCTGCTCGCGCAGGCACAGGAGGCCGAGCGCGCCGGCAACATGGCGGCGGCCGTCAGCGCGTACCGGCGCGCCGCCAATGCGGGCAGCGGTGCCGCCGCGCGCCGGCTCGGCGAGCTTTACAGCAAGGGGCAGGGCGGGGTGGAGCGCGACGCGCAGCAGGCCAACTTCTGGAACAACAAGGCGCGCGCGATGGGCGAGGCCCTGCGCGAGGGCCCCTGCGCCCTGAAGGCCGGCACCAGCTGCTGACGGGCGCGGGCCTTGCGGCGGTTCTAGCGCCGGCCGCTGCCGAGCAGGCTGCCCAGCACGCCGCGAACGATCTCGCGGCCCACGCTGCTGCCGATGGTTCGCATGGCCGAGCGGGCCATCGACTCGGCCAGCCCTTCATGGCGGCCGCCGCGCGGGCCGGTGGAGCCGAGCAGCACGTCCTTCAGCGGCCCCGCCAGGCCGCCCAGGAGGCCGCCGGAAGCGGGCTGGTCGGCGCCGCCCGAGGCCGGGCCGGGGATGCCGGCGCCGGTGGCCGTCGACGCCGCGCCGGCCGTCGCGGTCGGTGCCGGCCGGCCGTTGGCCGGGGCGGGCGCCGCCGCTCGGCCCCGGATCTTCTCGTAGGCCGACTCGCGGTCCACGGCCTGGTCGTACACGCCGGCGACGATGGAGTTGGCCAGCAGGGCCTGGCGCTGTTCCGGCGTGATGGGGCCGATCTGGCTGCCCGGCGGGATGACGAACACCCGCTCGGTCACGCTGGGCCGGCCCTTGGCGTCGAGCAGGCTGACCAGCGCCTCGCCCACCGCCAGCTCGGTGATGGCCGTCTCGATGTCCAGCCCCGGCTTCTGGCGCATGGTCTGCGCCGTGGCCTTGACCGCCTTCTGGTCGCGCGGGGTGAAGGCGCGCAGCGCGTGCTGCACGCGGTTGCCCAGCTGCGCGAGCACCGTGTCGGGAATGTCCAGCGGGTTCTGGGTGACGAAGTACACGCCGACGCCCTTGGAGCGCACCAGCCGCACCACCAGTTCGATGCGCTCGACGAGCGCCGCGGGCGCGTCCTTGAACAGCAGGTGCGCCTCGTCGAAGAAGAACACCAGCTTGGGCTTGTCGGGGTCGCCGATCTCGGGCAGCTGCTCGTACAGGTCCGACAGCATCCACAGCAGGAAGGTCGCGTACAGGCGCGGCGACTGCAGCAGCTTGTCGGCCGCCAGGATGTTCACCACGCCCATGCCGGACTCGCTGGTCTGCAGGAAGTCCTGGATGTTGAGCATCGGCTCGCCGAAGAAGCGGTCGCCGCCCTGGGCCTCGATCTGCAGCAGCCCGCGCTGGATGATGCCCACGCTGGCCGCGGAGATGTTGCCGTACGCGGTGGTGAACTGGCTGGCGTTGTCGCCCACGTGCTGCAGCATCGCGCGCAGGTCCTTCAGGTCCAGCAGCAGCAGGCCGTTGTCGTCGGCGATCTTGAACACCACCTGCAGCACGCCGGCCTGGGTCTCGTTCAGCCCCAGCATGCGCGACAGAAGCAGCGGCCCCATGTCCGAGACGGTGGCGCGCACCGGGTGGCCCTGCTCGCCGAACACGTCCCACAGGGTGGTCGGGCAGGCGACCGGCTCCGGCGCGGGCAGGCCCCGCTCCTTCAGCATCGCGGCCATCTTGGGCGGCAGGTGCCCGGCCTGGCTGATGCCGGTCAGGTCGCCCTTGATGTCGGCCATGAAGACCGGCACGCCGATGCGGGAGAAGTTCTCCGCCAGCGTCTGCAGGCTCACGGTCTTGCCGGTGCCGGTGGCGCCGGTGATCAGGCCGTGCCGATTGGCCAGCGCCGGCAGCAGGAAACAGTCGGTGTCGCCGTTCTTGGCGAGCAGCAGCGGGTCGGCCATAGGTGAAAAGTAGAATGCGGGTCGCAGCAATATAGCAATGCGCTCGGCATCGCAGGCGAGCAGACGAGGAACGACACAAAGTGGCCGGACACAGCAAATGGGCGAACATCCAGCACCGCAAGGGGCGGCAGGATGAAAAGCGCGGCAAGATCTGGACGCGCGTGATCCGGGAGATCATGGTGGCGGCCCGGCAGGGCGGCGGCGACCTCAACGCCAACCCGCGCCTGCGGCTGGCGGTCGACAAGGCCAAGGCGGCCAACATGCCGGCCGACACCATCAAGCGCAACATCGACAAGGCCACCGGCAACCTCGAGGGCGTGAACTACGAGGAGATCCGCTACGAGGGCTACGGCATCGGCGGCGCGGCCGTGATCGTGGACACCATGACCGACAACAAGGTGCGCACGGTGGCCGAGGTGCGGCACGTGTTCAGCAAGTACGGCGGCAACCTGGGCACCGAGGGCTCGGTCGCGTTCCAGTTCAAGCATTGCGGCCAGCTGATCCTGGCGCCCGGCACCGACGAGGACAAGGTGATGGAGGTCGCGCTCGAGGCTGGCGCCGAGGACGTCGTCACCGACGACGACGGCGCCATCGAGGTGCTGACCGCGCCGGCCGACTTCGAGAAGGTCAAGAACGCGCTGGAAGCCGCCGGGCTGCGGCCCGAGGTGGCCGAGGTCACCATGCGGCCCGAGAACACCATCGAGCTCGCCGGCGACGACGCGGCCCGCATGCAGAAGCTGCTGGACATGCTCGAGGACCTGGACGACGTGCAGGACGTCTTCCACAACGCCTCGCTATGACCGAGGCGACGACTCCCCAGCTCGATCGCATCGAGCAGCTGCTGCGCGAGGGCAACGAGCTGCGCCGCCAGGCCATCGCCCTGCAGCAGGAAGCGGTGGCCAACCAGAAGTCGCTCATCGACGAGCAGCGCGCCAACATCGCCAAGGCCGGCCAGGTCAACGACCAGGCCCTCGCCCTGCAGGGCCGCGCCCGCAAGGTGGTCACGCTGCTCATTCCCATCGTCCTCGTCCTGCTCGGCTACGTGAGCTGGCTCATCTTCTTCAGGTTGCCGCGATGAAGGTCCTGGTCATCGGCGGCGGCGGCCGCGAACACGCGCTGGCCTGGAAGCTGGCCCAGTCGCCCAAGGTGCAGGCGGTCTACGTCGCTCCCGGCAACGGCGGCACGGCGCAGGACGCGCGGCTGGAGAACGTGCCGCTGACCGCGACGGTGGCGCTGCGCCAGTGGGCCCAGCAGCAGAAGATCGCGCTGACGGTGGTCGGCCCCGAGGCGCCGCTGGCCGCGGGCGTGGTGGACGAGTTCCGCTCGCACGGGCTGCGCATCTTCGGTCCCACCCGGGCCGCCGCGCAGCTGGAGAGCTCCAAGGCGTTCTCCAAGGACTTCATGGCCCGCCACGGCATCCCGACGGCGAAATACGAGACGTTCACCGATCCCGCGCTGGCCCATGCCTACGTGGACCGGGAGGGCGCGCCCATCGTGGTCAAGGCCGACGGCCTGGCCGCGGGCAAGGGCGTGGTGGTCGCCACCACCGTGGCCGAGGCGCACGAGGCGATCGACTTCATGCTGCTCGACAACAAGCTCGGCGTCACCCACAACGAGGGCGGCGCGCGGGTGGTCATCGAGGAGTTCCTCGAGGGCGAGGAGGCCAGCTTCATCGTGCTGTGCGACGGCCGCAACGTGACGGCGCTGGCCACCAGCCAGGACCACAAGCGCCTGCAGGACGGCGACCGCGGCCCCAACACGGGCGGCATGGGCGCCTATTCGCCGGCGCCGGTGGTCACCCCCGCCGTCCACGCACGCGCCATGCGCGAGATCATCCTGCCCACCGTGCGCGGGATGGAGAAGGACGGCATCCCCTACACGGGCTTCCTGTACGCCGGCCTGATGGTGGACAAGCAGGGCCGCGTGAAAACGCTCGAATTCAACTGCCGCATGGGCGACCCGGAGACGCAGCCCATCCTGCTGCGCCTGAAGTCCGACCTGTACGACGTGATGATGGCCGCCACCGCCGGCACGCTCGACCAGGTCGAGCTGCAGTGGGACCGGCGCACGGCGCTGGGCGTGGTGATGGCCGCGGCGGGCTACCCGCTCAACCCGCGCAAGGGCGACGTCGTCACCGGCATCCCGCGCGAGGCGGACGATGCGGTGGTGTTCCACGCGGGCACGACCCTGCAGGACGGACGGCTCGTCACGTCGGGCGGGCGGGTGCTGTGCGTCACCGCGCTGGCCGACACGGTCAAGGCGGCGCAGAACCGCGCCTACGAGATCGTGCAGGCGATCCGCTTCGACGGCGCGCAGTACCGCCGGGACATCGGCCACCGGGCCGTGCGCTGAGTGGCTGGCCAGTTCGGTCCGCTCCCGCATCCCCTGCGCTTCCAGGGCAGCCGGCTCGCCACCGGGCTGCTGCGCCTGGCGGGCTGGCGCGTGCACTTCGACGGCCTGCCCACGCTGCAGGGCGTGGTCATCGTCTATCCGCACACCAGCAACTGGGACTTCGTGGTCGGCATCCTGGCCAAGTGGGCGTTCGGGCTGCCACTGCAGTTCTGGGCCAAGGACAGCCTGTTCCGCGTGCCGGTCTTCGGCGGCTGGCTGCGCCGCGTCGGCGGCGTGCCGGTGGTGCGCTCGAGCTCCAACGGCCTGGTCGGCGACATGGTGCGGCAGATCCAGCAGCACCGCGACGCCGGCCGCTATTTCTGGCTCGCGGTCGCGCCCGAGGGCACGCGCAGCGCGCGGCCCGGCTGGCGCAGCGGCTTCTACCGCGTGGCGTGCCAGGCCGGCGTTCCTCTGGGCCTGGCCAGCCTCGACTATGGCCGGCGCGAAGTGCGGTTCACGACCTTCCTTGCGCTGACGGGCGACGAGGCGAGCGACATGGCGGCGATCGCCGGCGCCTATGCCGGCGTGCGCGGCTTGCGCCCCTCGCAGGCGGCTCCGGTGCGGCTGGTCGAGGCGGCACGCACCCCATCCGATACCATCGCCCGATGATTCCTTGCCGCTTCGCATGAGCCCGAACCCGACCCAGGACGTGCGCGCCTGGCTGCTGGCGTTGCAGGCCCGCATCACCGACGCCTGCAGCGCCGTCGACGGAACCGCGTTCCTCACCGACCGCTGGCGCAAGGAACCCGGCGAGCCGCTGCAAGGCGAGGGCGTCACCATGATCCTGGAGCACGGGCCCGTGCTCGAGCGCGCCGGCGTCGGCTTCTCGCACGTGCGCGGCCCGCGCCTGCCCGCGTCCGCCACGCAGCACCGCCCGGAGCTCTCGGGTGCGCCGTTCGAGGCCATGGGCGTGTCGCTGGTGTTCCACCCGCGCAACCCGTATGCGCCGACCGTGCACATGAACGTGCGCATGATCTCCGCCACGCCCGCCGGTGGCGCGCCGGCGTTCTGGTTCGGCGGCGGCATGGACCTCACGCCCAGCTACGGCTTCGACGAGGACGCGGTGCACTTCCACCGCACCTGCCAGCAGTCGCTGGAGCCGTTCGGGGCGGACATGTACCCGCGCTTCAAGGCCTGGTGCGACGAGTATTTCTGCCTCAAGCACCGCAACGAGCAGCGCGGCATCGGCGGCATCTTCTTCGACGACCTGTCCGAGCTCGGCTTCGACGGCGGCTTCGCCGTCATCCGCTCGGTCGGCGACGCGTTCCTCGACGCCTGGCTGCCCATCCTGCAGCGGCGCAAGGACATGCCCTACGGCGAGCGCGAGCGCGCCTTCCAGCTGTACCGGCGCGGCCGCTACGTGGAGTTCAACCTGGTCTGGGACCGGGGCACGCATTTCGGGCTGCAGTCGGGCGGCCGCACCGAATCGATCCTGCTGTCGATGCCGCCGCTGTGCAGCTGGGCCTACCGGCAGCATCCCGAGGCGGGCACGCCCGAGGCCGAGCTCTACACCCGGTACCTGCAGCCGCGGGAGTGGGTCTGACGGTGCCCCGGCGCATCGGCATCTTCGGCGGCGCGTTCGATCCGCCGCACCTGGCGCACGTCGCCCTGGCGCGCGCGGCGGTTTCGCAGCTCGGCCTGGACGAACTGCGCGTCTTCCCCACCGGCCAGGCCTGGCACAAGGCGAGGGCGCTGACCGCGGCCGAACACCGCCTGGCGATGGCCCGCCTGGCGTTCGCCGAGGTGCCGCATGCCGTGGTCGACGACCGCGAGCTGCAGCGCAGCGGCCCCACCTACACCGTCGACACGCTGCGAGAGCTGCATGCCGCCTTTCCGGGCGACGAGCTGCTGCTCGTGATCGGCGCCGACCAGGCCGAGGCGCTGGACAGCTGGCGCGAGAGCGCCGAGATCACCCGCCTCGCCACCCTGGGCGTGGCGGCCCGCGCGCGGCCCGATCCGGGCGCGCCGCCGTTCGATGCGAGCCGCCTGCCGTCGGGCCGGTCGCTGCCCGTCGAGTTGCCCCCGATGCCCGTCAGCGCGACGCAGATCCGCGCGCTGGTGGCGGCGGGGCAGGGGATCGGCCATCTGGTTCCCGCCCCCGTCGCAAGTTATATTGCCCGAAACCACCTCTACGCCCCGACCTGATGACCCAAGAGACAAGCGCCAAGAAAGACACCCAACGGCTCCAGCGTGCCATCGTCGATGGCCTGGAAGACGTGAAAGCGCAGGACATCCAGGTCTTCAACACCGAGCATCTGTCGCCCCTCTTCGAGCGGGTGATCGTGGCCTCGGGCACCTCGAACCGGCAGACCAAGGCGCTCGCCGCCAGCGTGCGCGACGCCGTGCGTGACGCGGGCTTTCCCAAGCCGCGCGTCGAGGGCGAGGACAACGGCGAGTGGATCATCGTCGACTGCGGCGCCGCGGTCGCGCACATCATGCAGCCGGCGATCCGCAACTACTACCACCTCGAGGAGATCTGGGGTGACAAGCCGATCCGCCTGAAGTTCGGCGCGCCCAGGCCCGCCGGGGCCGCGCCCGCGCCGGCGCCGGCGAAGAAGGCCGCGCCGGCCAAGACCAGCCTGCGCCGCAGCAGCGCGGCCAGGTCGGCCGCCAAGGCGGCCGAGCAGGCCGCCAAGCCAAAGGCGCCGGCGAAGAAGGCCGCCAGGACGACCGCCTCGCGCGCCGCGCCCGCCAAGGCGGCCGGCAAGGCCCCCGCCAAGACGGCGGCCAAGGCGACCGGCAAGACCACGGCCAAGACCGCCGGCAAGACCGCAGCGAAGAAGGCTCCCGCCAAGAAGACGACCCGCCAGGCATGAAGCTGGTCGTGGTGGCCGTGGGCCAGCGCGTGCCCGACTGGGCCGCCACCGCCTGGGACGACTACGCCAAGCGCTTCCCGCCCGAGCTGCGGCTCGAGCTCAAGGCCGTCAAGACCGAGCCGCGCGGCTCGCGCACCACCGCGCAGCTGATGGCCGCCGAACGCGAGCGCATCGAGGCAGCGGTGCCCCGCGGCGCCCGCATCGTCGCCCTGGACGAGCGCGGCACGGCGCTCACCACGGTGGCGCTGGCGGCCAAGCTCAAGGCGTGGCAGCTCGAGGGCGACGACGTCGCGCTGCTGATCGGCGGGCCGGACGGGCTCGATCCCGCCCTGCGCGCCGCCGCGCACGAGCGCATCCGGCTGTCGGACCTCACGCTGCCGCACGCGATGGTGCGCGTGCTGCTGGCCGAGCAGCTGTACCGCGCCTGGTCGATCAACGCCAACCACCCGTACCACCGTGAGTGACTTCATCTACCTGGCCTCGCAGAGCCCGCGCCGGCGCCAGCTGCTGGAGCAGCTGGGCATCCGGCACCAGCTGCTGCTGCCCGGCGACGACGAGGACAGCGAGGCGATCGAAGCGGTGCTGCCGGGCGAATCGCCATCGGCCTACGTGCAGCGCGTCACGGCACTCAAGCTCGACGCCGCCGTGCAGCGGCTGCGCCGGCGCGGCCTCGCAGCCGCGCCGATCCTGTGCTCGGACACGACGGTGGCGCTCGGGCGCACGATCTACGGCAAGCCGCAGGACGCCGCCGATGCGGCGCGCATGCTGGGCGAGCTGGCCGGCAGGACGCACCGGGTGCTGACGGCGGTGGCCGTGCAGCACCGCCGCAAGCGGCTGCAGGCACTGAGCGTGTCGCGCGTGACGTTCGCGCCGATGACGCGCGCCGAGATCGCCGGCTATGTCGCCAGCGGTGAGCCGCTGGGCAAGGCGGGCGCGTACGCGGTGCAGGGCCGCGCGGCGGCGTGGATCTCCCACATCAGCGGGTCGTATCCCGGCGTGATGGGCCTGCCGCTGTACGAGACGGCGCAGCTGCTGCAGGCCCTGGGCGTGCGCCCGGCCTGAGCCTCACCCGCCGCCGGTCCCCTGTCGGGCCGGCCCGCCCGGGCCGACCTCCACCGCCTCCGGCACCATGCCGATGATGCGCCGGGCCGCATCGAACGCGGGGCGCAGGAAGAAGATGAACTGGCGCCGGCCGCCGGGCAGATCCAGCGCCATCTCGTGCCGCACGACCTCGCCCGCGCGCGCGCGGGCGACGGCCTCGCGCACCAGCTGCGGCATGCCCGGCGTGGCGGAGAACCAGGGCGTCTCCCAGAAGGGCCGGCCGACGACATCGTGCCGCTGGCACCGGATGGCCGCCAGCGACAGGGAGTTGGCGTCCAGCAGGACCCCCTCGGTGTCCACGAAGCCCTGGAAGATCAGGCTGGTCTCGAAGGCCGCGCGCAGCCGGTGGGTGGCCGTGCTTTCCTTGTCCAGCGCCTGCGTCAGTTCCGCCGTGCGCTGCCGCACCTGCGCCTCCAGCGTGTCGCTGAAGCGCCGCAGCGCCAGCCGCGCGCGCTGCTCGGCATCGATCAGCGAGGCGAGCCGGGCCCGCTCCTCGCCCAGCTGCCAGTTGGACACGCGCAGCGCCGATTCGGCGCGCGCGCGGTCGGTGACGTCGGTCACCAGCGCGAACACGCCCTCGATGCGGCCGGCGGGGTCGCGCACCGGCTGGTAGATGAAGTCCATCACGCAGTCCTCCACCGGGCCGTCGGCCTTGCGCTGCAGGCGCACCGCCACGTCCTTGCCGAGGAACGGTTGGCCGCTCGTGTACACGCCGTCCAGCAGCCTGGGGAAGGTCTGGTCGTTGATTTCGGGCAGGGCCTGGACGGCCGGCTTGCCGATGATGTCGCGGTTGCCCACCAGGCGCAGGTAGGCCTCGTTGGCGAACTCGAACACGTGCCGCGGGCCGCGCAGCAGGGCGACGGCGGCGGGCGCCTGCTGGAAGATCTCGCGCCAGCGCTCGAGTTCGGCCTCGCGCTGGCGGTGCGCCTGCACCACCTCGGTGATCTCGTTGCCCTGGTTGAAGATTCCGCCGATGCTGTGGTCGGCATGCCGGATCGGCGTGAAGCTGTAGTTCCACCAGGTCTCGGTGGCGCGCCCGCCGCGCACCATCGGCAGCATCTGGCTGTACAGGGCCTCGCCCTGGCCGGTGCGCAGCACGCGCTCGAACTGCGGGCCCACGATGTGCCAGATGTCGCTCCAGGCCTCGTGCGCCGGCATGCCCAGCATGGCCGGGTGCCGCTCGGCGGGGATCACCGACCACGCGTCGTTGTACAGGACGTGCAGCTGCGGGCCCCAGTAGATCGCGGTGGGAAAGCTCGAATTCAGGCACAGGCTGAGCGCCATGCGCAGGGCGCCGGGCCAGTGCTGGGGCGGCCCGAGCGGGTGCTTGTCCCAGTCGAAGGCGCGCAGGCGCTCGCCCATGGCGCCGCCGCCTTGCAGGAATTCGAGGGAAAGGGACACGGCGCGGGACGACAGCGGCGATTCGGGGCGGCGACAGTCTAACCGCCTGAGGTATCCTGTGCCGGCCCCGAATGCGACAACCGGAACACGAATGCAGCAGGACATCCTGATCAACTGGTCGCCGCAGGAAACCCGCGTGGCCATCGTCGAGAGCGGCGCGGTCCAGGAACTGCACGTCGAACGCACGCTCGAGCGCGGACTGGTCGGCAACGTGTATCTCGGCAAGGTGGCGCGGGTGCTGCCGGGCATGCAGTCCGCCTTCATCGACATCGGCCTGGAGCGCGCGGCGTTCCTGCACGTGGCGGACCTGCACGGCGCCACGCCGGGCGAGGGCGCCGGGCGGCACCAGGCGCAGCCGGTCAAGCCGATCGAGAAGCAGGTCTTCGAGGGCCAGCCGCTGATGGTCCAGGTGATCAAGGACCCGATCGGCAGCAAGGGCGCGCGCCTGTCCACGCAGGTGAGCATCGCCGGGCGGCTGCTGGTCTTCCTGCCGCAGGACGACCACGTGGGCGTCTCGCAGAAGATCCCCGGCGACCAGCGCGATGCGCTGCGCGCCCGGCTGCAGAAGCTGGTCGGCACGCCCGAGACCGGCGGAGGCGGCGGCTTCATCCTGCGCACCAACGGCGAGGACGCCACCGACGCGGAACTGGCGGAGGACATCGCCTACCTGCGCAAGACCTGGGCGCGCATCCGCGACGCGGCCACGCGCCTGCCCGCCGGATCGCTCCTGCACCAGGACCTGAGCCTGCTGCAGCGCGTGCTGCGCGACCTGGTCACGGAGCAGACGCAGACCATCCGGATCGACTCGCGCGAGCAGTTCGCGATCCTGCAGGCGTTCGGGCGCGAGTTCATGCCGCAGGCGGCGGAGCGGCTGCAGCTGTACAAGGGCGAGCGGCCGATCTTCGACCTGTTCAACGTCGACGAGGAGATCGCCAAGGCGCTGGGCCGGCGCGTCGAGCTCAAGTCCGGCGGCTACCTGATCGTCGACCAGACCGAGGCCCTGACGACCGTCGACGTGAACACCGGCGGCTTCGTCGGCGCGCGCAACTTCGACGACACCATCTTCCGCACCAACCTGGAGGCCGCGCACGCCATCGCGCGCCAGCTGCGCCTGCGCAACCTGGGCGGGATCATCATCGTCGACTTCATCGACATGCAGCGCGAGGACCACCGCGACGCGGTGCTGGCCGAGTTCCGCAAGCAGCTCGCGCGCGACCGCGTCAAGACCATGGCCGGCGGGTTCTCGCAGCTCGGCCTGGTGGAGATGACGCGCAAGCGCACGCGCGAGTCGCTGGCGCACATGCTGTGCGAGCCGTGCCACGCCTGCCAGGGCGCGGGGCAGCTGAAGACCGCCCGGTCCGTGGCCTACGACATCCTGCGCGAGATCCTGCGCGAGGCCCGCCAGTTCAACCCGCGCGAATACCGGGTCGTCGCCTCGCCCAAGGTCATCGAGCTGTTCCTGGACGAGGAGAGCCCGTACCTGGCCGGCCTGTCCGACTTCATCGGCAAGCCGATCTCGCTGCAGAGCGAAAGCGCGATGGGGCAGGAGCAGTACGACATCGTCCTGCTCTAGGGCGCGCGATCAGGCGGGTCGCGGGTCCGGGTCGTCGGCCAGCATCGCGCCGATCCAGAAGTACAGGAACGTGCCTTCGGTGAAGGTGGCGAAATGCGAGTTCGCCAGGCTGGTGGCGCACCAGGCGGCGAGCACGCCCAATCCCAGCAGCCGGTACATGCCCGGCGGCGGACGCTGGCGCAGCGCGCTGGCGATGAACAGCAGGAAGATCGCCAGCCCCGGCAGGCCGTGCTGCGCCGCCAGGCTGAGGTACTGGTTGTGCGGGTCGCGGGTCACGATCGCCTTCGGCCCCGTCTGCCCGGCGACCATGGGCTTGTAGGCCGCCTCGAACGCGCCGGTGCCCCAGCCCCACCACGGATGCTGGGCGATGATGGGCAGCGTGTTGCGCCAGAACACGATGCGGATGCCCATCGAGGTGACGTTCGCCTGTTGCTCGTAGGTCTGCATCTCCTCCACCGCCTGCGCGATGCGGCCACGGGACGCGGGCACGGCGACCAGGCCCGCCAGGGTGAGCGCCACCAGCAGCACCGCGCCGGCCAGGCTCCAGCGCATGTCATGGCCCCGGGCGCGGCCCCAGCCCCAGGCCAGCGCGCCGGCGCAGACCAGCAGCACGACGTAGCCGCTGCGGCCGGGCGTGACGAAGAAGATGTTGCTCGCGATGACCACGGCCGCCGCGGCGAACAGCTGGCGGCTGCGCCGTGACAGGCCGTCGCCGAAGAGCGCCACGGCGGCGGCGGCGAACACCGCCACGGAGAACAGCGTGCCCTGGCTGGAATGGTTGCGGGCGACGATGCCGTAGACGCTCGCCTCCGAGTTGCTGGTGGGCAGCTGGATGCGGGTGGCGAACGTGAAGTAGGACACCAGGGCGGCCACGCAGGCGGCGATGACGAACCCGGTGAGCAGGCGCATGCGCGCCTGCGGGGTCGCCATGAAGGCCATCGCCACCGGCACCATCAGCAGCTTGCGCCAGCCCCACAGCGTGAGCAGCCCCTCCTTCGTCCCGGCGGCGCTGCCGATCACGCCGACCGCGAACACCGCGAACAGCAGCAGGGCGGCCAGCACCATGGGCTGGCGCCCGGTCCAGGCGAGCCGCTCGCGTCCGGCGCGGGTGAGCAGCAGCAGGCCCATCAGCCCGGCCTGCGCCACGTTGACCAGCGGGGGACTCACCAGGATGCCGACCAGGGCGAGCAAGAGCAGCCACTGGCCGGCGCGCAGCGGCCACGGTTCGCGGAGGGCGGTGGTGGCGATCGCGTCGTTCATCGCCGCACCGCGGCCTTCAGGCGCACGAGCCATTCGCGCAGGCGCCGGCGCTGGAACTTGTTCCATCGGTTCCTCAGGATGTTGTAGGTGCGGCCGTGCTTGCGCCGGTGCGCATCCAGCTCGCTGTCGAACAGGCCGAGCACGCTGCCCTGTTCGACGATGGGGCGGCGCAGCCAGTACTGGGGCGTGCCCTGCGCGGCGTCGACGTCGCGCATCAGGTGGTCGGCGGGCAGCGTGACCGGATGCGCGTCGATCCAGTCCAGGCGCCGGCGCATGGCCAGCGCGTCGTGCACGCAGCCCTCGGCGGTGGGGATCGGCAGCGGCACCAGCGGCCCTTCGGCCAGGAAGTAGCTGTCGGGCACCTTGGTGTCCATGCCGCCGAGGAACACCATCCAGCCCTCGGGCAGCGCGGTGGCCGCGCGCATGGCCTCGTCGAAGCGGGCGACGAAGCCGTCGGCCAGCACCGCGTCGTCCTCGAACACCAGCACGCGGCGGCAGCCGCGCGCCAGCGCGTCGCGCCAGACCTGGATGTTCTTGAGCACCAGCGACTGGTGGGCCGCCTTCAGGTCGGACGCGCCGAACGTGCGCGCGACGAGTTGCGGATCCAGGCTGTCGGCGTCGTGGGCGAACACGTACTCGAACCGGATGCCGTGCCGCGCGAGCTGGGCGGCGATGTGGGCCTGGCGCTCGTGCCAGCCGCGCACCGTCAACACGAAGACCGCGTCGACCCAGTCGTTGACGCCACGCGCGACCTGCGCGCCCTCTGTTTGCACCACGTCCTCCTTGATCGGCCCGCGAGTCTAACGGCCCGGGGCCGCGAGCTCTTCCTTGGCGAGCACCATGTCGGCGCGGGCGAGCACCCGGTCGGGCGTGATCGCCGGCAGGCAGTCGCTGCGGCTGTCGACGTGGTCCTCGCAGCCCGCGCGCCCGCACGGCACGCAGGGCAGGTTGGCCTGGAACACGGTGACGTTGCCGGCCGTCTGCTCCAGCGCGACGCGCTCGAACAGCGCGCGCGCGCCCGGCCTGGCCGGCCACGGCGCCCAGCGCTGCGGGTTGGTGGGCCCGAAGACGGCCAGCGTGGGAATGCCGCTGGCGGCGGCCAGGTGGGACACCGAGGTGTCCGGCCCCACGTACAGCGCCGCGCCCTGCAGCAGCGTGGCGAGCTGGCGGAAGTCGAGCCGCCCCGAGGCGTCGAGCAGGGCGGGCGCGGCGGCGATGGGCAGCAGCTCCCGCACGCACTGCTGGTCGCGCTCGCTGCCGCTGCCGGTCAGCACCACCTGCAGGCCGCGATCGAGCAGGCCGCGGATGACGACGGCGAAATGTTCCAGCGGCCACTGCTTGTAGCGCCACATGGATGGCGCATGCACCACCGCATAGCGCGGCTGCAGCGCCTGCTGCAGCTCGGGCGGCAACGGCAGCGGCCCCGGCGGCAGCACGCGCGGCAGGGCGGCGCCGCCGGGCATCCAGGGATCGAGCAGGGCGAGCTTTTCCACCACCACGTGCACCGGGCCGCGATCGCCGGCGATCACCACGGCGTGGTCGAGCAGGCGGCGCTTCCACCAGTTGCTGCCGCCGGCTTCGGGCAGCAGCCCGCTGCGGCAGCGGCTCGCCAGCCACCCGATCAGGTGCGCGCGATCGCCCGGCTGCGTGACCAGCGCCAGGTCGTAGCGGCGCCAGAGGCGGCGTGCCAGCCGCCATGTGCCGCGCCAGCCCAGGCGCGCCGGGGTCTCGATGCGCTCGCCGACGTGCGGGTTGCCCGCCAGCATGCCCAGCGTGCCCTGGAACCCCAGCACGTCGATGCGCGCCTGGGGCCACAGCTCGCGCGCGGCGGCGATCAGCGGGGTGGTCAGGAGCACGTCGCCGATCTGCCGGGTGGCGATGACGAGGATGCGCTTCATGCCGCCTCGGGCGCGCCTTCCGTGGCGGCGGCGCCGAACTGCATCGCATGCAGGCGCGCGTACAGGCCGCCGCGCGCCAGCAGGTCCTCGTGCGTGCCCGACTCGGCCACCTTGCCCGCCTCGAGCACGACGACGCGGTCGGCATGCTCGATGGTGGACAGGCGGTGGGCGATGATCAGCGTGGTGCGGCCGGCGACGAGGCGCTGCAGCGCCTCCTGCACCAGGCGCTCGGAAGCCGTGTCCAGCGCCGAGGTGGCCTCGTCGAGGATCAGGATGGGCGCGTCCTTGTACAGGGCGCGGGCGATGGCCAGGCGCTGGCGCTGGCCGCCCGAGAGCTGGGCCGCGTTGTGGCCGGTGACCGTGTCCAGGCCCCGCGGGAGCGATTCGACCAGCTCGCGCAGGTTGGCCGCCTCCACGCAGCGCTTCAGGCGCGCGAGGTCGGGGTGGGGCGACAGGGCGATGTTGGCGGCCAGCGTGTCGTTGAACATCACCACGTCCTGGCTCACGAGCGCGAACTGGCGGCGCAGCGCGTCCAGGCGCCACTGCGACACGTCCACGCCATCGAGCAGCACGCCGCCGCTCTCGGGCAGCACGAAGCGCGGCAACAGGTTGGCCACGGTCGTCTTGCCCGATCCCGACGGGCCCACCAGGGCGACCACGTGCCCGGGCTGGATGTCCAGGTTCAGCCGGTCCAGCGCGGGCAGGCCGTCGGCGCGGTAGCGCACGGTCACCGACTGCAGCTGGATGTGGCCGGCCGCGCGCTCGGGCGCGTGCGTGCCGCCGGCCTCGGCGGGCGTCTGCTCGACCAGCTCGACGCCGCGGCGCACCGCCGCCAGGCCGCGCGAGATCGGGCTGGCGGCCTCGGACAGGCGCTTGATCGGCGCGATGAGCATCAGCATCGCGGTGATGAAGGAGGCGAAGGTGCCGACCGTGATGCCGTCCCGGCTTTGCCACAGCGCGATGCAGATCACGGTGGACAGCGCGGCCGCGGCGAGCATGTGGGTGAGCGGAGTGATCGCGGCCGAGGCGGCGGCGGACTTGAGCGCCAGCCGGCGCAGCGCCGCGTTGAGCGCCGCGAAGCGCACGGCCTGCGAGTCCTGCGCGCCGTGCAGCCGCACCACGCGCGCGGCGAGCACGTTCTCCTCGACGACGTAGGCCAGCTCGTTGGTGGCGTCCTGCGTGCTGCGCGCGATGCGGTACAGCCGGCGCGACAGCGTGCGCATGATCCAGCCCACGCCCGGAACGACCAGGAACACGATCAGCGTGAGCTGCCAGTTCAGGTACAGCAGGTACACCAGCAGCGCGAGCAGGCTGAGGCTGTCCTTGACCAGGCCCATCACCGCATTCACCAGCAGCGTGGCGCCGTTCTGCACCTCGTACACCACCGTGTTGGACAGCGAGGTCGCGTTCTCGCGCCCGAACAGCGCCAGCTGCGCGTCCAGCAGCCGGCCGAACATCGCGCGGCGCAGGCCCTGCAGGCCGTCCTGCGTGATGCGCGCCAGCGCCAGGTCGGCCGCGAAGCCCGCCACGCCGCGCACCGCGAAGACCAGCAGCAACGCCGCGGGCACGGTCCACAGCGGCAGGCCGCCGCCGTTGAAGCCCTTGTCCAGCAGCGGCTTGAGCAGCGCGGGCACGAGCGGCTCGGCCGCCGAGCTCACCAGCGTGCACAGTGCCGCGATCACCCAGTAGCGGCGCGTGCCGCCGAAGTAGGGCGCCAGCCAGCGGACGGACGAGAGGTCGATGCGGATCACTTCAGCGCCTGGTGGAGCCTGCGCTCCCATTGCCAGGCGTGGGCGATGATGGTGTCCAGGTCTTCGTACTGCGGACTCCAGCCCAGCTCGGCGCGCGCGCGCGCCGCGTCCGCCACCAGCACCGGCGGGTCGCCGGCGCGCGGGGGATCGTCGCGCAGGGGAATCGGATGGCCGGTGATGCGGCGCGCCGCCTCGATCACCTCGTTGACGGAGTGGCCCCGGCCGTTGCCGAGGTTGTAGACGGTGGTCGCCGCGCCGGCCTGCAGCGCGCGCAGCGCCAGCAGGTGCGCCGTGCACAGGTCCTGCACGTGGACGTAGTCGCGCAGGCACGACCCGTCGGGCGTGGCGTGGTTGGCGCCGAAGCGCGAGATGAACTCGCGCCGGCCCGAGGCGACCTGCAGCACCAGCGGAATCAGGTGCGTCTCGGGCTCGTGCCGCTCGCCGATCGAGCCGTCCGGATGCGCGCCCGCCGCATTGAAGTAGCGCAGCGAGATCGAGCGCAGGCCATGGGCCGCCGCGTAGTCCTGCAGCGCGTATTCGACGGCCAGCTTGCTGTGGCCGTACGGGTTGATCGGGCGGGTGGGGTGGTCCTCGGGGATCGGCACCTTCACCGGGTTGCCGTAGGTGGCGGCCGTGGAGGAGAAGATGAACTGCTTCACGCCATGCTCGAGCATGGTGTCCAGCAGGCTCACCGTCTGCACGAGGTTGTTGCGCCAGTACTTGCCCGGGTTGGACATCGACTCGCCCACGAGGCTGGAGGCCGCGAAGTGCATGACGCATTGCGGCCGGTACTCGCGCAGCACGGTGGACATGAACCCGCGGTCGCCGATGTCGCCCACTTCCAGGATGGTGTCGCCCGCCGCGTCGCGATGGCCGGTGGCGAGGTTGTCGACGATGACGGGGCGGAAGCCGCTGTCGCGCAGCATCCGAACCATGTGCGACCCGATGTAGCCCGCGCCTCCCGCCACCACGACAGTGGGTGATTGGTCCATGGATGAGGGTGCAATAATGCCCGTTGCAAGAAGGAAGGGATTATGCCGTGGGGCACTGCCTTCCCCTGTGCCCATGCCCAGCCTGTCCATCGTCATCGTCGCCAAGAACGAAGCGCTCAACATCGTCGACTGCGTGCGGTCGGCCAGCTTCGCAGATGAAGTGATCGTGCTGGACTCGGGCAGCACCGACGGCACCGCTGACCTGGCTCGGGCCGAAGGCGCCCGGGTGATCGTCACGCCCGACTGGCCGGGCTACGGCCCGCAGAACAACCGCGGCATCGACGCAGCCACCGCCGACTGGTTCTTCTCGCTCGACGCCGACGAGCGCATCACGCCGGCGCTGGCCGCCGAGATCCGCACTGCCATCGCCCGCGAGGGCGTCGACGGGTATCGCGTACCGCGCGTGTCGATGTACTGCGGCCGCTTCATGCAGCACGGCGGCTGGCGTCCCGACTACACGCGGCGGCTTGCGCGCCGCGGTTGCGGCCGCTTCACCGAGCACTACCTGCATGCCAACCTGCAGGTCGAAGGCCCGGTGGGCACGCTGCACGAATCGATCGTCCACTACAGCTTCCGCACCATGGAGTCGGTGCTGGAGAAGATCAATCGCTATTCCAGCGCCAGCGCCCGCGACATGGTCACGGCGGGGCGCAAGGGGTCGCTGGGCCGCGCCGTCCTGCACGGACTGTGGGCGTTCGTGCGGACCTACGTGCTGCGCCTGGGGTTCCTGGACGGGCGCTGGGGCTTCATGCTGGCCGTGTCCAATGCGGAGGGCACGTACTACCGCTACGTGAAACTGTGGCTGCTGCAGCAGGGCGACGTACCGGAGAACCTCAATCCATGAGGACGACCTTCGTCGTCCTTACCTACAACCGTTCCGACGCCCTGCTCGCGGTGCTGCGCGCGCTGGCGCCGCAGTGCGGCGCGGCGCACGAGGTGGTCGTGGCCGACGACGGCTCGCGGCCCGAGCACGTCGAGGCTTTGCGCCGCGGGCTGCCGGCCTTCGCCTGCCCCGTGCGGCACGCGTGGCATCCCGACGTGGGCTTCACCGCGGCGCGGGCGCGCAACCTGGGCACGCTGCAGGCCACCGGCGACTATGTGGTGTTCCTCGACGGCGACTGCATCCCCTCGCGGCACTTCGTGGCCGCGCACGAGGCGCTGGCGCAGGCCGGCTGCTTCGTCAACGGCAGCCGCGTGCTGCTGGACGAGGCGCTGTCGCGGCGCGTCGCGGCGGGCGAGGTGGACCTGGCCGCGCTCGGCGTGGCCGACTGGCTGCGGCTGCGCGCGGCGGGCCACGTCAACAAGCTGGCGCACCTGGTGCAGTGGAACGGCGCGCCGGGACGCATCGAGCGCGCGTTCCGCTGGAAGGGCATCCGCAGCGCCAATTTCGGCGCCTGGCTGCGCGACCTGCGCACCGTCAACGGTTTCGACGAGACCTTCTCGGGCTGGGGCCACGAGGACGCGGACCTGGTGCTGCGGCTGCACCACGCGGGCATCCTGCGCAAGAATGGCTACCTGGCCACCGAGGTGTTCCACCTCTGGCACCTTGAACACGGACGCGACCGCGAAGGGCACAATCGCGCCCGCGTCCACGAGCGCATGGCCACCGGCATCGTCCGCGCGCAAGCGGGGCTGGCCGAGGCCGCGGCGGCATCGCCGCCGGTCGTGACGGAACTCAATCGTTGAATGGAGACACGAAGCCCATGATGACACCAGCTACCTGGCGCCGGCGCCACCTGATGGGTTTGATCGGCGCGGCCGCGGCGCTGCCCGCCTGGGCCCAGTTCCGCGTCGAAGTGACCGGCGTGGGCCTGACCCAGTTGCCCATTGCCGTGGCCCCCTTCCGGGGCGAGGGCGAGGCGCCGCAGAAGATCGCCGCCATCGTGCAGGCCGACCTGGAGCGCAGCGGCCAGTTCCGCGCCATCGCGCCGCGCACCGGCGGCGTCCTGGACGAGACCAGCCGCCTCGACGTGGCGCCCTGGCGCCAGGCCGGCGCCGACTCGCTCGTGGTGGGCAGCGTCGCGCGCCTGGCGGACGGCCGCTGGGACGTGCGCTTTCGCCTGTGGGACGTGGTGCGCGCGCAGGACCTGGGCGGCCAGAGCTATGCGGTCACCGCGGGCGACCTGCGCCTGGCCGCGCACCGCATCGCCGACTTCATCTACGAGAAGCTCACGGGCGAGCGCGGCGTGTTCTCCACGCGCATCGCCTACGTCACCAAGAACGCGAGCCGCTACAACCTGTGGGTCGCCGACGCCGACGGCGAGAACTCGCAGTCGGCCCTGAGCAGCCCCGAGCCGATCATCTCGCCGGCCTGGTCCGCCAGTGGCGGCCAGCTCGCGTACGTGTCGTTCGAGTCGCGCAAGCCGGTGGTCTACGTGCACGAGGTCGCCACGGGCCGCCGCCGGCTGCTGGCCAACTTCCGCGGCTCCAACAGCGCGCCTGCCTGGGCGCCCGATGGCCGCAGCCTCGCCGTCACGCTCAGCCGCGAGGGCGGCTCGCAGCTGTACGTCATCGACGCCGGCGGCGGCGAGCCGCGCCGCCTGCTGCAGTCCACCGCGATCGACACCGAGCCGGTGTACGCCCCCGACGGCCGCAGCATCTACTTCGTCAGCGACCGCGGCGGCTCGCCGCAGATCTACCGCGTGCCGGTGGGCGGCGGCACGCCCGAGCGCGTCACCTTTACCGGCAGTTACAACATCTCGCCGGCCATCAGCCCGGACGGCCGCTGGCTCGCATTCATCTCGCGCATCCAGGGCACGTTCAAGCTGCACGTGATGGAACTGCCTTCGGGCAACGCCACCGCGATCACCGACACCACCGCCGACGAGAGCCCCAGCTTCGCGCCCAACGGCCGGCTGATCGTCTATGCCACGCGGCAGAATGGGCGCGAAGCGCTCATGACGAGCACGCTGGATGGCAAGATCAAGGCCCGGCTGGCTGGGCAGGGCGGCGACATCCGCGAGCCCGACTGGGGGCCTTTCCAGCGCTGAATTCAACAAGGAGAAATGAAACAATGATCCGACGCATCCTCCCCGGCCTGTTGGTGGCCGCCACCCTGGCTGGCTGCGGTTCCAGCGTCAAGCTCGCCGACGTCCCGGTCGAAGACCGCAAAGGCACCACCGTGGCCCCGTCGCAGGGCGACACGAGCGGCACGCAAAGCCGCGTGGAGCCCGTGAACGCCAATCCGGCCACCGACCTGCGCGGCGGCCCGGCCAACGTCTCGCGGCTGGTGTACTTCGATTACGACAGCTTCGTGATCAAGCCCGAGTTCCAGTCCATCATCGAATCGCACGCGCGCTTCCTGCGCGCCAACCCGCAGCGCAAGGTCGCGCTCGAGGGCCACACCGACGAGCGCGGCGGCCGCGAGTACAACCTCGCCCTGGGCCAGAAGCGCGCCGAGGCCGTGCGCCGCTCGCTGGCGCTGCTGGGCGTGGGCGACGCACAGATGGAAGCCGTGAGCTTCGGCAAGGAAAAGCCGGCGGTGGCCGGCACCGACGAGGCCTCGTGGGCGCAGAACCGCCGCGTCGAGATCGCCTACCGATGAAGCGCGCCGCACGCCACCTGCTCGCGCCGGTGCTGGCCTGCGCCGCCCTGCTGCCGCTGTCGGGCCATGCGGCCCTGTTCGAGGACGACGAGGCCCGCCGCGCCATCCTCGAGCTGCGGCAGAAGGTCGACGCGCAGCGCGCCGCCGGCGACAAGCAGGACGCCGACCTGCGCGCGGAGAACGAGCAGCTGCGCCGCAGCCTGCTGGAGTTGCAGAACCAGATCGAGGCGCTGCGCGGCGAACTCGCGCGCATGCGCGGGCAGGACGAGCAGATCGCGCGCGACCTGGCCGAGGTGCAGCGCCGCCAGAAGGACCTGGCGCAGGGCGTGGACGACCGCCTGCGCAAGTTCGAGCCGACCAAGGTGACGGTCGACGGCCGCGAGTTCATGGCCGATGCCGGCGAGCAGCGCGACTTCGAGGCCGCGCTCGCGGTGTTCCGCAAGGGTGACTTCCCGGCGGCGCAGGCCGCTTTCACCGACTTCGCGGGCAAGTACCCGCAAAGCGGCTACCGGCCCTCCGCGCTGTTCTGGCTGGGCAACGCGCAGTACGCCAACCGCGACTACCGCGGCGCGCTCGCCAACTTCCGCAACCTGCTCGCGCAGGCGCCGGACCATGCGCGCGCCCCCGAGGCGGTGCTGTCCATCGCCAACTGCCAGATCGAGCTGAAGGACAACGCCGGCGCGCGCCGCACGCTCGGCGACCTGGTGAAGGCCTACCCGCAGTCCGAGGCCGCCGGCGCGGCCCGCGAGCGGCTCGCCCGCCTGCGCTGATGCACGCCCTGGAGGCGGCCGCGGACCTGGACCGCCGGTTCGGCGGCCTCGATCGCCTGTACGGCGTGGCCGGGGCACGGGCCATCCGGCGCGCCTGCGTCGCGGTGGTCGGCATCGGCGGCGTCGGCTCCTGGGCCGCCGAGGCGCTGGCGCGCAGCGGGGTCGGCTCGCTGGTGCTGGTCGACCTCGACCACGTGGCCGAATCCAACATCAACCGCCAGGTGCATGCGCTCGAAACCACCATCGGGCAGGCCAAGGTGCAGGCCATGCGCGAGCGCATCGCGCAGATCCATCCCGGCTGCCAGGTGCACGGCGTCGAGGACTTCGCCGAGCCGGACAACTGGCCCGGCCTGCTGCCGGTGCCGGTGGACGCCGTCATCGACGCCTGCGACGAGGTCAAGGCCAAGGTCGCCATGGCCGCGTGGGCACGCAGTTCGCGCACGCCCTTCATCACCACCGGCGCGGCCGGCGGCAAGCGGTTCGCGCACCTGGTCGACATCGACGACCTGTCGCAGACCACGCACGACCCGCTGCTGGCGCAGGTGCGCTACCGGCTGCGCAAGTTCCACGGCGCGCCGCGCGAGGGCAAGCGCATCGGCATCCCGTGCGTGTTCAGCCGCGAGGCGGTGGCGCCGCCCGATCCGTCGTGCGCGGTCGACGGCGACGGTTCGCTCAACTGCTCCGGCTACGGTTCCGTGGTGACGGTGACGTCCACCTTCGGTTTTTCTGCGGCCGGTTGGGTGCTCGAGCAACTCGTTCGTCGAAACACGACAACAAGCACGCTATAATCACAGGCTTTGCTGCAATCGATCAGCAAGAAGCGTGTGGGACGTTAGCTCAGTTGGTAGAGCAGCGGACTTTTAATCCGTTGGTCACAAGTTCGAATCTTGTACGTCCTACCAAAAATTCGAAGGGTCAGCCGTCATCGGCTGGCCCTTTTTTTCTGCCCGCGCGCTAGGCGTGCGGCACGGCCAGCACCACCTCGCGGCCGGCGCGCACCAGGGTGACGGTCGCGCGCTCGTCCAGCGAGCGCAGCGAGACCTTGTAGCGCGCGTCGGGGGTGCGGGTGCGGCGCTCGATCCCGATGACCTCGAAGAACCGGTCGTCGTTGGAGATCTGCAGGATGTCCCCGCGGATCACCTTGTGGACCGCTCGCAGTTCGGTGGCTCTCATGGCGTGGCGCCTTTCAGTGGGTGTCTGGGACGCCGGCTTGCGGTCCGCAGCCGGCTCGGCCCATGGTGCGCCCGGGGCGCGGAGCGCGCCGGCGCGCTGATGGAAACACTTTGTGCACCGGGGCGGCGCGCCGCTGCATCGGGGCGGTTGGCGGGGCATCATGGGGGCCGACCAACGATTCCATTTCCATGAGCAGGATCCGTGACCGCGAGATGACCGACCGCGCCGGCCGCGACGAGGCCGCGCTGCGGCAGACGCAGCAGTCGGCGGCCGGCGAGGGCCACCGGCCCGTCGAAGCCTACCCACCGCACGGCGAGCCGTCGCCGCAGGCGCGAAGCAGCGACGCCAGCGACGAACTGTCACGCGCCTACGTGCAGGCCCTGGACGCCGAACGCGCGGCCTGGGACGGCGTGGTCGCGCTGCCGGGCGACCCCGCGTTCTCGGAGGCGGCCTGGGACGCGTGGCGCACGGCCGTGGAGGAGCGGGACCGCGCGACACGGCTGCTCCTCAACTACGCGCTGACCGAAGCGGGCTCGGCGACACCGCCTTGATCGAGCCGCTGCTCCTGAGCGTCGCGCGCGTGCTGACCTTCGACGGCCAGCGCCCGCTCACGGCCGGCTCGAGCTTCTTCTTCCGCCGCGACGGCCGGCTGTTCCTGGTCACGAGCCGGCACGTCTTCAGCGATCCGCCGTCCGGCCACCACCCGGATCGCATCGAGATCCGGATCCACGCGGATCGCGAGAACCTGAGCCGCACGGCCCTGGTGTCGCTGCCGCTCTACGCGGGCGGCCGGGCCCTGTGGGTGCAGGGCCGGGACTCGGCCGGCGACGTGGACGTGGCGGTGCTCGAGATCCCGCCGTCCCAACTGCCGGAGCCGGCGGTCCTGAGCGCCTTCGATCCCAGCCACCTGCTGACAGACTTTTCCGGCGTGGAGGTCGGGGCTTCGCTGGTGCTGGTGGGCTTTCCGCTCGGGTTCTACGACACCGTCCACCAGCTGCCGGTCGCGCGGCAGGCGATCGTCGCCTCGGCCTTCGGCGTCCGGTTCCAGGGCCAGGGCTACTTCCTCACCGATGCCAGGATGCACCGGGGCGCGAGCGGGGCGCCCGTGGTGATGCGACGCGGCACGCCGTCGCCCATGCCCTGGTCGCTGCTGGGCATCCACTCGTCCCGGCTCGACATGGGCACCCGGAACGCCGCGGAGGACGAGTCGCTGGGACTCAACTGCGCCTGGTACGCCGACATCCTGCTGACGCTGACCGCTCCCGCGCCCGGCCTTGGTCCGGCGTGAGCAGCGCGCCGGCGCCGGCGCATCCCCCATTCGCAGGAGATCTTCCCGCCCGCGTGTAGGAGGTCACCCACAGCCGCTGTGGACAACTCTGTGAGGAAGCCTTGGGTGTGCGAGGCAAAGTGGCGTGGACATTCGCTTTCGACAGAGTGCCTCTTTTTTGAGCACGCCGGACCTGCGGGCGGTGCACGTCACCAAGCTGTTGAACTGGTAGGCGCCGCGTCGCAAACGTAACCATGCTCAGCCATTGTGTTCAGCCGCCGGTCAGGGTCCCTGGGCAGCGCGCGGCCCGGCTGGCTCGTGCGCAGGGAAGGCGCGCACCGCGCGACGCGTCGGTGGTGTTTCCGTAGCTCGGCTGTTGTTACCCGCGGGCACAGAGCGCGGCAGGCCGCTGGCTACGATCCGCTGCGTTGTCGAGCCAGCCCATGTCCGCCGTCCTTCCCTTGCCCCCCGATTCGTCCGCCGCCAGCACCTTGCGCGTGGCGGGGCAACCCGGCGTGGCGCCGCTGGCCGACCAGGCCATCCAGGTCGTGCTGGGCATGCTGCGTGAGCAGACGGGCATGGACGTGGTGTTCGTGCACCACTACAGCGAGGGCGCGCGGCGCTTCCGCGTGGTCGAGGCGCTGAGCCACGGGCCGGCGGCCGCGGTGGCGACGGGGCAGGCCAGCGGCACGTCCGCCGGCGGCCAGCTGCTGGAAGTGCAGGTCAAGTTGCCCGACGGGCGCGTGCACGGCAGCCTCTGCGGTTTCGTCGCGGAGGTGGACCCGGCCCAGGTCGAGCGCAAGCTGCGCACCTTGCGCCACGGCGCCCGGCTGGCCGCGCGCCTGCTGGACAACCAGGCGGTGCTGCGCGAGCTCGCGCGCCAGGCGCTCAGCCACTGAGGCTGAGGCGCCGGGCCTCAGCCCTGCGTCTCCAGCGCCTCGATCTCGCCGGACAGGGCGAGCCAGCGCTCCTCCGCCTGCTCCAGCTCCTGCGTCACCTGCTTCAGGCGCTTGCCGGCCTCGGCGATCTGTGCGGGCGGCAGCGGGCTGGACAGCTCGCGCTCCAGCGCCTCCTTGTCCCCCTGCAGCTTCGCCATCCGGGCCTCGACCTGGGTGAGCTCCTTCTTCAGCGGCTTGGTGCGCGTGGCGAGCTGCTGGCGCGTGGCGGCGTCCAGGCGGCGCTGCTCCTGCGGACTGGCGGCAGGTGCCGGCGCGGGAGCGGGCGCGGATGCCGGGGCGGCCTGCGGCGCCGCGGCCGCGGCCGCGGTCTCGAGCCGCGCCCGCTCGCGCAGCCGCTTGGCCTCGTCCAGCAGGTAGCGCTGGTAGTCGTCGAGGTCGCCGTCGAACGGGCCCACGCGGCCGCCGCCCACCAGCCAGAACTCGTCGCACACGGCGCGCAGCAGCGCCCGGTCGTGGCTGACCAGCATCACGGTGCCCTCGAACTCGTTCAGGGCCATCGACAGCGCCTCGCGCGTGGCGAGGTCCAGGTGGTTGGTCGGCTCGTCCAGCAGCAGCAGGTTGGGGCGCTGCCAGACGATCATCGCCAGCACCAGGCGTGCCTTCTCGCCGCCGCTCATGGTGCCCACGGCCTGCGCCACCATGTCGCCGGTGAAGTTGAAGCTGCCCAGGAAGTTGCGCAGCTCCTGCTCGCGCGCCTGCGGCCCGACGTCGCGCGCCAGACGGATCATGTGTTCCAGCGGGTTCGACTCGGGGGTCAGGACGTCCAGTTCCTGCTGCGCGAAGTAGCCGATGTGCAGGCCCTTGCCTTCGGTGATCGTGCCGGACAGGGCCGAGATCTCGCGCGCGATGGTCTTCACGAGCGTCGACTTGCCCTGGCCGTTGGCGCCGAGGATGCCGATGCGCTGGCCGGCCAGCACCGAGCGGTTGACGCCCGACAGGATCACCTTGTCGCCGTAGCCGAGCACGGCGTCGCTGATGGCGAGCATCGGGTTGGGCAGGTTGGCCGGCTCCTTGAACTCGAAGGTGAAGTCGGCCTCGGCCAGCACCGGCGCGATGCGCTCCATCCGCTCGAGCGCCTTCACGCGGCTTTGCGCCTGCTTGGCCTTGCTGGCCTTGGCCTTGAAGCGGTCGATGAACTTCTGCAGGTGCGCGACCTTCTCCTGCTGGCGCGCGAACGACGCCTGCTGCAGCTCCAGCTGCTGCGCGCGCAGGGTCTCGAAGGCGCTGTAGTTGCCGCCGTAGCGCGTGAGCTTCTGGTTCTCGATGTGCAGCGTGACGGTGGTCACCGCGTCCAGGAATTCGCGGTCGTGGCTGATCACGATCATGGTGCCGGCGTAGCGCTGCAGCCAGGCCTCCAGCCAGACCAGCGCGTCCAGGTCCAGGTGGTTGGTGGGCTCGTCCAGCAGCAAGAGGTCCGACGGGCACATCAGCGCGCGCGCCAGCTGCAGCCGCATGCGCCAGCCGCCGGAAAAGCTGTTCACCGGCTGCGAGAGTTCGTGCACCTGGAACCCCAGGCCCAGGATCAGCGCCTGCGCACGCGGCACGGCGTCGTGCTCGCCCGCGTCGGCCAGGTCCGAGTGCGCGTGGGCGATGCGCATGCCGTCGCCCTCGACCTCGGCCTGCGCCAGCTCGTCGCGCAGTTCCATCAGCCGCGTGTCGCCGCCCAGCACGAAGTCGGTGGCGCTCTCGTCGCTCTCGGGCATGTGCTGCGCGACCTGCGACAGGCGCCACTGCGCGGGCAGCGAGAACTCGCCGGCGTCCTCGTGCAGGGTGCCGTTGAACAGCGCGAACACGCTGGACTTGCCGGCGCCGTTGCGCCCCACCAGGGCGACCTTCTCGCCCGGGTTGAGCGTGACCGAGACGCTGTCCAGCAGCACCTTGGCGCCGCGGCGCAGGGTGAGGTTGCGAAGGCTGATCATGGCTGGACGAGCGCCTCGCGGGTGAGCAGCAGCACCTGGTCGGCGCCGGCGCTGGTCTCCAGCCACACCGCCTCCAGGCGCGGGAACGCGCGCTCGAAATGCTCGCGCTCGTTGCCGATCTCCAGCACGAGCACGGCCTCGGGCGCCATGTGCGCCGGCGCGCCGGCGAGCAGGCCGCGGATGAAGTCCATGCCGTCGGCGCCGCCGGCCAGCGCGATGCCGGGCTCGGCGCGGTATTCGGCGGGCAGGGCGGCCATGCTGGCACTGTTGACGTAGGGCGGGTTGCACAGGACCAGGTCGTACGGGCCCTGCACCGACTGCCAGCCGTCGGACTGCAGCAGCCGGATGCGGTCCTGCAGGCCGTGGCGCCCGACGTTCAGGCGCGCGACCTCGAGCGCGTCGGCCGAGATGTCCGCGGCGTCCACCTGCACGTCGGGCCAGGCCATGGCGGCCAGCACGGCCAGGCTGCCGTTGCCGGTGCACAGGTCCAGCACGCGCCGCGTGCGGTCGGACAGCCACGGGTCGATGGCGCCGTCGGCCAGCAGCTCGGCGATGAAGCTGCGCGGCACGATGGCGCGCTCGTCGACATGGAACGGCACGCCCTGCAGCCAGGCCTCGCCCGTGAGGTAGGCGGCGGGGCGGCGGCTGGCGATGCGTTCCTGCACCAGCGCGAGGGCGGCGGCGGCGCGCTCGGGCGCCACGCTGTCGGCGGCGTGGGCGTCCAGCGCATCGAGCGGCAGCCCGAGCTTCCACAGCACGAGCCAGGCGGCTTCGTCGAATGCGTTGGTGGTGCCGTGGCCGAAGGCGACGCCGGCGGCGTCCAGCCGGGCGGCACAGTCTTCGATGAGATCGATCAGGGTCATGGGGTGAGTGTGATGCGGGAGGCGCTCCGGCATCCGATGGCGGCAAGGGAAATGGGCCTGGCTGGCGGGGCGGGCCCGCCTTCGCAGGCTAGGCGCGCGCCTCGAGTCCTTCCAGCGTGCGGCGGTAGATGTCCTTGAGCGGCTCGATGTCGGCCACCCGCACGTGTTCGTCGATCTTGTGGATGGTGGCGTTCACCGGCCCGAACTCCACCACCTGCGGGCAGATGCGGGAGATGAAGCGGCCGTCGCTGGTGCCGCCGGTGGTGGACAGCTCGGTCTCGATGCCGGTCTGGCCCCGGATGGCTTCGCGCATGGCGTCGACCAGCTCGCCCGGCGGGGTGAGGAACGGCTGGCCGCCGAGCACCCAGTCCAGCCGGTAGTCGAGGCCGTGGCGGTCCAGCACCTCGTGCACCCGCGCGCGCAGGCCCTCGGGGGTGGACTCGGTGGAAAAGCGGAAGTTGAAGTCCGCCACCAGCGTGCCGGGGATGACGTTGGTCGCGCCCGTGCCCGCATGGATGTTGCTCACCTGGAAGCTCGTGGGCGGGAAGAACGCGTTGCCGGCGTCCCAGGCCAGGCCCGCCAGTTCGGCCAGCGCCGGCATCGCCAGGTGGATCGGGTTGCTGGCCAGCTGCGGATAGGCGATGTGGCCCTGCACGCCGCGCACGGTGAGCTTGCCCGACAGGCTGCCGCGGCGGCCGTTCTTGATCATGTCGCCCAGCCGCTCGACCGAGCTGGGCTCGCCGACGATGCACCAGTCGAGGCGCTCGCCGCGCTCCTTGAGGCGCTCGCACACCACCGCCGTGCCGTCCACCGACGGGCCTTCCTCGTCGCTGGTGATCAGCAGTGCGATGGACAGCGCCGGGTCCGGGTGCGCGGCGAGGAATTCCTCGACGGCGACGGTGAAGGCGGCGATGGACGTCTTCATGTCCGCCGCGCCGCGGCCATAGAGGTTGCCGTCGCGGTGGGTGGGCATGAACGGGTCGCTGCTCCACTGCTCCAGCGGGCCGGTGGGCACGACGTCGGTGTGGCCCGCGAAGACGACCGTGCGCGGCGAGCGGCCGGTGCGCCTGGCCCACAGGTTGGTGACGCGGAAGCTGTCGGGGCCGCTGGCGATGGTCTCGCAGGCGAAGCCCAGCGGCGCGAGCCGCGCGCGCAGCACGTCCTGGCAGCCGCCGTCGTCGGGGGTGACGGACCGGCGGGCGATCAGCTGTTCGGTGAGGTAGAGCGCCTGCAAGCCGGCCTCAATGCTTCACGTCGAGCGTGATCTCGGTGAAGGACGGCTCGTCGGCCAGGTCCTCCTCGCTCGCGCCGTCCTCGGGCCGCGCATTCGCGTTGCCGCCGCCGAAGTCGTTCTGCAGGCGCCACTGCAGGTTGGTGGGCGAGTCGGCGTTGGCGATGCCCTCCTTGCGGTCGACGACGCCCTCGACGATCAGCTTGGCGATCGCCTGCTCGAAGGTCTGCGAGCCCTCGGCCATGGACTTCTCCATAGCCTCCTTCACGCCCGAGAAGTCACCTTTCTCGATCAGCTCCGACACCAGCTTGGTGTTGAGCATCACCTCCACCGCCGGCGTGCGCCCGCCGTGCACGGTGCGCAGCAGGCGCTGCGAGACGATGGCCTTGAGCGCCGCCGCCAGGTCGCCCAGCATGGTGGGACGCACCTCGACCGGGTAGAAGGACAGGATGCGGTTGAGCGCCTGGTAGCTGTTGTTGGCGTGCATGGTCGCCAGGCACAGGTGGCCCGACTGCGCGTAGGCGATGGCGGCCGACATGGTCTCGCGGTCGCGGATCTCGCCGATCAGGATGACGTCGGGGGCCTGGCGCAGCGCGTTCTTCAGCGCCGTCTGCATCGACTGCGTGTCGCTGCCCACCTCGCGCTGGTTGACCACCGACTTCTTGTTCTTGAACAGGAATTCGACCGGATCCTCGATGGTCAGGATGTGGCCGGCCGCCTTCTCGTTGCGGTGGTCCATCATCGAGGCCAGCGTGGTGCTCTTGCCGGCGCCGGTGGAGCCCACCATCAGCAGCAGGCCGCGCTTTTCCATGATCAGGTCGCCCAGGATCAGCGGCACGTTGAGCGACTCCAGCGGCGGGATCTCGGTGGTGATGTAGCGGATCACCGCGGCGTAGCTGCCGCGCTGGCGCATCGCCGAGAAGCGGAAGTTGCCCACGCCCTCGATCGCGTGCGCCATGTTCAGCTCGCCGGTCTCCTCCAGCTCGCTCATGCGGCGCGCGGGCAGCACCTCGGCCAGCAGGGCCTTGGGCGCGTCGGGCGGCAGCAGCTGGTTGTTGATCGGCAGGCACTGGCCGTTGATCTTGATCATGGCCGGGGCGTGCGCCGACAGGTAGACGTCCGAGGCCTTCTTCTCGCCCATCAGCCGCAGGATGCGCTCCATCGTGCTCATTGGTCACTCCTTCCCGGTCATGTTCTTGCGCCGGCCCCGCGGAGCCGGCCCCTCGTCGTCAGTCGCGCAGCAGGTCGTTCAGGCTGGTCTTGGCGCGCGTCTGCGCGTCCACCCGCTTGACGATGATGGCCGCGTACAGGTTGTAGCGGCCGCCGTCGCGCGGCAGGCTGCCGGAGATCACGACCGAGCCGGCCGGCACGCGGCCATAGGTCGTCTCGCCGGTGGCGCGGTCGTAGATCGGGGTGCTCTGGCCGATGTACACGCCCATCGAGATGACCGAGTTCTCCTCGACGATCACGCCCTCGACGATCTCCGAGCGGGCGCCGATGAAGCAGTTGTCCTCGATGATGGTCGGGTTGGCCTGCAGCGGCTCGAGCACCCCGCCCAGGCCCACGCCGCCGGACAGGTGCACGTTCTTGCCGACCTGCGCGCACGAGCCCACGGTGGCCCAGGTGTCGACCATGGTGCCCTCGTCGACGTAGGCGCCGATGTTCACGTAGCTGGGCATCAGGATCGCGCCCTTGGCGATGAAGCTGCCGCGGCGCGCGACGGCCGGCGGCACCACGCGCACGCCGGTGGCCGCCATCTCCTCGGGCGTCAGGTGCGCGAACTTGGTCTGCACCTTGTCGAAGAACGCCAGGTCGCCGGCCTTCATCACCGCGTTGTCGCTCAGGCGGAACGACAGCAGCACGGCCTTCTTGATCCACTGGTGCACCGTCCACTGGCCCACGCCCTGGCGGGTGGCCACGCGCAGGTGGCCGTTGTTCAATTCGGCGATGACGTGCTCGACGGCCTCGGTCACCTCCTTCGGGGCGGACTGGGGCGAGAGGCTGGCGCGGTTGTCCCACGCGGTGTCGATGGTCTGCTGCAGCTGTGCGGTCATGGGCGGTTGGAGCTGGGATGGTTCTGGACGAATTGGACGATGCGGTGCGCGGCTTCCAGGCATTCGGCGGTTGGTGCCACCAGGGCCATGCGCACGCGGCCGGCGCCGGGGTTGCGGCCGCCGCTCTCCCGGGCGAGGTAGCTGCCCGGCAGGACGGTGACATTGTATTGAGCCAGCAGGTCGCGGGCGAAGGCCTCGTCGTCGCCGCCGGGCACGCCGGCCCAGAGGTAGAAGCCCGCATCGGGCAGCCTGACGTCCAGGGCCCCGGCCAGCACCGGCGTCACCTCGGCGAACTTGCGCCGGTACTGGGCGCGGTTGTCCACCACGTGCGCCTCGTCGCCCCAGGCGGCGATGCTGGCGGCCTGCACGGGCGGGGCCATCGCGCTGCCGTGGTAGGTGCGGTACAGCGCGAAGGCCTTGAGCAGCGCGGCATCGCCCGCCACGAAGCCGCTGCGCAGGCCGGGCACGTTGCTGCGCTTGGACAGGCTGGTGAAGGCCACCAGGCGCGGGAAGCCCTCGCGCCCGAGCCTGGCGGCCGCCTCGAGCCCGCCCAGCGGCGGCTCGTCGCGGAAGTAGATCTCGCTGTAGCACTCGTCGGAGGCGATCACGAAGCCGTGCCGGTCCGACAGCGCGAACAGCTTGCGCCATTCGTCCAGCGGCATCACGGCGCCGGTGGGATTGCCCGGCGAGCAGACGTACACCAGCTGCGTACGGGACCACACGGCTTCGGGCACGCTGTCCCAGTCGACCGCGAAGTTGCGCGCGGGGTCGGACGGGGCGTAGTACGGCTCGGCGCCCGCCAGCAGGGCCGCGCCCTCGTAGATCTGGTAGAACGGATTGGGGCACACGACGACCGGCTGCCCACCCGCGCGACGGCCCGGGTCGATCACCGTCTGCGCGAAGGCGAACAGCGCCTCGCGCGAACCGGTGACCGGCAGCACCTGGGTGGCCGGGTCCAGCGCCAGCGCATAGCGGCGCTGCAGCCAGCCGGTGAACGCCTGTCGCAGCGCGGGCGTGCCGATCGTGGGCGGATAGGCCGCCAGGTCGGAGCCCGGCTGCTCCAGCGCCTGCGCCAGCGCCTGCTTGATGAACGCGGGGGTGGGGTGCTTGGGCTCGCCGATGCCCAGGCTGATCGGCGCGTGGGCCGGGTTCGGGGTCACGCCCGCGAACAACCGCCGCAGCCGCTCGAAGGGGTAGGGCTGCAGCCGGTCGAGGAGGGGATTCATGGGTGCCGATTATCGCGTGCACGCTGTAGGAACCCGCTGATCGACGCCGGGGCCGCCAGGCCCGATGCTGGCTGCTTTTTCGGCGCGGCGGGAAGGGGTCAGGCCATGGAACGGTTCCGGGACAAGGTGGTGGTCGTCACGGGCGCGGGCTCGGGCATCGGCGAAGGCATCGCGCGGCGCTTCAGCGCCGAGGGGGCGAACGTGGTCCTGGCGGGCCGGACCCAGGACAAGCTGGATCGCGTGGCCGCGACGCTGCCGCCCGAGCGCACGCTGGTGCAGGTCACGGACGTCGCGAAGTACAGCCAGGTCGAGGCGCTGGTCGAGGCCGCGGTGCGCCGGTTCGGCCGCCTGGACGTGATGGTCAACAACGCCGGCATCGCGCCGGAGGGCCAGGTCGACCAGGCGTCGCTGCAGGACTGGGAGGCGACCATGGCCACCAACGCCGGCGGCGTGTTCCACGGCTGCCGCGCGGCCATTGCCCACCTGCGCAAGAGCCGAGGCTGCATCGTCAACATGGCGTCCGTGTCGGGCCTGGGGGGCGACTGGGGCCTGTCGTTCTACAACGCCTCCAAGGGCGCCATCGTCAACTTCACCCGCGCGCTCGCGCTGGACCACGGCAAGGACGGCGTGCGGGTCAACGCCGTGGCGCCCAGCTTCACCCTCACGCCGATGACCGAGGACATGCAGGGCGACCCCGAGCTGGTGGCCCGGTTCATGGAGCGCATGCCGCTCGGGCGGCCGGCGACGCCGGCCGACATCGCCGGCGTGGTGGCGTTCCTGGCCAGCGAGGACGCGGCCATGGTCACCGGGGTGTGCCTGCCGGTGGACGGCGGCGTCACGGCGTCCAACGGCCAGCCGTCGATGGTGTGAGCGGCGGGCCGCCCGCGGCATGAGCCGCCTCATGCCCTCCGCGCGCCGCGGCGGCCGGAAAAACGGCCCCGTTCTTACCGGTGGTTGCAAGCGGCAGGCCCCCCGCGCGGCGCCGGGCGCTGCTGCTCAGCAAGTTATCATGCGGGCCACTTTCCGGCGCCGTCGGCGCCCCCGTTCCGACCGTTCACCGGGCTTGCAGTCGTGCGTCTCAATTCCATCAAGCTTTCCGGATTCAAGTCCTTCGCCGAACCGACCAACTTCATGTTGCCCGGCCAGCTGGTCGGCGTGGTGGGGCCCAACGGCTGCGGCAAGTCCAACATCATGGATGCCGTGCGGTGGGTGCTGGGCGAGTCGCGGGCGTCGGAGCTGCGCGGCGAGTCGATGCAGGACGTCATCTTCAACGGCACGACCAGCCGCAAGCCGGCCTCGCGCTCGTCGGTGGAACTGGTGTTCGACAACGCCGACCACCGCGCCGGCGGCCAGTGGAGCCAGTTCGCCGAGATCGCGGTCAAGCGCGTGCTGACGCGCGACGGCACCAGCAGCTACTACATCAACAACCAGCCGGTGCGCCGGCGCGACGTGCAGGACGTGTTCCTGGGCACCGGCCTCGGTCCGCGTGCCTACGCCATCATCGGCCAGGGCACGATCAGCCGCATCATCGAATCCAAGCCCGAGGAGCTGCGCCTGTTCCTGGAGGAGGCCGCGGGCGTGTCCAAGTACAAGGAGCGCCGGCGCGAAACCGAGAACCGCCTGTCGGACACGCGCGAGAACCTCACGCGGGTCGAGGACATCCTGCGCGAGCTGAACGCCAACCTGGACAAGCTGGAAAAGCAGGCCGAGGTCGCCGCCCGCTACAACTCACTGCAGGCCGAGGTCACGCTCAAGCAGCACCAGCAGTGGTTCCTCAAGCGCGCCGAGGCCGAAGTCGACCAGGGGCGCATCAAGTCGGACGCCGACAAGGCCGTCAACGCCCTCGAGTCGCGCGTGGCCGACCTGCGCCACGTCGAGAACGAGCTGGAGACGATCCGCCAGGCCCACTACGCCGCCGGCGACCAGGTCAACCAGGCCCAGGGCCAGCTGTACGAGGCCAGCGCCGAGGTCGGCCGGCTCGAGGCCGAGATCCGCTTCGTGGTCGAAGGCCGCCAGCGGGTCGAGCAGCGGCTGCAGCAGCTCAAGGAGCAGACCGCGCAGTGGGCCGCGCGCAAGGACGATGCGGCCGCCGAAGTCGAGACCCTGGCGGGGCAGTCGCTGGACGCCGAGGAGCAGGCCACGCTGCTGGCGGCCCAGGTCGAGGAGCAGTCGATGGCGCTGCCCGACCTGGAGGACCAGCTGCGGCAGGCGCAGGCCAAGGCGGCCGAACAGCGCACGGGCGTCGCGCACGTGCAGCAGCAGATCCAGGTGCTGGCCGCCGACCAGCGCAACATCGAGGAGCAGAGCCGCCAGCTGACGCAGCGGCGCGAGCGCCTCGACGCCGACCGCAACGCGCTCGCCGCGCCCGACGAGGCGCGCCTGGCCAGCCTGCAGCAGCAGCTGGAAGCCGCCCAGGAAGCGGCCGAGACGGCCGACGCCCGCCTGCACGAACTGCAGGAGCAGGTGCCCCAGCTCGACGAGGATCGGCGCGCCAGGCAGCAGGCCGTCAACACCGAGAGTCACCGGCAGGCCGACTTCTCGGCCCGCATGGAGGCGCTCAAGGCGCTGCAGGAGAAGGTGCGCACCGACGGCAAGCTCAAGCCTTGGCTGGCGAAGCACGGCCTGGACGGACTGCAGGGCCTGTGGAGCCGCATCCACATCGAGCAGGGCTGGGAGAACGCGCTGGAGGCGGCGCTGCGCGAGCGCCTGGGCTCGCTGGAGGTCTCGCGCCTGGACATGGTGCGCGCCTTCGCCGGCGACGCCCCGCCCGCCAAGCTGGCCTTCTACAGCGCGCCGCAGGCCGGCGCGCCGGAGGCGGCCGGCGCCTTGCCGCGGCTGGCGGACCTGCTGCGCCTGAACGATGCGGGCCAGAAGGCGCTGCTGGCCGACTGGCTGCACGGCTGCTACACGGCGCCGTCCTTCGAGGACGCGCTGGCCGCGCGCGACCGGCTCCAGCCGGGCGAGGCGGTCTACGTCAAGGGCGGCCACTGCGTCACGGCGCACAGCGTCAGCTTCTATGCCCAGGATTCCGAGCAGGCCGGGCTGCTCGCGCGCCAGCAGGAGATCGAGAACCTGGAAAAGCAGCTGCGCGCCCAGGTCCTGATCACCGAGGAAGCCCGCTCCGCCCTGGTGCGGGCCGAGGCGGCCTACACCGACGCCTCGCAGCGCCTGGTGACGGCGCGCCGCGAGGCCGCCGAGACCCAGGGCCGCGCCCACGAGCTGCAGGTCGAGACGCTGCGCCTGACGCAGCTGGCCGAGCAGACCCGCGCGCGCAGCGAGCAGATCGCGGCCGACCTGGCCGAGGTCGATGCGCTGCTGGAGGAGCTGCAGGAGCGCCGCGTCACCGCCGAGGGCCGCTTCGAGGAGCTGGACATGCAGCTGGCCGACAGCCAGGAGCGCCATGCCCAGCTCGACGAGCGCGTGATCGAGGCCGAGCGCAAGCTGGCGCAGGCGCGCGAGCAGCAGCGCAGCCTGGAGCGCCAGGCGCAGGAGGCGCAGTTCTCGCAGCGCTCGCTGGAGGCGCGGCGCGGCGAACTGCAGCGCGCCATCGAGACGGCCACCCAGCAGGCCCAGTCCATCGCCGCCGAGGAGGAGCGCGCCCATGCCGAGCTGTCACGCCTGACCGATGCGGCGGCCCAGGCCGGCCTGCAGAGCGCGCTGGAGCTCAAGTCCGCGCGCGAGCAGGCGCTGGGCGCCAAGCGCAGCGAATACGACGACCTGACGGCCAAGCTGCGTGCCAGCGACGAGCGCCGGCTGCAGCTGGAGCGCGAGCTCGACCCGCTGCGCCAGCGCATCACCGACCTGCAGCTCAAGGAGCAGGCCGCGCGCCTGGGCCTGGAGCAGTACACGCAGTTGCTGGCCGACGCCCAGGCCGACCTGGACGCGGTGGCCAGGTCGGTGCAGGAAGGCAACGTGCGCCTGGCGGGCATGCAGGGCGACATCGACCGCCTGCAGCGCGAGATCGCCGCGCTGGGCGCCGTGAACCTGGCCGCGCTGGAGGAGCTGAGCACCGCGCGCGAGCGCAAGCAGTTCCTCGATGCCCAGACGGCCGACCTGACCGAGGCCATCACCACGCTGGAGGACGCCATCCGCAAGATCGACGGCGAGACGCGCGAGCTGCTGGCCGGCACCTTCAAGACCGTCAACGAGCACTTCGGGCGCATGTTCCCCGAGCTGTTCGGCGGCGGCAACGCCAGGCTGATGATGACCGGCGACGAGATCCTCGACTCCGGCGTGCAGGTGATGGCGCAGCCCCCGGGCAAGAAGAACCAGACCATCCACCTGCTCTCGGGCGGCGAGAAGGCGCTCACCGCGATCGCGCTGGTGTTCGCCATCTTCCAGCTCAACCCGGCGCCGTTCTGCCTGCTGGACGAGGTGGACGCGCCGCTGGACGACGCCAACACCGAGCGCTATGCCAAGCTGGTGTCCAGCATGAGCAAGGAGACCCAGTTCCTGTTCATCAGCCACAACAAGATCGCGATGGAGATGGCCGAGCAGCTGATCGGCGTGACCATGCAGGAGCAGGGCGTCTCGCGCATCGTGGCCGTGGACATGGAATCCGCGGTGTCGATGGCCGAGGCCGCCTGATGAGCGACTTCACCATCGGCCTGGGCGTCCTCGGGGGCGTGGTGCTCGTGGTCGTCGTCGGCTGGAACGCCTGGACCGCGCGGCGGTTCACCCCGCGCCAGGCCGAGGTCGCCGAGCGCCGCGAGGAACCGGCCGCCGAGGCGGCGCCCGTCGAGCCGGCTTTCGATGCGCCGTTCGGCGTCGACAGCGAGCCGCCGCTGCCCATGCCGATGCCCGAGAAGAAGCCCGGCCTCGACGCCCTGATCGACGCGCTGGCGCCGATCGCGGTCGACGGCCCGGTCTCCGGCGAAGCCGCCCTGGCGGCCCTGCCGGCCACGCGCCGCGCCGGCAGCAAGCCGTTCGCGGTCGAGGGCATCAACGAGCGCACCCAGCAGTGGGAGACGCCGCAGCCCGGCCAGCGCTACGTCGGCTTCCAGGCCGGCGTGCAGCTGGCCAACCGGGTGGGCGCGCTCAACGAGATCGAGTTCTCCGAGTTCGTGGTCAAGGCCCAGGCCTTCGCCGATGCGATCAACGGCTCGCCGGAGTTCCCGGAGATGCTGCACGAGGTGGCTCGCGCGCGCGAACTGGACCAGTTCGCCGGCGGGCACGACGCCCAGCTGGGCTTCACGCTGCGGGCCCGCCAGGCCGCCTGGAGCCCGGGCTACGTGCACCAGAACGCGGCCCGCCTGGGCTTCGTCGCCGGCGCGATTCCCGGCCGCATGGTGCTGCCCGCCGCGCAGCCGGGCCATCCGCCGATCCTGGTGCTGTCGTTCGACACCCAGGCCGCGCTGTCGGAGGACCCGACCCAGGCGGCCATCCGCGAGGTCACCCTCAGCCTGGACGTGCCGCAGGTGCACCGCGCCGAGCAGCCCTTCGTGCGCATGCGCGACGCCGCCATCGCGCTCGCCGCCGGCATGGACGGCGTCATCACCGACGACGACGGCCAGGTGATCCGCGCCGAGGGCCTGGACGTGATCGGCGCCGACCTCGAGAAGCTGTACGACACGCTCGAGTCGCGCGACCTCGCGGCCGGCTCGGTGCTGGCTCGCCGCCTTTTCAGCTAAGGTCGCGGCCCATGACCGCCTCGCCCCGCGTGCAGGAGCGCATCGACGCATTGCGCGAGCTGCTGCACCACCATGCCCACCAGTATTACGTGCTCGACGCGCCGGAGATCCCGGACGCGGAGTACGACCGCCTGTTCCGCGAGCTGCAGGAGCTGGAGGCGCGGCACCCCGAGCTGCTCACGCCCGATTCACCGACGCAGCGCGTCGGCGGCGCGGTGCTGGAGGGCTTTGCCAAGGTGCGCCACAAGGTGCCGATGCTGTCGATCCGCACCGAGACCGACATCGAGGCATCGGGCGCGCGCAACTTCGACGCCCGGGTGCGCCGCGAGCTGGGCCTGGCGGAGGGCGATGCGCCCGTCGAATACGTCGCCGAGCTCAAGTTCGACGGCCTGGCGATCAGCCTGCGCTACGAGCACGGCGTGCTGGTGCAGGCGGCCACCCGCGGCGACGGCGAGGTGGGCGAGGACGTCACCCAGAACATCCGCACGGTCGGCCAGATCCCGCTGAAGCTGCATGGCCGGGACGTGCCGCCGGTGCTCGAGGTGCGCGGCGAGGTCTACATCCGGCGCGACGACTTCGAGCGGCTGAACGAACTGCAGCGCGAGAAGATCGCCCGCGGGGCCAGGAACGAGAAGACCTTCGTCAACCCGCGCAACGCGGCGGCCGGCGCGGTGCGCCAGCTCGACCCGGCGATCGCCCGCCAGCGGCCCCTGAGCTTCTATGCCTACGGCTGGGGCGAGATGACGCCGCCGGAGCAGGGCGGCCCGGCGTTCGCCACGCAGTACGAGCTGCTGCAGGCCCTGGGGCGCTGGGGCCTGCCCGTCTCCGCCGAGACGAAGGTGGCGCGCGGCGCCGACCAGCTGGTGGCCTTCCACCAGGACATCGGCGCCCGGCGCGACCAGCTGCCGTTCGACATCGACGGCGTGGTCTACAAGGTCAACAGCCTGGCGCTGCAAAAGCACCTGGGCTTCGTCACGCGCGAGCCGCGCTGGGCGGTGGCGCACAAGTTCCCGGCGCAGGAGCAGCTCACCACCGTCGAGAGCATCGACGTCTACGTGGGCCGCACCGGCAAGCTGACGCCGGTGGCGCGGCTGGCGCCGGTGTTCGTCGGCGGCGTCACGGTGACGAACGCGACGCTGCACAACGAGGACGAGGCGCGGCGCAAGGACGTGCGCATCGGCGACACGGTCATCGTGCGGCGGGCCGGCGACGTGATTCCCGAGGTCGTGGCCGTGGTGCCCGAGAAGCGCGTGCAGGGCGCCGCCGCCTTCAGCATGCCGCGCCACTGCCCGGTCTGCGGCAGCGAGGCCGTGCGCGAGGAGGGCGAGGCCGACTACCGCTGCACGGGCGGGCTGTTTTGCGGCGCGCAGCGCAAGCAGGCCCTGCTGCATTTCGCGCAGCGGCGGGCGATGGACGTGGAGGGCCTGGGCGAGAAGCTGGTGGACCAGCTGGTGGACGCCGGCGTGGTCAGGACGCTGCCCGACCTGTACCGCCTGGGCCTGGCCAACCTGGTGGCGCTGGACCGCATGGGCGAGAAGTCGGCGCAGAACCTGCTCGCCGGCCTGGACCGGTCGCGGCAGACCACGCTGCCGCGGTTCCTGTATTCGCTGGGCATCCGCCATGTCGGCGAGGCGACCGCGCGCGACCTCGCGCGGCACTTCGGCGGCCTCGACGCGATCATGGACGCCAGCGCCGAGCAGCTGCTGGAAGTGCCCGATGTCGGACCGGTGGTGGCCGAGAGCATCCACACCTTCTTCGCCCAGCCGCACAACCGCGAGGTGGTCGAGCAGCTGCGCGCCTGCGGCGTGCGGTGGGAGGAGGGCGAGCCGGCCGAACGGGTGCCCAAGCCGCTCGCGGGCCGCACCGTGGTGCTCACCGGCACGCTGCCGACGCTCAGCCGCGACGAGGCCAAGGACCTGCTCGAGGCGGCCGGCGCCAAGGTGGCGGGCTCGGTCAGCAAGAAGACCAGCTATGTCGTCGCGGGGGCCGAGGCCGGCAGCAAGCTGGACAAGGCGCAGGAGCTGGGCGTGCCGGTGCTCGACGAGGACGGGCTGCGCCGCCTGCTCGCGGGCGAGCGCTCCTAGCGGCCCTCGGGCGCGGTCTCGGGCCGCTGCCACAGCCAGGCGGCGGCGGCGGCCATCACGCCGATGGTGGCCAGCACGAACCAGCGCGGGCCGACGAACAGCAGCATGCCGCTGGCGCTGCCGCTCATCATCACCGTGGCGACCCACTTGGCACGGCGCGGCACCACGCCGCCCTGGCGCCAGGCCACGATGTGGCGGCCCATGTAGGGGTGGTTCACGAGCCACCGCTCCAGCCGCGGCGAGCTGCGCGACGCTGCCCAGGCGGCCAGCAGGATGAACGGCACGGAGGGCATCACCGGCAGGATCAGCCCGATCACCGCCAGCACCAGGTTGACCGCCGCGAGCACGCCGAACAGCACGCGCACCACCCGCGGCGAGCGCAGTGGCGTCAGGTCGTCGTCCGGGGGCGGCAGGGGCATCGGTCGATTGTCGCGTGCCGCTATGCTCCGGGCATGGCAGTCCGAGACATCCTGAAGATGGGCGACCCGCGCCTGCTGCGCGTGGCGCAGCCGGTGACCGGGTTCGACACCGACGACCTGCACCTGCTGGTGTCCGACATGGTCGACACCATGCGCGCCGCCGATGGCGCCGGCCTGGCCGCGCCACAGATCGGCGTGGACCGGCAGGTGGTGATCTTCGGCACCGACGCGCGCAATCCGCGCTACCCCGACGCGCCGCCGGTGCCGCGCACCGTGCTGGTCAATCCCGTGGTCACCCCGATCGGCGACGAGGAGGAGGAGGGTTGGGAAGGCTGCCTGTCCGTCCCCGGCCTGCGCGCCGTCGTGCCGCGCTGGAAGCGGATCCGCTACACGGGCTTCGATCCCTATGGCGACCCGATCGACCGCACGGTGGACGGCTTCCATGCGCGCGTGGTGCAGCACGAGGTCGACCACCTGCTGGGCAAGCTGTACCCGATGCGGGTGCGCGACTTCACCAGGTTCGGCTTCACCGAGGTGCTGTTCCCCGGGCTGGACGCGGGCCAGGACGACTGACGGCCGACTCGCCCGCGCCGGCGGCGTGAGCCGGCCAGGGCGCCGCCGGCACACCGCCACCACGCCATCCCTGCTGCCCGTGCCCCGGCGCGGCTGGCGCACACCGTCACTCGTGTAACAGCACCGAACCGCGTAGCCCGGCCCTTCGTGCCGGCCCCGGCTCGCAACCCCTTGCCTCAGCAGGAAAAGCCCGGGCCGTGCACCGGAACGGGGCGGCTGCCGCCGGTGGCAGCTCAACAGGAGGTTGCAAAGCGACGCGGAATGAAGCGCCCGCGTTGTCCACAGTGGACGCCGGGCCTGGCGCACGCGCCGCGGCCCCGGACCGCCGGAGGGGCGGATTCCGACACCTACACAGAGAAGGACTGGACGGATGGATGTTGAACTGGCTCGAATGGGCGTGGTGTACCTGCACCTGCTCGCATGCTGCGTGGCGATCGGCCTCGTCTTCATGAGCGACCTGGACATGGTCAAGCGCCTGCTGGTGGGCGATGCGGCGACGCTCGACCCACGCTACATCGGCGGCCTGCACAAGACCCTCGTGCGGGCCTTGCTGGTGCTGTGGCTCACCGGCTCCGGCCTGGTGGCGATGGACGTCTGGGCCAAGGGCGCGCAGGTGCTCGCCAATCCCAAGCTGCAGTCCAAGATCGCGATCGTGGCACTGCTCACGATCAACGGCGTGGTCCTGCACCACAAGGTGCTGCCGCTGCTGCAGCGCGCGGGCGCGCTGATGCGCCTGACCTTCGGCCAGCGCCTGCTGGCCATGTTCGTGGGCACGGTATCCGGCGTGTCCTGGTTCTATGCCGCGATGCTGGGCGTGGGGAGGCCGCTGAACTGGAAGTACTCGCTGGGCGAGATCATGGCCGCCTATCCGGCCCTGGTGGCCACCGGCTTCATGGCCATGGTCTTCCTGACGGCCTGGACGCAGTACCAGGCCTCGGGCGGCCCCCGCGTGTTCCTGCCGGCGCCGGCGCGGCGCTGACCCGCCGCCCCTAGGCGGCCAGCGCCTGCAGCAGTTCGGTCTCGATCTCGATCTGCTTGCGGTTCTGCTGCAGCTCGGGGCCGTCGACCAGGAAGGTGTCCTCCACGCGCTCGCCCAGCGTGGTCACCTTGGCCAGTTGCAGGTTGATCTTGTGGCGCGCCAGCACGCGCGCCACCGAGTACAGCAGGCCCACCCGGTCGCTGGCCGAGATCGACAGCAGCCAGCGCTGCGCGCGCTCGTCGGGCGTGAGCTGCACGCGCGGCGCGACCGGGAAGCTGCGGACGCGCCGCGACACGCGGCCGCGGCTGGGCGGCGGCAGGGGCCCGGCGCGCTCGAGCGTCTGCTCCAGCCCCGATTCGACCATGGTCACCAGCTCGCGGTAGTGCTCCGGCAGCAGGGCCGTGACGACCTGGAAGGTGTCCAGCGCGTAGCCGTTGCGGGCCGTGTGGATGCGCGCGTCCAGGATCGAGAAGCCGGCCTGGTCGAAGTAACCGCAGATGCGCGCGAAGAGGTCCGGCTGGTCGGGCGTGTAGACCAGCACCTGCAGGCCTTCGCCGACCGGCGACAGCCGGGCGCGCACAACCACCTTGGCGGTGCCCACGTGGCGCGAGACCTGGCGCGTGTGCCAGGCGATCTCGCCGGCGTCGTGGCGCATGAAGTAGCCCACGTCCAGCGTGTCCCACAGCTTCTTGTGCGCCTCGAACGGCAGCGCGTGCAGCTGCAGCTGCACCAGCGCGTCGCGCTTGCGCGCCTCGATCTCGGCCGAGGTGTCGGGCTGGTGGCCGCCCAGCGCCCGCAGCGTGGCCCGGTACAGGTCCTCCAGCAGCTTGCCCTTCCAGGCGTTCCAGACCTTGGGACTGGTGCCGCGGATGTCGGCCACGGTCAGCAGGTACAGCGCCGTGAGCGTGCGTTCGTTGCCCACCCGCCGCGCGAAGGCGGCGATCACCGCCGGGTCGCTCAGGTCTTCCTTCTGCGCGATGCGGCTCATGGTCAGGTGCTCGCGCACCAGGAACTCGATCAGCCTGCAGTCGCCCGGGTCGATGGCGTGCTGGCGGCAGAAACGCCGCACCTCGGCGCCGCCCAGTTCCGAGTGGTCGCCGCCGCGGCCCTTGGCGATGTCGTGGAACAGCGCGGCGATGTACAGCACCCAGGGCTTGTCGTAGCCCGCGGCCAGCTGCGAGCAGAACGGGTACTCGTGCGCGTGCTCGGCGATGAAGAAGCGCCGCACGTTGCGCAGGACCATCAGGATGTGCTGGTCCACCGTGTAGACGTGGAACAGGTCGTGCTGCATTTGGCCGACGATGCGCCGGAACGGCCACAGGTAGCGCCCCAGCACCGACGTCTGGTTCATCAGCCGGAACGCGTGCGTCATGCCCGCCGGCTGCATCAGCATGGCGCGGAACGTCGCGTGGTTGACCGGGTCGTTGCGAAAGCGCGCGTCCATCACCTCGCGCGCGTTGTACAGCGCGCGCAGCGTGCGCGCCGACAGGCCCTTGATGCCCACCGTGGTCTGGTACAGCAGGAAGGTCTCCAGGATCGCGTGCGGCTCGCGCCGGTACAGGTCGTCGCTGGCCACCTCCAGCATGCCGGCCTTGTTCAGGAACCGCGCGTTCACCGGCTCGGGCGCATTGCCGCCGGGGATCAGCCGCTCCTCGATGTTCAGCAGCAGGATCTGGTTGAGCTGCGTGACGGCCTTGGCGGCCCAGTAGAAGCGCTTCATCAGCGCCTCGCTGGCGCGCTGCACCAGGCGGCCGTCGGCGCTGGTGACGGTCTGGTAGCCGAAGGTCTCGGCCACCGCGGTCTGCAGGTCGAACACCAGCCGGTCCTCGCGCCGGCGCGCGATGGCATGCAGGCGCGCGCGGATCAGGTCCAGCAGCGCCTCGTTGCGCTGGATCTGCTGCGCCTCCAGCGGCGTGGCCAGGCCCCGCTGCGCGAGCTCGTCCCAGCTGGTGCCGAAGCCGGCCGCGCGCGCCACCCACAGGATCACCTGCAGGTCGCGCAGCCCGCCCGGCGACTCCTTGCAGTTGGGCTCGAGCGAGTAGGGCGTGTTCTCGAACTTGGTGTGGCGCTGGCGCATCTCCAGCGTCTTGGCGATGAAGAAGGCTTGCGGGTCGATGCCGTCGCGAACGCGCTGCTGGAAGCGCTCGAACAGGCCGGCGTCGCCGGCGAGCAGGCGCGACTCGAGCATCGAGGTCTGCACGGTGACGTCCGCGCCGGCCTGGGCGAGGCACTCCTCGACGGTGCGCACGCTGGAGCCGATCTCCAGGCCGGTGTCCCAGCAGCTGCCGATGAAGGATTCCAGGCGCTGCTTCAGCGGCGCGTCGGCATCGGCCTGCACGCCGTCGGGCAGGAGCACCAGCACGTCGACGTCCGAATGCGGAAACAGCTCGCCGCGGCCGTAGCCGCCGACCGCCACCAGCGCGCAGCCGGGAGCGAAGCCGGCCCGCGTCCACAGCTCGCGCAGCGCGGCGTCCACGTGCCGGGCCAGGCGCCGCAGCAGCGGCCGCACCGCGCGCGGCGTGGTGCGCGGGGCCAGCAGCGAGGCGTTGACCGCTTCCTTCTGCGCCTTGAGCCGCTCGCGCAGGGCCGCGGCCGGTGGGGGTGGCGGCGCCAGGCGCGCGGCCGCGGTCATGGCGTCAGGCGTTGACGAACGGCGGCGGCGGCGGGCTGCCGGCCGAGAGCGTGAGCACCTCGTAGCCCGTCTCGGTGACCAGCACCGTGTGCTCCCACTGGGCGGACAGCGAGTGGTCCTTGGTGACGATGGTCCAGCCGTCGTTGCCGAACTCCTTCACGTCCTTGCGGCCGGCATTGATCATCGGCTCGATCGTGAAGGTCATGCCCGGCTTGAGCTCCTCCAGCGTGCCCGGCTTGCCGTAGTGCAGCACCTGCGGCTCCTCGTGGAAGTTGCGGCCGATGCCGTGGCCACAGAACTCGCGCACCACCGAGTAACCGTTCTTCTCGGCGAACTGCTGGATCGCGAAGCCGATGTCGCCCAGCTTGATGCCGGGCCGGACCTTCACGATGCCGTGCCACATCGCCTCGTAGGTGATGCCCACCAGGCGCTTGGCGGCGATGGAGGTCTCGCCGACCATGAACATGCGGCTGGTGTCGCCGTACCAGCCGTCCTTGATGACGGTGACGTCGACGTTGACGATGTCGCCCTTCTTCAGCGGCTTGTCGTTCGGGATGCCGTGGCACACGACATGGTTGACCGAGGTGCACAGCGAGGCGGGGTAGGGGGGGTAGCCCGGCGGCTGGTAGCCCAGCGTGGCCGAGGTCGAGCCCTGCCGGGCCATGCATTCGGCCGCGAGGCGGTCGATCTCACGCGTGGTGATGCCCGGCTTGATGTGGGGAGTGAGGAAATCGAGCACCTCGGCGGCCAGGCGGCCCGCGGTGCGCATCCCCTGGATGCCGTCGGCGTCCTTGTACGTGATGCTCATGGGCGCGAATTATCCCAGAGGCCCCGCGCCGGCGCAGGAGCGCGCGACGGTGCCCGGTAAAATCCGGGGTCTGCGCGCGCGCCCCAGTCAGCGGCGCGCGCATCCTGCTCCCTCACAGGCTTCACAGTGACCCTGCACATCACCGAGTACGAGGGCGGGCGCGCCCTCAGCGAGTTCCGCATCCGGCAACTGCTTCCGCGGCTGCGCGAGGTGCACGAGCGGGTCGAGGGCCTGTCGGCCCGGTTCGTCCACCTGGCGGCCTGGGAGCAGGCGCCTTCCGCGGCCGAGCTCAAGCGGCTGGCCGGGCTGCTGACCTACGGCGAGCCTTTCGACGGCGCCGCCGAGGGCGAGCTGTTCGTCGTCACCCCGCGCCTGGGCACCGTGTCGCCGTGGGCGTCCAAGGCCACCGACATCGCGCACAACTGCGGCCTGGGCGTGCGCCGCCTGGAGCGCGCCGTCGAATACCGCGTGCACCTCAAGGGCGGCCTGCTGTCCAGGGCCGCGCTGGCGCCGGCGCAGCGCGAGGCCATCGCGGCCCTGCTGCACGACCGCATGACCGAGAGCGTGCTGCCCGACCGCGGCGGCGCCCGCCACCTGTTCGACGAACTGGCGCCGGCCCCGATGGAACACGTGGACGTGCTGGGCGGCGGTCGCGCGGCGCTCGAGCGCGCCAACGTGCAGTTCGGCCTGGCCCTGGCCGACGACGAGATCGACTACCTGGAGCAGGCGTTCCGCGGCCTGGGCCGCAACCCGACGGACGTCGAGCTGATGATGTTCGCGCAGGCCAACAGCGAGCACTGCCGGCACAAGATCTTCAACGCCAGCTTCACCATCGACGGCGTGCCGCAGGACAAGAGCCTGTTCGGCATGATCCGCCACACGCACCAGTCCAATCCGCAGCACACGGTGGTCGCCTATTCGGACAACGCGGCGGTGATGGAAGGCTCGTGCGTCGAGGCCTTCCTGCCCGGCCGTGGCGACGGCCCGGCGGCGTACGAGCGGCGCGACGCGCTGCACCACGTGCTGATGAAGGTGGAGACGCACAACCACCCGACGGCGATCTCGCCGTTTCCCGGTGCCTCGACGGGCGCCGGCGGCGAGATCCGCGACGAGGGCGCCACCGGCCGCGGCTCGCGCCCCAAGGCCGGGCTGACGGGCTTTTCGGTCTCGCGCCTGTGGGACAGCCCGAACGGGCGGCCGGCGCAGATCGCCAGCCCGCTGCAGATCATGACCGAGGGCCCGCTGGGCGGCGCCGCGTTCAACAACGAGTTCGGCCGGCCCAACCTGCTGGGCTACTTCCGCGAGTACGAGCAGACCGTCGCCGGCGTGGTGCGCGGCTACCACAAGCCGATCATGATCGCCGGCGGCCTGGGCAGCATCGATGCGCGCCTGACGCACAAGATCGAGTTCCCGGCCGGCACGCTGCTGGTGCAGCTGGGCGGCCCCGGCATGCGCATCGGCATGGGCGGCGGCGCGGCCAGCTCCATGGCCACCGGCGCGAACGCCGCCGACCTGGACTTCGACTCGGTGCAGCGCGGCAACCCCGAGATCGAGCGGCGCGCGCAGGAGGTCATCAACCACTGCTGGTCGCTGGGCGAGGCCAACCCCGTGCTCGCCATCCACGACGTCGGCGCGGGCGGCCTGTCCAACGCCTTTCCGGAACTGACCAACGACGCCGGCCGCGGCGCGCGCTTCGACCTGCGCCAGGTGCCGCTGGAGGAATCGGGCCTGGCGCCCAAGGAGATCTGGTGCAACGAGAGCCAGGAGCGCTACGTCCTGGCGATCGCGCCCGAGTCGCTCGCGCAGTTCCGCGCCTTCTGCGAGCGCGAGCGCTGCCCGTTCGCGGTGGTGGGCGTGGCGACCGAGGCGCGCGACCTGGTGGTCGCCGACGAGGGCCAGCCCACGCCGGTGGAGATGCCCATGGACGTGCTGCTGGGCAAGCCGCCCAAGATGCACCGCGACGTGAAGACCGTTGTGCGCGAGGTGCCGCCCATCGAGCTGACCGGCGTGGAGCTGCAGCAGGCGGTGATCCAGGTGCTGGCGCATCCGACCGTGGCGTCCAAGCGCTTCCTGGTGACGATCGGTGACCGCACGGTGGGCGGCCTGTCGCACCGCGACCAGATGGTGGGGCCCTGGCAGGTGCCGGTGGCCGACTGCGCCGTGACGCTGGCCGACTACCGCGGCTTCGCTGGCGAGGCCATGAGCATGGGCGAGCGCACGCCGCTCGCCGCGACCAATGCCGCGGCCTCCGGCCGGATGGCGGTCGCCGAGGCCATCACCAACCTGCTGGCCGCGCCGATCGAGCTGCCGCGCGTGAAGCTGTCGGCCAACTGGATGGCCGCCTGCGGCGAGCCCGGCGAGGACGCCGCGCTGTACGAGACCGTGCGTGCCGTCGGCATGGAACTGTGCCCGGCGCTGGGCATCTCCATCCCGGTCGGCAAGGACAGCCTGTCGATGCGCACGCAGTGGCAGGAGGGCGACGCCCGCAAGCAGGTCACGGCCCCGGTGAGCCTGATCGTCAGTGCGTTCGCCACGCTGGCCGACGTGCGCGCCACGCTCACCCCGCAGCTGGACGCGGCCGAGGACACCACGCTGGTGCTGGTGGACCTGGGCAAGGGGCGCCACCGCATGGGCGGCAGCATCCTGGCGCAGGTGCTCGGCCAGCCCGGCGGCGAGGTGCCGGACCTGGACGATCCCCAGGACCTGGTGCGCCTGGTGGACGCCGTCAATGCGCTGCGCAGGCAGGGCCGCATCCTGGCCTACCACGACCGCAGCGACGGCGGCCTGATGGCGGCGGCCTGCGAGATGGCCTTCGCCGGCCACGTCGGCGTGAGCCTGAACGTGGACCTGCTGGTCACCGAGGGCGACGGCATCAGCGACAGCCGCGCCGAGTACGGGGACGCCAAGAACTGGGCCTCGCAGGTCGGCGCGCGCCGCGAGGAGCTGACGCTCAAGGCCCTGTTCAACGAGGAACTCGGCGTGCTGCTGCAGGTGCGCACCGCCGAGCGCAACGAGGTCATGCAGGTGCTGCGCGAGCACGGGCTGTCCAGGCACAGCCACTTCGTGGGCAAGACGCGCCCAGCCGCGTCGACCATCGAGGTGGGCAAGGGCGAGGTCCAGGTGTGGCGCGACACCAAGGTGGTGTTCGGCGCCCGGCTGGCCGACCTGCACCAGGTCTGGGACAGCGTCAGCTGGAAGATCTGCCAGCAGCGCGACAACCCCGACTGCGCCGACCAGGAGCACGCTGCCGCCGGCGACCCGGCCGACCCCGGCCTGCAGTTCGCGCCGGCGTTCGATCCGGCCGAGGACGTGGCCGCACCGTTCCTGAACCTGTCGCGGCCCAGGGTCGCCATCCTGCGCGAGCAGGGCGTCAACTCGCAGGTGGAGATGGCGTACTGCTTCGACACCGCCGGCTTCGAGGCGGTGGACGTGCACATGACCGACCTGCTGGCCGGCCGCGCGCGGCTGGAGGACTTCCGCGGCTTCGTCGCCTGCGGCGGCTTCAGCTACGGCGACACGCTGGGTGCGGGCATCGGCTGGGCGCGCAGCATCACCTTCAACCCGCGCGTGTCCGAGCAGTTCCAGGCGTTCTTCGCCCGTCGCGACACCTTCGCGCTGGGCGTGTGCAACGGCTGCCAGATGCTGGCCGAGCTGGCCGACATCGTCCCGGGCGCCGCCGCCTGGCCGCGCTTCACCACCAACCGCAGCGAGCGCTACGAGGCGCGGCTGTCGCAGGTGGAGGTGCTGGAGTCGCCCAGCCTGTTCTTCGCCGGCATGGCCGGCAGCCGGCTGCCGATCGTGGTGGCGCACGGCGAGGGCTACGCCAACTTCGCCCATCGCGGCAACGAGCGCGAGGCGATCGCCGCGATGCGCTTCATCGACCGCCATGGCCAGCCGACCGAGGCGTACCCGTTCAACCCGAACGGCAGCCCCGGCGGCCTGACCGCCGTGACCACGGCCGACGGCCGCTTCACGGCCATGATGCCGCACGCCGAGCGCGTGTTCCGCAACATCCAGATGAGCTGGAGCGGCGGCGACGTCAGCGCGTCCAGCCCCTGGCTGCGGATGTGGCGCAACGCGCGCAAGTGGGTGGGCTGAGCCCGGCCGGGTGAGCCCGGCGGCGGCGGTCCGCCGCCCCGGGGTGCATTGGCCGCAGCCGCCGAAGACTCAAGCCGCCGGCTGTTTCGCGCGGCCGCGGCCGGGTGTGCGTCCGTTCCTCAGCCCTTGACGCAGACCATGGGCCGCAGGCGCACCACCTTGCGCGCCAGTCCGGCCTGCTGCGCGGCGTCCACCACCGCCGCCACGTCCTTGTAGGCGCCCGGTGCCTCTTCCGCCACGCCGCGCGACGAGGGACTGCGCACCAGGATGCCGCGCGCGGCGAGCTCGTCCACGACCTCTCGGCCGTGCCACAGCTTCAGGGCCTGGTGACGGCTCATGGCGCGTCCCGCGCCGTGGCACGCCGAGGCGAAAGCCACGTCCTCCTTCGCCTGCATGCCCGCAAGGACGTAGGAACCCGTTCCCATCGAGCCGCCGACCAGCACCGGCTGGCCGACCGGACGCAGTTCTTCGGGGAGGTCCGGGTGCCCCGGTCCCCAGGCGCGGGTGGCGCCCTTGCGATGGACGAAGAGCTCCCTCGTGCGGCCTTCCATCCGGTGCGGCTCCTGCTTGCAGGTGTTGTGCGACACGTCGTACAGGAGCGGCATGCGTGCCTGCGGCAGCAGGCGCGCGAAGACCTCGCGCACCAGGTGGGTGAGGATCTGCCGGTTGGCCAGCGCGCAGTTGACCGCGGCGCGCATGGCGCCCAGGTATTGCTGGCCCAGGTCGGAACGCAGCGGCGCGCAGGCCAGTTCGCGGTCCGGCAGCACCAGGCCGTACGAGGGCGCTGCCTCCACCATCAGGCGCAGGTAGTCGGTGCCGATCTGGTGGCCCAGGCCGCGCGAGCCGCAGTGGATCATCACGACGATGTCGCCAAGGCGCAGGCCATAGGCCTCGGCGGCGATCGGCTCGAAGACTTCCTGGACCTCCTGCACCTCCAGGTAGTGGTTGCCGCTGCCCAGCGTGCCCATCTCGTCGCGCTGGCGCCGTTGCGCCTGCTCCGACACGCAGCCCGGCTTGGCGTGGAGCATCTGCCCGCGTTCCTCGGTGCGGGCCAGGTCGGCCTCGCTGCCCCAGCCCCTGGCCACGGCCCACGTCGCCCCGCCCGTGAGCATGTCGTGCATCTCGCTCGCATTCAACCGGATGGCGCCGCGGCTGCCGACGCCGGCGGGGATGTCCGCGAACAGCGCATCGGCGAGCGCGCGCTGCCGCGGCTCGATGTCCTGCCGCCGCAATCCGGTGTGCAGGCAGCGCACGCCGCACGACACGTCGAAGCCGACACCGCCGGCGGAGATGACGCCGCCTTGCTCCGCGTCGAACGCCGCGACGCCGCCGATCGGGAAGCCGTAGCCCCAGTGGCCATCCGGCATCACGTAGGAGGCACGGACGATCCCGGGAAGCGTGGCCACGTTCACCGCCTGCTCGCGCACCTTCTCGTCCATCTCGCGCACGAGCGCGTCGGACCCGAAGATGACGGCGGGCACCCGCATGCCGCCGCGCATGGGGATCTCCCATTCGCACGGGCCCCGACGGACCAGTTGCTGCATGTCCATGTCAAACGTCCACCACCGTCTGCGCGAGCCAGCCGCCGTCAGGGGTGGGCGTGACCCGCAGTTCCGTGTACGTCGCGCCCTTGACCTCGACCGCGGGCGCGTGCCGGTCGCGCGAGACCGGTTCCCCGACGGCCGTGCCGTCCAGGCGGCTGCCCTCCAGCGCCACACGGAAACGCGCGAACAGCATGCGGCGCACGGCCATCTCGGTGACGACGGCGTTCAGCCAGGCAGCCAGCAGCAATTCGTCGTCCGGCGCCTCGCAGCGGATGGACACCGTCTCGCGCGGCTCGACGTCCGCGGGCTGTGTGACGACCGCGGTGAGCGCGAGGGCGGCCTGCTCGAAGGCCTGCGCCTTGGTAGGCCCGAGCCCGCGCACGCCGATGTCGGCCCCATGGTCGAAGTGTTCCCAGCGGGCCACGGGGGCGGGCATCCTGGCCTCCCGCACTGCCGGTCACGGCGTCTCGTGCTGCCCGACGCTCACGCGTTTGGCCTGCCGGCCTTCGGCGGCCACCTCCGGGATGAACTGCACCGGTGTCCCGATGTCCAGGTGGGCATATGGCACGCCGGCCACGTTGTCGGGCCCGAACCAGTATTCGTCGCCTTCGTCGCTGCGGATGAACCCGCAGCGACCCTCGTCGGCGAAGCGCACCACCTCCCCGTGCAGGGGCACCGGGTGCTGCTTGACCTGGCCCTGCACGCGCCGCACCGAATCCTGCAACTGCCGCTTCATGTCGTCGAAGGCCTCGCGCAGCGCCACGTAGACGTCCTCGTGGTGGACGCGATCGACACCGAACTCGTGTCCGGGCACGGTCACGTCCAGGCGAACGGCGTACCTCTTGCCCTGGTGCCGATGCTTGTCCGTCAGCTCCACGGTGGCGCGACACGCCATGATGTCGGGCCGGAACTGGTCGAGCTTGCTCGCCTTCGAGACGGCTGCTGCCTCGATGGCCTCCGAGGCGTCCATGCCGATGAAGCGAACTTCGAGGGGCTGTTTCAAAGCGGTCTCCCCTGGGCGCCGGGTGCCGCCCGTTCGAAATCAGTCTAGGAGGCCGCCCGCCGCGCGGGATGATGCAAATCAATCGGCGACGCAGCGCTCGCTCGCGCTGCGTTGCGGATTTGGCTGCTCGGCAGGGCAGCAGACGCTGCACGCCATCCACGCGGCAAGCGCGTCCGATCGCTCTCGGCCAGCCCGGCGCGGCGGGACTTCCACCCGGACGACCTTGCACTTGCGCGGGATCAATGAACGGCGATGGGATGCGCCTAGATTGGTCCGGGTCGAAAGTCCGAACGAGCGAGGTGAATCGATGACACACAGCCCCCAGCGCAGCCCACAGGTGCCTCCGAAAGTGGTGGACGAGGTGCAGCAAGGCGCGACGCATGGCCCTGCCGAGGACGACCGCCTGAAGCGGCAGGTCAGGCAGCATCCGCAACGTGACGAACCCAAGGTCGACAGCATCGAACCAGGTGAGATTCCGCCGCCTTGAAACCGGCCGGGTGATCCGGCGGCGCCAGCCCCGCGCCCTTGCTGGCGGGATCAGGCCGGGCGGGCGGCGGCCGGGCGGGTGCGGTAGAAGGTCATCGGCACTTCCGCCAGCTCGCGCAGGCGCTGGTTCTTCACCGACGTCTTCATCCGGCCGACCACGTGCATCTCGCACGGCTTGCAGTCGAAGCGCAGCGTGAGCTTCTCCTTGCCGTTGACCAGCTGCAGCGGCTCGGCCTTGATGGTGCCCTTGACGCCGACCACGCCCCGGGCCTGCTTGGGGCACAGGCTCATCGACCACCGCACGCAGTGCTTGGTGATCATCAGGCTGACCTCGCCTTCCTCCTCGTGGCTCTCGTACGCGGCGTCGATCACCCGCACGCCGTGCCTGGCATAGAAGTCGTGCGCCTTCTGGTTGAACACGTTGGCCAGGTAGGTGAGGGTGTCCTCCGGGTACGGCACCGGCGGCTCGACCGGCATGGCGCGGGCCGGCCGCTCGTACGCCGCCTCGCGCGCGGCCTCCAGCGCCGCCACGGCGTCGCGCCGCAGCTGGTTGACCAGCGACGCCGGCACGAACCACGGCCGGGCGAGCTGCAGCCGGATGTCCAGCGGCTCGAAGAGGGTGGCGCCGAAGCGGCCGACGTGCTCGCGCAGGCTGGCCTCGTTGCGGGCGGCGTCGCGCGCCGGCTCCTTCGCGTGCGGAGCTTCTGCCGCGCCGACGTGGCCGTCCTCGTCGGTCAGCGACAGCGAAAAGCCCTCGGCCGTCTCGGCGAGCACGGCCCAGACGCCGATGCGCCGGTCGCTCGACTTCTTCTCCAGCATCCGCACCCAGCTCATGTCGCGGTTGCGGTTGATCTCGGTGCCCTTGCGCAGGTCGCGCATGCCGGCGATGGGGTCCTTGGGGAACACCCGCCATCGCCCCCACCCCGAGGAGGGGGAAGCAGGAAGCGGCTCGGCTCGGTTGATGGCCACTCCCACCAGTTCCTTCTGCAGGTCGTAGTAGCACAGGCCGTCGCCGTTGTGCAGCACGGCGGCCGCGCTGGCGCATTCCAGCTCGATCCAGTCCGGGCCCACCTTCGTCACCCAGCCGATCGCCTGGCCCGGGTTCTTGGGCGAGTCGAAGGCGCCGATGTCGTCCTGGCGGCCGTTGACGAAGTAGTCGGTGAACTCGCGGTTGAAGTTCTGGTTCGGGTCGGGCGTGAAGGTGAAGGTCGTGCGGCCGCTGGAGGCGCGGGCGAGCGGCTGGTCGCCGGCTTCGCGGGCCTCGATCAGCTCGTCGAACAGCCGGCGGTAATGGGCGGTGATGTTCTTCACGTAGCCCATGTCCTTGTAGCGGCCCTCGATCTTGAAGCTGCGCACGCCGGCGTCCACCAGCGCGGCGAGGTTGTCGCTCTGGTTGTTGTCCTTCATCGAGAGCACGTGCTTGTCGTGGGCGACGAAGCGTCCCTTCTCGTCGACCACGTGGTAGGGCAGGCGGCAGGCCTGGCTGCAGTCGCCCCGGTTGGCGCTGCGGCCGGTGTGGGCGTGGCTGATGAAGCACTGGCCGCTGTAGGCCACGCACAGGGCGCCGTGGACGAAAAACTCCAGCTTGCAGCGCTCGGGGTCGATCGCGGCGTGGATGTCGCGGATCTGCGCCAGCGTCAGCTCGCGCGCCAGCACCATCTGCGAGAAGCCCACGTCCTGCAGGAAGCGCGCCTTCTCCACGGTGCGGATGTCGGTCTGCGTGCTCGCATGCAGCTGGATCGGCGGCAGGTCGATCTCCAGCAGGCCCATGTCCTGCACGATCAGCACGTCGGCGCCGGCGTTCCAGACATCCCAGGCCATGCGCCGCGCCGGCTCGAGCTCGTCGTCGCGCAGGATGGTGTTCAGGGTGATGAAGATGCGGCTGCCGAACCGGTGCGCATGGCGGCACAGCCGCTCGATGTCGCGCAGGTCGTTGCCGGCCGACGCCCGGGCGCCGAAGCCCGGGCCGCCGATGTAGACGGCGTCGGCGCCGTGGTTGATCGCCTCGATGCCGATGTCGGCATCGCGAGCGGGCGCGAGCAGCTCGATCTGGTGGGACAGGAGGGACATGGGAGGCGGCCCCACGGATAAGGGGCGGGGAAGGGCCGCGATTTTACCGGCCGGGGTTGGGGCGGGCCGGCCGCCGCGCCACTGCCGAGGCACTGCGGGCGGCGCGGCCCCGGCTCAGAAGTCCAGCTTCTGGCCCGGCTCCACGAGCAGCATGCGCGGCGTGCCCGGCGCGGTGCCGAGCGCCTGCTGGAACTCCGCCGGCGTGCCGCGCAGCTGGGGGATCGTGCCGTAGTGGATCGGGATGGCGAACTTGGGCCGCACCAGGTCGCGCACGGCCATCGCGGCGTCCTGCGGATTCATCACGAAGTGGCCGCCGATCGGCACCAGCACCACGTCGGGGCGGTACATGTCGCCGATCAGGCGCATGTCGCCGAACACCGCCGTGTCGCCCATGTGCCAGACCTTGAAGCCGTTCTCCATCTCGACGATGAAGCCCACCGGCTCGCCGCCCACATGGATGGCGTCCTTGCCGCTCGCGTCCTTCCACGTCAGCTCGGACGAATGCTCCGCGTGCACCGCGGTGATCTTCGGGCCCGTCGGGCCCCACGGCGCGATGGTGCCGCCCTTGCCGAAGCGCGGCGACAGCTCCGCCGGCAGGATGCCCAGCTTGGCGATGGAGTCGTTCAACCCCGCCGGCCCGTACACCGGCACGTTGCGCAGCTTGGCCAGCGCGGGGGCGTCGGCGAAGTGGTCGAAGTGGGCGTGCGTGACCAGGATCAGGTCGACCTTGCCCAGCGCCTCGAGCTGCTTGAACGCCGGCGGCGTCTTGGGGTTGGACGTGAGCCACGGGTCGATGACGATCACCTTGCCGCCGGGCGTGGTGATGCGCGTCGTCGCCTGGCCGAGCCACAGCACCTCGGTCTTGCCGGCCGCGGCCGGCTGGCCCGCCGCCATCGGCTGCGGGGCGGCCGCCGGCGCGGCGGTGGTCGCGGGGCCGGACGCACAGCCGGCGAGTGCCGCGGCGAGGGCCACGACGGCGGACAGGACAGGTTTCAGCATGGGACGCTCCTTGGGGTTGGCATGCCACCGGCATTGGAGCGCCCGCCGCGCGGCGGTGGAGAACGGGAAAACCCGCGGCCCGACGCCCTGCGGCACACTCGGGCGCCATGCCGACCCATCGTTTCGACCGCCTGGACGCGCTGCGCGGCGCCGCCATCGTGTGGATGACGGCCTTCCACTTCTGCTTCGACCTCAACCATTTCGGCTGGCTGCGGGAGAACTTCTACCAGGACCCGTTCTGGACCGGACAGCGCACGGCGATCGTCAGCCTGTTCCTGTTCTGTGCCGGCCTGTCGCAGGCGGTGGCGCACGCCCAGGGACAGGGCTGGCCGCGGTTCTGGAAGCGCTGGGCGCAGATCGCCGCCTGCGCGCTGCTGGTCACCGCGGGCTCCTATGCCGTGTTCCCGCGCAGCTACATCTTCTTCGGCGTGCTGCACGGCATCGCCGTGATGCTCGTGCTCGTGCGCCTGACCGGCGGCTGGGGCCGCTGGCTCTGGGCCGCCGGCGCGGTGGCGATCCTGCTGCCGGTGCTGTTCCGCTCGCTGCACGCCGCCACGCCGGCGCTGGAGTTGCTGAACGGGCCGCCGTTCCACTGGCTGGGCCTGGTGAGCCGCAAGCCGATCACCGAGGACTACGTGCCGCTGTTCCCGTGGCTGGGCGTGATGTGGTGGGGGATGGCGGCCGGCCAGTGGGTGCTGGCGCGCCGCCGCGAGTGGATGACGGGGCCGCTGCTGCCGGGCGGCGCGCCGCTCGCATGGCTGGGCCGCTGGAGCCTGACCTGGTACATGCTGCACCAGCCGGTGCTGTTCGGGCTGCTGATGGCGGTGCAGGCGTTGCGGCACTGAGGTGCGGGCAGCGCGCCACCGAGGGGCGGACAAAAGAAAAAGCGGCCGGGGGCCGCTTTTTCTTTGATCGATTCCTGGCTTGGGCGTCGATCGTGGATCCCGGCATTCGCCGGGATGGAGTGACTCGCTTCCTTGGTCGATTCCAGGCTTGGGCGTCGACCGTGGATCCCGGCCTGCGCCGGGATGGAGTGACTCGCGTTGCTCGTCACTCCACCTTCGCGGAGGAGCGCAGTTCTTGCTGGAACTTGGCGAGCTTTTGCTGCTGCAGCTGCTGGGCGATCTGCGGCTTGACTTCGTCGAGCTTGGGCAGTTGCGCCTCGCGGATGTCGTCGACGCGGATCACGTGGTAGCCGAACTGGGTCTTGACCGGCTCCTGCGTGGTCTGGCCCTTGCCCAGCTTGACCAGCGCCTGCGAGAACTCGGGCACGTAGCTGTTGGCGTTGCCCCAGTCGAGGTCGCCGCCCTGGGCGCCCGATCCCGGGTCCTTGGACTGCTTCTTGGCCAGGTCCTCGAACTTCGCGCCCTTCTTCAGGTCGGCGATGATCTTCTTGGCCTCGGGCTCGGTCTCCACCAGGATGTGGCGGGCACGGTATTCCTTGCCGCTGTTGGCGGCGGCGAACTTGTCGTACTCGGCCTTCACCTCGGCGTCGGTGACCGGGTTCTTCTTCTCGTAGTCGGCGAACAGCGAGCGGATCAGGATGGCCTGGCGGGCCAGTTCCATCTGCGTCTTGAAGTCGTCGCCGGCATCCAGGCCGCGCTTTTGCGCTTCCTGCATGAACACCTCGCGGGCGATGACCTCGTCCTTGAGCTGCTCGTTCATCTCGGGCGTGATCGGGCGGCCGCTCTTGGCGATCTGCGAGGCGAGCGCCTCGACCCGCGCCTTCGGCACGGGCTTGCCGTTGACGATGGCGACGTTCTGGGCCAGCGCGGGCAGCGCAGCGCAGAGGGAGGCGGCGGCCACGGCCGCGAGGAGATGCTTTTTCATGGGGAGTCCCTTTCGAGGGGTCGAGACAAGCGGTCGATCAGGGCGTTTCGATGGCCAGGGCGTGCACGCCGCCGTCCAGAAAATCGCGCAGCGCATCATACACAAGGCGATGTCGAGCCACCCGCGGGCGGCCGGCGAACAGCGGCGAGTCGATCCGCACCCGGAAGTGCGTGCCGAACCCGGTGCCGTTGGCGCCGGCATGCCCGGCGTGCGCCTGGCTCTCGTCGATCACTTCGAGCCTGCTGGGCTGCAGCACGTCCTGCAGCCGCCGCTGCAGTGCCTGCGCGGTGATCGGCCCGGTCACGGCTGGTCCGCCTCGGTCTTCATGAACCGGGCCAGGTACAGCGCCTGGCCGATGACGAACAGCACCATCAGGCCCAGGCCGCCGAACAGCTTGAAGTTGACCCAGGTGTCGGTGTCGTAGTGGTAGGCGACCCAGAGGTTGATGGCGCCCATGGCGGCGAAAAAGCCCGTCCAGCTCCAGCACAGCGCGCGCCACGCCGGCTCGGGCAGGGCCATCTGCGCCCCCATCAGCGACTTGAGCAGGTTGCGCCGGAACAGCAGCTGCCCGACCGCCAGCGCGCCGCCCATGAGCCAGTACAGCACCGTCGGCTTCCACTTGATGAAGGTGTCGTTGTGCGCCAGCAGCGTGGCGCCGCCGAACAGGACGATCACGCCCAGGCTGAGCCACTGCATGGGCTCGACCTTGCCGGTGGACCAGCGGAACCACGCGATCTGGGCCACGGTGGCGGCGATCGCCACGCCGGTGGCCACCCAGATGTCGAACAGCTTGAAGGCGGCGAAGAAGACCGCGATGGGCAGGAAGTCGAGGAGCAGCTTCATGCCTGGTTGAACTCCAGCGAGGCCGAATTCATGCAGTAGCGCAGGCCGCTGGCCGTCGGGCCGTCCGGGAACACGTGGCCCAGGTGGGCGCCGCACTGGGCGCACACCGTCTCGGTGCGCACCATGCCGTGGCTGGTGTCGCGGATCTCCCGGATCGCGCCGGGCACCGCCTCCGAGAAGCTGGGCCAGCCGCAGCCGGCGTCGAACTTGGTGGCCGAGTCGAACAGCTTGTTGCCGCAGCAGATGCAGTGGTAGCTGCCGTCGGCCCACACGGCTTCGTACTTGCCGGTGAACGGCCGCTCGGTGGCCGCCTGTCGCGTGACTTCGAAGGCACCGCGCTCGGCGCCCTTGTCGGCAAGGACCGCCTTCCACTCGGCGTCGGTTTTCTGGATGGGATAGGTCATGAGGAACAGCTGATCTCGATGTGGGTGGCCCAGTCGGGCGGGAAGCCGGCCAGGGCCTCGTGGGCGGGATGCTCGTCGAACGGCGCGTGCAGGACCGCCAGGAGGTCGCGCACGCCGCCGAAATCCTTGTCCCTGGCGCGCCGGATCGCCAGCTCGCCGAGGTGGTTGCGCAGCACGAACTTGGGGTTCGTGCGCAGCATCGCCGCACCGGCGGCCGCGCGGTCGCCCGCCAGCCGCCGCAGGTAGTCTAGCAACCAGTCGTCGAACGCCGCGCGGTCGAGGAACAGCTCGCGCACCGGCTCGGCCGGCCCGCCCGCCACGTGGCCGGACAGGCGGCGCCAGAAGATCGTGTAGTCGACGCGCTCCCCGGCCAGCAGCTGCAGCGTGCGCTCGACGAGGTCGCGATCGCCGTCCCGGGCGTCGGGCAGGCCCAGCTTGGCCCGCATGCACGCTTCCAGCTCGCGCGGGAACACGGTCTTGTACGACTCGAGCGCTGCGAGGGTGCGCTCCTCGTCGCCGATCAGCGGCAGCAGCGCCTGGCCCAGGCAGAACAGGTTCCAGTACGCGACGTTGGGCTGCCGGTTGTAGGCATAGCGGCCGGACTCGTCGCTGTGGTTGCAGACGTGGCCCGGGTCGAAGGCATCGAGGAACTGGAACGGGCCGTAGTCGATGGTCAGGCCCAGGATGCTCATGTTGTCGGTGTTCATCACGCCGTGGCAAAAGCCCACCGCCTGCCAGCGGGCCACCAGCGCCGCCGTGCGCTCGCTCACCTGCTGCAGCAGCGCCGCGTAGGCATTGCCGGCGAAGTCGGCGGTGGTGCGGCAGGCCGGATAGAAGCGGTCGATGACGAAATCGGCCAGCGTGCGCAGCTCGTCCAGCTGGTCGCGCGAGGCGAAGTGCTCGAAGTGGCCGAAGCGGATGAAGCTGGGGGCGACCCGCAGCACGACCGCCGCGGTCTCGATCTCCTCGCGGCGCACCGGCGCGTCCGAGCCGGTGACGCTCAGCGCCCGGGTGGTCGGGATCCCCAGGCCGTGCATGGCCTCGGAGCCCAGGAACTCGCGGATGCTGGAGCGCAGCACGGCGCGGCCGTCGCCCATGCGCGAGTACGGCGTGCGGCCGCTGCCCTTGAGCTGCAGCTCCTGCGGGCCGATCGGGGTGTCCAGCTCGCCGAGCAGCAGGGCGCGGCCGTCGCCGAGCTGGCCCGCCCAGACGCCGAACTGGTGGCCGCTGTAGACGCTGGCGAGCGGGCGGCTGCCGGCCAACGGCAGCGAGCCCGTGAGGGCGCGCACGCCCTCGTCGGCGGCGAGCACGGCGGCATCGAGCGCGAGGTCGCGCGCCAGCCGCTCGTTCAGGCCCACGAGGTAGGGCGCGGGCAGGGGCGTGGGGGGCAGTTCTGTGAAGAACGCGGGGCCGAGCCGGGCGAAGCCGTCCCGCCACGGCGCCCCCAGGTCCAGCATCCCGGGGCGGGCGTCGGTCTCGGTCGTCATGGGCTCCATTGTCGTGTGACTGTCAACATTGACAGGGTGGCAAGGACATCCCCGCACGGATAATGCTGATGGGTTGCCAGGGGCATTCCGGCCCGGGCACGTCCTGCGCGCAGGACCCCCGTTTGCAGAGAGGATCAGGAAGTGACGGACAGTTTTGTGCACTCGCTGCGGCGCAAGGTCGAGGCCCAGTGGGACCAGGCCCGGCATGGCGAGTTCTGGAAGCTCGTGATGGGCCGGCCGGTGCAGCCCGCGCTGTGGCGCGACATGATGCTGCAGGTGTACCACTACTCGCGGCACAACTCGGTCAACCAGGCCGCGTGCGCCTTCGTGCCCGCGCCCGAGGGCCTGCTCAAGTTCGCGTACCGCCACGCCGCCGAGGAACTGGGCCACGAGAAGATGGTGGTGCACGACCTCAAGACGATCGGCCTGTGGAAGGACGAGGACGCCGACAGCGAGCCGCTGCCGGCCGCCGAGGCGCTGACCGGCTACCTGTACGCGGTGGCGCTGCGCTACGGCGCGCTGCCGCGGCTGGGCTACAGCTTCTGGGCCGAGAGCGCGCACGACCACATCGGCGAGCTGCTGGCCAAGATCTGCAAGGACCTGCAGCTCACCAGCAAGAACGTCACCTTCTTCGGCGCCCACGCCGAGGCCGACCAGGAACACATCCGCCAGGTCGAGGAAGCGATCGAAAAGTACGCCCGCACGCCCGAGCAGCAGCGGCTGGTCGAGCGCGTCGCCATCACCACCCTGTCCCTGAGCCACGAACTGCTCGAGCAGATCGCGCGCCGCCACCGGTGACCGCCATGATGAACCTGGACCTGCACTCCCAAGCCGCCGCCGCGTTCATGCCCGGCGCCGTCCCGGCCGAGCGCCCGTCGCTCGTCGACCATGTCGTGCTGCGCCACCTGCGCACGCCCGAGCAGGTGGCCAGCGTGCTGCACCTGCGCGACGAGATCGACCTGTCCGTGCACACGGCTGCCGGACGGCAGCAGTTCGACACGCTCGAAAAAAAAGAGACGAGTGCGGCCTGGTGTTCGGCTTCGAGCTGGACGGTGAGGTCGTAGGCACCGTCCGTGTCGTCCCGATGGGCTACGGGCTCACGCTGAGCGAGACCCTCTTCGAGCAGCTGGGGGACGCGGCGCCGCCCATCCGCCGGGGCGACTGGGAGGTCGGCCGCCTGGTCCTGGCCCCCGAATACCGCAGCGACGTCAACGCGTTGCGGCACTGCCTGCTGATGGCGCTGCGCTACGGCTGCCGGCACGCCCAGATCAGCTCGCTGTTCGCCACCTGCACCCACGCGCTCAGCCGCCTGTACCGCCGACTGGGCTGGGAAGCGTTCGCGCACGACGTGCCGCTGGCCGGCACGGCCAAGAGCTACACGCTGATCCGGGCCGAGTCGGGCCCGCTGCTGGCCAGGCTGTCCGGCCAGCGCGCGGCGCCGACGGCCCAGTGACGGAGGCCGGCATGCAAGCCTTGCGTCGCCTGTTCGCCCACTACGTCGACTACCACCGGCACGGGCCGCTCATGCTGCGGTACCTGAGCCTGGCGGGCCTGGTGTTCTACCCGGCCTACTACTTCCTGCGCTTCACCAAGCCGGATCCCGGCTACGACGACTGGCTGCTGCGCGTGGTCGACGCCGTCATCTGCGCCGGCCTGTTCCTGCGCGAGCGCTGGCCGCAGCGCCTGAAGCGGTACTACTTCGCCTACTCGTACGGCGTGCTGATCGTCACGCTGCCGTTCACGTTCGTGCTGACGTCGCTGAAGAACGGTGGCGGCACGGTGGCCGTGGGCAACACGCTCATGGCCACGTTCATCGTGATCCTGCTCGCGGACTGGCGCAACACGATCGTCATGCTGGCCACCGGGTTCGCCGCCGCGGTGGCGGTCTACGTGCAGTTCGACCCCGCGCCGACGTTCCCGGCCGACTACGTCGAGCGCTGGCCGATCCTGGTCGGCTCGGTGGTGGGCGGCAGCCTGTTCAAGTTCGCGCTCGAGCGGGCGACGGCCGAGAAGGTGCGCAACGCCTATGCCTGGCTGGCGGCGTCCATCGCGCACGAGATGCGCACCCCGCTCACGCAGATCAAGCACAGCCTGGAGGGCGTGCAGCAGGTGCTGCCCGCGCCGGGCGCGCTGTCGCAGCTCGCCTCCATCGGCGGGCCGGAGCTGGACGTGCTGTACCGCCACCTCGCCCAGGGCGAGCAGGCCATCCAGCGCGGGCTGCAGGCGATCTCCATGACCCTCGACGAGGTGCATGCCAAGCCGCTGGACACGGCCGCGTTCTCCTACCTCTCGGCCTCCGAGGTCGTGCACAAGGCGGTGGACGAGTACAGCTACGGCAGCGACGAGGCGCGCGACCGCATCCGCGTGCACGTGCTCGACGACTTCCAGTTCCGCGGCGACGAGACCGCGTTCCTGTACGTCCTGTTCAACCTGATCAAGAACTCGCTGTACTACCTGGCGCGCTATCCGGGCACCCGGCTGGACATCACCGTCGGCGAGCACCAGGTCAAGGTGCGCGACAACGGGCCCGGCATCGCGCCCGACGTGCTGGAGGGCCTGTTCGAGCCGTTCCGCACCGTCGGCAAGAGCGGCGGCACGGGCCTGGGCCTGGCCTTCTGCCACCGCGTGATGAAGGCCTTCGGCGGCTCCATCCATTGCGACTCGGCGCTGGGCGAGTACACCGAATTCACCATGCGCTTTCCGCCCATCGGCGAGGCCGAGCGCGAGAAGTACCGGGGCCAGATGGTCGAGGCGGCGCGCACGGCGCTGGCGGGCAAGCGCCTGCTGCTGGTGGAGGACGACGCCGCCCAGCGCGTCACCACGCGGCACAAGCTGCGGCCGCTGGGCCTGCAGGTGGACGAGGCGGCCGACGGCCAGCGCGCGCTTGAGCTGCTGGCGCGCCATGCCTACGACCTGGTGCTGCTGGACCTGCACATGCCGGTGCTCGACGGCTACCAGGTCGCCCAGCGCATCCGCCAGGGCCAGGCGCCCGCCAACCGCTACGTGCGCATCGTGGCCTACACCAGCGAGCCGCCGCACGTGGCGCGGGTGAAGACCCAGCGCGCCGGCATGGACGCCTTCATCAGCAAGCCGTGCGCGCAACTGCCGCTGGCGCAGGCGTTGCAGCGCGTGATGCAGCGGCGGGCCTCGGCCGCCGCCTCCCGGCCGCTCGAGGGCCGGCGCGTGCTGCTGGCCGACGACAGCGCCTACAACCGCCGGGCCGTCGCCGCCTACCTGCGCGAAGCCGGCGCCACCGTGATCGAGGTCGAGCACGGGGTGGCCGTGCTGGAACGGCTGGAGGCCGGGGGCGCCTTCGACGCCGTGCTGATGGACCTGAACATGCCCGGCCTCGATGGCCTGGAGGCGGCCCGCTCGGTGCGCAACAGCGGCCGCGCGTGGGCGAAGGTCCCGATCGTGGCGCTGACGGCGCACTCCGACGCCGCCGCCATCGACGCCGCGCGCGCGGCCGGCATGGACGGCTTCCTGGTCAAGCCGGTCGAGGCCAGCCTGCTGTACGACTCGCTGCTGGCCCTGCTGGGCGGCGCGCGCCCGGTGCCGCGGCCGCAGGTGGTGCCCGCGGCCGCCACCGCCGAGGCCGAAGGCCCGCTGCTGAACGAGGCGCGGCTGGAAAGCTATCGCCGACTCGGGCTGCTGAACGAGCTGCTGGCCGACTACCTGCCCGAGATCGCCCGCCTGGTGGACGTGCTGGCCGGCGCGGTGCAGGCGCAGGAGTTCGACCGCGCCCGCGACACGCTGCACTCGCTGCTGGGCATGAGCGGCGAGGCCGGCGCGCTGGCGCTCTACCAGCGCGTGCGCCGCATCTACGTGCCCGTGCTCGAGCAGCGCCGCTGGCCCGAGGACCGGGACTGGCTGGCCGGCCTGCGGATGCTGGCGACGCGCACCGACCAGGCGCTGCGCGACTACGGCGAGCGGCAGGATCCCGTGCCCAGCGGCGGGGCCTGAGCGACATGCTGGCCGAAGCCAAGGGCATCCTCTACGTCGACGACGAGGCGCCGTCGCGCAAGTGGTTCGCGCGCTGCTTCGGCGGCGAGTTCGAGGTGGCCACGGCCGCCAGCGCCGACGAGGCGCTGGCGCTGCTGGCCGAGCGGGGCGAGCAGTTCGCCGCCCTGGTCACCGACTACCGCATGCCCGAGCAGGACGGCATGAAGCTGCTGCGGCAGGTGCAGCGCGACCACCGCCACCTCGTGCGCCTGCTGGCCACGGCGTATGCCGAGAAGGACGTGGCCATCGCCGCGGTCAACCAGGGCAAGGTGCTGCGCATCCTGGAAAAGCCGCTGGAGGACGAGCCCACGCGCGAGGCGCTGCGCGAGGCGCTGGCCCTCTACCGCTCGCAGGCGCTGGAGCGCATGCTCAACGAGAACCGGGTCGCGGCGCTGCGCGAGACGCTCGGCTTCCTCGCGCACGAGCTGAACACGCCGCTGGCCACGGTGCGCGGCTGCGTCGCCAGCGTCGCCGCCCGGCACCGCCCCGGCGGCCCCGAGGCGCCGGCGGGGCTGGTGCAGTTCGAGGAGGACCATCCGGGCGACCTGGTGGCCGCGCTCGAGCGCGCCGAGCGCCGCGCGCTCTACTGCCAGTCCCTGGTCGCCACCTTCCTGCAGTCGGCCCGCGACGCGTACCCCGGCGCCGCGCCGCAGACCGTCAGCGCGTCCGGGCTCATTGCGGCGCTGCTGGCCGAGTACGCCTTCGAGGACGATGAGCGGACCTGGATCGGCACGCGGGTGCTGGGCGACTTCCGCCTGCCGGGCCGGCGCGACCTGCTGTACCTGGTGCTGTGCACCCTGACCAAGAACGCGCTGCAGCACCTGCGCGGCCGCCTGGCCCCGCGGCTGCAGATCGACGCCGGCTGCGAAGCCGGGACGCAGGGCCCGCGCGGCTGGATCCGCTTCACCGACAACGGGCCGGGCATCCCGCCCGAGGTGCTCGCGCGCCTGACGCGCGAGCCCGTCACGACCCGCGCCCACGGCGGCGGCAGCGGGATGGGCCTGCTGTTCTGCCAGCGGGTGATGCAGGCGGCCGGCGGCTCCGTGCGCGTGGAGTCCGGGCCGGGGCAGGGCACGACCGTGGTGCTCTCGTTCGACCGTTCGGTCGAGGCCGCCGCCCCCGTGGCCGGCGCCTGAGCGCGTCGCCTCCGTGCCAGTCCGGGGCCGTGCGTCCCCGGATTCGACTTAGCATCGGCCTTCCCTGATGACCAATCCGCCAGCGCGGAAGAAGGAAGGAGACGCCACCATGCTCGGCCTGATGCAGAACCAGCCCCTGTTGATCTCGACGCTGATCGACTTCGCCGATCGCCACAACGGCGACACCGAGATCGTCTCGCGCCGGGTCGAGGGCGACGTGCATCGCTACACCTGGCGGGACGTCGCGCGCCGCGCGCGCCAGGTCGCCAACGCGCTGGACCGGCTCGACCTGCTGTTCTCCGACCGTGTGGCCACGCTCGCCTGGAACGGCTACCGCCACCTGGAACTGTACTTCGGCGTGTCCGGTTCCGGGCGCGTGCTGCACACCATCAACCCGCGCCTGCACCCGGACCAGATCGCCTGGATCGCCAACCACGCCGAGGACCAGGTGCTGTGCTTCGACGCCACCTTCCTGCCGCTGGTGCAAGCGGTGCACGCACGCTGCCCGACCATCCGCCAGTACGTGATGCTGTGCGACAGCGGCAAGCTGCCGGCCGACAGCGGCATCCCCAACCTGGTTGCCTACGAGGACTGGATCGGCGGCCAGCCCACCAGCTACGACTGGCCCAGCTTCGACGAGAACTCGGCCTCGAGCATGTGCTACACGAGCGGCACCACGGGCAATCCCAAGGCCGCGCTCTACAGCCACCGCTCGACCCTGCTGCACGCCTACGCGGCCGCGCTGCCGGACGTGATGGGCCTGTCGGCCCGCGATTCGGTGCTGCCGGTCGTGCCCATGTTCCACGTCAATGCGTGGGGCATCCCGTATTCGGCCGCGCTCACGGGCTGCAAGCTGGTGTTCCCCGGCCCCTCGCTGGACGGCAAGTCGGTGTACGAGCTCATCGAGGCGGAGCAGGTCACCTATGCGGCCGGCGTCCCCACCGTCTGGCAGATGCTGCTCGGACACATGAAGCCGGGCAACCTGCGCTTCTCGACCTTGAAGCGCACGGTGATCGGCGGCTCCGCCTGCCCGCCGGCCATGATCCATGCCTTCCGCGAGGACTACGGCGTCGAGGTGCTGCATGCCTGGGGCATGACGGAGATGAGTCCGCTGGGCACGCTGTGCACGCTCAAGAACAAGCACCTGGCGCTGCCGCCGGACGAGCAGATGAAGATCCGCCTGAAGCAGGGCAGGGCGATCTTCGGCGTCGACCTGAAGATCGTGGGCGAGGACGGCAAGGAGCTGCCGTGGGATGCCAAGACCTACGGCGACCTGCACGTCAAGGGCCCGTGGATCGTGCGCGAGTACTTCAAGGGCGAGGGCGGCGACCCGCTGGTGGACGGCTGGTTCCCCACCGGCGACGTGGCCACCATCGACGCCGACGGCTACATGCAGATCACCGACCGCAGCAAGGACGTCATCAAGTCGGGCGGCGAATGGATCAGCTCGATCGACATCGAGAACATCGCGATGGCGCATCCGGCGGTGCAGATGGCCGCGTGCGTGGGCATGCGCCACCCCAAGTGGGACGAGCGGCCGATCGTGGTGGTGGTCAAGCGGCCCGGCACCGAGGTCACGCGCGAGGAACTGCTCAAGTTCTTCGAGGGCAAGACGGCCAAGTGGCAGATCCCCGACGACGTCGTCTTCGTCGATGCGATCCCGCTCGGGGCGACCGGCAAGATGCTCAAGACGCGCCTGCGCGAACAGCTCAAGGACTACCGGCTGCCGACGGCGTGAACGTGTCGCGGGCGTGACCGTGACCGGTCCCGTTCGCCCGCCGCGCGAACGCGCGAACACGCCCCGCCATCGAGGGGCCGCGCGCCGCACTGTCGCCTCTGCGATAGCGGCGCGCCTGCTTACGGGCATTCCCTGAGCGGTGCAGTGCACAAACACTTGTACCCTGCGCCCATTCCAAACCCCCAGGAGACGACGATCATGTTTGCGTTCAGGCATGTCACCGTGGCGGCAGTGCTGGCTCTCACCGGCGCGGGTCTCGCGTTCGCGCAGGCCACCCCGGCCAAGCCCGCAGCGTCCGCCGCCAAGTCCGCCGCGCCGGCCAAGCCCGCGGCGGCTGCCGCCACCACCGGCGCGGCCAAGGGCGAGACCATCCGCATCGCCTTCATGGATCCGCTCTCCGGCCCGTTCGCCAACGTGGGGCAGAACCAGCTCAAGAGCTGGCAGTTCGCGGCCGAGCACTTCTCGGGCAAGACGCCTTCGGGCGCGAAGTTCGAGGTGGTGGGCTTCGACAACAAGGGCTCGCCGCAGGAGAGCCTGAACACGCTCAAGGCCGCCATCGACCAGGGCTTCCGCTACATCACCCAGGGCAACGGCTCGGGCGCCGGCCTGGCGCTGGAGGACGCGGTCGCCAAGTACAACGAGCGCAACCCCGGCAAGGAACTGATCTACTTCAACTACGCGGCCGTCGACCCCTCGATGACCAACGAGAAGTGCGACTACTGGCACTTCCGCCTGGACGCCGACACCTCCATGAAGATGGAGGCGCTGACCTCGTTCATGAAGGACCAGCCGGCGGTCAAGAAGGTCTACATCATCGGCCAGAACTACTCGCACGGCCAGCAGGTCGCCAAGTACTTCAAGGACGCCATCAAGCGCAAGCGCCCCGACGTGCAGATCGTCGGCGAGGACCTGCACCCGATCGGCCAGGTCAAGGACTTCTCGCCGTACGTGGCCAAGATCAAGCAGTCGGGCGCCGACACCATCGTCACCGGCAACTGGGGCCAGGACCTCACGCTGCTTGTCAAGGCGATGAACGACGCCGGCCTGAAGACGCCGATGTACACCTACTACGCCGGCGTGACCGGCACGCCCACGGCGCTGGCCGCCGGCGGCGACAGCGAGGTGTACGTGGTGGCCTACGGCCATGCCAACCACACCGGCGAGCTCGGCCAGATGGGCGCGGAGTTCAAGAAGAAGTTCAACGACGACTACTACACCTACGCCACCTACAACGGCATCCAGCTGCTGGGGGCGGCCATCGCCAAGGCGGGCTCCAGCGAGCCGGCCAAGGTGGCCAAGGCACTCGAAGGCCTGTCGGTCAAGAGCTTCGCCGGCGACGTGACCATGCGCGCCACCGACCACCAGCTGCAGCAGACGATGTTCATCACCAAGTGGCAGAAGGCCAAGAAGGGCGAGTACAGCGTCGAGAACACGGGCTACACCTTCGTGCCGATCAAGCAGATGGACCCGTACGTCTCCAGCACGCCCACCAGCTGCCAGATGAAGCGCCCGGGGGCCTGATCCCCGACCATCCGCCAGCCGGGGCCCGCGGCGGTCCCGCAGCCGGGATGGCCTGACCGCTGTCCCGGCTTTTTTTCGCCCGGCCCAACGATCCCCCATGGAGTTCTTCACCATCTCCCTGCTGAACGGCATCAGCTACGGGCTGCTGCTGTTCATGCTCAGCTCCGGCCTCACGCTGATCTTCAGCATGATGGGCGTGCTCAACTTCGCGCACGCCAGCTTCTACATGTTGGGGGCGTACTTCGCCTTCACCGTGGCGCAGCTGGTGGGCTATTTTCCCGCGCTGGTGGTCGCGCCGCTGCTGGTGGGCCTGCTGGGCGCGCTGTTCGAGCGCTACTGCCTGCGCCGGGTGCACAAGTTCGGCCACGTGCCCGAGCTGCTGATCACCTTCGGCCTGTCGTTCATCATCCTGGAGATAGTGCAGCTGGTGTGGGGCACCAGCTCGGTCGACTACCGCGTGCCGGCGCTCCTGAGCGGCCCGCTGTTCACGCTGTACGGCACGCAGTTCCCGATGTACCGCGGCTTCATGATGCTGGTGGCGCTGCTGATGCTGGTGGCCATCTGGCTGCTGCTCACGCGCACGCGCATCGGGCTGGTGATCCAGGCGGCGCTCACGCACCCCGACACGGTCGAGGCCCTGGGCCACAACGTGCCGCGCGTGTTCATGCTCGTGTTCGGCGGCGGCGCGGCCCTGGCGGGCCTGGCCGGCGTGATCGGCGGCAACGCCTTCGTCACCGAACCGGGCATGGCCGGCACGGTCGGCTCGGTCATCTTCGTCGTGGTGGTCGTCGGCGGCATGGGCTCGCTGTCCGGCGCGTTCGTCGCCTCGCTGCTGATCGGCGTCATCCAGACCTTCGCGGTCGGCATCGACGCCTCGCTGATGGGCACGCTCAACGCGCTGGGCGCGGCCGTCGGCCCCGACACGCCCGGCTACGTCGTGTGGCGCCTCAAGATCAGCCAGATCGCGCCCATCCTGCCGTACGTGTTCCTGGTCCTGATCCTGATCTTCCGGCCCAAGGGCCTGCTCGGCACCCGCGAGGGATGAACCCATGAGCACCCTCACCGACACCCAATCCTCGCCCGCCGCGCGCGCCGAGTCCTCGCACGAAGGCCCGCCCATGGGCCTGCCGGGGGCGGCGCCGGCGCCCGTTCCGGTCGCGCCGCACGGCGGCTACTACGAGTTCCGCCCGCTCAACATCGGGCGCTGGATCATCTGGTCGCTGTTCGCGCTGGTGCTGCTGGTCGCACCGATGGTGTGGACCAGCTCGCTCGCGCACACGATGCTCAGCCAGATGGGCATCGCCATCATCGTCTGCCTCTCGTACAACATGCTGCTGGGGCAGGGCGGCATGCTCAGCTTCGGGCATGCGGTGTATTCGGGCCTGGGCGCGTTCATCGCGATCCACACGCTGAACCTGGTGGCCAAGGGCGCGCTGCCGATTCCCGTCAGCCTGATCCCGATCGCGGGCGGCCTGGCCGGCCTGCTGTTCGCCGTGGTGTTCGGCTGGGTCACGACCAAGAAGGCGGCCACGCCCTTCGCGATGATCACGCTGGGCATCGGCGAGCTGGTGTTCGCGATGTCGCTGATGTTCCCCGAGTTCTTCGGCGGCGAGGGCGGCATCTCCGGCAACCGCGTCACGGGCCCCAAGCCGTTCGGCATCACCTTCGGCCCGCAGATCCAGCTGTACTACCTGATCGCCGTCTACACCTTCATCTGCACCGCGCTGATGTTCGCCTTCACCCGCACGCCGCTGGGCCGCATGCTCAACGCCGTGCGCGACAACCCCGAGCGGGTGGAGTTCGTGGGCTACGACACCCAGAAGGTGCGCTACATCGCGTTCATGATCGCCGCCTTCTTCGCCGGCATCTCGGGCGGCCTCGCGGCGCTGAACTTCGAGATCGTCACCTCCGAGGTCGTCAGCGGCTACCGCTCGGGGGCCTACCTGCTGTTCACCTTCCTGGGCGGCGCCACCTTCTTCTTCGGCCCCGTCATCGGCGGCGTGCTGATGGTGCTGGCCTTCGTGCTGCTGTCGGAGGTCACCAAGGCCTGGCTGCTCTACCTGGGCCTGGTGTTCCTGTTCATGGTGATGTACGCGCCCGGCGGCATCGCCAGCCTGATCATGATGAACCTGCGCGTGGCCTCGTTCGGCCGCCTGCGCGAGCTGTGGGTCAGCTACCTGGCGCTGGGCGCCACGGCGCTGCTTGCGCTGCTGGGTGCCGCCGGCATGATCGAGATGGTCTACCACCTCAAGCTCAATCCGGCGCTGGGCCCGCAACTGCAGTTCCTGGGCACCACGCTCAACGCGCAGGGGGTCGACAGCTGGTTCGGCTGCGGCTTCGTGCTGCTCACCGGCATCGGGCTGTTCGAGCTCACCCGCCGCACCTTCGTGCGCCAGTGGGGCGCGATCCAGGAGGACATCGAAAAGGAAATGAAGCGCCGGGAGGCCATGGCATGACGGCCGCATCCGAATTCGCCCTCGAACTGCGCGACCTGCGCAAGAGCTTCGGCAAGACCGAGATCATCCGCGGCGCCAACCTGGCGGTGCGTCCGGGCGAGCGCGTGGCGGTGATCGGCCCCAACGGCGCCGGCAAGTCCACGCTGTTCAACCTGGTTTCCGGGCGCTTTGCCCCCAGCGGCGGGCAGGTGCTGCTGAACGGCCGGCGCATCGACGGCAAGCGCCCGTTCGAGATCAACCGGCTGGGCCTGTCGCGCAGCTTCCAGATCACCAACATCTTCCCCAAGCTCAGCGTCTTCGAGAACCTGCGCTGCGGCGTGCTCTGGAGCCTGGGCTACCGCTACACGTTCCTGAAGTTCCTGGCCGACCTGGACGATGCCAACGACCGGGCCGAGGAACTGCTGCACATGATCCGGCTGGACAGGAAGCGCGACGTGCTGGCGGTGAATCTCACCTACGCCGAGCAGCGCGCGCTGGAGATCGGCATCACCATCGCCGGCGGGGCCGGCGTCATCCTGCTGGACGAACCCACCGCCGGCATGAGCAAGAGCGAGACGAAGCGCTTCATCGACCTGATCAAGGAAGTGACCGTCGGCCGCACGCTGCTGACGGTGGAGCACGACATGGGCGTGGTGTTCGGCCTGGCCGACAAGATCGCGGTGGTGGTCTACGGCGAGGTCATCGCCTTCGACACGCCGGAGAAGGTGCGGGCCAACCAGCGCGTGCAGGAGGCCTACCTCGGCTCGCACGTGGCCGACGCGCAGGTGGGGACCCATTGATGCTGAAGGTCGACAACCTCCACGCCTTCTACGGCAAGAGCCACGTGCTGCACGGGGTGCACTTCGAGGTGATGCCGGGCGAGATCGTCGCGCTGCTGGGCCGCAACGGCTCGGGCCGCTCGACGACGGCCAAGGCCATCATGGGCATGGTCGACTGCACGGGCAGCGTGCAGTGGAAAGGGCGCGAGGCGCTCGGCATGAAGCCGTACGAGGTCGCGCACCTGGGCATCGGCTACGTGCCCGAGAACCGCGACATCTTCCCCAAGCTCACCGTGCACCAGAACCTGATGCTGGGCGAGAAGCGCTCGGGGCAGAAGGGCCGCTGGTCGTTCGACGACATGTACCGCATGTTCCCGCGCCTGAAGGAGCGCCAGCACACCGAGGCCGGCGTGCTCTCGGGCGGCGAGCAGCAGATGCTCACGCTGTGCCGCACGCTGATGGGCGACCCGGACCTGATCATCATCGACGAGCCCACCGAGGGCCTGGCGCCCAAGATCGTGGAACTGGTGGGCGAGTACCTGCGCAAGCTCAAGGAGCGCGGCATCTCGGTGCTGCTCATCGAGCAGAAGCTCACGATCGCGATGACCATCTCCGACCGCGCGCTGGTCATGGGCCACGGCAGCATCGTTTTCCAGGGCACGCCTGACAGCCTGCGGGCGGACGCCTACACTCGCAAGGAGTGGCTGGAAGTGTGATCACGTTCAAATCGCTGCGCGATTCGAACGTGGTTGACTGATCAGTTGGGCGAGGCCCGGCAAAGCCGGATCCTCACCCAATGGTGTTCGCGCTGCACGCTGTTTCGCGCGAACGGGTCGACCTCCGGTCGTGCGGCCGGGAGTCCCTCCCGTGACATGGCGGCGTTGCAGCGCAGCAAGCCTTTTCTAGAATCGCCCCGAGCGAACGACCGTTCTTTTTCATCCAGGAGCACCGCACATGACGGCTGACTACAAGGTGCACGGCGACGTGGCCGTGATCACGATGAACAACCCGCCCGTCAACGGGCTCGGGCTGGCGACCCGGCAGGGCATCACGGCGGGCCTCGAGCAGGCCGGCGCGGACGCGGCCGTCAAGGCGATCGTCATCACCGGGGCCGGCAAGGCGTTCTCGGGCGGGGCGGACATCAAGGAGTTCGGCTCGCCCAAGGCGATCGCCGAGCCCAACCTGCTGTCGGTCATCCTGGCCATCGAGAACTCGCCCAAGCCCGTCGTCGCGGCCATCCACTCGGTGGCCATGGGCGGCGGCCTCGAGCTCTCGCTCGGCTGCCATTACCGCATCGCCGCGCCCGGCGCCAACATCGCGCTGCCCGAGGTGAAGCTGGGCCTGATCCCCGGCGCCGGCGGCACGATGCGCCTGCCGCGCGTGCTGGGGGTGGAGACGGCGCTGAACATGATCGTCTCGGGCGAGCCGGTCAAGAGCGAACTGCTGGCACAGCTGCCGGGGCAGAAGCTGTTCGACCGCATGGCCAGGTCGGCCGAGTCGCTGATGGACGAAGCACTGGCCTTCGCGCGCGAGGTGGCCGACAAGCGCCCGCTGCCGCGGGTGCGCGACCTGCCCAGCAAGCACCCCATGGGCGACGCCTACTTCCAGTTCGCGCGCAACATGGTCAAGGGCATGGCCAAGAACTTCCCGGCGCCGCTCAAGTGCGTCGACGCGGTGGAAGCGTCCACGAAGAAGAAGTTTGACGACGGCATGGTCTACGAGCGCGAGCTCTTCATGAACCTGATGCTCACGCCGGAGAGCCGGGCGCTGCGCCACATCTTCATGGCCGAACGCGCCGCGTCCAAGGTCCCCGACGTGCCCGAGGACACGCCCAGGCGCGAGATCAACGCGGTCGGCGTCATCGGCGCCGGCACGATGGGCGGCGGCATCTCGATGAACTTCCTGAACGCCGGCATCCCGGTGACCATCCTGGAGATGAAGCAGGAGGCCCTGGACCGCGGCATCGCCACCATCCGCAAGAACTACGAGGCCCAGGTCAAGAAGGGCAAGCTCAAGCAGGACAAGTACGAGCAGCGCATGGCGCTGCTCAAGACCACGCTGGATTACAAGGACCTGGCCCAGGCCGACTTGGTGATCGAGGCGGTGTTCGAGGAGATGGGCGTCAAGCAGAAGGTGTTCGAGACGCTGGACGCCACCATGAAGCCCGGCGCCATCCTGGCCAGCAACACCTCCACGCTGGACGTCAACAAGATCGCCTCGTTCACCAAGCGCCCGCAGGACGTGGTGGGCCTGCACTTCTTCAGCCCGGCCAACGTGATGAAGCTGCTGGAGGTGGTGCGCGGCGAGAAGACCGCCAAGGACGTCCTGGCCACCGTGATGGCGCTGGCCAAGAAGATCAGGAAGACGGCGGTCGTGTCCGGCGTCTGCGACGGCTTCATCGGCAACCGCATGATCGAGCAGTACAGCCGCCAGGCCGGCTTCCTGCTGGACGAGGGCGCGACGCCGCAGCAGGTGGACCGCGCGATCGAGAAGTTCGGCTTCGCGATGGGCCCGTTCCGCATGGGCGACCTGGCGGGCAACGACATCGGCTGGGCGATCCGCAAGCGGCGCGCCACCGAGCGCGCCGAGATGAAGTACAGCAAGACGGCCGACAAGCTGTGCGAGCTGGGCCGCTTCGGCCAGAAGACCGGCGCCGGCTGGTACGACTACAAGGAGGGCAGGCGCGACGCGATCCCGTCCAAGCTGGTCGAGGACATGATCGCCGAGCACCGCAAGTCGCTGGGGATCGAGCCGCGCAAGATCTCCGACGAGGAGATCGTGCAGCGCCTGGTCTTCTCCCTGGTCAACGAGGCCGCCCACATCCTGGAGGAGGGCATCGCCTCGCGCGCCAGCGACATCGACATGGTGTACCTCACCGGCTACGGCTTCCCGATCCACCGTGGCGGCCCCATGCTGTACGCCGACCAGGTCGGCCTGTTCAACGTGATGCAGGCGATGAAGCGCTTCCAGCAGAACCCGCGCGACGACGCGAAGTTCTGGGAGCCGGCGCCGCTGATCAAGAAGCTGGTCGCGGAGGGCAAGGGCTTCAACTGACCTCCCGCAGCCCGGCGAAAGCCGGGCGATGGAGGTCATCCCCGCGAAGGCGGGGAGCCAGCATCCTCGCGGAAGGCGGGGATCCACCATCCCCCCGCAACAGCGGGGACCCATCGAGACAATGATCAAACGCATCGCCCTCGTCCTCGCCACGCTGGTGCTGCTGCTCGCCGCGGCGCTGGCGGTGAACACCCTGCGGCACGGCTCGCGCCAGCTGGAGGTGGCCGCCGCGCCGCCGCTGGCCATCGACGAGAAGGCCCTGGCCGAGAAGCTGGCGTCGGCCGTGCGCTGGCGCACGATCGCCAGCCGCGACGACCCCGACGCGAGCGGCGGCGAGTTCCGCAAGCTGCACGAGGACCTGCGCCAGCGCTTCCCGCGCGTGCACGCCCAGCTCAAGCTCGAGGTCGTGGGCGGCTACAGCCTGCTCTACACCTGGCAGGGGACGGACGTGCGGGCCAAGCCCGTGCTGTTGATGGCGCACCAGGACGTGGTGCCCATCTCTCCCGGCACCGAGGACAAGTGGCAGGCGCCCCCGTTCGCCGGCCAGATCCGCGACGGCTACGTCTGGGGCCGCGGCGCCTGGGACGACAAGAGCCGCGTGATCGCGCAGCTCGAGGCGGTGGAGATGCTGCTGGCCACCGGCTTCCAGCCGCGCCAGACCGTGTACCTGGCGTTCGGGCACGACGAGGAGGTCAGCGGACCGCGCGGCGCGACGCAGCTGCTCAAGGTGTTCCAGGACCGCAAGCTGCACTTCGACTTCGTGCTCGACGAGGGCTCGGCCATCACGCAGGGGCTGCTGCCCGGGATCGACAAGCCCGTGGCCCTGGTCGGGCTGGCCGAGAAGGGGTATGCCAGCGTGGCGCTGCAGGCCACCGGCACGCCCGGCCACTCGTCGATGCCGCCCGCCGCGGGCACCAGCGCCATCGGCGCGCTGGCGGCCACGCTGCACCGGCTGGACACCGAGCAGCGGCCGGCCTCCATCACCGGCGTGGCGCGCGAGATGTTCGAGACGCTCGCGCCCGAGCTGGGCGGCTTCCAGCGCGTGGCGCTGTCCAACCTGTGGCTGTTCGAGCCGGTGGTGCGCCGGCAGCTGGAAAAGGGCAAGTCGACCAACGCCCTGTTGCGCACCACGACCGCGCTGACCATCGTCAACGGCGGCAACAAGGACAACGTGCTGCCCGGCCAGGCCGAGGCCACCGTCAACTTCCGCCTGTTGCCGGGCGAGAGCAGCGAGACCCTGCTGCAGCACGTGCGCTCCAAGGCGGGCGAGGGCGTGCAGGCCCGCGTGCTGGGCGGCGTGGCCGAGCCCTCCGCGGTGTCGCGCACCGACGTGCCGGCCTACCAGCTGCTGGCGCGCACCTTGCGCGCGCAGTTCCCCGGCATCGTCGTCGCGCCCTCGCTCGTGCTGACCGGCACCGACTCGCACCGTTACGAGCCCGTCGCCGACCAGATCTACCGCTTCTCGCCGGTGCGCGTGACGCCCGGCGACGTCAGCCGCCTGCACGGCATCGACGAGCGCATCGCCACCGCCAATCTGGCGGAGCTGGTGCGCTTCTACCACCTGCTGCTGTCCAACCTGAACACCCCCGCCGTCTGACTTTTCCCTGAAAGGCCCACCATGACCAACGCCGTCATCGTCTCCACCGCCCGCACGCCCCTGGCCAAGAGCTGGAAGGGCGCGTTCAACATGACGCACGGCGCCACGCTGGGCGGCCACGCGGTCAAGCACGCCGTGCAGCGCGCGGGCATCGACCCCGGCGCCATCGAGGACGTGCTCATGGGCTGCGCCAACCCCGAGGGCGCCACCGGCTCGAACATCGCGCGCCAGATCGCGCTGATGGCCGACCTGCCGATCACCGTGTCGGGCGTCACCATCAACCGCTTCTGCTCCTCGGGCCTGCAGACCATCGCCATGGCCTCGCAGCGCATCATCGCGGGCGAGGGCGACGTCTACGTCGCCGGCGGCGTCGAGAGCATCTCGTGCGTGCAGCAGGAGATGAACCTGCACATGCTCAAGGACCTGGACCTGGAGAAGAAGAAGCCCGAGATCTACTGGTCGATGCTGCAGACCGCCGAGCAGGTGGCCAAGCGCTACGGCATCAGCCGCGACCAGATGGACGAGTACGGCGCCGCCAGCCAGCAGAAGGCCTGCGCCGCCCAGGCCGCCGGCAAGTTCAAGGACGAGATCGCGCCGATCACCGTCCAGGCCGGCGTCGCCGACCCGGTGCTGGGCCTGCGCACCAAGGAAGTCACGGCCGACCGCGACGAGGGCCTGCGCGAGGGCACGACCAAGGAGAGCATCAGCGGCATCAAGCCGGCGCTGCCCGGCGGCGTGATCGCGGCCGGCAACGCGAGCCAGTTCTCCGACGGCGCCGGCGCCTGCGTCGTGGTGAGCGAGGAGTACGCGGGCAAGCACAACCTGCAGCCCATGGGCCGCTTCCTGGGCTTCGCGGTGGCCGGCTGCGAGCCCGACGAGATGGGCATCGGCCCGGTGTTCGCCGTGCCCAAGGTGCTCAAGAAGCTGGGCCTGAAGGTGGGCGACATCGACCTGTGGGAGCTGAACGAAGCCTTCGCCGTGCAGGTGATCTACTGCCGCGACAAGCTGGGCATCCCGGCCGACCGCCTGAACGTCAACGGCGGCGCCATCGCCGTCGGCCACCCGTACGGCGTGTCGGGCCAGCGCCTGACGGGCCATGCGCTGATCGAGGGCAAGCGCCGCGGCGCCAAGCGCGTCGTGGTCACCATGTGCATCGGCGGCGGCATGGGCGCGGCCGGCGTGTTCGAAGTGCTCTGATCCCGTCATGGCGGGCTGGCCCCGCCATCCGGTCCCGCGCTCGCGCGAGGGACCGGATCCCGGGTCGAGCCCGGGATGACAGGCTTGCTGGTGAACCTGCATGTCCTCGCTCCGCTCCACCCTCGACTTCCTGCTGTACGACTGGCTGCAGGCCGGCTCGCTGCAGCAGCGCGCCCGCTTTGCCGACCACTCGCGCGAGACCTTCGACGCCGTGCTCGACACCTGCGAGCGCATCGCGCGCGAGAAGTACGCGCCGTTCAACCGCCTGGTCGATACCGAGGAGCCGCGCTTCGACGGCGACAAGGTCATCCTGCCGCGGGCCACGCACGAGGCGCACCGCGCGTACGTCGAATCGGGCATGGTCAGCGCCGCGCAGGACTACGAGGAGGGCGGCATGCAGCTGCCCTACACGATCGAGGCCGCGGCCAACGGCTTCTTCGCCGTGGCGTCGGTCAGCATCGGCTCCAGCCTGCTGACCAAGGGCAACGCCAACCTGCTGATGGTGCACGGCACCGAGAGGCAGAAGGCGGTGTTCGCGCGCAACGAGTTCGGCGGCCGCTTCACCGGCACCATGTGCCTGTCCGAGCCGCAGGCCGGCTCGTCGCTGTCGGACATCACGACCCGCGCCGTGCCCGACGGCGCCGACTTCGAGGCCGATCCGCTCGGCCCGCGCTACCGCCTCAAGGGCAACAAGATGTGGATCTCGGCCGGCGAGAACGAGCTGGCCGAGAACATCATCCACCTGGTGCTCGCCAAGATCCCGGGGCCCGACGGCAAGCTGATCCCCGGCACGCGCGGCATCTCGCTGTTCATCGTGCCCAAGAAGCTGGTGGGCACCGACGGCCAGCTCACCGGCGAGCGCAACGACGTCGCGCTGGCGGGCCTGAACCACAAGCTGGGCTGGCGCGGCACCACCAACACGCTGCTGAACTTCGGCGAAGGCAAGTACCCGGTGCGCGCCGACCAGGGCGGCGGACTGGATGGCAGGGGCGCCGGCGCCATCGGCTACCTGGTCGGCAAGCCGCACGAGGGCCTGCGCTGCATGTTCCACATGATGAACGAGGCGCGCATCGGCATCGGCATGGCCGCCACCGCGCTCGGCCTGGCCGGCTACTACGCCTCGCTGGACTACGCGAAGAACCGGCCGCAGGGCCGGCCGGTCGGCCTTCGGCCGACGAGTCGGAGCGCATCAGGAAGCGACGCGAGCGTCGCCGGCAAGGACCCGGCGCAGCCGCAGATCCGCATCATCGAGCACGCCGACGTCAAGCGCATGCTGCTGGCGCAGAAGTCGTACGGCGAGGGCGCGCTGGCGCTGATGCTCTACTGCGCGCGGCTGGTCGACGAGCAGAAGACCGGCACGCCCGAGGCGGCCGACGAGGCGCGGCTGCTGCTGGAGGTGCTGACGCCGATCGCCAAGAGCTGGCCCAGCGAGTTCTGCCTCGAAGCCAACTCGCTGGCCATCCAGGTGCATGGCGGCTACGGCTACACGCGCGACTTCCCGGTCGAGCAGTACTGGCGCGACAACCGCCTGAACATGATCCACGAGGGCACGCACGGCATCCAGGCCGCGGACCTGCTGGGCCGCAAGGTGATGATGGAGGGCGGCAGGGGCCTGCAACTCGTCGCCGGCCGCATCAACCGCACCATCGAGGCCGCGATGCAGCGGCCCGAGCTGGCCGAGCATGCCAACGCCCTGGCGCGCGCGCTGCAGCACGTGGGCGCGGCCACCAAGGCCGCCTGGGCCACCGGCGATCCGGCTGCCGCGCTGGCCAACGCCGTCCCGTACATGCAGGCCTTCGGCCACGTGGTGATCGCCTGGATCTGGCTCGACGTGCTGCTCACCGTGCCGGCGCAGGGCCGCACCGCCGAGCAGGTCGGCCGCGTGCATGCGGCCCGCTACTTCTTCCATTACGAGCTGCCGCGCATCGGCGCCTGGCTGCGGGTGGTGGAGACGCGCGACCCCACCTGCGCCGACATGCCCGAAGAGGCGTTCTGACCATGGCGTCCGCCCGCACGCTGGCCTGGGTGGACCGCCTGGTCTGGACCCTCCTGTACGGCGGGGTGATCGGCCTCATCCTGGGCATCTTCACCCATGGCCAGCACCTCGTGGCCGGCTGGTCGCTCGGCGTGCTCGGCGGCCTGGCGATCACCGGCGGCATCGTGCTCATCGCCGTGCGCTCGCGCCTGCGCGAGGCGCCCCCGCCCGGCGCACAATCGACCAACGACAAGACCCGAGGAAAGACATGACGAGAACGGTCCAGCAACTCTTCGACCTGCGGGGCAAGACCGCCCTGGTCACCGGCGGCTCGCGCGGCCTCGGCCTGCAGTTCGCCCATGCGCTGGGCGAGGCCGGCGCGCGGATCATGCTGACCTCGCGCAAGGCAGGCGACCTGGAGGAGGCGGCGGCCGAGCTGCAGGCGGCGGGCATCGACGCGCGCTGGATCGCCGCCGACGCGTCGAAGGAAGAGGACCTGCGGCGCGTGGCCGACGAGACGCTCGAGCGCATGGGCGACGTCCACATCCTGGTGAACAACGCCGGCGCCGCCTGGGGCGCGCCCGCCGAGGACCACCCGGTGGAGGCCTGGGACAAGCTGATGAACCTGAACGTGCGGGGCTACTTCATCCTCAGCCAGCACCTGGCCAAGAAGAGCATGATCCCGCGCCAGTACGGCCGCATCATCAACATCGCCTCGATCGCCGGCCTGGGCGGCAACCCGCCCGAGATCCAGACCCTGGCCTACAACACGTCCAAGGGCGCGGTCATCAACTTCACCCGCGCGCTCGGCGCCGAATGGGGCAAGTACAACATCACCGTCAACGCCATCTGCCCGGGCTTCTTCCCCAGCCGGATGACCCGGGGCACGCTCGAGCGCGTGGGCGAGGACAAACTGGCCGCGCATGCGCCGCTGCGCCGGCTGGGCGACGACGAGGACCTCAAGGGCACCTGCGTGCTGTTCGCCTCCGACGCCGGCAAGCACATCACCGGCCAGTGGCTCGCCGTCGACGGCGGCGTCAGCATCATCACCGGCGGCTGATCCGCTGCGCGCCCGGCACTGTCCCCACGAACGATGAACGAACTGACTTTCGGCGTCGCCATTCCCTTCGTCCAGCACCTGGGCTTCCAGCTGGAGCGCATGGAAGGCGGCGAATCGCAGCTTGCCTACGAGGCCCGGCCCGAGCACCTCAACTCCTTCGGCGTCACCCACGGCGGCGCCGTGATGACGCTGATGGACGTCACCATGGCCACGGCCGCGCGCAGCCTGGAAAAGGAGATGGGCGTGGTGACCATCGAGATGAAGACCAGCTTCATGCAGCCCTCGCGCGGGCGCCTGACCGGCAAGGGCCGGCTGATGCACCGCACGGCGACGATGGCCTTCACCGAAGCCACCATCTACGACGCCGCCGGCCGCGCCTGCGCGCATGCCACCGGCACCTTCAAGTACGTGCCGCGCCTGCCGATCGGCCCCAAGGGGACGCAGGCGCTGAACGTGATCTCGACCGACTGACCCAAGGAGCACCGCCATGCCCGCCAACCGCCAGATCCTGCTCGACAACCGGCCGCAAGGCGAGGCCACGGCCGACAACTTCCGGCTGGTGACCACCGAGACGCCGCCGCTGCGCGACGGTCAGGTGCTCGTGCGCCACCACTACCTGAGCCTGGATCCCTACATGCGCGGCCGCATGAACGAGGGCAAGAGCTACGCCCAGCCGCAGCCGCTGGGGCAGGTGATGATCGGCGGCACGGTGGGCGAGGTGGTGGAGAGCCGCCATCCCAGGTATGCCGCCGGCGACCAGGTGGTGGGCATGGGCGGCTGGCAGGAGTACAGCGTCGTCGATGCCGAGCAGCCCGGCGCGCTGCGCAAGGTGGACACGGCGCACGTGCCGCTGTCGCACTACCTGGGCGCGGTCGGCATGCCGGGCGTCACGGCCTGGTACGGGCTGGTGAAGATCATCGATCCCAAGCCCGGGCAGACCGTCGTGGTGTCCGCCGCCAGCGGCGCGGTGGGCAGCGCCGTCGGCGTGCTGGCCAAGGCCCGCGGCGCGCGCGCGGTGGGCGTGGCCGGCGGTGCGGACAAGTGCCGCTACGTGACCGACGAGCTGGGCTTCGACGCCTGCGTCGACTACAAGCAGCACCGCGACGCGGCCTCGCTCGCGAAGGCGCTGAAGGAGGCCTGCCCGGACGGCATCGACGGCTACTTCGAGAACGTGGGCGGCATGGTGCTGGACGCCGTGATGCTGCGCGCCAACGCCTTCGCGCGCATCGCCATGTGCGGGATGATCGCCGGCTACAACGGCGAGCCGATCCCGATGGCGTATCCGCAGCTGATCCTCACCAACCGCATGCGCATCGAGGGCTTCATCGTCAGCGAGCACATGGACGTGTGGCCGGAGGCGCTCAAGGAACTCGGCATGCTGGTGGGCACCGGCAAGCTGCGCCCGCGCGAGTCGGTCGCCCAGGGCCTCGACGCCGCGCCCGAGGCCTTCCTCGGCCTGCTCAAGGGCCGCAACTTCGGCAAGCAGCTGGTCAAGCTGGTCTGAGCATCGGGGCGTGGCCGGGCGCAAGGACGATGCGTTCCGCCGGTGCCGAATCTTCGCCGCGAGGAGGTCGCATGCCTGAAGTCGTCACGCACGAGGTGTTCAATCAGCCCGAGCCGCTGGCCGGCTACAACCTGTTCGCCGGCAATGCGGCGCTGCGCGACGCGCTGCGGTTCAATGCGCCCGACCTCGACACCGCGCCGCTGGCCGCGCTGGGCGAGCGGCTCGGCACGCCCGGGATGCAGGCCCATGCGCGCCTGGCCAACGTCAATCTTCCGCAGCTGCGCAGCCACGACCGGTTCGGCCGCCGGCTCGACGAGGTGGAGTTCCACCCGAGCTACCACGCGCTGATGGCCGCCGCGGTCGAGGCCGGCCTGCACGGCACGCCCTGGGCCGGCGGCTCGGCCTCGCCGCACGTGCTGCGCGCGGCCGGATTCATGCTCTTCACCGAGCTGGAGCCGTCCGTGCTGTGCCCGATCTCGATGACCTACGCGGTGACGCCGGCGCTGCGCAGCAATGCCGCGGTGTTCGCCGACTGGGCGCCCCGGCTCACCAGCCGCGTCTACGACCCCGCACTGCGCCCCTGGCACGACAAGGCGGGCGTGACCATGGGCATGGGCATGACCGAGAAGCAGGGCGGCTCGGACGTGCGGGCCAACACGACGCGCGCCGAGCCGGATGGCCAGGACGCCTGGGGGCAGCGCTTTCGCGTCACCGGCCACAAGTGGTTCTTCTCGGCGCCGATGTGCGATGCGTTCCTGGTGCTGGCGCAGACGGCCTCGGGCCTGTCGTGCCTGTTCCTGCCGCGGGTGCTGCCCGACCCCGGATCGCAGTCCGGGGCCGGCTCGCTGAACGCGATCCGCATCCAGCGGCTCAAGGACAAGCTGGGCAACAAGGCCAACGCCAGCTCGGAGGTCGAGTTCCACGGCGCCACCGCCTGGCTGGTGGGCGACGAGGGCCGCGGCGTGCCGCAGATCCTCGAGATGGGGACCATGACCCGGCTCGACTGCGCGCTGGGCACCAGCGGCCTGATGCGCCAGGCGCTGGCGCTGGCGCTGAACCACACCAGCCAGCGCCGGGCCTTCGGCAAGCGGCTCATCGAGCAGCCGCTGATGCGCAACGTGCTGGCCGACCTGGCGCTGGAGAGCGAGGCGGCGACGGCGCTGTCGATCCGGCTGGCGCGCGCCTTCGACCGCCGCGCCGATGCGCACGAGGCCGCCGTGGCGCGGCTGCTCACGCCGGTGGCCAAGTTCTGGATCTGCAAGCGCGGCAGCCACTTCGCCCAGGAGGCGATGGAGTGCCTGGGCGGCAACGGCTACGTGGAGGAGGGCGGCGAGGGCGTGATGGCCCGCATCTACCGCGAGATGCCGCTCAACTCGATCTGGGAGGGCGCCGGCAACATCATGGCGCTGGACCTGCTGCGCGCCCTGCGCAAGGCCGATGCGGCCGCGGCGCTGGCGCAGGAACTCGCGCCCGCCCGCGGCGCGCATCCGGCGCTCGACCGCCTGGCGGCCGCGCTGCCGGTGCGGGTCGAGGAGATGGCCACCGAGATGGAGGCGCGCCGGCTGGCCCAGGACGTGGCGCTGGCGGTGCAGGCCGCGCTGCTGCTGCAATCGGCGCCCGCGCCGGTGTTCGCCGCCTTCTGCGACTCGCGCATCGCCGGCCACTGGGGCCAGGCCTTCGGCACGCTGGGCGCGGGCACCGATGTCGACGCCCTCATCGCGCGCGCCATGCCGCGCTGACACACCCCCGGAAACCCCGACGCATGACCGACCTCATCCTCCACCACTATCCCGAATCGCCGTTCTCGGAGAAGGTGCGCCTGATCCTGGGCTTCAAGAAGCTGGCCTGGAAGTCGGTGCACGTGCCGCGCATCCAGCCCAAGCCCGACGTGGTGGCGCTCACGGGCGGCTACCGCCGCACGCCGTTTCTGCAGGTGGGGGCCGACATCTACTGCGACACCGCGCTGATCGGCGACGTGCTGGAGCACGTGCAGCCCGAGCCGCCGATCTACCCGCCGCACCTCAAGGGCGTCTCGCGCATCTTCGCGCAGTGGGCCGACACCACGCTGTTCTGGACCGCGATGACCTACAACATCCAGCCCCGGTCGGCGGCCACCATGTTCCCGAACGAGGCGGTCGCGCAGGCGTTTCTGGCCGACCGCAAGGCGATGCGCAGCAACATGACGCAGCTGCGTCCGGCGGACGCCACCTCGGCCTACCGCTCGTACCTGCGCCGCATCGCGCACATGGCCGACGAGCACGACTTCCTGTTCGGCGCCGAACCCTGCGTCGCCGACTTCGCCACCTACCACGCGCTCTGGTACACGCGCCACCGCGCCCCGGTCATGGCCGACATCCTGCAGCCCACGCCCTCGCTGCTGGAGTGGATGGACCGGATGGCGGCGCTGGGCGAAGGCCGCCCCGAGCGCTTCACGTCGGCCGACGCGATCACCGTCGCGCACAACGCGCAGCCGATGCCGCCGGGCCAGAACCTGCTGGTGGACAGCGCGTTCCAGGACGACCACGGCATCCCGCTGGGCTCGCGCGTGACGATCACGCCCGAATCGTTCGGCACCGAGGCCACCGAAGGCGAGCTGGTGGCCGCGACCCGCACGCACTACAGCCTCAGCCGCGAGGACGCGCGGGCAGGCCTGGTCCACGTCCACTTCCCCCGCATCGGCTACGTGCTGAGAAAGGCAGAACCCGCATGATCACGGACTTCAAGGGCAGGACGGCCGTCCTCACCGGCGCCGGCTCGGGCTTCGGCCTGGAATGCGCGCGCATCGGCGCCCGGCTGGGCATGAACCTGGTGCTGGTCGACGTGCAGCAGGACGCGCTGGACGAGGCGGCGGCCGAGATGCAGCAGGCCGGCGCCCAGGTGCTGGCGCGGCGCGTGGACGTCGCCAAGGCGGCCGAGATGGAGGCGCTGGCGCAGGCGGTGGGCGAGCGCTTCGGCGCGCCGAACTTCGTCTTCAACAATGCCGGCGTCGGCGCCGGCGGCCTGGTGTGGGAGAACACCGTCGCCGACTGGGAATGGGTGCTGGGCGTCAACCTCTGGGGCGTGGTGCACGGCGTGCGCCTGTTCACGCCCATGATGCTGGCCGCGGCGAAGCAGGATCCGTCCTGGCAGGGCCACATCGTCAACACCGCCAGCATGGCGGGCCTGCTCACGCCGCCCAACATGGGCATCTACAACGTCAGCAAGCACGCGGTGGTGAGCCTGACCGAGACGCTGTACCAGGACCTGCGCCTGGTCACCGACCAGGTTGGCGCCAGCGTGCTGTGCCCGTACTTCGTGCCCACCGGCATCAGCCAGAGCCACCGCAATCGCCCGGGCGAGCTGGCGGCGGCCAAGCCGACCCGCAGCCAGCTGATCGGCCAGGCCATGAGCGACAAGGCCGTGGGGTCGGGCAAGGTGACGGCGGCGGAGGTCGCGCAGAAGGTCTTCGACGCGATCGTGGCCGACCAGTTCTACGTCTTCAGCCACCCCAAGGCGCTGGGCAACGTGCGCAGCCGCATGGAGGCCATCGTCGAGGCGCGCAACCCGCCCGATCCCTTCCTGGAACGGCCGGACGTCGGCGCGCAACTGCGCGCCGCGCTGCGGGAGGCCTGATGGCCGCGGCGGCGGGCTGCTGCCTGTTCGACACGCCCATCGGCCGGTGCGGGATCGCCTGGACCGGCGACGGCCGGGTGCACGCCGTGCAGTTGCCCGAGGCCGACGATGCCCGCACGCTGGCGCGCATGCGCCGGCACTGCGGCGACGCGCCCGAGGCCGAACCGCCGGCGGGCATCCGGCGCGTCATCGAGCGCCAGCAGGCCGCGCTGTCGGGCGCGCGGGACGGGCTGGTGGACGTCGAGCTGGCCTGGGACGGCGTGCCCGACTTCCACCGGCGTGTGTACGACATCGCGCGCCGCATTCCGCCCGGCGAGGTGCGCACCTATGGCGAACTGGCGCGCGAGCTCGGCGACCCCGGCGCCGCGCGCGCGGTCGGCCAGGCGCTGGGGCACAACCCGTTCGCGCCCCTGGTGCCCTGCCACCGCATCCTCGCCGCGCGCGGCGGCAGCGGCGGCTTCTCGGCCGAGGGCGGCACGCGCACCAAGCTGCGCCTGCTGGAGATCGAAGGCGCCGTGCTGGGGGCGCAGGGGCCGGGGTTGTTCGACTGAAGGGTGGGGCAAGAAGGCCCTTCGCCGTCGTTCCGACGGAAGCCGGAATCCAGTGTGGTGCGGGTTTCACGCATGGCGCCCCCTCGATCCCGGCATTCGCCGGGATGACAGCTGAGTGGGTGACATCTGAACGCTGGATGACGTCTGACCGCTGGGTGGCGCGGGCCGCCCGCTCTCCAAAGCCGTCATTCCGGCGAAAGCCGGAATCCAGTCCGGTGCGACTCTCACGCACAGCGCCCCCTGGATCCCGGCTTTCGCCGGGATGACATCGGAGTGACGACGCCACGTCGATCCCAGCCGTCGCCGGACGACAGGGAACCCTTGGATCACGAGGGCGCCGTGGGCCTGGGCGCGGGCCCGTGTGGCCTACACCCGTTCGCGGCCCGGCGGGCGGTCGAACGGGTCGCGTTCGTCGACGCGCGTGGGAGACACCGTCTCCACCCGGCCCGACATGGGTTCGACGCGGCCCAGTCCGGGCTCGACCCGTCCCGCCGGCTCGACCCGCCCGGCGAACGGCTCGACGCGGCCGGTGCGGGGTTCCACGCGGCCGGCGATCGGTTCGACGCGGTCGCCCAGCGGCTCCACGCGCGCCAGCGGCTCGGCGCGGCCGGCGCGGCTGTCCAGGCGGCGCTCGAGTTCGCCCAGGCGCGAGGTCAGCAGGTGGTACATCTGCTCGAGCTGGTTGCGCAGCTCGCGCTGGTGCTGGGCCATCGTCTTGTCCAGCTCCGTGTTCACCATCGACTCGCGCTGGCGCGTGTCGCGCAGGTGCGCATCGAGCATCTGGCGCAGGTCGGTGAAGCGCGAGGCCTCGGCCTTGTCGGCCAGTTCGCGCTGCGAATGCAGCACGCGCGCGTGCTGGCGCGACTCGAGCAGGCTCTGGGTGCGCATCGACACCGCGCTGGCCAGGAACACCAGCAGGGCCACGCCCAGGATGGTCAGCAGGATCAGCCCAAGGGGGGCCGCGGCGGTCACGACGCCGAAGTTGAGGGGAACGGGACGGGTGAACTCGGACCAGTTCTGGGCGGCGAAGCCGGCCACGAGCAGGATCGCGAGCACCAGCAGGATCACACGGGCGCGCATGGGGGTCTCCGGTCGAAGGATATGCGTTCCATGTTGAAAAGTTGCCCCTGGCGCGGATGTCAGCCGCCGTCCCGATTCGCTGTGCGCCCGCTGTGGCAAACTCGCGCGCTTTCCGAGCGGAGCCCAGCAGGACACATGGACAAGATCACCCGCCAGATCGCCGCCGAACTGCGCGTCGCCGAGACGCAGGTGCGCACCGCGGTCGACCTGCTCGACGGCGGCGCCACCGTGCCCTTCATCGCGCGCTACCGCAAGGAAGCCACCGGCGGGCTGGACGACATCCAGCTGCGCGAGCTGCAGGAGCGGCTGGGCTACCTGCGCGAGCTCGAGGAGCGCCGCGAGGCCGTCATCAAGAGCGTGCAGGAGCAGGGCAAGCTCACGCCCGAGCTTCGCGCCGCGTTCGAGGCCGCCCCCACCAAGCAGGAGCTGGAAGACCTCTACCTGCCCTACAAGCCCAAGCGCCGCACCAAGGGCCAGATCGCGCGCGAGGCGGGCATCGAGCCGCTGGCCGACCGGCTGTTCGCCGATCCGCGGCTGGACCCCGCCGCCGAGGCGCAGGCCTTCGTGAAGGCGGAGAAGGGCGAGGGCGGCGAGGACTTCACCACCGTGCCGGCCGTGCTCGATGGCGTGCGCGACATCCTGTCCGAGCGCTGGGCCGAGGAGCCGGCGCTGGTGCAGTCGCTGCGCGAATGGCTGTGGACCGAGGGCCTGTTCCGCAGCAAGCTCGCCACCGGCAAGGACGAGAACCACCCGGACGTCGCCAAGTTCCGCGACTACTTCGACTACGACGAGCCGATCGGCCGCGTGCCGTCGCACCGCGCGCTGGCGGTGTTCCGCGGCCGCCAGCTGGAGATCCTGGACGCCAAGCTGGCGCTGCCGGTCGAGCCCGAGCCCGGCAAGCCCTCGATCGCCGAAGGCAAGGTCGCGCTGCAGCTGGGCTGGAGCCACCAGGGCCGGCCGGCCGACGACCTGCTGCGCAAGTGCGTGGCCTGGACCTGGCGCGTGAAGCTGTCGCTGTCGATCGAGCGCGACCTGTTCGCCCGCCTGCGCGAGGACGCCGAGAAGGTCGCCATCAAGGTGTTCGCCGACAACCTGCGCGACCTGCTGCTGGCCGCGCCGGCCGGCCCGCGCGTGGTGATGGGCCTGGACCCGGGCATCCGCACCGGCGTGAAGGTCGCCGTCGTCGACGCCACCGGCAAGCTGGTGGACACCGCCACCGTCTTTCCGCACGAGCCGCGCCGCGACTGGGAAGGCTCGCTGCACACGCTGGAGCGCCTGTGCCGCAAGCACGGCGTCAACCTGGTCGCCATCGGCAATGGCACCGCCAGCCGCGAGACCGACAAGCTGGCGGCCGACCTGGGCAAGCGCGTCGAGGGGCTGCAGCGGGTGGTCGTGAGCGAAGCGGGCGCGTCGGTCTATTCGGCCAGCGAGTTCGCCTCGCAGGAGATGCCGGACGTCGACGTGTCGCTGCGCGGCGCCGCCAGCATCGCGCGGCGGCTGCAGGACCCGCTGGCCGAGCTGGTGAAGATCGACCCCAAGTCCATCGGCGTCGGCCAGTACCAGCACGACGTCAACCAGACCGAGCTGGCCCGCACGCTGGACGCGGTGGTCGAGGACTGCGTGAACTCGGTGGGCGTGGACCTCAACACCGCCAGCGTGCCGCTGCTCACGCGCGTGTCGGGCCTGTCGTCGGCCGTGGCCAAGTCGGTGGTGCGCTGGCGCGAGGCCAACGGCGCCTTCCGCTCGCGCCGGCAGCTGCTGGACGTCAGCGGCCTGGGCGCCAAGACCTTCGAGCAGAGCGCGGGCTTCCTGCGCATCCGCGACGGCGAGAACCCGCTGGACATGACGGGCGTGCACCCCGAGACCTATCCGGTGGTGGAGAAGATGATCGCGACCACCGGCAAGCCGGTGGCCGAGCTGATGGGGCGCGCCGAGATGCTCAAGACCCTGCGGCCCGAACTGTTCGCCAACGAGCAGTTCGGCGTCATCACGGTCAGGGACATCCTGTCGGAGCTGGAAAAGCCCGGCCGCGACCCGCGGCCCGACTTCAAGGTGGCGCGCTTCAACGAGGGGGTCGAGGACATCGCCGACCTGCAGGAGGGCATGGTGCTGGAAGGCACCGTGAGCAACGTGGCGCAGTTCGGCGCCTTCGTCGACCTGGGCGTGCACCAGGACGGCCTGGTGCACGTGAGCCAGCTGTCCAACCGCTTCGTCAACGACGCGCGCGAGGTCGTCAAGACCGGCGACATCGTCAAGGTCAAGGTGCTCGAGGTCGACGCGGCCCGCAAGCGCATCAGCCTGACCATGAAGCTCGACGCCAAGGGCGCGCCGCGCCGCGACGGTCCGCGCGACAACAGGTACGAGGGCGCCGGGCGCGGCCAGCGCGCGCCGGCCAACCCGCAACTCAACACCGCGATGGCCGGCGCGTTCGCCAAGCTGTCGCAGCGCAAGTAGCGCCATGGCCGCCGGGCGGGCGCTGCGCATCCACGCCGGCCCGCGCGCGCGCGAGCACATCGCGCGGCACGGCCTGCGGCCGCAGGACATCAGCGTCGTGCCCGGGGCGGCGGGCGGGCCCAAGGGCCTGATCCTCGGGCCGCTGGACCGCTTCCTGTTCGGCGACTGGCTGCCCCGCTCGAGCCAGCCCGTGCACCTGGTCGGCGCCTCCATCGGCGCGTGGCGCATGGCCACGGCCTGCCTGGACGCCGCGGTGCCGGCCTTCGAGCGGCTCGAGCGCGACTACATCGCGCAGGACTACGAACCCGAGCCGGGGCGCAAGACGCCGTCGGCCCGCCACGTCAGCGAGCGGTTCGCGCAGAGCCTGGCATCCTTCTACGGCGGCCGGGTGGCGCAGGTGCTCGGGCATCCCCGCTACCGGCTCCATGTCGTCACCTCGCGCGGGCGCCACCTGCTCTCGCGCGAGCACCGCGTCGGCACGCCGCTGGGCTACCTGGGCGCCTACCTCGCCAACGGCGTGCACCGGCGTGCGCTGGGTGCCTGGCTGGAGCGCGTGGTGTTCTCGTCGGGGCCGGCCGCCGACGCGCTCAGCCTGCCGTTCGACGACCAGGACTACCGCACCCGCCAGGTGCGGCTGACCGAGGCCAACTTCCAACCGGCGCTGCAGGCCAGCTGCTCCATCCCGTTCGTGCTGCAGGCCGTGCACGACATCCCGGGCGCGCCGCCCGGCGCCTACTGGGACGGCGGCATCACCGATTACCACCTGCACCTGAACTACGCCGCGGCGCATCCCCGGGGCCTGGTGCTGTACCCGCACTTCCAGCGGGCGGTCGTGCCGGGCTGGCTCGACAAGGCCTGGCGCTGGCGGCACGGCGCGACGCCGTTCCTGGACAACACCATCGTGCTGGCGCCCGATCCCGAGTGGATGCGCAGCCTGCCGAACGGCAAGCTGCCCGACCGCACGGACTTCGCCCGCTACGGCACCGACCTCGCGGCGCGCATGCGCGTGTGGCAGGCGGCCGCCGACGCCAGCCGGCAGCTGGCCGACGAGTTCGCGCAGTGGGTGGAGCGCTGCGACCCGGCGCAGGTGGAGCCGCTGTGACCGCCCTGGCGGGCCGCGTCGCCGGCTGGGACCTGCTGCGCGGCCTGTGCGCGCTGACGGTCGCGTCGTACCACCTGCTGTACTGGCTGCAGCTGGCCGAACTGCCGGCGCTGGGCACCTACGGCGTGTACCTGTTCTTCGTCCTCTCGGGCGCCAGCCTGGCCTACACATACGACGCCCGGCCGCTCTTGCGGCCTCGGGCCTTCGCGGCGTTCCTGATCACGCGTTGGCTGCGCCTGGCGCCGCTGTACCTGCTGCTGTGCATGGTGTTCGTGGCGATGCTGGCGGCGCGCAACGGCGCGCTGGTGGAGCAGCTCGGTGCCCGCCTGGCGCTCAACGCCACGTTCGCCTTCGGGCTGCACGACCCGGTGGTGTGGGCCTTGCTGATCGGCGGCTGGTCGCTCGGGATCGAGGCCGTCTATTACCTGGCCTTCCCGCTGTTCGCACGCATCGCCGCGCGGCCACGCCTCCGCTGGGCGTTGCTCGTCCTGCTGGGCCTGCTGCAGGCGGGCTGGATCGCCCGGACGATCGGCAGCGCCGGCTGGCAGGCGGGCGCGGTGGCCTACCACCAGGTGCCCGCGTTCGCCGCCTACTTCTTTGCCGGCTGCATGATCGGCGCGCAGCGGCGCGAGGCGCAGGCGCCGTGGCCGTTCGCACGCGCGGTCGCGGCCTGGCTCGCGCTGGGGGCGCTGCTTGCGCTGCTGATGCCGTCGCAGCCCGGCGACGAGCTGCTCGGCTGGCGCGGCCTCGTGCTGGCGCCGGCGTGCATGGTGGTGGTCTGGATCAGCGGCCGGGCCGCGGTCCCGCCCGCCGTGCAGCCGCTCGCGGCGGCGGCCGGCGACATCACCTACGGCACCTACCTGCTGCACCCCATGCTGCTGTTCGCGGTGGCGTGGTTCGTGCACCCGCTCGAGACGCTGGCGCCGGCGTCGCGCTGGCTGCTGCTCGCCGGCGTGCTGGCCGCCTCGTGCGGGCTGGCGTGGTGCAGCGAGCGGTGGCTCGAGCGGCCCGTGCGCCGCTGGGGCCGCCGCCGGCTGGCCGGCGGCGCCGCGACGGCCCGGCCGCCTCAGAGCGAGGCGGCCAGCATCTCCTCGTAGTCCTCGACGCTGGCCAGCCGCGGGTTGGTCTTGTGGCAGTGATCGGCCATCGCGCCCTGGATGATCTTGCCGAACCAGTCGCGCTGCACGCCCAGGGCAGCCAGGCCCGTGGGCAGGCCCAGGCGCGCGTTCATGTCGCGGATCGCGTCGGGGATGTCGCCGGCTGCCGCCAGGCCCATCGCGTGCGCCATGCGCTCCAGGCGCCGTTCCTCGCGCACCGAGTCGGCCTGCGCATTGAAGCGCACCACCGCCGGCAGGAACATCGCGTTCAGCGTGCCGTGGTGCAGTTGCGGGTTGACGCCGCCCAGGCTGTGGCTGAGCGAATGCACGCAACCCAGGCCCTTCTGGAAGGCCATCGCGCCCTGCATCGACGCGCTCATGAGCTGCCGGCGGGCCTCGCGGTCGCTGCCGTCGCGGGTGGCGCGCTCGATGTGCGCCCAGCCGCGCTCCAGGCCGTCCAGCGCGATGCCGTCGGCCGGCGGGTTGAAGGGCGCCGCCATGAAGGTCTCCATGCAGTGCGCGATGGCGTCCATGCCGGTGGCGGCGGTGAGCCTGGGCGGCAGGCCCAGGGTGAGCTCGGGATCACAGATCGCGGTGCGCGGCACCAGGTTCCAGGAATGGAAGCCGAGCTTGCGGCCGTCGTCGACGATGATGATCGCGCCGCGCGCCACCTCGCTGCCGGTGCCGCTGGTGGTCGGCACCGCGATCAGCGGGGCGACGCTCGCGGTGATCCGCGGCGAGCCGCCTTCGATGGTGGCGTAGTGGGTGAGGGGGCCCTCGTGGGTGGCCGCGATGGCCACGCCCTTGGCGCAGTCGATGGCCGAGCCGCCGCCCACGGCGACCAGGCCGTCGCAGCGCTGGTCCTTGTAGATCTGCACGGCGGCACGCACCGCCGCCTCCGTGGGATTGGAGGGCGTCTGGTCGAAGATCGCGTGCGGCATGCCTTCGAGCGCGTCCAGCGCCTTCTGCAGCACCCCGGCCGCCTTGACGCCGGCGTCGGTGACGACGAGCGGGCGGGTGATGCCCACGCGCTCGCACTCGGCGCGCAGCAGGCGCACGGCGCCGAAATCGAACTGGACCTGGGTGATGTAGTAGATCAGGGACATGGTCGGGCTTGCGGTCGTAAGATGCCGCTCCCACTGTATCGCGAAGGAGCGGACGCATGACATCGTGTTGGCGACTTTCCCTGGCCGTCCTGGCGCTGGCCGCGTCCGCGGTCCACGCGGACTGCCTGACGGACGCCCAGGCCGCGGCGCTGGTCGAGGCGATGCTGGCGCGCCAGCCGGCGGCCAATCCCGACAACCCGTCCGAGGCCGACGCGGCCTGCTCGCGGGCCAAGGTCACCGGACTGCTCGCGCAGCGCATGGGCCGGCTGGTGGGCTACAAGGCGGGCCTGACCAATCCGGCGGTGCAGAAGCGCTTCAACTACGACAAGCCGGTCTGGGGCAAGCTGTACGAGCAGATGATCCTGCCCGATGGCAGCCAGGTCGATGCCGCCTTCGGCGCCCGCCCGCTGTTCGAGGCCGACATGCTGGTGCGCGTCAGCAGCCTGGCGATCAACGAGGCGAAGACGCCCGAGCAGGTGCTGGACGCGATCGACCAGGTGATTCCCTTCATCGAGCTGCCCGACCTGGTGGTGCAGGCGCCGCCGCGCCTGAACGGCCCCGGCGTCAGCGCCATCAACGTCGGCGCGCGCCTGGGCGTGGCCGGCAAGCCGATCCCGGTGCCGGCGTACCGCGCCGAGCGCTACGCGTTGCTGGACGGCCTGCGCGACATGGCCGTCACGCTCACCGACCAGTCCGGCGCCGCGCTGGGCGGCGGCAAGGGCAGCGACATCCTGGACCACCCGCTCAATGCGGTCGTGTGGCTCGCCGGCGCGCTGGCCCAGGAGGGCCTGGCCATGAAGCCGGGCGACCTGATCAGCCTGGGCTCGTTCTCGGCGCTGCTGCCGCCCAAGCCCGGCCTGGCGGTCACCGCAACGTACCGCGGGCTGCCCGGCGCCGCGCCGGTGACGGTGCGCTTCAATTGAACCGGTGACCTTCCTCGCCGACTACCCCGAGCTCACGCGCCCGATGCGATCGGTGCTCGAGCGCATGTCGCGGCTGCGGCGCGAACCGATGCACCTGATGCCGCCGCAGCAGGCGCGCGCCATGTACGAAGGATCGGCCGACGTGCTGGAGGTGCCCCGGCGCCCGCTGGCCCGCGTGGACGACCTGCAGGTGCCCGCCCGCGACGGCGCCATGCTGCCGGCGCGGCTGTACCAGCCCGACGACCGGGCGCGCGGGGTGCTGCTGTACCTGCACGGCGGCGGTTTCACCATCGGCAGCGTCGGCACGCACGACATCCTGTGCCGCGAGCTCGCGGCGCTGGCCTCGTGCAACGTGGTGTCGCTGGGCTACCGGCAGGCGCCGGAACACCGCTTCCCGACGGCCGTGGACGACACCTGGGACGCGCTGCAGTGGCTGGCCCGCGAGCGCACGGCGCTGGGCCTGGCCGGCCAGCCGATGGCCGTGGGCGGCGACAGCGCGGGCGGCACGCTGGCGGCGGTGGCGGCCATCCAGGCGCGCGACGCCGGCCTGCCGCTCGCCTTGCAGCTGCTGTTCTATCCGGGCACGGCCGCGCGGCAGGACAGCGCCTCGCACCGCCGCTACCACCACGGGCTGGTGCTGGAGCAGGCCCACATCGAGTACTTCTTCGGCCATTACATCGACGTCGGGCTGCGGGACGACTGGCGGTTCGCGCCGCTCAACGCCCACGACGTGGAAGGCGTCGCGCCGGCCTGGATCGGGCTGGCCGAGTGCGATCCGCTGTTCGACGACGGCATCGCCTACGCAGATAAACTGCGCGCCGCCGGTGGCGCCGTCGACCTCGAGGTCTGGCGCGGCGTCACCCACGAATTCATCAAGATGGGCCGCGCCATCCCCGAGGCGCGCCAGGCCCATGCCGCGGCCGCCCGGGCGCTGGCCGAGGCCTTCCACGACACACCATGAAACGAGACGAGTTCCGGTTCTTCCATCGACTGCGCGTGCGCTGGGCCGAAGTGGACATGCAGAAGATCGTGTTCAACGCGCACTACCTGATGTACTTCGACACAGCGATCGCCGACTACTGGCGCGCGCTCGCCCTGCCGTACGAGGAGGCGATGCACCAGCTGGGCGGTGACCTGTACGTGAAGAAGGCGACGGTCGAGTTCCAGGCCTCGGCGCGCATGGACGACCAGCTCGACGTGGGCCTACGCTGCGCGCGCATCGGCACCTCGTCGATGCAGTTCCTGGGCGCCATCTTCCGCGGCGACCAGCTGCTGATCACCTGCGAGCTGGTCTACGTGTTCGCCGATCCGGCCACGCAGACGTCGCGCCCGGTGCCCCAGGCCCTGCGCGACATCGTCGAGGGCTACGAGGCCGGCCGGCCGGTCACGCGCCTGTCGTGCGGCAGCTGGTCGGACCTCGGCCCCGACGCGTCCGGCATCCGCACGCGCGTGTTCGTCGAGGAGCAGCGCATCCCGGCCGAGCTCGAGTGGGACGAGGCGGACGCTACCGCCGTCCATGCGGTCGCCTACAACCTCCTGGGCCAGCCGCTCGCGACCGGGCGGCTGCTGCAGCCCGAGCCGGGGCTGGCGCGCATCGGCCGCATGGCCGTGCACCAGGTGCTGCGCGGCGCCGGTCTGGGCGAGCAGGTGCTGCGCGCGCTGGCCGACGCCGCCCAGGCGCGCGGCGACCGCGAGGTCACGCTGCACGCGCAACGCAGCGCCGAGGGCTTCTACCGCCGCCTGGGCTTCCGGGTGCAGGGCCAGCCCTACGAGGAAGCCGGCATCCCGCACATCGACATGGTGGCATCGCTGCCGCTGTCGCAGCCTTCGGCGCGGCACTGAGATGGCGCGCAGCCAACGACGCGCCCCGTCCCGCGCGGACGGCGGGCCGGTCCGCGCCGCGCCCACGCCGGCCCCGGCACCGCGCAGGCCCCGGCCGGACGGGGCCGGCAGCGGCGCCGCGGCGGCGCTCCTCGCCCTGGTCATGCTGCTGGCGCCCGCGCTGGGCGTCCCGAACGAATACCTGCTGCAGGACACGCTCAAGTCGATGATCGTGTCGTTCGGCGCGCTCGGCGCCGTGCTGCTCGTCTGCTGGGACCGGCGCCACGAGGCGGCCACGGTGCGCTGGCACGGCGTGCTCTGGCTGCCGCTGCTGCTGGTGGCGTATGCACTGGGCAGCATGGCCTGGTCGCATGCGCACCTGGCGGGCGTGGAGGCGATCCGCTGGTTCGTCTTCAGCCTGCTGCTGTGGGCGGCCCTCAATGCCTTCACGCGCGAGCGCCTGCCCTGGCTGGCCTGGGGCATCCATGCCGGCGCGCTGGGCGCCTCGCTGTGGACGGCGCTGCAGTTCTGGGTCGACTTCCGCTTTTTCCCGCAGGGGCCGAACCCGGCGTCGACCTTCGTCAACCGCAACTTCTTTGCCGAGTTCGTGGTCTGCACGCTGCCCTTCTCGTTCCTGCTGCTGGTGCGGGCGCGCCAGAGCGCGATGGTGGCGCTGCTGGCGGCCAGCAACGCCTTCATCGCCGTCGCCATCCTGATGACCGGCACGCGGTCCGCCCTGATCTCGCTGTGGCTGCAGCTGCTGGTGGTGCTGCCGCTGATCGTGTGGCGCTGCCGCGCGACGCTCGCGGCGCGGACCTGGCCCGCCGGCCTGCGCTGGCTCGCGGCCGGGGTGGCGCTGGCCGTGGTGCTGGGCCTCGGCGCGATCCCCTCTGGCAACGGGAAGATCCTGGAGGAGGGCCGCGGCCACACCGCGCTGGAACGCGGCTTCAAGCGCACCGGGTCCATCTCGCCCGAGGACGCCTCGCTGAACATCCGCAAGATCATGTGGCGGGCCACGCTGCGCGTGATCGCCGACCGGCCGCTGACCGGCGTGGGCGCGGGCGCCTGGGAGGTGCAGATCCCGCGCTACCAGGCCGAAGGCGAGCAGCTCGAGACCGACTACTACGTGCACAACGAGGTGCTGCAGTTGCTGGCCGAGGACGGCCTGGTGGGCCTGCTGTTCCTGCTGGGCCTGGCCGCCTGGCTGCTGCGCTCGGCCTGGGTGACCTGGCGCGCCGCGGCCGGCGCGCAGGCCGACGAAGCGCCCTGGCGGGCGATCGCGCTGGCCTCGCTGCTGTCGCTGCTGATCGTCAGCAACGTCGGTTTCCCGTGGCGCATGGCCTCGACCGGGGCGCTGTTCGCGCTGTCGCTGGGCCTGCTGGCCGGCTCCGACGCCCGGCTGGGCCTGGCCGGTCGGATCGGCACGGTCACGCTGCCGTGGCGGCGGGCCTGGAACTCGGCCGCCATCGCAGCCGGCGTGGCGGGCCTGGCGCTGGCCACCTACATCTCCGCGCAGGCCGCCGCCTGCGAAGGCAAGATCGTGCGCGCGGTGCAGCTGGCGATGCGGATCAACGCCTCGGGCCGCCCGGACGACCCGCGCTGGAACGCCGACAAGGCGCAGATCCTGGCGCTCACGCGCGAGGCGGTGGCGATCAACCCGCACTACCGCAAGATCACGCCCATGGTCGCGGACGAGCTGGCGCGCTGGGGCGACTGGAAGAACGCCACCTGGATCTGGGAGTCGGTGCTGTCCTCGCGGCCCTACATCGTGGCGATCCTGTCCAACGCGGCGCGCGGGCATGCGGCGATGCAGGAGTGGGAGCCGGCGTTCGCGTACCTGGAGCGGGCCAGGAAGATCTCGCCGCATGCGCCGGCGGTGTTGTCGCTGGAGGTGATCCTGCTCTCGCGCACCGGCAAGGAGGCGCAGGCACTGCAGGTCGCGCGCGACGCGCTGGCGCAGGGCCGCTACGACTCGGACCTGCTCACCGGGGCATTCCTGCTCGGCTGGCGCCAGGGCGACTACCCGCTGGCGGAACGCGCCATGGGGCTGCGCCTGCGCGAGTTCCCGGACCAGCGTGTCCAGGGGTACATCGAGCTGGGCAACTTCTACCTGGTCGCGATGAAGGACGAGCAGCGCGCGCTGCAGGCCTGGCGCCTGTCGCTCGCGGCGGCCGGGCCGGGCAACCGGCTGGCGGTGCTGCAGCAGGTGCCGGCCGCCTACCGCGACCGGCTGGGCCCCTGATCAGATGTCCGCCAGCAGCGGGTAGGGCAGGGGCAACAGGGTGAGGGCCGGGCCGTCGGGGGCGCCGGCATGCAGCGCGCCGCCTTCGGCCGCGCTGGTCTGCATCGAGACGATGGCGTCCCAGCCGCCCTCGGGCGCCGGCGCGCACTCGGCCACCAGCCCGCACGGCTGCGACGGGTCGGCGTCGTGGAACACCTCCTGGCCGACCTGCAGCGCGGCGGCCGCATGCGCCACGTAGGCCCGGCGCTTGAGGGTGCCGCGGAACTGGCTGCGCGCCACGACCTCCTGGCCGGGGTAGCAGCCCTTCTTGAAGTTCACCCCGCCGACCGACTCGTAGTTCAGCATCTGCGGCACGAAGGCCTCGACGATGGGCGCGGTCACGGTCGCGATGCCGCTGCGGACCTCGCCCCATTGCCAGAGTTGCACCGGCAGCGTGCCCGCCGCGGGCGAGGCGTCGGCCGCCGGCGCGACGCGCAGCGCGCGGGCGCGGCCCTCGGCCGGGTGCAGGCGCACGACCTGCGCCGGGCCGGCGTTGCGCTTGCCCCAGGGCGCCAGGCCATCGGCCAGGGCCAGGGCGGCATCGCCGGCGGCGCCTTCGACCACGAAGTCGGACGAGGCGTCGGCCAGCTTGACCTTGGCGCGCAGCACGAACATCGACAGCCGCTTGAGCGTGGTCGCCAGGATGTCGCGCGAGACGACCAGCAGGATGTCGTGCGGCTCGCGGGCGAAGCCCACGAAGCTGGCCAGCATGCGGCCCTTGGCCGTGCAGAACGCCGCCAGCCGGGCCTCGTCGGGGCGCAGCAGGACGAAATCCTGGGTGAGCTGGTTGTGCAGGAAGCGCTCGGCGTCCTCGCCTTGCGCGCGGATCACGCCCAGGTGGGGCAGGGCGCAGGTGCCTTCGAGGGAGTGGGGCATCCGCGGATTATCATGGCCGCTCTTGTCCTATGAGGTCAGCAGGGTTGCGGCGCTTTTTTTCGACGGTGGTTCTGCTGGCGGTGCTCGCCGCGCTCGGCGTGGCCGGCTGGGGATGGTGGTGGGTGCGGCAACCGCTCCCGCTGGCCGCCCCGACGGTCGACGTCGACATCGAACCGGGCACGCTGCCGCGCGGCGTCGCCCAGGCGGTCGTCGATGCCGGCGTGCGCGTCAACCCGGACCTGCTGTACTGGTGGTTCCGCGTCTCCGGCCAGGCGCGCAGGATCAAGGCCGGCAGTTACGAGATCGAGACCGGCATCACCGCGCTGCGGCTGCTGTCCAAGCTCGCGCGCGGCGAGGAGTCGCTGCGCGCCGTGACCCTGGTGGAAGGCTGGAACATCCGCCAGCTGCGCGCCGCGCTGGCCAAGGAGGACACGCTGCGGCACGACACCGCCGCCCTGGACGACGCGGCCATGATGGCCCTGCTGGGCCGCGCCGGCCAGCATCCCGAGGGCCGCTTCTTCCCCGACACCTACACCTATGCCAAGGGCAGCAGCGACGTCGCGCTGCTCAAGCGCGCCCTGCGCGCCATGGACAAGCGGCTGGCCGCCGCCTGGGCCGAGCGCTCGCCGCAGGCGTCGGTGCGCACGGCCGACGAGGCGCTGGTGCTGGCCAGCATCGTGGAAAAGGAGACCGGCCGCGGCACCGACCGGCCGCTGGTCTCCGCCGTCTTCAACAACCGGCTGCGCGTGGGCATGCCGCTGCAGACCGACCCGACCGTGATCTACGGCATGGGCGCGGCCTTCAACGGCAACCTGCGCAAGTCGGACCTGCAGACCGACACGCCCTGGAACACCTACACCCGCGCCGGCTTGCCGCCCACGCCGATCGCCATGCCCGGCAAGGCGTCGCTGCTGGCGGCCGTGCAGCCGGCCCCGAGCAAGGCGCTGTACTTCGTCGCGCGAGGCGACGGCAGCAGCCACTTCAGCGAGTCGCTGGACGAACACAATCGCGCGGTCAACAAGTACCAGAGGGGCCAGTGAGCGGGGGCGTGTTCATCACCTTCGAGGGCATCGACGGCGCGGGCAAGTCCAGCCACGTCGAGGCGCTCGCGCAGGCGCTGCGCGAGCAGGGCCGCCAGGTCGTGCTCACGCGCGAGCCGGGCGGCACGCCGCTGGCCGAGCAGCTGCGCACGCTGGCGCTCAACGCGCCGATGGATCCGCTGACCGAGGCGCTGGTGATGTTCGCCGCCCGGCGCGACCACCTGGTGCAGGTGATCGAGCCGGCCCTGGCGCGCGGGGACGTCGTGCTGTGCGACCGCTTCACGGATGCCACGTTCGCCTACCAGGGGGCCGGCCGCGGCTTCGACCTGGCCGTGCTCGGCCAGCTCGAGCGCTGGGTGCAGTCGGTCGACGCGCTGCCGGCCGGGCGCCTGCGCCAGCCGCAGCTGACCCTGTGGTTCGACGTGCCGGTCGAAGTGGCCGCGCAGCGCCTGGCCGGCGCCCGCGTGCCCGACCGCTTCGAGTCGCAGCCGCAGGCGTTCTTCCAGCGCGTGATCGACGGCTATGCCGCGCGCGCCCAGGCCGATCCGGACCGGTTCGCGCGCATTGACGCCGCCCAGCCGCGCGAGGCGGTGCGTTCCCACGTGCTCGCCGCGGTGCGGCAGCGGGGCTGGCTCGCATGACCGCCGCCCCCTGGCTTGCCCAGCAGACGCGCGAACTGCTGGCCCAGCGCGGCCATGCCTGGCTGCTGCAGGGGCCGTCCGGCCTGGGCCAGTACCCGCTGGCGCTGGACCTGGCCCGGGCCTGGCTGTGCGAGGCGCCGTCGGCCGACGGCGCCTGCGGCCGGTGCGCCAGCTGCCATGCGATCGACGTACGCACGCACGCCGACCTGTGCGTGCTGATGCCCGAGACGGCCATGCTGGCGCTCGGCTGGCCGCTGTCGGAGAAGGCGCAGCAGGAGATCGACGACAAGAAGCGCAAGCCCAGCCGCGAAATCCGCGTCGAGGCGATGCGCGATGCGATCGAGTTCGCCCAGCGCACCAGCGCCCGCGGCCGCGGCAAGGTGGTGCTGGTCTATCCGGCCGAGCGGATGAACACGGTCACCGCCAACGCCCTGCTCAAGACCCTGGAGGAGCCGCCCGGCGACGTGCGGTTCCTGCTCGCCAGCGAGGCCGCGCACCAGCTGCTGCCCACCATCCGCAGCCGCTGCCTGGGCCATGCGATGCGCTGGCCGGCGCAGGACGAGGCGCTGGCCTGGCTGGCGGGGCAGGGCGTGCCGGCGGCGGATGCGCCGGTGCTGCTGCGCGCCGCGGGCGGCCGGCCCGAGGAGGCGTTCGCGCTGTCGCAGGCGGGCCGCGACGCGCGCGGCTGGTCACAGCTGCCGCGCGCCATCGCCCGCGGCGACGTCTCGGCCCTGGGCGACTGCACGCCGGCCCAGGCCATCGACATGCTGCAGAAGATCTGCCACGACCTGCTGGCCGTGCGCACCGGCGGGGCGCCGCGGTTCTTCGCCCCGCCCGACCTGCCGGCCACCGGCGACGTGCGCACGCTCGGGGCGTGGTGGCGCGACCTCGCCAGCGAGCAGCGCACCGCGGAACACCCGTTCAATGCGGGCCTGATGCTCGAAGCGCTTGTGGCCCGGGCCCGGGCGGCCCTACACTCGGCCCGCTGAGTTCCCCATGAACGCACCTTCCACGCCCCGCCCCAGCGTCATCCAGCTCGCCATCAAGGAGAAGGCGGCGCTGTATGCCGCCTACATCCCGCTGTTCTCGGACGGGGGCGTGTTCATCCCGACCTCGCGCGACTACAAGCTGGGCGACGACGTCTATGTGCTGCTGACGCTGCCGGATGATCCGCAGCGCTACCCCGTCGCCGGCAAGGTGGCCTGGGTGACCCCTCCGCGGGCCGCCGCCAACCGCACCCAGGGCGTGGGCGTGCGCTTTCCGGCCGACGAGAAGTCCAAGCTGCTGAAGGTCCGCATCGAGGACATCCTGGGCGGCCACCTGGCCTCCGAGCGGCCCACCCAGACCATCTGAGGCAGCCCGGAACCCGGGCCCGCGCTGGTGCATCATCGACGGGATGTTCGTCGATTCCCATTGCCACCTCAGCTTTCCTGAACTGTCCAGCCAACTGCCGCAGATCCGCGCGGCGATGGCGCAAGCCCGCGTCGACCGCGCGCTGTGCATCTGCACGACCCTCGAGGAATTCGAGGCCGTGCACGCGCTCGCCCGCGAGTACGACAACTTCTGGGCCTCGGTGGGCGTCCACCCCGACAACGAGAACGTGCAGGAGCCCACCGTCGAGGCGCTCCTGGAGCGCGCCGCCCGCCCGCGCGTGGTCGCCATCGGCGAGACCGGCCTGGACTACTACCAGATGGACGAGCGCAAGGGCGGCCGCAGCGTCGCCGACCTGGAATGGCAGCGCGAGCGGTTCCGCGTCCACATCCGCGCCGCCCGCGCCTGCGGCAAGCCCCTGATCATCCACACCCGCCAGGCGTCGGCCGACACGCTGGCGATCCTGAAGGAGGAGGGCGAGGACGGCTCGGCGGGCAGTGCCGGCGGCGTCTTCCACTGCTTCACGGAGACCGCCGAGGTCGCCCGGGCCGCCCTGGACCTGGGCTTCTACATCTCGTTCTCCGGCATCGTCACCTTCAAGAATGCGGCCGACCTGCGCGAGGTGGCGGCCTTCGTGCCCGCCGACCGCATCCTGATCGAGACCGACAGCCCGTACCTGGCGCCCGTGCCGTTCCGCGGCAAGACCAACAACCCGTCCTATGTGGCGCACGTGGCGGCCGCCGTGGCCGAGGTGCGTGGGGTGCCGGTCGAGACCCTCGGCGAGCAGACCAGCCGCAACTTCGAGCGCCTGTTCGCGGGAGTCCTGGCGTGAGAAACTCCATGAAGTTCATCGCGTATCTCGTTCTGGCCGCTTGGATTTCTTCCGCCGCCGCGGGCTCGTACGAGGACTTCTTCCGCAGCATCAAGGAAGACGACGACGAGATCGTCCAGAGCCTGCTGCAGCGCGGCTTCGACCCCAACACGCCCAGCCCGGACGGCCTGCCGGGCCTGTACCTGGCGCTGCGCGAGCCCTCGCCCAAGGTCGCCACGGTCCTGATCGCCTGGCCGAAGACCAACGTCGAGGTCCGCACCGCCCAGGACGAGAGCCCGCTGATGATGGCCGCGCTCAAGGGCCAGACCGAGCTGGTGCGGCGCCTGATCGCCCGCGACGCCGACGTCAACAAGCCCGGCTGGGCGCCGCTGCACTACGCCGCCGCCGGCGGGCACGTGGAGATCATGAACCTGCTGCTGGAGCACTACGCGTTCATCGACGCCGAGTCGCCCAACGGCACCACGCCGCTGATGATGGCCGCCATGTACGGCAGCCCGGAAGCCGTCAAGCTGCTGCTGGACGCCGGCGCCGACACCGCCATGAAGAACAAGCTGGGCCTGACGGCGCTGGATTTCGCCAGGCGCGGCGGACGGCCCGACGCCGTGACGCTGGTCCAGGCCGGCATGCAGGCCCAGGCGGCAGCCCGCGCCCGGGCGGCGAGCGCGGCGCCGCCAGCGGTGGTCGAGACGAAGCCGGCCGAGCGCCCGGCTGTGTCGGAAGCACCGGCGGCCCAGCCGGTGCAGGCGCCCCTGGGCGCTCAGTCGCCAGTTCGACCCGCGATTCCGGAGCCGCCGCTACGTCCTGAGCCGGCGTTCACGCAGCCGGTGCGGTCGAGCCCGGAAGTCGCGGCGCCGGGATCGCCAGGCACCAGCACGGCGCCGCCGGCCGCCGAGGGCCCGGCTCGCGCGGCGCCTCAGCGCATCGCGGCGCCAATCCCGGCCGCGACCGCACCGGCAACGCCAGCACCGGCAACGGCGCCGGAGTCGACGGCACCAGCGCCAGCACCAGCGATGACGCCGACGCCGACGCCGACGCCAGTTCCCGAGCCGCCGAGCGCGGCACCGGTGCCGCCTCAGCCGCCGGCGGCACCGATCCGGCCGCAGCGAACGCCCGGAACCTGGTAACGACGGGCCTGGATTGACTTGATACGATGATTGTTATGTCAAATTAGATCCCGACGCTGGACGGGATGCCGTCTGGCAGCAAGCGGTTCTAGCAATTCCCTTGACAGTGCCCAACCAATTGCCTTTACGCTGCCCCGCTGACTGAGGCACCACGGTCACGTTCTTCCGGCCTAGGCTTGATCACAGAACCGAGCAAGCAGCACGGCGGTGGTTAGCGAACGATCCGATGTTCAGAATATCGGACACCGTGAGGTTCAAAATACTGAACGGCTAACCCGTCCAGTACGTCCTTGTCCATGATCTTGCTCGCTGCCGGGCACATCGGCTTACGGTCATCCGACGCGTCGGCAAAGCGCCTTCCCTTTGTGCCCAGCCGGCGCCCCCTAGCACCATCGGATGCATCCCCGGCTCAGGACAAAGTGGCTCCGACATCCCCTAGAGCGGCGAACGGAAGGCCGCAAGTTCGGCTGCTGCGCCGTTCCCCCAACATGCCAGCATGGCTTGGCATCTGGGGACATCGGGAGCTCTATAGCCTCACCGCAGCCGCATGGGCATTGAAGGACCGCGAGCCATAAGCGCCCATGCCCATCTTTCACCAGGTGTAGCGTGCCCGGTGCAGGATCATCCGGAGGATCGTCGTCAAGTCGGACTGCGTATCGAAGAGGCGCAGCCGCTACAAACGCCGGTCGCTCCCGTGAACCGGTAGCTGGTGACGCAGACCCGAGAAGCCGGCGGAGCCAATAGACCATTCGCCCGAACATCACTGGCTCCGCAGCCGCATCATCCCGAGGAACGGGACCTGGTCGCCGCGTCCGACCATCTTCGCCATCTCAGCGCACTGGAGGCCGTCTCGTTCGTCGACGCTAGCCGCAGGATCGGTCAGCGAGATGCGGCGAATCGCAAACGCAGCATTGGGCTCGACCCTGAAGCGATGTATGCGGGCGAGAAACTCGTTTACTGCGGCGGCTGCGGCAGCCATGTTCACCGAGATCACCGCCGGCCGATCCACGTTCACGCCTTTGATGTAACCCGCGCGCTGCAAGCGCTCGTATTCCTGCGGGCTATCGCGCAAAACAAAGGCCGCCTCGAGATCGCGCTGATCGTAGACTCGCCGGCTCTTTAGGCTGGAGCCGCCAGGCAGGACGGTATGCACGGCGACCCAGATGCTATCGATGCCGCCCTCCCCGTCTGCGTCGAGTCGCACGCCCAGATCAATATATGGAATGAGGTAAGCCGAGGCCAGCTTGTTCAGGACGTGGCGGCCGTCGACCGAATCCATGCAGCCAAACACGAGGTCGCAGGTAGACAAGTCGCGCAGCGTGTCCAAGTCCAGCAGGTCGCGCGGATGCACGGTCACTTCAGTCCCCAACTCCATCGCGTCGATGGCGCGTTGCAGGACGTATGCCTTGTTGGCCTTGACCCGTGCGTCGAATTTCGTGCTGTTCAGGATCCGGTTCAGGTTCTTGTCTTCAACATGGTCGAATTCGACGAGCACCAAATGCCCAACACCATTGCGGGCGAGTTGCTCGACCACGATGCTGCCAGTGCCGGAGCAGCCCACGACGCCGACCTTCAGGCGTCGCAGTTGCGCGTAGGTTGCATCACCGAAGGCCTGGGCAACGCGCTTCCCGTACGCAGGAACGGCAACGGGGTGCTTGCCATCTTTGGCAAACCAGTACTGCAAGTCGTCGCCCGCAATACGAACGGCGTCGAGTTCGGGGCCGATAGAACCGGCCCAAACTGTCCGGCCGACTAGGCGCCCATCCGGCAGCATGATCGCGCTGGCCATCGGCCCACCCCCATCTCCGAGCCAACCTGAAACGCAGGGGAACAGCGTGTTGTCGGCCTCGTCGTCGGTCGCCGAAAACCAGGGATGCCGGGTGGGGTGGCTGTGGATCTTCACGAGTGCAAGCCCCGACTCGAGGGCGCGCGCCAGGATCGGATCCAATACCTCGCCGCGCCAGGTCACGCGGACCGGCGTGCGCACCGGACACATGTCGTAGGGCACCGGAAACACTTCTTGTACGAGAAGGAGTTCCAGGTCGTCGCGGCGGGCGCGGCCGCACAGCGCGAACGCTACTGCCTCTTTGCCGCCGGCGTTCGTCAGAAGATGGGCCTGCAACGCGCGGTGGTGGAGGCCTGAGATCGCAAGCCTGGTTGGCCGAGCGTCGACCATTACTTGCGCAGCTCCGCGGCCAGCCAGTCCTCGACCAGCGCCATGTGCGTGGCCAGGTTGTCGATGCCGGGGCGCCAGGCACTCGCGGCCGTGCGGTGGCGAGACCATTGCTGCCATTGGCGGCCATCCAGCGCCGTCATCGACAGATTGTTGATCCCGCGTCCGTTCGCGCGGCTCAGCGCCGGCGCGAAATAGGCCATATCCAGTTGCGTGTCGGGGTAGCCGCCGTTGAAACGAATGTGGACATCCGCGCTGGGCACGTTGTAGCCCGCGGGCAGCGGCCAACTGTAGATGATGACGGCCTGAACGCCGTTGTCGCTGATCGTCTCCCAGCGCAGGCCGACGCTGTCCAGGAAGTCTTCGTCCTCCTTCAGCAGTGCGAATTGACGCCGCGGCTGGGGCCCCTCCCCTTCGGTGACCTCATTGGGGATGGTCATGAAGCGCTCGACGCCGGGCTCCAGGAAGCTGACTGTTTCGTCGGGCCCCACGGGCTTGACGCTGCCTTTGATGCGCTGCCGCAAGATGAACTTCTCGGGCGTCTTTCCGACCAGACCGAGGATCTCGCGCCCCGTCATGTGGTCAACGCCGACCACCTTGGTGTCCTTGTCGATCTTGATCCGGTATTGCTTTCCGGGCGGCACCGGCTTGCCGGACGCGGAGAATTCCTCCAGGTCGATGATTTCGTCGTTGTTCTGGCTGCCCATGTTGACCTCCTTGTTGGTGCGAAGGGCGAGTTGTTGGAGCCGTCGTCGTCTGCGGTGTGCCTGCTTGACGGCGGGCTTGCTCGTACTGTCTACTTCCCTACGTTTCCTGCTTCCCACTAGCAGATAGCGAAGGAACTCCGACTGCACGGTGAGTAGGACTCGCGAGCGCCCCGTTCCCGGACGCGGCCAAAAGAAAAATTTCGTGTACGTCCACGGCGCTGGTTTCGCGAGTCCTACCGATCGAGGTCGAACCCATGAATTCATCCGATCCCAATGACAGCTTGAGCCGCCAAGAGGTGGACGCCGCGCTTTCGGATTTGTCCGTCGTCGACTGCCAAGGCGCGCTCCTTGGCTCGGTTCGCGGCGGCAGGCTTACCGGGCTGGACGGGTGACGACCTCCTGTCTGAGGCCATGACTCAGCTGCTGGAACTGCGGCGGGTATGGAGACGCGGCGTTCACCCCTTGGTGAAGCTCAAGACCGCCATGCGAAGCATCGCGAGCAACGCCTTCAGAAGCGCGAAAAACGGTCCGATCGATCACGCGGTCTTGGTTGACGGGGACGGGCCGCACGATGCCGATGTGGCGAATAGGCCGGCTGCGACGCCCACGTCAGACGTGAATCCCGAGCAGCTCGCCGACAGCCGCAGCCAGCTCCAGTACCTGGAGGAATTGGTTGCGGACGATGAAGATGCCTGGTGGCTGGTCCAGCTCTGGGGCCAGGGCAGCCGCGGCAAGGAGGCAGCCGAGGAGCTGGGGTGGGATGCCAAACGCTACGACGCGGCACGCCAGCGCCTGGAGCGGCGTCTGCAGCCGCTGAAAAATCTGAGGAAAACCGCATGAGCACGCCAGCACCGAAGCCCGACGCGTTCGACAAACTGCTGGACACGTACGTTGAAGAGCTGCTTTCGATGTCGGACGAGGAGGCGCTTGGCGGCGCCGACCCCGCCACGATGAAAAATGAAGGGATGGCGCTGTTGCAGAAGGCCCGCGAGCAGGCCGGCCGCCGGCGTCTGGAAACGGCTCGCGCCAAACTTGCAGAGGAAAAGATGAATGTGCCGACGGCTGCGACACCGGGCAGCATTTCAGCCCAGGAGGCGCGTGCCTTCCTGGTGCGGGCAGCCAACGACGGTCGCTATACGTTGGTCGCGCGTGAGCTCACGAACATGAGCGACGAGGAAGCGCTTCGCATGTACGCGCAAATCAAGAAGCTGGAGGGCCTGCAAGGATCTTCTGGCGGTGACAGGTGACACCCGGGCAGCGCGCCGAAGGCCTTGTCGCGAGTCTCGGGATTCGCGACGCGCAGGATATCGACCTGGACGCCATCGCCTGGGACGCCGGTGTGAGCGTTGAGCGGTTCAACCTGACGGGCTGCGAAGCCTCGTTGGTGGGCGTAGGCAACCGGGCGATTGCCACCATCAAGCCGTCGCCAGTTCTGGGGCGGGAAAGGTTTTCACTCGCACATGAATTGGGTCACTGGGACATGCACCGTGGCCAATCCTTTCGGTGTCGCGTTGATGAGCCTGATCAGAACCTGGTGTCCAACCGATTTCAAGAAAAGGAGGCGGACCAGTACGCCTCGCATCTGCTGATGCCTGCCCCGATCTTCAATCCAGCGGTCAAGTCCGTCGGCATGCCGGCCTTCGAGGACATCGAGAGTCTCGCTGGGACCTTTCAGGCCAGCATGGTGGCAACCTCCCTGCGGATTGCTGCAATCGACGAACTGCCGGTGATCGTCGCCTGCTACTCGCACTCCGGGCTGGAGTGGAGTGTCCCTGCGAGCCACATCCCACGTCGCTGGATGCTGGAGACATTCTTGGACTCGGACAGCTACGCGTACGACCTGTTGACCAAAGGCATGCGCACCGCGGGCCTGCGAAAGCAATCTGGAGAGGTGTTTTTCCAGAACGAAGACGCGGAGAACTTCAGCCTGCAGGAGTGCTCCATGCCATACCGAAACGGGCAGATTCTGGTGATGCTGTACCTCAGTAGCAAGATGTTGGAGGCTCGATACGATCCCAACGTGGGGCGTCGCTACACCTCGGAAGGTTCCTACGTTCCTCGCCGCACGGCCAAGCGCTGATGCGCAGTGACATGTGCCAGCGCGGTCCTCGGGGGTTTCCGTTTCAACGAGTTCGACTTGCCCCCACTTGGCTTCGACTGCCCTCGTGAGCAGCCGAGGCCGCTTGCAAGGTCTGCCAAGTTCCCCACAACGAGAGCCGAAGCCGCAGCGTCGGAACGCTGAAACACCTCTGGCATCTCACTGGCGGGTCGCAGCTTCCAGAAATGCCGCACTCGCCAGCGTCAGCACAAACGTAGCGTCGGACCGGCTGTACCACTCGGGGGCACCTGAACCGTCTGCGACGTGGTGCGCAAGGTGCGTGTAGTTGCGCACGGCCTCTTGGACGACCAAGGCGCGTTCCTTCTTTGTCATCGATTTGCGGACGTCTCCCTTCGCGCGGAACTTCTCCATGGCAGCGCCTATGGCCTCCTGTTCGCCACTCACAGTTGTCAGGCTTTCCAGCACCGAGCGCGCGAGAGACACGACGGTGTCGAAATGGCCTTGCAGCATCTGGTCGCGAGCTCGCAGCAGCATCGCGTGGGCGGCCGAGAATGTGTCGGACTGCGGTCGGTTCGGCAGCGATACCGAGAACACCATGACGCGCTGGTACTCCATCTGTTCGAGCAACTGAATCCACTCCGTCATGCGCACCGTGTAGTTGAGCTCTTCGTGCAATATCGACCGCTGCTCACGGCTCGGGGATGCGGGGCCGCCAGCTACGTGGTTCATTGCCTGGTGAGTACCTACGGCATAGAGGCTTAGTTTCAGCGCCAAGTCGCCCCCGGCGCGCTCCTCCTCCACTCCGGCGAGCTTCTCCGGCGCCAACTCCAGCGACAAAGTGACCTGTTGTCGATCAGCGAAGCCGTGATTGCGCAGGCTCACCGGTGTGGCCGCAAGAGCTGTCCCAAGCTGCTTGAGTCCGCCGCCGCTTCTTCCACAGTTGACGGTGGCCATCCAGTCCGAAAAAACAGTCGCGTCGCTGGGCTGTTCGATCGCCGGCGTCGCCACCTCGATGGAGAAACACAGTTCGAAACCGCCTATCAAGCGGCGCCCTGAGACGCTGAGAATCCTGACATCGGCAACGATCCGCCCAGTGTTGATGGTGAAGCTCATGTTGTGTTTTCGTTCGTTGCTATCAGACCGGCGAGCGATGTGTCGCAGCATCGAGCGCTGTGGCGAGTTCTTCCCAGAAGTCACTCGCTGTTTGAACGAGCGCTTCCAAGGCTTCGGTGTCGACGTAGAGGTCCTCGCCGGCAAGCGGCTCGAACAGGGGGTTCGGGACCAACAAATCTCGGAATTCGTCATTGCGAAACGACGGGGGGGAAAACCATTCAGGCTTTCGCTTGCGCAGCGCTTCCGCCGATCGCCCTTCGGCGTGCTTGATTGCATTGGCCAAGTCACGAAAGATAAGCATCTCGGACCAGCTGGTGAATTGAGCGACGTCGACGCCATCGGCCAGCAGGCGTTCACGGAAGGCCTTGAGGTGGAGGGGCTCGTCTGTCGCCACGGACCTCGGATCTAGCAACTCGCGCCGGTAGAAGCTCATCACCTGTTGCTCCCACAGGTGATAGATCGCTACCGCGAAGCTGTTGATCAATGTCTGGCGCGCATCACTCAAGGCCATGTAGTGCTCCAAGCCCGCCTCGCGGGCCATCTCGGAGGCGTCCCAGCCATCGATCTCGGGCCCATCTTCACCACACGGCTGCGATGTGATCTGCACAAAGGCTTCTTGGACCTTGGCGTCAGCCTCCTCCCCGAGATCGTCGAACGTTGGCAGGAGTCGGTCTCGAAGCACGCCAAGTTGCGTCCGCAGCCTTGGAATGTTTGTTTGCCGGAAATAATTGGCCCAGAACCTCGGGGAATACACGTGCCCTCCTGCTATCGAGTCGAACGGTCCGCAACATGGTGGCGCGCGAACAAGCGGTCGAAAAAGTCCGCGATGATGGCCTTGGTCGGCCCATCCACCGCGCCCCCGCCGGACGGATCGAACGCTCGGAACTCGTACCCTCCGAAGCGATAGACCTCGTATCCCGCCAGGCGCAGTCGGCGATCCTCGACGGCCATGGCCGCATAGAGGCTGGGGTTGGACTGATAGCGCCCGTCCGTCTGGGTTGCATAGTGCTGTTGACCGTCGACCTCTAGCACGACCCGCACGCCATCCTGAAGCAGCAACAGAAAGTCCATCCGCTGCCTCGCCAGGACCTGCTCTTGGCCACGTTCGCGCTTGGTGTAAGGGTCGTAGTGCAGATACACCTGAGGGATCAGCGCGGGAAGCTTTTCCAACGGGACCAGCCGCCCGAAGTGCTCGTAGTACGCAAGGAAGATTGCCATCTCGCCGGGAGATGCGGCCTGCTGCACGGACTGGCGCAACCGGTTGAACAGACTGTGCTTGGCTGCTTCGGGGTCACTGATGCCCTCCCGTTCGGCCCACCATGCTTGAAGGTCCGCCCAAGAGAGCAGGCCAGTGAGCGCGCGGTCGAAGACCAGGACCTGGTCGGCGTGTTTGGTGATCTGAACGTCATTGTTCAGCGCGTCCCGAATGATCAATTCGGGTTTGGGGCCGATCGACGCGAAGATGAGGTTCTTCATCGTGCCCTGGACGCCTGGCGTGGCTCGCACGACTTCAAAGATGGGGTAGCCGGATTCCGACGAGGTCGCGCGAACCGCGAATCCATCGCGGCGCAGGCGTTCCGAAATCGAGTCAGCCAGCTGCACTTGCTCTTCGTCTCGGCGCGACAACGGATGAAGGATCTCTTCCAGCAGCTTGAAGAACGTCGCCTGAGGGCACGTCAGTACCCCGCAATGCTCGAGCATTTGTTGGTGGGTCCAGTCGTCGTTCTTGATGTACCACTGCGTAATCGGCCCGGCCTGTCGGCTTGGATATGTCGGTGTGCGCTCCGCAGCCACGACGTTCGAGCCGAAGATCCGCTCCAGCGCGTCGAGGATCGGCTGATCCCCGAACAGCGGCCCTGCTCCATTCAGCGTCGCCAGGACATCCTTGCGAACGAGCACGCTCACTCGGTGATCGGCATGCTTGGTCAGCTCAGTGACCAAGAGCTCCAGAGTCGGATCCTCTACCTCGTCCAGGGCAAGTTGTGCCACCCGGAGCAGATCCGCCTCGTTGAGATCACGCAACATCGGCCGAACATAGGCCCTCTTGCTGCGAAAGGCCTCCGCCTTGTCCTCTTCGCTGGCCTGAGCGAGCAAGCCAAGCCGCACGCACAGCGCAGGGACGTTGTAGGACTTTTCCGTGGCGACCGCATCCGCGATGGCTTCGCGCAGCGATTCGAGCCTGGCTCGCTCCGAGATCTTCCTGGGCGTCATGCACCACCCACCCAGCGGGGGGGCGACTCGGATTGAGATTGCCGCTGCGAATCGTTTCGCGCCATCGTCGTCTTCTCCTCCTGTTGCGGACTACGCCGCGCCCCTCTTGCGCACCGTACTTGTGTTGCTGCGGCTCGACCGCCTGGTGGTACGGCGACTCGTGGCACGCGATGTCGCCATGGGGATTTCCAGCTGGGACTTCAGGCCGCGTGTCGCAAAGGCACCACCGTCCCGGCCGAGGGAATGTCGATCCCGACCAATCCGGCGAGCAGTGGCACGCCGACGCGCATTTCGCGCGCGACGGCTGCGATCGGAATTCCCAGCTGGTCGCGCATTACCTTCAGGCTATCGGCGACCACTTCAGGCTCCTCGCGGACCATCTCCGCATCTTCGCGCTCGCCCGTAGCTTCGCCGTGCCGATTCAAATACATGAAGCCGGCGCGCAGTTGCTGTTCCGAAAAAAGGCCGAGTTGATTGCCCCGGTAAAGAATGGCCGCCTTCGACATGCCCCAACGCAGCTTCAACTCGGCGATGCCCGCCCAGGACAATCCCTTGCCACGCAGCGCCAGCCTGTATTCGGCAGCGAATGTGCTTCGCGGAAGCAAGAGCGCGCTGGCAAAGCGGTTGGCCTGGGCCTCCGTCAGCCGATCACCCGTCATCACCCCAATGTGCAGCGCAAGGTGGCCGAGTTCATGCCCTATGCCGAAGCGTTCGCGGCAAGTAGATCGCCCCTGTGCGTTCAGCGCAATCAACGGGCGCTTCGTCGCGAAGGACACGGCATCGATTTCGGGCGCCAGGCCGCGCAGCCGCATGACGACCGCGCCAGCGTTCTCAGCGATCCGGGTCATGTTGCTCAGAGGTCCCTGGCCCAGCCCGAACGCCGCACGAAACAGTTCGGCGCCACGCTCGATCGACTCGCTCGAGGCCGGATCCGCTTCGGCCACGCCGTACGCAGGCAGTTCGATGTGCTCGTCCAGCACACCGACCATGCGTTTGAGCATCTCACCGCGGGCACGCGCGACGTGGCGCAATGACATCTTCGTTGTCAGTTGCCGGCGGAAATGGCATTGCTCGTCCACGATCGGATGCGGATCCACATGTCGGAAGAACTCCGGCATCACGCCCAGGTGCTCTGCCAGTGCGCACTCCAGCGCAGGCGTGACCGCCTCCGCGCCGTTTTCGATGCGGCTCAGGTATTGCTTCGACACGCCGACACGCTCACCGAGCTCGGTGAGCGATTGATCGTGAAAGAGTCGGATGAGTCGAAGGTTGGTTCCAATGAAGGCGGTCATCGCAAGACTTCGGATGCCGCGGCGTCGTCGCCAGAATCCTTCTTCTTCTTGGGCGCGACCGAGGGTTTGGCCACGTCGACTGCTTTGGGCGGCACCGTCTTGTCCGCGCGGCGAAGCATCCGTACTGTGTCGGACTCCCAGCGGCAAGCGACGCTGCCGCCCGGCGTGAAGCCGAGGAAGACCACGCGGGGTTCCTGGTCCTCGCTGTAGCCCCGATCGATCACGAAACAGAAGCGCCCGGGCTCGCCTTGACCAGCGAACTCAAGGAAGTCCATCTGGAAGCGACTGGCGGTCAAGACCGCGTCCTTCGACGGATTGCCCGGGTCGTCATTGCTGAACCGGCACGGGATGCCGGCGATGGTGAAGACCACGTCGTTGGCGCCAGTGCGGAGTTCCAGCCAGGGATACTTGCCCGACAGTGCTTCGGCCACCAGACGGCTACGCTGCCGGCCAAAGGTTGTGCACCCGCGCGTGTAGCCGCTATCCGTGTCGCGCACCAGGTCCGTATCGGTCGCGTACAGCTCTTCCAGGAGCATCTGCGAGACAACTGCCAATCGGGCGTTGGTCAGCTCGGGGTGGAAGGCGGAAGGCAGCGGCGTGGTGTCCATTTGTGCAAGATCCGAATTTCGTCAACCGGATTTTTGTGCAATTTATGAAGTTCGTCAACTACGGCTGAGATTTCGCTGAGCACATATCGCGCCCAGACCACGGACGGACACCTCCCGGTCAGCCTGCTTCAGGTCGCCCCCCTTTTTCGGCCGGGGGGCGCCTTCCCGCGAGGCGTCTGCTTGTTGACGCGACGGCCAGCCGCGTTTTTGCGCCGCCCAGACCTGCACCGGATCGCCCTGGTCCTCATACTCCTTCGTACGTTGCTTGCCCTGCCGAACGATCTCCGTGCGCACCGCCTGCTCATGGAAGCTGTGGGACCAGTGACCCGTGACATTTAGCGTGCCCACGGGGTCGGCGCCGTCAAACGTGCGCACCTTGAGCATGCGGTGGTCATGCTGCAGCAAGCCTAGAAAGGGAGTGCCTATGAGGTGCCAGCACTCGCGCAGGACGTCGTTCGTGTACTTGGCGTGGTCCATTTCGATGTAGGGTCGCTTGCCCAACTTCTCATTGCCTCGAACGGTCACCTTCTTGATGCCGACGGGCAGAGGAAGGCTCTCCGCGACACTGGGCAGGTATCCTGGCAGCGGGAAGCCATGCTCCGTTCGGCCTGCCCACTCGCGAGCCAGGACTTCCAGGGCGCTCGCGCTATAAAGCTCCGTTCGCGGCGCGCCATTGATATTGGCCAGGATCACTTCCACCAGCTCTCTAAGTTGATCGAGGCGCACGTCGTACCGGACTGCGGCTGCCGTTGGCTGGTGAACATGCTTGTCATCCGGCCCGCTGCCCGTCGTGCAACCGAGCTTGCGCAGCTCGATCTGCAGTTGTGCGAAGACTTGTTCCACCACATAGCGGGTGATCCAGCGACGCACCTTGCCGTACTCAATGTTCAGCCCCAGCAGACCGCACAGATAGACCAAGACCGCATCGGCATAGTGAGTGCAGTCGTTGTCCACGCGCAGCAGCCCGATGCGCAGACCTTCAAGAAATCCGGGTACGACGCCGCTTGGGAAGCCCGCGCCATGCTTGTAGCGCAGCTTCGGGACCGCCTTGAACTCCATCGGAGTCCAGGGCGTCAGGAGGTGATTGAACGTCTCCAGGAATTCGTCGGATGCGACGCGCGGACGCATCGATAGGTGGTAGGCCAGAATGCATCGGGGACGGTTCGAGACCAGCAGGCAGAGCGACATCCGCTCCAGCGGGATCACAATGCGCTGCCCCTCGTGCTCGAAGGAGACTGTTCCGATGAATGGCAACAGCTGTTCGTCGTAGCAGGCGATGTCGCACGGCAGCAGCGGCTCGAGCCAGCTGCGCTGTCCGCTGTTGGCGTCGAGGTTGTCATTGGCGTGCGGTCCGAGCAAGCGCACTCGCGCGTCATGGGGTGCTTCGTGGCGCACATACTCGTGCACGTACCTGCGCACCGACTCGTAGGCCATCGAGATGGTGCAGAACGGATATTCCGTGGCCGGGCACCCCTTGGCCCGCAGCGCATCGAGAAAGATCTTGTGGACCGCCTTGATGTCTATGGCGGCGGTGAGCAGACCGGGTTCGAGGCGGCGATTGAGCTCCGCGTCCATCGCCTTCTGTACGCCGTCATATTTCCTCAGGCACTGCGCAAAGCTGCCTGCGGTTCCATAGCCATCGAAGACGGTCTCCACCGTCGTGACGGCGGTGCGCACGTAGCTCCGTCCGTGCTCGCAGTCGGCCAGTGCACGAAATCCTCGGATGTTGCCGTCCTCGTGCGTCTCGAAGAACCGCCCCTCCAGATAGTGCAGATGCTGGCGGCCGACGCCGTAGGCCTTGTGTACTTCCTTGGGCTTGGCATCGCCCCACCACATCGTCAGGGCGGCTTGCAGACGTTCGTACCGAGGGGCCCTCTCGCCGAGCAGCAACCTGTCCGGAGGTGGAGCCTGTTTGAGATCGAGTTCCTGCAGGAAGACGATGCGGCTGGCTGTTCGTCTCATGCGGCCCTCCAGGGAGCAACTTCGGTCGCCAACGACAGCGGCCGCTCGGTCAGTTGCACCGTCAGTGCGCGGGTCTGATGCGCGCGCATGGTGGCGACGAACACGTGGGCGCGCGAGCCCGGCAGGCGCTCATAAATCTGGCCGAGGGTCAGAGCCCCAGCGGCCTCGACCTCTTCGTTGGCGTGTTGACTGAGCGCGCGAAGGTCCAGGGCGCGGAACTGCTTCAGGACAGAGCTGATGCTCAACCAATTCATCAGTGCGACGCGGTGGCGTAGCGCATCCTGCTCCTGGAACCAGGACCAGGTGTAGCCCACCTTCTGAGCGTGCTCCTGCTGGACCAATGCTTGTCGGGCAGCGCGTTCGTCCTCGCGAACGTCTTGCGAGTACTTGACCTCGATCAGGCCCCGCTGGCCGCGAAACCGCTGGATCATCAGATCCGGTTTGGATCCTGCGAAGCCGTCTCGTCCCAGCTCGGGAACGATCAGGTCAGGATCGGCGGTATACCAACTGATCTCCTGCGCCCACTCGGCATACAGTGTGGCGCCTAGCTGCAGCATGCTCGGCATTACCCAGTCCCGGTCGACCTTGGCCCCGTACAGGAAACTGATGTTGCCGGGCTTCTTGCCGCGCTTTCGGATCTCATCTCGCACGGCCTTGGCCGCCTTTAAAGGTTGGCGTCCTCGCGCGCTCTTCACCGCGGATGCGTCCATAGTGTGCGGATCCGCAAGCCTCGCTCGCAGTTGGCAAAACGCATCCACCGCGCTATATTGAGTGCGCGTCACCTGAGATGCATCTGTCAACCAGCTAGGGGCAGTCCGTTGCAGCGGCTGCCCTTAGTTCATTTGAGGGCCTGCGTCATCCATGCTCCTTTCTCGGAACATGAATAGATAGCCGCAGAGCCCGTCCGCGTCAAACTGCCGCGCGCCTTTGTCGCCTTGGGTATTAGCGGAGCGACCACGGTGAATCGATTTCCCGGGCGGAAAATCCCGCGAATGTGGAGGCCACGATGGACAACCATGAGAAGCTGCAGGTCTTGACCCACGAGGTCCAACGTATCGTGACCGAATCGGGCGACCCGAGCGCAGTCGATGCTGGCGAATGGCTGCAGCGATGGATCACCGAACCAGTGCCTGCACTAGGATTGCGGCGTCCGTGCGATCTACTGTCCGACCCTGCTGGATTCGAGGCGGTCTTGACCCTCCTCAGACGAATGCAGAGCAGCAGCTACTCCTGATCGACCATCGGACGATCCGATTTGCACCCCGCCTACCTGAACCAGTTGCCTGGCTGGCTGGCCGACCTTGTCAACGACACGGAAGCCGCCTCGGGCCTGTCTGTCGATGTGGTTGTCGACGCGGCTCGCGTACGCGACGGGGAGGATGCGCCCGGTCTGTTCGCCTGCGAGCTTGGAGCGACCTACGGACGCATCCTTACGCCGTTGGAGGGATATTTCCCTTATGGCGCCGTTGTTCACGAGCTGCTCCATCTTCGACGGCAACTGGTGCACGGTGTGCCGCGCCTTGTCTTTTCCGACGCTCACCTCAATGCGTGGCTGCCAGGGGTCGACACCGCAATCGCTCGGAACGACAACTTTCTGGAGCACCTTCTCATCATTCCTATTGAGCTCGAGTACGTTCCGCAGCGCGTTGCGTTCTGGGAGAGAAAGATCGAGCGCAGTTGGCGACATCTGCAAACGCTACCCCAATGGACCGCAGATGATGTGCGGATTGGCCTATCCATCTGGGTGCTGATGCGGCATGTGCTGCCGGGCAGTGCATGGACACAGCTTGGCCATGAGGTGATGGGCACCGGTAACCTGATCGACAGCGCAAACGCGGCGTTTGACTCGATGGTTCCCGTTCTGAACAACAAACCCGCACTGACCAAGGCTTGGTTTCAGGCCGCAGGCCTGCAGCCAGACGTGATCGACCTTGAATACCTCAGCCCACCCCTTTCCCATACTGAGCCACTCGTGAACTGATCTAAACTGCTCGCAGGCGACAGGCCCGCGCTTCCTCAGTGGTCGGAAAATTTCCGCGCTGCGCCTGAAATAGGCTGCGGAGCGCCCAAGTCCACCATGTACTGTGCCAGCGCTGCGTCGGTATGATCTAGCGCTGGAGGTGACCAGAATTGCCGATTCCACAAGAATTCCGCGGCCGATCAATCTACCACTTCACGCATATCGACAACCTACGGGGCCTCTTGGCCACGGGCCTACTGGCGAATAACCACCCAGACTTTCCGGCGACAGCACAGTCGATCGCAGAAGCCGGAATTCAGGCGCGGCGGTCGACGATGCGTGTCACCTGCGGACCGCGAGGGGTGGTCCATGACTACGTTCCGCTCTACTTCGGATCCGTCAGTCCTATGCTGCTTGGAGTGATCAACAAGAAGAATGTTGATCAAATGGACATTCTCTATCTAGAGTTTCCCATTGAACTGATTGAAGCAGATGATGTTGTGTTTACAAGCGCATCCGCGAACACACTTCAACCACCGGCCTTCTACTCCGATCCCGCTGATTTGAGTCGGCTGGATTGGGAAGCAATTGATTCGTTGAAATGGGGTGGAGATGATGATTTCCGTCACCGACGCATGGCTGAAATCCTTGTGCATGAACGGCTTCCACTGATGAGAGCACAACGGATCGTTGTGTGGAACGACAGTGTGCGGGCTAGCGTAGCCGAAATTCTCCAAGACGCGGGCGTGCAGATCCCGATTGAGTTTGAAAGTCGTTCTCGCAGGCATTGGTTCAACAATTTCCAAGAGAAGTCACTCGCGAGTCTTGTGATGGGGCCTAGAGAGATACGAATGCACTTCGATGCAGCCATTGAGGCTTTTGCGGAAAGGCCGGAGGTGGTGGAGGATGCTGAATTTGAAACTCCTCGCGCCCTCCTGGAGGCACTCAGGAAAAATTTTGGCTGTATCTCGGAAACAGCCGAGCTTGTCGGCCTGCGCTCCGCAAATGGCATGCATAAGCACACAGTTGACGTGCATACACAGCAGGTCGTTCGCCGATTGCTCGAACTCGACGAGTTTTCTGACTTTTCGACTTCGGTTCAGGCGCGAATCGAATTAGCCGCATATCTCCACGACATCGGAAAGGGTCCGAAATCCAGGTGGGCGGACAGTGGCGGGCTGCAGAAGGTTGATCCCAATCATCCGGTCAAGTCGCTCGATATGCTCGTGGATATCCTGACGACGCGCGTGAGGAAGGTGAAACCCGAGAACGCGCGATTCATAGCGTTGCTTGTTTGCTACCATGACCTCGTCGGGGAAGTGCTTGGTAAAGGGCGGAACGAGAGCCAAATCGTAGCCGTCGCTGCTTCGGAAGAAGAGCTGCGTGCACTCTTTGCGATTGGCAAAGCTGATGCAACCTCTCTTCAGGAAAGTTGGTGGGATGACGATGAGGCGTCAGCACTCTTCAATCGTTGTCTCGCAGAAATCGAGAGCGGAGCTTTGTGATTACCCAGGCGACAGGAAACATGTTTGACGCGGAGGTGGAAGCCCGCGTCAACACGGTCAACTGTGTTGGCGTAATGGGTGCCGGCGTGGCGCTGGCATTTAAGAAGCGGTACCCGGATATGTTCAAGGAATATCAGCGGGTTTGCGCGTCAGGCGAACTACGGCCGGGCAAACTGTTCGTGTGGCGTAGCCTCTCCGGTGATTGTGTCATCAATTTTCCGACCAAGCTGCATTGGCGTGAGCCGTCTCAATACGAGTACATTAAATCGGGCCTTGACGCTCTTCGAGGTCAGCTTATCGATCAACCTGTTCGACGCATAGCCGTACCGGCCCTTGGGTGTGGGCATGGAGGCCTCGACTGGGCCGTCGTTAAGCCAATGATTGTGGATTCTCTAGGGGGTCTTAGCACGGAGGTACTGCTCTATGAGCCCAGCGACTCCCGTGAACTTTCATACAAGGACAGAGAAACGCTCACACCAGACGACGAGCTTCAACTTCGCAGGCTCGGCTTCTCGTACTTAGACCAAGGAGTCCCATCTTCATTGCCGCTACCCCATGGCTCTACAAGCAGCGGCGACATTGAGCTGCTAAGTTCCGAGTGGTACGCTTTCCTGCACTCCGGTCAAGTTCAAGATAAGGAACTTGGAGCGATAGAGGCGATTGGAAGGGAACTGAAGAGGACGCGGCCGTCAGCTGTAGCCGCGCTCGTTTACATGGGGGCGTCGTCGCGCAACGTCGCGGAAGCCTTTCAAAATGCTGGTCTACGCACCGTCGTACTTCTTCCCTTCGGCCCCCTAGACCGAAGGAAGGCAGTTGGAGATTTACTTGTACCCAGTGGGCGCCTCGTCATTTCGTGCGCGTCTCCTGGAGCGGCCTGGAGCCGAGTGATCTTCGGAAGTGCAATGGATGCGCTTCGTGCTCATTCAATCGGCGCACTCATCTCGTCACCAGATCCTAGCTGGATCAAGTCAAGCAGCCTCGCCAAGTGGCGATCAAAGCCGGCTTTCTTCATACGCTACGAGGAAACGGATGCTGCAATGGTAGCTACTTTAGAGGGTCAAGGGTTCAGACAAGTGAAGCGGAAGGCCTCCGATGGCCTGCCGAACCTATCGGAATTTGTCGGAGGTTTCGATGGAGGCGAGTTGAAGTTCGTCCGGGTGAGACCGGAGATTTTGCGACGAATTGCCTCTTCACTTGAAACTGCGCACATCGAGTCTGTGCTGATCGAGCTTCCCGCAAAACTCGCGGACTCAGTCCAAGACGAAGATCTGCCTAGTCCGGTCTCCGAACGGCTAAATTGATCTACTGATGCGACAGGTGCTGGCGTGGCGCATGGACGCAGCTTGCCCATGAGGTGATGGGTGCGACGACCTTGATCGACAGCGGAAACGCGGCGCTTGCCTCACTGGTTCCAGTGCTGCACGACAAGCCCGCACTCGCAACGGCTTGGTTCCATGCCGCGGGGTTGCCGGCAGGCGGGATCGCCCTTCAATACCTTACCCACGGGTCTGCCATACTGAGCCACCCTTGCACTAGTGGGATTTGCCGGTGCCGCCCGTACATCCCCCACGCCATGGCCAACCGATGCGGGGGGCCTCGAGTGAACCACGAGCTTCGATGAGGCGAACGTTAGCGACGCGTCCAGACCCTGATGGTCGGACGATGCAGGCGCTCTTCAGTCCATGCTTCCAACTGTCGAACCACGGACTCGTGCTTACTCTTGAACGAATTGCATCGCATGAACTCCAGGTCCATCCAGAACGCGGTAACCGACTGGATCATCTGCTCCAGAACGGCCTCGGGGAGCGTGATGCTGTTGAACGAAGGATGCTTGGGCGCATCCGGGCGGGCGGCAATCAGGAACGGGCCAGGCTGCACGGTCTGCCCAGGAGCGAGCCAGTTCATCCACAAGGACGGCGCCAGGACATGCACGCGCTCTGCCGACGGGCCGTCGCCATGTCGGATGGCGTTCCCAAGATTTTGCAGTAGGTCAAGGTCTTCGTACGAATCGAGCGCGGCGACGGGAATACTGAGAAGCCGCTCAAAGTGAGACTGCAGGCTCTTTGGCCCGCTGGCCCAAGTGGCCCTTTGCAGCGCGCTTGCTTCGGCGCCACCGCATAGGCGGCGCTCGCGACTTAGAAGTAGAGCGCGCAGCCCGCGCTCCCACATCGCCTGAACCGTCAGCAGGTACCCTTCTACCGTTGCGTGGAATAGGTCGGCGAGATCGCTCTCGAAGAACTCTGAGCCAGGGCTTTCGCTTCGTGCGTTCTCCTCAATTTCTCTATCCAGTGCAGACAGGGAGGGGCGAACGACGGAGCTTTCGAACAGTTGAAGCGCCCGAACATGTTCGCCTGGAAAGCCAAGCGATTCGTGGTCAAGGAGTACGAACTGTTGGATGTCGAAGTCTGACTTTCTCATGTTTGCGTGCGCGGGCCAAGGTCCGCAATGACGGTGCGATGGTGGATGTCCGGGTCGCGCAGATGCTTGTGGGTCAGCACGTCGCGTCGTGCGGGCATTTCCCCTCTCAACTGGGCGTAGCCCGCGACTGCTGTCTGCTGGACGCTCTACCTCGTAGCGACCCATCCGCGCGTTCGGTCCCGAACGGCGCGATCCGAGATGCCTTGCGAGCCATCGCATATGACCACGTGCCCGGGGAGGTCCTTCGAGAACTCAGCCGACTCGTCGTCGACCACGAGCCAGTCCCGAATGTCTGGTCTCGAGCCCAGGAAGAAGAGGATTGCTTTGGGCCCCGGTCCAACGCTGCCGATCAACCGGCTGCCAACGGGGCCGAGAAACTCGCGCAGCTCGTTCAGCTGGAATCTCTCTGCCCACGAAGAGTGCACTGCGATCATCACGTCCGGCGCCGCTGACAGACGCGTGGCAAGCTCTGGTACCCCCTCGAACGGCAATGACACGCCGGGTTTCTTGACGACGGGGTGCAGTACGCCGCCGAAATCAAGGAAGAGCAGCCGTTTCATGCTCAGCATGGTAGGAGATTGCGCCGTAAACTTCCGGCAAACAGGTGCTCAGCAGTTCGGTTCGTCACGAACTTTCATTGCTCCGACGGTTTGTCAACAGAATGGGTTGTGGCAAGTCAAGGAATTTGTTTGGAGAGGTACTTGATGACACTTCGGGGATCCCCCGTCCCGCGCGAACTTTCGTCAAAGGAATCGCTAGAACCGCTTGCAGCGCGGCCCCCCGCGCCCAACGAGAATCCCCGCCGATGACCCACACCACTTCGCGCCTGGAAGCCTTGGTGGGCCGCCGCGCATGACGGTCGAGACCCAGCAGCCCGCCGAGCTCCCGAACCTGGACACCTGCGCGCAGGAACCGATCCACATCCCCGGCGCGATCCAGCCGCACGGCGCGCTGTTCGTCCTCGACCACGGCGCGCTGGCCGGCTGGAGCGCCAACGCACCGGACTTTTTGCATAGCCGGTTCGACCTCGGCCTGCCGCTCGACGGCATCGGCCTGGCGACCCATCTGGCGTCGGGCCTGGCGGACGACCTGGCGCAGGCCCAGGGCAATCCCGGCGTGCCGTTCGTGCACGAGCTAGAGCACGACGGCCAGCCCTGGTCGCGGCTGGTCCACCACCACGAAGGCCGCGACGTCGTCGAATTCGAGCGCCGCCTGGCCGGGCCGGTGCCGATGCGCACGCGGCTGTTCACCACGCTGCGCAGCGAGCTGGACACCGTGCGTGTGCTGGCCGAGTGCACCGCGCAGATCCGCGCCTGGACCGGCTTCGACCGCGTGATGGCCTACGTCTTCCAGCCGGACAACAGCGGCGACGTGGTGGCCGAGTCGCGCGTGGACGCGATCGACTCGTTCCTGAACATGCGCTTTCCGGCCAGCGACATCCCGGCGCAGGCCCGGCGGCTGTACACGCTGAACACGCTGCGCCTGATCCCGGACATCGGTTACGAGCCGGTGCCGCTGCTCGCTGCCGCCGGCGCGCGCCCTGTCGACCTGTCGTACGCGGTGCTGCGCAGCGTCTCGCCGATCCACGTCGAGTACCTGCGCAACATGGGCGTGGGCGCCTCGATGAGCGTGTCGATCGTGGTGGACGGCAAGCTCTGGGGCCTGTTCGCGTGCCACCACCGCACGCCGCACCACGTCTCGCACGAGGCGCGCGAAGCCTGCGACGCCCTGGCGCAGTTCGTCTCGTCCCGCGTGCAGGCGCTGCAGAGCCACCGGCAGGCGATGCATGCCGAGGAAGCGGCCCACGCCATCCCGGCGCTGATCGGCGCGGCCTCCGGCGCGGAGGATCTGCTGCGCGCCATCGCCGACCATGCGCCGGTGCTGCAGCGCGTGCTGCGCTGCGACGCGATCGTCGCCTCGCACCAGGGCAAGGTCATCGCCTCGGCCGGCCTGCCGCACGAACTCGCGGCGGCCATCGTCACCCAGATCCCGGCCGACGGCTCGGACCTGCATCCTTCGAGACGCGCGAGCAGTGGCCCGAGCCGCTGCGGGCCGTGATCGGCGACCACGTGGGCGCGCTCGACATCGTGTTCGGTGCCGCGAACAACGGCCGCCTCGTGGCCTTGCGGCGCGAACAGGTCAGCACGGTGCGCTGGGGCGGCGCGCCCGAGAAGGTCTTCCAGGTCGGGCCGCACGGGCCGCGCCTGACGCCGCGCGGCAGCTTCGCCGAATGGAAGGAGACCGTGCGCGGCCGCTGCTCACCCTGGCAGGAGCCCACGCGCGGCATCGCCCGCCAGTTGCAGGGCGAACTGGCGCGCCTGTGCCTGGCGCGCCAGTCCGAGATGCAGCAGGCGCGCCAGCACCTGCTGGCCATGCTCGGCCACGACCTGCGCGACCCGCTGCACGCCATCCGGATGGCGGCCTCGGTGCTGCAGCGCGAGGACAGCAGCCGCGCTTGGGGCCACCGCATCGACAACTCCACCGGCCGCATGCAGCGGCTGATCACCCAGGTGCTGGACTTCAGCCGGGCCGAGGCCGGCCAGCGCATGCTGGGCGAGGCGCGGCCGTTCGACCTGGCCGTGGTCGCCGACGACCTGGTGGACGAGGCGCGCACCGGGCATCCCGGCGTGGAGTTCGCCCTCGACATCCAGCGGCCGGCGGTCTGGAGCGGCGACCGCGAGCGCGTCACCCAGGCGATGACCAACCTGCTGAGCAACGCCCGGCACTACGGCGCGCCCGGCCGTCCCATCGGCCTGCAGGTGCGCGTCGCCGGCCCGGTGGCGACGGTGGTGGTGCGCAACACCGCGCCCGAGATCGACCCGGCCATCGTCGCCAACCTGGCCGACCCGTTCAAGCCGCGCGCCCAGGCGCCCAGCAACCGCACCGGCCTGGGCCTCGGGCTGTTCATCGCCAACCGCATCGCACGCGAAACCGGCGGTAGCCTCGGCTACGCGCATCGCCAAGGCGAGGTCGTCTTCACGCTGGAACTGCACGCGGGCGCCTGAGGCCGCGCGGGTGGCGCACCCGCCGCCCCTCCCCTGCCCCGGCGTGGATCATCGAGCGGCGCGAGGGCGGACTCCGACGCCGCTTCAGTGCGCCGCTTCAGTGCGCCGCTTCAGTGCGCCGCTTCAGTGCGCCGCTTCAGTGCGCCGCTTCAGTGCGCCGCTTCAGTGCGCCGCTTCAGTGCGCCGCTTCAGTGCGCGGCGGCCAGCGCGTGCCGCACGCGCTCCTCGATCTCGCCCAGCGGCAACGGGCTCAGGTCCAGGTCATGCGTGCCGGCCAGATGGCGTTGCGTCGCCTCGCCGAGATGCGTCTTCAGCTCGCCCAGGAACGGGCTGGCGGCGAACACGTGCAGGCTGTGCAGGCGCCCCTGGCGGGCGGCATCCTCGAGATACGCCGCGATCTCCGCGGCGAAGTGCAGGTGCTCCTTGCGCTGCGGGCTCACCCGGGCTTCGTAGGCGCCGGCGCCGGGCCGCCGGTCGGTGGCCTCGCGTCCGCGCTCGTCGTCGCCCAGCACGCTGCTGCGCACGCGGCTGTCGGGATGGTGGAAGGCGTGCAGCACGACCATGGGCGAGCCCGCTTCGTGTTGCAGCAGGCGCGCCTGGGCGGCGTTGGCCACGAGGATCCATTCGGCTTGCATCGGAATCTCCTTGGTGAACCCACGATAGGCCTGCCTGCCCACGCGCGGTTGACCCGCATCAAGGCGGCGTGGGTCCGGGCGCCCCGCGCGCCGGCGGGCGGCCGACTTGCGTCGGCGCAAGGTGCCGCGCGGCGGCCGCGGACATGCTTGGCGTGTCCGCCCGACCGCCATGGCCCTGCTCCAGCTGCTCCATCGTGCACCACCGTTCGTGCCCACGCGATCGTCCAGGCCGCTTCAACCGTTCGGGCTGAGCTTGTCGAAGCGGGGGGCGGACCCTCGACCGGCTCGGTCCGAGCGAACCCTCACGAGACGCATCGCGCCCGACCGGCCGGCCCGCGCGTCAGTCCGTCCGCGCGAAGGCGGCCTCGAACGCGGCGGCGAACCGGTCGAGCTCGGCCTCGGGAAGGTCGTCGATGCCGGCGGCCGCGGCCCGGCCCCCGCCACTGGCGAACTGCAGGCAGAACTGGTCCGCCCCGACCGGATGGCGGCGCGGCGCCCGCACGCTCGCCACCAGGCCGCGGCCCACGCCCGGCACCAGCACGGCGACGGCGGCCCCGGGCTCGCGCTCGGCAAGCGCGCTCGCCAGCGCGCCATGCACGCGCCGCGCCCAGGCGGCGTCCGGCAGCAGGACCAGGCGGGCGCCGCGCGCGGTCCGCAGTGCCGGCACGCGCAGGCCCTGCGCCACGTCCTCGCCACGCTGGCGCACCAGCGCGGCCGCCACCGGTTCGGCATCGAGGAAGGCCAGCGGATCGGCGTACGGCTGCATCCGCCGGTACAGCTCGGCCGGCGCGATCAGCAGGTCCGTCTCCGTCTCGCCATAGGCGTTGTAGTTGATCGCCTCGCCGAGGTCGCGCAGCCGCGCGATCTGCGCCGCGCCATGGCCGCAGTCGCGTGCCAGCCGCTCGCCCGCCAGCGCCAGGCTGTCGCCGAAGGCACCCACGGCGGCCCAGGCGCGCTGCCGCCCGCCGAGTTCGCGATCGACCAGCAGGCTGGTGCACGTGTCCGGGGAGAGGTCGAGCAGCAGGTGCAGGTTCGGATGGACCACCGGGTCCGCGGCGTGGTGGTGGTCGACATAGAAGACGCGCGCGCCGGCTTCCAGCAGCCGCAGCAGCGCGGCCCGGTTGCGATCGAGCGAGATGTCCAGCACCGTGACGTCGTCGCCCGCCCCCGCCTGCACGCGCGCCAGCAGGCCGATGTCGCGCTTGGTGCCCGTCACCAGCGTCGCCGCCCGGGGATGCGCCAGGCGCAGCTGGTGCAGCGCGCACAGCCCGTCGGCGTCGCCGTTCGCCACGTCCACCGGACTGCCGCCGGGCGCGGCATCCAGCCACCAGGGAGTTCCCGCCATGTCAGACACCGGCCCCCTCCTCTTCGTGATGCAGGCCATCCGGCCCTGGGGTGAAGCGGTCGCGCGCGAGCTGGGCGTCACGCCCGCCAGCCACGAGGAGCGGCACTTCGAGGACGGCGAGGGCAAGCTGCGCCCGCTGGTCAACGTGCGCGGCCGCGACGTGTACGTGCTGCAGGCACTGCACGGCGATCCGCCCGAGACGGTGCACGACCGGCTGTGCCGGCTGCTGTTCTTCGTCGGCGCGCTGCGCGACGCCTCGGCCGCGCGCGTGACAGTGGTGGTGCCCTACCTCGCCTACGCGCGCAAGGACCGCAAGACCAAGCCACGCGATCCCGTCACCACGCGCTACGTCGCCGCGCTGTTCGAGGCCGTGGGCACCGACTGCCTGGTGACGCTGGACGTGCACAACCTGGCCGCGTTCCAGAACGCGTTCCGCTGCCGCACCGAGCACCTCGAAGCGGTCGGCCCCTTGGTCCGGCACATGGCGCCCGTCGTCGGCACGCGCGAGGCGGTCGTGGTCTCGCCCGATGCCGGCGGCGTGCACCGGGCCGACCAGTTCCGCGAACGGCTGGCGCAGGCCCTGGGGCGGCCGGTTGCCGCGGCCTTCGCGGAGAAGCACCGCAGCCAGGACGTGCTGAGCGGCGAGCTGCTGGTGGGCGACGTCGAGGGCCGCTGCGCCATCGTGGTGGACGACCTGATCAGCACCGGCGGCACCATCGTGCGCACGGCCCAGGCGTGCCGGCGGCGCGGGGCGACCGCCGTCTATGCGGTCGCCACGCACGGCCTGTTCTCGGCCGACGCGGCCGCGGTGCTCGGCGCCGCGGACCTGGCCGGCCTGGTGGTGACCGACAGCATCGGCGGCGTGCGGCTCGGCCCCGGGCCGGCGCGCGACCGGCTGTCCGTCGTCGGCACGGCGGCGCTGGTGGGCGAGGCGATCCGGCGGCTTCATGCGGGCGGCTCGCTGGTGGACCTGCTGGCGGCACCCGGCTGATTCGGCGCCGCCGAGGCGGCCTCGAGGTGATGCGACGCCAGCTGCAGGGCCTGCTGCGCCTGCTCGCGCCAGCGCGGATCGCTCCGGTAGCGCGCTTCGAGCAGATGGCCGATGGCCAGCCGCGCCCGGGTGCGCGCCCGGCAGCTGCGGAAGAAGTGCAGCAGCGGCGGCGCCACCGCATCGCCGCTGCAGCGCTGCCAGCTGCCGAGCAGGGCCTCGCCCAGGGACGCGGCCCCGGCGCGCTCGCACTCGAGGGCGAGGAAGGCCACTTCGTCGGCGCAGTCCAGGGTGCGCAGTTCGGGCGAGAACTCCAGGCAATCGATGATGGCCATCGGCTCGCCCAGCCAGACGTGGTCGGGCCGCAGGTCGCCATGGCCCTCCACCACCCGCCCGCGCGCCACGCGCTCGTCGAGCAGGCCCGCGTGGTCGGCCATCCAGCGCCGCTGGCCCGCGCACAGGGCGCGCACGACTGGTGCCGGCAGCGCCAGCGCCGGATCGGCCAGGACCGCCTCGTCGGCCTCGAGCTGGCGCGCCAGCAGCGCCCGCCAGGCCGGGCCATCGAGTCCGGCCGGCGGCAACGTCCGCTGGAATGCGTGCAGGCGCGCGGCGATGCGTTCCATGTCGGCCGCGCTCGCCTCGCCCGTGCGCAGGCGGGCACCGAGCATCAGCCCGGCCGGCAGGCGCCGCATCTGCAGCAGCCAGTCCACGGTTTCGCCGGCCCCGTCGACGCGCAGCTGCCCGTCCGCGCCACGCACCACCGGCACCATGGCCAGGTACACGTCGGGCGACAGGCGCCGGTTCAGGCGCAGCTCCTCGAGGCAGTGCCGATGCCGCGCCGCCAGCGATCGCAGGTCCACGCCGCCGAGGCGGATCGCCTTCTTCAGCTTCCAGGCATGGCGCTCGGTGAGGAACACCCAGGACAGGTGGGTCTCGATCACCTCGACGCGGCCGGCCGGCTCCGGGTACGCCTGCGGCAGGCGAAGCGCGTCGGCCGCCTGCGGTGGGGCGACGGGCCGCGCCAGCTCGCCGGGGTCCACGACGCCGCCCGCGGGGTGCCTAGGGTTCGTTGCGCGTGAGATAGAGCACCGGCGCCGTCGCATCGGCGGTGTCGGCCGAGGTCCGGCTGCTCTCCAGCACGAAGCCGGTGCGCAGGGCCGCCGCCAGGCTGTCGAGCTCGCCGGCGATGGCCTCGATCACGTCGTCGGACGACACCAGGCCCACCAGCGAGCCGTCCGCGCGCATCACCAGCACCCGGCGCACGCCCGAGCGGCGCATCGCGCCCAGCGCCTCCTGCAGGCCGGCGTCCGCCGGCACGGCCACCAGGTCGCGGTCGCGCAGCGTGCCGATCTTGCGTTCGCGCGGGTCGATGCCCTGCGCGATCACCTCGACCACGATGTCGCGGTCGGTGACGACCCCGGTGATGCGGCCCTTCTCGCCCGGGTCGGTCACCACCAGGGCGCCGACATGCTCCTCGCGCATGAGGCTCGCGGCCTGCTGCAGCGTGGCTTCGCCGGAGATGCTCACCACCTCGCGGCGGCAGAGGTTGCTGATCTTCATCGCGGGCTCCCGGTTCGTCCTGTGAGATCGCAGCCTAGTCCCGCGCCCAGCCGCGGGCCTTGCGTGGGATCAAGCCGGCACGCGCGGCCGTGGCGACGGCCCCGTGTCGCCGCGGGTCAGGCGACGGCTTCGTCGCGGGCGGCCGTCCCCATCGACGCGCGCAGCTGCCGCAGCAGGCGCGGCAACGGCAGGGCGTTCAGGACGTCCGCGGCCCGCAGCCAGCCGCGCCGCGCCTGCGCGACGCCCTCGTCCAGCAGGTCCAGGTCGCCGGCCGCGTGCGCATCGGTGGCGATGCTCACCAGCACGTGTTCGTCGCGGGCCAGCCGGCACGCCACGTCGTCGAGGTCCAGCCGCTTGGGCTGCGCGTTCAGCTCCAGGAAGCAGCCGCGCTCGCGCGCATGCCGCACCACGCGCTGCAGGTCGATGTCGCAGCCGGCGCGCTCGCCCAGCAGCCGACCGGTCGGGTGCGCGAGGATGCTGAAGTGCGGGTGGTCCATGGCCCGCAGCAGGCGGCCGGTCTGGCGCTCGCGCGGCAGGTCGAAGGCGCCGTGCACCGCGCCGACGACGAGGTCGAGCCGGCCGAGCAGCCGGTCCGGCAGGTCGAGCGAGCCATCCTCCAGGATGTCGACCTCCACCCCCTTGAGCACGCGGATCCCGTGCAGCCCGGCATTGAGGGCATCGATGCGGTCGATCTGCCGGGCCAGGCCGTCGGCATCGAGCCCGCCCAGCACGGCGATGCGGCGGCTGTGGTCGGTGATGGCCAGGTAGCGCAGGCCGCGCGCGCGTGCCGCCTCGGTCATGGCCTCGAGGCTGTCGCGCCCGTCGCTGTCGGTCGTGTGCGCGTGCAGGTCGCCGTGCAGGTCCTTGCGCTCGACCAGGTCGGGCAGTTCGCGGCGCGACGCCGCCTCGATCTCGCCGCGATCCTCGCGCAGCTCCGGGGTGATCCACGGCAGCCCGAGCGCGTGGTAGACCGATACCTCGGTGCCGCCGGCCACCCGCTGCGAGCCGCGGAACAGGCCGTATTCGTTCAGCTTGCACCCCTGGTCGACGGCCAGCCGGCGCAGGTGGATGTTGTGCGCCTTCGAGCCGGTGAAGTACATCCACGCCGCGCCGAAGCTCGCCGGCCGCACCACGCGCAGGTCCACCTGCATGCCGTTGCGCAGCAGCACGCTGGCCCGCGTGGGTCCCAGCGCCAGCACGCGGGCCACGGGCTCCAGCTCGGTGAAGCGCTGCGTGGCCGGCGTGCCGGCCCGCGCCGTGACCAGCAGGTCCAGGTCGCCCACCGTCTCGCGGCAGCGCCGCAGGCTGCCAGCCGCCACGGCCTCTTGCACGCCGGGCAAGGCGCGCAGCGGCGCCAGCAGCGACGCGGCCACCTCCCGGCCCCAGCGCAGCGGATGGCGCCTCGGCGATTCGAGCTGGTGGCGCACGGCATCCAGCAGCCGCTGCTGCAGCTTGGGACCGAAGCCCGGCACGCCCACGAGCCGTCCTTCCTCGGCCGCCGCCCGCAGGTCGGCCAGCGTCGTGATGCCGAGTTGCCGGCGCAGGGCCTGCGTCCGCTTCGCGCCCAGCCCGGGCAACTGCAGCAGCTGGGCGACGCCCGCCGGCACCTGCAGGCGCAGGGCGTCGAGCTGGGCGCAGGTGCCGGTGGCCGACAGCTCGGCGATCTTGCCGGCCAGGTCGGCGCCGATGCCCGGCAGGTCGTCCAGCGATTGTCCCTGGGCCAGCAGCACGTCCACCGGCGTGGCCAGCCCGTCGATGGTGCGCGCGGCCGTGCGGTAGGCGCGGATGCGGAAGGCATTGGCGCCCTGCACTTCGAGCAGGTCGGCGATCTGGTCGAGCGACGCTGCGATGTCGGCGTTGACGGCGGCCATGCGATCCATGCTGCATCGCGCCGTCCGCGGGGAGTTGCGTGGCATCAACCCCGAACGCGGCGGCCGCTCGCGGCGGGGTGGACGAGTCAGAAAGCAAGCAACACCACGCGGCGACGCGGGGCGAACTCACCACTGGTTACCAAGTCAAGTGCCCGGCCGCATCGATTCCGTGAAATCGATCACGACAATCGCCAACCAAGGCTCAGCCGGAAGGCGTACCTTGTCATCTGCGAGCGCGAGAATTGTCCGGGAACGACCAAACACGACACATGGGCTGGATCAAGCGTCACCTTCGGGGCGGGATTTACGGGCTGCTCGGCCATCCGAGCTCGCCGAGTGCGTCCGCGCTGGATGCCGGCATGGAGGACATCCGCGAATCGATGCTCGACGTGCTGGGTGATTCGGGGACGCAGCGCTTCCCGCAGGTCACCCGCCGCATCCGCTACGCCGGCGACCTGCAGGGCCTGTGGTACCTGCGCGGCGACCTGATGGCGGCGCTGGCGGCGTTGCACGGCGAGGCCGTGGCCCGCGAGCGCGTGCAGTCGATCACCGAGCTGTTCCAGGGCCTGTTGCCCAACGGCCTCTCCTCGCGCCCCAGCCCCCTGATGGGCTGAGCCGCCGCCGGCACGCTCAGTGCCGGTGTCCCCAGAGCAGGAACGCGTCGCGTCCCTCGACCGCCAGGTGCACCGGCGCGCCCACCGGCAGCAGCACCTTGGTCGTGACGTGGCCGAAGGGCAGTCCGGTCAGCACGGGCGCCTTGACCTGCGAGCGCAGCCAGTCGACCACCGTCTGCAGCCGGAAGCCCTTGTCGTGCGGGGCGGGCTTGTAGTTCGTGAAGTGCCCGAACACGATCGCCTTCTGCTGGCCCAGCACGCCCGCGTGCAGCAGCTGCGTGAGCATGCGCTCGACCCGGTACGGATGCTCGTGGACGTCCTCGATGAACAGGATGCCGCCCTTGACCTTGGGCATCCAGGGCGTGCCCGTCAACGCCGCCAGCAGCGACAGGTTGCCGCCCCAGAGTACGCCGCGCACGTCGCGGAACGCCGTCGAGGCCTCCGCCGCGGGCAGGCGCCAGCCGGCGCCCTCGCCCCACCCCTGCACCAGGTCCTCGAAGCAGGCCAGCATGATGTCGTCGGGCTCGGCCTCGACACCGAAGTCCTCCCCCACCGCCGGCCCCTGCCAGGTGACGGCGCCGGTCTCGGCCAGCAGCGCGCTGGTGAGCGCCGTGAAGTCGCTCAGGCCCACGAACTGCGTGCCGCGCTCGATCGCCTTGGCCAGCAGCTTGTAGCGGATGCGCGGCAGCAGGCGCGTGAGGCCGTAGCCGCCGCGGGTGGTGAGCGCGATGTCGGCGCCGCTGGCCGCGGCGCGGTGGATCGCTTCCAGCCGCGTGTCGTCGTCGCCGGCGAAGCGCATGTGGGTGGCGAACGCCGCCGGGTCGACCTCGACGTCGTGGCCCAGGGCCTTCAGGCGCTGGATGCCGCGGCGCACCGCCGGCCGGTCGCGCACGGCGCTGGAGGGGGAATAGATGTAGATGTGCTTCTTCGTCACGGGCGGAAGTATCCCACCGCGCTTCGCGCGATCGGCTCGCCGTGTTCCTGCACGAAATGCCCGGCCTGCGGCAGCACCATCGGCTCGGGGCAGCCGCGGATGGACCGGCGCAGCGCCTCCATCACCGCGGTGCCGAGCACGGGGTCCTGCGCGCCGACGGCCATGAAGCTCCGGCCGGTCCACTGCGTGCGCCAGAACTCGCGCGCCGCGCGCGACGTCGCGGCCCCGTCGGCATCCGGCGCGTCGGGCACCATGGGCGGGAACGCGCGCAGCGCGGCCCGGTGCCCGCGGTCGGGGAACGGCGCGTCGTACGCCTGGCATTCCTCGGGCCGCAGGTGCGGATTGCCGCGGGCCAGCAGCCGGCCGACGCTGAACTCGGGGTTGCGCGCGCACATCTCGCGCCAGGCGAGAAAGCCCTCGCCGAGCGGCTCGTCGCCCGTGCCCAGCGTGGTGTTCATCGCCAGCAGGCCCTGGTACCGCTGGGGCGCCGCCATCGGCAGCGTGAGGCCCAGCAGGCCGCCCCAGTCCTGCACCACGAGCACGACGTCCCGCAGGTCCAGGCGATCGACGAATTGCAGCAGCACCTCGCGGTGCCAGGTGAAGGTGTGGGCCGCCTCCCGCTTGGGCTTGTCGCTCTTGCCGAAGCCCACCAGGTCCGGCGCCACGACGCGGTGTCCCGCCTCCAGGAACACCGGGATCATCTTGCGGTACAGGTAGCTCCAGGCCGGATTGCCGTGCAGGCACAGCCAGGTGAGGGGCGCATCGCGCGGCCCCTCGTCCAGGTAGTGCATCCGCAGGCCCGCCAGCGCCGGCAGGTCGCTGACGTAATGGGGCGCCCACGGATAGTCCGGCAGCGCGGCGAATCGCTCGTCGGGCGTGCGCAGGGCGTCCTCGCGCAGGGGATCGCTGGCCAGGCGCGCCTGCTGGCGCCTGGCGGCGAAGAACTCGGACAGCAGCGCGCCGGTCTCCGCGGCCAGCACGCCCCCCAGCACCTGGGTGCGGTGGTTCAGGCGGGGTTCGTCGAAGAGGCGGATCACCGAGCCGGCCGCCCCCGTCTTGGGGTCGGCGGCGCCGAACACCACCCGCCGCAGGCGCGCGTGCAGCATCGCCCCGCTGCACATCGCGCAGGGCTCGAGCGTGACGTACAGGTCGCAGCCGTCCAGGCGGTAGTTGCCCACGGCGCGGGCGGCCTCGCGCAACGCGGCGATCTCGGCGTGCGCGGTGGGGTCGTGGCCGGACACCGGATGGTTCTGGCCGCGGCCGATGACCACGCCGTCGCGCACCACCACCGCGCCGACCGGCACTTCGCCCGCGGCCTGCGCCAGCCGCGCCTGCGCGAGCGCCTCGCGCATGAAGCGATCGTCGTCCGCCTGCATGCGCCCCTACTTCGCGTCGTCGGGCAACGCGCGCGGCGCCTGCAGCGCCGCTTCCGCGGCCTGGCGCACCTGCTGCACCTGTTGCTGCGGGGCCGGCGCGGCGATCGCGCTGCCGCTGCCGGCGCCGGCAGCCGCGGGCGCTGCCGCCGTCAGCTGCTTGCGGGCCAGCAAGCCCACGATGGCCACCACGATCACCAGGCCGAGCACACTGAAAACCGCACGCATCACGCCTCCTTGGCCAGTCCGAGCTGCTCCATCCAGCCGGCCAGCTCGCGCTCCTGCTCGTTGCCGGCGGCGTAGCCCGCGTGCAGCGCCTGGTGCGACTCGGGCCGGTGCTGGTTCAGCTTCACCTTGCACTGCAGCGCCTGCACGCGCAGCTCGAAGCCGACGATGCCCTGCAGCATCTTGCCGGTGTACTCCGCATCGAGGCCGCGCCACTGCGCCGCGTAGGCCGGCTCGTGGTCGCCGATCAGTTTCTTGAGCAGCGCGTCCTTGCCCTCGGCGTCCTCGACCAGCCGCGCCTGCACCTCGCAGTGCACGGCCAGGTAGTTCCAGCTCGGCACGCGCTGCAGGTCCGGGTAGATGCGCGGCGACTGGAAGCCGTGCGGCCCGAGGAAGGTGACCAGCGCCCGGGGCCGCGCCTGCAGGTAACGCCAATGCGCGTTCGGCTTGGCGCAGTGGCCCCAGAGCACGAGCGCCTCGCCCTGCTGCTCGACATGCAGCGGCAGGTGGCTGACGAAGGGCAGGCCCTCGTCGTCGCAGGAGATCAGGCTGGCCAGCGGGTGGCGGCGCATCACCTCCAGGGCGATGGCGCGTTCCTTCGCGGCGAAGTGCGGCGGCAGGTACATGCCGCGACTGTAGCGGGGTTCGCGGGCGGCAGCCCGCGCCGCCCTACTCCCACTCGATCGTCGCCGGCGGCTTGCTCGAGACGTCGTAGGTGACGCGGTTGATGCCGCGCACCTCGTTGATGATGCGGCTGGACACCTTCTTGAGCAGCGCATACGGCAGCTCGGCCCAGTCGGCGGTCATGAAGTCGCTGGTCTGCACCGCGCGCAGGGCCACCACGTAGTCGTAGGTGCGGCCGTCGCCCATCACGCCCACGCTCTTGACCGGCAGGAACACCGTGAAGGCCTGGCTGGTGAGGTCGTACCAGCTCTTGCCGGTGTGCGGGTCGGTGAAGTTGCGCAGCTCCTGGATGAAGATGTCGTCGGCCCGCCGCAGCAGCTCGGCGTACTCCTTCTTCACCTCGCCGAGGATGCGCACGCCCAGGCCGGGGCCCGGGAACGGGTGGCGGTAGACCATCTCCGGCGGCAGCCCCAGCGCCACGCCGAGTTCGCGCACCTCGTCCTTGAACAGGTCGCGCAGCGGCTCCAGCAGCTTCAGGCCCAGCTGCTCGGGCAGCCCGCCGACGTTGTGGTGGCTCTTGATCGTGACGGCCTTCTTGCTCTTGGCGCCGCCCGACTCGATGACGTCCGGGTAGATCGTGCCCTGCGCCAGCCAGGCCACGTGGCGCGAGTGCGTCTGCTTGATCCTGGCGGCCTCGGCCTTGAAGACGTCGACGAACAGGCCGCCGATGATCTTGCGCTTGGCCTCCGGCTCGCTCACGCCCGCCAGCTTGCCCAGGAACAGGTCGCTGGCGTCCACGCGCACGACCTTGGCGTGCAGCTTGCCGGCGAACATGTCCATCACCATGTCCCCCTCGTTCAGGCGCAGCAGGCCGTGGTCGACGAAGACGCAGGTGAGCTGGTCGCCGATGGCGCGGTGGATCAGCGCCGCGGCCACGGACGAATCGACGCCGCCGGACAGGCCCAGGATCACCTCCTCGTCGCCGACCTGCTGGCGGATCTTCTCCACCGCCTCGGCGACGTGGTCGCGCATGACCCAGTCGGGGCGGGCCTTGCAGATGCCGAGCACGAAGCGCTCGAGGATGGCGCGGCCCTGCACGGTGTGCGTCACCTCGGGATGGAACTGCACGGCGTAGAAGCGCCGCTGCTCGTCGGCCATGCCCGCGATCGGGCAGCTCTCGGTGGAGGCCATCAGCTTGAAGCCGGGCGGCATCTCGGCCACCTTGTCGCCGTGGGACATCCACACGTTGAGCATGCCGTGGCCCTCGGGCGTGGTGAAGTCGGCGATGTCGCGCAGCAGCTCGGTGTGGCCGCGCGCGCGCACGGCGGCGAAGCCGAATTCGCGCTTGTGGCCGCCCTCGACCCTGCCGCCCAGCTGGTGCGCCATGGTCTGCATGCCGTAGCAGATGCCCAGCACCGGCACACCCAGCTCGAACACCGCCTGCGGCGCCTTGTCGGTGGTGTCCTCGTACACGCTCGCGTGGCTGCCCGAGAGGATGACGCCCTTGAGCCGGCCGTCGGCGGCGTACTGGCGCACCCAGTCGTCGCCGACGTCGCAGGGATGGACTTCCGAGTACACGTGCGCCTCGCGCACGCGCCGGGCGATCAGCTGCGTGACCTGGGAGCCGAAGTCGAGGATGAGGATCTTGTCGTGCTGCATGGCGGGTCTAGAGGGAAGCGATGTCGAGCAGCCGCACGCCGGTCGCGCCGGCGGCCTGCTGCAGCCGCGGATCGAAGGTGAGCAGCGGCAGGTTGAGGGAACGGGCCAGCCAGAGGTAGGCGCCCTGGTAGGCGGACAGCCCGGCGTCCATGGCGACCGCGAGCGAGGCCTTGTGCTGGGCCGGCGCGAGGTCGTGCAGTTCCACCCGGTGGCGCACGGCTTCCAGCACGCTCCACAGGCCCTCGACGCTGGAGGGCGGGATGCGGCCGTGGCGCACGCCGTTGGCGATGAGGTCGGCGCACTCCCATTGCCAGAGGTTGGGCGCCTGCGGCTCGACCTCGTCGCGGCGCACCAGCGCGTAGAGGCGCCGGGTGTGCTCGCTGGCCTCGTCGGGCAGCAGCCAAGCCGCGGTGACCGAAGCGTCGAGGACGAAGGCGGTCACGTGGCGCGCCCTCCACGCAGCTCGTGCGCGGACGGTCCGGGGCCGATGGTGCGGTGCAGGGCGTCGATCTGCTCGAGCTCGCGGGCGATCTGCTCGTCCGTGATCACCGGGCGGCGGCGCACCGGGAGCATGCGCACGACTTCCTTGCCGTGGCGCGTGATGCGCACTTCCTCGCCCGCCTCGACCAGCTCGATCAGGGCGGAGAAGTTGTTCTTGGCTTCGGCGATGCCGGTGCGTTGCATGGATGGCCAGGAAAACGAAGTCTGGCCATTCTAGAAAATCTGGCCAGACTTCGCAAGTCTGGCCAGAAATGCTCAGTCAGCGCGGTAGTTCGGCGCTTCCTTGGTGATCTGCACGTCGTGCACATGGCTCTCGCGCATGCCCGCCGCGGTGATCTGGACGAACTCGGCCTGGTTGCGCATGTCGTCGATCGTGGCGCAGCCGCAGTAGCCCATGGCGGCGCGCACGCCGCCGGCCAGCTGGTAGACGATGGACACCAGCGAGCCCTTGTAGGGCACCCGGCCTTCGATGCCTTCGGGCACCAGCTTGTCGGCGTTGGGATTGGTGCTGCTGGCTTCCTGGAAGTAGCGGTCGGCGCTGCCCTGCTGCATGGCGCCGATCGAGCCCATGCCGCGGTAGCTCTTGTAGCTGCGGCCCTGGTACAGGACGATCTCGCCCGGCGCCTCCTCGGTGCCGGCGAACATGCCGCCCATCATCACGGCGCTGGCGCCGGCGGCGATGGCCTTGGCGATGTCGCCCGAGTAGCGCACGCCGCCGTCGGCGATCAGCGGCACGCCGCTGCCGGCCAGGGCGGTCGCCACGTTGTCGATGGCGGTGATCTGCGGCACGCCCACGCCGGCGACGATGCGGGTGGTGCAGATCGAGCCCGGCCCGATGCCCACCTTCACCGCATCGGCGCCGGCCTCGGCCAGCGCACGGGCCGCGGCGCCGGTGGCGATGTTGCCGCCGATCACGTCCACGCCCGGGTAGTTCTGCTTGACCCAGCGCACGCGCTCGATCACGCCCCGGCTGTGGCCGTGGGCGGTGTCCACCACGATCACGTCGACGCCGGCCTTCACCAGCGCCTCGACGCGCTCCTCGGTGCCCTCGCCCACGCCGACCGCGGCGCCCACGCGCAGGCGGCCGGAGGCGTCGCGCGCGGCGTTGGGGAAGCTGGTCTGCTTGGTGATGTCCTTGACCGTGATCAGGCCCTTGAGCTCGAACGCGTCGTTGACCACCAGCAGGCGCTCGAGCTTGTGCTTGTTCAGCAGCGCCTTGGCGTCGGCGGCGCTGGTGCCCTCGCGCACGGTGATCAGCTTCTCGCGCGGGGTCATGATCTCGGTGACGGGCTGGTCGTAGCGCGTCTCGAAGCGCAGGTCGCGGCCCGTGACGATGCCCACCACCTTGCCCGCGTCCACGACCGGGAAGCCCGAGATGCCCAGCTGTTCGGACAGCGCCGAGACCTCGCGCACGGTGTGCTGCGGGGTGATCACCACCGGGTCGCGCAGGACGCCCGATTCGTACCGCTTGACCCGCGAGACCTCGGCCGCCTGCTGCTTGGGCGTGAGGTTCTTGTGGACGATGCCGATGCCGCCTTCCTGGGCCATCGAGATCGCCAGCCGGGCCTCGGTGACCGTGTCCATCGCCGCCGACACCAGCGGCAGGTTCAGCGGGATGTTCCGGGTGAGGCGGGTCGCGAGGGACGTGTCCTTGGGCAGGACCTGGGAGAACGCCGGGACCAACAACACATCGTCGAAGGTCAGCGCTTTTCCGAGAAGGCGCATGTCAGAGCTCCAAAAAACGGATTGTAGCGATGGGCCTTGCGGACAAACCCCAGTGGCTGCGGCGCGACGCCGGCGCGCGGCCCGTGACAGGGTGCACACCAAGCGGCCTCGCGACTGTCGAGTTGGCCGCTACACTGGGGCCATGACTGCCCTTCGCGCCCTCACCGTCGCCATCGCCTGCGTGCTCCCGCTGTCGGCCCTGGCCCAGTGGCAGTGGGTCGACAAGGACGGCCGGCGCGTCTTCAGCGACAAGGCGCCGCCGCCGGAGATCCCGGCCAAAAGCATCCTCAAACAGCCCTTCATGAAGGGCGCCCCCGTCGTCGACACCGCGCCGGTTGCCGCCGCGTCGGCGCCCGTCGCCGCCAAGGCCGCGAGCGCGCCCAAGGTCAGCGGCCGCGATCCGGAACTCGAGGCGAAGAAGAAGCAGGCCGAGGCCGCCGAGGCCGACAAGAAGAAGGCCCAGGAGCGCGAGATCGCCGAGGCGAAGGCCGAGAACTGCCGGCGCGCCCGCGAGGCCAAGGCCACGCTCGACTCGGGCATCCGCCTGTCGCGCGTCAACGACAAGGGCGAACGCGAGGTGCTCGACGACAGCCAGCGCGCCGCCGAAGCGAAACGCGTGCAGGCCATCATGGCCAGCGACTGCGCCTAGTACCCCGGCTTGGCGCCCGGCCGGCGGTTGGCGAACAGGCCCGCGGCCCGCGCCCCCTGGCGGCGAAACCGCTCGCGCCGCGCCACCTTCGGGTCCACCAGCAGGGCCCGGCAGACCTCCACCCGGTCGCGATCGCGCAACAGCTGGTCCAGCGGCGCCTTGCGGCCCCAGACCCCGATCTCCCCGCCTTCGGGCACCTGCAGGCCGCATGCCGCGAGCGCATCGCGCAGGGTGGCTCCTTCGGGAAGGTCCAGCACCTGTTCGCGCGCGTCCCGGGGCGCCGGCGCGTGGACCACGGTCACGCGCGGCATCAGCCGTACACCTGTTCGGCCCGCTTGACGAAGGCGTCCACCAGGCTGCCGGCGATGCGGTCGAACACCGGCCCGACCACGGCCGCCAGCGCCATGCTCTTGAAGCCGTAGTTCAGGTCCAGCTCCACCTTGCAGGCGCGCTGGGATTCGCCGCCGACCGGGTGGAAGGTCCACAGGCCGTCCAGGTCGGAGAACGGGCCCTCGATCAGCCGCATGGCGACCTTGCGCCCGGGCACGTGGTCGTTGCGGGTGACGAAAGTCTGGCGGATGCCGCCGAACGCGATGCCCACCTCGGCCTTCATGCCGGCATCGTCGGCCTCCAGCACGGCCGCGTGGTCGCACCAGGGCAGGAACTCGGGATACTCGGCCACGTCCGTGACCAGGCTGAACATCTCGTCCGCGCTGTACCAGATCAGCAGGGACCGGTGGACGGTTTTCATACGACAATCGCGGGTTTCGCGGGATTGTAGAGACGGCCTGCGCTCCCCATCTGTCAGCCCATGGCCAAAACAACCGACAGCGCCGCGCGCATCGCCGAGAACAAGAAGGCGGCCTTCAACTACTTCTTCGAGGAGCGGTTCGAGGCCGGCATGGTCCTGCAGGGCTGGGAGGTCAAGGCCCTGCGCGAGGGCAAGGTGCAGCTGACCGACGGCTACGTGGTCGTCAAGGGCGGCGAGCTGTTCCTGATCGGCTGCCAGATCAACCCGCTGCGCACCGCCTCCACCCACGTCAGCCCGGATGCCGTGCGCACCCGCAAGCTGCTGCTGCACAAGGACCAGATCCGCCGCCTGGTCGGCAAGGTGGAGCAGAAGGGCTACACCCTGGTGCCGCTGAACCTGCACTGGAAGACCGGCAAGGTCAAGTGCGAGATCGCGCTGGCCAAGGGCAAGGCCGAGCACGACAAGCGCGACACCATCAAGGACCGCGAGGGCAAGCGCGAGGTCGAGCGCGCCATGAAGAGCCGGCATCGCTGACCGGCTGGCCGGGCGGCATGGAATAAATGCCGCGCCCCGGCCGTTCATCCAGGCAGCACCCCACCTGGAGAACGCGATGTCCCCCACCACCCTGCCCCGGGCGCTCGCCGCCCTGGCCTTGGCGGGCGCGCTGGCCGCCTGCGCCGGCACCGCGCCGGCCCCCGCGACCGTGTCCGGGGACGCGCTGGTCGGCCCCGGCGGCATGACGCTCTACACCTTCGACCGCGACGCCGCGGGCAGCGGCAAGTCGGCCTGCAACGGCCCCTGCGCGGCCAACTGGCCCCCGCTGGTCGCCCCCGCCGGCGCCGCCGCCTCGGGCGACTGGAGCCTCGTCACGCGCGAGGACGGCGCCCGCCAGTGGGCCTACAAGGGCAAGCCCGTGTACCACTGGGCCAAGGACGCCAGGCCGGGCGACCGCACCGGCGACGGCTTCAACAACCTGTGGCACGTCGCCCGGCCCTGACATGACCGCCGCCGTCCTCACCCCGGCCTCCCCGGTGCGCAAGCTGCGCCTGGCCATGCTCGCCCAGCTGGAGCCCTGCAAGCGCATCGAAGCCGCGCTGCTGCGCCTGCGCCTGCACTGCGCGGCCGACGCCGAATCTCTGTGGCACCTGCGCGTGCCGCTGATGCAGGCCATGGCGGCCGAACAGGGCGAGTCCGGCGCCCGCCGTTCGCTGCGCGAGGTGGACGAGGTCTTCCTCGCGTTCTGGCCGGATGCCCCCGTTTCGCGTCCGGCGCCGCTGAGGTAGGCTGCGCGCATGACGTTCCAAGCCGCCGACCTGGAGGCGCAGATCCCGCAGTTGCGCCGCTACGCCCGCGCCCTGACGGGCGATGCCTGGTCGGCGGACGACCTGGTGCAGGACACGCTCGAGCGCGCCTGCGACCGCTGGCGGCTCTGGCAGGCCGGCACCGACCTGCGGGCCTGGCTGTTCACGCTGATGCACAACCTGTTCGTCGACGGCGCCCGGCGCGCCATGCGGCAACAGGGCCAGCGGGTGGACATCGACGACGTGGCGAACGAGCTCACCGCCCCCGCCGGTGCGACCGACCAGGTGATGGACCTGCAGCGCTGCCTGCTGCGGCTGCCCGACGAGCAGCGCGAGGTGCTGCTGCTCGTGAGCCTGCAGGACCTGAGCTACGAGGAAGTGGCGCGCGTCACCGGCACGCCGGTGGGCACCGTGATGTCGCGGCTGTCGCGTGCCCGCGCCCGCCTGCGCGAGCTGATGGACGGCGCCGCGGCCCCGCCGGCGACCGTGGTGCCGCTCAAGCGCATGAAGTGACCGAGACCATGAAACACGATCCGACCCCGCCGCCCCTCGAGGCGAGCCTCCACGCGCTGGTGGACGGGCGCCTGCCCGCCGGCGAGCGCGCAGCCCTGCAGGCGCGCCTGGCCGGCGACGCCGAGACCGCCGCCACGGCCCAGGCCTGGCAGGACCAGCGCGACCTGTTGCGCCAGCTGCACCAGGACGTGCTGGCCGAGCCGGTGCCGCCGGCGCTGGCGCTGGCGGCGCGCCAGCTGGGCCAGCAAGGGTCGCGCATCGCCCGCTGGCAGCGCTGGGGCGGCATGGCCGCCTCGGTGTTCGTCGCCTTCGCCGTCGGCTGGCTCGCCCACGGGCAATGGGACACCCGCCCGGGCTCGATGTCCGTCGCCAAGGCGCGTGCGGCGGCCGATTTCGGCCGCCAGGCGCTGGTGGCGCACGTGGTGTACGCGCCCGAGGTGCGGCATCCGGTCGAGGTCGCGGCCGCGCAGCACGAGCACCTGGTCCAGTGGCTGTCCAAGCGGCTCGGCCGGCCGCTGAAGGTGCCGGACCTCGCCGCCCAGGGCTACGAGCTGGTCGGCGGCCGGCTGCTGCCGGGCGACCAGGGCGCGCGGGCCCAGTTCATGTACCAGAACGCGCGCGGCGAGCGCATCACGCTCTACGTCGGCGCCATCGACGGCAGCAAGGCCGGCGCCGCCAGCGGCGAGACGGCCTTCCGCTTCACCAGCGAAGCGGGCACCTCGAGCTTCTACTGGGTCGACCAGGGCTTCGGCTACGCGCTCGCGGGCCGGCTCGCGCGCAACGACCTGTTGCCGCTGGCCGAGACGGTCTACAAGCAGCTCTGAGCGGCCTCAGGCCAGCGCGCGCAGCGGATGCGCGTGCATCGGCCAGGGGCTGTCGAAGAACGCCGCCACCATCTCGGGCGTGACGTCCTCGATGCGGGCGGGATTCCAGCGCGGCGCGTGGTCCTTGTCGACCGCCAGGGCGCGGATGCCCTCGACGGTCTCGCTGCCGGCGCCGGGGCGCAGGTGGAAGCAGTGCCGCACCATGTCGCGCTCCATGCGCAGGTCCTCGGCCAGCGACATGCCGCGGGCCCGCCGGATCTGCTCGAGCGTGACGTGCAGCATTAGCGGCGAGCGCTTGCGCAGCATCGCGGCGGCGTGCGCGGCCCACTCGGTGCCCGCGGCCTCGAGCGCGTGGACGATCTCGCCCACGGTCGGCAGCGCGAAGATGCGGTCGATCTCCGGGCGCAGCGCGGTCAGCCGGCCCACGGGCGGCAGGTCGTGCGACGGCAGCGCCGCCGCGCCCTGCGCCACGAGCCGGTCCCACAGCGCCGGCAGCGAAGCCGAATCCACCAGCGCGTCGGCCAGGCGCGCCTCGAGCGCCTCGCCCCCCGTGATCGCCTCGCCCGTGAGGGCCAGGTACTCGCCCAGCCGGCCCGGGCAGCGCGAGAGGAACCAGCCGCCCCCGACGTCGGGAAACAGGCCGATGTTGGTCTCGGGCATGGCCATCTTCGTGCGCTCGGTGACGATGCGGCTGCGCGCGCCCTGCGAGATCCCCATGCCGCCGCCGAACACCACGCCGTCCATGAACGCGACGTACGGCTTGGGGTAGCCGTGGATCAGGTGGTTGAGCGTGTATTCCTCGGTGAAGAAGTCCTCCAGCCGCGGATCGCCGGCCAGGGCCACCACGTGGAAGAAGCGGATGTCGCCGCCGGCGGAGAAGGCGCCGAACGGCCCCTCCTTGCCCTGCCCGCGCACGAGGACGACCTCGATCGCGGGATCGTCCCGCCAGGCCAGCAACGCGGACGTGAGGTCCCGGATCATCGGCAGCGACAGCGCGTTCAGCGCCCGCGGCCGGTTCAGAGTGATGCAGCCGGCCTTGCCGGCGACTTCGGTCAGCACTTCGCTCATGCGCGTCGATTCCATCCCACCAGTTCGTTCATCACCAGGGCGCCGATCACCAGCGCCCCACCCGTCAGCACCGCCGGCGTCGGTGCCTCGTCGGCGCCGACCCACGCGAGCAGGATGCCGAAGATCACCTCCAGCAAGGCCAGCAGGGCGATCTCGGGCGCCTGCAGCACCCGCGCGCACACCACCGAGAGCACGCACGGGATCGCCAGCTGCACCAGGCCCAGCAGCGCCAGCAGCGCGATGTCGTGCCCGGAGGCGGCGAACGGCATCGCCAGCGGCAGCGTCACCAGCGAGGACAGCACGGCCCCCACCAGCACCGCCGGCACGAGGTCCACGTCCTGGCCCTGCGTGTGCGAGCGCTGCGTGATCGTCCAGTTCACCGCCCCGGCCAGCGGCACGCACAGCGCCACCAGCGTGCCGGCCAGCTGCCCGGGCGTGACCTGCGTGCCGTACATCCAGCCGATGCCGCCGCCCGCGACCAGGATCGCGACCCAGGTGCGGGCCGCGATGCGGTGGCCGATGAAGGCCCGGGCGACCAGCGCCGTGAGGAATGGCCCGACGGCCATCGTGACCAGCACGTTGGCCACCGTGGTGAGCGTCAGCGCCACCATGAAGGCCGTGAACATCAGGCCCCAGCACAGGCCGGACAGCCACAGGGCCGCGCCGGCGCGCCGCACCTTGCCGAACACCGCGCGGCCCTGGAAGAACGGCAGGATCACCAGCAGCGACAGCACGGTGAAGAAGCTGCGCCAGAAGGTGATCTCGAAGCTGCGCGCTTGCTCCAGGTGGCGCGTGACCACCCCGGCGATCGACCACATCAGGGTCACCGCCACCATCGATGCCACCGCCTGGGGATGCGAAAGCTTCATCTCGACGTCCGGACCATGTGCGGATTTTCCCTTCCAGCGGCCACCGCGGCACCGGCCTTGCCGGGCCGCTGGTGGCGCCCTGGGGGGAGGCGGCCGCAGGCCGCTTCGGGGGGACGGTTTATGCCGCCTCGCGCGACGCGCGCTTGCGCTCGTGCTCCTTGAGGTGGCGCTTGCGCAGGCGCACGCTCTTGGGCGTGATCTCGACCAGCTCGTCGTCCTCGATGAACTCGACGCCGTACTCCAGCGTCAGCTCGATGGGGGGCGTGATCTTGATCGCGTCTTCCTTGCCGGACACCCGGAAGTTGGTCAGCTGCTTGGTGCGCGTGGCGTTGACCACCAGGTCGTTGTCGCGGCTGTGGATGCCGACGATCATGCCCTCGTACACCGGATCGTTGGCGCGCACGAACATGCGGCCACGGTCGTCCAGCTTGCCCAGCGCGTAGGTGAAGATCTCGCCGTCGTCCATCGAGATCAGCACGCCGTTCTTGCGGCCGCCGATCTCGCCGCGGTACGGCTCGTAGCGGTCGAAGATGTTGGAGATCAGGCCCGAGCCGCGGGTGAGGTTCAGGAACTCGTTGGAGAAGCCGATCAGGCCCCGCGCGGGAATGCGGTATTCCAGGCGCACGCGGCCGCGGCCGTCCGGCTCCATGTTCACCAGGTCGCCCTTGCGCTCGCCCAGGGCCTGCATCACGCCGCCCTGGTGCTGCTCCTCGATGTCGGCCGTCACCAGCTCGATCGGCTCGTGGCGCACGCCGTCGATGTCCCGGAACACCACGCGCGGCTTGGACACCGCCAGCTCGTAGCCTTCGCGGCGCATGTTCTCCAGCAGGATCGTCAGGTGCAGCTCGCCGCGGCCCATGACCTCGAACACTCCCTCCTCGTCGGTCTCGCGCACGCGCAGCGCCACGTTGGACTGCAGTTCCTTCTGCAGGCGGTCCCAGATCTGGCGGCTGGTGACGTACTTGCCCTCGCGGCCGGCGAGCGGGCTGGTGTTGACGCAGAAGTTCATGGTCAGGGTCGGCTCGTCGACCTTGAGCATCGGCAGCGGCGCCGGGTTGAGCGGGTCGGTCAGCGTCACGCCGATGCCGATGTCGGCGATGCCGTTGATCAGCACGATGTCGCCCGGGCCGGCCTCGGTGACCTGCACGCGGTCCAGGCCCTGGAACGTGAGCACCTGGTTGACGCGGCCCTTGAAGGACTTGCCGTCCGGGCCTTCCATCACCAGCACGTCCATCATGGGCTTGATGGTGCCGGCGTTGACGCGGCCGACGCCGATGCGGCCGACGAAGCTGGAGAAGTCGAGCGCGGAGATCTGCAGTTGCAGCGGTGCGGCCGGATCGCCTTCGTGCGCGGGCACGTGCTTGAGCACGGTGTCGAACAGGGCCGACATGTCCGGGCCCCACTGCTCGCCCGGCGCGCCTTCCTCCAGCGAGCTCCAGCCGTTGATGCCCGAGGCATAGACCACGGGGAAGTCCAGCTGCTCGTCGGTGGCGCCGAGCTTGTCGAACAGGTCGAAGGCGGCGTTGACCACGTGCTGCGGCCGCGCGCCCGGCTTGTCGACCTTGTTGACCACCAGGATCGGGCGCAGGCCCAGCGCCAGCGCCTTCTTGGTCACGAAGCGCGTCTGCGGCATCGGGCCTTCCTGCGCATCGATGAGCAGCACCACGCCGTCCACCATGGACAGGGCGCGCTCGACCTCGCCGCCGAAGTCGGCGTGGCCGGGGGTGTCGACGATGTTGATGTGGGTGCCGTTCCAGCTGACCGCACAGTTCTTGGCCAGGATGGTGATGCCGCGCTCGCGCTCGATGGCGTTGTTGTCCATCACGGTGTCGACCACCTTCTCGTGCTCGGCGAAGGTGCCCGACTGGCGCAGCAGCTGGTCGACCATGGTGGTCTTGCCGTGGTCGACGTGGGCGATGATGGCGATGTTGCGGATTTGCTTGGTGCTCATGCGGTGTCTCCGCCCGGGTGGGCAGCTGGTTCGCCGCGGGCAGGGCCCGGCGGCTCGGAGGTCGGTTGGGGTTCGGGCGAACCCAGGATTTGCTGGATGTCGATGGGGCTCAGCAAGCGCCCCGGGATCAGTTCGTCGGCTTTCACGTGGCCGGTGCCCAGCAGGGCATGCGGGTCGTTGCCGAACACGGCCACCGCGTCGGCGTCGGCCCAGTGGCCACGCCGGCGCAGGCCCGACAGGTAGCGCCCGGCATTGGCGGCGTCCAGCGTGATGCGCGGCAGCCCGGCCAGGAGCGATTCCACCGGCAGCAGCGCGGCCAGGCGGGCCTCCCCGTCCAGGCGCTCGAGCGCCTCGATGGTCGTGCAGCCGGCCACGTCGAACGGGCCCGTGGCGGTGCGCCGCAGGAACGACAGGTGGGCGCCGCAGCCCAGCGCCTGCCCGATGTCCTCGCCGAGCGTGCGGATGTAGGTGCCCTTGCTCACGCGCGCGGCCAGGCGCAGCACCGGCCGGCCGCCCTCCTCGCCCAAGGCCAGGCGCAGGTCGTGCACGGTGACGTCGCGCGGCTCGCGCTCGACCTCCTGGCCGGCCCGCGCGTACTCGTACAGGGCCTTGCCGTCCTTCTTCAGCGCGCTGTGCATCGGCGGCACCTGCCGGATGGGGCCGGTGAACCGGGCCCGCACCGCCTCGAGCAGCTCGGGCGTGATGGCGGGCACCTCGCGCTCGGCGAGCACGTCCCCCTCGGCGTCGCCGGTGGTCGTGGTCACCCCCAGCACCGCGACGGCCTCGTAGCTCTTGTCGGCGTCCAGGTGCAGCTGGCTGAACTTGGTGGCCGCCCCGAAGCACAGGGGCAGCACGCCGGTGGCCAGCGGATCGAGCGTGCCGGTGTGGCCCGCCTTCTCGGCGCGCAGCAGCCACTTGCATTTCTGCAAGGCGTCGTTGCTCGACAGGCCGCGCGGCTTGTCGAGCAGCAGCACCCCGTGCACGGGGCGCCTCACGACCCGTGCTCGTGGTGCGCTCATGGCTACTGGGGGTCCGAGTCTTTGGAACGCGAAGCGACCGCGCGCGCGATCAGCGCGTTCATGTCGGAGGCGCGCTCGGTGGTGCGGTCGAACTGGAAGTGCAGCGTCGGCACCGTGTGGATGTGCAGGCGCTTGAACAGGCCGTTGCGCAGGAAACCGGCCGCATGGTTGAGGGCCTCCTCGCACTCGTGGGGGTCGCCCACCAGCACGCTGAAGAACACCTTGGCATGGGCGTAGTCGGGCGTCACCTCCACGGCGCTGAGCGTGACCATGCCCAGCCGCGGGTCCTTGACCTCGCGGATCAGCTCGGCCAGGTCGCGCTGGATCTGGTCCGCGACCTGGTAACTGCGATTGGGCTTGGACGATTTCTTCGGCATGGCTGCAGCGACGGGCCGGCGGTGCCGGCCCGTCCCCGATCACAGGGTGCGCGCGACTTCCTTGATCTCGAAGAACTCCAGCTGATCACCTTCCTTGATGTCGTTGTAGTTCTTGAGCTTGATACCGCACTCGAAGCCTTCCTTGACCTCGCGCACGTCGTCCTTCATCCGCTTGAGCGACTCGAGCTCGCCGGTGTAGATCACCACGTTGTCGCGCAGCAGGCGGAAGTGCGAGCTGCGGGTGACGTGGCCGTTGGTGACCATGCAACCGGCGACCGTGCCGATCTTGGACGCCACGAACACCGTGCGGATCTCGGCCGAGCCGATGACTTCCTCGCGCTTTTCGGGGGCCAGCATGCCCGACATCGCCGCCTTCAGGTCATCCACGGCGTCGTAGATGATGTTGTAGTAGCGGATGTCGATGCCGTTGCCCTCGGCCAGCTTGCGCGCGCCCGAGTCGGCCCGCGTGTTGAAGCCGATGATCACCGCCTTGGAGGCGATCGCCAGGTTGATGTCCGACTCGCTGATGCCGCCCACGGCCGCATAGACCAGCTGCACCTTGACCTCGTCGGTCGACAGCTTGAGCAGCGACTGCGACAGCGCTTCCTGCGAACCCTGCACGTCGGCCTTGACGATGATCGGCAGCGTCTTCACCTCGCCGGCGGTCATGTCCGAGAACATGTTCTCCAGCTTGGCGGCCTGCTGCTTGGCCAGCTTGGTGTTGCGGAACTTGCCGGCGCGGTAGGTCGCGATCTCGCGCGCGCGGCGCTCGTCGGTCATCACCATGAACTCGTCGCCGGCCTGCGGCACCTCGGTCAGGCCCTGGATCTCCACCGGGATGGAAGGACCCGCGGACTTGATGGTCTTGCCGTTCTCGTCCAGCATGGCGCGCACGCGGCCATAGGTCTGGCCGGCCAGCACCACGTCGCCCACCTTGAGCGTGCCGGACTGCACCAGCACGGTCGCGACCGGGCCGCGGCCCTTGTCCAGCTGCGCCTCGATGACCAGGCCCTTGGCGGCGGCATCCACCGGAGCCTTCAGCTCCAGCACCTCGGCCTGCAGCAGCACCTGCTCGAGCAGGTCGTCGATGCCCTCGCCGGTGAGCGCCGAGACGTTGACGAACGGCGACTCGCCGCCGTACTCCTCGGGCACCACCTCCTCGGTCACCAGTTCCTGCTTGACGCGGTCCGGGTTGGCGCCGGGCTTGTCGATCTTGTTGACCGCCACGACGATCGGCACCTTGGCCGCCTTGGCGTGCTTGATCGCTTCCTTGGTCTGCGGCATGACGCCGTCGTCGGCCGCCACCACCAGGATGACGATGTCGGTCGCCTGGGCGCCGCGGGCCCGCATGGCGGTGAACGCCTCGTGGCCAGGGGTGTCCAGGAACGAGATCACGCCGCGCGGGGTTTCCACGTGGTAGGCGCCGATGTGCTGCGTGATGCCGCCGGCTTCGCCCGCGGCCACCTTGGCGCGGCGGATGTAGTCCAGCAGCGAGGTCTTGCCGTGGTCGACGTGGCCCATGACGGTGACCACCGGGGCGCGCGGCAGCGCCTCGGCGTTGGCCTGGGACACTTCCTCCTCGGTGAACGCCTCGGGATCGTCCAGGGCGGCCGTGACCGCCTTGTGGCCCATCTCCTCGACCACGATCATGGCCGTGTCCTGGTCCAGCGGCTGGTTGATGGTGACCATCTGGCCCATCTTCATCAGCGCCTTGATGACCTCGGAGGCCTTCACCGCCATCTTGTGCGCCAGTTCGGCGACCGTGATGGTCTCGGGCACGTGCACTTCGAGCACGCGCTGCTCGACCGACTGCTGCGGCGAGAGGTCGCGATGGTCGCGGTCGCTGCCGCGGCGGCCGCGCGGGCCCCCGCGCCAGCTGTTGCGGCCGACGCCGCCCGAGGCGTCGCCGCGGGTCGGGATGGCCTTCTTCTTGGTCGGGTCGGCGGCCCAGCTGGACGACAGCTTGGCCGACTTGACTTCCTTGCCGCTGCCGGGCGCAGCGGGCGCGCCGGCGCCGGGCGCCGGACGGCCGGTGACGGCCGGCTTGTGCAGCGTGCCCTTGGCGCCGGGCCGGGCCTCGCCGGGCTTGGCCACGGGCTTGGCTTCCTCCGGCTTCTTGGCCACCAGCACCTTCTTGGGCGCGGCCATCATGGCGCGGATGGCCTCGGCCTCGGCCAGGGCCTTGCGGCGGCGCTCGTCGAGGTCCTTGGCGCGGGCGGCTTCCTCGTCGGCGCGGGCCTTGGACTCGGCCTCGGCCTTGGCGCGCGCCTCGGCGGCGGCGGCGGCGCGCGCAGCAGCGGCCGCGGCGGCCTCGGCGCTGGCCTCGGCCTGCGCCTGCGACATGGCGGCCTTCTTGGCCTCTTCGTTGGCGGCGTAGGCGGCGGCGCGGTCGTCGGCTTCGCGCTGGCGGCGCTCCTCGGCCTCGCGCTGGCGGCGCTTCTCGGCCAGGTCTTCCTCCTGGCGGCGCAGCAGCTCGGCCTGGCGGCGTGCTTCCTCCTCGCGGCGGACGAGTTCGGCGTCGTCGGCGCGAGGCGCGGAAGGCGCTTCGCGCAGTTCGGGCTCGGGCGCCTCGACGACCGCGGTGTCACCGCCCTCGTCGCGCTTGACGAAGGTGCGCTTCTTGCGGACCTCGACCTGGATGGTGCGGGCCTTGCCGCTGGCGTCCGCCTGCTTGATCTCGCTGGTGGACTTCTTGACGAGCGTGATCTTCTTGCGCTCGGGCGTGGCGGTGCCGTGGCTGGCCTTCAGGTAGCCCAGCAGCTTCTGCTTGTCCGACTCGGACAGCGCATCGGTGGGCGCGGACTTGGCCACGCCCGCGCTGCGCAGCTGTTCAAGCAGCGTATCGGGTGATTTCTTGAGTTCGCTGGCGAACTCGGCGACGGTGGTACTCGACATAGGTTCTGGTTCCCTCCATCACGTCACGCTTGGGCAGTCGCACCGGAGAACCAGTGCTCGCGCGCCTTCATGATCAGGGCTTTGGCTTCGTCCGTGGACTGGCCGGTGATCTCGGTCAACTCGTCGACGGCCAGATCGGCCAGCTCGTCGCGGGTCTGCACGCCGGCCTCGGCCAGCTTGGCGATCATCTCGGGAGTGATGCCGTCGAGGTCGCGCAGGTTCTGCGACACCTCCTCGACGCTCTCCTCGCGGGCGATCTCCATGGTGAGCAGCGCGTCCTTGGCGCGGGCGCGCAGCTCGTTGACGGTGTCCTCGTCGAAGGATTCGATCTCGAGCATCTCCTGGATCGGCACGTAGGCCACTTCCTCCAGGCTCGTGAACCCCTCGGAGATCAGGATGTCGGCGATCTCCTCGTCGACGTCCAGCTTCTCCATGAACAGGGCACGGATGGAGCTGCTCTCCTCGGCCTGCTTCTGGGCCGATTCGTTCGCATCCATGATGTTGATCTTCCAGCCCGTGAGCTCGCTGGCGAGGCGCACGTTCTGGCCGCCGCGGCCGATGGCGATGGCGAGGTTCTCCTCGTCCACGACCACGTCCATGGCGTGCTTCTCCTCGTCCACGACGATCGACGACACGTTGGCGGGCGCCAGGGCGCCGATCACAAATTGGGCCGGATCCTCGGACCACAAGACGATGTCGACGCGCTCGCCGGCCAGCTCATTGGTGACCGCGTTCACGCGGGTGCCGCGCACGCCGACGCAGGTGCCGATCGGGTCGACGCGCTTGTCGTGCGACAGCACGGCGATCTTGGCGCGCGAACCCGCGTCGCGGGCGCAGCTCTTGATCTCCAGCAGGCCCTGCTCGATCTCGGGCACTTCCTGGCGGAACAGCTCGATCATGAACTCGGGGGCCGAGCGCGACAGGATGATGGGCGCGCCGCGCAGCGTCAGGTCCACCTCCATGATCATGGCGCGCACGCGGTCGCCGTTGCGCAGGTTCTCCTTGGGGATCATCTCGCCGCGGCGCAGGCGCCCTTCGACGCGGCCGCTCTCGACGATGATGTCGCCCTTGTCCATGCGCTTGACGGTGCCCACGAAGATCTTGTCGCCGCGCGACATGAAGTCGTTCAGCAGCATCTCGCGCTCGGCGTCGCGGATCTTCTGCAGGATCACCTGCTTGGCGGCCATGGCGCCGATGCGGCCGATCGGCAGCGAGTCCACCGGCTCCTCGATGTAGTCGCCCTCGTCGACGTCGGCCACGCGCTCGCGGGCGTCCATCAGCAGTTCCTCGGCGTCCGGGTTCTGCAGGCCCGCGCTGTCGGGCACGACCAGCCAGCGGCGGAAAGTCTCGTAGTCGCCCGAGTCGCGGTCGATGGCCACGCGGATGTCCACCTCGCCTTCGTACAGCTTCTTGGTGGCCTGGGCCAGGGCCGACTCGACCGCGCCGAACACGACGTCGCGCTCCACGTTCTTCTCGCGCGAAATCGCTTCCACCAGCATCAACAATTCGCGGTTCATGTCACGACTCTCCTGTCTGCCTGGGCTTCCTGCCCTTGAAATCCACCACCGGCGCGAGACGCGCCTCCTTCAACTCGTCCAGCGTGAAGCCCAGCGCCTGCAGCGGCGCCGGCTGCCGCTTGCGGCTCACCCGCTGCCCCGGCTTGGGCGCGGGCTCGTCGCTCCACGTCACCTGCCAGCCCGACTCGCCGCGCGAGAGCTGGCCGCGAAACTTCTTCCGGTTGGCCGGCACCTGGCCGGCACCGGCGGCGCCCACGGGCGCCTTCAGCGTCACGTCGACCAGCTCGCCCGCGAAGCGCTCGAAGTCGCGCTCGGTGCGCAGCGGGCGATCGAGCCCGGGCGACGACACCTCCAGGCGCTTGTAGTCGATGCCCTCGACCTCCAGCGCGTACTGCAGCTGCCGCGTGACCTTCTCGCAGTCTTCCACGTTCACGAACTGCTCCTGCCCCGGCGTCCAGGGCAGGTCGATCGTGACGCGCAGGGTTCCGCCGGCGGAGCGTTCGATCTCCACCAGCTCATAGCCCAATCCAGTCACGGTCTGCTCGGCGACGTCTTGCAGTGCCACGGTCCTCATTCCCTCGCGCGACCCGTGCCTGTCCACACCAAGGGAGCAGACGTCAGCCGCATCGGGCGGCTGCGACTGTGCTCACAACTGCGACGCGGCGCACTTGTGAGCACAGGCAAAAAAAACGGGCGGTGAGTACCCGCCCGTTTGGTCGCGAAGCAAAGATTGTACCGTGGACGGGCTCCCCGCGCAAGGCGCCGGAGCCGTTCAGCCCGGTGAATCCCGCCCCGATCGCATGAGCTTGACCGCCGAGCGCTGGCGCTTGTCGGCCAGGCGCCGCCGACGTGCAGCAGCTGGGGGCTTGGTGGCCTTTCGCAAGTGCGGCGGCTCGGCCACGCTGTCCACCAGCTCCTGCAGCCGCTGCAGGGCTTCGGCCCGGTTCAGGTCCTGGGAACGGTGGGCCTGGGCCTTGATGACCAGCACTCCCGAGCGGGTGATGCGGCGGTCCTGCAGGGCCAGCAGCCGCGCCTTGTGGTCGGGCGCCAGCGAGGACGCCCGGATGTCGTAGCGCAGGTGGACGGCGCTGGAGACCTTGTTGACGTTCTGGCCGCCGGCCCCCTGGGCCCGCACGGCGGTGATCTCGATCTCCTCCGGCGGGATGGCCACCGGGCGGCCGCGCAGCGCCATGGCCTCAGGCCGCGGCGGCCACCAGCGCCCGGGTGTAGTCGTGCGAGGGCTGGCCGAGCACCTGCTCGACCGGCCCGGACTCCAGCACCTCGCCGTTCTTCATCACCAGCACGTCGTGGGCCATGGCGCGCACGACCTCCACGTCGTGGGTGATCAGCAGGTAGGCCAGGCCCTTGTCGCGCTGCAGGCGCTGCAGCAGCCGCAGCACCTGCTTCTGGATCGTCACGTCCAGGGCGCTGGTCGGCTCGTCGAGCACCAGCAGCTGCGGCCCGACGATCAGCGCCCGGGCGATGGCCAGGCGCTGGCGCTGGCCGCCGGAGAACTGGTGCGGATAGCGGCCGAGCAGGCCCGGGAACTGGGTCTCGTTCAGGCCCACGTCCTCCAGCGCCGCCAGCACCCGCACGCGCCGCTGCGCGGCCGACAGCGCCGGCTCGTGCACCAGCAGGCCCTCGCCGACGATCTCCTCCACCGTCATGCGCGGCGACAGCGACGAGAACGGGTCCTGGAACACCACCTGCACCTGGCGACGGATGGCGCGGTTGGCCGCCGACTTGGGGCCCCATTGCTGGCCCACGACGTCCAGGTCGCCGCGATGCTTGAGCAGGCCCAGCGCCGCCATCGCGAGGGTCGACTTGCCCGAGCCGGACTCGCCCACGACGCCCAGCGTCTGGCGCGGCCGGATCGCGAAGTCGGCGCCCCGCACGGCGTTGAACTCGCCGCGCCGGAACCAGCCGCGCACGCCCGGCAGCTGGATCGGATAGCTGACCTGCAGGCCGGCGGCCCGCATGACCGGGGCGGCGGCGGTGTCGGGCGTGTCGACGTCGCGCGTCGGCCGGCTGTCCATCAGCTTGCGCGTGTAGGTGTGGCGCGGCTGCGAGAACACCTCGGCCACCGGGCCCTCCTCGACCAGGTGGCCGTTCTCCATCACCGCCACCCGGTCGGCGAACTTGCGCACCAGGTTCAGGTCGTGCGTGATCAGCAGCACGGCCATGCCGGTCTGGCGTTGCAGGTCGGCCAGCAGGCCGAGGATCTGGCCGCGCAGCGTGACGTCCAGCGCCGTGGTCGGCTCGTCGGCGAGCAGCAGGCGCGGCCGGCTGGCCAGCGCCATGGCGATCATCGCGCGCTGCCGCTGGCCGCCCGACAGCTGGTGCGGGTAGGCCGTGGCGCGGCGCGCGGGCTCCGGGATGCCGGTGGCCGCCAGCGCCTCGATGGCGCCCTCCCAGGCCTGGCGCTTGGAGAGGCCCTGCTTGACCTCCAGCACCTCGGCGACCTGGTTGCCCACCGAGTACAACGGGTTCAGCGCCGTCATCGGCTCCTGGAAGATCATGGCGATGTCGTCGCCGCGCACGCCGAGCAGCTCGCGCTCGGACAGGCGCAGCAGGTCGCGCGGCGGCGCGCCGGCCTGCGCGGCGGCGAGCAGCGCCGAGCCGGTCACCGTGGCGTTCTGCACCAGGCCCAGCAGCGACAGCGCGGTCACGGTCTTGCCGGACCCGGACTCGCCCACCAGGGCCAGCTTCTCGCCGGCGCCGATGTGGAAATCGACGCCGTGCACGACCTCCTTGCCTTCGAAGGCGACCCGCAGGTCGCGCACTTGCAGCAGCGGGCTCATTGGTCGGCCTTCCGCGGGTCGAGGGCGTCGCGCAGCGCGTCGCCCATGAAGGTGAGGAGCAGCAAGGTCATGACCAGCACGGCGAAGGTGGCCAGCGAGATCCACCAGGCGTCGATGTTCTGCTTGCCCTGGCTGAGCAGCTCGCCCAGCGACGGCGTGCCGGGCGGCACCCCCAGGCCCAGGAAGTCCAGCGAGGTCAGCGCCAGGATGGCCGCGCTCATGCGGAACGGCAGGAACGTCACCACCGGCGTCATGCTGTTGGGCAGGATGTGCCGCCACATGATGCGGCCGTTGCCCACGCCCAGGGCGCGGGCCGCCTTCACGTAGTCCATCTGCCGGTTGCGCAGGAACTCGGCGCGCACGTAGTCGGACAGGCCCATCCAGCCGAACAGGCTGAGCAGCACGATCAGCAGCGCCACGCTGGGGGCGAACACCGCGCTGAAGATGATCAGCAGGTACAGCTCCGGCATGGACGACCAGATCTCGATGAAGCGCTGGAACGCCAGGTCGGTCTTGCCGCCGAAGTAGCCCTGCACCGCCCCGGTGACCACGCCGATGGCGACCCCGATCGCCATCAGCGCCAGGCCGAACAGCACGCTGAGCCGGAAGCCGTAGAGCAGCTGCGCCAGCATGTCGCGCCCGCGCTCGTCGGTGCCCAGCCAGTTCTGCGCCGAGGGCGGGCTGGGGAACGGCAGCGGGGTGTAGTAGCTGAGGGTGCGCGGGCCGTACTTGTTGATCGTGTACAGGGCCCAGTTGCCGCCCGTCGTGATCTTCTCGCGGATGTACGGGTCGAGGTAGTCGGTGCCGGCCGGGAAGTCGCCGCCGAACGTGGTCTCGGTGTAGTCCTTGAAGATCGGGAAGTAGTAGCCCCCGTTGTAGTGCACCACGATGGGCCGGTCGTTGGAGATCAGCTCGGCGAACAGGCTCAGCACGACCAGCGTGCTGAAGACCACCAGGCTGACGAAGCCCAGGCGGTTGCGGCGAAAGCGCCGCCAGGCGCGCGCGCCCGGGCTCTGGGACGCCGCCAGCGGCACGGGCGCCGGCGCGGGCACGGCGGTCGGAGCCAGCGGCCCCGGCTCAATCGAATTTGACACGGGGATCGACCCAGACATAGCTCAGATCCGAAATCAGTTTGGTGACGAGGCCGATCAGCGTGAACACGAACAGCGAGCCCAGCACGACGGGGTAATCGCGCCGGATGATGCTCTCGTAGCTGAGCAGGCCCAGGCCGTCGAGCGAGAACAGCGTCTCGATCAGCAGCGCGCCGGTGAAGAAGGCGCCGATGAAGGCCGCCGGGAAGCCGGTGACGATCGGGATCAGCGCGTTGCGGAAGATGTGCTTCCACAGCACGCGGCGCTCGGTCAGGCCCTTGGCCCGCGCCGTCAGCACGTACTGCTTGCGGATCTCCTCGAGGAAGGAGTTCTTGGTCAGCATCGTCGTCACCGCGAAGCTGCCCAGCACCATCGCCGTGACCGGCAGCGTGATGTGCCACAGGTAGTCGACGATGCGGGCGCCCCACCCCAGATCGTCCCAGTTCGCGGATGTGAGGCCGCGCAGCGGGAACCACTGCAGCTGCCCGCCGAAGATCACCAGCAGCGCCACTCCGAGCACGAAGCCGGGGATCGCGTAGCCCACCAGCACGACGATCGTGGTGACGAAGTCGAACCGGGTGCCGGCCCGCACCGCCTTGGCCACGCCGAGCGGCACGGCCACCAGGTAGCTGATGAAGAAGGTCCACAGGCCCAGGCTGATGGACACCGGCAGCTTCTCCTGGATCAACTGCCACACCGGCTTGTTCTGCATGAAGCTGCGGCCCAGGTCGAAGCGGGCGAAGTCGCCCAGCATCTTCACGAAGCGCTCGGACGGCGGCTTGTCGAAGCCGTACATGGCTTTGATCTGGGCCAGGCGGCGCGGGTCGACCCCCTGCCCGCCGCGGTAGGCCGAGGTGTCGCCGCCGCCGCCGGCGCGCCGCGCCTCGGCCATGTATTGCTCGACCGGCCCGCCCGGCACGAACTGGATGACCACGAAGGTCAGGAGGAGCACGCCCAGCAGCGTGGGCAGCATCAGGAGGATGCGCTTGAGGATGTACGCGAACATGGGCCGTTACTTGGAGGTTGTCGACGGATTGCGCGCCCACCAGGTGGTCATGAACCAGTCCATGTAGGGCACGCCTTCGGGGGGATACGGTGGGACGGCGGCGGGCCGCGCCAGCGCCCGGTCGCTGTACGCGATGCGGCGGCTGGTGCTGGTCCACGCCGGGATCAGGTAATGCCCGTGCGCGATCACGCGGTCCAGGGCGCGGCAGGTGGCGGTGAATTCCTCGCGATTGTCGGCCACGGCCAGGTTGGCGATCAGGGCATCGATCGCCGGGTTCTTGACGCCGGCGTAATTGCCCGAGCCGGGGATGTCGGCCGCCTTGCTGCCGAACAGGTCGGCGTAGTCGGAGCCCGGGAAGTGCGTGCCGGGAAAGGAGATGCTCAGCATCTCGAAGTTGTTGGATTCCAGCCGCTGCTGCCAGAGCGCGAAGTCGACCTCGCGCAGCTGCAGGTCGATGCCCAGCTGCGCCAGCGCCCGCCGCCAGGCCGCCGTGGTGGTGGCGCCGCGCGCCTCGGTGCTGTCGAGGAACTCGATCGCGAAGGGCTCGCCCTGGGCATTGCGCAAGGCGCCATCGCGGTAGGTCCAGCCCGCCTCGTTCAGCAGCTTCTGCGCCCGGCGCAGGTTCTCGCGCAGCGAGTTGGCGCCGTCGGTGCGCGGGGGCACCGCCATCGGGCCGAACACCTCGGCCGGCAGGCTGGCGCGGAACGGCTCCATCAGCGCCGCCTCGCGCGCCGACGGCAGGCCGTTGGCCTCGCAGTCGGTGTTGCCGAACACGCCCTTGACCCGCTTGTACTGGCCGCGGAACAGGTGGAGGTTCATCCACTCGTAGTCCATCGCCAGCTCCAGGGCCATGCGCACGCGGCGGTCGGCGAACTTGGGCAGGCGCAGGTTCAGCACGTAGCTGTAGTACCCGTCGGGCAGCTTGTGCTGGAAGTTCATCTTCACCAGCTCGCCGCTGTCGATCCGGCTGCCGTTCAGGCGGCGCGTCCAGTCGCCCACCGAGAAGAACTGCATCAGGTCGAACTCGCCGGCCTTGAGCGCTTCCAGCTGCGCCGTGCCGTCGCGGTAGATCTTGACCGTGATGCGGTCGAAGTTGTTCATGCCGCGGCGCACCGGCAGGTTGCGGCCCCAGTAGTTCGGGTCGCGCACGTACGTCACGTCCTTGCCGAAGCGCACCGGGCCGATCCTGTAGGGGCCGGTGCCGATCGGCGTGTCCATGATGATCTGGTCGAAGGCCTTGGTCTTGCCGTTCTCCATGCCCCACTTGGGCGAGAAGACCGGCATGCCGCCCACCGTCAGCGGCAGCTGGCGGTCCTTCTTCTTGAAGCGGAACCGCACCGTCCGCTCGTCCAGCACCTCGCAAGCCTCGACGTCGCCGAACTGCGTCGCGTACGAGGGGTGCGCGTACTTGGAGACCAGCGTCTCGAAGCTGTACTTCACGTCGCTGGCGCGCACCGGGTCGCCGTTGTGGAACCGCGCCTCCGGCCGGATGCGGAAGGTGGCCGACATCAGGTCGGGCGCCACCTGCACGTCCTCGGCCAGCAGCCCGTAGCCCACGCCGTTCTCGTCCATCGGGCCGGTGAGCAGCCCCTCGAACAGCAGGTCGCCCAGGAACGACGGCGCGTTGCCGCGCAGGGTGTAGGGGTTGTACTTGTCGAAGGTGGAGATCCGGGAGCCGGCCACCATCCGCAGCTCGCCGCCCTTGGGCGCGTCCGGATTGACGTAGTCGAAATGGGAAAACCCGGGCTTGTATTTGAAATCGCCCCAGACCGAGTAGCCGGGAGCGGCCCAGGCCGGGACGGCCATCAGGCCGGCCAGCAAGCACAACGCAAGTCGCATGCGAGAATTCTGCCTGTTTTGTCAGAGTGAACTTCCATGGGCTTCCTTGCCGGCAAGAAATTCCTGATCACGGGCGTGTTGTCCAACCGCTCCATCGCCTACGGCATCGCGCGCGCCTGCCATGCGCAGGGCGCCGAACTCGCCTTCAGCTACGTGGGCGAGCGTTTCAAGGACCGCATCACCGAGTTCGCCGCCGATTTCGGCTCGAACCTGGTGTTCGACTGCGACGTGGGCGACGACGCACAGATCGCCAGGCTGTTCTCGGACCTGTCGGCGCACTGGCCCAAGTTCGACGGCTTCGTGCACGCGATCGGCTACGCGCCGCGCGAGGCGATCGCCGGCGACTTCCTCGACGGCCTGTCGCGCGAGGCGTTCCGCATCGCCCACGACATCAGCGCCTACAGCTTCCCCGCGATGGCCAAGGCGGCGCTGCCGATGCTCAATGACCGGGCCGCCCTGCTCACCCTGACCTACCTGGGCGCGGTGCGCACCGTGCCGAACTACAACACCATGGGCCTGGCCAAGGCCTCGCTCGAGGCCTCGGTGCGATACCTGGCCGAGTCGATGGGCCCGCGCGGCATCCGCGTCAACGGCATCAGTGCCGGCCCGATCAAGACGCTGGCGGCTAGCGGCATCAAGGGCTTCGGCAAGATCCTGTCGGTGGTGGCGGAAACCGCCCCCATCCGCCGCAACGTGACGATCGAGGACGTCGGCAACACGGCCGCCTTCCTGCTGTCGGACCTGGCCGGCGGCATTTCGGCCGAGATCACCTACGTCGACGGCGGCTTCAGCCAGGTCGTCGGCGGCATCGCCGAGCCGGCCGGCGAGTGACGCCCGGCCGGGCACCAGGCCCGGCCCCCGTCACGCGCCCCGGAACAGGTGCGCGAAGCTGCGGCTGACCTCCAGCACCTCCGGGTGGCCGTTGATCTGCACCCGCTGGCGGCCGGTGTCGTCGCGGGTCACCGAGGCCACGGCCGCCAGGTTCACGATGGTCGAGCGGTGGATCTGCCAGAACTGCTGCGGGTCCAGCTGCGGCAGCAGGTCCCGGATCGGCGTGCGGATGAAAGCTTCCTGCTGGCGCGTCTGCACCCGTGTGTACTTCTCGTCCGACCGGAAGAACAGGATGTCCTTGACCGGGATCAGCCGCGTGGTCGCGCCCGCGGCCGCCTGCACCCACTGCAGGTAGGACGGCGCGGCGCCGGGCGGTTGCTGCATGCCCTGCTGCAGCTTGACCAGCCGCGCCAGCAGCGCATCGAGCGCGGCCTCGTCGGCCACCGACGCGCCGGCGGAGCGGCGCTGCCCCAGGCGCTCCTGGATCCGCTGCGCGGTCTGCGCCAGGCGGGCCGGTTCGACCGGCTTCAAGAGGTAGTCCAGGGCGCCCTGCTCGAAGGCCGAGATCGCGTACTCGTCATAGGCGGTGACGAACACGATCTCGCCCTGCCAGCCAGGCAGGGCCAGGATCTCGCGCGCCGCCTCGATGCCGGTCAGGCCCGGCATGCGGATGTCCAGGAACATCACGTCGGGCCGCAGCTGCTCGGCCAGGGCGAGGGCCTCGTTGCCGTCGCGGGCTTCGCCGACGATCTGCAGTTCGGGCCAGGCGCCGGCCAGGCGGGTCTTGAGCTGTTCGCGCAGCAGGCGCTCGTCGTCGGCGACGACGGCGCGCGGCGCGGGTGGCGGGGTTCCATTCATCATGAGGCGGCCTGCGGGCGGGTCGGCGCGGTGGCGCCGGCGGGCGTCTCGGCCGGGTGGTACGGGACGGAGATGCGCACGGTGGTGCCGGCGCCGGAGTCGGACATCAGGCTCAGGTGGCCGCGGCCGTTGTACAGCATCGAGAGCCGCTCGCGGATGTTCTGCAGCCCGATGCCGGTGCCCGAGGTCGGCGCCTCCAGCCGGTCCAGGTCCATGATGCCCACGCCGGTGTCGCGCACTTCCACCACCAGCTGTCCCTTGTTGATGCGGGCCGCCACGGTGACCTTGCCGCCCTCGGGCTTGGGCTCGATGCCGTGCTTGATGGCGTTCTCGACCAGCGACTGCAGCATCATGGGCGGGAATTCGGCGCCCTCCAGCTCCGGGGCCACCTCGTACTGCAGGTCCAGCCGGTCCTCGATCCGCATCTTGATCAGCTCCAGGTACGAGCGGATCAGGCGCATCTCGCGGCCCAGCGTCGAGGACTCCTGCCGCATCTGCGGCAGCGCGCCGCGCAGGTAGGTGATCAGCGCCTTCTGCATCTGGCTGGCCCGCGCCGGGTCGGTCTCGATCAGGTAGTCCACCGCGGCCAGCGTGTTGAACAGGAAGTGCGGCTCCACCTGCGCCTGCAGCACCTGCAGGCGGGCCTGCACCAACTGCCGCTCCATCGCCTCGCGGCCCGCCGCGTCCTGGGCGGTGCGCACCTTCTCGTCGGCCTGGGCGACCTTGCGCACCACGATCTTGGAGGCGGCCAGGTAGGCGAACAGCAGCGTGATCAGGGTGGCGCCGAGGTCGCCGACCAGGCCCCGGAACGTCAGGACGTTCTTCGACACCAGTTCCGGGCCGTCCTCGTCGGGATCCTCGTCGGTGATCGTCACGCCCTTGCGCGTGCCGGGCGGCTGCGGGACCGGCGGTGCGGGCGGCGTGGGCACCTCGGCTTGGCCGCCGGGGCCGCCTTCCGGGGCCGACACGGCGCCGGCCGGTCCTTCCGCGGACGGCGTCTCGGCGGCATCCCTGCCGGCGGCGCGGCGCCGGGTGATGCGCACGCCATCGGGGCCGACCTGCGTGATGCGGATCTCGCCATCCTTGCCGGGATCGCGCACCATCACGCGCTGGTGCTTCAGGTGCAGCTGCTCGGAGACCAGGCTGCCGGCGATCAGCACCACCAGGAACAGCACGATCAGCCGCCACCAGGACGTGGCCGCGGCCCAGCCGCTCAGCTCCGTGTTGGCGCGCGACAGCCATTGCACCAGCGCGGGGCGGGTGCGGGGTTTCTGCTCATCGGACGTCATCGCGCGAGATTAACCGGCTTCGGGACGGGGAGCGCCGCAGCCGGGAGCGGCAGCGCGGGCGGCCATCGGCGCGCCGCCGGCGTCGCTGGCGACGTCCCGGCGGGCCACCACCTGCACCCGCGGCAGCTGGACGTAGCGGGTGCCTTCGTGCAGCTGGGCGGTCATGCCGTCGACCGCGGCGTGGCTCGCGCTCGTGCCGACCGACACCACGCCGGCCAGGAACAGGGCGACGGGGACGGCGAGCAGCACCCGGACGACGGGCGACAGCAGCGGCTGGGGTTGGTGGGGGGCGGTGGCTTGCATCTGTCTCTCCTTGGCGGGGCATCGGGCCCGGCATGGAGCGAACTGTAGGAAGCCACCCGCGCCGCCGCAGCCGCCGCGCGACGGACTGCGGGTTCGCGCGACGGATTGCAGCTTGGCCGGATGGACCGGCGCCCGCCGGCGCGGCGTCAGCCGCGCACGCAGTCGGCGAAGTAGCGCGTCTTGCCGTCCGGCCCCGGCTCCTCGACCAGCCCGTGGATGTCGGTGCCGAAGCCCGGACAGCTGGCGTTGAACTCGCGCGAGAACTTCAGGTAGTCCACGATCTTCTTGTTGAACACCTCGCCCGGGATCAGCAGCGGGATGCCCGGCGGGTACGGCGTCACGAGCGAGGTGGTCACCCGGCCCTCGAGCTGGTCGATCTCCACCCGCTCGGTCTTGCGGTGGGCGATGTGGGCGTAGGCGTCGCTCGGCTTCATCGCCGGCGTCAGGTCCGACAGGTACATCTCGGTGGTCAGCCGGGCGATGTCGTAGCGGGCGTACAGCTCGTGCACGTACTGGCACAGGTCGGCCAGGCCCATGCGCTCGTACTGGGGGTACTGGGCGCAGAACTCGGGCAGGATGCGCCACATCGGCTGGTTGCGCGCGTAGTCGTCCTTGAACTGCTGCAGCGCCGTCAGCAGCGTGTTCCAGCGGCCCTTCGTGATGCCGATGGTGAACATGATGAAGAAGCTGTACAGGCCGGTCTTCTCCACGATGATCCCGTGCTCGGCCAGGAAGCGGGTGACGATCGAGGCCGGGATGCCGGTCTTGGCGAACTTGCCGTTCAGGTCCAGGCCGGGGGTGACCACGGTGGACTTGATCGGGTCCAGCATGTTGAAGCCCTCGGCCAGGTTGCCGAAGCCGTGCCACTTGGCGGTGCGCGCCTCGCCCTTGATGATCCAGTCGTCGGCCCGGCCGATGCCCTGCTCGGCCAGCTTGTCCGGCCCCCAGACCTTGAACCACCAGTCCTTGCCGTACTCCTGGTCGACCTTGCGCATCGCGCGGCGGAAGTCCAGCGCCTCCAGGATGCTCTCTTCCACCAGCGCGGTGCCGCCGGGCGGCTCCATCATGGCGGCGGCCACGTCGCAGCTGGCGATGATCGAGTACTGCGGGCTGGTCGAGGTGTGCATCAGGAACGCCTCGTTAAACAGATGGCGGTCCAGCTTGGTGTCCTTGGCGTCCTGCACCAGCACGTGGCTGGCCTGGCTGATGCCGGCCAGCAGCTTGTGGATGGACTGGGTCGCGTAGACCAGCGACTTCTCGGGCCGGGGCCGCTTCTTGCCCATGGCGTGGAAGCTGCCGTAGAAGGGGTGGAACGCCGCGTGCGGCAGCCAGGCCTCGTCGAAGTGCAGCGCGTCGACGTAGCCGTCGAGCATGTTCTTGATGGTCTGGGTGTTGTACAGGACGCCGTCGTAGGTGGACTGGGTCAGCGTCATGATCCGCGGCTTGACCTTCTCCGGGTCGACGCCGGCCAGCAGCGGGTTGGCGCGGATCTTGGCCTTGATGGCCTCGGGCGTGAACTCGCTCTGCGGGATCGGGCCGATGATGCCGAAGTGGTTGCGCGTCGGCTTCATGAAGACCGGGATCGCCCCGGTCATGATGATCGAGTGCAGGATCGACTTGTGGCAGTTGCGGTCCACCACCACCACGTCGCCGGGGGCCACCGTGTGGTGCCAGACCATCTTGTTCGAGGTGGACGTGCCGTTGGTGACGAAGAAGCAGTGGTCGGCGTTGAAGATGCGCGCCGCGTTGCGCTCGCTGGCCGCCACCGGCCCGGTGTGGTCCAGCAGCTGCCCGAGTTCGTCCACCGCGTTGCACACGTCCGCCCGCAGCATGTTCTCGCCGAAGAACTGGTGGAACATCTGCCCGATCGGGCTTTTCAGGAACGCCACCCCGCCCGAGTGGCCGGGGCAGTGCCAGGAATACGAGCCGTCCTCCGCGTAATCCAGCAGCGCCTTGAAGAACGGCGGCTGGATGCCCTCCAGGTACGACTTGGCCTCGCGGATGATGTGGCGGGCCATGAACTCGGGGGTGTCCTCGTACATGTGGATGAACCCGTGGAGCTCGCGCAGCACGTCGTTGGGCAGGTGCTGCGAGGTCTTGGTCTCGCCATAGATGTAGATCGGCACGTCGGCGTTCTTGCGGCGCACCTCAGTGATGAAGGCGCGCAGGTTCAGCACCGCCGGATCGACGTCCGGGCCGGAGCTGAACTCCTCGTCGTCGATCGACAGGATGAAGGCGCTGGCGCGGCTTTGCTGCTGCGCGAACTGGGCCAGGTCGCCGTAGCTGGTGACCCCCAGGACCTCCATGCCCTCGGCCTCGATGGCCTGCGCCAGCGCGCGGATGCCCAGGCCGGACGTGTTCTCGGACCGGTAGTCTTCGTCGATGATGACGATGGGGAAGCGGAATTTCATGGCGGGCGGGTCGGGTGTGCGGCGAAAAACGTGAGCCGCGAAGTGTATGCAACTCGGGCCCGCCGGAACGCGCGCGAGCACAATGCGGCGCACCAGGAGGTGAGCAATGGCGGATTCGACAGTGTGGTGGCTGCTGGCCGGCGGCGCGGTGGTGGTGGAACTGATGACCGGCACCTTTTACCTGCTGATGCTGGCCATCGGCCTGGCTGCCGGCGCGCTGGCCGCCCACGCGGGCGCCGGCGTGACGACGCAGCTGGCGGCCGCGGCCGTCGTCGGCGGCGGCGCGGTCACGGCCTGGCGCCTGCTGCGCGGGCACCGGCCCGCCGAGCTGGCCGCCAGCGCCAATCCGGCCGTCAACATGGACGTCGGCGAGACGGTCGTGGTCGATGCCTGGCACCCGGACGGCACGGCCCAGGTGCGCTACCGCGGCGCGACCTGGACGGTCACCCACCATCCGGGCACCGCCCCCTCGACCGGGCTGCACCGGGTGCGGGAAGTGGTCGGCAACCGCCTCGTGGTGGAAAAAACCTGAATCTCAAGAACCCGGAAGGAGGGACCCCATGGAAATCGCACTCGTCCTCGTCGTCATCGCCATCATCTTCGTGGCGCGCTCCATCAAGGTCGTGCCCCAGCAGCACGCCTGGGTCGTGGAGCGCCTGGGCAAGTACCACGGCACGCTGTCCCCGGGCCTGAACTTCCTGGTCCCCTTCGTCGACCGGGTCGCCTACCGGCACAGCCTCAAGGAGATCCCGCTGGACGTGCCCAGCCAGGTCTGCATCACCCGCGACAACACCCAGCTGCAGGTGGACGGCATCCTCTATTTCCAGGTCACCGACCCGATGCGGGCCAGCTACGGCTCGTCCAACTACATCGTGGCCGTCACCCAGCTCGCCCAGACCTCGCTGCGCAGCGTGATCGGCAAGCTCGAGCTGGACAAGACCTTCGAGGAGCGCGACATGATCAATGCCCAGGTCGTGTCCGCCATCGACGAGGCGGCCCTGAACTGGGGCGTGAAGGTCCTGCGCTACGAAATCAAGGACCTGACGCCGCCGGCCGAGATCCTGCGCGCCATGCAGGCCCAGATCACCGCGGAGCGGGAAAAGCGCGCCCTGATCGCCGCCTCCGAGGGCCGCCGGCAGGAGCAGATCAACATCGCCACCGGCGAGCGCGAGGCCTTCATCGCGCGGTCGGAGGGCGAGAAGCAGGCCGAGATCAACAAGGCCCAGGGCGAGGCCGCCGCCATCCTCGCGGTGGCCGAGGCCACGGCCGGCGCCATCCGGCAGGTGGCCGAGGCCATCCGCCAGCCCGGCGGCGAGCAGGCCGTGCAGCTCAAGGTCGCCGAGCGGGCCGTCGACGCCTTCCGCACGGTGGCCCACGAGTCCAAGACCACCCTGATCATCCCCGGCCACCTCGGCGAGGTCTCGGGACTCATCGCCTCGGCGATGCGCCTCGTGCAGGCCGGCAAGTCACCTGCGTGAGAAGGCGCCGGGCAGGCCGCCCGGCTGTCTTCACGTCTGTCCAAACAACTGTCCAATTGACTGTCTAGGCGCCGTCCGTCTGTCTAGACAGATACGGGCCGCTCACTTGTATCGCTTCTGCAACATGTGTCTTGACAGTCTGATTTGACTGTCCAATACTTGCCTGAACAGTCCTAGACAGAGGTTCAGGTGTTGACGAGCAAGGATGTTCTGGAGCGCACCGGCATTTCGCGGGCGACCCTGAACAACTACATCACCACGGGGTTGCTGCCCCGGCCCGAGGTGCTGCCGCCCAATCCGCAGGACGGCGCGGCGCCGCGGATCGGCTATTTCCCCGACGGCACCGTCGAGCGCGTGCTGCAGATCCAGCGCCTCAAGCGCGAGGGCTGGAGCATCGCGCGCATCGCCGCCCATTTCGCCGGCGGCGGCGAAGCGCCCCCGCCTGCCCCCGCCCGCATGCCGGCTCCGGTCGCCGCCGTCGCACTCCCGGCCATCCCCGCGCCTGCCTTCGCCGCCGCGGCGCCGGTCGCCCCTCCGCCGCAGCGCCGCGGCGAACCGGCCTTGTCCCTGCTCGAGATCCGCCAGCCGGCCTACCTGCTGGACGATGGACTGGGGCTGGTCTGGATGAACGAGGCCGCCCGCGAAGATGCCGCCTCCCCACTGCGCGGGTTGCCCCGCGACGCGGGTCCCGGCGCCGCCGCCGCCCGCCTGCTGGATTCCGCGGACGTGCTGGCTTTCCACCTGGGCCTGCTCAAGCAACGCGGCGCCCCGCTGGGCGGGCTCGCCGCCGGCCTGGACGACGCGGCCCGGGCGCGGCTCGAAAGCGTGTTCCGCGACGCCCCGGCCGTCGACGCGCAGCCGACCGCCCAGATCCGCGTGAGCCGCGCCGGCGTGCGCGACCTGGTGCTCCAGGCGATCCAGTTCCGCGAGGGCGTGCTGTTCGTCTGCCAGCGCGCGGCCGAACCCGCCGCGCCGCGCGCCACGGGCCCGGCCGCCCTCGCCCGCTTCCCGGCCCCCGCGCTGCTGCCGGTGGCCGTGCTCGTCACGACCCTGCAGGACGCCAACGCCTTGTGGCTGCGCCTGCCCGCGCGCGAGTACTTCGAGCTCGTGAGCGAGGTGTGGAGCGAGCTGGACACGATCTTCCGCGAGCACGGGGGCCACCACGGCAACCATCCCGGCGAGGGCATGGTCTGCTACTTCCTGCCGCAGGCCGGTGGCGACTACCTGTGGAACGCCCTGGTCGCCGCCCACCGCGCCCGCGAGGCCATGCGCCACCTGAGCAGCCGCTGGCAGTCCCGCAAGGGCTGGGATGTCGAGCTGTGCATGAACACCGGCCTCGACGCCGGCCAGGAATGGATCGGGCCGTTGCGCCTGGTCGAGCCGGTCGAGCTGTCGGTGCTGGGCGCGGCCGCCGATCACGCCGGCGAGCTGTCGCGCGGCGGGCGCGCGGGCAGCATCTGGCTCACGCGCGGCCTGGTCGACCGCCTGCCGGCGGACGACCGCCAGCGCATCCAGTACGGCGTGCCCCGGCGCAGCGCCGACGGGTCGCCGGCCCGCATGCTGGCGAGCTTCGCCCGCCTGCAGGACCTCGCCTCCAGCACCCACCCCGAGCCGGTGCCGCCCGCGATGGCGGACCTGCCGGTGACCGAGTTGTTCGAACTGGCCCTGCCGGGCCCCACCCGATCCCCTGGCCAGGCGCCTGCCTGACCGCGAAAGGAAGTCCCATGCGTTGGTTCAAGCCGAATCTCAGGAACAGCCTGCACGCGATCTTCAGCAGCGGGCCCGCGACGGTCCCGGCCGAGTACGAGGACATGTACACCATCGAGGACATCCGCAAGCGGATGCTGTCGCTGGCCATCAGCGTCGGCGAGGAGCGCTCGGCGGCCGTGCGCCGCCGGATCCGCTACGCCGACGACATCGAGACGCTGTGGTTCATCCGCGGCGAGCTGATGGGGCTGCTGGCGCGCGCGCACGGGGAGGCGGCGGCGCTGGAGCGCATCGAGGTGATCAGCGAGCTGTTCGAGGACCTGCTGCCGCCGGGATTGCGCTCGCGGCCCAGCCCGCTGGGGCGGAACTGACGCGGCCAACCTCCCGGACCGACCCCTCCTCACCCCGCAATCACGGCCGATTTGTTGCTTCCTGTGTCAGCCGTCGCCGCCCTGCCCGGCGGCGCGGAACATTCCTGCTGACTTGTCACGTTCGCTCACGCGCAGCTCAGCCGTAGGGCCGAGCATGCCCGACCTCAGCAATAGCGAGGAACGAACATGCAGTGCCGCCCCCCTTCCGTCCAGCGCCCTTCCCCCGCACCCCGCTGGCGTGCCGCCGGCGCCCTTGCAGCGGCCGCCCTCGTCTCGGCGTGCGGCAGCGGCGGCGACCCGTCCGCGGCCGCCGGCGCGGGAACGCTCAGGCTGGCGCTGACGGATGCGCCCGGTTGCGGCTTCGACCACGTGTACGTCACCGTCGAGAAGATCCGCGTCCACGCGAGCAGCACGGCCTTGGAGGCCGATCCAGGCTGGACCGACATCCCGGTGGGCTCCACACGCCGCGTGGACCTGCTCGCGCTCACGAACGGCGCCCTGGAGGAACTCGGGGGCGCCTCCCTCCCGTCGGGCCACTACGAGCAGCTGCGCCTGGTGCTCGCCGCGAACGCGCCGGCGCCCGGCGTCGCCGCCCATGCCGTGCAGCCGACCGGCACCGGCACGGAGATCCCGCTGGCGATTCCCGGCGGCCCGGGTGGCGTGAGGGTGCCGGCCAGCTTCGACGTGGCGCCCGGCCAGACGGCGGACCTGGTCCTCGACTTCGACGCGTGCAAGTCGGTTGCTCCCGCCGGACAGGGCGGCTCGTACCAGCTGAGGCCGGTGGTCGCGGTGCTGCCCCGCGTGGCCAGCGGCATCCAGGGGTCGGTGGCGGCCGACCTGGCGACCGGCAACACGACGGTGTCGGCACAGCGGGACGGCGCGGCGGTTCGCTCCACCCGGCCGGACGCCCGGGGCAATTTCAGCATCCCGTTCCTGCCGCCGGGCACCTACTCGCTGGTGGTGACATCGGACGGGCGCGCGACGGGCGTGGTCACCGGCGTGCCGGTCGGCACCGGCACGACCGCCGTGAACACCGCCGCGTCCGCGATCGCCCTGCCGGCCTCCCCGACCAGCGACCTCACCGGGGTCGTGACGCTCAGCACGGCTTCGGACACGGCCCCGGAGGTGACGGCGGTCCTCACCAGCGCCCAGGTGCGCGCGTCGCAGGTGCTCTCCAGCGGCGAGTCGATCGAGGTGCGCAGCCGCCCCGTCGACGGCGTGCTGGGCAGCTACCGGCTGGCTGTGCCCCAGGCGGCGCTCGTCAAGGCGGCCTACGCCCGGTCCGGTCTCCCCCCGTTCGCGTCGGACGCGACGGATGCGACCCGGTACAGCGTGGAGGTCGTGGTGCCGGAAGAGGCGCTGCTGGCGCCTTGACCGCACGGGTCCGGGTTCACGCCCCGGTCACTCGAGCTTGAGCCCGGCGGTCCTGACGACCGCGCTCCATCGCTCGTTCTCGCGCTGCACGCGCTGGCGCAACGCGGCCGGCGGTTCGGCCCGCACTTGCGTGCCGAGCGCGCTGAGGCGCTCCTGGAAATCGGCGGACGCCAGCGACTCGACCACCGCCGAATGGAGCTGGGACAGGACCGGCTGGGGGATATTCGCCGGCCCGAACAGGGCGTACCACACGCTCACCTCCATGTTCGGGTAGCCCGACTCGGCCACGGTCGGAATGTCGAAGCCCGGCACCCGCTGGGGGGCAGCGACGCCCAGCGCGGTGACCTTGCCGGCCCGGATCGACGGCGTGGCGCCGGCTAGGTCGCCCGCGGCGAACTGGACTTCCCCCGCCATGAGGCCCTGCAGGACCGGGCCGGCCCCCTTGTACGGGACGTGGAGCATCTCGACGCCCGCCACCTGCTTGAACAGCTCGACCGCCAGGTGGTTGTACGAGCCGGGGCCGTTCGAGCCGAACGCCATCGTCGGCCGCGCCTTGGCCAGGGCCACGAACTCCCGGAGGTTGCGGGCCGGGATCGACGGATGCCCCATGTACACGAGCGGGCTGTCGGCCAGCAGGCTGATGTGCGTGAAGTCGTTGACCGGGTCGTAGAGCGGCTTCAGGCTCGTCACCGGGCCCGTCGCATGCGTGCTGATGGTGCCGAGCAGCAGGGTCCGGCCGTCCGGGGCCGCGTCGGCGACGTAGTCCGAACCGATCGCCCCCGCGGCGCCGCCCTTGTTCTCCACGACGACCGACCGCCCCAGCAGCACGGACATCTTCTGGGCAAGGACGCGGCCGATCAGGTCCGTCGCCCCGCCCGGCGGGAAGGGCACGACGAGTTTCATGTGCCTGTCGGACTGGCCGAAGGCGAGCGGCGCGTGGAGGAAGATGGCTGCGGATGCCAGCCCGGTGGAGAAGGTCCTGCGTTGCATGGTGGACTCCTTGCTGGGCCGGGGCAATCGACCCCCGGCGGGTTGCATCGCACCGCGGCGGGCCGCGGCGGCTCAGGATCGGCTGGCCGCGGGCCAGGCGGCTGCAGCGGGAACGCTCGGCTGCGCCGCCTGGCCCATCGCGTGTTCCAGGGCGGCGGCCAGGGCCTCGCGATGCGTCACCACGGCGGAGTAATGGCCGCCCGGTATCCGCATCACCCGGACCTCGGGCGTCCAGCTGCGCCAGCGGGACGGATCGGTGTCGAATGGAACGCCCTCCTCGGCCACGACGCAGGTCACGGGCACGTCGATGCGCGGAGGGACGTAGCGCGCCATTCGCTCGTAGTACGTCACGGCCAGTTGCGCGTGACGCGCGTGCCGGTCGGCCGGCGGTGTGCGCCGGCCGGCGCGCATCCACCGCGCGGCCCGCCGGGCCGCCGCCGCCGCGAACCGGCGCAGGCCCTTGCGCTTCAAGGCCCAGAACCCGCGCATCGCCTCGTCGCGCACGAAGGTCCCGACGCGCCCGGGGAGCAGCAGACCGGCGCCCCGGAGCATCGCCGCCGTGGCGCGCAGGTCGCGCCCGCCATTGAGCGAGGGCGTCTCCACCAGCAGGACGCCGGCCACATCCACGCCCTTGGCGCGCAGCAGGTGCGCCAGGTGCCATGCGATGAGGCCGGTGTTGCAGTAGCCGCCGAGGAAGACGGGGGACCCGGCAGCGGCGCGCAGCACGTCCGGCAGGTACGCGGCCGCGGCCGCCTCGATGTCGCAGCGCGCGTCGTCCTCCAGGCAGTTGAGCAGGAAGACGGAGCGTCGGTCCGGCAGCTGGGCCGCGAGCCGGTGCGCGTAGACGCCGGCGGCCGCATGGTCGCCATGGCAGAAGAACAGCGGCGCGCCCCATCCGTTCTTCACCGACGTCAGCAAGCCGGGGCTGAGGGGCAGTCCGTCCGCCACCGCGTCGGCGATCGCGCGCACGGTGAGCACCGGCGGCGCGAAGCCCTCGAGCGAGATGCCGGCCAGCTGCTCGACCTGCAGCAGCATGTCGGCCGCGAGCAGCGAGTCACCCCCCTTGTCCTGGAAGTCGTCGTCGACGCCGATCGCCGGCGTCCCGAGCAGGCGCCGCCAGAGGTCGAGCACCTCCAGCTCGAAGAGCGAATCCGGCACCACGGCCGCGGGCCGCTCGTGAAGATGCTGCTCGACCAGCTTCGGCCGCAGCACCTTGCCGGTCGGCCCGCGCGGCAGCTCGGCCACCGTGCGGATGCCGTGCGGGATCTTGAACCGCGCGATCCGCATGGCAAGGAACGACGTCAGGTCCTGGGCGGAGACCGCCCTGCCCGGCCTGGCCACCACGGCGGCCGCGACGCCCTCGCCCAGCCGCGGGTGCGGCACGCCGAAGACCGCGACCTCCAGGACGTCGGGGTGCGCCAGGAGCGCCTTTTCCACCTCGTACGGGAACACCTTTTCCCCGCCGCGGTTGATGACTTCCTTGGTCCGGCCCGAGATCGTGAGATAGCCTTGGTCGTCGATCCAGCCGAGGTCGCCGGTGGGCAGGCAGCCCCCGGTCCCGGTCTGCTCACCCGACAACACACCGTCCCGCACGTAGCCCGGCGAGACCGATGGGCCGCGCACGACGATCTGCCCGACCTCCCCGCGCGGCAGCTCATGGCCGGACGGGTCGGCGATGAACAGTTCGCCTGGCGCCGCCACGCCCGTCGTGCCCGGCTTCGCCAGGCCGACGGACACGGGATTGGCCGCCATCACGCCGGCCTCGCTGAGTCCGTAGTACTCCAGGACGGGCGCTCCCAGGAGACCTTCCGCTGCCAGGCGAAGTTCGTTGGGCAGGTACGACGCGCCGCACATGATGAAGCGCAGGGACGATGCGGCCGGCGAGGCCTCGGCGGTGGACAGGCGTTCCACGAGGGTCCGCAGCGTGGTGGGGGTCGTGCAGAGATAGGTGGGCCGCAGCCGGTCCAGCCAGGCCGGCGCGTCGAGGGCGGCACCCGCCGCAGGAAAGCCCACCGAGGCGCCCAGGATCATCGGCACCAGCAGCAGGTTCTTCAAGCCGGCCGCGTAGTGCAGCGGCAGCATGGCGACCGTGCGGTCCTGCGGCCCGAGGCCGAACCAGTCCGGCGAGCCGACCTTGCCGGCCATCGAGATCAGGTTCTCGTGGGTGACGGCGACCACCTTGGGGCGGCCCGTCGTTCCCGACGAGCGCAGCAGCAGCGCCACGTCGGCCAGCGCCTGCACCGTGCCTGGTGCCGGACGCGGCCCTTGGGCCAGCACCTCCCACCCGTCGTCCCGGGCTTGCAGGACCGTGACGCCGCAGGCCAGCACGGTCGACCGCAATGCCTGCGGGATGTCCTGCGCCAGCACGATGGCGTCCAGTTCGAACTCGCGGACCAGGCCCGCCATCTCGGCCGGCGGCAGGGACGCGCTGAGCGGAACGAGCGCACAGGTGCAAGCGATCGCCAGTGCGACCTGCGCGCCGGCCGCCTCCTGCGCGGCGATCGCCCCCACGCGGCATCCAGGCCCCAATCCGGCGCCGGCCAGCGCTGCGGCCCCCGTGGCGATGAAGGTCGACAGTTCCCCATAGGTCACCGTGCGCCCGAAGTCCAGCAAGGCCGGCTCGGCGCCGCGGACAGTCGCCCAATGATCGATGCGGTCGCGCATGGTCTCGCGCCCACGGACCGGGGAGACCACCCGAGCACGTGGTGCGGACGGCAACTCGGGACTCGCGGGGTCGGGCATCACGAACTCCTGGGACGAAGGCGCGCTCCGTCCCATTGTTCGCACCTGGCCGTCCAGCGCCATGGCCGGAATGTCCCAACCTCCGCGGGACAACCGTCACGGGCGCGGCCCCGGTCGGCCCCGCATGCGGGCGCGCTCCCCGTTCCTGCGCCGCCCGAGCGCCGGATCGCCCATGAAAAAAGCCCCTGGAAAGGGGCGTTTCTTCAGACTCGTGGCGGAGAGGGCGTCCCCCAAACCGTACAGCTGTCGCCGCGTTCGGGCCCTTGCGCAGACTTACCCATCAACCTGCCGACCGTCTGCCAGCTCCGTTTGCCCGAGCGGCGCGATGGAGGCCCCAGAGTCGCTCCGCTCCTTGCAAATTCGTTCGACACTCCACGCGCGGGGCCCGTCCAGCGGACATGCAGGTCCAACTCAGGCGGCTTGCGTCGACCGCGCTGCCCAGTGGTCCTTGCGGCCCTTCATGCCGGGGGGCAGCGCGAGGCCGACGCGACGCCGGTCCAGGCCGGCGTCCGGAGTGAGGTGCGCCAGCATGTACGCGGCGGCATCCGCGTACGGCACGATCATCTCGGGGATGTGCGCTGCGAACAGCGGCAGCACGAGCGGTGAAGGCAGCCGCGCGGCCCAGCCGGGCAGTGGCGAAGGCAGCACCTCGGTCGTGACGCGCAGGCGCTCCAGGCCGATCGGATCGCCCTGCACCATGGGGCCGGGGCACAGCAGGCGCCAAGTGATGCTGGAACGCTGCAGGCGTTCGAAGTTGCGCGCGTGTGGCCAGTAGGTGTCGCGCACCTTGGGCAGGTCCACCCCGCGCCGCCCGTTGGCGTCGAGCGCAAGCAGGCCGGCGCCGGCGAGAAACCACGCGACCCGTGGCTGCCGGCCGATCGGCAGCGACTCGATCGCGGTCACGACGCGGTCGACCAGCTCGACGAAGCGCTGCCCCTCGGTGACCAGGCCGGCGCACGCGAGCAGCGCGTCCTGGCCGGCCACGCAGTCGGCGATGGCGTTCACTGGCGACAGCAACAGGTCGCCGGAGGCGATGCGCGCCCCCGCCGCGGTCTCGGGCGCCAACCGCGCAGGGTTGCGGACGAACACGGTGAGGTCGTGGCCGGTCGCGAGCGCCTGCCGGGCGACGTGGGCGCCGAGCGAACCGGTCGCGCCCAGGAGGGTGATGCTTGCCATGGAGAGGTCCTTCAGTTCGAGGGGGGTAGGTCCGGCAGCGGCGCGACGGCCAGCCCGCGCGCTTCCTTCGCGTCGAGCCCGAGCGCGACGAGCAGCAACTCGGCCAGGTCGGAGCCCGCCGCGCGCCAAGTGGCGTCGCCCTCGAGCACCGAGGCCATCGCGCTGAGCACGCCGCCGACGGCCATGCCGAGCATCGCGCGCAGCTGCGCGCGGCGCACCGAGTAGCGGCCGGTCTGCAGGCCCTGGCGCAGGTCTTCGCCGGGACCGCTGTTCCACAGTCGTTGCAGCGGCGCGCTGGTGTACGCGAAGCGCATCACGAAGCGGCCCCAGTCGGGCTCGGCATGCGCGCGCCGCACGTAGTGACGCACGCCGACCGCGAGGCGCATGGCCGGATCCTCGATTTGCGCGAAGCACAGCGCGAGTCGGTGGTTCATCTCGTCCACCAGGTGACTGGCCACCTCCTCGAACAGGGGAGAGCCCTCCGGCACGTGGCTGTACACGGTGCCGCGCGCGACGCCCGCCTCGGCCGCGAGGTCGCTGATGGCCAGCTGCGTGGCGCCGCTGTCGGCGAACAGGCGCAGCGCCGCCGCGTGGATGCGGCGCTTGGTGGGATGCAAGACGGCGGGAGACGGCATGGAGGGGCGCGGGGACGATACAGGTTAGAATTGAACAACAGTGTTCAACATTTTGCAAGCGTGTCCGACGGGCTGGCCCGGAGGCCGGCCCGGTGGTAGAACGTGATCGCTGCGTCCCATCCCGCCGTGGCCCGCCCTGCCCCCGCCCCTGAACCGCTGCGCGTTCGCTTCGCCGAGTTCGACCTCGACGAGGCCAATGCGTCGCTGCGCCGCGGCGACCGGCCCGTGGCGCTGCCGCCCACGCCGTTTGCCCTGCTCTGTGCGCTGGCGCGTCGCCCCGGGACGCTGCTGAGCAAGGACGCGCTGCTGGACAGCGTATGGGGCCACCAGTTCGTCAGCGACTCGGTGCTCAAGACCGCCATCAGCGACCTGCGCACCGCGCTGGGCGACGACCCGCGCCAGCCGCGCCTGATCGAGACGGTGCCGCGGCGCGGCTACCGCTTCATCGCTGGCTCGGCAGCTGCCCGCATGGCGTCGCCCGCCCCCATCGCGGCCCCCGCGCCGGTGGGCGTCGACCTGGCGCCGCAAGACCCGGCCTTCATCGGCCGTGCTGCTGCGCTGGACCGCTTGGCCCGTGCCTGGCAAGCCGCGTCCCACGGCCGCCGCCAGATCGTGTGGATCGCCGGCGAGCCGGGTATCGGCAAGACGACGCTGGTCGAGAACTTCGCCGCGCGGCTGGGCCCGGTGGCCGTCGCGCGCGGGCACTGCGTCGAGAGCTACGGCGCCGGCGAGCCCTACCTGCCGGTGCTCGAGGCATTGGCCGCCGCCTGCCGCATCGACCCCAGCCTCGCCGACCTGCTGCGCACCGTCGCGCCGACCTGGCTGCTGCAGTTGCCGTGGCTGTGCACGCCGGCCGAACGCGACGCGCTGCGGCGCGAACTCGCCGGCGTCGGGCCCGAGCGCATGCTGCGCGAGTTCGGCGAGCTGCTGGACCGTGGCACCGAGCAGCGGCCCTTGCTGCTGGTCACCGAGGACCTGCACTGGAGCGACCGCGCCACCCTGCAGCTGCTCGACTACCTCGCGCGCCGGCACGGCCCCTCGCGGCTGATGTGGCTGGCCAGCTTCCGCCTGGCCGAGGTGGTCGCGCTGGACCACCCGCTGAACCCGCTGCGCCACGAGCTGCGCCTGCACGGTCTGTGCGAGGAAATCGTGCTCGATCCCTTCTCCGAGACCGAGGTGGCCGCGTACGTGGGGCAGCTGTCGCCGGGGCTGGCTGCCGACGAAGGGTTCGTGCGCACGCTGCACGAGCGCACCGACGGCGTGCCGCTGTTCGTCGCGTCCGTGCTGAAGGAGGCGGCGGGCGACGGCGCGACGACCGTTCCCGGGCGCGATGCGGTGCGGCACGTGGCGAGCGTCGCCATCCCGGAGAACCTGGTGGCCATCATCGATCGCGCCATCGTTCGCCTGCCCACCCCGGAGCGCACGCTGCTGTCGGCCGCCGCGGTGTGCGGCACCGAGTTCCGCTCCGGCACTGTCGCTCACATGCTCGACCGCGACGCCGCCGACGTGGCGCACGCGTGCGAGCAGCTCGCGCGCGAGCAACTGTGGCTGGTGGCGCCGCGCGCGACGCCGGACTCCGACGACGCGCCGTATGTGTTCCGCCATGCGCTGTACCGCCAGGTGCTCTACGAGCGGCTCGCGCCCCTCGAACGCACGCAATGGCATGTGCGCGCCGGCCTGGCACTGGAGCAGGAGCAGGCAATCGGCGTGGAGGTCGCCGCCGGCGAGCTGGCCATGCATTTCGAGCGCGGGCGGCAGCCGCTGGCCGCGCTGCGCCACACGGTTGTCGCCGCCCAGGCAGCCTTGCAGCAGCACGGCGTGGAGGCATGCCTGGCATTCACGGCGCGCGCGGCGCGCCTGGTCGAGCAGGCGCCCGCAGGCCCCGACCGCGATGCGGCGGACTTCGCCGCGCACACGCTGCGCGGTGTGGCGGCGGTGCACGCCACCGGCATGGGAACGGACGCGCGCGACGCGTTTCAGCGCGCGTACGCCCTTCTCGACGGACAGCCGCGGCATCCGCTGCGCGGCCTGCTGCTGCACGGCTATGGCTTCCTGCTGTCGCTGCGGGCCGAGTACGCGCAGGCCCTCGCCGTCGCCGATCGCGCCGGCGCGCTCCCCGGCGCGCAGGACGACCCCGCGCTACAGCTGGCCGCCGGCATCATCCATGCCGAGGTCGACCTGCTGCAGGGCCGCCCGCGTGCAGCCTGCGCGGGCGCCGGGCGCGCGCTGGGCGAGGCAGCCTCGCTGCCCGCCGCGCCGGATCTCGTCTCCGTAGCCGACCCGCAGGTCACCCTGCTGGGCATGCTCGGCATGGAGCTGGTGCAACTGGGTCAGGTCGAGGACGCGCAGGCCCGCTTGGCCCAGGCGCACGAGCGCGCGCTGCGCCTGCGCGAGCCCATGGCCCGCCTTGTGGCCTTGTGGTACGAGGCGCTGGTCGCCGTTCGCCTGGGCGACACGCAGCGCGTCGCGCAAACCGCGGACGCGATGGACGCCCTGGCCGACGAACACGACCTGGCGCAGGGCCGCGCCGCGCGCCGCTGGTTTCGCGGCTGGGCCGAGGCGCGGTCGGGCCGGGCGCTGGAAGGCTGGCGCCGCATCCGAGACGCCTACGAGGAAAACACGCGGCTGGGGATGCTGTCGGGTGGCAGCGAGGTGCTGGGCTACGCGGCCGAAGCGCTGCTGCACGCCGGCGACCTCGCCGGGGCGCAGCGCGAACTCGACGACGCATTGCGCGCGGCGCAGGCGCAGGCCGAGCGCGTGTACCTGCCGCAGCTGCACCTGTTGCAGGCGGCGATCGCGTGTCAGCGCGAGGACGACGCCGGCGCGCGCCAGGCGATGCAACGCGCGCTCGACGAAGCGCGCGCGCAGGACGCGACCGGGCTGGAGTTGTTCGTGCTGACCCGCCTGTGCGCCGACGGCCACGGCACGCCGCGGGACGAGCAGGCCCGGGCGGACCTGGCCGCGCGGCTGCCGCAGATGCACTGCGTCATCGAACGCGTGCTCGAACGCGCTCCTGCAGCGCCTCCGCCGCCACACTGAGCACCACCGGCCCAAGCACCAGCCCCACCAGGCCTAGCGTTTCGAAGCCGCCCACGCAGCCCACCAGCACGAAGGCGAACGGCAACCGCAGGCCGCTTCGCGTGACCGCGGGCCGCACAACCTTGTCGCCTACCAGCAGCACGACGGTGGCGGCCACAGCGCACGCAATCGCCCCATGCGCCAGGCCGCTGATCGCCAGGCGCAGGACCAGGGCGCCGACTGCCGCATAACCGAGAAAGGGCACAGTGGCCAGCAGGCCGGTGATCGCGCCCCACACGGCGGGCCGCGGCGCCCCGATGACGGCGTAGGCTGCGGCCGAGGCGAGGCCGTCGAACAGCGCGAGGGCCAGCATGCTGTGGACGGACGCGCGCACGCCGCGCGTGACCAGGTCGAGGTAGCGGCTGCCTTGCGGGCCGAGCGCCTCCGTCGACCAGCGCTGCGCCGCCGCGGCCAGCGCGCGGCCGTCCGCGTACAGCCAATGCAGCAGCAGGACGGCGAACGCGATCACCAGCGCCTGCCGCAAGGTGAAGCGGCCCAGCGCCTGCACCCAGCCCAACAAGGACGCGGGGTCGGCGCGCTGCACGAGCGCGAGCAGGCCGCGCGGATGGCCCAGCTCTGCCTGCCAGCGGTCAGCGGCCCAGGCGCCGAGCACCGGCAGGTCGCCGATCCACCCGGGGACCGCGATGCCGCTGCGGTCGGCCTCGGCCAGGTCGCCCAGCAGCGCGTGCGCCTCGCCCAGCAGTGCAGCCAGTGCCAGCAGCAGAGGCGCCAGCACGAACAACGTGATCGCCATCGTGAACAGCAGGGGCGGCACGTCGCGGCCCAGCCGGCGCGGCACGCGCGCCGCGAAGCGCTCGTACAGAGGCCAGCTCGCCACCGCGATGACGCCGGCCGCCAGTAGCGCGGGAAGCAAATCGTGCAGCACCCACAGCGCGAGCGCGAGGGCGGCGGCAGCCAGAACGCGGTGGGGGGAAAGGCGCAGGTCCATCGGCGGTCGATGCTAGGCACGCGCGCATGGCGTGTCGTCAGCGGGCGGTCGCAATTGCGTCGGAATGCGCCGCGGCGGCCAACCGCGACCGAACGGCGACCGTGCGCCGACGACTTCCTCGGCCGCCCCCGACACCATGCAGGCCGTGGATGCGAGACCGCGCATCCGCTCCCCTTCGCCACCCAGAACCCGAGTACCCGATGGTCCTCAACGCCGAATCCAAGTACCCCAACCGCCGCGCGTACGTGCTCAAGCTGCGCGGCGACGCAAGACCCGACGCGATCGCCGGCCGGCTCGAAAGCCTTGTCACCGGGCGCCAGCAGGAATTCGACTCCGCCAGCGGGCTGCTGGAGGCGCTCGCGCGCGAACTGCGGCCCACGACTCCCGACGACGCTCCGTCCACGCCATGACCGACGCATTCACGACCGAACGCCGACGCGGCGCTGACGACTTCGGGCCGCCCGCTTCCTACGCTGTACGCCATTGCCAGCAGCCGATTGCCACCACGATGCCCAACCTTCCTGCCTCCCCGGCGCGCCGCCGCGGATCGCCGCTCCACGCGACGCTCGCCGCGGCCGCCGTCGCCCTCTTCCTCGCGGGCTGCTCGACGCCCGTGCTCGCTCCCAGGGTCGACGTGCCCGACCGCTTCGCAGCCGCCGCACCCGGCCCGCTCGAGCCGGAAGCCGCGTGGTGGGACGCCTATGGCGACCCCGTGTTGAGCGACCTGGTGCAGCGCGCGGCGCGCCAGAACCGCGACGTGCGCATCGCCGCCGAGCGCGTCCGCGCCGCGCGCGCTGGCGAGACGATCAGCCGCTCGTGGCTGCTGCCCAGCGTCGGCGTGAACGTCTCCGGGGTGGACAACAGCACGGGTTACGGCGCCGCGATCCGCCAGCAGATGCCCGACGTGCGCGGCCAGGCCGGCAGCCTGGACGTCGCCTGGGAAGCGGACCTGTCGGGCCGCCTGCGCGCCGGGGCGTCCGCCGCCGCGGCTGACGCGCTGGCCGCCGAGCACGGCGCGCGCGGCGTGCGCCTGCTCGTGATCAGCGACGTCGCCGAGAACTACTTCAACCTGGCCGGGGCGCTGCGCCAGCTGGAGACGGTACGAGCGATCGCGACGGCGCAGGACGAGACGCTGCGGCTGGTCACCGCCCGCCAGCGCGTGGGCCTGGCCACCGCGTTCGACGTCGAGCGCGCGCAGACCGCCGCCGCCCAGGCCCACGCGGCGATCCCGCCGCTGGAGACCGCCACCGCCATCGCGCGCCACCGCATCGCGGTGCTGGTGGGCGACCAGGCGTCCAACGCCTGGTCCATCGTGCCGTGGAACGGCACGATCACCGTGCCGCAAGCGCGTCCGGGCCAGCCGGCGACGCTGCTGGCACGCCGCCCCGACGTGCAGGCACTGCTGGCGCAGGTGGATGCGGCCAACGCGCGCCGTCGGCAGGCCGCCGCCGAGTGGTTCCCGCGCTTGTTCCTCAACGCGTCCTTCGGCCGCGAAAGCCTGAGCGTCAACGGCGCGCCGATCGGTGCTGCCCGCTTCAGCAGCGTCGCGGGGCTGCTCGCCATGCCGATCTTCAACGCCGGCCGCACGAGCGCCATTAACGATGCCGCCGAAGCCGGCCAGAACGAGGCCGTGCTGCGCGCCGAGGACGGCATGGTGCGCGCGCTAGAGGACGTCGAGAACGCGCTGGCTGCCCTGGAGCAGGAGCGCGGCCGCGCGGCCTCGCTGCAGCTGGCCGCCACGTCGGCCGATGCGGCGCTGGGCCGCGCGCGCTCGCTGTACGAGCGCGGGCAGATCGACCTGCTGCCGCTGCTCGACGCGCAGCGCCAGCGCCTGGCCGTGAGCATGGGCGCCAACGACAGCCAGACCCAGCTGCTGGTCGACAGCGTGCGCCTCTACAAGGCGCTCGGCGGCGGCTGGGAATCCTTCGAGCCGGCCCGCCCGGGCTCGGCGTCCGCCGTCACCGGCCAGCCGCCAGCGCGCGAGGCCGCCCTCGCCGCTCATTCCTGATCCCCTTCCTTCATTCATCTTCACGAGGTCCCGCCTTGAAGCCCCTCCCGCTCGCAGCCGCCATCGCCGCCCTGCCGGTCGCCGCGCTGCTGTCCGCCTGTTCGCCGGCCACGCCGGCCGCCGCCCCGCTGCGTCCCGTGCGCACGGCCGAGATCCAGTACCTCCAGGCCCGCGAGGCCAACCGCTATGTGGGCACCGTGCAGTCGCGCCACGAGGTCGACCAGGCCTTTCGTGTCGGCGGCAAGGTCGTGCAGCGCCGCGTCGAGGTCGGCCAGTTCGTCAAGGAGGGCGAAGTGCTGGCCGTCCTGGACGAGACCGACTTCAAGCTGGCCGAGGAGGCCGCGCAGCAGCAGCTGAAGGCGGCGCTGGCGCAGGCCCACCAGGCCGAGTCGGACCGTGCGCGGCTCGGCGCGCTCAAGGGAGACGGCTCGGTGAGCGCCTCCGACGACGAGCGCGCGCAAAGCGGCGCACAGACCAGCAAGGCGGCGGCCGAGGCCGAGGCGCGCAAGCTGGAGCTGGCGCGCAACCGCCTGGCGTACACGGTGCTGCGCGCCTCGCGCAGCGGCGTCGTCACCGCGCTGAAGATGGAAGTCGGCCAGGTCGTGGCCGAGGGCCAGCCGGTGGTGTCGATCGCGAACCAGGCCGAGCCCGAGATCGTGGTGGACGTGCCCGAGGACCACGTCGCGGCGTTCAAGGCCGCGAAGTTCCGGGCGACGCTGGCCAGCGCGCCGTCCGACGCGTTCGAGGTCACGCTGCGTGAGCTGTCGCCGCAGGCGGCCACGCAGACGCGCACCTATCGCGCGCGCCTGAAGCCCGCGAGCGCCCGCGAGCTGCCGCTGGGCGCGACCGCCACGCTGCTGGCGGACCGGACGCTCACGGGCGCGCCGGTGGCCACGCTGCCCGCCAGCGCCATCACGCAGGCCGGCGGCCAGCCTGCGGTCTGGGTCGTGCACCGGCGCGAGGGCGGGTCGGCCGCCACGGTCGACCTGGAGCGCGTGAACGTGCACGGCTACCGCAACGACGAAGTGCTGGTCTCCGGCCCGCCGGCCGGCGCCACCGTCGTCACCGCAGGCGTGCAGAAGATGTCCCCGGGCCTGCGCGTGGCCGTCCCTGGCGCCCCGGCGCAGGCGCCCGCCGTGGCCGCTGAAGTCACCACCACCGCGAAGGCTCCGCAATGAAGTCGTTCAACCTGTCCGAATGGGCGCTGGAGAACCGCGCCATCGTGCTGTTCCTGATCCTGGTGGTGTCGATCGCCGGGGTGTTCAGCTTCAACAGGCTGGGGCAGCTGGAAGACCCGAACTTCTCGGTGCCGTCCATGACCGCCGTCGTCCTCTGGCCGGGCGCCACCGCGCAGCAGCTGCAGGACGAGGTGATGAACCGCATCGAGAAGAAGTTCGAGCAGATCGACCACTTCGACAAGGTCGTCACCTACTCGCGCCAGGGCTATGGCGCCCTGACGCTGAGCGTCAAGGACGGCACGTCCAGGAAGGACCAGCGCGAGGCCTGGTACCAGGCGCGCAAGAAGCTGTCGGACATCCGCGGCGAGCTGCCCGAGGGCGTGCAGGGCCCGCTGTTCAACGACGAGTTCGGTGACGTGTACGGGCTGATGTACGCCGTCAAGGGCGACGGCATCGGCCAGGACCAGCTGGGCGACGCTGCGGAGGACGTCAAGCGCGCCCTCCTGAAGGTGCCCAAGGTGAAGAAGATCGACCTGTACGGCAAGCAGTCCAAGAAGGTGTACGTGGAGTTCTCGCACGCCCGCCTGGCCGCCATGGGCATCACGCCGGCGCAGGTCGCCGAGAGCCTGCGCAGCCAGAACGCCGTGCTGCCGGCCGGCGCGGTCGAAACCGCGACCGACCGCGTCGTGGTGCAGGTCAGTGGCCAGTTCATCAGCCTGGACGACATCCGCAACGTGCCCGTCGCCGTGGGCGGCCGCACGCTCAAGCTGGGCGACTTCGCCACCGTGCGCCGCGGCTTCGAGGACCCGTCGACCTACACGGTGCGCCACAACGGCGAGCAGGTCGTGATGATGGCCATCTCGATGGCCGACGACGGCAACATCGTCGAGCTGGGCAAGGCGATGGAGCACGCCGTGGCCAAGGTGCAGGCCGAGCTGCCCTACGGCGTCGAACTGGAGCGGGTGGCCGACCAGCCCACCACGGTGAAGGAAGCCGTGTGGGACTTCGAGCGCTCGCTGATCGAGGCGCTGGTGATCGTGATCGCGGTCAGCCTGGCCAGCCTGGGCTGGCGCACCGGCCTCATCGTGGCCGCCTCCGTGCCGCTGGTGCTGGGCGCCGTGGCCGTGATGATGCTGGCGATGGGCTGGAACCTCGAGCGCATCTCGCTGGGTTCGCTGATCATCGCGCTGGGCCTGCTCGTGGACGACGCGATCATCGCCATCGAGATGATGGTGGTGAAGATGGAGGCTGGCTGGGACCGGGTGAAGGCGGCTGCCTTCTCCTACCAATCCACCGCCATGCCGCGCCTGACGGGTGCGCTGATCACCGCCGTGGGCTTCATGCCGATCGGCTTTTCGAAGGCCGCCACGGGCGAGTACGCCGGCGGCATCTTCTGGATCGTCGGCGCCGCGGTCATCCTGTCCTGGCTGGTGTCGGGCCTGTTCACGCCCTACCTGGCCGTGAAGATGCTGCCCAATGACTTCGGCAAGCACCATCACGGCGGCGACGCGTACGACACGCCGTTCTACCGCCGCCTGCGCGGGCTGATCGCGCAGGCGATCGACAAGCGCTGGCTCGTGATCGGCGTCACCGTGGGCGCCCTGGCGCTGGCGCTGTTCGGGATGAAGCTCGTGCCGCAGCAGTTCTTCCCCAACAGCTCGCGCCCGGAGCTGGTCGTGGACATCCGCATGAAGGAAGGCTCGTCCTTCGCCGCCACCGAGGACCAGGTCAGGCGCATGGAAGCGGTGCTGAAGAAGGACGACGACGTCAGCTTCTTCACCGCCTACACGGGCGCCGGCGCGCCGCGCTTCTACCTGGCGCTCAGCCCCGAGCTGCCCAACCCGGGCTTCGCGCAATTCGTCGTGATGACAAAAGACATCCAGGCGCGCGAGCGCGTGCGCTCGCGGCTGATGGCCAGCGTGGACCAGCAGTTCCCCCAGGCCTGGGTGCGCGTCAAGCGGCTGGAGCTCGGCCCGCCCGTGGGTTTTCCGGTGCAGTTCCGCGTCGTCGGCCCCGACACGCAGAAGGTGCGCCAGATCGCCCGCGACGTCGAGAAGGTGGTGGCCTCCAGCCCGAAGGTGCGTGACGTCCAGCTGGACTGGAACGACCCGGTGCGCTCGCTCAAGGTCGACCTCGACCAGGAGAAGGCGCGCGCCCTGGGCCTCGCGCCGGCCGAGGTGTCCCTCGTCACGCAGACCGTGATGAACGGCGCGACCCTGTCGCAGCTTCGCGAGCACGAGGACCTCGTCGACATCGTCGCCCGCGCCGTGCCGGCCGAGCGGACCAAGGTCGACGCGCTGGCCGACATCAACCTGTACACCCGCGCCGGCACGGTCGTGCCGCTGTCGCAGGTCGCCCGCGTGCGGTACGAGCTGCAGGAGCCGGTGCTGTGGCGCCGCAACCGCGACATGGCCATCACCGTGCGCGCCGACGTGCAGGACGGCGAGCAGGGCGTGTCGGTCACGCAGGAGATCCGACCGCTGCTCAAGGCCGTCGAGGCCAGGCTGCCCACCGGCTACCGCATCGACGTCGGCGGCGCGGTTGAGGAAAGCGACAAGGCCAACCAGGCCCTGGCGGCGATCGTGCCCGCGATGGTGGTCACCATCCTGCTGCTGCTGATGCTGCAGCTGCGCGACTTCTCGCGGATGTGGATGGTGTTCCTCACCGCCCCGCTCGGGATGATCGGCGTGGTCGCGGCGCTGCTGGCCTTCCACGCGCCGCTGGGCTTCGTGGCGATCCTGGGAATCATTGCGCTGGGCGGGATGATCATGCGCAACTCGGTGATCCTGATCGACCAGGTGCGCATCGAGATCGAGCAGGGCTCCGACCCGTGGACCGCGGTGGTCAATGCCGCCATCTTCCGCACGCGCCCCGTTGTGCTGACCGCGCTGGCCACCGTCCTGGCAATGGTTCCGCTGACCCGCAGCGTGTTCTGGGGCCCGATGGCGATCGCGATCATGGGCGGACTGACGGTGGCCACCGTGCTGACGATCTTCTTCGTGCCCGCGCTGTACGCCGCGTGGTTCAAGGTGCAGCGCCCCGCCCCCGGCAGCGCGGCCGCCCCGGCCCTGCAAGCCGCCCAGGCGCACTGACGAGGCTTCGGCCGTGGTACGCGACCGCAGCAGCACCCTTGCAGGCATTGCCCGCCGTTTCGGTGTGGCGGCCTGCGCCACGGCGGCGGCCCTCGTCCTGGTCGCCTGTTCGACGGCACGGCCCTGGATCAACCAGCCGCTGCCGCAGGACGCCCCGGTGCTGCAGGCGCCGGTTGTCGTCCCCGCGCCGCGACCCATCGTGGCCGCGGTCACCTTTTCGGGCGGGGGCGCGCGCGCCGCTGCCTTCGGCCTGGGTGTCCTGCAGGAGCTCAAGGCCACGCGCTTCACCGTCGACGGCCGCGACACCACGCTGCTGGACGAGGTGGGGCTGATCAGCGGCGTGTCCGGCGGCAGCGTCCTGGCCGCGCACTACGCCGCCTTCGGGGACGAGACCTTCGAGCGCTTCGAGAAGGACTTCCTGCTCGTCGACTTCCAGGCCGGCCTGGTACGCCAGGTCCTGTCGCCCTCCACCGTGTACCGCCTCGGCTCGCCCTGGTACGGGCGCAGCAACGTGCTGGAGCAGCGGCTGGAGACAGTCTTCCGCGGCACCACCTTCGGCGACGTGCGCCGGCGTCGCAACTGGCCGCACCTGCTGGTGACGGCCACCGACCTGACCACCGGCGCGCCCTTCGAATTCACGCCCGAGCAGTTCGCGCTGATCTGCTCGGATCTCGACTCGGTGCCGCTGTCGTTCGCGGTGGCGGCGTCGTCGTCCGTCCCGCTGCTGCTCAGCCCGATGACGCTGCGCAACCACGCGGGCAGCTGCCCCGCGGCGCTGCCGGCACGCGCCGTGCACGGCGCGCAAGGCAACCTGTCGGCCCGGCTGCTGCGCCGCATTGCGGACAGCTACCGCGACTCGCGCCAGCGGCCCTACATCCACCTGGTCGACGGCGGCCTGGCCGACAACCTGGGCGTGCGCGGCCTGGTCGACCACACCATCGCCAGCGGCTCGCTGCACGAGAGCTTCGAGCAGCTGCCGTCCGGCTCGGTGCACAAGATCGTGCTGGTGGTCGTCAATTCCGAGCGCGCGCTGGCCGACCGCATCGACGAGAGCGACAAGGTGCCGGGAACCTTCCAGGTGCTCGACGCGATGGTGTTCGGCGCCGGCTCGCGCTGGACCGAGGAGACGACAGAGCTGGTCAAGGACACCGCCCGCCGCGCCGCCGAGGAACTGCGCGCGCTGCGCGGGCGCGGCGACAGCCCGTTTGCTGCCGACGCCGAGATCTTTGTGGTCAACATCCGCCTGCGCGACCTGCAGGACGAGAGCCGGCGCAACTCGCTGCTGCACGTGCCCACCGCGTTCGAGATCCTGCCTTCGCAGTCGCGCGAGCTGCAGGCCGCCGGGCGCGAGTTGCTGCGGGCCTCGCCCGAGTTCCGCCGCCTGCGCCGCAGCCTCGGCATCGCCCAGGGCGAGGCCGCAGTGAGCGCCGCGCCGATGGACGATGCCGGCGACGAGGCGCAGCCGTGATGTCCCCCGCGGCCCTGGCGATGTACTGGCGCGGCGACTTCCTCGCCGCCAACGCCTTCATCGGCCTGAACCTGCTGGGCGCGCTGCTGCTCGGGATGGCGGTCGGCTACGAGCGCTCGTACAACGGGCGCGCGGCGGGCATGCGCACCTACGGGCTGGTGTGCATGGCATCCACCGCGCTGACCATCTTCGTGGGCTTCGCGCCGCTGTGGTACGGCGGCGCGCTGCCCGGGGCCGCGCCCGACGCGACGCGCATCGTGCAAGGCGTGGTCACCGGCATCGGCTTCCTGTGCGCCGGGGTGATCGTCAAGGACGGCCTGAACATCAGCGGCCTAACGACTGCGGCGTCGATCTGGGCCGCGTCGGCCATCGGTGTGCTGCTGGGCGTGGGCTTCTACGCATCGGCTCTGCTGCTGGCCGCTCTGTGCATGCTGTCGATGACCCTGGTGCACCAGATCGAGAGGACCCTGCCCGGGCGGGCCAGCTTCGACGTGACGCTCACCTTCGCCAGCCAGGCGGCACCGCAGCTCGGCGACCTCGCGGCGATGGCGCTCAAGCACGGCTACCGCGTGCTGCCCGCCAGCTTCAGCTTCTCCTTTTCCGACAACCACCTGGTCTGGCGCCTGTGCGTGACTGCGCTCGACCGGTCGCGGTCCACGTCCCCCGCCCTGCTCGCCCACGAGTTGGCCGTCTCGCAGGACGTGGCGCGCTTCAGCATCGTGCCGCTGCGGCACTGACCGGAGCGCACGACATTCGCGCCCCCAATCCACATCCCACGAAAGGACTCACCATGCCAGACCTCACCGAGACCGGCTGCGCATCGCGCATCCTGGTGGTCGACGACAACGTCGACGTGGCCGACACCCTGGCCCTGCTGCTGCAGCTGTCCGGCTATGCCACGGGCATCGCGTACAACGGCCTTGACGCCATCGACGAAGCCCGCCAGCGGCACTACGACGCGGTGCTGCTGGACCTGAACATGCCGGTGCTGGACGGCTTCGACGCGGCGGCGGTGCTCAAGCAACTGGAGCCTGCGCCGACGCTGATCGCTTGCTCGGCGCGTGACGACGTCGACACACGGCGGCGCACGCGGGCGCTCGGATTCGCTGCGCACCTGGCCAAGCCCGTGCCGCTCGAGGCCCTCGAAGCCACGCTGCAGCGCCATTGCGGCGCCCGCGCGGGAGCCCGGTGAGCACCATGTTCGCGCGTTCAAGTGACGGGCCCGCGTGCCTGCTGCAGTTCCGGCCCCTTCATCCGGGCGGCCGCACGCTGGCGTTCCCCTGCGATGCCGCCGGCTGCGTCCACCTGGACTGCCTGGACGACCGCGTGCGCAACGACTACTTCTATGCGCGCCTGATGGTCGGGCGCGAGTTCGCGCCAGCGCAAGTGCGGGCTCGAGCAAGCTGCGAGAACGCCGCTCTACCCGGCCGCCATCAAGCGGGACGACGCGGGATGATGCGGGAGGGAACTCACCAATGAAAAAGCCCCCTTGCGGGGGCTCTTCACTGGATGCCTGGCGGAGAGGGCGGGATTCGAACCCGCGGTGGGCTATTAACCCACACACGCTTTCCAGGCGTGCGACTTAAACCGCTCATCCACCTCTCCTGCGAGCTCGCGATTGTAGCAAGGGCGCGGGGCCTCAAGCCGCCTTGGCCCGCCGGGTGCGCTGCGGGTTGGCGATCATCTGCAGCAACAGGTCGACGTCGGCCGGCTTGACCATGTGGAAATCGAACCCCGCCTGCGCGGAACGGGCGCGGCTTTCCGCCTCGCCGTAGCCGGTGAGGGCGATGAGCAGCGCGTCCTGCGAAGCGGGCTGGTTGCGCAGCTGGTGCGCGACCTCGAAGCCGTTCATGCCGGGCAGCCCGATGTCGAGCAGCACCACGTCTGGGCGGAACTCCTGCGCGATGCGCAGGGCCGCCATGCCTTCGTTGGCGACCTTCACCTCGAACCCTTCCATTTCCAGCAGGGTCATCAGCGTCTCGGCGGACGCCATCAGGTCATCGACCACCAGGATGCGCGACGGGCGCTCCGGCGCCGCGGCGGGGCGCGCCAGCACGGCGGGCGCCGCCCTCTCCTCTTCCTGCTGGGCCAGCGCCCCAGGCAACGTGACGGACACTTCGGTTCCCTTTCCAAGTCCTTCGCTGTGCGCCTCGACGGCGCCGCCATGCAGCTCGACCAGGTGCTTGACGAGCGTGAGTCCGATCCCCAGCCCGCCCTGCGACCGGTCGAGCGACTGGTCGGCCTGGGCGAACAGGTCGAAGATGTGCGGCAGGAATGCCGGGTCGATGCCGCTGCCGCAGTCCTTCACCGTGATGACCACCCTGCCGTCCCGGAACGCCGCGCGCAGCACGACCTGCGTGTTGGGCGGCGAGAACTTCGAGGCGTTGTTGATCAGGTTCGACAGCACCTGCGCCAGGCGCACCGGGTCGCCCTCGACGGCGACCGGTTCGTCCGGCAGTTCGACGTGCAGCTGCTGGCCGCGCGACTCCAGCTTGGGCATGGTCGCCTCGGCGGTGCGCTCGATCAGCGACACGAGCGTCAGGCACTCGGGCTTGACGACCACCTTGCCCTGCACGATGCGCGAGACGTCCAGCAGGTCGTCGATCAGCCTCGCCATGTGGTCGGCCTGGCGGCTGATCACGTCGCGGGCCCAGTGCATCGTCGCGACCGCCACGTCCGCCCCCTGCATGATGTGCACGGCGTTGCGGATCGGCGCCAGCGGATTGCGCAACTCGTGCGCCAGCATGGCCAGGAACTCGTTCTTGCGGCGGTCGGCCTCCTGGACCGCGGTGTACAGGCGCGCGTTCTCCATCGCGATGGCGGCGCGGCTGGCCACCTCGCGAATCAAAGCGACGTGGGCAGCGTCGAAGCGCGCCTCGTCGCCCAGCAGCACCAGGACGCCGCGCGGCTCGTCGCCGGCCATCAACGGGCAGATGGCGGCCGCCCGGCCTTCGTTGCGCCACAGGCGGAACTGCTTGTCGCGGATCGCCTCGTCGGACGCCGCTCGCAAGCCGGGGCTGAACGCCTCGCCGTCGTCGGCCCTGGGCGCCGGGTGCATCTCCAGGCGGCGCATGCCGCCCTCCTTGTCGGCCAGGCCGAGGATGGCGCGGTCGCCGAGCACCGGCACGCACAGGTCCTGCACGGCGGCGACGGTTTCGTCGAGGTTCAGCGAGCGGGACAGCACCCGGCTCGCCTCGGCCAGGAAGTCGGCGCGCTGGATGGATTCCTCCGCCGCGGCCCGCGCCGCCTCCGAGCGGGCGAGGGCCTCGCGCTCGGCGGCGCGCAGTTGCAGCTGCCGGTTCATCCGGTACAGCTCGACGAAGACGCGCACCTTGGAGCGCAGCACCTCCGGCACCACCGGCGAGGGGATGTAGTCCACCGCACCGAGCGCGTAGCCCCGCTTGGCCTGCAGCTCGTCGACGTAGGCCGTGATGAACACGATCGGCGTCTGGGCCGACTTCTTGTAGTGGCGGATCAGGCTGGCCGTCTCGAGCCCGTCGATGTCGGGCATGTTGACGTCCAGCAGGATCACGGCGAACTCCATCTCGAGGACGTAGCGCAGCGCTTCCTTGCCCGAGCGGGCACTGATGATGTTCTCGCCCAGTTCGTCCAGGATGGTGCGGAAGACGACGTGCTTTTCCTGCAGGTCGTCGACGACGAGGATGTTCGCCTTCTCCCGCTCCTGCAGGGCGGCCTGGGCTTCGGCGTTGATTTTGGTTGTCACTGGTGGAGCCACGCCCTCAGCACGGTCAGCAGGTCTTGCGTGTTGACGGGCTTGGACAGGTAGTCCCAGGCGCCCGCCTCGATGCACTTCTCGCGGTCGCCCTTCATGGCCTTGGCGGTCACCGCGATCATCGGCAGGTTCTTGCCCTGCGGCAGCTTGCGGATCTCCTTCATGGTGGCCATGCCGTCCATCTCCGGCATCATGATGTCCATCAGCACGATCTCGATCTGCGGGTCGTTGGCCACGCGGCTGATCGCCTCGCGGCCGTTGTCGGCCCACACGATGTCCATCGCGTGCTCCTCGAGCACCGTCGCCAGCGCGAAGATGTTGCGCATGTCGTCGTCGACGATCAGCACGCGCTTGCCGGCCAGCGGCTTGGACGAGGAGATGGTGTCCTCGAGCATCGCGCGCCGCGCCTCGGGAAGCTGGCCCACGGGCTGGTGCAGCGCCAGCAGGGCGCCGTCGTACAGCTGCGGGACGGAGTGCACTTCGCGCACCGTCACCAGGTCGTCGGAGTGCCAGGCGAAGCGGCTGCCGTCGCCGGCGACCGCATTGCGATAGAGCAGCAGCGGCAGCGGACCGAGCGTGGCCTGGGCCCCCAGGGCATGCCGCACCTGCGCGGTGTCGAGCTTGCCGAAGGCGTCGTCCAGCACCACGCAGTCGAAGCGGGTGCCGTCCAGCGCCTCGACGAACTTGTCGGCGCCCTTGACCACCACGGTGGTGACGTTGTCGCCTTCGAGCAGGCCGACCAGCTCGTTGCGCGCCGCGGTCTCCTTCATGGCGACCAGGACGTTGCGCTGCTTGCGCGAGGCATAGGAGCGCAGCTTGTCCAGCATCGCGTCCAGCAGGTCCTTGGACTGGATCGGCTTCTCCAGGAACGCGATCGCGCCGCCGCGGAAGGCCCGCTCCTTGGAGTCGTCCGTCGAGACCACGCACACCGGGATGTGCCGCGCGATGAAGTCCTGCTTCAGCCGGTCGAGCACGCGCCAGCCGTCCATGTCGGGCAGGTACATGTCCAGCGTGATGGCCGCGATCTGGAACTGGTTGGCGAAGGTGAGCGCGCCGGCTCCCATCGACGTGACCAGGCCCTTGAAGCCCTTGGCCCGCGCCGCGTCGAGCAGGAAGCGCGCGAAGGCCAGGTCGTTCTCGACGATCAGCAGGACGAGGTCGCCCTCCTGGATGTTGTCGCGGTCGTCGTCGGCCTCGTTGCGCACCAGCGCCGACGCGTCGACGGCGGCCCGCTCCTGCGCATCGGCGATCTCCTGCGCCGGCTTGGGCGGCAGGCGGCGCGCCGTCGCGGGCGGCGGCAGCGTGGCGTCGCTGCTGGCGAGCGAACTCGTCCTGCGCGTGCTGCGGGTGGACGGGTAGTGCACCGGCAGGTACAGGGTGAACGTGCTGCCCTGCCCCGGCGCGCTCGCGAGCCGGATCTCGCCGCCGAGCAGCTTGGACAGCTCGCGGCTGATCGCCAGGCCCAGGCCGGTGCCGCCGTACTTGCGACTGGTGGAGCCGTCGGCCTGCTGGAAAGCCTCGAAGATGATCTGCTGCTTGTCGCCCGAGATGCCGATGCCGGTGTCCGACACCGCGAAGGCGATGACCTGCTGGGCCCGGTTGAGGTCCTCGTGGTCCGAGCTCCAGCCGGTGACCACCTCCTCGATGGTGAGCGTGACGTTGCCCTGGTGGGTGAACTTGAAGGCGTTCGACAGCAGGTTCTTCAGGATCTGCTGCAGGCGCTTGACGTCCGTGACCACCGCGGTGGGCAGTTGCACGCCGGTGTGGATGACGAACTCCACGTTCTTGGCTTCGGCGACGTGGCGGAACGTGCGCTCCACGTACAGCTGCAGGTCGGACAGGCGCAGCTCGCTGACGTCCACCGCCACCGTCCCCGACTCGATCTTGGACAGGTCCAGGATGTCGTTGATCAGCATCAGCAGGTCGTTGCCGGACGAGTGGATCGTCTTGGCGAATTCCACCTGCTTGCCCGAGAGGTTGCCCTCCGGGTTCTTCGACAGCTGGTCCGACAGGATCAGCAGCGAATTGAGCGGCGTGCGCAGCTCGTGCGACATGTTCGCCAGGAACTCGGACTTGTACTTGGACGTCAGCGCCAGCTGCTTGGCCTTTTCCTCCAGCGCCTGGCGGGCCTGCTCCACTTCCTGGTTCTTGCGCTCCACCTCGTGGTTCTGGTGCACGAGCAGCCGCGCCTTCTCCTGCAGCTCCTCGTTGGTCTGCTGCAGTTCCTGCTGGCGGCTCTGGAGCTCCTGCGCGAGCGACTGCGACTGCGTCAGCAGGTCCTCGGTGCGCATGTTGGCCTCGATCGTGTTGATCACGATGCCGATCGATTCCGTCAGCTGGTCCAGGAACTGCTGGTGCGTCGGGTTGAAGCGCTCCAGGGAGGCGAGTTCGACCACGCCGCGCACCTGCCCTTCGAAGATGATCGGCAGCACCAGCACGTTCATCGGCGCCATGTGCGTCAGGCCCGAGGAGATGCGCAGGCTCTCCGGGATGTTGGAGGTGAGCAGGACCTTCTTCTTGTCGAACGCGCACTGGCCGACCAGCCCTTCACCCAGGTCCACTTCCTTGCCGTAGGAGCCGTGGCCGTCGGACGCGTAGCTGGCCATCAGGCGCAGCTTGGGCATGTCCTGGGTGTAGCGCAGCACGTAGAACTCGGCCTGCTGCGCGCCCACCACGGGGGCGAGTTCCGACAGGATCAGGTGGCCCACCGCCACCAGGTCGCGCTGGCCCTGCAGCATCCGCGAGAACTTGGCCAGGTTGGTCTTGAGCCAGTCCTGCTCCGTGTTCAGCTGCGTGGTGTCGCGCAGGTTCGAGATCATCTCGTTGATCGTGTCCTTCAGCGCGGCCACTTCGCCCTGCGCCTCCACCGTGATGGAGCGGGTCAGGTCGCCCTGCGTCACGGCGGTGGCCACCTCGGCGATCGCGCGCACCTGCGTGGTGAGGTTGGCGGCCAGCTGGTTCACGTTCTCGGTCAGGCCCTTCCAGGTGCCCGAGGCGCCCGGCACCTTGGCCTGGCCGCCCAGCTTGCCTTCCACACCCACCTCGCGCGCCACCGTGGTCACCTGGTCGGCGAAGGTGGCCAGCGTGTCGGTCATGGAGTTGATGGTCTCGGCCAGCGCGGCGATCTCGCCCTTGGCCTCCACGGTCAGCTTCTGCTGCAGGTCGCCGTTGGCCACGGCGGTCACCACCTTGGCGATGCCTCGCACCTGCGAGGTCAGGTTGCCGGCCATGAAGTTCACGTTGTCCGTCAGGTCCTTCCAAGTGCCGGCCACGCCCTTCACCTGGGCCTGGCCGCCGAGGCGCCCTTCGGTGCCCACCTCGCGCGCCACGCGCGTCACTTCCGAGGCGAAGGAGGACAGCTGGTCCACCATCGTGTTGATGGTGTTCTTCAGCTCCAGGATCTCGCCCTTGACGTCCACCGTGATCTTCTCGGACAGGTTGCCGGCGGCCACCGCCTTGGTCACGTCCGCGATATTGCGCACCTGGGCCGTCAGGTTGCCGGCCATGAAGTTCACGTTGTCCGTGAGGTCCTTCCACGTGCCCGACACGCCCTGCACGTCGGCCTGGCCGCCCAGCTTGCCCTCGGTGCCCACCTCGCGCGCCACCCGCGTCACTTCGGCGGCGAACGAGCGCAGCTGGTCCACCATGGTGTTGATCACGTCCTTGATCTGCAGGATCTCCCCGCGCACGTCCACCGTGATCTTCTGCGTCAGGTCCCCCATGGCGATGGCCGTGGCCACCTTGGACACGTCGCGCAGCTGCACCGTGAGGTTGGAGGCCATGGAGTTGACCGACTCGGTCAGGTCCTTCCACGTGCCGGCCACGCCCTGCACGTCGGCCTGGCCACCCAGCTTGCCCTCGGTGCCCACCTCGCGCGCCACCCGCGTCACTTCCGCCGCGAACGACGAGAGCTGGTCCACCATGGTGTTGATCACGTCCTTGATCTGCAGGATCTCCCCGCGCACGTCCACCGTGATCTTCTGCGTCAGGTCGCCCATGGCGATGGCCGTGGCCACCTTGGACACGTCGCGCAGCTGCACCGTGAGGTTGGACGCCATGGAGTTGACCGACTCGGTCAGGTCCTTCCACGTGCCGGCCACGCCCTGCACGTCGGCCTGGCCACCGAGCTTGCCTTCGGTTCCCACCTCGCGCGCCACGCGCGTCACCTCGGCGGCGAACGATCGCAGCTGGTCCACCATCGTGTTGATGGTGTTCTTCAACTCCAGGATCTCGCCCTTCACGTCCACCGTGATCTTCTTCGAGAGGTCGCCGGCCGCCACCGCCTTGGTCACGTCGGCGATGTTGCGCACCTGGGCCGTCAGGTTGCCGGCCATGAAGTTCACGTTGTCCGTCAGGTCCTTCCACGTGCCGGCCACGCCCTTCACGTCCGCCTGGCCGCCCAGCTTGCCCTCGGTGCCCACCTCGCGCGCCACCCGCGTCACCTCCGAGGCGAAGGAGGACAGCTGGTCCACCATCGTGTTGATGGTGTTCTTCAACTCCAGGATTTCGCCCTTCACGTCCACCGTGATCTTCTTCGAGAGGTCGCCGGTGGCCACCGCCTTGGTCACGTCGGCGATGTTGCGCACCTGGGCCGTCAGGTTGCCGGCCATGGAGTTCACCGAGTCGGTCAGGTCCTTCCACGTGCCGGCCACGCCCTGCACGTCGGCCTGGCCGCCCAGCTTGCCCTCGGTGCCCACTTCGCGCGCCACCCGCGTCACCTCCGAAGCGAACGACCGCAGCTGGTCCACCATGGTGTTGATGGTGTTCTTCAGCTCCAGGATCTCGCCCTTCACGTCCACCGTGATCTTCTTGGACAGGTCGCCGGCCGCCACGGCCGTCGTCACATCCGCGATGTTCCGCACCTGCGCGGTGAGGTTGGACGCCATGAAGTTCACCGAGTCGGTCAGGTCCTTCCACGTGCCGGCAACGCCCTGCACGTCCGCCTGGCCGCCCAGCTTGCCCTCGGTGCCCACCTCCCGCGCCACGCGCGTCACTTCCGATGCGAACGAGGACAGCTGGTCCACCATCGTGTTGATGGTGTTCTTCAACTCCAGGATCTCACCCTTCACGTCCACCGTGATCTTCTTGGACAGGTCGCCGGCCGCCACCGCCTTGGTCACGTCCGCGATGTTGCGCACCTGGGCCGTCAGGTTGCCGGCCATGAAGTTCACGTTGTCCGTCAGGTCCTTCCACGTGCCGGCCACGCCCTGCACGTCGGCCTGGCCACCGAGCTTGCCTTCGGTGCCCACCTCGCGCGCCACCCGCGTCACTTCCGAAGCGAACGACCGCAGCTGGTCCACCATGGTGTTGATGGTGTTCTTCAACTCCAGGATCTCGCCCTTCACGTCCACCGTGATCTTCTTGGACAGGTCGCCGGCCGCCACGGCCGTCGTCACCTCGGCGATGTTGCGCACCTGGGCCGTCAGGTTGCCGGCCATGGAGTTCACCGAATCGGTCAGGTCCTTCCACGTGCCGGCCACGCCCTGCACGTCGGCCTGGCCGCCCAGCTTGCCTTCGGTGCCCACCTCGCGCGCCACCCGCGTCACTTCCGAAGCGAACGACCGCAGCTGGTCCACCATCGTGTTGATGGTGTTCTTCAGCTCCAGGATCTCGCCCTTCACGTCCACCGTGATCTTCTTGGACAGGTCGCCGGCCGCCACGGCCTTGGTGACGTCCGCGATGTTGCGCACCTGGGCCGTCAGGTTGCCGGCCATCGAGTTCACGGATTCGGTCAGGTCCTTCCAGGTACCGGCCACGCCCTGCACGTCGGCCTGGCCGCCCAGCTTGCCCTCGGTGCCCACCTCGCGCGCCACCCGCGTCACTTCCGAGGCGAAGGAGGACAGCTGGTCCACCATCGTGTTGATGGTGTTCTTCAGCTCCAGGATCTCGCCTTTGACGTCCACCGTGATCTTCTTGGACAGGTCGCCGGCCGCCACGGCCGTCGTCACGTCGGCGATGTTGCGCACCTGCGAGGTCAGGTTCGACGCCATGAAGTTCACCGAGTCGGTCAGGTCCTTCCACGTGCCGGCCACGCCCTGCACGTCGGCCTGGCCGCCCAGCTTGCCCTCGGTGCCCACCTCGCGCGCCACCCGCGTCACTTCGGCGGCGAAGGTGCCCAGCTGCTGCACCATCTTGTTGATGATCATCGCGGTGCGCAGGAACTCGCCTTCCAGCGGCCGGCCGTCGGCCTCCAGCGCCATCGACTTGGACAGGTCGCCCTGGGCCACCGCGCCGATCACCCGCGCCACTTCCGACGTCGGGTGCACCAGGTCCCCGATCAGCGAGTTGATGGATTCCGCGGACTCCCGCCAGAAGCCGCTGGCGTTGTGCATCTGGGCCCGCTCCTTCAGCTTGCCCTCCTTGCCGACCACGCGCGACAGGCGCGCCAGCTCCTGCGAGATGCGGACGTTCTCGCCCACGACGTCGTTGAAGGCGTCGGCGACCTTGCCGAAGATGCCCGACCAGTCGGCCGGCAGCTGCGCCTTGACGCTGCCGCGCTTGAGCTCGGTCAGCGCCTTCAGCAGCGCCCGGGTGTTCTCGCTCGAGACATCGAGCTCGTCGACCAGCACGTTGATCGACGCGACGTTGTCCTGCCAGAAGCCGCTGAGCTTGTCGTCGGTGATGCGCCGGCTCGCCTTGCCGCCCAGCCGGGAGACCGTCTCGACCGACTTGAGCTTGTGGCTGGTGCGCGCGGTCTGGGCACTGAGTTCGTTGAACTCGGCCGCGATCTTTCCGTAGAGGCCATCCCAGTCCGTCGGCAGCGTGACGCCGCTTTCGCCACGGCGATAGGCACCCAGCGCCTTGAGCATGAGCTTGAGCTCGCTCTCTCGCTGCTCCGTGACCGGGAGTTTCGCCAAGACTTCCATTTGTTCGTCCCCAATACGTAAGCACCCGTCACATGGACGGGCGGTCGGCCAGCGTAGTGATTTCGGACGGATGAGGCAACCTCGGCCATGCCCCGATGCCCCGCAAAGCCAATGCCGGCGCGGGTTGTAGGACGGCGCCGACAAGAAGAGAGCTGGTCGTACTACAGCTTGAAAATCGAGCGAAACGACGTGGATCCTGCCTGTTCAACGCACCGGACGCAGCCCGGGAAGCGCAAGAAAAAAGGCCGCCTTTGCGGGCGGCCCTTCGCGGAACGCAGGCGCGATCAGTTCAGGGGCACCTTCTTGCCGTCACGATAGACGTACAGCGTCATCGCGGGGTTCTTCAGCTCGCCGTTGGGCTCGAACTGGATGTTGGCGGTGACGCCCTTGTAGCTGGTCTGGGCCAGCTTGGCCGTGTAGACCTTCGGATCCGCGGAGTTGGCACGCTTCATGGCGTCCACCAGCACCATCGTGGCGTCGTAGGTGTACGGGCTGTACACCTGGAACTGGCCGGGGTACTTGGCGTCGTAGCGCTTCTTCCAGGCCTCGCCGCCGGGCATCTTGGCGAGCGACGCGCCGCCTTCGGCACAGACCACGTTGCCCAGGGTCTTGGCGCCCTGCACCAGCTGGATGATCTCCTGCGTGCAGATGCCGTCGCCGCCGAAGTACTTCACGTTGGTCATGCCCAGCTGCTCCATCTGGCGCAGCATGGGCGCGGCCTGCGGGTGCATGCCGCCGTAGAAGATGGCGTCGGGGTTCTTGGCCTTGACCGCGGTCAGGATCGACATGAAGTCGGTGGCCTTGTCGTTGGTGAACTGCTCGTCCACCACCTGCATGCCCTTGGACTGGGCGGTCTTCTTGAACACCTCGGCGACGCCCTGGCCGTAGGCGGTGCGGTCGTCGATGATGGCCACTTTCTTGAGCTTCAGGCCGTCGGCCGCATACAGGGCCAGGCCGGCGCCCAGCGCGTTGTCGTTGGCGATGATGCGGTACGTGGTCTTGTAGCCCGGCTTCGTGAGGTTCGGGTTGGTGGCCGCGCCGGTCACGTGCGGGATGCCGCAGTCGTTGTAGACCTTGGAGGCGGGGATGGTGGTGCCGGAGTTGAGGTGGCCGACCACGCCGTTGACCTTGGCGTCGCACAGCTTCTGGGCGGCGGCCGTGCCCTGCTTCGGGTCGGCGGCGTCGTCCTCGGTCTGGATCTCGAACCGGACCTTCTTGCCCCCGATGGTGACGTTCTGCGCGTTCAGGTCCTCGATGGCCATGCGAACGCCGTTGTCGTTGTCCTTGCCGTAGGACGCCTGCTGGCCCGACATGGGAGCCACGTGGCCGATCTTGACGACCTGCACGTCCTGCGCCGAGGCAAGGCCGCAAAGGGCCGCGATGGCGGCCACGGTCAGCTTCAACTTCATTTGCATAACACCTCCGAAAGTGGAATTTGGTTGAGATAGCGTGACTCAACGGGCGGGAACATATCGCAATTTCCGGGCCCGGACCATAGGGGTTAGCGCACGACGAGCCACGCGTGCGAACGGAGGTGCAACGGGGGAGTCAGCGGTCCCCGGCGGGGCCGCGTCCTGGCGTGAGTTCCTCGGCCAGGGCCTCGGACACGGCGGTGGTGACCACCGCCTCGATTTCCTCGCGCAGCGCAGGCGCCAGCTGCCTGCTGTGCTCGAGCACCACGCTTGCGATGGCCTCGCGCAGCCGGCGATCGAGCGTGAGGTCGATGCGCTGCATGATGCGGTGGACCAGCTGCTCCTCGGCGAGCCGGTCGGCGGCCGAAACCGCTCGCGCGCCCTGCACCACCTCGGTGAGGGTGGGCACGTTGCGAGGCGGCGTGCGCTGCGCCATCAGCGTGCCTCCGCCCGGTCGTGGCGCCGCAGCGCATAGCCGCGGCTGGCGTAGTGCCGCCAGCGCAGGCGCCCCTGCTGCAGGTCGTGTTGCTCGTCCGAGACGATCTCGATCAGGCGCTCGAACCGCTCGAACCCCTCGGGCACCTCGAGGCCCAGGTTGAGCAGCACGTCGAGGTGGGGCGCGCCCTGCGCCGTCTCGCTCAGCACGATGGGCGTGCGCGCCGCGAGCGGCTGCGCGGCGCCGTACACGTGCGGCACGAAATCGAGCGCGCTGAAGGTCCAGAGCGACACGTCCAGCTCGCGCAGCAGTTCGGGGTCGCCGGTCACCACCACGCGGGAGCCCGCGGCCCAGGCCTTGCGCAGGAGCCGGCAGGCATAGCCCACCTTGTCCTGCGTGTTGACGTGGAACGCGATCTCGGTCATGCCACTCAGGCCGCGGCCTTGCGGCGGGCCGTCTTGGCCGGCTTGGCCGGCTTGGCGGCCTTCGCGGCGGGCTTGGCGGCGCCCTTGCCCGCTGCGGCTGTGGCGCCCTGCTGCGACAGCAGGTACTGCACCAGCAGGCCGACGGGGCGACCCGTGGAGCCCTTGGCCGCGCCGCCCTTCCAGGCCGTGCCGGCGATGTCCAGGTGCGCCCACGGGTACTTGCCCGCGAAGCGCTGCAGGAACTTGGCGGCCGTCACCGAACCGGCCGGCCGGCCGGCGACGTTGGCCATGTCGGCGAAGTTGGTCTTCAGGCCCTCGCCGTACTCGTCGTCGAGCGGCATGCGCCAGCACAGGTCGAACGCCGCGTCGCCGGCGGCCTGCAGGGCCTGGGCCAGCGCGTCGTCGGAGGCGAACAGGCCGCTGCGCACGCCGCCCAGCGCGATCACGCAGGCGCCCGTGAGCGTGGCGATGTCCACCACGGCGCGCGGCTTGAACCGCTCGGCATAGGTCAGGGCATCGCACAGGATCAGCCGGCCCTCGGCGTCGGTGTTCAGCACCTCGATGGTCTGGCCGCTCATGCTGGTGACGACGTCGCCCGGCTTCATCGCGCGGCCGTCCGGCAGGTTCTCGCAGGCCGGGATGATGCCCACCACGTTCAGCCTGGGCTTGAGCTCGCCGAGGGCGCGGAACGTGCCCAGCACGCTCGCCGCGCCGGCCATGTCGAACTTCATCTCGTCCATCTCCGGAGCCGGCTTGATCGAGATGCCGCCGCTGTCGAACGTGATGCCCTTGCCCACCAGCACCACCGGGGGTTGCGAGTCGGGCGCGCCGCGGTGCTGCAGCACGATGAAGCGCAGCGGCTCCTCGGAACCGCGCGCCACCGCCATGAAGGAGCCCATGCCCAGGCGCTCGACCTCCTTGGGACCCATCACTTCGCAGCGGAAGCCGTGCGCCTTGGCCAGCTTCTTGGCCTCGTCGCCCAGCCGGGTGGGCGTGGCCAGGTTCGGAGGCAGGTTGCCCATCTCGCGGGCGAACTCGATGCCGACGGCCATGCCGCGGGCGGTCTCGAAGGCGTCCTTGTGCACGTTGGCGCTGGCCTGGACGGCGATCGTCACGCGCTCCAGTTCGCGCCCTTCGGGCTTGGACTTGGTGGTCACGTAGACGTAGCTCGTCTCGGCGGTGGCCGAGACGGCGGCCCGCACGGCGTCGTCGCCGGCGCCCGCAGGCAGGCAGATCAACAGGCGCTTGACGCCCTTGGTGCGCAGGGCCCCCATGGCGGCCTGCACGGCGGACTGCACCCGCTTGCCGGTGCCGTCGCCGGCGCCCGCGATCACCACGCGCTTGGCCGCGATGCCCTCGACGCGCCAGGCCTGCAGCAGCTTGCCCGGCTTGGTGTCCAGGTCGCCCGACTTGCGGGCGTCATCCACGAGGCGCGACAGCGGATCGGAGCCGCCGCGGGCGTCGTCGGTGACGAGGGCCACGAGGGCATCGCATTTCTGGCGGCATGCGTCGGCGGGGTCGAGGGTCTTGAGTTCGAAGTCCATAATCCGTTGTTTGTCGCGAATCGCGGGTCGGCGCCGATGTTATTCCATTCGTCATTGCGCAAAGAACTGGCGCGCAGCTTCGGCGCGACGCTGGTCGTGCTGGTCACCATCGTCATGACCATGACCCTGATCCGCACGCTGGGCCAGGCCAACCGGGGCAGCGTCAACCCGCAGGAAGTCATGATGGTCATGGGCTACACGGTCCTCGGCTACCTGCCGCCCATCCTGACCCTGTCGCTCTTCATCGCCATCGTGGGCACGCTCTCGCGCATGTACACGGACAGCGAGATGGTCATCTGGTTCTCGGCCGGGCGCGGCCTGTCGTCCCTGGTGCGCCCCCTGTTCGGATTCGCCTGGCCGATCCTCGCCGGGGTGACGGTGCTCGCCCTCGTCATCTGGCCCTGGGCGAACCAGCAGACCCAGGACCTGAAGGACCGCTACGGCAGCCGCGGCGACCTCGAGCGCGTGGCGCCGGGCCAGTTCCAGGAGTCGGCCAGCGGCACCCGCGTCTTCTTCCTCGACAAGGAGACGCCCGACAACAAGTCGGGCAAGAACATCTTCATCTCGACCACCGAGCGCGGGCACCAGACCATCACCTCGGCGCGCACCGGCCGGGTGGTCACCGAAGGCGACAGCCAGTTCCTGCTGCTGTCCAACGGCCAGCGCGTGGAAAGCAGCCTCGACGGCCGCGAGCTGCGCGTGAGCGAGTTCAACGAGCTGGGCAACCGCGTCGGCGCGGCCGAGCTCGGCCCGCAGGACAGCGCGCCCGCCAAGACGCTGTCGACCGCCCGCCTCGTCGTCGATCCCACCAACCCGAACCTGGGCGAGCTGGCCTGGCGCATGGGCATGGCGCTGGCCGCCTTCAACTTCATCGTGATCGCCATCACCGTCTCGAGCGTCAACCCGCGGGCCGGGCGCAGCGGCAACCTCGTGTTCGCGCTGTTCGCCTTCGTCGTCTACTACAACCTCCTCAACCTGGGCCAGAGCTGGATCAGCGGCGGCCGCACCGCGTTCCTGCCCTTCATGCTGGCCCTGCACGGCGGCACCTTCGCCGCCGCGGCCCTGTGGCTCGCCAAGCAGCACAACAACTGGGCCTGGCCATGGCGGCGCAAGCAGGCGGCGGCCGCGCAGGTGGGCGCATGAGGACCATCCGCCGCCTGGTCTACCGCGAAGTGCTCGCGTCGGTGGTGTTCGTCGCCGCCGGCTTCCTGGCCCTGTTCTTCTTCTTCGACTTCGTCGACGAGCTGCCCAACGTCGGCAAGGGCGTGACGCCGTACCGGCTGACGCAGGCGCTGCTGTACGTGACCCTGATGGTGCCCAGCCACCTGTACGAACTGCTGCCGATCGCGGTCCTGATCGGCACGATCTTCGTGATGGCGCGGCTGGCGCAGAGTTCGGAGTACACCATCCTGCGCACCAGCGGCCTGGGGCCCGGCCGGGCGTTGCGCACCCTGCTCGCCCTGGGCGTGGTGTTCGCGCTGCTCACGTTCGCCGTCGGCGACTATGTGGCGCCCGCCGCCGACCGCGCGGCGCAGCTGCTGCGCGCGCGCTACCAGGGCCGCATCAGCATCGGCCAGACCGGCGCCTGGCTCAAGGAGAGGCAGTCGGCTTCGACCTTCAACGTCAACGTCGGCGCGCTCGCGCCCGACGGCTCGATGCAGGCGGTGCGCATCTTCGAAGCCGACGAACGGGGCTTCCTGGTCAGCATGACGCAGGCGGCGCGCGCCAACTTCAGCGGCGGTGCCTGGCTGCTGCACGACGCGCAGCGCACCACTTTCCAGGGCGAGGGCGGCGCGCCGAAGGTGGCCCGCACGGCCCAGCCCACGCTGCGCTGGCCGACGGAGATCAACGCCGAGATGGTGTCGGTGGCGCTGCTCAAGCCCGATCGCATGGGGACCATCGACCTGTTCCAGTACATCCGCCACCTGGAGCAGAACGGCCAGACGTCGCAGCGCTACGAGATCGAGTTCTGGCGCAAGGTGTTCTACCCCCTCAGCTGCCTGGTGATGGTGGTGCTGGCCCTGCCCTTCGCCTACCTGCACTTCCGCTCCGGGGGCATCACCACCTATGTGTTCGGCGGGGTCCTGATCGGCATCAGCTTCTTCCTGCTGAACAACGTCTTCGGCTACGTGGGCAACCTGCGCGACTGGTGGCCCTGGCTCACGGCCGCGGCGCCGGGCCTGCTCTACACGCTGCTGTCGCTGGCGGCCTTCAGCTGGCTGGTGCTGCGGCGGTGAAGCGCGGCATCGTCGTCTTCGGCCACGGCTCGCGCGACCCCGCCTGGCGCGAACCGATGGATGCCGTGGCCGCCCGCATCCGGTCCATCGATCCCGGCGCCGCGGTGGCGTGCGCCTTCCTCGAATTGCAGGCGCCCGACCTGCCGGCAGCGATCGACAACCTGGTGGCGCAGGGCGCCCAGCGGATCCTGGTCTTCCCCATGTTCCTGGGCGTCGGCAAGCACGCGCGCGAGGACCTGCCGGCACGGCTGGAAGCGGCCCGGGCGCGGCACCCGGCCATCTCGATCCAGGCGGCCCCCGCGGTCGGCGAATCGCCGGCGGTCCTGGACCTGCTGGCGCATCTTGCACTGCAACAGGCTTAATTCAATTTGGCATAATTGGCTCACACCTTTTAGATGAAATAAGGTATGAACCTGCACCAGTTCCGGTTCGTCCAGGAGGCTGCGCGACGCAACCTCAACCTGACGGAGGCCGCCAAGGCGCTGCACACGTCGCAGCCCGGGGTGTCCAAGGCCATCATCGAGCTCGAGGAGGAACTGGGCGTCGAGATCTTTGCCCGGCATGGCAAGCGGCTCAAGCGCATCACCGAGCCCGGCCAGCACGTGCTGCGCAGCATCGAGCTGATCATGCGCGAGGTGGGCAACCTCAAGCGCATCGGCGAGCAGTTCAGCGCGCAGGACAGCGGCACCCTGTCCATCGCGACCACGCACACCCAGGCCCGCTACGTGCTGCCCGTGCCGGTGGCCCGCCTGCGCGAGGCCTACCCGAAAGTGAACATCAGCCTGCACCAGGGCTCCCCCGACCAGGTGGCCCGCATGCTGATCGACGAAGTGGCCGAGATCGGCGTGGCCACGGAGTCGCTCGCCGACTATCAGGAGCTCGTCACGATGCCCTGCTACGAGTGGCAGCACGTGCTGGTCATGCCGCAAGGGCACCCGCTGGCCGACAAGGAGCGCATCAGCCTCGAGGACCTGGCGGCCGAGCCCATCATCACCTACCACCCGTCCTTCACCGGCCGCACGCGCATCGACAGCGCGTTCGCGCAGCGCAAGCTGCAGCCGCGCATCGCCCTCGAGGCGATCGACTCCGACGTGATCAAGACCTACGTGCGGCTCGGGCTGGGGGTGGGCATCGTGGCGGAAATGGCGGTGCGCGACGATCCGCAGAACGCGGACCTCGCGATGCGCCCGCTGGGCCACCTGTTCGGCCAGAACATCGCGCGCGTCGCGTTCAAGCGCGGCGCGTACCTGCGCAACTTCGTCTACCGGTTCGCCGAACTCCTGTCCGACCGGCTGGACCGCAACCTGATCGCCAGGGCCATGACCGGCCATGCGAACGACTATGAGCTCTGATTCACCCGCCGCGCGCACGCCGCCGGTCACCACCAAGCTGCCCGCCGTCGGCACCACCATCTTCACCGTCATGTCCGCCCTGGCGACCGAGACCGGCGCCGTCAACCTGGGCCAGGGATTTCCGGACTTCGAATGCGATCCGAAGCTGGTGCAGGCCGTCAGCGGCGCGATGGCGCGGGGCCTGAACCAGTACCCCCCGATGGCCGGCGTGCCGTCGCTGCGGGAGGCCGTGGCCGGCAAGATCGAGGCGATGTACGGCCGCCGCTACGACGCGGCCACCGAGATCACCATCACCGCCGGCGCGACGCAGGCCATCATCACCGCCATCCTGGCGGTGGTCCGGCCGGGCGACGAGGTCATCGTCCTGGAGCCGTGCTACGACAGCTACGTGCCCAACATCGAGCTGGCCGGCGGCACCGTGGTGCGCGTGCCGCTCGTTCCCGGCACGTTCCGGCCCGACTTCGACCGCATCGCCGCGGCGCTGTCGCCGCGCACGCGGGCGATCCTGATCAACTCGCCCCACAACCCGAGCGCCACCGTGTGGACGGCCGCCGAGATGCTGCGCCTGCAGGAGCTGCTCGCGCCCACCGACGTGCTCGTGATCAGCGACGAGGTCTACGAGCACATGGTGTTCGACGGCCAGCCGCACCAGAGCGCGGCCCGCTTTCCCGCGCTGGCGGCGCGCAGCTTCATCGTCTCGAGCTTCGGCAAGACCTACCACGTCACCGGCTGGAAGGTCGGCTACGTCGCCGCCCCGGCGATGCTCACCGGCGAGTTCCGCAAGGTGCACCAGTTCAACGTGTTCACGGTGAACACGCCGGTGCAGCACGGGCTGGCGGAGTACATGGCGAGCCCGCAGCCCTACCTGGAGCTGCCGGCCTTCTACCAGCGCAAGCGCGACCTGTTCCGCGAAGGGCTGGCGCGCACCCGCCTGCGGCTGCTGCCGAGCGAGGGGACCTACTTCCAGTGCGTCGACATCTCGGCCGTCAGCGATCTGCGCGAGGACGAGTTCTGCCAATGGCTCACGCGTGAGCTGGGCGTGGCCGCCATCCCGCTGTCGGCGTTCTATGGCGACGGCTTCGACCAGCGCGTGGTGCGCTTCTGCTTCGCCAAGAAGGACGAGACGCTGCGGACCGCGCTGGACCGGCTGGCGCGGCTCTAGCGCTCAACCGCGCGCGGCCGGCGGCTTGCTCTCGAGCAGCTTGACCAGCGCCCACAGCGCCCGGTTGACCGGCGTGGGAATGCCCAGCGCCTGGCCTCGGCGCACGATCAGGCCGTTCAGGTAGTCGATCTCGCTCGGCCGCCCGCGCGCGAGGTCCTGCGCCGTCGACGAGAACTGGGTCGGCATGCTCTCGGCGATCTTGCGGATCGCCGCGTCGATGTCGCCCGGGATCTCCACCCCTTCCGCGCGCGCCACCGACAGGCATTCGGCGACGACGTCGCTCATCACCTGCGGGATCCCCGGGCTGCGGACGTTCTCGCCATAGGGCCGCTGGGCGATGGCGGAGACGGCGTTGTAGGCACAGTTGAGGACGAGCTTGGCCCACAGCGCGCCGCGCACGTTGGCGGACACCTCCGTGGGCACGCCCGCATCCGCCAGCACGGCCGCGAACTCCTCGCTGCGCGCCGAAGGCTCGATGACGAGCTCGCCGCGGCCGTGGTGCTTCAGGTGGCCTGGCCCGGCCATTTCGGTGGCCACGTACACGACGGCGGCGGCGACCTGCCGCGGCGGCAGCACGCCGCGCAAGCGCTCGGCGTTGTCCACGCCGTTCTGCAGGCACAGCACCAGCGCATCGGGCGCCAGGTGCTCGCGCAGCTGGGCCCCGGCGGCCTCGGTGTCCATGGACTTGACGCAGAACAGCACCAGCGAGGCACCGCGCGCGGCCGAAGCGTCGGTGCTGGCCGCCACGCGCACCCGCTCGTCGAAGGTGCGGGTCTCCATCCGCAGCCCGTCACGCCGGATGGCCTCGACATGCTGCGGACGCGCGATGAGCGCGACCTGGTGGCCGGCACGCGCCAGCATGCCGCCGAAGTAGCAGCCGACGGCGCCGGCACCCATGACTGCGACCCGATGTGTTCGTTCCATGGCCTCATTCTAGGAACAGCGCCGACCTCATCCATCACGCCCGGCTACACAGCTCGCTCCGGCTTACACACGCGCAGCGGGCCCGCCTCAAGAATGCGCGCAGTGAATCCATTCTGGAGTTGGAATGAACAGACGTGACGCGGCCACGTGGGTGGCCGGCTTGCTGCTGGGCGGCTGTGGCGGTGGAGGCGGCGGCGAGGCCACGGTCGCCAGCGCACCCGCGCCGGCGCCCGCCCCCGTGCCGCCTTCCGGGGGCAGCACATCCACCGCGGCCCCTCCGGTGGCCTCCGCGCCTTTCACCGGGCCGGTGGCGATGTGGGGCGATTCGCTCACGCCCCCGGTGGTGCGCGCCCTCGTGCCGCTCTACGGCGGGCGCGAGGTGCACGACGGCGGTTTCCCCGGCGAGACCTCCTCGATGATCCTGGCCCACGAGACGGACGACACGCAGTACCGCAACGCGACCACGATCCTCTGGACCGGGCACAACAACGTGCGCCTCGACCCGACGACGGCCGCCGCGCAGATCAAGGCGGACCTGGCCGCCAGTGTCGCGCTGCTCGCGCCCGGCAACGATCGCTTCGTCGTGCTGTCGGTGATCAACAACGCGGCCGATGCGCCGCGGGGCACGGCGACCTACGACATCATCATGCAGCTGAACCGGGACCTGGCTGCCACCTATGCCGGCCACTGGCTCGACATCCGCACCTTCATGGTGGCGCAGTACGACCCGTCCAACCCGCAGCAGGTCACCGAGTTCCAGGCCGACGTGCCCTCCTCCTCGCTGCGCTTCGACGACATCCACCTGACGGGCTCCGGCGCCGACGTCGTCGCCCGTTACCTCAAGGCCTACCTCGACTCCAGGGGCTGGTAGGACCCCATCCGCCTGCGCCCATAATCGGGCGCCATGGCGCACGCGGATGACTTGCAGGAAGTGACGGTGGCGCGGCGCCCGGCCAGGGCCGCTTGCGCCGCCACGGATGAACCCACATGCCCAGCGGGGCCGACGCTTCGCCTGTCCTCCCGCGCCTGCCACGGCATTGCCCCGTGCCCGCGATGACCGGCTGGCAGCTCGCCGCCTTCCTGCTCTGCGTGGTGGTGGCCAGCAGCGCGCAGAGCATCACCGGTTTCGCGATGGCGCTGGTCCTGCTCGGCCTGACGGGACTGTTCGACCTGGCGCCGCTGGCCGACGTCGCGAACGTGGCCACGGTGCTGTCCCTGGCGAGCGCGGTCACGGCGCTGCGCGGGCCCGCGCGACGCGGAGTGAACGTGCAGATGGTCCGGTCCACGGCCGCTGGCACGGTCATCGGCGTGACCGCGGGCGTGGCCCTGCTGGCCTGGCTGAGCGCCGGCCTGGTCACCGTGCTCAAGCTGCTGCTGGGCCTGACCATCATCGCGTGCGCGCTCGTGGTGCTGCTGCGCACCGAGCCGCTGCCCCGGCGCTCGTCCAACCGTTCCTTCACCGCGATCGGCGTCGTCTCGGGCGTGCTCGGCGGCCTCTTCTCCGCTTCGGGGCCGCCGCTCGTCTACCAGTTCTACCGGCAACCGCTGAGCATGGAGGAAGTGCGCGACACGCTGGTGGCCACGCTGGCCACCAGCGCGCTGCTGCGGCTGGGGCTGGTCCTCGCGAGCGGCCAGTTCAGCCGCGCGTCCCTGCTGCTTTGCGTGGTCGCCGTGCCGACGGCGATGGCGATCACCTGGCTGCTGCGCCGGTACCCGCCGCCGCTCTCGCGCGTGGCGGTGCTGCGCGTCGTGAGCGCCTTGCTCGTGCTCACGGGCGCCGGCCTGGTGGGACCGGCGGCCAGGTCGCTCGCCGCCAGAATGCTGGCCTGAGGAGAATCGTCATGCACTACTGGCTGATGAAGTCCGAGCCCGACGAGGTGTCCGTGGACGACGCGCTGGCCGCGCCGAAGTCGACCGTGCCGTGGACCGGCGTGCGCAACTACCAGGCCCGCAACTTCATGCGCGACCAGATGCGCGTCGGCGACGGCGTGCTGTTCTACCACTCCAGCTGCGCGGAGCCGGGCATCGTCGGGATCGCGCGCGTGGCCTCCACGCCCTACCCGGACCCCACGCAGTTCGACCCGACGTCGCCCTACCACGACCCCGAGTCGAAACGCGAGTCGCCGCGCTGGGTGCTGGTGGACGTGCAGGTCGAACGCAAGACGCGCAACCTCACCCTGCCCGAGCTGCGCGCGACGCCCGGGCTGGAGGACCTGCTCGTCCTGCGCAAGGGCAATCGCCTGTCGATCACGCCCGTCGAGCCGGCGCACTGGCGCCAGATCGTGAAGCTGCTCGGCGCCTGAGCGAACCAGGAAAAAAGCCGCCCCAGGGGGCGGCTTCTTCGCGGGTGAGGCCGGGCCTCACTGGTCGCTGGAGATCTCCTCCGGCTCCGGCTTGGACTTGCCTTCCTTCTTCGGCAGCGGCTGGATGTCCAGCAGCACCTCGTCCTTGTCGTCCAGGTCGACCGTCAGGCGGCCGCCTTCGGTGAGCCGGCCGAACAGCAGCTCGTCGGCCAGCGCGCGCCGGATCGTGTCCTGGATCAGGCGCTGCATCGGCCGCGCGCCCATCAACGGATCGAAGCCCTTCTTGGCCAGGTGCTTGCGCAGCTTGTCGGTGAAGGTGACCTCCACCTTCTTCTCGGCCAATTGCTGCTCCAGCACCAGCAGGAACTTGTCGACCACGCGCAGGATGACCTGCTCGTCAAGCGCCTTGAAGCTCACGATCGCGTCCAGGCGGTTGCGGAACTCCGGCGTGAACAGGCGCTTGATGTCGGCCATCTCGTCGCCCGACTCGCGCGGGTTGGTGAAGCCGATGGTCGCCTTGTTCATGGTCTCGGCGCCCGCGTTCGTCGTCATGATGATGATGACGTTGCGGAAGTCGGCCTTGCGCCCGTTGTTGTCGGTCAGCGTGCCATGGTCCATCACCTGCAGCAGCACGTTGAAGATGTCCGGGTGCGCCTTCTCGATCTCGTCGAGCAGCAGCACCGCGTGCGGCTTCTTCGTGATGGCCTCGGTGAGCAGGCCGCCCTGGTCGAAGCCCACGTAGCCCGGAGGCGCGCCGATCAGGCGCGACACCGCGTGGCGCTCCATGTACTCGGACATGTCGAAGCGGATCAGCTCGATGCCCATGATGTACGCCAGCTGCTTGGCCGCCTCGGTCTTGCCGACGCCGGTGGGACCGGAGAACAGGAACGAGCCGATCGGCTTGTCGCCCTTGCCCAGGCCCGAGCGCGCCATCTTCACGGCGCTGGCCAGCACCTCCAGCGCCTTGTCCTGCCCGAACACGACCGACTTCAGGTCGCGCTCGATCGTCTGCAGCTTGCCGCGGTCGTCGTTGGACACGTTGGCCGGCGGGATGCGGGCGATCTTGGCCACGATCTCCTCGACCTCGGTCTTGGAAATCGTCTTCTTGCGCTTGCTCACCGGCAGGATGCGCTGCGCCGCGCCGGCCTCGTCGATCACGTCGATGGCCTTGTCGGGCAGGTGTCGGTCGTTGATGTACTTGGCCGACAGCTCGGCCGCCGCCTGCAGGGCGTTGGCCGCGTACTTGACGCTGTGGTGCTCCTCGAAGCGCGACTTCAGACCCTTGAGGATCTCGATGGTCTGCTCCACGCTGGGCTCGACGACGTCGACCTTCTGGAAGCGCCGCGACAGCGCCGCGTCCTTCTCGAAGATGCCGCGGTACTCGGTGAACGTGGTCGCGCCGATGCACTTCAACTGGCCGCTGGAGAGCGCCGGCTTGAGCAGGTTGGACGCGTCCAGCGTGCCGCCCGAGGCCGCGCCGGCCCCGATCAGGGTGTGGATCTCGTCGATGAACAGGATCGCGTTGGGCTTGTCCTTCAGCGACTTGAGCACGCCCTTCAGGCGCTGCTCGAAATCGCCGCGGTACTTGGTGCCCGCCAGCAGCGCGCCCATGTCGAGCGAGTACACGCTGGACTCGGCCAGGATCTCCGGCACGTCCTTCTGCACGATGCGCCAGGCCAGGCCCTCGGCGATGGCCGTCTTGCCCACGCCGGCCTCGCCCACCAGCAGCGGGTTGTTCTTGCGCCGGCGGCACAGGATCTGGATGACCCGCTCGACCTCGTACTCGCGGCCGATCAGCGGATCGATCTTGCCGTCCTTGGCCTGCTGGTTGAGGTTGACGGTGAACTGCTCGAGCGGCGAGGCCTTCTCGTTCTTCTCGCCGCCTTCCTCGCCGTCGCCGGACGAGGACTCGCCGCTCTTGGCGGGCTCGGGCGGATCGCTCTTCTTGATGCCGTGCGCGATGAAGTTCACCACGTCCAGGCGCGTGACGCCCTGCTGGTGCAGGTAGTACACCGCGTGCGAGTCCTTCTCGCCGAAGATGGCCACCAGCACGTTGGCGCCGGTGACTTCCTTCTTGCCGTTGCCGGTGGACTGCACATGCATGATGGCGCGCTGGATCACGCGCTGGAAACCCAGTGTGGGCTGGGTGTCGACGTCGTCCGTCCCGGCGACCTGCGGCGTGTTGTCCTTGATGAAGTTGGACAGCGACTTGCGCAGGTCATCGATGTTGGCGGAACACGCGCGCAGCACCTCCGCCGCGCTGGGATTGTCCAGCAGGGCAAGCAGCAGGTGTTCCACGGTGATGAACTCGTGGCGCTGCTGGCGCGCCTCCACGAACGCCATGTGGAGGCTGACTTCCAATTCCTGGGCAATCATGAAAATTCCTTCTGCCTTGCTTCCTGATAGCTTGCCGTTTCGACCCCGTTTTACTCCACGGGTTCACTGACGCACTGCAGCGGGTGGCCCGCCTGGCGGGCGGCCTCCTGCACCTGCTCGACCTTCGTCGCGGCGACGTCACGCGAATACACGCCACAGATGCCTTTTCCATCGAGATGGATCTTGAGCATGATCTGCGTCGCGGTCTCGCGGTCCTTGTTGAAGAACTCCTGGATCACCACCACCACGAATTCCATCGGGGTGTAGTCGTCATTCAGCATGACGACCTGGTACATCTGCGGTGGTTTTGTCTTCTGGGCCCGCCGCTCGAGCACCACGGAGCCGCCGTCGTCCTCCGTCGGTCGCGCCACGGGGGCGACCGGTGCGGGCACGGGGGGTTTGCTTGCCATGAAATTCATTCTATCGAGCAGGCTTGCGCACTGCACCGCCATCAGCAAATGGTGACCGTCGGCCCACATTCAAGCACGTCCGATCACCGCCCCGGCGTGGCCCTTTCGGGCTGGCGCTCGTGGAGCGCGTGCCGGCACCCGGGAAGCGGACGCGGCGCTTCATTGTTCCATTCGCGGGCGCGCGCTCGCCTCAAAGCCGCCCGTCGGGGCCATCAAAACTTTAGTATGTGAAAATATTGACAGATCGAGCTTGAATCCCGGACACTCACTGCTCAGTTCGGGAAAGAAGAAGGGGGCCCTCCGATGGCGACCGGTACTGTCAAGTGGTTCAACGATGCCAAGGGCTTCGGGTTCATCGAGCCCGACGGCGGTGGCTCCGACGTCTTCGCGCATTTCTCCGCCATCGCGATGGACGGCTTCAAGACGCTCAAGCAGGGCTCGCGCGTGACGTTCGAGATCACCCAGGGGCCCAAGGGCCAGCTGGCGCAGAACATCCATGCCGACGAGGTGCAGCCGATCCAGACCCAGCCGGCGGCCGAGCGGCCGGGGCGCCAGTCCAAGGTCCGCGCGCCCCAGTTCCACGCCCCGGCCAGCCGGCCCGACGCCTCGGCCAAATAGGCGCCGCCGCGAAACGGAAAAGCCGCCCCGGGGCGGCTTTTTTCTTGGCCCTTGGTGGGCCCACGGGCGCAGCGGCCTCGCGGCCGCCCGGCGCGCTCACATGTTGTCGATCATCACCTGGCCGAAGCCCGAGCAGCTGACCTGGGTGGCGCCGTCCATCAGGCGGGCGAAGTCGTAGGTCACCTTCTTGGACAGGATCGACTTTTCCATCGAGCTGATGATCAGGTCGGCGGCCTCGGTCCAGCCCATGTGGCGCAGCATCATCTCGGCCGACAGGATCTCCGAGCCCGGGTTGACGTAGTCCTTGCCGGCGTACTTGGGCGCCGTGCCGTGGGTGGCTTCGAACATGGCCACCGAGTCGCTCAGGTTCGCGCCGGGGGCGATGCCGATGCCGCCCACCTGCGCCGCCAGCGCGTCGGAGACATAGTCGCCGTTCAGGTTCAGGGTGGCGATCACGCTGTATTCGGCCGGACGCAGCAGGATCTGCTGCAGGAAGGCGTCCGCGATCACGTCCTTGACGACGATGTCCTTGCCCGTCTTCGGGTTCTTGAACTTGCACCACGGGCCGCCGTCGATCGGCTGGGCGCCGAATTCCTTCTGGGCCAGGGCATAGCCCCAGTCGCGGAAGCCGCCTTCCGTGAACTTCATGATGTTGCCCTTGTGCACCAGGGTGACGCTGGGCTTGTCGTTGTCGATCGCGTACTGGATCGCCTTGCGCACCAGGCGCTCGGTGCCCTCGACCGACACCGGCTTGATGCCGATGGCCGAGGTTTCCGGGAAGCGGATCTTCTTGACGCCCATCTCGTCGATCAGGAACTTGATGACCTTCCTGGCCTTGTCCGTGTTCGCCTCGTACTCGATGCCGGCGTAGATGTCCTCGGAGTTCTCGCGGAAGATGACCATGTTGGTCTTCTCCGGCTCCTTCAGCGGCGAGGGCACGCCCTTGAAGTACTGGATCGGGCGCAGGCAGACGTACAGGTCCAACTCCTGGCGCAGGGCCACGTTCAGCGAGCGGATGCCGCCGCCCACCGGGGTGGTCAGCGGACCCTTGATCGACACGACGTACTCGCGGGCGACCTTGAGCGTCTCTTCCGGCAGCCAGACGTCGGGGCCGTACACCTTGGTGGACTTCTCGCCGGCGTAGATCTCCATCCAGTGGATCTTCTTCTTGCCGCCGTAGGCCTTGGCCACCGCCGCGTCCACCACCTTGAGCATCACGGGCGTGATGTCCATGCCCGTGCCGTCACCCTCGATGTACGGAATGATCGGCTGGTCCGGCACGTTCAGGGACATGTCGGCATTGACGGTGATCTTCTGGCCCTGGCTGGGCACCTTGATGTGCTGGTACATGGAAAAAACAGCTCCGGAGGTGGAATCGGGCGCTCTGCCCGCGTGGCAAACCGGGCGATTCTAGCCCCGTCGCACGGGGCCGCCGGACGCTCGGAGGACCCGCCACGCCGCGCCCGAAGCCGCCTGTCAACCGATCAGCCGGCTCGCCCGTTGCCGTAGAGCTTCCCGGGGACGGGAGGTGATTTTCGAAACCCACTGAAATCAAGGACATAGAAATGACCAAGCTGCTTGCCGCCCTGGTGGCCGCCTTCTTCGCTACCGCTTCGTTCGCGCAGACGGCCGCCCCGGCCGCCGCCGCATCCGCCCCCAAGGCCGAAGCCAAGGCCGAGAAGAAGGCCGAGAAGGCCGAAGCCAAGGCCGAGAAGAAGGAAGCCAAGGCCGAAGCGAAGGCTGACAAGAAGGCAGCCAAGGCCGAGAAGAAGGAAGAGAAGAAGGTCGCCAAGGCCGACAAGAAGGCCGAGAAGGCCGAAGCCAAGGCCGAGAAGAAGGCCGACAAGGCCGAAGCCAAGGTCGAGAAGAAGGAAGAAGCCAAGAAGTAATTCCTGGCGCCTTCGAGCAAGTGCCCGCCCCTGGCGGGCATTTTCTTTTCCGGCGCCCGCACTCGATGTCAACCGGACAGTGGCGGGCCTCGTTGTGGATGGGCCTTCCGGGTGTCCTGGGAGGACACCGAAGTAGATCTTCCTGATTTTTTTCTGAAGGACTGACCCATGAACAAGCTCCTCGCCGCCCTGATGGCCACCGTGTTCTCCGCCGCCGTGTTCGCGCAAGCGACCCCCGCCACCCCGGCGACGCCGGCCGCCCCGGCCGCCCCGGCTGCTTCGGCCGCCAAGGCCGACAAGAAGGAAGACAAGGCCACCGCCAAGGCCGAGAAGAAGGCCAAGAAGACCAAGAAGGCCAAGAAGGCCAAGACCGAAAAGGCTGCTTGATCGCCGCCTCGGCGCAAGCCAGCACCGAATGCCCGCTGCCGCGGGCATTTTTCATTTCCGACCCACAATCGCCGCGATGAAAGCCCTTCCCCTCCTCGTCGCCTGCCTGCTGGCCGCGGGCGGCGTCTCGGCGCAAGAGCCGCAGACCGACCTGCCGCGCGTGCGCCTGGCCGCTGGCATGCACCAGATCGACGCCCAGGTTGCGCAGACCGACGAGCAGCGCGCCACCGGCCTCATGTGGCGCAAGCAGATGCCCCAGCACGAAGGCATGCTGTTCGTGTTCGAGCAGCCGTGGCAGCAGTGCTTCTGGATGAAGAACACGCTCATTCCCCTGTCCGCGGCGTTCATCGCGGACGATGGAACGATCGTCAACGTGGAAGACATGAAGCCCCGCACCACGGACTCGCATTGCTCGGCGAAGCCGGTGCGCTTCGTGCTCGAGATGAACCAGGGCTGGTTCGCCCGGCGGGGCGTGAAGGCCGGCACCCGGCTGGCGGGAGAACCGTTCCGCAAGTGACCCGCCGCACCAAGGAACAAGGCCCGCAGTTGCGGGCCTTTGTTCCTGGTCGGAGCGCTGCGGATCAGCCGAAGTTCTTCTGCGCGAACTCCCAGTTCGCCAGCTTGTCGAGGAAGGTCTCGACGAACTTCTGCCGCAGGTTGCGGTAGTCGATGTAGTAGGCGTGCTCCCAGACGTCGACGGTGAGCAGCGCCTTGTCGGGCGTGGTCAGCGGCGTGCCGGCCGCGCCGGTGTTGACGATGTCGACGCTGCCGTCGGGCTTCTTCACCAGCCAGGTCCAGCCCGAGCCGAAGTTGCCGACGGCGGACTTCACGAAGGCCTCGCGGAAGGCCGCGTAGCTGCCCCACTTGGACTGGATCGCCTGCGCGAGCGCGCCGGCGGGCTCGCCGCCGCCATTGGGCTTCATGCAGTTCCAGAAGAACGTGTGGTTCCAGACCTGGGCCGAGTTGTTGTAGATGCCGCCGGAGGACTTCTTGATGATCTCCTCCAGGGTCATGTTCTCGTACTCGGTGCCCTTTTGCAGGTTGTTCAGGTTCACCACATAGGCGTTGTGGTGCTTGCCATGGTGGTACTCCAGCGTCTCCTTCGAGTAGTGCGGCGCCAGCGAATCGATGGGATACGGGAGCGGAGGCAGGGTGTGTTCCATGGTGTTCCTCGACGGTGGGTCTTGTGGTGAGAAGGCGCTGATTCTAGGCAGGAATGCACGGCCCTAGAGCAGGCGCGGACGCGCCACCGTCAGGTCCACTTCGCCTTCCGCGAGCGTCGCGCGCAGCGCCTGCCCCGGTTGCGTCTGTGCCGCCTTGGTGATCACCGAGCCCTGCGTGTCCGTCAGCAGCGCATAGCCGCGTTGCAGGACCAGGCGGGGATCGAGCAGTTCCAGCCGCAGGTCGACACGGTGCAGCCGGTCTCGCGCGCGGCCGAAGCGGTGCACGAAGGCACTGCGGCCATCGGACTCGAGGCCCTGCAGGCGGCCGCGCGCCCGCTCCAGGCGCAGCTCGATGGCATGCCGCAGCCGGTCCTCCAGCTGCGCGATGCGCCGGTGCTGCTGCGCCATGCGTGCCGAAGGCCGGCCGAGCCGGGCCGTGGCGACGTCCATCCGCTGCGAAGCGCCGTCGACGCGGCGCTGCAGCGCCACGCCGAGCCGCTCCTGCTGCGCCTCGAGCTGCTGCAGCAACTCGGCCCGCGGGCGCGCCACCAGTTCGGCCGCCGCGGTCGGGGTGGGCGCGCGCAGGTCGGCGCAGAAGTCCGCGATCGTCACGTCGGTTTCGTGGCCCACGCCGCACACGACGGGCACCGGGCTGCGCACGATCGTGCGCGCGAGGGCCTCCTCGTTGAAAGACCACAGGTCTTCGATCGAGCCGCCGCCGCGCACGAGCAGGATGACGTCGAGCCGGCCCTCCTGCGCCAGCCGGTACAGGCTCTCCAGCGCCTGGACCAGTTCCGGCACGGCCTGGGGGCCTTGCACCGAAGCCGGCGCGAGCACGACCGGCAGGTGCGGCGCCCGGCGCCGCAACGCGGTGGCCACGTCATGCAGCGCCGCCGCCCCCAGCGACGTCACCAGGCCGGCGCCGCGGGGCAGGAACGGCAGCGGTCGCTTGCGGGCCGGCTCGAACAGCCCCTCGGCCTCCAGGCGGGCCTTGAGCCGCAGGAACCGTTCGTACCAGGCGCCCTGCCCGGCGCGCGAGAGGCTCTCCACGATGAGCTGGAGGTCCCCGCGCGGCTCGTAGACGGCCAGCCGCCCCTGCACCTCGACCAAATCGCCCTCACCGGGCAGGCTGTCGAGCAGGGACGCCGCGCGGCGGAACATGGCGCAGCGCAGCTGGCCGTTCGGGTCCTTGAGGTTGAAGTAGACATGCCCGCTCGACGCGCGCGAGAGGCCCGAAATCTCGCCGCGGACCGCGACGGGATTGAACCTCGCCTCCAGGGCGTCAGCAACGGCGCGGCACAGGGCGCCGACTTGCCAGATTCGCGGCGCCGATGCTGGATCCGGAGTCGCCACCATCAGGTCTGGAGCGGCTTGGGGCCGCAAACCGGGAGCCGATTAGTCCACAAAGACGCGCTAGCGGGCGCTGACCGCAGCCGCCCCGGCAGGAAGCACGGCAGCGTCGTGCAAGTCATTGATTTCAAACGAGAATTTCCTGCTGAAAATGTCATCGATCTGACATGTCGAAGGATTCATGCGGCGCGGCGCGCCGGCAGGCGGGGTTTTTGCACAAAGTTATCCACAATTTCTGTGGGTTGCGTCCTACGCGCGCGGGGACGGGTCCTACAGCTGTTGAGTCGCTCATAATCGCGACCACCTTCAGCATTCACCCGTCGCGGAGCCCCCTTGTTTTCGATCATACAAGCCGCAGGCTGGCCCATCTGGCCGCTGGTTGCCTGCTCCATCTTGGCGCTGGCCCTCGTCATCGAACGCTTCCTGAGCCTCAAGACGGCCCGGGTCGCGCCCCCCAAGCTGCTCGACGAAGCGCTGGCGGTCTCGCGCTCATCCGTGCCGGGGCCGGACGTGGTGACCCAGCTCGAACAGAACTCGGCCCTCGGCGAGGTGCTGGCCAGCGGGTTCCGCGCGCTGAACAGCAACCCGCGCTGCAGCGAGTCGGACCTGCGCTCCACCATGGAAGGCGCCGGCCGGACCGTCGCCCACCGCCTGGAGCGCTATCTCAGCGCACTGGCGACCATCGCCTCGGCGGCCCCGCTGCTCGGCCTCCTGGGAACGGTGATCGGCATGATCGAGATCTTCGGCTCGCAGTCGCCCGGATCCGGCGCGGGTGCCAACCCGGCGCAGCTGGCGCACGGCATCTCGGTGGCCCTCTACAACACCGCCTTCGGCTTGGTCGTCGCCATCCCGGCGCTGATCTTCTGGCGCTACTTCCGCGGCCGCGTCGACGCGTACCTGCTGACGCTGGAGCTGTCGTCGGAGCGCTTCGTGCGCCACCTCAACACCCTGCGCCGGCCCTGAGCCCGCGCCGCGCCGTCCGGAGCCCCGCATGAATTTCCGCACCCGCTCCCGCGAGGAGCCCGAGATCAACCTGATCCCGTTCATCGACGTGCTGCTGGTCGTGCTCATCTTCCTCATGCTGTCCACGACGTACAGCAAGTTCACCGAACTGCAGCTGCGCCTGCCGGTGGCCGACGCGGACGCCCAGCGCGACTACCCGCGCGAGGTCCTGGTGGGCGTGAGCAGCGACGGCCGCTACACGGTCAACCGGCAGGCCGTGGTCGGCCGCAGCCCCGACGTCGTGGCCCTGGCGCTGACCGATGCCGCCAAGGCGGGCAAGGACAGCGTGATCATCGTCAGCGCGGACGCGACGGCACCGCACCAGTCCGTCATCACGGTGCTGGAGGCGGCACGCCGGGCGGGCCTGAACCAGGTCACGTTCGCGGCCCAGTCCTCGGCCCAGGCGGCCAGCCACTGAAGCGCATGGCCGCGGCCCTGCAGCGAGCGTGGCTGCATCGCGGCCCGCTCGCGCTGCTACTCTGGCCCGTCTCGCTGCTCTACCGCGCGCTGGCTGCGGCGCATCGCGGCGCCTATGCGCTGGGCATCAAGCGCGCCGCCCCCCTGCCCCGGCCGGTCATCGTGGTCGGCAACGTCGTCGCGGGCGGCGCCGGCAAGACGCCGGTCGTGGTGGCCATCGCGGGCCACCTGCGGGCACGGGGCATCGCCTGCGGGGTGGTGTCGCGCGGCCATGGCCGCCGCTCCACCGGCTGCGTCGAAGTGACCGCCGCCAGCGACCCCGCCGAGGCCGGCGACGAGCCGCTGCTGATCGCACGGCAGTGCTGCATCCCCGTCGTCGTGGCACGCCGCCGGGCCGATGCGGTCCAGGCGCTCGTCGACCGTCATCCCGAGGTGCAGGTCGTGCTGAGCGACGACGGCCTGCAGCACCACGCGCTGGCCCGCGACCTGGAGATCGTGGTGTTCGACGAACGCGGCATCGGCAACGGCTGGCTCCTGCCCGCCGGGCCGCTGCGCGAGGCCTGGCCGCGCCGCGCCGACTTCGTCCTGCGCGTCGCCACGACCCCCGGGGTGGACGGCTTTGTCCTGGACCGCCGGCTCGACACGGTCGCGCGGCGCGCCGACGGCCGCACCGCCTCGCTGCGCGAGCTCGCGCGGCAGGGGCCGTGCTTCGCGCTCGCGGGCGTGGCACGGCCGGACGCGTTCTTCGACATGCTGCGCGCCGCGGACGTGCCGCTGGCCGGCACGCTCGCCTTGCCCGACCACCATGATTTCGCCGAGGCCCCTCCGGTGCCCGCCGGCGCCACCGTGCTGTGCACGGACAAGGATGCCGTGAAGCTCTGGCGCGTGCGGCCAGACGCGTGGGCGGTGCCGCTCGGTCTCGCGATCGATCCGGCGTTCTGGCAGGCGCTCGATCGCTGGCTGGACGCGAAGCTATCATCGACGCATGGACCCCAAACTGCTTGAGCTGCTGGTCTGCCCCGTGACCAAGGGGCACCTGGATCACGACCGCGTCCGGCAGGAACTGGTCTCGCGCAGCGCGCGCCTGGCCTATCCCATCCGCGACGGCATTCCCGTCCTGCTCGAGGAAGAGGCGCGCCCGCTCAGCGACGACGAGCTCGATCGGCTCCCCAAGCGCACGCCCCTGGTCTAGTGGCCTTCACCATCCTGATCCCGGCGCGGCTGGCCTCCACGCGGCTGCCCGACAAGCCGCTCGCCGACATCGCCGGCCGGCCGATGGTCGTGCGCGTGGCCGAGCGCGCCCGGCGGTCCGGCGCGCAGCGTGTCGTGGTGGCGGCCGACAGCGCCTCGATCCTCGACGCCTGCCGCGCCCACGGCGTCGAGGCCGTGCTTACCTCGGCGGACCATCCCTCCGGCACCGACCGCCTGGCCGAGGCAAGCATCCAGCTGGGCCTGGCCGACGGCGACACGGTCGTGAACGTGCAGGGGGACGAGCCGCTGATCGAACCCGCTCTCATCGACGCCGTCGCCCGCCTGCTGCAGGACGACACCGGCGCCGACATGGGGACGGCGGCGCACCCGATCACCGAGCTGGCGGACTTCACCAACCCGAACGTGGTGAAGGTGGTCACCGACGTGCGCGGCCTGGCCCTGACCTTCAGCCGCGCGCCCATCCCGTGGTGGCGCGACGGCTTCGCCTCGGGCATCCGCGCCCTGCCCGATCCGGCGCCGCTGCGGCACGTGGGCATCTACAGCTACCGCTGCGGATTCCTGCGCCGCTTTCCCGGCCTGCCGCAGGCGCCGATCGAGCGCCTGGAGGCGCTGGAGCAGATGCGCGCGCTCTGGCACGGCCACCGCATCGCCGTGCACGTGAGCGCATCCGCGCCCGCCGCCGGCGTCGACACGCCCGAGGATCTGGAGCGCGTGCGCCGTCTTTTCGCGGCTTCTGCGACGTAAGTTCGCGCAAGGGTCGCGTGCTATCCTCAAGCGCATGATGCGCAACGGCCCGGCGCGGGGATGACCGAGGGGCCCGCAGCGCCCGCTTTCATCCATCCGAGGACATCCATGAGACTGATCTTGCTGGGCGCACCAGGCGCGGGCAAAGGCACCCAGGCAACCTACATCTGCCAGAAGTACGGCATCCCCCAGATCTCCACGGGCGACATGCTGCGCGCGGCGGTGAAGGCGGGCACGCCGCTCGGACTGGCGGCCAAGAAGGTCATGGACTCCGGCGCGCTGGTGGGCGACGACATCATCATCGGCCTCGTGAAGGAGCGGCTCGCCCAGCCCGATTGCGCGCAGGGCTTCCTCTTCGACGGCTTCCCGCGCACGATCCCGCAGGCCGACGCCATGAAGGAAGCGGGCGTGAAGCTCGACTACGTGCTCGAGATCGACGTGCCCTTCGAGGCCATCATCGAACGCATGAGCGGCCGCCGCTCGCACCCCGGCTCCGGTCGCACCTACCACGTCAAGTTCAACCCGCCCAAGGTGGAGGGCCTGGACGACCTCACGGGCGAACCGCTGATCCAGCGCGACGACGACCGCGAGGACACCGTCAAGAAGCGACTGGAGGTCTACGCCTCGCAGACCCGGCCGCTGGTGGACTACTACGCCAACTGGGCCAAGGCCGACCCCAAGAACGCGCCGAAGTACCGCGCGATCAGCGGCATCGGCACGGTCGAGGACATCACCGCGCGCGCACTGCAGGCGCTGGCCAGCTGATCCCGGCGCTCAGGCGCGCGCCAGCTCCAGCATCAGGTCCACGCGCGCCTTCACTGGTGTGAGCAGGTGCACGGGCAGCCCGCCCGGCACACCGGCAACGATCGTTCCTTCCTGGCAGCGCGTGGCCCGCAGCACCCGCACGCCCTGCTCCATCGCGGCAACCAGCGCCTCCTCCAGGCGCTCGTGCACGGTGCCGTTGCCCGTGGCGGCCACCACCAGGCCGCGCACGCCCGCGGCCACCAGGGCCTGCACGACGCGGCCATCCGCCCCCGCCTGGCTGTGGACGATCTCCACCCAGGGCCAGTCGCCCTCGGCCGGCAGGCGCGCCGCGCCCGACGCCCCGGCCGGCGCCGGCCAGCCCCGCACCAGCCGCAGCCGGCCGTCCTCCACATGACCCAACGGGCCTTCGTCGCCCGAAGAGAAGGCATCCAGCCGGTACGGGTGCACCTTGCGCACGGCCTGCGCCGAATGCAGCCGGCCGGCGCACACGACGGTGACGCCGCCCGCGCCCGGCGTGCGCGCCACGGCCACCGCGTCGGCCAGGTTCTGCGGCCCGTCCGCCGACAGCGCGGTGGCCGGCCGCATGGCACAGGTCAGCACGACGGGCTTGCGCGCGTCCAGCACCCGCGAGAGCAGGTACGCCGTTTCCTCCAGCGTGTCCGTCCCGTGCGTGATGACGACGCCTGCCACGTCGGGCTGCGCCAGCCAGTGCGCACAGCGGCGCACGAGTGCGCCCCACACCGCCGGCCCCATGTCCTTGCTGTCCACCTGCGCGACCTGCTCGGCCTCGATGCGCAGGCCGTGCAACGCCGGCAGGCTGCCCAGCAGGTCCGCCACGGCCACCTGGCCGGCGCGGTAGCCGACATGGTCCTGCGCCGAGGCCGCGGCGCCCGCGATGGTCCCTCCGGTGCCGAGAACAACGATCCGATCGGGTGTCACTTGCACTCTTTCACGAAACTGGTTAAAAATACAGGTACTGGATGGGCAGCCAGTTGGCCGCCCCAAGGAGCCACCGCCATGATCGAGACGCCCAAGCTCACCGCACGGCAGCAACAGATTCTGGACCTGATCCAGGCCGCGATCGCCCGCACGGGCGCGCCGCCCACCCGTGCCGAGATCGCCGCCGAGCTGGGCTTCAAGTCCGCCAACGCGGCCGAGGAGCACCTGCAGGCCCTGGCGCGCAAGGGCGTCATCGAACTGGTGAGCGGCACCTCGCGCGGCATCCGCCTCAAGAGCGACACGCTGCGCTCCATCCACGAGTCACGCTTCAAGCAGTTCCCCCTTCCGCTGCAGAGCCTGGCGCAGCTCGCGCTGCCGCTCGTGGGGCGCGTCGCCGCGGGCTCGCCCATCCTCGCGCAGGAGCACGTCGACCAGACGTACTACGTCGAGAGCAGCCTGTTCCAGCGCCGCCCCGACTACCTGCTCAAGGTGCGCGGCATGTCGATGCGCGACGCCGGCATCATGGACGGCGACCTGCTCGCCGTGCAGTCCACCCGGGAAGCCAAGAACGGCCAGATCGTGGTGGCGCGCCTGGGCGACGAAGTCACCGTCAAGCGCTTCCGGCGCAACAAGCACCTGATCGAGCTGCATGCCGAGAACCCCGACTACCCCACCATCGTCGTGGAGCCGGGCGAGCCGTTCGAGATCGAAGGCCTCGCGGTCGGCCTGATCCGCAACACCATGCTCATGTGAGCCCCGCCGGGCGGCGGCAGGTGGCGGGCGTATGGCGCGAGGCGCCATCACCCTGCACCGACCCGGCATCGCATCCGAATCTCGCCTGTGTTCCGAACCTGAAGTTCAAGGAGAGACGACATGGGAATGATCTGCACGCTGGCCGGACTGGTGCAACCGTTGCGGCACTGGCTGCGCCCGCTCGCGCGCTGGGCGCGCGCAACGCGCCAGCCGGCGCATGCGCCGGCACTGCGCACCGGGCTGCACACGCTGGCCGGTCACGGCCAGGTGGCCTGGCCGGCCGGGCAACACCACGCCCGCCCGGTTCGCGTGCTGCGCATCGTCGAAGCCGCGCACCCGCGCAGCACGGCGGGCCGGATGGTGATCTCCGGCCGCATGGCCGACGTGTGCGCCGAGCTCGACCGGCTTGCCGCGCTGGAGGCCGCCACCGCCTGACGGCGCGCCGCGGCGCCACCACGCCGGCGCCCCATCGGGTTCACTGCGAGGCGCCGGCCAGGTAATCGGCCTTGCCCAGCTCAACGCCGTTGTGGCGCAGGATCGCGTACGCCATGCTGACGTGGAAGAAGAAGTTGGGCAGCACCCAGTGCTTGAGGTACGCCTCGCCCTTCATCGTCCGCGTGGACTCGCGGCCCACCGGGAACGTGATCTCCTTGTCCTCGGTGCCGTCCAGCTTGCCGGCAGGCACCGTCTCCAGCCAGGCGAGCGTCTTGCCGATGCGGGCCTTGAGCTCATCGACCGTGGTCTCGTTGTCCTCGAACCGGGGCGCCTCGACGCCGGACAGGCGGGCGACACCGTTCTTGGCCGAGTCGCAGGCGATCTGGATCTGGCGCGTGAACGGCAGCATGTCGGGCGCCAGGCGGTCCGCCGCCAGCACCTGCGGGTCGAACTTGCGGGCCTGCGCGTGGGCCAGCCCCTTGTCCAGGATGTGGCTGAGGTTGCCCAGCATCGTGCGGAAGATCGGCAGGCTGGCCGACGACATCGAAATCGCCATGGGGGAAGTCTCCTTGCGGTTCAGCTGATCGGGAAAGGCGTGAATGCTACCGGCTGCGCGGCCGATGCGCCGCCGGGCGCAGGGCACAATCCCGCCATGAACATCGTGATCCTCGACGATTACCAGGATGCCGTGCGCAAGCTGCGCTGCGCGGCCAGGCTCGAGGCCTATCCCGCCAAGGTGTACACCAACACGGTCAAGGGCATCGGCCAGCTCTCGGTGCGGCTGCGCGACGCCGACGTCATCGTCCTGATCCGCGAGCGCACCCACATCACGCGCCAGCTGCTGGAAAAGCTGCCGCGGCTCAAGCTGATCTCGCAGACGGGGCGCGCCGGATCGCACATCGACGTCGACGCCTGCACCGAGCGCGGCATCGTGGTCACCGAAGGCGCCGGATCGCCGGTCGCCCCGGCGGAACTGACCTGGGCCCTGATCATGGCGTCCATGCGGCGCCTGCCGCAGTACATCCAGACCCTCAAACACGGCGGCTGGCAGCAGTCGGGCATGAAGTCGGCCTCCATGCCCGCCAACTTCGGGCTCGGCATGGTGCTGCGGGGCAAGACGCTGGGCATCTGGGGCTACGGCAAGATCGGCCAGCTGGTGGCGAACTACGGGCGGGCCTTCGGCATGCGGGTGCTGGTGTGGGGCCGCGAGGGCTCGCGCTCGCGCGCGCAGGCCGACGGCCACATCGCCGCCGAGAGCCGCGAACAGCTGTTCAGCGAAAGCGACGTGCTCAGCCTGCACGTGCGGCTCAATGCCGAGACCGCCGGCCTGGTGCGGCTGGAGGACTTCGGCCGCATGAAGCCCACCGCCCTGTTCGTCAACACCTCACGCGCCGAGCTGGTCGAGCCCGACGCGCTGCTGGCCGCGCTCAATCGCGGCCGGCCCGGCATGGCCGCCGTCGACGTGTTCGAGAGCGAGCCGATCCTGCAGGGCCACGCGCTGCTGCGGCTGGAGAACTGCATCTGCACGCCGCACATCGGGTACGTCGAGCAGGAGAGCTACGAGATGTACTTCGGCGACGCCTTCGACAACGTCGTGAACTTCATCGAGGGCCACCCCACGAACGTGGTCAACCCCGCCGCGCTGCAAGTGCGGCGCTGAGGCTAGTCGCTGCCGCGCACCGGCACCATCCCGGTGTCGATGTCCGGCAGGTCGAAGTCCAGCAGGTGGCCGTCGGCGGGCGCCTCGGCGGCGCCGAAGCTGCCAGCAACCGCCACGGGCTCGTCCAGGTTCACATCCAGTGCCGCGTGGCCGGTGGCCGGCGGCCCGTCCAGGTCCGCCATTCCGGTGGACAGCGGATGGATCGAGGTGTGCGAGAAGCCCGGCGCGCCGAAGTCGGCGTGGGCGCCCGACACCGGGTTCGAATCCTGGAATCCCGAGCGCGGCGCATCACCGCCCGCCAGCACCTGCTGGCCGATGTGGTGCAGCAGCAGCAGCTCGCGGTAGGCCTGCAGGCTGAAGGCCTGCGAGCCGTCCTTGCTCGGCCCGCGGAAGATGGACTCCTCGATGACGTCGAGCACCCGGCGCGCGGGCCACAGCGCCACGATGCGCGCCATGGCGTTGTCGTACGCCTCGATGCCGGCGTTCTCCAGGCTGTAGGCATCGAACTCGGGCACGTCGGCATTGAAGCGGCGCTGGAACTCGCTGCGCACCCAGTCGAACTCCTCGCGGCGCCCCAGCTTGTGGTAGATCTCCACCAGGTCGAGCCAGGCCACCGCGCTGGTCTCGGGGTTGGCCTGGATGTGGCTGCGCAGCACGTCGATGGCGCGGTCGTACTCGCCCAGCGACGAGAAGAAGTCGGCCTCCTGCTGCACGTCGTGCAGTTCCTCGGCCTTGAGCGCCCGGCTGCCGGCCTGGCTGGGCTGGAAGTCGCCGTCCGTGCGCGCCGAGACATGCAGCGGATTGAGCGGGGCGCGCACCGTGGGGGGTTGCGGCGGCTCGACCGGCGGGGCGTCCGGCCGGGCCTGGGCCGCGGCTTCGTCGGAGCGGGCTGGCACGCTGGCGGGCTCGGCCACGAGGCCCGGACGCGGCGCCGGGCGAACCCGGGCCTCCTCCACCACCGCGGCGGCCGCGGAACGCGAGCGCGCCGGCTCGGTCTCGCGCGGGTCGCGCCACCAGTCGTGCGCCATGGCATCGCGGACGGCCGCGGCGCGGCGCCAGAAGAACAGCATCAGCCCTGCCATCGCCAGCACCAGGGCGATGAGCACGTAGACAAGCGGGTTGGCGTAGCGCTCGGACTCCGCCCGGGCCAGTTGCGCCTGCAGCTGCAGCATCGCGGCGTCGTTGCGCTGCAGGAACTGGCGCATCTCGCGCAGGTCGCGCTCGATGGCCTGCATGCGCGCGGCCTGGCGCAGCGCTTCCTCGGACGGCGCGCTCGGTTCGGCAAGGCCCAGCGGAGCGTCGAGCTTGAGCTGGTCGCGGCCGCCGGCTGCGGCTCGGGCAACAGCGGTCGGGCCCGGGGCCACCTGGGCGGGCTTCGCCGCGCTGGCGGCCGGCCGCGGCGCGGCAGCGGCGGGCGGGACCGGCGACTTGGCATGCGGCGCAGCCTTCGGACCGGTCGCCGCGGGCTGGCGGCGCGGGGCGGGCTTGGTGACGGTGGTGCCGGTGGTGCCGGCGACGTCGGCGGACGGCGCCCGGACCGCCGGCAGGCCGCGACTGAGCGACAGGTTCAGCGGCGCGGCATTGACGGCGGATTCGGCCGCCTCGGCCCGTGACGTGGCCGCGGCGGATGCGGGCAGCGGCCGCGAGGTGTCGGCCGCGGGATCGGGTTCGGCCAGCAGCACGATGCGGCGGGTGAAGCGGTTGCCGCATCCGAGCTGCAGGTACACGGTGATGACCGGCTCGTTGACGGCGGACCCCGAGCGCACGCGCACCGAGGGACCCCGGGGGCCGGATTGCAGTTCGGCGGAGACGCTGCCCGGCGCCACGCGCAAGTCGCCGTAGAACACGTCGGCCTCGACGCACTCCGGGACCGTGTCGCCCGCGCCTTCGAGCACGATGGGAATGGCGAGGTCGAGCGGACGTCCGATCAGCGCCGGTCCCTGGGCCCGGCCGACCGTGGCGGCCTGGCCAGCCACCGCAAGGCAGGCCATGAGGCCGACGGCGGCGTGGCGAGACGACCGGATGAGCTTCATGGCCGCGCCATTCTTGCACAGCAAGCGCGCCGTGGCACCCGTTTTCGGTGCCGGATAATCCCTCGATGCAAACAGTGTTCGACATCGTCGGCGTCGTCGGCGCCGGCGCGATGGGCCGGGGCATCGCCCAGATCGCGGCCCAGGCGGGCTCCCTCGTGCGGCTGTACGACACCCAGCCCGAGGCCATCCAGCGTGCGGTCCGGGACATCGGCGCCCAGTGGGACCGCCTGCAGGACAAAGGGCGGATGGACGAGGCCGCCGTGCAGGCCTGCAAGTCGCGGCTGCAGCCGGCCGGCGCGCTGGCCGACCTCGCCGGCTGCAAGCTCGTGGTCGAGGCCGTGGTCGAGCGCCTGGACGTCAAGCGCGACCTGTTCCGCCAGCTCGAGGACGTCGTCGGCCCGGACGCCGTGCTGGCCACCAACACCTCCTCCCTGTCGGTGACCGCCATCGCCGCCGACATGCAGCGGCCGGGGCGCTGCGCCGGCTACCACTTCTTCAACCCGGTGCCCCTGATGAAGGTGGTGGAAGTCATCGCCGGCCTGCGGACCGACCCGGCCGTGTGCGAGGCGCTCGCCGCCTATGCCAAGCAGATGGGCCACACCCCCGTGCAGGCGCAGGACACGCCCGGCTTCATCGTCAACCATGCGGGCCGCGGCTACGGCACCGAGGCCCTGCGGATCGCCGGCGAAGGCGTGGCGGACTTCGCCACCATCGACCGCATCCTCAAGGACCAGGCGGGCTTCAAGCTCGGGCCGTTCGAGCTGCTGGACCTGACGGCGCTGGACGTGTCGCACCCGGTGATGGAGTCCATCTACCGCCAGTACTACGACGAGCCGCGCTACCGCCCGAGCGTCATCACTGCGCAGCGCCTGGCCGGCGGGCTGGTCGGGCGCAAGTCCGGCGAAGGCTTCTACCGCTACGTGGACGGCAAGGCCCAGGTCCCGGCGGAGCCGCCGGCACCGAAGGTCGACGAACTGCCCCCCGTGTGGGTCTCCACCCGGGCCGCGCGCCGGCAGGAGCTGTACCAGCTGCTCAAGGACCTCGGCGCGCGCATCGAGACCGGCCAGTCGCCCTCGCTCGCCGCCCTCACCCTCGTCGCGCCCCTGGGCTTCGACGTCACGACCGTGGCCGTGGTGGAGCGGCTCGACCCGGCGCGCACCGTCGGGATCGACATGCTGATCGAGGACGCCGCCACCCGCCGCCGCGTGCTCGCCACCAACCCGGCCACGCGCGCCGACATGCGCGATGCCGCGCACGCCCTCTTCTCGCGCGACGGCAAGCCGGTCAGCGTGATCCGCGACTCGGCCGGCTTCGTCACGCAGCGCGTGGTGGCCGCCATCGTGAACATCGCCTCCGACATCTGCCAGCAGCGCATCTGCAGCCCGCAGGACCTGGAGACCGCCGTCACCCTGGGCCTGGGCTATCCCATGGGTCCGCTGGCGATGGGCAACCGCTGGGGCCCGGCGAACGTGCTCGAGGTGCTGTTCAACATGCAGACCGTGTACGGCGACCCGCGCTACCGCCCCAGCCCGTGGCTGCGCCGCCGCGGGGCGATCGGCCTGTCGCTGCTGCAGGAAGAAAGCTGAGCCGCCCGGCGCTTCACGCGTCCGGCTCGAGCCGCTGCGGCTGGCGGCTCGCGGGGGCCTGACGCGAGCGCCACCAGAACGCCGCCGCGCCGGCCGCCAGCGCGGCCAGCAACAGCACCAGCGCCACGACCAGCGGATTCGCGTGCCGCTCGGCCCGGGCCTGCGCCAGCCGGCGCTCCAGGTCGGCGGTGGCCTGCTGCTGCCGGCGCGCGGCATCCAGCGCCTCGAGCAACTCGCGCTCGCGCGTCTCGCGCGCCTGGCGCAGCGCCTCGACCGGTTGCTGCGTCAATTCGGTGAAGCTGGGGTGGGCCGGACCGCGTGCGGGCGTCTCCTGCGCCGGCGGCAAAGCCAGCGACGGACTCAGCCGCAGCGTGGGCGAGCCGACATCGACCGGTTCCGCCGCGGCGGCCGCGAGCGCCGCGGCCGCGAAGCCGAGGACGGGAAGGCGCGCGATCCGGACGAGCCGCATGGGCGCGCATTGTGCCCGCCCGGGGCGGCACCGGCCGGGCTTGCTATCCTCCCCGCATGCCGGCTGAACTCAAAAGCACGTCCCAGGGCGGCACCATGGTGCTGACCATCAGCAATCCCGAGCTGCGCAATGCGCTCGGCCCGGAGATGTACGCCGCCGGCGTCGAGGCGTTGAACGCCGCCGAGGGCAACCCCGAGGTGGGCAGCGTGGTGATCACCGGCGAAGGCGGCATGTTCTGCGCCGGCGGCAACCTGCAGCGCCTGCAGGCCAACCGCCAGCAGCCGCCCGAGGTGCAGGCGCAGAGCATCGAGGGCCTGCACGACTGGATCGAGACGATCCGCAGTTTCCCCAAGCCCGTGATCGCCGCGGTCGAAGGGCCCGCGGCCGGCGCGGGCTTCTCCCTCGCCCTCGCATGCGACCTGGTCGTGGCCGCCTCCGACGCGGTGTTCGTCATGGCCTACAGCTCGGTTGCCCTGTCGCCCGACGGTGGCGCCACCTGGTCGCTGGGCCGGGCGCTGCCGCGCCAGCTCGCCAGCGAGCTGCTGCTGGCCGGCGAGCGCATCGGCGCGGAGCGGCTGCACGCGCTGGGCATCGTCAACCGCGTCGTGGCGCCGGGCACCGCGCTGGTCGAGGCGCTGGCCCTGGGCGGCCGGCTCAACGAGCGCGCGCCCAATGCGCTGGCCAGCATCAAGGAACTGCTCAACGACGCGGGAGCCGCCAGCCTGCACGACCACCTGGCGTCCGAACGCGACCATTTCGTGCGCAACCTCCACCATCCGAATGCCGGCATCGGCATCTCGGCCTTCCTGGCCAAGCAGAAGCCGCGCTACTGAGCCGGCGCATCGCCGGTGAAACCCTGACCGGGCGCCGCGTCCCGGACGCGACAATCTGCGCACGCGCGCAGTCACTGACAAGACAGCCCATGGACGAACCCATTCTTACCATCGAGGAACGCGAAGCGATCAATGGCGGGCGCTGGTTCTCGTCGCTCTCCCCCTCGCTGCGTCACGACATTCTTCGATGCGCCTACGTCAGACGGTACAAGGACGGCGAGCTGATCGCCGCACGCGGGGATCCGCCCGAGGAATGGATCGCCTGCGCCAGGGGCGCGGTGCGCGTGAGCTCGACCTCGATCTCGGGCAAGCAGATCACGCTGACCTACGTCGAGCCGGGCATCTGGTTCGGCGACGTCGCGATCTTCGACGGCGACCGCCGCACGCACGATGCGTACGCGCACGGCGAGACCACCATCCTGTGCGTGGCCAAGGCCGACTTCCGCAAGATCCTGGCCTCGCACGTCGAGCTGTACGAGGCCATGCTGCGCCTGCACGCGCGCCGCATCCGGCAGCTGTTCGGCCTGGTCGAGGACCTCAACACGCTGCCGCTGCGCGCGCGCCTGGCCAAGCAGATCGTGCACCTGGTGCGCAGCTATGGCGTGCCGTCGCTGTCCGACGGCGGCGAGATGCGCATCGGGCTGCACCTGGCGCAGGAGGAACTCGCGCAGCTGCTGGGCGCCTCGCGCCAGCGCGTCAACCAGGAACTCAAGGCGATGGAGCGCGAGGACGTGATCCGCATCGAGCCGGGCGGCCTGGTGGTGCGCAACCGCGATGCGCTGATGCGCATCGTCGATGCCGACAACTCGTGAACCGCGCCCTGGCCCGCCATGTCTGAATTCGACCATTTCGTCGGCACCCGCCCCGTCTCCGACAAGCACGCCATCGACCTCGGCGCGCTCACCGCGTGGCTGGAGCAGCACCTGCCCGGCTTTCGCGGCCCGCTCACGGTGGAGATGTTCAAGGGCGGGCAGTCCAACCCGACCTACAAGCTCAACACGCCCGGCACCAGCTACGTGATGCGCGCCAAGCCCGGCCCGGTGGCGAAGCTGCTGCCCTCGGCCCACGCGATCGAGCGCGAGTTCGCCGTGATGACCGGCCTGGCCGGCACCGACGTGCCGGTGCCCCGCATGCATTGCCTGTGCGAGGACGAGTCCGTGATCGGGCGCGCCTTCTACGTCATGGAGTTCATGCAGGGCCGCGTGCTGTGGGACCAGGCGCTGCCGGGCATGACGCCAGCCCAGCGCGGCGCCATCTACGACGAGATGAACCGCGTGATCTCGGCGCTCCACACGGTCGACTACGCGGCGCGCGGGCTGGCCGGCTACGGCAAGCCCGGCAACTATTTCGAGCGGCAGATCGGGCGCTGGAGCAAGCAGTACAAGGCCTCCACCGACGGCGCCGGCCCCATGAGCCAGCCGATCGACGCCATGGAGCGGCTGGTCGAATGGCTGCCCGCGCACATCCCGCCCGCGGCGCGCGACGCGGGCAAGGTGTCCATCGTGCACGGCGACTTCCGCCTGGACAACCTGATGTTCCACCCCACCGAGGCCCGCGTGATCGCGGTGCTCGACTGGGAGCTGTCGACGCTGGGCCACCCGCTGGCCGACTTCAGCTACCACTGCATGGCGTGGCACATCCCGCACGGCTCGTTCCGCGGCATCGGCGGCATCGACCTGGCCGGCCTGGGCATTCCGTCGGAGGACGACTACATGCGCCGCTACTGCGACCGCACCGGCCTGGCCACCGTGCAGGACCTCAAGGCCGACTGGAACTTCTACTTGGCCTACAACATGTTCCGCATCGCCGCCATCCTGCAGGGCATCGCCAAGCGGGTGGAGGCCGGCACCGCGTCCAGCGCGCAGGCCGCCGCCTCCGGCGCCAGCGCCCGCCCGATGGCCGAGCTCGCCTGGCAATTCGCCCAGCGGGCCTGACCGCACTTTCCGTCACCGAAAGGCATCCATGGATTTCGAGTACTCCCCCAAGACCCGCGAACTGCAGGCCCGGCTCCTGAAGTTCATGGATGACCACGTCTACCCGAGCGAGAAGGCCTACAAGGACGAACTCGTGGCCAACACGGCGGCCGGCAAGCGCTGGTCGCCCCTGAAGGTGATCGAGGACCTCAAGCCCAAGGCGCGCGCCGCCGGCCTGTGGAACCTGTTCCTGCCGGTCGACAGCGCCGCGGCGTCCGGCTACACCGGCGCGGGCCTGACCAACCAGGAGTACGCGCCGCTGGCCGAGATCATGGGCCGCGTGCCGTGGTCCAGCGAGGTGTTCAACTGCTCGGCGCCCGACACCGGCAACATGGAGACGCTGGCCCGCTACGGCTCCGAGGAGATCCGCGCCCGCTGGCTCAAGCCCCTGCTCGAGGGCCAGATCCGCTCCGCCTTCGCGATGACCGAGCCAGAGGTCGCCTCGTCCGACGCGACCAACATCTCGACCCGCATCGAGCGCCAGGGCGACGAGTACGTGATCAACGGCCACAAGTGGTGGATCTCCGGCGCGGGCGATCCGCGCTGCCAGGTGTTCATCACCATGGGCAAGTCGGACCCCGAGGCGCCGCGCCACTCGCAGCAGAGCATGATCGTCGTGCCGGCCGAGGCGCCGGGCATCCGCATCGTGCGGCCGCTGAACGTGTTCGGCTACGACGACGCCCCGCACGGCCACGTCGAGATGTACTTCGAGAACGTGCGCGTGCCCGCCGCCAACATGCTGCTGGGCGAAGGCCGCGGGTTCGAGATCGCCCAGGGCCGCCTCGGCCCCGGCCGCATCCACCACTGCATGCGACTGATCGGCCTGGCCGAGCGCGCGCTCGAGCTGATGTGCCGGCGCTCCCTCAGCCGCGTGGCCTTCGGCAAGTCGGTGGCGCAGCAGACCGTCACCCAGGAGCGCATCGCCGAGGCGCGCTGCAAGATCGACATGGCGCGCCTGCTCACGCTCAAGGCGGCCTGGCTGATGGACGTGGCCGGCAACAAGGTGGCCAAGACCGAGATCGCGATGATCAAGGTGGTGGCGCCCAACATGGCCTGCCAGGTGATCGACTGGGCCATGCAGGCGCACGGCGGCGGTGGCGTCAGCGACGACTTCCCGCTCGCCTCGGCCTACGCCAACGCGCGCACGCTGCGCTTCGCGGACGGCCCCGACGAAGTGCACCGCAACGCGATCGCCAAGTGGGAGCTGGGCAAGTACGGCAGCTACGGCCGTGACGCCAACGTGCCGGTCACGCGCGGCTCCTAAGCGGCCGCCGGCCGCCGGCTAGATGCGGAAGGCGCCGAGCGCGCCTTCGCAGGCGCGGGTGAACACCTCGGCGGCGTGCTGCAGGGTGGCCGGCTCGCCCGCGCCCTGCTGCATGCGCAGGTAGGCCTTGCCGCGCAGCAGCATCAGCATGAAGGGCACGCCGGCATCGGGCGCCGGCGCGGGCCAGTCGAGCAACTGCCGCACCAGCGCCGGGTCGATCCACGCGAGCGCGTGTTCGCGCTGGTCGGCCAGGATCGAGTAACGCTCCCAGAACAGGCGCGGGGCGCTCTCCCAGCCCACCTCCTCGTACACCGCGAGCCAGCGCATTTCCTCGGGCATGTTGCCGTCCACGCTGGTGCGCAGCGTGTCCGTGTGGACCGCGTACGCCTGCTTCTCGAGCGCATCCTTCAGCGGACGGTTCATCAGCAGGATGGCCACGTCGGGATGGACGCCGAGCTCGGCGCGGGCGCGCAGTTCCTCGCCCTGGATGTACTTGCGGCTCGGGCGTCCCACCTCCATCCGCCAGGGCTTGCCCGCGATCTCGCCGCGCAGCGAGAAGGCGGCGCCGGGCGACGACGAGAAGGCGAAGCCCTGCGTGGCCGCCCATTCGGAGACCGGGCCGAGGGCGCCCGGATCGGGCGGCGAGTCCGCTCGCGCGGGCGCGCGAAGGTCTTTGCTGTCACGGCCGAAGGCCTTGCGGATCTTGTCGAACATGGCGCGGCGGATTGGCCTAAAGTCGGCCGATTATCGAAGCAAAGCTGGAGAAATGGCGCCCATGATCGAAGTCTTCACCTGGCCGACGCCCAATGGCCACAAGGTCCACGTCATGCTGGAGGAATGTGGCCTGCCGTACCGCGCGATCCCGGTGAACATCGGCGCGGGCGAGCAGTTCCGGCCCGAGTTCCTGGCCATCAGCCCGAACAACAAGATCCCCGCCATCACCGACCCGGACGGGCCCGATGGCCAGCCGATCTCGCTGTTCGAGTCCGGCGCCATCCTGGTCTACCTGGCCGGCAAGACCGGCCGCTTCCTGCCGCAGGACGTGCGGGCGCGCTACGAGGTGCTGCAGTGGCTGATGTTCCAGATGGGCGGGGTCGGCCCCATGCTGGGACAGAACCACCACTTCCGCCAGTACGCGCCCGAGAAGCTGCCGTACGCCATCGAGCGCTACACCAACGAGGCCAGGCGCCTGTACGGCATCATCGATCGCCGGCTGGCGGCGAGCAAGTGGCTGGGCGGGGCCGAGTATTCGATCGCCGACATCGCCACCTGGCCGTGGCTGCGCAACTGGAAGAACCAGGGGATGGAGCTGTCCGAGCACCCGCACCTGGAGAGGTGGTTCCACGCCATCGAGGCCCGGCCCGCGGTGCAGCGCGGCGTGAATGTGCTGGCCGACCTGCGCAAGCCGATCACGGACGACAAGGCGCGCGAGGTGCTGTTCGGCAAGATGCAGTACGAGCGGCGCTGATCGCGCCGTGGCGCTCAGCGGCGCCGGAACACGTGGACGTAGGCGCCGTTGTCCTCGCGCTGCTCGAGCAGCGCATGTCCCGTCATCCGCGCGAACGCCTGGAACTCGGCGATCGTGCCGCGCTCGGTGGTCAGCACCGTGATCTCGGCGCCGGCAGGCAGCTTGTTCAGGGTGCGGTACAGGCGGATCAGGGGGATCGGGCTGGGCAGCCTGCGCATGTCCGCCACCTCGCCGGAGCGCACCGCAGGCTCCAGGCCGGACAGGCCGGAGACGAACTCCTGTTCCTCGTTGCTCAACCGTGCCATGGGGCCATTATGGCCCGCCCCCGGCACTTCAGCACTCTTCGTCGAGCAGCGATTGCGCCGTTCGCAGTGCGGCGTGCAGGGCCGGGCTGACCGCCTGGCGCTGCTCGATCTGCCCGCGCAGCAGGACCAGCGTCTCCTGGCGGTCGATCGCCCGCTGCAGGGCCGGCAGCACGGGGATCCCGGCACCGGCCGGGAGCATGGAATGCAGTGCGTCGATGGATGCGGTCATGGCCGTGCGGGGTGGAAATCGCCTGCGTGCAGTGTGGGGCGGGCCTCCAGCCCCGCCTGTCGGCGCACGGCGGGTGAGCGTGCAAGAAAACGGCACCGCCGGGCGCGATGCCGACGCGCTCGGGCCGCCGGCCGGTGACCGCGCCTACGCGTCCACGTCCGCGGCGGGGAGGCTGAAGTAGACGGTGGTCCCCTGCCCCACGGCCGACGAGGCCCACACGCGGCCACGGTGCTTGGCGAAGATCCGCTGCACGATGCTCAGGCCGATACCCGAGCCCGGGAATTCCCCTTGGCCGTGCAGGCGGGTGAACGGCTCGAACAGCCGCTGCGCGTGCGCCATGTCGAACCCGGCGCCGTTGTCCTGCACGAAGAACACCGGCGCGCCCGGCCCGGACTCGGCGCGTCCCACGACGATCCGGGGGGCCGTCGCCCGGGACGTGAACTTCCAGGCATTGCCCAGCAGGTTGTCCAGCGCCACCCGCAGCAGCCGGCTGTCGCCCGCGGCCACCAGGCCCGGCTGGATGTCCACGCGCGGCTGGTGCGACGAATTGCCGCGCAGGCCTTCGATCACTGCGGCGGCGAGCGCCGACAGGTCGCACTCGACCACATGGACGGGCTCGCCCGCCACCTTCAGCAGCGAGGCCAGGTCGTTGATCATGGTGTCCATGCGCTCGGCGGCGGCCACCGAGCGCTCCAGCAGGCCGGTCTCGCGGGCGGGAAGCCCGGGCGGCAGCCGCTCCAGGACCGCGCGCAGGAAGCCGCGGATGGCGGCGATCGGCGCCCGCAGGTCGTGCGACAGCGAGGCGCTGATCACGTGCAGGTCGCGGTTGGCCGACGCGAGCGCGGCGTTCTGCACCTCCAGGCGCCCCAGCAGCGCCAGCCGTTCGCTCTCGTCGTGCAGCACGAGATAAAGCTCCTCGACCTCGGGCACCCAGACGGCGGAATACGTGGCCGGCACGGCGCTGCCGTCCTTGCGGATGGCCACGGCCGAACTCGACAGCACGGGCTGGCCCTGCCTGACCCGCGCCAGCACCTCGAGCGCCGACTCGTGTCCCTTCGCGGGCAGCGCCTCCAGGATGCTGCGCCCGACGAGTTCCGCGGGCTCCCAGCCGAGCCGGCGCACGGACGGATTGACGCGGCGGAAGCGGTCGTCGGGGCCGAGCACGCAGATCACGTCCAGGGCGTGGTCGAACACGCGCCGGTTCACCTCGGCCAAGTCGCGCTGCGCGCGCTCGGCCAGGCTCACCCTGGCCGCGGCGCGGCGCGCCGTGTAGGCCCAGGCGAACGCGAGCGCGAGGATGAGCGCGCCTGCCGCGGCCGCGGGATAGACCCAGGGCGGAACCCGCTCGGCCTTCTGCTGCGCGAGCAGGCGCTCGAAGGCCCTGGAATAGGCCGAGTTCGGGTCGCCCTTCATCTCCAGCAAGTGCTTGTCCAGCGCGCGCAGCAGCGGGCCGTTGCGTCCCTTGGCCGCCGCGAAATGCAGCCCCCCGCCGGCCCGAAGATGATCGCGGTCTCCTGCAGCCCGTCCAAGTGCCCCGCGCCGTAGAACGGATTGGCGACGACCGCGTCGGCACGGTCCTGGCGCACGGCGTCGAACGCCGCCTCGTACGTCGGGAACGCCTGGATGCGGGCGGTGATGCCGAAGCCCCGCGCCTCCTGGCGGAAGAACCGCTCCTGCACCGACCCCGCCAGCACGGCCACGCGCTTGCCCGAGAGCTGGAGCAGGTTGCGGATCGCGCTGCCGCGGCGGACATAGACCTCGTTCCAGCTCGACAGCACCGGCTCGTCGTTGAAGTCGAAGCGCGCCTCGCGCTCGGGCGTCCTGGCCACGTCCACCATGAGGTCGAGTTCGCCGCGCGCAAGGCGCTCCAGCCCCTCCTGGAAGTTGCCCCGCACGTACTGGAACGAGTGGCCCTCCCGGCGCGCCACGGCGTCCAGGACGTCGATGTAGATGCCCGTGGGCGGCGCCCCTTCCGGGGCCGAGATCTTGGGCGGGTTGGCGTAGACGCCGACCTTGTAGGCGCCGGCCCAGGCGTGCGGGGCGAGCCACGGGACCACCGACAGCACCGCGCCGATCGCCGCCGAGCGGATCACGCGGATCATCGGGTGCATGGGCATCCGGGGCGCGAGTCGGGGGGCCGCGGCTGCGCCGTGCGTCAGCGCGTCTCCGCGATGAGGCGCAGCTTGCGCGCCAGGTCGGCCACGCGGAACGGCTTGGGCAGGAAGTCGAAGCCCTCCAGGCTGCCGGCGGGCGCCGCGTACCCCGAGGCCAGCACGATGGCCAGGTCCGGGCGCAGCTGGCGCGCCTGGCGGGCCAGTTCGACGCCGTTCATGCCCGCCATGACGACGTCGCTGAACAGGATGCGCACATCGGGCGCGCGCCGCAGGATGTCCAGCGCATCCTCGCCGGAGTTGGCCGACAGCACCTCGAAGCCCAGGGTGCGGAACATCTCAGCGGCCATGTCCAGCACTTCGGGCTGGTCGTCGACCACGAGGACCTTCTCGCTGTCCTCGGCGCGCGTGTCGTCGGCTTCCTGCGTCTCGGCGGGAAGCGCGGGGAAGTACATGGACACCGTGCTGCCCCGGCCGACCTCGGAGACGATGCGCAGGTCGCCGCCGCACTGGTGCACCATGCCGTGGACCTGGCTCAGCCCGAGCCCGGTGCCCTTGCCGGGTTCCTTGGTGGTGAAGAAGGGCTCCACCACGCGCGACACCAGCTCGGGCGATATCCCGCAGCCGGTGTCCTGCACGCCCACCACCACGTAGCGGCCCGCCAGCGATCCGAGCTCGCCGGGCTGCACGTCCGCCACGTGCGCGGACACGGTGATGCGGCCGCCGTCCGGCGTGGCGTCGCGCGCGTTGATCACCAGGTTCAGCAGCGCCGTCTCGAACTGCGTGGCGTCCAGCATGACGCGCGGCAGCTGCTCGGCCACCTGCACCTCGAACCGCAGCGTGCTGCGGCTGCCGCGCCGCAGCACGGCCTCGAACGAGGCGATCAGGCGCGCGACATCGCGCGGCTCCTGCTTCAGCGGCTGCTGGCGGGCAAAGCTGAGCAGCTGCTGGGTCAGCCCCGCGCCGCGCATCGCGGCGCCTTCCATGCTGTCCAGCAACCGCAGCGCCTCGGGATCCTTCAGGCGCTGGCGCAGCAGCGACAGGCCGTTGGTCAGCACGTTCAGCAGGTTGTTGAAGTCGTGCGCGATGCCGCCGGTGAGCTTGCCGATGGCTTCGAGCTTCTGCGACTGGAACAGGGCTTCGCGGGCCTGCTCCAGCGCGGCCTCGGTGTTGCGGCGCTCGGTGATGTCGCGGGTGATCTTGGCGAAGCCGAGCAGCTGGCCGGAGTCGCCGCGGATCGGGTCGATCACCACGTGCGCCCAGAACCGCGTGCCGCCCTTGCGCACGCGCCAGCCCTCGGCCTCGAAGCGGCCGTCCCGGGCGGCGGTCTCGAGCGCCCTGGCCGGCAGGCCGCTGGCCGCGTCCTGCGGCGTGTAGAAGCGCGAGAAGTGCGTGCCGATGACTTCGGCCTCGTCGAAGCCCTTGATGCGGCGCGCGCCGGCGTTCCAGTTGGTGATCTCGCCGCTGGGCGAGAGCATGTAGATGGCGTAGTCGGTGACGCCCTGCACGAGCATGCGGAAGCGCTCCTCGCTCTGCCGCAGCGCCTCCTGCGCGGCCCGCTTGTCGGTGATGTCGCGCGTGATCTTGGTGAAGCCGATCAGCTCGCCCGCGTGGTTGCGGATGGGATCGATGACGACGCTGGCCCAGAACCGCGTGCCGTCCTTGCGCACGCGCCAGCCCTCCGCCTCGAACTTGCCGGTCTCGCGCGCGGTCGCCAGCGCGCGCTTGGGCACGCCCGCCGCGCGGTCCTCCTCGGTGTAGAAGGTGGAGAAATGCTTGCCGATGATCTCGTGCGGCGCGTAGCCCTTAAAGCGCTGCGCGCCCAGGTTCCAGCTGACCACCTCGCCTTCGGGGGACAGCATGTAGATGGCGTAGTCGCTGACCGAGGCGATGAACAGCCTCAGTCGCTCGGCCTCGTCGGTGATCATGGGTGTTGGAACTTCTGGTGCAGTCGGCAGATGGAGCCCAGCAATTCTGTCAGCAATCGACGCGTCCGGGGGCGGGATTGCGAACCGTCGCGCAAGGCGGCCGCGGGAATCGTCACCGCCAGCGCGGTGACCTGGCGAGACCCGGCGCGTCACCTCGGAGGGTCGGGCGACTGGCGAAATCCCTAAGCGGCACGGGAAGACCTCCCACAGGACCGCCGGGGCGTGCCCCGGATACTCGCGCGGGACAACAGACCGGCGACCGACCATGGATGCGAGTGAACTCCTGCACGTGCTCTGCGCCGCCCGCTGCGAACTCGAGCTGGCGTGCGCGTCCATCCTGTCCGGGGGCCGGAGCGTGCCGGATTCCAGGATGCTGGACCTGGCGCTGCGGCTGTACCGCGAGCTGATCCCGGACTGCGAGGCTGGCCTGGTCAAGCTGGCCGACTGCCACTGGACGCTCATGTGCGCGCTGGTGTCCATGCGCGGCCACCCCCTCGCCGACGTCGATCGCGCCGACATCCGGGCGGCGAAGGCGGACTACGACCGCGCCCTGCGACCGCTTCTGCGCGACCTGGCCAGGAACTACCACCGATCGCCGCGACCGCGGTTCGACTAGGTGGGCGGGCGAGGACGAGGGCATTCGCGCAGACGACGCACGGTCTCCTGGATTTCTGATCCGGCCCGCTCGGTGGCGCCGGCCGGGCGTCGGCATATGCATATGCCAAAGCGGTCTTTGGAGCGCTGCGAAGCATTTGGAACAATACGATCAGTTCACTGACCCATGTTCCGCAATGAATAAGAAGATCCTTGCCTTTGCCGTGTCCCTGGCCGCCGCCGGCGCGGCGTTCTCGGCGCAGCCCCTGCTGACGCCGGCGGAGCTCCAGGCGCAACTGGGCCAGCCCCACGTGCGCGTGATCGACATCCGCGATGCGAAGGCCTACGGCGCCAGCCACATTCCCGGCGCCGTCAACGCGCCGTACGGCAAGTGGCGCGGTCCCGCCAGCAACCCGGGCGAACTGCCGGAGCTGCCCAAGCTGGCCGAGCTGGTGCGCTCCCTCGGCCTCACGCCGGCCACGCACGCCGTGGTGGTGTCCAGCGGCGCCAACGCCACCGACTTCGGCGCCGCCGCCCGCGTGTACTGGACGCTCAAGGTCTTGGGCCTGAAGGAGCTGTCGCTGCTCAATGGCGGCGTGAAATCGTGGGCCGATGCCAAGCTGACGCAGGACACCGCGGTCGCCCAGGTCACGCCCAGCACCTACAGCCCGCAGCTGGATGCCAGCCTGGTCGCCACCGGCGACGAGGTGCTGCAGGACGTGAACACGGGCTCGGCCGTGCTCGTCGATTCGCGTCCGAAGGAATTCTTCGAAGGCGAGACGCGCCACGCGGCGGCCAAGCTGCCGGGCACCCTGCAGGGCGCCGTCAACGTGGAATACAGTCGGTTCTTCGACGGTGAGGACAGCGGCGTGCTGCGGCCGGAGAAGGTGCGCACCGCTGCCGCCTCGCTCGACCCGAACAAGCAGGCTGTCGCCTTCTGCAACACCGGCCACTGGGCGGCCACCGACTGGTTCGCGCTCTCGGAGGTGCTGGGCCGCAAGAACGTGAAGATGTATCCGGGTTCGATGGTGAGCTGGTCGCAAGACCCGCGCGGGCTGCCGATGTCCAACGTGCCCGGCCGCGGCAAGCAGCTGATGATCGACGCCAAGCTCTGGTCCGACAAGACCTTCAAGTAATCCGCGATGAAGCGCCTTCCCCTGGCGGCCGCTCTGGCCGCCTTTTTCGTTCTGCTGCTCTGGACCGTGTCGGCCCGCCAGGCCGCCCTGTTCGCGGTGGGCATCGGTTTCGGCGCGGCACTGGCCGGCGCCCGCTTCGGCTTCACCACCGGCTGGCGCCAGCTGGTCGAACAGCGCGATCCGCGCGGCGTGTACGGCCAGCTGCTGCTGCTGGCGCTGGCGGCCGCCCTGGCCATGCCCCTGCTCGGGCACTTCGGCGAGCTCCATGCGGCGCTGGGTCCGCCCAGCATCAGCCTGCTGGTGGGCGCCTTCGTCTTCGGCCTGACGATGCAGATCGCCGACGGCTGCGGCTCGGGCACGCTGTACAAGGCCGGCCTGGGCGTGCCGCTGAACATGGCCATCCTGCCCCTGTTCGCCGTCGGCAGCTTCCTGGGTTCGCTGCAGATGCACGACTGGCTTGCCCTCGGGCAGCTGCAGCCGGTCGGCCTGGTGCAGGCCTGGGGCGCGGGCCCGGCGCTGGCGGCCACGCTGCTCGGGCTGCTGGCGATCGCGGGCGCCGTGCGCCTGTGGGTCGGGCCCGGCAAGCCGGTGTTCGAGAAGCGCTGGGTCTGGGGCGCCGTGGCACTCGCGGCCCTGGCCACCATCAACCTGCTCGTCGCGGGCCAGCCCTGGGGCGTGGTCTACGGCTTCGGCTTGTGGGCGGCCAAGGGGGCGCAGGCGCTGGGCCTGTTCGACCCGGCGCACAACGCGTTCTGGAGCGATGCGGGCAACGCGCAGCGCCTGGCCCAGACCGCGCTGCTGGACGTCACCTCCATCACCAACATCGGCCTGCTGGGCGGGGCGCTGTGGGTGTCGGCGCGCCGGCCGGCTGATGCCAGGCCCCTGACGGCAGCGCAATGGGCGATCGGCGTCGTCGCCGGCTTCGTCATGGGCTACAGCTCGCGCCTGGCCTTCGGCTGCAACGTCGGCGCGATGTTCAGCGGCATCACCACCGGCAGCGTGCACGGCTGGATCTGGGCGCCGATGGCCTTCCTGGGCACGCTGGTCGGGCTGCGCGTGCGGCGCCGCTTCGCCTTCGCGTAGGGGACGGACATGAAAGAAAAGACAAGCGCCTTGCGCTGGGCCTTCTGGGCGGCCCTCGTCGCGTTCCTCGCCTGGGACTTCGGCCGCTCGCCCGCCGTCGACCTGCGGCAGGAACCGCCACTGATCGCCGCCGGCTCGGGGCAGGTCGTCGAGGGCGGGCACTGCTCCGCGGCCAAGTAGGCAGCGTGGGCAGGCCGCTCGCTGGTGATCACGGAGCTGCGGATTTGGCCTGCCCGGAGGGTGTTGAACATCAAGTCGGAGGGCGCGTCCTTGCTAGCTCTGGCGAATGAGATCCCACGAAGTGCCGCCGTAAATACCGTCTAAATTTACGGCTGCGCCTCAGCACTCCCCCGCAGGCCTCCGCTCACGGCCTGCTGCTCCGCCATCTTTAACCTGCGCATCAGCCAGATTTCCTGGAGCAAACTCTCTGCGAGTGCAGTCGCAGCCGGCTCTGCTGCGTTCAACGGGACCCTCAGGTCTGTAGGCCGCAGGCGCGCCACGCTCGGGATGCCCGCCTGTAGTGCTTGGGTGTTCAGCAGCCGTACAAGGAAACTCTCAGTTGCTCCATCGTGTTGCAGCCCCCACTCTTTCCCCCGAACAGCTCGTTCCCGCCCAACGCGCGATTCGAGCCATCCCATCCAGAGGCTGTATTCTTATAAAGTGCGCAGAGTCGAGCGCATGCCAATGGATTCGAGAGACGGTGGATGTGGTGCAGGATTCAAGAGTGCCGGGGCCCCTTGGATGAGAGGCTGACGCGGAGCGAGAGGTCCGCTCCGGTGCAGGGTGATCTGGCCACCGCCAACGCGAGGCACTCGCTGTTGGCCACGCTGGAACGGCCAGATTCAGACCGGCGGCACAAAGTGCTCTATACGCTGTTCGACGTGCGAGTGCAGACCTTGTAAGACGGCCTAGTGATTCGCTACCAAGTCCAATGCTGACGCCCAGCCAGTTATGCGCGATGCCGCCAAGCTTGGTTCTGCGTGTCGACCATCAGGGGACTTTCGGTTCGGCGACCCCACCACTCCTCTAGCCTAAATCTTTCCACGTGCCATCCGCTTCGCAGCGATAAGTTCTCCCGTTCGCATCAATGGTGGCTCCAACGGAGTATTCCTTCCCCTCCCAATAGCAAACCACGTCGGCTGCGACAACATCGCCAACGGCAGATGAGTGCTCGCTGACTTGAAGAGCATGTTCGTATTTGCTCTTGCTAGAAATGCTTTGTGCATCGCTGTGGTTCATGGCTGTCCTTTCTTCTTCGTTACTGAGGATCTCTCTTTTACTCGCCACGCGCGAGTTTTCCAACCCAGAAGGGAAGCCTCCAAAAGTGATGAGCACCCTCGTGCTCAACGGCAGCTTGAGCGCACTTGTAGATTTCCGACCCATCCCCCCTCATTAGGATGGACGCCAGCGGACGGACGTCGTAGAAGCACCAAGCGCCTTGGTCGCGCATGGTTGCGGGGCACCAGCTTTCGCCCCGTGTGACTGCCTTTTAGGAGGTTCAAGCTATGGCTACGATTAAGAGCTCTGCCCTTGTTCTCATTGCAGGCCTTACTGCATTGCCATCGTCTGCTCAGCAGGAGCAGCCATCGATGTCGTGCATTGCCAACCAAACGCCGAAATCAACGCTAACGCCCCCGCGCGTTGAGCCTGCTGCGGCCAACAATTGCAAGGTCTGCGCCAACATTCGCTTCACGATGGCTCATTGCGGACAGACGCAGTATCAGTGGGTGACCGTCGGGCCGGGCGGCGTAGGTAAAGCAAGCTTCACTTGGAGCCCGTCCTGCGGGAATGCAGTCTCGGGAGCGGACCAAGTGAAGGCATGCTAATGAACCAGCACCTCAATGGTTAGTCCCTGAATGGGCGGCGGTCGTGGTCTTGCCCTATGGTGCCAAGCCCGCTGACCGGCCGCTCACCGTTTGATCGCCGCGAGTAGCTGGTTAATGCACTCTCCGAATTGCTGGAGTGTGCTTTCGCTGCGAATCGCTCGATTCCGTTGGGCCTCGCCTTCGCATCAATAACCCGTAGGTCCAGTGGGATCCGCACATCCAGCCCAGTTGAAGTGCCGCTGTAATTCACGGCAATGGAGTCGCTGCCGGCTAGGATGTCGCCTAACAGCCCAGCGACTTGTTTGTCGACCTTGATGGCGAAGACACCGAAGCCCGGCGTGTCCGCTATTTGATTGCCCCCGACGCTTTGCGCGGTGCTGCCGGCCGGACTTGAGGTGCTGGGCGGCCGTCTCCGACTATGTAGCGAGCACGCTCTCGGCTGGTCACGGCAAGGCCTACGTGGCCGACGTGTGCGCGGACCATTCAAACCCTCTCTCAAGCGCGCGCCCCAAGAAATACTCCACGTCACAGTCAGCATGAGGGCAGCTTCCTGCACAGACCTGTGGAAGGCAGTGCTATGCGAACTCCAAGCCACCGTAAGCGAAACCGGGATGCCGTGGCGGCTTGTGAGCTGAGGACTTGGCCTGCCCGGATGGACTCGAACCACCCGACCTGCTGCTTAGAAGTCCGAATTGTCCCTCTACGGCCCAGGCACTTGTGAGCGTGGATGAGGATCCATTTCTTATCCAGGGTGCTGAGAAGAAGCGCTTCGACATACCCGCGTCAGGCAGCTGCTCTATCCACTTATTGCCTCATTCGGCAAGTTGCATCGCCTGTAGCTTTCCTCGGATCAGGGCCTCGACAGCGATCTGCGAGCGATTTGCATCGAGAACGGCGGCATCACGCGTGGCCCCCACAAGCGCCGGGCTTCCGGGCGCGATGTGTGCAAGGAAATGCCTAACCACAGCTTGACGAAGAGCGAAGAGCACTTGCTGTTCTTCCGTAGTCAAGAAGACGCCTAGCGCGTTCTCCGCCTCCGCTAGCGAATTGATTCGGTTCAGCAGACGGCTCTGCTCCTGGAGTGTCTTGAGATTGGGGTCTATCTGTGCCGTCGACGCTAGGTCGTTCTTCAATCCATTCGAAGCTCGGTGATAGCCGTCAAGGGCTAAGAAGCGCTTCTCGAGAATCTTGACTGCGGAGGTTTTCTTGACCTCCTGAGCCGCCTTCACCCGCTCGGTCTCGGCAATAAGAGACACCTTGTAGGCCTCAAGTTCCCGCCGGTACTGAGCTTTAGCTGACTCGAGATCGCGCTGATATTGCGCTTTGCTCGCCTCGAGGTCGCGATTCAGCCACTGCGTGATCTGGCTACGGCCCAGAAAACCAACGACTGATAGCAGGACCGCTGTACCGGCAGAACTAGCCGCGACAGTCCACAGCCAAGCCATCAGGCCGGCGCCATCCTGCATGAGACCTCCTCGTCTTATTGGCCTGCCCGGAGGGATTCGAACCCCCGACCCGTGACTTAGAAGGTCACTGCTCTCTCCAACTGAGCTACGGGCAGTCGAAGGCATTATCGCCGCGGTAGGGCGCGCTATACAGAATGCCCGCCCCGCGGCGCTCAACGCAAGGGCAGGCGCAGCGTGAGCGTGCCCTCGGGGCCCGGTGCGACGCGAAAGCCGCTCGCGCGCGCCAGCGCCGCCATGCCGCGGTTCTCTTCGAGGCACTCCCCCGCCAGCGTGGCCGTGCCGCGCGCGCGCAGGTAGGCCGTCATCTTGGCCAGCAGCGCGGTGCCCAGGCCGCGGCGCTGCCAGTCGCCGGCCAGCAGGATGGCGAATTCGGCCGTGTCGTTGTCCGGGTCGCACACGGCCCGCACTTCGCCCACCATGCGCTCGCCCTCCAGGGCGACGAAGGTCATCTCGCGCTCGTAGTCGATCTGGCAGTACCGGGCCAGCTCGGACGTGGGCACCTCGCGCCGCGTCATGAAGAACCGCAGGCGCCGGTCGGCGTCGCTGGTGGCCTCGTAGAAGGCACGCAGGCGCGCCCCGTCCTCGGGCCGGATGGGCCGCACGGCCACGGGTTGGCCGGCGATGACGAAGGTCTCCTCGAGCTCGCGCGGGTACGGCCGCAGGGCCAGGCGGCTGCCCTCGCCCGGCCTCGGCCGGCGCAGCTTGACCCGGGCGTCCACCGCCAGCGCGCCCTGCGCGTCCACGAGCAGCGGGTTGATGTCCAACTCCGCCACGGCCGGCAGGTCGCACGCGATTGCGGCGACGCGCTGCAGCACGTCCAGCAGCGCGGCCTGGTCCACCGGCGGCCGGTCGCGAAAGCCCGCGAGCATCGCCGAGATGCGCGTGCGCCCCACCAGCTCGCGGGCCAGCGGCACGTTGAGCGGCGGCAGCGCCAGCGCGCGGTCCTGGCGCAGCTCCACCGCCGTGCCGCCCTCGCCGAACAGGACCACCGGGCCGAACACCGCGTCGTCCGCGATCCCGGCGATCAGCTCGTAGGCGCCGGGCCGGGAGGCCATCTCCTGCACGGTGAAGCCCTGCAGCTGCGCCTCGGGTTGCGCGCGCCGCACCGCATCGAGCATCCGGGCGGCGGCCGCGCGCACCGCATCGGGCGAGTCCAGGTTCAGCGCCACGCCACCGGCCTCGGACTTGTGCACGACCTGGGGCGAGCGGATCTTCAGCGCCACCGGCCGGCCGATGTCGGCGGCGATGCGCGCCGCCTCCTCCGCATCGGCGGCCGCACGCGTCGCGACCATGCGGATACCGTACGCCGACAGCAGCGCCGCGCAGTCGTGCGCGGGCAGCCATACCTCGCCGGCATCGAGCGCGCGTTGCAACAAGGCAGCGGCGGCAGCCACATCCGGTGCCGCCTGCGGCGGCCGCGCGTCGGGCAGCTGCAGCAGGTCCGCCTGGGCCTGGTGGTAGCGCACCAGCTGCTGCCAGCCGGCCACCGCCCGTTCGGGCGCATCGAACGTGGCGACGCCCGCGTGCTCGAAGGCGTCCACGGCCGCTCGCACCGCGCCGCCACCGAGCCAGCACCCCAGGACCGGCTTGCAGGCGACCGTGGCCTGCGGCAGGCAGGCGCGGGCGATCGCCTCGGCGGGAACGATGGCCGTGGGTGCATGCATGAAGAGCACGCCATCGACCTCCGGCGCCGCAAGCAGCACCTCCAGCGTGTGCACGTACCGCTCCACCGGCGCGTCGCCGATGATGTCCACGGGGTTGCCGTGCGACCAGGTGGCCGGCAGGCGGGCGTCGAGCGCGGCGCGCGTCTCGGGCGACAGGGCCGCCAGGTTCGGCGCATCGAGCGCGTCGGCCGCGAGCACGCCGGCGCCGCCGCCGTTGGTGAGGATGGCCAGGCGCGGACCGCGCCAGTGCTGCACGCGCGCGAGCGTCTGCGCCGCATCGAACAGCGCCTCCAGCGTCTCGACGCGCAGCACGCCCGCGCGCCGGATCGCCGCATCGAACACCGCGTCGGAGCCTGCCATCGCGCCGGTGTGCGAAGCCGCGGCGCGCGCTCCCGCCGGCGCGCGCCCGGCCTTGACCAGGATCACCGGCTTGTTCCGGCTCGCCGCGCGCGCGGCGGACATGAACTTGCGGGCCTGGCGGATCGACTCGACGTACATCAGGATCGCCCGCGTCCCGGCGTCGCTGGCGAGGTAGTCGAGCACGTCGCCGAAGTCCACGTCCGCGCCGTCGCCCAGCGACACGTAATGCGAGAAGCCGATGCCCCGGCTGCCGGCCCAGTCGAGCATGGCGGTGGCCAGCGCGCCGGACTGGGTGACGAAGGCGAGCTGGCCGGCCAGCCCCTGCGAAGGCGCGAAGCTCGCGTTCAGGCCGATTCCCGGCACCAGCAGGCCGATGCAGTTCGGGCCCAGGATGCGCAGCAGGTGCGGCCGGGCCGCATCGAGCATCGCCTGCTCGATCGTCGTGCCGGCCTCGGTGCGCTCGCGCAGGCCGGCCGTGAGGACGACGGCGGCCCGCACGCCGCGGCGCCCGCAGCGCGCCACCAGGCCGGGCACGGTCGGCGCCGGCGTGCAGATGACGACGAGGTCGGGCACCTGCGGCAGCGACTCCACGTCGGGGTAGACCGGCACGTCCCCGAGCGACTGGGCCCGCTGGTTGACCGGCCAGGCCGGGCCGCGGAAGCCACCCTCGCGCAGGTTCTTCCACACCACCGAGCCGACCGAGCCGGGCCGGTCGCTCGCGCCGATGACCGCCACGCTGGCGGGCTGGAACAGGGCTTCGAGGTGGCGGACGCTCATGAGGTGGACGGCTGCGTGGTGAAGCTGCCATCATGGCGGCGCGGCCCGGCGCGCGCCTTGAGAAGGGTCAACGCGGCGGGCCGGGCGCCGGGGCCGGCCACCCCGCGCGGCCGGCCCGGCCATCCGGGGGCACGGCCTGCCCCGCTACACTGCCGCCCTCGCGAGATGCCCGTGCCGCCTGCCACCGACGACCTGCCCACCATCCACCTGCTGTGCGTCGAGGACAACCCCGACGACGTGGAACTGCTGGGCCTGGCCCTGGAGCGCGCCGATCCGCGCCGACGCTACGTGCTCGAGCGCGTCGACGACGCGACCGGGTTCGCCCACGCGCTCGATCACCCCTTCGACGCCATCCTCTGCGACTTCAACCTGCCGCGTTTTTCGCCCTACGCGGCGCTGCAGATCCTGGTGGCGCGCCGCTGCCCCACGCCGCTGGTGGTCGTCACCCGCGCGATCGGCGAGGAAGCCGCCGTGCACGTGCTGCGCTGCGGCGCCAAGGACTACGTCACCAAGGACCGGCTCGGCACGCTGCCGCAGGTGATCGACCGGGTCATCGAGGAGCGCCGCCGCGTCGCGGACCAGGAGCGCATGGCGCACGAACTGGAGTCGGCGTACGCCCGGCTCAAGCTGCTGTCCTCCCGCCTCGTCGCCACGCAGGAGCGCGAGCGGCTCGCCATCTCGCGCGAACTGCACGACCACCTGGGGCAGACGCTCACCGGCATGGTGATCCACCTGCACGCGGCGCAGCGCGCCACCCAGCCGGACTCGGCGCGGCGCTACACGCAGACCGCGATGGAGATGGCGCAGGAGGCCGTGGACCAGGTCAAGACGCTGTCGTTCGCGCTGCGGCCGGCGCAGCTCGACCTGCTGGGCATCGTGGCCGCCGTCCACAGCGCCGTGCAGCGCCTGGCCGAACCGGCCGGCCTTCGCTTTTCCGTCACCTCGCGCGGCACCGAACCCGAGGTGCGGGACGAGACCGCCTCGGTCGCCGTGCGCCTGGTGCAGGAGGCGCTGACCAACATCGTGCGGCACGGCCAGGCGAGCCAGGTGCGGGTGCGCCTGCGCTTCCTCGCGCAGCGGCGCATCGGCCTGCTGGTCGTCGACGACGGGGTGGGCTTCGACAAGGCCAAGGTGCTGTCGGGCCAGCCCAGCAAGCACAACGTGGGCCTGTACGGGATGATCGAGCGCACCGAGCTCGTCGGCGGCCGGCTGCACATCCGCACGGCCCCTGGGCGGGGCGTCGCCGTCCGCGCCATCCTCTAGCGCGGCCGCGGGTCCAGGCACGGCCGTTGACGGCCGTCAATTCGCCGCCTGCGCAGCTTCCTAGACTGGGATGGTCACTCCAAGGGGTAGCAACCATGTACAAGCGCATCCTGGTCCCCGTCGACGGCAGCGAGCCGTCCAACAAGGCCCTGGCCTCGGCCGTGGCCCTCGCCCGCGAGGGCGGCGGGCAGCTGCGGCTGCTGCACGACTTCGATGCGATGGCCTATCTCACCGGCTACGAGGTCACGCCGCAGGTGCTGGACGAGGCCCGCGACCAGGCGCAGCGGGTGCTCGACGACGCCCGGGCGGTGTGCCAGGAGGCCAGCATCGCCTGCGACACCAAATGCGTCGACGTCCCCGGCCGAAGGCTCGGGGACGTCGTGGCCGACGAGGCCAAGGCCTGGGAGGCCGACCTCGTGGTGCTGGGTACGCACGGGCGGCACGGCCTGAACCGCCTGCTGCTGGGCAGCGGCGCCGAACAGGTCATCCGGCTGGCGCCGGTGCCTGTCCTGGTCGTGCGCTGAACGGCGTGGAGCCGCTTACGGGTTCCACCAGTTGCCCGACGCCACGATCATCGGGATCAGCATCAGCTCGGCGTCGTAGTAGTCGGTCGTGAAGTTGCTCGACGTCCAGTTCCACAGGCTGTCCAGGAAGGACTGGAAGCTGCCGTCCACCATCGCGCCGCCCAGCATCGGGCCGATCATGCCCTTGGGCGGGTAGCTGCGGTCCATCGCCACGCCGTCCAGGTGGTAGCCCGTGGCGATGTTCGCCGGGTTGCCGCCGCAGTCGGACTGGATGAAGCTCGCCAGGCGCTGGGTGATCGCCTTGATGCGGCCGTCGCCGGAGGTCACGAAGTCGGTGCCCAGGCGCCACGGGTTGCGCTGCGCGTTGGCGTAGTAGAAGCCTTCGGTGTCCACGCCGTCACCGATGAAGCCGTGCGACGGCTCGGGGTTGTCGGTGTTGGTGTTGATGATGAAGTCCGGCATCAGGCCGCAGTTGGGCGAGTACGCCTGCTGGATGTGGTCCAGCAGCTGGCAAGCGCGGTCCACCGCCATGTCCCAGAAGCCGTCGCCGGTCGCGCGCTTGAAGGCGCGGAAGTGGCCGGTCATGTAGTCGGACGTGCGGTTGTTGTTGGGGTTGGGCAGGCCCTTGGTCGCGCCGTCCGGGCGCATGTTGATCGACTTGAGCGCGTTGACGGTGGCCACGCCTTCCTGCTTGTAGTTCCACTTGCCGGAGGAGCCCCACTGGCGGTCGGCCATCAGCAGCGCCATCGCGATGTCCAGGTCGCCGTCCATGGCGTTCCAGCCGCCGCCGGCGGCGTCGCTCGACGAGCCGTCGATGTTCAGGCGCCAGTCCATCAGCGCGGCACCGCCGGACGAAGCCGGGTAGCCGTAGGCCGGCCGCGCGCGCACGGTGGTGAGCAGCGCGTCGAAGGTGGCGCGGGCGTCCGGGTCGTGGCCCGCCATCAGCACCGTGATCAGCATGCCGTAGCCCATGCCTTCCGACACGGTGAGCCACTGGCCCGAGTTGCCGAACTTGATGGCCTTGCCGCCCGGCACGGTGGGCACGTCCACCACGGCGCGAGCCTTCCAGGCGTCGTAGAAACCACGCAGGGCGTTGTCCATCTGTGCCTTGCCCACGCTGGGCTGGATGCCGCCGACGTAGGCGTCCAGGCGTGCACCGAAGGGATAGGCGACGTCCGGCCGGGCGGCAGCCACGGCAGGAGCGCTGCTCACGCCGGTGGCGATCTCGCCACCGCCGGTCGCGCCGGCCGCTGCCACCTCGGCGCCGCCACCACCACCGCCGCCGCAGGCGGTCAGGGCGAGGGACATCGCGGAAGCAGAACCGGACAGGAGGAACAGGCGTCTTTTCATCGTTTCAACAACTCATCTGAAAGGGCCTCGCTCCGCAATGGCTGCGGCGGCTCGGCCTGTTGGCAATGGCAGCTGAGGCGTGGATCGCTCCGACCCGGGAAGACCGCTGGCCCGCTGTGTTGTCGGGGCCGGTGCGGCCGGGCTACGGAGCCGGCCTCAGCAAGAGCAGCGAATGTAGTAGGAGACGTCCGACATTCCGGTCGGCACACGCCTACATTCGTAACGAGATCCGGCGCACTGATGAGCGGCTGAGCCACGATTGCCTGCGCGACAGTCCGCAGTGGCCGCGCGCGATGCTCGACCATGGGAAAACAGCTGAGAACGGGGAATGCGCCGAGGCTCGGCAGGCGCGATCACGGCTGGGGCACTGCGCTCGAGCCAGGATGAGGGTGCCTCGACCATGGATGCCCCAGCCATGTCGTCGCAAAGCCCTGCCTTGAAAGTTACGACTGCAGATGCCTTCGCGAGGCCCTGGAGGCCCAACGGCAGAGCTACGAAGCGCGTCCGTGGGGACGTGGATGGCGCAATCGCGCGCTCACGAACGGTCGAATTCGGAGCCCTTGCCCGGTCCGATGGCCCCACTGACGGCCGCGGCGCTGCAGGGCACAGGGCGAATCGCGCGCGTCGAACGCCAACTCGCATCGCTGCCAGTTGCCAATGGTGGAAAGGAGGCGCGACGCGCCGCTCGCTACGCAGGACGCGCGCGAGGCGACGCGGGGACGGGCAAGGCGGGTCGGAGCGCCGGCCGGTGCGCCGTCAGGGCGTCTCGGTGGTGACGTTCACCGCGTCGCCGGTGTGTGCATCGAGTTCGATGCGCAGGAGCCGAACGACCGGCCCGGCGGGCAGGTCGCGCGGCACGCGATCGCGGTCGGCGTAGACGTTGCCGATGCCCAGGCCGTCGTGGCCCTCGCGGTACACCGGCAGCCAGGCGATGACGGCCCGCGGCTTGAGGCGAAAGCGCAGGCCGGGGGCCGCGCGCACGAGCGTCGCCACGGCCACGCCGGGGTCCATGTCGGTCCAATTGCCCTCGCCGGGCGTGACCTGGACCACCTGGCCATCGAGGACGGCCCGGATCAATTCGGCGTTGGGAACGGTAGGCTGGACCACAGGCGCATGGTGCGACAGTTCGGGCGTGCCGTGGGGCGCCGGCGCCGCATGGCCGGGCCGGGACGGCCGTTCCTGCGGCATTTGTCGCACGCCAAGCCCAGCCGTGCGTCCGCGGTTCTGCACAATGCGGGCCCATGAACGAGCAAGACAACCGCCCCGCCCTGCCCGACCGCCTGTCCATCGACCCGCGCAGCCCCCACCACGTGGCCGCCGTGTTCGAGCACGACGTCGGCATCCGGTTCAACGGCAAGGAACGCCACGACGTCGAGGAGTACTGCATCAGCGAAGGCTGGGTGCGCGTTCCCGCCGGCAAGACCGTCGACCGCAAAGGCCAGCCGCTGATGATCAAGCTCAAGGGCCAGGTCGAGGCGTTCTACCGCTGAGCCGGCCACCGGCCGCCCGCTACGGACGCGTGTCGTCCGGGCCGCGGTGCCGCTGCACGCGCAGCGACACGCGCTCGCGCAGGCGCCAGCGCGCGGCGTCGGCCAGCATGCGGCCGGCCCAGCGATAGACGTTGAACTCGCGCACCGTGCTGCGCAGGTTGGCCATGCGTTCGCGCTGCTCGCCCTCGGGCATGGTCAGCGCACGGTGCAGCGCCTGAGCGACCTCCTCGACGTGGTACGGATTGACCACCAGCGCTTCGGGCAGGTCGCGCGCCGCGCCCGCGAAGCGGCTGAGGATGAGCACGCCCTGCTCGTCGTCGCGCGCGGCCACGAACTCCTTGCTCACCAGGTTCATGCCGTCGTGCAGGCTGGTCACCAGGCAGGCGTCGGCCGCCCGGTAGAGCCGGGTCACCGCGTCATGCTCGTGGTGCTGCGCAAGCAGGCGCACCACGTTGCCGCCGGGACCGCTGAACCGCTGGTTGATCCGGTCGGCCACGGCGCGGATGCGCTGCTGGAACGCCTGGTACTCCTCGAGCATCGCCCGCGTGGGCGCCGCGACCTGCACGAACGTGAAGCGCCCGCGCCACTCCGGGTGCAGCTCGAGCAGCCGCTCCACCGCGTGCAGCCGCTCCAGGATGCCCTTGGTGTAGTCGAAGCGGTCGACACCGACCGCCAGCCGGTGCTCCGGCGGGATGCCCAGCTCCTTGCCCACCAGGCGCCGGCACTCGGCGGGGGTCGGCCAGGCCCGCACGGCGTCGGCCGTCGGCCATTCGATGGAGATCGGATAGCTCTCGATGAACGTCTGCTCGCCGCGCAGCGAGATCGTCGAGTGTTCGTGCTCGATGCGCGCCTCGAGGTAGCGGTCCACCGTCTCGATGAAGTTCTTGCAGTGCGTGGGCGTGTGGAAGCCCATGATGGTGCTGCCCAGCATGCCTTCGAGCAGTTCCTCGCGCCAGGGGCAGATGCCGAACGACTCCGGGTTCGGCCAGGGGATGTGCCAGAACGTCAGGATGGTCGCGCGCGGCAGCTTGCGCCGCACCATCGCCGGCAGCAGCGCGAAGTGGTAGTCCTGCACCAGCACGACGGGGTCCTCGCCGCGGGCCTCGGCCACCACCGCGTCGGCGAATTGCTGGTTCACCGCGCGGTACTGGCGCCAGTCCTCCTCGCGGAACACCGGCCGCACGTGGGCCACGTGGCACAGCGGCCACAGGCCCTCGTTGGCAAAGCCGTAGTAGTAGCCCTGCTCCTGCTCGGCCGTGAGCCAGATGCGGCGCAGGCGGTACTCCTCGTGGCCCGGCGGCAGCGGCACGCGGTCGTGGCGGTCCACCACGTCGCGGTCCGCGCTGCCGCCGCCGTGGGCGATCCAGGTGCCGGAGCAGGCCCGCATCACGGGCTCGACCGCCGTGACCAGGCCGCTGGCGGGCCGGCGCACGAGGATCGAGCCATCGGGGGCGCGGTCGTGGATGTAGGGCTCGCGGTTGGAGACCACGATCACCTGGTCGCCGCGCAGCTGCGTGCGCAGCAGCGACTGCAGCCGCGCGGCGTCCCAGCCAGCCTCGTGCGTGGCCGCCCGCCGGTATTCGTCCTCGAGGTCGCGCAGGCGCGCCCGCACCTCGGCCGCGAGCGGCTCGAGCTCGCCCGCGCCCGACTCCAGCGGGCGCAGCAGCCCCTCGCCGCGCAGCAGCGCGCGTGTCCCGCGGACCCAGCCGCGCCAGCTCAGCTGCGCGACGGCCATCGTGACCAGGGCGATGATCACGCCCATGCCGGTGATGAACAGGATCAGGTAGCGCTTGGTGTCCTGGCTGCGCCGGTCGATGAAGCTCAGGTCGTGCAACAGCACCAGCTTGCCGACGGGGCCGGATTCGGCCTCCATCGCATGCACGCTGACGTGCACCGGCCCGCCCTCGACACGCAGCTGCGGATCCGCGTCCGCGGAGATCCGCTCCGAATCCGCGCACGTGATGTCCTTGGGGAAGGTCGGCGTGCGCACCAGCATCTCGCCCAGCGGGGAGCACCAGCCGATCGCCACCATGCGCTCGTCCTGCAGCGCGCGCGCGAACAGCGCCTGCAGCTTGCGGCCCTTGGGATCGCGCAGCGCGTCGGCCACCGACTCCGACAGGGTGTTGGCGACCAGCGCGCCGCGCATGTTCAGGTCGCGCGCGAACCAGCGCAGCGTCATCCGGTCCAGCAGCGGCAGCGCCAGGTAGGCGGCGGCGGCCAGCACGAGGACGAGCGGCAGCAGGAATCGCAGCTGGAGCGTGAGGTTGCGCATGCTCACCGGGCCGGCCTCCGGTTCTTCTGCCAGATGGCGACCAGGATCATCGCGTAGGCCAGCAGCCGCACGATGTAGAACACCGGTTCGTCCTCCGCGGCATGCGGCAGCAGCGCCAGCCCGACGCGGTCGATCGCCTCCAGCGCGAAGGCCGCGGCGAACAGCAGGAAAAAGCGGTCGCCCGTGTGGCGCCAGAAGCGCAGGAAGAACAGGGCGGCGATCGTCGCCCCGGCGGCGATGGCGCCCATCAGCAATTGCTCCAACTCAGTCCTCCTCCGTGACCAGGCCGTAGAGCAGCAGCGCCACGGCGAGCAGGCCGGTGCCGTGGCGCCAGTAGCGCAGGTCGGCCTCGACCGCGAACACCACCTTGTCCAGCACCAGCAGCACGTTGTTGACGGTCAGCAGGACGAAGCACCAGGTGGTCCAGAACAGCAACCGGGATCGCGCGCGCCGCTGCGCACGTCCCAGGAACACGACGCACGCCAGGCAGGTCAGCGCGCACAGGGTGTAGATCAGGCCGGCCATTCGTAGTTCATCTTTTCCAGCGGAAGGCGTCGGCGAATTGCAGCGCCCGCTTGTCAAGGTGCGAGTGGATGAGCTCGGTCACCCCCAGCAGATTGGCCGAATAGGTGGCTGCCAATGCGTCGATCAGCTCGCGCAGCGCCTGTCCGGACGGCTCATAGCGGTAGCGACCGTCGCCGGTGCGCGCCGCGATGCCCGACTCGCCCAGGGCCTGCAACAGCTCGCCGGCGTGGGCATCGCTGATGTACAGGCGCCGTGCCGCGCGCGCGGGATCCCACGCCTGGGCGGCCTCGGCCCGCAGCAGCAGCAGCGCCTCCAGGTACGGGACGGACGGGATGCTGGTGAGGACGAAGCGGCGGACCTCGTCGGGGACGGGCGATCTCGTCATGCGGGTTCGTGGCGCGGGGCGAGCCCCGCGCGTTCAAGGCCGGCCCGGCCGGCATGCTGCGCGACCCAGGGTAAGGTCGGCGGCGCGCACGGGCGCACGCGCATGCAGCCGTCCAGCCCACCCCCGGGCAATCCCCGACCTTCGCATTTGGACAAATGCATTAGCATGACGCCGCTGCGCCTCGAGCGATGGGCCGCAGCGGTTTCCTTGATTTCCCCTGGGACTCCACTTGTCCGGGAACGGACGGCCCCTTCGGGGGCTTTTTTTTGCCCGCCCTGCCCTGCGCCGGCGACGACCGCGCAACCCGCCGCGTCGCGCACCCGCCGACCGTCGGGGTGCCCAGGCCTATGATTCCGGCATGACTTCCGCCAAGAGGCCGGCCCGCGACGCCGCAGCCGACCCCGAGCCACTCGCCGAGCCCGCCACGCGGGTCCTGCGCCGCTTCCGCATCGTCTTCAACGCGGTCAAGAGCCACTTTCGCGCCGTCGAACGGCGCGCCGGCATCGCGGGCGCGCAGTTCTGGGCACTGAGCGTGATCCGCGACCGGCCCGGCATCGGCGTGGGCCAGCTCGCGCAGGCGATGGACGTTCACCAGTCCACCGCGAGCAACCTGCTCAAGCCGCTGCTGGAACAGGGCTTGGTCGTGTCCGACCGGGCGCATGCCGACAAGCGCCTGGTGCGGCTGCAGCTCTCGGCCGCCGGGGCCAAGGCCATCAGGAAGGCGCCCGGGCCCTTCACCGGCGTGCTGCCGCAGGCGCTGTCCCAACTGGACGAGCGCACGCTGGCCCGCCTGGACAAGGACCTCGGGGCGCTCATCGCCCTGCTGGGCGCCGACGAGCGTTCGGCGCGCACGCCGCTGGGGCATTCGGACCACTAGGTGCCGCCCCCCGGGCGTCCGCGGCAAGCCTCGTCGGTGGCCTGCGCCGCTTCGTCCGCCCGCGGATCGCGCGCGTCCAGGGCCGCATCGATGCGAGCCAGCTGCGCGGCCGCCAGTGTCCCGTACAGCGGCCGCGCCAGCCAGCGCGCGATCAGGCTCGCGCCCAGCGTCCCTGCCATCAGCGTGAGCACCATCGCATGGCCATCGACCATCTCCATCACGATGATGAAGGCGGTGACCGGCGCCTGCGTGAGCGCAGCCAGGAAGCCGGCCATGCCCAGAGCGATCAGCGCTGCCGATTCCGGGCCCACGCCCGCAAGCAGCGCCACGTCGTTGCCCAGGCCGGCGCCGATGGCCAGCGACGGCGCGAACAGGCCGCCCGGCACACCGGACCACACCGCCAGCCACGTCGCGACCAGGCGCAGCGTGACGTACAGCACGGGGACCTCGGCATGGCCCTCGACCAGCTGGCGGGTGGTGAGGTAGCCACTGCCGAAGGTGGCTCCATGGCTGGCCAGTCCGATGACGGCGATGCCGAGTCCGCAGGCGGCCGCGAACAGGACCGGATGGCGCGACCGCCAGCGGTTGACGGGGTGCGCGGCTCCGAGAAGCGACGCCTGCAGCAGGCGCGAGAACAGCCCGCCGAGCAGCCCCGTGCCGACGACCACCAGCAGCGCCGGCCCCGCAAAGGCGAGCGTGAGCGACGGCACGCGGATGACGCCGAAGTAAGTGGCGTTGCCGAACACGGAAACGGCCACCAGGCCCGCCAGCACGATCGCCACCACCACCAGCCCGCTGCTGCGCTGCTCGATGCGCCGGGTGAGCTCCTCGATCGCGAACATCACGCCGGCCAGCGGCGCATTGAAGGCGGCCGCGATGCCGGCCGCGCCCCCGGCCACCAGCAGTCCGTGCGGGGTGACGGAGGCGCCCTCAGGCAGCCAGCGGCGCGCGTGGTGCATCACGCCGGCGGCGATCTGGACCGAGGGACCCTCGCGGCCGATGGCCAGTCCCCCCAGCAGGCCACCGGCGGTGAGCAGCATCTTGGCCACCGCCAGCCGCAGCGACACCAGGCGATGCCGCGCTTCCTCGGGCACGGAGCGGTGCAGCGCGGCCATCACCTGGGGAATGCCCGAGCCCGACGCTCCCGGAAACGCACGCGCCGTCACCCAGGCCAGCGCGGCGCACAGGAGCGGCGTCCAGGCGAGCGGCAGCAGCGGGTGCGCCGCCACCACGCGGTTGAACGTGCCCAGCGCCCAGTCGCTCAGCCACGTGAAGGCGACGATGCTGGCGCCGGCCAGGGCGGCGTAGGCCAGGACGACCACCCGGCCGACCCATTCGCGGCCGTTCGCCAGGTCACGGCGCAGTGCCTCCAGGACATCGGGCTGGGCATGGTGGCGGGACGGTGGAACGCGTTGCATCGAACCACCGATTGTATTTGTCCAAATTGAATCGCGGGCCGCACGGCCCATGGCCCCGGTGCGGCCGCCCCGTCAGCCACGTTGCGGGCTCGACCGCCCCGGGGCCGGGGCCGCAGCCCCGCGCGCATCAGCCGGGCTTGCGGTTCTTCTGCCAGATGGCCACGAGGATCAGGCCGTAGGCCACCAGGCGCACGAGGTAGAAGACCGGCTCGTTCTCGCTGGCGTACGGCACCATGGCCAGGGCCACCCGGTTGGCCGCCTCCATCCAGAACGACGCCGCGAACAGCAGGAAGAAGCGGTCCCGGGTGTGCCGCCAGAAGCGGAAGAAGAACAGGCCCGCGACCGCCCAGCCGGCGGCGATGGCGCCCGTGAGGAGGTTGTCGATGTTGTCCACGTCAGTCCTCCTCCCAGATCAGGCCGAAGAGCAGGAGGAGCACGGCCGCCAGGGCCAGGGCCAGCCGCCAGGTCTTGAGGTCCACCTCCACCGGCCAGATCACCTTGTCCAGCACCAGCAGCACGTTGTTGGCGGTCAGCAGCAGGAAGCACCACGCGCTCCAGAACAGCAGCCGCGAGCGGTTGGCCGTGTAGCCGCGCCAGAGCAGGACCATGCAGGTGCAGCTGGTCAGCGCGCACAGCGCATAGATCAGGGATGCCATCATTGCTGCTTGTCCTCCTTGCGCCAGCGGAATGCATCGGCGAACTGGCGGGCGCGCCGGTCGACGCGAGAGTGGATGAGCTCCGTCATCGCCATCAGCTGGCTGCCGTAGGCCTCGGCCACCTGCTCGAGCAGCGAGCGCAACGTCTCGTCCGCGGGCCCGTAGGTGAATGCGCCGGCCGCAGCCGGGGCCGCCACGCCCGCTTCGACCAGCGCCTGCAGGAGCTCCGCCGCGTGGGCCTCGGACGTGTACAGGCGCCGTGCCACCTGCGGCGCGGTCCAGGCCCGAGCCGGCTCGCTTCGCAGCAGCAGCAGGGCCTCGAGGTAAGGCACCGACGGGATGCTGGCGAGGACGAACCGGCGGACGTCGTCGGAGATCGGGGGCTTCGGCATGGAATTTCGGGAGGGCCAGGCTGCGCGCGTGGCGCAGGGACCCGACTGCAGAGTTACTGTACCGAAAGACGAGTCCCTTGTGGGCTCATCCGCAGCCAAATCACGAGCGACGGACGCGAGACTAGTGCTTCCCGGTTAGGGAAATCGCTGCGCGGGCCTGAAAGAACTCCCGTGCGCGGCACGGTCGCGTTCGGCGGACACTGGCTCATCCATCCGGCCGCCTATGCACCCCGCGCCCTTCCCCACCTCCACCCGCGCCCTGTTGCTCGAGGCCCTGTCCTCGCGCGTGCTGCGGCACCTTCCCCTGTCCGCGTGGCGTGAACTGTTCCTGGACGACAGGCGCGATGGCCGCATCCGCTTCGACTCGGTGCGGGTCACCTGCATCTCGGTCCATGTGCCCTACGGCACCGGCCATGCCGGCCACCTCGGCGGCTTCGCCACCGCGCACGGCGGCGAGGCCGATCCGTGGCCCGAGGGCGATGCCCTGCTCTGGTTCAGCCAGCCCGCGAAGGCGCTGGCCGCGGCGCTGGAGATGCACGAGTTCCTGGCCCCGTCGGGCGTGCAGATCGGCATCGCCTGCGGCCTGTGCGCGGTGGCCACCGTGCAGACCGAGCGCGGCGCGCAGCGGACGCTGCTCGGCGCGCCGGTGGAGCGCGCCGCGGCCGAGGGCGCGACCACGCCTTCGGGCACGATGCGCATCACGCCCGAGGCCTTCATGTCGCTGGAGCCGCTCGTCGACGCCGTGCCGCGTTGCGTGGTCTCCACCGAGTTCGACGGCGACGGCATCGCGGCGGTGTCGCTGGTATTCACGCCCACGCCCACCGCCGGGCTCAGCTCCTTCGCCGGCCTCGGGCTGGTCTGACCGCGGCGCCACCGCGAGGTATGCTGGCGCGCGCCGCGGCCGCCCCGCGGCGCGAACGCCGATGGCTGCCCTGCTCACCTTCACGATGAATCCGGCGGTCGACGTCTCGACCGCCACCGACCGCCTCCTCGAGGGGCACAAGATGCGCTGCGAGGCGCCCGCCGTCCACCCCGGCGGCGGCGGCATCAACGTCGCGCGCGTGCTGCACCGCCTCGGCGCCGACGTCCGCGCCTTCCATGCCGCCGGCGGGCCGACGGGCGAGCGGCTCGCGAGCCTGCTCGCCCAGGAGGGCCTGCCCTCCACCCGTTTCGCGATCGCGGGGGACACGCGCGAGAACGTCACCGTCATCGAACGCGCCACCGGGCACGAGTACCGGTTCGTGCTGCCCGGCCCGTCGTGGCGCGGTGCCGAATGCGAGGCCTGCCTGCGCGAGTTGCTGGACCTGGCGCCCCGGGGCGGCTGGCTCGTCGCGAGCGGCAGCCTGCCGCCGGGCGTGCCCGACGACTTCTATGCACGGCTCGCGCGCGAGGTGCGCGCGCGCGGAACGCGCCTGGCCATCGACACGTCGGGCGCGCCGTTGGCCGCCGCGCTGCAGGCGGGCGTCGACCTATGCAAGCCCAGCGCCCGCGAGTTGCGCGAGTTCACCGGCGAGCCGCTCGCGACGCCGGCCGAGCAGCTGGCCGCCTGCCGCCGGCTCGTCGCCCAGGGCCGCGCGAGCTGGGTGGCGCTGTCGCTGGGTGCCGGCGGTGCGCTGCTCGTGGGGCGCGGCGAGGCCTGGCAGGCCGATGCGCTGCAGGTGACGATCGCGGGAACCATCGGCGCCGGCGACAGTTTCCTGGCCGGCGTGCTGTGGGCCCTGCACCGGGGCGAGCCCGCGCGCGACGCGCTGGCGATGGGCATGGGCGCCGCGGCGGCGTCGCTGCTGGAGCCGGGCACCGCACTCTGCCGCCCCGACGAGGCGCTGCGCCTGCGCGGCGCGGTGCGGGTGCGCGAAGCGCCGCCCTGACGGCCTAACCGAGCTCGGCGAGGTCGGCGGATTCGAGCGGCACGTTGCCGCCCCGGGCCTTGGCCGGCGACGCCTGGCTGGCCCAGTCGAGCCGCACGGTGCAGCCCAGGCCGCTGCGGCACTGGAATCGCAGTTCGCCACCGATCGCCCGCGCCCGGGCCCGCATGGACCGCAGGCCGACGCCGGCATGCGCCTCGGGCAGCGGATCCCACTTGCATCCCGAGCCGTCGTCCGAGATGCTCAGCCGGAACTGCGCGCCGGCCTGCACGAGCCGGATGCGCAGCACGCCGGCGCCGCCATGCCGCAGGCTGTTGGTGGTGGCCTCCTGCACGACCCGGTACAGGTGGGTGCCGATGTCGGGCGGGATGCGGTCGAAACTGCCCCGGGCGCGGACCGTGCAGGCGACCTGCGCGCTGTCGGACAGCTGCTGGGCGAACTGTTCGAGCGCCTGCAGCAGCGCGCCGGGATCGCTGCCCACCGGCATCATCCCGCGCGAGATGCGCCGCACTGCCTGCGACAGCCCCGCGATCTGCTCCTGCGCCTTGTCGAGCAGCAGCGCCGGGCGGTCGGCCGCCACCATCAGCCGCGCGCTGCCCAGCAGCAGCGACACCCCGGCCAGCGACGAGCCGACGGCGTCGTGCAGCTCGCGCGCGATCTCGGCCTGGTGCGACTCGAGCTCGCGCAGCAGCGCGTTCTCGAAGTCGTGGGTGACGCGGCGCAGTTCCGCATGCGCCCGCAGCAGGGCCGCGCGCGAGCGGGCCTGCTCCGTGACGTCGCGCAGGATGATGGTGATGAAGAGCGATCCGTTCGAGTCGACCAGCCGCGACAGCGAACACTCCACCGGGAAGGACTCGCCCGTCACGCGCTGGGCGAAGCCGCCGACCGGCCCCGGGCCACTGCCCGCCTCGGCGCCACCCGTGCGCAACGCGTCCAGCTCCCGCAGCAGCGCCCCGGGCTCGGCACCCAGCAGCTTGCGCACGTCATGCCCGGTGACGTCGGCCGCGAGCCGGCCGAATACCGCCTCGGCCGCGTCGTTGAACAGCACGACGCGGGCATCGGCATCGACGACGATGATCGCGTCGCGGGCGTTCCTCAGGATCTCGGCCAGCCGCTGCTCGCTGCTCTCGAGCCGCTCGCGCGCCCGCGCCCGGTCGCTCACCAGCCGCTCCACGCGCGCGCGCAGCACGGCGGGGGCGAAAGGCTTGGCCAGGAAGTCCTGCGCGCCCTCCTGCAGCGACGTGGCCTGCAGGGCGTCGTCGGCGCGGGCGGTGAGCAGCAGCACCGGCACGTCGTCCATCGACGGCAGTCCGCGCAGCGCGTCGACCAGCGCCGTTCCCGACATGCCGGGCATCATCACGTCGGTGATCACGGCATCGGGCCGGTCCTGCAAGGCCTTCTCGAAGCCCTCGCGCCCGTCGTAGGCGCGCGTCACCCGGTAACCGTCGCCCAGCGCATCGACGATGAAGTCGTTCATGTCCGGATGGTCTTCCACGACCAGCACGTGTGGCCGGTGGTCCACGGCGGTGACCTGGCCACCCCCCGCGATGCGGCGGGGCAGCGTCAGCTCCGCGCTGGTCCCCATCGGCTCGCCCAGCAGCTGCCTGGCATCGGCTTCGCGCACCGCAGACCCGGCCGGCGCCCGCAGGGGCAAGGTGACGACGAAGCGGGCGCCGCCGCCGTCGGCATCGCCCACGCTCACCGCGCCGCCGTGCAGCTCCACGAACTCCTTGACGATCGCCAGCCCCAGGCCGGTGCCCGCCTGCACGGTGGGCCCGTCGCCCTCGGCCTGGCGGAACCGCTCGAAGACGGCGTGCCGCAGGGCCGGCGGGATGCCGGGCCCGGTGTCCTCCACCACCAGCCGGGCCTGGCCCGGCGCCTCCTCGAGCCGCACCCGCACCATACCGCCGTCGGGGGTGAAGTTGAACGCGTTCGACAGCAGGTTGAACAGCACCCGCTCGATGCGCGGCACGTCGAAGTCGGCTTGCAGGCGCTCCGGGGTGCGCACGTCGAGCACCATCGACCGCTCGCGCGCCATGCAGCCGAAGTGCGACGCCGTCAGGCGCACCACCATCGCCAGGTCGGCCCGCACATGGCGCACCCGCAGGACGCCGGCTTCGATCCGGGCGACGTCCAGCAGGTCATTGACGCGCCGCAGCAGCGCGCGGGCGCTGCGCTGCACGACCGCGAGCTGCCGGCGCACCTCGGGCTGCAGGCCGGGGTCGCCCAGCAGCCGGTCGACCGGGCCGAGGATCAGGGTCAGCGGCGTGCGCAACTCGTGGCTGACGTTGGCGAAGAAGCGCGTGCGCGAGGCGTCGGTCTGCCGCAGCTGGGCCATGAGGCGCCGTTCGCTGCGCACTCGCCGGCTCACCACCACGCTCAGGATCGCCAGGCCCAGGGACGCCGAACCGCACAGGCCTGCGTACAGCGCGACGGTCCGGTGCCACGCGGCCAGCAGCACGGGCATGGCGACCGAATACGTGATGTAGACGGGGTAGCCCTCCAGCTTGCTGTAGCCGATGATCCGCGCCGTGCCGTCGACCGCCGATCGCGCCTCGAACACGTTGCGCACCGGGTCGCGGGCGATCGACTGCATGAAGCCCGAGTCCGGCGGCAGCGGCGGCGTGTTCACGGCCACGTTCGGGTAGCGCGCCAGGAAGGTGCCGTCGGCCCGGACCAGGGCCGCGGTCGACCCGAGCTGGGGCGCCAGCGCCTGCCAGTTGCGCTCGAAGTAGTCGGTGTAGATCGCCGACGTCGCCACGCCGGTGAACTCGCCGTCCTCCTCCAGCCGGCGGGCCATGACGAACTGGCGCCGGCCGCTGGTGCGGCCGATCTGGGGCTGCGAGATGGCCATCGGCTCGGCCGGGTTGTCGCGCAAGGCCCGGTAGTAGTCGCGATCGGCGATCAGCCTGCCGGAGGGCAGCGGGCCCTGGTCGCTGGATGCGACCGGGCGGCCGTCGGCGTCGAAGACCCAGAGCGATTGCACCGACGGCGAGGCGCGCGGGATCTCCATCAGGTAGCGCTCCAGCGCCGCCGGGTCGGCCCGGGCGACGGACCGCCGTGCCCGATCGGAGTCGACGACGTGCGCCAGCGCGGCGGCGTTGAGCTCCAGGACCTTGAGGGAATGTTCCTGCAGGATGGCGGTCGTCTGCCGGACCTGGCGGTACGCTTCGAGCTCGACGGACTGCCGGCTGTGCCAGGTCAGGAAGGCGAACAGGGCCGCCGGAAGGGCGATCGACGCGGGGAGCAGGATGCGGGTGGCCCTCAACATGGCACCCAGCATGCTTCATCCGGTCGAGCCTGACCAGCGGGGATCCCACGCTCCCGCCGGGGCGGATTGATTGCAATCAAGTCACTGTCGCGTACGCTACCGCAGCCGGCCACGGCAGGCCGCAAAGTTGGAGCAGCATGGCGCCATCCGTCCTGATCATCGACGACCACGACATCGTGCGGTTCGGCCTCGAAACGCTGGTGCTCGGCTGTCCGCAGCTGCGCCTGGTGGGCAGCGCCGGCACCCTGCGCGAGGGCCTGGACCTCGTGCGGCAGCACCGGCCCGACCTGGTCGTCACCGACATGGGCCTGCCCGACTCGTCCGGCCTGGACACGGTGCGCTCGGTCGTCGAGGCGCAGGCGCCGCGCCCCGTGCTGATCGTGACGATGCAGGACGAGATGCTCTACGGCGAGCAGGCGCTGGCGCTGGGCGCGGCCGGGTTCGTCGCCAAGGACAGCGCCCATGCGAGCGTCATCTCGGCGGCGCTGGCCGTCCTGGACGGCCAGACCTGGGCCAGTCCACGGCTCAATGCGCGCATGGTCAATCGCCTGCTGCGCCGGCAGCCGGCCAACGCGGCCGCGGCCGGCCAGGCGCCGCTGACGCTGCGCGAGCTCGAGGTCCTGCAGCAACTCAAGGGCGGGCGCACCACCAAGGAGATCGCGTCCGAGCTCAACCTGAGCATCCGCACCGTGGACCTGCACCGGGCCACCATCAAGCGCAAGCTGGGGCTGCGCACCGGTGCCGAGCTGATCGCCTACGCATCCAGCCACCTGTGACGCCCCCGTGACGCCGCCCGAGCGCAGGGAAGTACGGGCGAGGGGCAGGTAGAACTACAGGGGTGGGCCCCCAACCCCGGCCGCATCATCGTTCCTCATGACCCGACAGGGTCGAGGAGCAGTGGATGGGATTCGACGCCAGCAGGGAGGCGCTCTTGGAGTGCGCGCCCGAACACGACGATGCCGCTCCCCCGCGCCCGGCGTGCCGCAACTGCCGCGCCAGCGAGCGCTGCCTGCTCGCCTCGTCCGCATCCGCCGGCACGACCGCCACGCCGCTGATCGGCCGCCGCCGCCTGCACGCGGGCCAGACGCTGGTGCATGCGGGCCAGCCGGGCGACTTCGTGTTCGTCGTGCGCGCCGGCACGCTCAAGACGACCGTGATGTCCGCGGACGGCACGGAGCATGTCACCGCCTTCCACCTGCAGGGCGACCTGGCCGGAGCCGACGCGCTGGCAGCGCAGGGCCATCGCGGCACCGTGGTGGCCCTGGAGGATGCCGAGGTGTGCACCGTGCCGGTCGCCGCGCTGGGCGGGTGCGACGCCGGCGGGGCGGCGCGCGCCGACCGCCTGTGGCAGGCGCTCGCGGCACAGATCGTGCGCGACCGCCAGCTGATGGCGGTGCTCACCGCGCGCCGCGGCGAGGATCGCGTCGCCGCCTTCCTGCTGGAAGTCTCGCGCGGCATGCTGGAGCGGGGCTACTCGGCCCGCGAGTTCCACCTGCGCATGCTGCGCAGCGACATCGCCAGCTACCTGGGCGTCACCATCGAGACGGTGAGCCGCTCGCTGTCGCTGTTCGCCCGCAAGCGGATCATCGACGTGCGCAAGCGCCACGTCCGAATCCTGGATGCCGACGCCCTCGCCCGCCATGCGCCCTGGGCGGCGGGCGGCAGGGGCGGCGCCGCGCTGCGCGTCGCGAACGCGTGACGACCGCGCGAGCAGCACCCCTCAGGAATGGCTGCGGGCGCCCTCCGTCACGTGCAGCGCATAGCCTTCACGGTCCCACACGCACACCGACACGTCGATCCCCTTGCGCACGCTCTCGGTGACGCCGCAGAAGTCCTCGAACTGCGCCAGCGCCTGTTCGACGTCCTGCAATTGCGCCTCGGCGGCATCGATCTGCAGGTCCACCGCGATGTGGGGCACGCGCACGCGTCCATGCTCGTTGCGCGCCAGGGTCAGGGTCACGTCCGCGTGCATGCGCGCCGCGTCGCCGCCGAACTTGCGCAGCGAGAACAGCAGGCTCGCCGCCAGGCAGTTGGCGATGGCCGCGCCCAGCAGGCGGGCCGGGTTCGGCCCCGTGCCCAGGCCCAGCGGCGGGGGCTCGTCGGTGACCAGTTCCGGCGTCGCGGGGTCGTCGAAACGCACCCTGAAGCGGTAGCCCCGCTCCTGGGTGAGATGCAGCTGGATGTCGTCGTCGCTCCCCATGGCCCGCTTTCCGTTCTCCGATGAGGCGCGCACAGCGCGCGGGCGCCGCAGCCTACCGACGGTCGGTGACGGCAGCGCTGTCACTGTAGGAACCGGTGCCGGCCAGCGACATGATTTCAATCAATCGCGCGCCTTGCGCCCGCCCCGCGCGAGCGCCGCAGCCCCCCGTGGCATTGCGCGCGATCAATGCACGCCCGCCCCGGGCTCCTAGAGTGGCACCTCCCGTCACCCGGTTTGAAGGAGAGCAGCATGGTCAAGAGTGACTCGCAACTGAAGGCCGACGTCATCGACGAGCTGGCCTGGGATCCGGCCGTCGACCCGCGCAGGATCGGGGTGGCCGTCGCCGACGGCATCGTCACCCTGAGCGGCACCCTGGAGACGTTCATGGAGAAGCACGCCGTCGAGCACGCCGTGCGCCGCGTCTCCGGCGTGCGCGGGATCGCGCTGGACCTGGAGGTGCGCATCGCCCCGGACCATCGCCGCAGCGACTCGGAGATCGCCGAGGCGGCCGCGCATGCCCTGCGCTGGCATTCGCTGGTGCCGGCCGACAAGGTGCTGGTGGAGGTCGAGGACGGCTGGGTGCAGCTGACCGGCGAGGTCGACTGGCCCTACCAGGTGCAGAGCGCGGAACAATGCGTGGCACCGCTGCTCGGCGTGCGCGGCGTGACCAACCTGGTGAGGACGCGCCAGCGGGTCAACCCCTCGGCGCTGCGCGAGCAGATTTCCGCGGCCCTCGCCCGGCACGCCGAACGCGAGGCCGGCCGCATCGGCGTCGAGGTGGATGCCGGCGTGGTGACGCTGCGCGGGCGGGTGGATTCGCTGGCGGAACATGATGCGGCCATCGGCACCGCGATGGCCGCGCGCGGCGTCACGCGCGTCGTCGACGAACTGCAGGTGGCCTGAGGCCTCAGGCGAAGCGCCCCCCGGCCTCGGTGGGCAGGCGGCGCAGGTCCTCGAGCGCGAGGATGCGGATGTGGCGCTTCTGCACCTCGATCAGCCCGCGCTGCTGGAAAGCCGACAAGGTGCGGCTGACGGTTTCCAGCGTGAGCCCGACGTAGCTGCCGATCTCCGCCCGCGACATGCGCATGTGGAATTCGGTGGGCGAATAGCCGCGAACGCGCATCGCCTGCGACAACTCCAGCAGGAACGACGCCAGGCGCGCCTCGGTGCTCGCCGTTCCCAGCAGCATCGAATGCGCGTGCTCCTTCACGATCTCGCGCCCCATCGCGCGGCACAGGACTTCGTGCCACGCCGGGTTGTGCGCCGCCAGCCCGCGCAGCGCATCGAACGGCAGCGAGCACACCTCGCCGTCCTCCAGCGCCACGGCGGTGCTGGCATGCACGCCGCCGGCCGCCCCGTCCAGCCCCATCAGGTCCCCCGACATCAGGAACTGGTCGACCTGGTCCGACCCGTCCTTGAGCAGCATGGTCGTCTTGAAGCTGCCGCTGCGCACGGCGTACACGAAGCTGAACTTGTCGCCCTCGGAGAACACCGCCTGGCCGGCGCGCAGCCGGCGGCGGCCCACGAGCACCGCATCCAGCTCGTGCAGGGCTTCGTCGCACAGCTGGGCGGGCAGGCACAGCTCGCGGATCCGGCAGTCGAAGCACGGCGCCCTCGCCGCGCGGGTGGCCTCGCCGCTGACGGCTGCGGGCGCGCGGAACTCGATCACCTTCAGGTGGGACTTGCGCCGCGGGACCGGCCCCTCGACGGGGGCGGCCTCGCGGTCCGTGCCGGGTGGAGGGTGCATCAGGGTCCCCGCGGTTTCAGGCGCTCGACGGCGAGAGCACCGAAGGGCGCACCGGCGCCTCGTCCGCGCCGGCGGGACGCAGGGCCTCGACGAAGCCGCGCAGGCGCGGGCCGCACCGCCCTTCCTGCACGTCCTGCTGCAGCAGGGCCAGCGTCAGGACCGGCGAGCGGCCCAGGATGCGCCCGATCTCGGCCACGGCATTGCCGGCGCCGGCGGACCCCATGGTGTTGATGACCGCGACCTCGGGCAGCGCCGCGCGCCGCTCGTGCACGAAGGTGCGCATCGGGCCGGCGAGCTGGTAAGCCCAGATCGGCGCGACCAGCACCACGGTGTCGAACAACTGGGGATCAGGCCCCTGGTAGGCGATGGCGGGCTGCCGGTGCAGCAGCGAGTCGACCACGCACCGCAGCGTGCCCCAGGCCCCGGCCCGCGGATGCGCGTCCTCGATGGTCCCCATCGGCCAGCGGGTCTCGGCGCAGAGGAGATCGGCCGCCTGCCGCGACACGCCGGTGAACGAATAGACGACGACCAGCACGTGATCCATGGATGCTCCTGGGACGCTCCAATCTATGCCCACTCCGGGGCATTTGCAAATGATGTGAATCAAAGGCGGCCCGGATGGCAATGGCCGAGCTGGCCGCCGCGGCTCAGGGGGATGCCTGCGCGACATCCGGGCCGGCACCGCGCAGCGGCAGCCAGACCGTGAACGTGCTGCCCTTGCCGCGTCCCTCGCTGCGGCCGGCGGCCCCGCCCCCGTGCGCCTCCATGATGTGGCGCACCAGGTGCAGCCCGATGCCCAGGCCGCCGTGGGCGCCGTTGCGCGCCTGCTCGTACAGGCCGAACAGGCGCGGCGCCAGGTCGGGCTCGAACCCGGTGCCGTCGTCGCGCACCTCGATGCGCAACAGGTCGTCCTCGCAGCGGGCGCACAGCTCGATGCGGCCGCCGGCCGGGGTGTACTTGGACGCGTTCAGGATGAGGTTGCCCAGCGCCTGGCACAGCCGCAGGCCGTCGCCCTCGAACACCAGCCGCGGCACCTCGCAGGCCAGCCGCAGGTTCTGGTCGCGCGAGCCCGTGGCGGGCAGGCAGGCATCCATCACCCGCTGCAGCAGGTCGCCCAGCTCGAGCGGCTCCATGCGCATCTCGAGCTTGCCGGCCTGGATGCGCGCCACGTCCAGCATGTCGGCGACCAGGCGGTCGAGGTGGTCGACCTGCCGGCGCAGCACCGCGAGCGAGCGCTGCGCCTGCGCCGCATCGGCCTGGCCCGAGCCGAGGATGGCGGTGGAATAGCGGATCGGCGACAGGAAGTTGCGCAGCTCGTGCGACAGCGTCGAGAGGAATTCGTCCTTGCGCCGCTGCGCCTCCAGCATGGCCTGCTGCACCCGCTTGCTGTCGGTGGTGTCCTGGCTGATGCCCAGCATGCGCACCGGCGTGTCCCCCTCGTAGTCGGCGCGGCCGACGCACAGCAGCCAGCGCACCGAGCCGTCGGGCTGCGGCACCCGGAACTCCGCGCGCACCTGCCGGCGCGTGCGGATGCCCTCCTGCAGCGCGGCCCACAGGGGCTTGGCGTCGTCCGGATGCACGATGCGCTGGCACGCGGCGCCCGTCCAGGCGGTGTCGTCGTCGGCGCCCAGGCCCAGCAAGGCGCGCATCTCCGGGCTCCAGACCACCGCGTCGGTGCGCAGGTCCCAGGTCCAGATGCCGATCGTGGCCGCCTCGGTGGCCAGCCGCAGCCGCGCCTCGCTCTCCTCCAGCCGATCCAGCACCCGGTGGTAGTCGGTCATGTCGGTCGCGATGGCGCCGATGGAACTGATGGGCCCGCGTCCGTCGCGCAGCGGGAACTGCACCACATGGAAGCGCCGGCGCTCGCCGTCGATCACCACCTCGTCCTCGAATTCCTGCGGCTGGTCGCTGGCGACCACCCGACCATCGTCGTGGGTCCACGGCAGCCCGCCGCCGGACGCGAGCTCCTGGGCCGTGCGGCCGACGATCTCGCCCGCGGGCAGGTTCATGGCCTTGCCGGCCAGCTCGTTGGCGACCAGGAAACGCCCGTCGAGGTCCTTGGCGAAGATGGCCGCCGGGCTGGTGCGGATCAGGGTCTGCAGGAATTCGTTGGCCGCGTTCAGCTCGCGCTCCATCGAGCGCTGCCGCGTGACGTCGCGCCAGACGGCGACGAAGCCATCGCCCAGCTTGGAGACGCGCAGGTCGAAGTCGCGCGGACCATGCCCGCCGCTGTCCATGCCATGCAGTTCGCGCGCGAACGGCCGGCCCGTGCGCACCACGTCGCAATACTCGGCGAACAGCGGATGGGCGCGCAACCGCGGGAACAGCGTGCACAGCCGCTGGCCCAGCTGCTGCTCGCGGCTCATCACGTTGGCGCGGCAGGCCGCGTCGTTCAGGAAGGCGACCTCGAAGTCGACGATCTCGCCGGCGCCGTTGCGGACCGACCGGTAGATGCCGAACGCATCGATCATGCTTTCCACGGCGACGCGGAACCGCTCCTCGGGCTCGGTGCCGATGGGACGGGCCTGGCCCTGGCGCAGCGTGGCGACCAGCGTGCGCGCGCTGCCCTCGCCCCGGGCGACGCCGTCGCCTTCGACCCAGCGCTCCACGCCGCCCCAGCCGATGGCGCGAAAGCGCAGGCGGAAGGTCTGCCCGCTGCGCGCGGCTTCCTGCAGCCGGCTGGAGACGGCCGCGCGGTCCTGCACGTGCACCGACCGCAGCCACGCGGGGAACAGCAGCCGTCCGCGCAGGGGGAACAGGTCCGCCGCACTCCGGCCCGGGGTCCACAGCACCTCCCCGGTGACCGGGCGCCATTGCCAGACGCCCGTACGTGCCGGCGCGCGCGGCACGGGCGCGCCGGCGCTGCCTCCCGCCAGCTGGGCGCGGACGGGAACCTCGGAATCGGTCGTTTCAGTCATGGCACCCTCATCGGGATTCCGTTGGTCAGGTCAGCAGTCTGGACACAAAGGCGCGGCGGAACTTGCGTACACGCAAGTTCGGGCCGGATGGGCCTTCGCAGAATGGGCTCGTGTGACGCCTGCTGCGGGTCCACTGCCGCCTTGCGCCGGATCCAACCGGCAGGCCGCCGCCCCCGCCACGCCGGCCCGCCAGACCAAGGAGTCCGACCCATGCCCCCGACCCCCACGCGATCCGACCCGGCCGTGCAGCGCCAGTCGGCCGCGGCCCATCCACCCTCATCGCGGCGCGCGCCGCGCGCCGCCTGATGCTGCAGACCGTCCCGGGCACGCCCGCGCAGCCGACCGCGCATCCCTCCGGATGGGTGTCCGGCTCGAGCCGGCGCAGCGAGATCCTCGTGCACAACCTGGCGAGCCAGCTCGGCGCCGAGCTGATCGAGACGCACATCTCCTGGATCCTGCTGGCGGGCCAGGACGCGTGGAAGATCAAGAAGCCGCTGCGCACCTCGTTCCTCGACTACGCCACCCTCGAGTCGCGCATGCATTTCTGTGCCGAGGAGGTGCGGATCAACCAGCGCCTCGCGCCGGGCCTGTACCTGGGCGTCGATGTGATCGGCGGCACGCCGCAGTCGCCCGTGCTCGGCCGGGGCGACCCCGCGATCGAGGTGGCCGTGCACCTGCGCCGCTTTGCGCAATCGGCCCTGTTCAGCTCGCGGCTGTCGGCCGGCACGCTCGAGGCGGGCGACATCGACCAGTTGGGCGACCTGCTGGCCGCCTTCCACGGGGCCGCACCGCGCGCCAGTGCCGACGAGGCCTATGGCCTGCCGGCGCAGCGGCGCGCCGCCGCCCTGGCCGCCCTGCGCGGCGCCAGCAGCGCGGCCACCGCCACCGAACGGCGCGAACTGCAGTCCTGGCTGCCGGACGAATGGGTGCGGCTCGCGCCCGTGTGGTCGCACCGGCGCAGCGCCGGTTTCGTGCGCGAGTGCCACGGCGACCTGCACCTGGCCAACCTGCTGCGCCTGCCCGACGGCGTGGCGGCATTCGACGCCATCGAATTCGACCCGGCGCTGCGCTTCATCGACGTCGCCGACGACATCGCCTTCCCGGTGATGGACCTGGCGGCCCAGGGGCGGACCGACCTCGCGTTCCGCCTGCTGAACCGCTGGCTCGACCACACGGGCGACCACGAGGCCCTGTCCGTGCTGCGGCACGCGGCGGTGTACCGCGCCCTGGTGCGCGCCCAGGTGAGCGCGCTGCACGGGCCGGGCCGGCGGTCCCGCGCCCGCCGCTACATGGCCTCGACCCTGGGCTGGATGCGCCGCAGGCCGGCGCAACTGACCATCATGCACGGGCTGCCGGGGTCGGGAAAGACCTGGTCGTCCCAGCGCCTGCTCGAGCAGCAGCAGGCCGTGCGCATCCGCTCCGATGTCGAGCGCAAGCGGCTGTTCGGCCTGGGCCCGCTGGACCCGTCGCGCGGCGCCGGGCTGGACATCTACACCGCGGACGCCGGCCGCCGGACGCTGGCCCAGTTGCTGTCGCGGGCGCGCGCGGTGCTGGCGGCCGGCTGGCCGGTGATCCTGGACGCGACCTTCCTGCACCGCCACGAGCGCGAGCAGGCGCGCGCCCTCGCCCAGCAGATGGGTGCGCAGTTCGTGATCGCGGTGTGCGAGGCGCCCGACGAGGTGCTGGCCAAGCGCCTGCGGCAGCGCAGCGGCGACGCCTCGGAGGCGGACGAGCAGGTGCTCGAGACGCTGCGGCAGACGATGGAGCCGATCGCCGCCAGCGAGCAGTCGTTCGTGCAGCACTGCACCACGCTCGCGTGATGCGCGGTGGGTGCAGCGCCTGCCTTCCCTTGCGCCTGCTCAGCGCTCGCCGCTGACCCGCTCGCTGTCGTGCGACGCGCTGCGGCCCACGGCCTTGCGCGTCTTGGCTGCCTCCGCGCGCTCGGCCCGCGTCAGCTTGCGCCGGGGCTCCTCGGCCATGGCGGCGCCGGCTTCGCCGCCGGCACCCATCTTGGCGGCATCCCGGCCCTCGTGCCGGCGGTCATCGCGGGCCTCGGCCCGTTCCTCCTTGGAATACTTGCGGCCGGGTTCCCGGCGCGATTGGGTCTGGTCCGCCTCGCCCGACTGGGCGAAGCTGGGCGTGGCGGTGGCCAGCATCGCCACGGCGGATGCCGCGGCGGCGATGGCTGTGGTGAATGGCTTGGACATGGGGGACTCCTTGTTAGCGAAGCCTGCGGGGGCTCCGTTCCCACCATGCTGTCGATGCGGCGGCCACCCGCCTTGCGTTCACGCAAGTGCGTGTCCTTTCGCGCCCGATGCGGGCGACCGTCAATGCAACGAAAGCCACGCGCGCACGATTGCCGTGCGCGCACGCCTCTGCGCTGCGCAAAGTGAAACGAATTCGGGCCTCGCGACGCGCCCCGATTTGCGCCGGCGCAAGGCCTCGCCCGGCCGCCATGCCAGATTGCGCAGCGACCATGGAGAGCTTCGATGAGCATTCCTTCCCACGCGGACAAGCACGCTGCCTTCTTCGCTGCCCAGCACCCCGGCCCCACGCTGCGCTACTTCCAGCCCGGCACTGCCACCGCCATCGACCTGTGCACCCGTGACGTCGTGACGGCGGACGCCGGGATGATGGTGGACGAAGCCGCGCGCCTGATGCGCGACCGCCACGTCGGCGCCCTGGTGGTCGTCGACACGCCCTCGCGCGCCACGCAGGTGGTGACGGGCATCGTGACCGACCGCGACATTGCCGTGGCCGTCGTCGCCGCCGACCGCGACACGCATGCGTACCGGCTGGCCGACATCATGAGCCGCGACCCGGTCACCGCGCGCGCCGGCGACACGCCCATGCAGCTGCTGGCCCAGATGCAGCGCCGGCGCGTGCGCCGCGTGCCCGTCACGGGGCCCGAGGGCGAGCTGCTCGGCATCCTGACCATGGACGACCTGGTGGGCTGGGTGGCGGCCCAGGTGCAGGCGCTGGCGAGCGCGATGGCTTCGGCGCAGCGCCGCGAGGGCTGAAGCCCGCCCGGCGGCGCCGGGCCTTGCGCGGCGGGCCAGCCGTCATGCGCGCGGCTTGCGCCAGCGCAAATTCCAGCCGCCGCCGCGCAGCCATCCTGTCGCATGGACGAACTTCTCGCCGGCCTGCGGGCCCTGCTGCTGGTGGCAGCCGTGAACGTGGCGCCCCTGCACGCCAGCAAGCTCGCGCCGGCCTGGCTGTCCTGGCCGCTCGACGGCGGACGGCACTGGTTCGACGGCCGGCGCCTGCTCGGCGAGTCGAAGACGACGCGCGGACTGGTTGTCGCCATGGCAGCCGGCGCCTTGTGCGCGCTGCTCTTGCGCCTGCCCGTGACCGTGGGCGTGCTGGCGGGCGCCTATGCGATGCTGGGCGATGCGCTGGCGAGCTTCACGAAGCGGCGGCTGGGCATCGAGTCCGGCGGCCAGTCCATCGGCCTGGACCAGATCCCGGAGTCGCTGGTCCCGCTGCTGGCGCTGCAGGGCGCGCTGGACCTGCGACCGCTCGACGTGGCCTGGGTGACGCTGGCCTTCCTGGCGTTCGAGTTGCCGCTGGCCCGGCTGTGGCACCGGCTCGGCTGGCGCGACAAGCCGTACTGACCCGCGCGCCGCGATTCGGCTAGGCGGCCGCGGCCACGCCGGGGTTGGGCAGCACGCCGACCAGCTTGGGAACGTTCGGCTCGCGCGCCTTCACGACGCCGTTGCGCGCCTTCAGCCACGTCTCCACCACCTCCCACACCGGCCGCGCGCCCGGCGCCGACCGGGCTTCTTCGGCCACCGGCGCCCAGCCCGCCACCTTGTACTGGCGCGAGGCTTCGATCGGCTTGCCGTTCAGACGCATGTCCTCGATGCGCTTGCCCATCGGCGCGAGCGGGTTGCAGGTGTACTGCAGGCCGCCGACGCGCACCATGTCGCCGCCCTGCTGGTAGTAGGGGTCGGGATTGAACAGGTTGTCGCAGACGTCCTCGAGCACGGTCTTGATCGTCTCGCCGCTCATCTGCGTGACGGTCGCGTACGAGTACGTCGTGGCCGTCATGTCCATCAGCCATTCGCGCGTGATCGGCTGGCCCGGCAGCAGCGACGTGCCCCAGCGGAAGCCGGGCGAGAACGCGATCTCGGCCCCCTGCACGTCCATCAGCGCGTCCAGCAGCAGCTGGTCGCCGGTGCCGTTGAAGTTGCCGCGGCGGTACAGCGTGCCCTCGGTCACGGCCAGCTTCTCGGCCAGCCTGGATTCGTACGGCGCGCGCACCTTGTGCACCAGCGCGTCCATGTCCTTGTCGGCCGGCAGCATGTTGGACAGCACCGGCAGCAGCTTGTAGCGGAAGTCCTGCACCTTGCCGCCGCGCACGTCGAAGTCCATCACGCCCAGGAACTTGCCGTTGGAGCCGGCGTTGGTGACCAGCGTCTGGCCGCCCGCGTTGCGCACCACGCTGGCCACCGGCATGCCGTCGTGGGTGTGGCCGCCGAAGATGGCGTCGATGCCGCGCACGCGGCTGGCCATCTTGAGGTCGACGTCCATGCCGTTGTGGCTGAGGACGACGACCACCTTGGCACCCTTGCCGCGCGCCTCGTCCACCATCTTCTGCAGGTTGTCGTCCTGGATGCCGAAGGTCCAGTCGGCCACGAAGTAGCGCGGGTTGGCGATCGGCGTGTAGGGGAACGCCTGGCCGATGATGGCGCAGGGCACGCCGTTCATCTCGCGGATGACGTAGGGCTTGAACACCGCGTCGCCGAAGTCGGCGGTCTTGACGTTCTGCGCCAGGAAATCCACCTTGCCGGCGAAGTCCCTGTCGACGATCTCCTTGACGCGGTCCATGCCGAGGGTGAACTCCCAGTGGCCGGTCATGATGTCCACGCCCAGCAGCTTGGCGGCGTCCACCATGTCCTGGCCCTTGGTCCACAACGAGACGCCCGAGCCCTGCCACGTGTCGCCGCCGTCCAGCAGCAGCGCGCCGGGGCGGCTGGCCTTCAGGCGCTTGACCAGGGTGGCCAGGTGCGCGAAGCCGCCCACCTTGCCGTAGCGCCGCGCCGCCTGCTCGAAGTCCAGGTACGTCAGCGCGTAGGCGCTGGGCGTGCCGGCGGGCACGCCCGTCTTCTTGAGCAGCGCCTCGCCCACCAGGTGCGGCAACTGTCCGCTCATGCCGCCGACGCCGAGGTTGACGCTCGGCTCGCGGAAGTACACGGGCAGCAACTGCGCGTGGCAGTCGGTCATGTGCAGGAACGACACGTTGCCGAACTTCGGCACGTCGTACAGCGCCTGCGCGGCGGTGGCCGCGTCGGCGTCCGCCCAGCGGCCCAGGCCCATGCCGGCCACGCCGGCGGCGGTCAATACCTGCAGGAAATCGCGCTTGCTCAGGTTCAAGGTGGACTGCCTTCGACGCTCACTTGTTGACGGGGGATTGCGGATCGAGCAGCAAGGCCATCACGTGCCTGATCTGCTGCTCGTCGAGGATGCCCGAGTGCCCCACGCGCGGCATGTTCGAGCAGGCGTTGTAGGCCTTGGCGTTCCACAGCTTGCCCCACGTGTATTCGACGATGGGCTTGGCTTCGGCGCTGGCCGGGTTGGCGACGCCGCGCAGCTTGCCGTACTGGTACAGGCTGGGGCCGATCGTGCCGAAGGAGATCTCCTCCTTGGTGATCTGGTGGCAGTTGTAGCAGTTGCCGCCGTTGGCCATCTTCGGATCGTCGGTCCACGTGAGGCCGCGGCCGCTCTGGGCGATCTGCTCGCCCTGCTTCCAGTCGCCCAGGAACTTGCCGTCGGCGGGCCACTTGATGGTCTTGAGGTTGGCCGCCTCGATGGCCTTGGCCTGCGCCTCGGGCAGGGGCTTGCCGGCCACGTCGGCGGCGTTGCAGGCCTGCAGCGTCTCGTCGAGGTGGGTCACCCGGTCGAGCTTCACGGGACCCTGGTCGCGAAAGCCCGTGCGCACCAGGTCCTGCGCCAGCTTGTCCAGCTCGGCGTCGCCGGGCATGGCGCCGCCCGAGCTGCCGGCGCATCCGACCACGGCGGCCCCGAGCAGCAGCGCGGCGCCGCAGGCCTGGGCGATCTTCTTCATGTTGCTTGTCGTCATCGTTGGCTCCTCAGCGCTTGAGCGTCGGCGCCGCGGACTTGGCGCCCTTGGCGTTCACGCCCAGGTAGGTGGACAGCGCGGCGAGCGCATCGCTGCCGAACTCGGGATACGGGAAGCGCTGCTGCCGGTAGCAGTCGTTCAGGCGCTGCTGCATGCTCCACATCTGGCCGTTGGACACGCGGTAAGCGGGCCAGGCGGCGAAGCCGATGCCGTCACCCGGGTTCTTGGAGAGGTTGGGCAGGTCCTGCAGGCGGATGCGCTTGTCGTCCTGGCCATGGCACGAGGCACACGAGAAGTCGTGCGGCCCGCCGCGCATGAAGAACAGGCGCTTGCCCGCCTCGTAGGCCACCCGCTCCTGGGTGTGGCCCTGCGGCAGGTTGAAGGTCATGCCCCGGGATTCGGCCGCGATCCACGTGGCCAGCGCGGTCACGTTGCTCTGCTCGCCCTTGCCGAAGGGCGTCTTCATGATCTCCTGCGCGTTGAAGCCCTGCAGGTTCGCCATGCACGTGACCAGCCGCGTCTCCAGGTCCTGCACCTTGCCGGCGTCGGGGAAATAGCGCGGCAGCTCCACGAAGGCGCCCTTGACCACGCCCGGCCCCTTGCCGAGGTCGCACTGCTCGAGCGAGGCGTTCTTGGGGCCGCGCTTTTGCTTCCAGAGGGCCTCGCCCTTGGCCTCGAACAGCTCGGCCGGGTTGCCGTCGGCCAGCATGGCCCGGTATTCCTCGATCGATTGGGTGGCGGACTTCTGGGCATGGGCCGCGCCGGCGGCCAGTAGCGCCAGCGCCAGCAGCCCCGTGGAACGGGTGGGTGTCATCGTGCTTGTCTCCTTCGGGTTGGCAGCGTGCCGGCTGCAGCCGGTCTGTCTCAGCTGACGGTCGCTTCGTCGGTGCGGGTGTCGCCGCGGTTGTCCTTCCAGCTGATCGCCACCTTGTCGCCGGCCTTGGCGCCCTTGATGGTGAACTGCAGGAAGGGGTTCTTTGCCACCGCGGGGCCCCACTCTGCGGCCAGGACCTGCTTGCCGTTGAGATTGGCGGTGACTTCGGTGATGTGCCAGGCGGGGATGACCTTGCCGGAAGCGTCCTTGCGCTGGCCGGTTTCCATCTCGTGGCTCATGAGGACGCGGACCACGGCGTTGCCGCCCTGGGCCTGCGCGCGGATGCGCATCGGATCTGCCATGTTGTGACTCCTTGGATATGGGTTGCGCGGGGGCGGCTTCAGCCGCCGCAGCCGCCGAGGGTGACCTTGACTTCCTTCTTGGCGAAGAGGGCCTTGCCGTCCGCCGTGATCGCGACCGCGTACACGTCGGAGGACTGGCCCATCTTGGCGCGGGTGAGGAAGTTCGCCTCGACCGCGTCGGTGACGTCGAACTTGGCGACCAGCGCGCTCGGGTTCTTCTCCACCAGCAGCAGCAGCTGCTTGACGTTGGGCAGCGTGGTGGCGACGCCCATCGGCACGACGGCGCCGTTCTCGGCGATGTCGGGCGCGGTCAGCGTCACGTCCTTGCTCTCGGTGGGCGCGCCGGCCCCGTAGGCCTTCACCGCGTCGGCGACGCTCTTGGCGTCGAAGGCGGCTTTGCTCCAGGCGGCACGCGCGAGCGTGGGGAACAGGCCCGTGGCGGCCAGCAGGCCGGCCACGACGGCGCTGTGCTTGAGGGCGTCTCGGCGGGTGGTCATCGGAATCTCCAGGTGGGTGGGGGGCAGGTTAATGGGTGCTTGGCGGCAGCGACAGGGGACATTCCCTGTCGCTCACGGGCGGGTGCCCGCCAGCCAGTTGGCGATCTGGCGCAACGAGGCGTCGTCGAGCGTCTGCGGCGGCATCGGGATCGGTCCCCAGGTGCCGGTGCCGCCCGAGCGGATCTTGCCCGCCAGGTAGTCGGCCTTGCCGGCATGGCGCGTCGCGATCTCGTTCCACGCGGGGCCGACCACGCGCTGGCCGGCCGCATGGCAGGCGGTGCAGTTGTTCTTCTGCAGCAGCGCGGCGACACCGTCCGGCACGGCGAACGGGGCCGGGGCCGATGCGGGCTTCTGCGGCGCCGGGGCGGAAGCGCCCTTTTGCGCCGCGGGGGCCGCCGCCGCGGTGTCCACGCCATGCTGCGCGCCGACGAGGCGGTTCTGCTCGGCCAGGTTGCCGTGCGCGTTGCGCGCGAACGGGGGCAGCAGCGAGGTGACCTTGGCGTCGACCGCGCAGTCCTTCATGCAGCGCGTGCCGGTGACGTCGGGCTTGCCGGTGCCCTTGAGCTCGTTGCCGGGCCACATCCCGTGCGCGGTGGTCGTGCCGTTGCGATTGGGCATGCGCTCCTGCACCTGCGCGATGGTGCGGTCGGACAGCGTGAAGTCCGCCGGCACGACGTCGGCCAGGTTGAGCAGGTAGGCGGTGACGGCGTAGACCTCGTCGACCGTGAGCGACTTGGGCTTGTTCCAGGGCATCGCGCGGTTGATGTAGTCCCACAGCGTCGAGACGGTGGCGACCTTCATCATGGTCGTGCGGCCCGGGAAGTCGGTGCGGCGCAGCGAGGCGACGCGGCCGGTGGCGATGTCGTCCTTGGTGGTCCCGCCCACGAGCGGGTTGAACACCTGGTTGGACTCGCCGAACACGCCGTGGCACGACGCGCACTTGTCCTCCCACACCTGCTGGCCCTTCTCCACGCTGCCCGCGCCGGCGGGCAGGCCCTTGAAGTCGGGACGCACGTCGATGTCCCAGGCCTTCACCTCGGCCGGCGTGGCCTGGCGGCCGATGCCCGGATACGACACGTTCTGCGCGGCGGCGGGAACGGCGGCGGCGAGGACGGCTGCCGCGAGCAGCGCTTCAACCCACCTGGACATTCTTCACCTCCCCGTTCTCTTCCACCAGCCAGGACTGGATCGCATTGTTGTGGTAGATCGACCGCGTGCCGCGCACCGCGCGCAGCTGGCGGTAGTTGGGCTGGACGTAGCCGGTCTCGTCGGTCGCGCGGCTCTGGATGATGGCGGGCTTGCCGTCCCACACCCAGTCGAGCGAGAACCGCGTCAGGCACTTGCTCATGACCGGATCCTGCAGGCGCGCCTGGCGCCAGTTGCGCCCGCCGTCGACGGACACGTCCACCTGCTTGACCTTGCCGCGGCCCGACCAGGCCAGGCCCGTGATGTTGTAGAAGCCCTTGTCCAGCAGCACCTGGCCGCCCGAGGGGGTGGTGACCACGCTCTTGCACTCCTGGATGCTGGTGTACTGGCGGTGCGTGCCGTCCGGCATCAGGTCGACGTAGTGGACCGTCTCGTCCTTGGTGCCGTAAGGCTGGTCACCCACCTCGATGCGCCGCAGGTACTTGACCCAGCTGACGCCCTGCACGCCGGGCACGACCAGCCGCAGCGGATAGCCGTTCTCGGGGCGCAGCATCTCGCCGTTCTGCCCGTAGGCCACCAGCACCTCGCCCGAGCGCACCAGGCTCATGGGGATGGTGCGCGTCATCGAGGAGCCGTCGCCGCCCTCGGCCAGCACGAAGCGGCCGTTCTTCAGGTCGACGCCGGCCATCTCCAGGATCGTGATCAGCGGCACGCCGGTGAACTCGCTGCACGACAGCATGCCGTGCGTGTACTGGCACGTCGGCACGGCGACGTTGCCCCACTCCATGCCGGTGTTGGCGCCGCACTCGATGAAATGGAAGCGCGAGACGGACGGCAGCCGCATCAGCTCGTCCATCGTGAAGACCTTGGGCGACTTCACCAGTCCGTTGACCATCAGGCGGTGCTTGGACGGGTCGATGTCCCACCAGCCCTGGTGGTGCCGCTCGAAATGCAGGCCGCTGGGCGTGACGATGCCGAACAGCGACTGCAGCGGCGCGAACGACACCGACGCCTGACGCGTCTGGGTCAGGCCCGGGCTGGTGCGGCGCTGCACGTTGGCCTCGTACTTGGACGGCTTGCCGTAGCCCTCGGTGGCGACGGACTGGCCGAGGCCGGTCGAGTGCTCGGGCAGTTGCAGGATGTTGGGATCGCCATCGGCCGGCGCCGGCGCGGCGGCAGCCGCACCCGTGGCGCCCGCGGCGGCGGCAGCGGCAAAGGCGCTGCGCAGGAAATCCCGCCGCCCCTGGCGCGCCTCCTGCGCGGCCTGCCGGATGCCGGCCTGGTCGAGAAAGTGCTCGGGCGCCTTGCGCACGCGGCCGGTGTTCATGGACTCTTGCATTGCTATATTCGGATTCACAAATATATATCCTGGCAGACGGTCGGCCGATGCGGGTTAACGCTTATGCCGCCCGGCCGGCCACGGCCCGCGTCGCGGCTTCCAGCCGCTCCTGCAGGTAGTGGCCGTAGAAATCGGGGATCGACGCGCCCTCCAGGCGGGCTGCCGCCTCCTGCCCGCGCAGGCCGAGGAACAGCACGGTCGGCGCCGCGCGCACCTGCCAGGCCATCAGCAGGTCTGCATGCGTCGTGGCGCGGCCGGCCAGGTCCTGCACCGGCTCGCGCGACCCCATGTCCAGCTGCACCACCGGCTGGCCCTCGCGCGCCAGCGGCGCCAGGTGGCTGTCGCGCACGGCCTTGCAGAACGGGCAGCCGTGCAGGCTGGCCATGACGAGCAGCGGCTTGCGCGCCGCCAGTGCCGCGGCCAGTTCGTCGCGCAGCGACCGGGCCGCGGCCAGCGTCGCCGCGCCGGCGCCCATCCAGGCCGCCGCGAACGGCAAGGCGGCGACGACGGCGCGACGCGAGACGGGAAGGCCGGCCAGGGTCACTTCTCCTGCTCCATCAGCAGGTAGGTGTTGTAGGCATTCATGCGGTTGGCCGCATGGAAGAGCGGCAGCTTCTCGAAGCGGGTCCAGTCGGCCGCCCGGTAGGCGTCCTCGAACGGCTCCATGTTGCGCGCGGCCTGCCCCATCACCTGGCGCAGGTACACGAGGTAGTCGCGCGTGAGCTCCATGTCCGCCCGCGCATCGCGCGAGGCGGCGCCGTGCCCGGGAACGATCACCTGGGCGTCGAACGCGAGCAGCTGGTCCATCGCGGCGATCCAGTGCCGGCTGTCCGCCTGCCCGACGAAGGGGATGCGGTTGCGGAACACCAGGTCGCCGGCGAACAGCACCTTCTCCGAGGGCAGGTAGACCACCACGTCCTCGGCGGTGTGGGCCGGCCCGACCGGCACGATGCGCAGCTGCACGCCGCCGACCACCAGCTCGCGCGGCCCGTCGATCCATTCGTCCGCGGGCACCAGGCGCGTGTCGGCGTCGATCCACGGCGCCAGGTCCTTGCGCGAGGCTTCCAGCCGCAGGCGCGCGGTGTCCGAGTTGAGGTACTCGCGCCCGAGCTGGTGGGCGACGATGCGCGCACCGGCGCCCTTGAAGACCTGCAGGCCGTAGACGTGGTCGGCGTGGTAGTGCGTCAGGATGACGTGCGTGACCGGCAACGGCGTGATCTTGCGGATCTCGGCCAGCAGTTGCCGCGCCAGCGCCGGCGAGCCCAGCGCGTCGATGACGACCACGCCCGCCGGGGTGACGACGAAGCCGGCGTTGGAGATGAAATTCTGGTTGGCGGGCGAGCCCAGCGCCGACTGGCCCTGGACGAACCAGGCGGACTTGGACACCTGCTGCGGTGACATCGGGACCGGATCCTGCGCCCACGCGCCGGGCATCCAGTTGAACCAGAGCGCGAACGCGCTCGCCGCCAGGCGGCGCCAGGAGAACTGCATGTTGATTTACCGGGAAACGTCGGCTTCGATCGCGATCTGGGTGCAGACCGCGCGGCACAGGGTGACCACCCGGTCGTTGACGATCCGGTAGTAGATCTGCACGCCGTCGCGGCGGCGGCCGAGCACGCCCGCCTTGTAGAGCGTGTTCAGGTGCTGGGACATGTTGGGCTGGGTGGTGTCGATCTCGCCCAGCAGCTCGCTCACGTTCTTCTCGCCGTTGCACAGGCAGCTGATGATCTTCAGCCGCATCGGCGCCGACATCACGCGGAAGATCTCCGCGGCAAGCACGAAGACCTCGTCGGTCTCGATCTCGGCGCCGGGGCGCTGGGCTTTGCGGGCGGCGGCCGGCATCTCAGGGCTTGATGTAGGCGTAGTGCTCGCGCGATTGCAGCTGGCCGATCCGCACCACGCCCGAAGGGGTGAAGTCGGCGTCCATGATGAACTTGTCCTTCGGGATGTTGCGCGTCTTGAGCGTGATCTCGCACACCTCGAACCGCACGCCGCGCGCCTTCAGCGCGCTGACCAGCGAGGCGTAGTCGATGTTCGGGTTCTTCTTGTCGCGCGCGCCTTCCATCAGGAAGTCGATGCCTTCGGCATGGGTCACGACCACGATCTTGGTGTCGGGCGCCACGTCGAGGTGGTTGCGGATGTTGCGCAGCCCCTTGGTCGCCTGCATCTCGGCGTTGTCGATGTGGTAGACCACCTTGTCCTGCGCGTGCGCGAAGCCGGCCAGGCCCAACAGCGCCACCAGGACGAGGAAACGACGGAAGATCGCGGACATGGAGGCTCCTTTGCGGCTGCATCGCCGGCCGCAAATATAAGCCATCGCTATTGGATCGGGGCTGGGGCAGACCCTAGGTCGGCGCGTCGCGCACCGCCGCGGGCACCGCCCTCGCCTCCTGGCGGTCGACGCGCCAGGCCTGGTAGCGCACGGCGCCGACCGCGCCCGCGATCATGGCCGGCACGGCCGTGAAGCTCATGAGGCTGAGCGTGGACAGGCCCGAGATGCCCTGCCCGATGCTGCAGCCGTACGCCGTCACGCCGCCGACCCCCATCAGCACGGCGCCCGTGAGGTGGTGCCCCAGGTCGGAGGTGCCGGCGAAGCCTTCCCAGCGGAAGCTGCCTTCGGCCAGCGCCAGGGCGGCGGAGCCGGCGACGACGCCCAGCACCGCGACCACGCCGACGCTCAGCCGCTTGTTGGCGTCGCTGAAGTACAGCAGCCAGTCCAGCGCATAGGCGACCGGCCCGGCGAAGCTGAAAGCCTCGGCACGGCCGGAGTTGGTGGCCAGCCAGGCCTCCTGCAGCGTCTCGGGATGCTCCGCCAGGTGGCCGAGGCCGCCCGTGACCCACCACATCGCCAGCACCAGCGCGCCGATGCCGGCGCCGGCGCCGAACACGGCGGGCCGGCGCGCCTCGCGGTCCGCCAGGGACCAGGCGAGCAGCGCGCCCCCGACGACGAGGCCGGCCCACAGCGCCGCCGCGCCCGTGGACAGGCCGCTGGCGCCGGCCAGCAGCGTGGCGACGTCCGCGTTGCGGTCGAAGTCGACGGCGATGCGGTCCACCGTCCGGGCGCGCCACACGGCCGTCAGGCCCTTGAGCGTGGCGAAGGCGGCGATCGACGCCACCAGCACCACGACCAGCGCCTTCAGGTTGCCCCCGCCCACGCGCACCAGCGACTTGCTCACGCAGCCCGAGGACAGCACCATGCCGACCCCGAACAGCGCCCCGCCCACCAGCCCCGAGAGCCACAGCCAGCGCGTGTTGGCATACAAGGTCTGCGGCGCCGACACGATGCCGCCGGCGGCCAGCGCCGCGAAGCCGAGCACCGCGACGGCACTGGCGGCGGCCCATTGGCGCAGCCGCGTCCGGTCGCCCAGCACCACGGCGTCGCTCACCGCGCCCATGGTGCAGAAGCCGCTGCCGCGCACGAGCGCGCCGAAGGCGGCCGCGAGCGCGAAAGCGGCCCAGAGCACGAGGGTGTTGAGGCTGGAAAGCTCCTGGGAAGTCATGCGCCGATTCTAGGAGCGCGCTGCATCCTTCACTCCTTCGGCAAGGCCGCGCACGGATCGCGCCGCGGCCCGCGCAGCGTCGTGCCGCGCTGCGCCGCCCGCTCGTCCATGCGCTGCCGGTGCTCGCCAGCCAGGCGCCGGCACTCGGCCTGCGTCTTCACGCCGGCCATCTGTGCCCGGTGCTCGTTGCGCTCCTCGGGCGTCATGAGCGCCCAGCCGGGCGTGTAGCTGGCGCCCGCGCCGCCGCCGCCCCGCCCGTGGCCGGCTCGGGCGCCGGGGCCCGGGCCCGGTCCGCGCTGCGGCGCCGAAGCCGTCGCCGCGGGCCCTGGGGGGACGGCCGGCTGCGCCGACGCGGCGCCGCACGCGAAGCCCGCGAGCGCGAGCAGCAGGGACACTCCATTCCTGTTCATGGCATCTCCTTCGAAGGGGTTGGCACGCCTTGGCCTTGCCAACATACGGGGCGAGGCCGGGCCGGTCGTTGACGCGCGTCAACGGGGATGCGGCGCCTTGCGGGCACCATCTCATCCGTGGACCTCAACGCACTGCTCGACCGCACCGGCGAACCCCGGTTGCTCGCCCTGGGTGGCGCCGTCATCGGCGTGCTGTTCGGCTTCTTCGCGCAGCGCTCGCGCTTCTGCCTGCGCGCCGCCGCCATCGAGTTCGCGCGCGGGCAGGCCGGCGAACGCCTCGCGGTCTGGCTGCTCGCCTTCGCCACGGCCGTGGTGGGCGTGCAGCTGCTCGTGCTCACCGGCGCCGCCGACGTCAGCACGACGCGCCAGCTGGCGGTCCGCGGCAGCCTGTCCGGCGCGCTGGTCGGCGGCCTGCTGTTCGGCGCGGGCATGGTGATGACGCGCGGCTGTGCCAGCCGCCTGCTGGTGCTCTCGGCCAACGGCAACCTGCGCGCCGTGCTCTCCGGACTCGTCTTCGCCGTCGCCGCGCAGGCGTCCCTGTCGGGCGCGCTCGCGCCCGTGCGCGACTGGGTTGGCGCCTGGTGGACGGTCGAAGGCGGCCCGCCGCGCGACCTGCTGGCCGTCCTGCACCTGCCCCGCTGGAGCGGACTGGCGTTCGCCCTCGCGTGGGCGGGGGCGGCGCTCTGGTACGCGATCCGCAGCGGCAGCGGCGCCTGGAAGTGGCTGGGTGGCATGGGGGCGGGCCTGTCGGTCGCGCTCGCCTGGTTCTTCACGTCCTCGGTCGCGTCCAGCTCGTTCCAGGTGGTCGCGGTGCAGGGGTTGACCTTCAGCGGCCCGTCGGCCGAGTGGCTGATGCGCGTGCTGGCGTCGCCACCGCCGCCCGTGGGGTTCGATGCCGGCATGCTGCCGGGGGTGTTCGTGGGGTCGGCGCTGGGCGCCCTGGTGGGTGGCGAATTCCGCCTCGAGGGCTGGAAGGACGGCTACAGCATGCGGCGGTATCTCGTCGGCGCCGTGCTGATGGGATTCGGCGCGATGTCCGCGGGCGGCTGCGCCGTCGGCGCCGGCATCAGCGGCGGCTCGATCTTCGCCTTGACGGCCTGGCTCGCGCTCACGGGCATGTGGGTCGGCGCCGCCGCCACCGACCGCCTGCTCGATCGCGAGCCGTCGAGCCAGCCGCAGCGCCAGCCCTGACGGGCCCGCCCCCCCATAGAAAAGCGGACCCCGAGGGGTCCGCCGTGGTTCGCGCCGCGCGCGTCAGCTGGCCGGGCCGCTGGCTTCGCGCTTTTCCTTGGCGGCCTTGGCGCCTTCGCTCTTGCGGGCGGCCTTGGCGGTCTTCTTCTGGGTCTTGCTGGCGGCCTTGGCCTTGCCCTCGCTTTCGGGCGTGGCGTCGCCGGCATGGGTCGACTTGCTCGCTTCGCGGCCTTCGGCCTTGCGGGCGGCCTTGGCTTCGGCCTTTTCGGCCGCGGTGGCGGGGGCGCTCGGGGACGCCTTGTCCTGGCCGGGGCCAGTGGTCTGGGCGAATGCGTTCGCGGCGAACAGGGCCGCGAGGGCCATGGCGAGGGTGAGTTTCTTCATGGATCTCTCCGGTTGAAAAGGTGGGCGGCGCTTGCGCTCCGGGGACCTGAACGACTCAAGCCCTGGGACCAGTATTCGCCCGCCGTGCGCTCGCGCCCTTGATCCTCCTCAAGCAGGACGCGGACTGCGCCGAGCACGCGGGGCGAAGCAGCACGGTTGGGTTGGATGGCGCCGACGCCGCGCCTTGCTGAGGTTGGCGATGCATCTTGGCGAATGGCGCCGATCGAGGGCTGGAGGTGGGTGGCGGCCCTGCGCAATGGCCACGACCGTTGGAGAATCGGCAACTGCTGTTCGAAGCCGTCACGAGATGCCCACAGGTCGGCGCGGGAGGACGGGTCCGAGGAAGCGAAGTGGTCGGAGCGATAGGATTCGAACCTACGACCCTCTGGTCCCAAACCAGATGCGCTACCAGACTGCGCTACGCTCCGACGCGTCGCATTCTACCGGCCGGGTCCGGGGGAGGGTTGGATGGCCATCCGCATCGTGAGACTGGGAACGCCGCGCGCCGCCGGCGAAGGCCTGCGCATCGGCACCGTTCGCCGACCGCCCCGCGGCGTGCCGAAGGAGCGGTTCGCCGCCGACGACTGGTACGACGTGTGGTATCCCAACCTCGCGCCCTCGCCCGAGACCATGGACCTGGGGCAGTCCGCCGAGACCGACAAGGACTGGAACGCCTTCGGCCGCAAGTACCGCGCCGAGATGGCCGCGCCCGAGGCGGCGCGCACCCTGGACCTGCTGGCCGCGCTGTCGCACGGGGCGAGTTTCTCGGTCGGCTGCTACTGCGAGGACGAATCGCGCTGCCACCGCTCGCTGCTGCGCGAGTTGCTCGCCCAGCGCGGCGCGGAGATCGCCCCCGCCTGATCAGCGCTTGGGCTGCTGCTTGCGTGCCTGCGCGGGCGGCACGCACAGCCCGAGCGAGCGGACCGTGCCCATCGGGCAGTCGGGCATCAGGCCGCCGGCGCCCATCGAGTTGGTCGGCACGGCGCCGGCATCCAGCCCGCCGCCCATCGCGGTGAGCCCGGCGCTGCCGCTGCCGCCCGTGCCCATGCCGCTGGTGCTGCCGATGCCCAGGTTGCCCAGCGCGCTGGGCGTCGCGGCGACCGGACCCGCGCCCATAGGCGTCGCCGTCCCCGCCGTGGCCGCGGCCGATGGCCGCGACGGCCGGCTGGGGGCGCTGGGCGTCGCGGGCACGGGGGCCATGGAGGAAGAATCGCTGCTGAACGAGCCCGACTGCGTGTTCATCGTGGCGCTGCTCGTCGTGGTCTGCGCGGTGGCCATCGTGGCCACGAGCGAGGCGGCGGCGGCCAGGGCGGTCGGGAATCTGCGCATCGTGTCTCTCCTTCGAACCAACCCCAGCAGCATCCGGGGTGGATGGGCTCGGGACCGTCGGACGGTGGGTGACCGCGCTGTAGGAGCGCGCCTTCGATGGGCACGCCGGCCATGAAAAAACGCCGGCGCGCGGCCGGCGTTCTTCATGGGTTGCGCGAGGCTCAGTGCGCCTGCTTCTTGGCCTGTCCCGGAGGCAGGCAACCGTTGTCCTTCTTGGCCAGTCCCGGGGGGCAGTCGTGGCCCGCGCCCATGCGGGACGTGGAGGCGCGGTCGGTCGAGGTCGCGGTGGACGTGCTGCCGCCGGTCGTGCCCGAGCCGTTCGCGCTGGTGCTGCTGCTGGTGCTGCCCGGCGTGCCCAGGTAGATGTTGTTGGTGTTGGTCGCGGCCGAACCGGACGTGCTGCCGCTGGTCGAGCCCGAGGCGGTGGTGCCGCCCGACGTGCCCGTGCTGCCGGTGGTCGAGCCGGTGTTGCCCAGCGTGCTGCCCGGGGTGGTGGTGTTCGTCTTGCCGCTCGTGCTGCCCGACGTCGTCGAACCGGTGTGGCCCATCGACGTGCTACCCGAGGTCGCGGCGTCCGTCTTGCCGGACGTGCCGCCCGACGTCGTCGAGCCGGCGTTGCCCAGCGTGGTGCCGCCCGAGGTGGCGGAGTCCGTCTTGCCGGCCGTGCTGCCCGAGGTGGTCGCGCCCGTGTTGCCCATCGTGGTGCTGCCCGACGAAGTGCCCGGCTGGCTCATCGTGCCGGTGGACGTGCTGGGCGTGGATTGCAGGATGCTGCCGCCGCTGGCGCCGAGGGTGCCGCCGGTCGTGGCCCCCTGGCCCGTGACCGAGTTCTGGCTCGACAGGCTGCCGCTGCTGGTGGCGGAGGCGCCGGTGCGGTTGCTCAAGGTCGAGCTGCTCGTGGCGGTCTGCGCCATCGCGCCGCCGGCGACGAGGGAAGCGACCAGAAGGCCGAGTAGTTTGCTCATGGTTGGATCTCCTGAAGTGAAGCCCTGACGCGACGGTTGCGTCGAGGCATGTGCAGAGCATGGGCCGTGGATGCGCTCCGCCCGGTCGGACATGGGAAAGTCGGACAGTGCGGCATCTCCCACGGCGGGTAGGAGATGCCTTGCGCCGAGCCAGGAACGCCGACGCCGGCACGAGGCCGGCGTCGGGCTGGAGGAGCGAGGCGCTGCGCTCAGAGCTTCACGTATTCGTATTCCACCGGCTGCGCATTGATGCCGCGGTCGGGCGGCGCGATCCACGCGGCCATCTTGCCGGGCGCGGTCACGCGCTGCATCAGGCTCTTGACGAAGCGGATGTCCTCGTCCGTGGGCAGCCACCCGTCCTTCTTCGCCTCGAATTCGGCGGCGGTGATGGGGTGGCCCTGCGGGTCGGTGTGCAGGCCGGCCCAGGCGCCCACCTGGCGCCGGAAGCGTGTCGACGGCAGCTTGAACTCGAACGGCACGCCGGCGCGCTTGACCAGCATGTTCCAGCGCGTCACGCCGATGTTGCAGTCCTTGGCGTATTCCAGCCGCGTGATCTCGTTGATGCCGTTGCGCACCGAGATCTCCTCGCTGCGCACGCCGCTGTTGCCGTCGGGCACCTGGATGGTCATGGTGGTGCCCGACTCCACGTGGTCGGCGAACTTGGCCTCGTCGGGGCGACCCTTGATGCCGTTGCTGAAGTAGTTGGCCGCGTTGGACGAAGCCTCCGAGCCGAACAGGTCGAGCGAGCTGGTGAACCAGAAGTTCATGAACTTCTGGATCGTGGGCAGGTCGATCGCGCCCGCGTTGCGGATCTGCTTCCAGTCGTCGGTGTCCAGCTCCTTCATCACCTCCAGCGTGCGCTTGATCACGCGGCCGACGCCGGTCTCGCCCACGAACATGTGGTGCGCCTCCTCGGTCAGCATGAACTGGCAGGTGCGCGACAGCGGGTCGAACGCGCTCTCGGCCAGGCTCTTGAGCTGGAACTTGCCGTCGCGGTCGGTGAAGTAGGTGAACATGAAGAACGACAGCCAGTTGTCCATCGGCTCGTTGAACGTGCCCAGGATGCGCGGCTTGTCCGGGTCGCCGCTGTGGCGCTCCAGCAGTTCCTCGGCCTCCTCGCGGCCGTCACGGCCGAAGTAGGCGTGCAGCAGGTAGACCATGGCCCAGAGGTGGCGGCCCTCCTCCACGTTCACCTGGAACAGGTTGCGCAGGTCGTAGAGCGACGGCGCCGTGTGGCCCAGCAGCCGCTGCTGCTCGACGGACGCCGGCTCGGTGTCGCCCTGCGTGACGATCAGGCGGCGGAACGTGGAGCGGAACTCGCCGGGCACGTCCTGCCAGGCGTCCTGGCCCATGAAGTCGCCGAAGCCGATCTTGCGGCCCTCCTGCCGGTCGGCCAGGAAGATGCCCCAGCGGTAGTCGGGCATCGGCGTGTAGCCGTACTGCGCCCAGCCGGACGCGTCGACGCCCACGGCGGTGCGCAGGTAGACGTCGTTGGCCTTGAAGTCGCTCGGCCCCATCTCGTCCCACCAGCGCAGGAAGGCGGGCTGCCAGTGCTCCAGCGCGCGCTGCAGCTGGCGGTTGTCGGCCAGGTTGACGTTGTTGGGGATCAGGGCTTGCAGGTCGATCGTGCTCATGGTGGTTCCTCTCGGGCGCGTCAGACGCGCTTCCAGTCGAATTTCGCCTTCTTGCCGGTGCCGAACAGCTTCAGCGCACCGTCCTCGCCCACCGCGTTGGGCCGGATGAAGATCCAGTTCTGCCAGGCCGACAGGCGCCCGAAGACGCGCGTCTCCATCGTCTCGCGGCCGGGGAAGCGCAGCGATGCCTCCATGCCGGTCAGGGCATCGGGCGACAGCGACGCCCGCTCCTCGAGCATCAGGCGGATCTCGTCGTCCCAGTCGATGTCGTCGGGGGTCAGCGTCACCAGGCCCAGGCCCAGCGCCTGGTCGGCGCGCAGCGGGCTGTCGCCCAGGCCGCGCAGCTGCTCGATCGTGCCGGCGTCCTCGCAGAAGCGGGTCTGCAGGCGCGTGAGGCCGTTGACCTCCGGATAGCGGCCGAAGTTGGCGGCCGACAGCTGCAGCGCCGGGGCGGCATCGGGCGCATCGGGCAGGTCCAGCATGTAGCTGCGGTCGCAGGCCAGCGCCAGCTCGTAGAAGGTGCCGGCGAAGCACGAGCCCTGGTCCACCAGCGCGATCAGCGAACGGCTGGTCACGTCCAGGCGGGCCAGCGTGCGGCGCAGCAGGCCGGTGGTCTCGCGCACCAGCCAGTGGTCGCGGTGCTGCTCGAGCACGGCGTCGGCCTGCAGCACGCGCTGCGCGTCGCCGCGCGTCTTGAGCACCCAGGTGCCGACCTCCAGCTCGTTGGTGCGCAGGTTCAGGATGGCGTCGTCGAGCTCGCGTGCCAGCTTCAGCGGCCACCAGGCGGCGCCCGCGGCCACGATCGCGTCCGGCGTGGACTCGATGGCGGCGGCCGGCGCGTGGACCGTCAGCGTCGCGATGCGCGCGGCGCGGTCGACCTGCACGTCCACCGTGCCGTAGTGGTAGCCCTGTTCGTCGATGCGAGCGCCCAGGGGCGCCAGCTCCACGCCCTGCGGCGGGCCGTTGCGGGTGGACTGCGCGCGCAGCGCCTCCACTTCCGAGGCCACCAGCTGCGGGAACTGCTGCGGCTTGGCGAAGCCGTCGATCAGCTTCCAGTCGCGGGCGCGGTCGGCGCGCACGCCTTCGCTGGTGGTGCAGAAGATGTCGGCCAGGTCGCGCCGCACCTTGCGCTTGTCGGTCACGCGCGTGAGGCCGCCGGTGCCGGGCAGCACGCCCAGCAGCGGCACCTCGGGCAGGCTCACGGTCGAGGAGCGGTCGTCGACCATCACGATGCGGTCGCAGGCCAGCGCCAGCTCGTAGCCGCCGCCGGCGCAGGCGCCGGTGACGGCGGCGACCGACTTCAGGCCTTCGTGGCGCGAGGAATCCTCCAGGCCGTTGCGGGTCTCGTTGGTGAACTTGCAGAAGTTCACCTTCCAGGCATGCGTGGACAGGCCCAGCATGTAGATGTTGGCGCCCGAGCACCAGATGCGGTCCTTGCCGGACTCGAACACCACCACCTTGACGCCCGGATGCTCGAACCGCACGCGGTTGAGCGCGTCGTGCAGCTCGATGTCCACGCCCAGGTCGTACGAGTTCAGCTTGAGCTTGTAGCCCGGCTTGATGCCGCCGTCCTCGTCGATGTCCAGCTTCAGCCGCGCGACGTCGCCGTCGACGGTCAGCTGCCAGTGGCGGTACTTCGAGGGGTGGGTCTCGAAACGCACCAGCTCGCGGTCGCCCTGCTGGAACAGCAGCGGCTCGGTCATGGCGTTCATGCGGTCTCCTTGTGTCGGGTGGTCAGGCCCGGAACGGCGCGCTCCAGGTCCTTGAGCGATTGCTTGACGCTGCGCGCGGCGGTGTCCACCACGGCGTCGGCGCGCGCATACAGGGGCTCGCGGCTGGCCAGGATGCGGCGAAGGTCTTCCATCGCCTCCTGGGTCGCGCCGCGGGTCGTGTCGAAGGGCCGCATGTCGCCCTGGGCGACGACGCGGCTCATGTGCTCCTCGGGGCTGGCCTTGAGCCAGACGCAATAGAAGCGGCTTTGCAGCAGGTCGAACGTCTCGCGCTCGCTCACGATGCTGCCCCCGGTGGTCATCACCACGCCGTCGGCATGGTCCTCGGCGATGCGGAACAGCGCACGGCGCTCGTAGCGGCGGTAGCCGGCCTGCCCGTGCAGCAGCAGGATCTCGTTCATGCTCGTGCCGGCCTCGCGCTCGATCTCGCGGTCCAGCTCCACGAAAGGCACGCCGCGCTGCGCGGCCAGCTGCGCGCCGAGCGTCGACTTGCCGGCGCCCCGCAGGCCGATCAGGGCGATGCGCCGGTCGCGCCCCTGCGCGTCACCGAGGCCGAAGGCGCCCGCCAGCAGCGCATAGGCCTGGTCCAGCTGGGTCTCGTCCAGGCGCGCCAGCAGGTTGTGCAGCCTGGCCATCGCCGGGCGCGGCGCGTCCTGCAGCAGCTCCAGGATGCTGATGTTCAGCGCCCGCGCGGCGGCCTCCAGCGAATTGATCGAGACGTTGCCCTTGCCGCTCTCGACGTCGGCGAGGAAGCGCTCGGACAGGCCCGAATCATGGGCCAGCTGCTTGCGCGTCATGCCGCGCCGGGCCCGCCAGGCCCGAACGCGCGCGCCGAGTTCGGCGAGCGTGGCCCTGCTGTCGTTGTCGGTCATCGTCTGCATGCTGCTGCTGCTGCTGGGTGTTTTCGCGTCCGTTTGACGCAGATCAAGATTGCAGTATACTTCCGACGAATCGCATGTCAAGCAGTTTACTGCATGTATCGCCCTTCGACGGGCTCAGGATGACCGGACCATGAAACTCAAGATCCTCGTCGGCACGATGACCAGCACGGCCGACTATGTCGCCCAGGCGATCCAGATGGATTGCGCCGACCTGGTGGACGAGATCGAGGTGGTGCTGATGGACGGACTGGACATCAGCGCGTTCGACGAAAATGCACTTTATCTCATCTGCACCTCGACCTACGGCTCCGGCGACGTGCCGGACAACGCCCGCAACCTGTACGACTCGCTGGAGGCCGCGCCCAAGTACCTGGGCCACGTGCGCTACGGCGTGATCGCGCTGGGCGACCGCACCTACCTGCAGACCTTCTGCTTCGGGGGCAAGAAGTTCGACGAACGCCTGCAGGGGCTGGGCGCGCAGCGCATCGGCGAGGTCTGGTGCCACGACGCCAGCGCCGGCACGATGCCCGAGGAGGAAGGCACGGCCTGGTGCCGCCAGTGGCTGACGCAGGCGCTGGCCCCCGAGCGCGCGGCGGCCTGAAGCGCAAGGCACCCGTCGCACACACGTCATGCCGGCCCCGGCCGGCGTCCGGCGACGGCGGTGGCGCACCACCGCAAGGGGGCGCGGGTCGAACCCGCGCCGACGTGGTTGGCAAGACGACAACGAGGAGACACCGGCCATGCGCCTGAGCCACGCCGACCACAGCACCAGCCCGCCGCGGGTGGAGATCCCGCGCGACTACAACGCCGCGCACGACCTGCTCGAGCGCAACGCCACGCGGCACGCCAAGCCCGCGTTCATCGACGCGGCCACCGGGGCGCAGCTCACCTACGGCCAGTTGCGCGAACAGTCGCAGCGGCTGGCCAACGCGATCCGCGAGCGCGGCATCCGGCCCGAGACGCGCGTGCTCGTCGCGATGCTGGACACGCCGGAGTGGCCGGTGGTGTTCCTCGGCTGCATCCTGGCCGGCGTCGTGCCGGTGGCGGTGAACACGCTGCTCACCACGCCCGACTTCGAGTTCATGCTGCGCGACTCGCGGGCGCAGGCGCTGTTCGTCTCGAAGCCGCTGCTGCCGGCGTTCGAACCCCTGATCGGCGAGGTCTCGACGCTCGACCACGTGTTCGTCGGCGGTGACGACGGCCCGCGCTCGGTCGCCGCCCTCGTGGCCGGCGGCAGCGACCGGCACGACGTCGCCAGCACCTGCTGCGACGATGCGTGCTTCTGGCTGTATTCGAGCGGCTCGACCGGCGCGCCCAAGGGCACGGTGCACCTGCACGGCCACCTGGTGCAGACCGCGGAGCTGTACGGCCGCGCGGTGCTGGGCATCCGCGAGAGCGATGTCGTCTTCTCGGCGGCCAAGCTGTTCTTCGCCTACGGCCTGGGCAACGCCCTCACCTTCCCCATGAGCGTGGGCGCCACCACGGTGCTGCACCCGGCGCGCGCCACGCCCGCCGACGTGTTCCGCATCCTCACGGCGTACCGGCCGACCATCTTCTATGGCGTGCCGACGCTGTACGCGGGCCTGCTCGCGGACGGCGAGCGGCCCGGCAAGTCGGCGCTGGCGCTGCGCGTGTGCACCAGCGCGGGCGAGGCGCTGCCCGCCGACATCGGCAAGCGCTGGACCGGCGAGTACGGCTGCGAGATCCTGGACGGCATCGGCTCGACCGAGATGCTGCACATCTTCCTGTCGAACCGCCCGGGGAAGGTGCGCTACGGCACCACCGGGCAGGCGGTCCCGGGCTACGAGCTGCGCATCGTGGGCGACGACGGCCGCGAGTGCGGCACGGGCGAGATCGGCGAGCTGCAGATCCGCGGCCCGAGCTCGGCCCTGATGTACTGGAACAACCGCGCCAAGACCAAGTCGACCTTCTGCGGCGAATGGACGCGCAGCGGCGACAAGTACACGCGCGACGCCGACGGCTACTACACCTACGGCGGGCGCAGCGACGACATGCTCAAGGTCGGCGGCATCTACGTGTCGCCCTTCGAGGTCGAGGCCTCGCTGATGACGCATCCGGCCGTGCTCGAGGCGGCGGTGATCGGCGTCGCCGACGCCGACCAGCTGGTCAAGCCCAAGGCCTACGTGGTGCTCAAGCCCGGGCAGCAGGCCGGCGAAGCGGACCTGCAGCGGCACGTGAAGTCGCAGCTGGCGCCCTACAAGTACCCGCGCTGGATCGCCTTCGTGCCCGACCTGCCCAAGACCGCCACCGGCAAGATCCAGCGCTTCAAGCTGCGCGCGGCGCAGGCACGCTGAGCACGCCCATCCGGGTAAGCCATGGTGCGCCGCAGCGCGACCTTTGGTAAAAAACTTGAAGCTTCAACGAATGCAAACGGAGACCCCATGACCACCCGCCGCCTCGTCCTCTCCCGCAGTGCCGCCGTCGTCGGCGCCGCGTCCGTCGGGCTGCTGCTGCCCGAGATCGCGCGCGCCCAGTCCAACAAGGTGCGCGTCGGGTTCATGCTGCCCTACACCGGCACGTTCGCGCAGCTGGGCGTGGCCATCGAGAACGGCGTGCGCATGGCCATCGCCGAGAAGGGCGGCAAGCTGGGCGGCCGCGACATCGAGTGGTTCAAGGTCGACGACGAGTCCGAGCCGTCCAAGGGCGTGGAGAACGCCAACCGCCTGGTGCAGCGCGACAAGGTCGACGTGCTGATCGGCACCGTGCACTCGGGCGTGCAGATGGGCATCCAGCGCGTGGCGCGCGAGTCCGGCGTGCTGAACCTGATCCCCAACGCCGGCGTGCACGCCGCCACCCGGGCCCTGTGCGCGCCCAACGTGTTCCGCACCTCCTTCACCAACAGCCAGCCGACGCTGGCCCTGGGCAAGCCGATGGTGGACAAGGGCCTGAAGAAGGCCGTCTGGATCACCTGGAAGTACGCCGCGGGCGACGAGGCGTTCGAAGGCTTCAAGGAAAGCTACACCAAGGCCGGCGGCACCATCGTCAAGGAACTGGGCCTGCCGTTCCCGAACGTGGAGTTCCAGGCGCTGCTCACCGAGATCGCCTCGCTCAAGCCCGACGCCGTGGCGTGCTTCTTTGCCGGCGGCGGCGCGGCCAAGTTCATCCGCGACTACGCCGCCGCGGGCCTGAAGGACAAGATCCCGCTGTGGGGCTCGGGCTTCCTCACCGAGGGCGTGCTGCAGGCCGCCGGCCCCGCCGCCGAGGGCATCATGACGACCATGCACTACAGCGACTCGCTGGAGACCAGGCGCAACGAGCAGTTCCGCCTCGAATACGCCAAGACCTTCCGCATGCAGCCCGACGTGTACGCGGTGCAGGGCTACGACACCGGGCTGCTGCTCGCGCAGGGCATGGCCGCGGTCAAGGGCGACATCGGCAACAAGCAGGCCCTGTACAAGGCCCTGGAGACGCAGACCATCGACAGCCCGCGCGGCAAGTGGACGATGAGCAAGTCGCACAACCCGGTGCAGGACATCTACCTGCGCCGCGTCGAGAAGGGCGAGAACAAGGTGATCGGCGTGGCGGCCAAGGCACTGGCCGATTCCGGCGCCGGCTGCAAGATGGCCTGAGGCACACTCTTCGCTCTTCCCTCTGGGAGGTCCCTGGCCTCCCATTTTTTTGCCTGCTCGCGCGATGGACTTCGCCAATTTCCTCATCCAGCTGCTCAACAGCGTCCAGTACGGTCTGCTGCTGTTCATGCTGGCCGCCGGCCTGACCCTGATCTTCGGGATCATGGGCGTGGTCAACCTCGCCCACGGCAGCTTCTACATGCTGGGCGCCTACCTGGCCTGGTGGCTGTCGTCCCGCACCGGCAGCCTGCCGCTGGCCATCGCCGGCGGCGCCGTGCTGGCCGTGCTGTTCGGGCTGGTGCTCGAACGCCTGCTGTTCCGGCACTTCTACCGGCGCGACCACCTCGACCAGGTGCTGCTCACGTTCGGCCTGATCTACGTGTTCGAGGAGGCGCGCTCCATCCTCTGGGGCGACGACGTGCACGGCGTCGCGATCCCGGCCGCGCTCTCGGCCTCGGTGCCGCTGACCGACACGCTGTCGTATCCGGTCTACCGCCTGTTCATGTCCGGCGTGTGCATCGCGCTGGCGATCGGGCTGTACCTGCTGATCTCCAGGACCCGCCTGGGCATGAAGATCCGCGCCGGCGCCTTCAACCACGACATGGCCGAGGCGCTGGGCATCAACATCAAGCGCATCCATGCCGTGGTGTTCGCCCTGGGCGTGGGCCTGGCCGCGGTGGCCGGCATGATCGCCGCGCCGATCGCCAGCGTCTACCCGAACATGGGCTCGCAGGTGCTGATCATGTGCTTCGTGGTGGTGGTCATCGGCGGCATCGGATCGGTGCGCGGCGCGCTCATCGCCGCGCTGCTGGTCGGCGCGGTCGACACGTTCGGCAAGGTGTTGCTGCCGCAGGTGTCCGGCATGCTCGTCTACGTGCTCATGGCCGCCGTGCTGCTGTGGAAACCCGAAGGCCTGTTCAAGCAATGAGCGCCACCAAATCGCACCTCGAGGTGCTGCCCCGCAGCCTGCAGGTCCTGCTGGCCCTGGGCCTGGTCGCCCTGGCCGCCTTCCCGTTCGTGGGCAGCGACTTCTATGCCCAGATGGTCGCCCGCATGATGATCCTGGCCATCTTTGCGATGAGCCTGGACCTGCTGCAGGGCGTCACGGGCCTGGTCTCGCTCGGCCACGCGGCGTTCTTCGGCCTGGCCGGCTACGCCCTCGCCTTCCTCACCCCGCAGGCCGAGGCCGCGTCGCTGTGGTGGACGCTGCCGGCCGCGATGGGCGCAGCCGGGCTGGCGGCGCTGGTGATCGGCTTCTTCGTCGTCCGCACGCACGGCATCTACTTCATCATGGTGACGATGGCGTTCGCGCAGATGCTGTTCTTCCTGTTCTTCGACAACAAGGTGCTGGGCGGCTCCGACGGCCTGTACATCAATTTCAAGCCGAATGCCGCGCTGTTCGACCTGGAGGACAAGCGCGTCTTCTACTTCTTCACCCTCGCCTGCCTGGTGGCCGTGTACGCGTTCCTGCGCCGGCTGCTGTGGAGCCCGTTCGGCCGCGTGCTCGCGGGCATCCGCGTCAACGAGCACCGCATGCGCGCGCTGGGCTACGGCACGTTCCGGTACAAGCTCGCCGCCTTCACGCTCGCGGGGGCGCTGGCGGGGCTGGCCGGCTACCTGTGGGCCGCGCAGACCGGCTTCGTGAACCCGGAGCTGATGGGGTTCCACATGAGCGCGCACGCCATCATGATGGTCATCCTGGGCGGCATGGGCAATTTCGCCGGGGCCATCGTCGGCGCCTTCGCCTTCGAGTACCTGCTGCACCTGTTCAAGGACCTGCCGCAGGTCGGCACGTTCGACGCCGGCAAGCACTGGCAGCTGTGGATGGGCCTGTTCATCGTGGCGGTGGTCGCCTTCGCGCCGCGCGGGCTGCTGGGCGCGGTCGCGCGCCTGGCCCGCGGCAAGGAGCACAGCGATGGCTGACGAGGTGCTGCTCTCCGCCAAGAAGCTGACCAAGCGCTTCGGCGGCCTGGCCGCCGTCAACGATGTCTCCGTCGACCTCTGGCGCGGCCGCATCCATGCCGTGATCGGCCCCAACGGCGCCGGCAAGTCGACCCTGACCAACCTGCTCTCGGGCGACCTGCCGCCCACCAGCGGCACCATCCACCTGGGCGGCGACGACGTCACGGGCCGCCAGCCCGAGCGGATCTCGCGCGCGGGCCTGGGCCGCAGCTACCAGAAGACCAACATCTTCCTGCCGTTCACCGTCTGGGAGAACGTGCGGCTGGCGGCGCAGTCGCGCGCGCAGCACCCGGCCCGCTGGCTGCGGCGCGCCACCGCGTTCGCCGCCACCAATGCAGCGGCCGAACAGGCGCTCGAGCTGGCCGGCCTGGCATCGCGCCGCGACGCCGTCGCCGGCACCATCAGCCACGGCGAGCAGCGCCAGCTGGAGATCGCGATGACGCTCGCCACGGCGCCGCAGGTGCTGCTGCTCGACGAGCCGCTGGCCGGCATGGGCACGGCCGAAGCCGAGCGCATGGTCGCCCTGCTGCATCGCCTGAAGGACCGCCACGCCATCCTGCTCGTGGAGCACGACATGGACGCGGTGTTCGCGCTCGCCGATCGCCTGACGGTGATGGTCAACGGGCAGGTCATCGCCAGCGGCACGCCCGTCGAGATCCGCAACGACGCCGGCGTGCAGGCGGCCTACCTGGGCGAGGAACACTGACATGGCCGGCGAACTCCTCATCGATGCCCGCGGGCTGCACACGTACTACGGCCAGAGCCACATCCTGCGCGGCGTCGACTTCCAGGTCGGGCGCGGCGAGACCGTCGGCCTGATGGGCCGCAACGGCATGGGCAAGAGCACGCTGCTCAAGACCCTGATGGGCCTGGTCAAGCCGCGCGGCGGCACCGTGCAGGTCATGGGCCGCGACATGACCGGCCGGGCGCCGTACGAGATCGCCCAGCTCGGCGTCGCCTACGTGCCCGAGGGCCGCGGCATCTTCGGCAACCTGAGCGTGGTCGAGAACCTGAAGATGGCGGCCCGCGCCGGCACGCGCGGCCAGCGCGACTGGACCTACGACCGGGTGCTCGCGACCTTCCCGCGCCTGTCCGAGCGGCTGGCGCACGGCGGCCAGCAACTCTCCGGCGGCGAGCAGCAGATGCTGACCATCGGCCGCGCGCTGATGACCAACCCCGACGTGCTCATCCTCGACGAGGCGACCGAAGGACTGGCGCCGCTGGTCGCGCGCGAGATCTGGCGCATCTGCGGCCTGATCCGCGAGTCCGGCATCTCGACCGTCATCGTCGACAAGAACTGGAAGCACGTCACCCAGCTCACCAGCCGCAACCTCATCCTCGTCAAGGGCGAGGTCGTGTTCAGCGGCACGTCGGACGAGCTGCGGTCGCGGCCCGAGGTGTTGACGCAGCACCTGGGGGTTTGATCGCGCCTGGGACTGCCGGCCGAGGTCCTTCTCGCGCGCTTGACCGTCGCCTGCGCGGTGCATGAGCCAAGCCGGCTGGCACCGGGGGTGCGCGGCAGGCGGCGCCTGGCAGGGCCTCATCCCCTTTTGTCTCCGCTTCGCTGACGCTCGCTCCGATGCCCTGCCGGCAAAAGCCAAATCGGCCCCGCCAGGCACCGCCTGCCGCGTGGGGACCTTGCGCCTGATCAGGCAGTTCGGGGCCCGGAACGCGCGGCGCGCCAGGTTCAGCCAGATCCAGCGGTGCCAGTGCCAGTGCCAGTGCCAGTGCCAGGTGCCAGGTGCCAGGTGCCAGGTGCCAGGTGCCAGTGCAAGTGCAAGTGCAAGTGCAAGTGCAAGTGCAAGTGCAAGTGCCAGTGCCAGTGCCAGTGCCAGTGCCAGTGCCAGTGCCAGTGCCAGTGCCAGTGCCAGTGCCAGGCCCCAGCTGCGCACCTGCCGGTCCAAGCACGCTGCTGCTCGGCGGCAGGGGGTTGACGGCGGGGGTGATTTTTGTGGAAGCCTCGCGGAGCGGCACGCGAGCGGGGTGGTACAGCATGAACCCCCGCCGGCAGCCCCCTGCCGCCGCGCACCGCCGCCCAACCCGGCCATAGCTCAGCGGCCCCGCGGAGTGTTGAAGGGCAACCCCAACCCTGCTCCCACCCGCTGAGCTAATGCCCATCAGCACTTCCCACGGCTGAGTCAGGAAGTCAGCCGACTTCCCGCACTGCCCCGCGACTTCTTCTTCCTGCCGAGCTACCGACCTGCCCGGCTTGACGTCGGCGAAATCGGCGCCCGTCTGTAGGTGCCCGCCTACGGTGTTTCTGCGGGGCTTCCTTCATCCTGATGGGGCCAACCGATCGAGAATTTTTGTTCACGCAAGTTACGACATGACGCCTGCTTCCACGCACCCGGCCGACGCTTCGAACGCCGCCGCATCCGCGCTCCGGCAGGCACCCCGGCCCAGCCACCACTTCCGCCAGTTCGACGTGATGGGCGCCCATCCCGACGGCAGCGGCACGCGCTTCACGGTGTGGGCGCCGAACGCGCGCAGCGTGTGCGTGGCCGGCACCTTCAACGGCTGGCACGGCGAGCCGCTGCAGCGGCTCGAGGACGGCAGCGGCCTGTGGCACGGGCGCGTCGAAGGCGCGCGCGCCGGCGACTTCTACAAGTACCGCATCCAGGGCGCGCACGGCGGCTGGATGGACAAGGCGGACCCGTACGCCTTCCGCTGCGAGCACCCGCCCGGCACGGCTTCCCAGATCTGGGACCTGTCGCACGCCTGGGGCGATCGCGACTGGATGGCGCAGCGCGGCGAGCGCCAGTCGCACCGCCAGCCGATGTCCATCTACGAGGTGCACCTGGGTTCGTGGCAGCGCGAGGAAGACGGGCGCGTGCTCAATTACCGCGACATGGCCGTCCGCCTGGCGTCGCACTGCCGCACCATGGGCTTCACGCACGTGGAGCTGATGCCGGTGGCCGAGCATCCGTTCTACGGCTCCTGGGGCTACCAGACCACCGGCTACTACGCGCCGACGTCGCGCTACGGCACCCCGCAGGACCTGATGGTGCTGGTGGACACGCTGCACCAGCACGGCATCGGCGTGATCCTGGACTGGGTCGGCTCGCACTTCCCCTCGGATCCGCACGCGCTGGCCGATTTCGACGGCACCGCGCTGTACGAGCACGCCGACCCGCGCCTGGGGTTCCATCCGCAGTGGAACAGCCTGATCTTCAACTACGGCCGCTACGAGGTCCGCGACTTCCTGATCTCCAACGCGCTGTTCTGGCTGGAGAAGTACCACTTCGACGGCCTGCGCGTCGACGCCGTGGCCTCGATGCTGTACCTGGACTTCGCGCGCGAGCCGGGCGAGTGGATCCCGAACCAGTACGGCGGCAACCAGAACCTGGAGGCCGTGCGCTTCCTGCAGGACCTCAACAGCGCCGTCTACGCGCAGTTCCCCGACGTCCACATGATCGCCGAGGAGTCGACCGCCTGGGCGGGCGTCTCGCGCCCGGTGCACCACGGCGGCCTGGGCTTCGGCATGAAGTGGAACATGGGCTGGATGAACGACACGCTGCGCTACATGGCGCGGCCGCACTTCTACCGGCACTGGCACGGCGACGACATCCGCTTTTCCTCCGTCTACGCGTTCAACGAGAACTTCGTCCTGCCGCTGTCGCACGACGAGGTGGTCTACGGCAAGGGCAGCTTGCTGTGCAAGCAACCGGGCGACGAGTGGCAGCGCTTCGCGGGCCTGCGCGGGCTGTACGGCCTGATGTGGACGCACCCGGGCAAGAAGCTGCTGTTCATGGGCGGCGAGTTCGCCCAGGTGCAGGAATGGCACCACGAGCGCACGCTCGACTGGCACCTGTGGGCGCGTCCGCTGCATGCGGGCGTCGCGCGCTGGGTCTGCGACCTGAACGCGGCGTACCGGCAGGTGCCGGCGCTGCACGTGAACGATTTCGACCACGAGGGCTTTGCCTGGCTGCCGGTGGAGACGCCACAGCCGCAGACGGTGCTCGCGTTCGTGCGGCGCGGCGCGCCCGGCGACGCGCTGGCCGTGGCGATCGTGAACATGACCCCGGAGCCGCGCCAGGCGCTGCGGCTCGGACTGCCCCATGCCGGCACGTGGCACGAGTTGCTCAACAGCGACGCGACGTACTACGGCGGCAGCGGCATGGGCAACCTCGGACGCGTTCACGCGGACGACTCACCGCTGGGCGGCCTGCCCGCCAGCGCTTCGCTGACCTTGCCACCCCTGGCCACCCTGGTGCTCGTCGACCGACCGAGCGACGCACTTTCCTCTGGAGGAGTTCCCCGATGACCGCCCACCGCAACGTCCTGGCCTTCGTGATGGCCGGCGGCGAAGGCTCGCGCCTGCACCCGCTGAGCGCCAACCGCTGCAAGCCCGCCGTGCCGTTCAACGGCAAGCACCGGATCGTCGACTTCGTGCTGTCGAACCTGGTGAACTCGGAGATCTACTCGATCTACCTGCTGGTGCAGTACAAGTCGCAGTCGCTCATCGAGCACGTGCGCCAGACCTGGACGATGGCGCGGTTCATGCCGCAGCACTTCATCACCTGCGTGCCCCCGCAGATGACCAACGGCCCCGAGTGGTTCCAGGGCACGGCCGACGCCGTGTACCAGAACATCCACCTGATCGAGAGCATGAAGCCCGACATCGTGGCGGTGTTCGGCGCCGACCACATCTACCGCATGGACGTGCGGCAGATGATCGACTTCCACATCCAGAGCGGCGCCGCGGCCAGCGTGGCCACGCTGCCGGTGCGCCTGTCGCAGTGCGACCAGTTCGGCATCGTCGAGATCGACGACAGCAACCGCATCACGGACTTCATGGAAAAGCCCAGCACCGCGCGGCCGATGCCGGGCAGCAACACGCATGCCCTGGCCTCGATGGGCAACTACATCTTCAACGCCGACGTGCTGCTGGAGCAGCTGCACAAGATGAAGGAGAACGGCACCAGCGACTTCGGCAAGCACATCCTGCCGTCGATGGTGAAGAGCCACAAGCTGGTGGCCTACGACTTCGATACCAACCACATCCCCGGCACGGAACCGTACGAGGAGCACGGCTACTGGCGCGACGTCGGCACGATCGACGCGTACTTCGAGGCCCACTTCGACACCCTGGGCGCGGCGCCCAAGTTCCGCATGACCAACGCCAAGTGGCCGATCTACGCCAGCCCCGACCAGGCCGAGTCGGCCCAGATCGAGAACGGCGTGATCAACCGCTCGGTCGTCGGCTCCGGCAGCATCGTCGACGGCGCGGCCCTCGACCACGCCATGCTGCGCCGCTCGGTCATCGTCGACCGCGGCGCGCGCCTGGAGCACTGCATCGTGATGGAGCGCTCGCGCATCGGCCGCGGCGCCCAGGTGCACCGCGCCATCATCGACCAGGACAACGACGTGCCGGCCGGCGAGCGCATCGGGCTGGACCTCGAGCACGACCGCCGCCGCTTCCACGTCACGCCCAGCGGCATCGTGGTCGTGCCGGCCGGCTACTTCCGCCCCGGCGTTCGGCACGCGGCCATGCCGGCGGCGCGCCCGGCGCTTCGCACCGGCAAGGGCCGGCTGGAGGTGGTTGCATGACGGCGGCGGCCGTCGCCACGTCCGCCCCGACTCCCCACGAAGCCCTGCTGCCGGACCATTGCGAGCCCGGCCGCCCCTGGCCGCTCGGCGCCACGCTCGCCGAGGGCGGCGTCAACTTCGCCGTCTATTCCAGCGTGGCGCAGAAGGTCGAGCTGTGCCTGTTCGACCGCACCGGCACGCGGGAAGTCCGGCGGCTGCAACTGCCCGGCCACACCGACGACGTCTGGCACGGCTTCGTGCGCGGGCTGCCCGCCGGCACCCGGTACGGGCTGCGCGTGCACGGGCCCTACCAGCCGCACGAGGGCCTGCGCTGCAACCCCAACAAGCTGCTGCTCGACCCGTACGCGAAGGCCCTCGACCGGCCGTTGCGCGGCGGCGCCTGGCAGTACGCCTATACCCTAGGCGGCCCGGCGCGCGACCTGGCCATGGACACCGCCGACAACGCGGCCGGCGCGGCCAAGTGCGTGGTGCTCGACCCGGGCTTCGACTGGGGCGACGACCGCCGCCCGGACATCCCCCTGGCCGACACGGTGTTCTACGAAGTGCACGTGCGGGGGTTCACCAAGCTGATGGACGACGTGCCGCACGGCCTGCGCGGCACGTTCGCCGGCCTGGCCAGCGAGCCGGCCATCGCCCACCTCAAGCGCCTGGGCGTCACCTCGGTCGAGCTGCTGCCCGTGCACGCGTTCAACGACGAGCGCCGCCTGATCGACCTGGGGCTGGCCAACTACTGGGGCTACAACACCGTCGCGTTCTTCGCGCCGGAGCCGCGCTATTGCGCGGGCAACGACGCCAACGACTTCAAGCGCATGGTCAAGGCGCTGCACGCGGCCGGCCTCGAAGTGATCCTGGACGTGGTCTACAACCACAGCTGCGAGGGCAACCACCTGGGCCCGACGCTGTTCCTCAAGGGCATCGACAACCCGGCCTACTACCGGCTGGTGCCCGAGGACCGGCGCTACTACGCCGACGTCACCGGCACCGGCAACACGCTGGACATCAGCCATCCGGCCACGCTGCGGCTGATGATGGACAGCCTGCGCTACTGGGTGCAGGAGATGCACGTCGACGGCTTCCGCTTCGACCTCGCGCCCGCGGTGGCGCGCAACGGCCAGTACGAGTTCGACCACCGCTCGCCGTTCCTCGCCGCGGTGGCGCAGGACCCCGTGCTGCGCCAGGTCAAGCTCGTCGCCGAGCCCTGGGACATCGGCGACAACGGCTACCAGGTCGGCGGCTTTCCGCCGGGCTGGTCCGAATGGAACGGCCGCTACCGCGACTCGGTGCGTGACTTCTGGCGCGGCACCGACGGCGCCGTGCAGGAGTTCGCCGCCCGCCTGGCCGGCTCGGCCGACATCTTCGGCCCGTCGCGGCGCCTGCCGTCGGCCAGCGTCAACCTGGTCACGGTGCACGACGGCTTCACGCTCAACGACCTGGTCAGCTACAACGACAAGCACAACGAGGCCAACGCCGAGGACAACCGCGACGGCGAGAGCCACAACCGCAGCTGGAACTGCGGCGCCGAGGGCGAGACCGACGACGAGGACGTGCTCGCGCTGCGCGAGCGCCAGAAGCGCAACTTCCTGGCCACCCTGTTCGTCTCGCGCGGCGTGCCGCTGCTGCTGGGCGGCGACGAGATGAGCCGCACCCAGGGCGGCAACAACAACGCCTACTGCCAGGACAACCCGGTGAGCTGGTTCGACTGGAGCCAGGAGCGCCGGGCCGACCCGCTGATCGCGTTCACGCAGGAGATGATCGCGCTGCGGCGCGAGCTGCCGGTGCTGCGCGACAACCGCTGGCCCACCGGCCAGCCGGACGAGGAGGATCGGCGCGACCTGGCCTGGTACAGCGTGTGGGGCCTGCCGATGACCGAGGAGGAGTGGACCAATCCCTCGGTGCGCTGCATCGCCGCCCTGTTCGACGGCCGCTTCACGCCCCTGGACGGGGAGCCCAGTCCCAGCGTGCTGCTGCTGTTCAACGCCTCCGACGAGGCCGTGATCTTCACCCTGCCCGAGGCCGCCGGCGTCGAGGAGTGGCGCGTGCGCGTGGACACCGGCCAGGGCCACTTCTCGCACCAGGAAGCCGAGCGCGTGCAGCCGCAGGCCAAGATCGAGCTGGAGTCGCACGCGATGGCGGTGCTGGTGGAAGGACGGGCGCCATGAGGTGCGAGCACATGATGCGCTTCGGCGCGACCCTGCGGCCCGAGGGCGGCACCGACTTCCGCCTGTGGGCGCCCGCCGCCGCCCAGCTGGAACTGGCGCTGTACGACAAGCCCGGCGCCGCGGCGCGGCTGCTGCCGGCCACCCAGGAGGCCGGCGGCTGGTGGTCCTGCCATGTCGGCGACGCCGGCGCCGGCACGCTCTACCACTGGCGCATCGACGGCGAACTGCCGGTGCCCGATCCGGCCTCGCGCCACAACCCGCTCGGCGTGCACCAGCCCAGTTGCGTGGTGGATCCGCTCGCCTTCGAATGGGACGAGGGCTGGACCGGCCGGCCCTGGCACGAGGTCGTGCTCTACGAAATGCACGTGGGCGCCTTCACGGCCGAGGGCACCTTCGCGGCGGCCGCGCGCCGCCTGCCCGAGCTGGCCGCCCTGGGCATCACGGCGGTGGAGCTGATGCCGCTGTCCGCGTTCCCGGGCCGCTTCGGCTGGGGCTACGACGGCGTGCTGCCGTTCGCGCCGCACGCGCCCTATGGCACCCCGGAGGACCTCAAGCGCTTCGTCCAGGAGGCGCACCGCCTCGGGCTGATGGTGTTCCTCGACGTGGTCTACAACCACTTCGGCCCGGAGGGCAACTACCTGCACCGCTACGCCCCGGCGTTCTTCTCGCGCACGCGCCACAGCCCCTGGGGCGCGGCGCTCAACTTCGACGGCCAGGACAGCCACTGCGTGCGCGACTTCTTCATCCACAACGCGCTGTACTGGACCACCGAGTACCGCTTCGACGGGCTGCGGCTGGACGCGGTGCACGCCGTGGCCGACGACAGCCGGCCCGACATCCTCGAGGAGCTGTCCGCCCGCGTGCGGGCCGCCACGGCGGGCCGCCACGTGCACCTGGTGCTCGAGAACGAGAACAACCACCACGACCGGCTGGCGACGTCGCCGCAGGCGGGGCGCTACGACGCCCAGTGGAACGACGACTTCCACCACGCGCTGCACGTCACGCTGACCGGCGAGACCCAGGGCTACTACCACGACTACGGCCCCACGCCGGACGCGGCCCCCATCGACCTGCTGGCGCGCTGCCTGACGCACGGCATGCTGTTCGAGGACAGCCCCCGCAAGCCGGGCGGTGCCCGGGAGACGCCGAAGCCCGCGCCGCCGATCCCGCTGTCGGCGCTGGTGAACTTCGCGCACAACCACGACCAGGTGGGCAACCGTGCCTTCGGCGAGCGGCTGGCCGTCCTGGCCGGCCCCGACGCCGCGCCGCTCGCCACGCTGCTCGCGCTGCTCACGCCCGCGATTCCGCTGCTGTTCCTTGGCGAGGAGTTCGGCAGCACGCATCCGTGGCTGTACTTCGCCGACTGGCAGGGCGACCTGCGCAAGGCGGTGCAGGAAGGCCGCAAGCGCGAATTCGGCCACGCGACCCGGACCGTGGACGGCCGCCCCCTGCCCTTGCCGGACCCGTGCAGCGCCGCCACCTTCGAGGCGAGCCGGCCGAACGGGACCGAGCGCGCCAGCGAGCGCGGCCAGCAATGGCTGTCGATGGTGCAGGCCGCCCTCGCCGCGCGCGCGCGCTGGATCACCCCGCGCCAGCAGCAGCTGCTCACCGGCCAGCACACGTCGCAGCGCGTCGGCGACCGCGGCATCGCGGTGCAATGGCGCTACGCGGACGGGCAGGTGCTCGCGCTGGAGGTCAATCTCGGCCCCGAGCCGGTCCTCGCGCAGCCGCAACGCATGGGCCCCGTGGAGACCCAGGAGGTGTTCCGCCACCGCTGGCCCGAGGACACGCCGGCCGGCACCTGGCCGGCCTGGTCCGCGCGCTGGCGCCTCGGCCCCGAGATCACCCTATGAGCGACGAACGCGACTGGCACGAGCTTGCGCGGCAGGCCGAACGCCACGGCGTGGCGCTGCGGTACCACAGCTTCTGGGGCGAGGACAAGGAAGTGCCCCCGCCCGTGCTCGAGCGGGCTCTGGCGAGCATGGGGCTGCGCGACGCGCCCCCGCCCGAGGAGACCGGGCTGCCACCGGTGTACGTCACCAACGAAGGCGAGCCCGTGCGCATCGCGTGGCGCGGCGGTCCCGCGGCTGCCACCTGGCACCTCGCGCCCGAACATGCCTCGCTCCAGGGCCACACCGGCCCGGTCGAGCGCCAGGGCGACGAATCGGCGGTGGTGCTGCCCGCGTCCCTGGGCACCGGGTACTGGCAGCTGACGCTCGAGGGCGACCCCGAGGCCATGTGCCTGGTGGTCATCTCGCCGCGCCGCTGCTGGGCGCCCGCCGCGCTGCTGGAAGGCGAGCGCTGGTGGGGCTGCACGGTGCAGCTGTACGCACTGCGGTCCTCGCGCAACTGGGGCATCGGCGACTTCGGCGACCTGCGCCGGCTGGTGGACACCGCCGCGCGCCAGGGCGCTTCCTTCATCGGCCTGTCGCCGCTGCATGCGCTGTTCCCGCACCGCCCCGAGGTGGCGAGTCCCTACAGCCCCTCGAGCCGCACGGCGCTCAACCCGGTCTACCTGGACGTGCAGGCGCTGGCCGAGCTGTCCGGCTGCGACGAGGCCCGCCGCAAGCTGCACGCCGAGGACTTCCAGGACCGCCTGCGCCGGCTGCGCGAGGCCGAACTGGTGGACTATCCCGCCGTCGCGGCGGCCAAGGACGAGATGCTGGCCATCCTGTGGCGGCACTTCGAGCAGCACGAGCTGCACCCCAGCCGCTCGCAGGGCTCGCACTTCACCCGCTTCATGCGCGAGCGCGAGCACACGCTCGGCCAGCACGCGCTGTTCGAGGCGCTGCAGGCCCACCTGTTCGCCGCCGACGCCAACGTCTGGGGCTGGCCGGCCTGGCCCGAGGAGTACAGGGACCCGCAAGGCCCCGCGGTGCAGGAGTTCCGCCGCACCCACGCTTCGGCCATCCAGTACCGCTTCTGGCTGCAGTGGCTGGCGGAGCTGCAGCTGGAGTCGGTGCAGCGCTACGCCAAGAGCCGCGGCATGGGCCTGGGCCTGTACTGCGACCTGGCCGTCGGCGTGAACGAGGGCGGCGCCGAGACCTGGGTGCAGCCGTCGCTGTACGCGCTGGGCATGCACGTGGGCGCGCCGCCCGATCCGCTCAATGCCCTCGGGCAGGACTGGGGGCTGCCGCCACTCAATCCGGTGCAGCTGCGCGCGGCGCGCTACAAGCCGTTCGTCGAGACGCTGCGCGCCAACATGCGCAACAGCGGCGCGCTGCGCATGGACCACGTGATGGCCCTGATGCGGCTGTTCTGGACCAGCGAGCACGGCGGCACCTACGTCACCTACCCGCTGCACGACCTGCTGGGCATCCTGGCGCTGGAGAGCCACCGCCACCACTGCCTGGTGATCGGCGAGGACCTGGGCAACGTCGCGCCGGCCATGCGCGAGGCCATGCGCGAGCGCTGCCTGCTGTCGTACCGGCCGCTGCTGTTCGAGCGCACGGACGACGGCAGCTTCCGCCCGCCGGGCGAGTGGCAGCCGCAGGCCCTGGCGGTGGTCAGCACGCACGACCTGCCGACGCTGCGCGGCTTCTGGCTCGGCGAGGACCTCGAGCTGCTGGGCAAGCTCGCCCTCTACCCCGACGAGCACGCGCGCGAGCAGGCCGTGATCGCCCGCGCGCAGGACCGCGCCCGCCTGCTGCTCGCGCTGCAGCACCAGGGCCTGCTGCCGCCCGACGCGAGCGCGCAGGCCACCTCGGTGCCCGATGCGACGCCCGCGCTGGTGGCCTCGGTCTATGCGTACCTGGCCCGCACGCCCTGCTGGCTGGTCGGCGTGCAACTGGAGGACGTGACCGCGCAGCTGCTGCAGGTGAACGTGCCGGGCACCACCGAGGACCAGTTCCCGAACTGGCGGCGCAAGATCGCCGTCGCGGTGGAAGACCTCGCCAGCGACGAGCGCTTCGCCGCCGTGGCCGCCGTGCTGCGGGCCGACCGCAACGGCCCGGCGCCCGAGACGGCGCCGCCGGAGCTGCCGGACCTGGAGACGGCGCGCATTCCGGTGGCCACCTACCGCGTGCAGTTCCACGAGGGCTGCCGGTTCGCCGACGTGACCGAGGCGGTGCCCTACCTGCACGCCCTGGGCATCAGCCACCTGTACAGCAGCCCCTACCTGCGCGCGCGGCCCGGCAGCACGCACGGCTACGACATCATCGACCACACCGCCCTCAATCCCGAGGTGGGCGAAGAGCGCGAGTTCGAGCGCATGTGCCGGGCGCTGCGCCGCCACGGCATGGGCCAGATGCTGGACCTGGTGCCCAACCACATGGGCGTGCTGGAGGCCGACAACGCCTGGTGGCTCGAGGTGCTGGAGCACGGGCAGGCCTCGGCGCATGCCCAGACCTTCGACATCGAGTGGTCCCCCGCCGCGCCCGAGATGGCCGGACGGGTGCTGCTGCCGGTGCTGGGCGACCATTACGGCCGCGTGCTGGAGTCCGGCGAACTGCAGCTGCACTTCACCCCCGAGACGGGCGAGTTCGGCCTGCGCTACTGGGACCACCGGTTCCCGATCGACCCGGCCACCTACCCGGACATCCTGGCCGTGCTGCCGGCCCCGCCGGCGCAGGACGAGAGCGAGAGCGACAGCCACGCGGTCGTCGCCTCGGTGCTCGCCTCGTTCGAGCGGCTGCCGCCGCGCGACAGCGCCGAGGAGGACCAGCGGCGCGCGCGCGTGCGCGACGCCGCCGTCTACAAGCGCAACCTGGCGCGCCTGGTCGCGCGCAACGACTGGCTCGCGCACTGGATCGACAGCTGCGTGCAGCGCTTCAACGGCCAGCCCGGCGACCCGGCCAGCTTCGACCTGCTGGACAAGCTGGTCGCCCGGCAGGCGTACCGGCTGGCGGACTGGCACGTGGCCAGCGACGACGTCAACTACCGCCGCTTCTTCGACGTCAACACGCTCGCCGCCCTGCGCATGGAGCGCCCGGAGGTGTTCGAGGCCACGCACGCCCGCGTGCTGCAGTGGCTGCAGGACGGCCACCTGGACGCGCTGCGCATCGACCACCCCGACGGCCTGTCGGACCCGCAGCAGTACTTCCACCGGCTGCAGGCCCGCTTCGCGCGCCAGGCCGAGGTGGCGGGCCGCGAGCCGCGCGCGCTGTACCTGGTCGTCGAGAAGATCCTGGCCGAGCACGAGCCGCTGTCGCACCTGTGGCCGGTGCACGGCGACACCGGCTACCGCTTCGCGACGCTGGTCAACAGCCTGTTCGTCGACACGCGCCAGGTCGGCGCGCTCGACCACGCGTACCGCCAGTTCACCGGCGAGCACGAGGACTTCGCCGAGATCGCCTACCAGTGCAAGCGGCTGATCATCGGCAGCCTGCTGTTCTCCGAACTGAACTGGCTGGTGGAGGCGATCTACCGCGTCACGCGCGCCAACCGGCGCCGCTGCGACTTCACCCGCAACCGGCTGCGGCTCGCGCTGGCGGAGATCGCCGCCGGCTTCCCGGTGTACCGCACCTACCTGCGCGTGGGCGAGACGCCCAGCCCGGCCGACCGCCGCCACATCGACTGGGCCGTCGCCTCGGCCAAGCGGCGGCTGGGCGGCTCCGAGGCCGGCGTGCTGGACCACGTGCGCGAGGTGCTGCTCGGCGAGGGCGAGGCGGCCGACGTGCCACCCGAGCAGCGCGCGCGCTTCCTGGCGCGCTGGCAGCAGTTCACGGCGCCCGTGATGGCCAAGGCGGTCGAGGACACGGCCTTCTACCGCTACCTGCGCCTGAGCTCGCTGAACGAGGTCGGGGGCGAGCCGGCCAGCTACGGCATCTCGGTGGCGGCCTTCCACGGCTCGAACCAGTCGCGCTCGCGCCACCGCCCGCACTGCCTGCTGGCCACCTCGACCCACGACAGCAAGCGCGGCGAGGACACGCGCGCCCGCATCGACGTGCTGTCCGAGGCCCCGCAGCTGTGGAACGAGGCCCTGCAGCGCTGGGCGGGCTGGGCCGAGATGTACCTGGGCGACACCGACACCGGCCCGGCGCCCTCGCGCAACGACATCTGGCTGCTGTTCCAGACCCTGGTGGGCATCTGGCCGGCGCAGCTGCCGCACGCGCAGGAGCGCGAGGACCTGCGTCGACGCGTGCAGGACTACATGCGCAAGGCGGTGCGCGAGGCCAAGCGGCACACCAGCTGGGTGTGCCCGAACGAGGCCTACGAGGACGCGCTGGCGCGCTACGTCGACGCCGTGCTGCGCCCGGGCCAGCCCAACCCCTTCGTCGACGAGCTGCAGCGGTTCACCGCGCGGCTGGCCCCCTGGGGCTTCCGCAACAGCCTGGCGCAGGTCGCGCTCAAGCTGACGGTGCCGGGCGTGCCCGACATCTACCAGGGCTGCGAGCAGTGGAACTTCAGCCTGGTCGACCCCGACAACCGCCGGCCGGTGGATTTCGGCCGGCTCGCCCGCTCGCTGGCGGACCTGCAGGCCCAGTGCCGCGACGGCATCGCGCCGCCGCCGCTGTGGTCGCAGCTGCACGAGCACGCGGCGGACGGCCGCATCAAGCAGCTGGTGACGTGGCGGCTGCTGCAGCTGCGCCAGCAGGCGCCCGAGCTGTTCCGCGACGGCGCCTACGTCCCACTGCCGGTGGAGGGGCCCGCGGGCGAGCACGCGATCGCGTTCGCGCGCGTGCTCGAACGCAAGGCCGTGATCGTGGTCGCCGCCCGCCTGGCCTGGACGCTGTGCGGCGGCGAGGAAGCGAACTGGGGTCCCGCCCTGTGGGCCGACACCCAGCTGCGCGCCGCCGAAGTGGCGCCGCTGCGCAAGTGGAAGACCTGGCGCCACTGGCTCACCGGCCAGTTGCTGGAGGTGCCCGACGACGGCCGGCCGTTCGGCCTGGAGCCGGTGTTCGCCGGCGCCGCGGGCCTGCCCTTCGCGGTGCTCGTGGCCGACGCCGAGGGCGGCCCATGAACATCCTGTTCGCCACGCCGGAGTGCGCCCCCTACGTCAAGACGGGCGGGCTCGGCGACGTGAGCGGCGCCCTGCCGGCCGCCTTGGCCGCGCTCGGCCACGACGTGCGCGTGCTGCTGCCCGCCTATCGCGGCATGAAGGTCAGCGGCGAAGTGGGCGACGGCGTGGACCTGCCGGCCACCGGCCCCTGGCCCGCCGCGCAGCTGCTGCCCGTGCGCACCGAGTCCGGCGTCACGCTGCTGCTGCTCGCCTGCCCGTCGCTCTACCAGCGGCCGGGCGGCCCGTATGTCGATGGCTCGGGCGTCGACTACCACGACAACGTGATGCGGTTCGGCTTCTTCAGCCGCGTCGCGGCGCTGCTGGGCACGTCGGACAGCCCGCTGGCCGACTGGCGGGCCGACGTCGTGCATGCCAACGACTGGCCCGCCGCCCTGGCGCCGCTGTACCTGGCGCAGGCCCGCGCGGCGGGGACGGCGGCACGCGTGGCGGCCAGCGTGATCACGATCCACAACATGGCCTACCAGGGCCTGTTCCCGATGGACAACGCCGACCTGCTGGGCATCCCCGGCCCCTGGCGCGGCCTGGACGGCGTGGAGTTCTGGGGCCAGCTGTCCATGCTCAAGGCCGGCCTGCAGTTCGCCGACGCGATCACGACCGTGAGCCCGACCTACGCGCGCGAGATCCAGACGCCCGAATTCGGCGCCGGCCTGGACGGCGTGCTGCGGGAACATGCCGGCCGCCTCACCGGCATCCTGAACGGCATCGACACGGCCAGCTGGAACCCCGCGCACGATCCGCTGCTGCTGCACCGCTTCAGCGCCACCGACCTGGCCGGCAAGGCGAGCAACAAGGCGGCGCTGCAGAAGCAGCTGGGCCTGCGCGTCGATCCCAAGGCCATGCTGTTCGGGGTGGTGAGCCGGCTGACGCCGCAAAAGGGCATCGACCTCGTGCTGCAGAACCTGCAGGCGCTGCTGGCCGGGGGCGGCCAGCTGGCGGTGCTGGGCATGGGCGACGCGTCGCTGCAGCAGGCGCTGGCGGCGGCGGCCAGCCAGTCGCCACAGGCAGTGCACGTCACCGCGGGCTTCAACGAGCAGCTCGCGCATCGCATCGAGGCGGCGGCCGACTGCTTCCTCATGCCGTCGCGGTTCGAGCCCTGCGGGCTGAACCAGATGTACAGCCAGGCCTACGGCACGCCGCCGCTGGTGTCCAACACCGGCGGCCTGGCCGACTCCGTGCGCGACGCCACTGCCGACCCCGCGGGCGGCACCGGGTTCGTCATGCGCAGCGCCGATGCCGCGGGCTTCGCCGAGGCGCTGCAGCGGGCCCGCCACGCGTTCCGCGACCGGCCGACCTGGCGCCGCATCCAGGTCAACGGCATGCGGCAATCGTTCGGCTGGGAAGCCAGCGCGCAGCACTACGTCGACGTCTACCGGCGGGCGCTGGCCGCGGCCGGCCCGGCCTAGGGACAGGACATCGACAGCGTCTCGGCGGTGACGTGCTCGCCGAGGTAGTCGAGGAACCGCCGCACCGCGGGCACCATGCCGCGGCGCGACGAGAACACCGCGTGCATCACGCCCACGCGCGGCGCCCAGCCGGGCAGCGGCGACTCGAGCCGGCCCTCGCGCAACTCGCGCGTGCACAGGTAATCGGGCAGCACGGTCATCCCCGTGCCCTCCAGCACCGCGTACTTCAGCGCCACCATGTCGTCGGCCGTGTACACGGGCCGGTGCTGCAGCTCGAACTCGCGGCCGCCGGGGCCGCGCAACACCCAGCTCGCCCGGCCGTCGACGGCCGACATCGCCAGCGTCGGGAGGCGCTGCAGGTCCTCGACGTCCTTCGGCCGGCCCACGCGCTCCAGCAGCGCCGGGCTGGCCAGCAGCAGCCCGCGCGACTCGCCCAGGTTCTTGACCACCAGGCTGGCGCTGTCGTCCAGCGTCGGGCGCACGCGCAGCGCCACGTCCACGCCTTCCTGCACCACGTCGACCACGCGGTTGCTGACCTGCATCTCGATGCGCACCGTGGGATAGCGGCGCAGGAACGCGGGGATGAGTGGCCCGATCGTGGTCTGCGCCAGCGTGACCGGGCAGGTGATGCGGATGGTGCCGCGCGGCTCGTCGTGCACCAGCGCGACGGCCTCCTCCGCGGCATCGGCTTGCTCGCGCATCGCCACGCAATGCCGGTGGAACGCCTGGCCCGCTTCGGTCAGTGACAGCTTGCGGGTCGTGCGCTGCAGCAGGCGTACGCCCAGCCTGGCCTCCAGCTCGGCCACGCGGCGCGAGAGGCGGGATTTGGGGATGCCCAGGGCGCGCCCGGCGGCGGCGAAACCGCCGCGGTCGACCACCTCGGCGAAATACAGCATGTCGTTCAAGTCGTGCATGGATCGTCCTGCCTTTGGAACAATCTATCGCGATATTGCCGGCTTATCAAAGCATTGGGTCCGTCCGAGAATTCATTCCAACGGCACAACGCTGCCGACCTCGACAGGAGAACCGGACCCATGAAACTGCTTCACATCGATTCCAGCCCGCTGGCCGCCAACTCGGTCTCGCGCCAGCTGACCCGCCGCATCGTCGACCAGTGGACCGCCGCCAACCCCGGCACGGTGGTCGAGCACCTCGACCTGGCCACCGACGCGCCGGCCCACCTGGACCTCGATTCGCTGGGCTTCCGGCTCGGCCCCGACGCCGCCGAGCTGACGCCGGCCCAGCAGCGCGAGAACCGGCTGTCCGAGCAGCTGGTGAGCCAGTTCCTGGCCGCCGACGTGGTCGTGCTGGGCGCGCCCATGTTCAACTTCAGCGTGCCCAGCCAGCTCAAGGCCTGGATCGACCGCATCGCGCAGGCCGGCCGCACCTTCCGCTACACCGCCGAAGGGCCGCAGGGCCTGGCCGGCGGCAAGACGGTGATCGTGGCCTCGACGCGCGGCGGCATGTATCCCGACGGCGCGGCCGCGGAGCACCAGGAGAGCTACCTGCGCACGGTGTTCAACTTCCTGGGCGTGACGGACGTGCGGATCGTGCGCGCCGAAGGCCTGGCCATGGGCGACGAGGTCCGTGCGAAGGCGATCGCCGCGGCGAACGACGCGATCCTGGCGCACACGGCGCCGGAGGCGCCGCAGCAACTCGCCGCCTGACACCGACCCGCCTCGCGACACGGCCGCCTTCGGGCGGCCTTTTTCGCAGTGGCCACGGGTTAGCCCACGCGGTGGAGCTGCGCACCCCTGCTGATGCGAGACAGGCCGCCTTCGGGCGGCCTGCCTCATTCGCGCTGCCGCGCTTGCTACAGTGCGGCCGATCCATGGACTTCCTCGCGGTGTTCGCCGTCGCGCTGGTCGCGGGCACGGTGGGCGGCGTGGTCGGCACCGGCTCCTCGATCATCCTGATGCCGGTGCTCGTGCTGACGCACGGGCCGCTGGCGGCCGTGCCGATCATGGCGATCGCGGCGTTCATGGGCAACCTGGGGCGCGTGATCGCCTGGCGGCGCGAGCTCGACTGGCGCGCCGCCGGGGGCTACTGCCTCACGGCCGCCCCCTGCGCCGCCCTCGGCGTGCGCACGCTGCTGTCGGTCCCGCCGGGAGTCATCGAGTCGGCGCTGGGCCTGTTCTTCCTCGCCATGGTGCCGGCGCGCCGCTGGCTCGTGCACCGGCACATCCGGCTGTCGGCCACGCACCTGCTGCTGCTGGGCGCGCCGATGGGATTCCTCACCGGCATCGTCGTGTCGACGGGGCCGCTCACGATCCCGCTGTTCACCGCCGCCGGCCTGGAGCGCGGCGCCCTGCTGGGCACCGAGTCGCTCGGCTCCCTCGCCGTCTACGCGACCAAGATCGCCACGTTCCGCGGCTTCGACGCCCTGCCCTGGTCCGTCGCGCTGGATGGCCTGCTGGCCGGTTCGGCATTGATGGCGGGCTCCTTCATCGGCCGGCTCGTCGTGCTGCGGCTCGCGCCCTCGGCGTTCCGCCTGCTGATCGACGGCCTGATGGTGCTGTCGGGGCTCACGTTGCTGTGGGCCGCGTGGCGCTGAGGCGGGTTGAGGCGCCAGGCTTGCGCGGTCTTGCGCAGCACCGCGCTGGCGCGGTCGGAATCGGTCTGCATGACGGCCTTCACTTGCGCGAGAAGATCTGGTCGAAGCTGCCGCCGTCGGCAAAGTGCGCCTTGTCCGCCGCCGCCCAGCCGCCGAAGCCCTGGTCGATGGTGAACAGGTCCAGCTTCGCGAACTGGCCGGCGTACTTCGCCTGCGCCCTGGCCGAGACGGCGGGGCGGTAGAAATGGCGGCCGATGATGTCCTGCCCTTCCTCGCTGTACAGGTGCTGCAGGTACGCCTGCGCGACGGCGCGCGTGCCCTTGCGGTCCACGTTGCGGTCGACCACGGCGACGGCGGGTTCGGCCAGGATCGACAGCGACGGCGCGACCACGTCGAACCTGGCGCCGAACTCCTTCTCGAGCAGGAAGGCCTCGTTCTCCCACGCGACCAGCACGTCGCCCTGCCCGCGCTGGGCGAACGTGATGGTGCTGCCCCTGGCCCCCGCGTCGAGCACGTTGACGTTGCCGTACAGCCGGGCGACGAACTCCCTGGCCTTGGCATCGCCGCCGAACTTGCGGCGGGCGTACTCCCAGGCCGCCAGGTAGTTCCAGCGCGCGCCGCCCGAGGTCTTGGGATTGGGCGTGATCACGCCGATGCCGGGCCTGGCCAGGTCGTCCCAGTCGCGGATGCCGCGCGGGTTGCCCTGGCGGACCACCAGCACGATGGTGGACGTGTAGGGCGACGCGTTGTGCGGCAGGCGCTTCTGCCAGCCCTCGCGGACCCAGCCGCCGTTCCTCACCAGCGCGTCGGTGTCGCCGGCCAGTCCGAGCGTGGCGACGTCCGCCTCCAGGCCATCGATGATCGAGCGCGCCTGCTTGCCTGAGCCACCGTGCGACTGCCTGACCGCGACGTCCTGCCCGGTCCTGCGCTTCCAGTGCGCCGCGAACGCCTCGTTGAACTCGGTGTACAGCTCGCGCGTGGGGTCGTACGACACGTTCAGCAGCGTCACCGGCGGCTGCGCCGATAGTGCGGCCCGCGACGTGGACAGCGCGCCTGCCAGCGCGGCGGCAAGGGGAATCTTGATAAAGTCGCGGCGATGGGCCATGGAGTGCAGCTTCCGTGAAGTGGGAGCAGCGGATTCTTCGGGCCCGGCGCGCAAACTGGAACGATCGAGTTTTCAGTTGTTTATCCGCATAAGCTAATCAGGAGCCCCTCGTGGCCCGCACCGTCCATTGCATCAAGCTCGGCCGCGAAGCCGAAGGCCTCGATTTCCCGCCCTACCCGGGCGAACTCGGCAAGCGCCTGTACGACAACGTGAGCAAGGAAGCCTGGGCCGCCTGGCTCAAGCACCAGACCATGCTGGTCAACGAGAACCGCCTCAACCTGGCGGACCAGCGCGCCCGCGAATACCTCAAGCGCCAGATGGAGAACCACTTCTTCGGCAGCGGCGCGGACGTGGCGCAGGGCTACGTTCCCCCCAGCGCCTGAGCGCGCAGCCGGCGTGGCCCAACCGGTCGAGCGGCCGCCCGAGGGCACGCCGCGCAGCCCGCGAGCCGGTGACGCCGACCACGGCACGCGCGACGCACTCGCGCCGGCCGGCCCCCTGTTCCTGCAAGGATGCGGACTGCCCGCCGCCTGGGCCGGCGCGCGCGAGTGGCGCATCCTCCAGACCGGCTTCGGCCCCGGGCTGAACTTCCTCGCCACTTGGCGCGCGTGGCGCGACGATCCGCGGCGCCCCGGCCTGCTGCATTTCGTCGCGACCGAAGCGTCCCCCGTTCCGGCGCAGGACCTGCTGCGGGGCGCGCCGGACGACCCGGCATTGCTCGAGATCGCGCGTGAACTGGCTGCGGCCTGGTGGGGCCTCGTGCCGGGCGTGCACCGGCTGGCGTTCGAGGGCGGCCGCGTGCTGCTCACGCTCTGCGTGGGCGATGCCCGGCCGATGCTCCTGGAGCAGGCGTTCGCCGCCGACAGCGTGTTCCTGGACGGCGCGGATCCCGGCGGCGATCCCAACCTGTGGGAGCTGCCCGCCCTCAAGGCCGTCGCACGCCTGTGCCGGCGCGGCACCCGCATCGCGGCCGCTGCGGTGGCGGAATCGGTGCAGCGCGACCTGCGCCAGTGCGGCTTCCAGGTCGAGACGGTGTCCACGCTCCCCGGGCAGGAGCACCTGCGCGGCGTGTTCGAGCCGGCGTGGGACGCGCACGGCCCGTTCGCCGACCAGCGGCGCGCACCCGGCGAGGCACTCGTCGTCGGCGCGGGACTGGCCGGCGCCTCGGTGGCGGCTTCGCTCGCGCGCCGCGGCTGGCGGGTGCAGGTGCTGGATGCGGCCGCCGCGCCCGCCAGCGGCGCCTCGGCGTTGCCGGCCGGGCTGTTGGCGCCGCATGCCTCGCCCGACGACAACCTGCTCTCGCGCCTGTCGCGCGCCGGCGTGCGCATGACCCTGCGGGAGGCAGTCGCGCGGCTGCGCCGCGGCACCGACTGGGCGCCCACCGGCGTGTTCCAGCGGCGCGGCGCGCAGGAGCGCCAGGCGGCCGATCTCGGCGAGCCGGGCCGGCCGTGGCAGGACGCGCGCGAGGGCGGCCTGTGGCACCAGGCGGGCGCCTGGATCAAGCCCGCGGCGCTGGTGCACGCCTGGCTTGGCGAACCCGGCGTGCAGTGGCGCGGGCACGCGCGCGTCGCGTCGCTGGCGCCGGCGCAGGGCCGCTGGCGCGCGCTCGATGCCGACGGCGCCTGCCTCGGCGAGGCCGACCTGGTCGTGGTGGCGGCCGCGCTCGAGAGCGCCCCGCTGCTGGGCGGCCGCGTGACACTGCATCCGGTACGCGGCCAGGTCAGCTGGGACTGGGTCCCGCCCGGCGCGGCCGCGATGCCAGCGACGCCCGTCAACGGCAACGGGCACTTCCTGCCTTCGGTTCCGCTCGACGCCGGCACGGCCTGGCTCAGTGGCTCGACCTACGTGCGCGGCGACCGGTCCACCAAGCCGCGCGCGCAGGAGCAGCAGGCCAACCTCGAGCGGCTGCGGCTGCTGGTGCCCGAGGTGGCGCCGCAACTCGCGCCGCGCTTCGAGGCGGGGCAGGTGCAGGCGTGGTGCGGCGTGCGCTGCGCGTCGTCGGACCGCCGGCCGCTGCTGGGTGAAGTGGAACCGGGGCTGTGGGTGAGCACCGCGATGGGCTCGCGCGGGCTGACCTTCGCGCACCTGTGCGCCGAGCTGCTCGCAGCCCGGCTGCACGGCGAGCCGCTGCCGCTGCCCCTGCGCCAGGCCCAGGCGCTGGACGTGCAGCGCCAGCTGGCCGGCTAGACGCGCGCCAGCAAGGCGTGCAGCTGCGCGGGATCGGGCGGCGTGCCCGGCAGGGCGCGCGCGCCGGCCAGCCAGGCGCGCAGGCGATCGCCCGCCGACGCACTGGCGTTGGTCACGATCAGGTGCGCGATGCGCGGACTGGCCGCGCCCAGCTGGCGCGCCAGGCGCCAGCCGTCGGCCCGCGGCAGGCCCAGGTCGACCAGCGCCAGTTCGTAGTGGTGGTGGCGCGCCAGCTCCAGGGCGTCGGGCAGGGTTTCGGCCTCGTCGGCCTGCGTGAGATCGGCCAGTGCCAGCCGCGCGCGCAGGTACAGCCGGTGGTCGCGGTCGGCGCTGGCGATCAGCGCGCGGCGCAGCGGCGCCTTGTCGGATGCGGGCGCGGCACTCGCGAAGTCGAGGTCGATGTCGAAGTCCAGTTCGACGGGCGGCCGGAACAGCTCGTCCATCGCCGCGACGACGTTCGCCCACTGCACCGGCCGCTCGAATCCGCGCCAGGCCTGGGACGGCTTGCCGGGGCCGATCCAGATCATCCGCAGGCCCGCGTTGCTCGGCGACTCCATCTCGAGCACGGCTTCGTAGGACTGGCTGTCGATGAGGGCCAGGTCGGGCCCCGGGCCGCCCTGCCACAGCAGGTAGCGGATCTCGCGCTCCTCGGACAGGCGCAGCAGCGTGTGGAGGGCGTGCCGCTCCACGTCGGAAAAGCCGATCGCCCAGACCGAAACCGTCGTGCCCATCCCGCCCCTCGACCCCTCATGGTTGGGCCATCCCCCGGCCCTTCGCGCTTTTCCGGCGTGGCCGGCGATTTGCCCGCCGGTCCGCGCCAGTGCTCGCGCATAAGCTTATCCGCATAACGCGAGAACGAAAAAGTCGTTGGGATCCCCGTGGGCCGCTCGTAGAGTCGCGGGCCCATGTACCAGTACACCGAGTTCGACAGGGCCTTCGTGCGCGCCCGTGCGGCCCAGTACCGCGACCAGCTCGAGCGCAACCTCGCCGGCCAGCTGGGCGATGACGAGTTCCGGCCGCTGCGCCTGCAGAACGGCTGGTACATCCAGCGCTACGCCCCGATGCTGCGCATCGCCGTGCCCTACGGCGAGATCTCCGGCACGCAGCTGCGCGTGCTGGCCAGGATCGCGCGCGAGTACGACCAGCCCGACACTGCCTTGCTGCGCGAGGCGCAGGACCGGCAACTGGCGCTGGGCGAAGTGCCGGTGCCCGGCGGCACGCCGGTGGTGACGCGGCTGAAGACGGGCTACGGCCACTTCACCACCCGCACCAACGTGCAGTTCAACTGGATCCCGCTGGCCAGGAGCGCGGACGTCATGGACCTGCTGGCCAGCGTGAACATGCACGGCATCCAGACCAGCGGCAACTGCATCCGCAACATCACCAGCGACGAGCTGGCCGGCATCGCGCCGGACGAGATCGCGGACCCGCGGCCGTTCTGCGAGATCCTGCGCCAGTGGAGCACGCTGCACCCCGAGTTCGCGTTCCTGCCGCGCAAGTTCAAGATCGCGGTCAACGGCGCCGCCGAGGACCGCGCGGCCACCGGCTGGTACGACATCGGCCTGCAACTGCTGCGCGACGCCGCGGGCGAGCTGGGCTTTCGGGTGCAGGTGGGCGGCGGCATGGGCCGCACGCCGATCATCGGCAGCGTGGTGCGCGAGTTCCTGCCCTGGAACCAGCTGCTCAATTACGTGGAAGCCTGCATCCGGGTCTACAACCAGTACGGCCGGCGCGACAACCTGTGGAAGGCGCGCATCAAGATCCTGGTCAAGGCCGAAGGCCAGCGTTACATCGACCAGGTCGAGGACGAGTTCCGCCGCATCGTCGCCGCCGGCGCCCCGCACACGATCACGCAGGCCGAGTACGACCGCGTCGCCGCCTGCTTCGCGGTGCCCGACGTGCACCCGTCGCGCAAGGACGCCCGCCTGCACGAGATCGTGCGCGCCGACGCCGAGGCCGATCCGGCCTACGACCGCTGGCTCGAGCGCAACGTGCACGAGCACCGCCTGCCGCAGCTGCGCGCCGTGACGCTGTCGTTCAAGCGCCTGGGCCAGGCGCCCGGCGATGCCGACGCGGGCCAGCTGGAAGGCGCGGCCGACCTGGCCGAGCGTTTCTCGGCCGGCGAGGCGCGCGTCACCCACGAGCAGAACCTGCTGCTGCCCTGGGTGCACCAGGACGACCTGCCCGAGCTGTGGGCCGCGGCCCGCAAGCTGGGCCTGGCGCGCTCCAACATCGGCCTGCTGACCGACATGATCGCCTGCCCCGGCGGCGACTTCTGCTCGCTGGCCAATGCGCGCTCGATCCCGATCGCCGAAGCCATCACGCAGCGCTACCAGGACATGGACGAGCTGTACGACATCGGCGAGATCGACCTGAACATCTCCGGCTGCATCAACAGCTGCGGCCACCACCACGCGGGCCACATCGGCATCCTCGGCGTCGACAAGGATGGCAAGGAGTGGTACCAGGTCACGCTGGGCGGCGCGGACGGCTCGCACCTGTCCGGTCCCGCCACGCCGGGCAAGGTGGTCGGCCCCTCGTTCTCGGCCGCCGAAGTGCCCGAGGTGGTCGAGGCCGTGCTGGACGCCTACCGCCGCCAGCGCGTGAGCGTCGCGGGCCGCCCCGAGACCTTCATCGCCACCCTGCGCCGCGTGGGCATCGAGCCGTTCAAGGCCGCCGCCAACGCCGCGCGCTTCACCGAGCGGGAGGCCGCATGACCGTGCGCACGCTGACCATCCTGACGGCGCAGCAGTACGCCGGGCTGGGCACCCAGCCGGACGTGCTGCGCCTGGGCAACGACACCGACGCCGAGAGCGTGGCCTTCGAGGGCTCGCAGGTCATCGAGCTGGAGTTCCCGAAGTTCACCGACGGCCGCGCGTACAGCCAGGCCTTCGCGCTGCGCCGCCGCGGCTTCGCCGGCGAGCTGCGGGCCGTGGGCGCGGTGCTGGTCGACCAGCTGGTCCACATGCAGCGCACCGGCTTCACCACCGCGGTGCTGCGCGAGGACCAGGACATCGCCCACGCCCAGCGCCAGTTCGACCGCTTCGCGGCCTTCTACCAGGGCGACGTGCAGGCGCAGCCGCATTTCCGGAGGGCCGCCTGATGCGCGCCGTCGAACTGCATGCCCGTGCGTCCGCGGACCATGACCGCAAGCTGGCCGAGACGCAGCAGCTGCTGATCCGGGCGGCCGCCGAATGCTCGCCGCTGGTGCAGGCCAACAGCCTGGGCGCCGAGGACATGGTGATCACGCACCTGGTCAACGGCCTGGAGCTGGACATCCCGGTCATCGTGCTGGACACCGGGCTGCTGCACGCCGAGACGCTGGAGCTGCTGCGGCGGCTGCAGGCCGCCTCGCGCGCGCCGGTGCGGGTGGTGCAGCCGGTGCGCGAGTCGGTGGTGCAGTTCGTCAAGCGCGAGGGCAAGGAGCCGATGTACCGCAGCGTCGAGCTGCGCAAGGCGTGCTGCCACATCCGCAAGGTCGAGCCGCTGCAGCGCGCCCTGGCGGGCCAGCGGGCCTGGATCACCGGCCTGCGCCGCGAGCAGTCGGCCGCGCGCGCGGAGGTGCCGCTGGTCGACCGGTCGGAGGCGCGCACCAAGTTCAACCCGCTGGCCGAGTGGACCTGGGGCGACGTGTGGCACTACATCGCGCACAACGGCGTGGACTACCACCCGCTGCACGACCGGTTCTATCCCAGCATCGGCTGCGCGCCGTGCACGCGCGCGGTCAGCCTGGGCGAGGATTTCCGCGCCGGCCGCTGGTGGTGGGAGCAGGAAGGCGCCAGGGAATGCGGGCTGCACGTGAAGCCCAACGAAGGAGTGCCGGCATGAACGCCCCGCTCGAGCCGCGGCTGCTCGCGCAGCTGTCCAACCGCCACCTCGACGCGCTGGAGGAGGAGGCAATCTTTGTCCTGCGCGAGGTCGCCGGCGCCTTCGAGCGCCCCGCCCTGCTGTTCTCGGGCGGCAAGGATTCGCTGGTGCTGCTCAAGTGCGCCGAGAAGGCGTTCGGCGTGGGCCGCATCCCCTATCCGCTGCTGATGATCGACACCGGCCACAACTTTCCCGAGGTGACGGCGTTCCGCGACCAGCGGGCGCGCGAGCTGGGCGCCGAGCTGATCGTGCGGTCGGTCGAGGACTCGATGCGCCGCGGCACCGTGCGCCTGGCGCACCCGGGCGAGTCGCGCAACGTGCACCAGTCGGTGACGCTGCTGGAGGCGGTCGAGGAACTGCGCTTCGACGCGCTGATCGGCGGGGCTCGCCGCGACGAGGAGAAGGCGCGCGCCAAGGAGCGCATGTTCTCGCACCGCGACGGCTTCGGCCAGTGGCAGCCCAAGGCGCAGCGGCCCGAGCTGTGGACGCTGTTCAACACGCGGCTGCAGGCCGGCGAGCACTTCCGGGTGTTCCCGATCTCCAACTGGACCGAGCTGGACGTGTGGCAGTACATCGAGCGCGAGGCGATCGCCCTGCCCTCGCTGTACTACGCGCACCGCCGGCAGGTGGTCGAGCGCAAGGGCCTGCTGGTGCCGGTGACCGACCTCACCCCGCCGCGCGAGGGCGAGTCGCCGGTCACGCGCACGGTGCGCTTTCGCACCGTGGGCGACATCACCTGCACGTGCCCCGTCGTCAGCACGGCGGCCGACGCCGGCCAGGTGGTGGCCGAGACGGTGGCGGCGCAGGTCAGCGAGCGCGGCGCCACGCGCATGGACGACAAGACCTCCGAGGCCTCGATGGAAAAGCGCAAGAAGGACGGGTATTTCTGATGGACGCGGTGACGACGCCGGATGCGGGACTGGATCCCGGCCTTCGCCGGGATGACGCTGTGGGGAACGAGCACCAGGTTCACGGCTTTCGCCGGGACGACGGTGTGGTGGCCGATCGACGGCTTCACGGTCGTCGCTGGGATGACAACGTGGTGGATGGCGCGGTGAACGTGGCTCCCCTGCCCCAGGCAGAGGACGAGGCCGCGCGCAGCGCCGCCGCCCTGCGCTTCATCACCTGCGGCTCGGTGGACGACGGCAAGAGCACGCTGATCGGGCGCCTGCTGGTGGACAGCCAGGCCGTGCTGCAGGACCAGCTGGCGGGTGTGCAGCGCGCCGGCGCGGTGGACCTGGCGCTGCTGACCGACGGCCTGACCGCCGAGCGCGAACAGGGCATCACCATCGACGTGGCCTACCGCTACTTCGCCACGCCCGCGCGCAAGTTCGTGATCGGCGATGCGCCCGGCCACGAGCAGTACACCCGCAACATGGTGACGGCCGCGTCCAGTGCCGACGCCGCCGTGGTCCTGGTCGACGCCACCAAGCTGCGCTGGGCCGAAGCCGGCCTGGACCTGCTGCCGCAGACGCGCCGCCATGCCCTGCTGGTGCACCTGCTGCGCGTGCCGTCGATCGTGTTCGCGATCAACAAGCTCGACGCCGTGGCCGACCCGGCCGCCGCCTACCGCCACATCGCCGGCGCGCTGGCCGCGTTCTGTGCCGCCGCCGGCATCGAGGCCCGCGCGGTGGTGCCGCTGTCGGCCTTGAAGGGGCTGAACGTCGTCGAGCCGTCGATCGGCTGGGCCGGCTACGTGGGCCCGTCGCTGCTGCAACTGCTGGAGACGTTGCCGGTCACGGCCGCGGAATCGGCCGAGCCCTTCTCGTTTCCCGTGCAGTGGGTGGAGAAGTTCGCCGCCTCCGCCGACACCTCGCAGGGCCGCCGCGTGTTCTGGGGCCGCGTGGCCACGGGCCACGTGCAGCCGGGCGACACCGTGCGCGTGATGCCGTCGGGCCAGGGCGCGGTGGTGGCCCAGGTGCTGGACGGCGTGCGCCGCTCGCGCCCGGTCGGCGCCGGCCACAGCGCGGGCCTGGTGCTCGATCGCGAGGTGGATGTCTCCCGCGGCGACTGGCTGATCGCGGCCGGGGCCCCGGAGCCGGTGCGCGAAGTGACCGGCACCCTGGCCTGGCTGGACGACGAGCCGCTGGTGGCCGGCCGGGTCTACTGGGCCCTGCACGGGCACCGCTGGGTGAAGGCGCGCGTGCAGCGCCTCGTGCACCAGCGCGACATCCACACGCTGGCCGAGCTGCCCGCCTCCGAGCTGGCGCCCAACGCGATCGGCGTGGTGCAGCTGGCGCTGCAGGAGCCGCTGGCCACGCGGCCCTTCGCACGCGCCCGCGTGCCGGGGTCGCTGGTGCTGGTGGACACCGCCACCCACCGCACGTCGGGAGCCCTGCTGGTGCATTGACCTGCGTCAACGGTCGGCTGGCCCGGCCGTGCGCACCCATCCCATCCCGGCCGTGCGGGTGTGCCCCGCTGGGTAAAATTCGGGTTTCCCCCCAAGCACCGGTCCCCACCCCATGACCCACGTCGTCACCGAACAATGTATCCGCTGCAAGTACACCGACTGTGTGGACGTCTGCCCCGTGGACTGCTTCCGGGAAGGGCCGAACATGCTGGTGATCGACCCCGATGAGTGCATCGACTGCGCGGTGTGCATCCCGGAATGCCCGGTCAATGCCATCTACGCCGAGGAAGACGTCCCGGCCGACCAGGTCGGCTTCACCAAGCTGAATGCCGAACTGGCCCCGGGCTGGAAGAGCATCACCAAGCGCAAGCCGGCGCTGCCCGATGCCGAGGAATGGAAGGAAAAGCCGGGCAAGCTCGGCGAGCTGGTCCGCTGACCCCAAGAAGAATTCATGGAACCGCGACTCAACCAAGAAGTGATCAAGACCGCTGCCGCGCACGACGGCCCGATCGAGACCGATGCCGTCATCGTGGGCGCCGGCCCGGTGGGGTTGTTCCAGGTGTTCGAGCTGGGCCTGCTGGAGATCAAGGCCCACGTCATCGACTCGCTCGCCTACCCCGGCGGCCAGCCGATCGAGCTGTACCCGGACAAGCCGATCTACGACATCCCGGCCATCCCGGTGTGCACGGGCAAGGAACTGACCGACGCGCTGCTGCGGCAGATCGAGCCGTTCGGCGCCACCTTCCACCTGGGCCAGACGGTCACCGTGGTCGAGCGCCAGGACGACGGCCGCTTCTTCGTCGAGACGTCCAAGGGCACGCAGTTCCTGACCAAGACCATCTTCATCGCCGCGGGCGTGGGCGCCTTCGAGCCGCGCGCGCTGAAGGTCGACGGCCTGGACAAGTTCACCGGCACGCAGCTGCACTACCGGGTGAAGAACCCGGCCGACTTTGCCGGCAAGAACCTGGTGATCGTGGGCGGCGGCGACTCGGCGCTGGACTGGACGCTGAACTTCGCGGCCGAGGGCCCGAACAAGGCCGAGAGCGTGATCCTCGTGCACCGGCGCGACGGCTTCAAGGCCGCGCCCGCGTCGGTGGCGAAGATGAAGGAGCTGTGCGAGCAGTACGAGATGCAGTTCATCGTCGGCCAGGTCACGGGCTATGACGAGAAGGACGGCAAGCTCACCGGCGCCAAGGTCACCGGCGCCGACGGCGTGACCCGCGTGGTGCCGCTGGACATGCTGCTGGTCTTCTTCGGCCTTTCGCCCAAGCTCGGCCCGATCGCCGACTGGGGCCTGGACATCGAGCGCAAGCAGCTCGTGGTGGACACCGAGAAGTTCTCCACCAGCGTGCCCGGCATCTTTGCCGTGGGCGACATCAACACCTACCCCGGCAAGAAGAAGCTGATCCTCTCGGGCTTCCACGAATGCGCGCTGGCCGCCTTCGGCGCCGCGCCGATCATCTTCCCCGAGAAGGGCAAGATCCACCTGCAGTACACCACCACCTCGCCCAAGCTGCACAAGGTGCTGGGCGTCGAGACGCCGGTGTTCGACTGACGGGCAAACTTTTTTGCGGCGCCCACCGTCGAGGTCGCGGAAGCGCTTCAAAAAGACCCTATAATCGAAGGCTCTGTTCCCCGATAGCTCAGTCGGTAGAGCGCCGGACTGTTAATCCGTAGGTCCCTGGTTCGAGCCCAGGTCGGGGAGCCAAAATCCAGCAAGGCCCCGCACGCAAGTGCGGGGCCTTCGCCTTTCTGACCCAGTCGTTTCAGGACGAGCGACCGGCCTCCGGCGAATTCAAAACGCCCCGAAGCCCAGCGTGGCCCACACGATCGCGGCCAGGATCGCCACCCCACAGAACAGCCAGCCGGCCGCTCGAAGCGCGCGCCTGGCGCGCCAATGACGAAGAGCCGGTCCGTATGCGGAATCATGCATGGCCGTACTTGGCCACAGTCGCGCTGACCCGGCACTGACGAGGCATCGGTGCGCAGGCGCCGCCGACAGCCGGCACGCGCCATCAAGCCCGCAGTGCCCCGCCCAGCTTCAGCAGCGATGCCACCACGCCCTCCACTGCCTGCCGCGCCTTCTCGTCCTTCAGCGCCCCGGCGTCGTCGAACGCGTGGTCGGCCACGCCCAGCGCGTGCTGGCGCGGGCTGACGACCATCGCGAAGGCCATCTGCAGGTACTGGCGCAGGAAGTTCATCGAGCGCAGGCCGCCCAGCGGACCGGGCGACGCCGACAGCAGGCCGGCCGCCTTGCCGGCCGTGGCCTTCAGGCCCGCGGGGCGCTGGCCGCTGGCCGGCGCGCGCGACATCCAGTCAAAGGCATTGATCACCAGCGGCGTCGGAAAGCCGTTGTATTCCGGCGTGACGACCAGCACCGCGTCGGCCGCCACGATGGCGTCGATCAGGTCGCCGACGCGCTCGGGCACGCCCTGGCTCGCCTCGAGATCGCCGTCGTAGACCGGCAGCGCGAGTTCGCGCAGGTCGAGCAGGCGCACCGACGCGCCCTGGGCCTCGGCGATGCGGCACGCCGCGCGCGCCAGGGTGAGGTTCAACGATCCGGTGCGCACGCTGCCCGGGATCACGAGCAGGGACAGGGATTGGTTCTGGTTCATGCCTTCGATCTTGCCGCCGTTCGCCGGCCCTGCGGCCCTAGCCGAGCTTGCGGTCTTCTTCCTTCGCCTCGGCCATGGCCTCGGGCTCCAGCCGCTCCGCGGCCACGTTGGCGCGGATGAACCATCCCCACGCCGCCAGCACCAGCGCCGTCGCCGCCAGCAGCACGCCCGCGTAGAGCAGGTTCTCCAGGCCCTCGTGCACCGCCTTGAAGGCGGCCACCAGGCCCTCGATCGCAAGGGCCACCACCACGACGACCAGGAATCGCGAGAGGAAGCGCCGCACGCGCGTGGGCGCGCTGACGTGCGCGGCGCGGATCACCTCCTCCTCCGCGATCGTCTGCGCGATCTGCATCGCCACGACGGCCGAGGCGAGCAGGCCCACGGCTTCGATCACGGCATTGGCCGTCCCAGCCGACAACCCGGTCTGCAGGGCGTCCCAGCTGGTGCGGGCCGCCACCAGCATCAGCACCACGCCGGCGGCGGCGAACAGCACCGCCATGAGGGCATGCACCGCCGCGAAGGCCGTGAGCAGGGCTTTCATGGCTGCCCCCGTGCGCCTGGCCGGCGTGCCGCCCCGCAGGCGGTGGCCTCGTGCGTGTCCATCCTGTGCTCCCAACGCCGAGGTGCCGGCGCCTGCGCCGATGCTGCACCGCCGAGCAGCCACCCTTTGTAGGCGCACGCCGACTCGTTCAGCCCGGGCCGCGTCCCGCGGGTAGCAGCCGCGCCGTGTCGCCATCACCGGCACGCCTGGCGAGCCCCTGCGCCCTGACCTAGTCCGGCGTCCGCAAGCCCTGAACGTGTTCGGCGATGTGGCCCAGGATCATTCCGCGGCGGCCTGTGCGATCCCGTCGGTGAGGTTCATGCGAACTCCCCCCAGACCTGCCGCGCTTCGCGCAGCAGCGTGTCGCGCCGCTCGGGCGGGGCGATCGCCACCATCGCGCGGATGCGCTCGCGCAAACCCAGGCCGCGCAGCCGCGCGATGCCATGCTCGGTGGCGATCACGTCGACGTCGCTGCGCGCGGTCGTCACCGGCCCCGAGAGCCGGCTGACGATGCGGGACTCGCCCTTCTTGCCGCTGGACGGCAGCGCGATGATCGAGACGCCGCCCTCGGACTGCGCCGCCGCACGCACGAAATCCACCTGGCCGCCCACGGCCCCGATGTAGTCGGTGCCGATCGCCTCGGCGTTGACCTGGCCGGTGAGGTCCACCTCCAGCGCCGAGTTGATCGAAACCAGGTTGCGCAGCTTCGACAGCGTCGCGATGCCGTGCGTATAACTGGTCGGGCACAGGCGCAGCTGCGGGTTGCGGTCCGCGAAGCGGTACAGCCGCTGCGTGCCGAACAGCAGGCCGCTGATCGTGACGCCGGGGTCCATGCCCTTGTGGGTGTTCGTGACCACGCCGCGCTCCATCAGGTCGGCCACCGAGTCGCCGATCATCCCGGAGTGCACGCCCAGCTCGCGCCGGTCGGCCAGCATGGCGACGATGGCCTCGGGCACCGCGCCGATGCCCACCTGCAACGTCGCGCGGTCGGGGATCAGGTCCGCCAGGTGCTCGGCGATGCGGCGCTCCAACTCGCCGAACGGCGCCGCCGGCAATTCGAGTGGGGCCCGGTCGGTGTGCACGGCCACCGTGATCTCGTACTGCCGCAGCGGCCGGTCGCATGGCGTCCACGGCACCTGGGCATTGACCTCGGCGATCACCACCCGCGCCTTGGCGATCGCGGTGCGCACGTAATCGTTGACCAGGCCGAAGCTGTGCTCGCCCCGCTCATTGGCCGGGCTGACCAGCAGCATCACCACGTCGGTGCGGATCTGGCCGCCGCGGATCAGGCCCTCGATGGACGAGGTGTGGCATGGCACCGGCTCGAGCGCGCCGGCGCTGGCCAGCTTGCGCAGCGTGCCGATGCCGCCGAAGCCGCGAAAGCGCAGGTGGTCGGCGTGCTCGGGCTGGAAGCTGCGCGAGAAGCCGGAGCCGAAGAAGATGCCGGCGCCGCTGTAGCCGGCGCGCTGCTGCACGAGCTTTTCGGTCAGGCTCACCGGCTCGCCGCAGCCCTGGCCGAAAAGGATGCCGTCGCCCGGGCGGATGTGCTGCGCCAGGTCGAGTTGCTCGAGAGCTTCGACGCGCATCGTCAGGCCTCCTGCGCGGCCAGGACCTGCGCGCGCTCGCGCAGGGGCACGAAGTCGACGCTGGATTCCTCGTCGTGCAATCCGGCCATTCGGTGGGTGTCCTAGTCGAGTGCGGCGGCGAGTTCGGTGTCGCCCAATCCCCAGGCGCGGGCCCATTCGCGTGCATCGCCGTCGGTCCCCGGGGGCGAAGGCTGGTCCGGCGGCGTGGCAGAGAAGCGCGGCGCCGGCGCGGGCTGCGTGATCCCGTCGGCGGTGAAGAAGGCCCCCCGCGCGGCGTGCTGCGGATGCTGCGCGGTCTCGCGCGGCGCCAGCACGGGCGCGAAGCAGCCGTCGCAGCCTTCGAGCGCGGCGCACCAGTCGGCACGGGTGCGCTGCGCGAAGATCCGTTCGAAGCGGCTGCGCAGCGCCGGCCACTGGCTGCGGTCGTCGAAGTCAGGCAGTCCGGCGACGTCGGCGCCCGCATCGCGGAGCTTGTCGACCAGCACCCGGCGGAACTTCGCCTCGATCGGCGCGATGGAGACGTATTCGCCGTCCGCGCAGCGGTAGACGTCGTAGTACGGCGCGCCCGAGTCCAGCAGGTTCGTGCCGCGCGGGCCGTCGTGCAGGCCCGCGGCATGCAGGCCGTGGAAGGGCGTCATCAACGCGTTGACGCCTTCGGTCATGGCGGCGTCGACCACCTGGCCCGGGCCGCCGGCGCGCACGTGCAGCATCGCGGCCACCATGCCGAAGGCCAGGAACATCGATCCGCCCGCATAGTCGCCCAGGAGGTTCAAGGGGGGCGTCGGCGCAGCGCCCTCGCGGCCGATCGCGTGCAGCGCGCCGGCCAGCGCCACGTAGTTCAGGTCGTGGCCGGCCACGCGAGCCAGCGGTCCCGTCTGGCCGAAGCCGGTCACGCGGCCATAGACGAGCCGCGGGTTGTCCTGCAGGCAGGCCTCGGGGCCCAGGCCGATGCGCTCCATCGTCTGCGGGCGAAAGCCCTCGATCAGGCCGTCGGCCTTCGCCACGAGCGCGCGCGCCAGGGCCACGCCGGCAGGCTGCTTGAGATCGACGCGCAAGGTGCGCTTGCCGCGCAGCAGCAGGTCGAACCGCGGCGGCCGCTCGATGCCCAGCCCGCTCGGTTCCACCCGGTCGATGCGGATCACCTGCGCGCCCAGGTCCGCCATCAGCATGCCGCACAGCGGGCCGGGGCCGACGCCCACGAATTCGACGATGCGGATGCCCGCGAGCGGCCCCGCGCGCGTCATTCGGCCTCCTGCCGGGCGGCGTCGTTGTTGCGCGGGGATGGCGAGGCGAAGCGCCCCATGGCCATCGACGTCATGTCGATGAGGCGGATGCCGTGAAGAGGTTCCATGGCGGGCGATGCGCTCCAGAGTCGTGCTGCGGATGCCGGCGCACGGGCTCCGACCCACCGCGCCGAGTATTCGTGTCCTCGGACGAGTCGTCCATGGGGGAAACGTGTGATGCCGGGGCCGGGCAGTCTTGGGCGACGTGATGGCCTTCCACGGCAGCGACGCGCCGCTGACGCTGCCGCTGCCGACGGACTCGACTTGGCGCTACGCCGTCGCGCAGGCCAGCGCCTGCGCGGCCAGCTCCCGCACCCGGTCCCAGTCGCCGGCTGCCAGCGCGTCGGCCGGCGTGATCCAGGAGCCGCCCGCCATCGCGACGTTGGGCAGCGCCAGGTATTGCGCCAGGTTCGCCGGCGACACCCCGCCGGTCGGACAGAAGCGCAGGTCCGGCAAGGGGCCGGCCCAGGCCTTGAGGGTCTCGACCCCGCCGACCTGCGCGGCCGGGAAGCACTTGAGCAGCGTGTAGCCCGCTTCGCGCGCCGCCATGGCTTCGCTCGCCGATGCCACGCCCGGCACGAAGGGCAGGCGCGCCGCACCGACCGCGTCCAGCAAGGCCGGCGTCGCGCCCGGGGACAGCGCGAAGCGCGCGCCGGCGTCGAGCACCTGGCGCACCTCGTGCGCGCGGGTGACCGTGCCGGCCCCCACGCACATCCCGGGCACGGCCCGCGCGATGGCTTCGATGGCGGCCAGGGCCGCCGCGGTGCGCAGCGTGACCTCGACGACGTCGATGCCGCCGTCCAGCAGCGCCTGCGCCATCGGGACGGCCTGCGCCGGATCGGCGACCACCACGACGGGAACGACGCGGGAACGGAACGAAGGAAGGGAGGAAGGATTCAAGGTCGGGCCAGGCATGCGGATGGCGACCGCAGGCAGCGCGCTGCGCCGCCCGTGCCGTCCGTTGAAAAAAAAAGCCGATGCCCGCCGCGAGGCGCGCACCGGCTGGCAGGGACGCGCGCGGGCTACTTGCCGCCGCGGATCTTCTTCAGCTCGGCCTGGGTCTCGTTCCACAGGTCCATGCCGACGTCGGCCGCGATGGTGGCGTTCACCTTGGTCAGCTTGTCGCGCATGCGGGCGGACTCGGTCGCGGGCAGCTCGTTGATCTGCATGCCCTTGGCCTTCAGGTCGGCCAGCGCCTTGGCGCCTTCCTCACGGGTGTCCTTGCGCTCGAAGTCGCGGCTGGCCTTGGCGGCGTCCAGCAGCACCTTCTGCTCGTCCTTGGACAGGCCGTCCCACCACTTCTTGGACACCAGCACGATCCACGGGCTGTAGACGTGGTTGGTGACGCTCAGGTACTTCTGCACCTCGTAGAACTTGGACGACAGGATGGTGTTGTAGGGGTTCTCCTGGCCGTCGACCGTCTTGGTCTCCAGCGCGCTGAACAGCTCCGAGAACGGCAGCGGCACGGCGTTGGCGCCCAGGGTCTTGAAGCTGTCCAGGTAGACGTTGTTCTGCATCACGCGCAGCTTGATGCCGTCCAGGTCTTCCATCTTCTGCACCGGACGCTTGCTGTTGGTCAGGTTGCGGAAGCCGTTCTCCCAGTAGGCCAGGCCGACCAGGCCCTTGTCCTGCAGCTTGTCCATCACCTTCTGGCCGATCGGGCCGTCCAGGACGGCGTCGGCTTCCTTGGTGTTGTTGAACAGGAACGGCGTGTCCCACAGCGCCATTTCCTTGGTGATGCCCACCAGGGTGGCGGTGGAGCCCACCATCATCTCCTGCGCGCCGCCGATCAGGGCCTGCTGCATCTGCACGTCCGGGCCGAGCGCGGCGGCGCCGATGGCGCGCACCTTCATCTTGCCCTGCGAGGCCTTCTCCACCTGGGCGGCGAACATCTTGGCGGCGCGGCCCTGGTTGCTGTTCTCGTTCAGGCCGTAGCCGAAGCGGATCAGGCGCGGCTTGATGTCGGCGGCGAAGCCGGCGAGGGGCGCGAGCAGCGAGGCGGCGGCGGCCGCCGCGAGCACGGTGCGACGAAGGATGGTCATGCTTGTCTCCATTGCGAGGGTGGGGGAAGGGAAATGCCGCATCAGCGCATCCACGCGACCGGCATGGTGACCAGCTGCGGGAAGGCGGTGAACAGCGCGAGGATCAGGACGTAGGTCACCAGGAAGGGGTTCACCCCCTTGATCACCTGGTGCAGCGACAGCCGGCCGACGCCGGCCACGACGTTCAGCACGGTGCCCACCGGCGGCGTGATCAGGCCGATGGCGCCGTTCAGCACGAACATCAGGCCGAAGTACACGGGGTCGATGCCGGCCTTGGTGGCGATCGGCAGCATCACCGGGGCGAAGATCAGGATGGTGGGCGTCAGGTCCAGCGCGGTGCCGATCAGCACCAGCACGATCATCATCACCGCCATCAGCAGGCGCGGGCTGTCGACCAGCGGGCCGAGCCAGCCGGTCAGCACGGTGGGCAGGTCCGCCAGCGTGATCATGTAGCTGGCCACCTGGGCGCCGGCGCACAGGAACATCACGATCGCGGTCGTCTTGGCCGCGCGCACCAGCACCGGGCCGATCTCGGCGATGCGCATCTCGCGGTGGATGAACAGCGCCACGGCCAGCGCGTAGAACGCCGCCACCACGGCCGCTTCGGTGGGCGTGAAGATGCCGGTCTTCATGCCGCCGATGATGATCAGGGGCATCAGCATGGCCCAGAAGGCCTTGGCCGTGGCGCGCAGGCGCTCCTTCATCGGCAGCGGCTCGCCGGCCGGCAGCTCGATCTTGCGCAGCACCAGCTTCCAGGCCACGATCAGGCCCACGCCCATGATCAGGCCGGGCACGATGCCCGAGAGGAACAGCGCCGAGATCGAGGTGTTGGTGGTGACGCCGTAGATCACGAACGGCATCGACGGCGGGATGATGGGCGCGATGATGCCGCCCGAGGCCAGCAGCCCGGCGGAGGTGGCCATGGGATAGCCCTGGCGCTTCATCATCGGCAGCAGGATGGTGGCCAGCGCCGCCGTGTCGGCCAGCGCCGATCCGCTCATGCTGGCCATCAGCACCGCCGCGCCGATGGCCACGAAGCCGAGGCCGCCGCGGATGTGGCCGACCCAGGCCTGCGCCATGTCGATGATGCGCTTGCTGATGCCGCCGGAATTCATCAGCTCGCCGGCCAGGATGAAGAACGGCACGGCCAGCAACGGGAAGCTGTCGATGCCGGCGACCAGGTTCTGGGCCAGCAGCTGCGTGTCCCAGAAGCCGAGCACCCAGGCCATGCCGGCGCCGGTGAGCACCAGGGCCAGCGCCATGTTCATGCCGATGCCCATGAGCACCAGCATGCCGGCGGAAAAGACGATGAAGGCGAGTGCTTCGGGGGTCACAGGACCACCTCCATGCTTCGCATTGCGATGGGAGCCCCTTCGGGCGGCCGTGCGGTGCTCATGCCATCACTCCACTTCCGCCGCGTGGCCCAGGTCGAGCGGCTCGCGCTTGACCAGTTCGATCACCGCCATCACGCCGATGGCGACCGCGCACAGCAGCGCCGGCAGCGGAAGCAGCGCGGCCGGGTAGCCCAGCACCACGGAGCGGCTGCCCATGCCCACCACCACCTGCTGCCAGGCGCCCCAGGCGAGCAGGCCGCAGCCGAGCAGCACCGCCAGGCGGATCAGCACGGTCATCGCCATCATCGCGGCCGGGCGCTTCTGCAGCAGGCCCACCAGCGAGGTGAAGGCCATGTGCTCGCCGGCCGGATAGGCGGCGGTGGCCCCGATGAACACCATCCAGACGAACAGCAGGCGCGACAACTCCTCGCTCGCGGCGATGCCGCTGCCGAAGCCGTAGCGCAGCACCACGTTCACGAAGACGGCGACCGCCATCACGCCGAGGCAGCCGGCCATCAGGAAGTTGCTCAGGCGCTGCAAGCGCCCCGGGGCGGCGGGAGGGTTCACGGGGTCTCCTTGTCTTGCAGCCAGTCGGCGACCTGGCGCAGCAGGCCCTCGGGCGGCGCGAGCGCGTCGACGCGCAGCACGCCGGGCTCGCCCACCGGCGATTCCAGGGTCGCGAACTGGCTGTCCACCAGGCTCGCCGAGAAAAAGTGCGAACCGCGGCCGGCCACGCGTTGCCGCGCCGAATCGCGGTCGATGTCGAGAAAGACGAAGCGCAGGCCGGGCGCGGCCTGGCGCAGGCGGTCGCGGTAGGCGCGCTTGAGCGCCGAACAGGTGAGCACGACGCCCTGGCCGTGGGCCGCGAGCTGCGACCCCAGCACTTCGAGCCACTGCGCCCGGTCGGCGTCGGTCAGCGCGGTGCCGCGCGCCATCTTCTGGCGGCTCTCCGGGCTGTGGAAGTCATCGCCCTCGACCAGCGGCAGCCCCTGGGCGGCGGCGATCGCCGCACCCACGGTGGACTTGCCGCAGCCGGCGACGCCCATGATGACGAGACGATGGCTCAAGGGATAGCGCTATCCAAGAAAGGCTGAAAAACTGCACGTGGCAAGAACGGTGTCGATTCGGCCCACGGGACACGGCCCGTGGTGGCCGGACTGCCTTGCCAGTGCAATCGGATAGCGCTATCCTAGCTGGCACCCCACCCCACCGTATCCGGGTTTCCACTTAGATGCATTCGAAGCCTGCCCGGCCGCGCGCCACCGGCCGAGTCACCCTGGCGGACGTCGCCCGTGCCGCCGAGGTGAGCCCGATCACCGTCTCGCGGGCCCTGCGCGGCGAGCGCGCGGTGGATCCCGAACTGGTGGCCCGCGTGCAGGCCGCCGCGGCCAGGCTCGGCTACGTGCCGGACCCGGCCGCCCGCGCCCTGGCCTCGCGCCACGGCAACCAGGTCCCCCTGCTGGTGCCGGCCCTGTCCAACGCCCTGTTCGTCGACCTGCTCGAAGCGGCGCAGGAGACGCTCGGCGATGCCGGCTACCAGACCCTGATCGGCGTGACGCACTACGACCCGGTCGAGGAAGAACACCTCCTGCGCAGCCACCTGCTGCAGCGCCCCGCCGGCCTGCTGGTCACGGGCTTCGACCGCAGCGAGGCGAGCCGCCGCCTGGTGGAGGGCAGTCGCGTGCCCTGCGTGTACCTGATGGAGACGTCCGACCAACCCGGAGTGCACAGCGTGGGGTTGTCGCAGGCGGACGCCGGCCGCGCGATGACGCGCCACTTGCTGCAGCGAGGGCGCCGGCGCATCGCCTTCGCCGCCGCGCAGCTGGATCCGCGCACGATGCAGCGCCTGGAGGGCTGGCGCGTCGCGATGCGCGAGGCCGGACTGCATTCGCCCGTGCTCGAATGGCTCAATCCCCATCCCTCCTCCATCGCGCTGGGCGGCGTCATGTTCGAGCAGATCATGGGCCAGACACCGCCCGTGGATGCGATCTTCTTCTGCAACGACGACCTGGCGCAGGGCGCGCTGCTGGCGGCGCTGCGGCTCGGGATCCGGATCCCGGAGCGGGTGGCGGTCGCGGGGTTCAACGACCTCACCGGCAGCGACCAGATGATCCCGCCGCTCACCACCATCCGCACCCCGCGTTCGGAGATGGGCAGGCAGGCGGCCACCATGCTGCTGCAGTTGATGCGCGGCGAAGCGGTGCCGCGCCGCTGCATCGACCTCGGCTTCGAGCTGGTGGAACGCGGCAGCACCTGAGGCACTGAAGAGCGCCGGGGCGAGGTTCGCTCCGGCTCGATGCGCTGCGGCCGTGAGCACGCCCTGGTCCGGTCGCGTCGCCGCCAGTCCGCCAGCGTGCTCAGCCGCAGCGCAGCTCCCGTCGCATTTGCACCCCACTTGACCCCGCGCAAGGCGCCGGCAACGCGTCGCTCCTAGATTGGCCCCAGCACCGCCATGGAGGCGGATCGGAGGTTGCGATGGTCGACAGGTTTTCCCTCCCCGGTTCGTCGCTGGCCGTGGCGATGCTGCTGGCATCCACGGGCGCGATGGCGCAAAAGGCCGGCGACACGATCCTGGGCCTGGGCTTCGCGGCCATCGCCCCCCGCGAGTCGCTCGGTCCCCTGACCTCGGTGGGCCCGGCGGCGCCGGTGTTCAATGCCGCCACCGCGGGCGCCACGGCGAGCATCGACCGGGTCGACACGATCACGTTCAGCGTTCTGCACATGTTCACGGACCACTGGGCCGCGGAGCTGAGCCTGGGCGTGCCGCCGAAGTTCACCGTGGACGTGCAGTTGCGGTCCGGCCCGCGTCCGGGCGCGGCGACCGCGCGCGAGCTCACGCCGGCGCTGGTGGGCAAGTACCTGTTCCGCAATCCGGGCGACCGCGTGCGCCCCTACCTCGGGCTGGGCGTCACTCATGCCAGCTTCTCCAACGTGACGGCCAACAAATCGGACCCGATCGTGGCGAGCCTGGCGCGGGACTCGGCGTCCCTGAGTTCGTCGTGGGCACCGGTGTACAACGCGGGCCTGATCTACAACATCAACGAGCGCTGGTCGGTGAACGGCTCGGTGTCGTACATCCCGCTGCGCACCGATGCCACCTTCGTGGGCTCGGGCACCACCACCACCGGCCGCCTGACACTCAATCCGGTCGACTACGTGGTGCGGCTCGGCTACAAGTTCTGAGCATGCCCGCGCGCGGTCCGGACGGCACGGCGTCGGATCGAGACGGTGCCCTGACCCGAGCCCGCAACACCTGACCGGAGGATCGACGACGGCGGGCGCAGACATCGCCCGCCGGAGATCCTGGCGCCGTCCTACGGGATCCAGCTCCACCGTCGACGTCCGCACGGCGCGGCCGTTTCTTAGGGTGTTCGCTTCGCGGACTCCAAGCCATCACGATGCCGACGCCATCCGCCCCCGGCCGACGGGGCCTGCCCCGCCTTCTCCTTGCCGGCGCGCTGCTCGCGCTGGCGGCCATCCTGGTCGCGCTCTGGGTCCGGGCCCGGCAGGAGCCACCGCCCGCGCGCCCTGCCGTGTCGCCCGCCGCCGCGCCAGGCCAGGGAGCGCGGTTCGCCACGCAGGGCCCGTTGCCGGACCTGCAGGGGGTCACCGCGTCCAAGGATGTGCGGGAGATCGCGAACTGGGCCTTCGCCACGGGCGACAACGAGGGCAAGTCCGTCGTCATCCTGGACAAGAAGGCAGCCCGGGTCTACGTGTTCGATCCCGCCGGCAAGCTGCAGGCGGACACGCCCGCGCTGCTGGGCGCGGCGATCGGCGACGACTCCGCCCCCGGCATCGGCGACAAGCCGCTGTCGGAGGTGCGGCAGGAAGAGAAGACCACCCCGGCCGGCCGCTTCGTCGCCGAACCCGGGCACAACACCCATGGCGAGGACATCGTCTGGATCGACTACGACGCCGCTGTGTCGATGCATCGCGTGCGCCCGACGGTGGCGGCGGAGCAGCGCCTGGAGCGCCTGAGCTCGCCGACCGAGGCGGACAACCGGATCTCGTTTGGCTGCGTCAACCTGCCGGTGGATTTCTACGAGCGCACCTTGAGTCCCACCGTGCAGAAGACCGGGGCCGTGATCTACGTGCTGCCGGAGACGCGCAGCCTGCGCGAGGTGTTCGGCTCGTGGGACGTGACCGATCCGCATGCGAAGCCGCCCAACCGGGACGATGCGGTGGCGCAGCGGCGGGCCAGCGTGGCCCGGGCGCCGCGTCAGGAGCGCGAATCCACGCCCTGAACCGGCGTGCCCTTGCCCTGAACGGTGACACGGCGCCTGCGCCGGCCACGGCCCCCGGCCGCGCGTCAGTGGGCCGGGTGCAAGCCCGGATTCGTCTCCTCGCCCCAGACGAACAGGACCGCACCCGACAGCGCCATCGCCACCGCCACGAACCAGAAGCCGCTCTCGATGCGCCCACCCAGCGCCGCTGCGGCTCCGAGCCCGAGGGCGCCGATGCCGTAGCCCAGGTCGCGCCAGAAGCGGTAGATGCCGATGGCCGAGGCGCGCCAGGCGGGAGGCGCGATGTCGGCGACGGCCGCACTGAGGTTGGGGTACAGCATGGCCATGCCCAGGCCCGAGATCGCCGCCGAGACACTCCACCATAGCGAGCCCTGGCCGAGCGGCATGAGCGCCACGCCGGCGCCACAGATTCCCATGCCCCAGGTGTTCATCAGGTGGCGGCCCACCCGGTCGGACAGCTTGCCGGTGACCAGCTGGGCCAGGCCCCAGGTGAACCCGTAGACCCCGACGATCCAGCCGATGCCGGGCAGGCCGACGCCGCGCTGGTGCAGGTAGACGGGCCAGAAGGCCCACACCAGCGCGTCGACGAATTTCTCCACCAGTCCCGCCTGGCTGATGGCTGCCAGGCGGCGGTCGCGCCATGTCATCAGCGCGAAGACTTCGGCGGTCGAGGGATTCGCGCCCACGGCGCGGGCCGGCGGCGGCTTGGCGGCAGCGTTCGGCACCGCCGCCCGGCGCATGTCGTCGCGCGCCCACGGCAAGGTCTCCGCGATCGCGGCCCACGCCAGCACGGTCGCCAGTCCGATCACGGTCGCGCCGAACCACAGCAGTCCTGCCCGCGGCCCGAGTGCCGACGCCAGGTAGCCGGTGGCGACCCCGGCCAGGGCGACGCCGACGTAGCCGGCGAATTCGTTCAGGCCGATGACCAGGCCCCGCTGGTCTGCCCGCGTGAAGTCGAGCTTGGCGGTCTGCGTCATCGACCACGTCAGGCCCTGGTTGACGCCGAGCAGCACGGTCGCGACCACCATCCACGACCAGCTCGGCGCGAAGTAGACCAGCGGCGGGATCGGCAGCGCGACCAGCCATCCCAGCAGCAGCACGGGCCGGCGTCCGATCCGCTCGGCCAGCCGGCCCGCCACGAAGTTCATCGCGCCCTTGACGAAGCCGAAGGCCACAACGAACGCGACGAGCAGCATGAAGGAGCCGCGCGGGACGCCGTACTCCGACTCCGCCAGCGCCGGAACGACGTTGCGCATCATCCCGATCGTCATGCCGACCAGCAGCACCTGCAGCAGTTGCTGCAGGAACTGCGAGAGGTTGTGCCGGATGCCGAACTTCATCGCGCGTTGGCGGGCGGGGTCCCGCCGGCAGGCCGGCGCGTCATGCGCCGTGCCCGGCGCCCTTCAGGTCCTGGCCCATGCGGTACAGCGCCGCGGACCGGCGGCCGGTGCGGCAGAAGGCCAGCACGGGTTTGGGCAACTGGCTCACGGCGTCCGCCATCCGGCGGGCGTCCTCCTCCGAATGCCCGGAGGGGCGCACCGGCACGAACCGGTAGTCGAGGCCCGCGGCCCGCGCCGCGGCTTCGATCTGCTCGCTGGTGGGCTGGTCGGGCCCGCCTTCGAGGTCGGGCCGGTTGTTGATCAGCGCGCGAAATCCCGCCTGGGCGGCAGCCGCCACGGCGGCCGGCATGAGCTGGCCGGTGACGTACAGCCCGTCGCCGACGAGCTGGGCCTGGATGGGTGGTTGGCGATCCATGCGGTGTGTCTCTTCCTTCGGGAATGTCGAGCGCTCAGGCCGCGGGCCTGGGCAACGCGTTGATCGGGATGCGCAGGTAGGCCACCCCGTTCTCGTCCACCGGCGGCAGCTGCCCCGCCCGCACGTTGACCTGGATCGAGGGCAGCAGCAGCGTGGGCACCTCGAGGGTGGCGTCGCGCGCCTTGCGCATCGCGACGAAGCCCTCTTCGGTGATGCCGTCGCGCACGTGGATGTTCCTGGCCCGCTGTTCGGCCACGGTCGTCTCCCACTGCGGCGCATCCCGGCCCTGGGGCGGGTAGTCGTGGCAGACGAAGACGCGGGTCTGCGCCGGCAGCTCCAGCAGGCGGCGGATCGACCGGTACAGCGTGTGGGCGTCGCCGCCCGGAAAGTCGGCCCGCGCCGTGCCCACGTCCGGCATGAACAGCGTGTCGCCGACGAAGACGGCTTCCTCGATCAGGTACGCCAGGTCGGCGGGGGTGTGCCCCGGCACGAGCATGGCCTTGGCTTGCAGGCCGCCGATCATGAAGGTCTCGCCGTCCTTGAACAGGTGGTCGAACTGGCTGCCGTCGGGCAGGAACGTGCGCTCCAGGTTGTAGATCTTCTTGAAGATCGCCTGCACCTCGCGGATGTTCTCGCCGATCGCCACCTTGCCCCCCACCCGCTCGTGCAGGTACCGGGCGCCCGAGAGGTGGTCGGCGTGCGCGTGCGTCTCGAGGATCCACTCCACCGCCAGCCCGTGCTCCCGCAGGTAGGCCAGGATGCGGTCGGCCGCCTTGCTGTCGGTGCGGCCCGCCTTGAAGTCGTAGTCGAGCACGGGGTCGATCACGGCGGCGGCCCGGGTGTCGGCGTCCCACACCACATACGACACGGTCCAGGTCGGCGTGTCGAAGAACGCCTGAATGCGGCTGCGCGAAGTCATCTCTGCCCTTCCTTTCAATCTACTTTCAAACATTATATCTATCGATAGATTGTTTTCAAGTCCGCCCTGCGGCGCCGCGCGGCAGAGCCACACGCGCGCATCCGCACCCACTATGCTCGTTCGCCCCCCCGCAACGTGGAAAGGAGCCGGTCGGATGTCGCTCGTGTTCGAACAGTCGTTGACCGCATCGATGGGCGATGCGAGCTACCTCGTCGGCGACGACGCGGCGCGCGTGGCCGCCGTCGTGGATCCGCAGCTGGACATCGAGCGCTACCTGCAGGCGGCCCGCCGGCACGGCCTGGCGATCCGCTACGTCATCCAGACCCACGTCCACGAGGACTTCGCCAGCGGCGCCCACGCGCTGGCACAGGCCACGGGCGCACCGCTGTGCCTCAGCGGCCACGACGCGCCCGCCTACGGGTTCCCGCACCGCCTCGTCCACGACGGCGACGAGCTGGAACTCGGCGGCATCGGCCTGACGGTCAGGCACACGCCGGGCCACACGCCCGAGCACATCGCGCTGCTGCTCGCCAAGGCCGCGGAGAAGGACGCCCCGTTCGCCGTGCTGTCCGGCGGCTCCCTGCTCGTGGACGCCGCCGGCCGGACCGACCTGCTGGGCCCCGAACGGGCCGATGCGCTCACCCGCGCACAGTTCCGGACCCTCACGCAGTTCTTCCTGTCGCTGGCCGACGGCGTGGCCGTGTACCCCACCCACGTGCACGGCTCGCCCTGCGGCGCGGCGATCGGCGACAAGGTGTCGACCACCATCGGCTACGAGCGCAAGCACAACGCGCTGCTGCAGCATCGCGACGTGGACGCGTTCCTGCGCGCCGCGCTCGACGACCTGCCCCCCAAGCCGCGCTACTACCCGCGGCTGAAGGACCGGAACACCCAGGCTCCGCCGGCGCACGCCGGCACGCGGGCGCCGGCCCTGCCGCCCGCGGACTTCAAGGCCCTGCTCGACAAGAACGAGCACCAGTTGCTCGACACGAGGCACATGCTGGCCTTCGGCGGCGGCCACATCCCGGGCGCGTGGAACATCGGCGCGGCCGGCCACCTGTCGATCCAGGCGGGCTGGATGCTCGATCCGGAGCGTCCCCTGTTGCTGGTGCTCGAGTCGGACGAGCAGCTCGAGACCGTGCTGGCGCACCTGGCCCGCACCGGATTCGAGCGCGTCGGCGGCTACCTGGCCGGCGGGATGACCGCCTGGCAGGACGCCGGCCTGGCACTGCAGCCGCTGGCCCAGTTGCACGTCCGGACGCTGGCCGACAGGCTTGAGGACTACGCCGTGCTCGACGTGCGCAGTCCCCAGGAATGGAAGAAGGGCCACGTGCCCGGCGCGCGCCACCTGTTCCTGGGCGAGCTGGCGCAGCAGCTGCCGACGCTCGATCGCACCAGGCCGGTGGCGGTGTACTGCGACAGCGGCTACCGCGCCTCGATCGCGGCCAGCCTGCTGCAGGCGCGCGGCTTCGACGCGAGCAACGTGCCGGGCAGCTGGCAGGCCTGGAGGGAACTCGGCCTGCCGGTCGAGTGACCGGCCAAGCGCATCAGGCGGGTTCGACGGCGGCCAGCGGCAGCACGAGTTCCGCCGCCAGGCCGCGCGGCGTCCGGGGCGCCAGGCGCAATGCGCCACCGTACCGCTGCGCAATCGTGCCGGCGATCGACAGGCCGAGTCCGCTGCCCGGCCCGCTGCCGGCGGCGCGCCAGAAGCGCCGGGTCGCCAGCGCGCACTCGGCGGCCGACATCCCCGGGCCTTCGTCGAGGACGGCGAAGCGCACCTGCCCGGCCTCGGCGCCGATCGCCAGCGTCACCGCCGAGCCCGGCGGCGCGGCCTGCAAGGCGTTGTCCAGCAGGTTCCTCAGCGCCGACACGAGCAGGGGCTCCGGGATGGCGGCGGCGGCCGGCGCCTCGGGCGCGGTGACGACGACCCGGGCCGCGTCCGGGCGCACCTGCTGCGACACCCGCGCGGCTTCCGCCGCGGCCTGTGCGGCATCGCACCGCTCGCTGCCCGCCGCCGGCGCCTCGCCCTCCAGCCGCGCCAGCAGCAGCAACTGCTCGATGGTCCGCTGCATCCGATGCACGCCGGCATCCGCGTGGTCCAGCGCATCGCGCACCTCGGGGTGCCCCTCGTCGCGCAGCGCCAGCCGCAGCACCTGCAGGTGCGTCTTGACGCCCGTCAGCGGCGTGCGCAGCTCGTGCGCGGCGTCGTCGGTGAAGCGCCGCTCGCGCGCCATCGCATTGCGCACGCGCTCCAGCAGGTGGGCGATGGTGTCCACCAGCGGCTTCAACTCCCGTGGCACCCGGGCCGGCGGCAGCGGGGCGTCGTCGTCGGGTTTGCGGGCCGCCAGCAGGCCGCGCATCTTCTCCAGCGGCGCCAGCCCGCGCCCGATGCCGATCCACAGCATCAGCAGGCTGCCGGCGAGCGCCACGCCGAACGGCACGGCGACCGTCAGCGCGACGTCACGCAGCAGGGCCTCGCGCAGGTCGATCCGGTCCGCGGTCGCGACCCGGATGGCGCCTTGCTGCAGCACGTAGGTGCGCCACGGCTTGCCGCCATAGAAGCGGGTGCTGTAGCCGGGCGCCGCGTCTTCCATCGGCGGACTGGCGCCGATGCGCGCGACCTTCTGCACGGACAGCTCGCCGCGCAGCAGGCTCACCTCGCACGCCAAGCCGTCGCGCGCCACCACGTCCATCAGGGCGGCCGGCGGTCCCCGCGTCCCCAGCCCCGGCGCCGCGAACTGCGTCGCCAGCCCGGCCACCATCCGCGCCGAGGCGGCCAGCCGCTCGTCCAGGGCCGTTCGCACTTCGGTGCGCAGGCCGGCCAGCATCCACGCCGCCACCAGTCCCCACAGCACGAGCAGCGAGCCGCCGATGATCACCAGCAGGCGGGCGCGCAGGCTGTTCATGCCGCCCTCCCGAGCCGGAAGCCGACGCCGCGCACCGTCTCGATCGCGTCGGCACCGAGCTTGCGCCGCAGGTGGTGCACGTGCACGTTGACGGCGTTGCTCTCGACGTCCTGCTCGAAGCCATAGACCCGGTCGCGCAACTGCTCGGGCGTCAGCACCTGCCGCGGGTGCTGCAGCAGCGCCGTCAGCAGCGCGCGCTCGCGCCGCGACAGCTCCACCGCCCGGCCGGCCACCCGCAGCTCGCCGGTGGCGGGCTCGAACTCCAGCGCGCCGTGCACGATCCGGTCCGTGCTGCGGCCGGCGGCGCGCCGCAGCAATGCATGCAGCCGGGCCACGAGTTCGTCGAGGTCGAAGGGCTTGAGCAGGTAGTCGTCGGCGCCGGACCGCAGGCCGCTCACGCGGTGCGCGACGGCGTCGCGCGCGGTCAGCACCAGGACGGGCAGGTGCAGGCCGCGGCCGCGCCAGCGCACCAGCAGTTCCAGCCCGTCCCGGTCGGGCAGACCCAGGTCGAGGATGGCGACGTCGAATTCCGCGGCGGCGATGGCGGCCTCGGCCCGGGCGGCTGTGTCCACATGGTCCACGGTGAAGCCGTGCAGGCGCAGGCCCGACACGATGCCGTGGGCGACCAGCGGGTCGTCTTCGATCAGGAGCACGTGCAAAGGATGGCTCTTTCCAGGGGCGCGGCGCGCGATGGCTGCCGGGCGGAAGGGGGGATAACGATGCCTTAATCCGCGGCCGCCAGACTCGGCGGCGATGCAGGACAGACCCGCCTTGGAACCTCGACGGCTCGCACAGTTCCGTGCCTGGATGCTGGCTCTGCTGTGGCTGCTGCCCTTCTGGACCGCGGCCCACGCCGACACGGCGTTCCTGCAGCCGGAGCAGGCGTTCAAGCTCGGCGTGGACGCCAGCGGCGACGGCAAGGTCACCTTGCACTGGTCGATCGCCCCCGGGTACTACCTGTACCGCGACCGTTTCGCCGTCGCGGCGGCGCCCGGCGGTGCCGCCCTGCCCGTCGACTGGCCCGCGGGCGAGCGCAAGGCGGATCCGAACTTCGGGACGGTCGAGGTCTTCCACCGGGACGTGAGCGTGGCGGTGGACACGAAGGCGGCCTCCGCGCTGGAGGTCACGTGGCAAGGTTGCGCCGAGCAGGGACTGTGCTATCCGCCGCAGAAGCAGACCGTGCAGTTGCCGGGCGCATCGGCCGCATCGGGCGCGGCACCGCCCCCGCCGGCACCGTCCGGGGTCGCCGCATCCACGGGTGGCTCGGCCGACGCCTGGAGCGACACCGGCATCAGCCGCACGTGGGCCCAACGCGGCCTGTGGTGGAGCCTGCCGCTCGCGTTCGTCCTCGGCCTGGGCCTGGCCTTCACGCCGTGCGTGCTGCCGATGGTCCCGATCGTCTCGGGCATGGTGGTGGGCCAGCAGGCGGGCGGGCGCCGCGCGCTGCTGCTGTCCGTGGCGTTCGTCCTGCCGATGGCGCTGGTCTATGCCGGCCTCGGCATGCTCGCCGCGCTGGCGGGCGCGGGCTTGCAGGCCACGCTGCAGAACCCATGGACGGTGGCCGCCTTCAGCCTGCTGTTCGTCGCGCTGGCGTTCTCGATGTTCGGCTTCTTCGAGCTGCAGTTGCCCGCGGCCGTGCGCGACCGGCTGGCCAGGGTCCGTGCCGGGGGCGGCAGCCTCGGCGGCGCCGCCGTCCTCGGCGCGCTGTCGGCCCTGCTGGTGGGCCCGTGCATGACCGCGCCCCTGGCGGGCACCCTGCTGTACATCGCCCAGAGCGGCAACCTGCTGCAGGGGGCGCTGCTGCTGCTGGCGCTCGGCCTGGGCATGGGTGTGCCGCTGATCGTGATCAGCACCCTGGGCGCGCGCTGGCTGCCCCGGCCGGGTCCCTGGATGAACCGCGTCAAGGGCGCCTTCGGCTTCGTCATGCTGGGCACGGCCGCCTGGATGGCGCAACGCGTCGTTCCCGGCCCGGTCGCCCTGCTGCTGTGGGGCGCGCTGCTCGCCTCGGCGGCGCTCACGGCCTGGCAGCTGGCCGCGCCCCAGCCGCACCGTGCCGGCGCCTCGCTGGTGGTGCGCAGCGCCGCCCTGCTCACCGGACTCTGGGGCGCCGCGCTGGTGCTCGGGGCCGCGGCCGGCGCCAGCGATCCGTTCCGGCCCCTGGCGGCGTCGCGCATGCTGGGGGCGTCGCCGGCCACGGAGAGCGCGAGCGAGTTCGAAGTGGTGCGCGATCCGGCCATCCTGCAGGCCCGGCTCGATGCGGCCCGCGCGCAAGGCCGGCCGGCGCTGGTGGACTTCTCGGCGGACTGGTGCACCTCGTGCAAGACGCTGGAGCGCGAGGTGTTCGGCAGCGCCCCGGTGCTCCGGTCGCTGCAGGGCGTGCTGCTGCTGCGCGCCGACGTCACGGCGGGCGACGCGCCGCAGCAGGCGCTGATGCGCCGCTTCCAGGTGATGGGTCCGCCCACCGACCTGTTGTTCGACGCGCGCGGCGCCGAGCGGCGTGGCGACCGTCTGGTGGGCGAGTTCGAAGCCACCGAGCTCCTGCGCCGCGTTCCCGACCTGAAGGCCGCCCTTTGAATTCCGCCATCACCCTCGGGCCGCTGGCCATTCCCGTGACGCTGCTGCTGGTGCTGGGCGCGGTGTCGGCGGCATGGTGGGCCGGCGGGCGCGTCGGCCAGCGGCGCGGGGTGTCCACCGAGGCCGCGCTCTTCGTGCTGCTGGGCCTGGTGCTGCTGGCGGCGCGCCTGGCGTTCGTCCTGCGGTTTCGCGTGGCCTACCTCGATGCCCCGTGGTCGATCCTGGACATCCGCGACGGGGGCTGGAGCCTCGTGGGCGGCGTGATCGGCGCCATCGCGGGCGCCGCCGTGCTCGTCGCCTGGCGAAAGGCGCTGGCCCGGCCACTGCTGGCCGCGCTCGGCACGGCCGCCGCGATCTGGGTGGCCGGCACCCTGGCTGCCGACGCGCTGCAGCCGCCGGCGCGCGGATTGCCTGCGCTGGAACTGCCGTCGCTGGCGGGCGGCGAGCCGGTCGCGCTGGCGGGTTTCAAGGGCAAGCCGGTCGTGGTGAACCTGTGGGCCACCTGGTGCCCGCCGTGCCGCCGCGAGATGCCGGTCCTGCAGCGTGCGCAGCAGCAGCACGCCGACGTGCACTTCGTCTTCCTCAACCAGGGCGAGCAGGCCGCCAGGGTGACCGCCTTCCTCGCCGCCCAGGGCCTGCCGTTGCGCAACGTCCTGCTGGACACGCACGGCCAGGCCGGCGTGCAGCTGGGCCATCGCGCGCTTCCCACCACCTTGTTCTTCGACGCGCAGGGCCGGCTGGTCGACACGCGCGTCGGCGAGCTCTCCGCCGCCACCCTGGCCGAGCGCCTGGCCGCGCTCGCCGCCCTTCGATCCGGACCCCCATGACCCGACGACCCGACTCCTCCATCCTTCCCCGCGCACCGCTGCGCAGCGCGCGCGTCCCGGCCATTGCGCTGGCCGCCGCCGCCCTCTCGTCGTTCGCGCTGGCGGCGCCCGAGCGCCCCGCCGCCCTGCAGGCCCTCGAAAAGCAGGGGGTCACCATCGTGGGCACGTTCCCCGCGCCCGGCGGGCTCACCGCCTGGGCGGGCTATGTCGGCCAGCGGCCGGTGGCGCTCTACGCCACGCCGGACGGCAAGCACGTGATCGCGGGCACGCTGCTGGATGCCGAGGGCAAGGAAGCGGCGGACGACGCCCTGGACAAGGCGGTGCGCGGCCCGATGTCGGCCGGGGCCTGGAAGCAGCTGGAGTCGAGCCACTGGATCGAGGACGGCAAGAAGGGCGCGCCGCGCACCGTGTACGTGTTCACGGATCCGAACTGTCCCTACTGCAACAAGTTCTGGGCCGACGCCCGGCCGTGGGTCGACAGCGGCAAGGTCGTGCTGCGCCACGTGATCGTCGGCATCCTCACGCCGACCAGCCCCGGCAAGGCCGCGGCGCTGCTGGCGGACAAGAACCCCGCCGCGGCGCTGGCCGCCTATGAGCGCGGGCACGCGGCACAGAACAGCAAGACCCTGGCCAGCGGCCGGCCGCGTCCCCTGGCCGACGACGGGCTCAAGCCACTGGCGGACATTCCGCCGGCGATCCAGGCACAACTGGCGGCCAACGAACGGCTGATGGCCGCGCTGGGCGTGCAGGCCACGCCGGCGATGGTCTGGCGCGATGCGACCGGTGCGATGCAGGTGCGCACCGGCGCGCCCGACTCCGTGCTGCCCGTGGTGCTGGGCCCGCGGTGAGCACGCGTCATTCCAAGGAGCCTGGCTTGCCTCAAGTGATCGACACCGACATCGCCGTGATCGGCGCCGGCACGGCCGGCGTCACCGCCTTCCACGAGATCCGCCGCGCGGGCCGCACGGCCCTGCTGATCGACCGCGGGCCGCTGGGCACCACCTGCGCCCGGGTCGGCTGCATGCCGTCCAAGGCCGTCCTGCACGAAGCGCACGGGGTGGCGCTCGTGCGCGCGCTGACCGGCGCGGCCGCGACCAGCGGCGCCGACGTCCAGGCCGCGTGGCGGCGCGCCATCGCCACCCGGGACCTGCTGGCCTCGGGCGCCGCCAACCGCACCCGCAGCGGCGCGGGTGACCGGCTGGTGATGGGCACGGCCCGCTTCGTCAGCCCCACCGAACTGGACGTGGACGGCACGCGGGTGCGCGCCCGCGCCTTCGTCGTGGCCACCGGCTCGCGGCCGGTCGTTCCCACGCCGCTGCAGGGCCTGGGCGACAGGCTGCTCACCACCGACACGCTGTTCGAGCTGGACGAACTGCCGCGCCGGATCGGCATCCTGGGATTGGGCGCGATCGGCCTGGAGCTCGGGCTGGCCCTCGCCCGGCTCGGCCTGGAGGTGGTTGCCGGCGACATGCGCGGCACGCCGGGCGGCATGGCCGATCCCGTGGTGGCCGAGCGTGCCAGGCAGCGCTTCGCGGGCGAGCTGACGATGTGGCTCGGACGTCCGATCGAGGCCCGGGTCTCGGGGGGATCCGTGCTCGTCACCAGCGGGGATGCCTCGGCCAGCGTCGACAGGGTCCTGGCCGCGCTCGGCCGCGTGCCCAACACCGAGGGACTGGACCTGGACCGCGCGCAGCTCGGCCAGGACGCGCACGGCCGCCCGGTCGTGGACGCGGCCACGTTGCGCGCCGGCAGCAGCGCCATCTTCTTCGCGGGCGACGTGCATCCGGACCGCCCGCTCATGCACGAAGGCGTGGACGAAGGCGTGATCGCGGCCCGGGGCGCCCTGGCGCTGCTGGGCGCGGCCGTCCAGCCGCCTCCCGCGCGCCGCACGCCCCTGTCGATCGTCTTCAGCGATCCGGACCTGGCGACGGTGGGGGCGTCCTTCGATTCCCTCGCCGGCCAGGACATCGTGATCGGGTCGGCGGAGGGCTCCGGCAACGGCCGCTCGCGCATCCTGGGCGCGCAGGACAACCTGGTGCGCCTGTACGCCGCGCGCGACGGCGGCCGGCTGCTGGGCGCCAGCCTGATGGCCGTGCACGGCGAGCACCTGGCCCACCTGCTGGCGTGGGCCGTGCAGCGTGGCGAAACCGTCCCACGCCTGCTCGAGCTCCCCTACTACCACCCGTCGGTCGAAGAGATGGTGCAGTCCGCACTCAAGGACGCAGCCAGCCAGATCACCGGCGCATGACGAGCTGAACCATGGCCACGAACCCCGACACCCCCTTGAAGATCCTGCTGCATGCCCCGACCACCGGCGCGCTCGCGCGCGCCCGCAGCAATGTCGCCAACCTGCGCAAGCACGCCTCGCCGCCCGAAGTGCGCATCGTCGTCAACGCCGACGCGGTGGCCGCCGCGCTCGATGCGCCCGACAGGGCTGCGGACGCGCAGACGTTCGTGTGCCCGAACACGCTGGCCAAGATCGGCCGCACGGCGCCCGCGCCACTGACGGTGCTCGGCGAAGGCTCCGTGATGGCGCTCGCCCGCCTGCAGGGCGAAGGCTGGCGCTACATCCGTGCATGAGCCGCGCGCGGCCTACCATGCATCGACCCACCCAGACCCGGAAGGACCACCCCATGTACGGACAGCACATCAGCATTGCCGGCCCCTTCGCCGCCGCGCTCGAGAAGGTGACCGCCGCCCTGAAGCAGGAAGGCTTCGGCGTGCTCAGCGACATCGACATCCAGAAGGCGATGCAGGACAAGCTCGGCGTGGCGATGCCCGCCTATCGCATCCTCGGCGCCTGCAATCCCCCGCTGGCGCACCAGGCCCTGCAGGCCGAGCCGGAGATCGGGCTGCTCCTGCCGTGCAACGTCACCGTGCGTCAGTTGCCGGACGGCCAGGTGGGCGTGGGCTTCCTGGACCCGCAGACCATGGTCCAGCTCACCGGCAATCCCGCCGTCACGGCCGTGGCCGACGATGCCGGCCAGCGGCTGGAACGCGTGCGGCGCGCGCTCGGCGGCGCCGCCTGAGCGCCGAGGACCCGCGCCGAAACCGTCCGACTGCCTGCCTGTCGACCCATGATCCACCTGTCCCGACTTTCCCGTTCGCTGCCGGTCGGCCTGCTCTTCGCGGTCGCGGCTTCCCTGGGCCACGGCGCGCCGCCGCCCTCGGCCGATGCGGCCGCAGGCGCCCGCATCGCCTCGGGCGGCACGCCCAACGGCGCCCCCGCCTGCGCGGGTTGCCACGGCGCGCGTGGTGAAGGCAGCGGCGCCTTTCCCCACCTCGCCGGCACGGGCGCGAGCTATCTGCGCGAACAGCTGGACGCGTTCGCCAACGGGACGCGCAAGAACCCGGTCATGCAACCCATCGCCCAGGCGCTCTCGGCCGAGCAGCGGGGGCAGGTCGCGAGCCACTACGCCGCGCTGCCGGCGGCGCCCAAGGGCGCCGACCGCGAGGCCCGCGGCCCGGCCGATGCCGGGCCCTGGCTGGCCACCCGGGGCCGGTGGGCGGACGGCATCCCCGCCTGCGCGCAGTGCCACGGTCCCGGCGGCAGCGGGGTCGGCGCGAGCTTTCCGCCGCTGGCCGGGCTGCCGGCCACGTACATCGCCGGGCAGCTGAAGGCCTGGCAGACGGGCGCACGCCCGCCCGGGCCGCTGGGCCTGATGGAGGCGATCGCGCGCAAGCTCAAGGACGCCGACATCCAGGCGGTCAGTGACTATTACGCCGGCCTGGCCGCGCCGGCCGTGGCGGCGGGCAACACCGCGCCGAAGGGAACGCCATGAGCAACTTGCACCATCGCCAGCATGGCCGCGTGTCGGGCGCGCTCGTGATCATCGTGGCGGCAGCGGCCGTCGTGCTGGGCGGCATGTTCGTCGGCTCGAGCGTCCTGTTCGAGCGCTCGATGCGCGAGCCGATCGAGGGCGCCTACCGCGATCCCGCGAAAGCGCCCGCCTCCGCGCCCGCAGCCGCCGTCGCGAAGGCGCCGGATTCGGGGCGGGCCGACGCGCCGCCATCCCCCGCGGCCGCCACGGCGGCCGGCGGTTCCCCGGCCGCATCGAAGACCTTCAGCCCGCCGCCCGAGGACAGCATCCCGGACAACGAGTACGGCAAGATGATCCGGCTGGGCGAGAAGGTGTTCAACGAGACGGGCAGGTACGCCGCCAGGTACGTCGGCAACGACCTGAGCTGCGTCAACTGCCACCTCGACGCGGGCCGCAAGCACGACTCCGCCCCGCTGTGGGCCTCGTTCATCCACTACCCCGCGTTCCGCAGCAAGACCGGCCAGGTGGACACCCTCGCCTCGCGCCTGCAAGGCTGCTTTCAGTACAGCATGAACGGCAAGGCGCCGCCGCAGGACGACGAGGTCATGACGGCCCTGCAGACCTATGCCTTCTTCCTCGCCAAGGGCGCGCCGGTGGGCATGCCGGTGGACGGCAGCGGCTATCCGAAGCTGAAGAAGCCGGCGCAGCCGCCCGACTATGCGCGCGGCGAGAAGGTGTACGCGCAGAACTGCGCCCTGTGCCATGGCGCCGACGGGCAGGGCCAGCGCGCCGGCGACCGCCAGGTGTTCCCGCCGCTGTGGGGCCCGCGGTCCTTCAACTGGGGCGCCGGCATGCACCAGGTGAACAACGCGGCCGGCTTCATCTGGGCCAACATGCCGCTAGGCAAGGGCAAGAGCCTGACCGAGCAGGAAGCCTGGGACGTGGCGCTGTTCATGGACAGCCACGAGCGGCCGCAGGATCCGCGGTTCAAGGGCTCGGTCGCCGAGACCCGCCAGAAGTACCACGACAGCGACGACTCGCTGTACGGCAAGACGGTCAACGGACACGTCCTGGGCAGCGGCCACTAGGGCGTTGCGCCCCCGCCCTTCTGGCGCGCGGCGCGCGGCTTGGCCGCCTTGCCCTTCCTGGCCTGGCCCGCCTTTGGCGCGTCCTGCTCGTGCGCCTGCTCCAGCCACTGCAGCGAGTCCACCAGCACGACGAAACGTTGCAGGTAGTCCGCCGACAGCTCCTGCATGAGCGCGAGCGACTCCAGCACCAGGGCATGCGAGTTGAGCGGGCCGGCGCCCGCGGGCCGGCGCGCCACGGCCTGCTCCACGCGCTCCAGCGTGCGACCGCTCGCCCACGCGCGCCGGAAGCGCTGCACGCTGGCCAGCTCGCCGCGCTGCTGCGGCTCGCCCGTCGCCGCGGCAGGAGCGGCCACCTGGGTTCCGGCGAGGCGGCGGTTCAACTGCGCGAGGGGCGTGCACTCGGTCGCACGCCCGGCCCGCGCGGCCAGGCGACGCATGCCCCGCACATCGGCCGCGGCCTGCAGCTCCCGCAGCTGCGCCGACAGCCGCGGGTGGCCGGCCAGCAGGCGCGCGGCTTCCTCGTTCGCGGCCTGCCGCGCCTGCTGCCACCGCTGCGCGAAATCGTCCAGTCCCGCCTGCAGCTTCCGATCGAGCAACCGGCGCACCGGCTCGCGCTGGCCGGGCAGCCGGCGCGCCAGCGCTTCCAGCGCATGGAAGCGGGCCGGATCGAGCCGCCACGCGCCCTCGCCGCGCAGCGCGGCCAGCCGCGCCTGCAGCGGCTCGCCTGGCGGCTGCGGTGCGACGCGATCCGCGGACTCACTCATGGGCGGTCGCCGGACCTGCGGCGCCGCCGCGAGTCGAAGCCGTCGACGCCCGCGGCACGGGCGCCATCTCGACCCGCCGGTTCAAGGCACGGCCGCTCTCGCTGTCGTTGGAGGCGACCGGCTGCTCGGCCCCGAACGCCGCGGCGAACACCTGCGACGACGGCATGCCTTCGTCGATCAGCGCGCGGGTCACGGTCAGGGCCCGCTCGGCCGACAGCTCGAGGTTGTCGGTGAAGCGCCGGTTGCCCTCCTGGATCGGCTTGTCGTCGGTGAAGCCGCTGACCATCAGCACCTCGTTGCGTTCGCCGAGGTAGACCCGCAGCGGGTGGACCAGGCTCCTGAGCAGCTGCCGCCCCTCGGGGCGCAGCTGGTCCGAGTTGAGCGGGAACAGCACGCTGCCGCTGATGCCGATGCGCCCGTCGCGCACCGTGACGCGGCCCGAGGCCAGCGGAATCGCCAGCGCCTTCTCCAGGGCCATGCGGCGCTGCTCCTCGATGCGGCGCTTCTCCATCTCCGACTTCAGGCTCGCCACCAGGTCCATCTGGACCACCAGCACCCCGACCAGCACCAGCACGAAGGCGCCCAGCAGGCCCGCCATCAGGTCGCCGAAGACGGTCCACACCGGCGCGACCTGCTGCGCGCCGTCGTCGGTGTCCTCCAGCTCCGTCACCCGCTGGCTCCCTCGGCGACGGCGGCCGGCCTGGCCTGCAGCTGGCGCAGGCTGGCGACCACGCCCTCCTGCGACGCGATGCTCAGGTCGATCACCTCGCGCGCCTGCGCCACGTAGTAGGCCAGCTGCTCGTCGCTGCGCGCGGTGGACCGGTGGATCGCCGACTCGACCTGCTGCAGCGTGTCCAGCACCTTGTCGTTGCTGGCCTGGAACAGCTGCACGGCCTGGCCGAACGCCTCGGCCAGGCTCGCCAGTTCGACGGCGCTGGCGCCCGCATGGGCCGCCGCGTCCGCCGCCTGGTCCGCATGCGTCTCGACCGCCCGGGCGAACCGGCTGCCGGCCTCGTCCAGCACCGCGCGGGCCGAGTCCACCAGCGCCTCGATGGCCGCCTGCTGCTCGCCCGACGAGCGGGTGGCGGCCTGCACCAACGCGGACAGCTGCTCGAGCAGCGACGTGCGCTCCTGCAGCGCCAGGTTGTCCCGCTCGGCCACCCGGCTCATCTCCTCGCGCAGCTGCGCCAGCACGCCGGCCGCGGCCCGCGGCACCTCGGAGGCGGTCTGGAGCAGGCGGGTGATCGGTGCCTCCAGCGCCGCGCCCAGCGTGGCCAGGTGCTGCGCCACGGCCGCCTGCAATTCGTCCAGCCGGTCGACCGCGGCCTGGCCGCGCTCGCCCTCTTCCTGCCGCAGCGCACCCAGCTCCGAGCGCCAGAGCGCCGCCAGCTCGTTCATGCGCTGGCCGTGCTGGTCGACCCAGCGCGCCTCGGTCTCGATGCGCGAACGCACCAGCTCCTCGGATTGCGAGAGCAGCCGCGCCGCGCCGTCCAGCGTCCGGCCGGCCTGCTCGCCGGCGCTTTGCGCGATGCGCCCGGCACTCGCCTCCAGCGCCTCGCAGACCGCTTGCTGCTGAGCGATCGTCTCGCCCGCCACCCGCTGCCACTGGCCTTCGAGCCGGGCCGCCATGGCCTGCAGTTCCTCGGTCCAGGCCTGCAGCCGCGCCCGCTCGGCGGCGGCCTGGTCCGATTGCGACCGGGCCAGGCTGTCGCCGACGCCGGCCACCAGGGTGGCGCTGCGCTGCTCGAACGTCTCGGTGAACGACGCCAGCGTGCGCTGCAGGTGGCCCGCGGCGGCGTCGCTCGCGCGCACGTGCTCGTTCAGCGCCGACCGCCACGTCTCGGCGACCGTGTGGGCGGTGGCGCCGAACTGCTCCGACAGCACCTCCACCTGGGCGTGCGCCGCATCGGCCAGGCGCTCGTGCTGCCGGTGGGCTTCCTGCACGATCTCGGTCATGGCCGAGGCGACCACCGGACGGATGCTGTCGCCGGCCGCCGTCGCGGCCGCGGTCAGGCTCTCCTGCAGCGACGTGCCCACCGCGCGCGCCAGCTCGCCGTAGGCCTGCGTCGCCTCCTGGTGGAACCGGGCCTGGCCGGCCGACAGCTGCGCGTCCAGCTGCCGGCTGCGCTGCTCGATGCGCTCCATCATCGCGTCCAGCTTGTCGACGACCGCCGGCAGCGCGGCGGCCTGCGCCTGCAGGGCCCGGAAGGTTTCCTCGCGCTGGTGGGCGAAGGAGAACGGCTTGAGCGCGCCGGCGACGCCGCTGTCCAGGTGCCGCGCCACGTCCAGGCGTTCGCGGCGGCTGATGGCCGACATCAATCCCAGCATCGCCGATGCCGCGACGCCGGCGACCGAGGTGCCGAACGACAGGCCCAGGCCCTTGATCGGTTCGGCCAGCGCCGCGCGGATCGCCTGCAGGTCGGTCGACCCCTGCAGGGCGAACACGGCGCCCTTGAACGTGACGACCATACCCAGGAAGGTGCCGAGCATGCCGAGCATGACCAGCAGGCCCACCAGGTAGGGCGTCAGCGCCGGCCCGGGCAGGCCGGCGCGCGTGCCCTCCACGCGCAGGCGCACGGCGTTGCGCAGCGAAGGCGGCACCCGCTCGAGCCAGGCATCCAGGCGATCCGGGGGCGTGGCGGCGGCATCGGCCAGGGCGGCCGACAGGCCCGCGGTGGCCAGCCGGAACTGCCGCAGCTCGAAGGCGCCGAACAGGTACACGCCCGCGATCGCCACCGTCATGGCCAGGGCCAGCCAGTTGGTGCCGGCAAAGCCCAGGCCCACCCAGGCCACGGCCAGCAGGCCGGTGGCGAAGGCCAGGCCGAAACTACGTTTGCTCATGGTCAATCGTTCGATTCCTTGTTGAGTGCGTCGATCAGGCCCGCGACGGGCTGCAGCCGCAGGTCCAGCTCCGCCGCCAGCGCCTCGCGCCAGAGCGTGCCGAACGTGTCGAGCCACCCGCCCGGGCGGCGCCACAAGGCCGGGTCGTCGGGCAGCCCTGACGCCTCGACCTCGCGACGGTGGGCCCGCCGCAGGTCCTCGAAGCGCCGCTCCAGCCGGCGAGCCACCGTGGGCAGCAGGGACTGCTCGCGCGCGGCGAGCACCTGCTCGAGCGCCGCATCGAGCGCCGCGAGGGCGCGCAGCCGGGGCGAATGGCGGCCGACGGCCTGGCGGACGTGGTCGCGCAGCGCACCGGCCATCTGCTCCATCTGGCGTTGCAGCTGCAGGTGCCGCTGGTGGTACGGCGCGTAGGCCACCTCGGCCGCGCCGGCGGCCTGGGCGGGCGCCGCGGCCTCAGGTGCGTCGCCGCGCAGCCGCGCGGGGCCCGCCGGCCGCTGCAGCTCGGCGAGCGGGATGGGCTGCGCGATCGCGTGGGCCAGCGCCTGTCGCACACGCTGCAGATCCTCCCGCAGCGCACGCGCGGAGGCCGGCCGCGACGGCGGCGAGCCCGCCGCAGCCGTGCCCGCCGACCTGATCGCCTGGTGCGCCGCCTGCAGCCGGATGGCGTCGAAGGCGTTCAGGCGCAGGCTCAGCCGCTCCGCGAAATCGAGGGCGGCTGCGTCCGTCTCCACCGGGGTCCACTCGCCCAGCAAGCGGACGAGCGGTGAACTACTGAAGGTGCTGCGCAAGAACAATCCTGTGCGCCGTGCGGGGCGCCATCCGATCCGTCGTTGTCAGTTGAGAGGGTCGCGGCCCTTCGCGGGTCGCGGCCGCCTGCGGTGGCAGGAACGTGGCCTGCCGGGAGCGGCAGACCGCTCGCCGCCGCGCGCCTGCCAGGCCGCACCCGGTCAGGCCGAAGCTGGGGCGAAGCTGGGGGCCGGCCGGGGCGACGCGATCGCCGTCCCGCAGAGCCGTTGCAGCGGGACCGTATTAGAAACGATCCGGGCCGGCCTTCCCGGGGCACCGGCCCGCCACGCGGCGCGTGCCTCGGCCGGCCGGCGGCAGCCGCCCACCACGTCGCACGGGTGTTGCCTGCGAGCCCCAAGGCCGCGCACTTTTCGCGGCAACCGGGCACGGGCAGGGGCGCCGCCTCGCGGTCGAGATCGAGGTCAGCGCCTCGGCGGACGCAGCGGGTCCAGCAGGTGCCGCATGCCGTTGTGGTCGATCTCGTGCATGAGGGCCAGGAGCTGGCCGATCTCGCCGCGCGGGAAGCCCTCGCGGGCGAACCAGGTCAGGTAGTTCCCGGGCAGGTCCGCGATCGGCGTGCCCTTGTGCTTTCCGTACGGCATCTCGACCTGCACCAGGCGCAACAGGGGATCGCTCATGGCCCGATTGTGGGGTCGCGGGTGCAGCCCATGCGGCGAGGCACTGGCCAGGCCGCGGATGGTCGGCCAGCGTCGATGGCGGCCTGGCGGCGGCCTCCGACAGCCGAGCAGGCGGCCCGGGCCTAGCATCCGGCATGGCCGAATCCAAGATGGCGGTGTACGGCGCGATCGCGGCCAACCTGGCCATCGCGGCGACCAAGTTCGCGGTCGCGGGCGTCACCGGCAGTTCGGCGATGCTGTCCGAGGCCGTCCACTCGGTCGTGGACACCGGCAACGGGGTGCTGCTGCTGGTGGGCATGCGGCGCAGCGAGCGCCCTCCCTCGCCCGAGCATCCGTTCGGGCACGGCAAGGAGCTGTACTTCTGGAGCTTGATCGTCGGCGTGCTGATCTTCGGGCTGGGCGGCGGCGTGTCGATCTACGAGGGCGTGATGCACATCCGCAAGCCCGCGGAGATGACCGCGGACCCGTTCTGGAACTACGTGGTGCTCGCGGCCGCCGCCGTGTTCGAGGGCGCCAGCCTGGTCGTCGCCTGGCGCCAGCTGCGCCGGCAGCGCATCGGCGACGACGGCGCGTGGGAGTCGCTGCGCCGGAGCAAGGATCCCTCCACCTACACCGTCGTCGCGGAGGACTCGGCCGCGCTGGCCGGACTGGCGATCGCCGGGCTCGGGGTGTTCCTCAGCCATTGGCTGCGGATGCCGGCGCTCGACGGCGTGGCCTCGGTCCTGATCGGCCTGCTGCTGGCCGGGGTGGCCGTGCTGCTGATCCGCGAGTCGCGCGGCCTGCTGGTGGGCGAAGGCGTGCGTCCCGAGACGGCGCAGGCCATCCGCGAGATCCTGCGCGAGGAGTCCGGCGGCGGCGAAGTCGGGCCGCTGCTGTCGATGTACATCGGCACCGACGAGGTGCTGGTGACGGGCGCCGTGACCTTCCGCCCGGACCGGGCGGTCGGCGAGACGGCCGAAGCCGTGCAGCGCGCCGAGGGCCGGATCCGGGCGCGCTTCCCGAAGATTCGGCGCATCTACATCGAGGCGGCGCCCGCCGGCTGCCCGCCCCGGTGAGCCGGCGCCGGGGTCAGCCCGCCCGCGCGCCGGACCTGGGCGTCGAGCGTTCCCTGTGCGATCGCGCCGGACCCGGCCGCAGGTCCGAGGCGCGCGCATGCTCGACGAACTCCCGCTCGGTCATGACGTAGAGGTCCACGCGCGGGTAACTGCTGCCCTTCACCTGGGCTTCGATCACGAACTGTCCGGCTGCGCCCGGCCGTTCGCACCGGACCCACCAGCGCTGGCCGGAGCGGTCGATGAACGTTTGCCCGGGCAGCGGCGACTGCGGTTGCTTCGACGTGTTCATGAGTTCATGTTCGGGCTCAACAACCCGTCGATCTGTCGGACACCGGCCGGCGGACTTGTAGGCCGGTTCCGACACGACGCCCTCGCGCTCACTGCATGACGATCACCTGCACGATCAGCCCGGTGGCGATGGCGACCAGCAGGAAGTCGCCCCCGACGGCCACCCAGTAGTGGCCGTAGGGCGGCGGCGGCAGGCGGTAGATCGGCCAGTTCTCGACGACATACGAGCGGCTGCGGTACTGCGGCGGCAGGTGCCCGCCGCGGTGCCACTCGGGGCCGCGCGGTCCCTCGCGATAGTCCGGGCGGCGGCGGTCGTCGTCGCGGCGGCCGCGGTCCCAGTCGCGCCGGTCACGTTCCCAGTCGCGCCGGTCATCGCCACGCGGGCCGGGGCGGCCGTCGGGGCGCGGCCCGGGCCGGTGCTCCGGGCCCGGGCGGTTGTCGATCCGTGGCCGGCCCGGCTCGATCCGGCGTGGAGGCCCTTCGGCCCGGTGGCCGGCATCGGGACGCGGCTGCGCGAACGACGTCGCGGTGAAGCCGGAGGCAAGCGCCGCCGCGGCGGCCGCCAGCACGTTCCTGCGTTGCATGATGGGACTCCTTGCAGTGCACACGGCTGCAGCGTGCGCCCGGCCGGTGAATGCGGCGCCCCGGGCGTGTGACCGCAGGGCAAAGTCCGTTGCGGCTTGCGACTCGGCAGCGCGGGTCGCCCCCAATTCGCGGCCGCGGCCCGGAGAGGCGCTGTGCAGCAGTGAGGGCCCGGTCGCGCGGCACCGGCCCGCGTCCGGGTTTCGCCACAATGGCATCCTGCTCTGGCGTGTGCCCGTCCCCATGAAGCTTCCCTGGCTCGATCCCGGTGACCCGTTCCCCGACGCCTCGCAGGCGTGGGACGACTCGCAGCCCGCGCCGGGACTGCTCGCGGCCGGCGGCGCCCTGGACGTGCAGACGCTCGAGCGCGCCTACCGCGGCGGCATCTTTCCCTGGTTCAGCGAGGGCCAGCCGATCCTGTGGTGGAGCACCGACCCGCGCATGGTGCTGTTCACGGCCGAGTTCCGGCTGCACCGCTCGTTGCGCAAGACGCTGCAGAAATTCATCGCCGACCCGCGCTGCGAGGTGCGCATCGACAGCGCGTTCCATCGCGTCATCCGCGCGTGCGCGGGCAGCGCCCGCGAGGGCCAGTCCGGCACCTGGATCGTGCCGGACATGGTGCGGGCCTACGAGGCGTTCCATGCGGCCGGTCACGCGCACAGCGTGGAGACCTGGATCGACGGCGAACTGGCGGGCGGTCTCTACTGCGTGAACATCGGCCGGGCCGTGTTCGGCGAGTCGATGTTCACCCGCGCGACCGATGCGTCCAAGATCGCCCTGGCGGCCCTGGTCGCCTTCTGCCGCGCGCACGCCATCGACTTCATCGACTGCCAGCAGAACACCGGGCACCTGGCCTCGATGGGCGCGCGCGAGGTGCCCCGCGGCGCGTTCGTCGCGGCGGTGGCGCAACGCGCGAAGCTGCCCGCCCCGCAGTGGAAATTCGAGCCCGTATACTGGAGCGAACTCGTGTTGCCGAAGCCTGCCGCGTGACGCACCTCAAGGACCTTCCGCTCCAGACACTGCAGTTCTACGCGACGGCACCCTACCCGTGCAGCTACCTGCCGGGCAAGCAGGCGCGATCGCAGGTGGCCACCCCCAGCCACCTGATCCACAACGACGCGTACTCCGACCTGGTCACCAACGGCTTTCGCCGCAGCGGCATGTTCACCTACCGGCCGTATTGCGACGGCTGCCGCGCGTGCGTGCCGCTGCGCGTGCTGGCGCAGGCCTTCCGGCCCGACCGCAGCCAGCGCCGCGCCTGGGCGCGGCACCAGACCCTGCAGGCACGCGTCCTCAAGCTGTGCTTCGTGCCGGAGCACTACCAGCTGTACCTGCGCTACCAGAGCGGCCGCCACGCGGGCGGCGGCATGGACCACGACAGCATCGACCAGTACACCCAGTTCCTGCTGCAAAGCCGGGTCAACTCGCGGCTGGTCGAATTCCGCGACACCCTGCCCGACGGCTCGCCGGGCGCGCTGCGCATGGTGTCCATCCTCGACGTGCTGGGCGACGGCCTGTCGGCCGTCTACACCTTCTACGAGCCCGACTCGGCGGCCAGCTACGGCACCTACAGCGTGCTGTGGCAGATCGACCAGGCCCGCAAGCTCAAGCTGCCGCACGTGTACCTGGGCTACTGGATCGCCGAGAGCCCGAAGATGAGCTACAAGGCGCGCTTTCGCCCGCATCAGGTGCTGCACGAGGGCACCTGGGTGGACGAGGGCTTGCGTCCGGCCTGATTTCACAAGATAAAATGTGGGACGCGCGAGCACTCCCATGCGAAAGCAAGACAGCGGCCAAGCCGCCACCCCCACCATCCAGGTCATCGAGCGCATGTTCGCGCTGATCGACGTCCTCGCCTCGCGCGAGGAGGCTGTCTCGCTCAAGGAGATCAGCGAGAAGACCGGCCTGCATCCGTCGACGACGCACCGCATCCTGAACGACCTGGCCGTCGGGCGCTTCGTCGACCGGCCCGAGGCCGGCAGCTACCGCCTGGGCATGCGCCTGCTCGAACTGGGCAACCTGGTGAAGGCCCGCCTGAATGTCCGCGACGCGGCGCTCACGCCGATGCGCGAGCTGCACAAGCTGATCCAGCAGCCGGTCAACCTGTCGGTGCGGCAAGGCGACGAGATCATCTACGTCGAGCGCGCGTACAGCGAGCGCTCGGGCATGCAGGTGGTGCGGGCGATCGGCGGCCGCGCGCCGTTGCACCTGACCTCCACCGGCAAGTTGTTCCTGGCCGCGGACGATCCGCAGCGCGTGCGCGCCTATGCCACCCGCACCGGCCTGCCCGGTCACACGCGCAACAGCATCACGCAGCTGCAGGCGCTGGAGCGCGAGCTGGCCAAGGCGCGCCAGTACGGCATCGCCCGCGACAACGAGGAACTGGAGCTGGGCGTGCGCTGCATGGCCGCGGGCATCTACGACGACCAGGGCAAGCTGGTGGCCGGCCTGTCGATCTCGGCGCCGGCCGACCGCCTGGACGAAGGCTGGCTCACCAAGCTGCAGGCCACGGCCAACGAGATCTCCACGGCGCTGGGGCACAAGGCGCCGGCGCAGCGCGTGGCCGCCTAGCGCCAACCGGTCCGCCCCAAAAGCAAACGGCGCCCGCGGGCGCCGTTTTGCATGGGAGGCAGGACGGCTAGCCGCTGACCTGCCGGATGACCGACGACGTCGCCGGCGTAACGCTCATCGCGGCGCCCGCGGGCGCATTGGTCTCCACCCAGCGGCGGACGCGCTCGGCATCGGCGATGCGGCTCAACTTGCCGGCCGAATCCAGGAACACCATGATCAGCTTGCGGCCGGCGACCTTGGCCTGCATCACCAGGCACTGGCCGGCCTCGGAGATGTAGCCCGTCTTCTGCAGGCCGATCTCCCAGTCGGGGTTCTTCACCAGCCGGTTGGTGTTGTTGTACTGCAGGGTGCGCTTGCCCATCGCGAACTGGTAGCCCGGCGAGGTCGAGTACTCGCGCAGCTGCGGATCCTGGTAGGCGGTGTTCACCAGCGTCGCGAGGTCGTGCGCGCTCGACTGGTTGCGGCTGGACAGGCCCGTCGGATCGACGTACTGCGTGTCCTTCATGCCCAGGATCTGGGCCTTGGTGTTCATCAGGCCGACGAACGCCTGCAGGCCACCCGGATACGTGCGGCCCAGCGCGTGCGCCGCGCGGTTCTCGCTCGACATCAGGGCCAGGTGCAGGGCTTCGGCGCGGGTGAGCGTGGTGCCCACGCGCAGGCGCGAGCTGCTGCCCTTCTCGGTGTCGACGTCGTCCTGGGTGATGGTGATCACCTCGTCCATCGGCAGCTTGGCCTCGCTGATGACCAGGCCCGTCATGAGCTTGGTCAGCGACGCGATCGGCAGCACGGCCTGGTCGTTCTTGGAGAACAGCACCTCGCGGGTGTCCTGGTCGATGACCAGGGCGACGGCCGAGCGAAGCGCCAGCTCGTCGTGCTTGCCGTGCAGCCCGGCGATCTGGCCGAACGACGGCTTGGCCGCGATCACGACCGAGCGGCGCTTGGTGGCGACGATGGTCTTGGAAACGCGAGCCTTCTTGGCGATCGGCTTGCGAACGCCCGCCTCGGCGGTGGCGGGCAGGAGGGCGGCGGCGATGGAGATCGCCGCCACGGTGTGGAGGAGTCGGGTGAAGGTCTTGCTCACGGCATTCGGCGGCGCTGCATGCATCAAAAGACTCCTGGTGGTCCCTTTTGACCCTGCCCAGCAGTCTAGCTGAGCAGTAAAAATGACGCAACATCAACGACTTAGGCTACTTTCCTAAGCCGCGGCCGAATTATATGGACACAACCCTAACCTTGTGCAGCCACCCGCTCAGCTTTACTTTGTAACTTGTTGAGGGCGCTCAGGTAGGCCTTGGCCGACGCGACCACGATGTCGGGGTCGGCGCCCACGCCGTTGACCACCCGGCCCGAGTTCTGCAACCGGACCGTGACCTCGCCCTGGCTCTCGGTCGAGCCGCTGATGGCGTTGACCGAATACAGCACCATCTCCGCGCCGCTCTTGACGTGCGCCTCGATGGCCTTGAGCGACGCGTCCACCGGGCCGTTGCCGTCGGACTCGCCGCGCACCTCCTTGCCGTCGGCCGTGAACACGACCACGGCATGCGGGCGCTCGCCCGTCTCGCTGTGCTGGGCCAGCGACACGAGGCGGAACGTCTCCTGCTCGTGCGTGACGGCCTCGTCGCTGACGAGCGCCAGGATGTCCTCGTCGAAGATCTCGCTCTTGCGGTCCGCCAGTTCCTTGAACTTGGCGAACGCGGCATTGACCTCGGCCTCGCTGTCGAGCTGGACGCCCAGCTCCTGCAGGCGCTGCTTGAACGCGTTGCGGCCCGACAGCTTGCCCAGCACGATCTTGTTGGCCGTCCAGCCCACGTCCTCGGCGCGCATGATCTCGTAGGTGTCGCGCGCCTTGAGCACGCCGTCCTGGTGGATGCCGCTCGCGTGCGCGAAGGCGTTCGCGCCCACGACCGCCTTGTTCGGCTGGACGACGAAGCCGGTGGTCTGGCTCACCATGCGGCTGGCCGCGACGATGTGGCGGGTGTCGATGCCCACCTCCAGGCCGAAGTAGTCCTTGCGGGTCTTCACCGCCATCACCACCTCTTCGAGCGAACAGTTGCCCGCGCGCTCGCCCAGCCCGTTGATCGTGCATTCGACCTGGCGGGCGCCGCCGATCTTCACGCCCGCGAGCGAGTTGGCCACGGCCATGCCCAGGTCGTTGTGGCAGTGCACCGACCAGATCGCCTTGTCCGAGTTCGGGATCCGCTCGCGCAGCGTGCGGATGAATTCGCCGTAGAGCTGCGGTACCGCATAGCCCACCGTGTCGGGCACGTTGATCGTCGTCGCGCCCTCGGCGATGACGGCCTCCAGCACGCGGCACAGGAAGTCCATCTCGCTGCGGTAGCCGTCCTCGGGGGAGAACTCGATGTCGCCGCAGAGGTTGCGGGCGAAGCGGACCGACAGCCGGGCCTGCTCGAGCACCTGCTCGGGCGTCATCCGCAGCTTCTTTTCCATGTGCAGCGGCGACGTGGCGATGAAGGTGTGGATGCGGGCGCTGTTGGCGCCCCGCAGGGCTTCGGCGGCCCGCGCGATGTCGCGGTCGTTCGCGCGCGACAGCGAGCAGATGGTCGAATCCTTGATCGCCGCGGCGATCGCCTGCACGGCCTCGAAATCGCCGTTGGAGCTGGCGGCGAAGCCCGCCTCGATCACGTCGACGCGCAGGCGCTCGAGCTGGCGCGCGATGCGCAGCTTCTCGTCCCTGGTCATCGAGGCGCCGGGCGACTGCTCGCCGTCGCGCAGGGTGGTGTCGAAGATGATCAGTTTGTCGGCCATGGGGGTCCTCATTTCGCGGGCGTCGTTTCGGGGGCCGGCACCTGCTTGCCGCCGGCCTGGGCGCGCTGCAGGCCGGACACGATGGCCTTGAGCGACGCGGACACGATGTTCGCATCCATGCCGACGCCGAACAGCGTGCGCCCGGCCACCCGCAGCTCCAGGTAGGCGACGGCCTGCGCGTTGGCGCCGGCGCCGATCGAATGCTCGTGGTAGTCCAGCACGCGCAGCTCCTGCCCGGTGGCCGCGGCCAGCCCCTGGACGAAGGCATCGATCGGCCCGTTGCCCGCGCCCTGCACGGCCAGCTGGCGGCCGGCCACCGTCACATCGGCGGCCAGCGTCACCCGCTTGCCGTCGGCGCCGCCGGACTGCTCCAGCACCTGGTGGCGCGGCGATGCCACGCCGCGCACGCCGTATTCGCGCTCGAACAGCTCGAACAGCTCGCGCGCCGAGAGCTCCTTGCCGCTCGCATCCATCACGGCCTGCACCACCTGGCTGAACTCGATCTGCAGGCGCCGCGGCAGCTCGAGCCCGTACTCGCTCTCCAGCAGGTACGAGATGCCGCCCTTGCCCGACTGGCTGTTCACCCGGATGACGGCCTCGTAGCTGCGGCCCAGGTCCTTGGGATCGATGGGCAGGTACGGCATGTCCCAGATGTCGCCTTCCTTGCGCGCGCCGAAGGCTTTCTTGATCGCGTCCTGGTGCGAGCCGGAGAACGACGTGTAAACCAGGTCGCCCACGTACGGGTGGCGCGGGTGCACCGGCAGCTGGTTGCAGTGCTCCACGTCGCGCCGGATCTCGTCGATGTCGGAGAAATCCAGGCCCGGATGCACGCCCTGCGTGTAGAGGTTCAACGCGACGTTCACCAGGTCCAGGTTGCCAGTGCGCTCGCCGTTGCCGAACAGGCACCCTTCCAGTCGGTCGGCGCCCGCCATGACCGCGAACTCGCCGGCCGCCGTGCCGGTGCCCCGGTCGTTGTGCGGGTGCACCGACAGCACGATGCTGTCGCGCCGCGCCAGGTTGCGGTGCATCCACTCGACCATGTCGGCAAAGATGTTCGGCGTCGAGTGCTCCACCGTCGAGGGCAGGTTGACGATGCACTTGCGCGCGGGCGTCGGTTGCCAGACGTCGGTGACGGCGTCGACGACGCGCTTGGCGAACGCCAGCTCGGTGCCGGAGAACATCTCGGGCGAATACTGGAACACCCACTCCGTGCCCGGCTGCCGCGCGGCGAGCTCCTGGAACAGGCGGGCCTGGCTGGTGGCCAGCTCGACGATGCCGTCCTCGTCCAGGCCCAGCACCACCTCGCGCATCACGGGCGCGGTGGCGTTGTACAGGTGCACGATGGCGCGGCGCGCGCCCCGCAGCGCCTCGAAGGTGCGGCGCACGAGCGGCTCGCGCGCCTGGGTCAGCACCTGGATGGTGACGTCCGGCGGCACCAGGTCTTCGACGATCAGCTTGCGCACGAAATCGAATTCCACCTGCGAGGCCGAGGGAAAGCCGACCTCGATCTCCTTGAACCCGATGCGCACCAGCGTCTGGAACATGCGCAGCTTGCGGGCGATGTCCATCGGCTCGATCAGCGCCTGGTTGCCGTCGCGCAGGTCCACGCTGCACCACACCGGCGGGCGGCCGATCACGGCGTCGGGCCAGGTGCGGTCCTTCAGGGCGACCGGCGCGAACGGCCGGTACTTGCTGGCGGGGTTCTTCAACATGGACATGGTCGTCTTTCGTCTCGGTGGTGAACCAGCAGCCCCAAAAACAAAACGGCCCGCTGCTGGTGCAAACGGGCCGTCGAGTGAGGTAGGAACGCGCGCGCTACCGTCTCCGCCCGTGGGGGGATAGCAGTAGAGCCAGCGAAATCAGGTGCATCGCGGATGACTTTAGCACAAGTGCCACGGCGGCCGTTCAGCGGTGCAGGCCGCTTTCCTCGGGCTCGTCCGTCGAGGTGCTGATGACGCTGACACGCTGGCCCTTGGCCTTGCGCCAGCCGTACAGCGCGTAGCCCGAGAGGCCGTAGACGCAGAACAGGACGAACAGGACCACCGGCGGGTCGATGTTGATGACGGCGATGCCCAGCGCGATCAGCACGATCACGACGAAGGGCACGCTCTTTTTCATCGAGATGTCCTTGAAGCTGTAGAACGGCACGTTGGTGACCATCGTCAGGCCGGCGTACAGCGCGAAGGCGAACATGACCCAGGACACCTCGTAGCCCTTGACGCCGTAGTCGGTCATCAGCCAGATGAAGCCGGTGACCAGCGCCGCGGCCGCGGGCGACGGCAGGCCCTGGAAGTAGCGCTTGTCGACCACGCCGGTGTTGACGTTGAAGCGCGCCAGCCGCAGGGCCGCGCAGGCGCAGTAGACGAAGGCGGCGATCCAGCCCCAGCGGCCCAGCCCCTTGAGGGCCCATTCGTAGGCGATCAGGGCCGGGGCGGCGCCGAACGAGACCATGTCCGAGAGCGAGTCCATCTGCTCGCCGAACGCGCTCTGGGTGTTGGTCATGCGGGCCACGCGGCCGTCCAGGCTGTCCAGGACCATGGCGACGAACACGCCGCTGGCAGCCAGGTCGAAGCGCTGGTTCATGGCCATCACGACGGCGAAGAAGCCCCCGAACAGGGCCGCCAGCGTGAACAGGTTGGGCAGGATGTAGATGCCCTTGCGGCGCTTGCGCACCACGACGCCTTCCTCGGGGCTGGTGTCCGTGTTCGTGGTGCCGTCGTGCATGGGGGGCGAGTGTAAACGCGACAAGGGACAGGCCGCCCGGGGGCGGCCTGTCGGAGTGGGGATCGCGGCGTTGGCCGGGTCTCGCCTGGGTGTCGGCGGGGTCCGGGCGTGGCCCGGGATGAGGCGCGGGTGTCGGGCGGGGATCCCGGCGTGCGCCGGGACGAGGCCGGGGCGTCGAACGTGGATCCCGGCGTTCGCCGGGATGACCTTGCGTGCGGCCTGCGGCCGCACTGCAAGGTCAGTTGCGGGCCTTGTCGACGAGTTTGTTGGCCTTGATCCAGGGCATCATGGCGCGCAGCTTCTCGCCCACCACCTCGATCTGGTGCTCGGCCGTCAGGCGCCGGCGGGACTGCAGCGTGGGGGCGCCGGCCCGGTTCTCGAGGATGAAGCTCTTGGCGTACTCGCCGGTCTGGATGTCGCGCAGGACCTTCCTCATCTCCGCCTTGGTCTCGTCGGTGACGATCCGCGGTCCCGTGACGTACTCGCCGTACTCCGCGTTGTTGGAGATCGAGTAGTTCATGTTCGCGATGCCGCCCTCGTAGATCAGGTCGACGATCAGCTTGAGCTCGTGCAGGCACTCGAAGTACGCCATCTCGGGGGCGTAGCCGGCTTCCACCAGCACCTCGAAGCCGGCCTTGATCAGCTCCACGGTGCCGCCGCACAGCACGGCCTGCTCGCCGAACAGGTCGGTCTCGGTCTCCTCGCGGAAGTTGGTCTCGATGATGCCGGCCTTGCCGCCGCCGTTGGCCATGGCGTACGACAGCGCCAGGTCACGGGCCTTGCCGCTCTTGTCCTGGTGCACGGCCACCAGGTGGGGCACGCCGCCGCCCTGGGTGTAGGTGCTGCGCACGGTGTGGCCGGGCGCCTTGGGCGCGACCATCCACACGTCCAGGTCGGCACGCGGGACGACCTGGCCGTAGTGCACGTTGAAGCCGTGCGCGAAGGCCAGCGAGGCGCCCTGCTTGATGTTCGGCTCGACGTCGTTCTTGTAGACCGCGGCGATCTGCTCGTCGGGCAGCAGGATCATCACCACGTCGGCGGACTTCACGGCCTCGGCGACTTCGGCCACCTTCAGGCCGGCCTTCTCGACCTTGGGCCAGGAGACGCCGCCCTTGCGCAGGCCGACGACGACCTTCACGCCGCTGTCGTTCAGGTTCTGCGCGTGCGCATGGCCCTGCGAGCCGTAGCCGATGATGGCGACCGTCTTGCCCTTGATCAGGCTCAGGTCACAGTCCTTGTCGTAATAAACCTTCATGAGTCTCTCCAGAAAAATCAGATTGAAACCACGCTGCGCGTAGCCTGCGGCGCACGAACACCAACCACCGAATCGCGGGCCACCGCGGAGCCGGCTTTGCCGGGCCGCTGGTGGCGCCCCCTCGAGGGGGAGGCGCCGCAGGCGCTTCGGGGGTGGGTCATTGCTAGACGCGCAGCACGCGCTCGCCGCGGCCGATGCCGCTGGCGCCGGTGCGCACGGTCTCGAGGATGGCGGTGCGGTCGATCGCCTCGAGGAAGGCGTCGTTCTTCGACTGGTCGCCGGTCAGCTCGATCGTGTAGCTCTTCTCGGTGACGTCGATGATGCGGCCGCGGAAGATGTCGGCCATGCGCTTCATCTCCTCGCGCTCCTTGCCGACGGCCCGCACCTTCACCATCATCAGCTCGCGCTCGGTGTAGGCGCCCTCGGTGAGGTCGACCACCTTGACCACCTCGATCAGGCGGTTCAGGTGCTTGGTGATCTGCTCGATGACGTCGTCCGACCCGGTGGTCTGGATCGTCATGCGCGACAGCGACGGGTCCTCCGTCGGCGCCACGGTGAGCGATTCGATGTTGTAGCCGCGGGCCGAGAACAGGCCCACGACGCGGGACAGTGCGCCGGGTTCGTTTTCCAGCAGCACGGCGATGATGTGTTTCATGGCGCGATTCCTCTTTTCGGTGCCCTCCCCCGCCGCCGGTAAGCGACGGGCTCGGCAAGCCAATAGATTCGTCAGGGAAGCCGCGTCCGCCGCCGGGCGGCGCGGCCGGGGGGTTACAGGTCTTCGCTGCCCAGCAGCATCTCGGTGATGCCCTTGCCGGCCTGGACCATCGGGAACACGTTCTCCGTCGGGTCGGTGCGGAAGTCCATGAACACCGTGCGGTCCTTGAGCTTGCGCGCCTCGCGCAGCGCGGGCTCGACGTCCTGCGGCCGCTCGATCAGCATGCCCACGTGGCCGTAGGCCTCGGCGAGCTTGACGAAGTTGGGCAGCGCGTCCATGTAGCTGTGGCTGTAGCGGCCCTCGTAATCGAGCTGCTGCCACTGGCGCACCATGCCCAGGTAGCGGTTGTTCAGCGAGACGATCTTGATCGGCGTCTTGTACTGCAGGCAGGTCGACAGCTCCTGAATGCACATCTGCACCGAGCCCTCGCCGGTGACGCAGTACACCTCGCTGTCCGGCCGGGCCAGCTTGATGCCCATCGCGTAGGGGATGCCCACGCCCATGGTGCCCAGGCCGCCGGAGTTGATCCAGCGGCGCGGCTCGTCGAACTTGTAGTACTGGGCGGCCCACATCTGGTGCTGGCCCACGTCCGAGGTGATGTACGTGTCCACGCCGCGGGTCAGCTTCGCCAGCGTCTCGATCACGAACTGCGGCTTGATCACGTCGCGGTTGTCGCGGTCGTAGCGCAGGCAGTCGCGGCCGCGCCACTCCTCGATCGTCTTCCACCACGCGGCCAGCGCCGGCGCATCGGGGCGCGCGCCGGATTCGCGGATCATCGAAATCATCTCGCCCAGCACTTCGCGCACGTCGCCGACGATGGGGATGTCGACCTTCACCCGCTTGGAGATGCTGGAGGGGTCGATGTCGATGTGGATGATCTTGCGCTCGTTCTGTGCGAAGTGGCGCGGGTTGCCGATCACCCGGTCGTCGAAACGGGCGCCCACGGCCAGCAGCACGTCGCAGTTCTGCATGGCGTTGTTCGCCTCGAGCGTGCCGTGCATGCCCAGCATGCCCAGGAACTTGCGGTCGTTGCCCGGATAGGAGCCCAGGCCCATCAGGGTGTTGGTGCACGGATACCCGAGCAGGTCGACCAGCTGGCGCAGCTCGCCGGTGGCGTTGCCCAGGACCACGCCGCCGCCGGTGTAGATGTAGGGCCGCTTGGCCGCCAGCAGCAGCTGCAGCGCCTTGCGGATCTGGCCGCCGTGGCCCTTGCGCACCGGGTTGTACGAGCGCATCTCCACCTTGTCCGGATAGCCGGTCCAGGCGGTCTTGTTGAACGACACGTCCTTCGGGATGTCCACCACCACCGGGCCGGGGCGGCCGCTGCGGGCGATGTGGAAGGCCTTCTTCAGCACGTCGGCGAGCTGCCGCACGTCCTTGACCAGGAAGTTGTGCTTCACGATCGGGCGCGTGATGCCCACCGTGTCGCACTCCTGGAACGCGTCCAGCCCGATGGCCGGCACCGGCACCTGGCCGGTGATGATCACCATCGGGATGCTGTCCATGTACGCGGTGGCGATGCCGGTCACCGCGTTGGTGACGCCCGGGCCCGAGGTGACCAGGGCCACGCCGACGTCGCCGGTCGCGCGGGCGTAGCCGTCGGCCGCGTGCACGGCCGCCTGCTCGTGGCGCACCAGCACGTGCTGGATCGTGTCCTGCTTGTAGAACGCGTCGTAGATGTGGAGGACCGCGCCGCCCGGGTAGCCCCAGACGTACTTGACGCCTTCGGCCTGCAGGGACTTGACGAGGACTTCGGCGCCGCGCAACTCCAGTGCGCTGGCCCGAGCGGGGGTGCCGGCCGTGGCGGCCGCCGCGGAGGTGAGCTCCGCCTTGCTGATTTCCATCTTCAACCTTTCGAGTTTCGGGAACGAAACACCGTTTGGTGCCCCTTCGCACACCCTCGTGAGGCTGCGTCGGGACTTAGAACCTCGGGCCATGGGCGCGCCAGTCGCTGCGCCGGATCCGGATTCGTTTGCCTTTTGACTTGCAGCGGCCATTATCGCACCACGCGGACGGCCCAGCCCGACAGCAGGCCGCCCCGGTGCCATAATCGCGCGCCGACACCGACCCCAACCTCACGACAGCGCTGCGGCGCACCCGCACTTCCCGCCCGCCTTGGCCACCGAACGAGAACTTTCCGACTTCCTCAAGAGCGTCGAGAAGCGGGCCTTCAAGCGATCCGTCTACCACGTGCGGGACGAGGAAGCGGCCCTGGACATCGTGCAGGAAAGCATGATGAAGCTGGCCGAGCACTACGGCGACAAGCCGGTCGCCGAGCTCCCGATGCTGTTCCAGCGCATCCTGTCCAACTGCACGCTGGACTGGTTCCGGCGCCAGAAGACCCGCAACGCGCTGTTCTCCAACCTGAGCGACTTCGAATCGGCCTCCGAGGACGGAGATTTCGACCTCCTGGAAACTTATACGGCCGTGGAGGGTTCTCAGCAGGCGGAGAGTGCCGAGGACGTCACCCGCCGGGCGCAGATCTTGCGGGAAATCGAAACGGAGATCCTGGCCCTGCCGGCGCGTCAACGCGAAGCATTCCTGATGCGTTACTGGGAGGACATGGACGTGGCCGAAACGGCGGCGGCCATGGGTTGTTCGGAAGGCAGTGTCAAGACACACTGTTCCCGGGCAGTCCAGGCCCTCAGCAAAGCTCTGAAGGCAAAGGGATTACAAGCATGAATGTCGTCGTCAACCGTGATCTGGCGCTCGCCCGCCAGGACCAGTTCGGCAGCCGCGTGGCGCGCCGGCTGGATGCCGCCACGCTCGAGCTGCCGCACGACATCTCCGAGCGGCTGCGCGCCGCCCGCGTGCAGGCGCTCGCCGGCCGCAAGATGACCCCGCTGCAGCCCGTCCGCGAGGTCCACGTGTCCGCCGACGGGCAGGCCACCCTGGGCACCGGCAACGAGCGCATGAGCCTCTGGCAGCGCCTCGCGTCCGCCCTGCCCCTGATCGTGCTGGCCGCCGGGCTGGTCACCATCCACGTGGTGCAGAACGAGCGCCGCGCCAAGGAAGTGGCCGAAGTCGACGCGGCCCTCCTCACCGACGACCTGCCGCCCTCGGCCTACGCCGACCCCGGCTTCGTCCAGTTCCTCAAGTCCGAACACTGACCGAGGGGCGGCGCGTGCCAGGCCATCGCCCCCCACCCCACGCAGCGACCCGGACCAAGGCGCTGCGCTTCTGGCTGGGCGCCATCGGCGCCCTCGCGTGCGCCGCCGCGTTCTCCCAGCCCCCCGCCCCCATGGCCGGCGCCTCCGCGCCGGCTGCGCCCACGCGGCCGGGCACGGGCAAGGTGGCCGCCCAGACCGCCAAGGCCGCGACCCGCCCCGCCTGGGCCGAACTGAACGTCTCGCAGCAGCAGGCCCTGCGGCCGCTGGCCCCGGCCTGGAACACCCTGAGCGAGGCGCAAAAGCGCAAGTGGCTCGCCCTGTCGAGCAACTACCAGCGCCTCTCGCCCGAGGAACAGGCCAAGCTGCACAGCCGCATGACCGAATGGGCGACGCTCAGTCCCCAGCAGCGCACGCAGGCCCGCCTGAACTTTGCCGAGACCAAGAGCGTGCCGGCCAGCGAGAAGAAGGCCAAGTGGGAGGCCTACCAGGCCCTGTCCCCCGAGGAAAAGCGCAAGCTCGCCGCCGGCGCGGCAGCCAAGACGCCGCCCACCGCCGCCGCCGTGCGGCCGGTGTCGCCGCAAAAACTCGCCCACGTGCCACGCGGCAGCCGCGGCACGACCTCGCCGCGCATCGTGGCCGGTTCGGCGGGCGAGCCGCCGGCCGCCGTGCCACCGGCGGCGCCGGCGGCCCCCCCGACGCAGGCCAACTGACCGTGGCCTCCCGCCTGTCGCAGACGCCGACCGAGGGCGCCGGCCCGGCGGTGCCCGACCTCACCGCCCCGGCGCTGGCGCGCCGCATGGCGGCCTGGCTGTACGAAGGGCTGCTCCTGTTCGCCATCGTGTTCGTGGCCGGCTGGCTGTTCAGCACCCTGGGCCAGATGCGCAGCGGCATCGATCCCCGCCGGCCCCTGCTCATCGCGTTCCTGGCCGTCGTGGTCGGCATCTACTTCGCCTGGTTCTGGAGCCGCGGGCAGACGCTCGCCATGAAGACCTGGCACATCCGCGTGGTCGACCGCGCCGGGCGCCCGCTCACGCAACAGCGCGCGGCCCTGCGCTACGTGTGCAGCTGGCTGTGGTTCCTGCCGCCGCTGGTGCTGCTGGCTCCGCTGCACCTGGGCGGCCGGGCCGACGCGCTGGTCATCGTCGGCTGGGTGGTGGCCTGGGCCGCGGCCAGCCGCCTGCATCCGCAACGGCAGTTCTGGCACGACGCCCTGGCCGGCACCCGGCTCGTCTCCGCGCCCCGCTGACCGCATCGCGCGGTCGTGGACAATGAGCGCATGTCACCGTCGTCCGAAGTGCTCCCACCCGTCCATCCCCAGAAGACCCGCAGCGGATTGAGCCGCGTCTGGCACGCCACCGGCTACTCGCTGCAGGGCCTGCGCGCGGGCTGGGGCGAGACCGCCTTCCGGCAGGAAGCCTGCGCCGCGCTCGTCCTGCTGCCGCTGGCGTTCTGGCTCGGGCAGGGCTGGGTGCAGGTCGCGCTGCTGGCCGGCTCGGTGCTGCTGGTCATGATCGTCGAGCTGCTCAACACCGGCATCGAAGCCGTCGTCGACCGTGTCGGCCCCGAGTGGCACGCGCTGTCCAAGCGCGCCAAGGACATGGGCAGCGCCGCCGTCATGCTCAGCCTGCTGCTGGCCCTGGGCATCTGGACGGCCGCCATCGCGGAGCGCTTCGCCCGATGACCGCGCCGTTCTCGATCTGTGTCTACTGCGGCTCGCGCAACGGCGTGCCGGAGCATTTCGCCCGGGCGGCGCGCGACGTCGGCCGCTGGATCGGCGAACGCGGCGGCCAGCTGGTCTACGGCGGCGGCAACAACGGCCTCATGGGCACGGTGGCCGACGCCACGCTCGAGGCCGGGGGCACCGTGATCGGCGTCATCCCGCAGGCCCTGGTCGACAAGGAGTTCGCCAAGCGCGACTGCACCGAGCTGCACATCGTCGAGACCATGCACGACCGCAAGCGGATGATGGCCGAGCGCGCCGGCGCCTTCCTGGCGCTGGCGGGCGGCATCGGGACGTTCGAGGAGTTCTTCGAGGTCTGGACCTGGCGGCAGCTGGGCTACCACGACAAGCCCGTCGGCCTGCTCGACACCGCCGGCTACTACGCCCCGCTGCTGCAGTTCCTGGGCGCCAGCATCACGGCCGGCTTCATGAACGACTGGCAGATGGACCTGATCCGGGTGGGCGCCGAGGTCGACCCGCTGCTGCAGGCCCTGGCCGAGGGCGCCAAGCCCCCGCAGGCGCAGGACCTCTCGCAGATCTAGCCGCGGCGGCCGCGCCGCCGGCCGTCAGATCGCCGACTCGTCGGCCTCGCCGGTGCGGATGCGCACGACGCGCTCGACGCTGGTGATGAAGATCTTGCCGTCGCCGATCTTGCCGGTGCGCGCGGCCTTGACGATGGCATCGACGCAGCGCTCGACGTCGTCGTCCTTGACCACCACTTCCACCTTCACCTTCGGCAGGAAGTCCACCACGTACTCGGCGCCGCGGTACAGCTCCGTGTGGCCCTTCTGCCGGCCGAAGCCCTTGACCTCGGTCACGGTCAGGCCGGTGACGCCGCACTCGGCCAGCGCCTCGCGCACTTCCTCCAGCTTGAACGGCTTGACGATGGCGGTGATCTGTTTCATGTCCTCGATATCCCTCTACGCGCGGAACTTGCCGGTAATAGGATAGCGCCAATCCTTGCCGAAGCCCCGGTGCGTCACGCGGATGCCCACCGGCGCCTGGCGGCGCTTGTATTCGTTGATGCGCACCAGCCGCGCGACCTTCTCCACCACCGCGCGGTCGAATCCGGCGGCGACGATCTGCTCCACGCCCTCGTCGTCCTGCAGGTAGCGCGCCAGCACCGCGTCCAGCACCTCGTAGGGCGGCAGGCTGTCCTGGTCCACCTGGCCGGGCCGCAGTTCGGCGCTGGGCGGGCGCGTGATGATCCGCTCGGGGATCGGGTCGGCGCCGGTGCCGTAGGGGTCGTTGCGGTTGCGCCAGCGCGCCAGTGCGAACACCGCGGTCTTGAACACGTCCTTGATGACGGCGAAGCCGCCGGCCATGTCGCCGTACAGCGTGCAGTAGCCGGTGGCCATCTCGCTCTTGTTGCCGGTGGTGAGCACGATGCTGCCGAACTTGTTCGACAGCGCCATCAGCAGCACGCCGCGGATGCGGGCCTGGATGTTCTCCTCGGTCGTGTCCTCCGGCAGGCCCCGGAACTCGCCGGCCAGCGCGGCCTTGAACGCCTCGAACTGCGGCGCGATCGAGATCTCGTCGTAGCGCACGCCCAGCCGGGCGGCCATGTCGCGCGCGTCGATCCAGGAGATGTCGGCCGTGTAGGGCGACGGCATCATGACCGCGCGCACCTTGTCCTTGCCCAGCGCATCGACGGCGATCGCCAGCACCAGGGCCGAGTCGATGCCGCCCGACAGGCCCAGCAGCACGCCAGGGAAGCCGTTCTTGCCGATGTAGTCGCGCACGCCCAGCACCAGCGCGTCCCACAGTTCGGCCTCGGGCTCGCGCTCGGGGGCGATGGGCGCGGTCAGCGCCAGCCCGTCCGACGCCTGGTGCGCGGTGAGATGGAACAGGTCCTCGCGGAACGAGGGCGCGCGGCCGGCCAGCGTGCCGTCGGCGCCGACCGCGAACGACCCGCCGTCGAAGACGACCTCGTCCTGCCCGCCGACCAGGTGGGCGTAGACCAGCGGCAAGCCGACCGCGCGGGCCCGCTCGGCCATGCGGGCGATGCGCTCGCCGCCCTTGCCCGCGTGGTACGGCGACGCATTGATGACGGCCAGCAACTCGGCGCCGGACTCGCGCGCCAGCATGGCCGGCTCGTCGAACCAGGCGTCCTCGCAGATCAGCAGGCCGACGCTGACGCCTTCGCACTGGAACACGCAGATGCCCTTGCCCGGCGTGAAGTAGCGGCGCTCGTCGAACACTTGGTAGTTGGGCAGCTCGCGCTTGGCATACGTCTCGAGCACGCGGCCTTCGCACAGCACGCTGGCGGCGTTGAGCCGGCGCTGCACCTGCACCGAGCGGCTGCGCACGTCGCCGCCCACCGGATGGCCGACCACCACGTGCAGGCCCTTTAACCCGGCCAGTTCGTGGGCCACCGTCTTCAGGGCATCATCGCAGGCGGCGATGAACGCCGGCCGCAGCAGCAGGTCCTCGGCGGGATAGCCGCAGATCGACAGCTCGGGGGTGAGAACCAGGCGCGCGCCGCGCTCGTAGGCCTGGCGGGCGGAGGCGATGATCTTCTGCGCATTGCCCGGCATGTCGCCCACGATCAGGTTGAGCTGGGCGATGCAGATGTGAAGGGCCATTGTCAGCAGTGAAGAACGACCCGAACGATTATGTCATCCGGCTCTGCGCCGCGCCGTCGGAGGTGGACGCGGACGCATGGAACGCGCTGTTGGGCTCGCAGGACGCGCCCACGCCCTTCATGCGCCACGAGTACCTGGCCGCGCTGCACGACAGCGGAAGTGCGACGGCGCGCAGCGGCTGGACGCCGAGCTACCTGACCCTCTGGCGCGGCGACAGCCTGCAGGCGGCCTGTCCGCTGTACCTGAAGGACCACTCGTACGGCGAGTACGTATTCGACTGGGCCTGGGCCAACGCCTACGAGCAGCACGGGCTGGCCTACTACCCAAAGGGCCTGGTCGCGGTGCCGTTCACGCCGGTGCCCGGCTCGCGGCTGCTCGCCCGCGACGACGGCGCGCGCCGGGCCCTGGTCGACCTGCTGGTGGCGCTGTGCAAGCAGAACGGCCTGTCGTCGCTGCACCTGCTGTTCCTGTCGGACGCGGACGTCCGGGCCTGCGCCGACGCCGGGCTGATGGCGCGCCACACGGTCCAGTTCCACTGGACCAACCACGGCTGGGCCACGTTCGACGATTTCCTGGCCAGCCTGGCGCAGGACAAGCGCAAGAAGATCCGCCAGGAGCGCCGCAAGGTGTCCGAGGGCGGCGTGACCTTCCGCGCGCTCGAGGGCGAGCGCATCACCGAGGCCGACTGGGACTTCTTCTACCGCTGCTACGAGCGCACGTACCGCGAGCACGGCAACCCGCCCTACCTGCGGCGCGATTTCTTCCGCCGAGTGGCGCGCGACTTGCCCGCCCACTGGCTGCTGTTCATCGCCCGGCGTGGCGGCCGCGACATCGCCGCCAGCCTGATCGCCCTGTCCCGCGATGCGGCCGGCGGGCCGCAGGCCGCCTACGGCCGCTACTGGGGGGCGCTGGAGCGGGTGGACTGCCTGCACTTCGAGGCCTGCTACTACCAGCCGCTGCAGTGGTGCGTCGAGCACGGCGTGCAGCGCTTCGAGGGGGGCGCGCAGGGCGAGCACAAGATGGCGCGCGCGCTGATGCCGGTGAAGACGCACAGCGCGCACTGGCTGGCGCATCCGGCCTTCGCCGATGCGGTGGAACGGTTCCTGGATCGCGAAGGCCAGGGCATCGAGCACTACCTGGACCACCTGGAGGCGCGCTCACCCTTCCGGCAGCCGGACGCCTGAGGCGGACCGCCGGCCCGGGCACCGCGTCGGCGGCAACGGGCGTATCGTGGGCCGTGGAGGCGCCACCATGAAGACGCTCAGCGGCCTGGACGCCACGTTCCTGTACCTGGAGACCCCCGAGACGCCGATGCACGTCGGCTCGCTGCACCTGCTGCCCGAGGGCTTTCGCGGCAGCTTCCACCAGGCGGTGCGGGACCACATCGCCCGCCGCCTGCACCTGGTGCCGCTGTTCACGCGCCGGCTGGCCGCCATGCCGCTCGGCTTCGGCCATCCGGGGTGGGTGCAGGCGCAGGACATCGACCTGGACTTCCACGTCCGCCAGGTGCCGGGCTCGCGCCTGTCGGTGCATCGGGTCGAGTCGATCGCAGCCGGGTTGCACGGGGAGCTGATGGACCGCGGCCGGCCGCTGTGGCAGTTCCATGTCTTCGACGACGTGGCGCCGCCGCGCGGCATGCAGGTGCGGGGGCGCCTGGCCGCGTTCCATTCCAAGATCCACCATGCGGCGCTCGACGGCAAGGCCGGAACGCTGCTGGCCCATGCGCTGCTCGACCTCGGGCCGATCCCGCGCGACGTGCCGCCGCCTGATGCCCGCAGCGCCCCCCTGGACGACCTGCGCGTCGGCCACCTGGTCGGCCAGGTGCTGTCGAACTCGCTCGCCCAATACGTCCGGCTGGCCCGGGCCGTGCCGCAGGCGCTCTCCTCGCTCGGCGCGGTGGCCGGGCAGTCGTTGCGCCGGGCCGGCCCCTCGAAGGTGCCGTTGCGCCTGGCGCCGCACACGATGTTCAACGTCGGCATCGGGCCCCGCCGCGCCTTCGCCACCGCGACCCTGCCGTTCGGACCCGCCCGCGAACTGGCCCGCGAAGCCGGCGGCAGCTTCAACGACCTGGTGCTCTGGGTCTGCGCCACCGCGCTGCGCGACTTCCTCGCCCGGCACGGCACGGTGCCGCGACAGCCGCTGGTCGCCGCCATGCCCGTGAGCCTGCGCGAGGCCGGCAACCAGGAGATGGGCACGCAGGCGTCGATGTCGCTGGTGCAGCTGGGCACGCACCTCGCCGACCCGGTGGCACGCATGCAGGCCATCCTGCACTCCACCGGCAAGGTCAAGGGCGCCCTCGTCGGCCTGAAGACGGTGCTGCCGACCGACTATCCCTCTCTGCTGGCGCCCTGGCTGGTCGGGGGGGCCGGGCGGTGGGCCCTGCAGGCCTACGGCCGTGCGGGAGTCGCGCAGCGGCTGCCCGTGCTGGCCAACGTGGTGATCAGCAACGTGCCCGGACCGCCGGCCCCGCTGTACCTGGCCGGCGCGCGCATGCTGACCTTCCATCCGATGTCGATCATCCTGCACGGGCTGGCGCTGAACATCACGGTGCAGACCTACGCCGGCCGCGTCGACTTCGGCCTGGTCGGCGACGCCGCGGCGCTGCCCCGGCTGCACGACCTCGCGCGCGGCATCGAGGCGGCGTGGCTCGAGGCGCTGGTGGTCTTCGGCCCGCGGATGCCCAACCCCACCCCGGCCCGCCGCACGCGGCGCGCGACGGCGCGGCCCGCCGGAAAGGCGACGCCGGCGGCGCGAAAGGCTTGAGGAACACTGCGCCCGACTCGCCGCTCCAAGGATGGCGGCCCAGGGCCCGGCGGCATGCGACGGCTGCCAATGTCGCGCTGCGCCCTGCCACCTGACGCGCGGCCGCCAAGAGATGTCCACGAAGTCCCAGCAACGCCCTCCCGCCGACCTGCCCCCGCCCAGCCTGGCCATGCTGACCCTGGAATTGCGCGCCCCCTGGGAGTTCGGCGCACTGCTGCCCGCCTGGCCGGTGCTGCAAGGCGCGCCGGCCGGCGACGGCCACGGCGCGATCGTGTTCCCCGGCCTGTCCGCCTCGGACGGCAGCACGCTGCCGCTGCGCCGCTACCTCGATTCGCTCGGCTACGCCACCCGCGGCTGGGACCAGGGCATCAATTTCGGCCCGCGCGGCGGCGTGCTGGCACGGGCCAGGAACGGACTGCAGGCGCTGTGCGAGCGCACCGGCGGCAAGGTGAGCCTGATCGGCTGGAGCCTGGGCGGCATCTATGCGCGCGAACTGGCCAAGGAGCTGCCGGACCTGGTGCGCTGCGTGGTCACGCTGGGCACGCCCTTCGCCGGCCCGCCCCGGTCGACCAACGCCTGGCGGCTCTACCAACTGGCCAGCGGACGCGACATCCAGCGCGAGGCGGAGCGGTTCGACCTGCCAACCGCCCCGCCGCTGCCCACCAGCAGCATCTACTCGCGCAGCGACGGCATCGTCGCGTGGCAAGGCAGCGTCCAGCATCCCGACCACGGCCGCACCGAGAACATCGAGGTGGTGGCCAGCCATTTCGGCCTCGGGCTCAATCCCGCCGCGTGGTGGGCGGTCGCGGACCGGCTGGCGCAGCCGCCGCACGACTGGCGGCCGTTCCGGCGGCCCTCGCTGCTCGGATTGCAGGGCCTGCTGTTCCCCGATCCCGCGCGCTGACAGACTCGCCATGAAAAAAGCCGGGCATCGCCCGGCTCCTGTCTTTCGCTGGCGAACGCCTCAGGCGCCCTGGCCCTGCGCCTTCTTGTAGTTGGCGATGCCGGCCAGCACTTCCTGCTTGGCGCTCTCGGGGCCTTCCCAGCCCAGCACCTTGACCCACTTGTTCGGCTCCAGGTCCTTGTAGTGCTCGAAGAAATGGGAGATGGTCTTCAGGCGCAGCGGGTTCAGGTCCTCGGGCTTTTGCCACTGGGTGTAGATGGCCAGCACCTTGTCCACCGGCACGGCCAGCACCTTGGCGTCGTCGCCGGCCTCGTCCTGCATCTTCAGGATGCCGATCGGACGGCAGCTGACCACCACGCCGGGGATCAGCGGCACCGGCGTGATCACCAGCACGTCCACCGGGTCGCCGTCGCCGGCGATCGTCTTGGGCACGTAGCCGTAGTTGGTCGGGTAATGCATGGACGTGCTCATGAAGCGGTCCACGAAGATGGCGCCGGTCTCCTTGTCGACCTCGTACTTCACGGGGTCGGCGTTCATCGGGATCTCGATGATCACGTTGAAGGCGTCGGGAACATGCTTGCCGGGGGTGACGTTGTCGAGGGACATCTTGTGTTCTGGGTTGGGAAAAGTGAAGGCTCGGGATTAACCCTGATTTTACTTTCGCGCGCCTTGCTTTCCCGTCGCGCTGCCTTGGGCGCGTCACATCTTGCGCTTATAGTCCGCCCGTTGGCCAATCGGGTCTCCCGTCGGGATGCCGCGAGGAAGCAACGCAGCGGGGGCACCGCTCGCGTGGCGCCTCCTCCAAGCAGAGCAATGACTAGGAGATGGAAGAAATGACTGGCAACTCGGCGCTGATCCTGGCGCTCGTCTGCGGCCTCGCGGCCGTGGCCTATGGGTTCTGGGCCCGCAGCTGGATCCTGTCGCAGGATGCGGGCAATGCCCGCATGCAGGAAATCGCGACGGCCATCCAGACCGGCGCGGCGGCCTACCTGGCACGGCAATACAAGACCATCGCCATCGTCGGCGTGGTGCTGGCCATCCTGATCGGCGTGTTCCTCGACGGCCAGACCGCCGTCGGGTTCGTCATCGGCGCCGTGCTCTCGGGCGCCTGCGGCTTCATCGGCATGAACGTCTCCGTGCGCGCCAACGTGCGCACCGCGCAGGCGGCCACGCACGGCATCGGCCCGGCGCTGAACGTCGCCTTCCGCGGCGGCGCGATCACGGGCATGCTGGTGGTGGGCCTGGGCCTGCTGGGCGTGACGGGCTTCTACTGGTTCCTGGCCGGCAACGGCCAGCTGACGCCGGCGTCCAAGCTGTCCACGATGCTCAACCCGCTGATCGGGTTTGCCTTCGGCTCCTCGCTGATCTCCATCTTCGCGCGCCTGGGCGGCGGCATCTTCACCAAGGGCGCCGACGTCGGCGCCGACCTGGTGGGCAAGGTCGAGGCCGGCATCCCCGAGGACGACCCGCGCAACCCGGCGGTGATCGCCGACAACGTGGGCGACAACGTCGGCGACTGCGCCGGCATGGCGGCCGACCTGTTCGAGACCTACGCGGTCACGCTGATCGCCACCATGGTGCTGGGCGCCCTGCTGGTCACCAACGCCGGCCAGGCGGCCGTGCTGTACCCGCTGGCGCTGGGCGCCGTGTCGATCATCGCGTCGATCATCGGCTGCTTCATGGTCAAGGCCAAGCCGGGCATGAAGAACGTGATGCCGGCCCTGTACATGGGCCTGGCCACCGCCGGCGTGCTGTCGCTGGTCGCCTTCTGGTTCGTCACCGGCTGGCTGATGCCCGACAACGCCATCACCGCCACCGGCTCGCAGATGCGCCTGTTCGGCGCCTGCGCCGTGGGGCTGGTGCTCACCGGCGCGCTGGTCTGGATCACCGAGTACTACACCGGCACGCAGTACAAGCCGGTGCGCCACATCGCCCAGGCCTCCACCACCGGCCACGGCACCAACATCATCGCCGGCCTCGGTGTGTCGATGCGCTCGACCGCCTGGCCGGTGCTGTTCGTCTGCATCGCGATCATCGTCTCGTACACCCTGGCCGGCCTGTACGGCGTGGCCGTCGCGGCGACGTCGATGCTGAGCATGGCGGGCATCGTGGTCGCGCTGGACGCCTACGGCCCCATCACCGACAACGCCGGCGGCATCGCCGAGATGAGCGACCTGCCGGCCTCGGTGCGCGACATCACCGACCCGCTGGACGCCGTGGGCAACACCACCAAGGCCGTGACCAAGGGCTACGCCATCGGCTCGGCGGGCCTGGCCGCCCTGGTGCTGTTCGCCGACTACACGCACAAGCTCGAAGGCTACGGCCGCGCGATCAGCTTCGACCTGTCCGACCCGATGGTGATCGTGGGCCTGTTCATCGGCGGCCTGATCCCCTACCTGTTCGGCGCCATGGCGATGGAGGCCGTGGGCCGCGCCGCCGGCTCGGTGGTGGTCGAGGTGCGCCGCCAGTTCAGCACCATCAAGGGCATCATGGAAGGCACGGCCAAGCCCGAGTACGGTGTCGCGGTCGACATGCTGACCAGGGCGGCCATCAAGGAAATGATGATCCCGTCGCTGCTGCCGGTGGTGGTGCCGGTGCTGGTCGGCCTGCTGCTCGGCCCGAAGGCGCTGGGCGGCCTGCTCATGGGCACCATCGTCACCGGCCTGTTCGTCGCCATCTCCATGTGCACCGGCGGCGGCGCCTGGGACAACGCCAAGAAGTACATCGAGGACGGCAACTACGGCGGCAAGGGCTCCGAGGCCCACAAGGCCGCGGTCACCGGCGACACGGTGGGCGACCCGTACAAGGACACCGCCGGCCCGGCCGTGAACCCGCTGATCAAGATCATCAACATCGTGGCGCTGCTCATCGTGCCGCTGGTGGTGAAGTTCCACGGCGCCGATGCGGCCCCGGTGCGCGCCGAATCGGCGCCCGCCGCGGTCACCGCCCCGGCACCGGCCCCGGCGATGCCCGCCTCCGCGGCCAAGTAAGCGGCCCCCGGCCCACTGCTGCAAGGCCCGCCTCGGCGGGCCTTGTTCATTTCAGCCGGCCGGTGACCGAGCGCACGAGCTGCGCGGCCGGCGCCACGAGTTCCTCGAGCCGACCGACGCGGTCGCGCTCGATGCTGTCGAGCACCAGCTCGTTGATGCCCCCCACCACGGCCAGGGCCATCTGGGGCGACAGCGGGCCGCGCCGCGAGCGCGAGCCGTTCACCACCTCCAGCATGAACGACGCGATCTCGTCGTTCACGCGCCGGCGCGAGGCCAGGCCCTGCGGGCCCAGGCCGAGGATCTCGACATACAGCGTGCGCAGCAGCACGGGATTGGAGGCCATGCAGCCGAGGTAGGCCGCGAGCGCCTGCTCGACCTGGGCATCCCAGGGCTGCGCCGGGTCGATGGCCGCGCGCAGCACCTTCAGCGCGTTGTGGCTCGCCGCCTCGTACAGGGCGACCAGGCACTCGGCCTTGCCGGCGAAGTGCTCGTAGAAGGTGCGGCGCGAGACGCTCGCCTCGCGCACGATGTCGGCGATCGTGGTCGCGGCGTAGCCCTTGTCCGCCACGGCGTGGGCCATGCCCTCGAGCAGGCGTCCGCGGTGTTCGGAGACGGCAAGGTCCAGGTCGCTCATCGGTGGTCATTGTCGCCGTTCGTCCGGGCGGAGCGATTGGTACTTGACAGTACCACGGGCGGCGGCCACCATGCGGCGATCGGTACGACTGCGTACCGTCCAGCCGTTCCACCGCCATGACCGCCCTCGTCGTCCGCCGCCTCCTTGTCGACATGGAAGCGCCGATCGCCCGCCACTGGTGCGCGGGCGACGCGTTCCGCACCGCGCTGTTCAACGCGCTGTCCATGAGTTTTCCCGTGGGCGAGCAGTTCTTCATCGACGCCGTCCGCGGCGGCTTCCAGGCCCTGCCGGCCGGGCAACAGGAGACGTTCCGCGCCGAGGTCCAGGGATTCGTCGGCCAGGAGGCCACGCACCGCCGCCTGCACGCCCTGTACAACCAGCACCTCGCCCGGCTCGGCCTGGTCAACCACTGGGAGCCGCGCGCGCGCAAGCGGCTGAAGCTGCTCGAGGGCGCGGACATCCGCCATTGGGTGGCGATCACCGCGGCCAACGAGCACTTCACCGCCATCCTGGCCGACTGGATGCTGCACAACCCCGACCTGCTGGGCGACCAGGATCCGCGGCTGGCCACTCTGTGGCTCTGGCACAGCGCCGAGGAGTCGGAACACAAGTGCACGGCGTTCGACCTGTACGCGGCGCTGGGCGGCAGCCAGGCCTGGCGCCTGACCTGGTTCCGCCGCGTCACCACGATCTTCCTCATGGACACGATCCGGCAGACGCTGAGCAACCTGCGCCAGGACGGCACGCTCTGGCGCTGGCGCACCTGGAAGAGCGCGGCGTCCTACCTGTTCGGTCCGCGCGGCCTCGTGCGCCAGACCTACCGCCCGTGGAAGGCGTACAAGCGCCCGGATTTCCACCCCTCCCAGCAGGACAGCTCCGCCTCGCGCGCCTGGCTCGCGGAGCACTCGCACCAGTTCACGCCGGTCGGGGCCTGACCGCCGGCGGCCGCACCGAGTACTTTCGGCCACGCCTTGCGGCTTGCCGCAGAATGGCCGCATGCAACTGCACTTCATCGGCAACGCCGGCCACCGCACCGCCTCGGGCCGGACGATCCCCGTCATCGACCCGTCCGACGGCCAACCCTTCGACGAACTCCAGCGCGGCAGCCCCGAGGACATCGATGCCGCGGTGCGCGCCGCCCGCCAGTGCTTCGACGGCCCCTGGAGCCGGCTGAGCGCCGCCGAGCGCGGCCGCCTGCTCATGCGCCTGTCCAACAAGGTCGCCGAGCATGCGGAGGAACTGGCCGCCATCGAGCAGCGCGATTGCGGCAAGCCCACCCGGCAGGCGCGCGCCGACGCGCTTGCGCTGGTGCGCTACTTCGAGTTCTATGCCGGCGCCTGCGACAAGCTGCACGGCGAGACCCTGCCCTACCAGGACGGCTACAGCGTACTCACCTGGCGCGAGCCGCACGGCGTCACGGGGCACGTCATCCCGTGGAACTACCCGATGCAGATCTTCGGCCGCAGCGTGGGCGGCGCGCTCGCCGCGGGCAACACGTGCGTGGTCAAGCCGTCGGAGGACGCGTGCCTGTCGCTGCTGCGCGTGGCGCAGCTGGCGGCCGAGTGCGGCTTTCCCGCCGGCGCCATCAACATCGTCACCGGCTTCGGCCACGAGGTGGGCGACGCGCTGGCGCGCCACCCCGGCATCGACCACATCAGCTTCACCGGCAGCCCGCTCGTGGGAACGCTGATCCAGCAGGCGGCGGCGGAGCGGCACTGCCCCGTCACGCTCGAACTGGGGGGCAAGAGCCCGCAAATCGTGTTCGACGACGCCGACGTCGAGGCGGTGCTGCCCACCGTCATCAACGCCATCGTGCAGAACGCGGGCCAGACCTGCTCGGCCGGCTCGCGGCTGCTGGTGCAGCGGCCCCTGTACGAGCCGCTGCTCGATCGGCTCGGCCAGCTGTTCGCCAGCCTGCGCGTCGGGCCGGCGGCGATGGACCTGGACGTCGGGCCGCTGATCCGCGCCAGCCAGCAGCAGCGCGTGTGGGACTTCCTGTCCGATGCGCAGCATGCCGGGATCCCGATGGTGGCGCAGGGCCAGATCGTCGACGAGGCGCCCGACACCGGCTTCTACCAGGCGCCCACGCTGCTGCGCGACGTGCCGGTGACCCACCGGCTGGCGCAGGAAGAGGTGTTCGGGCCGGTGCTGGCCGCCATGCCGTTCCAGGACGAGGACGAGGCGGTGGCGCTGGCCAACGCCACGCAGTTCGGCCTGGTCGCGGGCATCTGGACGCGCGACGGCGGCCGCCAGCTGCGCATGGCCAGGCGCGTGCGCAGCGGCCAGGTGTTCATCAACAACTACGGCGCCGGCGGCGGCGTCGAGCTGCCGTTCGGCGGCGTGAAGTCCTCCGGCTACGGCCGCGAGAAGGGCTTCGAGGCGCTGTACGGGTTCACCACGCTCAAGACCGTGGCGATCCGCCACGGCTGACCGGCCAGCAACAAGGAGCAAAGCATGCGGGTCCAGGACAAGTCCATCATCGTCACCGGCGCCGGCCAGGGCATCGGCGAAGGCATCGCCAAGCGCCTGGCGCAAGAAGGCGCGCAGGTGATCGTCAACGACATCGACGCTGCGCTGGGCGAGAAGGTCGTGGCCGCCATCCGGGCCGCCGGCGGCCGCGCGTCGTTCTTCGCCGCCGACGTGACCAAATCCGACGACATGAAGGCGCTGGTGCAGGCGGCGGTGCAGCGCCACGGCAAGCTGGACGTGATGGTGAACAACGCCGGCTGGACGCACCGCAACCGTCCCGCGCTCGAAGTGAGCGAAGCCGAGTTCGACCGCGTCTATGCGATCAACGTCAAGAGCATCTACCTCGCCACCATCCATGCGGTGCCGGTGTTCCGCGCCAACAAGGGCGGCAGCTTCATCAACATCGCCTCGACCGCCGGCGTGCGTCCGCGGCCCGGGCTGACCTGGTACAACGGCTCCAAGGGCGCGGTGATCACCACCAGCAAGTCGCTGGCCGCCGAGTTCGGCCCCGACAACATCCGCGTCAACTGCATCAACCCGGTGTTCAACCCGGACACCGGCCTGTCGGCCGAGTTCGCGGGCGGACCGGTCGACGAGGCCCGGCGCGCCAAGTTCCTGGCGACCATCCCGCTCGGGCGCTTCTCCACCGCGCTCGACGTCGCCAACGCCGCGCTGTACCTCGCCAGCGACGAGGCCGCGTTCATCTCGGGCGTGTGCATCGAGGTCGACGGCGCGCGCTGCGTCTGACGCCCATGGCCGCCAGCCGCCTGGGCGAACTCACGCCCTCCCCCGCCGCCGGCTTCGAGCAGCCGTTTGAGATGCTCGCGGCCTGCCACGAGCGGATCGCGCGCACGCTCGACCTGCTGCGGCGCCTGCAGGCGCACCTGCGCACCCACGGCGGCGACGAGCAGGCGCGGCAGGCGGCGCGCGACGTGATGCGCTACTTCGACATGGCCGCGCCCCAGCACCACCTGGACGAGGAGCGGCACGTGCTGCCCGCGCTGGAAGCCAGCGGCGATCCGGCGCTGGCGGCGCTGGCGCAGCGGCTGCGCACCGACCACCGCGCCATGGAATCGGGCTGGGCCGCCGCCCGGGCGGTGCTGGCCGAGGTGGTGGAGGGCCGCCTCGGGCACCCGGACCCCGCCCAGGAAGCCGCCCTCACCGGCTTTGCCGCCCGCTACGCCGACCACGTGGTGGCCGAGGAACAGGTCGCGTTCCCCTGGGCGTCCGGCCGCCTGGATGCGGCGGCGGTGGCCGCGATGTCGGACGACATGCGCAGGCGCCGCGGCGCGGCATGAACCGCGTCCGGCAGGGCCATGCCGGCGCAGGCAAAATCCACCCGTGGCTGAACGTGTGATCCCCCTCGTCGACCAGCGGCTGGTGCCGCTGGCGGCGCCCGTGCCCCTGGCGCCCGTGGCGGCCACCGGGCAGCTCGCGGACGCGCTCGGCCGGCCGATGCGCGACCTGCGCATCAGCGTCACCGACCGCTGCAACTTCCGCTGCAGCTACTGCATGCCCAAGGAAGTCTTCACCAAGGACTATCCGTACCTGCCGCATGCCGACCTGCTCACCTTCGAGGAGATCACCCGGCTGGCCCGGCAGTTCGTGGCGCACGGCGTGCGCAAGATCCGCCTCACCGGCGGCGAGCCGCTGCTGCGCAAGAACATCGAGGTGCTGGTCGGGCAGCTCGCCCAGCTGCGCACCGCCGACGGCGAGCCGGTCGAACTGGCGCTCACCACCAACGGCTCGCTGCTGGACCGCAAGGCCCGTGCGCTGAAGGAAGCCGGGCTGCACCGCGTGACGGTCAGCCTGGACGGGCTGGACGACGCGGTGTTCCGGCGCATGAACGACGTCGACTTCCCGGTCGCCGAAGTGCTCGCCGGCATCGACGCGGCGCGCGAGGCGGGCCTGGCGCCCGTCAAGGTCAACATGGTCGTCAAGCGCGGCACCAACGAGCACGAGATCCTGCCGATGGCGCGGCATTTCCGCGGCACCGGCACCGTGCTGCGCTTCATCGAATACATGGACGTGGGCGCCACCAACGGCTGGCGCATGGACGAGGTGATGCCCTCGGCCGAGGTGGTGCGCCTGCTCGCGCAGGAGTTCGCGCTGCACCCGCTGGACGCCGCCGCCCCCGGCGAGACCGCCGAGCGCTGGGCCTACGACGACGGCGCCGGCGAGATCGGCGTCATCAGCAGCGTCACGCACGCGTTCTGCGGCAGCTGCAACCGCGCCCGCCTCTCCACCGAAGGCCGCCTGTACCTGTGCCTGTTCGCCAGCAACGGCCACGACCTGCGCACGCTGCTGCGCGGCGGCGCCAGCGACGCCGACATCGCCTCGGCCATCGGCCACATCTGGCAGGGCCGCGCCGACCGCTACTCCGAACTGCGCGGCCAGCTGCCTGCCGACACCGCGACCGGCCGCCGCCGTGTCGAGATGAGCTACATCGGCGGTTAAGGCATGGCCCCGACGCTCGTCACTTCGTGGATCACGCTGCCTCCGGGGGCCATTGCGCCGTCCTGCCGCAACCGGGTGGGGGCGGCGTGATCGAGCGCGACGACATCACCGGGCTCGTGCTGGCCGGCGGCCGCGGCTCGCGCATGGGCGGCGTCGACAAGGGCCTGCAGAACTTCAACGGCGTGCCGCTCGCGCTGCACACGCTGCTGCGCCTGCAGCCGCAGGTGGGCGACGTGCTGGTCAACGCCAACCGCAACCTGGCCGCCTACGAGGCGTTCGGCGCCCCCGTCTGGCCGGATGGGCTGCCCGACTTCGCCGGCCCGCTCGCCGGCTTCCTCACCGGACTGGAGCGCTGCGACACGCCCTGGCTCGTCACCGTGCCGTGCGACACGCCGCTGTTCCCGTCCGACCTGGTGGCGCGCCTGGCGCTGGCGGCCGATGCGCAGCAGGCGGAGATCGCCATGGCCAGCGCGGCCGAGCAGGACGGCCAGCTGCGCACCCAGCCCGTGTTCTGCCTGCTGCGCCGCGAGCTGCTGGAGAGCCTGGTGCGCTTCACGCAGGGGGGCGGCCGCAAGATCGACGCCTGGACCGCGCAACACCGCGCGGTGACCGTGCCGTTCGATGCGCCCGGCGACGACCCGCGCGCCTTCTTCAACGCCAACACGCTCGCCGAGCTGCGCGGGCTCGAGCAGCGATGAAGTCCCTCGACCAGATCGCTGCCGAGCTGCAGGGCTACGACCCGCAGGCGCTGCCCGCCGCCTCGGTCAACGCCTTCCTCGCGCAGCTGGTGCAACCGGTCACGGACACCGAAATCGTTCCCACCGGCGACCTGCTCGGCCGCGTGCTCGCGCGCGACGTGGTCTCGCCGCTGAGCGTGCCGCCGCACGACAACTCCGCGATGGACGGCTACGCGTTCGACGGCGGCCAGCTCGCCGGCGCCCCGCTCTCGCTCGCCGTCGTCGGCACCGCCCTCGCGGGCAAGGCGTGGCAGGGCCGCGTGGGCGCGGGCGAGTGCGTGAAGATCACGACCGGCGCCATCATGCCGGCGGGCCTGGACACCGTGGTGCCGCAGGAGTTCACGCGCACCGGCGCCGACGGCCGCGTCGAAATCCCGGCCGGCGTCGTGCGCCGCGGCGACAACCGCCGGCTGGCGGGCGAGGACCTGATGGCGGGCCGCCCCGCGCTGCTGCAGGGGGAGCGCCTCGGCCCCGCGGCGTGCGGCCTGCTCGCCAGCCTGGGCCTGCCCGACGTGGCGGTCGTGCGCCGGCTGCGCGTCGCGTACTTCTCCACCGGCGACGAGATCCTCAGCCTCGGCGAGCCCCCGCGGGAAGGCGCGGTCTACGACAGCAACCGCTACACCGTGCGCGGCCTGCTCGCTCGGCTGGGCTGCGAGGTGGTGGACCTGGGTGTCGTGCGCGACAAACCCGCGCAGCTCGAACAGGCGTTCCGCGCCGCGGCGGCCCAGGCCGACGCCATCATCACCAGCGGCGGCGTCAGCGTGGGCGAGGCGGACTTCACCAAGGCCATGATGAAGCAGCTGGGCGACGTGGCGTTCTGGCGGATCGCCATGCGCCCCGGCCGCCCGATGGCCGTCGGCCGCATCGCGGGATCGCGCCCGGGGCAGGCCCCCGCGGTGCTGTTCGGCCTGCCCGGCAATCCGGTCGCGGTGATGGTGACCTTCCTGGCCTTCGTGCGTCCCGCGCTGCTCCGCATGATGGGCTGCCGCGACGCCGCCCCGCCACCGCTGCTGCGCGCGCGCAGCGTCGAGGCGCTGCGCAAGAAGCCCGGCCGCACCGAGTACCAGCGCGGCATCGTCGGCCCCGGCGCCGACGGCAGGCTGCAGGTGCGCATCACGGGCAATCAGGGCTCGGGCGTCCTCAGTTCGATGGTGCAGGCCAACGGCCTGATCGTGCTGCACCACGCGCAGGGCGACGTCGCCCCCGGCGACGAGGTGGACGTGATGATGTTCGAGGGCGTCGCCTGACCTTGCCGCATTGAGAGCCTCCCTCCGCCCCGTCCTGCGCGTGCTCCTCAGCTCGCACGTGACCAACGGCGTCACGGCGGGCGCGGGGCTCCTGGTCATCTCCGCGCTGGTGCACCTGCTGCTCGGCCCGGCCGCGGCGGCAGCCGCGACGGTCGGCGTCATCGTCGGCACGCCGGCCGACCAGCCCGCGCCGCGGCGGGGCAAGTTCACCCACCTGCTGCCCGCGGCCCTGATCGGCACGCCGCTGTTCCTGGCCGTGCAGCTGGTGCGCGACGAGCCGCTCGCGCTGTGGGCGCTGCTGGTGGCCGCCACCTTCGTCGCCTTCCTCGGCGCGGCCTGGGGCAAGCGGGGGCTGCCGATCGCGATCTCGGCGATGTTCGCGATGGTGTTCTCGCTGGCCACGCCGGCCTCGGAGGGCACCGACGCCGCGCTGCGGCAGACCTGGCACTTCGCCCTGGGCGCGGGCCTGTACCTGGTGTGGGCCACGGCGGCCAATGCGGTCCTCAATGCGCGCTACCGCACGCTGGCCCTGGCCGACTCGCTGCTCGCCGTCACCAGCCTGATGCGCGCGCAGGCGGCGCAGCTGGCCGGGCCGCAGGACACCGGCCTGGTCGGCCGGCTGATGAAGCAGCAGGCCGGCCTGGCCGACCAGCTGCAGACGGCACGTAACCTGCTGCTGGAGTCGCCCCGCACGCCGGCGCGGCAGCGCCTGGCCGGCATGCTGATGCAGGTGCTGGACATGCGGGACCACCTGGTCGCCTGCGCGCTCGACCTGGACGCGCTGGCCGCCGCCCCGGAGCAGCAGCCGCTGCTGCGCGGCCTGGCGCTGCAGCTCGAGGGCCTGGCCGACGACCTCGACGGCGTGGTGGACGCGCTGCTGCTCGGTCGCCAGGTGCCGCCCTTCACCCGCGAGCGGCCCGCCATGCCCATGCCGTCCGCCGAGGCCGTGCCGCCGGCCGACCGGTTGCAGCCGCCCGCGCACCTCCTGGCCCGCTCCCTGGCCGGGCGGGTGGTCCATGTGCACGAAGAGGTCGGGCGGGTGGTGGCGATCGCCCGCCGCGACCGCGAGCCCGACCTCGACGTGGTCCGCGCCGCCTGGCAGCTGTTCGTCAGCCCCACGGTGTGGTCGTGGCGCCCCTTCCTGGCCCTGTGGCGCTGGGACGCGCCGCCGCTGCGGCACGCCATCCGCGCGGCGCTGGCCATCGCCTGCGCCCAGGCGCTGACGATGGTGCTGCCCTGGGGCTCGCACGCCTACTGGATCCTGCTGACCATCGTGGTCGTGCTGCGCGGCAGCCTGGCCCAGACGCTGGAGCGCCGCAACGCGCGCGTGGCCGGCACCCTGCTGGGCAGCGTGCTGGCCGGGGCGGTGCTGTCGGCCGGCGCATCGGTCACCACGCTCACCCTGGTGGTCGTCCTCGGCCAGGCGGTGGCGCATGCGTTCGCCATCCGGCGCTACCTGGTCACCGCCGTGGCCGCCACGGTGCTGGCGCTGGTGCAGGCGCACCTGCTGGGCGGGGGCTCCTCGCCGGTCTTCGACGTCGCCGAGCGCATGGCCGACACCGCCATCGGCGTGCTGCTCGCCTGGGTGTTCAGCTACGTGCTGCCGTCCTGGGAGCGCTCGCAGATCGCGGCCCTGGTGGCCCGCACCGTGGCCGCGCAGGCCAAGCACGCGAAGCTGGCGCTCGGCCTCGGGCAGCTGGACGCCATCGACAACGAGGCCGAGCTGGCTTGGCGGCTGGCCCGGCGCGAGGCCTACGACAGCCTGTCGGCGCTGGTGCAGGCGGTCCAGCGCGCGCTGGCCGAGCCACGGGCCGTGCGCCCGCGGCTGCAGGACCTGGAGCGGATGCTGGGCCACGGCTACCAGCTGCTCGCGCAGCTGACCGCCGTCAAGACCATGCTGCTGCAGCGGCGGGACCGGTTGGCGCTGCAGCAGCTGCGCCAGCCGCTGCAGGAAGGCGCCGCGGCCATCGCGGCGGCCTTGGCGGGCACGCCGCCGGCCACGCAGCGCGCGGCGGACGGCGAACTGCCCCCGATGCTGGAATTGCCCGACCCGTACCTGGACGACCTCAGCCCCTGGCTGCTGCGCCGGCTGCACCTGGCCGTGGGCATCGCCCGTGAGCTGCACGCGGATGCGCAACGCGCCCTGCAACCGCAGGCGACGCAGGAAGGCTGAGTCCGGGCGCCGGCGCCCCCGCAACGCATCCGGCGGGATGAGGGGTCGACCGCCGCCCCATCAAGGCGGACTCGGCGGCGCAGTCCGGAAGCCCGGAGCGGGCTGGAGGCCAGGGGCCGGGCTGAAGTGCCGGAGGCCGGACTGAAGGTCCAGGAGCTGGCTTGCGTACCCAGCCGGGGTGCGGCGCCCTGCGGCGCGGGCGGCCGGTTGCGGCCTCGGCAGGAGGCCTTGCCGCGGCGCGGCAGTCACGACCGCCAGCACGATGACGGCGGCGGGGCCAGCCTGGAGAAAGATCCGGCGCGAGACGGTGTCCATGGCCGCGGTGCCTGCCCGGGGGCGGGAACCGCTGCGGCAATCCTGCCGCGCCGGCGGACGCCTCGTCAGGCGAACATGCGCCGGGCCTCGTCGGCCAGCTGCTGGCGTTTCATCACCAGCTTCGGCAGGTCCGGGTGCATCGGATCGATCTCGCGCAGGGCCCAGCCGTAGAACGCCTGTGCGAACGTGACGTGGATAAAGCGGATGATCTTCATGGCCCCGATGGTCGGGGGATATGGCAGAGCCATCCGGTCGGTACGTGCCTGAACCATTTGTCGGTGCCGCGGCGGGCCTGTTGTCGGACGGCGGCGACCCTACCGTGGAACGCGACGGTCGGCGCGCCGCCGCTACGGATCGGTTACTTGGCGATGAGGTCGCCGTGGGCGTGCGGCGCGGCGTCCCCGCGCTCCTTCGCCTTGTTGGCGCCCGGCACCTCGCGGCGCGCGAACAGCATGTACATGGTCGGCACGACGAACACCGTCAGCGAGGTGCCCAGCGCCATCCCGCCCACGATCACCCAGCCGATCTGGATCCGGCTCTCGGCACCGGCGCCGGTGGCCAGCGCCAGCGGGACCGCGCCCAGCACCATCGCGCCGGTGGTCATCAGGATCGGGCGCAGCCGCAGCGAGGCCGCCTCGACCACCGCGTCGACCAGCTCGCGGCCCTGCTCGCGCAGCTGGTTGGTGAACTCGACGATCAGGATGCCGTGCTTGGTGATCAGGCCCACCAGCGTGATCAGGCCGATCTGCGAATAGACGTTCAGCGACCCGCCGGACAATTTCAGCGCCAGCAGCGCGCCGATCATCGACAGCGGCACCGACAGCATGATCACCAGCGGGTCGACGAAGCTCTCGAACTGCGCCGACAGCACCAGGAAGATGAACACCAGCGCCAGCACGAACACGACGGCCAGCGCGCCCTGCGAGTTGCGGAACTCGCGCGAGGTGCCGTTCAGGTCGGTGGTGTAGCCCGGCTTGAGCACCTTGGCCGCCGTCTGGTCCATGAATGCCAGCGCCTGGCCGAGCGAATAGTCCGGCGCCAGGTTGGCCGTGATGGTGGCCGAGCGGCGCTGGCCGAAGTGATTGAGCTCGCGCGGACTCACGCTCTCGCTCACCTTCACCAGCGCCGACAGCGGGATCATGGTGTCGTTGCGGCCGCGCACGTAGATGCCGTCGATGTCCTCGGGCGTGGTGCGGCCGCTGGGGCGGTTCTGGATGATCACGTCGTACTGTTCGGCATCGCGCTTGTAGCGCGTCACCTGGCGGCCGCCCAGCGTGGTCTCCAGCGCGCGTGCCACGACGTCGACGCCCACGCCCAGGTCGGCGGCCCGGTCGCGGTTCACCTCGATGCGCAGCTCCGGCTTGTTCAGCCGCAGGTCGATGTCCACGCCCTGGATGCCGGGGTTGCGCCCGATCTCGTCGGCGACCTGCCGCGCCACGCGCGAGAGGTTCTCGTAGCTGTCGGAGGTCTGGATCACGAAGTTCAGCGGCCGGTCGCGAAAGCCCTGGCCGAGCGAGGGCGGCGTGATCACGAACGCGTTGACCCCCGGCAGGTTCGCCAGCTTGGGGCTCATCTCGCGCGCGATCTCCAGCGTCGTCTTGTGGCGCTTTTCCCAGTCGATGGCCCGGTACACCACGCTGCCCTGCGACACCGTGGGGTTGCCCAGGCTGGCGAAGATGCGGTCGAACTCGGGGTACTGCTGGCCCAGCTTCTCGAGCTCCTTCGCATAGCGGTCGGTGTAGTCGAGCGTGGCGCCGTCCGGGGCGTTGATGTTGGCCAGGATGGTGCCGCGGTCCTCCAGCGGCGACAGCTCGGACTTCATCGTCGGCCAGATCAGGGCGATGGCCGCCGCGCTGGCCAGCATCACCCCGATGACGATCCAGCGCGCCTGCAGCAGCACGCCGGCCGCGCCCGGCCGGCGGGCCGTGAGCACCCAGCGCAGCAGCCGGCCGTAGCCATTGGACAGCCGGGTCAGCACGCGCTCCATCCCGCGGTCGAACCAGTTGGGCTTGGGGTTGTGCCGCAGCAGCTGCGAGCACATCATGGGCGTGAGCGTCAGCGCCACGAAGCCCGAGACCAGCACTGCGCCGGCCAGGGCCAGCGCGAACTCGACGAACAGCCGCCCCGTGCGCCCGGGCGTGAACGCGAGCGGCGCGTACACGGCCACCAGCGTCAGTGTCATGGTGATCACGGCGAAGCCGATCTCGCGCGCGCCCTTGATCGCGGCCGAGAACGGATCGAGCCCCTCCTCGATGTGCCGGAAGATGTTCTCCAGCATCACGATGGCGTCGTCCACGACCAGGCCGATGGCCAGCACCAGCGCCAGCAGCGTCAGCGTGTTGATGCTGAAGCCGGCCAGCGCCATCATCGCGAAGGTGCCGATCAGGCTGACCGGGATGGTGATGATCGGGATGATCGACGCGCGTACCGTGCGCAGGAACACGAAGATCACCAGCGCCACCAGCACCACGGCCTCGCCGATGGTGTGGTAGACGTTGCGCACCGAGCGGTCGATGAACAGCGAGTTGTCGTTGGCGACTTCGATGTTGATGTTCGGCGGGAGGTCCTGCTTGAGCTTGGGGATCATCTCCCGCACGCCCTGCGACAGCGTCAGCGGGTTGGCGGTCGCCTGGCGGATCACGCCGGTGCCGATGGCGGGCCGGCCGTTCAGGCGCATGCCGCTGCGCACGTCCGCCGGGGCTTCCTCGACCCGGGCGACGTCGCGCAGGCGCACGGGAAAGCCATTGACGGTCCTGACCACGATGTCGCCGAACTGGGCCGGGCGCACCAGGTTGGTCTGCGAGGTGACGCTGAACTCGCGCTGCTGCGACTCGATGCGCCCGGCCGGCACCTCGAGGTTGTTGCGCCGCACGGCGTCCTCGATGTCCTGCGTGGTCAGCCGGTAGCCCGCGAGCTTGTCCGGGTCCAGCCACACGCGCATGGCGTAGCGGCGCTCGCCGAAGATGCGCACGTCGGCCACGCCGGTCACCGTCTGCAGGCGCGGCTTGACGATGCGATTGACCATGTCGTTGATCTGCAGCGGCGAGAACGTGTCGCTGGTGAACGCGAGCCACAGGACCGGGAAGGCGTCGGCCTCGACCTTGGCGATCACCGGCTCGTCGATCTCCTGCGGCAGCTTGTTGCGCACGCGCGAGGTGCGGTCGCGCACCTCGGCGGCGGCCGCGTCGGCGTCCTTCTCCAGCCGGAAGCGCACCGAGATCTGGCTCTGCTCGGCGCGGCTGATGGACGTGAGCACGTCCACGCCGTCGATGCCGGCGATCGAGTCTTCCAGCGGCTTGGTGACCTGCGACTCGATCACCTCGGCCGAGGCGCCTTTGTAGTTCACGCTGACCGTGACCACCGGCTCGTCGATCTTGGGGTACTCGCGCACCGCGAGCCGGTTGAAGCTGACCGCGCCGATCAGCAGGATCAGCAGCGACAGCACGGTGGCGAACACCGGGCGGCGGATGGCAATCTCGGGCAGCTGCATCGCGGCTCCTGCGGGTCAGCGCGCGGGACGGCCCGGCCCGGAGGCCCGCGCCGTGGCGTCCGCCACCTGGGTCGTGCTGCAGGGATTGGCGCCGGCCGGCCTGGCGGCGGCGACGGCGGCCGGCTGGCTGGCGGCCGCGGGGGCCGGCGCTGCCGGTGCCGTGGCGACACCGGCGTTCGCGGCCGGGGGCGCCGCCGCGTCGGCCGGGGCGGCCGCCGGCGCCGACGCAGCTGGCGTCGCACCGGGGGCCCGGGCCAGCTCCATCACGCGCACCACCATGCCATCGCGCTGGATGCGCTGCTGGCCCGCGGTGACGACCACGTCGCCGGGCTGCAGGCCCTCGGTGATCTCCACGCGGCCGGGCTGGCGGATGCCGACCTTCACGTCCACCCGCTGGGCGACCTTGCTGTCCTGGTCGGGGCCGTCGACGAGCCGGTACACGAACAGCCGGTTGCCCTGCGGCACGATGGCCTCCTCGGGCACCACGCGCGCGCCGTCACGCTGGCCGAAGATGGCACTGACACGGGCGAACATGCCCGGCCGCAGCGCGAGCTGGCGGTTGTCGATGCAGCCGCGGATGCCGATGGAGCGGCCGTTCGCGTCGACGGCGGGATCGATCGCCTGGATCACCGCGTTCCAGCGGCGGCCCGGCAACACGTCGGTCTGCACCACCGCCACCTGGCCCGGCTTGAGCTTGGCCTGGTAGCGCTCGGGCAGCCGGAAGTCGACGTACACGGCGTCGAGGTCCTCGATGTTCACGATGTCCGCGCCGTCCTTGAGGTAGTCGCCCACGTTCACCGTGCGGATGCCGGCGATGCCGTCGAACGGCGCCACGAGCCGAAGGCGCGCCGCCGTCGCCGTGGCCAGGGCGAGCTTGGCATCGGCCACCTGCAGGTTGGCTGCGCTCTCCTCGACCTGGCGCTGGCTGATGAAGTTCTGCGCCACCAGTTCCTGGTTGCGCTTGTGGTTGGCGCGCGCGATCGACAGCTCGGCACGGGCCTGCTGCACCTGGGCGAGCGGCAGCTGGTCGTCCAGTTGCACCAGCAGCTGGCCGCGGCGCACGCGCTCGCCATCGCGGAAGTTGATGCGCGTGATGCGGCCGCTGACCTCGGGCCGCAGCATCACGCTCTGGCGCGAACGCAGGCTGCCCACCGCCTGCGCGTCGTCGCTCAGGCGCTGCACTTCCACGCGCGCCACTTCGACCATCGGCGCGGCGGCCTTGGCGCCGGCCTCTCCCGCCGATGCGGTGGAGGCGGCGGCACCTGTCGGCGCCGTGGCGGCCGGCTTGTGCTGGTACCACCAGGCGGCGGCGGAGGCGGCCGCGATGCCGACGGCGGCGATCGCGATGTGGAGGGGCTTGGAGGCCATGGACTTCGAGGCTGGTGGAGACGGCCCCGGCACCGCGCGCCAAGCGCGCCGCGACGGGCAACGCATCATTGTGGCAGCGCAATGCGCCGCGCCCATGAGGGCGCGCCCCAACTCCCGGCTCGTTCGTGGGACGGCGGGGCCGGCTTTACGCGCCGTTTACCGGGCCGCGGCTCAGGCGGCCGGCGGCTTGCGGCGCCCGAGCGCCACCTCGACGCCCATGTTGGCCAGCGCGTCAGCGCGCTCGTTGCCGGGATCGCCGTTGTGGCCGCGCACCCAGCGCCAGTCGATCACGTGGCCGCCGCCCTGCACCAGGCCGTCGAGCTGCTGCCAGAGTTCGACGTTCTTCACCGGCGTCTTGCCGGCGGTGCGCCAGCCCTTGGCCTTCCAGCCGGGCAGCCACTCGGTGATGCCCTTGAGCACGTACTGGCTGTCGATGTAGAGCGTGACGGCGCACGGGCGCTTGAGCGCCGACAGCGCCTGGATCACGGCCGTGAGCTCCATGCGGTTGTTGGTCGTGCCCGGCTCACCGCCGAACAGTTCCTTCTCGTTGCTGCCCGAGCGCAGCAGGACGCCCCAGCCGCCCGGGCCGGGGTTGCCCTTGCAGGCGCCGTCGGTGTAGACCACCACCTGGTTCAAACCGTCTCCTTGGTCATGTCGTGTTGTGGCTGGCGGTTGGCCAGCGGCACCGGGGCCGTGGGCAGTGCCTTGGCCGGTTTCCAGAACTTGCCCACCAGCTTGGGGCCCGGGATGCGCTTGGTGGCGACGATGAAGTACACCGCGCCCAGGATGGGCCACCAGCGCTCGCCGGCGATGTCCATCCAGTCGAAGCGGCCCAGCCACTTGTCGGTCAGCAGCGCGGGCCGGTAGCAGCCGAAGTTGCCGGTCTCGACCTCGAAATTGAGCAGCCGCAGCCAGTCGCGCAGGCGACGGTAGCCGATGAACTCGCCCGCGTCGGGCAGGAACAGCTGGCCGAAGCCCAGGCGCCGGTACAAATGCGCGCGCCGTTGGCGCAGGCCCCACAGGCTATACGGGTTGAGGCAGGAAATCACGACCTTGCCCTCGGGCATCAGCACGCGCTCGACTTCGCGCAGCGTGGCGTGCGGGTCGTGGTTCAATTCCAGCGCATGCGGCAGCACGACGAGGTCGAGGCTGTTGGCCTCGAACGGCAGCGCCGCGTAGTCGGTCAGCAAGGCGGGGCGGCGCGGGCCGGCGACGGGCGCGGACTCGCGCAGCCCGAGCCATTTGTACGGCATCCGGTTGGCGGCGAGCGCATCGAGCTCCGGCACGCCCAGTTGCAGCGCGTGGTAGCCGAAGATGTCCGCCACGGCGCGATCGAACTCGGCCCGCTCCCAGGCCAGCAGGTAGCGGCCCGGGGGGGTCTCGAACCACTCATGCATTCCTATAATCGCATCGCTCATGACGTTGATTCCCCTGCCCGCCTTCCAGGACAACTACCTCTGGGTGTTGCATGACGGGCATCGGGCGCTGGTGGTGGATCCCGGCGACGCACAACCGGTGTTCGACTTCCTGCAGCGGTCCGGCTTGCAACTGGACGCGATTCTAGTCACGCACCACCACCCGGACCACGTGGGCGGCGTCGACCGCCTGCGCGACGCCACCGGCGCGCCGGTGTACGGTCCCGCGCGCGAACGCATCCCGCCACCCTTCACCCCGCTGGCCGGTGGCCAGTCGGTGCAGGTGCTGGGCATCACGTTCGAGGTGATGGACGTGCCCGGCCACACCGCCGGCCACATCGCCTACCACGCACCCGACGTGGACGGCCGCCCCCTGCTGTTCTGCGGCGACACCCTGTTCTCCGGCGGCTGCGGCCGGCTGTTCGAGGGCACGCCGGCGCAGATGCTCGCGTCGCTCGATGCGATCGCGGCGCTGCCCGCGGCCACCCGGGTGTGCTGCACGCACGAATACACGCTGTCCAACCTGCGCTTCGCGCGTGCCGTGGAGCCGGACAACGAGGACCTGCGCCGCTACCAGGCCCGGTGCGAGGCACTGCGCCAGCGAGGCGAACCGACCCTGCCCGCCACCCTGGGCGAGGAGTTGCGCATCAACCCGTTCCTGCGCGTTCGCGAGCCCGCCGTGGCCCGCGCCGCGCAGGCTTTCGACGGGGCCCGTCCCGGGGACGACGTGGCGGTGTTCACCGCCATCCGCCAATGGAAGAACGAATTCAGATGAAGCTGCACGCCGCCGGCCTAGTCCTGGCGCTCCTGTTGGCCGGTTGCGCCAGCACGCCCACCCCGGCCCCCGACGAAACGCCGAGCCCCAAGTCCGCACCCGCCGTCACCGGCGAAGCATCGCCGCCCCCGGCCGCCGTGCTCCCCCGCGGTCCCCTCAAGCCGATCACGCCCACCGAGATGTCGCCGTCGCGCAGCGTGGTGACCACGCAGCCGCCGGCCGACCTGTGGGAGCGCATCCGCGCCGGCTTCGCCATGCGCGAGCTGAACAACGACCTGGTGCACCAGCAGGAGCAGTGGTACGCGAGCCGGCCCGACTACATGCAACGCATGACGGACCGCTCGCGCAAGTACCTGTTCCACATCGTCGAGGAGCTGGAGCGCCGTGGCATGCCGAGCGAACTGGCGCTGCTGCCCTATGTCGAGAGCGCGTTCAACCCGCAGGCGGTGTCCAGCGCGCGTGCCGCGGGCATGTGGCAGTTCATGCCGGGCACGGGCCGCGACTACGACCTGAAGCAGAACTTCTTTCGCGACGACCGCCGCGACGTGCTCGCCTCGACGCGGGCCGCGCTCGACTACCTGCAGCGGCTGTACACGATGTTCGGCGACTGGCACCTCGCCCTGGCCGCCTACAACTGGGGCGAAGGCAACGTCAGCCGCGCCATCGCGCGCAACCAGCGCGCCGGCCTGGGCACCTCGTACACCGACCTGAACATGCCCAACGAGACGCGCAACTACGTCCCGAAGCTGCAGGCGGTCAAGAACATCCTGGCCAACCCCGACCAGTTCCACGCCGAGCTGCCGGTCATCGAGAACCACCCGTACTTCGACATGGTGACGGTCGACCGGGACATCGACACGGCGCTGGCCGCCAAGCTCGCCGGGGTGGAGCTGGATGACTTCAAGGCCCTGAACCCGCAGCTGAACCGGCCCGTGATCCTGGCCGCCGGCACGCCGCAGATCCTGCTGCCCTGGGACAACGCCAAGGTGTTCCAGCGCAACCTGGCCGCCTACACCGAGGGCCGCTTCGCCACCTGGACGGCCTGGACGGTGCCCGGCACGATGAGCGTCGCCGAGGCCGCGCGCCGCGCGGGCATGAGCGAGAACGAGCTGCGCAGCATCAACACCATCCCGCCGCGCATGCTGATCAAGGGCGGCTCGGTGCTGGTGGTGCCGCGCTCGCCCGACAAGGCGGACGACGTGGCCAGCCACGTGGCCCAGAACGGCCAGCTCAGCCTCGCACCCGAGATGCAGCTGCGCCGCATGACCGTCAAGGCGGGCCGGCGCGACTCGGTGGCCTCGATCGCGCGCCGCTTCCGCGTCGCCCCGGCGCAGGTGGCCGAGTGGAACAACGTGGGCAGCGGCGCCAGCTTCAAGGCCGGCCAGCAGGTGGTGGTGTACGTGCCAGTGCGCGCCAAGGCGGGGCCCCGCGTGCACGGCGCCGCCATGAAGCTGCCGCACGGCCCGCGCAATGCCGGCGGCGGCAAGCCCCGCACCCGCGCGGTGCAGAAGCAAAAGCGCCGCTGACGCACCTCGGGCGGTCCATGCTGCGGGGCGCGCGTGGACCGCGGCGCCCTCAATGCCGCCAGAAGAACCGGTCGTCGAGCTGCCCCGACGCGCTGAGGTACTTCAGCTGCTTGAGCCGGGTGAACGGCCTGGCGGCGAAGGTGGCGGCGTCGATGCCGATGCGCTCGAACACCTCATGCAGCTGGCGGGCGCCCCGGCGCGCGTCCCAGGCACAGCGGAAGCCGGGCAGCTGCCGGTGGATCTTCGAGAAGTCGACCCGGTAGCTGCGGTTGTCGCCGCCGCTCGGCCCGAAGGTCAGCTCGCAGCCGGGATAGACCGTCGCCACGATCTGCGCGATCTCGCGCACCTGGTAGTTGTCGGCGTCGTGGCCCACGTTGAAGACCTCGCCGTGGACTGCGTCCTGCGGCCCCTCCAGCACGCAGGCGATCGCCTCGCAGATGTCCAGCACGTGCACCAGCGGGCGCCAGGGCGTGCCGTCGCTGGTCATCGCGATCTTGCCGGTCGTGGCCGCGACGCCGCACAGGTTGTTCAGCACGATGTCGAACCGCATCCTGGGCGAGGCCCCGTAGGCGGTCGCGTTGCGCAGGAAGGTCGGCGAAAAACCCGGCGCCGCCAGCGCGCCGACGTCGCGCTCGACCAGCGTCTTGCAGGTGGCGTACGCGGTCTGCGGATTGACCGGCGAGCGCTCGGTCATCGGCTCGCCGCCGTCCGCCACGCCATAGACGCTGCACGAGGACGTGTAGACGAAGCGCTTCACGCCCGCGGCCCTGGCCAGCCCGGCCAGCCGCACCGAGGCCTGGTGGTTGATCTGGAACGTCAGCTCGGGGACGTTCTCGCCCAGCGGGTCGTTGGATAGCTCCGCCAGGTGGACCACCGCGTCGACACCCTGCAGGTGCTCGGGCTGCAGCTCGCGGATGTCGCCGTAGATCGTGCGCGGCAGGCCAGGCACCAGCACGCGGTCGCTGAACAGCCACCCGTCGCGGTAGTAACCCGTGTCGAACCCCACGACCTCGTGCCCGCGCGCCTGGAGGAGCGGCGCCAGCAGGCACCCGATGTAGCCTTCGACACCCGTGACAAGCAGCTTCATGGTGATCCCTTTCCTTGCTCGTGATTCGATGGTCGCGGCGCCTCAGCGGACGAAGTCCGGCCAGGCACGGTCCTTCTGCGAAACCTGCGTCACCGGCACCGGCCACTCGATGCGGAACGCCGGGTCGTCGTGCCGCGCGCCGCGCGCGGCGTCCGGCGCGTGGAACTCGGACATCTGGTAGCAGACGACTGCGTCGTCCGACAGCGCGATGAACCCATGGGCGAACCCCTTGGGCACCAGCAGCATCCGCCCGTTCGCCTCGCTCAGCTCGACGCCCAGCCACCTGCAGCAGGTCGGCGACTCGGGGCGGATGTCGACGATCACGTCCCAGACGGCCCCGCGCACGCAGCACACCAGCTTGTCCTCCTGGTGCGGCGCGGCCTGCCAGTGCATCCCCCGCACCGTGCCCGCGTGGCGCGTGACGGACATGTTGGCCTGCACCATCCGCGCCGGCAGGCCGTGGGCCGCGAACTCGCGCTCGCAATAGGTGCGCGCGAAGGAGCCGCGTTCATCGCAGCGCGGCTCGGGGTCGACCAGCGTCGCGCCGGCCAGCTCGGTCGGCGTGAAGATCATGGCCTCACGGCCCCGCCGCCCAGGTTGGGCGCCTGGTGCACGTGCAGTCCGGGCTTGGCCCTCGGCGCCTCGGGGGCCGCCCGGGTGCCGGCGAGCGTGCGCAGCGGCAGTGGCACCGCATCCGCCACCGCCCGCGACGGCGCCTCGTGCAGAAGCTGTGCGAGCACCTGCAGCCGGATCGGGGCCTGCGGGTCGTCCGGAAACTTGCGCGCGAAGAATGCGCGCGAGTTGCGCAGCAGCTCCAGGTCGCCCTCGCCGAAGCAGCCGGTGCGCGCGCCGTTGTACGCCTTGACCACGTGGTTCATCGGCCCCTTGGTGGTGACGAGCTGCATCAGGAAAGTCGGGAACAGGAACTCCTCGGGGATGCGCAGCCGGCTGAAGTAGTCGCGCATGCCTGGCCGCGCGAACAGGCCGACCATGCCCGCGACGATCTCGCGGCGGGCGCCGAACCAGGCCGTGCCGTAGTACGGATGGAAGCTGTCGTCGAACGGATGGCGCGCGATCGAGGGGTGCCGCAGCGCGTGGATGAGCAGTTCCGCCGGCCGTGCCAGCAGTCCCCTGCCCCCGCCGCTGCGCAGCCAGATTCCCGCTTCGTCCCGGCGCCCGCACGACGGGGCGAAATAGGCATCGGTGGCGCGCCGGGCCAGCCGGTGGCGGAACGAGTCCTGCGGCGTGAACGCGCGGTAGCCCACGTTCATCAGCGCGTCGCGATCGCGCAGCAGGTCGACGCAGTCAAAGTGCGCCTGCGCGTCCCCGGACACGCGGGCCTCGAACTGCGCCATCGGGGCGATCGGAAGGCACGTGGGACTGAGCAGCTGCAGGTAGTCGAAGTCCAGATGGGCCAGCGCGTACCGCAGCGAGTGGAAGATGCCGTCGACGAAGCCGAAGAAGGCCCAGCCGGTGCGCCTGGGATCGGGCACGAACCGGACGTTCGGCGCCTGCAGGGCGAAGTCCGGCGTCTGCGAGAAGTCGTGATGCACGAGCACGGTGTGCGGCGCGAGCGCGCGGGCCAGCTGGTCGACCGTCTGTGGCTTGGCGACCGCCGACATCACCAGGAACACAATACGTGGCTGCATTGCTTCTCCCTCGGGGCAGGACCATCGCCCCGCCGCCGTGGCGGGCCCGGTCACACTGCCGCGCCAACTATAGGGACGCACGGCGCACGCGTGAATGGCGACTCGGCCTTTTCGGCGCCGTCCTACGCGATGGCCTCGCGCCGTCCGACGCGCCTGCCCCCTCCGGCCCGCTTCCCGTTCTGATAATGAAATCACTGTCCAGCCAGCGGGCCCTTCGGCCGGACCCAGCCTTGATCGGAGGTCATTTCATCCATGTCGACCATGATGAACCAGCTCGATGCGCCAAGGAAGAGTCCGCTGAGGCAGCCCACGTGCCGCTTCTGCGGTGCCGCGCTGCACCACACGTTCACCGACCTGGGCATGTCGCCGCCGTGCGAGAGCTTCCTGGCGGCCGAGCAACTGAACCAGATGGAGGCGTTCTATCCGCTGCACGTGCACGTGTGCGAGCACTGCTTCCTGGTGCAGCTGGAGGAGTACGTCAGCCCCGAACACATCTTCACCGAGTACGCGTACTTCTCGTCCTACTCGGACAGCTGGCTGGCCCACGCCAAGGCCTACACCGAGCGGATGGTGGACCGCTTCCACCTGGGCCGCGAGAGCCTGGCCGTCGAGCTGGCCAGCAATGACGGCTACCTGCTGCAGTACTTCATGGCGCAGGGCGTGCCCGTGCTGGGCGTCGAACCGGCGGCGAACGTCGCCCGCGAGGCGACCAAGAAAGGCATCCCGACGCTGGTGAAGTTCTTCGGCCGCGACCTGGCGCTCGAGATGGTGCGCGACGGCATCCGCGCCGACCTGATCCTGGGGAACAACGTGTTCGCCCACGTGCCCGACCTGTGCAGCTTCACCGAGGGCATGAAGATCCTGCTCAAGCCGCGGGGCGTGATCACGCTGGAGTTTCCCCACCTCATGCGGCTGATGGAGGGCAACCAGTTCGACACGATCTACCACGAGCACTTCTCGTACTTCTCGTTCATCACCGCGATGAAGGTGCTGGCGCGGTTCGACCTCGCGGTGTTCGACGTCGAGGAGCTGGCGAGCCACGGCGGCTCGCTGCGCGTCTACGCCTGCCATGCCGGCGACGATTCGCATCCCGTGGGCGAGCGCGTGCGCGAACTGGCCAGGCGCGAGGAAGCCGCCGGCTTCACCCGCATGGAGACGTACCGGTCCTTCGACGAGCAGGTCAAGGCGACCAAGCGGAACATCCTCGGCTTTCTCATCGACGCCCGGCGCAACGGCAAGACGGTGGCCGGCTACGGCGCGCCCGGCAAGGGCAACACCCTGCTGAACTATTGCGGCATCCGCACCGACCTCCTGGACTACACGGTCGACCGCAACCCGTACAAGCACGGCAAGTTCCTGCCGGGCACGCACATCCCCGTGTACGCCCCGGACAAGCTGCGCGAGACGCGGCCCGACTACGTGTTCATCCTGCCCTGGAACCTCAGGAAGGAGATCCGGGAGCAGCTGTCGTACATCCGCGAATGGGGCGGCAGGTTCGTGGTGCCCATCCCCGAGGTGGAGGTCTTCGAGTGACTTCGGGGGCCGGGGCTGGCCGCGACTTCGCGGTGCTCGGCCCGCGGATGCATGGGCTGGTGCGCGAGCTCTATCCGATCTGCCGCAGCATCACTGGCGACGGCGTGCGCCAGACGCTGGCGCGGCTGCAGCAGGAGATCCCGCTCGAGGTGCACGAGGTGCCCAGCGGCACCCCGGTGTTCGACTGGACCGTTCCCCGCGAGTGGAACATCCGCGATGCCTGGGTGAAGGACGCCAGGGGCGAGCGGATCATCGATTTCCGCCGCCACAACCTGCACGTCGTCAACTACAGCGTGCCGGTGCGGCGCACGATGTCCCTGGCCGAGTTGCGCCCCCACCTGCACTCGTTGCCCGACCAGCCGGACCTGATTCCCTATCGAACCTCCTACTACGAGGAGTCCTGGGGCTTCTGCCTGCCGCACCGGCAGCTGGAGCAGATGGCCGAGGGCGACTACGAGGTGTGCATCGATTCGACGCTGGCCGACGGCCACCTGACCTATGGCGAATGCGTGCTCGCGGGCACGTCGGACGAGGAGGTGCTGGTGTCCTGCCACGTCTGCCATCCCTCGCTGTGCGACGACAACCTGTCGGGCGTGGTCGTGGCGACCTACCTCGCAAAATGCATGGCGCAGGCGCCGCGCCGCTACACCTACCGATTCCTGTTCATTCCCGGCACGATCGGCTCGATCACGTGGCTGAGCCGCAACGAGGATCGCGCGCACCGCATCCGCCACGGCCTGGTGCTCACCTGCATCGGCGACCGCGCCGGCTTCACCTACAAGAAGAGCCGCCGGGGCGATGCGCCGATCGACGTCGCGGTGCGGCACGTCCTGCAGCACTCGCTGCGGGACTTCAGCACGATCGACTTCTCGCCCTACGGCTACGACGAGCGCCAGTACGGCTCGCCGGGCTTCGACCTGCCCGTCGGCTGCCTGATGCGCAGCCACCATGGCCAGTTTCCGCAGTACCACACGTCGGCCGACGACCCGGGCTTCGTCGACCCGGGCCAGCTGGCCGATGCCCTGGGCACCATCGTCTCGGTGTTCGACGTGCTCGAGCACGACCGTGCGTACCTGAACCTGAATCCGAAGTGCGAGCCGCAGCTGGGAAAGCGCGGCCTGTACCGCGCGGTGGGCGGGCGCGGCATCCGGCAGCTGGAGATGGCCATGCTGTGGGTGCTCAACCTCTCGGATGGGCGCTTCGGCCTGCTCGACATCGCCGAGCGCGCCGGCATCCCGTTCGACGTGGTGCGGGAAGCGGCGCAACTGCTCCTGGACCACGGCCTGCTGGCGCCGTGCGCCGCCGGCAATTCAGGGCCCGAGCACTAGCTTGCGGCAGTAGAACGCTTCGGCGTACCGGCCGGGCGCGGCGCACTCCACCCCGCGCAACCTGGCCAGCGCCAGGAAGGTGTCTTCGCTCAGCCACGCCTTGTTGGATTCGGACTGGAAGACCTGGCAGATGTGCCTGGCCTTGCGCTCGCAGGAGACCCGGTCCAGCGGGTTGAAGAAGTTGGGGCTGCCCAGGTCGCCGTCGTACTTGGGGATCTCGTACTCGAGGATCAGGTGCCGGCGCCACGTGTTCCACGTCAGGTCGCTGATGGTGCGGTGGTCCTGGTGGCGGTCGTCGCGGTAGTGGGTGAAGATGACGTCGGGGTCGACCTCGCGCTTGAGGCTCTCGAACGACTGCTTGATCTCCGCGCCCTGGTACGGAAAGAAGCCGTCGCGGAATTTCTGGACGATCACGCGCGCCGGCCGGCCCGCATCGCGCAGGAACAGCGCCGCGCTGGCGCGCGCTTCCTGCTCACGCTCGGCGGTGGAACTGAAGACCACCCAGGTCACCTCGACATCCGGCCGGCCGGCCAGCAGGTGCAGGATGGTGCCGCCGCAGCCGATCTCGATGTCGTCGCAATGCGCCCCCAGCAACAGGACCTTGAGCGGCGCGGCTGGATCCCGGCGGAACTGGATCGGCAGCATGGCGCCAGCTCAGTTCGGCACGACCTGCAGGTGCCCGGTCTCCCGGGCCTTGCCGCTGCCCTTCCACATCACCCAGGGCGCGGCCCCGCTGGCGTACAGGCTCTCCAGCTGCTGCTTGTCCTTGAGGGTGTCCATGCTGGCCCAGAAGCCGTCGTACACGTAGCCCAGCAGCTGCCGCTCGCGGGCGAGCCGCCGGAACGGCTCCTCGACCAGCTCCTCGTTGTCCCGCATGTAGCGGAAGATGTCCTTCTTGAAGACGAAGAAGCCGCCGTTGATGCGCGCGTTGCCGTTGTTGATCGGATGGATGTCGGTGACGAGGTCGGTGCCTTCCTGCATGGCGACCACGTGGTAGCTGAGGTTCGGCCGCACGCACATGAAGCTGGCCACCTTGTCCTGCCGGTGGAAGTGTTCCAGGTGCTCGGGCAGCGGCAGGTCGGTCAGGCCGTCGCTGTAGTTGGCCAGGAACTCGTCCTCGCCCTCCAGGTACTTGCGCGCGGCGCGCAGCCGCTGGCCGATGTTGGAGGAGATGCCCGTGTCCGCGAACGTGATGCGCCAGTCCTCGATGTCGCGTCCCATCAGCTCGAGCGTCTTGCCGCCGCCGGACAGCACGAAGTCGTTCGAGACGCACTCGTTGTAGTTGAGGAAGTAGTTCTTGATGGCGTCCGCCCGGTACCCCAGGCAGAGGATGAAGTCCTTGTGCCCGAAGTGGGCGTAGTACTTCATCACGTGCCACAGGAGCGGCCGGTCCCCGATGTGCACCAGGGGCTTGGGCAAATTCTCGGCATCGCGGATGCGCATGCCCAACCCACCACAAAACAAAACGACTTTCATGCCTGTCCTGTCCGTGTGTCGACCAAGGGGTCGCCTGCGACATCCGTGCAGGCGCGGAGCAGCCAGTGTGCAGAACTTCAGGTTGAAGCACATGAGCCACGGGGGCGCGTTTCAACCGTTACGCCTTGCCATTGGAAGAGCCGGCCACGCGGCAGCGGGCCGGCAACGGGACAGGACGGGAGGGCTAGAGCTTCTCGGTCTCGCCCTGCCTCGGTTGCCACTTCATGAGGCGGCGCTCGATGCGGCCGACGAGGCCGTCCAGCACGAGGGCGAACGCGGTCAGCACGACGATGCCGGCGAACACCGTGTTGACGTCGAACGTGCCCTCGGCCTGCAGGATGAGGTAACCGACGCCGCGCGCCGAGCCCAGGTATTCGCCGACCACCGCGCCCACGAAGGCCAGGCCCACCGAGGTGTGCAGGCTGGAGAACACCCAGCTGGTGGCGCTGGGCAGGTAGACGGTGCGCAGCAGTTGCTTGCGGTTGGCCCCGAGCATGCGCGCGTTGGCCAGCACCACCGGGCTGACCTCCTTGACGCCCTGGTAGACGTTGAAGAACACGATGAAGAACACCAGCGTGACCGCCAGCGCCACCTTGCTCCAGATGCCCAGGCCGAACCACAGCGCGAAGATCGGCGCCAGGATCACGCGCGGCATCGAGTTGGCGGCCTTGATGTAGGGGTCGAGGATCGCGCTGGCCGTGGGCGCCAGCGCGAGCCACAGGCCGAAGGCCAGGCCGAGCAGCGTGCCGATGCCGAAGGCCAGCACCGTCTCCAGCAGCGTGACGCCCAGGTGCACATAGATGTCGGCGCGGCCCTCCAGGCCGTCGGGGAACAGCGCGTTCGGCGCCACGGCCACCGGCAGGAACCACGACCAGACGCGGCCGGCGACCTTGATCGGCTCGCCGAGGAAGAAGGCCGTCTGGTCATTGCGCGAGACGACGTGCCAGAGCACCAGGATGACGAGGAGGAAGCCGACCTGCCAGGCACGCAGGTTCTTCTCGCCGGGACGCAGGGCGCTCCACATGGTCAGGCCGCCTTCTTCAGTTGCTGGGCGTAGCCCTTGAGGACCTCGTCGCGCAGCACGCCCCAGATCTGCGTGTGCAGCTCGACGAAGCGCGGGTCGGTGCGCACCTCGGCGACGTCGCGCGGACGCGGCAGGTCGATCGTGAATTCGCCGATCGGGTGCGTGGCGGGCCCGGCCGACAGCACCACCACGCGGTCGCTCATCGCGATGGCCTCGTCGAGATCGTGCGTGATGAACAGGACCGCCTTGCGCTTGGCGGCCCACAGGTCCAGCACCTCGTTTTCCATCAGCTGGCGGGTCTGGATGTCGAGCGCCGAGAACGGTTCGTCCATCAGGATGATGTCCGGGTCGAGCGCGAGCACCTGGGCGAGCGCGGTGCGCTTGCGCATGCCGCCCGACAGCTGGTGCGGATAGCGGTCCTCGAAGCCGGAGAGCCCGACGCGCGCCAGCCACGCCTGCGCCTCCTCGCGCGCCTGCGCCTCGGGCACGCCCCGGTACTGCAGGCCCACCATCACGTTGTCGATGGTGCTGCGCCAGGGCATCAGAGCCTCGGCCTGGAACATGTAGCCGGCGCGGCGGTTCACCCCGGCCAGCGGCTCGCCGAACACGCGCACCTCGCCGGAGGAAGCCTGCAGCAGCCCGGCCCCGACGTTCAGCAACGTCGACTTGCCGCAGCCGGTGGGGCCCACGACCGAGACGAATTCGCCCGCCGCGATGCGCAGCGTGGTGCGGCTGACCGCCGTGTAGCGCTGGCCCGGGTCGTCCTTCGATCGGAACGTGACCGAGATGTCCAGGAGTTCGAGTGCGTGCGACATGGGCCGCTAGCCTACCAAACGACGAGCCGGCCACTGGGGCCGGCCGCGGTGCGCGGGACGCGGCGCGTCACGCCTTGTACTTGTCCTTGGCCCGGCGCGCGAAGACGTTGGTGTAGGTCTTGGCGAGGTCGATGCGTTCGGGCTTGACGCTCGGCTCGAAGCTGGCCAGCGCCTTCAGCGCGGTGCGCGCGCCCTCGTCGGGCAGCTGGCCGTCCAGCGAGATCGCCTCGCGCACCTTGTTGAACGACGCCAGGTACAGCGCGCGGTCGCCCAGGAGGTAGGCCTCGGGCACGGTCTTGATGATGTCGCTGGGACCGGCGGTCTGCAGCCACTTGAGGCCGTGCACGATCGCATTGGCCAGCGCCTGGCAGGTGTTCGGGTTGTTCTTGACGAACTCGGCGTTCGTGTACAGGCACGCCGCCGGCATCGGCCCGCCGAACACCTCCTGCGTGCCCTTGAGGGTGCGCGTGTCGCTGATGATCTTCACGTCGCCGCGCTGCTCGAGCATCGTCATCACCGGGTCGGTGTTGCTCATGGCGTCGATCTGCCCCGAGCGCAGGGCGGTGAGCGCGCCGGCGGCGGTGCCGACCCCCACGTAGCTGACCTCGCTGGCCTTGATGCCTGCGCGCGAGAGCACGAGGTTGGCCACCATGTTCGTGGACGAGCCGGGCGCCGACACGCCGATCTTCTTGCCGCGCAGGTCGGACAGCTGCTTGTAGTGCGGCATGGTCTTGGTCGACACGCCCATGGCGATCTGCGGAGCCCGGCCCATGAGCACGATCGACTCGATGAACTGGTTCTTGCTCTGCATGTTGATGGTGTGCTCGTACGCGCCGCTGACGATGTCGGCGGAGCCGCCCACCAGCGCCTGCAGCGCCTTGGCGCCGCCGGCGAAGTCGGAGATCTCGACCTCCAGGCCCTCGGCCTTGAAGTACCCCAGCTGCTCGGAGATGGTGAGCGGCAGGTAGTAGAACGCCGCCTTGCCGCCCACCGCGATGGCGAGCCTGGGCTTCTCGATGCGGCCCTGCGCGCGCAGCGCGGGCACGGCCAGCGTGGCGGCGGCGGCCCCCGCGGCGATGGTGAAGCCGCGGCGGGTCAGGCGGGGGGTGGTCATGGGGTGTTTTCCTCTCTGCTTCTCGTGTGCAGCGAGCGTACCCAGCACCCCCGCGAACCGCATCCGGACCTCCCCTTGCGGGTTTTCACGTAAAGCGGAAAGGTTCAGCGCGGCGCTACTGCCAGGCGGACAGCAGGATGGCGATGTTGACCAGGAACGCGGCCGCCCAGATCGCGGAGCGCACGGTGGCCAGGCCCGCCACGTACATGGCGATGTAGATGATCCGCAGCGTGACGAACAGCACCGCCAGGATGTCCAGGCGGGTCTGCGGCGCGGCCAGCTGGTGCGCGATGATGACCGCACCGATGAAGAACGGCAGCGCCTCGAAACTGTTGGCCTGCGCGGCGTTGGCGCGCGCGCGCCAGTCGGTGAGCCGGTCGAGCCAGGCGCGCGGCGCCTGGTTGTCGTAGCCGCCCTGGCTGCGCGGCTTGCCGAAGCCGCCGGACTTGGCCAGGTAGGAGCACAGGTAGGGCAGCAGCACGGCCACCAGCACGCACCAGTAGGCCACGGTGAATCGCATCGTCGTCATCGTTCCCCTTCGCTCCCTCTCGTCGATCGTTGTCGTGTCGTTGTCGTTGTCGTTGTCTTGATCGTCGTGGCCGGATGCGCGCCCTTCAGCGGCGGTCCACCAGCGCGTGCGCGATGGTGCCCAGGTCCACGTATTCGAGTTCGCTGCCCGCGGGCACGCCGCGCGCCAGGCGCGTGACCTGCAGCCCGCGCTGCTTGAGTGCTTCGCCGATCACGTGCGCCGTGGCTTCGCCCTCGGCGGTGAAGTTGGTGGCCAGGATCACCTCCTGCACGACACCGTCGGTGGCGCGGTCGAACAGCTTGGCCAGCCCGATGTCGCGCGGGCCGATGCCGTCCAGCGGGCTGAGCTTGCCCATCAGCACGAAATAGCGGCCGCGGTAGGCGGCGGTGCGCTCCAGCGCGGCCTGGTCGGCGGGCGTCTCCACCACGCACAGCTTGGTGGCGTCACGGTTCGGGTCGCGGCAGGTGGCGCAGACCTCGTCCTCGGTGAAGGTGTGGCACAGCGTGCAGTGGCGGATGCGCGCCGTGGCCTGCATCAGCGACTGCGCGAGCAGCTGGGCGCCCTCGCGGTCGTGCTGCAGCAGGTGGAACGCCATCCGCGAGGCGGACTTCACCCCCACGCCCGGCAGGCGCCGCAGGGCTTCGATCAGGGCGTTGAGGGTCGAGTCGGCCAAGCGCTCAGAAGGGCAGCTTCATCCCGCCCGGCAGCCCAGGCATGCCGGCGGTGATCTTGCCCATCTTCTCCTGCGAGGTTTCCTCGGCCTTGCGCACGGCGGCGTTGAACGCGGCGGCGACCAGGTCCTCCAGCATGTCCTTGTCGTCCGCGAGCAGGCTCGGGTCGATGGCCACGCGCTTGACGTCGTGCTTGCAGGTCATGGTGACCTTCACGAGCCCGGCGCCGGACTCGCCGGTCACCTCGATGGTGGCGAGTTCGTCCTGCGCCTTCTTCAGGTTGTCCTGCATCGCCTGGGCCTGTTTCATGAGGCCGGCGAGCTGTCCCTTGTTGAACATGGTGGGTTTCCTTGCGTCGGTGCGCGGCGTCGTGCCGTCACACGGGTTTGATGCTTCCAGGCACGATTTTGGCCCCAAAGTCGCGCACCATCTGCTGCACGAAGGGGTCGTTCCGGATCACTTCCTCGGCGGCGCGCTGCCGCTGCGCGGCCGCGGCGGCATTGCGCCGCGCGGGGCTGTCGGCGACCGGCCCGATCTCGATGCCCAGCTCGACCTCGTGGCCGGCGGCGCGCAGCGCGCCCTGCAGGCGCTCGCGCGTCGGCCCCTGGTTGAGCGACTCGCGCTCCACGCGCAGCAGCCAGTGCCCGGTGTCGCGCGCGACCAGCTGCGACTGCAGCGCCAGTTCGCGCACGAGCGCGGTGATCGCCTCGCTGGCCACCAGCTGCTGCACCGTGGCGTGCCAGAAATCGCCCTCCTCCGTGCGCACGAAGTCGGTGGCCGGCGCCGGCGTCTCGCGCAGCGGCTCGGGCTGCGTGCGCACCGGCACGCCCATCACGTCCTGGGCGGATCGCTCGCGCACCGCGCCAGCTGGCGGCCGCGCGGGGCGGGCTTCGACGACGGGCAGCACCTGCCCGGGCGGCAGGGTCGCGGCCGGGGGTGCGGCGCGCTCGGGCGCCACGGGAGGCGCCATGCCAGGCACCGGCGGGCGCGCCACGGGTTGGGCGGGCGGCGGCGACGGCGGCGGCGACGGCGACAGGGCCGGCGGCGCCGACATGGACGGCTGCGGCGAGGCCGAGGCAGCCGGCCGCTCCCGCTCAGGCGGCGGCGAGGCTACGAGCGGAGTTTTTTTTTCAGCCGAGGCGGACGCGCCGGGCTGGAAGGCCAGCAGGCGCAACAACACCATCGTGAGCGCCGCGTATTCGTCCGGCGCGAGGCCGAGCTCGGCGCGGCCGTGCAGGCACATGGTGTAGAGCAGCTGCGTCTGGTCGGCCGGCAGCGCGGCGGCCAGCCGCGCGATCTCGGCGGCGTCGGGGTCGCCGCCGCCATGGCCGGGCACCGCCTGCGCCACGGCCATGCGTTGCAGCACGGCCGCCATTTCCTCCAGCGCGCCCCCGGCGCTCAGGCCCTGCACGCGCAGCGCCTCGGAGATCTCGACCACCGCGCGGCCGTCGCCGGCCGCCAGCGCGTCGATCAGCCGGAACACGTGGCTGCGGTCGACGCTGCCCAGCATCTGGCGGATGGCCGCCTCCTGCAGGTTGCCGCCGCCGTAGGCGATGGCCTGGTCGGTGAGCGACAGCGCGTCGCGCATGGACCCGCGCGCGGCGCGCGAGAGCAGGCGCAGCGCCTGCGGATCGGCGGGGATGCCCTCGGCCTCGAGCACGTGCGCCAGGTGGCCCTGCACGGTCTCGGGCGCCATCGGCCGCAGGTTGAACTGCAGGCAGCGCGACAGCACCGTGACCGGCACCTTCTGCGGATCGGTGGTGGCCAGCACGAACTTGAGGTACTCGGGCGGCTCCTCCAGCGTCTTGAGCATCGCGTTGAACGCGTGCCCGGTGAGCATGTGCACCTCGTCGATCATGAAGACCTTGAAGCGCCCCTGCACCGGCTTGTAGACGGCCTGCTCGAGCAGCGTCTGCACCTCGTCCACGCCGCGGTTGGAGGCGGCGTCCAGCTCGGTGTAGTCGACGAAGCGGCCGGCGTCGATCTCGGTGCAGGCCTGGCAGACGCCGCACGGCGCGGCCGTGATGCCGCCCTGCCCGTCGGGGCCCTGGCAGTTGAGCGACTTGGCGAGGATGCGCGAGACGGTGGTCTTGCCCACGCCGCGCGTGCCGGTGAACAGGTACGCGTGGTGCAGCCGCTGCTGCGTGAGGGCGTTGGCGAGGGCCTGCACGACGTGCTCCTGCCCGACCATCTCCCCGAAGGTCCGGGGCCGGTACTTGCGGGCGAGCACGACGTACGACATCGCGGGCATTCTAAGGGCGCGATGCACCCAACTCAGCGGCGCGACTCGCGTGCGAGTCGCCTACAATCGGCAGTGACGGGCCTCCCCGCATGGTGAAGCGGCCAACCGGGTCAGGTGGGGAACCAAGCAGCCCTAACTGTGGAGCCAGTGCCGGGGGTAAGGCTCGTCACCTCTTTCCACAAGATGCGTTCCGAATCAATGACCTGGCGCTCGCCAGGCCGATTCGTGCGCCATCCGTGTCACCTGTCGGTGTCACCCGGACGTCAAGCCATCGCGACACATCGGCCGGAGCGTCGACTCGATGCGGCCCCGCGCAAGGCTCCGCCACACGACTTGCCCTGTCGACGCGGCCGCTCAAGGTCGGCCCTTGCCGCCCCCACCGCCGCCACCGCCACCCGCTCCGCCGCTGCCACCTCCACCGCCCGCGCCGCCGCCTGGGCCACCGCCGCCCCCCGGCCCGCCCCCGCCGGCGCCTCCGCCCGAGCCGCCACCGGGGCCGCCGCCACCGCCGCCGCCCCCTGCGCCACCGCCGCCGACTCCCCCGCCGCCACCTCCGCCACCGCCTCCGCCACCGCCTCCGCCACCGCCTCCGCCACCGCCTTGGCCGCCGCCACCCTGTCCGCCACCCTGTCCGCCGCCCGGGCCACCACCGCAGGCGGCAGGGGTGCCTCCGAACAGCTCGGCCAACCGGGCGCCCAGTTCACAGAATCCCCGGGTGGTGAGCAAAGGCAGGGCCACGACCAGCCCGATCGAGACCACCGACACCAGCAGCGCGTACTCGATGATGGTGGCGCCGCGCTGGCGGCCGCGCTGGATGGGCAAGGTGGAGTGCATGGTGCGAGGCCTGGAGCGAATCTCGAGCGTACGCATTCGGCCGCGAGCCGGCCATAGGAAGGCCCGCGGCGAATCGTCACGCGCCCACCGTGACAAACCTCCTGCGGGACTCGGGACGGCACGGCGGCCACATCCGATCCGCATGGCATGGCCGAAGCGACCGCGCGCGGACCGGGCAGCGCCTCCGAATGCCAGCGGTGGTGATGTGGCGCTTCCTCCGAGCGTCGCCATCCCCTCCCGATCGCACTGCGTCCCCAAGGACAGGTCCTACGGCCCCGCAGCCGCCCACCCCACCCGCACGCAGGCGAAGCGCCCGCAACCGGGCCGAGGGCGGGCCCGCATAGTGCCCCGGTGGACAAGACAACAAGGAATGACAACGACCAGGCGCCAGGCCGGGCACCGCCGCGGGCGGACGGCGCCGATGAACGCAGTTCGGAGTCGCAGGTGACGGCGGTCAAGGCGCTGCACAAGCTGCGCCGGTTGGACAGCGCCCTGGCCACCGCGTACGAGCCGGGGGTGGAGCGGCGCAAGAAGCCGCGTTAGCTGGCCTGCGCAGGGCACATCGCCACCGGTGCGGATCCCCCTTCCCTCCACTCCTAGCCGCAGCCGGGCCAGGCCAGCATCGACCCCGGCAGCCGCAGCATCCAGCCGCCGACGTGCCAGCCCTGGGTGGTGCGCAGCGACGGCACCTGCAGCTGCACGACGCGACCGCCGGCCCAGAGCCCCGCCACACGCGTGTCGTCGCCGAACTGCTGCAGCTGCCGACCTGCCGGCTCCGCGGCGGCGAGCCAGACCACGCCCGGCGCCGGGCTGGCGGCCGCCAGCCGGTCGAGCGCGAGCGCGGCCGCCAGCAGCAGCACCACGGCGCCGGCCAGCGCGACGGCATGGCGCAGCACTTGGTTTCCCTTCAGGCGGCCGCGAGGCGGCCGAACGGCTGCGACGCGCGCTCGCGGATCGGCAGGTTGACCGCGCCCGCGATCACCGACAGCGCGATGCAGCACCACCACACCATGTCGTACGAGCCGGTGAGCGTGAACAGGGCGCCGCCCAGGTACACGCCGAGGAACGAGCCGACCTGGTGGCTGAAGAAGACGATGCCGAACAGCGTGGCCATCCAGCGCGTGCCGAAGAAGGTGCCCACCAGCGCCGAGGTGAGCGGCGCAGTCGACAGCCACAGCAGCCCCATGGCCGCGCCGAAGGCGAGCACCGACAGCTTGCCCACCGGCGTCAGCACGAAGGCCAGCAGCACCACGGCGCGGCCGAAGTAGATCCCGGCCAGCAGGTTCTTCTTGCTCAGGCGCGCACCCCACACGCCGGCGGCATACGCGCCCGCCACGTTGAACAGGCCCACCATGGCGATGGCCCACGAGGCGATCGAACCGTCCAGCCCCTTGTCGGCCAGGTAGGCGGGAAAGTGGGTGGTGATGAAGGCCAGCTGGAAGCCGCAGACGAAGAATCCGAGCACGAGCAGCACGTAGCTGGGGTGGCGCAATGCGGCGCCGACCACCTCGGCGCTGCTCGCGCCCGCCGCGCCGCGCGCCGGCCGCAGGGGCGCGTCCCCACGCACGAGCGGCGCCGCCAGCAGGATCAGTGCGATCGCGCCCGCCATCGCCCAGGCGCCCTCGCGCCAGCCGGCGGCGCCGATCAGGGCCTGGGTCAGCGGCACGACGACGAACTGCCCGAGCGAGCCCGCCGCGGTACCCAGCCCCAGGGCCCAGGAGCGGTGCGACTCGGGCATCGCGCGGCCGAGCGCCGCCAGCACCGTCACGTAGGAAGCGCCGCCCATTCCCAGCCCGGTGAGCAGGCCGGCCGTCAGGCAGATCGCCACCGGCGTGGCCGCGAACGCCAGGCCCACGATGCCGGCGCCATAGAGCACCGCGCCGGCCAGCAGCACCCGGCGCGCGCCGTGCCGGTCGGCCACCATGCCGGCGAAGGGCTGGGCGACGCCCCAGGCGATGTTCTGGAGGGCGATCGCGATCGCGTACACCTCGCGCGAGAGTCCGAGCTCGCGCGTGAGCGGGTCGGTGAACAGACCGAACGCGCTGCGCACGCCGAACGAGAGCAGGGAGATCAGGCAGGCGGCGACGAGCGTCGCCACGAGGGCGGGCGCGAGGGCCGGACGGGCGTTGTGGGGCATGGAAACTCCGGGGGAAGACGGGCGGGCACGCTGCCCGCCGCGAACGCGCAGCACTGCGCGTGAGATTCCATTGTTGGCAGCAGGACAGCGGCCGTCACCCGACTTGACGGCCGGGCCGCATGCCGCACCGGCATGTCAAGCCGTGGCGGCTCCCGACGGCGCGGCCTCGGCGCGGATCCAGTCGGCGACCTTCGCCACCTCGCGGCGCGGGGCCCCGTCGGCCAGCACCAGCCAGTACGCATAGGTGCTGGGCTCGGCCTGGCCGGCGCCGGGCACCAGCACTAGCCTACGGTCCTCCAGCATCGGCGCCAGCAGCTCCAGCCGGCCCAGCGCCACGCCCTGCCCCGCGACCGCGGCGTGGATCACCTGGTCGTACTGGTTGAAGCGCAGCACGCTGCGCGCCTGGTGCAGGGACCAGCGGCGCGCCGCGAGCCAGTCGGCCCATTGCAGCCAGGGCCGGCGATCCTCGTACTCCAGCAGCACCTGGCGGCCCAGCGTGCGTTCGCTGTCCAGCGCGTGCAGGCCCAGGGTGGGACTGGCCACGGGCGCGATCGTCTCGCCGAACAGCCGGACCGCGCCGCGCGGCGCCTGGTCGTCGGCGCAGTAGCGGATCGCCAAGTCGATCTGCTCGGAGGCCAGGTTGAGCACGCTGTTGCTGGCCGCCACGCGCACGTCCACCTCGGGATGGCTGCGCTGGAACTCGCCCAGCCGCGGCAGCAGCCACAGGCCGGCCACCCCGATGCTGGCGGTGATGGTGACCGGCCGGCGCCCGCCCGTGTGGAACGCCTCCATCGCATCCTGCAACTGCTGCAGGGCGGCATCGGCACTGCGGAACAGCCGCTCGCCCTCGGCGGTGAAGCGCACGCTGCGCCAGCTGCGGTGCAGCAGCTTCACGCCGAGCATGTCCTCGAGCGCGCGCACCTGCTTGCTCATCGCCGACTGCGTGACGCACAGGTCGTCGGCGGCCTGCGTGATGCTCATGCGGCGCCCGACGGCGACGAACCCGCGAACGAGGTCAAGCGGAGGAAGGCGAACCAGCGGCTGCGACATGCGAAGGGCTCATGGGAAAGCCCATTATTGCCGGCGCGTTCCGGCGCGACATGAGGCCGCGGAATGCCAGCCGGGAGCGCGGCGACTGCGGGCCGGGCGCTGCCGCTTCGGCATCCAAGCCCGCCTGTCGCTGGCGAGAGGCCGCGCGCCGTCAGCCTCGGGCCGGACCTGGCCCAACGGCGTCGCCGTCCTGGCCTGCGCCGCCCAGCGGCAGCTCGAAGAAGAACTCCGTGCGCACGCCCGGCTGGCTGTCGAAGCCGATCGTGCCGCCGTGCGCCTGCACGATGCTGCGGCAGATGTTCAGCCCCAGGCCCGTGCCGCCCTTCTCGCGCCGGTCGCTGGCGTCGGCCTGGGCGAAGCGCTCGAACATCCGCGCGCGGAACGCCGGCGGGATGCCCGGGCCGTGGTCGACCACGCCGACGCGCGCGTTCGCGCCGCGCTGCTGCAGCGCCACGACGACTTCGTCGCCGCCGGGCGAGAACTTGGCGGCGTTGGAGACCAGGTTGACGACCACCTGCGTGATGCGATCGGCGTCGGCGGTGACCCACAACGGCTCGTCGGCGGCGTCGAGCCGCACGCGCACGCCGAGCCCCTGCGCATAGGCGGCCGTGTCGTGCAGCGCGCGCTCGACGACCTGGCGCAGGTCGAGCCGCTCCGGCTGCAGCGCCAGCCGGCCGGAGGCGATGCGCTCGACGTCCAGCACGTCGTTGATCAGACGGATGAGCCGCTCGCAGCTGCGCGTGGACATGTCCAGCAGCTGCCGGCCCTGCGGCGACAGCGTGCCCGCCACGCCGCCGGCCAGCAGCCGCAGCGAGCCGTACACCGAGGTGAGCGGCGTGCGCAGCTCGTGCGAGACGGTGGAGACGAACTCGCTCTTGAGCCGGTCGACTTCCTTGCGGTGGGAGATGTCGTGCATGAAGCCGCACAGCAGCTGCAGCTTGCCGGTGTTGACCACGCCCACGCGCAGCTCGACCTCGATCTCGCGCCCGTGGCGGTCCACCACGACCCGCTCCACCGGCGCGCCGCCCAGCGGCGCGGTCTTGATGCTGCGCACCAGCTCGAGCGCCCGGCCGGCGGACGCACGGTAGCGCTCGGGCACCATGGTGTCGATGAGCGAGCGGCCCACGACCTCGTCGCGGCGCCAGCCGAACAGGGCCTCGGCGCGCGGGTTCCAGTCGGTGATCCTGCCGTCGAAGTCGACCCCGATGAACGGGTCCGGCGCCGATTCAAGGATGGTCTGGATGCGGCGCTCGTTCTCCCGCACGTGCTCGAAGGTCTCGCGCAGGGCGGCCGTGCGCTCCTCGACGCGGCGCTCCAGCGAGGCGTTCAGGTCGCGCAGCGCCGCTTCCTTCTGCTGCAGGTTGGCCACCAGCGAGCGCAGCGCGCCGCCGAGCTGCTCGACCTCGCGGTAGGGAGCCGCGGCCAGCGGCGCCAGCGAGCCGCCCTGCTCGAGCGTGCGGGCATCCGCCGACAGCTGGATCAGCGGCCGCGTCACCAGCCGCGCCGCCAGCCAGCCGATCAGGCTGAACAGCGCGGCGACGCCCAGTCCCCACAGCGCCAGGTGCCGCTGCAGGCTGCGCACGGGCTCGTATGCCTCGGCCAGGTCCTGGCGCACGAGCACGCGCCAGCCCAGGCCGGGGTAGCTCTGGTAGCCGCGGTCGTGGCTGTAGCCGACCAGGTAGTCCTTGCCGTCCGGCCAGCGCTCGGCGACATAGCCGCGGTGCGAGGTCGCGGCGGCCAGGCTGGGCAGCGTGAGCTGGCGCCCCTCGACGTCGGGCGGCCCGAGCAGCACCACGCCGCTGGCCGAGACGATCAGCGGCTCGGCGAACTTGTCGCGGGTGACCGGCAGGAAGATGACCTGCTCGATCTCCCGCGCCCATTCCCAGGACAGGTGCGCGCCCAGCACCGAGGGATCGTTGCGGCCGGCGCCGCCGACGGGGAACGCGATGTCGACGAACCGCAGGGGCTGCGCGCTGCGATTGGGCAGCAGGCGCGCCAGCAGCACCGCTTCGTGCACGTCTCCCAGGTAGGGGCGCGCCCGGCCCTCGTTGAACCAGGGGCGCGCCGTCACGTCGGCGCCGGCCAGCATGCCGCCGGTGGAGGCGACCACCTTGCCGGCCGGCCCCGCGAGGCCGATCCAGGCGTAGTGGCGGTAGGTGCGCTGCAGGGTGTCCAGCTCGGCCCGGATGCGGTCCGGATCGCTGATGCCGGCCAGGCGCTGCGCCATCAGGCCCACCTCGCGATGGCGCTCGTGCATGGCCCGATCGAGCCGGCTGGTCGTCTGGTTGGCCAGTTCCGCCAGGTTGCCGCCGATGCTCGATCGCACCTGGTCGCCCGCGATGCGCTCGCTGACCGCCAGCAGCACGCCGGTGACCAGCACCGACAGGAGGGAAAAGGCGAAGGCGAGGTAGCTGCCGAGGCCATGGCGGGCGGCCCGGCCGGACGAGGTGGCGGCGCGCTGGCGCGACAGGAAATCGATCACGGCCGCGATTGTCAGCGATTGCCAGGCATGCGACGTCTCGCACAGCGTGCGGCTGCGCCGGCCGACATCACGCGACGGATGCGTCCCACACGTGCGGCGGCGCCTGCTTCGCACACTGCCACGCAAGAGACACCAGGGAGGTTCCTCATGCGCCGAGCGGCGTGCCGTGTTCGCGGAGTCCCGATGCCAGGCATCGGCGTCGCGGTTTGGGCGGCCGCCGCCTGCCTGTGCCTTCCCGCCTGGAGCCAGCAGGATGCCGTGCAGGTCGCCGCGCTCGGGGACAACGTGCAGGTGGCCGCGCTGGGCGACATCGAGGTGCCGGTCCCCGCCGGGCGCAGGGTCCCGCGCCTCTCCATCACGGCCCGCGACGCCCTGCCCGGCGCCGCCGTGCCCGGCAGCGTGGACCTGGGCCTGAACTGGCGCCAGCCCATCGCCGGCAAGCAGATCGATTTCGCCGCCTGGCGCCGCCTGGCGCCGCCCACCGATGCCATGGCGCTGATCCAGCAGCGCGATCCCGTCTTCGGCGCTAGGGTGGAGATGAAGCTCGCTTCCAGGACGGCCAAGAGCTTCTTCGCCGACAAGTTCATCGGCCTGCAGCTGGACAGCGGCGCGCGCATCGGGCTGCGCCGCAGCAACGGCAATCCGACGCTCTACTACCGCAACCAGTTCTGAGCCGGGGCGGCGCCGCCCTCAGTCGAGACGCACCAGCCGGCCCTCGCCGGTGAGGAAGGCGCAGGCGACGGGCTCGCCCGGGTGCAGCGCCGACACGGCGCGCGCATACCGGCGCAGCTGCGCCTGCAGCGCCGCATCGCGCTCCGGGTGCGCGGCGGACTTGTGGTCCAGCACCCACCAGTGGCCGTCGTGCCGACGCAGCAGGCGATCGAGCCGCAGCACCTCGCCTTCGTGCACCAGCTCGGCCTCGTCGGCCGCCCAGGCGACCACCGCGGCGTCCCAGGCCCAGGCGCCCTCGCCGGCCAGGATGCGCAGGGCCATGCCGTGCGCGGCCGCGGCCTGGCCGGCATCGAGCCCGAACCCGCGTCCGAGCCGCGCCAGCGCGGCGCCCTCGGGCAGCCCGTGGCCACCGCCATGCAGTTCGAGCAGCCGGTGCAGCAGTTCGCCGATGCGCGACGCCTCGGTGCCTTCCTGCCGGCGCGTCGCGGCCGTCGCCGGCAGCGTGACGGGCGGCAGCACGGGCAGCGAGATCGAGGGGGCCGCGTCGGGCCCGCCGTCTCCGGGCGCGTCCGGCGCGGCGGCTGCCTCGGCCGGCTCGCACAGCGGCGCGAGCCGCTGCCACCAGCTGCCCGCGGCCGGCGTGCGCGGCTCGATGGACGAGAGCACCAGCTCCTGGCGCGCGCGGGTCATGGCCACGTACAGGGCATTGAGTTCCTCGCGCCGGCGCGCGGCCTGCTCTTCCTGCAGCGCGCCGCCGTTGCAGGCGGGCGGCCGAGCTTCGGAGGCGATGAAGCTGAAGCGGCGCGGCGCCGCGTCCTCGCCCGGCCAGTCGACCAGCACGCCCATCGTCTCGGCGCGCGCCGCCGGGGCGTCGGTGTCCAGCAGCAGGACGATCGGCGCCTCCAGGCCCTTGGCGCCATGCACCGTCAGCAGGCGGACGGCCTCGGTCGCCGCCACGGCCGGCCCCTGCACGCCACCGGCCTTCAGGGCGCGCACGAATCCATACGGCGTCGCGTAGCGGCCGCCGTCCAGTTCCAGCGCGGCGCCGAGCAGCGCCTGCAGGTTGGCCAGCACGGCGTCGCGCAGCGGGGCCGGCGCGGCCTGGGCATAGCGCGCGAGCACGTCGCCGTCGTGGTAGATCGCGTGCAGCGCATCGTGCGGCGGCAGCGTGTCCACCCACGGCTGCCAACGCGCGAACGCGGCCGCGGCGGCGGCCAGTGGCGGCGGCCAGCCGTCGCCGGTGCGCAGCAACTCGAGCCAGGCGCGCGGAGTGCCTTCGGCCTGCCGCTGCCGCGCCGCGGTGGCGATCGCCACCAGGCCCGCATCGTCGATGCCGAACAGCGGCGACTTCAGCGCGCGCGCGAGCGACAGGTCGTGCGTCGGCGAGACGAGCACGTCGAGCAGCGCCACCACGTCCTGGACCTCGGGCACGTCGCCCAGGTCGGTCTTCTCCGGCTGCTGCGCCGAGATGCGCAGGTCGCGCAGTTCGTCCTCCATCGCCGAGAGCCGGTCGCGCTTGCGCGCCAGCACGAGGATGTCCGAAGGCCGCACGCCCTGCGCGAGCCGGCCGGCGATCCAGCGCGCGGCCTGCCGGCATTCGAGCGTCACCAGGCGCTCCTCGGGCAGTTCGCGCGGCACGGTGAGCGAGTCGCGCCAGCCGCCCGCGCCGCCAGCGGCCGCGGCCTCGTCGGCCACCGGCCGGGCGACGGCCGGCAACTGCAGAAGCCGGCCGGGCTCGCGCGAGGCGGTGCTGTGGGCCCGGAAGCCCTGGTACTCGCCGGCGGCCTGCGCCTGCGCCATGACGCGGTTCACCGCCGCGAGCACCTCGGGCGCATTGCGCCGCGTGTGGTCGCAGCTGAGGCGGTCGCCCCGCAGGCCGTCGGCGACGAAGCGCTGCGCGGCGGCGAACACCTGCGGCTCGGCGCGCCGGAACCGGTAGATGCTCTGCTTGGGGTCGCCGACGATGAACACGCTGGGGGCCGCGCCGGCGCCGGTGTAGCCGCTCAGCCAGGCGTGCAGCGCCTGCCACTGCAGCGGGTTGGTGTCCTGGAACTCGTCGACCAGCAGGTGGCGCACGCGCGCGTCGAGCCGCTCCTGCACCCACCCGGACAGCACGTCGTCGGACAGCAGGCGGTGCGCCGCCTGCTCGACGTCGGCCATGTCGACCCAGCCGTGCTCGCGCTTGAGCGCCGCGTACTCGGCCAGCAGCACGCGCGCCAGGCGCACCATGCGCTGCTGGTGCAGCCAGGCCTCGTGCTGGGTGCGCGCCTCGCACAGGCGCTGCGCCAGCGCCTGCGCGGCGCGCACCTGCTCGATGCCGGCGAGCTTGTCGTTGAACTTGCGCGGCTCGAGCTTCTGCGTCAGCAGGGCCGCCAGTGCCTGGTCGAAATCGGCGTCGGCCAGGGCGCGTTCCAGCTGCGAGCCGCAGGCCGAGAAGGTCGCCTGCGACGCGCGGCCCAGCGCGCGGGCGGCGACCGAGAAGCTTTCCCACACCGGGCCGGGCACCGCGACCGCGGCGGCGGGCTCGGGCAGGCCGGCGAACTCGGGGAACACGGCGTGCCAGTGCTGCACCGACGCCTCGGGCACGCCGCCCTGGTCGGCCAGCGCGAACTCGACGCGCTTGTCCAGCGCGCCGCGCAGCGCCTTCAGCGTCTGCGAGCGGCCATGCGCCGCGACGCCGGCCTCGTAGTCGGCGCGGGCCGCCGCGTCGGCGGACACCACCACGTGGAAGCGGCGCCACACCTTGTCGATGGCCTCGCTGTCGTCCTCCAGCAGCGTGTAGCGCGCCGGCAGGCCCAGTTCCTCCAGCGTGGCGATCGGCGCGTTGCGCAGCAGCGCGGCAAACCAGCTGTGGAAGGTGCGGATCTGCACGCCGCGGCCGTCGGCCAGCACGCGGGCGTGCAGCGCGCGCAGCGGCTCGCGCAGCGCGGCGGCCTGGGGCGCATCGACGCCCCGTTCCGCGAGCGCCTGCTCCAGGCGCGCCGCGTCCGCCGATGCGAACTCGGCCAGCCAGTCCTGCAGGCGCTGGCGCATCTCGCCCGCGGCCTTCTTGGTGAAGGTGATGGCCAGGATCTCGTGCGGTTGCGCGCCCTCGAGCAGCGCGCGCAGGATGCGCGAGACCAGCATCCAGGTCTTGCCCGCGCCGGCGCAGGCCTCGACCGCGACACTGCGGCGCGGGTCGCACGCCACGGCGTAGAACGTGCGCGCGTCGACCGGCCGGCCGTTGACCTCGTAGGCGAGCGGAGCAAGGTTGTCAGTCATGCCAGAAGTCCCGGCGGCACAGGCCGCGCGCGGCGCAGAACTCGCAGGCGCGCCCCTCGCCCAGCGCTTGGAGGGCTTCGCCCGCGCCGATGCGTTCCAGGTCGCCCTGGATGGCGGCGACAAGCTCGTCGCGCACCTGCACCACCTCGGGCTCCTCCACCGTGGTGGTCGTGCCGCGCTCGCCGACGTTGACGTAGGCGGCGGCCAGCGTGTCGTCCTCCAGCAGCGCGGCATAGAAGGCCAGCTGCGTGTCCTCCTGCGGCACCTTGACGCGGTCGCGCGTGACCTGCAGCGACTCGGTCTTGTAGTCCACCACCAGGCGGCGGCCGTCGGGCAGCCGGTCGATGCGGTCGATGCGCCCGACCAGCGTCACGGCGCCCAGCGGCGTCTGGTGGGCGGTTTCCGCGCTCTCGAAGCGCGCCCCCTGGGCCTCGTGGCCGGCGAGCCAGGCGAGGTAACCGTCGCGCACCTGGGGCCAGCCGGCCGCGAACGGCAGGAACTCGCCGTTGGCCAGGTCCAGGCGCCGGGTGGCGGCGTCCGCGCAGCGGTCGAGCAGCGCCGCCCGCTCGGCGGCGGGGTCGTCGCGCAGCGCGGCATGGAAGTCGCTCAGCACCAGGTGCAGCCAGTTGCCGAAGTCGCGCTTGTCCACCTCGACGTCGATCTCGGATGCTTCCTGCAGCCCGAGCTGGCGCAGCGCGAAGAAGCGGTACGGGCAGCGCCGCAGGTCGTCGTACGCGCTGGCGGACAGGCGCACCACGGGCACCTGCGCGCCTGAGGCCGACGGCCGCGCGACCGGTTGCGGCGCCAGCAGGCGCGCATCGCGCGGGTCGGCCGCCGGCGACTGCGGGTGCGCGAGGCGCCAGCCCTGCACGAGCGGACTGGGGAGCACGGGCTCGCCGGTGTCGTCGGTGCGGCGCCAGAGGACGTCCACGAACGGCGCCTGCAACGCATGGCGCCAGCCGGCGGCCTGCTGGCGCGCCAGCTCCTCGCGCGTGGGCAGGCCGAGCGCCGCGCGCTGGGCCGCCGTCCACGCGCCGGGCGGCTCGGGGGCCGCGGGCAGGCGCACCTCGTCGCAGCCCGCCAGCACGAGGGCGGCGAAGTCGCGCGCGAGCAGCTGGTGGAACGGCAGCACGACCACCTGCGCCGCCTCGGGCGCGGGCGGCAGGAAGCTCGATGCCTCCAGGGCGTCGCCGGCCCAGGCGGTGAACTCGGCCAGCGACAGCCGCCGCGCCGCCTGCGGCAGCTGCAGCCACTCGGCCTGCGCGCCGTCGGCCAGGCCGAGCACGTCGAGCAGCTGGTGGCCGGCGGCATCCTGCTGCAGGCGCGGCCAGTGCCCGGTCTCCTCGAGCAGCCGCCGCAGGTCCTGCAGCCACTGCGCCAGCGGACGCGGCGCCTGCAGGCCCTCGCGCCAGCCATCGGCACGCACCGCCCAGTCGAGCCAGGGGCCGGGCTCGGCGAGCCGGCGCACGTCCTGCCAGTCGCGCCAGCCCGCGCGGCGCACGCGCCGCTCGATGGCACTGACCGCGCCCGGCGGCAGGGCCGGCAGGTTCTTGAGCCAGTCGAGCACGGTGTCGCTGTCGGCCTGCCGGCGGCACGCCTGCAGCGAGCCCATCACCTGCGCGGCCGCCCGCGTGGTGGAAAGCTTCCAGCCGGTCTCGTCGCGGATGGAGATGCCGCGCACGCCCAGCATGGCGCGCACGCGGCGGGTCAGCACCCGATCGATGGCGGCCAGCGCCACCGGCGCACGGCCGGCCTCGAGGTGGCGCACCACGCAGGCGGCGGCGCGCTGGGCCTCGTCGGACGGGCCGGCGGCCTCGTGCAGCGACACCGCGCCCGGGGCGCCGGCGTCCTGCAGCGGCAGCCGCACGGCGCGTTCGCCGGCCAGGGCGACGATGGCTTCGGCCACCGCGTCGCGCTGCATCCCCTCGCACAGCACCAGCAGGTCCACGTCGCGCAGTGCCGCGGGCTCGAACAGGGCGTCGCCGGCGTACCGGCTGGCCGCGGCCCATTCGACGGCGATGCGCGCCACGGCGGCCTCGAGCGCGAGCACCGGCGCATCGAGGCCGGACGAGACGGCGCCGCGCACGGAAGCGGCCCATTCGGCACGCCCGCCGGGCGCGATGGCGGCGGCCGCGCCGGCGGCCTGCCAGGCGGCCTCGACCAGGCGGCCCGCCAGCACGGCGGCGCGCGGCGCGAGACCCGCGCGTTCGAGCCACGCCCGCGCGGTCAGCAGATCGCGGCCCATGTCGAAGCTGAGGTCGTCGGCGGCGGGCGCATGGCCGCGCCGGCCGGCCCAGTTCATGGTGGTCTCGAAGCGCGGCGCGAAGCCGTCCGGCTGCGCGCGCGCCCAGAGCCGGCGCGCGATCGGCATCAGCTGCGCGTACGGCAGCAGGACCACGGTGCGGGAAGGATGGATGCGGCGCTGGCGCAGCAGGTCGCGCAGGGCGGCGATCCAGTGCGGCCAGGGACCGGCCATGCGATGGTCGGCCGCTATCACGTCCATAGCATCTGCCCACCCGCCCGCTCCCGGTGAGGGCACTTGGCTTCTGTCACAATGACCCCGACTGTAGCCGCATCGTTCGCCAGCAGAAAGGAACCGACATGGCCAGCGACCTGATCAAGCATATTTCCGACGCCAGCTTCGAAGCCGACGTCCTGCAAGCCGACAAGCCCGTGCTGGTGGATTACTGGGCCGAGTGGTGCGGGCCGTGCAAGATGATCGCGCCCATCCTCGACGAGGTGTCCGCCACCTACAAGGACAAGCTGCAGGTCGCCAAGATGAACGTGGACGAGAACCGCGACATCCCGGCCAAGTTCGGCATCCGCGGCATCCCCACGCTCATGCTGTTCAAGGGCGGCCAGCTCGCGGCCACCAAGGTCGGCGCGATGAGCAAGGCGCAGCTGACGGCGTTCCTGGACCAGCAACTGGCCTGAGCGCCGCCCAGCCGGCCCCGGGGCCGGCGAATGGACGGGGCGCTGCGCGCCCCGTTTTTATTGCATAATCATCCGCAATCGCTGACCTGCCCGTGCGAAGCGGGTCAGTTCGAATTCCAGGTCTGCAAGGCGCCTCCAGCCTTGGCCAAGGACCTCCCCCAGCCACCCAACAAGAACCCCGCCGGGGTCCCACCGCAGTCGCAGCCATGCATCTGAACGAACTCAAGGCGCTCCACGTCTCCGAAGTCCTCAAGCAAGCGGAAGAACTCGAGATCGAGAACACCGGCCGCATGCGCAAGCAGGAGCTGATGTTCGCGATCATCAAGAAGCGCGCCCGCGCCGGCGAGCAGGTGTTCGCCGACGGCGTGCTGGAGATCCTGCCGGACGGCTTCGGCTTCCTGCGCAGCCCGGACACCAGCTACACGGCGAGCACCGACGACATCTACATCTCGCCCTCGCAGGTGCGGCGCTTCAACCTGCACACCGGCGACATGATCGAGGGCGAGGTGCGCACGCCCAAGGACGGCGAGCGCTACTTCGCGCTCACCAAGCTCGACCAGGTCAACGGCGGGCCGCCCGAGCAGAACAAGCACAAGGTGATGTTCGAGAACCTCACGCCGCTGTTCCCCAAGGAACAGATGAAGCTCGAGCGCGACGGCTTCAAGGGCGACGAGAACATCACCGGCCGCATCATCGACATCATCGCCCCCATCGGCAAGGGCCAGCGCGCGCTGCTGGTGGCCCCGCCCAAGAGCGGCAAGACGGTGATGATGCAGCACATGGCGCACGCCATCGCGGCCAACTACCCGGACAGCCACATGATGGTGCTGCTGGTGGACGAGCGCCCCGAGGAAGTGACCGAGATGCAGCGCTCGGTGAAGGCCGAGGTCATCGCCTCCACCTTCGACGAGCCGGCCGCCCGCCACGTGCACGTGGCCGAGATGGTGATCGAGCGCGCCAAGCGCCTGGTCGAACTGAAGAAGGACGTGGTGATCCTGCTGGACTCGATCACCCGCCTGGCCCGCGCCTACAACAACGTCGTGCCCTCGTCGGGCAAGGTGCTCACCGGCGGCGTCGACGCCAACGCGCTGCAGCGCCCCAAGCGCTTCCTGGGCGCGGCGCGCAACGTCGAGGAAGGCGGCTCGCTGACCATCATCGCCACCGCGCTGATCGACACCGGCTCGCGCATGGACGAAGTGATCTTCGAGGAGTTCAAGGGCACCGGCAACAGCGAGATCCACCTGGATCGCCGCCTGTACGAAAAGCGCGTGTTCCCCTCGATCCAGCTCAATCGCTCGGGCACCCGCCGCGAGGAGCTGCTGCTGGCCCCCGAGATCCTGCAGAAGACCCGCATCCTGCGCCAGTTCATGTACAACATGGACGAGATCGAGGCGATGGAGATGGTCCTGAAGTCGATGAAGGCCACCAAGACCAACGTCGAGTTCTTCGACATGATGCGCCGCGGCGGCTGACCTTGGTTCAGTGAACGCCGCTGCCCGCGGACCGCAAGGCTCCGCCGTGCGCAGCGGCTATAATCTCGCGTTTTGCGGAAAGTAGCCCAGGTGGTCTGGACCGGCTCCCGCACCGACCTGGAAGGAAAACCACCATGGCCAAAGAAGGCATCCACCCGAACTACCGCGAAGTGCTCTTCGTGGACCTGTCCAACGGCTTCAAGTTCGTCACCCGTTCCTGCGTGAACACCAAGGAGATGGGCAAGACCGACGACGGCCGCGAGCTGCCGCTGTTCAAGCTGGACACCTCGAGCGAATCGCACCCGTTCTACACCGGCACCCAGAAGTCGGTGGACAACATGGGCGGCCGCGTCGAGCGCTTCCGCAACCGCTTCGGCAAGACGGCCGCCAAGTAAGCCGCCTCTTGCGAACGAGGGCAGCCCGGGCAACCGCGCTGCCCTTTTTCTTGCCTGCCGCCACCCTGTGACACACTCGCGCGCGTGACCCAGCCGACCCCCGCCATCGTCGCCCAGAGCGCCGTGCGGCGGCTGCCGCGCACCGCGCTGCTGCTGTTCTGCGCGGCGTACGTGCTGCCCGGGTTCATCGGCCGCGAGCCGTGGAAGAACGCCGACATCACCGCGTTCGGCTACATGCTCGAACTGGCCACCGGCCACGCCGGCTGGCTCTCGCCCACGCTGCTGGGGCAGCCGCCGGAGTTCGACGCCCTGCTGCCCTACTGGCTCGGCGCCTGGGCGATGCGGCTGGCCCCCGGCTGGATCGCGCCCGACTTCGCCGCCCGCCTGCCCTTCATCGCGCTGCTGGCGCTCACGCTGCTGGCCACCTGGTACGGCATCTACAACCTGGCGCGATCGCCCGCCGCGCAGCCGGTGCCCTTCGCCTTCGGCGGCGAGGCGCGCCCCAAGGACTATGCGCGCGCGATCGCCGACGGCGGCCTGCTGGCGCTGATCGCCTCGCTGGGCCTGGCGCAGCTGAGCCACGAGACGACGCCCGCGCTCGCCCAGCTGGGCTTCTCGGCGCTCGCGTTCTATGGCCTGGCGGCCCTGCCGTTCCGCACGGTGCTGCCCGCGGTCGGCATCGCGCTCGGGCTGGCGGGCCTGGCCCTGTCCGGGGCGCCCAGCACCGCCGTCCTGATCGCCCTGGGCGGCGCAGTCTTCCGCGTGCTCGACCATCCGCCAGAGGGCCGTAGCCGCAGCGGGCAGCTGCTGTGGGCCGGCGCGCTCCTCGCCGCCGCGGCCGCCGTCGCCGCCATCGCGAGCTCGCTGGACCTGTGGCGCTGGCGCGTGCTGGCGGGCTGGCAGCGCGACTGGAACGCCCTCGGCAAACTGCTGCTGTGGTTCACCTGGCCGGCCGGCGCGCTGTCCCTGTGGACCGTGTGGCGCTGGCGGCGGCAGCTCGGCAGCCGCCACGTCGCGGTGCCGCTGTGGTTCGCGCTGATCGCGATCGGCTCGACGCTGCTCACGCCGTCGTCCGACCGATCCCTGCTGCTGGGCCTGCCGGCGTTCGCGGCCCTGGCCGTGTTCGCGCTGCCCACGCTGCGCCGCAGCGTCGCGTCCCTGATCGACTGGTTCACCCTGCTGTTCTTCAGCGGCTGCGCGGTCGTCATCTGGGTGGTCTGGATCTCGCTGCAGACCGGCGTGCCGGCCAAGCCGGCGGCCAACGTCGCGCGCCTGGCGCCGGGCTACGAGCCCAGCTTCTCGCTGCTGGCCTTCGCGCTGGCACTGGCCGGCACGGCGGCCTGGCTGTGGCTGGTGAAGTGGCGGGCGGGCCGGCACCAGGCGGCCTTGTGGAAGAGCATGGTCCTGCCCGCAGGCGGGGCGGCGCTGTGCTGGCTGCTGCTGATGACCCTGTGGCTGCCGGTGCTCGATTACGCCCGCAGCTACGCCCCCGTGGTGCGCGGCATCACGCAGGCGATCCACGCGCCCGGCTGCGTCGAGGTCGTCGGCCTCAACCGGGCCCAGGTCGCGGCGCTGCGCTTCCACGGCGAGCTCGAGCTGCGCACCGCCGGGCCGGCGCCGCAGTGCCCCTGGCTGGTCGTCACGTCGGAGTTCCAGCCGCTGGCGGCGATGGCGCTGGACATGAAGCGCTGGGAGCTGGCGGCCACGGTGCGCCGGCCCACCGACGCGCGGGACCACTTCCTCCTCTTCAAGCGCCGCAAGGGCGGCTGATGTCCGAGCTGCGCACCATCAGCCGGCACGCGGGCACCGTGCTGGTCGGCCAGCTCGCCACCATGGCGTTCGCCGTGGCCGACACCGTCATCGCCGGCCGCTACCGGCCCGAGGCGCTCGCCGCCCTGTCGGTGGGCGCCGCCGTGTACGCCAGCATCTTCGTGGCCCTGGTGGGCATGGTGCAGGCCCAGCTGCCCGTCTGGGCCGAACTGCGCGGGGCCGGCCGCAGCGCCGAGGTGGGCCGCTCGGTGCGGCAGGCGCTCTACCTGGTCCTGGCGGCGGTTCTGGTGGGCGGAGCAGCCCTGCTCCTGCCCGGCCCGTTGCTGCGATGGGCGCAGGTGCCGCCCGCGCTGGAGGGCGAGGTGCAACGCTACCTGGGGATCCTCGCGCTCGCCCTGCCGGCGGCGATGCTGTTTCGCGGCTACTCGACGCTGAACCAGTCGCTGGGACGGCCGCTGCTCGTCACGTGGCTGCAGCTCGGGTCGCTGGCCGTGAAGGTGCCGCTGTCGGCCTGGTTCACCTTCGGCGGCCTGGGCCTGCCGGCGCTGGGGCTCGCCGGATGCGCCTGGGCCACGGTGGCCGTGCAGTACCTGATGCTCGCCGTCGCGGCCTGGACGCTGCGGGCCAACGACTTCTACCGGCCGTTCCGGCTGTGGCATCGCATCGAGCCGCCGGACTGGGCCGCGCTGCGCGACTTCGCGCGCCTGGGCGTGCCCACCGCACTGGCCGTGCTGGTCGAGGTGACCTCGTTCACGCTGATGGCGCTGTTCATCGCCCGCCTGGGCACGGAGGCCTCGGCCAGCCACCAGATCGCCGCCAACGTGACCGCCCTGCTCTACATGACGCCGCTGTCGCTGGGGCTGGCGACCAGCGCGCGCGTGAGCTACTGGCTGGGCGCAGGCGACGAGTGCCGGGCCCGGCACGCGCTGCGCGTGGGCTACCGGCTCGCGCTGCTGTTCGCTTGCTGCAGCGCCGGGGTGGTCGCGCTGCTGCACGAGCACATCGCGCGCCTCTACGCGGGCGACCAGCCGGGCGTGCTGCACGTCGCCGGCGGGCTGCTGCTGTGGGTCGCCGTCTACCACGTCGCCGACGCCCTGCAGGCCGTCGGCGTGTTCCTGCTGCGCAGCTACGGCGTGGCGACGCGGCCGCTGGTCGTCTACTGCGTGCTGCTGTGGGGCGTGGGACTGGGCGGCGGCTACGTGCTGGCGTACACCGGCCTGGGGCCGCTGGCGCCGATGCGCACGCCGGCCGCGTTCTGGTCCGCCGGGGCGGTGGCCCTGGCGCTCACGGCCGCGGCCTTCACGATCCTGCTGTGGCGGGTCGTGCACTCGCGGCGCCACGGTCCGCGGTGACCGTGCGCAGCCGCGCCGCCGGAAAGACGATGCCGAACGTCGATCCAGCGCCCGGCGTGCTGTCGATGCGCAGCTCGGCGCCATGCCGCTGCGCCACGTGCTTGACGATCGCCAGCCCGAGGCCGGTGCCGCCGGTCTCGCGCGAGCGGCTGCGGTCGACGCGGTAGAAGCGCTCGGTCAGGCGCGGCAGGTGCTCGGCCGCGATGCCGGGGCCGGTGTCGCGCACCGAGAACTCGGCGCGTCCGTCGGGCAGGTCGCGCCAGCGCACCACGATCCGGCCGCCGGCCGGCGTGTACCGCACGGCATTGCTCACCAGGTTGCACATCGCGCTCAGCAGCTCCGAGGGCGCGCCGGACACTTCCCGCTGCGGCGGCGCCTCGAACAGCAGCTCCTGCGACTTGCCGAGCACGGCCGACAGCGAGCGCGCCTCCTGCTCGCATTGCGCCACCAGCGATGCCACCGGCGTCCAGTCGCCGGCGCCCGGCAGGGGGCTCCCCTCCAGGCGCGACAGCGTGAGCAGGTCGTTCACCAGCGTCTGCATCCGCTGCGCCTGCGGGCCCATCAGCCCGAGGTAGCGCGCGCGCTCGGCCTCGTCCAGCGGCAGGGTCTGCATCGTCTCGATGAAGCCGGCCAGCACCGTGAGCGGCGTGCGGATCTCGTGCGAGACGTTGGCGACGAAATCGCGCCGCATCGTCTCGGCCTGCTCCAGCGCGGTGACGTCGCGCGAGAGCAGGAGCTTGCGCCCGCCGCCATAGGGGTGCAGCTGCACCGACAGCCGCAGCGGCCGCGACGGCGTGCCGCCGCGCCCGGTGATCACGACGTCACGCGCGTAGTCGCCGTGCGCGTTGTAGGCGGTGAAGCCCGGGTCGCGCAGCAGGTTGCCGATGATCTGTTGCAGGTCGCGCTGGGGATCGATGCCCAGCTGCTGGGCCGCGGTCTCGTTGCACCACTCGATGCGGCCGTCCGGATCGAGCAGCACCACGCCGTTGGGCGAAGCCTGGATCGCGGCCAGGAACTCCTGCAGGCGGCGCTCGGCATCGGCCCGCTGCTGGTCGCGGTCGCGCAATGCCCGCCGCACCCGGTCCCCCGCCTCGCCCCACACGCCGACGGAGACCGGCGGATCGGCGCGCTCGCCATGGCGCAGCCAGCGCAGGAAGCGCGCGCCGCGCCACAGATCGACGCCCACCCACGCGAGGCCGCCGGCCACCAGCCCGGCCTGCGCTCCCAGCGGACCCAGCGCGGCCCAGCCGGCCACCCAGCCGGCCGCCAGGCACACCAGGAACGAGCAGACGCGCCAAGCCATGGAAGGGATTGTCAGCGGCCGCCGGGGCGGCTCAGCCGGCCCGCGCCGCGGCCTGCGGCTGCGCGGTGATCCGGTACCCGGCGCCGCGCACCGTCTCGACCATCACGCCCGCGGCCCCGAGCGCCTCGCGCAGGCGCTTGACGTGCACGTCGACCGTGCGCTCCTCGATGAAGACGTGGTCGCCCCACACCTTGTCGAGCAGCTGGGCGCGCGAATGGACGCGCTCCGGGTGCTTCATCAGGAAGTTGAGCAGCTTGAACTCGGTCGGGCCGACCTTCACCGGTTGGCCGCGCCACGACACGCGGTGGGTGGCGGCGTCGAGCCCCAGCTCGCCGATCTGCACCGCGCCGGTGTCCTGCTCGGGCGCGCGCCGGCGCAGCACGGCGCGGATGCGCGCCAGCAACTCCTGGGTCGAGAACGGCTTGGTGATGTAGTCGTCGGCGCCGGCGTCCAGGCCCGCCACCTTGTCGGGCTCGTCGCCGCGGGCGGTGAGCATGAGGATCGGGATGGCCTTGGTGCGCGCCGCGGCGCGCCACTTGCGCGCGAGCGACAGGCCGCTCTGGCCCGGCAGCATCCAGTCCAGCAGGATGACGTCCGGCAGCACCGCGTCGAGCTCGCGCTGGGCGGCATCGCCGTCGGCCGCCCAGACCGGCTGGAAGCCGTTGTGCCGCAGGTTCACCGCCACCAGTTCGGCAATCGCCGGCTCGTCTTCGACCACCAGGACGCGGGGCACGGTCTTCATCGCGTCACTGCAGCGCCGACTCGATCATCTCGAGCGAGGAGTGCCGCACGTCTTCGCCCTTGACGACGTAGATGATGAACTCGGCGATGTTCTTCGCATGGTCGCCGATGCGCTCCAGCGCCTTGGCCAGGAACAGCAGGTCCAGGCTGGCCGAGATGGTGCGCGGGTCTTCCATCATGTAGGTGATCAGCTTGCGCACGAAGCCGTCGAATTCCTTGTCAATGAGGTCGTCCTCCTTGAGGATCGACAGCGCGGTGGCCGTGTCCAGCCTCGCGAAGGCGTCCAGCGCCTTGCGCAGCAGGCCGGCGGCCAGGTCGGCGGCGACCCGCAGCTCCGAAGCCGGAAGGTTGCGGGCCGCGCCGCTGTCGATGATCGAGCGCACCATGCGCGCGATCTTGGCCGCCTCGTCGCCGACCCGCTCGAGGTTGGCCGTCGTCTTGGAGATCGCCATCAGCAGCCGCAGGTCGCGCGCCGTCGGCTGCCGCCGCGCGATGATCGACGACAGCTCCCGGTCGATGTCCAGTTCCATCTGGTTCACCTGCGACTCGGTCTGCAGCACCTGCAGGGCGTCGTCGCCGTTGAACTGGGCCAGCGCCTGCACGGCCCGGTGGATCTGTGATTCGACCAGCCCGCCGAGCTCCATCACGCGCGAGGAGACGGCATTGAGTTCGCTGTCGAACTGGGTGGAGAGGTGCTTGTCTGGCATGTGAACTCCAATCGTTGCTCGTTGCCGGCGGCCGCTCACCCGAAGCGGCCGGTGATGTAGTCCTCGGTCTCCTTGCGCCGGGGCTTGAAGAAGATCTGCTCGGTGTCGCCGACCTCCACCAGGTCGCCCAGGTACATGTAGGCCGTGTAGTCGCTCACGCGCGCGGCCTGCTGCATGTTGTGCGTGACGATCACCACCGTGTAGTCGTGCTTCAGCTCCGCGATCAGTTCCTCGATCTTGCCGGTGGAGATCGGGTCCAGCGCCGAGCACGGCTCGTCCAGCAGCAGCACCTCGGGCTTGATGGCGATGCCGCGCGCGATGCACAGGCGCTGCTGCTGCCCGCCGGACAGGCCCGCGCCGCCTTGGTTCAGCTTGTCCTTCACCTCGTTCCACAGGGCCGCCTTGCGCAGCGCCCACTCCACCCGCTCGTCCATGTCGGTGGCGCTCAGGCTCTCGAACAGCCGCACGCCGAAGGCGATGTTCTCGTAGATCGACATCGGGAACGGCGTCGGCTTCTGGAACACCATGCCGATGCGCGAGCGGATCAGCGCGACGTCGCGCCGCGACGTGAGCAGGTTCTCGCCGTCCAGCACGATCTCGCCCTCGGCGCGCTGCTCGGGGTAGAGCTCGTACATGCGGTTGAAGGTGCGCAGCAGCGTCGACTTGCCGCAGCCCGAGGGACCGATGAAGGCGGTGACCTTCTTCTCCGCGATGTCCAGGTTGATGCCCTTGAGGGCGTGGAACTTGCCGTAGAAGAAGTTCAGGTTGCGGACCGAGATCTTGGCCGGGGCGTGCACGGGGGTCATGGAAAGGGCTCGTCAGGTCTTGCTGCGGGTCAGCACGCGGGCCAGGATGTTCAGGCCCAGCACCGCCAGGGTGATCAGGAACACGCCGGCCCACGCGAGTTGCTGCCAGTTCTCGTACGGGCTCATGGCGAACTTGAAGATCGTCACCGGCAGGCTGGCCATGGGCTGCGACAGGTCGGGGGACCAGAACTGGTTGTTCAGGGCCGTGAAGAGCAGCGGCGCCGTCTCGCCGGAGATGCGGGCCACCGCCAGCAGCACGCCGGTGACCACGCCCGCGCGCGCCGCGCGCAGCGTGATGCCGGTGATCACGCGCCACTTGGGCGCGCCCAGCGCATAGGCCGCCTCGCGCAGCCCCGCCGGCACCAGCATCAGCATGTTCTCCGTGGTGCGGATCACCACCGGGATGACGATCAGGCCGAGCGCGAACACGCCCGCCCAGCCCGAGAAATGCCGGAAGCGTGCCACCACCACGGCATAGATGAACAGGCCGATGACGATGGACGGCGCGGACAGCAGGATGTCGTTGACGAAGCGGGTCGTCGCCCCCAGCCAGCCGCGCTGGGCGTACTCGGCCAGGTAGATGCCGGCCAGGATGCCGATGGGCGTGGCGATGAAGGTGGCCAGCAGCACCATCAGGAAGGAGCCATAGATGGCGTTGGCGATGCCGCCCGGCTCGTTCGGCGCGGGGGTCATCTGGCTGATCGTCGCCCAGGTCAGGCCGCCCACGCCCAGGCGGATCGTCTCCCACAGGATCCAGACCAGCCAGAACACGCCGAACGCCATCGCGGCGAGCGAGAGCGCCAGCGCGACCTTGTTCACGCGCTTGCGCGCCAGGTAGCGGCGCTCGCGCCCGTGGGCCTCGTCGGCCGCGCGCAGCAGGGCTTCGCCGGTACCGGCCATGGGCGACTTCATGCCTTGGTCCCCTCGTTGCGGCGCAGGCGCGACAGCAGCAGCTTGGACAGCGCCAGCACCACGAACGTGATGAAGAACAGCACCAGGCCCAGGTAGATCAGCGCCGCCTGGTGCAGCCCGTCGGCCGCCTCGGCGAACTCGTTGGCCAGCGCCGAGGTGATGCTGTTGGCCGGCTGGAACAGCGAGAGCGAGTCGAGCTGGTTGAAGTTGCCGATGACGAAGGTGACCGCCATCGTCTCGCCCAGCGCGCGGCCCAGGCCGAGCATGATGCCGCCGACGACGCCCGTCTTGGTGTAGGGCAGCACGACGCGCCACATCACTTCCCAGGTCGTGGAGCCCAGGGCGTACGCCGACTCCTTGAGCATCGGCGGCGTGACGTCGAACACGTCGCGCATCACCGAGGCGATGAACGGGATGATCATGATGGCCAGGATGATGCCGGCCGACAGGATGCCCAGGCCCACCGGCGGGCCCGCGAACAGGGCGCCCAGGTAGGGCACGCCCGAGAACACGGCCTGCAGCGGCTGCTGCACGAAGGTGGCCAGGATGGGGCCGAACACCAGCAGGCCCCACATGCCGTACACGATGGAGGGCACGGCGGCCAGCAGCTCGATCGCGGTGCCCAGCGGACGCTTGAGCCACGAGGGCGACAGCTCGGTGAGGAACAGCGCGATGCCGAAGCTCACCGGCACCGCGATGACCAGCGCGATCAGCGACGTGGCCAGCGTGCCGTAGATCATCACCAGGCCGCCGTACTCGTTGGCCACGGGATCCCACGCGGTGCTGGCCAGGAAGCCCAGGCCGTACGTCTCGATCGCCGGCCAGGCGCCCACCAGCAGCGACAGCAGGATTCCGGCCAGCAGGGCCAGCGTGAAAATGGCCGCCCCGCGGGCGGCCCAGCCGAACGCGCGGTCGGCCCAGGGGGCGGCTCGCAGCGAGCGGCCGGGAGACTGAATACTCATCTTGCCTTCACCGTCTCGGGCCCGCACCGGGCCCGGGGTCGGGAAGCTGGCCTCGTGGGCCGGGAGTGTAGAGGACACCGCGTCTCTCCGTGGTGCTTCGTGGGACGTGATCGGCGCGGCGTGGCTGGGCCTACTTGAAGGCGATGGCCTTGCCCGACGCGTCCTTGAGCTGGCTGGCCCAGAGCTTCTCGACCTGCGCCTTCACGGCCGCAGGCATGGGCACGTAGTCGAGGTCGTCGGCGGTCTTGTCACCGTTCTGGTAGGCCCACTCGAAGAACTTCAGCACCTGGGCGGCCTGCGCCGGCTTGTCCTGCACCTTGTGCATCAGGATGAAGGTGGCGCCGGTGATGGGCCAGCTCTCGGCGCCCGGCTGGTTGGTGAGGATCTGGTGGAAGCTCTTGGACCAGTCGGCGCCGGCGGCAGCCGCCTTGAACGCCTTGTCTTCCGGCGCGACGAACTGGCCGGCGGCGTTCTGCATCAGCGCGTAGTTCATCTTGTTCTGCTTCACGTACGCGTACTCGACGTAGCCGATCGAGTTCGGCAGCCGGCCGATGTACGCCGCGACGCCCTCGTTGCCCTTGCCGCCCACGCCGGCCGGCCAGTTGACGGCCGTGCCCTCGCCCACCTTGGACTTCCACTCGGCGTTGGCCTTGGACAGGTAGTTGGTGAAGATGAAGCTGGTGCCCGAGCCGTCGGCACGGCGCACCGGCGAGATCGCCGCGTCGGGCAGGTTCAGCGACGGGTTCAGCGCCTTGATGGCCGGGTCGCTCCACTTGGCGATCTTGCCCAGGTAGATGTCGCCCAGCACCTGGCCGTTCAGGCGCAGCTGTCCGGCGCCGATGCCCTTGATGTTGACCACCGGCACCACGCCGCCGATCACGGTGGGGAACTGCACCTGGTTCTTCTTGGCCAGCTCCTCGTCCTTCAGCGGCGCGTCGGAGGCGCCGAAGTCCACCGTCTTGGCGTCGATCTGGCGGATGCCGGCACCCGATCCGACCGACTGGTAGTTGATCTTCACGCCGGTGGCCTTGTTGTAGTCGGCGGCCCACTTGGCGTACAGCGGGGCCGGGAAGCTGGCGCCGGCGCCGGTGATGTCCTGCGCGGCGGCCAGGCCGGCGAACGACAGGGACAGGAGGCCAAGGGCGGCCGATCGGAAGGTCACTTGCATGGCTGGGTTTCCTCTTTTGCGATGGGGGACGCAGTGACTGTAGGAAGCTTGCGTGACAGCGCCGTGACAAGTCGCGTCACGCGAGCGGGCGCGCGACAGCCACGGATGTGCCACGCCGCTGTCACGGCTGCGTCACCGCTCGTTCCTACGCTGGCCGGCACCCCGGGGCGGCCCCGGGGCGCGGGGCCTCGGGTCCCGCCTCGACGTTGGCAGGAGACCTTCCTTGACTTCCACGCGCGCCTCTTTCGCGCCGCGCCGCCGTGCGCTGCTCGGCTTCGCCGCCGCCGTCGCGGCCCCCTCCGTGCGGGCCCAGCCCGGCCGCTCCGGCGGCCGGCCCTTCACGGTGGCCCAGATCGTCGACGTGTCCCCGGCCCAGCAGGACGTGTCCAAGGACTTCCAGGTCGGGTCACGGGCGGCCTGGCAGGACCTCAACGCACGCGGCGGCGTCCGCGGCCGGCCGGTCAACCACCTGTCCCTCGAGGTCGACGGCTCGGCGGCGGCCCTGCGCGCCGCGCTCGCGCAGGTGCGCGAGGACGCCGGCTGCCTGCTGCTCACCGGCACCGCCGGGGACCCGGCGGCGACGGCCGTCGCCGAACACCTGCGGCAGGAGAACGTCGGCATCGCGCATGTGGCGCCGTGGCTGCAGACCTCGAGCCTGGCGGCCGACGAGCGCACCTTTCCCATCTTCGCCACCCGCCAGGAGCAGATCGCCCATGCGCTGAAGTCGCTCACCTCCGTGGGCGTGCAGGACCTCGGGGCGGTGTACGCGTCCGGCGCCGAGCACGCGCTGTACCGCCACGACCTGGAACGCATCGCGGCGGCGCTCAAGCTGCGGCTGCAGTCGTTCCAGGGCGACGGCGACCTGGCCCGGCTCGCGCGGCGGTTCACGCCCGGCACGCCGGCCATCCTGCTGTTCCTGGGCGGCACGCCCGAACTCGCCCAGCTCACCCAGGGCCTGGAGCAGCAGCAGCGCCAGCGCTACCTCATCGCCCTGGCCGACGTGAACCTGCAGACCATGCAGCAGATGGGCGGCGGCCGCAGCACGCCGGTGATCGCGACGCAGGTCGTCCCGGTGGTGACGTCCGGCGTGCCAGTCGTGCGGGCGTACCGCGAAACCCTCGCGCGGCTGTTCGACGAGCCGCCCACCCCGCTCTCGCTGGCCGGCTTCATCGCGGCGCGCTACACGGCCGAGGTGCTGGCGGACATCGGCGTGCCGCTCTCGCGCGGGGCGGTGCTGGCCGCCTTCCAGCGCCGCGCCAGCCACGACATCGGCGGCTTCCGCGTGAGCTTCGAGCAGGGCCGCCGCGCCGGCGCGTTCGTCACCCAGAGCATCCTGATGCCCGGGGGCCGCGTCGTCGGTTGAATGCGCGGCGATGGACCCTGCCGGACGGTCGCTGCAACGGCCCGCGGCCCACGGCCCACGGCCAGCCGCGCCGGCCGCACCGCGCCTGCGGCTCGCCTTCGGCCTGCGGGCGTTAGTGGCCGAGGAAGTGCTTGCGGTAGCGCGGCGGCAGGTCGCCGATGCGCATGAGCATCGGCAGGTCCGCCGTGTTGAAGTCGGGATCCCACGCCGGCGGGCCCAGCACCTTGGCGCCCAGGCGCAGGTAGCCCTTGATCAGCGCCGGCGGTTCGACCGGCAGCGAGCCGTCGAGCCGCTCCAACGGCAGCGGCAGCCGCGGCAGCACCTGGTCCTCGATCGGCGCCAGGTGCGTGCGACGCACCTGGTTCCAGATGCTGGCCGCGGCATGCCCGCTGACGATGCCGTTGTGCAGCATCGGGATGCTCGCGCAACCGATCATGGTGTCGAGGCGGTTGCGAACCATGAACCCGGCGAGCGCGCCCCACAGGGCCAGGATCACGCCGCCTTGGCGGTGGTCGGCGTGCACGCAGCTGCGCCCCAGTTCGACCATGCGCTCGCGCTGGCCGCGCAGCCGCGTGAGGTCGAACTCGGTGTCGCTGTAGGTGCTGCCCACGCGCCGGGCCTGGGCCGGCGTCAGCACGCGGTACGTGCCGACCACGGCGCGCGTGGCCGCATCGCGCACCAGCAGGTGCTCGCAGAAGTCGTCGAACAGGTCGACGTCGTGGCCGGGCACGACACCATCGAGCCGGGCGCCCATCTCGCCCGCGAAGACCTGGTATCTCAGGCGCTGGGCCTCGCGGACCTCGTCCTGGTGCCGCGCCCAGGCCACCGCAATCGCGCCACGCTGCGCACCAGGCTGCTGCGCAGGAGGTCGATGAAGCGACCCCCGGGGCAGCGACACGGGCGACAGCGGCAGGGTGGGCGTGGGCAGTTCGTTCACGTCGGCGCTCCTCTTGGATGGCCGCAGTGTGCGAAGGCCGGGTGACTCGCGCGTGGCAGCCCGATGGCAGTGGCGTGACACGCCCCCGCCGAAAGGCAGCCATGCCGCCGTCACGGCCGGCGGCAGCCGGCCGCGGGTGGCTCAGACCGGCTCGAGCGCCCGGTGCGGTGGCTGCGGCAGGTGCACCGCGATCGGGTCGCCGGGCCGGACCTCCCCCGCCGCCAGCACCACCGCCATCACGCCGGCCTTGCGCACCAGCGCGCCGGCGGCGTCGCGATCCAGCACCGCGGCCATGAGGCCCTGCTGGAATCGGTCGATCTGCGAGCACGGGTTGCGCAGCCCGGTGAGCTCGACCTGCGCCCCGGCGCCGAATTGCAGGCGCGTCCCCGCGGGCAGCGACAGCAGGTCCAGCCCGCGCGTCGTGACGTTCTCGCCCAGCTCGCCGGGCCAGACCGGAAAGCCCTGCTCCATCAGCTGGTCGAACAGCTCGGCGTGCAGCAGGTGCACCTGCCGCAGGTTGGGCTGCGACGGATCGCGGCGCACGCGCGAGCGGTGCTTCACCGTGCGGCCCGCATGCGCGTCGCCCTCCACGCCGAGCCCAGCCACCAGCGTGATCGCCTCCTCGGCGAACTTGCTGAAGCTGTGGCTGCCGCTGCGGTGGACGGCGACGACCTGCGCCGCCATCAGCCGGCGCGGATCGCGTCGGCCAGCGACTTGGCGCCGCCGCTCGCCAGCTTCTCCTCCTGCGCCTCCACCATCACGCGCACCACCGGTTCGGTGCCGCTCGGCCGGATCAGGATGCGCCCGCGCCCGCCGAGCTGCTGCTCGAGCTCGAGCTGCGCCTGCGCGAGCCCGCGGCTCTGCTTCCAGTCCTGCCCGGGCTGCAGGCGCACGTTGACCAGCGTCTGCGGATAGAGCGTCACGCCCTCGAGCAGCTGCGCGAGGCTGCGGCCGCTGCGCACGCTGGCCTTGAGGATCTGCAGCGCGCTGATCAGGCCGTCGCCGGTGGTGTGCTTGTCCAGGGCCAGCAGGTGGCCGGAGCCCTCGCCGCCGAGCAGCCAGCCGCGCTTCTCGAGTTCCTCGAGCACGTAGCGGTCGCCGACCTTGGCGCGCACGAACTCGACGTCGCGCGCGCGCAGCGCGAGCTCGATGGCCATGTTCGTCATCAGCGTGCCGACGGCGCCGGGCACGCGCTCGCCGGCCGACTGCCGGTCCGCCACCATCAGGTACAGCAGCTCGTCGCCGTTGTACAGGCGCCCGTCGCCGTCCACCATCTGCAGCCGGTCCGCGTCGCCGTCCAGGGCGACGCCGAAATCGGCGCCCCGATCGCGCACGGTCCTGACCAGCGCGTCGGGATGCGTGGCGCCGAAGCCCTTGTTGATGTTCAGGCCGTCGGGCGAACAGCCGATGCAGTGCACCTCGGCCCCGAGTTCGTGGAACACCTTGGGGGCGATGTGGTACGCCGCGCCGTTGGCCGCGTCGACCACGATCGACAGGCCCCGCAGCGTGAGGTCGTTGGAGAACGTGCTCTTGCAGAACTCGATGTAGCGGCCCGCCGCGTCGTCCAGGCGCCGGGTCTTGCCCAGGCTGGCCGAGTCCACCCAGACGGCGGGCTCGTCGAGCGCGGCCTCCACCGCCTGCTCCCAGGCATCAGGCAGCTTGGTGCCCTGCGCGCTGAAGAACTTGATGCCGTTGTCGGCGTACGGGTTGTGGCTGGCGCTGATCACCACCCCGAGGCTGGCGCGCTGGGCGCGCGTGAGGTAGGCGACGCCGGGCGTGGGCAGCGGGCCGAGCAGCGTCACGTCCACGCCGGCCGAATTGAAGCCGGACTCCAGCGCGCTCTCCAGCATGTAGCCGGAGATGCGCGTGTCCTTGCCGATCAGGACCGTGGGGCGCTCCTCGGTGCGCTTGAGGACGCGGCCCACCGCGTGCGCGAGGCGCAGCACGAAGTCGGGCGTGATGGGGGGCTGGCCCACGGTGCCCCGGATGCCGTCGGTGCCGAAATAGCTTCTGCTCATGTTCATTCCTTCCCTGTCCCTTCGCTGGCGGCCACCCAGACCTTCAGGGCCGCCACGGTGTCCTTGACGTCGTGCACGCGCACGACCCGGGCGCCCCGCTCCACCGCGAGCAAGGCCGCGGCCACGCTGGGCACCATGCGCTCGCCCACCGGCAGGCCGGTCACCTGCCCGAGCGAGGACTTGCGCGACCAGCCGGCCAGCAGCGGGTAGCCCAGGTCGAGCAGGGCCCGCTGGCGGGCCAGCAGCGCGAAATTCTGGTCCGGCGTCTTGCCGAAGCCGATGCCCGGATCGAGCACGATGCGCCCGGCGGCAACGCCCAGGCCGCGCAGCACCGCCGCTTCCCGCTGCAGGAAGTCGCGCACCGCGGCGACCGGATCGCCGCCCATCGGCGACAGCTGCATCGTGCGCGGTTCGCCATGCATGTGCATCAGGCAGACGCCGCAGGCCGGATGCGCCGCGACCGCCTCGCGCGCGCCCGGCTGGCGCAGCGCCCAGATGTCGTTCACGATGTCGGCGCCGGCGTCCAGCGCCTGACGCATCACTTCGGGCTTGTACGTGTCCACGGACACCGGCACCTGCAGCCGCACGGCCTCGCGCAGCACGGGCAGGAGCCGGGCCAGTTCCTCCTGCAGCGGCACGGGCGGCGTGCCGGGCCGGGTCGATTCGGCGCCCAGGTCCAGCAGGTCGGCGCCGTCTCGCACCAGCTGCTCGCAACGCTCCACGGCCGTGCGGGGGTCGTCGTACCGGCCGCCGTCGGAGAACGAGTCCGGCGTGACGTTGACGATGCCCATCACCCGGGGACGCGCCAGGTCGATGCGGAATCGCGTGGTCTGCCAGAGCATGGGCCTGGATTGTGCGCCAGCCCGACAAGCGACAAGGGCCCGCGAGGGCCCTTGTCGAGGTTGCCGGGATGGCTCTTTCAGGCTGCCGTGGGCGACGGTTCGGTGACCACGGGGCTGCCGCCGGAACCGCCGCCCGAGGACGGCGTGCGCGGCGTGAAGTCCTTGGGCGGACGCGGGTCCTTGCCGGCCATGATGTCGTCCAGCTGCTCGGCGTCGATGGTCTCCCACTCGAGCAGGGCCTTGGCCATGGCGTGCATCTTGTCCTGGTTGTCCTCGATCAGCTTGCGGGCCAGGGCGTACTGCTCGTCGATGATGCGGCGCACCTCGCCATCGACCTTCTGCATGGTCTGCTCGCTGATGTTGGTGGTCTTGGTGACCGAGCGGCCCAGGAACACCTCGCCCTCGTTCTCGGCATAGACCATCGGGCCCAGCGCGTCGGACATGCCGTAGCGCATGACCATGTCGCGCGCCAGGTGCGTGGCCCGCTCGAAGTCGTTGCTGGCGCCGGTGGTCATCTGGTTCATGAACACCTCTTCCGCGATGCGGCCGCCGAACAGCATGCTGATCTGGTTGAGCATGTACTCGCGGTCGTAGCTGTAGCGGTCCTGCGAGGGCAGGCTCATGGTCACGCCCAGCGCGCGGCCGCGCGGGATGATGGTGACCTTGTGCACCGGGTCGCACTTGGGCAGCAGCTTGCCGATCAGGGCGTGGCCGGACTCGTGGTAGGCCGTGTTGCGGCGCTCCTCCTCGGGCATGACCATGCTCTTGCGCTCCGGGCCCATCAGGATCTTGTCCTTGGCCTTCTCGAAGTCCTGCATCTCGACGACGCGCGCGTTGCGGCGGGCGGCCATCAGCGCGGCCTCGTTGCACAGGTTGGCGAGGTCGGCGCCGGACATGCCCGGGGTGCCGCGCGCGATGATCTCGGCCTTGACGTCCTGGCCGATCGGGATCTTGCGCATGTGCACGTTCAGGATCTGCTCGCGGCCGCGGATGTCCGGCAGCTGCACGTAGACCTGGCGGTCGAAGCGGCCCGGGCGCAGCAGCGCGGCGTCCAGGATGTCCGGCCGGTTGGTGGCCGCGATGACGATCACGCCGAGGTTGGTCTCGAAGCCGTCCATCTCCACCAGCATCTGGTTGAGGGTCTGCTCGCGCTCGTCGTTGCCGCCGCCCAGGCCGGCGCCGCGCTGGCGGCCGACGGCGTCGATCTCGTCGATGAAGATGATGCAGGGGGCGTTCTTCTTGGCGTTCTCGAACATGTCGCGCACGCGGGCCGCGCCCACGCCGACGAACATCTCGACGAAGTCGGAGCCGGAGATCGAGAAGAACGGCACCTTGGCCTCGCCGGCGATGCCCTTGGCCAGCAGCGTCTTGCCGGTGCCGGGGGGGCCGACCAGCAGCAGGCCGCGCGGGATGCGGCCACCGAGCTTCTGGAATTTCTGCGGGTCCTTCAGGAAGTCGACGACTTCCTTGGTCTCCTCCTTGGCCTCGTCGCAGCCGGCGACGTCGGCGAAGGTGACCTGGTTGTTGTTCTCATCGAGCATGCGCGCCTTGCTCTTGCCGAACGAGAACGCACCGCCCTTGCCGCCGCCCTGCATCTGGCGCATGAAGTAGATCCACACGCCAATGAGCAGCAGCATCGGCCCCCAGCTCACGAGCAGCGTCATGAGCAGTGAGCCTTCCTCGCGCGGCTTGACGTCGAACTTGACGCCGTTGTTGATCAGGTCGCCGACCAGGCCGCGATCCAGGTAGGTGGCGGTGGTGCGGATCTTGCGGTCATCGTTGGTGACGGCAACGATCTCGGTGCCGCCCTGGCCCTCCTGGATGACGGCCTGCTTGATGCGGCGACCGCGCACTTCCTCGAGGAAGTCCGAATAGCCCATCACGCTCGCACCGGCGGCGCCGCGCGTGTCGAACTGCTTGAACACCGTGAACAGCACGAGCGCGATGACGAGCCAGACGGCGATTTTGGAGAACCACTGATTGTTCAACTCAGACTCCGGAGAAGCGTGGACACGGGCGGGAACGCCCTAGCCTAGTTACGGCCCATTCTAGGGGTTTCAAGTGGTGGAATGATGCAATTTCGCTACGGAAACCATAGGCGAAAAGGTGACATCCCGTCACTGGCGCAACGGAATCAGCCGGCGGGCTTCTTCAGGCCGATGCCCACCAGGAAGGTCTCGGAGGACTTGTCGCGGGAAGCTTTGGGCTTCAGAGGCTTGACGACCCGGAAAGTTTCCTTGAACAGCTTCACCAGCTGGCTGTAGCCGCTGCCGTGGAACACCTTGGCCACCAGCGCGCCTTCGGGCTTGAGGTGGGTGCGCGAGAACTCCACGGCCAGCTCCACCAGGTGGCTGATGCGGGCCGCGTCGGCCGACTCGATGCCCGACAGGTTGGGCGCCATGTCCGACACCACGGCGTCGGCCTTGCGCCCGCCGACCGCCTGCTCCAGGCGGGCCAGCACCTCGGGCTCGCGGAAGTCGCCCTGCAGGAAGACCACGCCCTCGACCGGCTCCATCGGCAGGATGTCCAGGGCGATGATGGTGCCGTCGAGTTCGCCCGCCGCGGCGCCCTGGGGGGACAGCTTGCGCCGCACGTACTGGCTCCAGGCGCCGGGGGTCGAGCCCAGGTCGACCACCAGGTGGCCAGGCTTGATCAGGCCCAGTGCTTCGTCGATTTCCTTGAGCTTGTACGCGGCGCGCGCGCGGAAGCCCTCCTTCTGCGCCAGCTTGACGTAAGGATCGTTGACGTGGTCGTTCAGCCAGGCCTTGTTGACCTTCTTGCTCTTGGTCTTGACTTTCAAATGCGTGCCTCGGGTGGGCGGGGATAATACCGGTCATGCCCGCAATCGAACTGACCATCGCCGAACGCAAGGCGCACCGCGCCGAAGCCCACCACCTGGATCCCGTGGTGATGATCGGCAACGACGGGCTGACGCCGGCAGTCGTGAAGGAGACCGACGCGGCGCTCAATGCCCACGGGCTGATCAAGGTGCGCGTGCTCGGCGACGACCGCGAGCAACGCGAGGCCGTCTACCGCCGGCTGTGCGACGAGCTGGGCGCGGCGCCGATCCAGCACATCGGCAAGCTGCTGGTGCTCTGGCGCCCCCAGCCGCCCAAGGCCAAGGAGGTCGACGAGGACCGCATGCCCGGCCCGCGCGACTTCAAGGTCCTGAAGTACAGCAAGCGCGGCGGCCAGCGGCCCGAAGTCAAGACCCTGCGCGTGCTGGGCAACCAGCGCCTGACCCCCGGGGGCCAGGTCAAGCGCGCCAAGCCGAAGCAGAAGTCGGTGAAGAAGGGGCGGTTGGGCTGAGGCCCGGCTGGCCGGCTGAGTCGACTAACGTGGATCCCGGCCTGCGCCGGGATGAACGGCTTCGGCGGGCGCCGCGCCGGTCACGCGCCACAAGACGACCAGGGCACAGACCCATTGCAGCGCGTACATCGCGCTGCCGACGCCGTGCCACAGGCGCAGGTTCTCGCGCGCGACGATGCGGGGCGCCACGCCGAATTCGGCCAGCAGCGCCAGCAGTATGCCGGCCAGGACGAAGGCCAGGGCGCCACGCGCCCAGTCCATGCGGGGCGGCTGCCCCGGCTCGCGTGCAGCCATCAGGATCAACACCCCGCAGCCGAGCGTCACCCAGGTCTGGGCGGTGAACAGGCGCGCCGCCGTCTGGCCGGCCAGCGCCGGCGTCGGCAGGCTGGCAAAGAGCAGCGGCACGGCGAGGAAGCCGATGGCACACAGGCTGCCCCACCAGAGGGCCGCCGCCAGCACCGGGACGCGCTGCCGCCAGCCCATGGGATCAGAGGTAGTGGACCGCGACGATCTCGTAGCGCTTGACGCCGCCGGGCGCCTGCACTTCCGCGGTGTCGCCCTCTTCCTTGCCGATCAGCGCGCGGGCGATCGGGCTGGAGATGTTGATCAGGCCTTCCTTCAGGTCGGCCTCGTCCTCGCCGACGATCTGGTACTTCACGGTCTCGCCCGAGTCTTCCTCCTCGAGCTCGACGGTCGCGCCGAACACGACCTTGCCGCCGGCATCCAGCGCGGTCGGGTCGATCACCTGGGCCGCGGCCAGCTTGCCTTCGAGCTCGCGGATGCGGCCCTCGATGAAGCCCTGGCGGTCCTTGGCCGCGTCGTACTCGGCGTTCTCGGACAGGTCGCCCTGCGCCCGCGCCTCGGCGATGGCGTTGATCACGGCCGGGCGCTGCACGGTCTTGAGCTCGTGCAGCTCGGCCTTGAGCTTCTCGATGCCGCGCTTGGTGATGGGGATGGTGGCCATGTGTGTGATTTCCGTTGAACCAAAGGAAAACCGCCGACCGTTGCCGACCGGCGGTGTTCTTGTGGCCTGAATGATACCCGGGCCGCCGGCTCGGCGGTTCGCCCGCCCGCTCAGGCCGCCGGCGGCAGCGGCGCCCCCTGCAGGGGCCGGCCGACCAGCCGCGTCAGGATGCCCAGGGGGCTGGCGGCGGGCTCGTACTGGGCCGACACGGGCAGGTGGAACGTCTGCTCCATCATGTACTGGCCGCCCATGGCCGCATGCAGCGTGTGGTCGGAGAAGCACACCCAGGTCGAGCCGGCCGGGAACTCCACCCGCTGCTGCGGCGCCTCGGCCTGGTAGCGCTCGTCGGCCTTCATCAGGTCGTGCAGCTGCAGCATCAGGTGGTCGTACTCGCTGCGCAGCGACTTGGTCACGCGCAGCGCCCGCAGCAGCCGTGCCTGCACGGGCGAATACGGCCTGGCCTGCGGCAGGTAGCGGCGCGCCAGGTCCTCGAACGGCTCGCCCACGCGCCAGACGCGCGGCTCGCCGGCCGGGTTGACGTTGGTGAACACGCGCAGGATGCGCTCGCCGTAGTTGGGCCGCGAGGGGAAGGCGTCGACGTGGAGGCGCCGGTCGTCGGCGCGCACCGACTGCCGGCGGGTCGAGACCTGCGCCGGCCGCAGGCTCGTCGGGGCCGGGCGCAGTTGCGCGTCGTAGGCCGGGAACAGGCCGCGCACCAGCGCCCTCGCCTGCCCGGCGAAACGCGCCATCAGCCCGGCGACGGCCTGCTGCACGGCGGCGTCGCCCGCGACGCCCTTGAGCTGGCCGTTGGCGTCCAGGCTGATGTTGCGCACGCCGTCGGCCAGCAACTGCGGGCGCAGCAGCGCTCGCTCGGCGTCGCCGAGCGCAAACGCCAGCCGCGGGAAGTACAGCACCTGCCCCGCCTCGACCGCGGCGATCCAGCGCGGATCGGACGCCGCGGCGGACCAGTCGTGGACGTCGAGCGTGACGAGCGCGTCCATGCTCAGCGCAGCTGCGCGTGCAGCTCCTGCAACGAGACCACGCCCAGGTTGTCCACGTACTTCATGCCCTCGACCGCCGCCTCGGCGCCGGCGATGGTGGTGAACGTGGTCACGCGGGCAAGCAGCGCCGAGGTGCGGATCGCGCGCGAGTCGGCGATCGCGTTGCGACGCTCCTCCACGGTGTTGATCACCATGCAGATCTCGTTGTTCTTGATCATGTCGACCACGTGCGGGCGGCCCTCGGTGACCTTGTTCACCGTCTCGCAGGCGATGCCCGCGGCCGAGATGGCGGCCGCCGTGCCCTTGGTGGCGATCAGCTCGAAGCCCTGCGCCGCCAGCTGGCGCGCGACTTCCACCGCGCGCGGCTTGTCGCCGTTCTTCACGGTCAGGAACACCTTGCGCACCGCGTCGGTCGGGCGCGGCAGCTTGGTGCCGGCGCCGATCTGGCTCTTGACGAAGGCCTCGCCGAAGGTCTTGCCCACGCCCATCACCTCGCCGGTGGACTTCATCTCGGGGCCGAGGATGGTGTCCACGCCGGGGAACTTGACGAACGGGAACACCGCTTCCTTGACGCTGAAGTACGGCGGCGTCACCTCGGCACCGATGCCCTGCTGGTCGAGCGACTGGCCCACCATGCAGCGCGCCGCGACCTTGGCCAGCTGGATGCCCGTGGCCTTGCTCACGTAGGGCACCGTGCGCGACGCGCGCGGGTTGACCTCCAGCACGTAGATCACGTCCTGGCCGTCGATCTGCTGGATCGCGAACTGCACGTTCATCAGGCCCACGACGTTCAGGCCCTTGGCCATGGCGGCGGTCTGGCGCTTGAGTTCGTCGATCGTGGCCTGCGACAGCGAGTACGGCGGCAGCGAGCACGCCGAGTCGCCCGAGTGCACGCCCGCCTGCTCGATGTGCTCCATCACGCCGCCGATGAAGGTGCGCTTGCCGTCGGAGAGGCAGTCGACGTCGCACTCGATCGCGTCGTTCAGGAAGCGGTCCAGCAGCACGGGCGAGTCGTTGGACACCTTCACCGCCTCGCGCATGTAGCGCTCCAGGTCGCGCTGCTCGTGCACGATCTCCATCGCGCGGCCGCCCAGCACGTAGCTCGGGCGCACGACCAGCGGGTAGCCCAGCGCCTGGGCCTTCTCCAGCGCCTCGGCCTCGGTGCGGGCCGTGGCATTGGGCGGCTGGCGCAGGCCGAGCTGCTGCAGCAGCTTCTGGAAGCGCTCGCGGTCCTCGGCGGCGTCGATCATGTCGGGGCTGGTGCCGACGATGGGCACGCCCTCGGCCTCCAGGCCCAGGGCCAGCTTCAGCGGCGTCTGGCCGCCGTACTGCACGATCACGCCGGCGGGCTTTTCCTTGTCGACGATCTCGAGCACGTCCTCGAGCGTCAGCGGCTCGAAGTACAGCCGGTCGGACGTGTCGTAGTCGGTCGACACCGTCTCCGGGTTGCAGTTGACCATGATGGTCTCGTAGCCGTCCTCGCGCAGCGCCAGCGCCGCGTGCACGCAGCAGTAGTCGAACTCGATGCCCTGGCCGATGCGGTTGGGCCCGCCGCCCAGCACCATGATCTTCTTCTTGTCGGTCGGCTCGGCCTCGCACTCGTCCTCGTAGGTCGAGTACATGTAGGCGGTGTTGGTGGCGAACTCGGCGGCGCAGGTGTCCACGCGCTTGTAGACCGGGCGCACGCCCAGCTTCTTGCGCGCTTCGCGCACGGCCTTGTCGGTGGTCTTGAGCAGCTTGGCCAGGCGCCGGTCGGAAAAGCCCTTGCGCTTGAGCGTGCGCAGCGTCTTCTCTTCCAGCGACGCCAGCGCGCCCTCGCCCTTGGCGGCCACCAGCCTGTCCAGCTCGAGCTCGATCTTCACGATCTCCTCGATCTGCACCAGGAACCAGTTGTCGATCTTGGTCAGGTCATGGACCTCGGCGACGGTCATGCCCTGCGCGAAGGCGTCGCCCACGTACCAGATGCGCTCGGGGCCCGGCTCGCCCAGTTCCTTTTCCAGCACCTCGCGGTCCTGGGTCTTTTCGTTCATGCCGTCGACGCCGACCTCCAGGCCGCGCAGCGCCTTCTGGAACGATTCCTGGAAGGTGCGGCCCATGGCCATCACCTCGCCCACCGACTTCATCTGGGTGGTGAGGTGGCTGTCTGCCGTCGGGAATTTCTCGAAGGCGAAGCGCGGGATCTTGGTGACGACGTAGTCGATCGACGGCTCGAAGCTGGCCGGCGTGGCACCGCCCGTGATCTCGTTGCGCAGCTCGTCGAGCGTGTAGCCGACGGCCAGCTTGGCCGCGACCTTGGCGATCGGGAAGCCCGTGGCCTTGGAGGCGAGCGCCGAGGACCGCGACACGCGCGGGTTCATCTCGATCACGATCATGCGGCCGTCCTTCGGGTTGACCGCGAACTGCACGTTCGAGCCGCCCGTGTCCACGCCGATCTCGCGCAGCACCGCGAGCGACGCGTTGCGCATGATCTGGTATTCCTTGTCGGTGAGCGTCTGCGCCGGCGCGACCGTGATCGAGTCGCCGGTGTGCACGCCCATCGGGTCCAGGTTCTCGATCGAGCAGATGATGATGCAGTTGTCCGCCTTGTCGCGGACCACCTCCATCTCGTACTCCTTCCAGCCGAGCAGCGATTCCTCGATCAGCAGCTCGCTGGTGGGCGAGGCCTCCAGGCCGCGCTTGCAGATGACCTCGAATTCCTCGGCGTTGTAGGCGATGCCGCCGCCGGTGCCGCCGAGCGTGAAGCTGGGGCGGATGACGGTGGGAAAGCCCACGCTCTTCTGCACCGCCCAGGCCTCGTCCATGGAGTGCGCGATGCCCGAGCGTGCCGAGCCGAGACCGATCTTGGTCATCGCGTCCTTGAACTTCAGGCGGTCCTCGGCCTTGTCGATCGCCTCGGGCGTCGCGCCGATCAGCTCGACGCCGTGCTTGTCCAGCACGCCGTTGCGCCACAGGTCCAGCGCGCAGTTCAGCGCCGTCTGGCCGCCCATGGTGGGCAGGATCGCGTCGGGCTTTTCCTTGGCGATGATCTTCTCGACCGTCTGCCAGGTGATCGGCTCGATGTAGGTGACGTCGGCCGTGGCCGGGTCGGTCATGATCGTCGCCGGGTTGGAGTTGATCAGGATGACCTTGAAGCCCTCCTCGCGCAGGGCCTTGCAGGCCTGCACGCCGGAGTAGTCGAACTCGCACGCTTGGCCGATGATGATCGGGCCGGCGCCGATGATGAGGATGCTCTTGATGTCTGTGCGCTTGGGCATGTCTTACTTCGTCTTCTGGTCCATCAAGGCCGTGAACTTGTCGAACAGGTAGCCGATGTCGTGCGGGCCGGGCGAGGCTTCCGGGTGGCCCTGGAAGCAGAACGCCGGACGGTCGGTGCGGGCCAGGCCCTGCAGCGTGCCGTCGAACAGCGAGACGTGGGTCGCGCGCAGGTTGGCGGGCAGCGTCTTCTCGTCCACCGCGAAGCCGTGGTTCTGGCTGGTGATGGACACGCGGCCGTTGTCCAGGTCCTTGACCGGGTGGTTGGCGCCGTGGTGGCCGAACTTCATCTTGAAGGTCTTGGCGCCGGAGGCCAGCGCCAGGATCTGGTGGCCCAGGCAGATGCCGAAGGTCGGGTAGCCGGCGTCGACCAGCTCCCGCGTGGCGGCGACGGCGTAGTCGCAGGGCTCGGGGTCGCCCGGGCCGTTGGAGAGGAACACGCCGTCGGGGTTGAGCTTCCTCACCTCGGCGGCCGACGTCTGGGCCGGCACCACGGTGACCTTGCAGCCGCGCTCGGCGAGCATGCGCAGGATGTTCATCTTCACGCCGTAGTCGAAGGCGACCACGTGATACTTGGGCGTGCCCTGGTGGCCGTAGCCGCTGCCCAGGTGCCACTCGGTCTGCTCCCAGCCATAGGACCGGGTGGTCGAGACCACCTTGGCCAGGTCCAGGCCGGTCATGGACGGCGCCTTGCGCGCCTCGGCGATCGCCTGCTCCAGGTGCGCGGGCGTCACCTGCTGCCCCGGCGCGAGCGCCAGGATGCAGCCGTTCTGCGCGCCCTTGGTGCGCAGCAGCCGCGTGAGCTTGCGGGTGTCGATGTCGGCGATGCCCACCGTGTTCTCGCGCCGCAGGTACTGCGACAGCGTGAGGCTGGCGCGGAAGTTCGAGGCGACCAGGGGCAGGTCGCGGATGATCAGCCCGGCGGCGTGGACCTTGCTGGCTTCGACGTCCTCCTCGTTGACGCCGTAGTTGCCGATGTGCGGATACGTCAGGGTGACGATCTGCCGGCAGTAGCTCGGGTCGGTGAGGATTTCCTGGTAGCCGGTGAGGGACGTGTTGAACACGACCTCGCCGCTGGTGGAGCCGGTGGCTCCGATCGAAGTGCCGACAAAGACCGTGCCGTCTGCGAGCGCCAGGATGGCGGGGGAAAGATCTCCCTGTTGGGACAGAAGCACTGGGTTCTCCGAATTCGGTGTCGGGTACGCCCAAACCACAGCCGACGGCCACGGCCTCAGTCGGTGTTGCTTTTGTTCAGGGGAGGAGCTTCGGCTGCGCTAGGCGTACGGGTTGCGGGAAAGCCACTGATTATAGCCCGGGCCGTAGTGCCGTCCCTGCCCCCGGGGCCATCGCGGGCCTCAGGCCACCATGGCCGCGGCGCTGGCGTGCAGGCAGATCGCGGCGGCGGCCGCGACATTCAGAGATTCCTCGCCGCCGGGCTGCGCGATGCGCACCTTCGCCGCCGAGCGCGCGGCGATCTCCGGCGACACGCCCTGCCCTTCATGGCCGAGCACCCAGGCGCAGGGCCAGGGCAGTCGCGCGCGGTGCAGGAACTCGCCCTCGTGCGAACTGGTGGACAGCAGCGGCACCGTCAGCGCGTCGAGCAGCGCCGGCTCGGCCGCGTCGAACAACGCCAGGCCGAAGTGCGCCCCCATGCCGGCGCGCAGCACCTTGGGCGACCAAAGCGAGGCCGTGCCCCTGAGCGCGACGACCTGGCGAAAGCCGAAGGCGGCCGCGCTGCGCAGGATCGCGCCCACGTTGCCCGCGTCCTGCAGCCGGTCGAGCACCACGGTCGGGGCATCGCCGCGCAGCCCGGCGGGCACGGGCACCGGGATCACGAAGCCCATGCGGGCCGGCGACTCCAGCGCGCTGAGTGCGGTGAACAGCGGATCGGCCAGGACCAGGGTGGATGCGGCGGGCAGGCGCTGCGCGGGCGGACAGGATTCGGCCTGGACGGCCAGCAGCGGCGCCACGCCGCGCGCGACCGCGGCACGGCAGAGATGGTCGCCCTCGAGCCAGACGCGGCCCTGCTTGCGCCAGGCCGTGCTGTCCTGCGCCAGCTGGCGCAGGGCCTTGAACTGCGGATTCGACGCCGAGCGGATGACGTCCGGGACGGCGGTCACAGCACCGTGACCGTGACGCCGCCGCCGGGCGCCAGGGTCATCGTGGCGGCGACCGGACTGAAGAAGCGGCGATGGTGCGGACACGCGCCGTGCACCCGCAGCGCTTGCAGGTGCTCGGGCGTGCCGTAGCCCTTGTGGGAGGCGAAGCCGTACTGCGGGAATTCCTCGTGCAGCTGGGCCAGCAGGCGGTCGCGGTGCACCTTGGCGAGGATGGAGGCGGCCGAGATCGCCTTGACCTTGGCGTCGCCGCCGACCAGGGCCTCGGCCAGCACCTCGATGCGCGGCAGGGCGTTGCCGTCCACCAGCACCTTGGCGGGCTTGAGCCGCAGGCCCTCGACGGCGCGCTTCATCGCCAGCATGGTGGCGTGGTAGATGTTCAGCGTGTCGATCTCGGCGACGCTGGCCTCGGCCACCGAGCAGCACAGGGCCTTGTCCATGATCTGGTCGTACAGGCGCTCGCGCTGCAGCGGCGTGAGCTGCTTGGAGTCGGCGATGCCGCGGATGCGCTTGGTGTCGTCCAGGATCACGGCCGCCGCCACCACCGGTCCCGCCAGCGGGCCGCGGCCGGCCTCGTCCACGCCGGCCATCAGGCCCGCGGGATCCCAGGCCAGGCGGGCCTGCTCACCCTTCGATAACTTCTTCGATCGCATCCGTCGCCAGTCTTGCCGTGTCGCGCCGCAGCTGGTGATGCAGCACGGTGAATCTCTCCTGAACGGCCGCCATTCTGGCAGGAGCGTGCAGCCATTCCAACAGGGCGCGGGCCAGCGCGGCGGGGGTCGCGTCGTGCTGCAGCAACTCCGGCACGACGAAGTCCTCGCACAGGATGTTGGGCAGGCCGATCCACGGCTGCATCTGCTTGCGCCGCATGATGTGCCAGCTGAGCGTGTTCATGCGGTAGGCGATCACCATCGGCCGCTTGAACAAGGCCGCCTCCAGCGTCGCGGTGCCGCTGGCAATGAGCGTCAGGTCGCAGGCGGCCAGCACCTCGTGCGAGCGGCCTTCGACGATGGCCAGCCCGTCCGCCAGCCCGGCTCGGGCGGCCGCGGCCGCGATGGGCGCGCGCAGGGCCGGCAGCGCCGGCACCACGAACCGCACGCCCGGCCGCTGGCGCTGCAGCAGCGCGGCGGCCTGGAAGAACGGCTCGGCCAGGTACTGCACCTCCGACGCGCGGCTGCCGGGCAGGATGGCGACCACCTCGCCATCGGCCGGCAGGCCGAGCGCCGCCCGGGCGGCGGCCCGGTCCGGATCCAGCGGAATGACGTTCGCCAGCGGATGCCCGACATAGGTGGCCGGCACGCCGCGGCCGCGCAGCAGGGCCGGCTCGAACGGGAAGATGCACAGCACGTGGTCGCAGGCCTGCCGGATCTTGTCGATCCGCTCGGGCCGCCAGGCCCAGATGGACGGGCAGACGAAGTGCACGGTGCGGAGGCCCGCCGTGCGCAGGTCGACCTCGAGGTCGAGGTTGAAGTCGGGCGCGTCGACGCCGATGAACAGGCCCGGCCGCTCGCGCAGCAGGCGGGCCTTGAGGTCGCGCCGGATGCCGACGATCTCGCGGTAGTGCCGCAGCACCTCGACGTAGCCGCGCACGGCCAGCTTGTCGGACGGCCACCAGGCCTCGAAGCCCTGCCCCGCCATGCGCGGGCCGCCGATGCCGCCGGCCTGGAGGTCGGGCCAGCGCTGGCGCATGCCGCCCAGCAGCAGGCCGGCCAGCAGGTCGCCGGACGCCTCGCCCGCGACCATGGCGAACCGCGGCGGCGTCGGGGACTGGTCCACTAGCGGACGATGCCGCGCTGCGGATTCACGCGGCCGAGGAAGTCGAGCATCAGCGCGACGTCGGGCTGCGCTTCGGGCGTGCCCTCGCCGAGCCGGGCGATGCGCTGGCGCGACTCGTCGAGCGTGAGGCCGTCGCGGTACAGCGCCTTGTGCATGGCCTTGACGGCCGAGATGCGCGCGGGCGAGAAGCCGCGCCGGCGCAGGCCCTCGAAGTTCATCGAGCGGGCGCGGGCCGGCTGGCCCTGGCTCATCACGAACGGCGGCTGGTCGGCGAACAGCACCGAGCACATCGCCGTCATCGCATGGGCGCCGATGCGCACGAACTGGTGCACGACAGTGAAGCCGCCGAGGATGACCCAGTCGCCCACCTCGACGTGGCCGGCCAGCTGCGAGTTGTTGGCAAAGATGGTGTGGTCGCCCACGATGCAGTCGTGCGCCAGGTGCACGTAGGCCATCAGCCAGTTGTCGTTGCCCACGCGGGTGACGCCGCCGCCGCCCGGCGAGCCGATGTTGAAGGTGGTGAACTCGCGGATCGTGTTGCGGTCGCCGATCACCAGCTCGCACGGTTCGCCGTTGTACTTCTTGTCCTGCGGGATCGCGCCGAGCGAGGCGAACTGGAAGATCCGGTTGTCGCGCCCGATGGTGGTGTGGCCCTCGATGACCGCATGCGGGCCCACGGTGGTGCCGGCGCCGATGCGCACGTGCGGTCCGATGACCGCGTACGGGCCGATCTCCACCGAGCTGTCGATCTGGGCGCCCGGGTCGACGATGGCGGTGGCGTGGATCGCCATGCTCAGGCCACGGTCCTCATGGTGCACATGAGCTCGGCCTCGCAGGCGATCTCGTCGCCCACGCGGCTGGTGCCCTTGAACTTGTAGATGCCGGCCTTGGCGCGCAGCAGCTCGACGTCCATGACGAGCTGGTCGCCCGGCTCGACCGGGCGCTTGAAGCGCGCCGCATCGATGCCGGCGAAGTAGTAGACCGTCTTGTCGTCGGGCGTGACGCCCTGGGTGGCGAACGACAGCAGCGCGGCGGCCTGCGCCATCGCCTCGAGCATCAGCACGCCCGGCATGACCGGGCGGTGCGGGAAATGGCCCGTGAAGAACGGCTCGTTGATCGTGACGTTCTTGACGGCGCGGATGCTCTTGCCGAGGTCGACCGACAGCACGCGATCGACCAGGAGGATCGGGTAGCGGTGCGGCAGGAGCTTGAGGATCTGGTGGATGTCCATCATGGCTGGCTTTTTTTCTCGAGGGCCCGCACGCGTTCGCGCAGGGCATGCAGCTGCTTGAGCGAGGCTGCGTTCTTCTCCCAGGCGGCATTGTCGTCGATGGGGAAGATGCCGGTGTAGTGGCCCGGCTTGGCGATCGACCGCGTGACCAGCGAGAACGATGAAACGTGCACGTGGTCGGCGATGGTCAGGTGCCCCAGGATGCCGGCGCTGCCGCCGATGGTGCAGTGCGCGCCGATGGTGGCGCTGCCCGCGATGCCGGCGCAGCCGGCGATGGCGGTGTGCCGCCCGATGCGCACGTTGTGGCCGACCTGGATCAGGTTGTCCAGCTTCACGCCGTCCTCGATCACCGTGTCGGCCAGCGCGCCGCGGTCGATGCAGGTGTTGGCGCCGATCTCGACGTCGTCGCCGATACGCACCGCGCCCAGCTGCTCGATCTTCTCCCAGGCGCCCTGGTTGGGCGCGAAGCCGAAGCCGTCGGCACCGATCACCACGCCGGGGTGCAGCACGCAGCGCTGGCCGATGACGCAGCGCTCGCCGACATGGACCCGGGCCATGAGGACGGTGCCGGCGCCGATGCGCGCACCGCGCTCCACCACGCACAGCGGGCCGATGCGCGCCGTCGGGTCGACGACCGCGTCGGGATCGACCACCGCGCTCGGATGGACGGCCGGGCCGGCGGGCGGCGCCACGCGCGCCTTCCACAGCTGGGTGACGCGGGCGAAATAGAGGTAGGGATCGGCGGCGACGATCGCCGCGCCGCGGGCCAGCGCCGCCTCGCGCATGGCGGGCGCGACGATGACACAGCCGGCGGCCGAGGCCGCCAGCTGCTGCTGGTAGCGGGGATTGCTCAGGAAGCTGAGCTGGGTGGCCGTGGCCGATTCGAGCGGTGCGAGCCCGTCGACGACGGCATCGCGGGAGCCGTGGAGCTCGCCGCCGAGCGAGTCGACCAGATCGCCCAGACGGAGCTGCACCGCGGGCTCACTTGACGGCGTTCAACGCCCGGATCACCTTGTCGGTGATGTCGTACTTCGGGTTGATGTAGACCGCTTCCTGCAGGACGAGGTCGAACTTCTCCTGCTCGGCCACCTGCTTGACGACGCGGTTGGCGCGCTCGAGGACCTGCTGCAGCTCCTCGTTCTTGCGGGCGTTGAGGTCTTCCTGGAACTCGCGGCGCTTGCGCTGGAATTCGCGGTCCTGGTCGATCAGCTGCTTCTGGCGCTGCTGGCGCTGGCTCTCCGACAGCGTGGGCGCCTCGCGCTCGAACTTGTCGGAGGCGGCCTTGAGCGAATTGCCCAGGTCGTTCAGGTCCTTCTCGCGCTTGGAGAATTCCTGCTCGAGCTTGGCCTGCGCGGACTTGGCGGTGTTGGCTTCGCGGAAGACGCGGTCGGTGTTGACGAAGCCGACGCGGAATTCCTGCGCCAGCGCGGGCATGGCGAACGCCAGTGCAGCCAGCAAGGCCCACAGGGAGTGACGGCTCAGATACTTCATTAGAAAGAGGTTCCGATCTGGAATTGAAGGGTCTGGATTCTATCGCCAGCGAATTTCTTGACGGGTTTGGCCACCGCCAGGCGCAGCGGGCCCACCGGCGAGATCCAGGAAATGCCCACGCCGGCGGAGGCGCGCAGCTCGTTCAGGCGCACCGGCTGGGTGTCGGACCAGACGTTGCCCAGGTCGGTGAAGCCGAACATGCGCAGCGTGCGGTCGTTGCCGGCCCCGGGGAACGGGGCCATGATTTCGGCGTTGAGGGTCAGCTTGCGCTGGCCGCCCACGATGGCGCCGGTGACGTCGCGCGGGCCGAGCGTGCCCTGCTCGAAGCCGCGCACCGACCCCAGGCCGCCCGAGTAGAAGTTCTTGAAGATCGGGAACGGCTTGCCGCCCAGTCCCTGGCCCCAGCCCACCTCGCCGTTGAAGGCGAACGTGAACTGCTTGTTCAGCGGGATGTATTGCTGGTACTGGTAGTTCGCCCGCACGTACTGCGTGTCGCCCAGCAGGCCCAGCTCGCCGTTGACGCGCTGCAGGCGGCCGGTGGTGGGCGCCAGCACGCTGTCGCGGTTGTCGCGGCCCCAGCCGAGCGTGAACGGGAACAGGTTGCTCGTGTAGCCGATCTTCTCGCCGTAGTTGAGGTAGTACGCCGGGATGTTGGTGCCCGGGTTGATCTGCGTGCGCTCGGCGCTCAGGCCGAAGTACACCGTGTCGAACTCGCTGAACGGCACGCCGAATCGCAGGCCGGCGCCGCTGGTGGACAGCGAGTAGTTGCCGCCCTGCTGCGCATACGGCTTGGAGCTGCGGTGGTACAGGTCGATCGTGCGGGAGATGCCGTCCTGGGTGAAGTACGGGTCGGTGTTGCTGAACACCAGCGTCTTGTTGTACGCGCTGGTGTTGACCTCCACGCCCAGGTACTGGCCGGAGCCGAAGGCGTTCTCCTGCTTGATCGAGAAGCCCAGCGCCAGCTTGTCGGCGCTGGAGAAGCCGGCCGACAGCTGCAGGCTGCCGGTGGGCTTCTCGACCACGTTGACGTTCAGGTCGACCTGGTCGGGCGCGCCCGGCACGTCGACGGTCTCGACGTTGATCTCCTTGAAGAAGCCCAGGCGGTCGACGCGGTCGCGCGAGAGCTTGATCTTGTCGCCGTCGTACCAGCTCGACTCGAACTGGCGGAATTCGCGCCGCACGACTTCGTCGCGGGTGCGGTTGTTGCCGCCGATGTTGACTCGGCGCACGTAGGCGCGGCGGGACGGCTCGGCCAGCAGCGTGATGCCCACGCGGTTGTTGGCGCGGTCGATCTCGGGCCGGGCCTCGACCTGCGCGAAGGCGTAGCCGAAGCTGCCGAAGTAGTCGGTGAACGCCTTGGTGGTCTCGGTCACGCGGTCGGCGTTGTAGGCCTCGCCCGGCTGGATCTTCACGAGCGACTTGAACTCGTCTTCCTTGCCGAGGTAGTTGCCATCGAGCTTGACGCCCGTGACGACGAAGCGCTCGCCCTCCGTGACGTTGACCGTGATGGTGATGTCCTGCTTGTTCGGCGAGATCGACACCTGGGTGGAGTCGATGCGGAACTCCAGGTAGCCGCGGCTCAGGTAGTACGAGCGCAGCGTCTCCAGGTCGGCATTGAGCTTGGCGCGCGAGTAGCGGTCGGACTTGGTGTACCAGGACAGGAAGCCGCCGGTGTCCAGGTCGAACAGGCGCTTGAGGGTGCCCTCGCCGAACGCCTTGTTGCCGACGATGCGGATGTCCTTGATGCGCGCGGGCTCGCCTTCGGTCACGGTGAAGGTGAGGTTGACGCGGTTGCGCTCCACGGGGGTGACGGTGGTCACCACCTCGGCGCCGTACAGGCTCTTGTTGATGTACTGGCGGCGCAGTTCCTGCTCGGCGCGGTCGGCCAGCGACTGGTCGTACGGGCGGCCCTCGGTGAGGCCGACCTCGCGCAGCGCCTTCTTGAGCGAATCCTTCTCGAATTCCTTGGTGCCGGAGAAATCGACGTCGGCGATGGTGGGGCGCTCCTCGACGATCACCACCAGGACGTCGTTGGCGACTTCCAGGCGGACGTCCTTGAACAGGCCCAGGCCGAACAGGGCGCGGATGGCGGCCAGGCCTTTCTCGTCGTTGTACTGGTCGCCCACGCGGAACGGCAGCGAAGCGAAGACGGTGCCGGGCTCGACGCGCTGCAGCCCCTCGACCCGGATGTCCCGCACGGTGAAGGGATCCACCGCCCACGCATTGACCGCGAAAGCGGCTGCGACCATGCCCGACACCGTGCGTGCGCGCAAGCGCAAGAACTGTTTTTTCATCGAATCCAGATTGCCCCCGCTGGCCCGGGGCTGGCTGCGGCCAAGCCGTCGTTTGTTGTCGTTACCCGAAGAGACGCGTGACGTCGTTGAACAGCGCGATCGTCATCATGACCAGCAGCACCGCCACGCCGCCACGCTGAAGCCTCTCCATCCACGCGTCCGAGACGCTTCGCCCCGTCACCGCCTCCCAAAGATAATACATCAGGTGCCCGCCATCCAAGACGGGCAGCGGCAGCAGGTTCAGCACCCCCAGGCTCACGCTGATCATGGCCAGGAACACCAGGTACTGCACCAGGCCCAGGCTCGCGGACTTGCCCGCGTAGTCGGCGATCGTGAGCGGGCCGCTCAGGTTCTTCAGCGAGGCCTCGCCGATCACCATGCGCCCCATCATCCGCACGGTCAGCACCGAGACGTCCCAGGTCTTCACCGCCGCCAGCCGCAGGCCTTCGAGCGGGCCGTGGCGCACCTCCACCATGGCCGGCGGCGCGCCCACGTAGGCGCCGATGCGCGCGATCGGCCGGCCCGCCTCGTCGGCTGCATCGGGCGTCACCTGCAGGTCCAGGGTGCGGCCTTCGCGGTCCACCCGCCAGGCCGCCGCGCGCGGCGTGCCGCCCTCGCCCTGGCGGCGGATCCACTCGCGCAGTTGCTGGGCGTCGACGATGGCCGTGTCGCCCGCACGCAGCACGAGGTCGCCCTTGCGCAGGCCGGCGCGCTCGGCGGGGCTGCCCGCCACCACGTCGCCCAGCACCGGGCGCGTCAGCGGCGCCAGCACGCCGATGCGGCGGAACAGGGTCGCGTCGGCCTCGGTCGGGTGCAGCCCGGCCAGCGGCAGCACCACCTCGTGCGCGCCGCGGCGCCCGGGGTCCACCACCTGCAGGCGCACGTCGTGGCCGTCGAGCGCGCCGCGCGTGAGCAGCCAGCGCACGTCCTCGAACGAGCGCACGCGCGCGAGTGCCTCGCCGTCGAAGCCGCCGCGCTCCACGCGCTCGCCGCCCTGCAGGCCGGCCTGCTGCGCGGCCGAGCCGGGCACCGGCGAGCCGAGCACGGGTTCGGGCTCCTGCACGCCCCACCAGTTGACGCAGGCATAGAGCAGCACCGCCAGCAGCAGGTTGGCGGCCGGGCCGGCGGCGACGATGGCCGCGCGCACCTTCAGCGGCTGGGTGTTGAAGGCCAGGTGCCGCTCGCCGGGCTCGACGGGCGCCTCGCGCTCGTCGAGCATGCGGACGTAGCCGCCGAGGGGGAAGGCGCCGATCGCGAATTCGGTGTCCTGGCCGGGGCGCTGGCGGCGCGGCTTCCACGCGTACAGCGTCTTGCCGAAGCCGACCGAGAACCGCAGCACCTTGACGCCGCAGGCCACCGCCACGCGGTAGTGGCCCCACTCGTGCACCGCCACGAGCAGGCCGAGCGCGACGATGAAAGCGACGATGGTGAGCATGGGGCCTCCTGGGCCGGCGGTCATCCGGACCGGCTGATGCGTTCCCGCGCCGCCTGCCGGGCACGGGTGTCCAGCGCGAGCAGGTCGGCCAGCGCCTGAGGTTTGGACGGCACCACGGCCTCCAAAGTTGCAAGGTTCACCGCATGGATCTGGTCGAACCGGATGCGCCGCTCGAGGAACGCGGCCACCGCCTCTTCGTTGGCGGCGTTGAGCACGGCCGTGGTGCCCGACGGGGCGCGCAGCGCGTCCCAGGCCAGTTGCAGGCCGGGGAAGCGCTCGCGGTGGCGGTTGCTGTCGAGCGACTCGAAGCTCATGTCGGCCAGCCGGGCGAAGTCCAGCGCCGCCGCGCCGGAGGCGATGCGCTCCGGCCAGGACAGGCCATAGGCGATGGGCACCCGCATGTCGGGCGTGCCCAGCTGCGCCACCACCGAATGGTCGCGGTACTGGACCATGGAATGGATGACGCTCTGCGGATGGATCACCACCTCCAGCCGCTCCGGCGGCAGGCCGAACAGGTAGCGCGCCTCGATGACCTCCAGCGCCTTGTTCATCATGGTGGCCGAATCGACCGAGATCTTGCGGCCCATCACCCAGTTGGGGTGCGCGCAGGCCTGCTCCGGCGTGACGTCGCGCAGCGAGGCCGGCTCGCGCCCGCGGAACGGGCCGCCCGAGGCGGTGAGGATGATCCGGTCCACCCGGTCGGCCCAGGTCGCGGGGTCCTCGGGCAGCGACTGGAAGATCGCCGAATGCTCGCTGTCGATGGGCAGCAGCCGCGCGCCGCCGGCATGCACGGCCGCCAGGAACAGGTCGCCGCCGACCACAAGCGCTTCCTTGTTGGCCAGCAGCAGGCGCTTGCCGGCGCGCGCGGCCGCCAGGCACGAGGACAGTCCGGCCGCGCCGACGATGGCGGCCATCACGGTGTCGACGCCGTCGTCGGCCACCAGGCGGTCGAGCGCCTCGTCGCCGGCCAGCACGCGGGTGGGCAGGCCCTCGGCGGCGACGCGGTCGGCCAGCAGCCGGGCCGCCTGGGCATCGGCCATGACGGCGAACCGGGGGCGGAACCTGGCGCACTGGGCGAGCAGCGGCTCCACGCGCGAGCCGGCGCTGAGCGCCACGACCTCGAAGCGCGAGGGGTGCCGCTCGATCACGTCCAGCGTGCTGACGCCGATCGAGCCGGTCGAGCCGAGGATGGCGACGCGCTGCTTCATCGTGCGAGCGAGGCCAGCAGCATGGCGAGCGGCAGCGTGGGCAGCAACGCATCCACGCGATCGAGCACGCCGCCGTGGCCGGGCAGCAGGTTGCTCGAGTCCTTGGCGCCGGCGCTGCGCTTGACCAGCGATTCCACCAGGTCGCCCACCACGCTCATCGCGCACAGGAAGACGACGCCGGCGACGACGGCCCACCAGCCCGCCGCGGCCAGGTGCGAGTACAGGCTGGGCACCGCGGCGTCCCAATGGCGGTCGCCGGCGATCCAGCCCACGGCCAGCAGCAGCACGCCCAGCATGCCGCCCCACACGCCCTCCCAGCTCTTGCCGGGACTGATGGAGGGCGCCAGCTTGTTGCGCGTGAACTTCAGGCCGAAGGTGCGGCCGGCGAAGTAGGCGCCGATGTCGGCCACCCACACCAGCACCAGCGCGGAGAGCAGGAAGTTGACGCCGATGGTGCGCGCCTGGGCGACCGCGAGCCACGCGAGCCAGAGCGCGAGCACCCCGCCCGCCAGGCGCAGGCGGCGCGGCGCCTGCGGCCAGCCCGGCACGCCGGCGCGCAGCATGAGCGCGCCCAGCACCACCCACGCCAGGCCGCCGGCGGCCCACAGCGCCGGCAGCGGGCGTTCCACCCAGCCGATGGCCCAGGACACGGCGCAGATGGCGACGCACAGCACGCCCGCGGACACGGCCGCGACCGGCCGGCAGTTGTTCAGGCGGGCGAATTCCCAGGCGCCCGCGCCGATCAGGACCAGCGCGATGGCGATGAAGGGCTGCGGGGTGCGCCAGAACAGCGCCGGCAACAGGATGGCCAGCAGCACGACGGCCGTGATCACGCGCTGCTTGAGCATGCGGCGATCAGGCGGCCTTCTTGGCCACCGGCTGGAGCTGCTGCGGGGTCTTGCCGAACCGGCGCTCGCGCTGCGCGTAGTCGGCGATGGCGGCATCCAGCGCCGCGGCGTCGAACTCGGGCCAGAGCTTGTCGCTGAAGTACAGCTCCGAATAGGCGGCCTGCCAGAGCAGGAAGTTGCTGATGCGCTTTTCGCCGCCGGTGCGGATCAGGAGGTCGGGGTCGGGCACGTCCGCCAGCGCCATCGCACGATCGAGGCTCTGCTCGGTGATGGGCTCGCCACGCTCGGCCAGCTTGGCCGCGGCCTGGGCGATGTCCCAGCGGCCGCCGTAGTTGAAGCAGATGTTGAACTGCAGCCGCGTGTTGGCGGCGGTGGCGGCCTCCGCCTGCACGAGGCCGGCGCGCACCTTCTCGGACAGCGCCGAACGGTCGCCGACGAACTGGATGCGCACGCCCTCGGCTTTGAGGTGCGGCACCTCGCGCGAGAGCGCCACCGCCAGCAGCTCCATCAGGCCGGAGACTTCCTCGGGCGGCCGGTTCCAGTTCTCGGAGGAGAACGCGAACACGGTGAGCACCTTCACGCCGCGCTCGCCGCAGTGGCGCACGCAGGCGCGCAGGGCATCGACGCCCTTCTTGTGGCCGGCCACGCGCGGCAGGTACCGCCGGGTCGCCCAGCGGCCATTGCCGTCCATGACGATGGCGATGTGGTACGGGATCGTGGACATGCGGGGCACGGCGGCGTCAGACCGCCATGATCTCCTGCTCCTTCGCCTCGACCATCCTGTCGATCTCGGCGATGTGGCGGTCGGTCACCTTCTGGATGTCGCCCTCGGCGCGCTTCTGGTCGTCCTCGGAGGCGACCTTGTCCTTGACCAGCTTCTTGACGTGCTCGTTGGCGTCGCGGCGCAGGTTGCGGATGGCGATCTTGGCGCTCTCGCCCTCGTGGCGCACCAGCTTGGTCATCTCCTTGCGGCGCTCCTCGCTCATGGGCGGCATCGGCACGCGGATCAGGTCGCCCATCGAGGCCGGGTTCAGGCCCAGGTCGCTCTCGCGGATGGCCTTCTCGATCTTGGCCCCCATGCCCTTCTCCCAGGGCTGGACGCTGATGGTGCGCGCGTCCAGCAGCGCCACGTTGGCGACCTGGCTGATCGGCATCATCGAGCCGTAGTAGTCCACCTGCACCGTGTCCAGCAGCGCGGGGTTGGCGCGGCCGGTGCGGATCTTGGTGAGGTTGTTCTTGAAGGCGCCGATGGACTGGTCCATCTTGCCTTCCATGGTCTTCTTGATCTCGGCGATGCTGCTCATGCGGCTTGCTCCTCGTTCCTCTTCACGCGTAGACGAGCGTGCCCTCGTCCTCGCCCATCACCACCCGCTTGAGGGCGCCGTGCTTGAAGATCGAGAACACCTTGATCGGCAGCTTCTGGTCGCGGCACAGCGCGAAGGCGGTGGCGTCCATGATGCCCAGGTTCTGCGCCATGGCGTCGTCGAAGGTGATCTTGCTGTAGCGGGTGGCGGACGGGTCCTTCTTCGGGTCGGCCGAATACACCCCGTCGACCTTGGTCGCCTTGAGCACCAGCTCGGCGCCGACCTCGGCGCCGCGCAGGGCGGCGGCGGTGTCGGTGGTGAAGAACGGGTTGCCGGTGCCGGCCGCGAAAATCACGACCTTGCCCTCTTCCAGGTACTGCAGCGCCTTGGGCCGCACGTAGGGCTCGACCACCTGCTCGATGGCGATGGCCGACATCACGCGGGCCACCAGGCCCTGCTTGTTCATCGTGTCGGCCAGCGCCAGCGCGTTCATCACGGTGGCCAGCATGCCCATGTAGTCGGCGGTGGCGCGGTCCATGCCGACCGAGCCGCCGGCCACGCCGCGGAAGATGTTGCCGCCGCCGATGACCACGGCCACCTGCACGCCGCTGTTCACGACCTCGGCGATCTCCTCGACCATGCGCACGATCGTCGCCCGGTTGATCCCGAACGCGTCGTCGCCCATCAGAGCCTCCCCGGACAGCTTGAGCAGGATGCGCTTGTGGGCGGGCGACTCGGACGGCATGCGGGGGATCTCCTGGTGGACGGAATCGAGTTTAGCGGGGCTGGGTGCCCCCGGGGATCGCCCGGGGGTGGGAAAAGCCCGCGCTCGCGCGGGCTGCGGGCGTCAGGCGCCCTTGGCGGCCGCGACCTGCGCGGCGACTTCGGCGGCGAAGTCGTCGACCTTCTTCTCGATGCCCTCGCCCACCACGTACAGGGTGAAGCCCTTCACCGTGGTGTTGGCGGCCTTGAGCATCTGCTCCACGGTCTGCTTGTCGTTCTTCACGAACGGCTGGTTGAACAGCGAGACCTCCTTGAGGTACTTCTGCACCGAGCCTTCGATCATCTTGGCGGCGATGTCGGCGGGCTTGCCCGACTCGGCGGCCTTGGCGGTGGCGACGTTGCGCTCCTTCTCGATCAGCTCGGCCGGCACGTCGGCGCTGGTCAGCGCCACCGGCTTCATGGCGGCCACGTGCATGGCCACGTCCTTGGCGGCCACCTCGTCGCCCTCGTACTCGACGACCACGCCGATGCGGGTGCCGTGCAGGTACGACGCCAGCTTGCTGCCGCCGTCGAAGCGCTTGAAGCGGCGGAAGCTCATGTTCTCGCCGATCTTGCCGATCAGGCCCTTGCGCACGTCTTCCAGCGTGGGGCCGAAGCCGTCCTGGCTGTAGGGCAGCGCGCCCAGCGCGGCGACGTCGGCCGGGTTGCTCTTGGCGATGAGCTCGGCGGCGGCCTTGGCCATCGCGGTGAAGCTGTCGTTCTTGGTGACGAAGTCGGTCTCGCAGTTGACCTCGAGCAGCGCGCCGGTCGTGCCCTGGATGCTGGCGGCGACCACGCCCTCCGCGGTGATCCGCGCGGCGGCCTTGCCGGCCTTGTTGCCGAGCTTGACGCGCAGCAGCTCCTCGGCCTTGTCCATGTTGCCCTCGGCCTCGGTGAGCGCCTTCTTGCACTCCATCATCGGGGCGTCGGTCTTGGCGCGCAGTTCGGCGACCATGCTTGCGGTGATTGCTGCCATGTTCAGGATCCTTTCAGAATTCGGACGGTAAAAAGGGGCCCGAGAGCCCCTTCCTTCGGGTGCGGATGGCGATCAGGCGCCGGCGCCTTCTTCGACCTCGACGAACTCGTCGCTGCCTTCCTTGACGGCGCGGGCGACGTCACTGACGGCGTTGGCGCGGCCTTCCAGCACGGCGTCGGCGATGCCGCGGGCATACAGCGTCACGGCCTTGGCCGAGTCGTCGTTGCCGGGGATGACGTAGTCGATGCCCTCGGGCGAGTGGTTGGAGTCGACCACGCCCACCAGCGGGATGCCCAGCTTCTTGGCCTCGGACACGGCGATCTTGTGGAAGCCCACGTCGATCACGAAGATGGCATCGGGCAGGCTGTTCATGTCCTGGATGCCGCCGATGTCCTTCTCGAGCTTGTCCATCTCGCGTTGGAACATCAGCTGTTCCTTCTTGCTCATCGACTCGAGGCCGGCTTCCTGCTGGGCCTTCATGTCCTTCAGGCGCTTGATCGAGGTCTTGACCGTCTTGAAGTTGGTGAGCATGCCGCCCAGCCAGCGCTGGTCGACGAAGGGCACGCCGGCGCGGCGGGCCTCGGTGGCGACGATCTCGCGCGCCTGGCGCTTGGTGCCCACCATCAGGATGGTGCCGCGGTTGGCCGACAGCTGCTTCACGAACTTCATCGCGTCCTGGAACATCGGAAGCGACTTTTCCAGGTTGATGATGTGGATCTTGTTGCGATGGCCGAAGATGAACGGGGCCATCTTGGGGTTCCAGAAGCGGGTTTGGTGGCCGAAATGGACACCGGCTTCCAGCATTTCGCGCATGGAGACTGCCATGAGAATTTCCTAGGTTGGGTCTAGAATCCGCCCCGCAATCACGAAGGCCCGCCTGGGACCGCCGCGACACCTGGTTGGAACGGATTCGCGATTCGCTTCGCTGGTCAAGCGGCCCTTGCACCGTGCAAATGCCACCCAGCAAAACCGCAGGATTCTAGCATAGCCCGCCCGCTTCCCCTCCCCATGGACGACCTCATCGCCACCCGTGCCCAGCTCGAGCGCGGGCGCACCAGCAGCGAGGCCGAACTCGACCGCGCGCTCGCCATCGCCCGCTCGCCCGCCTGCGACCGCGCCTTCATCGCCCTCTCCCCTTCCGCCCGCCAGCAGGCCACGCGGCCCGGCGTCGGGCAGCTTCCGCTGGCCGGGCTGGCGGTCTCGGTCAAGGACCTGTTCGACGTGCAGGGCGAGGTCACCGCCGCCGGCTCGACCGTGCTGGCCGACGCCGCGCCCGCCGCGCGGGACAGCGGGGCCGTCGCGCGGCTGCGCGCCGCCGGCGCCACGCTCCTGGGCCGCACCAACATGACCGAGTTCGCGTTCTCGGGCGTGGGCGTGAACCCGCACCTGGGCACGCCGGCCAACCCGGCCGACACGGACAAGCCGCGCATCCCGGGCGGCTCATCGTCCGGCGCGGCCGTGTCGGTGGCCACCGGCGCGGCGTTCATCGGCCTGGGCTCCGACACCGGCGGCTCGATCCGCATCCCCGCCGCGCTGTGCGGCATCGTCGGCTTCAAGAACACCGCCCGCCTCACGCCGCTGGACGGCGCCGTGCCGCTGTCCACCACGCTCGACACCGCCTGCGCCATGACGCGCTCGGTGCGCGACGCCGTGCTCGCGCACGAGGTGTTGGCGGCGCGCCGCGTCGCCCTGGCCGGCAAGCCGCTCGCGCAGGCCCGCTTCGGGGTCGCGCGCACGCAGATGCTCGACGGCCTGGACCTGCCGGTCGCGCGTGCGTTCGAGTCCGCCCTTCGCGCGCTGCGCGACGCCGGCGCGCGCGTGGAAGAGATCCCCCTGGACGAGATCCGCGACCTGGGCGCCATCCAGGCCACCGGCGGCTTCTCCGCCGCCGAGAGCTACGCCTGGCACCGCCAGCTGCTCGCCCGCCGCGGCGACGGCTACGACCCGCGCGTGCGCACGCGCATCGAGCGCGGCGCGGCGATGAAGGCCTGGGAATACCTCGACCTGGTCCGCGCCCGCGCCGACTGGATCGCGCGCGTCGAGCAGGCCCTGGCCGGCTACGACGCCGTGCTCTCGCCCACCGTGCCCATCGTCGCGCCGGCCATCGCCGACGTCGCGCCGGGCACCGAGCGCGACGAGGCCTTCTTCCGCACCAATGCGCTCCTGCTGCGCAACACGAGCGTCGTCAACATGCTCGATGGCTGCGCGCTGTCCGTGCCGTGCCACGCGCCCGGGAGCCTGCCGGTGGGCCTGATGCTGTGGCAGGGTCCGATGCGCGACGACGCCCTCCTGGACCTCGGCCTCGCCGTCGAAGCCGCCCTGCAGGGCGTGCGTCGCGGATGACCGGCCGCATCGGAAGGAGCGCCGCACCTTGAAGGTCGCCGTCATCGGCGCCGGCATCGTCGGCGTCACCACGGCCTACGAGCTGGCCGCGGACGGGCACGAAGTCACCGTGTTCGAGCGCCGCGGAGCCGTGGCCGAGGAAACCAGCTTCGCCAACGCCGGCGTCGTCGCGCCGGGCTACGTCACGCCGTGGGCCGCGCCCGGCATGCCGGCCAAGGTGCTGCGCCACCTGTTCAGCCGGCACGCGCCGGTGCGCGTGAGCTGGCCGCTCTCGGGCGCCGAGATCCGCTGGATGTGGCAGTGGTGGCAGCACTGCGACCTGCCGACCTACCTGGCCAACCGGGCGCGCCTGCAGCGGCTGGCCTTCTACAGCCGCGAGCGGCTGCACTGGCTGACCGATTCGCTGCAGCTCGAGTACGACCGCAGCCCGGGCTACATGGTGCTGCTGCGCTCGGAGAAGGACCAGCGCATGGTGCAGCCCGGGCTGCAGGTGCTGCGCGAGGCCGGCGTCGCCCTCCACGAGATCGACGCGGCGCAGGCGCGCCACGTCGAGCCGGCGCTGAACCCCGACACGCCCTTCATCGGCGCCGTGCACCTCCCGGACGACGAGGCGGCCAACTGCCGCCAGTTCGCGCTGCTGCTCAAGGACGCGGCCCGCGGCGTGGGCGCCCGGTTCGAGTTCAACACCTCGGTGCAGCCGCTGGACGCGGCGCGGCCCGCCAGCCTGGTGGTGCAGGCCGAGGGCGGCGCGCCACAGCGGCGCGACTTCCATGCGGTGGTCGTGTGCGGCGGCGTCGACTCGGCGCTGCTGCTGCGGCCGCTCGGCCTGCAACTGCCGCTGGCGCCCGTGCACGGCTACTCGATCAGTGCGCCGATTCGCGAGGCGCTCAACGCGCCGCGCAGCGCGCTGATGGACGAGCGCTACAAGGTGGCGATCACCCGCCTCGGCCGGCGCGTGCGCGTGGCCGGCAGCGCGGAGATCGGCGGCTCGCCGCACCACCGGCACCCGGCCGCCCTGCAGACCCTGTACAAGGTGCTGCACGACTGGTTCCCCGGCGCCGCGCAGTTGTCCAACACCGGCGCCGCCGTGCAGGAGTGGAAGGGCGCGCGGCCGATGCTCCCCGACGGCCCGCCGGTGCTGGGCGCCACCGGCATCCCGGGCGTCTGGGTCAACCTCGGGCACGGCTCGAGCGGCTGGGCGCTGGCCTGCGGCAGCGCGCGCGTCGTCGCCGACCTGATGTCCGGCCACGAGCCCTTGCTGGACATCGAAGGCCTGGGCATGGAGCGCCTCGCCACCTGAGGCGCCGTGGGCCCCGGGCGAGGCCCGAGGTGTTCGAAGGACGTCGCTGGATGCCGGGTCGAGCCCGGCATGACAGCGTGCGGGCTGGTCAGGGTGAAGGCTCGTCATTGCGGGCTCGACCCGCAATCCAGTCCGGACGCCCGACATCCGCGCGTCGGACGATGCCGCCGGCCCGTCGCCCCAAAGCTTGCCGTGGCGGCCTCGCGCCGCCGTCCCGTTCGGCGCCGTCGCACAATCGCGCCATGCACCCGGTCACGCCCGAGCGTCCCTGGCCCCTGTTCGACGTGGCCGCCACGCGGCGCATCGAGCAGGCCGCGGCGGCGCAACTCCCGCCGCACGCGCTCATGCAGCGCGCCGGGCTCGCCACGGCGCGCCTCGCGCTGGCGGTCGCGCCCCATGCCAGGCGCATCTGGGTGGCCTGCGGGCCTGGCAACAACGGCGGCGACGGCATGGAGGCCGCCGTCCACCTGCGCCGCTGGGGCAAGCACGTCACGCTCACGCTGTTCGGCGCGCCCGACGCGCTGCCCGCCGACGCAGCCGCGGCCTGGGCCAGGTGCACGCAAGCCGGCATCGGCGCCAGCGCGCAGCCGCCTTCGGACTGGGACCTCTGCCTGGACGCCCTGCTGGGCATCGGCGCGAGCCGCCCGCTGCAGGGCGAACTCGCGGCCACTGTCGATCGCATCAACGCGGCGGGCAACCCCGTGCTGTCCATCGACATCCCGAGCGGCCTGGGCGCCGACACCGGCACGGGCGCGTCGGTGCGCGCACGCCACACCCTGAGCCTGCTGGCCCTCAAGCCGGGGCTGTTCACCGGCGGCGGGCGCGACGCGGCGGGCCGGGTCTGGTTCGACGACCTCGGCGTGGCGCCGGGGGAGCCCGCCACCGCCCTCCTCGCCGGCCCGCCGGCCGCCGGCGAGCGCCTGCATGCCACGCACAAGGGCAGCTACGGCGACGTCGCCGTGATCGGCGGCGCGCCGGGCATGGGGGGCGCCGCCGTCCTCGCCGCGCGCGCCGCGCTGCATGCCGGCGCGGGCCGCGTGTTCCTGTGCCCGCTCGATCCCGCGGCCGAGCGCCTGGTCGGCCAGCAGCCGGAGCTGATGGTGCGCGACTGGGCGCGCCTGCCCCTGGAGGCCATGGCGGTCGCCTGCGGCTGTGGTGGCGGCAGCGCGGTGGCCGCGGTGCTGGACGACGTCCTGGCGCGCGCGAAGGCGCTGGTGCTCGATGCCGACGGCCTGAACGCCGTCGCGGCGCAGGCCGCGCTGCAGGACCGGCTGCGCGAGCGCGCGGCGGCCGGCCATCCGACGGTGTTGACGCCGCACCCCCTCGAAGCGGCGCGGCTGCTGGCGATCGGCACGTCCGACGTGCAGGCGGACCGCGTGCGGGCCGCGTCGACCCTCGCGCGGCGATTCGGCTGCACCGTCGTGCTCAAGGGGTCGGGCACCGTGATCGCGGGCCCGGGACGGCCGCCGGCGATCAACCCCACCGGCAATGCCCGGCTCGCCACGGGCGGCACCGGCGACGTGCTGGCCGGCATGGTGGCCGCGGCCCTGGCGGCCGGGCTCGCGCCCTTCGACGCCGCCTGCGCGGCGGTGTACCGGCACGGCCTGATCGCCGACCGCTGGCCGGCGGACCGGACGCTCACGGCCGGCGCGCTGACGCAGCAGCAGGGCTGACGGCCGTCAGCCGCGCCCCACGAAGGGCATCTTGGTGGCCATCACTGTGTGGAACAGCACGTTGGCTTCCAGCGGCAGGTTGGCCATGTAGAGCACGGACTGGCCGACGATGGCCGCGTCCATGAGCGGCTCCGCCGCGATCTCGCCATTGGCCTGCGGCACGCCCTTGGCCATGCGCGCCGCCATGTCCGTCATGGCGTTGCCGATGTCGATCTGGCCGACCGCGATGTCGTGCTTGCGGCCATCGAGCGAAGCCGCCTTGGTGAGCCCGGTCACAGCGTGCTTGGTCGCCGTGTAGGCGATCGAGTTCGGCCGCGGCGCGTGGGCCGAGATCGAGCCGTTGTTGATGATGCGCCCACCCTGCGGCGACTGCGCCTTCATGACGCGGAATGCCTGCTGGATGGCGTAGAACATGCCATTGAGGTTGGTGTCGACGACCTGCTTCCAGGTCTCGACCGGCAGCTCGTCGAGCGGCACGCCGGGCGCGCCGATGCCGGCGTTGTTGAACAGCAGGTCGACTCGGCCCCAGGCGGCCACCGCGCGGTCGAACAGGGCCTTCACCGACGCCGGGTCGGTGACGTCCGTGGGCACCGGCAGGCAACGGTCGCCCGCCCCCGATTCGCGTGCCACCGCCTCCAGTGCGTCCTGCCGGCGGCCCGCCAGCGCGACGCGCCAGCCGTCGGCCAGCAGGGCGAGCGCAGCGGCCCGGCCCACGCCGCTGCCGGCCCCCGTGACGATGGCGATGCGTGCAGTCTTGTTCATCTTCGTGGTCTCCTCGTTCGGCCGTTCAACGGCGGCCCTTGCGTCCCTTGGGCTTGTTGGCGACGGCTTTCTTCACCGCCGCGCGCAGGGACTGGACCGGGCCGCGGTCCGCGCCCTTGGCCGCCGACTTGCGGCTGGCGCGCTTGGCCGCGGAGGTGCCCGCCGGACCGCCCGGCACGCCCTTGTCGCGCATGGCGCGGGACTCCAGCTCGTCGCCCTCGCGCACCAGGCGGAAGTCGATGCGGCGGCCATCCAGGTCGACGCGGCTGACCTGCACGCGCACGCGGGTGCCGATGGCGTAGCGGATGCCGGTGCGCTCGCCGCGCAGCTCCTGCCGCGCCTCGTCGAACTTGAAGTACTCGCCCCCCAGCTCGGTGATGTGCACCAGGCCCTCGACGTACAGCTGGTCCAGCGTGACGAAGATGCCAAAGCTGGTGGCCGCGCTGACGACGCCGCCGTATTCCTCGCCGAGGTGCTCGCGCATGTACTTGCACTTGAGCCAGGCCTCGACGTCGCGGCTGGCTTCGTCGGCACGTCTCTCGTTGGCGCTGCAGTGCAGGCCGGCGGCCTCCCAGGCCTGCACTTCGCGGCTGGGCGGCGCGGCGGGCTTTTTCAGCTTCTGCCCCGGCGGGGCGACGCGGCTGGCCAGTCGGCGCGCGAGCTTCTCGTGCGCCTCGCCCGGGGTGGGCAGCACCGGCAGCGTGTAGTGGCGCTTGCCGAGGATCGCCTTGATGACGCGGTGCACCAGCAGGTCCGGGTAGCGCCGGATCGGGCTGGTGAAGTGCGTGTAGGCGTCGTAGGCCAGGCCGAAGTGGCCGCTGTTGATCGGCGTGTAGATCGCCTGCTGCATGGAGCGCAGCAGCATGGTCTGGATCTGCTGCGCGTCGGGGCGCTCGCGGGTCGCCTCGGCGATCTTCTGGAACTCCGCCGGCATGGGCTCGTCGCTGATCGACAGGCCCACGCCCATGGCCTTGAGGTAGTTGCGCAGGATCTCCTTCTTCTCCGGCGTCGGCCCCTCGTGCACGCGGTACACGCCCGGGTGCTTGCCTTCCTGGATGAAGTCGGCCGCGCAGACGTTGGCGGCCAGCATCGACTCCTCGATCAGCCGGTGCGCCTCGTTGCGCGTGCGCGGCACGATCTTCTCGATGCGGCCGCTCTCGTCGCAGACGATCTGTGTCTCGGTGGTCTCGAAGTCGACGGCGCCACGCGCCTGCCGCGCCTTGAGCAACGCGCGATAGACGTCGTGCAGGTTGATCAGGTCGCCCACGCGGTCCTTGCGGCGCTGGGCCTCGGGGCCGCGCGTGTTGGCCAGGATGGCCGCCACCTCGGTGTACGTGAAGCGCGCGTGGCTCCACATCACGCCCGGATAGAACTGGTAGGCCTGGATCTCGCCGTTGGCGGTGATCAGCATGTCGCAGACCATGCAGAGGCGGTCGACCTCGGGGTTGAGCGAGCACAGGCCGTTGGACAGCTTCTCCGGCAGCATCGGGATCACCCGGCGCGGGAAGTAGACGCTGGTCGCGCGTTCGTACGCATCGACGTCGATCGCGCTGCCGGTCTCCACGTAGTGGCTGACGTCGGCGATGGCGACCAGCAGCCGCCAGCCCTTGCCGCGGCCGACCTTGGCCGGCTCGCAGTACACCGCGTCGTCGAAGTCGCGCGCGTCCTCGCCGTCGATGGTGACCAGCGGCACGTCGGTGAGGTCCACCCGGTGCCGGCGGTCGGCCGGTCGCACCTTGTCGGGCAGCGTGCGGGCCATGGCGATGCAGGCCTCGCTGAACTCGTGCGGCACGCCGTACTTGCGCACGGCGATCTCGATCTCCATGCCGGGGTCGTCGATCTCGCCCAGCACCTCCTTGATGCGGCCGACCGGCTGCCCGTACAGGCTGGGCGGCTCGGTCAGTTCGACCACCACCACCTGCCCCGCCTTGGCGGTGCCGGTGGCCCCCTTGGGGATCAGCACGTCCTGGCCGTAGCGCTTGTCCTCGGGGGCGACGAGCCAGACGCCGCTCTCGTGCAGCAGGCGGCCGATGATCGGCTGCGGCGGCCGCTCGACGATCTCGACGACCCGGCCCTCCGGGCGACCCTTGCGGTCGTGCCGGACGATGCGGGCGCGCACGCGGTCCTTGTGCAGCACCGCCCGCATCTCGTTGGGAGGAAGATAGACGTCGGTCTCGCCGTCGTCCCGGACCACGTAGCCATGGCCATCGCGATGACCCTGGATGACGCCCTCGATTTCATCGAGCAGCCCGGTTGTTCGTTGTTCTGTATTTTTGATGCTAGAATCCCTTCTTTCCTGAAATGCCCAGGTGGCGGAATTGGTAGACGCACTAGTTTCAGGTACTAGCGAGTAACATCGTGGAGGTTCGAGTCCTCTCCTGGGCACCAAGACAATGATAAAGCCGGCTTTGCCGGCTTTGTTCTTTCCGCAAGCCGCCTGCGCCCGCAGGCGGCTTTTTTGTTGCGGCGGTCAGACCGGCAGCCCGACGAGGTCGTGGCCCTCGGTCGCCACGATGCGGGCGCGCGTGAACTCGCCCACCTTCAGCTGCTTGCTGAGCTTTTCCGGCGGCAGCAGGCGCACCGTGCCGTCGATCTCCGGCGCGTCCGCATAGCTGCGGCCGACGCCGCCCTTGCGCCCGAGCCCCGGCGCCGAATCCACCAGCACCTGCATCGTCGCGCCCACGCGGCGCCGCAGCCGCGCGGCCGAGACCTGCTCGGCCACCTCCATGAAGCGGGCGCGCCGCTCCTCGCGCACCTGCGCCGGCAGCATGCCCGGCAGCTCGTTGGCCGCCGCGCCCTCGACCGGGCTGTAGGCAAAGCAGCCGGCCCGGTCGATCTGTGCCTCGCGCACGAAGTCCAGCAGGTGCTGGAATTCCGCCTCGGTCTCGCCGGGGAAGCCGGCGATGAAGGTGCTGCGCACCACCAGTTCCGGGCAGGCCTCGCGCCATTTCTGCAGGCGCTCCAGGTTGCGCTCGCCGCTGGCCGGCCGCTTCATGCGGCGCAGCACGTCGGGATGGCTGTGCTGGAACGGCACGTCCAGGTACGGCAGCACCGCCCCCGTGGCCATCAGCGGCAGCACTTCGTCGACATGGGGGTACGGATAGACATAGTGCAGGCGGACCCAGGCGCCGTGCGGCTGCGCGAGTTCGCCCAGCGCCTGCACGAGGTCCAGCATGCGCGTCTTCACCGGCCGGCCGTCGAAGAAGCCGGTGCGGTACTTCACGTCGACGCCGTAGGCCGAGGTGTCCTGGCTCACGACCAGCAGTTCCTTGACCCCCGACTCGAACAGCGCCCGCGCCTCCTTGAGCACGTCACCCACCGGCCTGCTTACCAGGTCGCCGCGCATCGACGGGATGATGCAGAAGGTGCAGCGGTGGTTGCAGCCCTCGCTGATCTTCAGGTACGCATAGTGCCTGGGCGTGAGCTTGATGCCGGCCGCCGGCACCAGGTCGATGAACGGATCGTGCGGCTTGGGCAGGTGCGTGTGCACCGCGTCCATCACCTCCTGCGTCGCATGCGGGCCGGTGACGGCCAGCACCGACGGGTGGACCTCCCGCACCATGTTGCCGCCGCCCTCGCCCGCGCGCGCGCCGAGGCAGCCGGTGACGATCACCTTGCCGTTCTCGGCCAAGGCCTCGCCGATGGTGTCCAGGCTCTCCTTGACGGCGTCGTCGATGAAGCCGCAGGTGTTGACGATGACGAGGTCGGCGCCCTCGAAGGTCTTGGACGTGCTGTAGCCCTCGGCCGACAGCTGGGTGAGGATCAGCTCGGAATCGGTCAGGGCCTTGGGACAGCCGAGGCTCACGAAGCCGACCTTCGGCGTCGCGGTCCCGGCAGGGGTGGTATCGCTCATGTTCATTCGATTGTCCCGAAGCGCGAAAGGCCGGGGTTCGCCCGGCCTTTCGCCTTCGGTGCGCGCCTTGTCAGCGCTTGGTGGTCAGCCCGAAGGCCATCTGCATCTGTTCCTGCATCTTGTCGAACATGCTCTTGGACTGCTCGACGTAATTGCCCATCAGCCCCTGCATCATCGGGTTCTGCATGCTCATGAACTGCGCCCACATCTCGGGCGTCAGCTGCTTGGACTGGTCGGCCAGCTTGGCCTGGATCTCGGTGAACGCCTGCACGTTCTTCTCGAGGTAGCTGCCCATGAAGGCCTGCGCGGCGTGTCCGTAGAACCGGATGATGTTGGCGAGGGCCGCCTCGCTGAACATCGGCGCGCCGCCGGCCTCTTCCTCGAGGATGATCTGCAGCAGGATGCTGCGCGTCAGGTCCTCGTTGCTCTTGGCGTCCCGGACCACGAACGGCTCGTTGTCCAGCACCAGTTGCTTCACCTCCGCGAGGGTGATGTAGCTCGAGGTGTCGGTGTCGTAGAGGCGCCGGTTCGGGTACTTCTTGATCACGCGCTGCGCCGGCTTGGCGGCACTGGCCTTCTTGCTTTGCACGGGGGCAACTCCTGGCGTACTTGGCGCCTCACGCGCGGTTTGCGCGGTGCAGCAGATTCTAGGAAGCCGCCGTTGCGCTGCGCCACAGGTTTACCCTACGGTGGCAGCAGGCCTGCGCCGGCGGGCCGCCGAGCGCGATCAGGCGCCTATTGTACCGGCCGGGCGAGGCTGAGCCTTTTCCGCCCCGCCTGCCTGGCACCGGGGGCGCCCGTGGCGGCGCCGTCGCCCGTGGCGGCGCCGTGTTACCACTCGTGCCGAAGACGCGTTGACGCGCGCACGCGGCAGGCGCACGCTGGCCCATTCGTCAAGGAGGTTCGCGATGCAAGCATTCCACCTGGAACGCCACATGATGTCGCTGCTCGGCGACTTCTACCCGACCGGCCACCTGGTCGTCATGGTGCCCTCCGAGGCCCACGCGCGGTCGGCGGAAGCCCTGCTGGCGCGCGACGGCTACGACACCAACACCGTGCTGCTGCTCACGCCCCAGGATGTGCTGGACGTCGTCCACCGGTTCGACGGCCACGACCTGGCCCTGCCCTCGGTCGGGACGGAGGAAGACACGGCCCGGCACTTCGCGACGCTGGCGCGCGAGGGCCACCACGCGCTGCTGATCCCGGTGCGCGATGCCCGCACCTCCGAGCGCGTGATGGCCAGCCTGAAGGATGCGCAGGTGTCGTACGCCGTGCGCTACCGGCACTTCGTGATCGAGGACCTGGTCGCCTGAGCGCCTGGCCTCCCCGCTTGCGCACCGCTTCGGCGCTCAGCCCATCTGCTTCTTGAGGCTGGAGATCTCGTCGTGCGCGCGCTTGACCGCCTGCTGCGCCTGCGGATCGACCTTGATCCCCGAGGCGCGGCACACCTGCACGGCGCGGTCGCCCGACTGTTCCAGCTGCATCACCTGCTGGCGCAGGCTGTCCTGGCCGGCCTGCTGCTGCGAGCCCGCCGCCTGCTGGACCTGCCGCGCCTGCTGGTGCAGCGTCTCCACGCTCTGGCGCAGGTCGTCGGGAACCGACCCCGCCTGCACGGCGCGCTTGGCCTCGTCGACCGCCTGTTCGATGCGATCGATGCTCTGCTTCAACTGTTCCGTCTGCATGTGCCTGGCTCCTTCGTTCGCGCCCAGGAGGGGCGCAGGGCCATTGCACGCGGCGATCGCGGGCCGGGCTGCCGGACACCGGTTGCGCGCCTTGTCGTCATCGACCGACTGGGCCGTTCCGTGGCGCCGCCCATCCTGTCGCGGGAATGCAAAAAGCCCCTGCTTCCGGAACCGGAAACAGGGGCCTTCATGGCATCTGGTAGGCGCGATTGGACTCGAAGAAAAAACACCAATCGCAACGAATGACAACCTCGCATTATAGCCCGCTGCGATTGCACCAGACATCACACCTAGCTGATCTACTGGGCTGAGCGAAGCAACTAAATTACCTGTATAAAAATACAGGTAAGAGGTTCGCTATGCCCAAGCCCCAGAAGATCGCGCGCGCCTGCCCGAGTGATGAGCCGCCACTCGTTCCATCGCGCTGTGTGACGATCTCTCTCGCCGCTGCTTGCACCGGCCTCACCGTGAAGGCCATCGAAGCAAAGATCGCACGAGGCGTATGGGCCGAAGGACTGCATTACTACAGGGCACCCGATGGGCGCATATACGTCGATTTAGTCGGGTTCGATAGGTGGGTCCGAGGAGAGTGGACCTAGTCGCCTCGGTAAGACTGACGCCGGTTCTTCATAGGCTTATCCCACGGTCGTGTCGCGGTCCTGTCCGCCGCAGCCTGGAACACCTCAGCTCGCATTGGCGCTCGAGATTGCGCCGGTTGAAATGCGGATGAGCCCCGATACACTCCCACACAGATTGCGATCTGGAAGGAGCAGCCCGTGGCAGTGAAGAAAAAGATCTTGAGCCAAGACCAAGAGGCCCTTGCGGATGCTCTTTTTCCCGCCGAAGTCGATGAAGACTTCGAGGAGGCAATTCTCTCTATCCCGCCTGAGAAGCGTGTTCTCCGAACGGAGCACTACGACTTCGCCGTTGCGACCCTCATAGGAATGATGGACAAAGGCGAGGTTGCAATCCCAGAGTTCCAGCGTAGGTATGTTTGGAGCGATCGGCAGGCTTCTCGCTTGATCGAATCCTTAATCATCCAGTGTCCCATCCCAGTCCTCTACATGAACCAAGAGCGAGACGAAACGTTCTCGGTCATTGATGGCAACCAGCGTCTAAACAGCTTGCGTCGTTTTCTGAAAGGCGAGTTCGCGCTGTCCGGGCTCACGAGCTATCCGGAACTCGCGGGACTGAGCTACTCGCAGCTTGACGTTCGCTTTCAACGTCACATCAGCAATCGGGTCCTCAGATGCACGGTGATCTTGAAGGAGACGCATCCTCAGGTGAAGTTCGACGTGTTCGAGCGGCTGAACTCGGGCGCCGTCGCTCTAACCAGACAAGAACTTCGGCACGGTCTGTACTACGGAACTCTGCTCAAGCGGGCCTCGCAAACAGCGAAGGAACTGAAGCTCGAATCGCACTTGGGCACCCGCAAAGACAAGCGCATGAAGGCTGAGGAGCTAGTTGTCAGATTCTGGGCGCTAAGTCACAGCCTCGGCGCCTACGAGAAGCCTCTGGCCACCTTCATCACAAACTTCGCCGAGACGAATCGAAACCCGGGAACTGACGAACTCGACCAACTTGCAGACGGCATCAAGACAGCGTTCGCCAGGGCGACCGAGCTGTTTGGCCAACATGCCTTCACCTTCTCAAAAGACGGCCGATCTAAGTTCAACGCCGCTGTGTTTGATGCTCAGATGCTCGCCTGCGGAAAACTCAGCGCCGCTAAGTTCGACGATCTCAAGAAGAAAGTGGGCGTCGTGCGAGCGGAGTACGAAGCTCTTCAAAAGAACACAGAGTTCATCCGTAGCGTGACACTGGCGACGAGCGACAAAGCCGCCTTGCAGGGCCGCATCCACAAGGTAACAACGCTACTCAGAAATCTATGAGCTACCGACAGAGTCGGGCTCGACGCTCGTTCGAGTTGCAGTTGAATCAGGCGCTAAGCGAACTGGTTCCGCTCTACAAGCAGTCGCAACAGGTGGGCGGAGGAACGCGACTACTGGCTGCCTACTACGTATTCGCCTTCGCGCAACTAGAGGTATACGTCAGAAGCATTGTGGAAGACTCCTTGGCGGCCGTGCAGTCAACAAACCCCGCCTTTGACAAGTGGCCTGACCTAATGCTTGCGTACCTTCTTCACAAAGGGTCCAACTTAGCGGCCGAGTACCGGAAGTTCGGGATTGGTGAAGATGAGCATGCCATCTTGAGTAAGGTGGCGGAGGTCGCCAGACAGATCGCTGCTTGGGGCGCCGGTGGCCCTGCTCCAACTGCAGTTGATGCCGCCGCCTTTCTCGATAAGAAGAAGTACCCGTCCCCCAACAATCTTCCCCAACTGTTTCGTAGGCTTGGGGTCAAGCAGATTTGGGCCGTCGTGAGCGCCACAGGCAAGATGAACAGCGAGTTCATCCTGACGTCGTTGAACGATCTCAGAACGGACATCGCTCACGAAGGCAAAGTGCCGCCGGGATTCAGCCTTGCTGATTTTCGGGATCGGCTCGAGCAGATGAGGCGCTTCGCCGCTGCTCTGGATCGCGCGCTGGCCAATCACTTCTGCTCGAAGGTGATGGCACGGTCGGTATGGAACGCCTCAGTCGTGTAGCCCTGGCGCGCCTCTAGCGAAGCACTAGCCACGGGCGCATGAGAGCGCTTCTCTTTTGCGACTACAGGAGGCAAGTCAGTGAGCGGACAACCCAAAAAATTGCCTGAGGGCGGATTCCGTCGGCCTGTACTCGATCCACCTGACGAGGTCTCAACGCTTGTCGGTCGCGTGGTCGCACATTGGTCGTTCTTAGAGTGGCTGCTGCGCCAATGCACCTACACCCTGCTCGGCATCACGGACATACTCGGGCGAGTGGCAGTGCGCGATCCAAGGCCAGAAGAGCATGTCCGAATGATCCAGGAGCTGATGGAACTGGCGGGCTTCACTACTACCGTCAAACTTACCGAGTTGATGGAAGACCTGCGTTCGATTAAAAACCTGCGGGACAGCATCGTCCACGGCGTCTGGACGGAGAACATCGAGACTGGCCGACTGACGATCTTTGTTGACTCTGGGAACTGGACCCCACCCAAGATGCATGGGAAGGTGAGCCGGCGCGTTGTTCCAGAGGCGCGCGAAATAAATGCCGAGGGCCTAGAGTCTGTCCGGTCCGGTATTCATGAGGCGGCTCATCAGGTACAGCATCTCCTGATGGAACTGGAAAAGCAGGTGCTTGCATCGAACGGAACATATCCACCTGCACGTCCCTTGGGTCGTCGCGTCGATGATCCCAAAACAGGTACTTCGCAGCCCCGGCGTTCGGGTAGCTGATACCCACTCGCACGAACCCGTCCAAGCTCCAGGACACCAACCGCCTAACGTGCTGCGCGGCCACCGAGGCGTGCCGAGCTCAGGCGAAATAGGAGCCATTTTGTTGAGTTGCTGAGACTCAAGCTCGGCAAAAAAAGAAGCCGGCTCATCAGAGCCGGCTTCATCATTGCTGTTTTTCCCCGGATTTTCCCAAAAGACTCAGCAGGAGCCCTAAGTTGTTGATTTTAAAGGGAAAATTTGGTAGGCGCGATTGGACTCGAACCAACGACCCCCACCATGTCAAGGTGGTGCTCTAACCAGCTGAGCTACGCGCCTGGGTCTTGAAGCATGAGATTGTAGCAGAGGCCGCGCGCTGTTCTCGCGCGCTCACCGCCGCCGCGCCGAGCGCACGCCGGTCACTTCGCGCACCAGGCCCAGCACGCGGCCCAGCCGCGCCGAATCGCTCACTTCCACCGTGAACGTCATCCAGGCCGTGCCGCGCACGGATTGCGTCTGCACGCCGATCACGTTCATCTTCTCCTTGGCGAACACCTCGGAGATGTCGCGCAGCAGTCCCTGCCGGTCGGTCGCCTCGACCGCCACGTCGACCGGGTACACCGCGGTACCGTCGCCGCGGGGCCGGCCCCACTCGACGTCGATCACGCGCTCGGGCGTGCGTGCGGCGATCTCGCGGAAGTTGCTGCAATCGGTGCGGTGGATGCTCACCCCCTTGCCGCGCGTGACGAAGCCCGCGATGGCGTCCGGCGGCGCCGGCTTGCAGCAGCGCGCCAGCTGCGTCAGCAGCGAATCGATGCCCACCACCAGCACGCCGCCCTTGGGGGCGCGATCGGGCGCGCGCGCCTTCTTCAGCAGCAGGTAGTCGTCGGCCGGCAGCGGCGCCCCGGGCGGATTAAGGAGCGTCTCGATGTTGCGCAGCGAGTACTCGTCCTTGCCCACTACGAAGAACAGGTCCTCGGGCGTCTTGAAGCCCAGCTGGCTGGCCAGGTCGGTCTGCTTCATGGCCGTGCGGCCCTCGCGCTGCAGCAGCTTCTCGACCGCCTCCCGCCCGCGGGCGACCGTCTCGTGCCGCACCTGCTCGTTGAGCCAGGCGCGCACCTTGGCCCGCGCGCGATGGCTGGCCAGGAATCCGAGCTCCGGGTTGAGCCAGTCGCGCGACGGCCCGCCTTCCTTGGCCGCGACGATCTCCACGGTCTGGCCGTTCTGCAGCGGCGTGTTCAGCGTCACCATGGCGCCGTCGACGCGGGCGCCCCGGCAGCGGTGGCCCAGGCTGGTGTGCACGCTGTAGGCGAAGTCGACCGGCGTCGCCCCCTGCGGCAGCTCGACGATCGACGCCTGCGGCGTGAGCACGTAGATGCGGTCCTCGAACAGCCCCTCGGCCGAGCCGGCCAGGTCGCGCTCCCACGCCAGCAGCTGGCGCAGCACGGCGATCTTGGTGTCGTACTCGCTGGCCGCGGCGACGCCGGCGTAGCCCTTGGCGCCCGCCTCCTTGTAGGCCCAGTGCGCGGCGACGCCGTGCTCCGCATGGTCGTGCATGGCCTGGGTGCGGATCTGGATCTCGATCGGCCGGCCGGCGGCGTCGCGCACCACCGTGTGCAGCGACTGGTAGCCGTTCGGCTTGGGTCGGGCGATGTAGTCGTCGAACTCCGAGGCGATCGGCTCGTACTGCTGGTGCACCCAGGCGAGCGCGTCGTAGCAGTCGCGCACCTCGGGCACGATGACGCGCAGCGCCCGGACGTCGAACACCTGCGCGAAGTCGAGCGACTTGCCGCGCATCTTCTTGACGATGCTGTAGATGTGCTTGGGCCGCCCCTGCACCTGGGCCGCGACGCCCTGGGCCGCCAGTTCGTCCTGCAGCGCCGAGCGCAGGCGCTCGACATCGCCCTCGCGCTCCACGCGCTTCTCGTCCAGCAGGCGCGCGACCTGCTTGTACGTGTCGGGCTCCAGGAAGCGGAAGGCCAGGTCCTCCATCTCCCACTTGAGCTGCCAGATGCCCAGCCGGTTGGCCAGCGGCGCGAACACATGCAGCGTCTCGCGCGCCACGTCGGCCGGCGGCGTGGTCTTCTGGCCCGCGTGCCAGCGCAGCGTCTGAAGGCGCGAGGCCAGCCGCAGCATCACCACGCGCAGGTCGCGCGAGAACGCCAGCAGCATCTTGCGCACGTTCTCGGTCTGCACGCGCGGGTCGTCGCGCGCGCCGCCGTCGCCCGCGTCGCGCGCCTGGCGCTGCACGCGCACCAGGTGCGTGGTCTCCACCGCGAGCGCGGCATAGCTGTCGCCGAAGGCCTTGGCGATCACCTCCTGCGGCTTGTTCAGGTGGGCGCACGCGTAGACCAGGTAGCTGGCCGCCTGCATCGCCTCCGAGCCGCCCATGGACTTCAGGATGCCCGCCACGGCGTCGGCGTGCGCCAGCGTGTTCTCGCCGGTCTCCAGCGTCTCGCCCGCGATCAGCGGCTCGGCGAACGCGCGCGCCCGGGCCAGGGCGTGGGCCTGCTGGGGGAGCGCCTGTTCCGCCGCTGCGATCAGCTCGGGAACGGGGCCGCCCTCCACGGGTTCGGCCGTCTGCCGCTTCATGGCCGCAACAGGAAGGAGGTGACGGCCTCGACCTGGTCCGCCGCCACCAGGGTCGGCGCGTGGCCGACGCCGGGAAGCTCCAGCAGCTCGGCGCGCGGGCCGCGCTGCGCCATGGCCTGCGCGGTGGCGTGGGCCAGCAGGTCGGAGTCGGCGCCGCGCAGCAGCAGCGTGCGCGCGGTGATGGCGTCGTACAGGGCCCAGATCGCCGCCTCGCCCTGGGTGGCGGACTGCTCGGTGATGTCGCGCAGCGGCACCGCGATGGCCGGGTCGTAGTGGAGCGTGAAGCCGCCCTCGGGGTGCGGCCTGACCATCGGCTCGGACAGCGCCATCCACTGCTCGGGCGTGTGGGGCCCGAAGCCGGTGGAGATCTGCCACATGGCGTCGGCCGCCTGCGCGACGCTCTCGAACCGGCCCGTCTTGCCCAGGTAGGCGCCGATGCGCTGGATGGCCTGCCACTGGATCACCGGCCCGACGTCGTTGAGGACGAGGCGCCGCACCGGCGCGGGCAGCGGCAGGCCGGGCGTGCCGGCCACGGCCAGCCCGATCAGCCCGCCCATGCTGGTGCCCACCCAGGACAGGTCCTGCACCGGCGCCGCAGCATGCAGCTGGCCGAGCATGGCCAGCATGTCGGCGGCATAGGTCGGCAGCACGTAGCCCTGCGGGTCTTTCAGCCAGTCGCTGCGCCCGCGGCCCACCACGTCCGGACAGGCCACGCGGATGGCGCCGCCGGCGAGGTCCACCAGCGCCCGGGCGAGCACGTCGAAATCGCGCCCCTGGCGCGACAGGCCGTGCACGCACACGACCACGCGGGGCGCGGCGGGGTCGCCCCAGGCCCAGTACGCCATGCGATGGCCGCCCGCGGCGTCGGGACACGGTACGTAGTTCAGCGTAGGGGCCATCAGCGGGGAAACGTCCGATACTTCGCGCGCATCGTACCAACCACGAACGAAAGACAGCTTCCATGTCCATGCTCACCGGCAAAACCGCCCTCGTCACCGGCTCCACCAGCGGCATCGGCCTCGGCATCGCCAAGGCCCTGGCCGGCCAGGGCGCGAACATCGTGCTCAACGGCTTCGGCGACGTCGAAGGGCCCAAGGCCGAGGTGCAGAAGCTCGGCGTGAAGGTGGGCTACCACGGCGCGGACATGAGCAAGCCGGCCGAGATCGAGGACATGATGAAGGCCGCCGCCGCGCAGTTCGGCCGCGTCGACATCCTGGTCAACAACGCCGGCATCCAGCACGTGGCCCGCGTCGAGGACTTCCCGGCCGAACGCTGGGACGCGATCCTGGCCATCAACCTGTCCAGCGCGTTCCACGCCACCCGGCTGGCGCTGCCGGCGATGAAGGCCGCCAACTGGGGCCGCATCATCAACGTCGCGTCCGTGCACGGCCTGGTCGCCTCGGCCGAGAAGTCGGCCTACGTCGCCGCCAAGCACGGCATCGTCGGCCTGACCAAGGTCGTTGCGCTGGAGAACGCCACCACGGGCATCACCTGCAACGCCATCTGCCCGGGCTGGGTGCTCACGCCGCTGGTGCAAAAGCAGGTCGATGCCAAGGCGGCCGCCAACGGCTGGACCAACGAGGAGGCCACGAAGCGCCTGCTGGGCGAGAAGGAGCCCTCGATGCAGTTCACCACGCCCGAGGAGCTGGGCGAGCTCGCCGTGTTCTTCTGCTCCCCCGCCGCCAACAACGTGCGCGGCGTGGCATGGAACATGGACGGCGGCTGGGCCGCGCAGTGAGCCAGTGAGCCGACGTCAGGCCGCCAGCGCCAGCATGCGGTCCTGCGCCAGTTCGAAGCGCCCGCTGCCGGGCGCGTAATCCCAGCGCTCGATCCGGCACTGGCGCGGCTGGCCCGGGCGCGCCGACCAGCCGATCAGGTTCACCGAATTGCAGGTGCCGTGCCGCACCCGGCTGGACACGGCCGTGCCCGCCTGCACGCACCACATCGGCCGCGGCGTCGGCATCTCGCGCGCCGCCAGGTCGAGCACGTACGGCAGGTGGATGTGGCCGCCCAGCACGAGGTCCGCGCCGGCGCGCGACCACGCCTGCAGGGCCGCTTCCGCGCCGATGAGCCGGTCGTGCTCGTCCTCCGCCCGCAGCACGGCCGCGGGCTGGTGCGTCACCACGATGCGCAGCTGCCCCGCGCGGCCGCTGCGCAGCTGGTTGCACACGCGGGCGACCTGCGCGGCCGACACCTCGCCGTTCTTGTGGCGCGCGGGCCGGGTGGTGTTGACGCCCACCACGAGGAAGCCGTCGGTCTCGAGCGTGGGCTCCAGGCGCGGCCCGAACGCACGCAGGTAGCCCGCATACGGACGCAGCAGCCGGCCCATCACGTCGAACAGCGGGATGTCGTGGTTGCCCGGCAGCGCCAGCATGCGGCCGATGCCCAGCTCGCGGCAGAAGGCCTGGGCGGCGTCGAATTCCGCGCGCCGCGCGCGCTGCGTGATGTCGCCGCTGAACACCAGCACGTCGGCGCGGCGTTCGCGTGCGAGCGCCAGCAGGGCGGCCACGACGTCGGGTTGCTCGGTGCCGAAGTGGGTGTCCGACAGGTGCAGCAGCAGGCTCAGGGCAGGTTCCTCGGGAAGGCGGATTTCATTCGACGGCGACCCGGTCGGCCGGGGCGGGCATCATCAGCGTGAGCGGCGCGGACGCGACGGCGAAGCGCAGGGGCGGCGCCATCACCTCCACCTCCCCGTCGGCCGCGACCTTGAGCTTGCGGGCGCCCAGCACCTGCACGGTGAGGCTGCGAAAGGCAACGCCATCGACCTCGTCGGCGCCGCCCAGCCGCCCCAGCGCGCCGCGCAGCACGAGGCCCAGCAGCCGCCAGCTGCCGATCGGACGCAGCATCACGGCAGCGAGCCGGCCCTCCCCCGCGCGCGCCGCGACGCCCGGCTCCATGCCGATGCGCTGCAGCTGCAGGCGGTTGTTGCCGACGAACAGCGTGGGCGTGGTGACCCGCGTGCGCTGGCCGTCCATCTCGATCTCCAGCGCCATCTGCCGGCGCCACTGGAACAGGGTCACCAGGCCGGACAGCACGGCCACCCAGCGGTGGCGCCCGAGCTGCTGCTTGAACGACTCGCGATCCTGCAGCAGCTGGGGATACAGGCCCAGGCTCGCATTCACCAGGAACAGCCGCCCGTTCACCTCGCCCACCTGCACCGGTTCGGGCCGGGCGCCCAGCAGCGCCCGCGCGGCCTGCTCGAGGTCCTGCGGGATGCCGTGGTCGCGGCCGAACAGGTTGAAGGTGCCTTGCGGCAGCACGCCCAGCCGGCACCTGTGGCGCCAGGCGGCCTGGGCGACCGCGTTGATGGTGCCGTCGCCGCCGACGGCCACCAGCACGCCGTCTTCGGCCACCGCCTGCGCGGCGGCGGCATCGGCGGCGCGCGCAAGCTCGCGCGGGCCGGCGATCTCGACAAACCGGTGCTTGCGGCCCGCGGCGTCGAACACGCGCGAGAGGGTCTGCCGCGTGGCCTGCACGTCATGCTCGCCCGAACCGGGGTTGATGACGACGAACAGCTGGGGGCCGGCCGGCGGCGGATCGCGGGGCGGGAGGGAGTCGGGAGGGTCGGCCCACATGGCCGGCCGAGGTTAGGCCCCCGGTTGGGCCAGGCCCTGTCGGACGGCGGCTAGCGAAGCTGTACGGAACCCGACACGTTGACCACGACCGAGGCCTTGCCGGCTTCGACCGGCACCGGCGCATCGGCCGCGGGCGCGGCCTCGGCGGCCGCCATGCGTGCCATGGGCCGGATCGGGCCCATGTCCTGCGCCTGCACCGACACCTCGCGCAATGCATAGCCGTTGAAGCCGAAGCCGCGGGCCATCTCGCCCGCCTTGGCGCGAAAGCGCGCGATGGCCTGCGACTGCGCCTCGCGCTCGGCCTGCTCGCGCCGCTCGCGGCTGAGGCGAAAGCCCGAGCCGACCACGTTCAGGCCCGTCAGCCGGCCGGCCGTCTCGCTCACCCGCGCCACGTCGGTGCCTTCGAGCACCAGGTCGGCCATGCCGGTCCAGCTGGCGATGCGCCGGTCGCGGCCGTAGCGCGGCAGCACCGCGAAGTTGCCGGTGCGCACGTCCAGCGCGCCGGGCTGGGCGGACTTGCGCGCCTGCGCCAGCGCGGCATCCAGCGCGGCCTTGAGCTCGGCCTGCACCTTGCCCGGATCGGCGCCTTCGCGCACCGCCTGCAACTGGATGCTCAGCAGGTCGTGCGCGACCTCCACGGTGGAATTGGCCGACAGCTGCACCACGTTCTCGGGCACGGGCAGCACCTGGGCATGGCTCGTCGCTGCGGCGGCGACAGCGAGCACGACGGCGGAACAACGGATGAGTCTGGTGATGTGCATACTGGTCTCAACGCGCAAACCCAAGGGCGGGTTCACGCTCGAAAGTGATTCGCTCCCATGGGGGGCAACTTGTGTAACAGTGTGTCATTCAGCCCCGGGTTTCCCCGCACGGTCCTGTCCAACGCCCGCAGAATCGCCTCTGTTACAAATACGTTTGGAGCAACATGACACAAGCTGCAGCCCGCACTGACAAGATCCTGGTGGTCGATGACGATGCGCGCATCCGCGACCTGCTCAGGCGCTACCTGACCCAGGAAGGCTTCGAGGTCATCCTTGCCGAAGACGGCAAGGCGCTCAACCGTCTGATGCTCCGCGAGACCGCGGACCTCATCGTTCTGGACCTGATGATGCCGGGCGAGGACGGATTGTCCATCTGCCGCCGGCTGCGCGCGGCGAACGACCGCACCCCGATCATCATGCTCACCGCCAAGGGCGAGGACGTGGACCGCATCGTCGGCCTGGAAGTCGGCGCCGACGACTACCTCGGCAAGCCGTTCAACCCGCGCGAGCTGCTGGCCCGCGTGCACGCCGTGCTGCGCCGCCGCCCCGCCCAGGAAGCCCCCGGCGCGCCCTCCAGCGAGAACGAGGTGGTCAACTTCGGCCCCTTCGCCTTCGACCTGGGCGCCCGCACGCTGCGCAAGAACGGTGAGGAACTGCCACTGACCACCGGCGAGTTCGCGATGCTCAAGGCGCTGGTGCGGCATCCGCGCCAGCCGCTGTCGCGCGAGAAGCTGGCCCAGCTGGCGCGCGGCCGCGAGTTCGAACCCTTCGACCGCAGCCTGGACGTGCAGGTCTCGCGCCTGCGCAAGCTCGTCGAGCTCGATCCCGCCTCGCCGCGCTACATCCAGACGGTGTGGGGCGTCGGCTACGTGTTCGTGCCGGACGGCGCGGGCTGAGCGGGCACCATCGGGGCGCCGACCGGGGAACCGGCGCTCGCCGCGCGACAATGAGCATGCATTGCGCAGGAGCCCGGATCGATTCCGTGCCCGGCGCCCGACCACAATGATCCGAGGGGACATCACGAGAGCCGAAGCCACCGGGCCGGCGCCGCTGGAGACAGCGCCGGCACCGCTCGACATGCGTCCCAGGGTCGGCCTGTCCCTGTTCTGGCGCACCTTCTTCCTGCTGTCGCTGCTGCTGATCGGCTCGATCGTCGCCTGGCTGCAGACCTTCCGCGCGCTCGAGTTCGAGCCGCGCGCGGTGCAGACCGCGCAGCAGATCGCCTCGCTGGTCAACCTGAGCCGCGCCGCCCTGCGCTACTCGGACGCCATCGCGCGCGTCTCCCTGATCAAGACGCTGGCCGAGCAGGAAGGCGTGCGCATCCTGCCGAGCAAGCCGACGGACGTGTACCTGGTGTTCGATTCCAGCTCGCTGGACGAGCGCATCGCCGACGAACTGCTGTCGCGCCTGGGGCCAGGCACCGTGCTCGCCTCGGCGGTGAACGGCGAGAAGGGCTTCTGGGTCGGCTTCAAGATCGACGCCGATGCCTACTGGCTGCTGATGGACCGCAACCGGTTCACCAAGGTGGGCGGCCGCACCTGGCTCATCTGGCTGGTGACGGCCGCGGGCCTGTCGCTGGCCGGCGCCGCCGTCATCGCCCGCCTGATCAACCGGCCGCTCAAGCAGCTGTCCTTCGCCGCCAGCCGCGTGCGCGACGGCGACTTCGACGCCAGCCGGCTGGACGAGAAGGCCGTCACCAGCGAGATCCGCGAGGTGAACATCGGCTTCAACCGCATGGCCCAGCAGCTCGCCAAGATCGAGCAGGACCGCGCCGTGATGCTGGCGGGCATCTCGCACGACCTGCGCACCCCCCTCGCCCGCCTGCGGCTGGAAACCGAGATGAGCGTCTCGGACGCCGATGCGCGCGAGCACATGGCGGCCGACATCGACCAGCTCGACGCCATCATCGACAAGTTCCTGGACTACGCGCGGCCCGACCATGCCGAGCTCAAGCCGGTGAACCTGCGCGACGTGATCGATGCCTGCGTGTACGCGGTGCAGGACCACGACGACATGCGCATCCACGTCGACGTGCCCAAGACCCTGCACGTGCTGGCCGACGAGGTGGAGCTGGCCCGCGTGGTGTCCAACCTGCTGGAGAACGCGCGCCGCTACGGCAAGACGCCCGAGACGGGCATCGCCGTGGTCGACGTCGCGGCGAAGTCGCGCAACGAGTGGGTGCTGCTCAAGGTCCGCGACCACGGCATGGGCGTCGCGCCGGAGGCGCTGCCCAACCTGGTCAAGCCGTTCTTCCGCGGCGACGCGGCGCGCACCGCGGCCACCGGCGCCGGCCTGGGCCTGGCCATCGTCGACAAGACCGTGCAGCGCATGGGCGGCATCTTCGCGCTGGCCAACACCACCTCCGGCGGCCTGGCCGCGCACATCAAGCTGCAAAAGCCCAGGGCGCAGGTGGCGCAGCAGTCCGGCGGGACGCCGCAGCCCCGCGGCGAGCCGGTCACCTGACGCAGCGGCGCACCCGCGCGGTGCGCTGACGCGGGCCGGCAAGCGCGTCCTACCGCTGGGCCATGGCTGCCGCGGCCAGGATGGCGCATGGCCCCACCCGGCGTGGAACACGAGTCCCTCGAGGACGAGATGCGCGACACGGTCGAGGAAGCGCGCATGGTCATCCCCGGCGCGCAGGCGCTGTTCGGCTTCCAGACCATGGCGGTGTTCAACGAGCGCTTCGAGCAGCTGCCGGCAGCAGGCGTCGCGGCCTATCTCGCCGGGCTGGCCCTGCTGGCGCTGGCGATCGCGCTGCTGATGGCGCCTGCCGCCTGCCACCGGATGGCCGGCCGCGGCCAGGTCTCCCGGTCGCTGGTCGACCTGTCCTCGCGGCTCATCACGCTCGGCATGGTGCCGCTGGCGCTCAGCCTCGCGCTGGACGTCTACGTCGTGGTGCTGGCGACGGTCGACCAGCAGGCCGGCGCGCTGCTGGGCGGCGTGGCCGCGCTGCTGGTGTTCGGCGGCCTGTGGTTCGTGCTGCCGGCGGTGCGGCGGCACCGGCAGTCGCCGCGGGCGTAGGCCCTCGTCAGGCGGCGTGCAGCAGGACCACCGCGCGCGCCTCGATGCTCTGGCCCTGCCCGACGGGGCCCAGCTTCTCGGCCGTCTTGGCCTTCACGTTGACCTGCGACGGCGCCAGGTCCAGCGCCTTGGCGATCCGCTCGCGCATCGCCTCGATGTGCGGCGCGAGCCGCGGCGCCTGCGCGACCACCGTGCTGTCGACGTTGCCGATCGTCCAGCCGGCCTGCGCCACCCGGCGCGCCGCTTCGGTGAGCAGCAGCACGGAGTCCGCGCCCCGGAAGCGCGGGTCGGTGTCGGGAAAGTGGCGCCCGATGTCGCCCAGGCCGGCCGCGCCCAGCAGGGCGTCGGTGATCGCGTGCAGCAGCACGTCGGCGTCCGAATGGCCCAGCAGCCCGCGCTCGTATGGGATGGCGACGCCGCCGATGACCAGCGCCCGCCCGGGCACCAGCGCATGCACGTCCCAGCCTTCCCCGATCCTGATGTTCATCGCTGCCTGCTCCCGAGCACCGCCTCGGCCAGGGCAAAGTCCTCCGGCCAGGTCACCTTCACATTGAGCGCGCTGCCGGCCACCAGCCGCGGCCGCAGCCCCAGGGCCTCGACGGCCGAAGCCTCGTCGGTCACGGCATCGCCCGCCTGCGCCAGCGCGCGCCGCAGCAGCCCGAGCCGGAACATCTGCGGCGTCTGCGCCAGCCACTTGGCCGCGCGCGGCAGCGTCGCCGCGACCCGGCCGCCCTCCTCCTGCTTGAGCGTGTCGGCCAGCGGCTGCGCGAGCAGGCCGCCGACGTCGTCGTCCAGGCAGGCGTCGATCAGCCGGTCGATCCATTCCGGCCGCACCAGGCAGCGTGCGGCGTCGTGCACCAGCACCCAGTCGTCGTCGCCGGCGCCGCGGCGCGCGAGTTCCTGCAGGCCCAGGCCCACGCTCGCGGCGCGCGTGGCCCCGCCGCAGCGCGCCACCGCGTAGCCGGGCCCGTCCTGCAGTCGCGTGTCCTGCGGCGCCACCACGACCAGCACCGAGGCCAGCCGCCGCACCCGCGCGAGCGCGTCCAGCGTGTGCAGCAGCAAGGGGCGTCCGGCGAGCAGTTCGTACTGCTTGGGCCCCGCGGTGCCCGCGCGACTGCCCGTGCCCGCGGCCGGCACGAGCGCATGCAGGCGCACAGGGGAATTCGAAGGATGAGCAGCCGCCAAGATGGACGACATTCTAGAATTGGCCCACACCCCTCGCCTTCGTGCCGAGGGGTGTTTTGCATTTGCCCTCCTTCCCGATGGATCTCCCCAAGCTGTCCCCCGGCAAGCGCTTCGCCTTGCCGCGCCCGCCCGGTTCGGCCGACGCGCTGCTGCTCGCGCGCCTGGCCGCGCGCGAAAAGGCCGCCGGCCACCCCGTGGCCATCGTCACCAGCGGCGCGGCCGACGCGCAGCGGCTGCTGGACGAACTCGCCTTCTTCGAGCCCGGGCTGCGCTGCGCGCTGTTCCCCGACTGGGAGACGCTGCCCTACGACACCTTCTCGCCGCACCAGGACCTGATCAGCGAGCGGCTGGCCACGCTCTGGCGCATCTCGCAGGGCGAGGCCGACGTGGTGATCGTGCCGGCGACGACGGCGCTGTACCGCGTGGCGCCGCCGGCGTTCCTGGCCGGCTACACCTTCCACTTCGCCGTCAGGCAGAAGCTCGAGGAAGCCAAGCTGCGCGCGCAGCTCACGCTGGCCGGCTACAACCACGTGACGCAGGTGGTGAGCCCGGGCGAATACGCCGTGCGTGGCGGGCTGATCGACCTGTTCCCCATGGGCTCGCCGGTGCCGTACCGGGTGGACCTGTTCGACGACGAGATCGACTCGATCCGCACGTTCGATCCCGATTCGCAGCGCAGCCTGTACCCGGTGCCCGAGGTGCGGCTGCTGCCGGGTCGCGAGTTCCCGATGGACGACGACGCCCGCGCCAAGTTCCGCAGCCGCTGGCGCGAACTGCTCGAGGGCGACCCGACCCGCAGCCGCATCTACAAGGACATGGGCAACGGCGTCGCCACGTCCGGCATCGAGTACTACCTGCCCCTGTTCTTCGACGAGACGGCGACCGTGTTCGACTACCTGGGCCCGCAGGCGGCCCTGGTGCTGCACGGCGACGTGGAGCCGGCGTTCCAGCGCTTCTGGCAGGACACGAAGGACCGCTACCGGCTGCTGCAGGGCGACGCCGAGCGGCCGATCCTGCCGCCCGAGGCGCTGTTCCTCACCGTCGAGCAGTTCTATGGGCGGGCCAACGAGCACGCGCAGCTGGCGCTGCGCTCGGGCGTGCAGGACGTCGAGGACAGCGCGGTGTTCCGCAAGCTGCCCGACCTGTCGGTGGTGCGCGGCGCCGAGGACCCGCTGGCGCGCTTCAAGCAGCACCTGGCCGCGGGCACGCACCGCGCGCTGGTGGTGGCCGAGAGCGCGGGCCGGCGCGAGAGCCTGCTGGACTTCCTGCGCGCCAGCCACCTCGCGCCGCCCGCCTTCGAGTCGCTGGAGGAGTTCCTCGCCAGCGACGAGAAGCTGGGCATCGCCGCCGCGCCGCTGGCCGAAGGCTTCAGCTGGCCCGAGGAGGCGATCGACCTGGTCACCGAGACCGAGCTGTTCGCGGCCGGCGCCACCACGCGCCGGCGCAAGAAGCAGGAGCAGGTCAGCGACGTCGAAGCCCTGATCAAGGACCTGTCGGAGCTGAACGTGGGCGACCCCGTCGTCCACGCGCAGCACGGCATCGGCCGCTACCGGGGCCTGGTCAACATGGACCTGGGCCAGGGCAACACCGAGTTCCTGCACCTGGAATACGCCGAGAAGGCGACGCTGTACGTGCCCGTGAGCCAGCTGCACCAGATCAGCCGCTACACGGGCGTGTCGGCCGACGAGGCGCCGCTGCACAAGCTGGGCTCGGGCCAGTGGGAGAAGGCCAAGCGCAAGGCGGCCGAGCAGGTCCGCGACACGGCGGCGGAGCTGCTGAACATCTATGCCCGCCGCGCCGCGCGCGAGGGCCACGCGTTCCGCTTCTCACCGCAGGACTACGAGACCTTCGCCAACGACTTCGGCTTCGAGGAGACCGCCGACCAGGCCGCGGCCATCCATGCCGTGATCCAGGACATGATCTCGCCGCGCCCGATGGACCGGCTGGTGTGCGGCGACGTCGGCTTCGGCAAGACCGAGGTGGCGCTGCGCGCCGCCTTCATCGCCGTCACCGGCGGCAAGCAGGTGGCGTTCCTGGCGCCGACCACGCTGCTGGCCGAGCAGCACTACCAGACGCTGGTCGACCGCTTCTCCAAGTGGCCGGTCAAGGTCGCGGAAATGAGCCGCTTCCGCTCGCAGAAGGAGATCACCGCCGCCGGCAAGGGCCTGGCCGACGGCAGCGTCGACATCGTGGTGGGCACGCACAAGCTGCTGTCCGGCACGGTGAAGTTCAAGAACCTGGGCCTGCTCATCATCGACGAGGAACACCGCTTCGGCGTGCGCCACAAGGAGGCGATGAAGGCGCTGCGCGCCGAAGTCGACGTGCTCACCCTCACCGCCACGCCGATCCCGCGCACGCTGGGCATGGCGCTGGAGGGCCTGCGCGACCTGTCGGTCATCGCCACCGCGCCGCAGCGCCGGCTGGCGATCAAGACCTTCGTTCGCAACGAGGGCAACGGCGTCATCCGCGAGGCGGTGCTGCGCGAGCTGAAGCGCGGCGGCCAGGTGTACTTCCTGCACAACGAGGTCGAGACGATCGAGAACCGCCGCGAGCGCCTCGAGGCGCTGCTGCCGGAGGCGCGCATCGCCGTGGCGCACGGCCAGATGCCCGAGCGCGAGCTGGAGCGGGTGATGCGCGACTTCGTGCAGCAGCGCTACAACGTGCTGCTGTGCTCGACCATCATCGAGACCGGCATCGACGTGCCGACGGCCAACACCATCGTGATCAGCCGCGCCGACAAGTTCGGCCTGGCGCAGCTGCACCAGCTGCGCGGGCGGGTCGGCCGCAGCCACCACCAGGCCTATGCCTACCTGATGGTCCCGGACACCGAGGGCCTGACCAAGCAGGCGGCCCAGCGGCTGGACGCGATCCAGCAGATGGAGGAACTGGGCTCGGGCTTCTACCTCGCCATGCACGACCTGGAGATCCGCGGCGCCGGCGAGGTGCTGGGCGAGAACCAGAGCGGCAACATGCTGGAGGTGGGCTTCCAGATGTACAACGACATGCTGTCGGAGGCGGTGCGCTCGCTCAAGGCCGGCCACGAGCCCGACCTGCTGGCGCCGCTGTCGATCACCACCGACATCAACCTGCACGCCCCGGCCCTGCTGCCCGACGACTATTGCGGCGACGTGCACCTGCGGCTGTCGTTCTACAAGAAGCTCGCGACGGCCAGGACCACCGACCAGATCGACTCGCTGCTGGAGGAGATCGTCGACCGCTTCGGCAAGCTGCCGCCGCAGGCACAGAACCTCATCGACGTGCACCGGCTGCGCGTGCTGGCCCGGCCGTACGGCGTGGTGAAGGTCGACGCCGCCCCCGGCGTGACGAACGTCACCTTCCGCCCCAACCCGCCGGTGGACCCGATGCGCATCATCGAGCTGGTGCAGAAGAACCGGCACATCAAGCTGGCGGGCAACGAGAAGCTGCGCATCGAGCGCGAGCTCAAGGAGCCCAAGGACCGGGTGCAGATGGTGCGCGACATCCTGCGCGCCCTCGGCCAGCCGAAGGTCGCGGAGCCCGCGTAGCGGGCGCGCGACCTTCGTCCCCGCGCAGGCGGGGACCCAGCAGCGTACCGGAGCCCGCGTAGCGGGCGTGCGACCTTCGTCCCCGCGCAGGCGGGGACCCAGCAGCGTACCGGAGCCCGCGTAGCGGGCGCGCGACCTTCGTCCCCGCGCAGGCGGGGACCCAGCAGCGTACCGGAGCCCGCGTAGCGGGCGTGCGACCTTCGTCCCCGCGCAGGCGGGGACCCAGCAGCATGCCGGAGCCCGCGTCGCGGGCGCGCGACCTTCGTCGTGGCGACCAGGAAGCCCGCCGCCGGCAGCTCGGCAAGGGCGCCCATGGGACAAGTCCACCGTTGACTCCCGCCGGGGTCGGCCTAGACTGGGCCCATGAGCCGCGCTGCCCGCCGCCTGCTCTGCCTGCTGGCCCTGTGGCTCGCGATGCCCTGGACCCTGGCGGATGGCGTTGCCCGGCCGGTAGTCGTGCTGGCCATCGATGGCGCGATCGGGCCGGCCAGCGCGGACGACCTGCGGCGCGGACTCGCGCTGGCGACCCGCGAGCAGGCGCAGCTGCTCGTGCTGCAGATCGACACGCCCGGCGGGCTGGACACCGCGATGCGCAGCATGATCAAGGACATCCTGGCCTCGCCGGTGCCGGTGGCGGCCTTCGTCGCGCCGGGCGGCGCGCGGGCCGCCAGCGCCGGCACCTACCTCCTGTACGCCAGCCACGTCGCCGCCATGACGCCGGCCAGCACCCTCGGGGCCGCCACCCCGGTGGCCATCGGCATGCCCGGCGGCCCTCAGCCGGCCAACCCGCTGCCACCGGCCCGGCCGGCCTCGGGCGCCAGTGCGCCCACCCCGGCCGACGGCGGGGACGCCCTCGCCGCCAAGCGCATCGCCGACGCCGCCGCCTACATCCGCAGCCTGGCGCAGCTGCGCGGGCGCAATGCCGACTGGGGCGAGCGGGCCGTGCGCGAGGCGGTGAGCCTGTCGGCGCCGGAAGCGTTGCGGCTCAAGGTGGTCGACGTGGTGGCCACCGACGTGCCGGACCTGTTGCGGCAGCTGGACGGGCGCGAGCTGCGGCTGGCCGCCGGCGTGCAGCGGCTGCAGACGCGCGACGCGCCGGTGCGGACCTTCGAGCAGGACTGGCGCAGCCACCTGCTGGCGGCGATCACCAACCCCAGCCTGGCCCTGCTGCTGATGATGATCGGCCTGTACGGCCTGGTGTTCGAGTTCAGCAATCCGGGCCTGGTGGCGCCCGGCGTCATCGGGGGGATCTGCCTGCTGCTGGCCCTGTTCGCGCTGCAGATGCTGCCGGTGAACTACGCCGGCCTGGCGCTGATCCTGCTGGGCGTGGGCTTCCTGGTCGCCGAGGCGTTCGTGCCGAGTTTCGGCGTGCTCGGCCTCGGCGGCGTGGTCGCCTTCGCGTTCGGCTGCGTGCTGCTGATCGACAGCGACTCACCGGGCTGGGGCATCCCGCTGCCGCTGGTCGGCGCGCTGGCCCTGGTGTCGGCGGCGTTCGTCCTGCTGGTGGCCGGGATGGCCGCCAAGGCGCGGCGGCGGCCCGTGGTGACGGGGCCGCAGACGGTGGTCGGCGCCGGCGGCGAGCTGGAAGAGTACGCCGCCGGCCAGGGCTGGGCGCTGGTGCGCGGCGAGCACTGGAAGGTGCGCGGCCCGGCGCAGCTGCAGGCCGGCGACCGGGTGCGGGTGACCGCCCTGCGCGACGGCGTGCTGGACGTGGTGGCGGCCTGAAGCGGCCGGCGGGACAAGGAGAACGCAATGGTTGTCGGAAGCCTCGGCCTCGGCGTCTTGGCCATCCTGGCGGTGATGTTCCTCACCTCCGCCCTGCGCATCCTGCGCGAGTACGAACGTGGGGTGGTGTTCCAGCTCGGACGCTTCTGGAAGGTGAAGGGGCCGGGGCTGGTGATCCTGATCCCCGGCATCCAGCAGATGGTGCGCGTGGACCTGCGGGTGGTCGTCATGGACATCCCCAGCCAGGACGTGATCACGCGCGACAACGTCTCGGTCAAGGTCAACGCCGTGCTGTACTTCCGCGTGGTCGACCCGGCCCGGGCCATCATCCAGGTGGAGCACTACCTCGAGGCGACCAGCCAGCTGGCGCAGACGACCATGCGCGCGGTGCTGGGCAAGCACGAACTGGACGACCTGCTGGCCGAGCGCGAGCGGCTGAACCTGGACGTGCAGAAGATCCTGGACGCGCAGACCGACACCTGGGGCATCAAGGTCACCAACGTCGAGATCAAGCATGTGGACCTGAACGACACCATGGTCCGCGCCATCGCCCGCCAGGCCGAGGCCGAGCGCGAGCGCCGCGCCAAGGTGATCCACGCCGAGGGCGAGCTGCAGGCCTCGCACAAGCTGGCCGAGGCGGCCGAAGTGCTCGGGCGGCAGCCGCAGGCGCTGCAGCTGCGCTACCTGGAGACGCTGACGGTGATCGCCGCCGACAAGAACTCCACCATCGTGTTCCCGCTGCCGCTGGACATCCTCGGGCCGCTGCTGCGCCGGTTCGTCGCGCCGGGGCCGGACGTCTGACCGAGGGCCCGGCGCGGCCCGATGGGACAATCGCACCATGTCCCGCCATGAATTCGCGCCCGGCCTCGTCGTCCAGGGCGTCACCCCGCCGCTGCGCCTGCAGGATTTCCGGCTGATCGCCTTCGACATGGATTCCACGCTGATCAACATCGAGTGCGTGGACGAGATCGCGGATGCCGTCGGGCTGAAGGAGGAAGTGGCGGCGATCACCGAGGCCGCCATGCGCGGCGAGATCGCCGACTTCAAGGAGAGCCTGCGCCGCCGCGTGGCGCTGCTGCGCGGCGCGACCGTGGCCGACCTGGAGCTGGTCTACACCACCCGGCTGCAGCTGAACCCCGGCGCCGAGCGCCTGGTGGCGGCCTGCCAGGCCGCGGGCCTGAAGACGCTGCTGGTCTCGGGCGGCTTCACCTTCTTCACCGACCGCGTGCGCGACCGCCTGCGCATCGACTACACGCGCTCCAACGTGCTGGAGATCGAGTCCGGGCCCAACTGCGGGCAGCTCACCGGGCGCCTGGTCGACCAGCCCTGGGGCGACATCTGTGACGGCGTGGAGAAACGCAGGATGCTGCTGGAAACCTGCGCGGCGCTGGGCATCGGGCCGCACCAGGCCATCGCGGTGGGCGACGGCGCCAACGACCTGCCGATGATGGGCGAAGCGGGCCTGTCGGTGGCGTACCACGCCAAGCCGAAGGTGCGCGAGCAGGCGATGGTCTCGATCGAGCAAGGCGGGCTGGACCGCCTGCTCGAGATCGTGGGGTAACGGCCCGTCAGCCCGGCGCGTCGACCGTCTCGACGGCGATCGGCAGCCGCACGGTGAAGGTGCTGCCCTGGCCCGGCACCGAGTGCAGCCCGATGCGCCCGCCGTGCATCTCCACCGCATTCCTGACGATCGCCAGGCCCAGGCCGGTGCCCTGGATCGCGCCGACGTTGCTCGCGCGGTGGAACGATTCGAACAGGTGCGGCACCTCGTCGGCCGGGATGCCGATGCCCTGGTCGCGCACCTCGAACACCATCTCGCCGCCCTCGCGCCGCACCCGGAAGCCGACTTCACCCCCGTGCGGCGAGTACTTGATGGCGTTGGACAGCAGGTTGCCCAGCATGTGGCGCAGCAGCTTGTCGTCCCACAGCCCCCGGCCCACGCCGGGGCCCCACTCGGCGCTCACCCGGCAGGCGGACCGCGGGTGCTGGGCGCGCGCTTCGTCCACCAGGGCGCGGCACAGCGCGGGCAGGTCGACGTCGTGCGGCTTGAACTCCAGCATCTTGGCGTCCGCCTTGCCCAGCAGCAGCACCCGGTCGATCATGCGCGACATGCGCTGCACGCCGTCGGCGATGCTGTCCAGCGTCTCGGCGCGGTCGGTGGGCGACAGGCGATCGCCGTGGTGGCGCAACACCTCCTCGGCCGACAGGATGGCCGCCAGCGGCGTGCGGAACTCGTGGCTGGTCATGGCCACGAAGCGCGAGCGCAGCTCGTTCAGCGCCTTCTGCTGCTCCAGCGCCTCGCGGATCCCCGCCTCGGACTTCTTGCGTTCCGTGATGTCCAGGAAGGTCCAGATCACGCCCGAGTCGGGATCGTGCGGGCGCACGCAACTGCCGCCCATCTGCACCCAGAACAGCTCGCCGTCGCGCCGGCGCAGCTGGTGCTCGCAGGTGTAGGAGTTGGCGGCCAGCAGCGCCGCCCGGGCCTCGCGCCCGAACTGCTCCCACGCGGCCTCGTCCTTGTGGATGTAGATCGAGGTCTGGCCGATCAGCACCTGGCGCGGGTAGCCCAGCATCTGCGCGAACTTCTCGTTCACCCACTCGTGGCGGCGGTACACCGACAGCACGATGCCCACCACCGCGTTGTTCAGGATCGCCTCGCGCTCGGACATGGTCTTCTCCAGCCGCTGCTGCAACTGGCGGCGCTCGGTGAAGTCCATGACCGCCCACACCGTGCCCTGCCGCAGGTCCTGGGCGTTGACGGCCTTGCCGGTCAGCTGCACCCAGATGCGCGTGCCGTCGCGCCGGCGCAGTTCCAGCTCGCGCTGGTACACCTGGCCGCGCGCCACCGCCTGCGCGACCTCGCCGCCGACCGCCAGGTACTCCTCGCGCGAGACGTAGAACGGCTCCATCGACGTCACGCTCTCGTGGCCCACGTCCAGGATCTCGTACATCGCCCGGTTGGCCCACTTGAAGCGGCCCTGCGGCGTCAGGAATGCGATGCCCACCAGCGAGTTGTCGAGGATGACCTCGCGCTCCTCGAGCACCTGCTTGAGCCGCTCCTGCGACTGGCTCAGCGCCTGGACCATGGCGCGCTCGGCCGCGATGCGCGCCTGCGCCTGCTCCTTGAAGCGGCGCGCGACGTTGATGCGGTCGCCCAGCGCGAAGGACAGCAGCACCATCTCCAGCGCCGAGCCGATCAGCACCGCGTTGGAGGTCACCGCGTTGGACGGCAGCACGCCGATGTTGTGCATCGACAGGACCAGCACGCCCAGCAGCAGCAGCGCCCAGGCGGTGAAGAAGTAGCGCGCGCCGGCGTACTCGCGGCGGATGCTGATCCACGCGACCACGATCAGCGCGGTCACGCTCACGGGCGCCAGGAACGTGACGATGTACGCCGAGACCCGGTACGGCAGCGCCAGCCCGGCGGCCAGCCCCGCGATCCAGCCCGCGACCAGCACCAGCAGCAGCTTGTCCAGCCGCGGCATGCGCGCGGCACTGGAGAGGAACGCGCGCGCGAACAGCAGGCCGAAGACGGCCGCGGTTGCGTGCCCGGTGGGCAGCGCCACCTCGTTCCACCAGGTCAGCCCCGGCCACAGGAACTGTGCGCCCAGGCCGTTGAGTGCCGCCTGCCCCACGCCCATCGCCGCCACGAAGGCGACGTACAGCAGGTAGCCGCGGTCGCGGGTGGAGACGAACAGCAGCAGGTTGTAGAGCAGCAGGCCCAGCAGCAGGCCGAAGTACAGGCTCAGCGTGGCGTAGGTCGCCTGGTCGTGCGCCCACAGCGCCGCCGGGCGCCACAGCCGCGCCGGCGCCGACACCGTGCCGCCGGATGCCACGCGCAGGTACAGCGTGGCCGGCTGCCCCGGCGGCAGCCGGACCGCGAACACGTGGTTGCGGTGCGGGATCGCACGTTGCGCGAATGGCTCGGTATCGCCGCCGCGCTGCCGCACGAACCCGCCGCGGCCGTCGGGCGTGTACAGCTCGATGTGGTCCAGCGGGGGGTAGGCCACCTCGAGCATCCAGTCGGCCGGCACGCCGCGCGCGGGGCGCAGCGTCACCTGCAGCCAGTACGCCGAGGACGACAGGCCGAAATTGGGACCGCGCCCGATGGGCAGCACCGGCCGCAGGCGCGCCTGCGCCTCGGGGCGCCGCACGTCGTCGAACGTCAGGCGGCCCGAGGGGTCCTCGAGGTAGCTGAAGGCGCGCGACAGGTCGTAGCTGTCGTCCGCGCCCAGCGTGACCTCGCCCGCGGCCGCCGCGCCGGCCGCGAGCAGCAGCACGGCCACCAGCGCGAGCAGTCGGAGGATCACGCGCGCTCCACCTGGCGCCGGCCCGCCTCGACCGCGAAGCGCGCCAGCGTGGACACCCGGGCATCGCGGCGCGTGGCGTCGTCCAGCACGCGCAGCGTGGCCGTCATCCGCGCCGGGGTGAACTCGGCCACCCCGTAGCCGCGGTGCGCGCCCTCGGCAAAGACGAAGTGCGGGTTCTCGGCCAGCAGCGCCGGCAGCCGCTCGGGCGCCTTGGCCCGCGACGTGATGCTGGTGCCGCAGAACTCCACGCCGAGCGTGGCGCTGTCCGGGCGGTCGTAGTCGGCCTTGAGGTGGCCCACCCAGTTCTCGTGCACGTCGCCGCCCAGGAACACCGGATTGGCGACGCGGTGGCGCTGCAGCCCGTCGGTCACGCGCCGGCGCGCCGCCGCGTAGCCGTCCCAGCCGTCGTTCGAGAACCGTTGCGACGGGCCGGCGGCGGCGTCGCGCTGGCCGAACAGGGTCTGCTGCCCGACGACGGTCCAGCCCGGGGTGGCATCGCCGAAAGCCTGGTCCAGCCACTGCTCCTGCGCCGCGCCGAGCAGCGTGCGGTTCGGGTCGCGCCACGCGGCGCATGCGGCCGGATCGACGGTGCCGGCCGGCCGGCCCGACGGCGCGCACACCTGCGCGTCGCGGTACTGCCGCGCATCCAGCAGGAGCAGGTCGGCGAGGCGGCCGAAACGGTAGCGCGTGTACAGGCGCAGCTCGCCCGGCGCGCGGCCCGCGGCGAGCGCCTGCGCGAAGGCTGACGCCCGCACCGGCATGTGCTCGTAGAAGGCCTGGTAGGCGGCCGCGCGGCGGGCGGCGAAATCGGCAACCGTGTTCATGCCCCACGGGTAGGGATCGCCGGCGTGCTCGCCCGCATAGTCGTTCTGCACCTCGTGGTCGTCCCAGGTCACCAGCCACGGGCAGGCGGCATGCATGGCCTGCAGGTGCGGGTCGCTGCGGTGCAGGGCGTAGCGGTCGCGGTACTGCGGCAGCGTCTTCACCCAGCCCAGGGTGGGGAAGCTGCGCACCGCGGCGGTCGCGTTCGGGTACTCGTAGATGTAGTCGCCCAGGAAGACGACGGCATCGAGCGGCTCGTCGTGCATGTGGCGCCAGGCGCCGTAGTAGCCGTGCTCCCAGCGCTGGCAGGAGGCGTAGGCGACGCGCAGGCGCTGCGGCATCGCCCCGGGCAGCGGCAGCGTGCGCGTGCGGCCGACGGGACTGGCGGCGTCGCCGCAGGTGAAGCGGTAGTAGTACCAGCGGTCCGGCTCCAGCCCCGGCACCTCGGCATGCACGCTGTGCGCGAGCTGCGGCAGCGCGAGCGTCTCGCCCTGCCGCGCGATGCGGGTGAAGGCCTCGTCCTGCGCCACTTCCCAGCGCACCGGCAGCGCGGTGCGCCCGCCCTCGGGCAGCCCGCCGGACTCTGGCGCGAGGCGGGTCCAAAGCACGACCGAGTCGGTGGCCGGCGACCCGCTGGCCACGCCGAGCGTGAACGGCGGCGACGTCCAGCGCGGTTGCGCGTGCGCGCCGCGCGGCAGCCACGCCGTCGCGGCGGCGGCCGCGGCGAGTTGCAGCAGGCGGCGGCGGTCCGTGCGCGTGGGGTCGGTCATGGCCGAGTCACTATAGCAACTCATCCACGGCGACCGCAGCGCCGCGCCGGTCCCGGCGGCTCAGGCGGTGCGAAGTGCGATGCCGCGCACGCGCGCCAGCAGGAACACCACGATCGCCAGGTTCACCAGGTTCCACGCGATGCCGTTGACGAAGGCGGCGCGGTACGAGCCGGTCCAGTCGAAGACCGCGCCCGACATCCAGCCGCCCAGCGCCATGCCGAACAGCGTGGCCATCAGCACCGTGCCCACGCGGGCCCCGGCTTCGGCGGGCGAGAAATGCTCGCGCACGATCAGCGCGTACGAGGGGACGATGCCGCCCTGGAACAGGCCGAACAGGCCGGCGACCACGTACAGCGACACGACGCCGTCGAACGGCAGGAACAGGAGCAGCGCGATGCCCTGCAGCACCGAGCCGAGCAGCAGCGTGCGCAGGCCGCCGATGCGGTCCGAGATCCAGCCGGACGCCAGCCGGCTCACCACGCCCAGGCCCAGCATGAGCGACAGCATCTGTGCGCCCCGCGCCGCGCCGAACCCGAGGTCGGCGCAGTAGGCGACGATGTGCACCTGCGGCATCGACATCGCCACGCAGCAGGACACGCCGGCCACGCACAGAAGCGCCTGCGCGGTGGCGGGCCGCAGCCCCATCGGCCGGTCCGATCCGGTGGCGGCCACCCGCGCCTCGGCCGGCGCCGAGGCCGCGAACGACACCGGCGGCCGCGGCCGCAGCAGGCCGGCGAGCGGCAGCATGGCAGCCAGGCAGAAGACGCCCAGGCCGATGTAGGTCTGGCGCCAGCCGACGGCCTCGATGAAGTGCTGCAGCACCGGCGGCCACAGCGCCCCGGCCGCGTAGTTGCCGCTCATGCAGATGGCCAGCGCGATACCGCGCCGGCGGTCGAACCACTGCGAGGTGTCCGAGACCAGCGGCGCGAACGTGGCCGACGTGCCGAGCAGGCCCACCAGCACGCCCTGCGCGAGGGAGAAGGCGGCCAGGTTCGGCGACAGGCCGGCGGCGATGAAGCCGGTGCCGAGGCCCACGGCGCCGATGCCCACCGGGACGAGCACGCCGAAGCGGTCGGCGAGCCGCCCCATCGCGACGCCGCCGAGGCCGAACCCGACCATGGTGAGCGTGTGCGGCAGCGAGGCATCGCCGCGCGCCACGCCGAACTCGGCCTGGATCGCGGGCAGCACCACCGTCACCGAGTACATGCCCGAGCCGCCCAGCGTCATGAGCAGCAGCGACAGGGCCAGCCGCAGCCACGCGTACGGGGACTCGACGGCGGACCGCGGCGCGGGCCCGGCGCGAAAGAGGACGCTGGGGGTCATGCCCGCATTGGACCGTCTCGCACCGGGGCGCCCGCCCCGCACTTTCCATGATGGCGCCGCGCCCGCGGCCGGGCTTGCCGCCGTCGGACACAGCCGACAGCCACCGGTGCCCGGGGACGACCCGCCGGCGCGGCGCGAAGGCTATGGTGGAGCATGCCCCGAACCGAGCCCGCCGCCATGCAACGCACCGCTCCTCGCCACTTCTCCATGCTGCGGGGCTTCCACCTCGCCGACTTCTTCACCCTGGGCAATGCCGCCTGCGGCGTGGGCGCGGTGTTCCTGGCGATGCTGTACCTGGCCAGCGGCGACCTGGCGCACTTCTTCGCGTCGGCCGCGCTCGCGCCGGCGGCCCTGGTGTTCGACGTGCTCGACGGCCGCATCGCCCGCGCGCGCCACCAGCACTCGCCCCTGGGCCGCGAACTCGATTCGCTCTCCGACGTCATCTCCTTCGGCGTGGCGCCCGCGGCGCTGGCCTTCGCGGCCGGCGCGCAGGGCGGATGGGACGCGGCGGCGCTGGTGTACTTCGTCTGCTGCGGCGTCAGCCGCCTGGCGCGCTACAACGTCACGGCGGAGTCCCTGTCCGGGCAGGCCGGCAAGGTGGCCTACTTCGAGGGCACGCCGATCCCGACCAGCGTGGTGCTCACCGCGGTGCTGGCGCTGGCGGCCTGGGCCGGGCGCATCGGCGACGACGCGCTCTGGGGCGGCGTGCTCACCGTCGGCCCGTGGCAGTTGCACCCGCTGGTCCTGCTGTTCGTGCTCTCGGGCAGCCTGATGATCAGCAAGACCCTCCACATCCCCAAGCTGTGAAGCCGGCCGGCGCTCCCCGACCCGTGCGGCTGTTCACCGCCGTCTGGCCGCCCGCGCCGGTGCGCTCCGCGCTGCAGGCGCTGGCCGACCGGTGGCACTGGCCGGCCGGCGCCGCGCGGGTGGACGCCAGACGCTTCCACATCACCCTGCACTTCCTGGGCGACGTGCCCGCCGGCGGCGTCGACGCGCTGCGCGGCCAGCTCGACGTGCCCTTCACGCCCTGCACGCTGCCGCTGGACGCGGGCGGGCAGCGCGTCTGGCCGGGCGGCATCGCGGTGCTCGAACTCGGGGCGCCGCCGGCGCTGGAACGCCTGCATGCCCGGCTCGGCGAGGCGCTCGTGCGCGCGGGACTGCCGGCCGAGGACCGGCCCTGGCGCCCACACGTGACGTTCGCACGCAAGGCCTGGCACGCGCGGCCAGCGGCGAGCGCGGCCCTGCCCGCCTGGCGCGTGGCCGACGGCTACGCACTCGTGCGCAGCGTGCCTGGCCGGGGCTACGAGACGCTGCACGTGTTCCATCCGCGAGGTGCCTGAGCCGTGAGCGAGATCCTGTCTCTGCAGTTCCCGCCCGGGCATGGCCCGTTCGGACTACCGCGTGGCCCTTGGGGGCCATCCAGCTGGGAAAAACGCGCACGGGAGCGCCGGCAACCGGAACAATTGCTCGAGAACGTCGCAGTACCACCCATGCAAGACCGCCTCTCCTGGGCCCAATCCGCCTGTGCGCGTGTGATGCGGCCGCTCGTGCGGCTGGCACTCGGCATGGGACTCAAGCATCCGCACCTAGAGAGCATGCTGCGTGACCTGCTGCTCGACGAGGCCACGCGCCTGTGGCAACGCCAGGGCGTGCCCACGCCCAACATCAGCCAGCTCGCGGTGACCACGGGCCTGAACCGCAAGGACGTCACCGCCCGCGTGCGCCGGCCGGCCGACCCGCTGCCGCACACCGAGCTGTCGGCCGCGGCCAAGACCTTCACCCGCTGGTTCCAGCTCGCGAGCCAGGATCCGACGCTGCAGCGGCTGCCGGTCGCCGCCAGCGGCCAGGGCCTGTCGTTCGAGGACGTGGCGCGCGAGGCCAGCCGCGGCGACGTGCACCACCGCGCCGTGCTGGACGAGCTCATGCGGCTGGGCATGTGCGTGCGCGTCGACGCGACCCAGGTGGAGCTGACCTCCGAGGGCTTCGTGCCCACCGCGGACCTGCAGAGCACCCTGGCCTTCCTCGGCGACAACCTGCGCGACCACGCCAGTGCCGCCGTGTCCAACGCGCTCGGCGACGCGCCGCTGATGCTGGAGCGCGCCGTGTTCGCCGAGGGCCTGAGCGAGAGCGACTGCGACGCCGTCCACCAGCTGATGCGCCAGCGCTGGACCGCCATGCACCGCGAACTGGTGGCGCAGCTGTCCGAGGCGATCACCCGCAGCGGCGCCCGCGGCCCCAAGCGGTTGCGCGTGGGCGTGTACCTGTTCCAGGAAGACCGCGAGGGAGCGCCCGAATGAAGGCCGCGCTCGCCTCGCTCCTGCGGCGCGCCGCGCTGCTGCTGGCGCTGTCCACCGCCAGCTGCGGCGGCGGCGTGTCGGTCGATTCGGGGTTCGGCGCGGACGGCAGCCTCGGCGACGGCACCAGCGTCGCCGGCGCCGGTGGCGTGGGCTCCGGCGGCACCGGCATCTCGGGCGGCGAAGGGGTCGGCTCGGGCGGCACCGGCATCACGGCCGACTCGGGCATGGGCGCGGTCGACGGCTTCGGCAGCATCATCGTCAACGGCATCCGCTACGACATCTCGCGCGCCCGCATGGTGCTGAGCGACACGACCGCGCTGCGCCTGGGGATGACGGTGCGCGTCACCGGCAGCATCCAGCCCGACCTCGCCCAGGGCACCGCGACCCTGGTGGTCAGCGCGGCCGACCTGCGCGGCACCATCAGCGCCCTGGATGGCGGCACCGGCCGGTTCAACCTGCTCTCGGTGCAGGTCTCCACCGACGGCGCGACCGTGTTCGCCGGCGGGCTGGCCTCGGCCGCCGGCCTGGCCAACGGCATGCCCGTGCAGGTGCATGGGCTGCAGGACGCGGCGGGGCAGCTGCGCGCGACGCGCGTCGAGAAGCTGCCCGCGCTGCAGGACCTGGTGCTGACCGGCCCGGTCGAGCAGCTCGACGCGCGCGCCCAGACCTTCCGGATCGGCAGCCAGCGCGTGCGGTACGGCACCGCCACCTTCCCGGCGGACTGGCCCGCATCCAGCCTGGCCAACGGCAAGGTGGTCCGCATCCGCGCGCCTTCGGTGGCGACCGAGCTGGCCGCCACCGCCGTCGAGCCGACGTCGCCCGCCCCGCCGGCGGAGGGCTCGCGCCAGAGCCTGGGCGGCCTGGTCACCGACTACCTGAACCCGCAGTCGCTGCGCATCGACGGCATGCCGGCCGACGTCTCGGCGGCGCAGGTCTCGGGCGGCAACCTCTCGGGCCTGGGCAACGGGGCCCGCGTGGAGGCCACGGGCACGGTGGTGCGCGGGGTGCTGGTCGTGAGCAAGCTGAAGCTGCGCCAGCCCACCCAGACCGGGGACAAGGACGCGTTCAGCGCCCGCGGCAGCGTCGGCGCCCTGCGCTCGATCGCCAGCTTCAAGGTGCAGGACCAGGAGGTCGATGCGAGCGGGGCCCAGTTCGTCAACGGCACGGCCGCGCAGCTCGCCCCGGGCAGCCGGGTGCTGGTGACCGGCTCGCGCGTGAGCGACGACGTGCTGGTGGCCGACCGGGTGGAATTCCTGCCCTGAGCGGGCCCGGGTTCAGCGCAGCGGCGTGCCGCCGCTGGTGGAGAAGCCCGAGGGCCGGGTCGGCTCGAAGTCGTTGTGCTGGACCGGCTCGGGCGCCTGCAGCGCCGCGTCGCGGATGGCGAACAGCGCCTTCAGGTCCTCGGCCACCTCGTCGTCGCCGGCCGCGGCCAGCAGGTCCCGCATGGAGTTGCCGTCCGCCGCGGCCATGGCGCCCGGGCGCGAGGCGCCGACCTGCCACTCCCCGGCGCCGGGCAGTTCGCCGCCGGTGGTGGCGGTGATGCCCGCGAACTGCCAGGAAATGCTCAGCAGCCAGTCCCACGCGCGGGCGTCGAACTTCTCGATCTCGGCCATCAGGCCGCTCTGGAACGCGGGGATGTAGCCCAGCAGGCTGGCCTGGCCCTGCTTGACGACCAGTTGCACGTGCAGGCCGGTCTTGCGCTTGCTGGTGATGACCGGGAGCATGCGGCACTCGATCCAGTCGGAGGGCACCGCGTGCCGGCGCATGGTCTCGCGCAGCACCAGCTTGACCAGCTCGCGGCGGCTGGCCTCGCGCTCCGCGGCGTCGTCGTCGCGGTCGTCGCTCTCCTCGAACCGCGTGCCGGACGGCTGCGAATCGGCATCCGCGCCGCCCTTGTCCGGACCCTTGAAGATCTTGTTGAGCAAGCCCATCCGCGCATTATCACGCCGCGGCGGGCGTTCGGCGCGTCGGGGCTATTCGAGGAAGGCGGTCGCCAGGCGCACCCCGATGGTGAAGCCGCCGGCGCAGGGCTCGCAGCGCACCACCGTGGCCTCGCACCGCAGCGGGAAGTTGTGGCCGTCCAGCAGGTATTCGACCGTGAGCTCGATGCGCTCGCCGACGGCATAGGGGTCGCGCGCGGTGAAGGACAGGCCGCTGACGCTGACGTCGCGCGTCACGCCGCCCTGCCCGCTGCCCACGGTGACGGGCAGTTCCATCTCGAACCGCTCGGCGCCCCGCTTTTCCTCGCGCCGCCGCAGCGGCACCACCACCCTGGGTTCCACGATTGCCATCCTTGCACTCCCTCGCCGCGCTGGCGGCCGTGTCTTCGGGGCGGCCGGCGGATCAGCCGGTGCCGCCTTCCTGCAGCACGGCGTCCTCGAACAGCGGTTCGTCGAGCCGCACCGCGATGTTGAAGTTCTCGCCATGGCGCTCCACGCGCACCACGCGGCCGCTGCAGTCGACGCTGAAGGGGCGGCCCTCGAGGTCGTACTGCAGGCTGAGGGACACATGGGCACCCAGGTCGGGCGCCTGCGCGGCCTCCAGCAGCACCCCGGTGGCGCTGATGTCATGGCAGGCGCACTCCTCGCCTTCCATGGTGATCGGCAGCGCCAGCCCGAACCTTTCGGCCGAGCGTTGGCATGGCTGGACGTCTTGCATTTCCCTGTGTCTCCCCGGCGGTGTGACTCTGCACCTCGGCTGAGGGTAGGCGACCGCAACCCCTGACCTTGTAGGAGGCGGTCGTAACAGGCTGTCGGGATTGGCAACGGCCGGCGACAAGCCGGTCCGGGCCGCGAACCCGTCAGTCCAGCGGACGGAAATTCAGCCGGCGGGACGCCGCGGATGCAGCGGATAGGCGGGGTCGGTGTAGCCCGGCGTCGACGGGTGGCCCGGCGGCACCAGCGAGTCCACCAGCGCCTCGTCGCCGGCGTCGAGCGTGATGTCGAGCGCCGGCGCGTACGACTGCCACTGCTCCAGCGTGCGCGGGCCGGCGATCACCGAGCTCACCGCGTGGTGGCCGAGCACCCAGGCGGTGGCGAACTGCGCGAGCGTCACGCCCTTGGCCTGTGCATGCCCCTGCAGCTGCTGGGCGATGCGCAGCGACTCCTCGCGCAGCTCGGTCTCGGCGATGCGGCGGTCGCCACGGCCGGCGCGCGTGCCCGCCGCCGGCGCCTGCCCGGGCACGTACTTGCCCGTGAGCACCCCGCGCGCGATCGGGCTGTACGGCACCACGCCGATGCCGTAGTGCGCGCACGCCGGCAGGATCTCGACCTCCGGCATGCGGTTGAGCAGGTTGTAGTAGGGCTGGCAGGCGACCGGCCGCGGCATCCCCAGCTGCGCGGCGATGCGCACCGCCTCGGCGATGCGCCAGCCGCGGAAGTTCGACAGCGCCCACGCCCGCAGCTTGCCCGCCCTGACAAGGCTGTCGAGCGCGCGCAGCGGCTCTTCCAGGTCCATGCCCTCGTAGTCGCGGTGCAGGTACAGGATGTCGACGCGGTCGGTCTGCAGCCGGTGCAGGCTGGCGTCGACCTCGCGCAGCATCCACGAGCGCGAATAGTGGCCCTCGTTGGGCCGCTCGCCCATCTTGTTTCCCAGCTTGGTGGCGAGCACCCAGTGGTCGCGCTGGCCGCGCAGCAGCTGCCCGAGCAGGGTCTCGGAAGCGCCCTTGGTGTACACGTCGGCCGTGTCGATGAAGTTCACGCCGCGGTCGCGCGCGTCGGCAACGATCGCGGCCGCCTCGTCGGCGCCCGTCTGGTCGCCGAACATCATGGTGCCCAGGCAGAGGGCGGAGACCTGCAGGTTGCTGGCGCCGAGTCGTCGGTAGTGCATGGGCGCGCAGCTTACCGCGCCGGCGCGCGGCGCGTCAGCGCGCCTGCTGCTGCAGCATCCGCTCGAGTGCCGACTGGCCCGCGTCCAGCGCCTGGTCGGCGTCGTCGGGCAGCTGGCCCTGCGGCGAGAGCTGGTCCACCACCTCCGGCAGGATCTCCGAGAAGCCTTGCGCGATGTCCTGCTCGCCGACCCCGAGCCGGCCCGCCAGGCTCGCCAGTTCGTCGTCACCCAGCAGCTGGCGCGCGGCGTCCTGCGGCAGCGGATCGTTCGTCCCCGTCCCGACCCAGGAGTTCGCCTGGCCGCCGTAGCCCTGCTGGTTGACGCGCTGCAGGACGTTGCCGATGCCGCCGTTGCGGCGCACCCAGGCCATGACCAGCGGCAGCATCAGGGCCAGCAGGGCCGTGCGGCCGCCGCCCAGCCCGCCTCGCGGCGCGCCGGCGGGCACGCCACCCGGCAGGCCGCCGCCGCCGAGCACGCCACCGAGGATCGAGCCCAGGCCGCCCGGCAGGCCCCCGCCCGGCCCGCCGCCCGCGGGACCGCCGCCACCGGACGCGCCACCGCCCATCGAGCGGCCGAGCACGCTCGCCAGAATCTGTCCGATCAGGGGATTCGCCATGCCGGTCTCCATGCAATGAAGCCGGCAAGTTAAGGCGGCCTGCCGAGCCCGGGCGTAGGCCGAGGGCGCGAGCCCGGGGCGGCGCGCGGCGGGGTGCCAGGCCCGTCAGGCCGTGGCGAGCTGGGCCCGGGCCCAGCGGACGATGTCCTCGGCGCGCGTCAGGGCGCCGGGCTGGCGCGCCACTTCCCGCCCGCCGACGAACAGCGCCAGCGTGGGGATGCTGCGGATGTTCAGCCGCGCCGCGAGCGCCTGCGCCTGCTCGGTGTCGAGCTTGGCCACGCGCACCTGCGGCTCGAGCAGGCGGGCGGCCTGCTCGTACGCGGGCGCCATCATCCGGCAGGGGCCGCACCAGGGCGCCCAGAAGTCCACCAGCACGGGCAGCTCGCTGTGCGTGACCTGCCGCTCGAACGACGCGGCGTCCAGCGCGACGGGCTTGCCCTCGAACAGGGCCTGCTTGCAGCGGCCGCAGGTCGGCGCACTCCCGAGCTGGTCGCGGCGGACCCGGTTGGTGGCCTGGCAGGCGGGGCAGACGACGTGCAGGGTGGCATCCATGGTGATCGGGAGGTGGGGACGGCCCGCGGCGCTGCAAGCCCCGTCAATCGGCGCGAGCCGTCAGCACGCCCTCGGGCAACGGAGCGGGCAGGTCGATCGGGCCGACGCGCCGCTCCAGCCACACGGCCTCCTGCGCGCCTTCGCGCGCATGCTGGATGTGCCGCGTTGTCTGGATCGGCAGCGCGTCCGATGCCGTGCCGTTCCAGCCCGCGCGTCCGCGCGTGGAGAGGTTGTAGTAGACGGAGACGCCCTCCCGCAGCTTGGCCGCCTTCTGCTTGCGGTCGAGCCGCAGCGCGCCGATGCGCTGGCGGCTCCACACCGCCGCCTCGCGGATGTGCAGGGCCGCCGCGTGCACGGCCTCGACCACGTCGTCGGGGTCCCGCACGCCCAGGGCCGCCGCCGTCGCGGGCTCGAACTGCGCGATGCCGATGTTGGGTGTGCCGTCGCGGCTGGCGCCCGGGCGCGGAACCCAGTGCGTCTCCGCGTTGATGATCCCGTACACGTCCTGGAAACCGAGGCCGACCTCCTCGAGCCTGGCCTGGCGGGCGGCCGCCTTGGCCAGCATGAGGCGGGACCCCAGGTCGGGCGTGAGCAGCACGTCGGAGCCGATGCGCACCGGCTCCCAGCGCACGCGCTGCCTCAGCTGCGAGAAGTAGTCCTGCTGCGGCAACGGCGGCGGTGGCGGCAAGTCGCCCGCTTCGGCCGGACGTTGCCCGGCGACCTGCACCGCCGATGGCCTGGCGCCCGGGCCGGGGCGCACCCAGCCCTGCCACATGGCCAGCGCCAGCAGCTCGCACGCGGCGACCGCCGTCCCGCCGACGACCAGGGCGATCCGCTGGCTCAGCACGTCGTTGTTCTTCTTCGCATCGAACATTCAGGGAGCGGCGCCGCGGCGCGAAAGTTCATCTCGGCCGTTCGCGGATCCGAACGCAAGCACAGGCAAGCCACGCCGATAGCCCTTTCGAGCCGGTCAATGGCCCTGTCGGACCGGCGTCGAACACATCCTGCAACCCGTTGAGTTGGCCGATGGCATTTCTCCTACAGCGAGTCGCTCCAAACGGGAAAGCGGCTGAGGCTGGGAGAACAGACCATTCGACGCGACGTGTGTCGATTCGCGTCACTAACGCAACTTGGAGGCTATGAAATGTTCAAGGGACAACCCCGGGTCATCGTGACGGCTGCGCTGGCCGCCCTCTGGCTCACTGCTTGTGGCGGCGGCGGGGGCGGCAGCGACGCTCCGGCGCCCGGACCTGCACCCGCGCCCGCCCCGGCTCCCGCGCCGGCACCGGGACCCGCGCCCGCGCCGGCACCCGCTCCTGCGCCGGCACCGGCTCCGACCGCGATCTCCATCACCGCGGACACCCAGCTGCAGGCCAACAAGGCCTACGAGATCCAGGCCGCCTCCGCGGTCACGGTGACGCTGCCCGCCTCGGCCGGCCTGGCCGCCGGCGACACCGTGACCATCACCGGCGTCAGCGCCGCGCCGTTCACCGTCGCGCAGAATGCCGGCCAGACCATCCTCACCACGAACCTCACCGGCAACGTGGCCACCGGCACCACCTGGACCCCGCGCCTGGCGCCGGCCCAGTGGCACTGGGTGGCGACCAACACCACCGGCGACATCATGGTGGCCACCGACATCCCGGGCAGCGTGCACGTCTCCCTGGACGGCGGCGCCAACTGGACGGTCGCCAGCATGCTCAACGGCGGCACCCCGGTCGTCAGCCAGCCGTGGATCTCGGCCGACATGACGCCCAGCGGCGACCGCATCGTCGTGCTGGACTACGCCGGCGGCATGTACATGTCGACCGACAAGGGCGCGACGTTCAACCGCATCGACCAGGCCTTCAACGCCTCCAACAACCTCGAGTACGAGTCGGTGACGATGTCGCAGGACGGCCAGCGCATCGTCGCGGTCGTCAAGGACGGCCGGGTCTACACCTCGCAGAACGGCGGCACCACGTTCGTGGCCGCCACCGAGGGCGGCACCACGCTGTTGGACGCGTTCCGCGCGGTCGACGGCTCGGCCGACGGCAGCAAGGTCGTGGCCGCCAGCCAGGACGGCGACCTGCACCTGTCCACCGACGGCGGCCTGACCTTCACGGCCCTGCCGGTGACGGTGGGCGGCACCCCGGTGACCGACTCCTGGTACCGCGTGTCGATGTCCGCCGACGGCAACACCATCCTGGTGGCCGGCAACACCCAGTACCCGGTGCCCTCCAGCAGCACGGGCCTGTACGTCGGCAAGAACGTCGGCGGCACCTGGACCTGGACCCGCGCCAGCACGGTGACCGGCGACTACACCTCGGTGTCGATGTCGGCCGATGCCAGCATCATGAGCGCCACCCTCTCGGGCCCCGGCACGAGCGGCCAGGTGCTGATGTCCACCAACGGCGGCACGTCGTTCGCGACCCTGGCCACGCCGGGCACCGACACCAACTGGCGCGCGATGCAGATGTCGGCGGACGGCAAGTCGTGGATCCTGGCGGCGGGCACGTTCTTCGGCGCCGTCGGCCAGATGTACACCTCGATCGGCGGCCGCACGACCTACGGCACCACCGGCTCGATCGCCGGCACGCAGGGCAACGCGGTCGTGCTGCAGTACCTGGGCAACGGCCAGTGGAGCGTGCAGAGCGCCACCGGCGGCGCGTACACGATCAAGTAAGCAACAACGGCTGTCACACAGACCGGGAGGGAGAAACCGGGCTCGCAAGAGCCCGGTTTTTTTTCGCCCGCGCGGCGCGCATGGCCCGTTCGGGCTCGGTGCGCCGCTGACACCGCTGAGCCTCGCCGTCCTACGGCCAATGGCTGAGATGCCGCACCGCGGCGCGCCGGGGCGGCTTCCAGAATCGCCCGCGACACATTCGCGAAGGTCGCGAGGGAGAACCAAGATGTCGCAAGGGTCCATGGGCCTGTCGAAGGAACGTTGCCAGGCAATGGCGTTGTCGGCGCTGGCGGCGCTGTGGCTGTCCGCATGCGGCGGCGGTGGCGGCGGCACGGTCGATGCCGCGCCGGCGCCCAATTCCGGCCAGCTGGCCGGCAACGGCCCCGGGGCCCCTGCACCGGCACCCGCGCCCGCGCCGGCCCCCGAACCGGAAACCATTCCCTCGCCCGCACCGGCCCCGGCCCCGGCCCCGGCCCCGGCCCCGGCACCTGCACCTGCCCCGGCACCTGCCCCGGCACCTGCACCTGCCCCGGCCCCTGCACCTGCACCTGCACCTGCACCTGCACCTGCACCTGCACCTGCACCTGCACCTGCACCCGCACCTGCACCCGCTCCGGCACCTGCGCCCGCGCCCGCGCCCGCTCCTGCGCCCGCGCCCGCTCCTGCGCCTGCGCCTGCGCCTGCGCCTGCGCCTGCGCCTGCGCCTGCGCCTGCGCCTGCTCCCGCCCCCGCGCCCGCGCCGACTTCGCAGCAGGCCGTGCCCAACGGCAGCTACACGCTCGCGCCCGATGCCACGCAGACGTTCACCGTCACCCTGCCCCGCAACGAGTCGCTGCAGGCGGGCGACCGCGTGACGGTCGTTGGCGCCGGCAGCGGCCGCTGGGTGCTGGCCCAGAACGCGCAGCAGTACGTCGAGACCACCAACCTGCCCGGCAACGTCGTGCCCGGCACGACCTGGGTGCCGCGCGAACCCGACCCGGCCGCGGCCAACCTGCCGTGGTCCGGCACCGCGAGCTCGGCCAGCGGCAACCGCATCGCCGCGATCGCCAATCCGGGCGGCGTGTACCTGTCGCAGGACGGCGGCGCGACCTGGTCGCGCACCTCGCTGCCCAGCACCAGCTGGACGCAGGTGCAGATGTCCGCCGACGGCAGCCGCCTGGCGGCGGTGGGCGGCGGCAGCCTCTACGTCTCGGCGGACTTCGGCCAGACGTGGACGCAGCGCGGCACGGCGGTCGCCTGGACCTCGGTGCACATGGCCGACGACGGCCAGCGCATCGTCGGCGTGGGCGGCGGCGCGGTGCAGGTGTCCACCAATGGCGGCGTGACCTTCACCGCCGTCCCGGGCACCGCCAACACCGACTGGCGCGCGATCGCCGGCTCCGCCGACGGCCTGCGGCTGGTGGCGGCGGCGTCGCTCTACACGGGCGATGCGACGCGGCAAGGCGTGTACGTGTCCACCGACGGCGGCCTGACCTGGACGCGCCGGGTGGGCAACGGCAACTGGAGCTTCGCGTCCGCCAGCGCCGACGGCGCCCGCATGGCCGTCCTCGACAACGGCGGCAATCCGTGGGTGAGCGACGACGGCGGCGCGACCTGGACGGCGCGCTTCAGCTACAGCGGCTGGAGCGGCCTCGCGGTCTCGCGCGACGGCAGCGTCGTGGTGGCGCAGGAGCCGCGCAACGACGCCTACAGCCACCGCGGCTACGTCTTCATCAGCACCACCGGCGGCAACGACCCCTGGACCTGGAGCGCGGCCGACCTGAACCTCACGTGGCGCGGCATCAGCCTGTCCTCGGACGGCAACTGGATCGCCGCCGCGGACCACGGCGTCGACGGCACGGCCGGCGGCAAGATCTACACCACCACGGGCAACCGCACCGCGGGCGGCACGCTCGGCTCGATCTCGGGCGGCGCCGGCCAGCGCATCGAGGTGACGTACCAGGGTAACGGCCGCTTCACGGTGACCGGCTCGGCCGGCGGGGCGTTCACGATCCGGTGAGCGACCCGCCTCAGCGGCCGGCCCGCGAAGTCTGGGTCGGCCGCGGGAAGCCGTAGACCGTCTCGTTGAGGTGGCGCGTCACTTCGGTGATGTCCTCCTCGCTCCAGTTCAGGTTCGCCACGCCCTGCCAGCGCACCACCTGCGCGCGCAGCGACTCCCAGTCGCGCGCCAGGCGCTGGTCGCGCCAGTGCATCTGGCTGGTGTGGCACTCGACGCAGTGGTTGCTGTACAGCAGCGCGCCGCGGGTGGAGGGTGTCGCATCGCCGGACGACGTGGACTGGGCGAAGGCCGCCGGGGCGGCCAGCAGCAGGGCCAGGATGGTGCGCTCGATCGGCATGGCTCGACTCCCTTTCCGGACGCCGCAGGCGTCGCAGGACGAAGGCCCATGCTAGGCGGGGCGGCATGGCGGCAGTTGCGCCGCATCAAGGCAGGCGCACGCCGGCCAGGCACCATGGGGCCTTGCAACCGGAGGACCCCATGGCCGATTCGATCTCCCCGCCCGCCACGCCCCAGCGCAGCCTGGGCGTGCGCTTCGTGATGATGCTGCTGATGGGCATCGCGTTCCAGGTGGCGGCATCGCTGCTGGCCTTGCTGGCGATCCTGCAACTGGCGCTGGCGGCGCTCACCGACGGGCCGAACGCGCGCGTGCAGGCGTTCGGCGCCAGCCTGGGGCGCTACTTCGGCCACATCGTGCGGTTCCTCACCTTCGAGACCGACGAGGCGCCGTTCCCGTTCGCCGACTGGCCGGGCGCCTGAGCCGCTAGTTCAGGATGCGCAGGATGCGGCCCACGACCTCGTTGACGATCTGCTCCAGCGGATCGGCCTCGCGCTTGGGCTTGGGCTTGGGCCGCGGGATCTCGAACTCCGCCGCCGGATCGACCCAGCGCGAGCGCAACGCCTGCTGGAAGAAATCGCCGACGATGGGCAGCGCGCTGCGCGCGCCGGGCCCCCAGGCATCGGGCATGGTGATGCGCGGATCGTTGAATCCCACCCAGGCGCCGGCCGCGAGCTGGCGGTGCATCAGGATGAACCAGCCGTCGCTGTTGTCCTGCGTGGTGCCGGTCTTGCCGGCCACGTCGGCCTGGATGCCGTAGCGGCTGCGGATCGCCGTCGCGGTGCCCTCGTCGACCACCGCGCGCATGGCATTGACCAGCGTCAGCGAGGCCTGGCGCGGCATGCCCTGCGCCGAGCGCCCGGGCACGAACGCATCCAGCACCTTGCCCGACTTGTCCTCGATGCGCAGCACCACCAGCGGCTCCATCCAGAGGCCGGCGTTGGCGATGGCGCCATAGGCCGACACCATCTCGCGCAGCGTCACGGGGCTGGTGCCCAGCGCCAGCGAGGGCACCAGGTCCAGCCGGCTGTCGCGCACGCCCAGGCCCTGCGCGAGCTTGGCCACCTTGGCCGCGCCCACCCTGCCCATCACCTGGGCGGTGATCGAGTTGCGCGACTGCGCGAGGCCGTCGCGCAAGGTCATCGGCCGGCCGGTGGGCGGGGTGGCGTCCTTCGGGCTCCACACCTCGCCGCCGGGCCCGGGGATGGCCACGGCCTGGTCCACGAAGGTGTCGCTGGGCCGCAGGCCGTCGACGAAGGCGGCGCCATAGACGAAGGGCTTGAAGGTCGAGCCGGGCTGCCGCCGCGCCTGGCTCACGTGGTCGAACTGGTCCTGGGCGAAGTCGGCGCTGCCCACCCAGGCGAGCACATGGCCGGTGCGCGGGTCGATGGCGACGAAGCCGGCCTGCAGCAGCGCGCGCTCCTGCCCGGCCTTGCGGCGCCGGTCGGCCAGCGGCTGCAGCTGGGCCATCTGGCGGGCCACCGCCTGGTTGGCCGCGCGCTGCAGCTTGGCCTGGATCGTGCTGCGCACCACCAGCCCGTCGGAATGGATGTCGTAGCCGTTGCGGTCGGCCCAGGCGATGAGCCACTTGCGCACCAGCTGGGCCAGGTGCGGCGCCGGGCCGGTGTTCTCCTCCTGGCGCTCGAAGTCGATGCGCAGCGGCTGCTGGGCCAGCTGGCGCGCCCGCTCGGGCGCGAGCACGCCGCGCTTGGCCATCTGCGACAGCACGACGTTGCGGCGCTGGCGCGCGCGGTCGGGATTGAGCACCGGGTTGTAGTAGCTGGTGCCCTTGAGCATGCCGATGAGCGTGGCGCTCTCCAGCACGTCGAGCTCGCCCGCCGACTTGTCGAAGTAGGTGCGCGCGGCCATCTCGATCCCGTACGCGTTGTAGAGGAAGGGCACCGTGTTGAGGTAGGTCTCCAGGATCTCCTTCTTGCTGTAGACCGCCTCGATCTTCAGCGCCGTGATCGCTTCCTTGACCTTGCGGTGCAGCGTCGGCGCGCGCCCGATCTCGTCGGGGTACAGGTTGCGCGCCAGCTGCTGCGTGATGGTCGAGCCGCCCTGCCGGTTGCCGCGCAGCGTGTGCGCCACCGAGGCCGCGGTGCGCCGCAGGTCGATCCCGTGGTGCTGCCAGAAGCGGTGGTCCTCGGTGGCGACCAGGGCCTGGACCACCGTGGGCGAGACCTTGTCGAGCGGCACCCATTGCCGGTGCACGCGCTGGTAGCTGGCGAGCACCACGCCGTCGGCGGACACCAGCACCGCCGGCGCCTCCACCTTCGCCTTGCGCAGGTTCGAGATGCTGGGGGTGAAGGGCACCAGCACCAGCACGTACACCAGCGCCCCGGCCAGCAGGATCCACAGGGCCCGCCAGGGATGCGCGCGCAGGGCGAGCCACAGGCGCGTGGCGCGGTCGGAGATCGCGCCCGTGGCGCGTTGCAACGTGGGATTCATCGCGCGGGCGCGCTTTCGTCGGACTGCATCCCCACACTCTAGTCGGCTGGCGCGACCGGCTCGCGCGCGCCGCGCGACGAAGGCCAACGCGACGGCAGGCTTGTCAACGCCGTCCGACACCGGCGCTGGCACGCCAACACCACAATCGCCGCGACTTCCATCCCAACCCACCTCCATGCCGCTCCAAGAACCACGCGCGGGCCGCAGCGCCGGCCCTGCCCTGTCCGCCGCCGGCATGCCGGCGGGTCCGCTGCGCGACAGCATCGAATTCCTGCGCGGGTTCCTGCGCCATCCGGCGCAGGTGGGCTCGGTGATGCCCAGCTCCCGGCGCCTGGAGCGGCGACTGGTGCGCAGCGCGGGCATCGCGCAGGCGCGCACCGTCGTCGAGCTCGGGCCCGGCACCGGCGGCACCACCGCGGCCTTCCTGCAGGCGATGGGCGCCGGGGCGCGGCTGCTGGCGATCGAGCTCGATCCGACGTTCCACGAGCACCTGCGGCAGTCGCTGCGCGACCCGCGGCTGCTGCTCGAACTGGGCAGCGCGGAGCGGCTGGCCGACTTCCTGGCCGCGCGCCGCCTGCCGGCGCCGGATGCGATCGTCTCGGGCATTCCGTTCTCGACCATGCCGCCGGAGGTGTCGGACCGCATCGCCGCGGCGATCGCGCAGGTGCTGCGCCCGGGCGGGCGCTTCGTGGCCTACCAGGTGCGGGCGCACGTGGCGGACTTCGCCACACCCTACCTGGGCCGGCCCGACAAGCGCTGGGAAATCGTGAACGTGCCGCCGGTGCGGGTGTTCACGTGGACGAAGGCGGCGGCGGCTTCGGCACGCGCCTGACCGGCTGCCAGCCCGCGAACTGCGGGTAGTAGCGCGCGGTCACCGCGCCGTTGTAGTCCCAGGCGATGCAGCGCCCAAGGTGGTAGGGCGGCTCGGTGGTCTGCGCCGGCGCGATGCCGGCCAGGCGCCGCTCGCGCTCGCGCCACGGGAAGACGGTCTGGTAGGCGGCCGTGGCCATGTTGAACAGCAGCTCGCGCAGGTGCGTGCAGCCGCGCACGCCGCCCAGCGCTTTTTCGATCGCCTGGCGCCAGCCGGGGCCCAGCCGCGCGCCCACCATCTGCTGCATCGGGTCGTTCCCCTGCTGGCACTCCGGGAAGGGCGTGAAGTCCATCGAGGTCGCGATGGCGCGGATGGTCATCGACTCGTCGACGGTCAGCCGGATCCGCATGCCGTGGATGGGCGTGCCCGGCGGCATGTCCGTGCCGTCGGATCGTTCGAATCCGTAGGTCTTGACATCGGACATCTCGCCTTCGATGTCCCACAGGCCGTCGTCGCGAAGGAAACCGCGGTACGTGACCGCGCGGGTGTGCAGGTGCCGGCGCGCGGCCGGCTCGGGCAAGGGCATCCGGGTCAGGCCTCCAGCTTGGCCAGCGCCTCGCGCTTGCCCATCTTGCGCAGCGACGCGATGGCCTCCAGCTGCCTGGCGCGCGGGCGGGTCTTGCCCGACTCCCACTTGTAGACCGACAGGGCCGAGACGCCCAGGATCTTCGCCACCGCGGCGGCCGACAGGCCCAGGCGCTTGCGCTGCGCCGCCAGGCCCTTGGCCGAGAAGCGCAGGCTGGGCCCACCCTCCTCCTCGCCGGCCGCGGCCGGCGTCGCGCGGCTGCCGCCGCGCGACTGCTTGCGGACCAGTTGTTCCAGCGACTGCAGGCGGCGCTTGAGCGCCGCGATCTGGCTGCGGTATTGCGCAACCGATTTCTTCAGCTGTTGTGTTTCCGAACGCAGTTCCTTGCGCGCGACGCGCTGGATCTCGAGTTTCAGGACCGAGCCGATATTGGGCATGAGGTAGTTGATCGTCGTGGACCCCAGGCATTCCCTTCGCACCGCGGGATTCGCTTTGGGGCTGAGCCGTCCTCCGAGACCTCATCTTAGCCGCAACCCTGCAGTCATTGTTTGCAGTGGCTGCGAATCCGCTTCGCCTGCGACGGGGCGCGAATGCAAAGGATCCGGCCATCGCTGCGGCGCCGCGACCGGCCGGTCACGCCGTCAACGCGGCGGTCCCTCTGTCGGACGATGGGGGGCCGCACCCGCGCGCGGCACCGACACCCGGTAGGACGGGAGCGCCGGAGCCTCCGGCCCCATGTTGTCCGAAATCATCGAACAGGCGCTGCCGGTGGCCATCCGGCGCGCGGCGCGGGCCGACCCCGGGCGGGGCCAGGGCTGGACAGTGCGGATCGAGGCGCCCGGCCTCACGCGCGAGTTGCGGCTGGCGAGCCAGGAGCAGGTGGGCCGGCTGACGCTGGAACTCGAACGCCTGGGCTTCGTGCTGCAGGTCGACGACGACGGCGGCGCGGCCGACTTCGTCTTCACGCTGGACGAAATGGCGGCTTCGGCCGGCTGAACGCTCAGGCGTTCACCGCCCGCAGCACCGGGCGCACCTGGTGCGTCTGTCCATCGATCTTCGCCGTGGGCAGCTGGTAGGCGCGGTCGTCGAACAGGTCGACGCCCACCTGCAGCTGCTCGATCCACTCCAGGAACTGCGCGATCGCCGCCTTGCCCTGGATGGGCGCGCCGTGCTGGGGCACGATCATCGCGATGGGCAGCTGGCGCGCCATGCGCACCCACATGCGCAGGATCTTGTTGGACACCATGTAGCGCCGGTGGAAGCCTTCCATGCGCGGGATGTGCGCCTGCAGGTCCGTGACGGGCGTGGCCGCCTCGGCGCCGCCCATCAGCGACACGCCGAGGTCGCCCGTGAAGAGGATGCGGCTGACCGGGTCCCAGAACTGGAAGTTGCCCTCGGCGTGCATGAAGTGCGCGGGCACGAGGTGCAGCTCGCTGCGCCCCAGCAGCAGGCGCCCGCCCGCGTCGGGCACGCCGATCACGCGGTTGTCGGTCTTGCCGACCTTGGTGAAGTGCGGCGCGAACCGCTCCCAGATGCGCGAGATCACGAGCTTGGCCTTGGTGCTGGTCAGCCAGCGGTCCAGCGACGCGATGATGTCCGGGTCGGCGTGCGAGGCCAGGAGGTAGCTCAGGCCCTGCGGCGGGAAGAAGCGGCCGATCGTGAGGAACAGTTCGTTGAATGCCAGGTTGCCGCCCGGGTCGAGCACGGCCCCCTCGCCGTGGTCGACGATGAGGAACTGGTTGGCCTGCACGGCCTGGCCGTCCTCCTCCACCAGGTTGGTGAACATCAGGCACGCGTGGTCCTTGTTGCGGAACAGCTCGATCGACATGGAGGTGGAAGGGTCCTGCGGTGAATGGGTGGCGTGGGCCATGCGGGCGACGAGGGCCGTGCCGCATGCGCTTGGGAAGTGCCCTCGGGCACGGGGCGCGATGATCCGCAGTCGAGGCGCCCGGGTGCTTGCGCTGGATCAATCGCGGCGGCGCCGGCGCGCGCGCCTCCACCGCATCGTCAGCAAGACGACAGCCACCACCGCGGCCAGCGCAGGCAGCAGCACCGACTGCCATTGCTGCAGCGCCTGCAGGATCTGCTCCCAGCGACCGCCCACGTAACGCACCCCGTAGACCAGCAGCGGCAGTTCGACCAGGCCGGCGCCGCCGTCGAACAGCAGCAGGTGCCGGTACGGCATCTTCAGCGAGCCGGCGGCGAACAGCAGCGCGGTGCGCATGCCGGGCATGAAGCGCACCGCGAACAAGTAGGCCGGGCCCCAGCGGCGCATCGTCGCCTGCACGGCGTCGAGCCGCGACGGCGGCAGCGCGCGCGCGGCCAGGCGGTGCTGCAGCAGCCGCGCGCCGAACCGGTGGCCCCAGTGGAAGATCAGCGCGTCGGCGCACAGCACGCCGCACCACGCCACGCCCACCAGCGGCAGCGGCTCCATCACGCCCTGCAGCGTGAGCGCCGCGGCCACCATCAGCAGGATGTCCTCGTTGATCGGCAGGCCCAGGCCGCTGGCGGCCAGCACCCCGAACACCAGCGCATAGGCCGGCGCGCCCTGCAGCGCCTGCAGGAAGCCCATCACCGACGCCATCACGTCCATCACACCGCCCAGGCCGGCTTGCGCAGCGCGTGCTCGAGGAACTCGATCAGCCGGCGCGTCTTGGGCAGCACGTGCTTGCGCGACGGGTACACCGCATAGACGCCCAGCTCGCCGGCCCGGTACGCGGGCAGCAACTCGACCAGCTTGCCGGCGGCCAGATCCGGCCCGACGAGGAAGCTGGGCTGCAGCACGATGCCCTGCCCCGCCAGCGCGGCGGCGCGGCAGGTGTCGCCGTTGTTGGTGCGCATGACGGGCTGCGTGCGCACGCGCACCTCGCCCTTGGGCCCCTGGAACATCCACTCGTCGCGCTGCGACCAGTGCGTGTATGCGATGAGGTCGTGCCCGCCCAGGTCGTCGGGCGTCTTCGGCCGGCCGCGCCGGCGCAGGTAGGCGGGCGACGCGCACAGCACCACGCGCGTGCTGGCCAGCTGCCGGCTGACCAGGCTGGAGTCGGGCAGCTTCGCGATGCGCACCGCCAGGTCGTAGCCCTCGTCGACCAGGTCGACCACGCGGTCGGCCAGCGTCACCTCCAGCTGCACCCGCGGGTAGAGCGCGCGAAAGCGCCCCCACAGCGGCGCCAGGTGCAGGATGCCGAAGGTCACCGGCACGTTGATGCGCAGCACGCCCGTGGGCTCGGCGGTGCGGGCACTGATCTCGGCCTCGGCGTCGTCCATGCCCGAGAGCAGCTCGCGCACGCGTGCATGGAACAGCTGGCCTTCGGCCGTGGGCGACAGCCGGCGCGTGGTGCGCTGGATCAGGCGCACGCCCAGCCGCGACTCGAGCTCGGCCACGTGCCGCGACACGGCGGGGCGCGACATCTGCAGCGCCTCGGCCGCGCCCGCGAAGCTGCCCGCGTCGATCACGGCGGCAAAGACGCGCATCTGGTCGAACCGGTCCATCGTTCCAGCTTCCGAAACAATCCATGCCGATTCTGCGCCTTTATTTCCTCCCCGGCCGCTCCTACAGTGAGGTGACCGTGCCGGACGTCCCGGCACCCCAGGAGTCCCCGCCATGTCCCGCCTGCCCTCGCTCTTCGTCTCCCACGGCGCGCCGACGTTCGCCATCGAGCCGGCCCAGGCCGGCCCGGCGCTGCGCCAGCTCGGCCGCCAACTGCCGCGCCCACGCGCGGTGCTCGTGCTGTCGCCGCACTGGGTCACGCCCGGCGTGCGCGTGACCTCGGGCGCGAAGCCGGCCACCATCCACGACTTCGGCGGCTTCCCGCAGGAGCTCTACCGCATCCAGTACCCGGCGCCGGGCGCGCCCGAGGTCGCGGCGCGCGCGCTGCAGTTGCTGGTGGCGGACGGCTGGAATGCCGCCGCCGACGAGCACCGCGGGCTGGACCATGGCGCGTGGGTGCCCGTGCGGCACCTGTTCCCCGACGCCGACGTGCCGGTGCTGCAGGTCTCGATGCCGCGCGACCTCGACCCCGCCGGCGCGGTGCGCCTGGGCCGCACGCTCGCCCCGCTGGCCGCCGAGGGCGTGCTGATCGTCGGCTCGGGCAGCATCACGCACAACCTGTACGAGTTCCGGCACGAGGTCGGCGCCGCCGGCGCGGACTACGCGCACGAGTTCGTCGACTGGGCGCGCCGCGCGGTGCAGCACCACGACGAGCACGCGCTGGTCGACTACCTGCGCAGCGCGCCGCATGCGCAGCGCGCGCACCCCACGCCCGACCACTACCTGCCGCTGCCCTTCGCGTTCGGCGCGTCGGACGCGACCGCGCCGGTGCGGGTGATCGACGGCGGCATGACGTACGGCACGCTGGCGATGGACGCCTACCTGTTCGGCCAGGAGCCGGCCCTGGAGCCCGCCGGTGCCTGACGCCCTGGCCGTCCACCAGCCGGCGTCGCCGCAGCAGCTGGTCCTGCTGTTCCACGGCGTCGGCGCCGAAGCGACCGGCCTGGTGCCGCTGGGCCGCCGGCTCGCGCGCGACTTCCCCGACGCGGCGATCGCCAGCGTGCCGTCGCCCTTCGTGTCGGACCTGGGCCGGGGCCGCCAGTGGTTCTCGGTGCTGGGCGTGACCGAAGCGAACCGCGTGCAGCGCGTCGCCGACGCGATGCCGCTGTTCGTCGACACGGTCCGCGACCTGCAGGGCCGCTTCGGCCTCGGCCCGCACGCCACCGTCCTGGCCGGCTTCTCGCAGGGCGCGATCATGGCGCTGGAATCGGTGCGCCTCGGCCAGGGCCTCGCGCGGCGCGTCGTCTCGCTGGCCGGCCGGTTCGCTGTGCTGCCGGACCATGCGCCGGGCGCGGTGACGCTGCATTTCCTGCACGGCGAGCACGATCCGGTGATCCCCGCGGCGCTGGCCGCGGCCGCGGCCCAGCGGCTGCGATCGCTGGGCGCGGACGCCACGCTGGACGTGCTGCCGGCCACCGGCCACGAGATCACCGCGGCGATGCAGGAGCTGCTGGTGGAGCGGCTGCGCCCTGCATCGGCGCGCGTCGGCTGAACTCACTGGAACGCAGGCGGCGTTCGAGCGGGCGCGCTGGCCGGATCGCGCAGCAGTCACGCGCCGCGGCCCCGCGCGCCCGGCCTTCGTGGCGCCGGGCCCGGTGGGTTCTCCCTAGGACGGCGCCCGGCCCGCCGGGCGTAGATTGCGCCGAGTCGTGCCGAGCACCGAGCCGACACCCAAGGAGACAAGCCATGACGCAACGCACCCGCCGGGCCTGGGTGGCCACGGCCATCGCCGCCCTGTCCCTGGGCGCCACCGCCCTCCCCGCCGCCGCGCAAGGCAACTACCCGAGCCGGCCGATCACGCTGATCGTCCCCTGGGGCGCGGGCGGCGGCACCGACGCCACCGCGCGCATCGTCGGCAGCCTGCTGGAGAAGGAGCTCGGCCAGCCCATCAACGTGGTCAACCGCACCGGCGGCAGCGGCGTGGTGGGCCACGCGGCCATCGCCTCGGCGCCGCCGGACGGCTACACCCTCGGGCTGGCCACGGTGGAGATCGGCATGATGCACTGGCAGGGGCTGACCGAGCTCACCAGCGCCTCGTACACGCCCATCGGGCTGGTGAACGCCGATCCGGCCGGCATCCAGGTGCGCGCCGACGCGCCGTACAAGGACGTCAAGGACCTGCTCGCGGCCATCAAGGCCAACCCCGGCAAGTTCAAGGCCTCGGGCACGGGCCAGGGAGGCATCTGGCACCTGGCGCTGGCCGGCCTGCTGCGCGACCAGAAGATCGACCCCGCCGCCGTGGCGTGGGTGCCCAGCAACGGCGCGGCGCCCGGCCTGCAGGACATGGTGGCCGGCGGCGTCGAGATCGCGCCGGTGTCGCTGCCCGAGGCGCGCTCGCTCATCGACGCCGGCAAGGTCAAGAGCCTGGCGATCATGAACGACAAGCCGGCCGCGCTGTACCCGAAGGTGCCCACGCTGAAGGCGGCGATCGGCAGCGACTGGACCATGGCCGCGTGGCGCGGCATCGTCGCGCCCAAGGGCCTGCCCAACGACATCCGCGACAAGCTCGCCGCCGCCGTGCGCAAGGTCGCGGCCAGCAAGGACTACAACGAGTTCATGGCCAGCCGCGGCTTCGGCGTGGTCTATGCCGCGCCGGACGAGTTCGGCAAGTTCATGGCCAAGTCCGACCAGGAACTGGGCGCCACGATGAAGGCCGTCGGGCTGGTGAAGTAGGCGTGAAGCTCAACGACGCCGTCTTCGGCCTGCTGCTGTTCGCCCTGGGCGCCACGGTGCTGGCCGCCATCCAGGGCTATCCCAGGATCCCCGGCCAGCCGGTGGGCCCCGCGCTGTTCCCGGGGCTGATCGCCACGGGCCTGTGCATCGGCGGCCTGCTGCTGGTCGCGCGCGGCTGGAAGGCGCGCGGCGAGCAGCCCTGGCTGCAGTGGGAGGACTGGGTGCGCTCGCCGCGCCACGTGCTGGGCTTCGCCGTGCTGGTGGGCTCGGTGGTCCTCTACATCCTGGCCTCCGACAGGCTCGGCTTCCTGCCCACCGCCGCGGCCATCCTGCTGGCCCTGTTCCTGGTGCTGAAGGTGCCTGCCCGGCGCGCGGTCCTGCTCGCCGTGGTCGCCGCCCTGGTCGTGCACTTCGCCTTCTACAAGCTGCTGCGCGTGCCCCTGCCCTGGGGCCTGCTTCAAGGAGTCGCCTGGTGACCTTCCACGCCGTGCTCCAGGCCTTCGCGATGGTGTTCGAGCCGACCACCCTGCTCGCGATGCTGTTCGCGTCGCTGTTCGGGCTGTTCGTCGGCGCCGTGCCGGGCCTCACCGCCACCATGGCCACCGCGCTGCTCGTGCCGGTGACCTTCTTCATGGCGCCGATCCCCGCGATCGCGACCATGGTGACGGCCACCGCGATGGCGATCTTCTCCGGCGACGTGCCGGGCTGCCTGCTGCGCATCCCGGGCACGCCCGCCAGCGCCGCCTACACGGACGAAGCCTATGCGCTCACGCGCAAGGGCCAGGCCGAGATGGCGCTCGGGGCCGGCCTGGTGTTCTCCGCCGTCGGCGGCCTGTTCGGCACCGTGGTGCTGATCCTGGCCGCGCCGGCGCTGGCCGAGTTCGCGCTGCATTTCAGCTCGTTCGAGTACTTCTGGCTGGTGCTGCTGGGGCTGACCTGCGCCGTCTTCATCACCAGCGACCAGCCGCTCAAGGGCCTGATCACCCTGTTCCTGGGCCTGCTGGTCGCGTGCGTGGGCCTGGGCAATCCGGCGGGGTTCCCGCGCTTCACCTTCGGCAACGCCGAGATGACCGGCGGCATCGGGATGATCGCCATGATGATCGGCATGTTCGCGATCTCGGAGGTGATCCGGTTCGTCGTCGACACCAGCCCGCCCGCGGAACTGGTCGTCGACCATGTCGGCAACGTGCTGAAGGGCCAGTGGGCGCTGGCCAAGAAATACCCGGTGCAGATCCTGCGCGGCAGCGCGCTGGGCACCGCGGTGGGCGCCCTGCCGGGCGCCGGCGCCGACATCGCCGCCTGGATGTCCTATGCGATGAGCAAGAAGTTCAGCAAGGAGCCGCAGAAGTTCGGCACCGGGCACATCGAGGGCATCGTCGAATCGGGCTCGGCCAACAACAGCGCGCTGGCCGGCGCCTGGATCCCGGCCCTGGTGTTCGGCATCCCCGGCGACAGCATCACCGCCATCGTGATCGGCGTGCTGTACATGAAGAACATGAACCCGGGCCCGACGCTCTTCACCACCAACCCGCAGAACATCTATGCGGTGTTCCTGCTGTTCATCGTGGCCAACATCATCATGATCCCGCTGGGCCTGCTGTGCATCAAGGTGTCCAAGCAGATCCTGAAGGTGCCGCGCAACGTGCTGATGCCGCTGATCCTGCTGTTCTGCATCGTCGGCACCTTCGCCATCAACAACTCGCTGTTCGAGGTGACGGTGATGCTGGTGGCCGGGCTGGTGGCCTACCTGCTGGAGGCCAACCGCTTCCCGATCGCACCCGCCATCCTGGGCGTCGTGCTGGGCGGCATGCTGGAGGAGAACTTCATCACCTCCATGATCAAGAGCGACGGCAACCTGGGCGCCTTCTTTGCGCGCCCCATCGCCGCCGGCCTGGCGGTGCTGACCCTGGTGGTCTGGTTCGCGCCGCTCGTGCTGCGGCTCGCGCGCGGCCGCCGGCCCGTCCCGGCCTGACGCGCGGCCGGCGCGCCCCTCAGGCGTCGATGCCGTCGGCCGGCAGGTTGGCCGGCGCGTAGCCGGCGACGGCGGCCATGCGCCGCCGGATCGACGGATCGATGAACAGGCCGGCCCCGCGCGGGAACGACCGCTCCTTCTGCGGCAGCCGGGCGAACACGCCCTCGAGCCAGGGCGCGTGCGCGCCGGCCGCGGGATCGGCGCGGATGCCCCGCGGCGGCGGCGCGAACCGCAGCTCGCGGCGCGCCAGTTCGTCCACCATCCACAGCAGCGCGGCGTCGGCCAGGCCGCATTCGCCCCACGGGTAGCCGCCGCCCACGTCCGCGTGCGCGCCGGGGAACAGCCGCTGCACCACGCCTTCGCGCGGATTCCACAGCGTGGCTGGGAAGTTCACGCGCCGCTCGTCCAGGCTGACGGCATGCAGCCCGTGCCGCACCTTGGGCGACAGGTCCAGGTCGGCGAACTGGAACTGGTCCAGCTGGTTGCCGTCGTCGTCGAACACCGGCACGCCCAGCGAGCCCACGGTGTCCCAGACGGCGACGGCCTCGATGCGCCCGACGTCGACGGTCTCCTCGCCGGCCCGCAGGTCGCGCCGGGCGAACCCCGGCAGGTCCATCAGCCCGAGCAGGAACTTCTCGCGCACCGCGCCGTTCTTGCGCGCCGCGCACTTCTGGCGGTACTGGCGCCAGACCGTGATGCCCAGGCTGTACGCGAGGTCCTTGTCCTGCAGGTCGAACTTCGGGCCGAGCAGACCTTCGCTGCAGATCATGCCGGCCAGCGCCCGCGCCGTGTACGCGCCGCGGCTGAAGCCGGCGACGACCACCCGGTCGCCCGGCTGGTAGTGGCGGCTGATGAAGGTGTAGCCGCGCACGATGCGCGCGATCACGCCGGCGCCCAGCGCGCCGCCGAGCAGGCGCCCGATCGGGTTGGCGCTGTCACCCACGCCGTGCAGGTACTTGGCCACCTGCAGCGGCAGCCCGGTCGGGCCGGTGAGCTTCTTCTCCTGCTCGTCCTTCAGGCGGATCGAGTCCCAGCCGTTGTCGCCGTCCAGCAGCAGGAACAGCTTGAGCACGTTGGTGATGTCGGGCACGCCGTCGGCGTTCTCGTCGACGCCCGGGCCATTCCAGGTGCCGTCGGCACAGAAGACGATGTTCTTCGCGGTGGCCATGCGCTCCTCCAGGGATGTGGACGCCGCACTCTGCAGGGACCGCTGCAGCCATGTCACTGTCAATCCCTGCAGTCCCGACGGACGGCACCCGCAGCCCCCGCGCGCCTTCCAGGCTCCCTCACTGCCACCCGTAGCGCCGCAGGTAGGCGCCCTTCACCAGCGAGACCACCAGCACGTATCCGGCCAGCAGGCCGAGCGCCCAGGGCCAGAAGGCCGCCGGCAACGCCTGCAGGCGCAGCTGCGGCGCGAGCGGGCCCATCACCAGCCACAGGCCGGCGGCGCTGACCGCCAGCGTCGCCAGCACCAGCGGCATCCCCGGCCGGCTTTGCAGCAGCGGCACCCGCGGCGTGCGCAGGGTGTGCACCACCAGCGTCTGCGTGAGCAGGCCCACCACGAACCAGCCGGACTGGAACAGCGTCTGCCGGGCCGGCGAGTCGGCGCCGAACACGAACCACAGGACGGCGAACGTGGCCAGGTCGAACACCGAGCTGACCGGCCCGAACCACAGCATGAAGCGCCCGATCCCCCCGGGGTTCCAGTGCAGCGGCCGGCGCACCAGGTCGTCGTCGACGGCATCGAAGGGGATCGCGCCCTGCGACAGGTCGTACAGCAGGTTCTGCACCAGCAGGTGCAGCGGCAGCATGGGCAGGAAGGGCAGCGCGACGGCCGCCACCAGCACCGACAGCACGTTGCCGAAGTTGGAGCTGGCCGTCATGCGGATGTACTTGAGCATGTTGCTGAAGGTCCGGCGGCCCTCCACCACGCCGTCGTCCACCACCAGGAGGCTCTTTTCCAGCAGGATGATGTCGGCCGCCTCGCGCGCGATGTCCACCGCCTGGTCGACGCTGATGCCGATGTCGGCGGCGCGCAGCGCCGGCGCGTCGTTGATGCCGTCGCCCAGGAAGCCCACCACGTGCCCGCGCGCGCGCAAGGCCCGCACCACCCGCTCCTTGTGCAGCGGCGACAGCCGCGCGAACACCTGCCAGCGCTCCACGTTCGCCGCCAGCGCGGCGTCGTCCAGCGCGTCCAGCGCGTCGCCCAGCACGACCGCGTCGTGCGCCAGGCCCACCAGCCGGCACACCTCGGCGGTCACCACCTCGTTGTCGCCGGTCAGCACCCGCACGGTGATGCCGTGCGCGGCCAGCTCGCGCAGCGCCGGCGCGCTCGAGTCCTTGGGCGGGTCGAGGAAGGCCACGTAGCCCTGCAGCGTCAGCTCGCGCTCGTCGCCCACCGAATAGGCACGGCTCTCCGCGGGCAGCTCGCGCGTGGCCACCGCCACGATGCGCAGGCCCTCGCGGTTGAGCCGGTGGGCCACCTCGCCCACCCGGACCAGCACGTCCGCGCCGAGCGGCAGCACCTGCGTGCCCTGGCGCACGCGCGTGCACACCGACAGCACCTCCTCGAGCGCGCCCTTGCACACCAGCAGGTGGCCGAGCCCGCGCTGCGCCACCACCACCGACATGCGCCGGCGCTGGAAGTCGAACGGCACCTCGTCGACCTTGGCGTACTCGCTCTCCAGCCTCAGTTCGGTGGGCAGCTCCACGTGGGCGAGCACGGCGTGGTCCAGCAGGTTGCGAAGGCCCGTCTGGTAGTGGCTGTTGAGGAAGGCGAACCGCAGCACCTCCTCGTCCGGCTCGCCCCAGGCGTCGATGTGGCGCTTGAGCACCACCTGGTCCTGCGTGAGCGTGCCGGTCTTGTCGGTGCACAGCACGTCCATGGCGCCGAGGTTCTGGATCGCGTCCAGGCGCTTGACCACCACCTTGCGGCGCGACAGCAGCACCGCGCCCTTGGCGAGCGTGCTGGTCACGATCACGGGCAGCATCTCCGGCGTGAGCCCCACCGCGACCGACAGCGCGAACAGGGCCGCCTCGGCCCAGTCGCCCTTGGTGAAGCCGTTGACCAGCAGCACCAGCGGCACCATCAGCGCGGCGAACCGCAGCAGCAGCCAGCTGACGCTGTTGACGCCGGCCTCGAACGCCGTCTGGTGGCGCTCGTCCTGCACGATGCGGCCGGCCAGCATGCCCAGGTAGCTGTCGTGCCCCGTGGCGACCACCACGACATGCGCCGTGCCCGACACCACGCTGGTGCCCATGAACAGCAGGTTGGGCGCAGCCAGCACGGCCTGCCCCGGTGCCGGCCCGTGGACGAATTTCTCCACCGGCATCGACTCGCCCGTCATCGCCGACTGGCTCATGAACAGGTCCTTGGCCGAGAGCACGCGGCAATCGGCGGGCACCAGGTTGCCGGCCGACAGCAGCAGGTGGTCGCCCGGCACGAGCTGCGCCGTCGGCAGCTCGCGCTCCTGCGCCGGACCGTCGCCGCCACGGCGCAGCACCGTGGCCTGGCTGGCCACCATCGCCTTGAGCCCTTCGGCCGCGCGGCTCGAGCGCCCCTCCTGCAGGAAGCGCATGCCGGTGGACAGCAGCACCATCGAGCCGATGACCAGCGCCGCCTTCAGGTCGCTGGTGGCCCACGACACCCCGGCCAGGGCGGTGAGCAGCACGTTGAACGGGTTGCGCCAGCATTGCCACAGGTGGCGCCACCAGGGCAGCGGCTTCTCGTGCTGGACCTCGTTCGGTCCGTACCGCGCCAGCGCCTCGGCAGCCGCCGCCTCGCTCAGGCCATCGGCCGTCGAGCCGAGCGAGGCGAGCAGTTCCGCCTCGTCCGCCAGGGCCGCGTGCCGCAGGGCCTCCTCGCGCGCCCGCGGCAGCGCCTCGGGCAGCGTGGCCGGCGCCGGCCGCATCGACTCCAGCAGCCACCGGCGCACGAAGTGCCGGCGCAGGTGGTGCCGGCGCAGGAAGCGCGCGAACGGGTGGCTGTCGGCCCGCAGCCGCGGGCCCGGGAGCCAGGCTGCCCGGATCGCCCGCGACCGGCCGCCGACCGCCATGTGGGCCTCAGGCCGGCATCGCGACCCCGAGCCTGTCGGCCCAGGGCTGGAGTGCGGGCAGGATGCTCTCGTGCAGCAGCACGCCCTCTTCGCGCTGCCGCCCCGCGAGCTCGAAGCCACGCTCGCCCGGCAGGCGGACGGGCCGATTCGCATCGGCCGGGCGCGACGCGCGGCACTGGCGCGCGACCTCGCCCATCTGGCGCTCGAAGCCCGCGCGGCCCGCGAACGCCTCCGGATCCAGCACCTGCAGGAAGACGGTGGCGCCCCACCCTTCGCGCGGATCGGCGCGGCCATGCCCCGCCAGGCCGCCGGTCAGCGCCTCCACCAGCAGCGACAGGCCGTAGCCCTTGTGGCCCGAATCCAGCCCGCCCAGCGGCAGGATGGTTCCCCTGGGCTCGTTGAACAGCACGGCGGGGTCGTCGCTCGGCCGGCCCGCCCCGTCGATCAGCCAGGGCGCCGGTAGCCGCCCGCCCTGCTGGTGCAGCCGGTTGGTCAGGCCGTTGGTGGTGGTCGAGGTCGAGATGTCGATCGACACCGGCGCGCCGCCGGTGGGAAAGGCGGCGGAGATCGGGTTGGGCGTGAACACCGGGTCCAGCCCGCCGAAGGGGGCGACGCTGGCCGAGTTGGCATCCGACGAGGCGAGCAGCAGGACCAGGCCCTGGTCCGCCGCGCGCCGGTGGTAGCTGGCCAGGCTGGCGATGTGGTGGCTGCGGCGGATGACCACCGTGCCGGTGCCCACGCGGCGCGCGCGCTGCGCGGCCTCGTCGAGCGCGCGCAGCACCAGCCAGGGACCGGGCAGCCGCCGGCCGTCCCAGGTCAGCGCCGCCTCGCGGTCGGCGATCACCTCGGGCTCGCCGTCCACGCGCATCGTGCCGGCTTCGATCTCGCGCAGGTACGAGGCCAGCAGCGCCAGCCCGTGCGTGGTGTGTCCCATCAGGTCGCCCTCGACCAGCACGTCGGCGACGGCCGCGGCCTTGGGCTGGGGCAGGCCCGCGGCCTGGAGCAGTTGCAGGGCGAACCGGGTGAGCGCGTCGGCGGCGTGGCGGCGGGTCATGGGCGGCGGGGGAGTGGGACGTGTCGGCAGTCTACGTCCGCGGCCCTCTCTGCGCCGCCCTTCCGTCCCGCGCTCCGCGTCGCCCTCCGGCGGCGCGGCCTCAGGCGCGCTTGCGCCTTGGCACCACGCTCAGTTGCACGGTCGCCCTGGCCGGCGCGGCGCCCACCGCCACCTGCTGCGGCGGCAGGTCGATCAGCTGGTCGGCCTGCCAGACGCGCAGGCGCACGCTGCCCTCGGGCACGGCGTCGAAGGCCGCCTGGCCGTCGCCGTTGGTGAGCGCCGCCCAGGGCGTGTCGCTCACGTAGACGAAGCCGCGCATGGACGCGTGCAGGTGGCAACCCAGCAGCACCGGGCCGGGCTTGTCGAACGCGGCCTCGGCCCCCTTGCCGGCCTTGCCGTCGGGGCGGCCCTCCAGGCGCAGCTCGAAACCGCCGCCGTGGCCGGCGTCGAAGTTCTGCACCCCGGCGGCCGATCCGCGGACGTGGTGCTCCCAGGGATCGTTGTTGACGAAGCTGGCGCGCGCGCCGACGCCGACGAGGGAGACGGCGGGCACGAAGCGCATCTTCTCCTGCGTGATCGTGAACCGGGTGGGCAGTGCGGGGCGCGCGGCGCCGCCCGCGGGCGGCACGAGCACCACCACCGCGTCGGGCACGGGCCTGCCCTCGCGGTCGACGACGGTGACCTGCAGCGCGCCGGCCCGCGCCAGCGGCGGCAGGACGAGGGCAAGGGTGAGCGCGAGGCGCCAGGGGCGGAACGGCATGGCGGATGCTCCCGTTCAGCGCACGATGTGCCAGACCTTGTTGTAGTTGTCGCCGTACTTGTCGCCCGGCTCCTGGTCCTCCGGCCACGTGTAGAGCGGCTTGCCCCGGAAGGCCCACTGGCGCCTGCCGTCGTCGCGCACCACGACGGAGTAGTCACCGGCGGTGCGGTCGTCCGCCCGGGCCAGCAGCGGCGGCCACTTGACCGCGCAGTCGCCGTTGCACGCCGACTTGCCGCTGTGGGCCACGTCGCGGTCGAAGGTGTAGAGCGTCATGCCCCTGGCGTCGACAAGCATGCCGTCCTTCATCGCGGCGGGGGCGGGGGCGGACGGCGTGGACGCGCAGGCGGCCAGCAGCACGGCCGCGGCCAGGGACAGGATGGTCTTGGTCATGGGGCTCTCCTCCAGGCGGCAAACGGGGCCTGTACCGGAGCGAACGACGGCCACGGCCGAGTTATTCCATCGTTCGGCGCCGCACCGCCAATTTGTTCACGACAATCGCCGCACGGGCCCGGTCGCCCCACGGCACCGGCGAAGTGCGCTAGAACGCACCACCGTCCGATCCATCCCCGTCCCACTTTCTCGATCCATGCCCGCAGTCGCCCGCTCCGCCCTCGCCGCCCTGCCCCTCGCGCTTGCCTTCGCGGCGCTCCCCGCCGTGGCGCAGACCGATACCTCCCAGTTGCCGGCCCAGCCCCCCGCGTCGGGCCGGGCCCTGTGGGAGATCGGCGGCGTGGCCCTGGGCGTGTCGCAGCAGGCCTATCCCGGCTCGGACCGGCAGGTGCAGCGCGGCCTGGCGCTTCCCTACCTGATCTACCGCGGCAAGTTCTTCCGCGCCGACAGCGAAGGTGTCGGCGTGCGGCCGATCAAGACGCCGCTGTACGAGCTGGACATCAGCGCCGCCGGCGCGTTCGGCTCGCGCGCCAGCGACGACCCCGTACGGCGCGGCATGCCCAGCCTGGGCACGCTGGTGGAGTTCGGCCCTCGCGTGAAGCTCAATCTGGGCCCGGCGCCCGGCGGCGGCCGCTGGCGCATGGACCTGCCGTTGCGCGGGGTGTTCGACCTGAGCAACCAGCTCGAGTACCGCGGCACCGTGTTCCAGCCGGGCCTGTACTGGTCGCGCCGCAGCAGCACGGGCTGGACCTACGGCTTCGGCGGCAGCCTGCTGATCGCGGACGAACGCCTGTCCGACACCTTCTACCAGGTCGATCCGCGCTTCGCCACGCGCACGCGACCCGCCTACGACGCCAAGGCGGGCCTGCTCGCCACGCGGCTGTCGGCCTCGTTCGCCAAGGACCTCTCGCGGGACTGGACGCTCTTCGGCTTCGCGCAGGTCAACACCGTGTCCGGCGCGGCCAACCGCGACAGCCCGCTCGTGCGGCAGGCCACCGGCAACACGGTCGGGGTCGGCGTGTCGTGGACCTGGTTCCGCTCCGAGGCGCGCGCGGCCGACTGATCCGCCTCGCATTCGCTTTCACTTTTCCGCCGCCTCAGCCGCGGCGCATCCCCTACCCTGCGCGTTCGTCTCCCGCCCCGGCGGGACTGGGTGCATCGAACGCATGGAGATCACGGGAATGAAGGTGCTGATGGTTCTGACGTCGCACGACCGCTTGGGCGACACCGGCAAGAAGACGGGGTTCTGGCTCGAGGAGCTGGCCGCGCCCTATTACGTGTTCCTGGACGCGGGCGCCGAGATCACGCTCGCCTCGCCGCAGGGCGGCCAGCCGCCGCTCGACCCCAAGAGCGACGAGCCCGACGCGCAGACCGACGCCACGCGGCGCTTCCGCGCCGACCCCGCCGCGATGAAGGCGCTGGCCGCCACGCACAAGCTGTCGTCGGTGCGCGCCGAGGACTTCGACGCCGTCTTCTATCCGGGCGGCCACGGGCCGCTGTGGGACCTGGCCGCCAGCCGCGAATCGGCCGCGCTGATCGAGGCGATGCTGGCCGCCGGCAAGCCGGTGGCGGCCGTGTGCCACGCCCCCGGCGTGCTGCGCGACGTGAAGGCGCCCGACGGCTCGCCGCTGGTCAAGGGCAAGCGCGTGACGGGCTTCACCAACACCGAGGAGGCCGCGGTCGGCCTGACCGGCGTCGTGCCGTTCCTCGTCGAGGACATGCTCAAGGCCGCCGGCGGCCAGTACAGCAAGGGCGGCGACTGGCAGCCGCACGTGGTCACCGACGGGCTGCTCGTGACCGGGCAGAACCCGGCGTCGTCCGGGCCGGGCGCGCAGGCACTGCTCAAGGTGCTGCAGGCGCGCACGGCCAACGCGACGCATTAGCGCGGCGCCGATCGCCCTGCGCCCACGCGGGTCGGGGGCGGCCCGATACGATCGGCCGCCATGAGCCAGACCGCCCCCGACCTCATCGTCCTGCACGAGCACCCCGAGTGGCAGAAGCCCCTGTTCGCCGCCCTCGAGCGGCGCGGCGTGGCCTTCGAGCCCTTCGACGTGACGCGCGGCGCCTTCAGCAACACCGACGCGCCGCGCGCGCGCCTGTACTTCAACCAGGCCAGCCCCAGCGCCTACCTGCGCGGCAACACCCGCGCCGTGCCGTTCGCGCTGGCCTACATGCGCACCCTGGAGCGGCTGGGCGCGCGCGTCCTCAACGGGGCCGACGTCTTCGCGCTCGAGCTGAGCAAGAGCGTGCAGGCGGCGCTGCTGCACACCCTGGGCATCGCCACGCCGCGCTCGATCACCTTCAACGACCCGGCCGCGCTGCATGCGCATGCCACGGCGCTCGGCTGGCCCGCCGTGCTCAAGCCCGACCAGGGCGGCAGCGGCGCGCGCATCCAGGTGGTCGAGTCGGTGGCGCAGGTCGAGGAGATCTTCCGCCGCGACCCGTCCTACTGGCTGCCGGACAACCTGTTCCTGCTGCAGGAGTACCTGCCGCACGATCCCGAGCAGGGCATCGTGCGGCTGGAGTTCCTGGGCGGCGAGTTGCTCTATGCGATGCGCGTGAAGACGCACGGCCGCTTCAACCTGTGCCCCTCGCCGGTCTGCAACCCGGATGACGGCGAAGGCGTGTGCGAATTGCCGGCGGCGCAGCCGGTGGAGGCCCCGCCGGTGGAGTTCTACGCCTACCCCGAGGTGCCGGCCGAGGCCGTGGCGACGGCCAGGCGCATCGTGCAGGCGGCGCGGCTGGACGTCGGCGGCATCGAGTACCTGGAGACGCCCGATGGCCGGCGCGTCTTCTACGACATCAATGCCAACTCCAACCTGCGGCCCTCGGTCGCGGCCGAGTTCGGCTTCGACCCGTTCGAACGCGTCGTCGACTTCCTGGTGCGCCAGCTGCGCGCCTGAGCTTCGGCGGCTGGGCCTGAACCGCCGCCGCACAGCGGGTACCGGCCCGCCACGCCAACGCCGGGCACGCCGCGGACCTTGCTGCCGCCGCGGGCAAAGCCGCGGGATTACATTGGCATTCACCCGCGACGCACGTTCCAGCGTCGAAGGAGAGTGCCATGCATGACCGCGAAATCTGGCGCCAAGGCGCCGTGGTGGCCGCGCTGCTCCTCGCAGCGGCCGCGTCCGCCGACTACCGTCGATCGCTCGACCAGCTGGTCCCGCCGCAGGGCCAGGCCCGCACACAGGTGCCGGGGTTCGCCGTCGCCTACGCGCAGCCCGGGGCCAGGCTGGGCCGCTACGACCGCATCCTGCTCGAGCCGGTGGACGTGGCGTTCCGCCACGACTGGCACCCCTACCGCACCGGCAGCGCCGTGCCGCTGACGCAGGCCGAGCGCGACGCGGTGCGCAGCGACGTCGCCGGCCAGGTGCGCGAGGCGTTCGCCCGGGCCCTGCAACAGGGCGGGCGCTACCAGTTGGTCGACCAGGCCGCGCCGGGGGTGCTGCGCCTGCGGCTGCGCGTCGTGGACCTCTACGTCAACAATCCGAGCGCGCCCACCGCCGGCCGCTCGCGCGTGTACGCGACCTCCAGCGGCGAGATCACGCTGGTGGCCGAGCTGTCCGATGCCGCCAGCGGCGAGGTGCTCGAGCGCGCGGCCGACTGGGAGGACATGCGCCTCGCGGGCCGCCTGCTGCCGAGCAACGACGTGCGCACCAGCGGCGACATCCAGGCCGTGGCCGCCCGCTGGGCCCGCGACCTGCGCGCGTCGCTCGCCGCGCACGACGAGCGCTAGTGGCCGCCTGTCGGCGCCGCGCCGGACCATCGCCATGCTGCCCGTGCGCCTCGCGTGCGCCGCGGTGCTGGCCGGGATGCCGTGGCTGGCGCGGGCGGAATCGCTGCGCTGCGCGGGCGGCAGCGTGACCGAGGGCGACACCCGCCTGTCGCTGGTCTACAAGTGCGGCGCGCCCGCGCTGGCCGACGCCTTCTGCGCCCCCGTGTACGACGCCGGCACCCTGCAGGAGGTGCCGCAGCCGTGGGCCTCGCTCGTGGTGCCGTGCCAGGTGGTCGAGCAGTGGCTGTACGTGCGCGGGCCGGGCGAGTTGACGGCCACGGTCTGGCTGCGCGGCGGCATCGTGCGCTCGATCACCTACGGCAGCGTGCCGCAGTGAGCGGCGGCGCGGTTGCTCAGAGCAGTTCCTTGGCCAGGTAGAACACGTTCTCGCGCGCGCGGTGCCACGCGGGCCGGCGCTGCCAGCGCTCCAGCTCGATGCGGTTGGCGCGCGCGGCGTACTTCTCGAACACGGCGTCGAGCTCGCGTGCCAGCGGCTCGCCGCAGATCGCCAGCGTGATCTCGTCGTTGGTCTCGAAGGAGCGGTCGTCGAAGTTGCTCGAGCCGATGGCGCTCCACACGCCGTCGATGGTCATCACCTTCTGGTGCAGCAGCGTGTGCGGGTACTCGTACAGCTTGACGCCGGCGCGCAGCAGCCGCTCGAAGTTGCGGTGCCCGGCGTACTGCACGATCGGGTTGTCGGAGCCGCTGGTGGAGGGCATCAGCACGCGCACGTCCACGCCGCGCTTGACGGCCGCGGCGAACGCCTCGAGCGCCTCGGGTTCGGGGATGAAGTACGGGTTCTGGATCCAGATGCGCTTGCGCGCCAGGCAGATCGCGGTGTGGTGCAGGATCTTGACCGTGGGCGCCGAGTTTTCCGGCTTGGCGAACACGGCGTGGATGGTGTACTCGCCCGCGTGGTGCAGCTTGGGGAACACGTCGTCGCCGACGAACAGCTCGCCCGTCTCGCCGGCCCAGTTCTCGCTGAAGGTCGCCTGCACGCCGTGCACGCACGGCCCGTGCAGCCACACGCTCAGGTCGCCGTACTTCTGCCCGTCCTCGGCGTTGCCCAGCCATTCGTCCACGATGCAGTGGCCGCCGACGAACGCCTCGCGGCCGTCGAGCACGCACAGCTTGCGGTGGTCGCGGTCATTGATCACGCCCAGGTTGCGCAGCGAGCGCTTGTGGAAGAACTTGACGGTGCAGCCGGCGTCGCGCATCTGCTGGATGACGTCCTTGCCGGCCTTTCGCGAGCCGGTGTCGTCCAGCATGATGCGCACCTTGCAGCCGGCGCGCGCGCGCTCGCAGAACGCGGCCGCCAGCCTGCGTCCGAGCTCGCCGTCCTTCCAGAGGAACGTCTCGAAGTGCACGGTCTTGCGCGCGGCCGCGATGCGTTCGAGCAGAACGTCGAAGAAGCGGCCGTTCTCCAGCAGCTGCACCGAGTTGCCCCCCACCGGCGTGCCCAGCGTCAGGCCCGCGAGCGAGAGCGTCAGGTGGTCGATCGACTCGCCGCACTCGATGTTCAGCTTGGGATCGCGGTGGCGCCGGATCGACCAGATGATCACCACCAGCAGCGCGATCAGCGCGCCGGTGCCCAGGGTCCACCACGACAGTTCCATGCCGCCATCGTCCATCACCGGACGGCTGGGCTGTATGGGACGGTTTCCCGTTCGCTTGTGCGGCGGTGCGGATGGGCTGGCGTTCAGAGGCCGGGCGTCGGGTGGGCCGCGGGGCCGCGCGGGATCAGGAACACGATGCGCACCCGCATGCCCTCGGCCGACTCGGTCCAGATGCTGCCCCCGTGGGACTCGATGATCGAGCGGCAGATCGACAGCCCCAGTCCGGCGCCGCGGCGGTCCTCGTGCCCGGCCTGCCAGAACGGCTGGAACAGGCGCTCGCGCTCCTCCTTGCGCAGCGCCGGCCCACTGTTGCAGACCGAGAACAGCACCGACCCGCCCGAGGAATGCGCGCCCAGCAGCACGCGGCCGCCGCGCTCGGTGAACTTGGCCGCGTTGTCCAGCAGGTTGCCGAACACGCGCAGGAGACGCGCCTCGTCGCCCTGCACCTCGGGCAGGTCCTCCCCCACCTGCGCGACCAGTTCCAGGCCCCGCTCGGCGAACAGCGGCGCGGCGATGTCCACGGCCTGCCGCACCAGCGCCGCGGGCTGCACCGGCGCCAGGCGCAGCATGGACTGGCCCGAGCGGGCCACCGAGATCGCCAGCAGGTCGTCGACCAGGGTGGTCATCCCGCGCGAGATCTCCGCCAGGCAGTTGGCCGCATGGACGACACGCGCGCCCGCCGCGCCCAGCTGATCGGCTTCCTTCTGCGCGACGGCCGCGTGCAGCACCAGGCTTTGCAGCGGATTGCGCAGGTCGTGGGCGACGACGGCCAGGATGTGTTCGCGGTCGCGCACGGCGGCGCGCAGCTGCTCCTGCGTCTGGTAGAGCGCGGTCACGTCCTCGTTGAGCGCGACGGCCCCGGTGATCTCGCCCGACTGCGAGCGGATCGGCGCGGCCCAGTTGATGACGGTCTTGAACGAGCCGTCGAAGCACTGGATGCGCACCAGCTCGCTGCGCGAGGTCTCGCCGCGGCGGATCGCGCGCGCCACGCCCCAGTCGCCGGGCTCGATGGGCAGGCCGGTGTCGACCCACCAGGCCTTGTACTCGCCGTCCTGCCTCGGCGTCACGTGGCGCAGGCCCTCCCAGATGCGCCGGCCGGCCGTGTTGCTGAAGGTGATCCTGCCCTCCGCGTCGGCGATCCACACGCCCACCGGCAGCAGTTCGACCACCGTGCGGAACAGGCGCTCGCTCTCGTGCAGCCGCTGCTGGGTCTCGTAGAGCTCCGTGATGTCCTCGTCGACCACGATGGCACCGCTGACGGCGCCGGCGCCGTCGTGCAGCGGGGCCGCCGACTTCACGACGATCTTCCTGGTGCCGTCGGCGCGCCAGATGCGAACCAGCTTGCGCTCGGTGGTGAGCCCCTGCCGCGCGGCGCGCATCACCGGCCACTCGTCGGGGCGCACGCGCTGGCCGGTCTCGACCCATTCCCCCTCGCGCACGCCGTGCAGCGCCTCGTCGGGCGGGCCGCCCCAGATGTCGTCGGCCCGCGGGTTGGTGCGCAGGAGGCGCCCGGAGGGATCGGCGATCGACACGCCCACCGGCAGCAGCCTGAACACCTCCTCGAGCAGCCGCTCGTTGCGCTGCACGGCCTGCTGCAGCCGCATGCTCTCGCTCACGTCCTGCCAGACGCCCACCGCGCCGCTGATGCGGCCGTCGCGGTCGCGCACCGGCGCCGCACTGCCCAGCACCGGCACGGCGGTTCCGTCCGGGCGCCGCACCAGGTAGTCGCCGGCGATGGTCACCTCGCCCCGGTGGAGCGCCCGGCTCGAGGGCAGGTCCTCCTGCGCGATCGGCCGCCCATCGGGATGGAACACCCGGCCGGCGTACTGGTCGGCGCCGCCCCGCTCGGTCAGCCGCATGCCGAGCAGGGTCTCGGCATGGCGGTTGAAGGACAGCGTGCCATCCGGCAGGTACAGCCCGACGGCCACCGGGAAGGTGTCGATCACGGCGCGCAGCCAGGCGCGGTCGCGCTCGGCCTGCTCGAGCAGCGTGTCGCGATCGCGCTCCTGCTGCAGCCGCTGCGAGACGTCGCGCACGTAGCCTTGCCAGAGGCCCCCCGGCAGCATGTTCGCGGTGACCTCCACCGGCACCCAGCTGCCGTCCCGGTGGCGCAGGCGCCATTCGCCCAGGCTGGACTCGCCGGCGAGCATGGCGTCGCGCGACAGTCGCAAGGCATCGGCCTCGGCGGGATGGACGAAGTCCAGGATGGATTTGCCGACGATCTGGTCGGCGCTCCAGCCGAGCAGCCGGCAGCCGGCCTGGTTGACGTAGACGTAGCGGCCGTCAGGGTCCGCGACGAAGATGCCCTCGGGCGCCTGCTCGACCATGGCGCGCAGCTGCGCGTCGGTCAACGCCGCTCGGTTGTCGATCGCCGCCACTGAATCGCCCATGGCTCGCACGTGCCCTGGTCATCGTCGGGGATGAGCAATCATCACGCAAGCCCTTGGCCGGCGTCCAGCTCTTCGCGGCAAGCGGCGGTAAGTTCCGGGCGGCGCCGGGCGCGCAGCGCATGTCCGCCGCGGGCCTGCAGGTGGCCCCCCGTTCCCGCGATCGCCGGCGCGGTCAGGCGCCGGTGAGCGGCCGTCCGGCCGACCACAGCCCCAGCAGCGCCAGGCACGCCAGCGCGAGCAGCAGCGACAGCCCTTTCCAGAACAGCAGCGGATCGCGCTCGATCAGCGGCGCGCGGACGCCGCGCTGCAGGCCGGGGTCGGGCTGGCTGAGGCTGAACACGAACTCCGCCACGTCGCCGTGGCGCTGGCGCGGATCGGCGTGCAGGGCCTTGCGCAGCGCGCCGTCGATCCAGGCCGGCACGTCGCGCCGCGACTCCAGCACCGATTGGTAGCGCAGCCGCTTCTGCTCGGCCAGGCTGCGGCACTTGGGCATCTCCAGCCCGAAGGGCACGCGGTCGGTGAGCAGCTGGTAGGCGATGGCCGCCAGCGAGTACAGGTCGGACTGCGCGGTGCCGCCGCCGCCGAGGAAATACTCCGGCGCCATGAACTGCGCCGTGCCGGGCAGCGGCTGGCGCGGGTCCGGGTCCGATTCGGCCAGGCCGGCCACGCTGGCGGCGCCGAAGTCGATGATTTTCACCGTGCCGGTGGCGTCGACCAGCACGTTGTCGGGGCGCAGGTCCTGGTGCACCATGCCGGCCCGGTGCATCGCGCGCAGCCCGCGCGCGAGCTGTTCGACGATGCCGCGCGCCTGCGCCAGGTCGCGCACCGGGTGGTCGCGCATCCACTGCGACAGCGTGCGCCCCTCGACGTACTCCATCGCGATGTAGAGCGCGCTGCGCGGCCGCTGCGGCGCATGGGCCTTGAGCAGGTGCGGGCTGTCCACCCGCCGCGCCACCCACTCCTCCAGCAGGAAGCGCTCGCGGTAGCCGGCGTCGTCGCCCAGGTCGATCGACGGCGTCTTGAGCACCACCGGCTGCTGCGTCGCCTCGTCCACGGCCAGGTGGACGTGGCTGCGGCTGCTGCCGTGCAGCTCGCGCACCACCCGGTAGCCGTCCAGCGCCATGCGCGGCGCCAGCAGCGGCGGCAGCGGCAAGTCGGCCGCCAGCCGCGAGACCTCGCTGGCCTGCGCTTCGGGCAGGGCCTCGATGCGCACCACCTGCACGGTGAGGTTGTCGTCGCTGCCGCGCAGCAGGGCCTCGCCGGCGATGGCGCGGGCCGCCTCGTCCAGGTCGTCCGCGTGGCGCTGCAGCACCGCCACGATCGATGCCGGCGGCAGGAAGGCATGCACGCCGTCGGTGGCCAGCACGAAGGTGTCGCCCACCTCCAGCGGCACGGTGCGGTAGTCGATCTCCACCTGCGGGGCGATGCCGAACGCGCGCCCCAGGTAGCTCTGGCCGCCGCCCACGTGCACGCGGTGGTCGACCGTCAGCTGCTCGAGCGCGCGCCCGTGCAGTTGCCAGATGCGCGCATCGCCGACGTGGAACAGGTGGGCCGTGCGCGACTTGATGACCATGGCGCTGAAGGTGCAGACCCAGCCTCGGTCCTTCTCGTAGCGGCCCTGCCCCTGCTGCGTCTGCGCGAACAGCCAGGCGTTGGCCGCCGCCAGCACGCGCTCGGCCGACTGCCGCACCGACCACGCATCGGAGGTGCAGTAGTAGTCGTGCAGGAAACTGGCGACGGCGGCCTCGCTGGCCTGCCGGGCGAACTCGCTGCTGCTGATGCCGTCGGCCAGGGCGATGGCCACGCCCTTGGTCGCGAGTTGCCCGTCCGACGGCAGGCACAGGCCGTGGAAGTCCTGGTTGGCGGGCTTGCGGCCCGCCTCGGAATACTGGCCGGCGGCGACGGTCAGCGGCACGGGAGGATCAGGCGAGCACGCGCTTGGGCGCCGTCTTGAGGTGGGTGGCGTAGAGCGTCAGGCCGGTGAACGACAGGCCGCCCACCAGGTTGCCCAGCACGGTGGGGATCTCGTTCCAGACCAGGTAGTCGACCATCGAGAAGTGCGCGCCGGTCAGCAGGCCGAAGGGGAACAGGAACATGTTGACCACCGAGTGCTCGAACGTCATGTAGAAGAACACCATGATCGGCATCCACATGGCGATGACCTTGCCGCTCACGGTGGTGGAGATCATCGCGCCGACGACGCCGGTGGAGACCATCCAGTTGCACAGCATGCCGCGGATGAACAGGGTGAGCATGCCCGCGGCGCCGTACTTGGCGTAGCCGAGCGTGCGGTTCTCCCCGATCACGCCGATGGCCTTGCCCACCGCGTTCGGCTCGGCCGAAAAGGCGAAGGTGAACACGATCGCCATCATGGCTGCCACGGTGAAGGCGCCGGCAAAGTTGCCCAGGAACACCAGGCCCCAGTTCTTCAGCACGCCCTTGGCGGTGACGCCGGGGCGCTTGTCGATCAGGGCCAGCGGGCTGAGCACGAACACGCCGGTGAGCAGGTCGAAGCCCAGCAGGTAGAGCATGCAGAAGCCCACCGGGAACAGGATCGCGCCGATCAGCGGGTTGCCGGTCTGCACGTTGATGCTGACCGCGAAGACGGCGGCCAGCGCCAGGATGGCGCCGGCCATGTAGGCGCGGATCAGCGTGTCGCGGGTGGACATCTGGATCTTGGATTCGCCGGCGTCGACCATCTTGGTGACGAATTCGGAAGGAACGAGGTAGGCCAAGGGGAACTCCTGGTTTCGGGGAAAAGGGAACGGGATCGGGGCGGTCAGACGGCGACGAGGACCTGGCGGTCCACCACGCGCACGGGATAGGCGGCGACGGAGTGCTCCGGCGCCTCCAGGCACTCGCCGCTGCGCAGGTCGAAGTGGTGCTTGAAGATGGGCGAGGCGACCACGATGCGCTCGCCCAGGCTGCCCACCAGGCCGCGCGACAGCACGCTGGCCCGCACGTTGGGGTCGATGTTGTCGATGGCGTAGAGCGCGCCCTCGCCGCCCACGTGGAAGACGGCCACGTGGCGGTCGTTCACCAGCGCACAGATGCCGGTGTCGGGCACGATGTCGTCCACGGTGCAGACGGCGCTCCAGGTCGTCGCTTCGGTCGGTTGCATGGCAAGGCTCTCCTTCAGGCGGGTTGGTCGGCAAGGCTGGGCACGTCGTCGCGCTCGTCGGGCCTGGCGGGGCGGATCTGCCCGCGCTCGCGGACGAACACGACGTTCGGGTCGGGACGGTCGGTGTTGACGAACTGGCGGAACCGCTTGCGCGTCTGCGGGTCGGTCACCGCGTTCTTCCATTCGCAGGCGTAGGTGTCCACCACGCGCTGCATGTCGGCTTCCAGCTCCGCGGCCAGGCCCAGCCTGTCGCGCACCACCACGTCCTTGAGGTAGTCGAGCCCGCCTTCGAGGTTGTCGCGCCACACGCTGGTGCGCTGCAGCCGGTCCGCCGTGCGGATGTAGAACATCAGGAAGCGGTCGATGTACGCGACCAGCTGCTGCCGCGTGAGGCCCGTGGCCAGCAGCTCGGCGTGGCGCGGCTTCATGCCGCCGTTGCCGCACACGTAGAGGTTCCAGCCCTCGGCGGTGGCGATCACGCCCACGTCCTTGCCCTGCGCCTCGGCGCATTCGCGGGTGCAGCCCGAGACGCCGAACTTGATCTTGTGCGGCGCGCGCAGGCCCTTGTAGCGGTTCTCCAGCTCGATCGCCAGCCCCGTGCTGTCGTCCACGCCGTAGCGGCACCAGGTCGAGCCCACGCACGACTTCACCGTGCGCAGCGACTTGGCATAGGCATGGCCCGACTCGAAGCCGGCGGCGATCAGCTCCTCCCAGATCGCCGGCAGCTGGTCGACGCGCGCGCCGAACAGGTCCACCCGCTGGCCGCCGGTGATCTTGGTGTACAGGCCGTGCTTCCTGGCGACCTGCGCCACCGCGATCAGGCCGTCGGGCGTCACCTCGCCGCCGGGCATGCGCGGCACCACCGAGTAGGTGCCGTCCTTCTGGATGTTGCCCAGGAAGTAGTCGTTGGAGTCCTGCAGGCCGGCGTGCTCGCGCCGCAGGATGAAGTCGTTCCAGCAGGAGGCGAAGATGCTGGCGGCCACCGGCTTGCAGATGTCGCAGCCCAGCCCCTTGCCGTGCCGCGCCAGCAGCGCGTCGAAGGTGCGGATGCCCTCCACCTTGACCAGGTGGAACAGCTCCTGGCGCGAGAAGGCGAAGTGCTCGCACAGGTGGTTGTTCACCGCCAGGCCGCGCTTTTTCATCTCCGCCTTCATCACCTGCGTGACCAGCGGCAGGCAGCCGCCGCAGGCGGTGCCGGCCCGGGTGCAGGCCTTGAGCTCGCCGATGGCGGTGGCGCCGGCCGCCACGGCCTCGCACAGGCGCGCCTTGGAGACGTCGTTGCACGAGCAGATCTGGGCGCCGTCGGGCAGCGCGTCCACGCCCAGGGCGGCCCGCGCCTGACCGTCGGCCTGGGGCAGGATCAGGAATTCGGGCGACGGCGGCAGGTCGATGCCGTTGAGCATCATCTGCAGCAGCGTTCCGTACTCGGCGGCGTCGCCCACCATCACGGCGCCCAGCAGCTTGCGGCCGCAGCCGGACACCACGATCTTCTTGTAGACGTTGCGGCGCTCGTCGTTGAAGCGGAAGGCGCGGCTGCCTTCGGTGCGCCCGTGGGCATCGCCGATGCTCGCCACGTCCACGCCCATCAGCTTGAGCTTGGTGCTCATGTCGGCGCCGCGAAAGCGCGCCGGCTCGCCGGCCAGGTGCCGGGCCGCCACGCGCGCCATCTCGTAGCCGGGTGCGACCAGGCCGTACAGCTGGCCGTTCCAGGCGGCGCATTCGCCGATCGCCAGGATGTCGGGGTCGCTGGTGCGCGCGTGGTCGTCGATGGCGATGCCGCCGCGCGGGCCGAGGTCCAGTCCCGCGGCGCGCGCCAGCTCGTCGCGCGGACGGATGCCGGCGGAGAACACCAGCATGTCGGTCTCCAGGTGCGTGCCGTCGGCGAACTCGAGCCGGTGCCGCGCCTCGTCGCCGTCGACGATGCGCAGCGTGTCCTTGCCGGTGTGCACGCCCACGCCCAGCGCCTCGATCATCGAGCGCAGCAGCTGGCCGCCCGCCTCGTCCACCTGCAGCGCCATCAGGCGCGGGGAGAACTCCACCACGTGCGCCTGCAGGCCCAGGTCGCGCAGCGCCTTGGCGCATTCGAGGCCGAGCAGCCCGCCGCCGATGACGACGCCGCTGCGCGAGCGCTGGCCGCACTCGCGCATCGCCTGCAGGTCCTCGATGGTGCGGTAGACGAAGCAGCCGGCACGGTCGCGGCCGGGCACCGGCGGCACGAACGGCGACGAGCCGGTGGCGAGCACGAGCTTGTCGTACGGCAGCACCTCGCCGCTGGCGAGCGTGACGGTCCTGGCCGCGCGGTCGATGGCCGCGGCGCGCGCATCGAGCCGAAGCCGCAGGTGGTCGCGCTCGAAGAAGCCGGGCGGCACGAGCGAGAGGTCGGCCGCCGTGCGGCCGGAGAAGAAGTCCGAGAGGTGGACCCGGTCGTAGGCGGGGCGCGGCTCCTCGCACAGCACCGTGACCTGCGCGGCGCGCACGCCGGCCTCGTCCAGGCTCTCGAGGAACTTGTGGCCCACCATGCCGTGGCCGATGACGATGATCTTCACTGGGTGACCCTTCCGTTGCTGGACAACCGCCCCAGGGGGGCGCCGGACCAGTCCCATCTGGGCACAGCGTCGTGCTCGGACGGCGCACGCCGTTGTGCACCGGGGTCAAAGGGCTGCACGCCGGGGCGTGCGCTGGTCGCAGGCAACGTTGCAAGGGGCGTGCCAGTGCCATCCAGGCCGATTCGCGGTCCTGCCGCGTCGCCATCGCACCAGCAGCGGTCCGGCCGCACCGCGATGACGCATCGATCGCCCGGCGCGGTGCGTCGCGCCGGGCGGCCGGCCGTAGGCGGGCGACTACATGCGGCGCCGCCCACGCGGCCTGTGCAGCGACCGCCGCCCCGCATTACCTTGCAGGTCTCCAGTGCACCGGAGCATTCCAATGGCCCAGCAAGACGACATGCCGCCAGCGGTTCGCGGCGCCTTCGACATCTGGCCGCTCACCGATCCCCAGGTGCTGCGCGAAGGCGCGGTGGCCGGCACGGTCGCGAGCGTCCTGTCCTCGCTCGTGCTTGCCGTGATGGGCCGGCGCCAGGCCGGCAGCATGGCCGCGCCCCTCAATGCCACCAGCCACTGGCTGTGGGGCGACGAGTCGCTGCACGAGGACCGGGCGACGTGGCGGCACACGCTCACGGGCGCGCTGACGCAGCATGCCGCGTCCATCTTCTGGGCCACGCTGTACGCCGCCGCGTGGGGCCACCGCCCGCAGGCCAAGCGATGGCCGGACGCGCTGGCCGGCGGCATCGCCACCAGTGCGACGGCCTACGTCGTCGACTACACGATCACGCCCCGCCGCTTGACGCCGGGTTACGAGCACCGCCTGGACGGCAAGGGCATGCTGGCCGTCTATGCCGCGCTGGCGGTGGGCTTCGCCCTGGGAGCGGTCGCGCTGCAGGGCCGCGAGGGCTGAGCCGGGCCGCGCCTGCTCGACCGTTTGGAGCCGCCGTCCTACAGCTCATGGGTGCAGCGGATCGCTAGATTCACCGCATCCATCGACCCCAGGAGATCACCATGAAAAAACTTCTCATCGTCCTCGCCGCCGCCATGCTCGGCGCCTGCGCCGGCATGCCCGGCAGCCAGGAGGGCCCGACGCGCACCGCGGGCCAGGCCGTCGACGACGTGACGATCGGCACGCGCCTGAAGGCCGCCTATGCGGCCGATCCGGAGCTGAGCGCGCTGAAGATCAACGTCGACACGACCCAGGGTGCCGTGCGCCTGCGTGGCGAGGTCAAGAACATCGCCCTGCGCCGCAAGGCCGAGGACATGGCGCGCGCCATCCAGGGCGTGAAGTCGGTCGAGAACCAGCTGGTCGTGACGGGCTCCTGAGCCCCGCCACCCGCACCACGCGAGCGCCTGCGGGCCACCGGCGCGAGCCGGTGGCCCGCAGGCGCATTCGAGCGAGCCATGCGCGCCAACATCCTCGTCGGCACCGCGTCCTGGACCGACAAGACCTTGCTGGCGTGCGGCCGCTTCTACCCGCCTGAAGCCAACACGCCCGAGGCGCGGCTGCGCTACTACGCCAGCCAGTTCCCGCTGGCCGAGATCGACTCCAGCTACTACGGCATTCCCGCGCCCCAGGTGGCGCACGGCTGGGCCGAGCGCACGCCGGACGGGTTCGTCTTCAACGTCAAGGCGTTCCGCCTCTTCACCGGCCACCAGACGCCGCCGCACGTCCTGCACCGCGACATCCAGCAGGCGCTCGGGCCCGACCTGCCGCGCAACCTCTACTACCGCGACGTGCCGCCGGAGATCCGGCGCGAGCTGTGGCAGCGGTTCAAGGACGCGCTGGCCCCGCTGCGGCTGGCCGGCAAGCTCGGCGCCGTGCACTTCCAGTTCGCGCCCTGGCTGGTGCGCAACCGCGACGGCCTGGCCCATGTCGAGCACTGCGTCGAGCAGATGGGCGACCACCTGCTGTCGGTGGAATTTCGCAACGCCACCTGGCTGGACGAGCAGCGCGCCGCGCGAACCGTGGACTTCGAGCGCCGCCTGGGCGTGGTGCACACCGTGGTCGACGGTCCGCAGGGGTTTGCGAACTCGGTGCCGCCGGTCTGGGAGGTCACGCACCCGGCCTTGAGCGTGGTGCGCCTGCACGGGCGCAACGCGGCCGCCTGGAACAAGAAGGTGGAGGCGTCGTCCGCCCGCTTCGACTACTGGTATGGCCAGGACGAGATCGACGCGCTGGTGCCGCCCATCGACCACCTGGCCCGGCAGGCCGCGGCCGTGCACGTGCTGTTCAACACCAACTTCGAGGACCAGGGCCAGGTGAACGCCCGGCTGATGATCCAGGCCCTGCGGCGCGCCCGCGCGCCCGTGCGCGCGGCGCCGAACGGGCCCGCCGGCACCCAGGACGACTGATGCAGGAACCCGCCACCAAGAAGCACGGCGCGCGATGGGCATGGGCCCTGCTCGGCCTCGCCGTCGTCGCGATCGCCGTCTACTGGTATGTCTCGCCCGTCCTGGCCATCCACGCGATGCAGCGGGCCGCGCAGGCGGGCGACGCCGCGCGGATCAACACGTTCATCGACTACCCGCACGTGCGCGCCAGCCTCAAGGCGCAGCTCACCGCGCGCTACGTGGGTCCCCTGAAGGACAGCGGCGACGCCGGCAATCCCCTCGCGGCGTTCGGCGCATCCATCGGCGCGTTGATGATCGACGGCGCGGTCGAGGCCCTCGTGCGGCCACAGGTGCTGGCCGCCGCGGTCGCCACCGGGCGGATGCCGCTGCCCGCGCCGGCCCGGCAGCCCCCGGCGCCGGAGGCGAGTGCGCCGGCGGCCAGTCCGCAGCCCGGCCCCGCGGACGCGCCGAAAGGAATCCGCATGGAGCGCATCGGCGTCAACCAGGTCATCGTCCGGCCGGGCACCGGCGACGGGCAGCGGGTCGCCACGGTGTTCGAGCGCTCGGGCTTCGCGACCTGGCGCATGACGGAGATCCGCCTGCCTGCGCTGCAGCAAGACGCCCCGGGCGACCCGCCATGCCTCCCGACACCGGCGCGCCCCTGCTGAGCCAGGACTGGGTGGCCGGTCCAGGTGAACCCCGGGTCGCGTCCCGGGTCCACCCGGTGTCCCGTGGATTCGACAGCCGCGCCTGGAGCCCAGCCATGACCCCCTCACCACTGCGCCGGCGCGAAGCGTCGGCCTTCATCGCGCTGCCGCTGCTCGCGGCCTGGCTGCCCCGCCCGGCCGCTGCCCAGGCGGCCGCGCGGCGGCGCGCCACGCCAGCCCAGACCGAGGGGCCCTTCTATCCCGTGGAGCTGCCCAAGGACACCGACTTCGACCTGCTGCACAACGGCCGGCTCACCGATGCGCGCGGCGAACCGGCGTGGGTCGAAGGGTCGGTCGTCGACCTCGATGGGCGCCCGGTCGCGGGCGCCGTCGTGGAGATCTGGCAGTGCGACAGCCAGGGGCACTACCACCACCCCGGCGACGGCAACCGCGCGGACCCGGCGTTCCAGGGCTTCGGCCGCGTCTCGGCGGGCGCGGACGGCAGCTACCGCTTCCGCACGATGCGCCCCGCGCCGTACACCGGCCGCACGCCCCACATCCACTTCAAGGTGCGGCTGGGCCGCCGTGAGCTGCTGACGACCCAGCTGTACGTGGCGGGCGATCCGCACAACGACCGGGACGGCCTCTGGCGGCGCCTGGACGCCGCCGACCGCGCCGCGGTCACGGTGCCTTTCCGCGCCGGCGCCGATGGGATGCGGGCGCAGTTCCCGATCGTCGTGGCCGCCTAGGGGCCCGCGGCGCTCACCCGACGTGGGTGACCAGCGTCCCGATCTGCTCGATCGTCACCTCGATCCGGTCCCCCGCGCCCAACCACCGGGGCGGCGTCCTGAAGGCGCCGATGCCGGCGGGGGTGCCGGTGGCCAGCACGTCGCCGGGCTCCAGCGTCATGTACTGACTGACATAGCTGATGAGGGTGGCCACGGGGAACAGCATGTCAGCCGTCGTCGCGTCCTGGAGCAGCTCGCCATTGACCCGCGTCTGCAGGCGCAGGACCTGCGGATCGGGGATCTCGTCCGGCGTGACCAGCACCGGGCCCAGCGGGCAGAAGCCGTCCATGCTCTTGGCGAACGTGGTCTGCGGCGGGCTGATGTCGAACTGGAACTCGCGCGCGCTCAGGTCGTTCAGCAGCGTGTAGCCGCCCACGCAGGCCAGCGCGTCCTGCGGCGCCACCTGGCTGGCAAAGCGGCCGATGACCACGGCCAGCTCGCCCTCGAAGTCCATCTTCGACACCAGCTGCGGCTTGGGCACCGTCGCCCCGGGCGCGGAGACGGCCGAAGGCACCTTGAAGATGATGCGCGGCTTCTCGAACGGCGCCACGCCGGTTTCCTTCGCATGGTCCGCATAGTTGCGGCCGACCCCGGGAATCTTGCCGGGCCGCGCGACCGGCGGGCACAGTCGCACGGAGGCCAACGGCAGGCGGACGGCGCCGGGCGCACCCAGCGCCTCGCGCACGCGCATGGCCAGCCGCTCGCGCGCCGGGCCGCCGGCCTGCAGCCAGCGCATCAGGCCGCCGGCGGCCGGCTCGATGCCGCGGCCGGCAAGCGCGTCCTGCGCCTGCGCATCCAGCTCGATGGCCGCGAACAGGTCGCTCACGTCGACCACGGTCTCGCGGTCGAGCACTCCGGTGCGGCGGGCGCTGCCCCCGTGTTGGAAGGTGACGAATTTCATGCCTGGCTCACGCGGCAGCCACGGCAGCGGCGGCGGTGGCGCGCGGGCTCCCGTCGGCATGGAAGAACCGCGTGGCAGCCACCTGGCAGCGCTTGATGTAGCGGTGCTCGTGCGGCAGATAGTCGGCCACCGCGTTGTGGATCGTGCCCATGTTGTCCCACATCAGCACGTCGTGCTCTTCCCACTGGTTGGCGTAGCGGAACTCCGGGCGCGTCTGGTGGGCAAACAGGAAGTCCAGCGCCTCGGCGCTGTCCTGCTCGGTCATCTCGTTGATGCGCACCGCGTAGCCCGGATTGGCATACAGCACGCGCTTGCCGGTGATCGGGTGCTCCAGGAACACGGGGTGCGACACCGGCGGCTTCGCGGCGCGCTGGGCTTCCGTGAGCGGCGGCCGCGTGCTGCCGCGCTCGCGCCGCATCATTTCCCAGAACTTGTTGAAGTCGTGGGTGGCGGTCATTCCTTCCAGCCGGTCCTTCCACGACTGCGGCAGGGCTTCGTAGGCCGCGTGCATGTTGCAGAACTCGGTGTTGCCCAGCGAGCGGCCGTCGCGCCGCGGGATGGTGAGGCCGTACAGCACGTTGGTGAAGGCGATCATGCGGCTGTACGACATGTCGGTGTGCCAGTCCTGGCCGGCATCGGACAGGCCCAGCGGCTTGCCGTCCTGCACCATGTTCGACAGGATCATGACCTCCGGCAGGCCCGGCTCCTGGTAGGCGTTGGCGACGTTGACCTCCAGCTCGCCGAAGCGCGCGGCGAAGTCGCGCAGCTGCTGCGCCGTGAGGTCCTGCTTCGGGTACTTCAGGACGCCATGGCGGCCCAGCGCCTGCAGCAACGCCTGGAACACGTCGTCCGGCAACGGCCGGGACAGGTCGAGCCCCTCGACGCGGGCGCCGAGGGTGGCGCCGGTGGGGATGATGCGGAAGTCCATGTGTCGCTCCGGTTCGGTGGGTGTTTCAGAACGCCTGCTGCAGCAGGCCGAGGATCTCGCCGGCGTCGCGCACCGGGCGAGGGTTGAAATACAGGCCGCGTTCGCCCATGGTCTTGCGCGCGATGGGCTCCAGCGCCTCGCGCGGCACGCCGATGTCGCGCAGCCGGCGCGGCACCGGCAGGGCGTCGGCGAAACGCTCCAGCCAGTCGACGAAGTCCCCCGCCGCGCCGACGGCGGCCGCGGCACGGGCCAGCTGCGGCTGCACCGCGTCGCGGTTGAAGCGCAGCGCGTGCGGCAGCAGCACGGCATTGGCCTCGCCGTGCGGCGCGCCGGTCACCGAGCCGATGGCATGGCAGACCGCGTGGTGCAGGCAGGTGCGCGCGTTCACCAGCACCAGGCCGGACAGGTGCGCGGCATACAGCAGCTCGCCACGCACCGCGGCGTCGGCGGGGCTGGCATGCACGGCAGGCAGGGCGTGGGCAAAGCGCTGCAGCGCGTCCAGCGCCAGCAGCTCGGCCAGCGGCGAGCGCTCCCTGGAATACAGCCCCTCGACGCAATGGGCCAGGCCGTTCATGCCGGTCGACAGCATCAGCGCCGCCGGCACGCCGAGATTGGCTTTCGCGTCGAGCAGGACGACGCGGCTGGCCAGCTGCGGATCGGTGAACAGCAGCTTGCGGCCATCGGCGTCGCGGATGCCCAGGCTGGGCGTCACTTCGGCGCCGGAGGCGGTGCAGGGAATGGAAACGATGGGGAGCTTGGGCCGGGCAAGCACGGGCACGTGCAGGTCGGCCGGCGGGGTGAAGCGGCTCGCATGGTCGGCCAGGCGGCCGCCTTCGGCCATCAGGAGCGCCACGGCCTTGGCCGTGTCCGAACTGCTGCCCCCGCCGACCGCCACGATGGCCTGCACGTCCGCGGCCTGGCTGCGCTCGGCCAGCGCCTCCACCAGCGCGACCGACGAGTGGGCCGGCACGTCCTGCGCCTGCAGCACCTGCAGGCCCTCGAGCTGGCGCAGCACGCGGCCGTGCAACGGCGAGCGGCGCACGCTGGCGCCGCACAGCAGCAGCACGCGCTGCGCCCGCAGCAGGGCCAGCTCGGCCCCCAGCGCGTCGACGGCGTCCTCGCGCGCGATGGTCTTCATCGCCGGGGTGCGCTGCACGAAAGCGGCCGCGGTGGTCATGCGGCGCCGAATTCGAAGTCGCGCACCATCCGCTGCTCGGCCAGCTGCCACTGGCCGCCCTGGCGGCGGAACAGGCTGTCCACGACGTTGATGCTGAAGAGGGCCGGCGCCTGCCCCTCGAGCTGGCGATAGGCCGTGAGGTAGGCCTCCACCCGGGCCTCGTCCGCGGACGCCGAGGTCACCACCATGTTGGAGATCACGTGGCGCACCCGCATCGACGCGGGACGTGCCTGCAGCGCGGCCAGGATGTCCGCCCGGCCTTCCAGCCACTGGCCCTGCCGCAGCCAGCGGCCCTGCGGCAGGAAGATGCCGGCCAGCGCCTCGTAGCGGCGTTCGTCGAGATGGCGGAAGAACGCCTGCAGGCGCTGCGTCAGCTGCACCACCTGCTCGCTGTTCGGCTCGGATTCGCTCATGCGCCACAGTGTAGGAAGCAAGGTCGCCGCACGCGCTCCCGGTTCGATAATGTGGCGTTTCCAGAATCGAAACGAATCCACGATGGACCGTCTCCGCTGCCTGCAGATCTTCGCCGAGGTGGCACGCTGCCGCAGCTTCGTGCGGGCGGCCTGGCAGCTGTCGGTGTCCAAGGCGACCGTGACCAAGCACGTGGCCTGGCTGGAGACCAGCGTCGGCTCGCAGCTCCTCAATCGCAGCAGCAAGCAGGTCTCGCTCACCGAGGCCGGTGCGCGCGTGCTGGAAGGAGCGCAGGACCTGCTGGAGCGCTACGAGCGCATGGAGGCCGACGTGCGCAGTTCGGTGAACCTGCCGCGGGGAATCATCCGGGTCGGCACGCCGCCCGCGTTCGGCATCCACCACCTGATGCCCGTCGTGGCGCGGTTCATGCAGCGCTACCCCGACATCGAGGTGACGGTGGTGCTGGACGACGGCCGCACCGACCTGCTGGCCGAGGCGCTGGATCTGTCGATCCGCATCGCACCGCAGCTGGAGGACGCCTCGTTCATCGCCTATCCGCTGATGAAGGCCCCGCAGGTGCTGGTGGCTTCGCCGGCCTACCTGGCCGCGGCCGGGACGCCGAAGGCGATCGAGGACCTGGCGCGGCACAACTGCCTGGTGCACACGATCAAGTCGGCCTCGGGGTCCTGGCGCTTCGCCGGCGACCCGCCGCAGGACGTGCGGGTGCGGGGCTCGGTGCGCTCCAACATGGGCGAGGCGCTGAAGAAGGCGGCCCTGATGGGGGTGGGCATCGCGGTCCACCCCTACTACATGGTGTCGGAGGAACTGCGCAGCGGTGCGCTGCAGGTGGTGCTGCCGCAGCTCACGCCGCAGGAGCTGGACATCTATGCGGTGTTCTCCACCCGCCGCAACATGCCGGTGCGGGTGCGGGCGCTGCTGGAGTTCCTGAAGGAATGGGCGGCCAACCCGCCGCCCTGGTCGCAGCCGCGCAGCGAGGCGGCGGCGCCGCCCCCCGCCCCGCGCAAGCGCCGCGTCACTCGCCCTTGATCTGCGCCGACTTGATCAGCTGCGCCCAGCGCTGGGCGTCGCCCTTGAGCCACTCGCGGTACTCGTCCGGGGTGGAGCCGACCACCACGGCGCCCAGGCCGCGCAGTCGCTCGCGGATCTCGGGCTTGGCCAGCGCGCCGCGGATCGCCGCGCCCAGCTTCTGCACCACCGGCGCGGGCGTGCCGGCCGGGGCGAGGAAGCCGACCGGGCCGACGTAGGCCTCGAAGCCCGGGAAGCCCGCTTCCGCCATCGTGGGCACGGTCGGGTAGTCGGGATGCCGGCTCTCGGTGGTCACGGCCAGGATGCGCAGCTTCTTCTCGGCCACATGGCTGCCCACGCCGATCATGGGATAGAACATGAAGCTGACCCGGCCGGACATGACCTCGGTGAGCGCCGGCCCGTTGCCCTTGAACGGCACGTGGATCATCCTGGTCTGCGACCGCTGCGCCAGCAGTTCGGCCGCCAGGTGCGCCGAGCCGCCGTTGCCGGCGGAGCCGTAGCTCACCTTGCCGGGATCGGCCTTGGCGGCCTTCACCAGGTCCGCCATCGAGCGGTACGGCGAGTCGTAGCTCACCACCAGCAGCTGCGGCAACACCACCGCCAGGCTGACCGGCGTGAAGTCCTTGACCGGGTCGTACTTCACCACGCCCGGGTTCATCAGCGGGTTCACGTTGTGCGACAGCGTGTTGACGATCAGCGTGTAGCCGTCGGCCGGCGAGCGTGCCACCGCCTCGGTCGCGATGTTGCCGTTCGCGCCGGCGCGGTTGTCCACCACGACCGGCTGGCCCAGCGTGTTGCCGATCTCCTGGCCGATCACCCGCGCGATGACGTCGGTGGGGCCGCCGGCCGCATAGCCGACCACCAGCTTGATCGGCTTGGTGGGAAAGTCCTGCGCCCGGGCGCCGAGCGGAGCCAGCGCCGCCGCGAGGCCGGCGGCCAGCAGGGCCGCGCGTCGTGTGAAGTTCATGGTGTCTCCTTGGAAGTCGTCGTGTGTCGAAGCAGATCGGGCGTGAGGCCCCGGGGATGGGGGACGCCGCACAGCTGCAGCGTCCGCAGGAACTCGTCGCGCAGGATGTCCAGCGCCTTCATCGCGCCGGGCGCCCCGCCCGCGGCGACCCCGAACAGCGTGGCGCGGCCCAGCAGGACGGCGCTGGCGCCCAGCGCCATCGCCTTGGCGGCGTCGGTGCCGCGCCGGATGCCGCCATCGAGCAGCACGGGGATGCGGCCCGAGACGGCCTGCACGACTTCGGGCAGCGCGTCGAGCGTCGCCACCGCCCCGTCGAGCTGGCGACCGCCGTGGTTGGACACCACGATGGCGTCGCAGCCCAGGGACAGCAGGCGCCGTGCGTCGTCGCCGCGGCTGATGCCCTTGACGATCAGCTTGCGCGGCCAGCGCTCGCGCACCTGCGCGAGCCGGTCCCAGTCGAAGCCGGGGTCGTAGCTGCGGCCCACCGAGGAGGCGATCTCGGTGGCGCTGCGGGCCGCGAGCTCGAGGCCGCGCAGGTTCTCGAAGGCGGGGATGCCGCGGCGAAGCAGGTCCAGCGTCCAGCGCGGATGCAGCGCGAAGTCGAGCGCATTGCGGCGCGTGATGCGGAACGGCACCGAGAACTGGTTGTGGAAATCGCGCTCGCGCTTGCCGCCCACCGGCAGGTCGACGGTGATGACCAGCGCCTCGTAGCCGGCGTGGTCCGCCCGCTCGATCATCTTCCAGAAGAACTCCTGGTTGCGCAGCACGTAGGCCTGGAACCAGAGCCGGCCGGACGACGCCTTGGCCACCGCCTCGATGGAGGCGGTTCCGCTGCTGGACAGGGTGAACGGGATGCCGTGCTTTTCCGCGGCGCGCGCCAGGTGCAGGTCGGCGTCGCGCCAGCCGAAGCCCAGGGCGCCCGTCGGGCCGATCGCCATCGGCAGGCCCATGGGCCGGTCGAACAGCGAGGTGGCGGTGGAGGCGCCGGCGACGTTCACGAGCACGCGCGGCGCCAGCCGATGCCGCTCGAACGCCGCGCGGTTCTCCCCGAGGGTGGATTCGTCCTCGGCGCCCCCGTCGTAGAAATCGAAGATGCTGCGCGGCAGGCGCCGGCGCGCCAGCCGCCTCAGGTCGTCGATCGAATAGCAGGCCGCGACGCTGCGCGGCCGCGGGGGGCAGGAACGCATCGGGCGATTATGGGGAGCGGGTCGCCCCGGTGCGCCCCGGCTGGCGAAATGCAAGGTTTCCAATTTGCGAACCAGGCGGCCTCGTCGGCGACTCGCCGGGGACGGCGTGGACGGCGTGGACGCAACCAAGCCGGGGAGCTGCCGGCGGGCGCCACCGGTGCCAAGGCGTGTGCGGCATTGCCCTCGCGCAGCCCGTCGCGGCCGGCAGCGCTTCGTCCCGGCACCGTGCAGCCCGTCGCATGCCACTCGCCGGCTCAGCCGCGGGTCGGCACAGTGCGCCCGTCCCTGCCAACCAACGGTCCCCCGATGCCGCCCCTTCGAATCGCCGCCCAGCGCCCCGTCCTCACCGCCGCCGCCTGCGCGCTGCTGCAGTTCCTGCTCACGATGGGCATCCTGCTGGCCGGCAGGTCGCTGCTGGCGCCGGAGCAGTTTCCCAAGGTGAAGCTGCTGGCCTTCGCCTCCACGATCGTGCTGCCGCTGCTGCTGGTGCAGGCGTTCGGGCTGTGGAAGGCGATGGGCCTGGAGCCCGGCAGGATCCGGCCCGCGCCGGTGTTCCTGGTGTCGCTGTTGCTGGTGGCCATGAACCTGTCGATGGGGGCGCACCTGCGCGAGCACGCCGACCCGCTGGGCGACCTGCTGGTGCAGTTCCTCAACGCGTTCGGCGAGGAGCTGCTGTTCCGCGGCCTGGTCTTCGCGCTCCTGCTGCGGCTGCCGGTCTGGCAGGCCATCGCGCTGAACGGCGCCCTCTTCGGCGCCATGCACCTGCTGCACGGGTTCATGGACGGCAACTGGGGCGCCGCCGCCGGCCAGGCCGCCCTGACCGCGCTGGGCGGCATGCTGTTCACGGCCGTGCGCTACCGCACGGGCAGCCTCTGGCTGGCGATCCTGCTGCACATGCTCAAGAACCTGAGCGTGATGTACTCGAACCTGGCGTTCGCGGCGGGTCCGCTGGCCGTCACGGCGGCGCAGGGCGCCACCATCGTGCTGGAACTGCTGGTCGTGGGCTACGTGGTCGCCCGCACGCCGCGCGGCCTGCGGCCGGCTGCGCAGCCGGCCGGCGCGTGACGCCGGGGGCGGCCCGCGGCTACGCCGTGGCGCCGGTGCCGCCCACGGACTTGCCCAGCCGCGCGATCCCTTCCCGGATCCTGGCCACGTCGGCAGTGGCGAACGACAGCCGCAGCGAACTGCGATCGGGCTCGCGCGCGAAGAACGGCGCGCCCGGCACGAACGCCACGCCCTGCTCGATCGCCCGCCTGGCGAACTCACCCGCGTCGCTGATCCTGCCGCCCGCGCCGGTCAGGCGCGCCCAGAAGAACAGGCCGCCCTGCGGCTGCGTGAACTCGATCGCATCGCCCAGCTCCTGCCGCAGCGCGTCGCCCATCGCCTGCGCCCGCTCGGCGTAGACCTGGCGCACGTGCGCGAGCGTCGCGGGCATGCGGCCGGACTTGAGGTACTGCGCCGCGGTGGCCTGGGCGAAGGTGCTGGTGTGCGCGTCGCTGAACTGCTTGCACATCGTGGCCTTGGCCAGCAACTCGGGCGGCGCCACCAGCCAGCCCACGCGCAGGCCCGGCGACAGCACCTTGCTCATGCTGCCGCAGTGCGCCAGCCAGTCGCGCGAGCCGGGCACGTCCTTGCTCAACGCCAGCAGCGACGGCGGCGGCGGCTCCTTGGTGAAGTACAGGTCGCCGTAGGGGTCGTCCTCGATCACCAGCGTCTGGTGCTTCACCGCCAGTTCCAGCACGCGCTTGCGCCGCTCCAGCGACAGCAGCGCGCCGCTCGGGTTGCCGAAGGTGGGGATCAGGTAGACGAACTTCGGCTTGTGTTCGACGATGAGCTGCTCGAGCCGGTCCACCTGCACGCCCTGCGCGTCGATGGGGGCCGACAGCACGTCGGCGCCGTACAGCCGGAAGCACTGGATGGTGGCCAGGAAGGTCGGGCCCTCGACGATCACCTTGTCGCCCGGATCGATCAGGGTCTTGCCCAGCAGGTCCAGCGCCTGCTGGCTGCCGGTGGTGACGATCAGCTGGCCGGGCTCCAGGCCCTCGACGCCCTTGCTGCGTTCGAACGCGGCGAGCTGGGCGCGCAGCGGCTCGTAGCCCTCGGTGGCGCCGTACTGCAGCGCGGCGCCGGGCTCCTCGGCCAGCGCTGTCTGGCTCGCGTCGCGCAGGCCCTCGACGTCGAACATGGCGGCATCGGGAAAGCCTCCGGCGAAGGAGATGATGCCGGGCTTGCCCAGCAGCTTGAACAGCTCGCGGATGGCGGAGGTTTCGACGTTGTCGAGGCGGGAGGCGAATGGCAGGGGCATGTGGCGGTTCGGCAAAGGCAATGTGGGCGAAGCCCGAGGGCGTGCGCCGATTGTGGCCTCATCCGAAACCGGGCCGCCGGGACCCGGGATCCGCGCCTGGCGCGGGCCCCGTGCCTCAGTCGTCGCGGCGCGTGCGGCCCAGGCCGTCGCGGCTGGCGGCGGGCTTGTCGTCCATCTTGTCGGCGTAGCGCAGCCCCACGTTGTCGAGGTCGCCGTCGCCGGTGGCCACGGCGTGCTCCTCGCTGCGGTTGGACGTCGGCCGCTCGGTCCAGGCGCTGCTGCTGCCGGGCATGGCGCTGCCGCCCGCGGTCATGCCGGCCGGCTCCATGTCGGTGGGGTCGGCGCGCACGATCTCGCGCAGGGGCCGCTGGGCCGGGCGGTGCACGACGTCGAAGTCGCTGGCGGGCTGCTCCTGCAGCACCACGCGGGCGCGCTGCGCCTCGGCCTCGTCCATCGTGTCCACCACCAGCACCGTGCGGCCGCTGTCCACATGGGTGTCGTAGGTGCCGCGGTGCGGATGGTCGACACCGAAGAGGTGGCCGAAGAAGCCCGTCACGCGCTGCACCACGTGCGGGTCGAGCGCGATCTCGTGCTCGGCGCCGCCGCGCGCGCGCAGGTCGTCCTCGTGCGACCAGGCCTCGCGGCTCTCCTGGTGCTCCAGGTGCACGTCGCGGCGGGCGAAGCCGGCGGCCAGCAGGCGGTCGCGGGCGCGCTCGGCGGCGGCGCGGTCGTCGAAAGTGCAAAGGGCGGTGTGCATGCGTGGACTCCTGTGCGGGTTGCGTCGCCTTCGTTGATAGGCTTTCGGCGGCTCGGCCGCAGTCGTCCCGGCGAGGCGCCTGCTGTAGGTGCGGGACTACCCCGAGGCCGCCGCCGCGGGGCTCTGGCAAGCTGGGAGCGTTCCCGCGCTGACGACCACCTGACGCACGCCATGATCGAACACCACCTCGACCTGCCCACCGCCGACGGCGCGATGAACACCTTCGTTGTCCATCCCGAGGAAGGCGGGCCGCATCCGGTCGTGCTGTTCTACATGGATGCCCCCGGCAAGCGCGAGGAGCTGCACGACATGGCGCGGCGCATCGCGGCGGTGGGCTACTTCGTCGTGCTGCCCAACCTGTACTACCGCAGGAGCCGCGACTTCGAGCTGCGCGTGCGCACGCCCGAGGGCATGGCGCCGATGTTCGAGCTGATGAACAGCCTGACCAATGGCCTCGTCGTGCGCGACACCGAAGCGATGTTGCGCTATGTCGACGCGCAGCCGGCCGCCGACGCGCGGCGCCTGGGCGCCGTGGGCTACTGCATGAGCGGGCCGTTCGTGTTCGCCGCGGCCGCCGCCTTCCCCGATCGCGTGCAGGCCATCGCCGCCATCCACCCGGCCAACATGGTCACCGACCGCGAGGACTCGCCGCACCGCCTGGCCGCGCGCATCCGCTGCGAGACCTACGTCGCGTGCGCCGAGACCGACAAGTGGGCGCCGCCCGAGACGGTCGCCACGCTGCAGGCCGCCCTGGACGCCGCCGGCACGCCCTACCGCCTGGAGTGGTACCCGGGCGCCGAGCACGGCTTCGTGTTCCCCCGCCGCGAGGGCGTCTACCACCGCGAATCGGCCGAGCGGCACTGGGAGCGGCTGTTCGCGCTGTTCGAGCGCAGGTTGAAGGGGACGTGAGATGGAGCGGGCGCGCCTCGCGGTCATGCCTGGTCGCCTCGCGCTGTTCGCCCGCGCGCCGCTCACTGTCATGCCGGGCTCGACCCGGCATCCAGGCCCGGCGCATGGGACAGGCACCGGACTGGATTGCGGGTCAAGCCCGCAATGACAGGCATCTGGGGCCTCGCACCGAATCCTGGGTCGAGCCCGCAACGCGCCGGGGCGAACCCGCCTCGCTGTCATGCCGGGCTCGACCCGGCATCCAGGCCCCATGCCGGCGGCGGGACTGGATTGCGGGTCGAGCCCGCAATGACAGGCTTTCAGCCCTCAACCCTCGCCCTCGCCTCGCCCCAACCCATCAGCCCGCCCTGCTGAGAACCACCGGCGCCGTCCGACGCGGCGCGCGGCGGCGATGCCGCAAGCTGGCGGCGCGCATGAAGTCTCCCAAGCAACTCCTTCGCCTCGCCATCCAGGCCGCCAAGTCCTGGTCCAACGACTACGCGCCGAGCATGGGCGCGGCCATCTCGTACTACACGGTCTTCTCGCTCGCGCCGCTGCTGGTGATCGTGATCGCCATCGCCGGCGCGGTGTTCGGCCGCGAGGCGGTGCAGGGCCTGATCTCGGCCCAGCTCAGCGGGCTGATGGGACCGTCGGGCGCCGAGATGATCGAGGGCCTGATCGCCAGTGCGAGCGACACCGACCGCGGGCTGGTCGCCGGGCTCATCAGCTTCGGCGTGCTGGTGGTGGGCGCCACCACCGTGTTCGCCGAGCTGCAGAGCGCGCTCGACCGCATCTGGAAAGTGCCCGAGGCCAGGAAGCCCTCGGGCATCGTCGGCCTGCTGCGCGCCCGCCTGCTCTCGTTCGGCCTGATCCTGGGCGTGGCCTTCCTGCTGATGGTGTCGCTGGTGGTCAGCGCGGGGCTGGCGGCCGTCGGCGCCTGGGCCGGCACGCTGATGCCCGGCTGGGAGACGGTGCTGCAGCTGCTCAACACCGCCGTCTCCGTCAGCATCCTGACCGTGCTGTTCGCACTGATCTTCCGCTTCATGCCCTCCGCCGTGGTCGCCTGGCGCGACGTGTGGATCGGCGCCCTTGTCACCGCCATCCTGTTCGAGATCGGCAAGCTGGCGATCGGCCTGTACATCGGCAAGAGCGGCATGAGCGAATCGTTCCAGGCCGCCGGCGCGCTGGTGATCCTGCTGGCGTGGGTGTACTACGCCGCGCAGATCTTCCTGCTGGGCGCGGAGTTCACCAAGGCGTACGCGGACGCGGACCGGCCCCCGGTCGAAGCGCGCAAACCGACGCAGGAGAACCCGACCAGGACCTGACGCGAAAGCGCCATCCGTCGGCGTGCGCAGGCCGTTTGGCGGGCATTCGCATCGGCTGTGCATCATGGCATCCGGACGTGCCGAACATTACAATGTCCGTCGCATGCCAGGCAGCGCCGACAATCACCAGAACGCACCCATCGTCGTGGCCGACCACGGCGTCACGGTGACCGTACTGCGGGACACGCTAGGAACGCGCCTGCCGCTCGCGCACGCCGAATCGCTGGAACGGGCCAAGGCGCTGGTCCAGCCCGCGACGCCGCTGGTGCTGTGCGAATGCCACTTCGACGATGGCCGCATGTACGACCTGCTGCGCTGGATGAAGGCGTCGCCGCCGCTGCGCCGCATCCCCTTCCTGGCCGTGCGCCTGCGCGAAGGGCAGCTGGACGACGCCATCTACGAGAGCGTGAAGATCGCCACCGACGCCCTGGGCGGCAACGGCTTCGTCGACCTGTTCCGCTGGCAGGTGCGCTTCGGCGAGGAAGGCGCCGCGCAGCGCCTGGCCCAGTGCGTCGAGGCGCTGATGGCCGGCCGTCAGCCGCCCGGCGTCGCCTGACGCCGCCGGCGTCCTCCCGGACACCCCCGATCGCGTTCGCCGTCCCCCGGAGGCGCGCCGGCAGCGGGACTGGATTGCGGGTCAAGCCCGCAATGACAGGCCTTGCGGCCCCCCCAACGACCGTGCCAACCGGCCCAACCGCCCCCCTCTGTCATGCCGGGCTCGACCCGGCATCCAGTCCCCATGCCCGGATTCGGCTGCATCAAATCGATATTTCATGTATATTTGAACTATGGATGAATCGCAGGTCGTCAAGGCGCTCGCCGCGCTCGCCCAGCCCGTGCGGCTGCAGTTGTTCCGCGCGCTGGTCGTCACCGGGCCGCAGGGGCTGACGCCCGGCACCATGGCCGAGGGGCTCGGCGTCTCGCCCAGCGCCCTGTCCTTCCACCTCAAGGAGCTGGCCCATGCCGGGCTGATCTCGTCCGAGCGCGCCAGCCGCAACGTGATCTACCGGGCCGAATTCGCGCAGATGAACGCCCTGCTCGCCTACCTCACCGACAACTGCTGCCAGGGCGCCGCCTGCGCCACCGCGCCGGACGCGTCCTGCGGCGCCTGCTGACCCCACCGACCCCACCGAAGGAGCTGACCATGAAGCGATTCCATGTGCACACCCACGTGCAGGACCTGCAGGCGAGCATCGCCTTCTATTCCCGCCTGTTCGGCGCCGAGCCGGCCCGCGTCGAGGGCGACTACGCCAAGTGGATGCTGGACGACCCGCGCCTGAACTTCGCCATCTCCTCGCGCGGCGGCAAGACTGGCATCGGCCACCTGGGCTTCCAGGCCGACACGCCGCAGGAGCTGGACGAGCTGAAGTCGCGTGCCGAGGCCGCCGAGGGCGCGCTGTTCGACGAGGGCCAGACCACCTGCTGCTACGCCCGCAGCGAGAAGCACTGGGTCGAGGACCCGCAGGGCATCCGCTGGGAGCACTTCCACACCACCGGCACGATCGCCACCTTCAGCGAGGCGGCCCGGCCCGCGGCCGACGCCGCACCGACGGGCGCGACGGGCTGCTGCGGTCCCCAGGCCCGCTCCGAAGGCGCGTGCGACGCCGCCCCGGCGCAGGCGGCCGCCGCGCCATCCAGCTGCGGCCCCCGGGCCCGCGCCGAAGGCGCCTGCTGCTGACGCCGCCGATGACGATCGACGTCCTGATCCTGTGCACGCACAACTCGGCCCGCAGCGTGCTCGCCGAGGGCATGCTGAACCACTGGGCGCGCCGCCTCGGGCGTGACGTGCGCGCCCACAGCGCGGGCAGCGCACCCAGCGGGCGCGTCAACCCGCTCGCGCTGCAGGCGCTGCAGGAAGCCGGCGTGGACACCGCCGGCGTTCGCAGCAAGAGCTGGGACGAGTTCACGCAGCCCGGCGCGCCGCGGCTGCGCCTGGTCATCACGGTCTGCGACGCGGCCGCGGCGGAGCAGTGTCCCTACTGGCCGGGCAGTCCGGTCCAGGTGCACTGGGGCTATCCGGACCCGTCGAACGCACCCGGCGGCGACGAAGGCAGGCGCCAGGCCTTCGAGCTGACCCGGCAGGCGATCGGCTACCGCCTGCTGCAGCTGCTGGCACTTCCGCTGGAGACGATGGACGACCAGGCGCTGCAGGCCGCGCTGCTCGCCATCTCGCACGCGTGATGCCGCGCGCGTCCGTGCTCCGCGCGTGCCTGGGCGAGCTGCTCGGCACCGCGCTGCTGCTTGCCGTGGTCATCGGCTCCGGCATCATGGCCGAGCGGCTGGCGGGCGGCAACGCGGCCATCGCCCTGCTGGCCAACACGCTGGCCACGGTCGGCGGCCTGTATGTGCTGATCGAGCTGTTCGGGCCGGTGAGCGGCGCCCACTTCAATCCGGCCGTCTCGGTCGTGATGGCGGCGCGCGGCCACCTGGCCTGGCCCGTGCTCGTGCCCTACGTCGCCTGCCAGCTGGCCGGCGCCGCGGCCGGCGCGTGGCTCGCGCACGCCATGTTCGACCTGCCGCTGCTGCAGCTGTCGCAGAAGGTGCGCAGCGGGCCGGGCCAGTGGATCGCCGAAGCCGTCGCCACCTTCGGCCTGCTGCTCGTCGTGCTGCGCGCGCCGGCCGCCCGCGCCGCCGCGATGGTCGCCGCCTACATCGGCGCCGCCTACTGGTTCACGGCCTCCACCTCGTTCGCCAATCCGGCCGCGGCGTTCGCGCGCATGCTGACCGACAGCTTCGCGGGCATCGCCCCGGCCAGCGTGCCGGGGTTCGTGCTGGCCGAGTCCGCCGGCGCGGCGCTGGCCGTGGGCGTCCATGCGCTGCTCGGGCGCCGGGGTGACGGCACCAGCCCGCAGGAAGCGATGCCGCCGCATTCCGGCGACACTCGGGGGCGTGAGCCCCAGCCCTGACCGCCTGCCGCCCCGCGGCCGCACCGTCGCCACGCTCGGCACGGCCCAGACGCTCGCCTGGGCGTCGACCTATTACCTGCCCGCGATCCTGGCGGTGCCGATCGCGCGCGACCTGGGCACTTCGGTGCCGACGGTGTTCGCCGCCTTCTCCCTCGCGCTCGTCGTCTCGGCCCTGCTCGGCCCGCATTCGGGCCAGGCCATCGACCGCTGGGGCGGCCGGCCCGTGCTCAGCGCCACCAGCATCGTGTTCGCTGCCGGCCTGGCGCTGCTCGGGCTGGCGCAGTCCACGCCGATGCTGTTCGCCGCCTGGGTGCTGCTGGGCGTGGGCATGGGCAGCGGCCTTTACGAAGGCGGCTTCGCGGCGCTGGTGCGGCTGTACGGCCACCAGGCCCGCAGCGCCATCACCGGCATCACGCTGATCGCCGGCTTCGCCAGCACGGTGGGCTGGCCGCTCAGCGCGTGGCTGCTGACCGAAGTCGGCTGGCGCGGCGCCTGCTTCGCCTGGGCCGCGCTGCACCTGGTGCTGGGGCTGCCGCTCAACCTGGCGCTGCCCCGCGCGGCCGCGCACCGGCCCGCGGCGGCCGGCGAGCACGCGGCGGCGCCGCCGGTGCCGCTGCGCTCGGTGGTGCTGCTCTCGTTCGTCTTCGCCACCACCTGGTTCGTCAGCACCGCGATGGCCGCGCACCTGCCGCGGCTGCTGCAGGCCGCGGGCGCGACGCTCGCGGCGGCCGTCGCCGTCGGGGCGCTGATCGGCCCGTCGCAGGTCGCCGCCCGGATGCTGGAGTACGGGCTGCTCAGCCGCATCCATCCGCTGCTGTCCGCCCGCCTGGCGGCGGGGCTGCATCCGCTGGGCGTGGCCGTGCTGGCCGTGTTCGGCGCGCCGGCGGCGGTGGTGTTCGGCGTGCTGCACGGCGCGGGCAACGGCATCCTCACCATCGCCAAGGGCACGCTGCCGCTGGCGCTGTTCGGCCCCGCCGGCTACGGCCAGCGGCAAGGCATGCTGATGGTGCCGGCGCGCATCGCGCAGGCGCTGGCGCCGTGGGCGTTCGGCGTGTGGATCGACCGCTGGGGCGCCGGCGCGCTGATGCTGTCGGCCGGCCTCGGGCTGGCGGCGCTGGGTGCGCTGTTCATGCTGCAGCCGGCGGCCGGCAGTGCCGGCGCGCCGGCCGGCCCGTCGGCCGCTCGCTCCTAGAACCCCGCGGCCAGGCCGTCGCGACGCGAGTCGGACGCCGCCACGTAGCCCTCGACCTTCGGATCGCCCGCGCGCCAGATGAACTGGCCGGCGCCGAAGTCCTGGTAGTTGTCGTTGATCACCTCGACGACGTGGCCGCGCGCGCCGAGCTCGCGCACCGTGGCCTTGTCCATCTGCTGCTCGACGTTGATCTCCAGGCCGGCGTTGTAGCGCCAGCGCGGGGCGTCGCAGGCGGCCTGCGGACTCTGCTTGTAGTCGAGCATGCGCACCAGCGTCTGCATGTGGCCCTGCGGCTGCATGTTGGCGCCCATGACGCCGAACGACATCACCGGCTGGCCGTCCCTGGTGAGGAAGGCCGGGATGATGGTGTGGAACGGCCGCTTGCCGGGCGCCACCTGGTTCGGGCCGGGCTGCAGCGAGAAGCCGTGGCCGCGGTTCTGCAGGCTGATGCCGAAGGTGGGCTCCACGCAGCCGGAGCCGAAGCCCATGTAGTTGCTCTGGATGAAGCTGACCATCATGCCGTTCTCGTCGGCCGCGGTCAGGTAGATGGTGCCGCCCTTGACCGGGTTGCCGGCGCCGAAGTCCTGCGCCTTCTTCATGTCGATCAGCTTCGCGCGGCTGGCGAGGTAGGCGTCGTCCAGCATCTGCTCGGGCGTGACCTCCATCGACGCCGGCTCGGCGACGTACTTGTAGACGTCGGCGAAGGCCAGCTTCATCGCCTCGATCTGCAGGTGCTGCGAGTCGGGGCCGTCCACCGGCAGGCCCGCGACGTCGAACTGGTCGAGGATGCCCAGGGCGATCAGCGCGGCGATGCCCTGTCCGTTGGGCGGGATCTCGTGCATCGTGTAGCCGCGGTAGTTCTTGGCCAGCGGCTTGACCCACTCGGGCCGGTAGGCGGCGAAGTCCTTGGCGGTGATGGCGCCGCCGTGCTCGCCGATGAAGCGCTCGATGGCCTGGGCGATCTCGCCACCGTAGTAGGCCTCGCCCTTGGTCTCGGCGATCTTGCGCAGGCCCCGGGCCGCCGCCTTGAACTGGAACAGCTCGCCCACCCGCGGCGCGCGGCCCCAGGGCAGGAAGCCGTCGCGGAAGCCCGGCATCCCACCCAGTTCGGGCGTGGCCGCGGCCCACTTCTGCTGCACCACCACCGGCAGCAGGTAGCCGCGCTCGGCGATGTCGATGGCCGGCTCCAGCAGGTCGGCGAACGGCAGCTTGCCGAAGCGCTCGGACATGGCGACCCACGAGGCCACCGCGCCCGGCACCGTGATCGAGTCGGGCCCGCGCTTGGGCGGGGTGGCCGCGCCGGCGCCGTGCTTCTTGCGGAAGTACTCGGGCGTCCAGGCGGCGGGCGCGCGGCCCGAGGCGTTCAGGCCGTGCAGTTCCTTGCCGTCCCACAGGATCGCGAACGCGTCGCTGCCCAGGCCGTTGCTCACCGGCTCGCAGATGGTCATCACCGCGGCGGCCGCGATGGCGGCGTCGACGGCATTGCCGCCCTTCCACAGGATGCGCAGGCCCGCCTGCGCCGCCAGCGGGTGCGAGGTGGACACGACGTTGCGCGCGAGGACGGGGATGCGGGTGGTCGGGTACGGGTTGTGGAAGTCGAAATGCATGGGGTGGGTCTCCAAGTCCTGGGGTCGGGGCGGCCGGGCCGCCGTTCAGGGGGTGCGTCGTGGGGTCGGGCCTGGATCCCGGCCTGCGCCGGGATGACAGGGAGGTGGCGGCCCAGCGTTGGGGACAGCCCGGGTCGGTTGGCAGCCTGGGCGCTGGTTCCCGGCCTGCGCCGGGATGACCGCCTTCGTTTCACTCGGCCGTCAGCTTCCTCTCGAGGATGATCTTCTTCCATTTGGCGCGATCGGCTTCGGCCATGGCGGCGAACTGCTGCGGGGTGCCGCCGACCGGCTCGATGCCCAGGCGGGCCAGGCGGTCCTTGACGTCGGCGTCCTGCAGCGCCTGGTTCAGCGCGGTGTTCAGGCGCGTGACCAGCTCGGGCGGCAGGCCCTTGGGGCCGTACAGGCCGAACCAGGTGACGACCTCGTAGCCCGGCACCGTCTCGGCGATGGCGGGCACGTCGGGCAGGAGCGGCGAGCGCTTGGCGCTGCTGATGCCCAGCACCTTGACGCGGCCCTCCTTGATGTGGGGCATGGCGCTGGCCACGTTGTCGAACAGCAGGTCGATCTTGCCGCTGATCAGGTCGGGCATCGCCAGCGCCGTGCCGCGGTACGGGATGTGCACCAGGTACACGCCGGCCTGCGCCTTGAAGTACTCGGCGCTCAGGTGGACGATGGTGCCGTTGCCGCTGCTGGCGTAGTTGAGCTTGCCCGGGTTCTTGCGCGCGTACTCGATCCACTCCCTGACGCTCTTCGCCGGCGCCGCGTTGGGCACCACCATCAGGTTGGGCGCATTGCCGACGTGGGCGATGGGCGTGAAGTCGTGCACCGCGTCGTACGGCAGCTTGTTGCCCGGGAAGCTGGGGCCGATGCTGTGCGTGCTGCTGGTGGCCAGCAGCAGCGTGTAGCCGTCCGCCGGCGCCTTGGCGGCGATGTCCGAGCCGATCGCGCCGCCGGCGCCGGGCTTGTTGTCGACGATCACCGTGCCGCCCAGCCGTTCGCCGAGCTTGTTCGAGACGGCGCGGGCGAAGATGTCGGTCGCGCCGCCCGCGGGGAACGGCACGACCAGGCGGATCGGCTTGCCGGGGAACTGGGCCTGGGCCCGGACAGGCGCCGCCGCGGCGGCCGCGGTGGCGAGCAGGAAGGTGCGGCGGGTGGTCATCGGTCCATCATAGGCATGCCGATGCGAAAGGAAAAGCCAAAGCTGGTTTAGCGACACGAAAGCGATGCTTTAGCATCGCGGCATGGCCAGCATCCGGCTCCTGCGCACCTTCCTGGCCGTCGCCGCCGAGGGCTCCTTCGCCGCGGCGGCGCCGCGCGTCGCGCTGACGCAGGCCGCGGTGGGCCAGCAGATGCGCGCCCTGGAAGCCGAGCTGCGCCGGCCGCTGTTCGAGCGCCACGGCAAGGCCGTCGCGCTGTCCGAGAGCGGCCGGGCCGTGCTGCCGCAGGTGCACCAGATCGTCGCCGCCTGGGACCAGCTGCTGGCCAGCGCGCCCGCCAGCGAGCCGATGGCCGGCACCGTGCACCTGGGCGCCATCGTGTCGGCCGTGCGGCCGCTGATCGAATCGACGCTGGCGCTCAAGGCGCGGCATCCGGGGCTGGACCTGCACGTGAGCGCGGCCAAGTCGGCCGACCTGCTGGCGCGGGTCGCGGCCGGCGAGCTCGACGGCGCCATCGTCGTGCGCGAGGACGCCACCGCCGCGCCGGGCCTGGCCTGGACCGCGCTGTACGACGAACCGATGGTGCTGCTCGCGCCCGGCACGCTGCCGGCGGCGGCGCCGCGCACGCTGCTGCAGCGGCACCCCTTCATCCGCTTCGACCGTGGCGAGCACACCGGCCGGCTGGTCGAGCGCGCGCTGCGCAAGCTGCGCGTCAAGCCCGAGCCCTTCCTGGAGCTCAACGCGCTGGAGGGCATGGTGGAGCTGGTGCGCTCGGGGCTGGGCATCGCGGTCGTGCCGCTGCTGCGCGAGTCGCGCTGGCAGGCCGACGCGCGGCTGCGCGTGCTGCCGATCGAGCAGGCGCCGGCGCGGCAGGTGGCGCTAGTGCAGCGGCGCGGCGCGGGCAACGCCGCGGCGATGGCGGCGGTCGTGCGCGAGCTGCAGGGCCGGCTGGCCGCGTAAGGCTTCAGCGGCCGCGGGCGCGCAAGTCCGCCGGCGGTGTCCAGTCCACCAGGGCGAAGCGGCGGATGGTGTCGGCCGCGGGATTGCGGCTGTCGTCGCGCCAGCACAGGTCGATCTCGGCGATGGCGTCGGCGCGCCACAGCGGCCGGAACACCACGTTCTCCAGCCGCAGGTGCCGGCCCGAGGCCGGCACGATGGCCAGGCCGATGCCGGCGCGCACCAGGGCCAGGATGGTGTGGGTCTGCGCGATGTGGTGCACGTAGCGCGGCGGCGTGCTGGTGGACTTGAACAGCGCCACGATCTTGTCGTGGAAGTACTTGCCCTCGGCCTGCGAGTACATGACCAGCGGCTCGCCCGCCAGGTCCTGCATGCGCACCTTGGGCTGCCGCGCCAGCGCATGGCGCGCCGGCAGCGCCAGCATCATCGGCTCGCGCGCCACCCGGTGGTGCCGCACGCCCGGCACGGCATGCAGCGGCCGCGCGAAGCCCAGGTCGATCGCGCCCTCCTCCAGCGCGCGCAGCTGCGCCGAGGACACCATCTCCTGCAGCACCACCTCGATGTCGGGAAAGGCGCGCTCGGCCGCGGCCAGCAGCGAGGGGATGAGCACGTAGCCGGTCACGGCGGTGTAGCCGACCACCACCCGGCCGGACTGGCCCAGGCCGGTGCGCCGCGCGGTCTCGCCGGCGCGCGCGGCCAGCTGCAGGATGGCCGCGGCATCGCGGTAGAAGGCCGCGCCGGCGGCCGTGAGCCGCACGCTGCGGCTGGTGCGCTCGAGCAGCTGCGTGCCCACGGCGTGTTCCAGCAGCTGGATCTGCCGCGACAGCGGGGGCTGCGTCATGTGCAGCCGCGCGGCGGCGCGGCCGAAGTGCAGTTCATCGGCCACGGCGGCGAAGCAGCGAAGCTGGGCAAGGTCGAACATCGATCCACATTCTGCATCGGTCGATCCATGATCTGGCTTGGACTTTGAATCGATCGCTCCCTACACTTTTCCTCGCGGACAAGCACCAGAGACAACGGGCGCAGCCCGCGCCCGCCCCACGAAAGGAATCCCGCCCATGAAGAAGCCCCTCGCCTTCGGCGCCCTGTGCCTGGCGGCCGCCTGCGCCTTCGGCCAGGCCTGGCCGGCCCGGCCCGTCACCCTGGTCGTGCCGTTCCCGCCCGGCGGCGGCACCGACACGGGCGCCCGCATCCTGGCCGAGCAGCTGGCGAGGAAGTGGGGCCAGCCGGTGCTGGTGGACAACCGCGGCGGCGCGGCCGGCCAGATCGGCGCCGACCTGGTGGCCAAGGCCAGGCCCGACGGCTACACGCTGCTGATGGGCAACATCGGCACCCAGGCCATCAACCCCGCGCTCTATCCCAAGCTGCCCTACGACCCCGACCGGGCCTTCGCGCCGGTCTCGCTGGTGGCGGAGCTGCCGCTGGCGATGACGGTCAACCCCGCGGTGCCGGCAAAGAGCGTCAGGGAGTTCGTCGACCTGGCGAAGTCGCAGCCGGGCAAGCTCAGTTACAGCAGCTCCGGCGCCGGCGGCGGCCCGCACCTGGCGGCCGAGATGTTCAAGGACGCCACCGGCACCTACGTGCTGCACGTGCCGTACCGCGGCGGCGGCCCGGCCATCGCCGACCTGCTGGCCGGCCACGTACAGCTGTCGTTCATGACGGTGTTCGAGGCCAGCAGCCAGATCAAGGCCGGCAAGCTGCGCGCGCTGGCCGTGACCAGCGACAAGCGCGTGTCGGCGCTGCCCGACGTGCCGACGCTGGCCGAGTCCGGCCTGCCCGGCTTCAACAGCATCTCGTGGATCGGCATCCTGGCCCCCGCCGGCACGCCGCGCGAGGTGGTGGAGAAGGTGTCGGCCGACATCCGCGAGACGGTGGCGCGCGAGGACGTGAAGGACAAGCTGGTGCAGCTGGGCGCCGTGCCCGCCACCAGCACGCCGGCGCAGTTCCAGGCCATGATCGACAAGGACCGCAAGCGCTACGGCCAGATCATCCGCGACCGCCACATCACCGCGAACTGACCCGATGCCGCCCCCCGTCCTGCTCCAGGCCATCGGCCTGCTGCCCGAAGTCGACCGCCATCTTGCCGAGCACTACACCGTGCACCGGCTGCCGCCGCCCGGCCCCGAGCGCGACGCGCTGCTGGCGCGGCACGGCGCCGAGGCCACCGGCCTGGTGACGTCGGCGCGCGCCGGCTTCGACGCCGCGCTGCTCGAGCGGCTGCCGCGGCTGCGGGTGATCTCCAGCTTCGGCGTCGGCCTGGACGCGCTCGACGTGCCGGCCGCCCGCCAGCGCGGCATCGCGGTGGGCTACACGCCCGACGTGCTGACCGACTGCGTGGCCGACCTCGCGTTCGGCCTGCTGCTGTCCGTCGCGCGCCGCATTCCCGAGGGCGACCGCTACGTGCGCGCCGGCGACTGGGTGCAGCAACCGCCCGCGGCGTTCCCGGTGGGCCGCAAGGTGAGCGGCGCGCGGCTGGGCATCGTCGGCCTGGGCCGCATCGGCCAGGCCATCGCGCGGCGCGCGGGCGGCTTCGACATGCAGGTGCGGTACCACGCGCGCGGGCCGGTCGAGGGCGCGGGCTGGGACTTCGTGCCGCAGCTGGTCGAGCTGGCGCGCTGGGCCGACTTCCTGGTGCTCAGCACCACCGGCGGCCCGTCCACGCGCCACCTGGTGGACGAGGCGGTGCTGCAGGCGCTGGGCACCAAGGGGTTCCTGGTCAACATCGCGCGCGGCACCGTCGTCGACGAGGAAGCGCTTGTGCGTGCCCTGCAGGACCGGCGCATCGCCGGCGCCGCGCTCGACGTGTTCGAGCGCGAACCACACGTGCCGCCGGCGCTGCTCGCTGTGGACAACGTCGTGCTGCTGCCGCACATCGCCAGCGCGACGGCGGAAACACGCGCGGCGATGGGGCAGCGCGTGCTGGACAACCTGGCGGCGTTCTACGCGGGCCGGCCGCTGGTCAGCGCGGCCTGAGCGGACGTCGACGCAGGGGCGGCAGCGGGCCCGACGGCCTGTCAAGGCGGGCTCGACCCGCCATCCAGTCCGGACGCTATCCCGGGCCGCCGCCGCTGGATGCCGGGTCGAGCCCGGCATGACGACTCTCGAGGCGCCCTGCGTGGAAGGTGGGGCGAACTAAGGCGCACCTGGGCGCCCGAAGACCTGAGGTGCCCCGCGTCGCATCCGGGACGCATGGGCGTCGCGGCGCAGAGAGCCTGTCATGGCGGGCTTGACCCGCCATCCAGCCAGGACGCTATTCCGGGCCGCCGCCGCTGGATGCCGGGTCGAGCGCGGCATGACGACTCTCGAGGTGACCCGGGTCGCATTCGGGACGCCTGGGCGTTGCGCCGCAGAGAGCCTGTCATGGCGGGCTTCACCCGCCATCCAGTCCGGACGCTACCCCGGGCCGCCGCCGCTGGATGCCGGGTCGAGCCCGGCATGACGGCTCCTGGGAGTCCCGAGGCACGCACCGGTCACGCACCGCTCACGCGCCTCACGCGCCTCACGCGCCTCACGCGCCTCACGCGCCTCACGCGCCTCACGCGCCTCACGCGCCTCACGCGCCTCACGACGACCCTAGTCGATCTTGATCCCGGCCTGCCCCACCACCTCGGCCCAGCGCTTGCGTTCCTGGGCGAAGAACCGGTCCTGCTCGGCTGGGGCCATGGTCACCACCTCGGCGCCCTGCCCGGCGAGCCGCGCGCGGACGTCCGGGTTGCGGATGGCGCGCACGAGTTCGGTGTTCAGGCGCTGGACGATGGCGTCCGGGGTGCCCCGGGGCACCAGCACGCCCTGCCAGGTGCCCGACTCGAAGCCCGGCACGCCCTGCTCGGCGATGGTGGGCACGTCACCGATCAGCGGCATGCGGGTCTTCTTGGACACGCCCAGCACCTTGAGCTTGCCGCTCTGCACGTGCGGCAGGGTGGCCAGCATGCCGTTCATCAGCACCTGGGTCTGCCCGCCCACCGTGTCCTGCACGGCCTGGATGCCGCCCTTGTAGGGCACGTACTGCCAGCGCGCGCCGCTGGCGCGCTCCAGCGCCACGCCGGCCAGGTGCGGCGCGCTGCCGGTGGCCGTCACCGCGAAGTTCAGGTCCTTCTGCTTCGACAGCGCGACCAGCTCCTTGAGGTTGCTCGCCGGCACCGACGGGTGCACCACCAGCAGGTGCGGCGAATAGGCCAGCATGGTCACGCCGCGCAGGTCCTTGGACGGATCGAACGGCAGCCTGGTGTAGACCGAGGGCGTGATGGCCAGCGCTCCGACGTCGCACAGCAGCAGCGTGTGGCCGTCCGGGGCGGCCTTGGCCACGAAGTCCGAGCCCAGGTTGCCGTTGGCGCCGGCCTTGTTCTCGACGACCACCGACTGCTTGAGCGCCTCGCCCAGCAGGTTGCCGATCGAGCGCGCGATGATGTCCGACGAGCCGCCCGGCGGGTACGGCACGACGATGCGGATCGGCTTGCTCGGGAACGCGCTCGCCTGCGCGAAGGCCGTGGGCGCGGCAATGGCGGCGGCGCCGGTGGCCAGGGCCTGGCGGCGGGTGATGGAACGGGTCATGGCTGGTCTCCTTGTGGTGCTTGCTCTGGACTCGGTACTCTGTGCATGTCATGGCGGGCCCGACCCGCAGTCCAGTCCCGCGTCGCGAGCCGCCGCCGCTGCTGCTGGATGCCGGGTCGAGCCCGGCATGACACTGTCCCTTTTCCCGTCATTGCGGGCTCGACCCGCAATCCAGTCCGCTGGTCTTGCGAGCCGCGCGACTGGATCCCGCTTCGCCGGGCTGACACGGTGTGGTGCGCTCACGCCTGCGTGTACGCCGTCTTGACCGTGGTGTAGAACTCCGCCGCGTAGCGCCCCTGCTCGCGCGGGCCGTAGCTGGAGCCCTTGCGGCCGCCGAACGGCACGTGGTAGTCCACGCCAGCCGTCGGCAGGTTCACCATCACCATGCCGGCCTGCGAATGGCGCTTGAAGTGCGTCGCGTGCTTGAGCGACGTGGTGGCGATGCCGGCGGCCAGGCCGAACTCGGTGTCGTTGGCCAGCGCCAGCGCCTCGTCGTAGTCCTTCACGCGCAGCACGCTCACCACCGGGCCGAAGATCTCCTCGCGGTTGATGCGCATCGACGGCGTGGTCTCGGTGAAGAGGGCCGGGGTCATGTAGAAGCCGGGCGCGCCGTCGGCGTTCTTCGCCACGGCCTCGCCGCCGGCGACCAGCTTCGCGCCCTCGCCCTTGCCGATGCCGATGTAGTCCAGGTCCTGCGCCAGCTGCTTGTCGTCGACCACCGGGCCGATGTCGGTGCCGGCCTTGCGGGCGTCGTCGACCTTGAGCGACTTCATGCGCTCGGCCATCGCGGCGACGAAACGGTCGTGGATGCCTTCGGTCACGATCAGGCGCGAGGACGCCGTGCAACGCTGGCCGGTGGAGAAGAAGCCGCTGTTGACCGCCGCGGCGACCGCCACGCCCAGGTCGGCGTCGTCCAGCACCACCATCGGGTTCTTGCCGCCCATCTCGAGCTGGAACTTGGCCATGCGCGCCACGCAGGCGCTGGCGATGCGGCGGCCCGTGGCCACCGAGCCGGTGAAGCTGATGGCGTCGACGCGCCGGTCGTCCAGCAGCACCTGGCCCACTTCGGCGCCACGGCCCATGACGAGGTTGAACACGCCGGCCGGCAGGCCCGCGCGGTGCAGGATGTCGGCCAGGGCCCAGGCGCTGCCGGGCACCAGGTCGGCCGGCTTGAGCACCACGGCGTTGCCGTAGGCCAGTGCCGGCGCGATCTTCCAGGCGGGAATCGCGATCGGAAAGTTCCAGGGCGTGATCAGCCCGACCACGCCGACCGGCTCGCGCGTGACTTCCACGCCGATGCCCGGGCGCACCGAGGGCACCGCGTCACCGCTGGTGCGCAGCGCCTCGCCGGCAAAGAACTTGAAGATGTTGCCGGCGCGCGCGACCTCGCCGATGGCCTCGGGCAGGGTCTTGCCCTCCTCGCGCGCCAGCAGGTCGCCCAGCTCGTTGCGCCGCGCCAGGATCTCGGCGCCGGCGGCGTCCAGGATGTCGAAGCGCTGCTGCGGCGTGGACAGGCCCCAGGCCTTCTGCGCCTTCACGGCCGCGGCGATGGCCTGCTGCGCCTGCGCGGCGTCGGCCTGCGCGTACTGACCGACGACGTCACGGGTGTCGGACGGGTTGATGTTGCGGCTGGTGCGGGCGCCCTGCACCCACTCGCCGTTGATCAGGTTCTTGAACATGCTGTCCTCTGTCTTTCTCCTTCCCCCTTTGGGGGAAGGTCGGGATGGGGGCACTCCGGGCGTCGGAGCGCCCCCACCCCAGCCCTCCCCCGGAGGGGGAGGGAGTGAAATCAACGCACCAGGCAGGGCCGCTTCGGGTCGAACTTCCACCCCGGCACCAGGAACTGCATCGCGATCGCGTCGTCGCGCGCGCCCAGGCCGTGCTGCTGGTACAGCGCGTGCGCCTTCTCCACCTCGGCCATGTCCAGCTCGATGCCCAGGCCCGGCTTCCTGGGCACCTGCACGTAGCCGCCTTCGATCTTCAGCGGGTCCCTGGTGAGGCGCTGGCCGTCCTGCCAGATCCAGTGGGTGTCGATGGCCGTCACCTTGCCCGGCGCGGCCGCCCCCACGTGGGTGAACATCGCCAGCGACACGTCGAAGTGGTTGTTCGAGTGCGAGCCCCAGGTCAGCCCCCAGTCGCGGCAGGTCTGGGCCACGCGCACCGAACCGGCCATGGTCCAGAAGTGCGGATCGGCCAGCGGGATGTCCACCGACTGCAGCGCGAGCGAATGCGCCAGCTGCCGCCAGTCCGTGGCCACCATGTTGGTCGCGGTGGGCAGGCCGGTGGCGCGGCGGAACTCGGCCATCACCTCGCGGCCGGAAAAGCCCTCCTCGGCACCGCACGGGTCCTCGGCGTACGCGACCACGTCGTGCATGTCGCGCATCAGGCGGATCGCGTCCTTCAGCAGCCAGCCGCCGTTGGGATCCAGCGTGATGCGCGCTTCGGGGAAGCGCTCGTGCAGCGCCGTGATCGCCTCGACTTCGGCATCGCCGCGCAGCACGCCGCCCTTCAACTTGAAGTCCTGGAAGCCGTAGCGCTTCTGCGCCGCTTCGGCCAGGCGCACGACGGCCTCGGGCGTCAGCGCTTCTTCGTGGCGCAGGCGCAGCCAGTCGTCCTGCGCGTCCGGCTCGCTGGCATACGGCAGGTCCGTCTTGCGCCGGTCGCCGACATAGAACAGGTAGCCCAGCATCTGCACGGCGTCGCGCTGCTGGCCTTCGCCAAGGAGCGCGGCGACCGGCACGCCCAGGTGCTGGCCCTGCAGGTCCAGCAGCGCCGATTCGACGGCGGTGACGGCGTGGATGGTGGTGCGCAGGTCGAACGTCTGCAGCCCGCGGCCGCCGGCGTCGCGGTCGGCGAACTTCGTGCGCATCGCGTTCAGGATCGCCTGCAGGTCGCCGATGGGCCGGCCCTCGACCAGCGGACGCGCGTCCTCCAGCGTCTGGCGGATCTTCTCGCCGCCGGGCACCTCGCCCACCCCGGTGTGGCCGGCGTTGTCGGTGGCGATGACGATGTTGCGGGTGAAGAACGGCGCATGCGCGCCCGACAGGTTGAGCAGCATGCCGTCGCGGCCGGCGACCGGCACGACGCGCAGCGATTGGACGATGGGAGAGGACATTCAGGTGACGGGTGCAGGGTTGAAGAGAACCAGCGCGTTGTGCAGCTTCCAGCGCTCGGCCCAGGTGCGCTGGCGGCCGCTGGCCACGTCGAGCATCAGGCGGAACAGCTGCCAGCCCACGTCCTCGACGGACGCCTGGCCGTCGGCGATGGCGCCGGCGTTGACGTCGATCAGGTCGTGCCAGCGGCGCGCCAGGTCGGTGCGCGTGCCCACCTTGATCACCGGCACTTCGGCCAGGCCGTAGGGCGTGCCGCGGCCGGTGGTGAACACGTGCAGGTTCATGCCGGCGGCCAGCTGCAGCGTGCCGCAGATGAAGTCGCTCGCGGGCGTGGCGGCGTAGTACAGGCCGCGGTGGCCGGCCGGCAGCTTCTCGCCGGGCGCGACCACGCCGCTGATCGGCGCCGTGCCCGACTTGATGATCGAGCCCATCGCCTTCTCGACGATGTTGGACAGGCCGCCCGCCTTGTTGCCGGGCGTGGTGTTGGCGCTGCGGTCGACGCTGCCGCGCTGCAGGTAGGCGTCGTACCAGGCCATCTCGCGCGCGACCGCGGCGGCCACGTCGGCATCGACGGCGCGCGAGGTGAGCTGCTCGACGGCGTCGCGCACCTCGGTGGTCTCGGAGAACATGACCGTGGCGCCGGCGCGCACCAGCAGGTCGGTGCAGAAGCCCACCGCCGGATTGGCGGTGGCGCCGGAGAAGGCGTCGCTGCCGCCGCACTGCACGCCCACCACCAGCTCGCTGGCGGGCACCGTCTCGCGGCGGCGCGCGTTCAGGCGCTCGAGGTGCGGCTCGGCTTGGCGCACGACGGCGTCGACCATCGACATGAAGCCCACGTGCTGCTCGTCCTGCAGCCGCACCAGGTCCAGGCCGGCGCCCTGCGCGGCCAGCGGGATCGATCCCGGCGGCAGCAGGCGCTCGGGCTGCAGCTTCTCGCAGCCCAGGCTGACGACCAGCAGCTCGCCGCCGAAGTTCGGGTTGAGCGAGATGTGGCGCAGCGTGCGGATCGGGATCTCGGCGCCGGGCGCGTCGATCGCCACGCCGCAGCCGTAGCCGTGCTCCAGCGCGACGACGCCGTCGACGTTGGGGTACCTGGGCAGCAGCTCGGCGCGGATGCGGTCGGCCGCCACGCGCGCGACGCCGGCCACGCATTGCACGGTCTGCGTGATGGCCAGCAGGTTGCGCGTGCCCACCGAGCCGTCGGCGTTGCGGTAGCCCTGGAAGGTGTGGCCCTGCAGCGGCTCCATGGCGGGCGGCCGCCGCGTGGCGACCGGCAGGTCCGACAGCGCGCGCGCCTCGGGCATGCGCAGCAGGCGCTCGTGCACCCAGCTGCCGGCCGCGATGTCCTTCAGGGCGTGGCCGATCACCACGTCGTAGCGGCGCACCGCGCCGCCGGCGGGGATGTCGGCCAGCGCGACCTTGTGGCCCTGCGGGATGCGGTCGCGCACGACCAGTCCGTCGTCGAAGCGGGCACCCGGGCCGAGGCCGCCGTCGTTGGCCACGATGGCGACGTTGTCGGCCGGGTGCATCTGGATGCGATGCGGCTTGGCGCTCATTCGAGGACTCCTGTCACGCCGAGGCTTTCATGGAATGGCGGTCATTCGAGGGCCACCGCGGATCCGGCTTTGGCCCGTCATTGCGGGCTCGACCCGCCATCCAGTCCCGGGAGGATGCCGGCACCGTTGCTGGATGCCGGGTCGAGCCCGGCATGACAGCCTGTGGGCCGGCGCCGTCGCCGGATGCCGGGTCGAGCCGGGCATGACAGGATGGTGGGCCGCTCAATCCGCCGAGATCTTGCGCGATTCGATCAGGTGCTTCCAGCGCGCGTACTCGGCGGCCTGGTACCTGGCGAACTGCTCGGGCGTGTCGGCCACGATCTCGAAGCCCTGCGCCACCAGCTTGTCCTTGACCGATGGGTCGTTCAGCACGGCGGCGATGGCATCGCGCAGCTTGGCCTTCACCTCCGCCGGCGTGCCCTTGGGCGCGGCGACGGCCTGCCAGGACTGCACCTCGGCGCCCTTGACGCCCTGCTCCTGCAGCGTGGGCAGGTCCGGCAGCAGCGTGGAGCGCTTGTCCGATGCGATGCCCAGCGCGCGCACCTTGCCCGCCTTGATGTGCTGGATGATGCTGTTGATGTTGACGAACGCGGCGTCCACCTGGCCGCCGAGCAGGTCGTTGATGGCCGGGCCGCCGCCCTTGTACGGGATGTGCAGGCCCTCGGTGCCGGTCTGCTGCCAGAACAGTTCGGCCGACAGGTGGTCGGACGAGCCGTTGCCCGACGACGCGAAGCTCACCTTGCCGGGCGTCTTCTTCAGGTGGGCCAGCAGGTCGGCCACGCTCTTGTCGGCCGAGTTCGTCGGCACCACCAGCACGTTGGGCGCCTGCACGGCGATCGTGATCGGGTCGAAGTCCTTCAGCGCGTCGTACTGCACGCCCTTGATCAGGTGCGGGGCGATCACGAAGGGCCCCAGCGAGGACACGAACAGCGTGTAGCCGTCGGCCGGCGCGCGCTTGACGAACGCCGCGCCGATGGTGCCCGTGGCGCCCGGCTTGTTGTCGATGATCCAGGTGCCGCCGATCTTCTCGGGCAGCTTCTGTGCCAGCACGCGGGCGATGGCGTCGGTGGAGCCGCCCGGGGGGAACGGCACGACCATCGTCACCGTCTTCTCCGGATAGCCGGCGGCAAAAGCGCTCACGGCGGCGGCCGTGGCGAGCGCCAGGCCGATCAGGGTCTTCTTCATGGGGTCTGTCTCCTGGGATTGGGGGTCACACGCTGCTTCACTGCGGGCCGAGCTTGCGGATGAGCGCGGCCAGTTCCTCGACTTCCTGCGGCTTGAGGTCCGACAGCGGCGGGCGCACCGGGCCGGCGCTCTTGCCGACGACGGTGGCGCCGGCCTTCACGATGGACACGGCATAGCCCTCGCCCTTGTTGCGGATCGCGAGGTACGGCAGGAAGAACTCGTTGATCAGGCGGCTGGTGGTGGCCGTGTCGCCGCTCGCGTAGGCGTTGTAGAACTCGATCGCCGTGCGCGGGATGAAGTTGAAGACCGCCGACGAATACACCGGCACGCCCAGCGCCTTGTACGCGCTGGCATAGACCTCGTGCGTGGGCATGCCGCCGACGTAGACGAAGCGGTCGCCCAGCTTCTGGCGGATGGAGACGATGCGCTCGATGTCGCCCAGGCCGTCCTTGAAGCCGATCAGGTTCGGGCAGCGCTCGGCCAGGCGGGCCAGCGAGTCGGCCGTGAGCCGGGTGGCGCCGCGGTTGTAGACGATGACGCCAATCTTCACGCTCTTGCACACCGCCTCGACGTGCTGCACCAGGCCGTCCTGGGTGGCTTCGGTCAGGTAGTGCGGCAGCAGCAGCACGCCCTGGGCGCCGTTGCGCTCGGCTTCCTGCGCGTAGCGGATGGCCAGCGTGGTGCCGCCGCCGGCGCCGCCGACGATGGGCACGCGGCCGCGGCAGGTGTCGGCCGCGGTCTTGATGACGGCGGCGTATTCCTGCGGCTCGAGCGAGAAGAACTCTCCGGTGCCGCCGGCGGCGAACAGCACGGTGGCGCCGTAGGGCATCAGCCATTCGAGGCGCGACGCGTAGCCCTTGGGTTCGAACCGCAGCTCGGCGTCGAAGTCGGTCAGCGGGAAGGACAGCAGTCCGCTGGAGAGGGCCTGCTTCAGTTCGTTGGGCGTCATGGGATCGGGGTGGTTTCGGGAACGAGGTAGGACATCGTACAACATCCGGCGAGCGGCAAGCGCAAATCCTTGCGGTCGTCCGGGGGATCAGCGGCGGCCGGCAGCGGCGGCCGCGATGCGCTGGCGGCGCTCGCGGCTGTTGGCCAGGTGGGTGCGCATGGCGGCGCGGGCGGCGTCGGGGTCCTGCCGCTCGATGGCGTTGAGGATCGACTCGTGCTCCAGGTTCACGCGCTGCAGGTACTCGTGCTGCTCGGGGCTGGGCGGCTGGGCCTGCTCGAGCCGCGCGCGCGGGATCATCGTGCCGCCGAGGGTGGCCATCAGGTCGGCGTAGCGGGCGTTCTGGGTCGCGCGGGCGATCTCCAGGTGGAACTGGTAGTCGGGGCCGACGGCGTCGCGCCCTTCCGCCAGCGCCGCCGAGAAGGCCTGCAGCGCCGAGCGCAGCGCGGCCAGGTTGGCCGGCGTGCGGCGCATCGCGGCCAGTGCCGCGCTCTCCGTTTCCACGCCGATGCGCAGCTCCAGCACCGCGATGACGTCCTTCAGCGTCGACAGCTGCGCCGGCGCGATGCGGAAGCTGCTGGCGTCGCCCTGGCCCAGCACGAAGGTGCCGATGCCGTGCCGCGTCTCGACCATGCCGGCGGCCTGCAGCCGCGAGATGGCCTCGCGCACGACGGTGCGGCTGACGCCGAACTCCTCCATGATCGCGCCCTCGGTCGGCAGCTTCGCGGCCGCCGGCAGGCGCCCGTCACGGATGCGGTCGCCCAGGGCCTGCACGAGGTCGGCGGTGAGGGAGCGGCGGGCGACGGAGGTGGTCACGGTTGTATTATGTCGTACGTGTCGGCGCCCCCGCCTGTCCACGCGGTCATGCCGACTTCACCCGGCCACCAGCGACTGCGTCAGCCCCAAAGTCGTCATGCCGGGCTTGACCCGGCATCCAGCGACGGGGCCGTGACGAGCGTCCGGACTGGATTGCGGGTCAAGCCCGCAATGACGGTGAGGAACAGGCACCTTGCCACCCCCATGTCGTCATGCCGGGCTTGACCCGGCATCCAGCGACTGCGGCTTGGCGACTCCCGGACTGGATTGCGGGTCGAGCCCGCAATGACGGCGAGGGAGCGAGACGACCCGGCACTTCGTGACCGCGGCGACCGCGTGCTCGCCTTCAGTCCGCGTACACCCCCGCCTTGCGGATCACCGGACCCCACTTGTTGATCTCCGCCTCCAGGTGCGTGCGCAGGCCGGCCGGGGTGATCTTGTCCATCGGGGCGACGTCGGAGCTGAGCTCGGTCAGGCGCTTCTTCACCTCCGGGTCCTGCATCGCGGCGCGCAGGGCGGCGTTGAGCTTGTCGATCACCGGCTGCGGCGTGCCCTTGGGCGCGTACAGGCCGTGCCACACCTTGACGTCGAAGCCCTTGAGGCCCTGCTCGTCCAGCGTCGGCACGTTGGGCAGCACCGCCAGCCGGTTCGGCGTCGTCACGCCGAAGACCTTGACGCGGCCGTCCTTGATCAGCGGCACGGTCTGCGTGGTCTGGTCGCACAGCAGGTCGACCTGGCTGCCCAGCAGCGCGTTCATCGCCGGGCCGGTGCCGGAGAACGGCACGGTGGTCAGCTCCACCCCCATCTGGCTCATGAACAGCAGCCCGCACAGGTGCGACACCGCGCCCAGGCCCGCGTTGGCGAGCGACACCTTGGTGCCGTTGGCCTTCAGGTAGGCCTGCAGCTCGGGGAAGGTGGTGGCGGGGAAGTCCTTGCGCGCCAGCAGCGTCATCGGCACGTCGGCCACCTGGCCGATGTACTCGAAGTCCTTGAGCGGATCGAACTGCAGCTTCTTGTACAGCGCCGGCGCGGTGCTCATGCCCATGTGGTGCAGGAAGATGGTGTAGCCGTTGGGCTGCGCGCGGGCGACCTTGGTGGCGGCGATCGTGCCGCCCGCCCCCACCGCGTTCTCCACCGTCACGTTCTGGCCGAGCGAGCGGGTCATCGGGATGGCGATCATCCGGGCCAGGACGTCGGTGGGTCCGCCGGCGGCGAACGGCACGACCAGCGTGACCGGCCGCTCGGGCCAGGCCTGGGCGGCCGCGGCGAGCGAGAAGGCCGCGAGCGACGCGGCCAGCAGCGTCTTGAACATGCGCATGGGATGTCTCCTTCGTGGTGGGAAGGCGCACCATAAGCCGCGCGGGGGACGCGCGGACTCCGCACTTTCCTGAGATCGGGGGTCGATTGCGGGTTAACCCCGGGGCTTGCCGCCACGGGGCCGTGCGCGACTGCCTGTCATCCCGGGTTCGACGGCATCCAGTGCGTCGGGCTTGGCGCGCGACTCGATCTGCAGTGCGTCGTCATGCCGGGCTCGACCCGGCATCCAGCCACGCGGCGTGACCACCGCCCGGACTGGATTGCGGGTCAAGCCCGCAATGACACCGGAAGGCATGGGCGCCCGACCGCGCCACGATCTGCCCTCCTGCGCGCCACCGCCTGCCCGCCACCGCGCCACGGTGTGGCCGCTTAGAACGACCTCGGCAGCCCGAGCACGTGCTCGGCCACGTAGCTGAAGATCAGGTTGGTCGAGATGGGCGCCACCTGGTACAGGCGCGTCTCGCGGAACTTGCGCTCGACGTCGTAGGCGTGGGCGAAGCCGAAGCCGCCGTGCGTCTGCAGGCAGGTGTTGGCCGCCTCCCAGGAGGCCTTGGCCGCCAGGTACTTGGCCATGTTGGCCTCCGCCCCGCAGGGCTGGCCGGCGTCGAACAGCGCGCAGGCCTTGAAGCGCATCAGGTTGGCCGCCTCGGTCTCGATGTACGCGTCGGCGATCGGGAACTGCACGCCCTGGTTCTGGCCGATCGGCCGCTCGAACACCACCCGGTCGCTGGCGTAGCGGCGCGCCTTGTCGACGAACCAGTACGCATCGCCGATGCACTCGGCCGCGATCAGCGTGCGCTCGGCGTTCAGGCCGTCCAGGATGTAGCGGAAGCCCTGCCCTTCCTGGCCGATCAGGTTCTCGGCCGGGATCTCCAGGTCGTCGAAGAACACCTCGTTGGTCTCGTGGTTGACCATGTTCAGGATCGGCCGCACGGTCATCCCCTTGCCGATCGCCTGGTGCAGGTCGACGAGGAAGATGCTCATGCCCTCGCTCTTGCGCCGCACCTCGGCCAGCGGCGTCGTGCGCGCCAGGAGGATCATCAGGTCCGAGTGCTGGATGCGCGAGATCCAGACCTTCTGGCCGTTGACGACGTAGCGGTCGCCGCGGCGCACCGCCGTGGTCTTCAGCCGCGTGGTGTCGGTGCCGGTGGTCGGCTCGGTGACGGCCATCGACTGCAGCCGCAGCTTGCCGCTGGCGATGCCCGGCAGGTAGCGCTGCTTCTGCTCGGGCGAGCCGTGGCGCAGCAGCGTGCCCATGTTGTACATCTGGCCGTGGCACGCGCCCGCGTTGCCGCCGGCCAGGTTGATTTCCTCCATGATCACCGAGGCCTCGGCCAGGCCCAGGCCCGAGCCGCCGTACGCCTGCGGGATCAGCGCCGCCAGCCAGCCGGCCTCGGCCAGCGCGTCGACGAAGGCCTCGGGGTAGCCGCGCGCCTTGTCCACTTCCTGCCAGTAGGCGGAGTCGAACCCCGCGCAGAGCGAACGCAGCGCGTCGCGCAAGTCCTGGTACTTGTCGGGGGTGGGGATGGGATTCATCAGGTCGATCGGAGAGTTGCGCTATGGCCGGGGCACATGGGCTTGGAGCTCACGCCAGTTGCGCCTGCGCCTGCATGGTCAACCACCCTTCGTGGTCGTTCGCCCAGAGCGTGACCTGGTCGCCCTCGAGCCGGCCGTTCACGCGGAACGGGTGCAGGTCGAAGGTCGGCCGCACGGCCTTGAATTGGAAGCCGGCGACGCGCGCGCCCGGCTGCTGCCGCCGCACCAGGTCCACCAGCAGCGTGGCGATCAACGGGCCGTGCACGACCAGGCCCGGGTAGCCCTCGACGTCGGTGACGTAGCGGCGGTCGTAGTGGATGCGGTGGCCGTTGAAGGTCAGCGCGGAATAGCGAAACAGCAGCACGTCGTCGGGCACGATCTCGCGCTGCCACGGCGCGTCCTGTTCCGCACGCTGCGGCGGCGGCACGGGGTCGCCCGGCCGGGGCGCGGCGCGGTACACGATGTCGTGCTCCTCGGTCAGCGCCAGTCCCCGCGGGCCGTGCACCTCGTGGCGCACCAGCACGAACACCAGTTCGCCCGAGCGGCCGCTCTTGGACATGACCGACTCGATGCGAGAGACGCGCCGGATCTCGTCGCCCACGCGCAGCGGCTGCAGCCACTGCAGCCGGCCGCCGGCCCACATGCGGCGCGGCAGCGGCACCGGCGGCAGGAAGCCGCCGCGCTTGGGATGGCCGTCGGGTCCCAGCTCGCCCTGGCGCGCCTGCGGCAGGAAGTACAGCCAGTGGGCCAGCGGCGGGATGGCGTCGCCCGGCTGCGGCGGCGGATCGTCGCGGTCGAGCGTGGCGGCCAGCCCGCGCACGGGCGCCGCGGTCACCAGGTCGTGCAGGGTCTCGCTGCGGCCCTGCCAGGACTGCAGGTGCGCGAGGACGTCGGGGGTGAGGACGGCGGGCGTTGCCACGGCAGTCACTGCGGCGCCCTCAGCCGTCCACCTCCTGGAACACCTCGCGCGCGGTGCGGAAGCTGTCGATGGCCGCCGGCACGCCGCAGTAGATGGCCGCCTGGAGGAAGACCTCCTTGATCTCGTCGCGCGAGACGCCGTTGTTGAGCGCGCCGCGCACGTGCAGCTTGAGCTCGTGCGGCCGGTTCAGCGCCGTCAGCATGGCCAGGTTCAGCAGGCTGCGGGTGCGGCGGTCCAGGCCGGGGCGGTTCCAGATGTCGCCCCAGCAATACCTGGTGACCAGCTCCTGCATGTCGCCGTTGAAGTCGTCGGCGTTGCGGACCGTGTTGTCCACGTAGTCGGGACCGAGCACCTCGCGCCGGGTGGCGAGGCCGCGCGGGTCGAGTCGCTTGTCATCCATGTCGTGTCTCCTGCGTGCGGCGATGCCGCCATGATGCCCGAAGCCACCGCCCCTACACTCGCGCGGCATGAAAGACGCCGACGTCGAACCCTTCTTTGCCACCCTGCAGGCCGCCAACCCGGCGCCCGAGACCGAGCTCGAATACACCAGCGTGTTCGAGCTGCTGGCGGCCGTGCTGCTGTCGGCGCAGGCCACCGACGCGGGCGTGAACAAGGCCACCCGCCGGCTGTTCCCGGTGGCGGGCACGCCGCAGGCGATGCTGGACCTCGGGCTGGAGGGGCTGGAGGGCCACATCCGCACGATCGGCCTGTACCGCACCAAGGCGCGCAACCTGATGCAGACCTGCCGCATCCTGGTGGACCGGCACGGCGGCCGCGTGCCGGGCACGCGCGAGGAACTGGAGGCCCTGCCGGGCGTGGGCCGCAAGACGGCCAACGTGGTGCTGAACGTGGCGTTCGGCCAGCCGACGATGGCGGTGGACACGCACATCTTCCGCGTCAGCAACCGCACCGGCCTGGCGCCCGGCAAGGACCCGCTGGCGGTGGAGGCCCGACTGCTCGAGCGCGTGCCGCCGGCGTACCTGCACGACGCCCACCACTGGCTGATCCTGCATGGCCGCTACGTGTGCGTGGCGCGCCTGCCCCAGTGCTGGCGCTGCGCGGTACGGGCGTACTGCGACTACGAGCCGAAGACGCCGGCGCCCGGGCAACGGCCGGTGGGGCAGGAAGGGTGAAGTCGTCCCAGGCGTCGCCTCTGAACCAGGCTCACTGGCCCGTCAGGTGGCACGCTTGGTGGCGACGACCTGGGCAAGAACGATCCGGCCTTCCTCGAGGTTGCGACGCTGGTTCTGCGCCATGGTGGAGAAGTCCTCTCCCATCAGCAACGCGAAGCTGAGGGGTGGCAAGCCGACTTTCCGGATGCGCTCGGCGAGTGCGACGAACCAGGCTTTTCCTGTCTCGGTCGCGTCGACCCAGTCGGTGACCTGGAAGCCGGCCTCCTGGAGGTCGGTCCGCAGTTCCTCCGGCGATGCGAGGAAGCTCGTGTCGGGTGTCCGGGCCCACGGGACCGGGAAGTGGACGGGCGCCGTCGGGCCTCGCAGGATGTCGTAGATCGCCAGGGTGCCGCCTGGCTTCAGCACCCGGAACATCTCGCCGTAGAGGCGCGGCTTGTCGGGAATGTTCATCGCGACGTGTTCCGTCCACACGGCGTCGAATGAGGCGGGCTGGAAAGGCAGGTTCAGGGCATCTCCCTGCTGGAAGTCCAACAGGTGGCCGAGGCCCAGGAGGTCGGAGAGCATGCGTGCGACCCGACAGTACTCGTCGGTCAGGTCGATTCCCGTCACTCGACACCCGTACTCGGATGCCAACGCGCGTGCGGGGCCGCCCAATCCACTGCCCACATCCAGCACCGTCATTGCGCGATGGATCTTCGCGGCCCGCGCAAGATCCAGTGTGGCGGCGCGCCCCCGGATATGAAACTCATCGATCGGCGCCAGGTCCTCGGGCGTGAGACGACTCGGGTCGCGACCGGCCTTGGCCAGCGTGTCGAGGATGAGCTGTCCGAGACCGGTGACGGTGTAGTGGTCCTGGATCCTGGAATTGCGCTGGGTCGGTTCCGATGACACTTTCAGCTCCTCGTGGATGTAGCCACCGCTACTCGCCGAGCGATTCTGGCAGTGGCCTGCGGAAGAAGTGTGTCGCTGTGTGAGACCGGCGCATGGATCACGGCCTCGATGTGGTGGCCGTCCGGGTCAGGACGAACGCCGCATGGTCGTGCTGGCCGTAGCGTCAGGCCGCAGCGTGAGGCCGGGGGAGTGCGAGCGACATATGCACCTTGCCCTTCAGCCCGGAGTCTGTGCGAATGGCTTGTGGCTGCGTTCCCCAGTCGACAAAGCCAACCGAGCGATAGAGGCGAAGCGCCGGGGCGTTGCCTTCCGTGAGCGTCAGGGTCAGGCACAGGATCTCGGGTCTGGCGGAAGCAGCCGCGATGGCGGCGTTCAGGAGCGCGAGACCGACGGCCTTGCCACGCTCCTGTGGCTGGACGTACATGCCCAGGACCAAGGCGGAATGACGTGTCTTGGGCTTGGCCGAGTACTCCAGCGCGACTGTGCCGACCAACCGGCTGCCCTTCCAAGCGCCGAACGACGTGGCCAAGCCGCCGGCACTGCCGATGCGCCTGACCCACCATGACTCAGGTTCGGCTTCGCGTTCAGCGGCGGTGGTGGTGAAGGCGTCCGGCGCTTGCTCGTAGGCCTCGAGCATGAGCGCGCGGTAGGCAACGACGTCGGCGGCAGTGAGGATGGAAATACGCATTCGTTTGGCAGCCTAGCGTTGGAGGTGAGGCGCACGCGGCGGCATGCCGTTGCGCGTCGCCTCGACCGACGGGTTAGGCGTCACCCTCGCCAGGCCAGACATTTGCGTTTTCCGCGAAGTCGGCTCTTTGCGGCCGCACGATACAGAAGCGCTGGCCCGTTGGCGCTTCCATGATCCACCATGTCTTGCGCTTCTCGATGCGCTTGGCACCCAGTCGTTCCAGTCGACTCGCCTCTGCCTCAACGTCGTCGGTTTCGATGTCGAGGTGAACTCTGCTCTGGTGCTTCACCGCTTGAACGAGGATCTTCATCTCACTCGGCGGGCCTTCGAGCAACCGATACGGTTCCGAAGGATCTGCATTCGACTCCGCCACTCGCCCGATTGCAGCCGCCCAAAAGGTTGCCGCAGCGTCAATGTCACCTGTCTGGCAGTCGATGATGATGTTGCTCAATCGGCTCTTGTGCATGCTAGCTCCGGGAGACAGTCCGTTGTTTGTGTGACGCGACCTGCCAAGGACTGAATGCCCCCTCATGGCGACAGGGACCAACCCCAGGAAGCGCTGACGCCGATAACTAGTCCGGCCCATTGCGATCGAACGTTTGACGCTGCTCCTACCACGCGGACCCCATGACGGCACAGGCTCACGCAGCCCACCCACGAGGCCGGAGATACGACCTGTTAGAGCTCATTGCCCGTCCAACGCCTGGTCAGTCGCTTGTACCAGGTTCTTCATGAAGCGAATGGCCTTCTCCAGGTCATCTCGTTTCACCAGATGCGGCGCAGGTGGCCCACCGTTGGCCGGTTTTGCTCGGTGTACTGCGTCTCCTCGCTTAGAGATCAGGTCGTCCAAGGTCTTGCGTGCAAGCGCTGGCTCCATGTTTTGCCAGGTCCAGCCCTCCGTCACGTCGAGTTCGAGGTAGTCCAGGAACAGCCGCTTAGTCTTCTCCGCGCCCGGATTGTGAAATCGCTTGATCTCGTCCTCCAGCTTCGCCAGAACGAACTTTCCGACGGGACTCCCATTCAGGATTCTCAAGCGAGCTTGAACCGCTTCGCGCGCCCGATCCTCAACGTAGGTTTCCCAGGCGGTCAACGCCATGACTAGTCCAGCACGCTTCAGGACTTCCGCTTGATCCGGCGATTGCTTGTGATTGCTGTCGAAATACGCCAAGAGGATTGCTGCGTCCCCGATAGCACTCTCAAAATTGGCTGCTGCTCGTGACATGTGACGGTGAGCTCTAACGATTAAAAGGGGCTGTTAGACGCTGTCTTTGCCAGCTTCGACGCCATAGCCGATTGCCGTGCTGTCTTCGAAGACGCGCCGGTACCCAAGCGCTTGAAGCGACGCGTCGTAGAACTGCCCGCTAGCTTCAAGGTCTGCGACGGCGATGGAGATGTGGTGCAGCATCAAGCGGCCTAACGTCGGAGTTGACCGGCGCGCACCGGCAGTGCGCCGCACGGCGTAGGCTTGTCTACACGCCTTGCGGCGCACTGCCGGTGCGTGTCCGTGTCGAACGACATGTTAGAGATCGCTCGCAAGTTCTTCACCCTTTGCTCTCTTCTGCGGAGGTCGATTTGAACTGTTCCCCCTTCGAGAAGTACAGCCTGTTGTACTCAGTCACGGCGACTTCAAGAGCCATCTCGCCTCGCTCCATCTGGTGGAGGTAGTACTCCCAGAAGTCGGCCGTGTTTGCCATCTTCTGGAACACCGAGGGTTTCAGAGCGAAGAAGGCATCCTGTACCCGACTCATCGTCTTCGGCTGCGAATGCTTGGCATAAGGCGCGGCATATGCCAACACTGTTCCAGCTAAGCGCACGGCGTGGCTGGCCGGACCTTCTCGCACCTGCATCTCGGGCGTCGTCACGACGATCTTCTCAGGATGAATATCCGTGTACATCGACGCTTCACGTCCGAACTTCAAGTCGACCATCACCCGGACGAAGTCCATGATGTCGTCGCGAATGTTGGGAGTGCTCTGAATCCACGGAGAGAAAGCTGCTGTGACCTTCTTCGAGTGATCCTCAAACTGCAGCTTCAAGCGCTGACTGACGGCCGGGTCCGAAAGATTTCTACCCAGTCCCTCATAGGCCTGGACGGCTTTTCCCGCCTCCTCGATCGAGGAGACCGCGAGAAAGTAAGCCCGCGCAAAGTGCCTATGCCGGAGCAACAGCGTCGCTTCTTCAAGCAAAGACTGGGCATTCGTCAGCGCTGCATCGCGCACCTGTCGCAGTAGCTCAACGCTCAGCTCATAGTCCCGAGTCTTCAGCATCAGCGGTGTCCCAGGTGATCTCTAACGTCGGAGTTGACCGCCACGCACCGGCAGTGCGCCGCACGGCGTAGGCTTGTCCACACGCCTTGCGGCGCACTGCCGGTGCGTGTCCGTGTCGAACGACCTGTTAGCTGTCATTGGCGCGGCGCGAACATCTTCGACGCTAGGAGCTTAGACGCCAAGTCGGGAGCCACACGGGTCGGCATGTACTGGTTTGTCATGTCGCAGATGGAGTCCTCGAGCTTTCCATCTCGGTAGAGCCTACGCTGAGGGCCCAGAAACATGGACCAGATACGGATCTCGTCGTCACCCAACTTCGCAACGAAGGGGTACTCAAGGTGCTCAAGTCGCCCACCGACGGCGATAGGCCGGTGCCGAGCGGTTAGGGAAACACCGAGGCAAGTGACCTCGAGCTCCCCGTCGACGCATCGAAACTCCGCTCCATTCACCTTAGGCTCCTTGAGCGTGGCCACGGCAGCCATAAATTCTCCGTGCAACTTTTCGAGCTCTTGCAGCGCTGCGGCCGCCAGCTCTAGTTGATCGTCGTTTCTCATCTCGGCACGCTCCGTCTAGGAAATCGCACGCATCTGAGTGACAGCTAACGTCGAAGTTGACCGGCGCGCTCCGGTAGTGCGCCGCACGGCGTAGGCTCGTCCACACGCCTTGCGGCGCGCTGCCGGTGCGCGTCCGTGTCGAACGACCAGTTAGGCAGAGGCGAACTGAAGACCATAGAGCACGAGCGCATTTATTGCGAAAAGGGCGATTGCGAAAGCCACGGCCTTTGCGGAAGCCCACACGGCTTGGGGAATGGAGAGGAGCCGAAAAAACAGGATAGGAATTCCAACTGGAGGCAGGAAAGCAGCAAGGACCGTGATGCCCAAAGGCGATTCCAGGCCTCTCTCAGATGTGTAAGCCTTGCTCCATTGAAAGATAAGACTCGCGAACACGATTCCGTACACAAAACTTAAAGGACTGACCTGCCTGGGCGAGACGTGCATCGCCGCGTCAATGAAAGCGACGGCGATGCTGGTTCCCGCCAACGCCACCAAAAACTTCGCTGAGCGCTTCACCGCGGCCTAACGTCGGAGTTGACCGGCACGCGCCGGCAGTGCGCCGCACGGCGTAGGCTTGTCCACACGCCTTGCGGCGCACTGCCGGTGCGTGTCCGTGTCGAACGACCTGTTAGGTCTCATGCTAGTGAGTGGTCCCACTACCGCTCCCCTGCACCGCAGCAAGTCCCGCGGCCAACTCGCTCGCAAGGCGCTCGGCGTCACCGCTTTCTAGGGTTGTTGTCATAGACAGGCCGCACTCAAGCTGCTGCTCCAACAGCAGCAGTGGACCCGGGGAGATCTTCGCGTGCAATTCACGAGTGGCGAATAGCTGCGCCACTTCCAAGACTTCTCTGCGCTTGCTCTGGGAAGCGCAAAGAACAAGATTCAGGACAGTTTCGCCGAGCAACTTTGGCGAAAGCTGAATGGAAGTGGTCGAATCCGGCCCAGTTCGGTAGTGGACCCAGACCTCACCCGTATCCGGGTCTCCCTGCACGCGCAAGTCCGTTGGCTGGATCTTTGTTTGTCGCATGGCGCTCCTCGTGAGACCTAACGTAATTTAGACCGCAGACCGAAAAGTGTTATCCCGCAGGTGCGGAATAAGCTGGCGCGTCGTGCGCGCGTAAGTGTCTGTCGTCCTTGCATTTTTGTTGCCCTCCCGTTCCAACAAGGACCTCGAAATCGAGACCTCTTATCCCGCAAGCGCGCGCTTGGGTCCTTGCTGGATCAAACCGCCGGGCAATCGCCCGCGCGGCATTTTTTTGTGTCGGGCAGTCTGCCAGCAAGCTGCGGCGCGGGCAAGGGTGGCGAGACTGGATGCGCCTGCGGTCTCGACGCGCCGTGACAACCCGCAGCGTAAATCCCAAGGCGCTCTCGGCCCCCGCTGCGCGACCCGCTCTTCGCAGCGCAGCACCGTCCGCGACCTGCCCCTCGCGGTGAGGGGCGCCGCCGGACACGTCTTGCGCCACACCCAGCCCGCCCTCGCCGCGCCTGCTACATTGCCCCTCATGGAAGACAAAGACTTGCAGCAGCAGCTCCTCGAGCAGGCCGAGAACATCAACGCCCTGAAGGACAACCAGTTCGCGCTGGTGGCCCAGGTGCAGGTGCTGCAGGCCACGCTCGCCGCGGTCCTGCTGAACCACCCGGACCGGGCGGCGCTCATCACCACCTTCGAGCGGTACATGAAGGTCGCCAAGGAGGCCGCGCCCACGCTCGCCGCGCGCATGGAAGGCCTGGAGGCCGGCATCCTGTCGCTGATGGGCAAGCACCAGGCCTGACGCGGCACATGCTCCCGGTCCTGCTGCTCTGCATCGGTGCCTCCCTCGGCGCGATCGCGCGCTGGCAGCTGTCGCTCTGGCTCAACACGGGCACGCACTGGCTGCCCGTGGGCACGCTGGCCGCCAACCTGCTGGGCGGCTGGACCATCGGCTTGCTGGTGGCCATCTTCCAGGCCCAGCCGCAGATCGATCCCGTGTGGCGCCTGGCGCTGGTCACGGGGTTCCTGGGCGCGCTGACCACCTTCTCGACCTTCTCGATGGAAACCGTGCAGCTGCTGCAGGCCGAGCGCCTGGGGCAGGCCTTCGCCCTCGCGGCGCTGCACCTGCTGGGGTCGCTGGCCCTCACCTGGGTGGGTCTGCGCTGCGGCCAGTTCGTCGCCGCGCGCTGATCACGAACCCGTCTTCGCCGGCATGGCCGCGGCTGCGCCTTCCGCTTCGATCCCCTGCCAGCCGCCGCCCAGCGACTGGATCAGCGTCACCGCCGCCACCTGCCGGCTCGCCTGCAGCTGCGCCAGCGCGCGCCGGGCGCCCTGCGCCGTGTTCTGCGCGGTGATCACCTCGGTGAAGGCCACCTGCCCCGCCTGGTAGCGGTTGAGGACCTGCTGCTCCACCAGGTCGGCGGCGCGGCTGGCCTCCTCGCGCAGGGCCAGTTCCTCGCCCAGGATGCGCGAGGCCGCGAGCTGGTCCTCCACCTGCTGGAAGGCGCCGAGCACCGCCTGCCGGTAGCGCGCCACCGAGGCCTCGAAGCCCGCCTGCGCGCCCTGCACCTGCGCCGCCGTCAGGCCGGCGTTGAACAGCGTCTGGGCGGCCGACAGCCCCAGCCCCCACACCAGCGACGAGGCGCTGAACAGGTCGCCGATGGCGCTGGCGCCCGAGCCGATCGAGCCCGTGAGCCGCAGGCTGGGGAAGTAGGCGGCGCGCGCGATGCCGATCTGCTCGTTGGCCTGCGCCACGCGGCGTTCCGCCGCCGCGATGTCGGGGCGGCGCTGCAGCAGCGTCGAGGGCAAGGCAGGCGGCACGGCCGGCACCTGCGCGGCCCAGGCCGGCTCGGCGGGCAGCGAGAAGTTCGCCGGCGCCTGGCCCACCAGCACGGCGATCGCGTGTTCGAGCTGGGCGCGCTGGCGCTGCAGGTCCAGCAGGTCGGCGCGCGCGTTGGCCAGCTGGGTCTGTGCCTGCAACAGGTCGGTGCGCGCGGCGATGCCGGCGTTGTAGCGGTTGCCGGTGATGGTGACGGCGCGCTCGTAGCCGGCGACCGTGCGCGCCAGCAGCTCGCGCTGCACGTCGAGCGAGCGCAGGTTGAAGTAGTCCACCGCCAGCTCGCCCTGGGCGGCCAGGCGCGCCGAGGCCAGGTCGGCGAAGCTGGCCTGCTCGCCCGCGCGCGCGCCCGACACCCCGGCCGACAGCCGCCCCCAGACGTCCGGCTCCCAGCTGCCGCCGATGGTGAGCTGGTAGCTGTCGCGGATGCTGCCGTTGCCGCCGCCCACCACCACGGTGCTGCCGGTGGACGTGGTCGCGGTCCCGGCGCCGGAGCCGCCCCGGCTGCCGCTGCGGTTGGCCGAGCCGCTGAGCGACACGGTGGGGAACAGGCCGGCGCGCTGCTGCGACACCAGTGCGCGCGCCTGGTGGTACGAGGCGACGGCCGCGGCGACGTTCTGGTTCGACACCTCCACCCGCGCGAGCAGGCCGGCCAGCACCGGGTCGGCGAACACCTGCCACCACGGGCCGCGCTCGGCGGCGTCGGACGGCGTCGCGGGCACCCATTGGCCGGCGCCTTCCTTGAACGCCGCGGGCGTGTCGACCGCCGGCGGCGCGTCGTAGCGGGGGCCGGTGGCGCAGCCGGCCAGGGCCAGGGCCAGCGCGCCCGCGAGGACGCGCACGCTCAACCCGGCGTGCGGGGCCGGACCGGGCAACACGCGGGAGCGAGGCGATCGGCGGCCAGGCTGGCGGGTCGGACCCGCCGCGCCCGCAGCGACGTCAGGGTTCAGGCCGGGCATGGCGTGGGACGGAAAGGCAGTGGCATGCATCTCAAACGGGCTCTGGTTCATGCGGACGCCCGAACTCGCGTTCGTGCGGGCTGCGCCGGCGCAGCTTGTCCAGCAGCAGGTAGACGACGGGGGTGGTCAGCAGCGTGATCAGCTGGCTGGCGACCAGGCCGCCGATGACCGCGATGCCCAGCGGCCGGCGCAGCTCGGCGCCCTCGCCGAAGCCGATGGCCAGCGGCAGCGCGCCGAGCGCCGCGGCCAGCGTGGTCATGAGGATGGGGCGAAAGCGCAGCAGGCAGGCCTCGCGCACCGCCGCTTCCGGCGACAGGCCGCGCGAGCGCTCGGCGTCGAGGGCGAAGTCGATGATCAGGATGGCGTTCTTCTTCACGATGCCGATCAGCAGGAACACGCCGATCAGCGCCATGATGGAGAAGTCCAGCTTGAAGATCAGCAGCGCCAGCACGGCACCCACGCCGGCCGACGGCAGCGTGGACAGCACCGTGAGCGGATGCACCAGGCTCTCGTACAGGATGCCCAGCACGATGTAGATGACCACCAGCGCGGCCAGGATCAGCAGCGGCTGCTGGCCCTGCGACTCCTGCGCCGCGCGCGCCGTGCCCTGGAAGCTGCCGCGCACGTTGTTCGGCAGCGCGATCTCGGCCTCGGCCGCGCGCACGGCCGCCTGGCCGTCGGCCAGCGTCCGGCCTTCGGCCAGGTTGTACGAGATGGTGGTGGCCAGTTCGGCGTCCTGGTGGCTCACCGCCGTGGCGGCCGGCCGCTCCGCGAAGGTGGCCAGCGCCGACAGCGGCACCATCACCTGCGTCGCGCTGGCCAGCGGCTGGCCGCTGGCCTGGTCGCGCAGGCCGGGGTTGATGGCGGCGTTGCCGCCGGAGGTGCCGCCGGCCGTGCCAGCCGACGTCGTCGCCGCGGTGCTGCCGGCCGTGACGGCCGCGCCGCCGGCGGCGGCCGTCGTGGCCCCCGCCACCTGCGAGGCCGCCGCCGCATTGCGGGCCGGCACGTAGATGTCGCGCAGCGACTCGGGACTGCGGGCGAAGCGCGGCGCCACGCCCAGGATCACCTTGTACTGGTTCAGTTCTTCGTAGATGGTGGCCACCTGGCGCTGGCCGAACGCGTTGTACAGCGCGTTGTCGATGTCGCGGGTGTTCACGCCCAGCCGCGCCGCCGTATCGCGGTCCACCTGCACGTAGGCCTCGACGCCGTTCTCCTGCTGGTCGGTGTCGACGTCCTCCAGCGCGTCCTGGCGCTTCATGGCCTCGGCCAGCCGCAGCGCCCACTTCTTCAGGTCGGCCACGTTGTCGCTCTTGAGCGTGTACTGGTAGGTCGAGTTCGACGAGCGCGCGCCCATGCGCAGGTCCTGCACCGGGTTGAGGAACAGGCTCACGCCGGCCACGCCGGCCAGTTGCGGGCGCAGGCGCGAGATCACGGCCTGCGCGCGCTCGCCCGGCGGCCGCTGCGCCGCGGGCTTGAGGTTGACGAACACGAAGCCGCCGCCGGCGCGGCCGCCGCCCGTGAAGCCCACCACCGTGTCCACCGCCGGGTCGCTGCGGATGATGTTGACCAGCGCGCGCAGCTTGTCCTGCATGGCCGAGAACGAGATGCTCTGGTCGGCGCGCAGGCCGCCGTTGAACTGGCCCGTGTCCTGCTGCGGGAAGAACCCCTTGGGGATCTTCACGAACAGCCAGGCGTTGATGCCGACCACCGCCGCCAGCACCAGCAGCACCAGCCAGCGCGCCTGCAGCGCCCAGTCCAGGCTGAGCGCGTAGGCGCGGTGCACCCGGCCGAAGGCGGCCTCCAGCGCCCGGCCCACGCGGCCCTGCGGCCGGTGCTGCGTGCCCGGCCGCAGCAGCCAGGCGCACAGCATCGGCGTGGTGGTCAGCGAGATGACGAGCGAGATCAGCACCGCGGCCGACAGCGTGACGGCGAACTCCCGGAACAGCCGGCCGATCTGCCCGCCCATGAACAGCAGCGGGATGAACACCGCCACCAGCGACAGGCTGATCGACAGCACCGTGAAGCCGACCTCGCGCGCGCCCAGCAGCGCGGCGGCGAAGCGGTCCATGCCCTGCTCCATGTGGCGCGCGGTGTTCTCCAGCACGACGATGGCGTCGTCCACCACGAAGCCGGTGGCCACCGTCAGCGCCATCAGCGACAGGTTGTTGAGCGAAAAGCCCAGGAAGTACATGACGCCGAACGTGCCCAGCAGCGACACCACGGTGGCGATGGCCGGGATGAACGTGGCCCGCGCGCTGCGCAGGAACAGGCTGACCACCAGCACCACCAGCAGCACGGCGACGACCAGCGTGAGCTCGACCTCGTGCAGCGCCGAGCGGATGGAGTTGGTGCGATCCGAGGCGACCTGGATCTTCACGTCCTGCGGCAGCTCCTGCTGCAGCTCGGGCAGCAGCGCCCGCACGCCGTCCACGGTGGTGATCACGTTGGCGCCCGGCTGCAGCGTGACCAGCACGATCACCGCCGGCTCGCCGTTGAACAGGCCCAGCGTGTAGATGTTCTCGACGCTGTCGCCCACCTCGCCGATGTCGCCCAGCCGCACCGCCGCGCCGTTGCGCCACGCCACCACCAGCCCCTTGTAGTCGGCCGCGGTGCGCCCGCCGCCGGCGCTGTTGCGCGTGTAGATCTGCAGCCGCCGGCCTTCCACCTCCACCTGGCCCTTGGGCCGGTTGGCGCTGCTGGCCTGGATGGCGGCGCGCACGTCCTCGGTGGAGATGCCCCACTTGTTCAGCGCGTACGGCGACAGCTCCACGCGCACGGCGGGCTGCGAGCCGCCGCCGATCTCCACGTCGCCCACGCCCTGCACCTGCGCCACCTTCTGCTGCACCAGGTTGGAGACCTCGTCGTAGATCTGGCCCGGCGTGCGCCTGGGCGAGGTCAGCGCGAGGATGATCACCGGCGCGGCCGACGGATTGGCCTTGCGGTAGACCGGGTTGCTGCGCAGCGTGGACGGCAGGTCGGCGCGCGTGGCGTTGATGGCGGCCTGCACCTCGCGCGCGGCGGCGTCGATGTTGCGGTTCAGGTCGAACTGCAGGTTGATGCGGGTGGAGCCGTTGCCGCTGAACGAGGTCATCTCGTTCACGCCGGCGATGGTGCCCAGGCGCCGCTCCAGCGGCGTCGCCACGGCGCTGGCCATGTTCTCGGGGCTGGCGCCGGGGATGTTGGCCGACACCGTGATGACCGGAAAGTCCACCTGCGGCAGCGGGGCCACGGGCAGCACGAAGAACGCGGCGATACCGGCCAGCGCGATCCAGAGCGTGAGCAGGACCGTCGCGACCGGGCGCCGGACGAAGGGGGCGGACAAATTCACGCCCGTTCCTCCCCCGCCCGGCGGCCTTCCTCCCTCGCCGAGCGGCCTTCCTCCCCTGGCTGGCGCTCTTCCTCCCTCCCCCCCTGGGGGAGGGTCGGGGTGGGGGCACGCCCGGCGCAGTGAAAGAGACGTCTATTCACCGGCCGCATGCCCCCACCCCTGCCCGCCCCCGGAGGGGGAGGGAGATTCCAGCGCCGGCTGCCTATCCTTGCGCCACCGCTGCCCCAGCCGGTCGAACCACAGGTAGATCACCGGCGTGGTGAACAGCGTCAGCAGCTGGCTCACGACCAGACCGCCGAAGATGGCGATGCCCAGCGGCCGGCGCAGCTCGGCGCCCTCGCCCCAGCCGAGCATCAGCGGCACGGCGGCGAACAGCGCCGCCAGCGTCGTCATCAGGATCGGACGGAACCGCAGCAGCGCCGCCTGGTGGATCGCCTCGCGCGGCGACTTGCCCTCCTGCCGCTGCGCCTCCAGGGCGAAGTCGATCATCATGATCGCGTTCTTCTTCACGATGCCGATCAGCAGGATGATGCCGATGATGCCGATCACGCCCAGGTCGTGCCCCGTGAGCATCAGCATCAGCAGCGCGCCGACGCCGGCCGAGGGCAGCGTCGACAGGATCGTCACCGGGTGCACGTAGCTTTCGTACAGCACGCCCAGCACGATGTAGACGCAGACCACCGCCGCCAGGATCAGCCACAGCTGGTTGGTCAGCGACGCCTCGTAGGCGCCCGAGGCGCCCAGGAACGTGAGCGTCACCGTGCCCGGCAGGCCGATGTCCCGGGCGGCCGCGCGGATGGCGTCCACCGACCGGCCGAGCGAGGCGCCCGGCGCGGTGTCGAAGCCGATGGTGGTGGCCGGGTACTGCGCCACGTGCGTGATCTGCAGCGGCGCGCGCTGCTCGACCAGCCGGGCGATCGACGCCAGCGGCACCGGCTCGCCCGAGCCGCTGCGCAGCAGCACCTGGCCCAGCGCCTGCGGGCTGGGCGTCGCGTCGGGGCGCGCCTCCAGGATCACGCGGTACTGGTTGGTCTCGGTGAAGATCGTCGAGACGATGCGCTGGCCGAAGGCGCTGTACAGCGCGTCGTCGATGGCGGCGGCCGTGATGTTCAGCCGCGCCGCGGTGTCGCGGTCGATGTCCACCAGCAGCGCCGCGCCGGTGGCGCCGGCGTCGGACACCACGTTGCGCACCTCCGGCACGGTGGCCAGGCGCTGCGTGAGCTGCTGCGCCCACTGCGTCACCGTGGCCTGGTCGGCCGCCTCGAGCGAGAAGCGGTACTGCGTCGGCCCCGACTCGGCGTCGATGGTCAGGTCCTGCACCGGCTGCACGCGCACGACGGCGCCCTGCACCTGCTCGCCGGCGCGGCGCAGGCGGTCCATCACCGGCCCGACGTCGCCGCGCGCGCTCCTGAGGTTCACCAGCATGCGGCCGGTGTTCATCATGGTGTTGTTGGCCGCGTCGACGCCGACGATGCTGGACAGCGCCACCACGTCGGGGTCGGCCAGGAAGGCGCGGGCCACCTGCTGCTGCAGCTGCGCCATGCCGCCGAACGAGATCGACTGCGCCCCCTCCACGCGCACCTGCAGCTGGCCGGTGTTCTCGGTCGGGAACAGCCCCTTGGGAATGAACAGGTACAGCAGCACCGTGAGCGCCAGCGTGAGCAGCGCCACCACCAGCGTGGCGCGCTGGCGCGCCAGCACCCACACCAGCGCCCGGTCGTAGCGGGCGATCACGCGGTCGAAGCCGCGGGCGAGCCGGGCGCCCAGGCCGGTGCCGGCGCTCTCGCCGCCCGGGTGCGCGCGCAGCCAGCGGGCCGACATCATGGGCACCAGCGTGAGCGACACGACGGCCGAGATCAGGATGGTGACGGCCAGCGTGACGGCGAACTCGCGGAACAGCCGGCCCACCACGTCGCCCATGAACAGCAGCGGGATCAGCACGGCCACGAGGGACACCGTGAGCGAGATGATGGTGAAGCCGATCTCGCCCGCGCCCCGCAGCGCGGCCTGCATCGGCGGCATGCCGTCCTCGATGTGGCGCGAGATGTTCTCGATCATCACGATCGCGTCGTCGACCACGAAGCCCGTGGCGATGGTCAGCGCCATCAGCGACAGGTTGTTCAGGCTGTAGCCCAGCAACAGCATCACGCCGCAGGTGCCGATCAGCGACACCGGCACCGCCAGGCTGGCGATCACCGTGGCGCGCGGGCTGTGCAGGAAGGCAAAGATCACCAGCACCACCAGCACCACGGCCAGCACCAGCTCCAGCTGCACGTGGTGCACCGAGGCGCGGATGCCGCTGGTGCGGTCGGACAGCACCTGCACCTGCAGCCCGGCGGGCAGGCCGCCGGTGAGCTCGGGCAGGCGCTGCTTGATCGCATCCACGGTGGCGATCACGTTGGCGCCCGGCTGGCGCTGCACGTCCAGCACGATCGCCGGCGTCAGGCTGGCGCCTTCGCCGCCCTGCCCCGCCCAGGCGCCCAGCCGCACGTTCTCGGCGCTGCTGACCACCTGGGCGACGTCGCGCAGCCGGATCGGCGCGCCGTTGCGGTAGGCGACGACGAGCTGCTGGTAATCCTCGGCCCGCAGCAGCTGGTCGTTGGCGTTGATGCTCCAGGCCCGCGTCGGCCCGTCGATGCTGCCCTTGGCGGCGTTGGCGTTGGCGGCCGTGATGGCGCTGCGCACGCTGTCCAGGCCCAGGTTGTTGGCGGCCAGCGCGCGCGTGTCGACCTGGATGCGCACCGCGGGGCGCTGCCCGCCCGACAGCGTGACCAGGCCGACGCCGGGCACCTGGCTGATCTTGAGCGCCAGCCGCGTGTTGACGATGTTCTGCACCTCGGTCAGCGGCAGGGTGTCGCTGGTGATGGCCAGCGTCAGCACCGGCGCGTCGGCCGGGTTCACCTTGGCATAGACCGGCGGCGCCGGCAGGTCGGCCGGCAGCAGCGACGCGCCGGCGTTGATGGCGGCCTGCACCTGCTGCTCGGCGACGTCCAGGGCCAGCCCGAGCCCGAACTGCAGCGTGACGATGGACACCCCGGCCGCGCTGGTGGTGCTCATGCGCGAGAGCCCCGGCATCTGGCCGAACTGGCGCTCCAGCGGCGCGGTGACGGTCTGCGCCATCACCTCCGGGCTCGCGCCCGGGTAGAGCGTCTGCACCTGGATGGTCGGGTAGTCGACCTGCGGCAGCGCCGACAGTGGCAGGAACTTCAGCCCCACCAGCCCGGCCAGCACGATGGCCAGCATGAACAGCGAGGTCGCGACGGGGCGCAGGATGAAGGGACGGGACGGGCTCATGGCGCGCCTTCCTCCATGCCCTGCCGGGCCGGGGCCGCTTCCGCCCCTCCCCTGCGCGGGCGGGTCGGGGCCGGGGCGCCGGCACGCGCGGGGGAGGCCCCCACCCCAGCCCTCCCCCGGAGGGGGAGGGAGCACAGCGGGTGCGTCATTGTTGCGGCGCTCCCCCACGCTCGCGCTGGCGCTGCTGCATCTGCTGCCAGCGCTCCAGTGCCTGCGGATCGCCGCGGTCCAATGCCTCCAGGAAGCGCTTGCGGCGCTCGAGCTGCTCCGGATCGCCCTGGGCCGACTCGAGCATGCGCTGGCGCTGCGCGGGCGTGGGACCCTTGGCGGCGGAGCCGGCAGCAGGCGCCGCAGCGGCCGATGGGGTGCCCTCCTTCGCGGCTGGCGGTGGCGCGCCCGCGCCAGGGCGCGGGGCGGCGCGCGTGGGCCCGTCGGCACGTGCCGCGGTCGGCGACGCGGGCGACGCCGACGGGGCCGCGGGGGTGGCGGCAGCAGGCGCCGATGCCGCCGGCGGGTTGCCGGCCGCCGGCGCGCTGGCCGGCGCCCCGTCCTGCGGTGCCGCGCGGCCTCCGCCGTTCCAGCCACCCGCAGCGCCGGGGCCGCGCGCCCCGGAGGCGCCGCCGCGGCGGCCCGTGGCCGGCGCATCGCCCGGCAGCAGCACGCGCGAGCCGTCGCGCAGGCGGTCGGCCCCTTCGGTGATGACGCGCTCGCCGGCCTGCAGGCCCTTGACGATCTGCACCTTGTCGATGGTGGACTGGCCGCGCTGCACCTGGCGCAGCGTCACGGTGCGGTCGGGATTGAGCACGAACACCTGGTCGCCGTTGGGCCCCTGGCGCACGGCGGACACCGGCACGGTGGTGGCGCCCTGCAGCGTGCGCAGCTGCAGCTGCACGTTGACGAACTGGCTCGGGAACAGGGTGCCCTGCGCGTTGGCGAACCGCGCCTTGGCCTTGACGGTGCCGGTCTGCGGATCGACCTGGTTGTCCAGCGAGGCGAAGGTGCCGCTGTCCAGCACCTGGCTGCGCGTGCGATCCAGCGCCCTGACCGCCATCGGCGCACCGCCGCCCTGCTGCACCGCGCCCACCTGGTCCTGCGGCACGGCGAACTGCACGTCGATGGGCGACAGCTGCGCGATGACGGCCACGCCGTTGGCGTCGCTCGTGCCCACCACGTTGCCCACGTCGACCGGGCGCAGGCCCACCCGCCCGCCGATCGGCGCGACGATGCGGGTGTACGACAGGTTCAGGCGGGCCGTGCCCTCATTGGCCTTGTCGACCACCACGGCCGCCTCGAGCTGCTTGACCAGCGCCGCCTGCGTGTCCACCTCCTGGCGGGCGATCGAGTCCTGCTTGAGCAGCGTCTGGAAGCGCTGCAGCGTGACGCGCGCGGCATCGAGCTGGGCCTCGTCGCGCATGCGCGCGCCCGTGGCCTGCTGCAGGGCCATCTCGAACGGGCGCGGGTCGATGGTGGCGAGCAGGTCGCCCTTGCGCACCATCTGGCCTTCCTGGTAGCGCACCTCCTGCAGCACGCCCGACACCTGCGGCCGCACTTTCACGGTGGCGAGCGGCACCACGGTGCCCAGGGCTTCCAGCGTCACGCTGAGGTCGCTGCGCTCCGCTTCGGCCACGCCCACCGTGGTGGGGGGCCCACCGCGGCCGCCGCCGGCGCCGAAGCCACCCGGGCCGCCCGGCCGGCCGCCGCCGCCGGTGCCGGCGCCGCCCGGCGCCCCCGCGCCGGACGCGGCGTCCGGACGCGTCAGGTGCCAGGCCCCCCAGCCGAGCGCGCCGAGCACGAGCAGGGCGACCAGCGTGCCGGCCCAGAAGCCGAAGCGGCCGAAGCGGTGCGGCGCGGGGCCGGTGGAAACGGGGGTGGGAGCGGGCGTGGGAGCGTCGGGGTGGTCGGCAGGCATCGATGTCCTTGTTCTCGGCACCGCAGTCCGCGCGGCGCCGGCAGCGGCGCGAGCTTAGCAACGCGGCGCGGCGGATGGACGGTGCGACCCGACTCTGGCGGCGCGGAATGTCCGCAGGATGCCCGGCGTGTGACTGCTTTGCAAAGATGGGGCCGCCAGCCCCGGGGCCGCTACGGGGTGATGACGCAGAGCACGCTGCAGGGCGAGTGCTCGATGAGGGCGCCCGAGATCGAGCCGCGCCACCAGCGGGCGGCCCAGCTGTCGAGGTGCTTGTGGCCCACGACGATGAGGTTGGCCTCGACCTTGCGCGCGGACTTGGTGATCTCGTCGACCGCCTCGCCGGTCACCACCTCGCCGCGCGCGGCGTAGCCCGCCTGCTCCAGGCGGCGCAGTCCGTCCTGCAGGATGGACTGGTACTTGGCGCGCTCGCGCTCCTCGAGTTCGACGTCGTAGACGCCGCCCTCCAGCCCCACGAAGCTCATCGCCGAGGGCATCACCGCGACGAGGAAGAGCTCGGACCGGCTCCATTGCGCCAGTTCCTGGCAATCGAGCAGGGCCTTCTGCCCGGCGTCGCTGCCGTCATAGGCCAACAGGATTCGCTTGTACATGCGGCTCTCTCGGTTGCGGTGGATACGGCACAGAATAGACGGGGCCGCCCCCCTCTACAACCGGGCAGACCCGAAGGGGCCATGGCCGCCCACGGCCGGCCCGAGGGGCCGCGATCCACGGGTGTGATTTCCCTTGAATCGGGCCGCGCTCAGGCCTCGGGCAGCGCCACCCACTGCCCCTCGATCGCATGCACGCGGATGCGGCGCCCGAACACGCGCGCCAGCGCCTGGTGCGTGGCCGCCTCCGCGCAGCCGCCGTGGTGGGCCACCCGGCCGTCCTGCAGCACGACCAGGTCGTCGGCGTGCAGCGCCATGGTCAGCTCGTGCAGCACGCTGACCACCGTGCGGCCCTGCCCCACCAGGCGGCGCACCAGGGCCAGCCAGTCGGCCTGGTGCGGCGGGTCCAGGTTGGCCAGCGGTTCGTCCATCAGCAGCACCGGCGCGCCGACGGCGAGCGCGCGCGCGAGCAGCACCCGCTGGCGCTCGCCGCCCGAGAGCTGGCCGAGCGGGCGCTCGCGCCAGTCCCAGCAGTGCGTCTCGCGCATGGCCGCCTCGACCGCCGCGGCGTCCCGCGGCGACGGCGTGGCCAGCCAGGCCTGGTGCGGCAGGCGCCCCAGCATCACCACGTCCCGCGCGCGCAGGTCCTCGGCGCCGGACTCGCCCTGACCGAGCCAGGAGACGGCCTGGGCCCGCTCGCGGGCGCTCCAGGCGGACGCTTCGCGGCCCAGGAGTTCGAGGCGGCCGTGCGCGGGCAGCAGCCGCGCGAGCGCCTTCAGCAGCGTCGTCTTGCCGGCGCCGTTCGGGCCGACGATCGCGGTCCAGCGCCCCTGCGGCAGCGCGAGGTCGATGCCGTGCAGCACCTCGCGCCCGGCGAGGGACACCCGCAGCCCGGTGGCCAGGAAGGCGGGCTTCACCATGGCCTCCTGTGCATCAGCCACAGCAGGTAGCCGCCGCCGACCAGCGCGGTGAGCACGCCCACGGGCAGCTCCTGCGGCGCGAGCAGCCAGCGCGCGCCGACGTCGGCGGCCAGCAGCAGGATGCCGCCCGCCAGCGCCGACAGCGGCAGCAGCCAGCGGTGCGTCGGCGTGACGACGGCGCGCACCAGGTGCGGCGCGACCAGGCCGACGAAGGCCACCAGGCCGACCTGGGCGACGGCGGCGCCGGTGGCCAGCGCCATCACCGCCACCAGCCCGAGCCGCAGCGCCTGCAGCGGCACGCCGAGGCTCGCGGCCGTGGCCTCGCCGAGCGCCAGCGCGTCCAGCCCCGGGCTGAGCACGACCGCGGCGGCGATCAGCGGCACCAGGACCGCGGCCAGCACGCCGGCGCCGCCCCAGCCGATCAACCCGGTGGTGCCCAGCAGGAAGCCCTGCATCGCCCGCAGGACGTCGGGCGACCACAGCATGACCAGCGAGGTCAGCGCGCCGAACACCATGCCGACCACCACGCCGGCCAGCAGCAGGCGCAGCGTCTGCTGCACGCCGCGCGCCAGCACCAGCGTCACGAACACCGCTGCCAGCGCGCCCAGGAAGCCGCCGGTGGCCAGTCCCGCATGCGCCCACCAGGCCGGCGACGCCGCGGGCGCCGCGCCGGCGGCGGCCAGCAGCAGCGCCACGCCGAACGACGCGCCGGTGGAGCTGCCCAGCAGGTAGGGATCGGCGAGCGGGTTGCGGAACAGGCCCTGCGCGACGGCGCCGGCCAGGCCGAGCAGCGCGCCGGCCAGCCAGGCCCCGGCGCTGCGCGGCAGCCGGATGTCCCACAGGATCGCCGCGGCCGGCCCGGTGCGGCCCCACAGCGGCTCCCAGCCGCCGGCGCCCACGCAGGTGCCGACGACGACCAGCGCGACGGACGCCAGCAGCAGCAATGCGCCGAGCGCGGCCGGCCCGCGCAGCGGCAGCCGCGCGTGCGCGCGCCCGTCCAGCGGAACCGCCGCCCGGTTCACCGCGGCCTCCCCGGCAAGCGGCCCGCCAGGCAATCGGCGAGGAACTGCGCGCCCGCGGCGAGGCGGGGGCCGGGGCGCGCGATGGCATCGGCCTGCGCCTCCGTGAAGCCGCACACGCGGCCTTCGCGCACGGCCCGCAGGCCCGACCAGCCCGGGCGCGCCGCGAGCGCGGCCATGTCGCGCTGCGACACCATGATCACCTGCGGGTCGGCCCGCACCACGAATTCGGGGTTGAGCTTGGGCACCGACCCCAGCCGGCCCGGCACGATGTTGGCGGCCCCCAGGCGCGCGAGCAGCTCACCGATGTGCGACGACTCGCTGGCGGCAAAGGGCCCGTCGCTCACCTCGAAGTACACCGTCGCCCCGCGCTTGGACGGCGGCACGCTGCGGGCGGCGGCGTCGATGCGGTCCTGCAGCTGCCGCCACAGCCCTTCGGCGCCCTCCAGCTGCAGCAGCTGCCCCATGGTGCCGGCCACGCGCCGCACGTCGCCCAACGTCCTGATGTCCAGCCCCACCACCGGCACGCCCAGCGCCTGCAGGCGCGGCAGCGCCGGCGAGGTCGACGACAGCAGCACCACGTCGGGGCGCAGCGCCACGATGCGCTCGATCTGCGGATCGACCACCCCGCCCAGGTGCGGCAGCGCCGGGATTCCGGCCGGCCAGTTGGAGAAATCGTCGACGCCCACCACGCGGTCGCACGCGCCCAGCTGGCACACGGTCTCGGTCAGCGAGGGCAGCAACGTGACGATGCGCTGCGGCGCCTTGGCCAGCGTGACCTGCGCGCCGCGGTCGTCGGTGACGGTCACGGCCGCGCAGGCGGCGCCCCAGGCCAGCAGCGAAAAGAGCAGCAGCCGCTTCATGCGTGCGCCTCGCCCCAGCGCATCACGATCCGGTGCAGCTGCTCGACGCCGTCGGTCAGCGCGGCCGGGCCGGGCTGCAGGATGTCGGCCGACTTGACCTCGAACAGCTGGCCGTCGCGCACCGCGTTCACCTGCGCCCAGCCCGGGCGCGCGGCCACCGTCCCGGGCCGGAACTTCTTGCCGCACCAGGACCCGACCACGATGTCGGGGTTGCGCCGCACGATCTCGGCCGGGTCGGCCACGATGCGGTCCTTGCCGAGGGGCTGGCGCGCGAGCTCGGGAAAGCAGTCGTCGCCGCCGGCGATGCCCACCAGTTCGCTCACCCAGCGGATGGCGCTGATCGGCGGCTCGTCCCACTCCTCGAAGAACACGCGCGGGCGGCGCGGCAACGCCAGCGTCGCGGCGCGGATCGCCTCGAGCCGCTCGCGCATGCCCTGCAGCAGCTCGAGCCCGCGCTCGGCGCGGCCGACCAGCGCGGCCACCTGCCACAGCACGGAGAAGATCTCCTCCACGCTGCGCTGGTTGAACACGGTGACCTGCACGCCCTGGCGCACCAGGGCCGAGGCGATGTCGGCCTGCAGGTCGGAGAAGCCGAACACGCAGTCGGGCTCCAGGGCCAGGATGCGGTCGATCTTCGCGGTCAGGAAGGCGCTGACCCTGGGCTTCTCGTCGCGCGCGCGCCGCGGCCGCACGGTGTAGCCGGAGATGCCGACGATGCGGGCCTCCTCGCCCAGCAGGTACAGCCACTCGGTCGTCTCCTCGGTGAGGCAGACGATGCGCGAGGGCGCGTAGGACGGGCGGGGCGAGGCCATGGCGGATCGACTCAGAGGCGCGGCTGCCAGGTCACGCCGACGAACACGCCGCGGCCCGGCTGGCGGTAACCGTACACGGTCTCGTACCGGCGGTCGAAGGCATTCTCGATGCGGCCGAACAGCCGTGCCTCGGGCGTGATGCGGTAGCTCGCGGTCAGGTCCACGGTCGAGTAGCTGCCCAGCGTCGTGCCCGCGTCCGGCCGGCTGCCGCTGTGGCGCAGGCTGCCGCCCCACTGCCAGGGGCCGCTCTCGCGCGTGAGCGCCAGGCGCGCCAGCGTGGCCGCGCGGCGCTGCAGGCGCCGGCCGGTGTCCAGGTCCTTCGGGTCCTGCGAGGTCAGGCCCGCGCTCACGCCGGTGTCGCCGACGCGCCCGGTCCAGGTCAGCTCCAGCCCGCGGTTGCGCGCCCGGCCGATGTTCACCCGGTTGAAGGCGGCGTCGAAGCCGAACAGGTCGGTGTAGCGGTTCTCGAACAGCGTCGCGCGCACCACCTGGCCGGCGGCCGCGTATTGCACCGCGACCTCGCCCGACCGCAGGCGCTCGGGGCGCAGCGCCGGATTGCCGCCGAACGGGTAGTACAGGTCGTTGAAGGTCGGCGCGTTGAAGCCGGTGGACGCCGACGCGCTGACGCGCCAGGCATCGGTGAACTGGTAGCCGTACGCCGCCAGCCACGTCGCCGCCGATCCGAAGGTGGTGTAGCGGTCCTCGCGCAGGTTGAGCTGCGCCTGGTGCCGGCCGGCGGTGAGTGTGTAGCCCAGCCGCGCGCTGTCCTGGGTGCGCGACGTGCGGTCGTAGGCGGTGTCGCTGGCCAGGCGCTGGCGGGTGTGTTCGATGCCGGCGGTCACGCGCTGGCCGGGGGCGACCTGCCATTGCAGGCCCGCCTGCGCGCCGTCGCTGCGCGAATGCACGAAGTACGGGAACGCGGTCACGGCGGCATCGATGCGGTCCGCCGCGTGGGTCAGCGCGACGTTCAGCGACAGGTCGTCGCTCACGCGGATGCCGGCGTCGGCCACCGCGCTCTGCTCGACCGAGTGCGAGATGTCCCGCTGCGTGGCGGGCCCGAACTCGCTGTCGTACTCGGTGCGCCCGCGCGCCTCGCGCAGGCGCAGGCCGAGCGTGTGGCCGCCGGCCAGGTCCTGCGTCACCGCGAACGAGGCGGCGCGCCGGCGGTAGCCGTCCACGTCGGGATCGGTGTCCGGCAGCTCGCGCTGGTTGGTGGCGTTGAAGCCGCGCTCGCGCAGCGATTCGACGTCGGCGCGCAGGCCGGTGCCCGAGGCCAGCCGCACGGCGCCCGAGGCGCTGGCCTGCACCAGCCCGCGCGAGCCGCCCTGCACCGTCACGCTCGCCGTCGGCGTGCCGGCCGGCCGGCGCGTGAAGACCTGGATCACGCCGCCGAGCGCGGCGCTGCCGTACAGGCTGGACACGTTGCCGCGCACGACCTCGATGCGCTCGACGTCGGCCAGCGGCAGGTGCTCGAGCGCGGCGATGCCGAAGTTCAGGTTGTTGACCGGCACGCCGTCCACCAGCACCAGCGTGTGGCGCGTCTCGGCGCCGCGCAGCGACGCGCCGGCCACGGTGCCCGGGCCGCCGGCCTGGGTGAGCTCCAGGCCCGCGACGCGCTGCAGCAGCGTCGGCAGGTCGGGCGTCTGCGCCGCGTCGATGTCGCGGCGGGTGAGCACGGTGGTGGCGGGCAGCGCGTCCTGCACGCGCTGCTCGGTGCGGCTGGCGGACACCACCACGTCGGGCAGCGTCGCCTGCGCGAAGGCGCAGGGCACGAGGAAGGCCATCGCGAACGGCACGCCCGCGCGATGGAACAAGGTCGAAGATGTCATGGGAGCAACCCAAAGCAAGCAGCCCGGGCCGGCTTCCCCGCCGGCAGTGGGCAACAAGGCCGCGCGAGCGCGGCCGCCTCGTTGGCCGGTATCCGGGCTGGCGGGTCGCTTCCATCGCCTTCCCGGCGCGCCGTGACGTGCGCATCCAGTGGCTTGTCGGATGGAGCGGAGCGCCCGGTCGGGGGCGCCCTTCCGCTTACCGTTGCGGGGGCAGCGCAGGTTGGCCTGGCACCACGCGCACCGCCGGAGGCGGCACGGCAGCTGGGGCTCCCTGCTTCCCGTTGAACTGCGGCATGCGAACCACACCGCGAGCACCAACGCGGGAGATTCTAGGCGCAACGGCAACGCAACCCTACAATCGGCGCACTTATGGCCAGCGCCTCCCAGGTCGACCTGATCGCCGAACGCGTCGAGCGCCTGCTCGTTCGCCACGAGGAACTGCAGCGCACCAATGCGCTGCTGCAGCAGCAGGTCGAGGCGCTCACCCAGGAGCGCGACTCCCTGCGCTCGCGCCTGTCGGCCGCCCGCGCACGCGTCGACGCGCTGCTCGAGCGGCTGCCCGACATCAACTCCGCCGCCTGAACCCGTTCGCATGGCCGCCACCAAGCAGCTCGAAGTGCAGATCATGGGCCAGAGCTACCTGCTCGGCTGCCCCGAGGGCGGCGAAGGCCGGCTGCTCGAGGCGGTGGAGAAGGTCGACACGGCCATGTGCAAGATCCGCGACGCCGGCAAGGTCAAGGCCCGCGACCGCATCGCGGTGCTGGCCGCGCTGAACCTCGCCTTCGACGTCGCCGACCGCGAGGTGGCGCCCCGCGCCGCGGCCGCTCCCGCGCGCGCCGCGCCCGGCGAAGCCGACCCCCGCCTGGACGCGATCCTCGAGCGCCTGGACCGCGCGCTCGGCGACGACGGCCGCCTGCTCTGACGTCCGCGCCGGTCCCCGGCGCATTCCGATTCGCCGCCTCGCGCGCGGCACGCGCCCCGGCGCGCGCGAACCTGCAATCGCGGCCTCGTCAAGCTCGACCGCAGTTGTCCGCACGCGGCGGATGTTTTGTCCCGCCAGGCGGCCCACACGCGCGAACCAGCACCTACAATGGGCTCGTCTGCAGTGCGTGCCGGGCTTTATATTTCCTTGAACCAATGCTCTCTGAGCTCGGGCTTGGAACAGCACCTGACGAGCGTGAACGTCTCGCGTCAGATGATCCCAACGCCAGGTTGACCTCGCCCACCTGAACCCCTGGTTCAGGATGCCGGTCCGGTGGCAACTGCAGACGCCTAATTCCAGCGCGCCGTTCGCGCCGCGACACGAGAACGGCGCCGCGAGAACAAGAACGAGAGGGGCCGCGGCGCATGTCGCTCGAACCGCAATTGATCGCCGAGCTTGCGCTGATCGGCACCTGCACCGGCTTTCTCGCCGGGCTCCTGGGCATCGGCGGCGGCATGCTGATGGTGCCGTTCATCACCATGATCCTGTCGGCGCGCGGCTTCGCCGCCGACTACACGGTCAAGGCCGCCGTCGCGACCTCGCTGGCCACCATCTGCTTCACCTCGCTGTCGTCGGTGCGCGCGCACCACCAGCGCGGCGCCGTGCTGTGGCACGTCGTGCGCGTGCTCGCCCCGGGCATCCTGGTCGGATCGCTGGCGGGCGCGCGCCTGGCCGTCTCCCTGCCCGGCAAGGCGCTGGGCATCCTGTTCGCCTGCTTCGTGGCGTTCTCGGCCACGCAGATGCTGCTCAATCGCCGGCCCGAGCCGACCCGCACCCTGCCCGGCCCGGCCGGCACCTTCGGCGTCGGCATGGTGATCGGCTGGCTGTCGTCGATGGTGGGCGCGGGCGGCGCGTTCGTGTCGGTGCCGTTCATGACCTGGTGCAACGTGCGCATCCACCAGGCCGTGGGCACCTCGTCGGCGCTGGGCTTCCCGATCGCGCTGGCCGGCACGCTGGGCTACGTGTGGGCCGGCCGCGACCTGCCCGCCATGCCGCCGGGTTCGGTCGGCTACCTCTACCTCCCCGGCCTGGTCGTCATCTCCATGGCCAGCATGCTGCTGGCCCCGCTGGGCGCGCGCACCGCGCACCGCATGGACATCACCCCCCTCAAGCGCGCCTTCGCGTTCGTGCTCTACGGTCTCGCCGCCTACTTTCTGCTTCGTTGATCCTGCTTCGTTGACCTAGGTCAAGATTCGAAAAAAAACGGGCCGGTTCGTTAGCACGCTTCCACCATTTCTCCGGGCAAACCCGCTGTCCGGCCCTTGCGGGCCGGAGCGACAGTCGTGGTGCGCGGCCCCCGGCGGACACCCCGCCCCGGCCACGGCAGTGGTAGTTGATGTGCAAGTCGAATACAGGAGACATGCGATGCAACAGGGGAGCTACACCCTCCGTCGCCGGGCCGTGGGAAGCGGCCTGGTACTCACCCTCGCCGCGGCCCTCGCCGCACCGGCTGCCCAGGCCGCCTGGGAACCCACCAAGCCCGTCGAGTTCGTCGTGCCCGCCGGCACCGGGGGCGGCGCCGACCAGATGGCGCGCCTGATCCAGGGCGTGGTGGTCAAGCACAACCTCATGAAGCAGCCGCTGGTGGTGGTCAACAAGTCCGGCGGCGCGGGCGCGGAAGGCTTCCTGGACATCAAGAACGCCAAGGCCGATCCGCACAAGATCGTGGTCACGCTGTCGAACCTGTTCACCACGCCGCTGGCCACCGGCGTGCCGTTCAACTGGCGCGACATGACCCCGGTGTCGATGATGGCGCTGGACAACTTCGTCCTCTGGGTCAACGCCGACACCCCGTACAAGAACGCCAAGGACTACCTCGCCGCGGTGAAGGCCGCCGGCCCGAGCAAGTTCAAGATGGGCGGCACCGGCTCCAAGCAGGAGGACCAGATCCTCACCGTGGGCATCGAGAAGGCCACCGGCACCAAGTTCATCTACGTGCCGTTCAAGGGCGGCGGCGAGGTCGCGGTGCAGCTGGTCGGCAAGCACATCGACTCGACGGTGAACAACCCGATCGAGGCGGTGGCCCAGTGGCGCGCCAACCAGGTGCGCGCGCTGTGCGTGTTCGACGACAACCGCATGCCGTACAAGACCAAGGTCACCGACTCGCAGGCCTGGGGCGACATCCCCACGTGCAAGGAAGCGGGCGTGCCCACCTCCTACACCATGCTGCGCGGCATCTTCATGCCGCCGGGCGTGACCAAGGACCAGGTCGAGTTCTACACCACCCTGCTCAAGAAGGTGCGCGAGACGCCCGAGTGGAAGGACTACATGGACAAGGGCGCCTTCAACCAGACCACGATGGAAGGCGACAAGTTCGTCGAGTGGCTCGGCCGCGCGGAGCAGCAGCACCGCGAGCTGATGAAGGAAGCCGGCTGGCTCGCCAAGTGATGGCCGCGGCGGGCCGGGCGCCGCGGCGCCGGCCCGCCTGAATCGTTTCTTGCGCCGCCCCCGCGGCAGGAGTACCCCCCAATGGAATCGCAAGACCACGCCGCCGAACCCGGCTCGCGCGGCGTGAAGACGTTCGTCGTCGAGGCGGTCGTCGCCCTCCTCGTCCTGATGCTCGGCATGCTGGTCGTGTTCGGCAGCCGCAACCTCGGCTCCGGCTGGACCTCGGACGGCCCCGGCGCCGGCTACTTTCCCTTCTACATCGGCCTGATCCTGTGCATCGCCTCGGTGGGCACGCTGTGGCAGGCCCTGGGCAAGGCCCGCGACACGGGCGTGTTCGCCGACGGCGAGCAGATCCGCCGCGTGCTGATCGTGCTGATCCCCGCGCTGGTCTATGCCGGCGCGATCCAGCTGGTGGGCCTGTACGTCGCATCGGCGGTGTACATCGCCGGCTTCATGATCCTGCTGGGCAAGTTCTCGCCCCTCAAGGGCATCGTGACGGCGCTGGTGATCTCGGTGCTGTTCTTCCTGATGTTCGAAGTCTGGTTCAAGGTGCCGCTGTACAAGGGCACGCTGGACCCGCTCGCCTTCCTCGGCTATTGAAATCCCGGGACCTCTCGCATGAATGAAATCGGTGCCCTGCTCCACGGGTTCAGCGTCATCCTGACGCCGATGAACCTGGTCCTCATGCTGGTCGGCATCACGCTCGGCGTGCTGATCGGCGTCCTGCCCGGGTTGGGCGGCGCCAACGGCGTCGCCATCCTGCTGCCCCTGACGTTCTCGATGTCGCCCACCTCGGCGATCATCATGCTGTCGTGCATCTACTGGGGCGCCCTGTTCGGCGGCGCCATCACCTCGATCCTGTTCAACATCCCCGGCGAGCCGTGGTCGGTGGCCACCACCTTCGACGGCTACCCGATGGCACAGAACGGGCAGGCGGGCCAGGCGCTCACGGCGGCCTTCACCTCGTCGTTCGTCGGCGCGCTGGTGGCGGTGATCATGATCACCTTCCTGGCGCCGCTGGTGGCCAAGTTCGCGCTGCAGTTCGGCCCGCCCGAATTCTTCGCCGTCTACCTGCTCACGTTCTGCAGCTTCGTGGGCATGGGCAAGGGATCGCCGTTCAAGATCCTCGCCTCCATGGGCATCGGCTTCGCGCTGGCGGCCGTGGGCATGGACACCGTCACCGGCCAGCTGCGCCTGACCTTCGGCATCGAGGAGCTGATGCGCGGCTTCGACTTCCTGATCGCGGTGATCGGCCTGTTCGGCATCGGCGAGATCCTGCTGTCGATGGAGGAGGGCCTGGCCTTCTCGGGCAAGAGCGCGCGCATCAACCCGCGCGTGGTGTTCGAGACCTGGAAACAGCTGCCCCAGTACTGGGTGACCTCGCTGCGCAGCGCCCTGGTGGGCATCTGGATGGGCATCACCCCTGGCGGCGCCACGCCGGCGTCGTTCATGAGCTACGGCCTGGCCAAGAAGATGTCGCGCGACGGCGCCAAGTTCGGCACCGGCCAGATGGAAGGCGTGGTCGCCCCCGAGACGGCGGCCCACGCCGCCGGCACGAGCGCGCTGCTGCCGATGCTGGCGCTGGGCATCCCCGGTTCGCCCACCGCCGCCGTGCTGCTGGGCGGCCTGCTGATCTGGGGCCTGCAGCCCGGGCCGCTGCTGTTCGTCGAGCAGAAGGACTTCGTCTGGGGCCTGATCGCCAGCATGTACCTGGGCAACATCGCCGGCCTGCTCGTGGTGCTGACCACGGTGCCGCTGTTCGCCTCCATCCTGCGCATCCCGTTCTCCATCATCGCGCCGGTCATCGTCGTCATCTGCGCCATCGGCGCCTACACGGTGCACAACGCGATGCTCGACGTCTGGCTGATGCTGCTGTTCGGCCTGGTGGGCTACGTGTTCAAGAAGCTCGACTACCCGCTCGCGCCGCTGGTGCTGGCGCTGGTGCTGGGCGACAAGGCCGAGGATTCGTTCCGTCAGGCCATGCTGGTGTCGCAGGGCGACCTGATGATCATGGTGTCCAACCCGCTGGTGGGCACCATCACCGGCCTGGCCTTGCTGCTGCTGCTGTGGCCCGTGATCTCCTGGGTCCTGGCGCGCGTGCGCAAGCCCAAGCCGAGCAGCTTCGCCGCCGAACAGCCCGTCGACTGAGGAGCCTGACATGCCCGTGATCGCACTGACGCAGGAAATGGGGTCGCTGGCCAAGGACGTGGCCGTGCGCCTGGGCGAGGCCGCCAACCTGGCGGTGATGCGGCACGAGGTGGTGGAGAACATCGCCGAGCGCATGCAGGTGCCGCCCAGCCTGGTGCGGCGCCTGCGCGAGGGCAAGGCCGGGCTGGTCGAGCGCCTGAGCACCAACCCGCGCGAGATGTCGCTCTACACGGCCGAGGAGGTGTTCGCCCTCGCCGAGCGCGGCAACGTCGTGCTGCGCGGCTGGGGCGCCACCTGCCTGCTGCGGCCGGTGAGCCACGTGGTGCGCGTGCGCATCACGCGGCCGTTCGCCTCGCGCGTGGACTGGCTGATGGACCACCTGGGCATCCAGGAGCGCGATGCCGCCGAGGCCGAGGTGCGGCGCAGCGACAACGCCCACGCCACGCGCATGCAGTCGCAGTTCGGCGTCACCTGGGGCGACCCGCTGCTGTACGACGCCGTGCTCAACACCGACCGCCTCTCGGTCGACAGCTGCGTGCAGGCCATCCTGCAGCTGGCCGGCCGCACCGAGTTCCAGGAGACCGACGCTTCGCGCGAGGTGCTGGCCGGCCTGGCCCTGAGCGCGCGCATCCGCGCCGCGCTGCGCGCCAACGAGTCCACCTCGGGCGTGGACATCCAGGCGCTGTCGCGCAGCGGCCGCGTCCTGCTGACCGGCATCGTGGTCAACGACCACGAGAAGGCCGAGGCGGCGCGCGTGGCCAGCGCGGTGGCGGGCGTCGGCAAGGTGGACAACCAGCTGCACGTGATGGCCATCACGCGCCGGTTCACGCACGCCAAGACCTGACCCGCCGCGCCGCCGCCGGCAGGCGGGTGCGTGACAGAATCAGCACGGCAGGATCGGGCCGCGGCGCGTGCCGCAGTGCGCCGCATCCGTGGGCGGGGCCCTGCCCCCGCCACCTCCGGTTTCCCAACTCTGACAGGAAGCACACCATGGGCAAGGCACTCGAAGGGGTCAAGATCCTCGACTTCACCCACGTCCAATCGGGCCCCACCTGCACGCAGCTGCTGGCCTGGTTCGGCGCCGACGTGATCAAGGTCGAGAAGGCGGGCGAAGGCGACGCCACGCGCGGGCAGCTGCGCGACATCGAGGGCGTGGACAGCCTGTACTTCACGATGCTGAACCACAACAAGCGCTCCATCACCCTGGACACCAAGAGTGCCAAGGGCAAGGAGGTGCTGGTGGAGCTGATCAAGCAGTGCGACGTGCTGGTGGAGAACTTCGCTCCCGGCGCGCTGGACCGCATGGGCTTTTCCTGGGAGCGCATCCAGCAGATCAACCCGCGCATGATCGTCGCCTCGGTCAAGGGCTTCGGCCCCGGCCCGTACGAGGACTGCAAGGTGTACGAGAACGTGGCGCAGTGCGCCGGCGGGGCGGCCTCCACCACCGGCTTCGACGACGGCCCGCCGCTGGTGACCGGCGCGCAGATCGGCGACTCGGGCACCGGGCTGCACCTGGCGCTGGGCATCGTGACGGCGCTGTACCAGCGCAACACCACCGGCCGCGGCCAGCGCGTGCTGGCGGCGATGCAGGACGCGGTGCTGAACCTGTGCCGCGTGAAGCTGCGCGACCAGCAGCGGCTGGACCGCACCGGCGTGCTGCAGGAGTACCCGCAGTACCCGGACACCGAGTTCGGCGACGCGGTGCCGCGGGCGGGCAATGCCTCGGGCGGCGGCCAGCCGGGCTGGATCCTGAAGTGCAAGGGCTGGCAGCACGACCCCAACGCGTACATCTACTTCATCACGCAGGCGCCGGTGTGGGGGGCCATCTGCAAGGTGATCGGCGAGGAAGGCTGGATCACCGACCCGAACTACGCCACGCCCAAGGCGCGGCTGCCGCACCTGAAGACCATCTTCTCGCGCATCGAGGAGTGGACCATGACCAAGACCAAGTTCGAGGCCATGGACATCCTGAACAAGTACGACATCCCGTGCGGGCCGATCCTGTCGATGAAGGAGATCGCCGCCGAGCAGTCGCTGCGCGAGACGGGCACGATCGTGGAGGTGGACCATCCCAAGCGCGGCAAGTACCTGAGCGTGGGCAACCCGATCAAGCTGTCCGACAGCGTCACCGAAGTCACCCGCTCGCCGCTGCTGGGCGAGCACACCGACGAGATCCTGGCCCAGCTGGGCTACACCCGCGACCAGATCGCCGAGCTGCGCGAGACCAAGGTCGTCTGAGTTTTCTTTCGCAGGGCGGGGCTGCGTTGGCGGTCCCTCTTTGCCTTCGCGTCGCGGCGTTCGTGCGTGCTTCGTCGTGCGCACTGCGGTGGCGTGGTTCGTTTCTATTGGCCTGGGTCGGTTGGCAGCGGGGGCGGCGCGGCAGGCGGCGTCCGTCGGGGGCTCATGCCGTGACGGTTCCGTGCTCCGGCTTCGCCTCGCACAGGAACATCGCGCGCCTTCCGTGGCCGGCCCGCAGCGGCCGAACTCGTTGCGCGCTGCGCGCGCCACTCAGACAAGCGGCCGCAAGCCAGTGGTTCATCAACGAGCTTCGCTCCTGCGTCGCTCGCAGCGGGCCGGCCACTGCGGCGTGCCGCCCCGGAAATCGCCCCCGCCAGACACCGCCTGCCGCGCTGGGTACCTGGCGCTTGATCGGGCAGGGCCTGGGTCAAGCCGCATCGTTTTCTCCGCCGCTGAGAGCGAAACGACGCTCGTGCGAAAACGTGGATTCCCGCTTTCGCGGGAATGACGGGGATGGTGGACAGGCATGTGCGTCCAGGCGTGTGCGCCCCGGCATGTGCGCCCATGCAGGTGCTGATAGGCAGTGCGGATAGGCAGTGCGGCCAGACACGCGGCCAATAGAGGCACGGCCAAGGCATCCGCGGGCGGCTCGGCCCGGTGGGGGCTCCCACCGCTGCTGCCAGGCGGCAGGGCGATGCACGTCGGGGGCGATTTCTGGCCTGAGCGTTGCCGCAGGGGCGCGGGCCCTGGCGAGCGACCGCAGGGAGCGCAGCTCGACATGAGCCTCTGACTCGCGGCACGTGTTTGAGCGGAGCCGCAGGCGCAGCGAGTTGTGCCGCGTGGGCCCGCGCCCCGGAAGGCGGCGCGCGACTGTGCGTGAGCCGCAGGCGAAGCACGGAGAGGCCAGCATGAGCCCCTGGCGGGCATCGCCCTGCCGCCCGCCCCGGACGCCCGGAGAAGCGCCCCCACCTCGGCCCGCACGCCAAGCGGAGCCCAACACACCCCACAAAGCCCATACCACTCTGCAAAGGTCCAGTCGCGGCCAACTCACTGAACCCCACGCCCGCCCAAGCCGGAAGACGCCCCGTCCCCCTGCCCCAACACAGCCCCCTGCTCCACCACCGTCCGGATCGCGTCCAGCACCAGCCGCGGCTGCGTGATCTGCGGGAAGTGCCCGCTGCGGCGCGCCACGGCGTGCAGGCCCAGGGCCGAGAGCCTGGCGAGCTCCTTCTGGTGCTGACGCCGCTGCCGCAGGGCCGCGGGCGGCACCAGCCAGCGCGGCGGGTCGTTGCCGCCGCTCACCACCGCCAGCGGAACGGAGGGAAACGGGCCGGCCTCCTCCACCTCGCGCACGGCCGCGTCCAGCCAGTCCAGCTCCGAATGCAGGTTGGGCCGGAACAGCTGCTGCGGCACAGACAGCAACTTGCCCAGCACCTTGGCCAGCTGCGTCTCGTGGCCACGCAGCAACTCGCGATCGAGCGGGTGCGTGGCCTCCAGCAGCACCAGCCCGGCCACGTCCTGCGAGTGCCGGCGGGCGAAGAGGTTGGCGTACAGCCCGCCGAGCGAATGCCCCACCAGCACATAGGGCGGCGGCAGCGCCAGCCGGTCCAGCAGCTCGCGCAGGGCAGCCAGCACGTTGCCCGCCGACTGCGGTCCGCGCGGGGCGGAGCTGCCGCCGATGCCGAAGCGGTTGTAGGCCAGCACGCGGCCCAGGCGTTCGATGCCGGGATACAGGCGCGACCAGCCTTCCAGCGTCACGCCCGACCCGTTCAGCAGCACCAGCGTGGCCGGGCCGCGGCCGGACAGCACGTACTCCACCGTGCCGGTGGCGAGCGGGAGCTTGCGTTTGCGCGGCAGGCGGCCCGGGGTCACGCGCCGCCGATGCCGACCGTGACCTTGCCCGTGCCCTCGCACTCGGGGCAGGCGCTGCCGTTGAGGAGGCCGGTGCCGCCGCAGGCGCGGCAGACGTCCTCGCCCGTGCCGGGCGTGCCGGCCGGGGCCTCGTCGCCGGGCGCCATCGGGGGCGTGGCCGCGCCGGGCCGGCCACCGGCGGGCTGGTCGGGCGCGCCGGACGGTGCGCCCGCGGCCATGGGAAGGTCGATGGCCGCGCCGGGGTCCTCCTCGCCGGCGACGGATTCGCCCAGGTCGATGGGATCGGAAGCGGGAGCGCGGACGTCGGCCATGGGCATGCCTCGAGGGAACGAGAGTCCCATGCTAGGCAGCCGCGCGCACAGGCGCCGTAGGACGGCGCCCCTGCGTGGCGCGGCGGCTCAGCGCCCCGACCAGGCGGGCGGGCGCTTGGCCACGAAGGCGCGCACGCCCTCGCGGAAATCCTCGCTGCCGTAGGCGGCGCGGATGAGATCGTGAGCGTCCGGCAGCGGCGCGTGCAGCAGGCGGTTGAACGCCTGCTTGCTCACCCGCTGCGTGACCGGCGCCAGCGACGCCAGCTTCTGGCACAGCTTGTCGCTGGCCGCGTCGATGGCCTCGGGCGGCGCGATCTCCAGCAGGTAGCCGGCGGCGAGCGCCTCTTCCGCCGCGAGCAGGTCGGCCAGCAACAGCAGGCGCTCGGCGCGTGGACGGCCGAGCGCGGCGACCAGGCGCGCGACGTTGGCCATCGACAGGCAGTTGCCCAGCGTGCGCGCGATCGGCACGCCGAGCCGGGTGCCGGGCGTGGCGATGCGGAAGTCGCAGGCGGTGGCGATGGCCAGGCCGCCGCCGATGGCCCAGCCCTCGAGCACCGCGACGGTGGGCATCGGCAGCGACTCGAGCAGGCCGACGCAGGCGTCGATGCGCTGCTCGTAGGCCACGCCGTCCTCGCCGCCGGTGAAGTCCTGGAACTGCGCGATGTTGGTGCCGGCGACGAACGCCTGCCCACCGGCGCCGCGAAAGCGCACGACGCGAACCGATGCGTCACCGTGCAGCTGCTCGCAGATGCGCACCAGCGCTTCGTACATCGCCCAGGTCATCGCATTGCGCGCCTCGGGACGGTCGAACGTCACCGAGGCGATGGCGCCGTCGATGCGCAGGTGGACCTGGCCGTCGCTCATGCGCCGAAGGCCCCCTGGGCGCGCAGGCGCTCGACCTCGTCCTCGGCGAGGCCCATCTCGGCCAGCACCTCGCGCGTGTGCTCCCCCAGCAGCGGCGGATGGCGGCGCACCTGCTGCGGCGTGCCCGAGAGCTTCACCGCGAAGCCGATGTTGGGCACCTTGCCCTCCACGGGATGGTCGATCTCCATCTTCATGCCGCGCGCGGCCGCATGCTCGCTGCCGAACGCCTCGGGGTACGACAGGATCGGGCCGGCGGGAATGCCGTTGGCCAGCAGCGTCTCGACCCAGAAGTCCTTCGGGTGCTGGCGGAACGTCTTCTCCAGCTCGTCCTGCAGCGCCTGCCGGTTGGCCAGGCGCAGCGCGATGGTGGAAAAGCGCGCATCCTGCAGCAGCTCCTCGCGGCGCATCAGCGTGCACAGCTGCACCCAGAGCTTCTGGTTGTTGGCGCCCATGACGAAGTAGCCGTCGGAGCTGGCCATCGCCTGGTACGGCGCGGTCATCTTGTTGGACGTGCCCAGCGGCTGCGGCGGCTTGCCGGTGCCCCAGTAGTCGCAGATGTCCCAGACCGAGAACGCCATCGCCGAGTCGAACAGCGCCGCGTCGACGTACTGGCCCTGGCCCGTGTTCCTGGCGCCGATGTAGGCAGCGAGCGTGGCGTAGATGGCGAACAGCGCGCAGCCGATGTCGGCCACCGGCACGCCGGCCTTCACCGGCGGGCTGTCGGGATAGCCCGTCACGCTCATCACGCCGGACATGGCTTGCGCCATCAGGTCGAAGCCCGGCCGGTCGGCCCAGGGGCCGGTCTGGCCGAAGCCGCTGATGCTGGTGTAGACCAGGCGCGGGTTGATCTCGCGCAGCACGTCATAGCCGAGCCCGAGCCGGCGCATCGCGCCCGGCCGGTAGTTCTCGATCAGGATGTCGGCGTCCCTGGCCAGGCGCAGCACCACCGACTTGCCGGCCTCGGTCTTGAGGTCCAGCGCGATGCTGCGCTTGTTGCGGTTCATGTTCAGGAAGCCGAGCGAGTCGGCCCCCTTCATCTTGAACCCCATGGACCCGCGGGTCTGGTCGCCCGAGCCGGGGGGCTCGATCTTGATGACGTCCGCGCCCAGGTCACCCAGGAGCATGCAGGCGTAGGGGCCTGCCATGACCTGGCTGATGTCCAGGACGCGCACGCCCTCCAGGGGCAGGCGGGAAGTGGCTCCAGCTGTCACGCGTCTCCCTTCACGCCGCCGTCCTTGATGATCTTGGCCCACTTCTTGATCTCGACCTGGGTGAACTCGGCGAACTTCTCGGTGGAGCCGCCGCCGTCCTCGGCGCCCGAGGCCTGCAGCTTCTCGACCACGTCGGGCATCAGCATCACCTTGTTGACGTCCTCGTTCATGCGCTTGGCCATGGCCACGGGCATCTTGGCCGGGCCCACCAGGCCGTACCAGGTGGTGGCCTCGAAGCCGGGGAAGCCCGATTCGGCCATGGTCGGCACGTTCGGGTAGGCCTTGGCGCGCTGCAGGCGGGTCTGGGCGATGGCGATCGCCTTGCCGTTCTTCACGTGCGGCGTGGCCGCGGTCATCGTGTCGAAGCTGTACTGGATCTGCCCGCCGATCAGGTCGGTGAGCATGGGGCCCGAGCCCTTGTAGGGCACGTGGATCGCCTTGACCTTGGCGGCCAGCATGAACATCTCCAGCGCCAGGTGCTGCGCCGAGCCGGTGCCGGCCGAGCCGAAGCTGATCTTGCCCGGGTTCTTGCGGCACAGCTCCACCAGGTCCTTCACCGTCTTGGCCGGCTGCTGCTCGTTGCAGATCAGCAGGTTGGGCGTCACGCCCACGAGCACGATGGGCTGGAAGTCCTTGGCAGGGTCGTAATTGAGCTTGACCAGCGCCGGCGTGATCGCCTGGCTGTTGATGTGCGCCATCAGCAGCGTCGAGCCGTCGCCGGGCTGCTTGCTCACGTAGTCGGCGGCGATGGTGCCCGAGGCGCCGGCCTTGTTCTCCACCAGCACCTGCGTCTTCCACAGGTCGCCCAGCTTCTGGCCGATCACCCGCGCCAGGATGTCGGTGCCGCCGCCGGGCGCGAAGCCCACGATGATGCGCACCGGGCCGGTGGGCAGGTCGCCCTGGGCGCGGACGAGCGGGGCGGCCAGGGTGGCGGCGACTCCGGCGGTGAAGGTTCTGCGTTGCATGCTTGTCTCCTGGGAAGAGGGTCGGACTCGTTGGAAAACTGGCTGGCCATCGCGGGCCGGTGGCCCGCTCCGGTCCACCTCGGTCATGCGGCCTTCTGCAGGGCCACTGGCGCGGGGTGACCCGCGAAATACTCCATCGCGGCCTGCACGCCCGAGCCGGCGAGCTTGACGCCCGAGAGCTTCAGGCCCATCTCGCAGCCCGACAGGGCCGCCATCAGGGTCAGGTCGTTGCAGTCGCCGAGGTGGCCGATGCGGAACATGCGGCCCTTGACCTTGCCCAGGCCCGTGCCCAGCGACAGGTCGAAGCGTTCATAGATGGTCTTGCGCACCGCGTCGGCGTCGATGCCCTCGGGCGTGACCACGCCGGTGAGCACCGGCGAATAGACGGACGGGTCGGCGCACTGGATCTCCAGCCCCCAGGCCCGCACGGCGCTGCGCACGCCCTCGGCCCAGCGCTGGTGGCGCGCGAACACGGCGGCCAGGCCGCCCTGCTGCGGATCGAGCAGCATGTCGCAGGCCTCGGCCAGGCCGTACAGCAGGTTGGTGTTCGGGGTGTACGGGAAGTAGCCGGTCTTGTTCATCTCGACCATCTCGTCCCAGGCCCAGAACGCCTTGGGCAGCTTCGCGGTCTTGCTGGCCTCCAGCGCCTTGGGCGACAGCGCGTTGAAGCTGATGCCCGGGGGCAGCATCAGGCCCTTCTGCGAGCCGCTGACCGTGACGTCCACGCCCCACGCGTCGTGCTTGTACTCGGCCGAGGCCAGGCCCGAGATGCTGTCGACCAGCAGCAGCGCCGGATGCCGGGCGGCGTCGATGGCCTTGCGCACCGCGTGGATGTCGCTGGTGACGCCGGTGGACGTCTCGTTGTGGACCACGCACACCGCCTTGATCTGGTGCTGGGTGTCCTGGCGCAGGCGCTCCTCGATCATCGCGGCCTGCACGCCGCGCCGCCAGCCCTCCACGCCCGGCAGGCCGATGGTCTCGGCCTCCAGGCCCAGGCGCCTGGCCATCTTGATCCACAGGGCGGCGAAGTGGCCGGTCTCGTACATCAGCACCGAGTCGCCGGGCGACAGCACGTTGCACAGGGCCGCCTCCCAGGCACCGGTGCCCGACGCCGGGTAGATCACGACCGGGTGCCTGGTCTGGAACACCTGCTGGATGCCCGACAGCACGCGCTTGCCGAGCAGGCCGAATTCGGGCCCGCGGTGGTCGATGGTCGGCAGACTCATCGCCCGCAGGATGCGGTCGGGCACGGGCGACGGCCCGGGGATCTGGAGGAAATGGCGGCCGGTGGGATGGAAGTCGAGCGTCAGCATGGGCGCCATTTTTTGCATACAAAATGCGTTCGTCAAGCTCGTTTCCCGCGAAGTCAGGGTTTGACCCTGTTATTTTTTGCATACAAAATGGCACCCATGTCCGCCGAAATCATTGCCATCCCGCGCGGCAGCCTGCACGAGCAGGTCGCCAACCGCCTGCGCCAGATGCTGGTCGAGGGCCGCATCGCACCCGGCGCCAAGCTCAACGAGCGCGAGCTGTGCGAGGTGCTGGACGTCTCGCGCACGCCGCTGCGCGAGGCGATCAAGATGCTGGCCGCCGAGGGCCTGGTGGAGCTGCTGCCGCACCGCGGCGCCATCGCGGTGGCGCTGGACGAGCAGGCGGTGCGCGACACCTTCGAGGTGATGGCCGGCCTGGAGGCGCTCTCGGGCGAGCTGGCGGCCCAGCGCATCACGGACGAGGAGCTGGCCGAGTTGCGCGCGATGCACTTCGAGATGCTGGCTGCCTACACCCGCCGCGACCTGTCCAACTACTACCGGCTCAACGCACAGATCCACCGCGCCATCAATGCCGCCGCCAAGAATCCCGTGCTGAGCGCCACCTACGACCGCATCAACGCCCGCCTGCAGGCGCTGCGCTTTCGCTCCAACCAGGACGGCGCGAAATGGCAGGCCGCCATGCGCGAGCACGAGCAGATGATCGAGGCGCTGGCCGCGCGCGACGCCGCCGCCATGCGCCAGGTGCTCGCCTCGCACCTGAAGAACAAGCTGGACGTGGTGCTCGAGCTGCTGCACGCAGCCGCCCCGGCGCAGGAGGGCGCGCGATGAACGCCCCCCTGCCGCTGAAGGTCGCGCGCGAAGCCGCCGGCTCCGCCTACGGGCGCGTGGCCGCGGCCACCAACGAGGTCGCCGGACGCCTGGCGCAGCGCCTGGCCCGCGAGACGCAGGGCGAGGTGCTGTTCTCGCCGGCCGACCGCGGCCGCTACGCCACCGACGCGTCGATCTACCAGGAGATGCCGGTCGGCGTGTTCGTGCCGCGCACCTCCGACGACGTGCGGCTGGCCATCGACATCTGCCGCGACCTGCGGGTGCCCATCGTCCCGCGCGGCGGCGGCACCAGCCAGTGCGGCCAGACCGTGGGCGCGGGCCTGGTCATCGACCACACCAAGCACGTGCGCAACGTGCTCGAGGTCGACCCGGCCGCGCGCACCGCCGTGGTCGAGCCCGGCATCGTGCTGGACCACCTGAACGCCGCGCTGAAGGCGCACGGCCTGTGGTACCCCGTCGACGTGTCCACCAGCGCCCAGGCCACCCTGGGCGGCATGGCGGGCAACAACTCCTGCGGCAGCCGCAGCATCGCGTGGGGCAACATGGTCCACAACGTGCTGGGCATGGACGCCTGGACGCCCGACGGCGCGCTGCACCGGTTCGGCCGCTTCGACGACGCCACCGGCTGGGTGCGCACGATGGGCGAGGCGGTGCGCGGGATGGCCGACGCGCTGGCGCCCGAGATCGACGCGCGCTGGCCCAGGGTGCTGCGCCGCGTGGCCGGCTACAACCTGGACGTGTTCCGCAACCAGAGCCCGCGGCCCTACACCGCCGACGGCTCGGTCAACCTGGCCCACCTGCTGGTGGGCAGCGAGGGCACGCTCGCCCTCACGCGCAGCCTCACGCTGCAGCTGTCGGAGCTGCCGCGCGCCAAGGTGCTGGGAGTGGTGAACTTCCCGACCTTCTACAAGGCGATGGACACCGCCCAGCACATCGTCAAGCTGGGCGACGGCACGCTCACCGCCGTCGAACTGGTGGACCGCACGATGATCGAGCTGTCGCTGCAGAACCCGGCGTTCGCGCCGGTGATCCGCAGCGCGGTGATCGGCCGCCCCGACGCGGTGCTGCTGGTGGAGTTCTCCGGCGGCGACAAGGCCTCGCTCACCCGCCACCTGGACCGCCTGGTGGAGCTGATGGGCGACCTGGGCCTGCCCGGCTCGGTGGTGCGCCTGGAGGATGACGCCGCGCAGAAGAACCTGTGGGAGGTGCGCAAGGCGGGCCTGAACATCATGATGAGCCTCAAGGGCGACGGCAAGCCGGTGAGCTTCATCGAGGACTGCGCCGTGCCGCTGGAGCACCTGGCCGAGTACACCGACGCGCTGACGCAGGTGTTCCGCAAGCACGGCTCGCGCGGCACCTGGTACGCGCACGCCTCGGTGGGCACGCTGCACGTGCGGCCGATCCTGGACATGCGCCGCGACGGGGCGGCCAAGATGCGCGCCATCGCCGAGGAGGCCTCGGCCCTGGTGCGGCGCTACCGCGGCGCCTACAGCGGCGAGCACGGCGACGGCCTGTGCCGCGGCGAATGGATCCAGTGGCAGTTCGGCCCCAACGTCACGCAGGCGTTCGCCCGCATCAAGGACCTGTTCGACCCGCAGCACCTGTTCTGCCCGCGCCGCATCGTCGATGCGCCGCGCATGGACGACACGCGGCTGATGCGCTTTCCGCCCTCGTACAAGGTGATCCCGCTGCAGCCGGCCCTGGACTGGCGGCCGTGGGACGTGCAGAACGATCCGGCCACCGAGCGCACCACCCCGCCCGGCACCGGCGGCGACCCCGCCGGCGGCTTCGCCAAGGCGGTGGAGATGTGCAACAACAACGGCCACTGCCGCAAGTTCGACGCCGGCACCATGTGCCCCAGCTACCGCGTCACGCGCGACGAGAAGCACCTGACGCGCGGGCGCGCGAACACGCTTCGCCTCTGGCTGTCGGGACAGCTGGAGCCCCTGGCCGCACGGGGCGGGGCCGGGGCCGGCGAGAGCGGCAGTGTGTCGGGCCACACGGGCCACGGGTCCGACGCGGCCATGGCGCAAGTCAGGGAGGCCCTGGATCTCTGCGTCTCCTGCAAGGGCTGCAAGCGCGACTGCCCGACCGGCGTCGACATGGCAAAGATGAAGGTGGAGTTCCTGCACCACTGGCACCGCCGCCACGGCCGCAGCCTGAAGGACCGCCTGGTCGCCGCGCTGCCCGATTACGCGCGCACCGCGGCCCGGTTCGCGCCGCTGCTGAACCTGCGCAACCGCAGCCCGCTGCTGGCGCGCCTGGGCGAGCGGCTGCTCGGTTTCTCGGCCCGCCGCAGCCTGCCCGAATGGCGGTCGCGGCATTTCTTCAACCAGCCGCACGGCACCGCCACCCGCGAGGAGGTGCTGGCCGCTGCCAAGCCGGTCGTCCTGTTCGTCGACACCTTCAACGGCTTCTTCGAGTCGGCTAACGCCACCGCGGCGCTCAGGCTGCTGCAGGCGGCCGGCTACACGGTGCATGTGGCCGCGAAGGCGCAGGCGGACGGCAGGCACCTGTGCTGCGGCCGCACGCACCTGGCCACCGGCGACGTGGAGGCCGCGCGCGCCAGGGCGCGCGAGGTCGGGCAGGCGCTCTCGCCGTTCGCCGAACGCGGCATCGCGATCGTCGGACTCGAGCCGTCCTGCCTGCTCACCCTGCGCGACGAGCACCTCTCGATGGGCTTGGGCGAGCCGGCGCAGGCGATCGCCCGCCACTCGATGCTGCTCGAGGAGTTCCTCGCCCGCGAACTCGACGCCGGCCGCCTCGAGGGCCTGCGCGCCAGGCTGCGGCCGGTGGCCCAGCCGATCCTGGTCCACGGCCACTGCCACCAGAAGGCCTTCGACGCCGTCTCGCCGGTGCTCCGGCTGCTGCAGCTGATTCCCGGTGCCAAGCCGTCGCTGGTGGAGAGCAGCTGCTGCGGCATGGCGGGCGCGTTCGGCTACGAGGCCTCGCACCACGACGTCTCGATGCGGATGGCGGAGCTGAGCCTGCTGCCCGCGGTGCGCAACGCGCCCGACGCCATCGTCGTGGCCGACGGCACCAGCTGCCGCCACCAGATCCACGACGGCGCCGCCCGCGAGGCCCTCCACGCCGCCACCCTCCTCGCCCGGCAGTTGACGGACTGAAGGTCGCGCAGCGCGCGACCGCAGTCCGTCATCCCGGCGCAGGCCGGGATCCACGCTTTCGCACCCTGCCCGTGAGCAGGGCCCCCGTGACGCTCGCCGGGCACAATCCGACCATGCCCGTTGCCATCCGTTCCGTCCTCCCCAGCGACCAGCCCGCCTGGCAGCGCCTCTGGCGCGGCTACTGCGAGTTCTACGAGGCGACGCTGCCGGACGACGTGACGCAGCGCACCTGGAAACGGATTCTCGACCCCGACTCGGCCGTGATGTGCGTGCTGGCCGAGGTCGACGGCCGCGTGGTGGGCTTCGCGCATTGCGTGGTGCACGAGAACACCTGGGAGACGCAGGCCGTGTGCTACCTGGAAGACCTGTACGTCGACCCCGACGCGCGCGGCCAGGGCGTCGGCAGGGCCCTGCTCGAGTGGCTGCGCAATGCCATGCGCGCCGAAGGCTGGGCGCGCCTCTACTGGATGACGCACAAGGACAACGCGAGGGCGCGCGCGCTCTACGATCAGTTCACGCAGGCGGACGAATTCGTGCGTTACGTCGTGCGCGCGCCCAAGGCCTGATCCCGGCGTTCAGGCGCACCCAGCCCGCCGCGGCTCCTGTCCGCGCCAGCCAGCGTGGTCGCCGGGGCAGCGATGCTGCCCCCCTGGCGCACGCGCTCGAGCAGCAGCGCCGGGTCGACCTGCCAGGTCTTGCGCGCGAGCCGCCGGATCGCCCCTTGGCGCTCCAGGGTCGCGAGGCCGCGGGCGACGGTCTCGCGCGTGGTCCCCAGCAGCTCCGCCAGCGCCGAATTGGTCGGCAGCTCGATCGACGAACTGAGCTGCCCGCGCGCGAGGAGCGCGATCGCATAGGCGAGCTGGTTCACGGTACCGCGAACGCGCATGGCCTCGGACCAGGCCGCCAGCGAGACGACCATCTCGAAGACGGCGGTGCGCATCTCGTGGCGAAAGGCGTCATCGTCGCCCACCGCCTCGCGCAGTGTCGACATCTTCACGCAGCACAGGCGCGAGGGCGCGACGGCCACCGCGGACAGGTGGCAGGGCTGGCCGAAGAACCCCGGCACGCCGAAGGTGGCGCCGCGGCCTGCGACCACGGCGGGCCGGTGCACCCCGTCCAGCCCGCGGCGGTAGCCGAACACGGACCCCATCTTCAGCACCGACATCGCCGTGCCGCACTCGCCCTGCACCAGGAACTGCTCGCCGCGGCTGATCTGCACCGCCTCGACGTGGCCGGCCAGCTGCTCGCGGCGGCGCGGCTGGCAGCCGAAGGGACACAGGGAATGGGTCGCACAGAGGCTGCAATTCGCGCGCGTTCGTTTCGTGGTCGTCATTCTTCTTGTTCCGTCTAGCGCGTTCCTCGGTTCCATGGCCCCGGTGGATCGCGGTCGCCGCGCAGTGTAGGTGTGGCACGCCCACGCCACGCCGATGTCCACGCGCGCCGGCCCCCGGAAATTGCGAGGTCCGTCACATTCGATTCAGTTACATCCGGAAACTATTCGCATGAGCTGGCACATTGGTCCGCCAACAAGCCAAGGAATGCAGTTGACCGGAGGAAGGATGACGGAACCAGGCAGTGCCCTCATGCGGATGCTCGAGCGGACGATCGCGCTGGGTGCGCCTGCGTCGATGCTGATCGGCGGCAGCGGCACGGTGTCCGTCTACCCGCGCCAGAACTGCTACATCTCCGATATCCAGGACTGGGTCCCCGCGTACGCGGCCAACGACGGCCAGATCCGGGTCACCGCCGCCCTCTGGGGGGCGCCGCCGCCGGAGGCGCAGCCACTGGACGAGCTGCGCTGGCGCGCCGCGTTGCAGGTCGCACGCGCACGCGCGCAGGACACCCAGGCCACCGGTGAACTTGTGCAGTTGCAAAGCTGGCCCAACCTGGCCTGCATGCCCGAGGAACTCGTGGCCGATGCCGCGCGCATCTGTGCGCTGCTGTGGCGCAAGCCCACGGTCGGCTACCTGATTCCGCGCGTGCTGGACCTGCCCCCCGCGGTGGTCTGGGAGGTGCTGCTGCTCCTGCAGGCCACCGGCCACGTGCACTGGCCCGCGGCCAGCGCACGGGCGCGCTCGCTGCCCGACTCCGTGGCGCTCCCGGTCACGGTCGCCACGCCGGACCCCGACGATGCCGGCTCCTCCCCTCTGGTCGCCCGGCTGTGGCAACGCCTGCTGGGCAAGTAGGGAGCGGCTGTGGACTGGGCAATCCTGTTCGGCGGGCCCGTGGGCGCGGGCAAGACCGAGGCGATCCGCACCGCCAGCGACATCGACGTGGTGGGCACCGAAGCGGCCGCCACGGACGAGACCGCGCGGCTGAAGGAACGCACGACCGTGGCCATGGACATGGGTGTGATGAACCTGGGCGGCGGCGACAAGCTGCGCCTGCTTGGCGCGCCCGGCCAGTCGCGCTTCGACTTCATGTGGGACGTGCTCGTGCCGCAGGCGCGCGGCGTGGTCGTGCTGGTCGACCACAGCAGGCCGACGGCCGTGGAGGATCTGCTGCTGTACGCGCACGAGCTGTGCGGCCGCGCCATGGGCCGCCCGCTGCCGCTGGCCGTGGGCATCACGCACGTCGACCACTCCGAGTCCGGCGACCTCTCCTCGTACGTCGAGGCGCTGCGGGCGCGGCCCGTGCCGGGCCAGTGCGGGTCCGTGCCGGTGCTCCAAGTCGATGCGCGGCGACCGCGCGACGTGCGCGCGCTGCTGCTGGCGCTGACCGGCATGCTGGAAATGACCGAGCGGTTCCCGCCGCGGCGCGCGGCATGAACAACGGCGTGCTGTCGCTGCGCGGCTACGGCGTCGCGCTCGGGCCGCGCGTCGTGCTGCGGGAGGTCACCTTCGAGCTGCCCCACCGCGGCTGCTCGGTGCTGCTGGGGCCGTCGGGCACCGGCAAGTCCACCCTGCTGCGGACCCTCGCCGGTGCCAATGTGGCACAAGCGGGCCTGCAGGTCTGGGGGCGCGCGCTATACGCGGGGCAGTGCCTGTCCGACCTGCACCGGCCCGTGCTGGTGGCGCAACAGCCGCGGCTGCTGCTCGCCAAGGTGCTCGAGAACCTGGCCGGCGCCCTGCCCGGCCGCGCCGCCATGACGCAGCGCATGCAGGTCGAGTGGCTCTCCGACTGGCTGGCCGGGCTCGGCCAGGGTGCGCTCGTGGCCAGGCTGGGGCATCCGGCCGTCGAATGCAGCCCGGTGGAGCAGCGGCTGGTCGCGATCCTGCGTGCGGCGCTGCAGGCTCCCGAACTGCTGATGGTGGACGAGCCGACCGCCGGTCTGGACGCCGCTGCGGCGGAACCGCTGCTCGGCTTGCTGGAGCGGCTGGCCGGACGCCACGCACTCCTGGTGGTCATGCACCACCTGCGGCACTCGCAGCGCCTGGCCGGCCAGGTGGTGCTGCTGGCCAGCGGCACCGTGCAGGAGCGTGGTGAGGCGGCGGCGTTCTTCGCTTCCCCCCGCTCGGACGCGGGGCGCAGCTTCGTGCGCACCGGCTCGTGCCCCGAGGAGAGCACCGAGCAATTCGACCCGCCCCCTCCTACGCCGCCAGCACTGCCGCCATCCGGGGCCGCCGTCGCGGCCGACGGCATCGCCGCCACGGCGCCGAGCGCGGCCCGTGGCCCACGCGGGTTCACCTGGCTGCTGCCGGGCCGGCTGGCCGGCACGCCCTGGCCCGGCATCGTGCACGACGCGCGCCAGGACCTGGACGCCTTGCGCAACGTCGGCGTGCGTTGGCTGGTCAACCTGACCGAGGACCCGTTCGACGCGGAGCTCGCCGCGACCTTCCGCATCGACTGCGTGCATGTCCCGATGCCCGACATGCACCCGCCCACGATGGACCAGGCGATCGCCCTGTGCGAGGCGCTCGACGAGCGCCTGTGCGCCGGCGAGACCTGCGCTGTGCACTGCCGCGCCGGGCTGGGCCGCACGGGCACCGTGCTGGCGGCGTACTGGCTGTGGCAACGAGACGACCGGTGGGATGCCGCTGGTGCCCTCGCCCACGTGCGGCGCATCGAACCCGGCTGGGTGCAGTCACTCGCGCAGGAGGCCTTCCTGCACGAGTTCGCCCGCCGCCTGGCCGGCTCGCGGGCGGCAACGCTCGCGACGGCCGCCTGAACCACAGATTCCCAACCACCAACGAAAGAAAGAAGTAACGACGATGAGCACCTTCGACACCATGCTGCAAAAGGCCGTGACGGCCGTGCCCGACTGCGTGGCCGCCGGCTACGTGGACCTGTCGTCCGGCATGCTGCTGGGCATCAAGTCGGTCGACTCGCACCCGCGCGAGGTCATCGAGTTGCTGGCCGCCGCGACCGCCGACCTGTTCCAGGGCCCGAGCGTGCAGGCCATCGAGAAGCTGTTCCGCGCGGCGCGTGGCGTCCCCGAGAACGGCCAGCACTACTTCCAGGAAATCATCGTGAACAGCGACAACCTGATCCACGTCTTCCTGCGCGGCAAGCGCCAGCAGCAGGTCGCGACCTTCGTGTGCCGCAAGGGCGCGAACCTGGGCATGGTCCTGACCAAGGCGCGGATGATCATGCCGGACCTGGAGGCCTCGCTCTGAACGCGGCGATGGATGACCCGCTCTCCCCGCGCGCCCGTGCCCTGCTGCGCAGCCTGCAGGCCGGGTCCGACTGCGTGCGGTCCTGCGCGCTCGTCACTTACGACGGCCTGATGCGCGCCTGCGTGCTGGCCGGCGGGATCGACGCGGACCGGTTCGGTGCGATGTGCGCCTCCCTGCTGGCCCTGTCCGCGCGCGCGTCCCGGGAGGTCGAGCGCGGCGTGCTGCGCCAGATCATCCTGGACGGCGAGCAGGGGCCGATGCTGCTCACCCGCGCTGGCGACGCGGGGGTGCTCGCGGTGGCGGCCGACCCGACCAAGAACCTGGGCAAGCTGATCCTGGACACGCGCAACACCGCCGCGGCGCTGGCGGCGCTGCAGGGGCCCGCCGCATGAACCGACCCGTGGCTTTCCAACACGGCCCCGTCGTCGAGGTGCGCGAAGGCGAGTCGCTGCTGGACGCCTGCCTCCGCAGCGCCGTGGACGTGCCGTTCTCGTGCCGCGCCGGCGTGTGCCATGGCTGCCTGCTCCACGGATTGGCGGGACCGATCCCCGGCGGGGCGCAGCACGGCCTGCCCGGCCTCCTGCGCGACGCCGGCTATTTCCTCGCCTGCCGCTGCGAGCCCACCGAGCCCATGGTCGTGTCCGTCCCGGTCGCCGGCACCGTGCCGGTCGAGGGACTGCTTCACGAGGTGCTGCTGCTGGACGGCACCGTCACCTTCAGCCTCGAGACCGCGCGGCTGGTCGCTTGCCGCCCCGGCGACGGGCTGCGGCTGCAGGACCGCCATGGACACGCCGTGCGCGTGCACGTGATCGCGTGCGAGGCGGACAGCTTCACCCTCACCGGCAGCGCCGCGGCCACCGACGTGCCCGAGGCGCTGCTGCGCGCGGAATTCGGCGCCGCGCTGCTCGTGCGGCGCGAAGCCGGTCCCGCGGCACCCGCGGCCGAGCAACCCGCGCCGCCGACCGACGCCGACCTGTGGCGCGAACTCGGGGACGGTCGCACCGTGCGGGCCGTGCTCGAAGGCTTCTACGCCGAGGTTTATGCGGACCCGCTGCTGGCGCCCTTTTTCCGCGGCATCACCATCGACCGCTCGATCGAGAAGCAGTACAGCTTCCTGCAGCAGCTCATGACCGGCATGAAGGTGTACTTCGGCGACCGCCCGCGCAACGCGCATCACTGGATGGTGATCTCGCCGGAGCTGTTCGAGCACCGTCAGCGGCTGATGCACGGGCACCTGGTGCGGCACGAACTGACCCCGGACCAGGTCGCGCGCTGGACACGGCTGGAGTCCCACTGGCGGCCCGACATCGTCAAGGAGCGTCCCTGGCCGCGCCGGATCGCCGGAGTCGAGCAACCGCTGGAAGGCCATGGCGAGCTGGTGCTGGCCGAGGGCACGCTGTGTGACCACTGCGGCGCCGTGATCGACGCGGGCACGCGGGTGCGCTACCACCTGCGCCTGGGCCACGTGGCCTGCCCCGCCTGCGCCACGGAATGACGGGCGGCCGCTTCGAGGCGCTGGAGCAGGCGATCGCGCGCCTTCGCGCCGACTGTACCGAGCTTGCGGGCTGCCTGATCGCCACGCAAGAAGGCCTGCTCCTCGCCGCCGTCGGCTCGCTCGATGGAGAAACGGCTGCGGCCGCAGGCTCGCACCTGCTCGACAGCCTGGACCGCGGCCTCGCCCTGCTGCAGGCGCCCGCCTGCGACGACGCGCTGGTGTGGAGCGGGGGCGGGGTCTGGGGCGTGAGCCGGCTGCCCAGCGGCCATGTCGTGCTTGCGCGGGGGGACACCGAATGCCCGCCGGTCAAGCTTCGGCTGGCGATCGCCCGCCTGCGGCGCGAGCTGCTGCCGCCCCTGGCCGACCTCGCCGCCGCATGACGCAGCGCAAGCCCGGACGGGCGCGCTGTGCCAGACTGGCTGCATCGTCCCTGCGAGGTTCCCCATGCGCCTGCAGTTCCTCGGTGCCACCGACACCGTCACCGGCTCCCGCACGCTCGTGCAGGCCGGCGGCTCGAACGTCCTCGTCGACTGCGGCCTGTTCCAGGGCTGGAAGCAGCTGCGCCTGCGCAACTGGGAGCCGCCGCCGTTCGATCCCGGCGCGCTGCAGGCCGTGGTGCTCACGCACGCGCACATCGACCACAGCGGCTACCTGCCGCTGCTGGTGAAACGGGGCTTCCGCGGCCCGATCCACTGCAGCGCCGCCACGGCCGACCTGTGCCGCATCCTGCTGCCCGACAGCGCGCACCTGCTGGAGGAGGAAGCCGAGTTCAACAACCGGCACGGCACGTCCAAGCACCATCCGGCGCTGCCGCTGTACACGCAGCAGGACGTGGAGCGGTGCCTGCGGCAGCTGCGGCCCAGGCCGTGGGATTCGGCCTGGGAAGCGGCACCGGGGATCCAGGCGCGGCTGCTGCCGTCCGGCCACATGCCGGGGTCGTCGTTCGTGCGACTGCAGAGCGCGGACACCTCCATCCTCTTCTCTGGCGACCTGGGACGGCCGCACGACCTGGTGCTGCGCGCGCCCGTGGCGCCGCTCCCGTCCGACCACCTGGTGATCGAGTCGACCTACGGCGACCGGCTGCACGACGGCGGCGACGTGCTGCAGGAGCTGGCCGACGTGATCCAGCGCACCGTGGCGCGCGGCGGCGCGGTGATCATCCCGGCGTTCGCCGTCGGCCGTGCCCAGAGCCTGTTGCACTGCATCGCGCAGCTGAAGGCGGCGGGCCGCATCCCGCCCGTGCCGGTGTTCCTGAACAGTCCGATGGCCGCCCGGGCCACCGAGGTGTTCCACCGGCACGAGAAGGAACTGCGGCTGACCGCGGCCGAAGTCGACGCGATGGACGCGGTGGCCGAAGTCGTCGACACGGCCGATGCCTCGCGGGCGCTGAATGCGCGGCGCGGGCCGATGATCATCGTCGCCGGCAGCGGCATGGCCACGGGCGGCCGCGTGGTGCACCACCTGAAGGCGTTCGCGCCGGACCATCGCAACACCATCCTGCTGGCGGGGTTCCAGGCCGGCGGCACGCGCGGCGCCGCGCTGGCCGGCGGTGCGCGCTCGATCCGCATCCACGGCGAGGACATCCCGGTACGCGCCGAGGTCGCGATGATTGGCCACCTCTCCGCGCATGCCGACGCCGGCGAGATCATCGCGTGGCTGCGCGGCTTCGCCAGGCCGCCGCGCACGACGTTCATCAACCACGGCGAGCCCGCGGCGGCCGACGCGCTGCGCCTGCGCATCGAACGCGAACTGCGCTGGGACCACGTGCACCTGCCCTACTACCTCGAGTCCATCGAGCTGCGCTGACCGCCGCGCAGGCGCCGCGGCGGAAAACAACTTCTTGCACTGTCAAGCGCATGGCAGAGCTGGTCTCTGCCTAGACTGCGCCCCTTCATGCAGAAGGAGTCGCCATGCGATGCACCACCGCCCAGCACGCCAGCCGAGGGGGACGAGCCCGTCCCGGCGGCGGCGGGGCGACCGCTCGCGACGCGCGTGACACGAACGATGGCGCGCGCGCGTGCGTCGCGTGACGCGCTGCGCGGCATTCGGCCGCCCGGCCGGCCGCGCGGCACCGCCCTCGACGTGGCTCATCCATACCGCGACGGCATCGGCGCTGGACGTTTGATTCCGAGTCCATGCTGAGGCCAAATAACCCCCTCGCATGCGCCGGCGGCGACGCCGGCACCGACGCACCGACAGACTGCCCCATGCCCATGAGCGAGTCCCTCCGAGTCCCGGCCACGCCCGCGCGCCCCGCGACCCATGGTGCGACGGCCCCATCGCTGCTGGCCGGGCCCACCGCCCGCGCCGAGGCGATCGCCGCCAGCGACATGGCGGCGGCGATCTCGGGGTTCGACTGGAGCGCCACCCCGCTCGGCCCCACCGAGTCGTGGCCGCAAAGCCTCAAGAGCGCCGTGCGGCTGCTGCTCGGATCGCGCTACCCGATGTTCATCTGGTGGGGGCCGGAGCTGGTCGCCGTCTACAACGATGCCTACATCGACGTGCTCGGCCCGCGCCATCCGTGGGCCCTGGGCCGCAGCGCCAAGGAGACCTGGGCCGACATCTGGGACGTGGTGGGCCCGCAGGGCGAGGCCGTGATGCGCCACGGCGCGTCCACCTGGAACGACCGGGTGCTGCTGGTGATGGAGCGCAAGGGCTATACCGAGGAGACGTACTTCACCTTCTCGTACAGCCCCTGCTTCGACGACCATGGCGAGGTCGGCGGGGTGTTCTGCACCTGCACCGAGGACACCGACCGGGTGCTGGGCGAGCGACGGCTCAAGAGCCTGGCGGCGCTGTCGGCGACCGTGCTCGATTCGCACAACCCGGTGCATGCGTGCGAGAGCGCGGCCGCGGCGCTGGCCACCAACCCGCACGACCTGCCCTTCGTGCTGTTCTACCTGCAGGAGGACGCGCAGGCGCGCCTGGTGGCCGGCTGCGGCGCCGCGCAGGGCACCGCCCTCGCCCCGCGCGAGCTGGCACTGTCCGCCGGCGCGCCCTGGCCGCTGCAGGAAGCGGCGGCGACGCGCCAGGCCCGGCATGTGGACCGCATCGACCGCATCGCCGCCGTCGCCGCCGGGCCGTGGCCCGAGCCGGTGCGCGACGCGCTCGTGCTGCCCCTGCCCGCGGTCAACCCCGGCACGCCGGGCGGCTTCCTGGTCGTCGGCCTCAATCCACGGCGCCCGCTGGACGCGGAATACGGCGACTACCTCACGCTTGTGGCGCAGCAGGTGGCCGGCGCCATCGCCGACGCGCGCGCGTTCGAGGAGGAGCAGCAGCGCGCGCGCGCGCTCGCCGAACTGGACCGCGCCAAGACCACCTTCTTCACCAACGTCAGCCACGAACTGCGCACGCCGCTCACGCTGATGCTGGGCCCGCTCGCCGAACTGCTCGAGTCCGGCGAGCTCGATGCCCGGTCCGCGCGGGCGCTGGACCTGGCGCAACGCAACGGACGCCGCCTGCAGCGGCTGGTCAACGCGCTGCTGGACTTCTCGCGGATCGAGGCCGGGCGGATGCAGGCGCGCTTCCAGCCGGTGGACCTGGGCGCCAGCACCACCGAGCTGGCCAGCTTCTTCGATTCGGCCGCGCGCAAGGCCGGCCTGCTGCTGCAGGTCGACTGCCCGCGGCTGCCGCAGCCGGTCTACGTCGACCGCGGCATGTGGGAGAAGATCGTCTTCAACCTGCTGTCGAACGCGATCAAGTACACGCGCGCCGGCAGCATCCGGGTGCAGCTGCGCGACACCGGCCGCGGCGCGCGGCTGGACGTCACCGACACCGGCCATGGCATCCCCGAGGAGGCGCTGCCGCACATCTTCGAGCGCTTCTACCGCGTCGAGGGCGCGCACGGCCGCAGCATCGAGGGCACGGGCATCGGCCTCGCGCTGGTCGCCGAGCTCGCGCGCATGCATGGGGCCGCCGCCCGGGCGGCGAGCGTGTTCGGGGCGGGCAGCACCTTCAGCATCGAGTTGGCCTACGGCCACGCCCACCTGCCGGCCGGCCAGGTCGACCACGGCCCGGTGGAGGCCAAGGCCTTGCCGGCCACGGGCTGGCTGGACGAGATGGAGGCCTGGTTCGCCACCGAGTCGCCGGAGGACGAGGACGACGCGGGCACCGATGCCGTGGCCGGCGAGCCCGCCGCGGCGTGGGAGCCGCGCGCCGCGCCGCGCCCTGGCATCAAGGGCGACGTGCTGCTGGTGGACGACAACGCGGACATGCGCGGCTACCTGGCCCGCCTGCTGGGCCGCGAGCACCAGGTGCGCACCGCCGCGGACGGCTACGACGCGCTGCAGCGCATCGCCGAGCGGGTGCCCGACCTGGTGCTGACCGACGCCATGATGGCCCGCATGGACGGCCTTGCGCTGCTCAAGCGGCTGCGCGCGGACCCGGCCACCGCCGCCCTGCCGGTCATCATGCTGTCGGCCAATGCGACCGACGAGGGGCGGCTGCAGGCACTGGCGGCCGGCGCCGACGACTTCCTGGTCAAGCCGTTCCAGGCGCGCGAGCTGCTCGCGCGCGTGTCGGGCACGCTGCGGCTGGCGCAGGTGCGCCGCGAGGCGATGCGGCGCGAGCAGCTGCTGCGCAGCGAGGTCGAGCAGGTGCTCGAGAGCATCGGCGAGGGCTTCATGGCGATCGACGCCGACTGGAAGCTCACCTACGTCAACCGCGCCGGCGAGGCGATCTTCGACCGGCCGCGCGAGGCCATGCTGGGCCGCACCTACTGGGAGCTGTTCCCCGACGTGGCGGGCACCGTGTTCGAGGAGCCGTTCCGCCGCGCGATGCGCGAGCGCACCGCGCTCAAGGTCGACGGGCCCTACGACCCGCTGTCCGGCTGGTTCGAGATCAGCGTGTACCCGGTCGATTCGGGCGGGCTGTCGTTCTATTTCCGCGACGTGCTGCAGAGCCGCCTGATGGAGCGCTCGCTGCGCGAGGGCCAGGAGCAGCAGCGCTTCCTGTCGGATTTCGGCCAGCTCACGCAGCAGATCCAGGATCCCGAGGAGGTCCTCACCGCCGCCGTGCGCGCCCTGGGCGAGCACCTGCGGGCCGACCGCTGCGTGTGGGCGCTGATCGACGAGGACGAGGACACCGCGACGGTGCGCGGCGAACACCGTCGCGACGAGACGCTGCTGTCGCAACTGGGCGTCGCCAAGCTCGGCCACTTCAACCCCGAGCAGGTGCGCCTGTACCGCGAGGGCCGCCCGTTCGTCATCCACGACATCGACGCCGATCCGCGCCTGGACCGCGAGCGCGAGCTGTACCGCAAACGGCAGCTGGTGGCCAACGTGTCGGTCGGCATCCTGCGCGCCGGGCGGCTGGTGGCGTGCATCGGCGTGCAGCAGGCGACGCCGCGCCAGTGGAGCGAGGGCGAGGTGGCGCTGGTGCAGGCGGTCGCCCAGCGCTGCTGGGAGGCCTTCGAGCGCGCCCAGGTGCAGCAGCGCCAGCGCGAGAGCGAGCGGCGCCTGCGCGAGATGGCCGAGGCCATGCCGCAGATCGTCTACGTGGCCGACCCGGGCGGCCGCATCGTCTACCTCAACCGCCAGTGGGAACGCTACACCGGCCATGCGCGCGCCGACCAGGCCGACCTGCAGGCGGTGATCCACCCGGACGACTACCCGGACATCCAGTCGCGCTGGCAGCGCGCCCTGGACACGGGCGAGCCGCTCACCAGCGAATACCGCGTGCGCCACGTGCGCGACGGCGTCTACCGCTGGTGGCTCACGCGCGCCGTGCCGGTGCGCGACGAGCACGGCGAGGTGGTGCGCTGGTACGGCACCTCGACCGACATCGACGAATTCAAGCGCAACGCCGAGGCGCTGGCGCAGGCGCACGCCGCGCTGCAGCAGGTGGAGCGGCGCAAGGACCAGTTCATCGCCACGCTGGCGCACGAGCTGCGCAACCCGCTCGCGCCGCTGCGCAACGGCGTGCAGCTGCTCGCGCTCGGCGGCGGCCCGGACGGCGGAGCGCGCGTGCAGGCCATGATGAAGCGGCAGATCGACCAGCTGGTGCGGCTGGTCGACGACCTGCTCGAGGTCTCGCGCATCACCTCGGGCAAGGTGGCGCTGCAGCGCAGCCCCCAGGACATCGCCGAGGTGCTGCACGGGGCCGCCGAGACCAGCCGCGCCGTCGTCGAGACCGCGCGCCATTCATTGCACGTGGACGTCGACGAGCTGGCCGGCCAGCTGGTGGACGGCGATCCGCTGCGGCTCGGCCAGGTGTTCGCCAACCTGTTGAACAACGCGGCCAAGTACACCGAGCCGGGCGGCCACATCTCGCTGCGCGGCTGGCGCGAGGACGGCGAGGCGGTCGTCGAAGTGCAGGACAACGGCATCGGCCTGGCGCCCGACATGCTCGAGGAGGTGTTCCAGCCCTTCGTGCAGGCCGACCGCTCGGCCTCCCGCGCGCAGGGCGGGCTGGGCATCGGCCTGTCCATCGTGCGCAGCCTGGTCGACCTGCACGGCGGCACCGTGCGCGCGCACAGCGGCGGCGAAGGACGCGGCAGCACGTTCACGGTGCGGCTGCCGCTGGCCGCCGGCGCGCAGCCCGGCGAATCCGACAGCGCGGCGCCCGCGCGCGTGCAGCCGGCCGGCGGGCCGTCGGTGCTGGTGGTGGACGACAACCACGACGCCGCCGACAGCCTGGCCTACATGCTGGAGATGATGGGCGCGACGACGCGCGTGGTGTACGGCGGCCCGGACGCGGTCGCGGCTGCCGCGGCTTCCACCCCCGACCTCGTGCTGCTGGACCTGGGCATGCCGGGCATGGACGGCTACGAGGTCGCCCGGCGGCTGGCGGCGCACCCCGAGCGCGCGCGCATGCTGCTGGTGGCGCTCACGGGCTGGGGCCAGACCGAGGACCGGCAGCGCACCCGCGCGGCCGGGTTCGACGAACACCTGGTCAAGCCGGCGGAGATCGACGCGCTCGAAGCCCTGCTCGCCCGCGCGGCCAAACGCTGAGTCCTTGCGCCAGGTCAACGGCAGCCGGCCCGGCCGGGCGCACCATGGCCCGGCCATGGCGAAACGCTTCCCCCTGGTCCCGGCCCATCCCGAGCGCACCTGCTGGGGCTGCGACAAGTACTGCCCCGCCAACTCGATGGCCTGCGGCAACGGCTCCGAACGCACCCAGCACCCCAGCGAACTGTTCGGCGACGACTGGGCGACGCAGGGCCTGGACCCCTATGCGCCTGCGGACGCGCAGGGGCCGCAGGGTCCGGCGCCGGCCAAGCCGGCGGACTGATCGCGCCGCCGCGGGCGCGCGACGGCCGAGCAGCCACCCGGCCCGGCCGGGGCCGCCGCGCGCGCCCGGTACGATCTGCCTTGCATGACCCCGTTGTTCCATCCCCATCTCGGCCTCTGGCACGTGATCACGCGCTTCGGCGAGGCCGGCATCCTCCTGCCCTGCGCCCTGCTGATCGCGATCGGCCTGGCCGCGGCCACGCGCGACCCGCGGGCCGCGCTGCCCTGGCTGCTGCCGCTGGCGCTGGCCGTCGCGGCCACCACCGCGTCCAAGATCGCGTTCCTGGGCTTCGGGCTCGGCATCGCCAGCCTGGACTTCACCGGCTTTTCCGGCCATTCGATGTTCGCCGCGGCCGTCTACCCGATGCTGGCCTACACCGTCGCCGGCCGCGGCCGGCCGCGCTGGCGAATCGGCCTCGTGGGCGCCGGCTACGTGTTCGCGGCGCTGGTCGCGATTTCGCGCTACTGGCTCGAGGCCCACTCGCCGTCGGAGATCGTGCTGGGCTACCTGCTGGGCGCCGGCGCCAGCGCGGCGGCGATGCAGGCGCTGCGGCGCGGCACGTCGTTCGCGCTGCCCCCGGCGCTGGTGGGCGTGCTGGCCGCCTGGCTCGCGATCGTGCCGCACGAGCCGGTGCTGCTGCCGTCGCACGAGATCGTCACGCGGGTGTCGCTCAAGCTGAGCGGCCGCACGGCCCCGTACACGCGCGCCGACCTGCACCGCGGCCGGTCCGTGCTGTCCTGAAGCCGGACAAGGAAAAAAGAAAACCCCCGCGGCCTTCGCCACGGGGGCTCAACATCGACGCGTGTTCAGGCCAAGCACTTTTCCCACCTGAAGGGGAGTCGCGCGTCAACGTCCCCATTGTGCGGACCCGTCCCTGACTGGAACCTGTTCCGGCAAAGCCCCGCGCGAGCGGGGTCCGTCAGGCGGAATTCAGCCGGGCTGCGGCAGGCGATCGCATCGCCGCATGGCCCCAGCCGGCCGGCCCCCGCGACTGGCGCTGCGCCGCACCGCCGAGCAGGTACAGTCGCGGCACGTCGCCCACCGCCCGCCCTTGAAATCCGACACCTTCCCCTCCATCGGCCAGGCCCTGCTGCTGCTGGTCGCCCTGTTCATGGTGGAGTACGTGATCGGCCTCGCGCTGTACACCCAGCGCAGGGCCCTCGGCCTGACCTCGGGGCAGTTGAGCGCGCTGGTCACGGTGCTGGGCCACGGCATCGTCTTCACGACGCTGCTGCAGGCCAAGGCGCTGCGCTACCGCGACCTGTTCCACCCGTCGCCGTCGTCGCTGCGGGCGACGGCCCTGCTGCTGCTGCCGCCCGTCGTGCTGCTGGTGCCGGCGCTCGTGTTGCTCGGGTCGGTCGCGGCCGGCGCGATGGTGGACCTGTTCCCGCCCTCGCCCTCGCAGCGCGCGATGCTGGAAGGCATGACGTCGCCGCGCCTGCCCACCATCGTCGCGGTGTGCGTGCTGGCGCCGGTGCTCGAGGAGATGCTGTTTCGCGGCATCATGCTGCGCGCCTTCCTCGTGCGCTACCGCGCGGGCACGGCGATCGTCGCCTCGGCGCTCATCTTTGCGCTCGCGCACCTGAACCTGTACCAGTTCTTCGTCGCGCTGCCGCTGGGCCTGCTGGCCGGCTGGCTGTACGAGCGCTCGCGCTCGCTGCTGCCGTCGCTGGCGCTGCACGCCCTGTACAACACGTCCGCGATCGTGGTGCGGGCCACGGCCGACGCCAGCCCCTTGCAGGCGGCCGCCACGCTGGCCTCGACGTGGGTCTGGCTGGCCTCGCTGGCCGCCGGCCTCATCGGCGCCTGGGCGCTGTGGCGCACGCTGCAGCCGGCCAGCGCGGGCGCGAGCGCCGCGTCCGCGGAGCGCTGAGCCCGGCCCCGCGGCGGGTCGAGCCGCCGCGGCGGCGTCCGCAGCAGGCGCGCGCAGGGACATTCGGTGCGCACCGGCGCCGCGATCCGCGCGGCACTAGCATCGGGCGATGAGCACCCCCACCCTCAAGATCGATTTCGTCTCCGACGTGGCCTGCCCCTGGTGCGCCGTCGGGCTCGGCGCGCTGGAGCGCGCGCTGCAGCGCCTGGACGGCCAGGTGAGCGCCGAGCTGCGCTTCCAGCCCTTCGAGCTGAACCCGCAGATGGGGCCCGAGGGCCAGGACATCGGCGAGCACCTGGCACAGAAGTACGGCTCGACGCCCGAGCAGCAGGCGGCCAACTGGGAGGCGCTGCGCCAGCGCGCCGCCGGCGTCGGCTTCGAGTTCCGCGCGCAGGGTCGCGGTCGCGTGTGGAACACCTTCGATGCCCACCGGCTGCTGCACTGGGCGGGCGGGGTCGGCGGCGAGGCGCAGCTGCGGCTGAAGAAGGCCCTGCTGCGCGCGTACTTCACCGAGGCGCGCAACGTCTCGGACGCCGCCGTGCTGCTGGACGCCGTGGCCGCGGCGGGCCTCGACGTGGAACGTGCGCGCGCCATCCTGGCCGGCGACGAGTTCGCCGCCGAGGTGCGCGAGCAGGAGCAGTTCTATGCCGGCCAGGGCATCCGGGCCGTGCCCTCGGTGATCGTCAACGACCGCCACCTGATCCAGGGCGGCCAGCCGCCGGAACTGTTCGAGCAGGCGCTGCGGCAGATCGCGCAGGAGGCCGCGGCCGAGTGAGCCGCGTCAGCGGAACAGGTCCTTGTACTGCTCGCGCAGCAGGTTCTTCTGCACCTTGCCCATGGTGTTGCGCGGCAGGTCGGCCTCGACGAAGCAGCGCTTGGGGATCTTGAAGTTCGCCAGCTTGCCCTTGAGGATGGCGACGACCTCCTCGGGCTGCAGCTTCGCGCCGGCCTTGGGCACGACCACGGCCACGCCGACTTCGCCGAAGTCCGGGTGCGGCACGCCCACCAGCGCGCTCTCGGCCACGCCGGGCAGCTCGTTGATGAAGCCCTCGATCTCGGCCGGGTAGACGTTGTAGCCGCCGCTGATGATCAGGTCCTTGCTGCGGCCAACGATGCTGACGTAGCCGCGCTCGTCGATGCGGCCGACGTCGCCGGTCCTGAACCAGCCGTCGGCGGTGAACTCCTCCGCGGTCTTCTCGGGCATGCGCCAGTAGCCCTTGAACACGTTCGGGCCCTTGACCTGGATGCCGCCGATCTCGCCCTGGGGCAGCTGGCGGCCGTCGTCGCCGCACACGCGCACGCCCACGCCCGGCAGGGGAAAGCCCACGGTGCCCGCGCGCCGCTCGCCGTCACTGGGGTCGTACGGATTGGAGGTGAGCATGATGGTCTCGCTCATGCCGTAGCGCTCCAGGATGGTGTGGCCGGTGCGCTCGCGCCAGGCGCTGAAGGTCTCGGGCAGCAGCGGCGCCGAGCCGGCGATGAACAGCCGCATGTGGCGGGCCGCCTCGCGCGTGAGCGCCGCCTCGGCCAGCATCCGCACGTACAGCGTGGGCACGCCCATGAAGACGGTGGCGCGCGGCATCGCCGCGATCACCTTCTTCGGGTCGAACCGGGCCATCCAGAGCATCTTGCTGCCATTGAGCAGCGCGCCATGGATGGCCACGAACAGGCCATGCACGTGGAAGATCGGCAGCGCGTGGATCAGCACGTCGCCGCGCTGCCAGCCCCAATAGGCCTTGAGCACCTCGGCGTTGGACAGCAGGTTGCCGTGCGTGAGCATCGCCCCCTTGCTGCGCCCCGTGGTGCCGCTGGTGTACAGGATCGCGGCCAGGTCGTCGGCCGTCCGCGCCGCCACCTCGTGCCGGTCGCTCTGCAGCGCCGCGCGGTCCAGCAGCGAGCCGGTGCGGTCGTCGCCGAGGGTGAACACGTTGCGCGTGCCGGCCTGGAAGGCGATCTTGCTCACCCAGCCGAAGTTCTTCGGGCTGCACACCACCACGGCCGGCTCGGCGTTGCCGATGAAGTACTCGATCTCCGCGCTCTGGTAGGCGGTGTTGAGCGGCAGGAACACGTAGCCGGCGCGCAGCGTCGCCAGGTACAGCAGCATGGCCTCGACCGACTTCTCGACCTGCACCGCGATGCGCGAGCCCTCGGGCAGCTGCAGCGACACGAGCAGGTTGGCGATCATGGCCGTGGCGCGCTCGATGTCGCGCCAGCTGTAGGCCAGTTCGTCGTCGGTCTCGACGGCGATGGCGTCGAGGTCCTGGGGGAACGCCGCGCGCAGGGCGGCAAAGAGGTTGTGGTTCGGTTGCTTCATCGGAAGTCGGGCTTGCGCTTGGCCAGGAAGGCCGCGATGCCCTCGCGGTGTTCGCGGCCGGGAGCATAGCGGTAGGCGCCGGCCAGCTGCGCGAGGGCGGCGGCGCGGCGGTCGGGATCGTGCTGCTCGCGCAGGGCGCGCAGCGTGCGCTTGTTGGCGCGCGCGGCCTGCGGCGCGAGCGACGCGATGCGCGCGGCGAGCGACTGCACCCGGGCGTCGAAGTCGCCGCCGTCGGCCAGGTGCTGCACGAACCCGCGCGCCTTCATCTCGGCGGCGTCGAGCACCGCGGCCTCCAGCAGCAGCTGGCGCGCCGTGGCTTCGCCGAGCACCGCGGCCACCACCTGCGCCTCGCGCGGGGCCATGGGAAAGCCCAGCCGGGCGATCGGCGCGCCGAACGTCGCCTCGGGCGACGCGACGCGGATGTCGCAGCAGCTGGCGATCTCGACCCCGGCGCCCATGCAGGCGCCGCGGATGGCGGCCAGCACCGGCACGTCGCAGTCGAGGATGGCCCGCAGGCCGCCCCAGACATCGTCCTCGTGGAAGTCGCGCAGCGAGGCTTCCTCGAACCGGAAGCCTTCGTATTCGGAGATGTCGCCGCCGGCGCAGAAGGCGTCGCCCTCGCCCTGCAGCACGATGCACCGGCAGCCGGCGTCCGCCTGCAGATGCACGAAGACGGCGCGCAGCTCGCGCCACATCGCGCGCGACATGGCGTTGAGCTTGCCGGGATGGGACAGGACGACGCGGGCGATGCCGCCGTCGAATGCGAACCGGACCTGCCCTGCCATCTCAGCCGCCACAGGGCTGCCCCGGGGCGGCCGCAGCCCCCACGACCGGCAGCGCAGCACAGGCGGCGGCAGGCGTGGGGGCCATGGTCCTCAGTCCAGCTTGGCGCCGGACGCCTTCACGACGTTGGCCCAGCGCTTGATCTCGCCGGAGACGAAGGCGCCGTACTGCTGCTGCGCGAGGTTGGGCACTTCGGCGCCCTGCTGCGCCCAGATGGCCTTGAGCTCGTCGGTCTGCAGCGCCTTGCGCACCTCGTCGATGATGCGCGTCTGCACGTCGGCGGGGGTGCCCTTGGGCGCCCACAGGCCGTACCAGGTGCTCACCGTGTAGTCGGGCAGGCCGACCTCGGCGGCGGCGGGCACGTCCGGGAAGGCGGCATTGCGCTTGGCGCCGGAGACCATCAGCGCCTTGATGCGGCCGCCCTTGATGTGCGCGGCGGAGGAGCCGAGGCCGTCGAACATCATGTCCACGTTGCCCGAGATCAGGTCCTGCAGCGCGGGGCCCGCGCCGCGGTACGGGATGTGGGTGATGAAGGTGCGCGTCTGCAGCTTGAACAGTTCGCCGGCCAGGTGGTGCGAGGTGCCGCTGCCGGCCGAGCCGTAGTTGAACTTGCCCGGGCTGCGGCGCAGCAGGTCGATGAAGCTCTTGATGTCGGGGGACGTCACGCGCCGGGGGTTGACCACCACCACCTGGGGCACCGAGGCGACCATCATCAGCGGGACGAAGTCCTTCTCGAGGTCGTAGTCCAGCTTCGGGTACATCGACGGCGCGATGGTGTGGTGCACCGCGCCCATGAAGAGGTTGTAGCCGTCCGGGGCCGCGCGCGAGGCCAGGCTGGCGCCCACCGTGCCGCCGGCGCCGCCGCGGTTGTCGATGATCAGCTGCTTGCCGGTCTGCTTGGCGAACTGGGCCGCCAGCGGCCGGGCGAAGGCGTCCGTGCCACCGCCGGCGGGGAACGGCACGATCATCATCACCGGCTTGGCCGGCCAGTGGGGAGCCGTCTGTGCGAACGCCATCGGGCTGATCGCGACGGCAGCGGCGGCGCGCAGGATGTCGCGCCGTTGGAACCAGGATGTCTGCATGCTTGTCTCCTTGTGCTTGGCAGGACTCAACCGTACAGGTCTTCGATCGCACCTGAAATCGGGATTTGCCCCTCCGACAGCATCCGGCGATGCTTGTCGAGCCTCTTGATGTCGTACAGGTAATTCACCATCAGCCCATAGGACTGCTTGAGTCCCTTGGGCGACGGATCCGCGCCCCAGTTCAGGCGCTCCACGCGCGCGCCGTTGCCCAGGTGGAAGCGCGCCACCGGATCCAGCGGCTTGCCGCCATCGAGCTCGCGCCCGAGGTAGCGCGCCGCCCACGCCAGCAGCTGGGCGCGGCGCGGGGACTTGGGGCCGAGCGTGAGCGGCTGCTCCAGCTCCGCCAGCAGGTCGGCCGGCGCGTTCTTCTGCATCCAGGCCCGCAGGCCCGGGATCGGCGACAGCGTGGCGAAGGTCTTCAGGCGCGGGAATTCGGCCTTGAGCGTCTCCACCACGTGCTTGATGAGCGAGTCGCCGAAACTCACGCCGCGCAGGCCCGCCTGCGTGTTGCTGATGGAATAGAAGATCGCGGTGGTGGCCCGCGCCAGGTCGGCGGGCTCGGCGGTCTCGTCCAGCAGCGGTTCGATGCTGGCGCTGATCTCGGTGGTGAGCGCCACCTCGACGAAGATGAGGGGCTCGCCCTCCAGGCGCGCGTGGAAGAACGCGTAGCAGCGCCGGTCGCTGTCCAGGCGGTTCTTGGCGTCGGCCCAGCTGCGGATCTCGTGCACCGCCTCGTACTTGATCAGCTTCTCCACCAGCGACGCCGGCGAGTCCCAGCTGATCGGGCGCAGCTCGAGGAAGGCGACGTCGAACCAGGTCGAGAACAGGTGCTCCAGCTCGGCATCCAGCGGCAGCAGCCGGCGGTCGGTCTTGAGCTGCGGCAGCAGTTCGGCGCGCAGGTCGACCAGGAAGCGCATGCCCTGCGGGTAGCCGGCGAACCGCTGCAGCAGGCGGGTGCGCGGCGACTGGATCGCGCGGCGCAGGCGCATCTCGGCGGCCGCCTCCTCGGGCGTGCCGAGGGCGGCCTCGTACTGCACGCGCGCGGCCTTGACCAGCGAGGAATCGGGCGCGAACTGCTCGCTCATGAGCAGCCAGCAGTCGCGCCGCTCCTCGACCGAGGCCTTCTCGTACCACTGCGCGAACTCGCAGGCGCGGCGCGCGGCCTCCACCTCGCTGATGCGCGGATCGACGATCGCCTGCAGCTCGACCAGGGTGCGCCGCAGCACGCGCGGCGACAGTGCCTCCTGGTTGCGCCGCAGCGTGGCCTTGAGCCGCTCGCGCGTCGTGCGCGGCGCCGCCGATTCGACGGCGGCGGCCGCCGCCACCGCCTTCGGCTCGAGCCCGGGTCGCAGGATCGACACCCCGCGCGTGATCCACTTGCCTGCGCTCATGAAGCGGTCCTCGTTCGTTGGTTGCGCGCCAGGTCGCGCAAGGCGCCGCGCTGCCGCGTGAGGTGAGTGCGCATCGCCGCCTCGGCGCCCTCGGCGTCGCGGGCGCGCAGCGCGGCGAACACGGCCATGTGCTCCGACAGGCTCTGCTCGAGGCGGCCCGGCGCGTGCAGCTGCTGCAGGCGCGCCAGCTTGACGATCTTGCGCAGGTCGGTGATCACCTGGGCCAGCCAGCGGTTGCCCGCCAGCGCGATGATGGATTCGTGGATGGCGAAGTTGGTCGCGTAGTAGTCGTTGATCCGCTTGCCCCTGGCGCACCGCTGCAGCCGCTCGTGCAGCGCCTCGAGCTCCGCCAGGTCGGCATCGGTCGCCCGGCAGGCCGCCTCGTAGGCGCAGCGGCCCTCCAGCAGCGCGATCACGGGGAAGATCTCGTCCAGGTCCTTCTCGGTCACCTCGGCGACGAAGCAGCCGCGGCGCGGCTCGTGGCGCACCAGGCCCTCCGCGGTCAGCACCTTGAGCGCCTCGCGCAGCGGCGTGCGCGAGATGCTCATGGCCTCGGCCAGCCGCACCTCGTCCAGGAAAGTGCCCGGCGGCAGCTCGCCGTCGAAGATGCGCTCGCGCAGGCGATCGGCGGCTTCTTCGTGCAGCGAGCTGTGGACGAGGCGCATGGTGGCGGGGCCCTGTAATTACGCATAATTATGGCGTGGGCCAGCGGTGCCGGGGCAGGTTCTCGTGGAAAACACCGAGAGGTCGGGGACGGTTGCGTTGGTTTCGCGCCGCATCTCGCCGCGAGGCCGCCTCCGTGACCGGATCGTCGGCGCACGGAGCAAGGTCGGCGAACGTGTCGCCGCCGCCGCCGGCCCGCGGGCTGCGTCAGCTCAGGGCGCGCCCGCCGGCTGACGCGTCACGCCGGCTCAGGGCGCGGTGCGCGTGGCGGGCACGCGGGGCGCGCGCTTGCCGGCCCAGATCCACAACGCGACGCCGGCCAGCATCATCGGCACGCACAGCCACTGGCCCATGCTCAGGCCGGTCTGCTGCTGCAGCCACAGGAGGTGCGCGTCCGGCTCGCGGAAGAACTCCGCCACGAAGCGGAAGAAGCCGTAGCCGGCCAGGAACACCGCCGACACCTGCGCCTCGCGGCGCTCGCGCCGCGCGTACGTCCACAGCAGGATGAACAGCAGCACGCCCTCCATCAGGAACTGGTAGGCCTGCGACGGGTGGCGCGGCAGCGGGCCGGCCTGGGGGAACACCATCGCCCAGGGCAGCGACGGATCGGCCGGACGGCCCCACAGCTCGCCGTTGATGAAGTTGCCCACGCGGCCGGCGGCCAGGCCGAGCGGCACGCAGGGCGCGATGAAATCCATCACCTGCCAGAACGGCTTGCCGCGCGAGCGGGCGTACCACCACTGCGAGACGATCACGCCCAGCATCCCGCCGTGGAAGCTCATGCCGCCCTTCCAGACGGCAAAGATCTCCAGCGGGTTGGCGGCGTAGTAGGCCGGCTTGTAGAACAGGCAATAGCCCAGCCGTCCGCCCAGGATCACGCCGACGACGCCCAGGAACAGCATGTCGTCGATGTCGCGGCGGCTCCAGGCGCCCGGCCGCTGGATCGACGCGAAGGGCTCGTGCTTGAGCCGCCGGGTGGCCAGCAGCATGAACAGCGCGAACGCGGCCAGGTACGTGAGGCCGTACCAGTGCACGGCGAGCGGTCCGATCTGGAACGCGATCGGGTCGATCTTCGGGAACTGCAGCATGGCCGCGATTGTGCCCGCCCGTCAGCCGGCGGCGGCGCCCTGCCCGCGCGCGAACTCGACAAAGCGCGCCAGCGGCCCGCCGGCCGCGGCCCGCCACACCAGGCTGGTCTCGCACTGCGGCACGTGCGTGCGCCCACCCGGCGGGGCCCGGTAGACCACGCCCTGGCGCTGGAACTCGCGCACGCTCTGCGGCACCCAGGCGATGCCCAGGCCCGCGGACACCAGGTTGACGATGGTCTGCATCTGGATCGCCTCCTGCGCCACCTGCGGTTCGCGGCCCGCCGCGTGGTACAGGCCGAACACCGCGTCGTGCAGCGACGGCAGGATGCGGCGCGGGAACATCACCAGCGGCTCGGCCATCAGCCGCGGCAGCGCCAGCGTGCGCGCGGTGGCCAGCGGATGCTGCTCGGGCAGGGCCAGCACCAGCGGCTCGCGCCCGACGCGCAGGTGCTCCATGCTGGTCGGCGCGAAACCGGGCGAGTGCAGCAGGAAGCCGGCGTCCAGGTCGCCGCGCTCCAGCGCCGGCAACTGCACGTCGGCCGTGGCCTCCAGCAGGTCGAGCTGCACGCCCGGGTGGCGGGCGCGGAAGGCGCGCACCCAGCGCGGCAGGAAGCTGTAGCCCACGGTGGACACGAAGGCCAGGCGCAGCCGGCCGGCCTCGCCCGCGGCCGCGGCGCGCGCGGCGGCCGGCAGCGCCTGCGCGCGCGCCAGCAGTTCGCGCGCCTGCGGCAGCAGCGCGGCGCCCGCGTCGGTCAGCTGCACGCTGCGCTTGGTGCGGTCGAACAGGCGCACACCCAGCAGCTGCTCGAGCTGCGCGATCGCCTGCGTCAGCGGCGGCTGCGTCATGTGCAGGCGGACGGCGGCGCGGCCGAAATGCAGCGTTTCGGCCACCGCCACGAACTGGCGCCACAGGCGCAGCTCGACGAGGGGTTTGCTCATATCTGGCGCATATTAATGGGCGCTGGAAAACGGATTGGATCGAATCAGTCGGGCGACTTAGACTGGCTGCCCCCACAACCAGCAGCCCGTTCGGGCTGAGCTCGTCGAAAGCGCGCCGTCCCGGCGCGGCCCTTCGACCGGGCTCAGGGCGAACGGATCGAGACGCCCATGGCCGAACAGAAGATCCACCTCCACCTGCGCAGCAGCAACATCACCGAGGGCAAGGCCCGCGCCCCCAACCGGTCCATGTACTACGGCATGGGCTACAAGGAGACCGACTTCGGCAAGCCGATGGTCGGCATCGCCAACGGCCACAGCACCATCACGCCGTGCAACAGCGGCCTGCAGAAGCTGGCCGACGCGGCGGTGCGCGGCGTCGAGGAAGCCGGCGGCAATCCGCAGATCTTCGGCGTGCCCACCATCAGCGACGGCATGGCGATGGGCACCGAAGGCATGAAGTACTCGCTGGTGAGCCGCGAGGTCATCGCCGACTGCATCGAGACCTGCGTGCAGGGCCAGTGGATGGACGGCGTGGTGGTGGTGGGCGGCTGCGACAAGAACATGCCCGGCGGCATGATGGGCATGCTGCGCGCCAACGTGCCGGCTATCTATGTGTACGGCGGCACCATCCTGCCGGGCAAGTGGAAGGGCCAGGACCTGAACATCGTCAGCGTGTTCGAGGCCGTGGGCCAGAACGCCGCCGGCAAGATGAGCGACCAGGAGCTCAAGGACATCGAGCAGCACGCCATCCCCGGCACGGGCTCCTGCGGCGGCATGTACACCGCCAACACCATGAGCTCGGCGTTCGAGGCGATGGGCATGTCCCTGCCCTACTCGTCCACCATGGCCAACCCGCACGACGAGAAGATGAACTCGGCCAGGGAGTCGGCCAAGGTGCTGATGGAGGCCATCCGCAAGGACTTGAAGCCGCGCGACATCGTGACCAAAAAGTCGCTCGAGAACGCCGTCGCCGTGATCATGGCCACCGGCGGCTCGACCAACGCCGTGCTGCACTTCCTGGCGATCGCGCATGCCGCCGGGGTCGAGTGGACCATCGACGACTTCGAGCGCATCCGCAGGAAGACGCCGGTGCTGTGCGACCTGAAGCCCTCCGGCAAGTACCTCGCCGTGGACCTGCACGAGGCGGGCGGCATCCCGCAGGTGATGAAGGTCCTGCTGAACGCCGGCCTGCTGCACGGCGACTGCATCACGATCACCGGCAAGACGATCGCCGAGACGCTGGCCGACATCCCGGACGAGCCGCGCAAGGACCAGGACGTGATCCGCCCGATCAGCGACCCGATGTACAAGGAAGGCCACCTGGCGATCCTGAAGGGCAACCTGTCGCCCGAGGGGGCGGTGGCCAAGATCACGGGCCTGAAGAACCCGGTGATCACCGGCCCGGCGCGCGTGTTCGACGACGAGCAGTCGGCGCTCAAGGCCATCCTGGACGGCAAGATCGTGGCCGGCGACGTGATGGTGCTGCGCTACCTGGGCCCCAAGGGCGGGCCCGGCATGCCCGAGATGCTGGCGCCCACCGGCGCCCTGATCGGCGCCGGCCTGGGCGAGAGCGTGGGCCTGATCACCGACGGGCGCTTTTCCGGCGGCACCTGGGGCATGGTCGTGGGCCACGTGGCGCCGGAAGCGGCGGCCGGCGGCACCATCGCTTTCGTGAACGAGGGCGACTCCATCACGATCGACGCCCACCAGCTGAAGCTGGAGCTGAACGTGCAGGCGGCGGAGATCGAGAAGCGCCGGGCCGCCTGGACGGCGCCCAAGCCGCGCTACACGCGCGGCGTGCAGGCGAAGTTCGCGTTCAATGCGGCCAGCGCCAGCAAGGGCGCCGTGCTGGACGACTTCTAGGAGGGATGGGCGCTCCGCGGCGCCGCACCGGCCATCCCCGCGCCTGCGGGAACGCGCTTAAGCGCCGAGGGGGCGGCGCAGTGGCTCAGCGCTTCCGGGCCTTGGGGCCCAGGCCGAGCTGCTCGCGGCTCTTGTCGATGCGGGCCTTGCGGCGCGCGTTCTCGCGCTCCACGGCCTTCTTCTTGGTGTAGCCGGACCAGTCGGCCCAGCTCCACCAGGCCACGGCGAGCGCGAAGGGCGACAGCACGACCCACCACGACCACTCGGCCACGACGCCGAACTCGAGGTACTTCAGGGCCAGGAACAGGATCCCCACGCCGAGGAACAACATGCCGATTTCTCCGCTGCCCGACGAGGGCTTGACGGGCGTGACAAATGACCGTCAACCGCCCTCACTACAATGACGTTGAGGAATGTAACCCAACCACAGAGGATTCCACGATGAAACGTGTCCTGCTCATCCTGGCGACCGCCGCTGCCGTGGCCGGTCCCGCTCTCGCCGACCAGGCACTGGCCACGGCCAAGAACTGCATGGCCTGCCACGCCGTCGACAAGAAGCTGGTCGGTCCCGCCTACAAGGAAGTGGCGGCCAAGTACGCCGGCCAGAAGGACGCCGTCGACAAGCTCGCCGCCAAGATCCAGAAGGGCGGCGCGGGCGTCTGGGGTCCGGTGCCCATGCCGGCGAACACGCAGGTCAGCGATGCCGAAGCCAAGAAGCTCGCCGCCTGGGTGCTGAGCCTCAAGTGAGCTGAGCACAACCAGCCAGAAAGAAGGCCCGCAACTGCGGGCCTTTTTCATGGTGGTCGCCGCTCGGCCCCGTCGGGCCTCCGGATGGCATGGGCAGGCCGATGCCGCCTTCTGCCTGCGCCCTTCGCCGGCTGTCGTCCCGGCGAAGCCGGGATCCAGTCCCCCTACCCTGTCTTGCGACCTGTCGGCCCACGCGGCGGGCCCCAACAGGTTGCCGGCACCAGCGCCGCTACCTGGCGTGGCTCTGGTGGTGCATGCCGTGCCCTTGGGCGGCATCGGGCCCGTGGTCCGACACCTGGGCATCGAACCAGCGGTGCAGCGCGGCCACCAGCTTCGGGTCGGCGGACCGGTAGGCCAGTTCGCCGCCGCCGGGCACGTCGCGGTAGCGCACGGTCACCGCGCCCGGCGCCGCGGCGCGCAACTCGGCCAGGCCGGGCATGTCCTCGCCGTGCAGGTGCGCGGGCCCCGAGAAGTCGCGCCGCTCGAACTGCCCGCGGATCTCCATCAGGTGGGCGCGCACCAGCTTCACCTGCTCCGTGTCGCCCTGGCGCCGCACCACCACGCGCTGCGTGCCGCCGTGCGCGGTCCTGGTGAAGACGTGCCGGGTGGCCTGCAGGCTGAACGGCATCACGTCCGGGCCGCGCCGGGCCACCTCGGCCTGGCGCGCCGCGTCGGCGGCGAAGCTGGACGTCAGGGCCAGCGCGAGCAGCGAGGCCAGCGCGGCGCGGACGCAGACTCGCATCACAGCCTCTCGGCCAGCTGCTCCAGGATCGCCGGGTTCTCCAGCGTGCTGGTGTCCTGGGTGATCGCCTCGCCCTTGGCGATGCTGCGCAGCAGGCGGCGCATGATCTTGCCGCTGCGCGTCTTGGGCAGGTTCTCGCCGAAGCGGATGTCCTTGGGCTTGGCGATCGGGCCGATCTCCTTGGCCACCCAGTTGCGCAGCTCGTTGGCGATCTGCCTGGCCTCGTCGCCGGTGGGGCGCGGGCGCTTGAGCACGACGAAGGCGCAGACGGCCTCGCCGGTCAAATCGTCGGGCCGGCCGACCACGGCGGCTTCGGCCACCAGGTCGGTCTTGGCCACCAGCGCCGATTCGATCTCCATCGTGCCCAGGCGGTGGCCCGAGACGTTCAGCACGTCGTCGATGCGGCCGGTGATGCGGAAGTAGCCGGTCTTGGCGTCGCGCACCGCGCCGTCGCCGGCCAGGTACAGCCTGCCGCCCATCTCCTCCGGGAAGTAGCTCTTCTTGAACCGCTCCGGGTCGCCCCAGATGGTGCGGATCATCGACGGCCACGGACGCTTGACCACCAGCATGCCGCCCGAGCCGTTCGGGATGTCCTTGCCCGTCTCGTCGACGATGGCGGCCATGATGCCGGGCAGCGGCAGCGTGCACGAGCCCGGCACCAGCGGCGTGGCGCCCGGCAGCGGCGTGATCATGTGGCCGCCGGTCTCGGTCTGCCAGAACGTGTCCACGATCGGGCAGCGCTCGCCGCCCACGTTCCGGTGGTACCACATCCAGGCCTCGGGGTTGATCGGCTCGCCCACGCTGCCCAGGATGCGCAGCGACGACAGGTCCCAGTTCTTCGGGTGCACCTTCGCGTCGGTCTCGGACGCCTTGATCAGCGAGCGGATGGCCGTCGGCGCGGTGTAGAAGATGGTGACCTTGTGCTTCTCGATCATCTGCCAGAAGCGGCCCGCGTTCGGGTACGTGGGGATGCCCTCGAAGATGACCTGGGTGGCGCCGGCGGCCAGCGGGCCGTAGGCGACGTAGGTGTGGCCGGTGATCCAGCCGATGTCGGCCGTGCACCAGAAGACGTCCTCGGTGCGCAGGTCGAACGTCCAGTCCATCGTGAGCTTGGCCCACAGCAGGTAGCCGCCGGTGGCGTGCTGCACGCCCTTGGGCTTGCCGGTGGAGCCGGAGGTGTACAGGATGAACAGCGGATGCTCGGCGTTGACCGGCACCGGCGCGCACTGGTCGGACTGGCCCTGCAGCACGTCGTCGAAGGTCCTGTCGCGCCCGGCCACCATGTTGCACGCCGTGGGCGTGCGCATGTAGACCAGCACGCTCCTGAGCGTCGTGCAGCCGCCCATGTCGATCGCCTCGTCGACGATGGCCTTGAGCGGCAGCTCCTTGCCGCCGCGCATCTGGTAGTTGGCCGTGATCACGGCCACCGCGCCGGCGTCGATGATGCGCTCGTTGAGCGCCTTGGCCGAGAAGCCGCCGAACACCACGCTGTGCGTGGCGCCGATGCGCGCGCAGGCCTGCATGGCGACCACGCCGTCGATCGTCATCGGCATGTAGATGATCACGCGGTCGCCCTTGGCGATGCCCTGCGCCTTCAGCGCGTTGGCGAAGCGGCTCACGCGCGCCAGCAGCTCCTTGTAGGTGACCCGGGTCACCGCGCCGTCGTCGGCCTCGAAGACGATGGCCGTCTTGTTCTCCACCGGCGTGCCCACGTGCCGGTCCAGGCAGTTGGCCGACGCATTGAGCTCGCCGTCGTCGAACCAGCGGTAGAACGGCGCCTTCGATTCGTCCAGCGTCTTCGTGAACGGCCTGGTCCACTGCACGTTCTCGCGCGCCAGCCGGGCCCAGAAGCCCTCGAAGTCCCGCTCGGCCTCCTGGCACAGCGCCTCGTACGCGGCCATGCCCGCGATGCGGGCGCCGCGCACCGCCGACTCGGGCGGAGGGAAGACGCGGTTTTCAACCAGGACGGACTCGATGGCGCTCATGGTGTGTCTCCGGATGGGGGAATCGCGGCGTACTGTCGACGGACGCACTTACAAACCACTGACTTTCCCGCAGCTGACATTGTCCCTCCCGCGGCCAAGGGCTGCCGCACCGCCAAACCTACAATGCCTCGGCTCATCCATCCTCGCCCTGCCCAAGCCCCATGCAAGACCCGAACCCCACGCCGAGCGGCCGGTTGCCGCTGCGCCCCCTGCCCGGCCTGATCTTCGCCAGCCGCTGGCTGCAGCTGCCGCTGTACCTCGGGCTGATCGCGGCGCAGGCGGTCTACGTGGTGCACTTCGTGATCGAGCTGTGGCACCTGATCGAGGCCGCCGCCGGCAGCCAGGCGGCACTGCAGCAGCTGGTCACGAGCATCGGCTACAAGGCCACCACCCCGCCCTCGACGCTGAACGAGACGGTGATCATGCTGGTGGTGCTGGCGCTGATCGACGTGGTGATGATCTCCAACCTGCTGATCATGGTGATCGTGGGCGGCTACGAGACCTTCGTGAGCCGCATGAACCTCGAGGGCCACCCCGACCAGCCCGAGTGGCTGAGCCACGTGAACGCGTCGGTGCTCAAGGTCAAGCTGGCCACCGCCATCATCGGCATCAGCTCGATCCACCTGCTCAAGACGTTCATCAACGCCGACAACTACTCCGACCGCGTGCTGGTCGCCCAGACGGCGATCCACATCGCCTTCCTGCTCTCGGCGATGGCGATCGCCTTCACCGACCGGCTGATGACGCGCGCCGGCGAGCCGCACTGACGCGCGGCGGCTCCCGGCCGCCCACTTCCCCTGCAGCCCCGCGGACCGGCCCCGCCGGCCCGCGCACGCGCGTTTCCTGATCCAGATCAAGTGCGTGGCGAATTACGTTTAGTGAAACGCATTTCGCATCGGTAAATTCTCCTGCACGCCGGCGACCCGCGCCGGACGACCCGAGGAGACACCCGATGGGGACCTACGCCTATCCGCGCTTTGCCGCCGCGAGCACGGCCGACCTGCGCGGCGAGCCGCCGCAGCGGCGCCCGCTCGTCGTGGTGGGCGCCGGCCCCGTGGGCCTGGCCGCGGCCATCGACGCGCGGCTGCAGGGGCTGCCGGTGCTGGTGTTCGACGAGGACGACACCGTCTCGGTCGGCTCGCGCGCCGTGTGCTACGCCAAGCGCGCGCTGGAGATCCTGGACCGGCTGGGCGTGGGCGACGCGGTCTGCGACCGCGGCGTCGGCTGGAACGTGGGGCGCACGTTCTTTCGCGACGAGGAGGTCTACCGGTTCGACCTGGTGCCCGAGCCGGGCCACAAGCGCCCGGGCATGATCAACCTGCAGCAGTACCACCTGGAGGAGATGCTGGTGGCCCGCGCGCGCGAGCTCGGTGTGGACCTGCGCTGGAAGTGCAAGGTGGTGTCGGTGCAGGCCGAGGCCGACCACGTGCGGCTGCAGGTCGAGGCGCCGGACGGCGTGTTCGCGATCGAGGCCGACTGGCTGGTGGCCGCCGACGGCGCACGCAGCCCGATCCGGCGCATGCTGGGGCTGGAGGTCGACGGCCGCATCTTCATGGACCGCTTCCTCATCGCCGACGTGGTGATGCAGGCGGATTACCCGGCCGAGCGCTGGCTCTGGTTCGACCCGCCCTTCCATCCCAACCAGACCGTGCTGCTGCACAAGCAGAGCGACAACGTCTGGCGCATCGACTTCCAGCTCGGCTGGGACGCCGACCCGGAGGAGGAGAAGAAGCCGCAGAAGGTGATCCCGCGCATCCGCGCCATGCTGGGCGACGCGCGCCCGTTCGAGCTGGAGTGGGTGAGCGTCTACACCTTCCAGTGCCGGCGCATGAAGGACTTCCGCGCCGGCCGCGTGCTGTTCGTGGGCGACGCCGCGCACCAGGTCTCCCCGTTCGGCGCGCGCGGTGCGAACTCGGGCTTCCAGGACACCGACGACCTGCTGTGGAAGCTGCGCCTCGTGATCGAGGGCCGCGCGCCCGCCACGCTGCTGGACACCTACAGCGAGGACCGCACGTTCGCCGCCGACGAGAACCTGCTGAACTCGACCCGCTCGACCGACTTCATCACGCCCAAGAGCCGCGCGAGCCGCACCTTCCGCAACGCGGTGCTGCACCTGGCGCGCGAGCACGCGTTCGCCCGCAAGCTGGTGAACTCGGGCCGGCTCTCGGTGCCCAGCTACCTGGTGCACTCGCGCCTGAACACGCCCGACGGCGAGGCGTTCGCCGGCGACATGGTGCCCGGCGCGCCGATGGCCGACGCGCCGGTCGAGGTGGACGGCCGTCCGGCCTGGCTGCTCGACCAGGTGGGCAACGCCTTCGTGCTGCTGCTGTTCCTGGGCGACGCGGGCAAGGTGACGCCGCAGTGGCGCGACCGGCTCGATGCGCTGGCCTCGGGCGCGATCCCCGTGCGCACCGTGGTGGTCACGCCCGCGGGCGGCGAGCTGCGCGGCCTGCGCGTGCTGGCCGACAGCCAGGGGCTGGTGGCGGCGCGCTACGACGCCACGCCGGGCACGGCCTACCTGCTGCGCCCGGACCAGCACGTCGTCGCCCGCTGGCGCACGTTCGAACCCGCCAGGGTCGCCGCCGCCCTGGCGCGCGCCACCGGCAACGCCTGAAGGAGCCCCGCCATGCCGCTGCAACTGGCCCCGAACTTCGCCGAACCCGGCAAGCGCTATTTCCGTGACTTCAGCCCCGGCGACGACTTCTACCAGGCGCTCATCGACGCCCACCGGGACCTGGGCGACGAGCAGAGCGAGCAGCTCAATGCCCGCCTGGTGCTGCTGCTGTCCAACCACATCGGCGACATCGCCGTGATCCGGGAAGCGCTGGCACTCGCCCGGCGCGACCTCTGAAACCCCAAGAGAGGAGATCCATCCATGTCCATCCGCAAGATCCACCACGTGGCCTACCGCTGCCGCGACGCCAAGGAAACCGTCGAGTGGTACGGCAAGCACCTCGGCATGAAGTTCGTGCTGGCCATCGCCGAGGACCAGGTGCCCTCGACGCACGAGCCCGACCCCTACATGCACGTGTTCCTGGACGCCGGCAGCGGCAACGTGCTGGCCTTCTTCGAGATCCCGAACTCCCCGCCGATGGGCCGCGACCCGAACACGCCGCCGTGGGTGCAGCACATCGCGTTCGAGGTGCCCAGCGTCGAGGAGATGATGGCGGCCAAGGAGCGGCTCGAGGCGGCCGGCATCCCCGTGGTCGGCCCCACCGAGCACACGCTGTTCCGCTCGATCTACTTCTACGACCCCAACGGCCACCGCGTCGAGCTGGCGGCCAACACCGCCACGCCCGAGATGCTCGAGCGCATGGACGCGGTGAAGTGGGAGATGCTGGAGGAGTGGAGCCGCACGCGCCGCGCGCCCAAGCACGCGGCGTGGATGCACGAGAAGGAACTGGCGGGCGCCTGACACGCCCTCCGGACTATTCCGGGAATTCCTCGGTGTCGACTTCGGCGCGCGCCTGCGCGCCGTAGCGGTTGCCGCTGACCGTCTGCTGGTTGACGTGGGCCTCCAGCCGCTGCACCAGGCCCGCATCGAGCCGCACGTCCGCCGCCGCGAGGTCCTCGCGCAGGTGCCCGACGCTGGTCGTGCCGGGGATCGGGATGATGTCGCCGCGCTTGTGCAGCAGCCACGCGAGCGCCAGCTGCGCCGGCGTGCAGCCGGCTTCCTGCGCCAGCGCCTTGTAGCCGGGCAGCAGTTGCAGGTTGCGCGCGTAATGCTCCGGCGCGAACCGGGGCATGGTGCGGCGGATGTCCTTGGCGTCCAGCGCGGCCGCGTCCGGCAGCGCGTCGCACAGGAAGCCGCGCGCCACCGGGCTGAAGGCCACGAACGCGATGCCCAGGTCGCGGCAGGTGTCCAGCACCGCGATCTCGGGATTGCGCGTCCACAGCGAGTACTCGGTCTGCACGGCGGCGATCGGGTGCACGGCATGCGCGCGGCGGATCGTCGCCGCCGACACCTCCGACAGGCCCAGCGTGCGGACCTTGCCCTGCTCCACCAGCCGGCTCATCGCGCCGACGCTGTCCTCGATCGGCACCTTCTTGTCCCAGCGGTGCAGGTAGTACAGGTCGATGACGTCGGTCTGCAGCCGGCGCAGGCTGTCCTCGCAGTTCCTGCGGATCGCCTCGGGCCGCCCGTCGATCACGCGCCGCACCGCGCCGTCGTCGCCGGTGACGCCCGCCATGCCGCCCTTGCTGGCCAGCGTGATGCCGCCGCGGTGCGGCTTGAGCACGCGCCCCACCAGCGTCTCGTTGGCGCCGAAGCCGTACAGCGCCGCGGTGTCGAACAGCGTCACGCCGGCGTCCAGCGCCGCGAGCAGCACGCGCTCGCCCTGCTCGGCCGAAGGCGGCGTGCCGTAGGCATGGCTGAGGTTCATGCAGCCCAGGCCGATGCCCGAGACGGTGAAGGGACCAATCGTTCGGTGTTGCATGCGGCGAGCTTAGCCGCCCTCGAAGCTCGACCGCGGCGCGCGCACCCGCTGGTCCGCCAGGGCGGCCCAGGCCGGCGAGCCGTACGCCGCGACCAGGTCGCGGCCCGCCGCCTCCCACGCCGGGTCGCCCGGGTCCAGCGCCAGTTCGCGGATGAAGTCCTGCTGCACCAGCACGACCTGGCGCCTGTACGGCAGCAGGAAGCCCGTGCGCGAGCGCGCATGCGCCTCGCGCGCTGCCTGCGCGTCGGCGAACCACTCGTTGAGCAGCGCGCTGGTCCGCGGCGAATGCCAGAAGGTGCCCAGGTCCTCGCCCCTGAGGGCCTCGCCCGACAGCACGCGGCGGGCGTGCTCCCAATGTGCGAATCCCACCTCACGCGCGGCCTCGTGCAGCAGATCCCGCAGCTTGCCCTGCGCGCCTGCCTTGCGCAGCGCGTTGAGCCGCACCCGCGCGCGGACCTTCAGTTCCTCGACGGCGGCGCTCATCGCACGCGCAGCGCCTCGCTGCCCGACAGCCGTCCGAGCACGGCCGCGGCGGCCGGCAGGTCGCGCTCCGCGCCCAGCGCCCCGTCGCAGATGCCGGCGGCCGTCTCGCGCGCTTCGGCGAGCAGACGGCGTCCGCCGGGCAGCAACCCGATGCGCAGCCCGTCCTCGCCGCGCCGGCGTGCAACGAGCCCGGTCTTCTCCAGCGGCGGCAGGCCGCGCAACGCCGCGGACGGCACCAGCCCGAGGCAGGCGGCCAGTTGCTCGAGGCGCACCCCCGCGGGCGCTGCGTCGAGCAGCGACAGCAAGGCGAACTCGTCCCATCCAACGCCGTGGAAGAAGCCGAGCTCCTCATCCAGCTTGCGCTGCAAGGCAGCGTTGGCGCGGTGCAGGTCCAGGCAGCAGCGCAACGCATTCATGGCGCGTCTCCCTTCTGCGCCAGTTCGTCGCGCCACAGCGCCAGCAGATCGGCGAGTTCGGCGTCGGGGTCGAACGCCGGGTCGCTTCGCTCCTTCACCATCGCGAGCACGTCGACGCGCAGCGCCGTGTCGCCGAGGCGGTTCCAGGCGTCCTGCAGCGCGCGGTCGCGGTGCCCGCGCTGCTGCAGCTCGAAGCGCAGCCGGTTGAGGGCGCCCGGCACGTTGCGGCTGGCCGCGACCTTCACATCGCCGGTGGCCAGGTTGTGGATCGCGTAGACGCCCATGGGCGCAAAGGCATCGCGCGCCTCGCGCGCGAGGTCGCGCCGGCGGGCGCGGTCGGAGGGGGATGCGGCGGGAAATGCCATGACAGGTCCTTGTTCGCTGGTGGCCCGTTCCCGCGCAGGGGGCCGACGAAACAGGGAAGGCTGTCCGGTCGTGAAAGCGTGTGACGAGGGTGAGAGCCTCTTGTGCGGGAAGGCGCCCCTCAGCGCCTCGGCCGCGATTCTACAGACGTTGTCATCCCGGCGTAGCCCGGGATCCAGGCGCGGCCCGCAGGGCCGCTGCTCTCCTGGATTGCGGATCGAGCCCGCAAGGACAGGACACACCCCGTCATTCCGGCGCAAGCCGGAATCCAGGGGGAGCGGCCGCGGGATCAGCCCAGCTGCTTCTCCAGCCGGTCCAGCACCTCGTAGCAAGGCAGCACCTTGGCCACGCTGGCATTCGGCTCGCGGCCCTCGCGGATGGCCGCGACGAACTCGCGGTCCTGCAGTTCGATGCCGTTCATCGAGACGTCGACCTTCGAGACGTCGATCTTCTCGTCCTTGCCGTTGAACAGGTCGTCGTAGCGGGCGATGTAGGTCGCCGTGTCGCCGATGTAGCGGAAGAACGTGCCCAGCGGACCGTCGTTGTTGAACGACAGCGACAGCGTGCAGATGGCGCCGTTCTCGGCCTGCAGCTGGATGCTCATGTCCATGGCGATGCCCAGCGTGGGGTGGATCGGGCCCTGGATCGCGTTGGCCTTCACCACGCGGCTGCCGGTCTGGTACTGGAACAGGTCCACCGTGTGGGCGGCGTGGTGCCACAGCAGGTGGTCGGTCCAGCTGCGCGGCTGGCCGAGGGCGTTCATGTTGGTGCGGCGGAAGAAGTAGGTCTGCACGTCCATCTGCTGGATGTGGAACTCGCCCGCCTCGATCTTCTTGTGCACGTACTGGTGGCTGGGATTGAAGCGCCGCGTGTGGCCGCACATCGCGACCAGGCCGGTCTTCTTCTGCAGGTCCACCACCGCCCGGCCGTCGGCCAGGTTGTCGCACAGCGGGATCTCCACCTGCACGTGCTTGCCGGCGCGCAGGCACGCGAGCGCCTGCCCGGCGTGCATCTGCGTGGGCGTGCACAGGATGACGGCGTCGACGTCGGGGCGCGCCAGGCTCTCGGCCAGGTCGGTGGCCACGTGGCCGATGCCGTACCTGGCCGCGACCTCCTTGGTCTTGTCCAGCTCGCGGCCGACCACCGAGGTGACCTGCACGCCGTCGATCAGCTTCAGGGCGTCCAGGTGCTTCTGGCCGAAGGCGCCGGCACCGGCGAGCGCGACGCGCAGGGGCTTGGTCGTCATGCCAGCCTCCGACGAGCCGCCTCTAGGAGGCTGGGGCCCCCCAGGGGGGCAGCGACGACACGAAGTGCGGAGCGTGGGGGGGTCATGTGGCGTTCTCCAGGATCAGGTGCCCCACCGCCGTGTTCGAGGCGGGCACATGGTAGAAGCGGTGCTTCACGGTGGGCTTGGGGCCGCCGGCGACGTCGGCCATCGCGCCGCGCGCGATCAGCCACATCACCAGCTCGATCCCCTCGCTGCCGGCCTCGCGCACGTACTCGATGTGCGGCACGGCGGCCAGGCCCTCGGGATCGTCGATCAGGCGGTCCAGGAACTTGTTGTCCCATTCCTTGTTGATCAGGCCGGCGCGCGGACCCTGCAGCTGGTGGCTCATGCCGCCGGTGCCCCAGATCTGCACGTTCAGGTCCTCGTCGAACGACTCGACCGCCTTGCGGATCGCCTGGCCCAGGCGGAAGCAGCGCATGCCGCTGGGCACCGGGTACTGCACCACGTTGACGGCGAAGGGAATCACCTTGAACGGCCACTGCCTGGCGTCGCCGCACATCAGCGACAGCGGCACCGTGAGGCCATGGTCGACGTCCATCTTGTTGACGATGGTGAGGTCGAAGTCCTGCTGGATCACCGACTGCGCGATGTGAGCGGCCAGCTCCGGGGCGCCTTCGACGTCCGGCACCGGGCGCGGGCCCCAGCCCTCGTCGGCGACCTTGTAGTGGTCGGCGGTGCCGATCGCGAAGGTGGGGATCATCTCCAGGCTGAACGCCGTGGCGTGGTCGTTGAAGACCAGGAACACGACGTCCGGCTTGTTGTCCTTCATCCACTGGCGCGAATACTCGTAGCCGGCAAAGACCTTCTGCCAGTACGGCTCCTGTGTCTTGCCCAGGTCCATCGCGGCGCCGATGGCCGGCACGTGCGAGGTGTAGACGGATGCGGTGATCTTGGCCATTACTTCTTCTCGTGCGTGTAGCGGTTGCCCTCGACCGGCCGGCCGCCGCCGATCATCATGTCGCGGTACTGCTCCTCGGTCAGGCCGGTCATCGAGCCGGCCATCTGCTGGAAGCTCTTGCCGTCGGTGGCGCCGATCTTGGCCAGGAAGTAGATGTTGCCGCCCAGCTGGATGCAGCGGTTCAGGTCGCGCGCCAGCACGGCCTGCTTCTGCTCCGGCGTCATCGGCCACTCGTCCAGGTAGGCGCGCTCGTCGGCCTTGAAGCGCTCGCGGTTGGCGGCCTTCATCAGCGACATGCAGAACTGGTTGAGCCAGTAGCCCTTGCGGCTCTGCTCGGCGTCGAAGATGGTCGTGCCGGGGACGTCGGTGTAGGGTTTGTCGAGGGGCATGGAGCCCTCCTCAGGTCAGTTCGGGCCAGTACAGGCGCGTGGGGTTGTCCACCAGCAGCTTGCGCTGCAGCTCGGGCGTGGTGGCGATGTGCGGGATGAAGTCCACCAGCAGGCCGTCGTCGGGCATGTGGCCCTTCAGGTTCGGGTGCGGCCAGTCGGTGCCCCACAGCACGCGGTCGGGGAAGGCCTCGACCACCTTGCGCGCGAACGGCACGACGTCGCGATACGCATTCTGCTCGCCGTGCAGCGCCGGCGGGCCGGACAGCGACAGCCGCTCGGGACAGCTCACCTTGCTCCACACGTTGGCGTGCTCGCGCATGAACTTCAGGAACAGGCCGAACTCCGGTCCCTCGACCGGCTTGGACACGTCGGGCCGGCCCATGTGGTCCACCACCACCGTCGTCGGCAGGGCGGTGAAGAAGTCCCACAGCTCGGGCAGGTCCACCGCCTCGAAGTAGATCACCACGTGCCAGCCCAGCGGGGCGATGCGGCCGGCGATCTCCATCAGCTCGTCCTTGGGCGTGAAGTCCACCAGCCGCTTGACGAAGTTGAAGCGCACGCCGCGCACGCCGGCCGCGTGCATGTCGCGCAGCTCCTCGTCGGTGACGCCGCGCCGCACGGTGGCCACGCCGCGCGCCCGGCCGTCCGAGTGCCGCAATGCATCGACCAGCGCGCGATTGTCCGCGCCGTGGCAGGTGGCCTGCACGATCACGTTGCGCTCGAAGCCCAGGTGGTCGCGCAGCGCGAACAGCTGCTCCTTGCCCGCGTCGCACGGCGTGTACTTGCGCTCGGGGGCGTAGGGAAACTGCGCGCCCGGGCCGAACACGTGGCAGTGCGCGTCGACGCTGCCGGGCGGGACCTGGAAGCGCGGTTTGCTCGGTCCGGCGTACCAGTCCAGCCAGCCCGGCGTCTTCTCGAACCCGCCGCTCGTGGGTTTGCTCATGGGATCAATCCGGTTTGATGTTGGCCTCGCGCACCAGCTTCTCGTAGCGCTGGCGCTCCGAATGCAGCAGCGAGGCCATCATCTCGCGGCTGCCCGGGATCACTTCGCCGCCGACGGCGGTCATGCGCTCGCGCACCTGCGGCGAGGCCAGCGCCTTCTGCACCTCGGCGTGCAGCTTGTCCAGCACCGCCACCGGCGTCTTCGCGGGCGCCACCAGCGCGTACCAGACGGAGGCCTCGAAGCCCTTGAAGCCGGACTCGGCGATCGTCGGCACGTCGGGGAAGATCGAGGAGCGCTGCGGCGACAGCACGGCCAGCACCTTGAGCTTGCCGCTGGCGACCTGCGGCTTGACCTCCAGCGCGTTCATCGCCAGCAGCGGCACCTGGCCGCCGATCACGTCGGTGATGGCCTGCGCGCCGCCGCGGTACGGCACGTGCTGCAGCGAGATGCCCGCGGCGCGCTCGAACAGCTCGGCCGCCATGTGCGGGGTGGAGCCGTTGCCGGGCGATGCGTAGGCGAGGGACTCGGGCTTGGCCTTGGCCGCGGCGACCAGTTCCTGGATGGTGTTGAAGGGCGCCTTGGGGTTGGCGGCGATCACCACCGGCACGCGGCCGACCAGCGCGACCGGCACCAGGTCCTTCTCGGCGTCGAAGGGCTGCGGCTTGTACAGCGCCATGTTGGCCGCCAGCGCGTTCGCGGCCATCAGCAGCGTGTGGCCGTCGGGCTTGGCGTCGATGACGGACTTGACGGCGATGTTGGTGCCGGCGCCGGGCTTGTTCTCGATCACGAACGGCTGGCCCATCGAGGACGACAGTGCCTGGCCGAGCGTGCGCGCGACCGCGTCGACCGCGCCGCCGGCCGAATAGCCGACGACGATGGTGACGGGCCGCTCCGGGAAGCCGGCCTGCGCCAGCGCGCCGAGCGGCGCGGCGGCCGCGCCGGCCAGGACCGCCAGCGTCCGGCGGCGGGTGAAGGGGGTGTGGTTCTTCATGTCCGGGCCTTCAGTCGATGTAGCGCAGGCCGGCCTTGGCCAGCGGCTCGCGCATCTTGTACATGTCGAGCCCGAGCACGCCGGATGCGAGCTTGGCGCGCTTGTCGCCTTCGTTCGCTTCGCGCGCCGCCGCCGCCTCGAGCGTCTTTTGCGCCATGGCGGCGGGCACGCAGACGACGCCGTCGTCGTCGGCCACGATCACGTCGCCCGGATGCACCAGCGCGCCCGCGCACACCACCGGGATGTTCACCGAGCCGAGCGTGGCCTTGATCGTGCCCTTGGCGCTGATCGCCTTGCTCCAGACCGGAAAGCCCATCTCGGTGAGCGTCTTCACGTCGCGGCAGCCGGCGTCGATGACCAGCGCGCGCGCGCCGCGCGCCTTGAACGAGGTCGCCAGCAGGTCGCCGAAGAAGCCGTCGGTGTTCTCGGAGGTGCAGGCGGCCACGACGATGTCGCCGGGCTGGATCTGCTCGGCCACCACGTGCAGCATCCAGTTGTCGCCCGGATGCACGAGCACGGTGACGGCGGTGCCGGACACCTGTGCGCCGGCATAGATCGGCCGCATGGAGGGCTTCATCAGGCCCACGCGGCCCATCGCCTCGTGCACCGTGGCCGATCCGTACTGGGCCAGCCCGTCGGCGACGGCCTTGTCGGCGCGCTGGATGTTGCGGTAGACGACGCCTAGTTCATACATCTGTGGTCTCCTTGGTCTTGTCCGGAGCAATGCTCAATGCCCGCGCGACTTCAGCAGCTTGTCCAGCCGCGGAAAAACACGGCGCGTGTTGCCTTCGAAGATCGCCTGCTTCTCCTCGGCGCTCAGGATCTTGCTGGCGTCGATGTAGCGCTTGGTGTCGTCGTAGTAGTGGCCCGTGGTCGGGTCGATGCCGCGCACCGCGCCGATCATCTCGCTGGCGAACAGCACGTTCTTCACCGGGATCACGGTGTTGAGCAGGTCGATGCCCGGCTGGTGGTACACGCAGGTGTCGAAGAAGATGTTGTTCAGCACGTGCTCGGTGAGCAGCGGCTTCTTCATCTCCTGCGCCAGGCCGCGGAAGCGCCCCCAGTGGTACGGCACGGCGCCGCCGCCGTGCGGGATCAGGAACCGCAGCGTCGGGAAGTCCTTGAACAGGTCGCCCTGCACGCACTGCATGAAGGCGGTGGTGTCGGCGTTCAGGTAGTGCGCGCCGGTGGTGTGGAAGCACGGGTTGCAACTCGTGCTCACATGGATCATCGCCGGGATGTCGTACTCGACCATCTTCTCGTAGATCGGGTACCACCACTTGTCCGTCAGCGGCGGCTCCTTCCAGTGGCCGCCCGAAGGGTCGGGGTTCAGGTTGATGCCCACGCAGCCGTACTGCTCGACGCACTTGACCAGCTCGGGGATGCACGTGCGCGGGTCCACGCCCGGCGACTGCGGCAGCATCGCCACCGGCACGAAGTGCTTGGGGAACAGCTGCGCCACGCGAAAGCACAGCTCGTTGCAGATGGCGGCCCAGGTGCTGGACACCTCGAAGTCGCCGATGTGGTGGGCCATGAAGCTGGCGCGCGGCGAGAACAGCGTCAGGTCGTTGCCGCGCTCCTTCATCAGGCGCAGCTGGTTGTTGACGATGGATTCGCGGATGTCGTCGTCGGCGATCTTCAGCTCGGACACCCGGGGCATCTGCGCCGGGTCCTGGATGCCGGCGATCTGCCGGTTGCGCCACGCTTCCAGCGCCTTGGGCGCCGTGGTGTAGTGGCCGTGGCAATCGATGATCATGGGGTGTCGTCTCCTCGGGGTGTCAGGCCGGCTCCATGCCGTGCTGCCGCTTGGCCGCCGCCGTCGCGGGCGACGACAGGAAGGCGAGCAGGTCGCGCGCGGCCTCGGGCTGCGTGCTGGTGGCGCACAAGGCGCCGGCGAAGATGGTGGTGATGCCGATCGGCTCGGGCAGCGCGCCGAGCACCTCGATGCCTGGCAGGTCCTTCAGCTCGCTGAACTGCTGGAAGCCGAGCGCGACCTCGCCGCTGGCCACGAGCGAGCCCACGGGCACGCCCGGTGGCGCCTGCACGGTGCGCTGGCGCACCTGTTCGGCGATGCCCCAGCGCTCGAACAGCGCGAGCAGCGCGGTGCCGCTGGGGCCGGTCGAATAGCCGATCGTGGGGGCCGCGAGCACGGCGTCGCGCACCGCGGCCTCGGAGCCGATGCCGGGCCGCGGCGCGCCCGCGCGAACGGCCACCGCGACGCCCGAGCGCACGATGTCCACGCGCGGGCCGCGGGCGTGGCCCGAGGCGAGCAGCTTGTCGATGGCATCGGCGGCGAGCAGCACGACGTCGAAGGTCTCGCCGGCCTGCACGCGCCGGGCGGCATCGACGCCGCCCACCGATTCGATGCGCACCGGGCAGCTGGTCTGCCTTTCGTAGGCGGTCGCGAGTTCGCCCAACACCACTCGGGTGGCCATGGACGAGATTCCGCGCAGGGTCGTGGGCATGACGGCATTCTGGAGGTCCGGTTCCGGCCCGCAAAGCCGCTGCCCCCGCTATCAGCTAGAACAAGCGCGTATACCTGACCGGGCGCCACTACACTTTGGGCATGGACCTGCGCCAGCTGGAGTATTTCGTTCGCGTCGCCGAACTGGGCAGCTTCACCCGGGCCGCGATCGAGCTGGACGTGGCGCAACCCGCGCTCAGCCGCCAGGTGCGGCTGCTCGAAGTCGAGCTGCGGCAGACGCTGCTGGTGCGCAATGGGCGCGGGGCCGTGCCCACCGAAGCCGGCAAGACGCTCCTCGACCATGGGCGCGGCATCCTGCACCAGGTCCAGCGCGCGCGCGAGGACCTGGGCCGCCTGCGCGGCGGCCTCTCGGGCCGGGTGGCCGTCGGCCTGCCCAGCAGCGTGGCCCGCGTGCTGACGGTGCCGCTCACGCGCGCGTTCCGCGAGGCCATGCCGGACGCGCGGCTGTCGATCAGCGAAGGGCTGTCCAGCGGACTGGAGGCCGGCCTGGCGAGCGGGCGGCTGGACATCGCCGTGCTGTACAACGCCCAGCCCTCGCGCGAACTGGACGCGACCCCGCTGCTCGACGAGGACCTCCTGCTCGTGCGCGCGCGGCCGCCCGGGCTGCCCGAGGATCCGCCGCCCGGCCCGATCGCCCTGCAGGACGTGGCCGCGCTGCCGCTGGTCATCCCCACCCGCCCGAACGCGATCCGGATGCACGTGGAGTCGGCGATGGCGGCCGTGGGCTGCAAGCCGGACGTGGCGCTGGAGATCGACGGCGTCACGGCCATCCTGGACCTGGTGCGCGACGGCGCGGGCTGCGCCATCCTGTCGCGCAACGCCCTGCTGAACTCGCCGCGGCCGTCGGCCTTCACCGCCCAGCCGATCGGCACGCCGCCGCTGCGCATCCGGCTGTCGCTGGCCACCAGCCTGCAGCGGCCGGCAACCCCGGTGCAGGAAGCGACGCTGGACCTGATCCGCAAGACGGCGCCGAAGGTGGTGCCGCACGCGTGACGGCGTGAGCCAGCGCGACGGTTGACCCCGGTCAACGGCGCCCTGCCCCGGTGCAGGCAGCATGCAGGTGTTTCCCCAAGGACTTCCCGCATGCATCCTTTCCCGCACCGCTATCGCACCCAGGCCCAGGGCGGCGCCGACGGCGTGGTCCGCCTCGACTCGCCCGGCCTGCCGCCGCTGGACACCACCGCCCCGCCCGAATTCGACGGGCCGCCCGGCTACTGGTCGCCCGAGACGCTGCTGCTGGCGGCCGTGGCCGACTGCTACCTGCTGTCGTTCCGCTCGGTGGCGCGCGCCTCGCGCCTGGACTGGACCGACCTGCAGGTCGATGTCGAGGGCGTGCTCGACCGCGTCGACGGCGTCAGCCGCTTCACCGAGTTGCGCATCGCGGCCACGCTGCGCACGCCGGGCGACCAGCAGCACGGCATCGCGCGCCACGCGCTCGAGAAGTCCAAGAAGGTCTGCCTGGTCACCAATTCGCTCACCGCGCGGTGCGAGGTGGAGGCGACGCTCGTGGTCGGCTGATCACGCCGCCGGCGGCCCGCCGCGGGCCTCGCGTTCACGCGCGCTGGGCCAGCCAGATCACGCCGGTGAGGGTGAAGAACGAGACGATGGTGGCGCCGAGCTGGGCCGCGGCCGCCATCCCGTCCTGCCCGTGCTTCTGCGCCAGGATGGGATAGATCCCCAGCATCGGCACCGCGGCCATCACGACCACCGCGACCTGCAGCTCGTGCTGCATCGGCGGCAGCAGCCACACCATCGCCAGCACGGCCAGCGGATGCAGCAGCAGCTTGCCCACGGCGATCGCGGCGACGTCGCGCGCCATCCCGCGCAGGTGGATGCCGACCAGGGAGCCGCCGATCACCAGCAGCGACACGGCGCCGGTGGACACGGCCAGCAGGTTCACCGCCTTGGCCACCGGCTCGGGCAGGCGCCAGCCGAGCAGGGAGAAGGCGAACCCCGCCGCGATGCCGTGGATCATCGGGTTGCGCACCGCGCCCCGCAGCGACTGCCGCAGCGCGGCGCGAAGCCGCTCGCCACGCGAGCCGGAGCGGCCGGCCTCGCCGAGGTCGCTGTCGGCGATGGCCAACGCCAGCGGCAGCAACAGGAAGTTCTCGACCACCATCGCCAGCGCGAGCCCGATGCCGGCCACCGAGGCGCCGAACAGCTGCATGACGAGCGGAAAGCCGATGAAGCCGCTGTTCGGGCACGACATGCCCATGCCGACGATGGCGGCGGCCGACACCGGCTTGCCGGCCGCCCGCGCCCAGGCGACGCCGGCGGCCATCGCCAGCAGCGAGCCCAGCGCATAGGCGCCCACGAAGACGGGGTTCAGGACCTCGGCCACGCTGCGCTGCGACAGCGCGTTGAACAGCAGCGCCGGCAGCGCGATGTGGATCACGTACTTGCCGAACACGCGCATCTCGGCGCGGGCGAACAGGCCCGCGCGCGTGGCGAGCCAGCCCACGGCCATCACCAGGTAGATCGGGACGGTGATGGCCAGGACGGAGGGCACGCGCGCGGTCAGCCCTTGCGCGCGGCGTCGACCAGGCGGTCGGCGTAGGCCTGCCAGGGAGCATCCTTGGCGATGCCCTCGAACACGCCGGCGGCGGCCAGGTCCGCCACCCACTGCTGCTTCTCGGCAATCGCCGCGGCCATGAACGGCTCGAAGCCCGCCTCGCGCACCGTGTTGGCCGACTCGCGCATCTCCTCGGCGCGGCGCTTGCCGTGCTGCACGACGCGGCTGAAGAAATAGGCGCCCTGCTGCGGCCAGTCGATGGACGGGAAGGTCTCGGCCAGCGTGGGCAGCACGTGGTCCTCGACGCCGTATCGGCGCGCGGTGGCGTAGCTCTCGATGACCAGCGCCTCCAGGCCCTTGATCATCACGCTGCGGCACATCTTGATGGCGCTGGCGACGCCCAGCTTGGGCGACACCGCCCTGGCGTCCAGGCCCCACGCTGCCAGCACCGCGGCGAGCGCCTGGGCCTGCTCGCCGCCCAGCAGCATCGGCACGCGAATGCCGTACGGGGGCACCGAGGTCATCACCCCGGCTTCCACGTAGTGCGCCCCGCGCGCGTCGACCAGCGCCGCCGCCTGCTGCTTGGTGCCGGGCGAAGCCGAGTTGAGGTCCAGGAAGATGGTGCCGGCGCGCAGGTAAGGCGCCGCCTCGCGCGCGACGGCCAGGGTGTTGGACGCGGTCACCGCCGAGATGACCAGGTCGCTCGCCTCGCACAGCGCCTGCATGGACGGCTGGGCCTGCACGCCGGCCTCGCGCGCGTGGGCGGTTTCGCGGTCGCGGCTGGCCGCCTGGGCGAACTTCAGGTCCCAGGCGCTCGCCTGGCGCACGCCGGGCCGGTCCTTCAGGCCGCGGCTGAAGATCTTGCCGACTTCGCCGTAGCCCACCACGCCGATGCGTTCGATCTGCATTGGGTTGCTCTCCTATTGCCGGGGAATGCGGGCGCGCTCGATCACCTCCGACCAGCGGCGCACGTCGCCCGCCAGGTGCTCGCGCAGCTGCGCGGGGGTGCTGCCCTGCGCGACCAGGTTCAGGTCGGCCAGCTTCTGGCGCACCTCGGGCCGCGCCAGCGCCGCGTTCACCTCGCGGTTCAGGCGCTCGATCACCGCGGGCGGCGTCTTCGCCGGGACCGCGAGCCCGTTCCACGAGCTGGCCTGGAACGTGGCGAGGGAGCCGCCGGCCTCGCGCGCCGCCGGCACCTGCGGCAGCTGCGGCGCACGCTTGTCGCCCAGCACGGCCAGCGGCCGCAGGGCCTTGGCGCCGATCTGGCCCATGAGCGGGCCCAGGATGTCGAGGCCGACATCGATCTCGCCCGCGCGCAGCGCCGTGATCACCGGCGGCGTGCCGTTGAACGGCACCACCTGGGCGTCGATGCCGGCGGCGGTCTTGAACAGTTCGGCCGCCAGGTTCTGGGTGGTGCCCACCTGCGGCGTGCCGATGTTCAGCTTGCCCGGATTGGCGCGTGCCCACGCCAGCAGCTCCTGCAGCGTGCGGAAGCGCCCGCCCTCGGCGGCCACCAGCACCAGGTCGAAGCTCGCCAGCTGGGACACGGGCGCGAAGTCGCGCAGGGTGTCGAAGGGCAGCGACTTGAACAGCGCCGCGCTCACCGCCGTGCCGCTGGACACCAGCAGCAGCGTGTGGCCGTCCGGCTCGGCGCGCGCGACCAGCTCGCCCGCGACCACGCCGCCGGCGCCCGGCTTGTTGTCGATCACGACGGCCTGGCCGAGCCCCGCGGCCATGGCCTGGCCGACCGTGCGCGCGGTGATGTCCGCGGCGCCGCCCGGCGCGTTGGGCACCACGATGCGCACCGGCTTGGCCGGAAAGCGCTCCTGGCCGTGCGCGAGCGCCGGCAGGGCCGCGACGGCGGCGAAGCGGTGGAGGAACTGGCGGCGAGGGTTCATTGGCGAAGGCGGCGGTTGGGACCGCGAGAGCTTAGCGCGCCACGCCGAGCAGGCGGTCGAGCAGCGCCGCGTCGTCGCGCAGTTCGCGCGCCGTGCCGCTGTGCACGATCGTGCCGCGATCGAGCACCACGGCGTTGTCGGAGATGGCGAGGATGGCCTGCGGGTGCTGCTCGACGATGATGGCCGAGAGCCCCTCCTCGCGCGTGATGCGGCGGATGGCGCGCAGCAGTTCCTCGACGATGATGGGGGCCAGGCCCTCCAGCGGCTCGTCCAGCAGCAGCAGGCGCGGGTTGAGCACCAGCGCGCGGCCGACGGCGAGCATCTGCTGCTCGCCGCCCGACAGCTGGGTGCCCAGGTTGCCCTTGCGCTCGGCCAGCCGCGGGAACATCTTGTAGACGCCGTCGGGCGTCCACTTGCCGGGCCGCGCCACCGCCGTGAGGTTCTCGTGCACGGTGAGCGACTTGAAGATGTTGCGCTCCTGCGGCACCCAGCCGATGCCGGCGGCGGCGCGCTGGTGCGGCGCCAGCTTGTGCAGCGCCAGGCCGGCCAGCGTCATGCTGCCGCCGTGCTGGCGCGTCGCGCCGGCCAGGGTGTTGATCAGCGTGGTCTTGCCGGTGCCGTTGCGCCCGAGCAGGGCCAGCGTGGCGCCCTCCTCCAGCGCGAACGACACGTCCTGCAGCACCACCGCTTCGCCGTAGCCGGCGGACAGCCGTTCCACGCGCAGGAGTTCAGCCATGGGCGGCCTCCTCGTGCGCGGCGTCCTCGCCGTGGCCCAGGTAGACCTCCTTCACCCGCGGGTCGGCCGCGATCTCGTCGGGCGTGCCCTCGGTGAGCACGGTGCCGTTGACCAGCACCGTCATGCGGCGCGCGAAGCTGAAGACCAGGTCCATGTCGTGTTCGATGAGCAGCACCGAGACGTCCTCGGGCAGCGCGGCGACGGTCTGCAGGATCTCCTCGCGCTCGCCGGCCGGCACGCCGGCCACCGGTTCGTCCAGCAGCAGCACGCGCGGCTCGCAGGCGAGCGCGATCGCGATCTCCAGCAACCGCCGCTTGCCGTAGGCCAGGTGTTCGGTGCGCACGTCCATCACCTCGGTGAGGCGGAACTGCGCCAGCAGCTCCTCGCAGCGCCCGGCCACCGCGCGGTCGCGCCCCAGCGCCTGCCAGAAGCGGCCGCCCAGCCCGCGCTGCTGCGAGACCACCAGCGCCAGCGTCTGCAGCGGCGTCATGGAGGCAAAGAGCTGGTTGATCTGGAACGTGCGCACCATGCCGCGGCGCACGCGCAGGTGCGGCGCGAGCCGGGTGATGTCCTGGCCGTCGAGCGTGATGCGCCCCTCGGTGGGATCGAGCACGCCGGTGAGCAGGTTGATCAGCGTCGTCTTGCCGGCGCCGTTGGGGCCGATCAGGGCGTGGCGCGCGCCGCGCTCCAGGCGCAGGGTGACGTCGTTGGTGGCGGTGATGCCGCCGAAGCGCTTGACCAGGCCTTCGCAGGCCAGCACGGTGTCGGCCATCAGGCGGCCCTCCGGCGCGCGAACCAGGTCCAGGGCTTGAGCAGCCGGTCGCGGCCGACCAGCACCAGCACCACCAGGAACAGGCCCAGCCAGAACGTCCAGTACTGCGGCGTGATGGCCGAGAGGAAGTCCTGCATCAGCTTGAAGACGATGGCGCCGAGCACGCCGCCATAGAGCCAGCCCGTGCCGCCGACCACCAGGATCAGCAGCACGTCGGCCGAGCGGTCGAACGCGAACACGTCCAGCGACGCGAAGCCGGTGGTCTGCGCCAGCAAGGCGCCGGCGGCGCCGGCCAGCGCCGCGGCCACGGTGTAGGCCACCGACAGGCGCGAGCCCACCGGGATGCCGATGGCCATCGCGCGCAGGCGGTTGTCGCGGATCGCCTGCAGCGTGGCGCCGAACGGCGAGTTCACCAGGCGGCGCGCCAGCAGGAACAGCACCAGCAGGACGGCCAGCGAGTAGCAGGCGGCCGTGCGGCCGGCCAGGTCGAACTCGAACCTGCCGAGCAGCGGACCGATCACCACGCCCTGCAGGCCGTCGGCACCGCCGGTCAGCCAGTCGAGCTTGTTGGCCAGTTCCAGCAGGATCAGCGCCGCGCCCAGCGTGACCATCAGCCGCGTGAGGTCGCTGCCACGCTGGATGGTGAGGCTGAACGCCGCGCCCAGCACGGTGGCGCCGGCGACGGCCGCCGCCAGGCCGAGCAGCGGGTCGGGCATGACGTGCTTGGCGAACAGCGCGGCGGCGTACGCGCCGAAGCCGAAGAAGGCCGCGTGGCCGAGCGAAACGATGCCGGTGAACCCGAGGATCAGGTCCAGCGACAGCGCGAACAGCGCGGTGATGGCGATCTCGTTGACGATGGCCGCGTGCTGCGGCAGCACGAAGGGCGCGGCGAAGGCCACCAGCCACAGCACCGGCTCCCAGGGGCGCCAGCGGGCGGCGGCGAGCAGCGAGCGCTGCGCGCGGTCGGCGGAGATCGCGCTCATGCCTTGCCTCCCTGGCGCACGAACAGGCCCTGCGGGCGCCAGATCAGGATGAGGATCATCAGCGCATAGACGATGAAGGCGCCCATCTTGGGGATGTAGTACTTGCCGGCCACGTCGGCGATGCCCAGCAGCAGCGCCGCCAGCAGCGGCCCGGTGATGGACGAGGTGCCGCCCACGGCCACCACGATCAGGAAATAGATCATGTACTTGAGCGGAAAGCCCGGATCCAGGCCCAGCACCTCGGCGCCGAGCGCGCCGCCCAGCCCCGCGAGGCCGCAGCCGAACGCGAAGGTGGACAGGAACACGATGTTGACGTTGATGCCCAGGCCGGCGGCCACGCGCTGGTCGTCCACCGAGGCGCGCAGCCGGCTGCCGAAGCGGGTGCGCGAGAGCACGAACTGCAGCACCACGGTGAGCGCGGCGCACACGGCGATGATGAACAGCCGGTAGTGGCCCATGCCCAGCGTCCATGCGCCGCTGCCGATCTCGGTGCGGCCGCGCAGCCAGTCGGGCAGCTGGATGATCTGCTGGGTGGAGCCGACGAAGTAGTCGACGGCGGCCACCGCCATGAAGGTCAGGCCGATCGAGAACAGCACCTGGTCCAGGTGCGGCTTGCGGTACAGCGGCCGGTACAGCGTGCGCTCGAGCGCGGCGCCCAGCAGCGCCGAGCCGAGGAAGGCCAGCGGCAGGCAGGCCAGGAACGGCACGCCGGCGCGCTGCATCAGCAGCACCGTGATGTAGCCGCCCGCCATGGCGAACGCGCCGTGCGCGAGGTTGATGAAGTTCATCAGCCCCATGGTCACCGCCAGCCCGAGGGCCAGGATGAACAGCAGCATGCCGTAGGCGATGCCGTCGAAGAGGATGGTCAGCATGGGGCGGTACCCGTGTCGGTCAGCAAGGGGCAGTCCCCGTCGTCAGCATGGGGCGGTGATCGTGCCATTGCGGGCTGGACCCGCAATCCAGTCCGGCATGGGCAGCGGGCCTGGATGCCGGGTCGAGCCCGGCATGACAGTCACTTCACTTGCTCTTGCCCGGATCCTTCACGTCCTTGATGACGTCGAACTCCACGTTCCAGAGCTGGCCGTCCTTCTTCTCCACCTTGCGCAGGTAAACGTTCTGGACGATGTCGCGGGTCTGCGCGTCGATGAACACCGGGCCGCGCGGGCTCTCGAAGATCTGGCCCTTCATGGCGCCGACGAGCGCCTCGCCGCCGCCCTTGCCGCCGGTCTTCTTCAGCGCCTCGTAGATGATGCGCATGCCGTCGTAGCCGCCCACGGCCATGAAGTTCGGGCGCAGGTTCTTGTTGGCCTTCTGGAACGCCTCGACGAACTTCTTGTTGGCCGGCGACGGGTGCGCGGCCGAGTAGTGGTGCGAGCTGACCACGCCGACGGCGGTGTCGCCCATGTCGTTGAGCTGGTCGTCGTCGGTCACGTCGCCGGTGGCGATCAGCCGGATGCCGGCCTTGTCCATGCCGCGCTCGGCGAACTGCTTCATCACCGCGGCGCCCGCGCCAGAGGGCACGAAGACGAACATCGCGTCGGGCTTCAGGTCGCGCACCTTCTGCAGGAACGGCGCGAAGTCCGGGTTGCGCAGCGGCACGCGCAGCGACTCGGAGACCTTGCCGCCGTTGAACTGGAACCGCTCCTTGAAGTACTTCTCGGCGTCCAGGCCCGGGCCGTAGTCGGTGACCAGCGTCACCACGGTCTTGATGTTGTTCTTGGGCGCCCAGTCGGCCAGCGCCACCGACACCTGCGGCAGCGTGAAGCTGCTGCGCACGATGAAGGGCGAGGCCTGGGTGATGCTGGAGGTGGCGGCGGCCATCACGACCAGCGGCGTCTTGGACTGCGTGGCGATCGGCGCGGTGGCCAGCGCCGAGGGCGTGATGCCCATGCCGGCCAGCACGTCGACCTTCTCGTTGACCACCAGTTCCTGGGCCAGGCGGCGCGTGACGTCGGGCACGCTGGTGTCGTCCTTGACGATCAGTTCCACCTTGCGGCCGGCCACGGTGTCGCCGTTCTGCGCCATCCACAGCTTCGCCGCCGCCTCGATCTGGCGGCCGGTGGTGGCCTGCTGGCCGGTCATGGGGAGGATCAGGCCGATCTTGAACGGCGCTGCCTGCGCGAACGCGAGTCCGCCGGCCGACAGCAGCGCGGCGCACGCCGCGGCCTGGATCAAGGTTCTCTTGTGCATCGAAGTCTCCTCAGGATGAATGGGTCACGGTCGCACGCGCAGGCCCGGCCCGCTCGCGGCGCCGGCTGCCGGGATTTTGGTGTCCGCGCCCGCGCAGGCCAAGCCGGGCCCCGGTCTATCAGCTATCCAGTTTGGGCATAGCCGCCCGGCCGCTATCGCGGCGCGTTGCTAGCCGCGCTTGCGGATCAGTCGCACGCCGGGCATGCGGTCGAGGTGCGGGGTGCGTACCGCCTCGCGCAGGTTGCGCTGCGCCAGGCGCGAGTGCTCGCGCATGATGGCCTCGGCGCGGCCGCCCTCGCGCTGCTCGATCGCCTCGAGCACCTGACGGTGCTGGTCCTGCGCCACGATGAGCATGTCGCGCGCACGGGCCGAGTTGGCCTGCACGACGACGAAGCCCGACGGCGAGGCGAACGGCAGGCTCACCACGCGCTCGAGTTCGCGCGAGAGCACCGCGCTGCCCGCCATCTCGGCCAGCAGCGCATGGAAGCGCTCGTTCAGGCGCACGTAGCGCAGGAAGGCTTCGTCGTCCAGCGTGGGGCCGGCCAGCACCTCGTCGATGCCGGCCAGGCACTCGCGCGCCTCGCCCAGCACCACCGGGGCGACGCCGCGTTCGGCGGCCAGCCGCGCCAGCAGCCCTTCGAGCGTGCCGCGCAGCTCGATCGCATCGGCGACGTCGCGCTCGCTGAACGTGCGCACCGCATAGCCGCCGCCGGGCAGCGTCTCGAGCAGGCCCTCCTGCTCCAGCCGCATCAGCGCGGCGCGGATCGGCGTGCGCGAGACGCCCAGCTTGTCGACGAGCGCGAGCTCGGCGATGCGCGTGCCGCCCGGCAGGTCGCCGGCCAGGATCATCTCGCGCAGGCGCAGCTGCGCCTTGACGGCCTGGGAGCCGCCGCCGTCGGATTCGGCGAGAGGGAGGGAAGGAGCGTCCACCATGTATACAGCCGTCAGTCTAGCAATGGCCGAGTCGGCGCGTTTCTAGGGGTTTACCCGCGCCTTCTCGCCCACATCGACGCAGACCGTTGCCCCGCTTTGTATACATCGCGTATTCTTTGCGTCCTCCTTCGTTCCCGCCAATCCCCTGCCCGCCATGTTCCCGAAAAACGCCTGGTACGTCGCCTGCACCCCCGACGAGATCAACGACAAGCCCCTGGGCCGCACCATCTGCAACGAGAAGATCGCCTTCTACCGGGCCGAGGAAGGCCGCGTGGCCGCCGTCGAGGACTTCTGCCCGCACCGCGGCGCCGCCCTGTCGCTCGGCCGCGTCTGCGAAGGCAAGCTGGTGTGCGGCTACCACGGGCTGGTGATGGGCTGCGACGGCAAGACCGTCTCGATGCCCGGCCAGCGCGTGCAGGGCTTTCCCCGGATCCGCGCTTTTCCGGTGGTCGAGAAATACGGCTTCGTGTGGGTGTGGCCGGGCGACCCGGCCCAGGCCGACCCGGCCGCGATCCACCACCTGGAATGGGCCGAGAGCCCGGACTGGGCCTACGGCGGCGGGCTGTACCACATCCGGTGCGACTACCGCCTCATGGTCGACAACCTGATGGACCTGACGCACGAGACCTACGTGCACACCACCAGCATCGGCCAGAAGGAGATCGACGAGTCGCCCGTCACGACCAAGACGGTGGGCGATCGCGTGGTGACGAGCCGCTTCATGAACAACGTGATGCCGCCCCCGTTCTGGCGCGCCAACCTGCGCGGCAACCACCTGGCCGACGACGTGCCGGTGGACCGCTGGCAGGTGTGCCACTTCATCCCGCCCAGCCACGTGATGATCGAGGTGGGCGTCGCGCACGCCGGCAAGGGCGGCTACGACGCCGACCCCAAGGACAAGGTCTCCAGCATCGTGGTGGACTTCCTCACGCCCGAGACCGACACGACCATGTGGTACTTCTGGGGCATGGCGCGCAACTTCAACCCCCGCGATACCAACCTGACGGCGCAGATCCGCGACGGCCAGGCCAAGGTGTTCGCCGAGGACACGGCCGTGCTCGAGCAGCAGCAGCGCAACCTGTCGGCCTGGCCCGACCGCAAGCTGCTGATGCTCAACATCGACGCGGGCGGCGTGCAGGCACGCCGCATCATCGACCGGCTGGTGGCGCAGGAGCAACCGACGAAGCTGGCGGCGTGATGGCCCGGCTGGCGCCTGACATCCAGCGGGTGGCGTGATTCTCCAGTTGGCGGACCGATATCCCCCTCTGTCATGGCGGGCTCGACCCGCCATCCAGTCCCGCCGCTTCGACCGAGCGCCGCCGCTGGATGCCGGGTCAAGCCCGGCATGACAAGCCCGGGCACATCAAGACAAGCCCCCGCCATGACAACCGTTCGCAAGAGACACCCATGACGACACTGACCGTGAAGGTCCTGCGCAAGGCGCAGGAGGCCCAGGACATCGCCAGCTTCGAGCTGGCCCGCGCCGATGGCGGCCACCTGCCCGCGTTCTCGGCCGGCTCGCACATCGACGTGCAGGTGCCCGGCGGCCCGGTGCGGCAGTACTCGCTGTGCAACGCCGAGGGCGAGCAGCACCGCTACCGCATCGCGGTGCTGCGCGACCCCGCCACCCGCGGCGGCTCGGCCGGCATGCACGACGCCGTGCACGAAGGCGACCAGCTCACCATCAGCGAGCCGCGCAACCACTTTCCGCTCGTGCACGCGCAGCGCACCGTGCTGCTGGCCGGCGGCATCGGCGTCACGCCGCTGCTGTCGATGGCGCAGCGCCTGGCCGCGGTCGGCGCGGATTTCACGCTGCACTACTGCACCCGCTCGCCCGCGCGCACCGCGTTCCGGCAGGAGATCGCGCAGTCCTCCTTCGCGCGGCACGTGCAGTTCCATTTCGACGACGGCGACGCGGCGCAGAAGCTGCAATTGCGCGAGGCGCTCGGCGCCCCCGACCCCGGCACGCACGTGTACGTGTGCGGCCCGACCGGCTTCATCGACTTCGTGGTCGAGGGCGCGCGCGCCGCGGGGTTCGCGAGCGACCAGGTGCACCTCGAGTACTTCGGCGCCGCGCCGCAGGACACCGGGGGCGACCGCGCCTTCGAGGTGAAGGTGGCCAGCAGCGGCGAGATCGTGCCCGTGGCCGCGGGCCAGACGGTCGTGCAGGCCCTGGCCGCGCGCGGCATCGAGATCCTCACCTCCTGCGAGCAGGGCGTGTGCGGCACGTGCATCACGCGCGTGCTCGAGGGCGAGTGCGACCACCGCGACCTGTACTTCACCGACGAGGAGAAGGCGCGCAACGACCAGTTCACGCCCTGCTGCTCGCGCGCCAGGAGCCCGCTGCTCGTGCTCGACCTCTGACGCGCCGGGCTCGCCGCGGCCGCCGACATTCCTTACCATCCGAGACTTCCCCCCGGAGCCCTGACCATGATGAAACTTCCCGCCCGCTACGACCACGTCGGCAGCTTCCTGCGTCCCAAGTTCCTGCTCGATGCCCGCGAGCGCAAGGCGCGGGGCGAGATCACCCCGGCGCAGCTGCGCGAGGTGGAGGACCAGGCGATCGCCGAGATCGTGAAGTTCCAGGAGGACGTGGGCCTCAAGAGCATCACCGACGGCGAGTTCCGCCGCACCTATTTCCACATCGACTTCCTCGAGCAGCTCGGCGGCGTCAAGACCGACATCCCGGTCACGATCAGGAAGCCCGACGGCACCGAGGAGCTGGCGCCGCCGGTCATCCGCGTGGTCGACAAGGTCCGGCACGCCAAGGACATCCAGAAGGCCGACTTCGAGTACCTGAAGTCGCAGCTGGCCCCCGGCAGCACGCCGAAGGTGACCATCCCCTCGCCCACCATGCTGCACTTCCGCGGCGGCCGCGCGGGGATCAGCAAGCAGGCCTATCCCGAGCTCGACCCGGCGTTCTACGACGACGTGGCCAAGGCCTATGGCGACGAGCTGCGCTCGCTGTACGCGGCCGGCTGCCGCTACGTGCAGATGGACGACACCAACCTGGCCTACCTGTGCGACGAGAAGATGCGCGAGGCGGCCCGCCAGCGCGGCGACGACCCGAACGAGCTGCCGCACCGCTACGCCAAGTTCATCAACAAGGTCGTGGCGCAGAAGCCCCAGGGCATGCTGCTGGCCATGCACCTGTGCCGCGGCAACTTCAAGAGCACCTTCGCCGCCCAGGGCAACTACGAGCCGGTGGCCGAGGCGCTGCTCAAGGAGATGGACATCGACGCGTACTTCATGGAGTACGACGACGACCGCTCGGGCGACTTCCGCCCGCTGCGCTACCTGCCCAAGGGCAAGACGGTCGTGCTGGGCCTGGTGACCACCAAGTTCGGCCAGCTCGAGAGCAAGGACGTGCTCAAGCGCCGCATCGACGAGGCGGCCAAGTACGCGCCCCTGGATCAGCTGGCGCTGTCGCCCCAGTGCGGCTTCTCCAGCACCGTGCACGGCAACAACATCGCCGTCGAGGACCAGCGCAACAAATTGCGCCTGGTGGTCGAGACGGCGCGCGAGGTCTGGGGCGAGAATTGACGCACCGCTGAACTTCCGCCGCCCAGGAGGTGCGCATGTCCCAGCCGACCCGCCGTGACCTGCTCCAGGCAGGTGCCCTCCTCCCCCTGGCCGCCGCGCTGCCGGCGCGCGGCGCGGCCCCGGTGCAAAGCTGGCAGCTCGGCACCCGGCAGCCCACCGGCATCCACGACGTGGCGCCGGCGCCCGACGGCGGCGTGTGGTTCACCGCGCAGGGCAGCGGCCACCTCGGCTGGTTCAACCCCGCCAACGGCCGCACCGACCTGGTCCCGCTGGGCCCCGGTTCGGCGCCGCACGGCGTGGTGCAGGGGCCGGACAAGGCGGCGTGGATCACCGACGGCGGCCAGAACGCGATCGTGCGCGTGGCCTGGCCCGGCCGCGGCGTGCGCACCTATCCCCTGCCGTCGGGCGCCTTCGCCAACCTCAACACCTGCGCCTTCGACGGCGCGGGCGACCTGTGGTTCACCGGCCAGAGCGGCTATGTCGGCAAGCTGGCCGTGAAGACCGGCAAGGTCACGCTGGCCAAGGCGCCGCGCGGCCGCGGCCCGTACGGCATCTGTGCCACGCCGTCGGGGGATGTCTGGTGGTGCTCGCTCGCCGGCTCGTTCATCGCGCAGGTCGATCGCAAGAGCGGCGAGTCGCGCATCGTCGAGCCGCCGACGCCCGACCAGGGCGCGCGCCGCGTGTGGAGCGACAGCCAGGGACGCATCTGGGTGAGCGAGTGGAACTCGGGCCAGCTCTCCATGCACGACCCGAAGTCGCAGGCCTGGCGGACCTGGAAGCTGCCCGGCGCCGCGCCGCACGCCTACGCGGTCTACGTCGACGAGCGCGACATCGTCTGGGTGAGCGACTGGGGCAGCAACGCCGTGCTGTCGTTCGACCCGAAGACGCAGAAGTTCCAGCCCTACGTGCTGGAACGCCCGAACGCCAACGTGCGCCAGCTGCTCGGGCGCAAGGGCGAGGTGTGGGTGCCGGAGAGCGGCACCGAACACATCACCGTGATCCGCACCGCGGCGGCGTAGCCGTTCACTGCGGCTCCAGGCCCACCTTCTTCACCAGCGCCGCGTACTTGGCCAGCTCGCTGCGGAACGCGGCCTGCGCCTGCTCGGGCGTGCTGATGTGGATGGTGTTGCCCTGCTTGGCCATGGCCTCCTTGACCGCCGGGTCGGCGAAGGCGGCCACGAGCGCGTCGTGCACCTTCTTCACGCTGGCGGCGCTCATGCCCTTGGGCCCGATCACGGCGAACCAGGCCTCGACGGCGAAGCTGGACAGGCCCTGCTCCGCCATGGTCGGGATGTCGGGTGCCGCCGGCGTGCGCTGGGACGTCAGCAGGCCGATGGGCCGCAGCGTGCCGGCCTTGATCTGGCCCTGCACGCTGGGCAGCGCCGCCACGGCGAAGTCGATCTGGCCGCCGATCAGGTCCGTGACCATGGGGCCGACGCCCTTGTAGGGGATGTGCCTGGCGGTCGCGCCCGCGGCCTCCAGATACAGCTCGGTGGCCAGGTGCAGGATGGTGCCGTTGCCGCCAGAGCCGAAGTTGTACGCGCCCGGCCTGGCCTTGAGCTGCGCGACGAAGTCCTTGTTGCTGCTCGCGGGCACCTTGGCCGGGTTGGCCACCAGCACCATCGGCGTGGCGCCGACGACCGCGATCGGCGTGAAGTCGCCGGGCATGTCGAACGGCAGCGACTTGAGCACGCTCGGGAAGATCACCACGTTGTTCGACACCACCGACAGCGTGTTGCCGTCCGGCGCCGAGCGCGCGAGCGCCTGCAGGCCCACGACGCCGCCAGCGCCGGGCTGGTTGTCGACCACCACCGAGGCGTTCAGTGCCTTGGACAGCGCGGGCTGCGCGGCGCGCGTGATGGCGTCGACGCCCGAGCCGGTGGCGTTGGGCAGGATGAACTTCACGGTGCCGGACTGCGCGCTGGCGGCGAATGGCCACAGGGCGGCTGCCGCCCCGGCGCCGGCGGCGCCCAGCACGGCGCGGCGCGAGAAGTCTTGGCGAGAGGTCATGCTTGTTTCCTTGGATGAATGTGCTTGGGGGGGAATGCGGCGGCGGCTCAGGCCACCACGTTGCGCTGCCGGAGCGCGGCGATGTCATTGTCGGCGTAACCGAGTTCGCGCAGCAGCTCGCCCGTGTGCTCGCCCATGTGCGGCGGGTGCATGCGCACGCCCAGGCGCTCGCCGTCCATGGTGATCGGGAACAGCGTGGTCTTGGCGGTCTGCCCGGCCTTCGGGCCGTCGGTCAGGCGCACGTCGGCCAGGCCGCCGGTGGCCAGCAGGTGCGGGTCGTCCAGCAGTTCCTCGGGCTTGCGGATCGGCGCGAACGGCAGGCCGTGCGCTTCGAAGATCCGCGCCAGTTCGTCGGCCGTGCGCAGCGCCAGCCGCTCGCGCAGCACCGGCATCAGCCGCGGGCGCTGGCGCACGCGGTCGTTGTTGGTCGCATGGGCCGGATCGGCCAGCAGGTCCTCGAAGCCCAGCGCCTGGCAGAAGGTCCGCCACTGCGCGTCGCTCACCGCCGCCAGGAAGATCTGCTCGCCGTCCTTGACGGTGAACACGTCGTAGACGGCCCAGGCCGAAATGCGGTCGGGCATGGGGGCGGCGGGCTGGCCCGTGATGGCGTACTGCAGCATGTGCTGGCCCACGAGGAACACGTTGTTCTCGTACAGCGCGCTCTGCACCTCCATGCCGCGCCCCGTGATGCCGCGCTGCACCAGCGCGCCCAGCGCGCCCAGCGCGCCGAACAGGCCGCCCATGATGTCGTTGACGCTGGTGCCCGCGCGCAGCGGGTCGCCGGGGCGGCCGGTCATGTAGGCCAGGCCACCCATCATCTGCACCACCTCGTCCAGCGCCGTGCGGTGCTCGTACGGTCCGGGCAGGAAGCCCTTGAGGCTGACGTAGATCACGCGCGGGTTCGTCTTCGACAGGCTGGCGTAGTCGAGGCCGTACTTGGCCATGGTGCCGGGCTTGAAGTTCTCGGCCACCACGTCGGCGCTGGCGCACAGCTGCCGGGCCACCTGGACGCCCTCGGGACTGCGCAGGTCCAGCGCGATGCTCTTCTTGTTGCGGTTGAACATCGGGAAGAAGCCGGCGCCCGCCCCGAGCAGGTGGCGCGTGCGGTCGCCCTCGATCGGCTCGACCTTGATCACCTCGGCGCCCATGTCGGCCAGCACCATGCCGCAGGTCGGGCCCATCACCATGTGGGTGAACTCCACCACCCGCAGTCCCTTCAGCGGCAGCGGCGCCTGGTGGTCGCGGCTCATGCCGGCACCTCCTCGCGGTGCATGGTGCGCGGCAGGCCCGCGCGCCAGAGCGAGCCGTGCAGTGCCTCGCCCTCGAGCCAGCGCCCGAGCTTGGCACGCAGCGCCAGCAGCGCCTCGAAGTCCTGCCCGCTCTCGATGCCCATGCTGGCCAGCAGGTACACCAGGTCCTCGGTGGCCACGTTGCCGCTGGCGCCGGGCGCGTGCGGGCAGCCGCCGATGCCGCCGAGGCAGGCGTCCAGGCGCGTGATCCCCATCTGCAGCGCGGCGTAGCAGTTGGCCAGCCCCAGGCCGCGCGTGTCATGGAAGTGCGCGGTGTGGAAGCGGTCGCCGGCGACCTTCAGCACCTGCTCGAACAGGCGGCTGACCATCAGCGGGTCCGCATAGCCGACGGTGTCGGCGATGCTGATGCTGTCCACGCCCGCATCGAGCGACGCCTTGACCAGCCGCACGACCTCGGACGCCTTCACCTCGCCCTGGATGGTGCAACCCAGCGCCGTGCTGATGCCCACTTCCAGCTTGATGCGCGAGCCGGCCGCCTCGCGTGCCGCCTGGATGCGGCCGATCTCGGCCACCACCTCGTCGGGCGTCTTGCGCAGGTTCGCCAGGCTGTGCGCGTGGCTCGCCGACAGCGGCACCAGCAGGGCGTCGGCCTCCTCGGCGATGGCGCGCTCGGCGCCCTTGAGGTTGGGCACCAGCACCGAGGCGACCAGGCCCGGCAGCGTCTTGGCGAACGCCAGCACCTCCGCCGTGTCGGCCAGCTGCGGCATCAGGCGCGCCGGCACGAACGAGCCGACCTCGAGCTCGCGCTGGCCGGCGGCGTAGGCGTCGCGGATCCACTCCAGCTTGGTGGCGGTGGGGACGGTGCGGGCGATGATCTGCAGCCCGTCGCGAAGGCCCACCTCGCGAACGACGACGCGTCGGGGCAGGCTGGGAGCGGTGAAAGTCATGGCAGCAAGTTTAGAATTTCCAAACGGACAACACTTCTCAATCTGAGAAGCCTCCCGTTCCAATCCGGAATCTCTGAACGCCCGTGCGCGACCTCGATCTCACCACGCTGCGACTGTTCGCGCTGGTCTGCGAACTGGGCAACATCGCGCGCGCCGGCGAGCGGGCCAACATCGTGGGCTCGGCCATCAGCAAGCGGCTGGCGCAGCTGGAGGACCAGCTGGGCACCCCGCTGCTCGCGCGCAAGCGCCATGGCGTGGTGCCCACCGCCGCCGGGCAGACGCTGCTGGAGCACGCCCGCGCCATGCTGGACAGCGCCGCGCGCATCGAGAGCGACATGCAGGGCTTCGCCGGCGGCGCGCGCGGGCAGGTGCGCATCCTCGCCTCCGTGTCCGCCATGACCGAGTCGCTGGCCGACGACGTCGCCGCCTTCCTGCACCAGCCCGCGCACCGCAACATCCAGGTCGACATGGAGGAGCGCGTGAGCCCGGAGATCGTGCGCGGCCTGCGCGAAGGGCACGCCTCGCTTGGCGTCTGCTGGGACGCGGCCGAGCTCGGCTCGCTGCAGGCGCACCCGTACCGCAGCGACCACCTGTGCCTGGTCGTGCCCGCCCGGCATGCGCTGGCGTCGCGCAAGTCGGTGCGCTTCGAGGACACGCTGGACTTCGAACACGTCAGCCTGCCGGTCAACAGCGCGGTGCAGGTCATGCTCAAGCGCCACGCCGCCTCCCTCGGCCGCACGCTGCGCCAGCGGGTGATCGTCACCAACTTCGAGGCCGCCCTGCGCGTCGTGCGCGCGGGGCTGGCGATCAGCGTGGTGCCGCGCGAGGTGGCGCAGCTGCAGGCGGCGGCGTACGGCGTGAAGCTGGTCACGCTGGCCGAGCCCTGGGCCGAGCGCCGCTTCATCGTCTGCTACCGCGACCTGCACCAGCTCTCTCCCGCCGCCCGGCTGCTCGTCGAGTACCTGGCGGCGCAAGCCCCCGCCGCATGACCGAACCCACCACCCTCGACCTCGGGGCCTCGCCCCGGCTGCTGTTCCTCGCCCAGGACCCGCATGCCATCCGCCGCCAGCTCGGCGGGGAACAGCTGTCGCGCGAGGCCGCCGGAGCGTTGCGCCACGACGTGTCCACCGACGAGATCACGCCGGTGGCCATCATGCGCACTACGACAGCCAGCTCGCGCGCTTCCCGTACACCGGGCTGCAGTGCGGCGGCGAGCGGCCGGTGGCCGTCGGCGCGGTCGCGGCCGGCCGGTTCGCCGTCACGGTGGCGGGGCGCCGGTACGGCAAGGGCTCGTCGCGCGAACACAGCCCGGCGGCCGAGCGATTGGCCGGCATCCGGCTGGTGGTGGCCGAGAGCTTCGAGCGCCTGTACCGCCAGAACGCCGACAACATCGGCCTGTTCACCTCGACCGACCCCGCCCTGCCCGACCGCATCGCGCGCGGCGAGCCGGTGGCCATCGACGACCTGCTGCGCGACCGCGAGCCCCTGGCGGCGGCCATCCTGCGCAGCGGCGGGCTGCTGCGCTTCGGCCAGCGCCACCTGCGCGACCTGCGTCCCGCCGCCGTGGAGTCCGCGGATGCCGCCGCGGCGCGACCGATGACGCTGTACGAGAAGATCGTGCGGCGCCACCTGCTCGCCACGCCGGTGACGCCCGCCGAGCCCGCCGTCGGCCAGGGCTGCTTCCTGCGCGCCGACTGGCGCTTCATCCACGAGTACTACACCGGCATGGCCGCGCACATGCTGGACGAGACGCTCGGCCGCGAGCACGCCCTGCACGAGCCGCGCAGCATCGTCGTCTTCGAGGACCACACCTCGTACATGGACGAGAGCCCGGCGCACCTCGCCGCGGGCCTGGTGCCCAACATGCGGCGCATGTGCGAGGCGCAGCGCGAGTTCGCCGCCCGGCACCGCCTGCGCTGCCACCGCACGCTCACTGACGCCGAGGCGGCCGCCGACGACGGCAGCAACGTGGCGGGCATCTCGCACGCCATGATGGCCGAGCGCTACGCGCTGCCGGGCCAGGTGGTGGTGGGCACCGATTCGCACACGCCGCACAGCGGCGCGCTCGGCTGCCTGGCCTTCGGGGTCGGCACGACCGACATGGCCAACGCCTTCGCCACCGGCGCCGTGCGCATGACCATGGCGCCGGTGCTGCGCGTGCAGCTCGACGGCGCGCTGCGGTCCGGCGTGACCGCCAAGGACGTGGTGCTGCACCTGCTGGCCCTGCCGGCGATCCGCGACGGCGGCGCGGTCGGCCAGGTGTTCGAGTTCGGCGGCGCCGTGGTGTCCGCCCTGTCGACCGACGAGCGCGCGACGCTCACCAACATGACGGCCGAACTGGGCGGCCTGACCGGCCTCGTCGAGCCCGACGCCGAGACCGTGCGCTTCCTGCGCGAGCGGCGCGGCGTCGAGGTCGCGCTGGAGCCCTGGATGCGCAGCGACGAGGGCGCGGCCTACGCCGGCGTGCTGCGCGTGGACTGCGGCCTGCTGTCGCCGATGGTGGCCGCGCCCGGCGATCCCGGCAACGGCCTGGCCGTCGAGGCGCTGGCCGCGCCGGTGCGCGTGGACATCGCCTACGGCGGCTCGTGCACGGCGGGCAAGCGCGAGGACTTCGACCACTACCACGCCGTGCTGGCCTGGGGCCTGGCCCACGGGCTGCGGGTGCCCGACCACGTGCAGCTGTACCTGCAGTACGGCACCACCGCCGTGCGCGACTACTGCACCGCGCGCGGCTACGACCGGGTGTTCGCCGAGGCCGGCGCGCGCATCCTGCAGCCCTCGTGCGGCGCCTGCGCCAACTGCGGGCCGGGTTCGTCCACCGGCGCGGGGCAGGTGACGGTGAGCGCGATCAACCGCAACTTCCCCGGCCGCTCGGGGCCCGGCCAGGTGTGGCTGGCCAGCCCGCCGACCGTGATGGCCAGCGCGCTGGCCGGTGAGCTGTGCTCGTTTGCCGCCCTGCGGCAGCGCCACGGCGCCTGAGCGGCGCGGCCGGGCGCCGGCTGGGCCAGAGCAACCGCGGGCCGCTTGCGCACACGCAACTCGCCCGCCGCCTCGCGACCTAGCTTGGAAGCTCCCTCAACTCCCGGGAGACTCCCATGGTGAGATACATCGGACTGGCCAGCTTCACCGACCAGGGCCTGCGCAGCGTGAAGGACACCGTCAAGCGCGCGGACGCGGCGCGCGAGCTGGCGGGGCGCTTCGGCGTGAAGATGCAGGACATCCACTGGACGCTGGGCGCCTACGACCTGGTCATCGTGTGCGAGGCCCAGGACGAGGCCTCGATGGTGGCCTACACGCTGGCGATCAGCTCGGCGGGCAACGTGCGGTTCCAGTCGCTGCGCGCGCTGGACCGCGAGGAGATGGGCAAGGTCATCCAGAAGATGCCCTGACCCGCGCCGCTCAGTGGTGGTTCTGCGGGGGAGTGACTTCCCAGTGCTGCAGGACGCGCTCGTGGCTGTCCACGCTCTCCAGCCGCACGCGGAACCCCCACAGGCGCGCCACGTGCTTGACCACCTCCTCGGCATTGTTGTCGAGCGGGCGGTCGTGGTGGCGCATGTGGCGCAGCGTCAGTGAGCGGTCGCCGCGCAGGTTGACGTTCCAGACCTGGATGTTCGGCTCGCGCCAGTTCAGGTCGTACTGCTTGGACAGGGCCTCGCGCACGCGGCGGTAGCCCAGGTCGTCGTGGATGGCGGCGACCTCCAGCTCGCGCTGGCTGGCGTCGTCGACGATGTTGAAGAAGCGGAAGTCGCGCATCAACTTGGGCGACAGGTACTGGCCGATGAAGCTCTCGTCCTTGAAGTGGCGCATCGCGTAGTCGATCGTCTTGAGCCAGTCGCCGTTGCCGGCGATGTCGGGGAACCACTCCCGGTCCTCGTCGGTCGGCTCCATGCTGATGCGCTTCAAGTCGCTGAACATCGCAAAGCCCAGCGCATACGGGTTGATGCCCGAGTAGCGCGGATCGGTCACCGGCGGCTGGAACACCACGTTGGTGTGCGAGGACAGGCACTCGATCATGAAGCCGTCGGCCAGCTGCCCCTCGTCGTACATGGTGTTGAGCAGCGTGTAATGCCAGAACGTGGCCCATCCCTCGTTCATCACCTGGGTCTGGCGCTGCGGGTAGAAGTACTGCGCGACCTTGCGCACGATGCGCACCACCTCGCGCTGCCAGGGCTCCAGCAGCGGCGCGTTCTTCTCGATGAAGTACAGGATGTTCTCCTGCGGCTCCTCGGGAAAGCGCCGGCGCTCCTGCTTGGACTGCTTGCCGGGCTGGCGCGGCAGCGTGCGCCACAGGTCGTTGATCTGCTGCTGCAGGTAGGCCTCGCGCTCCTTGCGGCGCTGCTCCTCCTCGACCATGCTGATCTTCTGCGGCCGGCGGTAGCGGTCGACCCCGTAGTTCATCAGGGCATGGCAGGCGTCGAGCACCTCCTCGACCGCCTCCAGGCCGTGGCGTTCCTCGCACTCGGCGATGTAGGCCTTGGCATAGACCAGGTAGTCGACGATGGACGAGGCGTCCGTCCACATCCGGAACAGGTAGTTGCCCTTGAAGAAGGAGTTGTGGCCGAAACACGCATGCGCCATCACCAGCGCCTGCATCGGCAGCGTGTTCTCCTCCATCAGGTAGGCGATGCACGGGTCGGAATTGATGACGATCTCGTAGGCCAGGCCCATGTGGCCGCGGCGGTAGTTCTTCTCGCTGGAGATGAACTGCTTGCCGAACGACCAGTGCCGGTAGTTCACCGGCATGCCGACCGAGGCGTAGGCATCGAGCATCTGCTCGGCCGAGATGACCTCCAGCTGCACCGGGTAGGTGTCGAGCTTGAAGCGCTCGGCCATCTTGCGGATGGCGGCGAAGTACTCCTCGATCAGCTCGAAGGTCCAGTCGGAGGCGCTGGGCAGCCGGTTGGCGCCGCGCACCGGCGGCTCGTGGACGAGGGCGCTCATGATGCGGTGGCTCCCATCGGCGACTTCTTGAACAGGTCCCGGAACACCGGGAAGATCTGCGCCGGCGTCACGATCTTCTGCATCGCGAAGTTGGCGTTGCCGTCACGCACGCGCGTGTATTCCTCCCACAGGTTCTGGTCCTCGTCGGCCACCTGCACGTAGGCGAAGTAGCGGCACAACGGCAGCAGCTTGGCGTCCAGCAGGTCGCGGCACTTGGACGAATCCTGCTGCCAGTTGTCGCCGTCCGAGGCCTGGGCGCCGTAGATGTTCCACTCGCTGCCCATGTAGCGCTCGCGGATGATCTCGTGCATCAGGATCAGCGCGCTGGACACCACCGTGCCGCCCGACTCCGTGGCGTGGAAGAACTCGTCCTCCGGCACCTCGGCCGCCTGCGTGTGGTGGCGGATGAAGATGACGTCGGTCTGCTTGTAGTGGCGCGTGAGGAACAGGTACAGCAGGATGAAGAAGCGCTTGGCCAGGTCCTTGCGCGCCTCGTCCATCGAGCCCGAGACGTCCATCAGGCAGAACATCACCGCCTTGCTGGTGGGCAGCGGCTCGCGGATGCGGTGGCGAAAGCGCAGGTCGAACGGGTCCAGGAACGGCACGCGCTTGAGGCGCTGGCGCAATTCCTCGATCTCGGCCTTCAGCGCGGCGATCTCCGCCGGCGGCGTGTCGGCCCGCGCCTCGATCACCTGCAGGTGCTCCTCGGCCAGGCGCAGCTGGCGGCGGGCGTCGCCGCCCATCGCGATGCGACGGGCCAGGCCCACGCGCATCGAGCGCACGACGTGCAGGCTGGTCGGGTTGCCTTCCGAGACGAAGCCGGCGCGGCGGGACTTCCACTCCGGCGCGTCGGCCAGCAGCTGCGTGCGGATCAGCCGCGGCAGCGCCAGGTCGTCGAAGAAGTAGTTCATGAACTCCTCCCGCGTGATGCGGAAGGTGAAGTCGTCCTCGCTGGTGCCGTCGGGCGACGCGCCGCTGCCCCCGCCCCCGGCGCCGCCGCCGCGCGGGCGCGGGATGCGGTCGCCGCGCACGTACTCCTGGTTGCCCGGGTGCACCATCTCGCGCGAGCCGCCCGGCCCGTGGTTGAACACCGGCTCCGACACGTCGCGCTTGGGCAGGCTGATGTCGGCCCCGTCCTCGATGTTGTGGATGCTGCGGTCACCCACGGCCTTGCGCACCGCATCGCGGATCTGCTCGCGGTAGCGGCGCAGGAACCGCTCGCGGTTGCCGATCGACTTGTTCTTGCCGGACAGCCGGCGGTCGATCACCTGGTGGAGCGCCGAGCGCTCCGTCGTGTTGCTGGAGGCCACGGACAGGGGTTCCTGTTTGTCGGGTCAGGTCATGAGCTCTTGCGAACGCGCAGGTACCACTCGCAGAGCAGGCGCACCTGGCGGTGCGTGTAGCCCTTCTCGACCATCCGGTTGACGAAGTCCTCGTGCTTCTTCTGCTCGTCGGCGCTGGCCTTGGCATTGAAGCTGATCACGGGCAGGAGGTCCTCGGTGTTGGAGAACATCTTCTTCTCGATGACCGTGCGCAGCTTCTCGTAGCTGGTCCACACCGGGTTCTTGCCGGCGTTGTTGGCGCGCGCGCGCAGCACGAAGTTGACGATCTCGTTGCGGAAGTCCTTCGGGTTGGACAGGCCGGCGGGCTTCTCGATCTTCTCCAGTTCGGCATTGAGCGCCGCGCGGTCGAAGATCTCGCCGGTGTCGGTGTCGCGGTATTCCTGGTCCTGGATCCAGAAGTCGGCGTAGGTGACGTAGCGGTCGAAGATGTTCTGGCCGTACTCGGAGTACGACTCCAGGTACGCCGTCTGGATCTCCTTGCCGATGAACTCGGCATAGCGGGCCGACAGGTGCTCCTTGATGTACGACAGGTACTTCTGCTCGACCTCGGGCGGGAACTGCTCGCGCTCGATCTGCTGCTCCAGCACGTACATCAGGTGCACCGGGTTGGCGGCGATCTCGTTGCTGTCGAAGTTGAAGACCTTGGACAGGATCTTGAACGCGAAGCGCGTGGAGATGCCGGTCATGCCCTCGTCGACGCCGGCGTAGTCGCGGTACTCCTGGTAGCTCTTGGCCTTGGGGTCGGTGTCCTTCAGGCTCTCGCCGTCGTAGATCTGCATCTTGGAGAAGATGCTGGAGTTCTCCGGCTCCTTCAGGCGCGTGAGCACCGAGAACTGGGCCATCATCTTCAGCGTGCCCGGGGCGCAGACGGCGTCCTTGAGCGACGAGTTGCGAACCAGCTTGTCGTAGATCTTGATTTCCTCGGTGACGCGCAGGCAGTACGGCACCTTGACGATGTAGATGCGGTCGAGGAAGGCCTCGTTGTTCTTGTTGTTCTTGAACGCCTTCCACTCGCTCTCGTTGGAGTGCGCCATCACGATGCCGTCGAACGGGATCGCGCCGAAGCCCTCGGTGCCCTTGAAGTTGCCTTCCTGGGTGGCGGTCAGCAGCGGGTGCAGCACCTTGATAGGCGCCTTGAACATCTCGACGAATTCGAGCAGGCCCTGGTTGGCCAGGCACAGGCCGCCGGAGTAGCTGTAGGCGTCCGGGTCGTCCTGCGCGTAGCTTTCCAGCTTGCGGATGTCGATCTTGCCCACCAGCGAGGAGATGTCCTGGTTGTTCTCGTCGCCCGGCTCGGTCTTGGCGATGCCCACCTGCTTGAGGATGGAGGGGTAGCGCTTGACGACCTTGAACTTGCGGATGTCGCCGCCGAATTCCTCCAGCCGCTTGACGGCCCACGGCGACATGATGCGCTGGGTGTAGCGGCGCGGGATGCCGAACTGCTGCTCGAGCAGCGGGCCGTCCTCGTCGTTGCTGAACAGGCCCAGCGGCGACTCGTTCACCGGCGAGCCCTTGATCGCGTAGAAGGGCACCTGCTCCATCAGCTGCTTCAGGCGCTCGGCGATCGAGGACTTGCCGCCGCCCACGGGGCCGAGCAGGTAGAGGATCTGCTTTTTCTCCTCCAGGCCCTGCGCCGCGTGGCGAAAGTGCGAGACGACCTGCTCGATCGGCTCTTCCATCCCGTAGAAATCCTTGAAGGCGGGATAGATGCGGATCATCTTGTTGCCGAAGATGCGCGACAGGCGCGGGTCGTGCCGCGTGTCGATCATCTCCGGTTCACCGATGGCCGCCAGCATGCGCTCGGCCGCGGTGGCGTACACCAGCGGGTCCTTGCGACACGACTCGAGGTACTCCTCGAGCGACATCTCCTCCTCGCGCGTCTGCTCGTAACGTGCCAGGAAATTGCGAACCACATCCATGAGAACTCCTTGGGCTACGGTCGGTCCCGGTGGCTGCCGCTGCACGCCGGTGATGTTCAATCACTTTAGCGCAGGGCCCTTGCTGAGGCACCCTGCTCCTGTAGGCGAACGTCGGACTTCAATGTAGGTGAACCATAGAGAAAAATGAAGCGCAAAAGTTGCTCGGTGAATGCCCTGTCATCGAGTGCGTGCACGCGCGCAACACGCCGCGCGCGGCACGTAAATCTGCTTGCGTGGTGCCGCGGTTTGCGGCACAAAGAAGTGTTCGAGATCAGCTCGCCGCGGGCGGATGCCGCAGCGTGAAATGGAAGCTCGCGCCCTGGTCCGGCGCGGCCTGCGCCCAGATGCGGCCGCCGTGCCGCTCGACGATCTTGTGCACGATCGCAAGCCCGATGCCGGTGCCCTCGAACTGCGCCGCCGGGTGCATGCGCTGGAAGGCCTTGAACAGCTTGCCGGCGTGCGCCATGTCGAAGCCCGCACCGTTGTCGCGCACGAACCAGCACACCTGGCCCGCCACGGTCTCGCAGCCCACCTCGATGCGCGCCATCGCGGTGCGCGAGGTGAACTTCCACGCGTTGCCGACCAGGTTCTCGACCAGCTCCGCGAGCAGGCGCGGGTCGCCACGCACCGGCAGCGTGCGCGCGATCACGACATCGACGTGGCGATCGGGCTCGCGGTCCTGGCAGCCGGCCAGCGCGCGCCGCGCCAGCTCGGCCAGGTCCACGGGCTCGTCGCGCAGCGGCGTTCGCGACAGGTGGGCCAGCGCCAGCAGCCCGTCGGAGATCTCGCCCATGTGCAGCACCGCATGGCGGATGCGCCCCAGGTAGTGGCGGTCCCGGTCGTCCAGCCGGTCCTGCAGCCGCTCGAGCAGCACGCGGCTGAAGCCGTCGATGGTGCTGAGCGGCGCGCGCAGGTCGTGCGCGATGGAATACGCGAAGGCCTGCAGCTCGCGGTTGGCGGCCTCCAGCTGCTGCGTGCGGCTGCGCACGCGCTCCTCCAGTTCGGCGTTCAGCCGGAACACCTCGCGCTCGGCGGTGACCTTCTCGGTCACGTCGCGCACGTAGACCGCCAGGCCCTGCATGGAGGGGTAGGCCTTCACGCGCACCCAGATGCCGAACGGCTCGTAGTACTCGTCGAACTGCACCGCCTGCTGGTGCGTCACGGCCCACCGGTACTGCGCCTCGATGGCGGTGCCGGCCAGGTCGGGGAACAGCTCCCACAGCGAACTGCCGAGCGCCGTACCGCGGTCCAGCCGCAGCATGCGCTCGGCTTCGGCGTTCAGGTAGTTCACGCGCCACTGCGTGTCCATGGTGAAGAACGCGTCCGTCAGCGTCTCCAGCGTGGTCGCCAGCCGGTCGGCCAGGCGCCGCGTGTTCTCGACCGCCGCCCGGGCCTCGGTGATGTCCTGGCAGGCGCCGTGGATGCGCAGCACGGCGCCGTCGGCGCCGCGTTGCGCCTGGCCGATCGTGCGCACGTGGATCGGCCGCCCCGTCGCCGTGGTGGCCGCCGCCTCGATGTCGAACGGCATGCCGTCGTTCAGGCAGGCCCGGAAGCACGCCCGCACCAGCTCGCGCGAGGGTGGCGCATAGAAGGCCAGCGCCTCCTCGAGCGTGGGCCGGTGGTCGGGCGGCAGGTCCAGCATCGCGTGGACCTCGGGCGACCACACCAGCTGGCCGCCGGTGTCGCACGACCAGGCCGCCAGCCGCCCCATGCGGGCGGCGATCTCGAGCATGGAGGTCGCGGCCGCCAGCTGCTCGTCGGCTGCGGGCGGGACAGGAAGGGGAGGAAGGGCTGGCGGCAAACCGGACATTGGACGGACACGCTGCACGCCCGCGTGCACCGGCGCGGCAGGGGCCGACAGCGTACCGCGGCCAGCTCAGCCGCAGTTAGGAAAATCGCCTAAGCCAGCCCGAGCAGGCGCACCGCATTGCCCTTGAGGATGCCGGGCATCACCTCGGGCTTGAAGCCGGCCTCCTCGAAGTCCTTCATCCAGCGCTCGGGCGTGATCAGCGGGTAGTCGCTGCCGAACAGCACGCGGTCCTTCAGCAGCGTGTTGGCGTACTGCACGAGCTGCTTCGGAAAGTACTTCGGGCTCCAGCCGGACAGGTCGATCCAGACGTTGGGCTTGTGGGTGGCCACCGACAGCGCCTCGTCCTGCCACGGGAAGCTCGGGTGCGCCATCACGATCTGCATGTCCGGGAAGTCGATGGCCACGTCGTCCAGGTGCATCGGGTTGCTGTACTCCAGGCGCAGCCCGCCGCCGCAGCGCATGCCCGAGCCGATGCCGCTGTGGCCGGTGTGGAAGATGGCCGGCAGCTTGTGGGCGGCGATCACCTCGTAGATCGGCCAGGCCATCCGGTCGTAGGGGTGGTAGCCCTGCACCGTCGGGTGGAACTTGAAGCCCCTGACGCCTTCTTCCTTGATGAGGCGCTCGGCCTCGCGCGCGCCCATCTTGCCCTTGTGCGGATCGATGCTGGCGAAGGCCATCATCATGTCGGCGTTCTCGCGCGCGGCCTGCGCGATCTCCTCGTTCGGGATCCGCCGGCGGCCGAGCTGGGACTCGCTGTCGACCGTGAACATCACCAGGCCGATCCTGCGCTCGCGGTAGTACGCGATCGTCTCGGCAATGGTCGGGCGGCGCGCGTTCCTGAAGTACTTGTCGGCGGCGCGGTCGTACTCTTCCCCGTAGTTGTCGAACGGGTTCCAGCAGCTCACCTCGGCATGCGTGTGGATGTCGATCGCGATCAGGTTGGCGTGGTCCATGGCGTGTCTCCGGCTAGGGTTAGCCCTAGTGCGACGGGCTTGTTTTGATTATTGTTTATAACAAATAATCCCCCGACACCGCAAACCGCCATGAGCATTCCAGACCTGCAGATCGAGCACCGCGGCGACATCGCCATCGTGCGCCTCAACCGTCCGGCAAAGCGCAACGCGCTCAACGACGCCCTCATCCTCGCCATCCGCGACACCTTCCAGAACCTGCCGGCCTCGGTGCGCGCCGCCGTCATCGACGGCGACGGCGACCACTTCTGCGCCGGCCTGGACCTGTCCGAGATCAAGGAGCGCGACGCCGGCCAGGGCATGCACCACTCGCGCATGTGGCACGCCGCGCTGGAGCAGGTGCAGTACGGGCCGGTGCCGGTGGTGGCGGCCCTGCACGGCGCGGTGGTCGGCGGCGGCCTGGAGCTCGCATCGTCGTGCCACATCCGCGTGGCCGACGAGAGCACCTTCTACGCGCTGCCCGAGGGCTCGCGCGGCATCTTCGTCGGCGGCGGCGGCTCGGTGCGCATCCCGCGCCTGATCGGCGTGGCGCGCATGACCGACATGATGATGACCGGCCGCGTCTACAACGCGCAGGACGGCGAGCGCGCCGGCTTCGCCCAGTACCTGGTGCCCCAGGGCCAGGCGCTGGCCAAGGCGATCGAGATCGCCGAGCGCGTCGCGCGCAACGCGCCGCTGACCAACTACGCCCTGATGCACGCGCTGCCGCGCATCGCCGAGCAGCCCGCCGACCAGGGATTCCTCACTGAAGCCCTCATGTCCGCCATCGTGCAGAGCGCCCCCGAGGCCAAGGAGCGCGTGCGCGCCTTCCTCGAAGGCCGGGCGGACAAGGTCGCCAAGAACTGAACACGCCCGGCAGCAAGAGATGGACGAGACAACCGCCACCGCGGCCCCCCGCTACCGGCCGCTGACCTTCGGCGTCACCCGCGCGCAGCTGCGCCGCGGCGACGACGGCGTGCAGTACCTGCGTGCCGAGCAGGACCTGGAACCCTTCGCGCACCGCATGACCGACCGCCTGGTGCACTGGGCGAGCGTCGATCCGGACCGGCTGTTCATGGCGCGCCGCGAGCGCCGCGCCGACGGCAGCACCGGCGAGTGGCGCCGCGTCACCTACGGCCAGGCGCTGGCCGCCGCGCGCAGCATCGGCCAGGCGCTGGTCGATCGCGGCCTGTCGGCGCAGCGGCCGGTGGCCATCCTGAGCGAAAACAGCCTCGAGCACGCGCTGATGGCGCTCGGCTGCCTGTACGCGGGTATCCCGCACTGCCCGGTCTCGCCCGCCTATTCGACCATCAGCCAGGACTACGACAAGCTGCGCCACGTGCTGGACACGCTGACGCCCGGGCTGGTGTTCGCGGCCGACGGCGCGCGCTATGCCAAGGCGATCGCCGCCACCGTCGGCCCCGAGGTCGAGGTCGTGCTGGCCGCCGGCGAGGTGCCGGGCCGCCGCGCCACCCCGTGGGCGGCGCTGCTGGACACCGCGCCCACCGACGCCGTCGAGCGCGCGATGCAGGCGTCCGGTCCGGACACGATCACCAAGTTCCTGTTCACCTCGGGCTCGACCAAGCTGCCCAAGGCGGTGATCAACACGCACCGCATGTGGTGCGCCAACCAGCAGCAGATGCGCCAGTCGATGCCGGTGCTGGCCGAGGAGCCGCCGGTCCTGGTGGACTGGCTGCCCTGGAACCACACCTTCGGCGGCAACCACAACGTCGGCCTGGTGATCTACAACGGCGGCTCGCTGTACATCGACGACGGCAAGCCGACCCCGGCGCTGGTGCAGGAGACGCTGCGCAACCTGCGCGAGATCGCCCCCACCGTCTACTTCAACGTGCCCACCGGCTTCGAGGCGATCGCGCAGGCGATGAAGACCGACGCCGAGCTGCGCCGCAACCTGCTGTCGCGGGTGCGCATGTTCTTCTATGCCGGCGCCGCGCTCGCCCAGCCCGTGTGGGACCTGCTGCACGAGGTGCAGGAGGCCGAGATCGGCGAGCGCGTGGTGATGGGCACGGGCCTGGGCATGACCGAGTCGTCGCCGTTCGCGGTGTTCGTCACCAACCCGCAGGTGCGCTCGGGCCACCTGGGCCTGCCCTGCCCCGGCATGGAGCTGAAGCTGGTGCCCGTCGACGGCAAGACCGAGGTCCGCTACAAGGGCCCGAACGTCACGCCGGGCTACTGGCGCGCGCCCCAGGCCACCGCCGAAGCCTTCGACGAGGAGGGGTTCTTCCGCACCGGCGACGCCGTCCTGTGGATCGACGACGCCGACCACCACCTGGGCCTGCGCTTCGACGGCCGCATCGCCGAGGACTTCAAGCTGGCCACCGGCACCTTCGTCAGCGTCGGCCCGCTGCGCGCTAGGATCATCGCCGCCGGCGCCCCGTACGTGCAGGACGCGGTGATCACGGGCCTGAACTGCAACGAGGTCGGCGCGCTCATCTTCCCGACGCCCGCGGTGCGCAAGCTGGCCGGCCTGCCCGACGGCGCGCCGCTGCAGGCCGTGCTGGAGAGCGCGCCGGTGCAGGCGCACTTCCAGCACGTGGTGGACGAACTGGCCCGCCAGGCGACCGGCAGCGCCAACCGCGTCGCGCGGCTGCACCTGATGCACGAGTCGCCCTCGATCGACAAGGGCGAGGTCACCGACAAGGGCTCGATCAACCAGCGCGCCGTGCTCAAGCACCGCGACGCGATGGTGCAGGCGCTGCACGACGACGCCCTGCCCTTCACCCTCAAGCCGCAAGGAGGCACGCGATGAACATCCAGGGACAGGCCGCGCTGGTCACGGGCGGCGCCTCCGGCCTCGGCGAGGCCACCGCGCGCGAGCTGGCCCGCCTGGGCGCCCGCGTCGCCGTGCTCGACGTCAACCTGGCGCAGGCCGAGCAGGTGGCCGCCGAGATCGGCGGCGTCGCCTGCCAGTGCGACATCACCAGCACCGACAGCCTGCAGGCGGCGATCGCCAAGGCGGCGGCCGCGCACGGCCCGGCCCGCATCCTGATGAACATCGCCGGCATCGGCACCGCCAGGCGCGTGGTGCAGAAGGACGGCAGCGCCGCGCCGCTGGACGACTTCGCCCGCGTGATCAACGTCAACCTGGTGGGCACCTATAACGCCAGCCGGCTGTTCGCGGCCGAGTGCGCCAGGCTGGCGCCGCTGGAGGACGGCGAGCGCGGCGTGATGATGTTCACCGCCTCGGTCGCCGCGTTCGACGGCCAGGTGGGCCAGCAGGCCTACAGCGCGTCCAAGGGCGGGCTGGTCGGCATGACGCTGCCGATGGCGCGCGACCTCGCGCAGCACGGCATCCGGGTCTGCACCATCGCCCCCGGCCTGTTCGCCACCCCGCTGATGAAGCAGCTGCCCGAGGCGGTGCAGCAGTCGCTGGCGGCGTCGATCCCTTTCCCGCCGCGCCTGGGCAAACCCGAAGAGTTCGCCCAGCTCGCCTGCCATATCGTCACCAACACCCACCTCAATGGCGAGGTGATCCGCCTGGACGGCGCCCTGCGCATGGCGCCGCGCTGACAAGAACCGATTTCAACCAAGGAGACAAGCACATGAAGCTCGTTCGCACCCTCATCGCCGCCGCCGTGTCGCTCGCGGCCGCGGGCACCGCCCTGGCCGACATCAACGTCGGCGTGGTGCTCTCGCTCACCGGCCCCGGCTCGGGCCTGGGCATCCCGATGCAAAAGCAGCTGGCCCTCTTCCCCAAGGAGATCGCCGGCGAGAAGGTCAACCTGATCGTCCTGGACGACGCCAGCGACCCGGGCAAGGGCGTGAGCAACACGCGCCGCCTGGTCACCGAGGACAAGGTCGACGTCATCCTGGGCTCGTGCCTGACGCCGGTCGCCGCCGCCATGGCGCCCGTGGCCGCCGAGAACAAGACGCTGCAGGTCGCTGCCTCGCCCGTGGGCGTGCCGGCCGGCCAGGACCACTGGCTGTTCCGCCTGCCGCAGGGCAACGACGTGATGGCCCACGCGATGGTCCAGCACATGAAGAAGCAGAACATCAAGACCGTCGGCTTCCTGGGCTACACCGACGCCTACGGCGAGCTGTGGCTCAAGGCGCTGCAGCCCGAGCTGGAGAAGAACGGCATGAAGCTGGTGGCCAGCGAGCGCTTCGCCCGCACCGACACCAGCGTCACGCCGCAGGCGCTCAAGCTCGCCTCGGCCAACCCCGACGCGATGGTCGTGGTCGCCTCCGGCTCCGGCGCGGCGATGCCCGAGAAGGCCATCGTCGAGCGCGGCTACAAGGGCAAGATCTACCAGACGCACGCCGCGGCCACGCCCGACCTGGTGCGCATCGGCGGCAAGGACGTCGAGGGCACGTTCGTGGTGTCCGGCCCGGCCGTGGTGGCCGAGCAGCTGCCCGACAGCCATCCGTCCAAGAAGGCGGCGGTCGACTTCGTCACCAAGTTCGAGAAGGCCAACGGCCCCGGCTCGCGCAACCAGTTCGCCGGCCACTCCTACGACTTCCAGATCGTGATGGAGAAGATCGTCCCGGTCGCGCTGAAGAAGGGCAAGCCCGGCACGCCGGAGTTCCGCGGCGCGCTGCGCGACGCGATGGAGACCATGGGCCGCACCGTGTTCGCGCACGGCGTGATGAACTGGACCAAGGACGACCACTGGGGCTACACCAACGAGACGGGCGTGATGCTCAAGGTGGCCGACGGCAAGTTCGTCGTGGAGAAGTGACGTTCTGAAGGCCGGCGCCAGCCGGCCGCAGAACGTCATCCCGGCGCAGGCCGGGATCCAGTTCCCGGCGCAGGCCGGGATCCAGTTCCCGGCGCAGGCCGGGATCCACTTCCCGGCAAGAGCCCGGACCCACGCCCGCTGCCCCCACCCCACCCTCCCCGGACAGGGAGGGAAAAGACACCGATGGACTTCTCGATCGCCGGCATCCTCGCGCTCGACGGCCTGACCAACGGCGCGGTCTACGCGCTGCTCGCACTGGCGACGGTGCTGGTGTTCGCCGTCACGCGGGTGATCTTCATTCCCCAGGGTGAGTTCGTCGCGTTCGGCGCGCTCACCCTGGCCCTGTTCCAGACCGGCAAGGTCCCCGGAACGGTCTGGTTCCTGCTCGTGCTGGCCGTGCTGGCCACGCTCACCGACCTGTGGCATGGCGTGCGGCACCACGTGCCGCCGCGGCGCCTGGCGCTGCAGGCGCTGCGCACGCTGGCCTGGCCGGTGCTCGCCTCGGCCGTGGCGGTCTGGGCCGCGCCGCGCAACTTCCCGCTCGTCGTGCAGGCGCTGCTGACGCTGGCGCTGGTGGCGCCGTTCGGCAGCCTGATCTACCGCCTGGCCTACGAGTCGCTGGCCGATGCGTCGGTGCTCGTGCTGCTGATCGTCTCGGTCGGCGTGCACTTCGCGCTGGTCGGGCTGGGCCTGTTCTTCTTCGGCGCCGAGGGCTTTCGCAACCCGAGCTTCTGGGACGCGCGCTTTTCCGCCGGCCCGCTGGCGGTCAGCGGCCAGACGCTGATCATCTTTGTCGCCTCGCTGGCGCTGATCGTCGCGCTGTGGCTGTTCTTCGAGCGCTCTCTCACCGGCAAGGCGCTGCGCGCCACGGCCGTCAACCGCGCCGGCGCCCGCCTCATGGGCATCTCCTCCAGCGCCGCCGGCCGGCTGGCGTTCGGCATGGCGGCCTTCATCGGCGCGCTGTCCGGGCTGCTGATCGGCCCCACCACCACCGTCTTCTACGACAGCGGCTTCCTGATCGGCCTGAAGGGCTTCGTCGCCGCGGTCTTCGCCGGCCTGGCCAGCTATCCGCTGGCGCTGGTCGGCGCGCTGGGCGTCGGCCTGCTCGAGAGCTTCGGCTCGTTCTGGGCCAGCTCGTTCAAGGAAGTGATCGTCTTCTCCTCCATCCTGCCGGTGCTGCTGTGGCGGTCACTGCGCGATCCGCACGGCGAGGAGCACTGATGGCCCGCCTGCAACGCTTCGCGTTCCCCGCCTTCGCGGCCCTGATGCTGCTGCTGCCGGCGCTGCCGGTGCCCGACTTCTGGATCACGCAGGGCATCTACATCGGCCTGTACGCGCTGGTCGCGCTGGGGCTGGTGCTGCTGACCGGCGTGGCCGGCCTCACCTCGTTCGGCCAGGCCGCCTTCGTCGGCGTGGGCGCGTACACGGCGGCCTTCCTCGCGGTCAAGCTGTCCGCCTCGCCCTGGCTCGCGCTGCTGGTGGGCGTGGGCCTGGCGGTGGTGGCCGCCCTCGTCGTCGGCGCGATCACGCTGCGCATGTCGGGCCACTACCTGCCGCTGGCCACCATCGCCTGGGGCCTGGCGCTGAACTACACCATGGCCAACATGGACTGGCTGGGCAAGTACGACGGCATCCTGGGCGTGCCCACCCTCACCCTGTTCGGCACCGACCTGGGCACGGGCCGCGGCCTGCACGTGCTGGTCTGGGCCATCGCGCTGCTGGCCGCCTGGGGCTGCGCCAACCTGCTCGATTCGCGCCCCGGCCGCGCGATCCGCTCGCTCAAGGGCGGCGCGACGATGGCCGAGGCGATGGGCATTTCCACCTTCCGCGCCAAGCTCACGGTGTTCGTGATCGCGGCGGTGCTGGCGGCCATCTCGGGCTGGCTGTTCGCGTTCTTCCAGCGCACCGTGAATCCGACGCCGTTCGCGATCGGCAAGGGCATCGAATACCTGTTCATGGCGGTGCTGGGCGGCGTCGGCCATGTCTGGGGCGCCTTCCTCGGCGCGGCGGTCGTGAAGCTGGTGGAGGACCAGCTGCAGGTCCTGCTGCCCCGGCTGATCGGCAGCGGCGGCAACTTCGAGACCATCGTCTTCGGGATCGTGCTGGTGGTGGTGCTCAAGTACGCGCCCGACGGCCTGTGGACCTTCGTCGTGCGCAAGCTGCCGCGCGCCGACCGCCGGCGCGACTGGGGCGGCGCCGCGCCGCTGCCCGTGCGCGACAAGCCCGCGCGCGGCGAGCCCCTGCTGCAGGTGGAGCGGGTGCGCAAGGAGTTCGGCGGCCTGGTGGCGGTCAACGACGTCAGCTTCGACATCGGCGCCGGCGACATCGTCGGCCTGATCGGCCCCAACGGCGCCGGCAAGTCCACCACCTTCAACCTGATCACCGGCGTGCTGTCGCTCACCTCGGGCGACGTGCGCTGGCGCGGCCAGCCGATCGGCGGCCTGCCCTCGCGCGAGATCGCGCGGCGCGGCATCTCGCGCACCTTCCAGCACGTGAAGATGATTCCCGAGATGACCGTGCTGGAGAACGTGGCGCTGGGCGGCTACCTGCGCGGCCACGCCGGCACGGCCCGCGCCATGCTGCGCCTGGACCGCGAGGAGGAGCGGCGGCTGTTCGCCGAGGCCGAGCGGCAACTCGTGCGCATCGGCATGGCCGACCGCATGCACGAGCTGGCGGGCAACCTCGCGCTCGGGCCGCAGCGCCTGATGGAGATCGCCCGCGCGCTGTGCACCGACCCCGCCCTGCTGCTGCTCGACGAGCCGGCGGCGGGCCTGCGGCACAAGGAGAAGCAGGCGCTGGCCGGCGTGCTGCGGCAGTTGAAGCAGGAAGGCATGAGCCTGCTGCTGGTGGAGCACGACATGGAATTCGTCATGGGCCTGACCGACCGCATCGTGGTGATGGAATTCGGCACCCGCCTGATGGAGGGCACCCCGGCCGAGGTGCAGGCCAGTCCCGCGGTGCGCGCAGCCTACCTCGGCACGGAGCACTAGGCATGGCGGCGCCCCTTCTCGAAGTGCGCGACCTGCACGCCGGCTACGGCCGCGCCGAGGTGCTGGCCGGGCTGGACTTCCAGCTCGCGCCCGGCCAGGTGGTCACGGTGATCGGCCCCAACGGCGCCGGCAAGTCCACCACGCTCAATGCGCTCATGGGCCTGCTGCCCGCGCGCGGCCGCATCGTGTTCGACGGCCAGGACCTGGCCGACACCACGCTGGAGGACCGCGTGATGCTCGGCCTGGCGCTGGTGCCCGAGCGGCGCGAGCTGTTCGGCACCATGCCGGTGGAGGACAACCTGGTGCTGGGCGGCTACCGCCCGATGAAGCTGGGCGTGCCGGGCTGGCGCGACGGGCTGGAGCGCGTGTACGCGCTGTTCCCGCGCCTGAAGGAGCGCCGCACGCAGCTGGCCGGCACGCTGTCGGGCGGCGAGCGCCAGATGCTCGCCGTGGGCCGCGCACTGATGTCGCAGCCCAAGCTGCTGATGCTGGACGAGCCGAGCCTGGGCCTGGCGCCGCTGGTGGTGCGCGAGATCTTCCAGATCATCCGCCGCCTGCGCGAACAGGGCGTGTCCATCCTGCTGGTCGAGCAGAACGCGCGTGCGGCGCTCGAAGTGGCCGACCACGGCTACGTGCTCGAGACCGGCGAGATCCACCTCGAAGGCCCCGCCGCGCAGCTGGCGGGCGACCCACGGGTCATCGAGACCTACCTGGGCGCGGCGCGCGCGCCGGCCGCCCAGGCCTGACTTTCCGGAGGTGTCCGCCATGCGCATCGCGCCCGCCGCAGCGTTCCTGCTGCTCCTTGCCGGCTGTGCCGGCACGCCCCCCGCAGCACGTGGCCCCGCCGTCGGCAGCGCGCCCGCGCTCGCGTGCGACGCGCTCGCCGCGCGCTTTGCCTACCCCGGCGCCCGTATCGCGTCCGCCGAGCGCGTGGCGGCCGGCACGCTGAAGCTGCCGGGCATCGCCCAGCCGATGCCGGAGCACTGCGTCGTCAAGGGCGCGATGCACGAGCGCACCAGCCCCGTGGACGGCAAGCGCTATGCCATCGGCTTCGAGATGCGCCTGCCGACGGCCTGGAACGGCCGCTTCTTCTACCAGGCCAACGGCGGCCTCGACGGCTTCGTCACGCCCGCCTACGGCGACATCCTCGGCGGCGGCCCGGCCCGCAACGGCCTGCTCGCGGGCTTCGCGGTCCTCAGCTCCGATGCGGGGCACGCCTTCGACCGCAGCACGCCGATCGGCGGTGCCACCTTCGGGCTCGATCCGCAGGCGCGCCTGGACTACGGGTACAACGCCGTCGCACAGCTCACCCCGATGGCCAAGGCGCTCGTCGCGGCCTACTACGGCAAGGCCCCCGACCGCTCGTACTTCGTGGGCACCTCCAACGGCGGCCGGCACGGCTTCGTCGCTGCGTCGCGCCTGCCGCGCGCCTACGACGGCATCCTCGTCAGCACACCGGGCTACCGGCTCCCGCTGGCGGCCGCCACGCAGCTGTGGGACGCCCAGCAGTTCGCCCGCATCGCCCGGCCGGATCCCGCCACCGGCCGCCCCGACCTGACAACGTCCCTGCCGCCGCCCGCGATGGCCCTGGTGGCGCGCAGCGTGCTCGCCCGCTGCGACGCGCTCGACGGCGCGCAGGACGGCATCGTCGCCGACCTGCGGGCGTGCGAGTCGGCCTTCCGCGTCGAGCGCGACGTGCCCACGTGCACGGCCTCCGATGCGCCCGCCGGCAGCTGCCTGACGGCGGCCCAGAAGGACACCCTCGCCCGCGTGCTCGCCGGCCCGCGGCTGCGCGACGGCCAGCCCGTGTACGCGGGCCTGGCGGCCGACCCCGGCCTGGCCGGGCGCGACTGGGCCAACTGGAAGTTCGTCAACAGCGTCGGGCCGCGCGATGCGGTCGCGATGGCCTTCGTGTTCTCGACCCCGCCCGCCTCGCCGGCGCAGGTGACGGGCCAGGGCACCACGCTGGTCGACTACGTGCTCGGCTTCGACATCGACCGTGACGTGCCGGGCCTCGCGCCCGCCCTGGCGTTCATGGCGCCACCCGACCCGCTGCTGCGCGACTTCGTCGCCGCCGGCGGCAAGCTCATCGTCTTCCACGGGGCGGCCGACCCGGTGTTCTCCGTGCTGGACACGATCCGCTGGCACGACAACTTCACCACCGCCCACGGCGGCGCCGCGCGCGAGCACGCGCGCCTGTACGTCGTGCCGGGCATGAACCACAGCCGCGGCGGCCCCGCCACCGACCAGGTCGATTTCCTCGATCCGCTGGTGCGCTGGGTCGAGGCCGGCGAGGCGCCGGGGGCCGTGGTGGCCCGCGCCCGCGGTCCCGGCAGCGCCGTGCCCAACCCCGAAGTGCCGGCCGGCTGGGCGCCGGACCGCTCGCGGCCGCTGTGCCCCTACCCGCTGGTCGCGCGCTACCGCGGCACCGGGAACCTGGAGAGCGCCGGCAGCTTCGACTGCCGGCCCTGACGCCATGGACTACCGCCCCGTCCCCGCCGACCACGCCTTCCTGCTGTTCCGCGTCCTCGACGCGGCCACGCGCCTGCAGGCGCTGCCGGGCTTCGCCGAGGCCGACGAGGCGCTGATGGCGCAGGTGCTGGACGAGGCGGCCCGGTTCGTCCGCGAGGTGGTCGCGCCGCTGCAGGCGGCGGGCGACGACCCCGGCTGCCGCTTCGAGGCCGGCCGCGTGACCACGCCGCCCGGCTTCGCGCTGGCCTACCGCGCCTTCTGGCAGGCGGGCTGGCCCTCGCTCGCCTGCGCGCCCGAGGACGGCGGCCAGGGGCTGCCCTGGGTGCTGGAAGGCGTGTTGTACGAGCAGCTCAGCGCGGCCAACCACGGCTGGACGATGGCGCCGGGCCTGCTGCACGGCGCCTACGAGTGCCTCAAGCACCACGGCAGCGACGCGCTGAAGGCCCGCTTCCTCGGCCGGATCGCCAGCGGCGAGTGGCTCGCCACCATGTGCCTCACCGAGCCGCACGCGGGCAGCGACCTCGGCCTGGCGCGCACGCAGGCCGTCCCGCAGCCCGATGGCAGCCACCGCCTGGCCGGCACCAAGATCTTCATCTCCGGCGGCGAGCACGACCTGACCGACAACATCGTCCACCTGGTGCTCGCGCGCGAGCCGGGCGCGGCACCCGGTCCCAAGGGGCTGTCGCTGTTCATCACCTCCAAGGTGCTGGAGGACGGCAGCCGCAACGCCATCCACTGCGAGCGCATCGAGGAGAAGATGGGCCTGCACGGCAGCCCCACCTGCGTGCTGCGCTTCGACGACGCGATCGCCTGGCGCGTCGGCGAGGCCGGCCGCGGCCTGGCCGCGATGTTCGTGATGATGAACGCGGCGCGGCTGCACGTCGCGCTGCAGGGCATCGGCCTGCTCGATGCGGCCTGGCAGAAGGCGAATGCCTATGCCCACGAGCGCACCCAGATGCGCGCGCCCGGCGCGGCGCGCGGACCGGGCGAGGCCGACCCCATCGTCCGGCACCCCGCCGTGCGCCGCATCCTGGACACGGAACGGGCCTGGATCGACGGGCTGCGCGTGCTGGCCTACGCCACCGGCCTGGAGCTGGACGCCGCCCGGCGCGCCCCGGATCCGCAGGCGCGCCAGGCCGCCCAGCAGTGGTGCAGCCTGGTCACGCCGGTGCTCAAGGCGCTGTGCACCGAGCAGGGCTTCACCGGCGCCAGCCGGCTGCTGCAGGTGTTCGGCGGCCACGGCTACGTGCGCGAGTGGGGCATCGAGCAGATCGTGCGCGACGCCCGCGTGACGATGATCTACGAGGGCACCAACGAGATCCAGGCCATCGACCTGCTGGTGCGCAAGGTGCTGCCCGACGGCGGCGCCGCGCTCGGCGCGCTGCTCGACCGGCTGGCCGCCGACGTCGCGCCGGGCTGCCCCGACTCGCAGGAGGTGCTGGACCGGCTCGACGCCCTGCGCGAGCTGACGGCGGCGCTCGTCGGCGCCGCGCGCGGGGACGCCACGCTGGCCTACGACGCCGCCGACGACTACCTGCGCGCCGCCGGCCTGGCCCTGCTGGGCTGGGCCTGGCACCGCATCGCCCGCACGCCCGGCGCCGACCAGCCCCGCTGGGCCGCCGCCCACCACGCCGCGCGCCTGCGCGTGCTGCCCGAATTCGAGCTGCGGGCGCGCATCGTGCGCTCGCAATGCCGCCCAGCGGAGCCTGCCGGCTCCGCGCCAGCCGCCTGACCATGCCACGCACCGCCGCCAACGCCGCCAACGCCCCGCACGACACGCCCGTCGTCGAGCAGGTCGACACCAGCTTCCTCGAAGGCCTGATCGGCTACAACGCGCGCCGCGCCGCCCTGACGGTGATCGAGGTGTTCCTCGAGCGCATGGCCGTGTACAACCTGCGCCCGGTCGACTTCTCCGTGCTCTCGCTGATCGTGCACAACCCCGGCATCACCTCGCGCCAGCTGTGCACCACGCTGGGCATCCTGCCGCCCAACCTGGTGAGCCTGGTGGGCAACCTGGAAAAGCGCGAGCTCATCGCGCGCAAGCCCCATCCGCGCGACGGCCGCGCCACGGGGCTGCATCCGACGCAGGGCGCGATCAAGCTGATGCGCCAGGCCGAGCGCACGGCGGCCGAGCTGGAGGCGCAGGCCACGCACCGGCTCTCGGCGGCGGAGGTCAAGACCTTGCTGCGGCTGCTGCGCAAGATCTACCAGGACGGTTGAGCGCCGACGCACCGCGCCTGGAATGGGCTGCGGGGCTGGATGCCGGGTCGAGCCCGGCATGACAGCGACGGTGGCTGGCGGCACCCAAGCGCCAAGCGCCAAGCGCCGAGCGGGACGGACTCGGCGCCGGCGCCGGCGCCGGCGCCGGCGGATGGCGGATGGCGGATGGCGGATGGCGGATGGCGGATGGCGGATGGCGCTTGAGGTTCGGGTGGAAAAAATGCCGCGGGCACCCGAAGGTCCCCGCGGCGAATCACATCCATGAAGAAACAAGGACGACGTCCCGGGCCCCGGAAGGCCCGGGACGCCGCCAGCATCAGCGCTGCAGCTTCCGTGCCACCTCGGCGCCGTAACGCGGATCCGCCTTGCCGAAGTGCGCGATCTGCCGCTCGCGGGTGGCCGCCGAGGTGACGCCGCGCATCGCGTTGGCGATGTTCGTCGTCAGGCGGTCCTGCTCGTCGGTGGGCAGCAGGCGGAACAGGTTGCCGGCCTGGGTGTAGTCGTCCTCGGCGCCGCGCGGGTCGTAGCGACCCGCCACGCCCTCGAGCGGCCAGCCCGCATCGCCGTGGCCGAAGCCGCGCGCGTCGCTGCCGTTGCCGTTGACCGGGTCGTAATTGCGCGCCGAGCCGCCGTTGACGACCGCCATCGCACCGTCGCGCTGCTGGTTGTGGAACGGGCAGCGGGGACGGTTCACCGGCAGGTGCTGGTGGTTCGTGCCCACCCGGTACAGCTGCGCGTCGTGGTACGCGAACAGCCGCCCCTGCAGCATCTTGTCGGGGCTGTAGCCCAGCCCCGGCACCACGTTGGCGGGCGAGAAGGCCGCCTGCTCCACGTCGGCGTGGTAGTTGTCCGGGTTGCGGTTGAGCTCCAGCACCCCGACCGGGATGCGCGGGAAGTCCCGGTGCGGCCACACCTTGGTGAGGTCGAACGGGTTCCAGCCCGTGCGCTGCTCCCACTCGATGCGCTGCGGCTCGGTCATGACCTGGATGAAGACGTTCCAGCGCGGAAAGTCGCCCGCCGCGATGGCGTCGAACAGGTCGCGCTGGGCGTAGTCGGGGTCGGTGCCCGCGAGGCGCACGGCCTCGGCCGCGGACAGGTTCCTGATGCCCTGCTGGGTCTTGAAGTGCCACTTGACCCAGGCGCGCTCGCCGGCCGCGTTGACCAGGCTGAAGGTGTGGCTGCCGAAGCCGTCCATGTGGCGGTAGCCGTCCGGCGTGCCGCGATCGGAGAACAGCATCGTCACCTGGTGCAGCGACTCGGGCGCGCGGCTCCAGAAGTCCCACATCATGTCGGCCGACTTCAGGTGGGTGCGCGGGTCGCGCTTCTGGGTGTGCACGAAGTCGGGGAACTTGATCGGGTCCTTGATGAAGAACATCGGCGTGTTGTTGCCCGCCAGGTCCCAGTTGCCGTCCTCGGTGTAGAAGCGCACCGCGAAGCCGCGCGGGTCGCGCTCGGTGTCGGCCGAGCCGCGCTCGCCGCCGACGGTGGAAAAACGAACGAAGGTTTCGGTCTGCTTGCCGACCTGGCCGAACAACCTGGCCTTGGTGTAGCGCGTGATGTCGTGCGTGACGGTGAAGGTGCCGTAGGCGCCCGAGCCCTTGGCATGCACCACGCGCTCGGGGATGCGCTCGCGGTTGAAGTGCTGCAGCTTCTCGATCAGGTGGAAGTCCTGCAGCAGGATCGGTCCGCGCGCGCCGGCGGTCAGGCTGTTCTGGTTGTCGGCGACCGGAATCCCGGCGGCGGTGGTCAAGGTCGGCTGGCTCATCGTGGCTCCTGGAATCGGGGTGCAAGGCGTCGAACGGCAGTGTCCGGTCCGGAGCAGAATAAATAAAGCCAATTATCCGAATCGCGTCGATAGGCTCTTCCCACGGCAGGCCGCCGGCGGCGCGCGCGCTACGCTCGCGGCATCGACCAAGGAGACCCTGCATGACCCCCGCCCGCTACCCCGCCCCGACGCTCGAGCAGGTGCCCGAGGACATCCGCGCCCGCATCCTCGAGGTCCAGGAGAAGGCCGGCTTCGTCCCCAACGTGTTCCTGGCGCTGGCCCGCCGGCCGGCCGAGTGGCGCGCGTTCTTCGCCTACCACGACGCGCTGATGACTCCCGAGACCGTAGGGCGCGAGAGCGGCCTCACCAAGGGCGAGCGCGAGATGATCGTCACCGCCACCAGCGCGGCCAACCACTGCCTGTACTGCGTGGTGGCGCACGGCGCGATCCTGCGCATCTACGAGAAGAAGCCGCTGGTGGCCGACCAGGTGGCGGTGAACTGGCGCAAGGCCGACATCACGCCGCGCCAGCGCGCGATGCTCGATTTCGCGATGAAGGTGTGCCTGCGCTCGGCCGAGGTCGAGGACGCCGACTTCGAGGCGCTGCACGCGCACGGCTTCGACGACGAGGACATCTGGGACATCGCCGCGATCACCGCCTTCTTCGGCCTGTCCAACCGCATGGCGAGCTTCTCGGACATGCAGCCCAATCCCGAGTTCTACCTGATGGGCCGGGTGCCGAAGCAGAAGTGACGGCCCCCAGGCGCGCGCAGCGCGCCGCCGGGCCGTCATCCCGGCGCAGGCCGGGATCCACGTCTGCGCACCGGTCGATCCACCCCGGAAGTCGTCATCCCGGCCACCGGTCGATCCACCCCGGAAGATGCCATCCCGGCGAAGGCCGGGATCCAGTCCAGCAGCCTCGATCCCGCGCTGCGGCCATGGGCGTGGCTCGGAGGGACTTCCGGGGGTCAGGCAGCGGTGCGTCGACCGTGGATCCCGGCCTTCGCCGGGATGACAGGCACAGGGGGTGCGTGTGGATCCCGGCCTTCGCCGGGATGACAGGCACGGGAGGCCAGGCTCAGGGGCCAGGGCCCAGGGGGCCCCGCGAGCCGCGCTCCCCGCCCCGCCACTCAAAGCGCCCGCGGGTCCACCTCCAGCAGCCACTGCGCCATCGCGCGCAGGTCCGCCCGCAGGCGCTCGGCCTGCGGCAGCATCTCCAGGCTGCGCTCGTCCATGTACAGCTTGCGGTTCACTTCGAGCTGGATGCTGTGGCGGTGCCGTGCCGGGTCGCCGAAGCGGCGCACCAGTTCCACGCCCTTGTACGGGAAGTTCACCTCCACCTCGTAGCCGCGCGCGCGCAGGAACGCCGCGAGCTGCGCGGTCAGGCGCGGGTCGGCGGTGGTGCCGTCGCGATCGCCGACCACGAAGTCCGCGTGCTTCAGGCCCGGGAAGTCGGTGGCGTGGCTGGCCGCGACCGAGGGCATGGAGTGGCAGTTCAGGTGCAGGCTGTAGCCGTGGCGCGCATGCGCGGCATCGACGGCCGCGGCCACCGCGGCGTGGTACGGACGCCAGCAGCGCTCGATGCGCGCGGCCACTTCGCCCGGCGTGAGCGCCCGCTCGTAGATCGGCACGCCCTCGTCGGTGTGCTTCCAGATCAGGCCCTTGCCCAGGCGCACCTTCGACAGCGCGACCGGATCCGTCTCGAGCGGCCCTTCCCAGGGCCCGTCGAGCAGCGAGACATCGACCTCGCGTTCGCTGCGGTTGGCATCCAGGTAGCTGCGCGGAAAGAGCGCCTCGACCCACGCGATGCCGAGCGACGGCGCGAAGTCGTAGAGCTTCTCGACATGCGTGTCCTCGGCCGTGCGCAGCTCGGGCAGCGGGCAGCAGTAGGCGAAATCACCGGGGTAATGCGTGCCGCTGTGCGGCGAGTCGAACACGAGCGCGGTGCGTCCCGCCAGGGCCCGGATCGACGGGGCCGCCTCGTGCGAGGAGTTGGAAACCATGCCCCGACTCTACCCCTGCGGCTGCGGTCCAGGGTGCGAGGGCAAGCTCGACCGGACACGGAAGCAGCGAGCGGCTCCGGCACGCCGCGGTTGCGCGGCGTCAAGCCGCCGGCCACGCCGCAGCGCCACCATCGGGCCGCCATGCTGCCCACCTCGATGCTCGCGCTGGAAGCCGATCCGGCCACGCGCCGGCTGCTGCCCGTGCAACGGCCCGTGCCGTCGCCCGGCCCCGGCGAGGTGCTGCTGCAGGTGCTGGCCTGCGGCGTGTGCCGCACCGACCTGCACATCATCGACGGCGACCTCGCGCCGCACCGGCCGCACGTGGTGCCGGGCCACGAGATCGTCGGCCGCGTCGTCGGCCTGGGCGCGGGCGCGCGGCGGTTCGCCGTCGGCGCGCGGGTCGGCGTCCCCTGGCTCGGCGGCACGTGCGGCACCTGCCCGTCGTGCCGCCGCCGGCGCGAGAACCTGTGCGACACGCCCGTGTTCACCGGCTACGACCGCGACGGCGGCTTCGCCCAGTACGCGGCCGCCGACGAGCGCTACGCCTTCGCGCTGCCCGACCGCTACGACGACGCCCATGCGGCGCCCCTCTTGTGCGCCGGGCTCATCGGTTTTCGCGCCTGGCGGCTGGCCGGCGGCGAGGTGCACCGCCTCGGCCTGTACGGTTTCGGCGCCGCCGCGCACATCCTCTGCCAGCTCGCGGCGGCCCACGGCCAGCGGGTGTTCGCGTTCACGCGAGCGGGCGACGGCCGCAGCCAGGACTTCGCGCGCCACCTGGGCGCGGCCTGGGCGGGCGGCTCCGACGAGCTGCCGCCCGAGCCGCTGGACGCCGCCCTGCTCTTCGCACCGGTGGGCAGCCTGGTGCCGGCGGCGCTGCGCGCCACGCGCAAGGGCGGCACCGTCGTGTGCGCGGGCATCCACATGAGCGACATCCCCTCGTTCCCCTATGCGCTGCTGTGGGGCGAGCGCGTGGTGCGCTCGGTGGCCAACCTCACCCGGCAGGACGGCGACGACTTCCTGCGCCTGGCCGCCGAGCTGGACCTGCGCACCCATGTGCGGCCGTTCGCGCTGGCCGATGCGCCGCGGGCGGTGCAGGCGCTGCGCGCCGGCGAGGTGGATGGCGCGGCCGTGCTGCTGCCCTAGCGCCGCCGTCGCACCCGCTTGCGCATTGTCAAACCGCCGCGGCGCGCGGCTTCCTAGAGTGGACGCAGTCGGTAACCCGCCGGCGATGCAACCATCCATGATGAGGTGAACCCCATGAGCAATCTCCGTTTGCTGGATCCCACTTTCGGCACCGACTTCGACACCGCAGTGCGCCGGTTCTTCTCTCCCACGGCCTTCGAGCGTGACCAGCAGCAGCTGCAGATGCGCATCGACGTCACCGAGAAGCCCGACGCCTACCTGGTCAAGGCCGACATCCCCGGCGTGAAGAAGGAAGACATCCACGTCAACGTGGAAGGCAACATGGTGCGCATCGATGCCGAGGTGCGCAGCGAGAAGGAGACCAAGGGCAACGGCGACAAGGTGCTGCGCAGCGAGCGCTACTACGGTTCGCTCTCGCGCGCCTTCAGCCTGGCCCAGGACATCGACGACGCCAAGGTGCAGGCCAGGTACGCCGACGGCGTGCTCAGCCTCGAGCTGCCCAAGAAGTCCAGCCCCGCGGCCAAGCAGATCACGGTGCAGTAAGGCATGCCCGCGGCACCGGCGCAGGCGGATGCCCCGCCGGTGTTGCGCATCCACTCGCTCTGCCGCACCTACGGCAGCGGCGAGACGGCCGTGCACGCGCTGCGCGACGTCGACCTGGAGGTGCGCAGCGGCGAATTCATCGTCCTGCTCGGCGCCTCGGGCAGCGGCAAGTCCACGCTGCTGAACATCCTGGGCGGGCTGGACCGCCCCACCTCGGGCGAGGCGTGGTTCCTGGACCACCGGCTCACCGGCGCCAGCGACGACGACCTCACGCGCTACCGGCGCGAGCACGTGGGCTTCGTGTTCCAGTTCTACAACCTCATCCCCAGCCTCACGGTGCGGGAAAACGTGGCGCTGGTCACCGACATCGCCAGCGACCCGATGCCGGTGGACGAGGCGATCGAGCGCGTCGCCCTGACGCCGCGGCGCGACCACTTCCCCTCCCAGCTCTCGGGCGGCGAGCAGCAGCGCGTGGCCATCGCGCGCGCGATCGTCAAGCGGCCGCAGCTGCTGCTGTGCGACGAGCCCACCGGCGCGCTCGACTACGCCACCGGCAAGCTGGTGCTGGAGGTCATCGCCCGCATCAACACCGAGCTGGGCACCACCGCGATCGTGATCACGCACAACGCGGCGATCGCACAGATGGCCGATCGCGTGGTGCGCCTGGCCGACGGCCGCATCGCCAGCGTCGAGCGGCCGGCGCGGCGCCTGACGCCGGCGGAACTGTCGTGGTGAGGCCATGAAGGCGCTCGACCGCAAGGTGCTGCGCGACCTGCGCCTGCTCTGGAGCCAGGCGCTCACGATCGCCCTGGTGGTCGCCAGCGGCATCGCCGGCTTCATCGCCTGCCTGTCGGCGGTCGATTCGCTGTCGCTGGCGCGCGAGCGCTTCTACGAGGCCGGCCATTTCGCCGACGTGTTCGCCAGCGCGCGCCGCGCGCCCGCCTCCGTGGCCGCCCGCCTGTCGGCCATCCCCGGCGTGGTCGACGTGCAGGCGACGGTGGAAGCGCCGGCGCGGGTGATGGTCCCGGGCAGCAACGACCCCGTGATCGGCCAGCTGATCGGCCTGTCGGCCCACGAGCCGCAGCGGCTCGATCGCGTCAGCCTGCGCAGCGGGCGCCTGCCCGAAACCGGCACGCGCACCGGCGGCGAGCTGGAAGCGGTGGTGTCCGAAGGCTTTGCCATGGCCCACAAGCTCGCGCCCGGGGCCTTCGTCACCGCGCTGGTGAACGGCAAGCTGCGGCGGCTGCGCATCACGGGGCTGGGGCTGTCGCCCGAATACATCTTCGCCGGCCTGTGGGGCATGCCGGACCTGCGCGCCTTCGGCGTGTTCTGGGTCGACGAGGACGAGCTCGCCGCGGCCATGGACATGCAGGGCGCCTTCAACCGCGTGGCCCTGAAGCTCTCGCCGCAGGCCTCGCAGCCCACCATCGTCGACACCGCCGGCCGCCTGCTCGCCCCGTACGGCGCCCTGCCCGCGCGCGGCCGCGACGACCAGGTCTCGCACGCCATGCTCAACGACGAGATCCGCAGCCAGCAGGTGCTGGGCACGGTGCTGCCCTCGATCTTCCTGGCCGTGGCGGCCTTCCTGCTGCACGTGGTGGCGGCCCGGCTGGTGGCCACCCAGCGCGAGCAGGTCGCGGCGCTCAAGGCGCTCGGCTATCCCAACCGCGCCATCGCGCTGCACTACCTGAAGCTGGTCGCGCCCATGGTCGGCGGCGGCTTCGTGCTCGGCATCCTGCTGGGCAAGTGGCTGGGCGTGCTGCTGATGGGGCTGTACGCCGAGTCGTTCCGCTTCCCGCGGCTGGACCACGTGGTCACCCCCGCGCTGGTCGCGATCAGCCTGGGCATCGTGGCCGTCACCGCGGTGGCCGGCACGCTCACCGCGATCGGCGCCACGGTGCGCCTGCAGCCGGCCGAGGCCATGCGCCCGCCGGCGCCGGGGCGCTACCGGCGCTCGCTGCTGGAGCGGCTGCCGCGCGTCCGGACCGCCCCCGCGCTGCGCATGATCCTGCGCAATGTCGAGCGCCGCCCGCTGCGCGCGGCCGTCACCGTGGGCGGCATCGCGTTCGCCGTGGCGATCGTCATCATGGGCAACTTCTTCCGCGATGCGATCGAGGTCATCGTGGATGCCACCTTCCAGCTCGGGATGCCCGGGGACATCGCCGTCTGGACGACCGAGCCCGTCAACGCCACGGAGGCGCGCGCGCTGGCGCGCATCCCCGGCGTGCTGCAGGTCGAGCCCGGGCGGCGCGTGGAGGTGCGCTTCGTGCACGGCCACCGCACCGAGACCGGCCTGGTGCAAGGGCGCGCGGCCGGCGCCCAGTTGCAGCGGGTGATCGACATCGACGGCCATGCGGTGCCGGTCACCGCCGACGGCCTGCTGATGGGCGAGCGCCTGGCCGAGAAGCTGGGGCTGCGCGTGGGCGACACCGTGACGGTGGAATTCCGCGATGGCCGCCGGCACGTGCGCGAGGTGCCCGTCGAGCGGACCGTGCGCGACATGATGGGCCTGAACGCCTACATGGAGCGCCGCGCCCTCAACCGGCTGCTCGGCGAGGGCGACGTCGCCTCCGAGTTCATGCTGGGCGTGGCGCGCGGCGCCACCCCGCGCGTGCTGGAGGCCACGCAGGCGATCCGCGCCGTGGCCGGGGCCTTCAGCAAGGCCAGCCTGCTGCGCAACATGGAGGAGATCACCGCGCGCAACATCCTGATCATGAGCAGCATCCTCACCGCCTTCGCCGCCGTCATCGCCGTGGGCGTGGTCTACAACAACGCCCGCATCGCGCTGGCCGAACGCGCCTGGGAGCTGGCCAGCCTGCGCGTGCTGGGCTTCACGCGGGCCGAGGTCTCGCTGCTGCTGCTGGGCGAGCTGGGGCTGGGCATCGCGATCGCCCTGCCGGTGGGCATGGTGCTCGGCTGGGGGCTCACGCACCTCATCGTGGACCTGATGCGCACCGACCAGTTCCTGTTCCCGGTGGTGATCCGGCCGCGCACCTATGCCTGGGCCGCGTTGTGCGTGCTGGCGGCGGGGTTCGGCAGCGCCATGGTGGTGCGCCGGCGCGTCGACCAGCTCGACATGGTCGCCGCCCTCAAGACCCGCGAGTGAGGCCCGGCATGAAACTCAACCGGACCGTCCTCGCCTGGGTGCTGGTGGCCGCCGCGACCGTCGCGGCGCTGGCCTGGGCCTTCGCGCCGCGGCCGCAGGCCGTCGAGGCGGCGCCCGTCGCGCAGGGCCGGTTCGAACAGTGGATCGAGGAGGACGGCCAGACCCGGCTGCGGGACAAGTACACGGTCTCGGCGCCGGTGGCCGCGCGGGTGGCGCGCAGCACCTTCCGCGAGGGCGACACCGTGGCCGCCGGCGACATCGTGGCGGTGCTCACGCCGGTGATGTCCTCCATCATCGACGAGCGCAGCGCCCGCGAGGCCGCCGCCCGCCTGCGCGCCGCCACCGCCGGCGTCGAGCGCGCGGGCGCGCGGGTCGCGCACGCGCGGGTGGACCTGCAGCAGCTGCGCATGGATCTGCAGCGCAACGAGCGGTTGGCGCGCGAAGGCTTCGTCTCCAAGGAGCGCGTGGAGAACGCCCGCTTGGCCGCCGCCGGCGCCGAGCGCGAGCTGCAGGCCGCGTCGGCGGAGCAGGACGTCGCCGTGCACGAGCGCGCCCAGGCCGCGGCGATGCTCGAGCCCGGCGTGCCGGGCGCGCCCGGCGGCAAGCCGGTGGCGGTGCGCTCGCCGGTCTCGGGCGTGGTGCTGCGCGTGCCGCTGCAAAGCGAGGCCACGGTCGCCCCCGGCACCGCGCTGCTGGACATCGGCGACCCGGCGCAGATGGAGGTGGTGGCCGAGCTGCTCACCACCGACGCCGTGCAGGCCACCCCCGGCACCCGCACGGTGATCGAGCGCTGGGGCGGGCCGCCGGTCGAGGGCCGGGTGCGGCGCGTGGAGCCGGCCGCCTTCACCAAGGTCTCGGCGCTGGGCATCGAGGAGCAGCGGGTCAAGGTGCTGATCGACCCGGTCAACCCGCCCGCGGCGTGGCGCGCGCTCGGCGATGGATTCCGGGTGACGGTGCGCGTGATCACCGCGTCCGCGCCCGATGCGCTGCAGGTGCCGGTGGGCGCGCTCTTCCCGCACGAGCGCGGGTCGGCCGTGTACCTGGTCGACGGCCGCAGGGCGCGCCTGCAGCCGGTGGAGGTGGGCGGGCGCAACGGGTCCACGGCCTGGGTGCGCCAGGGGCTCGAGGCCGGCCGGCAGGTGATCCTGTATCCGCCGGCGACCGTGCGCGACGGCAGCCGGGTGCAGGTCCGCACGCCCTGACGCGGCGAAGTAAAGTCGGGACACAGCTTCACCCTGATCCCACGCCCCGACATGCCTTCCTCCGCTCCGACGACGTCGACCTCCCGCTGGCAGTTCTGGATCGACCGCGGCGGCACCTTCACGGACATCGTCGCCAAGCGGCCCGACGGCACGCTGCTCACCCACAAGCTGCTCTCCGAGAACCCGGAGCATTACCGCGACGCCGCGGTGGCCGGCATCCGCCACCTGCTGGGGCTGGCGCCCGGCGAGCCGATCCGTCCCGAGCAGGTCGAGTGCGTGAAGATGGGCACCACCGTCGCCACCAACGCGCTGCTCGAGCGCAAGGGCGAGCCGACGCTGCTGGTCACGACCCGGGGCTTTCGCGACGCGCTGCGCATCGCCTACCAGAACCGCCCGCGCCTGTTCGACCGCCACATCGTCCTGCCCGAGCTGCTCTACAGCCGCGTGATCGAGGCGCGCGAGCGCATGGGCGCCCACGGCGAGGTGGTCGAGCCGCTGGACGAGGCGTCCCTGCGCGAGGCGCTCGCTGCCGCCCATGCGGACGGCCTGCGCAGCGTCGCCATCGTCTTCATGCACGGCTACCGCTACACGGCGCACGAGGAAGCCGCGGCGCGCCTGGCCCGCGAAGCGGGATTCACGCAGGTCAGCGCCTCGCACGCGACCAGCCCGATGATGAAGTTCGTCAGCCGCGGCGACACCACCGTGGTGGACGCGTACCTGTCGCCGATCCTGCGCCGCTACGTCGACCAGGTGGCCGCCGAGATGCCGGGCGTGCAGCTGTTCTTCATGCAGTCCTCGGGCGGCCTCACCGACGCCCATGCGTTCCATGGCAAGGACGCCATCCTGTCCGGCCCGGCGGGCGGCATCGTGGGCATGGCGCGCACCGCGCAGCTGGGCGGCCAGGCGCGCGTGATCGGCTTCGACATGGGCGGCACCTCCACCGACGTGTCGCACTTCGCCGGCGAATTCGAGCGCGAATTCGAGACCCAGGTGGCGGGCGTGCGCATGCGCGCGCCCATGATGAGCATCCACACCGTGGCGGCCGGGGGCGGCTCGATCCTCGAGTTCGACGGCTCGCGCTTTCGCGTCGGGCCGCAGAGCGCCGGCGCCAACCCCGGACCGGCCAGCTACCGCCGCGGCGGGCCGCTGGCGGTCACCGACGCCAACCTGATGGTGGGCAAGATCCAGCCGCGCCACTTCCCCAGCGTGTTCGGCCCGCATGCGAACGAGCCGCTCAGCCACGAGGCGGCGGCGGCGAAGTTCGACGCCATCGCCGCCAGGACCGGCCGCAGCCGCGAGGACGTGGCCGAGGGCTTCATCAACATCGCCGTGCAGCAGATGGCCAATGCCATCAAGAAGATCTCGGTCGCGCGCGGCTACGACGTCACGCGCTACACCCTGCAGTGCTTCGGCGGCGCCGGCGGCCAGCATGCCTGCCTGGTCGCCGACGCGCTGGGCATGACGCGCGTGTTCGTGCACCCGCTGGCCGGCGTGCTCTCGGCCTACGGCATGGGGCTGGCCGACCAGAACGTCATCCGCGAGCAGGCCGTCGAACTGCCGCTGGCGGACGAGACCCTGCCCCAGGTGGCCGGCAGCCTCGCTGCGCTGGCCGAGGCTGCCACCTCGGAACTCGCCCGCCACCACGCCAACCCCGGCCGGCCGCACGTCGCGCGGCGCGTCCACGTGCGCTACGAGGGCAGCGACTCGGCGCTCGTCGTGCCGTTCGGCGACTTGCAGCAGGTGCGGCAGGCGTTCGAGGCGGCCTACCGGCGCCGCTTCTCCTTCCTGATGCAGGGCAAGCGGTTGATGGTGGAGGCGGTGTCGGTCGAGGCCGTGCTGCCGGGCGACGCGCCGGCGGAGCAGCGCCACGCCGTGCACCCGCCGCGCGAGGTGCCGCGGCGCGAGACCGTGCGCATGTATTCGAACGGCGCGTGGCACGACGCCGCGCTGGTGGTGCGCGAGGACCTGCGCCCCGGCGACACCATCGCCGGGCCGGCGATCATCGCGGAGAAGAACGCCACCACCGTCGTCGAGCCGGGCTGGGCCGCCGAGCTGACGGCGCTGGACCACCTGGTGCTGGACCGCCGCCAGCCGCGCGCGGTGCAGTACGCCGCCGGCACGCACGTCGACCCGGTGCTGCTGGAGGTGTTCAACAACCTGTTCATGAACATCGCCGAGCAGATGGGCCTGCAGCTGCAGAACACCGCCTACTCGGTCAACATCAAGGAGCGGCTGGACTTCTCCTGCGCGCTGTTCGACGCCGAGGGCAACCTGATCGCCAACGCGCCGCACATGCCGGTGCACCTGGGCTCGATGGGCGAGAGCATCAAGACCGTGATCCGCGAGAACGCCGGCCGCATGGCGCCGGGCGACGTTTACGTGCTGAATGACCCGTACCACGGCGGCACGCACCTGCCCGACGTGACCGTGATCACGCCGGTCTACCTGGCCGACACCGACGCGCAGCCCACCTTCTATGTCGGCTCGCGCGGGCACCACGCCGACATCGGCGGCATCACGCCCGGCTCGATGCCGCCCTTCTCGACCCGCATCGAGGAGGAAGGCGTGCAGCTGGACAACGTCAAGCTGGTCGACCGCGGCGTGCTGCAGGAGGCGCAGATCCTGACGCTGCTGCGCGGCGGGGCCCACCCCAGCCGCAACCCGGAGCAGAACCTGGCCGACCTGAAGGCACAGATCGCCGCCAACGAAAAGGGCGTGCAGGAGCTGCGCCACATGGTGGGCCAGTTCGGCCTGGACGTCGTGCAGGCCTACATGCGCCACGTGCAGGACAACGCCGAGGAATCGGTGCGGCGCGTCATCACGCGGCTGAAGGACGGCGAGTTCACGCTGCCGCTGGACAACGGCGCGCAGATCCGCGTGGCCATCCGCGTCGACGCCGCCAGCCGCAGCGCCGAGATCGACTTCACCGGCACCTCGCCGCAGCAGCCCAACAACTTCAACGCGCCCACGGCGGTGTGCATGGCGGCGGTGCTGTACGTGTTCCGCACGCTGGTGGACGACGACATCCCGCTCAACGCCGGCTGCCTCAAGCCGCTGAAGGTCGTCATCCCGCCCGGCTCCATGCTCAACCCGAATCCGCCCGCCTCGGTGGTGGCCGGCAACGTGGAGACGTCCACCTGCATCACCAACGCGCTGTTCGGCGCGCTGGGCGTGATGGCGGCGAGCCAGTGCACGATGAACAACTTCACCTTCGGCAACGCGCGCCACCAGTACTACGAGACGATCTCCGGCGGCTCGGGCGCGGGCGGCCTGTACGACGGCCAGGGGCGCCTGTGCGGCGGCTTCGACGGCACCAGCGTCGTGCAGACCCACATGACCAACTCGCGCCTGACCGACCCCGAGGTGCTCGAGTTCCGTTTTCCCGTGCGGCTGGACAGCTACGAGATCCGCGCCGGCTCCGGCGGCCACGGCCGCTGGAGCGGCGGCAACGGCGGCGTCCGGCGCGTGCGCTTCCTGGAGCCCATGACGGCCAGCATCCTGTCCAACGGCCGCAAGCACGGCGCCTTCGGCATGGCCGGCGGCGAGCCCGGCCAGGTCGGCCTCAACCGCGTCGTGCGAGCGGACGGCCGCACCGAGGCGCTGGAGCACATCGGATCGGCCGAGATGCAGCCGGGCGACGTGTTCGAGATCCACACCCCCGGCGGCGGCGGCTTCGGCACGCCTTGAGACCGGCAGAGACAGGGCGTTCACACGGGACCGGTAGACTTGTCCGGATGCGTTCCGCACTTTCCCCGATGACCCGTCCCTCCCTGCTCGCCGCCGCGCTGGCCGCGCTGCTGGCGTGTTCCGCCGCGCAGGCGCAGCTGAAGGCGCCGCGCAGCAGCGCCAGCCACCCCGCCTCCTCCGCGGGCACCGGCTCCAAGGGCCTCACGCCCCCGGCCAAGGCGGCCGCCAGCGCCGCTCCCGCCGCGTCGGCGGCCTCCGAACCCGGCGCCGTCGATCCCGAGATCGCCGAGAAGGAGCGCGCCGCCGCCACGGCCGCCGCCGGCTGGCTGACGCTGCTGGACCGGCGCGACTGGGGCACCGCCTGGGAGACCACCGCGTCCATGTTCCGCGGCGCCGTGCCGCTGGACCGCTGGATGGACGGCGTTCCCAAGGTGCGCAACGATCTCGGCGCGCTGGTCGAGCGCACGCCGTCCAACAGCGCCTACAAGACCCAGCTGGAAGGCCGGCCGGCCGGCGACTACGTCACCGTGGTGTTCGTCAGCAAGTTCGAGAAGCGCGAGGTCGAGGAAGTCGTCACCACCGTGCGCGAGCCCGACGGCCGCTGGCGGGTGACGGGCTACGGCACGCGCTGACGCGCCGCCGGCTCAGCGCCGCGCCAGGTCGGCGCGCCGCCCGCCGGTGATGCGCTCGGCGTCGGCATGCTGCTCGCGCAGCGTCGGCACCTGGCGCTCGATCCAGGCCTTGAGCACGGGGTCGCCCACCGTCTGCGCCGCGCGCTGGTACTGCTCGGCGTCGTCGCGCTGCTGGCGCACGGCGACCAGGTCCATGTAGGCGCGGTCGAATTTGGGCCCCGACAGCCGGGCCAGGCGGTTGAGCGCCTTGCGCTGGACCGTGTCCATCAGCGGCGGCGCCATCTCGCGCCCATGCAGCAGGTGCAGCAGGTCGGGCTCGACGGACCGGTGGTACTGCAGCAGCTCGGCCGCGTACTCGCGCACCGCCGCACTGTGGCCGCGCGTCACCGCGAGGCGGCTCGCCTCGCTCTCGACCCGGTTGTTCAGGGATGCCGCGCGCAGGAAGCTGCGCGCGAGCCGTTCCTCGGTGGGCAGGCGGGCGGCGCTGGCCGCGGCTTCGGCCGCGTAGCCGGTGCCCGCGCGGCGCGCCGGTGCGGCCGCTGGTTTCTGCGCTGGCGGCCTGGCCGGTTCGGGCGGCGGATTCGTCTTCGGATCCTCCGCCATGCCCGCCCGGGCGACCCGCGCGAGCAGCAGCGCGCCTGCCGCCATTCCCACCACCGACCACACCAGCCGCCTGGACACCACCTTCGACTACTCCTGCACGACATCGCGCCGCGGCTCCATTGTTGGGCCAGCCGCTGACACGCAGATGTCGGCGCACGCGGACGTGCAGGTAGGACGGCACGCCGCGGCAGAAGTTCACGCCCGCGGCGCGGGCGGCGCCGGCCCTCAGCTGCCGGTCTTGTTGGCGCCGTTGCCGCCGCCCGTGCGCGTGCTCGCGCCGGCGGGCGTGCCGGCGCCCGCGCCCATCTTCGACGCGTCGGTGTGGCCGCCGGCCTTGATCTTCTCGGCCTGCGCCAGGTGCTCCTTGAGCGCCGGCAGCGTCTTGGTCACCCAGGCCTTGAGCTCGGGGTCCTTCACGTCCTTGCCGGCCTTCTCGAACTCCTTGATGTCCTTCTTGTGGTCCTTGATGGCGATCTCGATGAATTCCTTGTCGAACTTGTCGCCGCTCTTCTTGCCCAGCTCCTCGACCTCGCGCCGCATCGCGCGCGGCGGGGCCGCCGGGAGTTCGACGCCCTTGGCATTGGCCAGTTGCGTCAGTTCGTCGTTGCTCTTGGTGTGCTGGTCGACCAGCATGCCGGCGAAGCTCTTGACGTCGGGGCTCGACGCCCGCGTGCTGGCCAGCTGCCCGGCCTGCACCTCGAACATGCCGCCGCCCGCGGCCTGCTCGATGAACTTGCGGTCGCCCCGCGCGACCTTGTCGTCCTTCTTCGACTCGGTGTTGCGCGTGCCGGCGCCGGCCTGCGCCGCCGGGGCGGTGCGTTCGCCCGCGGCCGGGGCGCCCGAGGGCGCCGCCGCGCCGGAGGTCTGGGCGAGCGCGCCGCCCAGCGAGAAGGCCATCGCAGCTGCGATGGCGGAAAGTTTCAGTGTCGATGCCATGCCAATGTGCTCCTGGAGGTGATGAAGACAAGAACAAGACGGCGCCCGCAGGCGCCGCCGGGAACGACGCGCCACGGCTATTTGCGGCCGGCGGAACCCGAGGTGCTCGTGCTGCCGCTGCCGGTGGTGCCGCTGCCGCTGGTGGTGGCGCCGCCTGGGCTGGACGAGCCGGCCTGCGAGCCCGTGCCACCCACCGTGCCGCCGGTCGAGCCCATGCCGCCGGCGCCGCGCTGGTCGCCGGTGGAACTTCCACTGGCCGAGCCCTGCTGCGGATGGCGGGACTCGCTGCCGGTCGCGCCACCGGTCGGTCCGAAGTTGCCGCCCGTGCTGGTCTCGGGCACGCCGGTGTTCTGGCCCTGGCCGCCGCTGCGGCTGGCGCGCCAGCTGTTGAACTCGTCGGAGAACTTCTTGTACCGGTCCTGGCGCCAGGTCTGGTAGTCGTTGTCCAGGTTGCGGATCTGCTCCTCGCGCCACTGGTGGTAGTCGGGATCGTGGTGGCCCTGCTGGCCGTACTGCCCTTGCTGGCCCTGGTCCTGCATGCCGCGGTGGCCATAGCCCTGCTCGTACGACTGGCCGTACTGGCCACCCTGCGGCCCTTGGCCGGGGGCGCCGTGCTGCTGCCCGTAGCCCGGCTGGCCCCAGCCGCCCTGCCCCTGCAGGCCCTGGCCGGCCATGGACTCGCGGCCGCCCCACTGGCCCTGCCGGCCCGGCTGGCCACCCCAGGCGCCGCCCTGGCTGCCGTAACCTTGGCCGCCGTAGCCTTGGCTGCCATAGCCGCCTTGGCCGTAGCCCGGGCCGGTGCCGCCCTGACCCATGCCGCCGTACGGCTGGCCCTGCTCGTGCCCGCGCCAGCCTTCCTCGTGGCCCTGCCGGCCCCAGCCGCCCTGGTGGTGCTGCGCGCCACCCCAGCCGCGCGATCCGCCGGGGCCCCCGCCATAGCCGCCCTGGCCGCCATGACCCTGGCCACCGAAACTCTGTCCGGCATAGCCTGGGCCGCCATAGCCCTGCCCGCCGTAGCCTTCGCTGCCGTAGCCGCCTTGTCCGCCCTGGCCGCCATAGCCCGACTGGCCATAGCCGCCGCGGCCCCAGTTCGCCTGGCTGCCGAATTCACCGCCGGAGGAACCGAACTCGGCGCCACCCCGGCCGTACCCCTGCTGGCCGCCCGCAGGCTCGCCGCGGCCGTGGCCATGCTGCTCGCCGCCGTACCCGCCGTACCCCCCCGACTGCGGCGACCCCATGTCGCCCCAGCCGCGCGACGGCTCACCGGCGCTGCCGTGCGAGCCCGGCGAGCCGCCCTGCAGCGCCTGCCCGCCGCGTCCCTGCTCCTGGGGCGATCGGCCTTGCGATCCTTGCTGCCGGTCGCGGTCTCCCCAGTCCTGCTGCCGGTCGCGGTCTTCCCAATCACGTGATGCCATGTCGGTGCTCCTGTCCTTGTTGCGAGGCGGCGCGAGACGACGCGGCCACCACGCCCACCAAGGTAGGACGAGGCACGGCAGGGAGGTGTCGGACGGGGGACCGACTGCTGTAGGAATGGCCGGGCTACGCGAGGCGCGGCGGGGCGCGCCTCGTCAGTGCGTCCGCACGAGCTGGCCGACCACGGCGACGACCGCGATGCCGACGGCCAGCCACAGCACCTGGGCCACCGTTTCGCGCGCGCCCAGCCGCTTCTGCAGTTGCGGGATCAGGTCGGCCAGCGCGACATAGATGAAGCTGCTGCCGGCGATGACGAGCAGGAAGGGCAGCAGGCCATCGAGGCGGCCGACGAGCCACCAGCCGACCAGGCCGCCCAGCGGCGTCACCGCGCCGGCCAGCGACACCTTGGCCACCGCCGCCGGCCGGCTGCTGGTGGCCTGCCGCAGCACGGCGAGGTCGCCGATGTGGTGCGGCACCTCGTGCGCGAGCACCGCCACCGCGGCCACCAGGCCGAGGCGCAGGTCGGCGACGAAGGCCGACGCGATGAGCACGCCGTCGCCGAAGCAGTGCACGCTGTCGCCCATCAGCACGGCCCAGCCGCCGGACCGCGCCATCTCGGGGTCGGCGTGGCCGTGCCGCGCATGTGCGTGGCCCTCGTGGGCGTGGTGGTGCGGATGCTCGCCATGGTGGTGTTCGTGGCCGTGGTGCCAGAGCTCGGCCTTGTCCAGCAGGAAGAAGAACACGACGCTCACCAGCAGCGTGGCGAACAGCGGCTTGGCCGCGCCGCCGTGCTCGAACGCCTCGGGCAGCAGGTGCATGAACGCGGTGGCGAGCAGCGCGCCGGCGGCCAGGCTGAGCAGGTGCTGGGCGCCGGGCCGGCGCTCGTCGACGCCGCCGGGGCCGGGCATGCCCAGCCCCATCAGGCCGGCGGCGATCCACACGCTGCCGATACCGGCCGCCAGGGTCGCCACGAGGATCGCGATCAATGTCATCGGGTGGCGGCGCCGCGCGGTGCGGACCGCGCGCGCCTCTCGTTGCAAACACACGAAAGCCGCCCGGCGGCGGCTTTCTCCAACATGGGGACGGCCCGCGACCGGCGGGCCCCTCGCCTCAGGCGGCGCCGTGGGCCTTGAACCACTCCAGCGCGCGCTTCCATCCGTCTTCCGCCGCGCCCTTGGTGTAGCTGGAACGGTAGTCCGCATGGAAGCCATGCGGCGCGGCGGGATAGACGACGAACTGCGAGGCCTTGGCGGCGGGCGACCCGCCGGCCAGGGCAGCCTTCATCTTATCAACCGTGTCCAGCGGGATGCCCTGGTCGGCCGCGCCGTACAACCCGAGCACCGGCGCGCGCAGGCCCCCGGCCAGGTCCACGGGGTGCTTGGGCGTGAGCTCGCTCGGGCTGCCCACCAGGCGTCCGTACCAGGCGACGCCCGCCTTCACCGGCCCGTGCGCGGCATAGAGCCACACGATGCGCCCGCCCCAGCAGAAGCCCGTGATCGCGGCGCGCGCGACGTCGCCGCCGTTGGCGCCGGCCCACTTCAAGGCCCCGTCGAGGTCGGCCATCACCTGCGCGTCGGGCACCTTGGAGACGACCTGCGACATCAGGCTGCCGACGTCGGCGTACTGCCCCGGATCGCCCTGGCGCGCATACAGCTCCGGCGCGATCGCCAGGTAGCCGGCACGCGCGAAGCGCCGGGTGACGTCCGCGATGTACTCGTGCACGCCGAAGATCTCCTGCACCACCAGCACCACCGGCAGCCCCGTGCGGCCCGCTGGCGCCGCGCGGTAGGCCGGCACCTTGAAGCCGTCGACCTCGTACGTGATCTCGCCCACGGTCAGGCCGTCCGACGGGGTGCGTATCGCCGTCTGGGCCATCACCGACCCGGCCGCGGCCGCGTAGCCGGCGCCGAGCGCCTTCAGCGCGGTGCGACGGCTGGGGCCGGCCGCCCCGGTGGCGCCGGGCAGCAGGGCATCGAAATCGTTCTTCAGGTCGTCACGCAGCATGCTTGGTTCTCCTTGTGGCTGGGCATGGGACAGGCGCGACTCTAGCGAAGACCTTACAGTCCTGCCCGTCCACCACCCATTCCCGATCAAGGAGAACCCATGCCCACGTTGCGCGTCGAACTGATGGAAGGCCGCACCCCCGAACAGAAGAAGGCGCTCGTGCAGGCGCTCACGCAGGCCGTGGTCGACACGCTGGGCAGCAAGCCCGAGTCGGTCGACATCCTGCTGTACGACATCAAGCGCAACGACTGGGCCACCGGCGGCGTGCTCTGGTCCGAGCGCCAGTGACCGGCTGGCCGGCCGCGCGGCCGGCGCCCGCCTACTGGTTCAGGCGGTGCTTGGTCGCGTAGGCGTAGAGGTCCACGCGGTTGGACAGCCCCAGCTTGCCGTAGATGGAGCTGAGGTGGTTGCGCAGCGTGTGCTCGCTGATGCACAGGCGCCGCGCGATCACCTTGCCCGGCGCCGACGCGTCGCTCGCCACGGCGGCGATGGTCTGCCGCTCGCGCGCCGTGAGCGTGGCCATCTTCACCCGTTCCGGATCGTTGGCGCGCGCCGAGTTCTGCCGCGCCAGTTCCATGAAGATGCGCCCGGCCGCGCCGCGGTCGATCCACAGCTCGCCGCCGTGCACCTTCTCGATGGCCTTGAGCAGGGCCGCCGGCGGATCGCTCTTGCGCACGATGCCGCGGATGCCGGCGACGACGGCCTGGTCCAGCATCGCCACGTCCTGCGACGAGGTGAGCCCGACGATCGCCGCGTGCGTCCAGGACTTCAGCTCGGCGATCGCCTCGGCGCCATAGCCGCCGTCGAGATCGACGGCCACCACGTCGGCGGCCGTGCGCTGCAGCAGCGCCTGCACCTCCGCCAGCGTGCCGACGGTGCCCGTCAGCTCGAAGCGAGGATGCCCCGACTGCAGCAACCGTTCGAGGCCCCAGGCAAGCATTGCCGGGGCGACCACCACCACCTGGATCGCATTGTTGTTGTCCATGGCCGATGCGGAAGTGAATGAAGTGGGACCAATCCTACGGACCTGCCTCGGGCGTGGTAGCACATTTGCATTTGCTTGCAGTCGTAGCCGAACTACGCAGGCATGGCTGTGCTCGATCGACCATGACAACCGCCCTGCCGGGACGGCAGCCGCGCATGACGTTTCCGGCCTCTGGAAGTGAGGAAGCAACCATGCGGCGGGAGCATCCGTGACCGAGAATGAGCCAATGCCTCCCGACCGGCGCCTGAGCCCGCGCGAACGCCTCGAACTGCCCATCAGCCTGGCTGACGGCAGCCCGGCCGTGATGCGCAACCTGAGCGCCGATGGGCTGTACTTCACCATGGCGCCCGGCTCGAGCGTGGACCAGTGGGTCTTCCTCGAATTCGCGGTGCCTTCCGCCGGCCTGAAGTTCACCGCGGCCGGCGAGGTGCTGCGCATCGACCGCGGCACGCAGTCCGACGGCGTGGCGCTGCGCCTGCACGCGCCCAGCCTGTCCCCCCTGGCCTGATTCCGGTTCCCCGCTAGCGCGGACGCCGCGAGGCGGCTGCCCGCGCGCGCCGCGCTTGCGCGCGCCATCGGCCGAAAGGATGTGCACTAGCCGGCCCCGGACGCATGTACCACGAAGATCGGGACGAAGGGGGCATGTGCGCGCACCGGGGGGTGCCTAGATTTGGCTGACGCAATCAAAGCCGAGCCATGTCCGAAGCCCAAGCCCTTGCCGACCTGCTCACGATGCTGGTGCTGGATCCCCGCACCGGTGTCCTGCTGGCCTTGCTGCTGGTGGCGGCGGTCATCGACGTGCGCACGCTGCGCATCCCCAACTGGCTCACCGCCGGCGGCATCGTGGCGGGCCTGGCGCTCAGCGCCGCCGCCGGGCCGACGGTGTTCCGGGGCCTCGGGCAAGGCGCGGCCGGGTTCCTGGTCGGCCTGGTGCTGCTGCTGCCGCTGTGGGTCACGCGGGTGCTCGGCGCCGGCGACGTCAAGCTGATGGCGATGGTCGGCGCCTTCCTCGGCCCCTGGGCGACGCTGCAGGCCCTGCTCTACGTCGTCGTCACCGGCGGCATCGCCGCCGTGCTGTTCGCCGCCTGGCGAGGCTCCCTCGGCAGGCTGCTGCAGAACGTCTATTTCATCGTTGCGGTGGTGCGCCAGCCGGCAGGCGGCGCCTTGCGCAACGAGCCGTCGGCGGGACCGGATTCGGTCGGCAAGCTTCCCTACGGCATCAGCATCTGCCTCGGCACCGCCGCGTACCTCGTGACGCGGCAGCTGGGCTTCGCCTGAGTTTCAGTCGTCAACCTGCGTGAAGGAGAGCCCATGAGAAACGTCAAAGCCCTGTCCCTGCTGGTGCTGGCCATCGTGTTCGGCCTCGGGGCGGCCGTCTATGCGGCGCGCTGGGTGGCGCAGCGCGGCAACTTCTCGTCGAAGGTCGCCGTCGCCGCGGTCGACATCGAACTGGGCACCAAGCTCAACCCGCAGATGGTGACGATGGTCGACTGGCCCCAGGGCTCGGTGCCGCCGGGCGCCTTCACCGACCTCAAGGACCTGCAGGACCGCGTGGTCAAGACCAGCGTGCTGCGCGGCGACGCGATCGTCGAACGCAAGCTGGCCCCCGCCGGCACCCGCGGCGGGCTCTCGGCGGTCATCGCCGAAGGCAAGCGGGCCATGACGGTGCGCGTCAACGACGTCGTGGGCGTGGCGGGCTTCGCGCTGCCGGGCAACTACGTCGACGTCATGGTGAACATGCAGCAGGAGCAGAACACCCGCCAGGACCCGATCAGCCGCACGGTGCTCGAACACGTGCTGGTGCTCGCCGTCGCCCAGGAGGCCAGCCGCGACGACCTCAAGCCCAAGGTCGTGAGCGCGGTGACCCTGGAGCTGAGCCCCGCCGATGCCGAGAAGCTCGATCTCGCCCGCAGCGTCGGCACGCTGTCCCTGGTGCTGCGCAACCAGCTGGACGGCGAGAAGCTGGCCACCCAGGGCGTCACGCGCGCCCAGCTGCTCGGCCTGAAGGAGGTCGTTGCCAAGGCGCCGGCCGCGCGTGTCGTCCACGTGCAGGCGGCCCCGCCCGCGCCCCGCGACTGCGTCGAGGTGATCCGCAACGCATCGAGCGCCAAACACTGCTTCTGATCCGACGGCCTGTCCGTCAAAACAAGAAACCACCAGGGAGATTCCAACATGCACTACGCGCCGCCGGCCCTGCTTGCCGCCACGCTCGCCGCCGCCTTCGTCCCCGCCCAGGCACAGGCGCCGACCGGACATTCCGGTCCGGGCAACCTGCTCAGCGGGCGAATCGCAACCGGGCTCGTCATCGACGCGCGAAGCGAGGAAGCCATCCTGGTCGCCGCTGCCCCGGCCGCGGCCCGGCCTGAGGTCATGTCGGACGCGGCTCCCCTTCCCCCGGAGCGGCCGCAGCGGCAAGAGCGGCCGGTCGCCGCCATCGTGGCGCAGGCAGAGCCCGCCCCCGTCACCGTGGCGCAGGCGGAGCCTGCAGCGACCCCCGCGTCCCGCCCTGCCGCACGTCCGGCGCCCGCGCGCGCTCCGCGGGCCAGTGCACGGACCACGGCGGCGGCCGACAACCGCTCGGGCCTGGTGCGGCCCTGCTCCGAGGTCACCGTGGATCCGCCCACCACGCTGATGCTGGGCAAGTCGCAGGTCGTGCGGCTGCCGTTCCCGGTGGCGCGCGTGATCGTCGGCGGGCTCGCCGGCAGCCGCGCCGGCCGTCCTGCGCAGGCGCCCGAGCCCGGAACCGGTCCTGCGCCGACCGCGGCCAGCCAGCAGCAACGCGCGCTGGCCCCGAATCTCGGTGAAGGGTCCGACGGCGTCGCGGAAACGGACGTCACCCTGCTCAGCCCGACCGAACTGTTCTTTCTCGGCCGTCGCACCGGGTCGATGAACGTGGTGCTGCAGGCCAACGATGGCCGTTGCCTGGTCAAGGACGTGGTCGTCACGATCGACCCAGGAACCTTGCAAGCCAAGCTGGCCGAACTGATGCCCGAGGAGACGGGCGTCAAGGTCCGTGGCGCCGACAACGCCATCGTGCTCACGGGTGCGGTGAGCGATACCGTCAAGCTGGATCACGTGCTGAGCCTGGCGGGCTCCTACGGCGACGGCAAGAAAGTGGTCAACATGCTGCGCGTCACGGCGCCGCAGCAGGTGATGCTGGAGGTGAAGATCGCGGAAGTCAGCAAGACGCTGCTCGATCGCTTCGGGCTGGATTTCTCGCGCGTCGTCACGTCCAGCAACGGGCTGCGCACCTCGATCATCTCCGGGATCATCGGTGGCGCGCCGGGGATCCTGGGGCACCTGGGCCCCAACCTCAACGGGGGCCAGCTCCAGGGCGCAGCCAGCGCCGGCGTGGCCTCCGACACAGCGCTCACGGGCGCAGCCCTTCCTGCCGGCAACCGGACCCTGGGTTCGACGGGTGTGGGCCTCGACATGCAAAAGCGCGACGGCATCATCCGCGTGCTGGCCGAGCCCAACATCATGGCCATCAGCGGCCAGCAGGCCAGCTTCCTGTCCGGCGGCAGGATCTTCATTCCGGTGGCGCAGACCGGCAATCTCGGCGCCACCACCATCACGCTCGAGGAGAAGGAATTCGGCGTGGGCCTGAAGTTCACGCCCACGGTGCTCGACGGGCGCATTAACCTGAAGATCGTGACCGAGGCGTCGGAGCTGTCGCAGACCGGCACACCCTTCACGACGGTTGGCGGCGTCACCGCGGTCCTGCCGTCCCTATCGACCCGCCGGGTCGACACCACGGTGCAGCTCGGTGACGGCCAGAGCTTCGCTGTCGCCGGCCTGATCAAGAACAACATCACCGAGGCGCTCAACAAGTTCCCCGGGCTGGGCGAAACGCCGGTTGTGGGCGCCCTGTTCCGCTCCACCGAGTTCCAGCAAGACCAGACGGAACTGCTGTTCGTCGTCACACCGCGCCTGGTCAAGCCGATGACCGCGCCGATCGTGCTGCCCACCGACAACCACGTCACGCCCAGCCGCTCAGACGTCATCTTGAACGGCAGCGGCGAAGGCTCGGCCCCGGCGCCCACTCCGGCGGCCCCCGCCCCCGCCCCGCAGCCGGCCCTGCCCGCCGGCCCCACCGCGCCGGCCACCACGGCCCCGGTGCGCCCCTGAACGACCTGAGGAGAACCTCCATGACCCGCTTGCTGCTCGTCCTCATGACCGCCTTCCTGGCTTCATGCGCCTCGTCGACGACGCCCAACTACGACGCCCGGTTCGGCGACGCCGTCCGCCAGGCCCGCCAAGCGCAGACGCTCCACCCGCAACCGGCCAGCACCGAGGCCGTCGTCGGCATCGAAGGCAAGGCCGCCAAGGAAGCCAGCGACCGCTATCACAACAGCTTCAAGGCGCCGCCCCCCGTGGTGAACGTCATCAACATCGGTGGCCAAGTCGGCTCCGGGCGCTGAACCCGCCATGCGAGCCAGTGCATCGCGGTCGCGACCGCACCAGGACAAACGAAAGGAGGCGGCCCCATGAAGTAGCTCATGACCCTTTCTTCACCAAGCACTCCTTTCCATCATTTCTTTAACCCCTTTTCTTTCTCGAGGTCAACCATGAACAAGCTCATGAACCAGGTCACCGCTTTCGCCAAGGACGAAGAAGGCGCGCAAGTGATCGAGTACGCCCTGATCATCGCCGTCGTGTCGATCACGCTCGTCGTGGCGCTGCGCGACCTGACGGGCAGCAACTTCAGCGACTTCATCACCCGCGTCGGCACCTGCCTGACGGACGGAGCAGCCTGCGCCTGATTCGGCACCACGGGGGGCCGGTTCTCCGGCCTCCCCCACGGAACGGACAAGCGACATGACTCGCCTAGCCAATCACCGCCAGCAGCGCGGGGCCGTCATCATCACGATGTGCCTGATGCTGTTGTTCCTGCTTGGCTTCATGGGGTTCGCCCTCGACTTCGGGCGGCTCTTCATCGTCAAGACGGAATTGCAGACGGCCATGGACAGCTGCGCCCTCTCGGCGGCTCAGGAACTGGACGGCCTCGCCAACGCCGTGGCGCGCGCGCGCAGCGCTGGAATGACCGCGGCTAACCTCAATCGCGTCAACCTGCAGTCAGCCAGCTGGGATGGCAAGGAAAAGGTCACCGACGCCGAAGTCAGCTTTTTCAACAGCAGCTTCACACCGACGACCAGCGACGCCGCTGCCACGTACGCCGAGTGCGCCCATGTGCAGCCCGACGTGCGCCTGTGGCTGATGCGGGCGATGGCCGCCTTCTCCGGCGCGACGGACGTCTTCCCCGCCACGCAGGACGTAGGAGCCCGAGCCGTTGCGAAGCGAGGCAGTTCGCAGACCGCCTGCCCGATCCCCGTGGCCGTCAAGGCAGGGGCCGGCGCGGCCCCGATGTACGGCTTCCGGCCGGGCCAATGGGTGGTCGTCTGGGGCGACAGGACGCCCGGAACCGGCGAGTTCGGTTGGTACAACCTCGACGGCAGCACGAACGCCAGGTCGACCCGGGACCAACTCGAAGGCGGCGTGTGCAACACGCGCATCGGTGACCAACTCGGCACCCCGGGTGCCAAGACCGCGGTGGACGAAGCCTGGAACTACCGCTTCGGCATCTACAGGAACAATGTCGACCACAGCGTTCACCGGCCGGACTATTCCGGTTACGCGTACCGCCCCAGGAACCTGAGTGGGAACTGGACCAATTCCCAGACCCTCACCCTTGCTGACGGCAGCACCACGGTCTATTGGGGCGCGTGGTCGGGAACGCCCAACGCGCCCCTCTCGGACCCGACGGCGCAGAACTTCGTCACCAAGCGCGCGAGCTACGCCTCATTCGATGACACGGGCACAAACCTGCGGGATGGCAGCCGCATCGTCTTCGGCAACCAGAACCAGCTGAACAGCTTCCGCACTCTGGCCACGCCGGGCGCGACTGGCGAGCACGCGCAGTACGGCTCCCCGGACCGACGCATAGCAACCGTGCCCGTGCTCGACGGCGCCAATCGCGTCATCGACTACCTCTGCGTCTTCCTGCTCCACCCGATGAGCGGGCCGCAGGACGATGTCCGCATCGAGATCGTGGGCTCGGCCGGCGCGCCCTCTAGTCCCTGCACAACATCGGGCTTGCCGGGGGGAGCGGCCGGACCCCTCGTCCCCGTCCTGGTCCGGTGAGGAGCACACCATGCGCAAATCGGCTCAACGCGGGGTGGCGCTGGTGGAGTTCGCGCTCATCCTGCCATTCCTGCTAATCCTGACCTTCACCACCACGGAATTCGGGCGCGCCTTGTACGAGTACCAGAACGTGGCCAAGTCCGTGCGAGTGGCCGCCCGGTATCTGTCGACGCAGAACCCGAACACGCACCAGACCGAGGCAGCCAACCTGATCGTCTACGGATACATCCAGCCACCCGCCGGAGCCACACCGCTGGCAAGGAACCTGGGCACCGCCAACGTGATGCCGCCTACCTGGTCGCAACAGGGCACCGCTCCACTGATCAAGACGGTGACGGTCGGTGTCACCGGCTACCAATTCCGTTCCATCTTCACCACCGCCTTCGGCGTGTCGTTCGGGACCATCACGTTCTCGGACATCACGGCCACCATGAGGAGCCACCTGTGAAGCGAAGCCAGCTAGGCGCCACCGCCATCGAGTTCGCGCTGGTGCTCGTCACCTTCCTCGCAGTGATGCTCGCCATCCTCGACTTCTCGCGCATGCTGTTCAGCTGGAGCTCGGCCAACGAGGCCGCGCGGGCCGGCGCGCGCTACGCCGCGGTGTGTGACAGCACCGCCGACGCAACGGCGGTTCTGTCCCGGATGCAGGCCCTCGTTCCGCAGATCACGACTGCCGACATCGCATGGGATCCAGCCGGCTGCAGCCCGACCAGCTGCATCGGCGTGCGCGTGGAAATCACGGGCATGAACTACAACTTCATCTCCCCGATCGCCGGGCTCGCGCGAGTCGGTGCGATCCCCATGCCGACGTTCGCCACCTACCTCACGCGTGAAGACATGCGCCAGGACGCCCACAGCGCGACGAACTGCCCGTGACAAGGACCCCCATGAAAATCGCAGTCATCTCCCCCAACGCCCGCCACCTGCAGGACATTCGCGCGGTGGCGGAGGGCCGCGGCCACCACGCGCTGGTCTTCGAGGGCGGCAAGAGCCGCATGCGCGAAGTGGCCGACCGCGAGCATCCCGACCTGATGCTCGTGGACGGCATCTGCTGCGACCTGACGGAGCTTTCGCAGGTCGAAGACGTCACCACGCACCACCCCTCGACCACGGTGGTGCTGCTGTGCTCGACGCACACGCCCGAATTCCTGATCAACTCGATGCGCGCCGGCGTGCGCGAAGTGCTGCCCTCCCCGGCGCCTCGCGATGCGCTGGAAGCCGCCATTGATCGGGTGGATGCCAAGCTGACCAAGGCGCAGGGCCCCAAGCAGGGCAAGGTCCTGGCGTTCATGCCGTGCAAGGGCGGCAGCGGCGCGACGTTCCTGGCCACCAACCTTGGCTGGCAGCTGGCGGAGCGCGGCAGCGTCCTGCTCGTCGATCTGAACCTGCAGTTCGGCGACGCGCTGGGCTTCGTGCACGACGGCAGCGCGCCCTCGACCATCGCCAACGTGGCCCGCGACATCGCCCGGCTGGATGCGAGCCTGCTGGCCGCCAGCACCGTGAAGGTGACCCCGACCTTCAGCGTCCTGGCGGCGCCGGACGACATGGCCCAGGCCATCGAGGTCAAGCCCGAGCACGTGGACGCGATCCTCGAAGTCGCCGCGGCGCAGTACGACTTCATCATCGTCGATGTCGCCCGCAACCTGGACACCATCGCCATCCGCGCTTTCGACCGGGCCTGGCGCATCTTCGGCGTGATGCAGTCAGCGCTGCCCGACCTGCGCAACGCCAGCCGCACGCTCGACGCCTTCCGCGCGCTGGGCTACCCCAGCGACAAGACCGAAATGATCGTCAACCGGTTCGAGAAATCGGCGGAGATCGGTGTCGAGGAGATCCAGCGCGCGCTCGGCGCGGTCAAGCTGCGTACGGTTCCCAACGCCTACAAGGAGGTCAGTGCGTCCATCAACCATGGCGACCCCGTCGCCAGGAGTTCCCGCTCGAGCGCGATCGCCCGCACGCTGGCCGATTTCGCCCAGGCACTCAGCCCGCGCCAGGAGGAGTCGCGCGGGCTCCTCGACCGCCTCTTCCGGAGAGCCTGACATGTCGCCCATCCTGCCCATCACCACCACGTCGGGCGCCGGCTCGATGCTCTCGCTGCGCGCCAAGCTCAATGGAGGCATCCCGTTGCCGGAACCGGTGATGCCTTCGGCCACCGGACCCGCGGCCGACTCGTACAAGGCGATCAAGGGCCGCATCCACCTGAAGCTGCTGGACAAGTTCGACCTCGCCGCGCTGGAGACGCTGTCGCCCGAGGCGCTGCGCCAGGAAATCGCCGCCATGGTCGAGCGGCTGCTGGCGGAGGAGCAGGCCGTCATCAACGACGCCGAGCGCGGCACGCTGATCCGCGACATCCAGCACGAGATGCTCGGCTTCGGCCCGCTGGAACTGCTCATGGCCGACCCGAGCGTCTCGGACATCCTGGTCAACTCCTACCAGCAGATCTATGTGGAACGGCGCGGCCGGCTGGAGCTGACCAACGTCACGTTCACGGACGAGAAGCACCTGCTGCGCATCATCGACAAGATCGTCTCGCTGGTCGGCCGGCGCATCGACGAATCGAGCCCCATGGTGGATGCGCGTCTGCCCGACGGCTCGCGGGTGAACGCTGTCGTGCCGCCGGTGGCGATCGACGGGCCGATGATGTCGATCCGCCGCTTCGCGCGCACCCCGCTGCGGATGGAGAACCTGATCGGCGACACGCTCAAGACCATGACGCCGGACATGGCGCTGATGCTCGAGGGGCTGATCAGGTCCAAGGTGAACATGCTGATCTCCGGCGGCACCGGCGCCGGCAAGACGACGCTGCTGAACATCCTGTCGGGCTACATCCCCGAAAACGAGCGCGTGGTGACGATCGAGGACGCTGCCGAGCTGCAGATGCAGCAGCCGCACGTGGTCCGGATGGAGACCCGCCCGCCGAACATCGAGGGCAAGGGCGAGGTGACGCAGCGCGCGCTGGTGCGCAACGCCCTGCGCATGCGCCCGGACCGCATCATCATCGGCGAGGTCCGCGGCGCCGAGGCCTTCGACATGCTGCAGGCCATGAACACGGGCCACGAGGGCTCGCTCACCACGATCCACGCGAACACCCCTCGCGACGCCATCGCCCGCCTGGAAAACATGATCGGCATGGCCAACCTGAACCTGCCGCACAAGGCGGCGCGCCAGCAGATCGCGTCGGCCATCACGGTCGTCGTGCAGGTGCTGCGACTGATCGACGGCCGGCGCAAGGTGACCAGCATCCAGGAGATCACCGGCATGGAGGGCGAAGTGGTCACCATGCAGGAGATCTTCACCTACCGCCAGACCGGCATCGGCAAGGACGGCCTGGTGGAAGGGTTCTTCCAGGCCACCGGCGTGCGCCCCAAGTTCGCGGAGCGGCTGCGGGCTTTCGGGATCACGCTGCCCGACGGCATGTTCGACCCGCTGCGCCACCTGCAGTGAAGGAGCTGTCATGCAGATCACCCAAGGCCCCAACGACTTCCTCATCCTCGTCGTCCTCGGCTTCACAACCTTCCTGCTGCTCGTGGAAGGGCTCTACCTGCTGTGGAAGTCCCACCGGGGCCCGGAAGCCACGCGCCTGAAGAGGCGGCTGACGTCGCTGTCGGCGGCGAGCGACCGCGGCGCGCAATCGCAGGTGCTGCGGCAGCGGATGCTCAGCGAGTTGCCTACCCTCGAGCGCATCCTGCAACGCATGCCCCGCATGCACCACCTCGATCGCGTGCTGCTGCAATCCGGCCTGACCTGGACCGTGTCCGGCGTGCTCCTGGCCACCGCGGGCGCGGCCGTCGCCGGCTGGGTCATCGCCGATCAGCTGATCAACTTCTCGTCGTTGCTCACGCCGCTCGTCGCGGCCGGCGCCGCTGCGCTCCCGCTGGCCTATGTCCTGCGCAAGCGGTCGCGCCGGCTGGCCGCCATCCAGCGCCAACTGCCCGACACGCTCGACCTGATGACGCGCGCGCTGCGAGCCGGGCACGCCTTTACTTCGGCGCTGAAGATGGCCGGCGAGGAAACGAGCGAGCCCATCGCGGGCGAGTTCCGCACCGTGCACGACCAGATGAACTTCGGCGTCTCGCTGCAGCAGGCGCTGACCAACCTGAGCGAACGGGTGCCCATCACCGACCTGCGTTATTTCGTCGTCGCCGTGCTGATCCAGCGCGACTCGGGCGGCAACCTGACCGAGATCCTCACCAGCCTGAGCAGCCTGATCCGCCAGCGTGCCAAGCTCCTGGCAAAGGTGAAGGTGCTGTCATCGGAAGGGCGGCTTTCCGCCTGGATCCTGGGGATCATGCCCTTTGCCCTGGCGTTCGTGCTGAACCTCGCCAACCCCAAGTTCATGAGTGTCCTGTGGACCGACCCGATGGGCATCTCGATCATCAAATACATGCTGATCCTGATGGCGTTCGGTGCGCTGCTGATGCGCAAGATCGTCCGCATCCGCGTCTAGGAGGCCGCTGCCATGATCATCCTGTCCGCCCTCGTGTTCATCTGCGTCGTGCTGCTGGCCGCCGCCGGCTTCACGTTCTACGCGCCCAGCAAGACGCAGCAGCGGCTGCAGGGCTTCGCGGCGCCGCAGCAGCCCTCCGACTGGACGGAAACCTTCGTCAAGGTCGCCGGCCCGTTCGCCAGGCTCTCGACCCCCAGCGGGGACTGGGAGTCGTCGCCCTTGCGGCAGCGCTTCCTCAATGCCGGCATCCGCCGCGAGGATGCCCGGCTGCTGTACTTCGGCGCCAAGGGGTTGCTGCCGCTGCTGTTCGCGAGCATCACGTTCTTCCTGGCACGCGCCCTCAGCCAGTCGGTCGGCCTCGGCCTGCTGTTGATGATCCTGGTGGCGGCCCTGGTCGGCTGCTACCTGCCGAACCTGGTGATCTGGCACAAGCGGCAAGAGCGGCAGCGCGAGATCTTCGAGACATTCCCCGATGCCGCGGATCTCATGCTGGTGTGCGTAGAGGCCGGCCTGGGCCTGGACGCCAGCCTGACGAAGGTGGCGGAGGAGATGAAGCGCAAGAGCGTCGCGCTCGCCGAGGAGCTGCACCTGACCAACCTGGAAATGCGCGCCGGCGGCACCCGCGAGCAGGCTCTGCGCAACCTCGCCCTGCGCACCGGCATCGAGGAGATCGGCACCTTCGCCACCATGCTCACGCAGGCCGACAAGTTCGGCACCAGCGTCGGCGACTCGCTCCGGGTCTTCTCCGATGACCTGCGCTACAAGCGGCAAGTGGCGGCGGAGGAACGCGCCGCGAAGATCCCGACCAAGATGCTGCTGCCCCTGGTGCTGTTCATCTTCCCGTCGGTGATCATGGTCATCCTTGGGCCGGCGCTGATCACGATCATTCGGACCGTCCTGCCAATGCTCAGCCACAAGTGAGTCCGGCCGGGCGACCCGGCCGACGGCCTCCTACGAGGAGGTGGCCATCGTCACCGGCGCCTACGACCCGGTGGACGGCGGCTCCCTCGCGCGCTGACGTCGCGGCGGCGCTTTGCTACAGTGCGCCGCCCATGACCACCCAAGCCGCCCTGTTCGACCTCGGCGGCGTCGTGCTCCACGTCGACTGGGAGCCGGCGCTCGTCCATTGGTCCACCCATTCATCGCTGCCCGCCACGGCGGTGCGGCAGCGCTTCGTCGTCGACGACGCCTTCCGCCGCCACGAGACCGGGCACCTGCCGCCCGAGGGCTACTTCGCGCACCTGCGCGAGACGCTCGGGTTGCGCTGCGGCGACGACGCCATCCGCCACGGCTGGAACGCCATCCTGCTGCACGAGATCTCGGAAACGGTGGAGCTGCTCGATGCGCTGCGCGCCCGCGGCCTGCCGTGCCATGCGCTGTCGAACACGAACGCCACCCACGTCGCGGCGATCGAGCGCGCCTTCCCCGCCCTGCTGCCGCGCTTCGACCGGGTGTTCGTCTCGCACGAGATCGGCCACCGCAAGCCCGCGCCGCCCGCGTTCGAGCACGTGCTGCAGGCGCTCGACCTGCCGGCGCCGTCGATCCTCTTCTTCGACGACCTGCCCGACAACGTCGAGGCCGCGCGCCAGCTGGGCCTGGATGCCGTGCTGGTGGGCGGACCGGGGGACGTGCGGCACGCGCTCGAGCAGCGCGGGCTCGCCTAGGCCTCGCGAAGCTCTCAGACCCGCCGCTTCGTCCGGCTCCGCGCCCGGCGTCAGGCGCGGAGGCCGGCCGCGATCTCGCGCAGCGGCAGCGTGCGCAGCCGCGCGGCCGCCCACTCGATCGAGCGCGGATGGCCGCGCAGGCGCTCGCACACGTGCGCCACGTCCGCGGCGGTGGAGGCATCGAGCGCGAAGCCGGGCTGGGCGTCGCGCGCGCGTTCGACGAACAGCTGGACGGAAGCGCAGGTCAGCAGGGCCTGCGGGGTGGTCAGCGATTCCTCGCCCGGCGTGGGCATGGCGGCCAGCGGCAGGATCGCCTCGTCGTCCACGCCGAGGGGGCCGCGGCCGGTGGCCAGGATGCGCAACTCGGGGCAGGCGCGCAGCAACTGCCCGCACACGGCCGCGCAGGCGGCACTCGCATGTTCGCAGCCGTCCAGCAAGAGCAGCAGGCGGCCGCGCGGCGCCAGGCGGGCGGCCAGCGCCTCCATCGACGGCATCTCGGCCGGCTCGCCGAAGGCCGCGGCGATGCGCTGCGGCACCAGCGCCGGACCGGCCTGCGCATCGAGGCCGGCGAACCACACGCTGCCGGGAAACGTCCAGGCCTGCAAGGCCGCGGCCTGGATCGCCAGCCGCGTCTTGCCGATGCCGTGCAGGCCCGTGATCGTCAGCAGGCGATGCCGAGCCAGCAGGTCGGCGGCCAGCGCGAGTTCGTGTTCGCGGTCAACGAAGCTGGTGGCCGGCTGCGGCAGGTTGCCGGTCTTGGCCGGCCGGGTGGTGATGCGCAGCGCCGCCGGCGCCGCCGGCGCCTGCACCGGCTGCTCGTCCGCGTCGGCGGCCCAGAGCGGGCCGGTGAAGCGGTAGCCGCGGCCGGGCACGGTGGCGATCGCCTGCGTGCCCATGACCTTGCGCAGGGCGCTGATGTGGACCTGCAGGTTGTTTTCCTCCACGATCGTGTCGGGCCAGACCAGGTCAATGAGTTCGCGCTTGGAGACCACGCGGTCCCGGCGCTCGATCAGGGCGACCAGCAGGTCGAAGGCCCTGGCCCCGAGCGCGCAGACCTGCCCCTGCCTCAGCACCGCTCGCCGGTCGGGATCGATCACCAGGTCCTGGAATCGCCACGGCGCCAGGCGCCGATCCCCCGGTGGCGTCCCTTCAGATCGATTCAGGCCCATGGTGCACTTCCTTCAGGACTCTTCAGGCCCTGGTGTCCATCATCGCGTGCAAGTCAAGTCCGCACCAAGGAGTCCGACATGCACACCCACTTCCATTCACCGCTGCCGCCGCTGGCCAAGCCCACGCGCGCAGCTCTCGCCGTCGCCGCCGTGTTCGTGACCTGCACTCTCTTCTACGGCGTCATCGCCGGCATGACCACGGACACGCTGGCCGACTTCCCGGTTCAACTGTCGCTGGCGTCGATCTTCGGCACCTGAGCGTGGCAACCGGCATCGTCACGGCGCGGCCCTGGGGGCCGAGTTATAGGTGCGCGCCGGGGGTGGCCACAAGCGCGGTTCACATCTTGATGGGGATTGTTTCGCCGGCAGGCTGCGATGCCCGTTCGTGGTGCGGCCCGCGCGCCATGCCGCGCTAGCATGGCCGCATGAGCACCTTCGCCGCCGTCGACCTGGCCCACGCCAGCCGCCTGGTCAACCACGGGCCCACCGTGCTCGTCACGAGCGTGCACCAGGGGCGCCGCAACATCATGGCGGCCGCCTGGTCGATGCCGGTCGAGTTCACGCCGCCGCGCATCGCCATCGTGATCGACAAGAAGACCTACACGCGCGAGCTCGTGCTGGCGAGTGGCGCGTTCGGCATCTGCCTGCCCGGCACGGCGCTGGTCGACCTGACCTATGCGGTCGGCAGCACGAGCGGGCGCGACGTCGACAAGTTCCAGCGCCACGGCATCGCGGCGCGGCCCGGGCCGGTGCTCGGCCTTCCCGTGCTCGAGTCGGGCTGCGCGGCCTGGCTCGAATGCCGTCTCATCCGCGAGCCGCACGCCGAGGACGCCTACGACACCTGCTTCGGCGAGGTGGTGGCGGCGGCGGCCGATGCGAGGATCTTCGCCGGCGGGCACTGGGACTTCCGGCCCGGCAACAGCGAACTGCAGACCATCCACCACCTGGGCGGCGGCAACTTCGTGCGCGCCGGCGGCACGATCCGGGCCAAGCCGATCTGAGGACGGGGGCCGCGCAGCGCGCGCCCGCTCACTGGTCCATGTAGAGCCACTGCTCCTCGGGCAGCGCCGCGAGGAAGTCGTGGATGGCCTGAAGGGCGCCGGACTGCTCGGCCCACTCGATCTGGTCGCGCAGGCGCAGGCGCTTCTGCATCGGCGAGACGGCGGCCCAGGCCGGGCCGTCGATCGGCGGCGGCGGCTCGATCGCACGCCCCTTGTGCTCGCGCGCCGGCAGCAGCCCATGCAGCCGGGCCCAGGCGGCCGGCATCGGGCAGGCGCGGTTGTTGCGGCGGGCCAGGACCATCACCTGGTCCAGCGTCAGCGCCTTCCTCGGCCGCGGGGTGGGCACGAGCGGCGCGGCCCCCGAGTCCAGCGGCTGCGTGGCCATGAAGGCGCGGGCACCGGTGGGCGCCTGCCCGGGCTCGGTGGGCGCGAACGGCATCTCGTGCGCCTTCTGCAGCGCCTCGAACCGCTGCCAGGCCGACTCGCTGGTCTCCTCCAGCGCCATCGGCGCCGTGGCGCGGTCGCCCGGGAAGAACGGAACGAGGGGAGGTTGCGACGACTTGGCCATGCGACCGGCCATGATACGGGCCGCTGCTTGCGCCGGCCTGTCGGCGCGATGCCGCCGCAAGCCGCCGTTGCAATTGGCGCGCGCCGACCGCGACTTCCGTCACGGTCAGTGGGCCTTCTCCCAGTTCTCGCCGACGCCGATCTCCGCCAGCAGCGGCACGCGCAGTTCCGCCACGCCGGCCATCAGGCGCGGGATCTCGGTGCGCACCCACTCCACCTCCGCCTCGGGCACCTCGAACACCAGTTCGTCGTGCACCTGCATGATCATGAGCGTGCCGCGCCCCTCGGCATCCAGCACGTCCTGGATCTTCACCATCGACAGCTTGATCAGGTCGGCGGCCGTGCCCTGCATGGGCGCGTTGATGGCGGCGCGCTCGGCGCCGCCGCGGCGCGGCCCGTTGGGCGAGTTGATCTCGGGCAGGTACAGGCGGCGCCCGAACACCGTCTCGACGTAGCCACGCTCCTTGGCCGAGGCGCGGGTCTCGTCCATGTACTGCTTCACGCCGGGATAGCGCTGGAAGTAGCGGTCGATGTACGCCGCGGCCGCCTTGGTCTCGATGCCCAGGTTGCGCGCGAGGCCGAAGCTGCTCATGCCATAGATCAGGCCGAAGTTGATCACCTTGGCGTAGCGGCGCTGCTCGCTGGAGACCTGGTCGGGCGCCACGCCGAACACCTCGCTCGCGGTGGCGCGGTGCACGTCCAGGCCCTCGGTGAAGGCGCGCAGCAGCGCCGGATCCTCGGACAGGTGGGCCATGATCCGCAGCTCGATCTGGCTGTAGTCGGCGCTGGCGATCGCACGCCCGGGCGGCGCGACGAAGGCCTCGCGCACGCGGCGGCCCTCGGCGGTCTTGACCGGGATGTTCTGCAGGTTCGGCTCGTTGGACGACAGCCGCCCGGTCACCGCGACGGCCTGCGCGTAGTGCGTGTGCACGCGGCCGGTGCGCGGATGCGCCATCTGCGCCAGCTTGTCGGTGTAGGTGCCCTTGAGCTTGGACAGGCCGCGGTGCTCCAGGATCTTGGCCGGCAGCGGGTAGTCCTCGGCCAGCTTCTCCAGCACCTCCTCGTCGGTGCTGGGCGCGCCGCTGGCGGTCTTCTTGACCACCGGCAGGCCCAGCTTGCCGAAGAAGATCTCGCCGATCTGCTTGGGGCTGCCCAGGTTGAACGGCTGGCCCGCCAGGTCGTGCGCCTCGCGCTCCAGCTGCATGATGCGCTGGCCCAGCTCGTGGCTCTGGCGCGCCAGCGTGCCGGCGTCGATCAGCACGCCGTTGCGCTCGATGCGGTACAGCGTCTCGCTGCTGCGCATCTCCAGGTCGTAGATGAAGCGCAGCCTGGCATCGCGCTCCAGCCGCGGCCACAGCGTCAGGTGCACGTCCAGCGTCTGGTCCGAGTCCTCGCACGAGTACTCGGCCGCCTTGTCGATCGGCACCTGCTGGAACGGGATCTGGTGCGCCCCCTTGCCGGCGATGGTCTCGAAGTCGATGCCGCTCCTGCCCAGGTGGCGCTCGGCCAGCGAGGCCAGGCCGTGCGGCTTGTGCACCTCCAGCACGTAGCTTTGCAGCATGGTGTCGTGCGCGTAGCCGCGCACCTCGATGCCGTGGTTGGCGAACACGTGGCGGTCGTACTTCACGTGCTGGCCCAGCTTGGGCCGCCCGGCGTCCTCCAGCCAGGGCTTCAGGCGCGCCAGCACCTCCTCGCGCGGCAGCTGGTCGGGCGCGCCGGCGTAGCTGTGCGCCAGCGGTACGTAGGCCGCGACGCCCGGCTCGACCGAGAACGACAGGCCAACGATCTCGGCCACCATCTCGTCCAGCGAACTCGTTTCCGTGTCCAGCGCCACGAGCGGCGCCGCCTGCAGCCGCGGCAGCCAGGCGTCGAACTGCGCCCAGGTGAGAACGGTCTCGTACTGCAGGTTGGTCGCGCGCGACAGCCCGGACAGGTCCGGCTCCTCGAACAGCCCGCCGCCGGCGGTGCCCACCTTGCGGCGCGACTTGTGCTCCTCCAGCAGCTCCGGCGGCACGTCGTGCAGCTCCAGCTGCTTGACCAGGCCGCGCAAACCGAACCGCTCGTAGAAGGCCTTGAGCCGCTCGATGTCCTGGCCGCCGATGACGATGTCCTCCAGCGACGGCAGGCCGGGGATGTGGTCCTTCAGGTCGCAGTCCTTGCGGATCGTCAGCAGCGCGCGGCCGGTGGGCAGCCAGCCGAGCGCCTGGCGCAGGTTCTCGCCGACGGCGCCCTTGACCTCGTGGGCGCGCTCGATCAGCGCGTCGAGCGAGCCGTACTCCTGCAGCAGCTTGACCGCCGTCTTCGGGCCGACCTTGTTCACGCCCGGCACGTTGTCGACCGAGTCGCCCACCAGCGCCTGGTAGTCCACCATCAGCCTGGGCGGCACGCCGAACTCGGCCTCCACCCCCGCCAGGTCGCGCACCTTGTCGTTCATGGTGTCGATGACGGTGACGTACTCGTCCACCAGCTGCGACAGGTCCTTGTCGCCCGAGGAGATCACGGTGCGGATGCCCAGCTCGCGCGCCATGCACGACAGCGTGCCGATCACGTCGTCGGCCTCCACGCCGGGCACGTTCAGCACCTTCCAGCCGAGCAGCCGCACCACCTCGTGGATCGGCTCGATCTGCGTGCGCAGCTCGTCGGGCATCGGCGAGCGGTGCGCCTTGTACTCGGGGTACAGGTCGTCGCGGAAGGTCTTGCCCGGCGCATCGAACACGCACGCCGCGTAGTCGGCGCGCACGTCCTTGCGCAGCTTCTGCATCATGTTGATCATCCCGCGGATCGCGCCCGTGGCCGGGCTCGTCGGGTCCCCCGGCACGGCCCGCAAATCGGGCATGGCATGGAAGGCGCGGTACAGGTAGCTGGAGCCGTCCACCAGCAGCAGGGTCTTGGGGTGGCTGGACGCGTCGGATTCGCTCATGCCGGGATTGTCGCCGCGCGCGCGGCGCCCGGGCCGCCGCCTACAATCGCGGCATGCGTTCCCCCTTCCTCGCCGCCGCCCTGCTCCTCGCGCTCGCGGGCGCGGCCCACGCGCAGCAGGCCGGCGACGCCGCGGCCGAGGGCCGCCGCAACCAGAAGGTCGAGCGGCTCGTGCACGAGGACGAGGGCAGCCGGATCGAGGAGATCCGCTACGCCGGCCAGGCCCAGAGCATCACGGTGCAACCCAAGGCCGCCGTCCCCGAGTACTCGGTGGAGCCGTCCAACCTCTCGCGCAACCGCCCCCGGGAAGACCGTAGCGGCAGCTCCGAGGCGGGCGGCACCCGGTACTGGAACGTCCTGAAGTTCTGAGCCCCGCCGATGGCCGTCTTCACCGAGGTTCCGGAGGACGTCGCGCGCGAGCTGCTCGCGCGGCTGGGCCTGGGCGAGCTGCGCGAGCTGCGCGGCATCCAGGGCGGCATCGAGAACACCAACTACTTCGCCGTCACCGAGCGGGACGGCGAGCGCGCCGACTGGGTGCTGACCCTGTTCGAGCGGCTCGGCTTCGAGCAGCTGCCGTTCTACCTGCAGCTGATGAAGCACCTGGCCCAGCGCGGCATCCCGGTGCCCGACCCCCAGGCCGACCGCGACGGCGACCTGCTGCACACCGTGTGCGGCAAGCCGGCGGCGGTGGTCAACCGCCTGCGCGGCCACAGCGAGCTGGCGCCGGTGGCCGCGCACTGCGCCAGCGTGGGCGAGATGCTCGCGCGCATGCACCTGGCCGGGCGCGACTTCCCGCTGCGGCAGCCCAACCTGCGCGGGCTGGCGTGGTGGAACGAGACCATCCCGGTGGTGCTTCCCTTCGTCGATCCGCCGCAGGCCGACCTGCTGCGCAGCGAGCTGGCGTTCCAGAACCACGTCGCCGCCTCGTCCGCGTACGCCGCCCTGCCGCGCGGCGCGATCCATGCCGACCTGTTCCGCGACAACGCGATGTTCGAGGACGGCGCCCTCACCGGCTTCTTCGACTTCTACTTCGCCGGCGTCGACACCTGGCTGTTCGACGTCGCCGTCTGCCTGAACGACTGGTGCATCGACCTGCCCACCGGCGCGCACGATCCCGTGCGCGCCGATGCGTTCCTGCGCGCGTACGACCGGCTGCGGCCGCTGTCCGCGGCCGAACGGCGCCTGCTGCCCGCCATGGCGCGCGCGGGCGCGCTGCGCTTCTGGGTCTCGCGCCTGTGGGACCTGCACCTGCCGCGCGAGGCCTCGCTGCTCAAGCCGCACGACCCCGGCCACTTCGAGCGCGTGCTGCGCCAGCGCGTGCGGCATCCCGTCCACGCGTAGCGGCGCCTGCGCCTTCACGCCCCATGCGTTAAATTCCTCGCGCAGCGGGCCGGCGCCGCGCCGGCGCCTGCAACCTCCCGAATCCGGCCCGCCCTCCCGACCGCCTCCGCCATGAAACTCAACGTCGTCCCGCCGCGCACCGGCATGCTCTGGGTCCGCCTGGGCATCCGGACCTTCCTGCGGCAGCCGCTCGCCCTCGCGGGACTGTTCTTCATGTACACGGCCGCCGTGATGCTGGTCGCGCAGATCCCCGTCGTGGGCCTGCTGGTGGCCGGCCTGTTCGTGCCCGCCGCCACGCTGGGCCTGATGGCCGCCACCGCGGAAGCGGCGAGCGGGCGGTTCCCGCTGCCCACGGTGCTGGTGAGCGCCTTTCGCGCCGGCCGCCAGCGCGCACGCGCGATGCTGGTGCTGGGCGTGATCTACACCGTCGGCTCGCTGCTCGCCAGCGCGCTCGGCTCGCTGGCCGGCGACCCCAAGGCCGCCGCCGGCGGCGCGCAGGCGCTGGACGGCACGCTGCTGCTCACGCTGGCGTTGCACACCCCGCTCTTCCTGATGTTCTGGCACGCGCCGGCCCTGGTGCACTGGCACGGCATCGCGCCGGCCAAGAGCCTGTTCTTCAGCGTCGTGGCCTGCTGGCGCAACATGGGCGCGCTGCTGGTGTTCGGGCTCGGCTGGACGGGCGTGTTCCTGGCCGTGGGCATCGTGCTGGGGCTGGTCGCCGGCCTGGCCGGCGGCGCCACCGCGGTGAACGCCGTGATGATGCCCGCCGCGCTGCTGCTGGCGGCGATGTTCTCGACCTCGCTCTACTTCACCTTCCGCGACAGCTTCACCGCGGACGCGGCCGACGCGCCCGCCGCGATCCCCGGACAACTCTCCTGACCCGGTAGGCCGCACCGAAGCCGCGGGCCTCCGCTCCCGGCCCAGCGGCATCGTGCGGACCGCCACCGGCTGGTCGCGCGCCGCGGCGACGGCACAGCTCGACCGCGCGACCCGGCCGCGACCCTAGAATCGTCCCCACTCGAGGCGGGGGCTCGTCGTGCACAAGGTGTTTCACAGCCGGCATTTCCGCGGCCTGCTCACGGGCGGCGCCGTGCTGGTGCTCGTGCACGCGGCCGGCACGGTGGGCTACCACGCCATCGGCGCGCCCGGGGCCACCTGGGTCGACAGTTTCTACATGACGTTCATCACCGTGGCCACCATCGGCTACGCGGAAGTCGTCGACCTCACCAACCACCCGTACGGCCGCCTGTTCACGGTGGCCGTGGCCGTGGTGGGGATCGCCAACCTGAGCTACCTGTTCTCGACCTTCCTGGCGCTGCTGATCGAATCCGACCTCAACGCCGCCTTCAGGAGACGCCGCATGGAACGGCAGATCGCCGCCCTCTCGGGGCACTACATCGTCTGCGGCATCGGCCGCGTCGGCACCAACGTGGCCAACGAGCTCGTGCGCACGAAGCGGCGCTTCGTGGTCATCGAACGCGACCCGGACGCCATGGCCCGCTGGCTGGAGCATCACCCCGACACGCTGCAGCTGCAGGCGGACGCCGCCGACGACGACGCCCTGCGGCACGCCGGCGTGCACCGGGCGGCCGGCGTCTTCGCGGTCACCGGCGACGACAGCCACAACCTGATGGTCGCCCTGTCGGTCAAGCTGCTCAACGCCAAGGCGCGCGTGGTGGCGCGGCTGCACGACGTGCGCAACGCCGACAAGGCGCGCCGCGCCGGCGCCGACGAGATCGTCTCGCCCGACTTCACAGGCGGCATGCGCATCGCGTCGGCCATGATCCGCCCGCACGTGGTGACCTTCATGGACCAGATGCTGCGCAGCGACGAGGGCCTGCGCGTCGAGGAGGTGGTCGTCCCGGCCGGCCACCCGGCGCGCCCGGTCGCCGAGCTGGTGCCCCGCTCGCGCGAGTACATCCTGATGGCCGCGCACGAGCGCGGCCAGTGGGTGTTCAACCCGCCGGACGACCACGTGGTGCAACCGGGCACCGCCCTGGTGCTCATGACCAACCCGGGCGCGCGTGCGCACCTGGAACGCCTCCTCGCCGGCGCCGCGTCGCAGGGATGACGCCCGCATCGTGTTGAGGAGTTTGCTGACAGCGCGCGCGCCACCTTCCCGCTGAAATGGGGCCAACGGACAGACGAAAGGAGTACGCCATGTCCCAGCAAGCCCTCATTCGCGGCGAGGTGTGTTTCCGTGCCGGCGACGGCATGCTGATGCCCATCCCCGACGGCCCGGTCGACATCGAGATCGCCGACGACAGCGTCACGCTCGGCTGGATGGACGGTGCCGACCCGAACTCGGCCGCCATGCCGCGCGACGAATTCGACCGCTATGTGCGCGAGGGGAAGATCCGCCTGGAAAGCTGATCCCCAAGCACGCCCCCAACGAAAAAGGCCGGGTTCCCCGGCCTTTTTCCTTGTGCGGTCCCGCCTCAGCGCATGAAGAGCTTGGAGAACACGATGCCCACGGCGAAGGCGATGCCGACGGCGGCCAGCGGGTTGGCGCGCACCTGCTCGCGGGTCATGTCGCCGTACTCCTGCTGCCAGCCCATCATCTTGTCGCTGCTCGCGCCGATCGTCTGCTCGAGGCGGTCCACGGCCTCGTGCGCCTTCTGGGCCAGGCGCTGCACGGTGCCGCTGTCCATCGTGGACGACGAGCCCGTGGCGGTGGTGGTGCCGGTGGTGGCGCTGGTCGGGAAGGGAGAGCCGGTGGTGGTGCTGGTGCTGGTGTCGCTGTTCATCGTGGTCGCTCCGTTGCTGTTCATGGGGAGGACCGGCGGGCGCCGGTGCTGGCAAGCACTTTAGGAAGCCCAGCGTTGGGGCCCTGTCGTCCCGCGCGACCATGGTTTGTGGGACAAGTCCTGCACCGGCGCGCGCCGCTATGATGGGCTGCGATCCCAGCCCCGAGCATGTCCACCGCTTCCAGCCCGGCGCCGCAAGGCGCGATCACCGACGTCCGCGGCATCGAGGTCGGCCATTGGACCGATTCCCGCCGGCCGACCGGCTGCACGGCCGTGCTGGCGCGCGAGGGCGCGGTCGCCGGCGTGGACGTGCGCGGCGCCGCCCCCGGCACGCGCGAGACCGACCTGCTCGCCCCGACCAACCTGGTCGAGCGCGTGCACGCCGTCATGCTCTCGGGCGGCAGCGCCTGGGGGCTCGATGCGGCCTCCGGCGCGATGCGCTGGCTCGAGCAGCACGGCATCGGCCTGGAAGTGGGCCCCGGCCGGGTGCCCATCGTCCCGGCGGCAGTCCTGTTCGACCTGTACCTGGGCGACCCGTCGCTGCGCCCCGATGCGCAGGCCGGGTATGCCGCGTGCGAAGCGGCGAGCGGCCAGCCGCCCGAGGAAGGCTGCGTCGGCGCGGGCACGGGCGCCGTCGTGGGCAAGATCTTCGGCATCGAGCGGGCCATGAAGGGCGGCATCGGCACCGCCTCGGTCCGCGTCGGCGCCTTCACCGTCGGCGCCCTGGTCGCCTGCAATGCGCTGGGCGACGTGGTCGATCCGGCCAGCGGCCGCATCGTCGCCGGCGCACGCCGGGCCGACGGCTACGAGCTGCTCGATTCGCGCCGCGCGCTGCTGGAGGGCATGCCGCCCCGGCGCCTGGTCGCGGCGGCCAACACCACCATCGGCGTCATCGCCACCGATGCCGTGCTGACCAAGGCGCAGGCGGCGCGGCTGGCGACCGTGGGCCACGACGGCCTGGCGCGCGCCATCAATCCGGTCCACACCATGCTCGACGGCGACACGCTGTTCGCGCTGGGCACCGGCGCCAGCGGCGAGGCGGCCGAGATGATGCTGCTGTCCACCATGGCCGCCGAGGCCGTCGCCCTGGCCACCGTGCGCGCGGTGCGCGCCGCCAGGTCCGTCACCGTCGGTGCGTTGTCCCTGCCGGCTGCGGGCGACCTGCCGCCCACGGGCGACCTGCCGTGAAGATGAAGATGACCCAGGCCATCCGCTACACCGTGCTGTCGGTGCGCGACCTGCTGATCTCCGCCGGCCCGCTCGCCGTGCTGGCGGTTGCGCTGCTGGTGCTCGCCTATCTCTGGCTCGACCCCAACCCGCCCAAGCGGGTGCGGCTGGCCACGGGCCCGGCGCAGAGCGCCTACGACGAATTCGGCAAGCGCTACCAGGCCGAGCTGGCCCGCTACGGCATCCACGTCGAGCTGGTGCCCAGCGCGGGCTCGATCGCCAACGAGCGCCTGCTGCGCGAGGGCAAGGCCGACCTGGCCTTCGTGCAGGGCGGCACGACCTCGGGCCGCTCCGAGGCGGAGGTCGCCGCCCGCATCCAGGGGCTGCAGTCGCTGGGCAGCCTGTTCGTCGAGCCGGTGTGGCTGTTCTACCGGGAGGACGCGGCCAGGAAGAAGTCGCCCGACGCGACCCTGCGCGGGCTGACCGACCTGGCCGGCCTGCGCGTCAACACCGGCGGGCGCGGCAGCGGCGTGCCGCGGCTGATGCGCCAGCTGTTCGAGGCCAACCACATCGAGCCGGCGAGCATGACGCTGTCGCAGCTGGAGGAGACGCCCGCCACCGCGTCCTTCCTCGAAGGCGGCATCGATGCCATCGTGTTCGCGTCCGCCCCCGAGTCGCTGATGGTGCAGATGCTGCTGCAGACGCCGGGCGTCAAGCTGATGGACTTCACGCAGAACGAGGCCTACTCGCGCCGGTTCGCCTTCCTGTCGCCGGCGGTGCTGCCGCGCGGCATCGTCGACCTGGCCCGCGACCTGCCGCCGCAGGACGTGCGCCTGGTGGCCACCACCACCGCGCTGCTCACGCGCGACCAGACGCACCCGGCGCTGGTGCAGCTGTTCGCGCAGGCCGCCCGCACCATCCACAGCCCCGCGGGCTGGTTCAACCGGGCGCGCGCCTTCCCCACCATCGAGCAGAGCCAGTACCCGATCTCGCGCGAGGCCGAGCGCGCCATCCAGGGCGGCATGCCGTTCCTGCAGCGCTACCTGCCGTTCTGGCTGGCCAACCTGGTCGAGCGCATGTGGCTGGCGCTGGGCATCATCATCGCGGTGCTGCTGCCGCTGTCGCGCATCGTGCCGCCGCTGTACACGTTCCGCATCCGCTCGCGCGTGTTCCGCTGGTACGCGCAGCTGCGCGCGATCGAGGAGCGCCGCGCGCAGGAGCCCGACAGCGTGCCCGAGCTGGTGCACGAGCTCGACGCGCTGGAGCAGCGCGTGGCGCGCGTGAACGTGCCGCTGTCCTATGCGGACGAGCTGTACGCCCTACGCAGCAACATCAACCTGGTGCGCCTGCGCCTGGCGGCCGCGCCGGCCGAGGGCGACGGGCAGCCGGCCTGAGCCCGCCGCGGGCGCCGGGGCGCCGCGCCGGCAGGCCCGGCCAGCTCACTTGAGCGCCTTGAAGCGCACGCGCTTGGGCTTGGCGCCCTCCTCGCCCAGGCGCTTCCTCTTGTCGGCCTCGTACTCCTGGTAGTTGCCGTCGAAGAAGACCCACTGGCTGTCGCCTTCGGCGGCCAGGATGTGGGTGGCGATGCGGTCCAGGAACCAGCGGTCGTGGCTGATCACCATCACGCTGCCGGCGTATTCGAGCAGCGCGTCTTCCAGCGCGCGCAGCGTCTCGACATCCAGGTCGTTCGACGGCTCGTCCAGCAGCAGCACGTTGGCGCCCTGCATCAGCGTCTTGGCCAGGTGCAGCCGGCCGCGCTCGCCGCCCGACAGCAGGCCGACCTTCTTCTGCTGGTCGCCGCCGTTGAAGTTGAAGCGGCCGCAGTAGGCGCGGCTGGCCATCTGGAACTTGCCCACGTTGATCATGTCCAGGCCGCCGGAGATGTCCTCCCAGACGGTCTTGTCGGCCGCCAGCGCGTCGCGGCTCTGGTCCACGAACGCCATCTTCACGGTCTTGCCGATCTTCACCGTGCCCGAATCGGGCTGCTCGCGGCCGGCGATCATCTTGAACAGCGTGGACTTGCCGGCGCCGTTGGGGCCGATGATGCCGACGATGGCGCCCGCGGGCACCTTGAAGCTCAGGTTGTCGATCAGCAGGCGGTCGCCGAACGACTTGGAGACGTTCTCGAACTCGATCACTTCGTTGCCCAGGCGCTCGGCCACCGGGATGAAGATTTCGTTGGTCTCGTTGCGCCGCTGGTAGTCGACGTCGCTCAGCTCCTCGAAGCGGGCCAGGCGCGCCTTGCTCTTGGCCTGGCGGCCCTTGGCGTTCTTGCGCACCCACTCCAGCTCGGCCTTCATCGCCTTGGCGTGGGCTTCCTCGCCCTTCTGCTCGGCCTCCAGGCGCGCTTCCTTCTGCTCCAGCCAGGTGCTGTAGTTGCCCTTCCAGGGGATGCCGCGGCCGCGGTCCAGCTCCAGGATCCACTCGGCGGCGTTGTCCAGGAAGTAGCGGTCGTGGGTGATGCCCACCACCGTGCCCGGGAAGCGCGCGAGGAACTGCTCCAGCCACTCCACCGACTCGGCGTCCAGGTGGTTGGTGGGCTCGTCCAGCAGCAGCATGTCGGGCTTGGACAGCAGCAGGCGGCACAGCGCCACGCGGCGCTTCTCGCCGCCCGACAGGTTCCGGATGGTGGCGTCCCAGGGCGGCAGGCGCAGCGCGTCGGCGGCGATCTCCAGCTGGTGCTCGGTGTCGCTCTCGGCGCCGGCGGCCGAGATGATGGCCTCCAGCTTGGCCTGCTCCTCGGACAGCTTGTCGAAGTCGGCGTCGGGCTCGGCGTAGGCGGCGTAGACCTCCTCCAGCCGCTGCTTGGCGGCGGTGACCTCGCCCATGCCGCCCTCGACGGCCTGGCGCACGGTCTGGTCGGGGTCCAGCTGCGGCTCCTGCGGCAGGTATCCGATCTTCAGCCCCGGCATCGGGGTGGCCTCGCCCTCGATCTCGGTGTCGAGGCCGGCCATGATCTTCAGCAGCGTCGACTTGCCCGAGCCGTTCAGGCCCAGCACGCCGATCTTGGCCCCGGGGAAGAAGGACAGCGAGATGTCCTTGAGGATCTGGCGCTTCGGCGGCACGGTCTTGCCGACGTGGTTCATGGTGTAGACGTACTGGGCCATTGGCGGTGTTCTGTTCTGCGGGGAAAGGGGGGATTATCCGGGTTGCGGGATCCCGGCGCCGCGGCCCGCCTGGGGGCCGCCTGCCGAGGTGGGGCCGCCGGCGGCGGCTTCAAGGGGCGGCGCCGGCCTGCCGCGGCGCCGGACGCGCCGCCCCGGTTGGCGCACAATCGGCGCCCGTCCCGGCTCCGCCCGCCTGCCATGAGCACCCTGCAGCCCACCGCCTCGCCCGCGGCTCCCACCCTCGGCGCGAGGGGGGCGATCGCCCTGGCTGCCCTGGGCGTGGTCTACGGCGACATCGGCACCTCGCCCCTGTACGCATTCAAGGAGTGCCTGAACCCGGAGCACGGCGTGGCGCTCACGCCCGCCGCCGTGCTGGGCCTGCTCTCGCTCATCTTCTGGGCCCTGATGCTGGTGGTGACGCTCAAGTACGTGGTGTTCGTGCTGCGGGCCGACCACGACGGCGAAGGCGGGATCATGGCGCTGCAGGCGCTGGCCCGCCACGCGGTGGAGCAGACCGACGGGCGCGGCTGGCTGCTGGCGCTGGTCGGCGCCATGGGCCTGACCGGGGCCGCCATGTTCTACGGCGACAGCCTCATCACGCCCGCCATCTCGGTGCTCTCGGCCGTGGAGGGACTGAACGTGGCCACGCCGGTGTTCCAGCCCTACGTGATCCCGATCACGCTGGTCGTGCTGGTGGGCCTGTTCCTGCCCCAGCGGCTGGGCACCGGCGCGGTCGGCAAGGTGTTCGGCCCGGTGATGGTGCTGTGGTTCGGCACGCTGGCCGTGCTGGGCCTGCAGCACATCGCGGCGCAGCCGCAGGTGCTGCGCGCGGTCGACCCGACCTGGGCCGCGGCCTTCCTGGGCTCGCACCCCACGCAGTCGATCGTGGTGCTGGGCTCGGTCTTCCTCGCCGTCACGGGCGGCGAGGCGCTGTACGCCGACATGGGGCACTTCGGCGCGACGGCGATCCGGCAGGCCTGGTTCTTCGTCGCGCTGCCGGCCCTGCTGCTCAACTATTTCGGCCAGGGCGCGCTCGTGCTGTCCGACCCGACGGCCATCGACAACCCGTTCTTCCGGCTGCTGCCGCCCTGGGGCGTGGTGCCGATGGTGGTGCTGGCCGCGGCGGCGACGGTCATCGCCTCGCAGGCCGTGATCTCGGGCGCCTACTCGCTGACCGCGCAGGCGATCCGGATGGGCTACCTGCCGCGGTTGAAGATCGTGCAGACCTCGGGCCAGGAGGCCGGCCAGATCTACATGCCGACCGTCAACTGGCTGCTGGCGGTGGGCGTGGTCGCGCTGGTGCTGGGCTTTCGCAGCTCCAGCGCGCTGTCGGCGGCCTACGGCATCGCCGTGTCGGTGACGATGGTGACCACCACGCTGCTGGCCGCCATGGTGGCGCGGCGCCTGTGGAACTGGAACCGCACGCTGGTGGCGATCGGCTCGTTCGTGTTCCTGGCAGTCGACATCCTGTTCCTGGTGGCCAACAGCCTGAAGATCGCCGAAGGCGGCTGGCTGCCGCTGGTGGTGGCGGCGGTGGTGCTGGGGCTGTTCACCACCTGGGCGCGCGGGCGCCGCACGGTCCAGGCGCTGGCCGCCGCCGACCGGGTGGAACTGGAACCCTTCGTCGAAGCGCTGCTGCGCGAGCCGCCGCACCGCGTGCAGGGCACCGCGGTCTTCCTGACCGCCGATTCGCAGGCCGTGCCGCACGCGCTGCTGCACAACCTCAAGCACAACCAGGTGCTGCACCAGCGCATCATCGTGCTGCAGGTGCAGGGCACCGACACGCCGCGGGTCGACGCGAAGCACCGCATCAGCGCGCAGGAGCTGGGCGCGGGCTGCTGGCGGGTCATCGCCCGGCACGGCTTCATGGAGGAGCCGAACGTTCCCGAGCTGATGCGGATCCTGGCGTACCAGAAGGGCATCGGCATCGAGTCGATGAGCACCTCGTACTTCGTCTCGCGCGAGACGGTGGCCACCGGCGCCCTGCCCGGCATGAGCCGCGCGCGGCAGGCGGTGTTCGCCTGGCTGCACCGCAATTCGAGCCGCGCGTCGGACTACTACGGCCTGCCGCAGAACCGGGTGGTGGAGTTCGGCCGCCGCCCCTGACCTGACGGGCGGGGCGCGGCGTCAGTCCGCCTTGCGGTCCAGGCTGTTCTGCAGCGCCGCCTTGGCCACCTGGTCGAGCGCATCGTCGACCACGTTGCGCTCGGCGATGATGCGCAGCAGCCCCTGCGAGCGCAGCCGGTCCAGCGTGCGGCGCGACATCGAGTGCGCGGTGCCCGCCAGCGCGGTGAACATGAACAGCGTGCCGTGCGGGCTGGCCCAGGTGAGCTGCACGCGCGTCCACTGCCCCTCGACCATCAGCTCGGCCCAGGTGCCGGTGCGCAGTTCGCCGCCGGCGCGCGGCTCGGCCGGCGTTGCCGGCTCCATCAGGGCCGCGAGTTCGTCCTCCGGCATGACCGAATGCCAGCCCGATTCCTGCACCTCGCTGTCGGCCAGCCAGGGTTCGGCGGCGGCCTCCTGCGGCGGTTGCTGCTCCACCGCCTCGGCGGCGCGCTGCGCCTGCGTGTCCTCGGCGCCCTGCATGGCGGCCTGGTGCAGCGTGGTGAGGTTGTCGAAGAACCGCTGGCTCAGCTCGGGCGGGTAGGAGATGCGCTCCAGGCCCTCGCGCAGGCGCGCCAGCAGCACGGGCACCATCTGCGCCAGCCGCCGCGCGCGATTGCGCTGCGCGGTCGTCTTCTGCACGCTCCAGATCAGGTCGTCGACCAGCGCCCGGTAGCCGAACGGGTCGTCCGAGCCGTCGGTGCAGGTCAGCTGCGCCTCGGCCACCACCTGCGCCCACGAGCCGCGCAGGAAGTCGAGCACGAACGGGGCGACCTCCAGGCCCTGGCCGGCCTGCTCGAAGTCCTGGGCCAGCTTTTGCGCCAGCAGGTTGCGCTGCTCCGCGTGCAGCAGGGCGCGGGCGGCTTCCTCGCGCCGCTGGCGCACGGTGGAATCGTGGCCGGTCCACACCGACTGCAGGTGGTCCAGCAGCTCGCCGAAGGTGTCGGCATCGACCACCTTGCTGGTGGTGAGCCAGTGCGTGGCGTACTGCACGCTCTGCATGAAGCGGCGCCAGCCGTCGTCCGACTCGCTCTGGAATGCGAGGCTGCGCTGGGTGATGCGGTCCAGGAACTGGCGCGCCGGATGGGTGCGGTCGGCAAAGAAGCGCGAGTCCTGCTCGGCCAGCTTCTGCACCGTCGGCTCGATGGAGCGCAGCTGCGCCTTCAGCGCCGGCAGCAGGCGGTCGTCCTGCGACAGCGTGTCGAACATCAGGCGCAGCACCTCCTCGCCCAGCTGGTGCCCGAGGCGGGCCGCCGGGGGCGCCTCGTGCGCCGCCGCCGGCGCCAGCATGTCCACCGGGGCCGGCGCGGGCGTGGGCTTGGGCCGCTGCTCCAGCCGCTTGACCAGCGCGTCGACCTGCTTGAGCTCCTGCAGCATCGACAGCGAGGCGGGCACGGTGTGCAGGAACTCCTGCTTGCCGCGCGGCGCGTCGAAGTCGCCCGCGAGCAGCTTGCGCAGCCGGTCGAGGTTGAGCAGGGTCTTGGCCATCGCGCCGATGGCCGGCGCGCCGGTGGCGCCGCCGCCCTGGTGCAGCCGGCCGCCCTGCGGCACCGCGGGCTCGACGCCGGTGGACTGCAGCCAGTCGGCCAGCTCGCGGTACAGGCGCCGCAGGTTGACGCCCAGCAGGCCGCCGGCCGGGGCGATGATGACCTCGCGGGCATGCGCATCGGGCACGTGGCGGGCCAGCGTGGCCTGCAGCGAGCGCACGAAGACCTCCGGCCGCATCGGGTTCAGGCCGGGCTGGATGGTGCGCCAGCCCATGAGCGTGCTGACCAGCGAATCGAGGGTGGGCAGCACGTCGTCGACGGCGAACGAAACCTCCTGCAGGGCGCGGGCGACCTCGATGCTCTGGTCGAGCTCGGCGTCGCCGAACAGCTGCAGGTCCTCGTAGCGCAGCACCTCGGTCTGCACCTGCTCCTTGCCGCCGCCCTCGTAGACCAGCCGGGTGAGCTCGGCCATGTAGGTGGCCTGGACGGCCGCGGCATCCTGCTCGAGCGCGAGCACGGCCGACTTGATGGCGGCGAGCTGGAAGGCCGCCACGCTCTGCGGGCCGACGGGGGCGGTGCCGCGCACGAGTCCCTGCAGCACCTCGGCCATCAGCGGGCCAGCCTGCTGCAGCATGGTGGACAGGCAATCGTTGAGCGAGGGTTGCAGGGCCGCCGGGTCGTCGGCCACCCCGAGTCTGAGCTTGAGCGACTTCGCCATGGTTGCGCTGATTATGTGGGCGTGGCTCATCTTTGCGAAGCGTGCGACAATGCGGCTTCTCGCAGGCCTGCAGTCGTCTTGCGAGCTCAGCGCTTCGCTGGGGAGCCGCCGGTCCACACCGGAACACGCCTCCCGATCCCAACCTCATCTGCTCCTGACTGAACTCGGCGCGACCGCGCCGTGCCGGGCCGATGCCTTGCGCCAAGGTAGGCGCTTCTTTGCTCATGACTTTTGACGAACTGAATCTGGCCCCCGCCATCCTCAAGGCGGTGCGCGAGCAGGGGTACGAGACCCCCACCCCCATCCAGGCACAGGCCATCCCGGCCGTGCTCGAGGGCCATGACCTGCTCGCCGGCGCACAGACCGGCACCGGCAAGACCGCCGCATTCACGCTGCCCCTGCTGCACAAGCTCTCCAAGGGCCAGAGCAAGACCAACAGGTTCGGCAAGGACGGCATCGCGGCCCTGGTGCTGACTCCCACGCGCGAACTCGCCGCGCAGGTGGAAGAGTCCGTGCGCACCTACGGCAAGTACCTGCCCCTGACCTCCACCGTCATCTTCGGTGGCGTGGGGATGAATCCGCAGATCGACCGCATCCGCAGCGGCGTCGACATCCTCGTCGCGACGCCGGGCCGCCTGCTCGACCTGCAGCAGCAGGGCCACCTGGACCTCTCCACCGTCGAGGTCCTCGTGCTGGACGAAGCCGACCGCATGCTGGACATGGGCTTCATCCACGACGTCAAGAAGATCCTGGCGCTGATGCCCAAGGACAAGCAGTCGCTGCTGTTCTCGGCCACCTTCAGCGATGAAATTCGTGACCTTGCCAACTCTTTGTTACGCGATCCCCGTAGCATCCAGGTCACACCGCGCAACACCACGGTGCAGCGCATCACCCAGGTGGTTCACCCGGTGGGCCGCGGCAAGAAGAAGCAGCTGCTCGCGCACATCATCCAGGAGCACGACTGGAGCCAGGTGCTGGTGTTCACGCGCACCAAGTTCGGCGCCAACAACGTCGCCGAGTTCCTGAACAAGAACGGCGTCACCGCGATGGCGCTGCACGGCAACAAGAGCCAGGGCGCCCGCACGCAGGCGCTGGCCGGCTTCAAGAGCGGCGAGATCCGCGCCCTGGTGGCCACCGACATCGCCGCCCGCGGCATCGACATCGACGACCTGCCGCACGTGGTGAACTACGAGATTCCCAACGTGCCCGAGGACTACGTGCACCGCATCGGCCGCACCGGCCGTGCCGGCCGCGAGGGCCAGGCCGTGAGCCTGGTGTGCCTGGACGAGGAAGGCTTCATGCAGGAGATCGAGCGCTTCACCAAGCAGCAGATCCCCGCGCAGGTGGTCGAAGGCTTCGGTCCCGAGCCGGGCGAGCGCGCCGAGCCCATCGCCATGGGCCGCCAGACGCTGTGGGGCGGCGCGGGCAAGCCGCCCAGCCGCGACGTGATGGCCGCCGCCGCCAAGGCCGCGCGCCAGGAGATGATGCAGCGCATCCGCGACAACAAGGGCGCGCGCGACGGCGCCGGTTCCGGCTCCGGCTCCGGCAACGGAGGCAACGGCCAGCCGCGCAATGCGCGCGGCGGCAACGGCCAGGGCCGCGGCAAGCCGCCGGCCGGCCCGCGTCCGGCCCAGGGCGCCAACGGCCAGGGCCAGCGCCCGCCGCAGCAGCAGCCGCGGCAGGTCCGCGCGGACCAGGGCTTCGACGAGCGCGAGGACCGCGACGACGACCGCATGCCGCGCAACGTCGATCCGCTGCGCACCAACCTGCCCAGCCGCCGCGACACCATCGGCGTGCGCCGCCCGGCCACCGGCAACGGCGGCCAGCCCGACCCGATGCGCACCAGCATCGACAGCATGGGCGGCGGCGCCCGTCGTGGCGGTGGCGGGGGCGGTGGTGGCGGCAACCGCAATCGCGGTGGCGGTGGCGGGGGCTACGGCGCCCGCAACGGCAACGGCGCACGCAAGTACGGCAGCTGAAGCCGTTGCGCGTCGTGCCCGCCTGGCGGGCATGACGTGACAAACCGGCCCGGCCGCGCACAATCGCGGCCATGGCCACCCGCACTGCCCTGCTCGCCGGCGCGACCGGTCTCGTCGGCCGCGAGCTGCTCGCGGGATTGCTGGCCGATCCCGACGTGGCGGCCGTGCACACCCTGGCACGCCGCGACCTCGGCGTCGCCCACCCCAAGCTCACCCACCACCGCGTGGACTTCGCGGCCCTGCCCGCGCTGCCCGCCGTCGGCGAGGTCTACCTCGCCCTGGGCACCACCATCAAGGTGGCGGGCAGCCAGGCGGCCTTCCGCGCGGTCGACCACGACGCCAACCTGGCCGTCGCCCGCGCCGCGCGCGCCGCCGGCGCGATGCGGCTGGGGGCCGTGAGCGCGATGGGCGCCGACGCGCGCTCGACCATCTTCTACAACCGCGTCAAGGGCGAGCTCGAGGAGGCGCTGGGCTCGCTCGGCTACACCGGCGTGGTGCTGGCCCGCCCGTCGTTCCTTGCCGGCGACCGCGCCGCGCTCGGCCAGCCGGTGCGCGGCGGCGAGAAGCTGGCCCTGCGCATCAGCACCGTGCTGCGGCCCATCATCCCGGCCAACTACCGTTCGATCCTGGCGCGCGACGTCGCGGCGGCGCTGCTGCAGGCGGTGCCCGAGGCGCGCGGCGTGCAGGTGCTGTCGTCGGGGGAGATGCAGGGCGCGAGCGGGCGCTGAGCGCCGCCGCGCTCAGGACGGCGTGCGCTCGGCCGCCGGCGACAGCGGCCCGCCCTGGCGCAGCTCGCGGATCGCGCGCTCCATCGCGGGCGACAGCACGTTCCATTGCATGCGGCGCGTGAGGCGGTGGTGCCCGAGGCGAAAGCCGTGCGACGTCTGCAACGCCCCGGCATCGTGCGTGTAGCCCAGGTCACGCAGCACCAGCGGGTCCTGCTCGGGCGGTCGTCCGTTGGTCCAGGCGCCGACGATGCCGTCCCAGATCGCGTGGCCGTCCCGGTGGATGCCGTAGCCGTGCTCCCAGCCCAGCGCCTTCAGGCGCTGGCGCGCCGCGGCCATGTAGGCGGCGTCGAAGATGTACGTGTCGGTGCCCACCCAGCCGCCGTCCAGCCAGGCTTCGACGAGCGGGCGCGAGGCGCCTTGCATCGCGGGCACCAGCCCGCGCATGATCTCGCCGCGCAGTTCCACCCAGTGCAGTCGGGCGGGAATGCCGCACAGGCGCAGCAGCGCGACCAGCAGCGTGCCCTTGTCCGGCGAGTCGCCCCGGCCGAAGTCGAGCACCTCCCGCGCCGTGCGCACGTGCAGCTTGATGGGCTTGGTGAACGGCAGCCGCTTGACGAACGCGTACAGGGCCAATGCCTTATCGCGCTCGGACTTGCAAAGCTGCGACAGCGAACGGGCCCGCAGGCGCAGGCGCGGATCCTCCAGATCCATCAGCGTCGTGGCGCCCAGCCAGTGCGCCGGCCCGTGGTCGGCGGGGCCGGGCAGGTGCGCATCGGTGGATGTCTCTGGCAAGTGAACGCTTCTCCGGCAGCTGGCCGACCCGGTGCTGCCGGGTCCTCCCTGCGTGCGCGCCCAGTCCCTCTTTTGACTGCCGGACATCCGGGCGCGAACACGAAATGATTCTAGGCGCGCGTCCGCGGCGCCCACCCATTTGGACGATGCCGGCGCGACAAGATGCGGCAGGCACGCCACAGGCCGCGACTGCGGGTATGCCCGGGCGCACGGCGCCGGACCGCGTGCTACAAGGTCCGGCGGCACGCTCACAACCACAGGAACGATGGCAACCGTCCAAATCCAAGGGGTCGAGAAGTACTTCGGAACCGCGCACATCATCCGCGGCGTCGACATCGAGATCGAGGACGGCCAGTTCGCCGTGCTCGTGGGCCCGTCGGGCTGCGGCAAGTCGACCCTGCTGCGCATGATCGCGGGCCTGGAGGAGATCAGCCGGGGGCAGATCCTCATCGGTGGCCGGGTGGTCAACGACATGATGCCCAAGGAACGGGACATCGCCATGGTGTTCCAGAACTACGCCCTGTACCCGCACATGACCGTGCGCGACAACATGGCGTTCAGCCTGATGCTGGCCAGGCAGCCCCGGGCCGTGGCCGACGAGCGCGTGCGCAAGGCGGCCTCGATCCTGGGCCTGGAAGCCCTCCTCGACCGCTATCCGCGCCAGCTCTCGGGCGGCCAGCGCCAGCGCGTGGCCATGGGCCGCTGCATCGTGCGCGACCCGCAGGTGTTCCTGTTCGACGAGCCGCTGTCCAACCTGGACGCCAAGCTGCGGGTGCAGATGCGCACCGAGATCAAGGAACTGCACCAGCGCCTGAAGACCACGTCGGTGTACGTCACGCACGACCAGATCGAGGCCATGACCATGGCCGACAAGATCGTGGTGATGCGCGACGGCGTGGTGGAGCAGACCGGCAGCCCGCTGGAGCTGTACGACCACCCGGTCAACCAGTTCGTCGCCGGCTTCATCGGCTCGCCGGCCATGAACTTCCTGCCCGGCGTGCTGCGCCGCGCGGACGGCGCGGCGCGGGTGGAACTGGCCGGCGGCCTGTCGCTGCCGGTGCCGGTCCATGCCGCCGCCGTCGAGGACGGCCGCAGCGTGGTCTACGGCACCCGGCCCGAACACATGGAACTGGCGGACGGCGGCGAGGGCGTGCCCACCGAGGTCGTGGTGGTCGAGCCCACGGGCGCCGACACCCAGGTGTTCACCAAGCTCGCCGGCGTGGAGGTCACCAGCGTGTTCCGCGACCGCCATGCGTTCCGCCCGGGCGACACGATCCGCCTGCGCCCCGACCCCGCCCGCGCCCACCTGTTCGACGCCGCCACCGGCGTGCGGCTCGCCGCCTGAGGCCAGGCCGGCCACGGCACCGATCGCGCTTTCCCCACCCACCAAGGAGACAACCATGTCCGACAACCGTCGCAAGTTTCTGAAGAAGGCTTCGGCCGGGGCCGCCGCCGTGTCCGTGCCGATGCTGTGGCCGGGCGTGGCCTCGGCGCAGTGGAACAACCAGCCGGAAAAGGGCGCCAAGCTGCGCGTGCTGCGCTGGAAGCGCTTCGTGCAGGGCGACGAGGACGCCTACATGGCCAACGTCAAGAAGTTCACCGAGAAGTACGGCATCGACGTGCGCGTGGACAACGAGGGCTGGGAGGACGTGCGTCCCAAGGCCGCGGTGGCCGCCAACACCGGCGCCGGCCCGGACATCATCCTGTCCACCAACGACGACGCCAACCTCTACCCCGACAAGCTGCTCGACGTCACCGACCTGGCCGAGTACCTGGGCAAGAAGTACGGCGGCTGGTTCCCGGCCGCGCAGGCCTACAACCGGCCGGACGGCAAGAAGTGGATCGCCCTGCCGCTGGGCGCCGCCGGCTCGATGATGGTGTACCGCCAGAGCCAGGTGAAGGCCGCCGGCTTCGACGCCTTCCCGAAGGACACCGATGGCTTCCTGAAGATGTTCAAGGCCCTGAAGGACAAGGGCACCCCCGGCGGCATGGCCCTGGGCAACGCCACCGGCGACGGCCTGTGGTGCAACTGGCTGGTCTGGGCCTTCGGCGGCATGCTGGTGGACAAGAACAACAAGGTCGTGATCGACAGCCCCGAGACGATGAAGGCGCTGGAATACGGCAAGGAGCTGTACGCCACCTTCGTGCCGGGCACGCTGTCGTGGCTGGACCCGAACAACAACAAGGCCTTCCTGGACGGCCAGTGCTCGGTCACCAACAACGGCATCTCGATCTACTACGCGGCCAAGAACTCCCAGGATCCCAAGCTCAAGGAGATGGCCGGCGACATCCAGCACGCGACCTTCCCGGTCGGGCCGGTCGGCCAGCCGACCGAGTCGCACCTGTTCTTCAACCAGATGGCCTTCAGGCACACCAAGTACCCGAAGGCGGCCAAGGAGTTCCTGCGCTTCATGATGGAGAAGGAGCAGTTCGAGCCCTGGCTCACCGGTGCGGCCGGCTACGTGGCGCCCCCGCTGGACGCGTACACCAAGATCCCGGTGTGGACGGCCGACCCGAAGAACACGCCGTACCGCGACGCCGTGAAGAACATGCGTCCCGCGGGCTACGCCGGCAAGCTCGGCTACGCATCGGCGGGCGCCGGCGCCGACTTCATCATGGTCAACATGGTGGCCGAGGCGATCAGCGGCTCCAAGTCGCCCAAGGAAGCGATGCAGCGCGCCCAGCAGCGCGCCGAGCGCTACTACAAGGTCTGACGGCGCACCCGCGTGCTGCGACGACTGCAGAACAGCCGCAACCTCCTCGGGCTGGCATTCATGCTGCCCGCGGGGGTCTTGCTGCTGCTTTTCCTGACGTACCCGCTGGGCCTGGGGGTCTGGCTGGGTTTCACCGACACCAAGATCGGCCGCGGCGGCGAGTGGATCGGGTTGGGCAACTACGCGTTCCTGTGGGGTGACCAGGTCACCCGCCTGGCCCTGTTCAACACGCTGTTCTACACGGCCGTGGCCAGCGTGGTGAAGTTCGCGCTGGGCCTGTGGCTGGCCATCCTGCTGAACGAGCGCATCCCGTTCAAGACCTTCTTCCGCACGGTCATCCTGCTGCCGTACATCGTGCCCACGGCGCTGTCGGCGATCGCCTTCTGGTGGATCTACGACTCGCAGTTCTCCATCATCAGCTGGGTGCTGGTGAAGATGGGCCTGATCGACCGCTACATCGACTTCCTGGGCGATCCCTGGAACGCGCGCCTGTCCACCATCGTGGCCAACATCTGGCGCGGCGTGCCGTTCGTGGCCATCACGCTGCTGGCGGGCCTGCAGACGATCTCGCCGTCGCTGTACGAGGCCGGCGCCATCGACGGCGCCACCGGCTGGCAGCGCTTCCGGTACATCACGCTGCCGCTGCTGACTCCCATCATCGCGGTGGTGATGACGTTCTCGGTGCTGTTCACCTTCACCGACTTCCAGCTGATCTACGTGCTCACGCGCGGCGGCCCGCTCAACGCGACCCACCTGATGGCCACGCTGTCGTTCCAGCGCGCCATCCCCGGCGGAGCGCTCGGCGAAGGCGCGGCGATCGCGGTGGCGATGGTGCCGTTCCTGCTGGCGGCCATCCTGTTCAGCTATTTCGGCCTGCAGCGCCGGGCCTGGCAGCAAGGCGGCGACCAATGAAGAGCAGCGACAACGAGAGCCAGGGGCTCCATTACCTGACGTCGCTGCCGCGGCGCGTGGTCACCATCTACGTGCCGCTGGCGGTGTTCGTGTTCGTGCTGCTGTTCCCGTTCTACTGGATGGCGATCACCGCGGTGAAGCCGGACAACGAGCTGCTCTCGCGCCAGGGCAACCCGTTCTGGGTGGTGGGGCCGACGCTGGCTCACTTCGAGAAGCTGCTGTTCCACACGTCCTACCCCGAGTGGCTCTGGAACACGGTGGTCGTCTCGGTGGTGTCCACGTTCGTGTCGCTGCTCGCCTCGGTGATGGCGGCCTACGCCATCGAGCGGCTGCGCTTTCGCGGCTCCAAGCAGATCGGCCTGTCGATCTTCCTGGCCTACCTGGTGCCGCCTTCCATCCTGTTCATCCCGCTGGCCACCATCGTGTTCCAGCTCGGGCTGTTCGACACCAAGTGGGCGCTGATCCTCACCTACCCGACCTTCCTGATCCCGTTCGCCACCTGGCTGCTGATGGGGTACTTCCGCTCGATCCCCTTCGAGCTGGAGGAATGCGCCCTCATCGACGGCGCCACGCGCCTGCAGATCCTGTGGAAGATCGTGCTGCCGCTGTCGGTGCCGGGTCTCATCTCGGCCGGCATCTTCGCGTTCACGCTGTCGTGGAACGAGTTCATCTACGCGCTCACCTTCGTGTCCTCCTCCGAGGTCAAGACGGTGCCGGTGGGCGTCGTCACCGAGCTGGTCGAGGGCGACGTTTACCATTGGGGCGCCCTGATGGCCGGGGCGCTGCTCGGCTCGTTGCCGGTGGCCATCATCTATTCGTTCTTCGTCGAGTACTACGTCTCCGGCCTCACCGGCGCCGTCAAGGAGTGAGCCGCCGCGGCGCGAGCCGCCGGCCCTCCTTCCCCCATCTCCAGCAGGACCTTCCATGAGCAATTCCCCCACCCGGAAGAAGAAACCCGAGGACCTCCGCAGCCAGCAGTGGTTCGGCCGCCAGGACCGCGACGGCTTCGCCTACCGCAGCTGGGTCAAGGGCAAGGGCGTGCCCCACGACCAGTTCGACGGCCGCCCGGTCATCGGCATCTGCAACACCTTCAGCGAGCTGACGCCCTGCAACTCGCATTTCCGCACGCTGGCCGAGCAGGTCAAGATCGGCGTCTACGAGGCCGGCGGCTTCCCGCTCGAGTTCCCGGTGATGTCGCTGGGCGAGACGCTGCTGCGGCCCACCGCCATGCTGTACCGCAACCTGGCCAGCATGGACGTCGAGGAGTCGATCCGCGGCAACCCGGTCGACGGCGTCGTGCTGCTCATGGGCTGCGACAAGACCACGCCCTCGCTGGTGATGGGCGCCTCCAGCGTCGACCTGCCCACCATCGGCGTGTCGGGCGGCCCCATGCTCAACGGCAAGTGGCGCGGCCAGGAGCTGGGCTCGGGCACCGGCGTGTGGAGCATGAGCGAGCAGGTGCGCGCCGGCACGCTCAAGCTGCAGGACTTCTTCGAGGCCGAGAGCTGCATGCACCGCAGCCACGGCCACTGCATGACGATGGGCACCGCGTCCACGATGGCCAGCATGGTCGAGGCGCTGGGCCTGGGCCTGCCCGGCAATGCCGCCTACCCCGCCGTCGACGGCCGCCGCAACGTGCTCGCCCGCATGGCCGGCCGGCGCATCGTCGAGATGGTGCACGAGGACGTGAAGCTCTCCGCCATCCTCACGCGCCAGGCGTTCGAGAACGCCATCAAGACGCTGGCGGCCATCGGCGGCTCGACCAACGCGGTGATCCACCTCGTGGCCATCGCCGGCCGCCTGGGCGTGAAGCTCACCATCGACGACTTCGAGCGCCTGGGCAGCGAGATGCCCTGCCTGCTGAACCTGCAGCCGTCGGGCAAGCACCTGATGGAGGACTTCTGCTACGCGGGCGGCCTGCCGGCGCTGATGAAGGAGATCGCGCCGCACCTGCACCTGGACGCCGTCACGGCCAACGGCAAGACGGTGGGCGAGAACATCCAGGACGCGGTGAACTACAACACCGAGGTGATCCAGCCGCTGGAGCGCCCGTTCAAGGACCACGCCGGCATCGCCATCCTGCGCGGCAACATCGCCCCGCGCGGCGCGGTCATCAAGCCGTCGGCGGCCACCCCGGGCCTGCTGAAGCACCGCGGGCGGGCCGTCGTGTTCGAGGACATCGAGGACTTCCACACCCGCATCAACGACGAGTCGCTCGACATCGACGAGACCTGCGTCATGGTGCTGCGCAACTGCGGCCCCAAGGGCTACCCCGGCATGGCCGAGGTAGGCAACATGCCGCTGCCGCCCAAGGTGCTGCGCAAGGGCATCACCGACATGGTCCGCATCAGCGACGCGCGCATGAGCGGCACGGCCTACGGCACCGTCGTGCTGCACACCACGCCCGAAGCGGCCGCCGGCGGGCCGCTGGCGGCGGTGCGCACCGGCGACTTCATCGAGCTGGACGTCGCGGCGCGCCGCATCCACCTCGACATCAGCGATGCCGAACTCACCGCCCGGATGGCGCAGTGGAAGGCGCCCGAGCCGCCGCTCAAGAGCGGCTACTGGAAGCTGTACATCGACCACGTGCTGCAGGCCGACGAGGGCGCCGACCTGGACTTCCTCACCGGCCAGCGCGGCTCGTTCGTGCCGCGCGACAACCACTGACGCCGCGCGCCCGGCGCCGTGCCGGGCTTGACCCGGCCCGCGGCGGCGGCGTTCAATCGACTCGGGGCGGCCCGGCGGACGGGTCGCTCCCGCCACCACGCAGCCAGATGCAGCACCAGCCCGACGCGCCCGACACCACCGCCCCCGGCCGGCCCGCCGAGGCGCGGAGGCCCCTGCCGTGAAGGACTTCGTCGCGCTCGACTGGGGCACCTCGGCCCTGCGCGCCGCGCGGCTCGGGCCGGACGGCCAGGTGCTCAAGGAGCACCACGCCCACCACGGCATCCTCCATGTGCCGCCGGGGCAGTTCCCGCAGGTGTTCGCCGCCACCGTCTCGAAGTGGCGGCTTGCGCCGGGAACGCTGTGCCTGGCCAGCGGCATGGTCGGCAGCCGGCAGGGCTGGCTGGAGGCGCCGTACTGCCGCTGTCCCGCGGACGGGGCCTCGCTGGCCGAGTGCGTGGCATGGGTCCCGGACGTGCCCGGCGGCCTGCGGCTGGGCATCGTGCCGGGCCTGCTCACCCACCACGCCGGCGTGCCCGACGTGATGCGCGGCGAGGAAGTGCAGGTGCTGGGCGCGATGTCGCTGCTCGGCCTGGACGAAGGCACCTTCGTGCTGCCCGGCACGCACAGCAAGTGGGTGCAGGTGCGCCAGGGCCGCATCGCGCGCTTCACGACCTTCATGACCGGCGAGGTCTACGACGCGCTGCGGCGGCACACCATCCTCGGGCGCACCATGCCCGAGGACGACGGCCCGCTGGACGAGATCGCGTTCCTGCGCGGCGTGCAGCAGGCGCGCCGGGCCGGCTCGCTGCTGCACGGCGCGTTCAGCGCGCGCACGCTGGCCCTCTTCTCGCAGCTGACGCCCGAGGCGCTGCCCAGCTACCTGTCCGGCCTGGTGATCGGCGAGGAGCTGCGCGCGCAGACGCTCGAGAACTCCGCCGTCCACCCGGTGCTGGTGGGCAGCGAAGCGCTCACCACGCGCTATGCCCTGGCCCTGCGCGTGTTCGGCCTGAGCGCCTCGCCGCTGGGCGCGCTGGCCACCTGGCGCGGCCTCTGGATCCTGGCCAACACGCTGGAGTCGCAACGATGATCTCCACCTTCGAGGGCGCCCTGGCGGCCTGCCCGCTCGTCGCCATCCTGCGCGGCATCACGCCCGCGGAGGCCGTGCCAGCCGGGCGCGTGCTGGTCGACGCGGGCTTTCGCGTCCTGGAGGTGCCGCTCAACTCGCCGCAGCCGCTGGACAGCATCGCCGCGCTGGCGCACGCCTTCCCGCAGGCCTGGATCGGCGCCGGCACCGTGCTGCGGCGGGCCGACGTCGGGCCCGTGCAGTCGGCCGGCGGCCGGCTGGTCGTGGCGCCGAACTTCCATCCGGAGGTGGTGCTGGAGGCGCGCGAGCTCGGCCTGGCGGCCCTGCCCGGCGTCGCCACCCCGACCGAAGCGTTCGCCGCGCTGGAAGCCGGGGCCAGCGCCCTGAAGCTGTTCCCGGCCGAGATGATGGGTCCGCCCGTGGTCAAGGCCCTGCGCGCGGTGCTGCCGCCGCAGGCGCTGCTGCTGCCGGTGGGTGGCATCACGCCGGACAACCTGGCGCCCTACTTCGCCGCCGGCGCCAGCGGCTTCGGCATCGGCTCGGCGCTCTACCGCCCGGGCATGCCCATCGACGAGCTCGCGGCCAAGGCGCGCGCGTTCGCCGATGCATGGGCCGGTACGATGCGCGCATGAGCGCGACACCGACACCTTCCGCCATTTCGTTCGGCCTGCGCGGCCGCATCTGCGTCGTCACCGGCGGCTCGCAGGGCATCGGCGAAGCCTGTGCCCGCCGCTTCGCGCAGGACGGGGCGGTGCCCGTCATCGCCGACCTGGCGGTGGAGCGCGGCCAGGCGCTGGCCGACGAACTGGGCGGGCTGTTCGTGCCGTGCGACGTGGGCGACAAGATGCAGGTCGACACGCTGGTGGCCAAGACCATGCTCACCTACGGGCGCATCGACGTGCTCGTGAACAATGCCGGCATCTTCAAGGCGGCCGACTTCCTCGACATCACCGAGGCGGACTTCGACGCCGTGCTGCGGGTCAACCTCAAGGGCTCGTTCCTGGTCGGCCAGGCCGTCGCGCGGGAGATGGCCGCCGCCGGCCGCGGCGCCATCGTCAACATGAGCTCGGTGAACGCCGTGCTCGCGATCCCGACCATCGCCAGCTACAACGTCAGCAAGGGCGGCATCAACCAGCTCACGCGCGTGATGGCGCTGGCGCTGGCGGACAAGGGCATCCGCGTCAACGCGGTGGCACCGGGCACCATCGCCACCGAACTGGCGGCCAAGGCCGTTCTCACGAGCGACGAGGCGCGCCGGCGCATCATGAGCCGCACGCCGATGAAACGTCTGGGCGAGCCGTCCGAGATCGCCGACGCGGTGGCCTGGCTCGCCAGCGACGCCGCCAGCTACGTCACCGGCGAGATCGTGGTCGTGGACGGCGGGCGGATGACGCTGAACTACACCGTGCCGGTGTCGTAGGGGCCTCGCCGCCCGACGCCGCGCCTCACGGATGAGCTCACCGCGGCGGCCATTGCTGGGACAATCGGGCCTTCCCCCGGCGTTCCCCTGCTCGAAGTCCCGATCCAACCGATGCAAGCTTTTCTGGAAGGCGGCGGCCCCACCGGCGCGCTGCTGCGAGGGCACGACTGGGGTGCGACCCCGATCGGCCGGCCCTCCGCCTGGCCCGAGGCCCTCAAGACGCTGGTGAGCGTCATGCTCGGTGCCAACCAGCCGATGTTCGTGGCCTGGGGCCCGAGCCGCACGCTGGTCTACAACCAGCAGTACGCGGAAGTGCTGGCCGGCAAGCACCCGCTGGCCCTCGGGCGCGACATGCTGGAGGTCTGGTTCGACATCCGCGACGACGTCGGCCCGCTGGTCGACCAGGTGTTCCGCGGCGAGTCGGTCTACCGTGACGACATGAAGCTGGTCATGCAGCGGCGCGGCTTCGTCGAGGAGACCTACTTCTCGTTCTCCTACTCCCCCGTGCGCGACGACACCGGCGCCGTCAGTGGCCTGTTCTGCGCCTGCACGGAAACCACCGAACAGGTGCTGGCCCAGCGCCGGGTCCGCGACAGCGAGGCACGGCTGCGCGGGGTGCTGGACAACATGGACGAGGGGTTCGCCCTGCTCGACACTGATTTCCGGCTGCTGGAGATGAACGATCCCGGCGTGCGGATGGTCGACGGCCGTCGCGAGCAGATGATCGGGCGCACCCACTGGGAGCTGTTTCCCGGCACCGAGGACGCCCCGCTCGGGCGCATGTACAAGCAATGCATGGCCGACGGCAGGCCGCGCAGCCTGGAGTTCCAGTATGCGTGGCCGGACCGGCCGGCGACCTGGTACGAGGCCCGGGCCACTCCATCCCGCGAGGGCCTGGCGGTGTTCTGGCGCGACATCACCGAGCGCCGGCGGCTGGTCGAGGTGGCGGCGCTGTCGGCCGAGCGGGTGCAGCTCGCGCTGGAGGCCGGCGCCATCGTCGGCACCTGGGTGTGGGAGGTGACGGCCGACCGCTTCCTGGCCGACGCCCGCTTTGCCCGCTCGTTCGGGCTGGACGCGGACCTGTGCCGCACCGGCCTGCCGCTCGAACAGGTGATGGCGTCGATCCACCCCGAGGACCAGCCGCGGGTGAGCGATGCCATCGCCGAGGCGCTGGCGCGCGGCGGCCGTTACCGCTGCGAATACCGCGTGCGCCAGCTGGACGGCGTGTTCCGCTGGATCGAGGCCAACGGCCACGTCGAGCGCGACGAGAACGGCCAACTGCGCTTTCCGGGCGTGCTGCTGGACATCGAGGCGCGCCGCCGCGTCGAAGCCGAGCGCGACCACGCCCATGCCCTGGTGCGCACCATCATCGAGGCCGTCCCCGGCGTGGTCTACGCCAAGGACCTGGACGGCCGCATGCTGCTGGCCAACCGCGGCGCCGCCGAATTGATCGGCAAGCCGCCGGAGCAGTTCCTCGGAAAGACCGACCTGGAGAACCTCGAGGACAAGGCGCAGGCCGAAGCCGTGATGGCCAACGACCGCCGCATCATGGACAGCGGCCACGCGGAGCAGATCGAGGAGGAAGTCCGCCTGCCCGACGGCACTCCGGTGCTGTGGCTGTCGAACAAGGCCCCGCTGCGCGACAACGACGGCCGCGTCATCGGGCTGGTGGGCGCGTCGGTCGACATCTCCGAGCGCAAGCGCAGCGAGGAAGCACTGCGCGAGTCCGACCGGCGCAAGAGCGAATTCCTCGCCGTGCTGTCGCACGAGCTGCGCAACCCGCTGGCACCGATCCGCAACGGGCTGCACCTGCTCGAGCGCGCCCCCGCCGGCAGCCTGGTGGCCACCCGCTCGATCGAGGTGATCCGCCGCCAGTCGGACCACCTCGCCCGGCTGGTGGACGACCTGCTGGACATGACGCGCATCTCGCGCGGCAAGATCGAGCTGCAGCGGCGCACCATCGACCTGCGCGAGCTGGCTCGCAAGTCGGGCGCCGACGCCCAGTCGCAGCTGGCCGACGCCGGCATCGCCCTGCTGCTGGACCTGGGCGAGGCGGCGGTGTGGGTCGACGCCGACGAGACGCGCATCAGCCAGGTGCTGGGCAACCTGTTGCACAACGCGATGAAGTTCACCCCGGCGCACGGAACCATCCGGCTCGCGCTGGGCAGCGGCGACGGCCAGGCCGTCCTGTCCGTTCTCGACAGCGGGGCCGGCATGGCCCCCGAGGACGTGGACGGCATGTTCGAGCCGTTCGTGCAGGGCGAGCAGACGCTCGCGCGCACCCGGGGCGGCCTCGGCCTGGGCCTGCCGCTGGTGCGCGGCCTGGTCGAGATGCACGGGGGCAGCGTGGCCGGCCGCAGCGACGGCTACGGCCTGGGTGCGGAGTTCGTGGTGCGGCTGCCGCTGGCCGATGCGCCGGCGCCACCGCCCGGCGGCGAAGCCCCCGTCCCGGCGGGCAGCGGCCGCCGCATCCTGATCATCGAGGACAACCACGATGCCGCGCAGACCCTGGCCGAACTGCTGGCGCTCGAAGGCCATTCGGCCAGCGTGGCGTCCGATGCCAGCTCGGGGCTGGCGCGGGCGCGCGAGACCGTGCCCGACGTCGTGCTGTGCGACATCGGCCTGCCCGACATGGATGGCTTCGCGCTGGCGCGGGCGCTGCGCGCGGAGCCGCGCCTGGCGCGCACGCGCCTGGTGGCGCTGAGCGGCTATGCGCAGCCGGAAGACCGCCGGCGCTCGGTGGCCGCCGGCTTCGACGACCACCTGGCCAAGCCGCCCGACATCGGGCGGCTGCTGGCGGTGGTCAGCGCCGGCGGCTGAAGCCTCAGACGTTCGCCACCGAGACCGCGCGCACGTTCAGGTACGCCTCGATCGCCTCCGGGCCGCCCTCGGATCCGTAGCCCGAATCCTTGATGCCGCCGAACGGCATCTCGGCGGACGGCATGGCCGGCATGTTGATCCACAGCATGCCCACCTCGACGCGGCGGGTCAGCAGGTCGGCGTTCTTCAGCGACTTCGTGAACGCATAGCCGGCCAGGCCGAAGGACAGGCGGTTCGCCTCGGCGATCGCCTCGTCCAGCTGGGTGAAGGCGCGGATGGCGGCGACGGGTCCGAACGGCTCGTCGTTGAACACCTTGGCTTCCAGCGGCACGTCGGCCAGCACGGTCGGTTCCCAGAAGTTGCCCGCCTCGCCGATGCGCTTGCCGCCGGCGAGCACCTGGGCGCCCTTCCTGACGGCGTCCTCGTGGAATTCGGCCATGGCCGTCAGGCGGCGCGGATTGGCCAGCGGGCCCATCTGCGTGCCCTCGGCCAGGCCGTCGCCGACCTTCAGGCCCTGCGCGTACTTGGCCAGCGCCTGCGCGAAGTCGTTCTTGATGCTCTCGTGCACGAGAAAGCGCGTGGGCGAGATGCAGACCTGGCCCGCGTTGCGGAACTTGGCGGCGCCGGCGGACTTCACGGCCAGCGCGATGTCGGCGTCCTCGCACACGATCACCGGGGCGTGGCCGCCCAGCTCCATCGTCACGCGCTTCATGTGCTGGCCCGCCATCGCGGCCAGCTGCTTGCCCACCGGCGTCGAGCCGGTGAAGGTGATCTTGCGGATGGTCGGGTGCGGGATCAGGTAGCTGGAGATCTCGGCCGGGTTGCCGTACACCAGGCCCAGCACGCCCGGCGGGATGCCGGCGTCCTGGAACGCGCGGATCAGCTCGGCGGGGCCGGCCGGGGTTTCCTCCGGCGCCTTGACCAGCATCGAGCAGCGGGCCGCCAGCGCCGCAGCGACCTTGCGCACCACCTGGTTGATCGGGAAGTTCCACGGCGTGAAGGCGGCCACCGGACCCACGGGGTCCTTCACCACCATCTGGCGCACCGACAGGTTCCAGCGCGAGGGCACGATGCGGCCATAGACGCGGAAGCCCTCCTCGGCGAACCACTCGATGATGTCGGCGGCGGCCATGGCCTCGCCCTTGGCCTCCACCAGCGGCTTGCCCTGCTCCTGCGTCAGCAGGCGGCCGATCGCCTCGGCGCGCTCGCGCACCAGGCCGGCGGCCTTGCGCATGATCTTGCTGCGCTCGGCCGGCGTCATGTCGCGCCAGGTCTCGAACCCCTTCTGCGCGGCCGCCAGGGCCTTGTCGAGGTCGGCCTTGCCCGCGTGCGCGACACGGCCGATCTCCTTGCCCGAGGCCGGGTTGAAGACGGCGAGCGAGCGGCCATCGGCCGCGTCCTGCCACTGGCCATCGATGAAGAGCTGGATGTTGGGATAGGTCATGGAGGTGATACGGTGGGAACGGACGAAAACATCCATTCTCGCGGAAACCGCCAGGCGCCCGCCGCGGCGGCCCGCCCCGGCGTAGAGTGGCCGGCACGATGGCCGACGACCCCTTCGACCTGCAGCGGTTCGTCGACGCCCAGGAAGGCGTCATCGACGAGGTGCGCGCGCAGCTGCGTGCCGGCCGCAAGACCACGCACTGGATGTGGTTCGTGTTCCCGCAGCTGGCCGGGCTGGGCCACAGCACGATGGCGCGCCGCTTTGCCATCACGTCCCTGGCCGAGGCGCGTGCGTACCTCGCGCATCCCGTGCTGGGCGCCCGGCTGCGCGACTGCTGCGCCCTGCTGCTGGCCGGGCCTGGCCGCAGCGCGCACGAGATCTTCGGCTCGCCCGACGACCTGAAGCTGCGCTCGTGCCTCACGCTCTTCCAGCGCGCCGCGCCGCAGGAGCCGCTGTTCGCGCGCTGCCTCGAGAGGTTCTTCGACGGGCCGGACGAGCGCACGCTGGCGCTGTGCGGGGGCTAGCCGGCAGGCCGGCGGCGAAGAGCTCAACCGGAAAAAAACAAACTCTGCAAGAGCCGCCCCGCCACACGGGCGCGCCGCATTTCTCTATAAACCGCGGCAGGACATCGAAGAGCCCGACCCGGCGCCGCCGGGCGCGGGTCCACGCCACGGGGAGGCCGGACACATGGAAACCACATTGCAGCGGGACGAGCGCACGGCCGGGACGCGCACGGCCGACGTGCACGCGGTGCAGCGGCAGGCCGACGCCCTGGGCCCCTGGTTCCACGACCTGCAGCTGCCCGGCGGAGTGCGGACCCGGCCCGGCAGCGCGGGCGGCCAGTGGCAGCAGATCGCGCCGCACCTGCCCCAGGACCTGAGCAACTGGCGCGTGCTGGACGTGGGCTGCAACGGCGGCCTCTACAGCTTCGAGCTGGCGCGGCGCGGCGCCTCGGTGCTGGCCATCGACGTCGACGACCAGTGCCTGGCCCAGGCGCGCTGGGCGGCCGGCGTGCTGGGCCTGGACAGGCAGGTGGAGTTCCGGCACCTGTGCGTGTACGAAGTCGCCCAGCTCGCGGAGCGGTTCGACCTCGTGTGGTTCATGGGCGTCTTCCACCACCTGCGCTATCCGACGCTGGCGCTGGACATCCTGGCGCAGAAGACGCGCCGGCTGATGATGTTCCAGACGCTGCAGATGCCGGGCGACGAGGTCTACCCCGAGACGCGCGACCGCCCGCTGCACGAGCGCGAGCCCTTGCTCGACGCGGGCTGGCCCAAGATGGCCTTCGTCGAGCACCGCCTGGGCGGCGACCCCAGCCACTGGTGGGTGGCCAACCATGCCGGCGTGGAGGCCCTGCTGCGCTCGGCGGGCCTGCGCATCCTGGGCCGCCCTGGGGCCGAGATGTACCTGTGCGAGCCGCACCCCGCGCGCGCGGCGCGCTTCCGGGTCAGCCACGGCCTGGTGGGCACCGCGGCCGGCGCGCAACGGTCGATCGCGGCGTGACGCACGCGCAAGGCGCCGGTAGGAGCGGGTCGGCAGACCTGGCGGTGTGCGCCGCGCGTTTCCTGCTGCCCCACGAGGCCAGCCTCGCGCTGGTGCGTGCCGCATTGGCGCGTGCGCCGCGCTGCACGGTGTTCGTGCGCCGCGCGCACCAGGCGCCCTCGCCCGCCAACCCGTTCCGCTGGGACGAGCGCGCGCGCATGCTGCATGCGGCCCTGCGGGACGACGAGCGCCCGCGGGTGGAGATCCGGCCGCTGCGCGAGCACTATGACGACCTGCGGCTGCTGCAGGACATCGGCGCCGACACCGGCGGCGAGGAACGCGTCGCCTGGGTGGTGGGCGGCCAGCCGCCGCTGGACACCGAAGACCTGCCCACCGGCTGGCGGTTCGACACGCTGGGCGCCGCCGACGGCGACGCGCTCGCCACGGCGTGGCTGGAGCAGCTGTATGCGGCCGAGGACCCTGCCCGCGCGCTGTCCGCCCTGCAGGAGCGGCTGCCGGCCGATGCCATGGCGTTCCTGCGCCAATGGATCGGCACCGCGACGTTCGCGACGGTTCGCGACGACTGGCGGCAGGTCGCGCGCGAGCAGCGCGCATGGTCCGTGGCGCCCTATCCCGTGGTCCTGGTGACGGTCGACGCACTCGTGCGCGCGCGCGGCCACGTGCTGCTGGTGCGCCGCGGACGCTCGCCCGGGCGCGGCCTGTGGGCGATCCCGGGCGGGTTCCTCGAGCCGCGCGAGCCGGTGCTGGCCGCCGCGCTGCGCGAACTGGTCGAGGAAACCGGCCTGCCGCTGCCCCCGCGCGAGATGCGCCAGCGGCTGCGCGGCCGGCACGTGTTCGACCATCCGCAGCGCAGCCAGCGCGGCCGCGTGATCACGCACGCGTTCTTCTTCGACCTGGGCGACGCCGCGCCGCCGCCGGTGCGGGGCGGCGACGACGCCGCGGCCGCCCGGTGGATTCCCATCGACCGGCTGCCCGCCCTGGAGGCCGAACTGCACGACGACCACTTCCACATGCTCGAGACCTTCCTGTCGCGGCGCCCCTACGGAGGGGCCCCATGAACCACGACGCCCCCAGCGCCCGCTCCGAGGCCAAGAGGCTGATCCACCGCAACGTCGAGCGCATCCGGCGCATGGAGGCCTGGTCCAAGCGCAACCGCAACTTTGCCGAGCGGGCCGCCGAGACCGTGGCGCGGTTCTGCGGCCGCATGGCGTTCGTGTGGATCCACGCGGCGTTCTTCGCGCTCTGGATCGGCTGGAACGCGTGGCCGTCGCTGCCCCACTTCGACCCCTACCCGTTCACCTTCCTCACGCTGTGCGTGTCGCTGGAGGCGATCTTCCTGTCGTCGTTCATCCTCATCAGCCAGAACCAGGAGATGCGGACGTCGGAGCGTCGCAACCTGCTGGACCTGCAGATCAACCTGCTGTCCGAACAGGAGAACACCAAGATCCTGTCGTTGCTGCACGTGATGGCGCGCAAGATGGGCGTGCTGGACGAGGACGACCCCGAGATCGCCGCGCTGCTGGAAGCGGTGCGGCCCGAGTCGATCAGCCACGAGATCGAGTCGGCATTCAACGACAAGTGAGGCGCGCCGCCGGCGCCTCAACGGGCCGAGGCGGCCACCTTGCTGAAGAAATCGTAGATGCCCTGGTCGCCCATGCCGCGGGCGTCGGCCAGTTCGCCGGACCGGGTGGTGTAGAGGACCTTGCCGTCGCTGGCGAGCACGGCCACGGCCGGGATGCCCTTCTTGAGCGGCACGCCGTAGCGCTCGGCCAGGTCGGTGTTGCGGTCGAAGCGGCCGACATCGACCTTGACGACGCGGAAGTGCTGGCGGATCAGCGGCGCGGAGGCGCCGTCCTTGAACGCCATGTCGAGCACGCGGCAGTCCGGGCACCAGTTGGCGCCGAAGACCACGAGCACCGGCACCCCGGCTTGCCGCGCCTGCGCCAGGGCCGACTGGACCTGCGCCCTGGCGTCGGCGGCTTCGTCGTACGGGCCGGCCGCGGCGAAGGCCGAAGTGCAGGCGGCGAGCGCCAGCGACAGGATGAGCGAGTGCGGTCCCATGGCGACGGATTGGACCACGGCACGGCCGCGTTCGGTGCCGCGGATCCGGCCGGCGTCACAGCCGGCAACCCTTGATGACGTTCACTGACCGGCGGCCGGCGTAGCTTGCGTGTTCCACCAACTCCAGGAGACCGCCATGCCGAAATTCGTCATCGAACGCGAGCTGTCCGGCGCAGGACGCATGCAGCCGCAGGAGCTGCAGGCCATCGCCCGCAAGTCGTGCGACGTGCTGCAGGAGATGGGCCCGCAGGTGCAGTGGGTCCAGAGCTACGTCACCGCCGACAAGATCTACTGCATCTACAACGCGCCGGACGAGGAGCAGATCCGCGAGCACGCGCGCCGCGGCGGCTTTCCCGCCAACAGCATCTCGCGGGTGATGTCCGTCATCGACCCGACGACCGCCGAGGCCGTGCCGGCGTGATGCGCACCGGCGGCCGGCTGCCGGCGCCGGCCGCGCAGGGACCGAGCGCCGCGCGCGCCAGCACGGCGTCCGTCTGGGGCCGGCAACAACGACAGGTCACGCGAGCCGCAGGATGGTCCGGTTGCGCCAGGCCTTCTCCGCCTCGACGGCCAGCAGCACCACCACCGCGGCGGCGACGCACAGCGCCAGTTCATGCAGCGTGAGCGGCACCGTGCGGAACCAGGGCTGCAGCCACGGGACGTAGATCGTGGCCAGGTGGACCAGCCCCGTGCCGGCGACCGTCGCCACCAGGGGCACGTTGTCGCGCACGCGCATCCGCCACACCGGGTCGATCTCGCTGCGGATCGCCAGCACGTGCGCCATCTGCGCCAGCGTGAGCGTGGTGAACACCATCGTCTGGGCATGCGACGGCGCCGAGGCCATGGCCCAGGCCTGCACGGACAGGCACAGCCCGCCGATGAGGAGGCCGACGAACATGATGTGCTGCCACATGCCGCGGGCGAACAGGCTCTCCTGGGGTGGGCGGGGCGGCCGCTGCATCACGCCGCGTTCGGCCGGCTCCGCGGCGAGCGCCAGGCCCGGCAGCCCGTCGGTCACCAGGTTCACCCAGAGGATGTGGATCGGCAGCAGCGGGATGGGCAGGCCCGCCAGCGGGGCGAGGAAGATGGTCCAGATCTCGCCGGAGTTGCCGGTCATCGCATAGCGGACGAACTTGCGGATGTTGTCGTAGATGCGGCGGCCCTCGCGCACGGCGGCCACGATCGTCGCGAAGTTGTCGTCCAGCAGCACGAGGCTGGACGCCTCCCGGGCGACGTCCGTGCCGCCCAGCCCCATGGCCACGCCGATGTCGGCGCTGCGCAGCGCCGGCGCGTCGTTGACGCCGTCCCCGGTCATGGCGACGAACTCGCCGAGCGACTGCAACGCCTGCACCACGCGGATCTTCTGCGCCGGGTCGACGCGCGCATAGACGCGGATCCCGCGCACCTGCGCGCGCAGCGCGGCATCGTCGAGCGCGCGCAGGTCGGCCCCCGTCAGGATCACGTCCCGCGCCGCCGCGCCCTCCGGGACGATGCCCAGCCGGCGGGCGATCGCCAACGCGGTGGCCGGATGGTCGCCGGTGATCATGACCGGCGTGATGCCGGCCTGGATGCAGTCGCGCACGGCGGCGCGGGCCTCCTCCCGGGGCGGATCGATCAGGCCCACCAGGCCGAGGAACTCCAGCTGCTCGTCCAGCTGGCCGGCGTCCGGGCCGGGGCGAGCGACGAACGAGCGGCGCGCGACCGCCAGCACGCGCAGCCCCCGGGCGGCCATCGCCTCGGCCTCGGCGAGCGGCCCGGCGCGGTCGAGGGGAACGCCGCCATCGGGCTGCCATCGGGCGACGCACTGCGGCAGCACCGACTCGGGCGCCCCCTTGGTGAAGGCGACCCAGCCGTCGGGCGTCTCGTGCAGCGTCGACATCCGCTTGCGCTCGGAGTCGAACGCGAGCTCGTCGCGGCGCGGCAGGCTGGCGTCCAGCGCCTGCTTGTCCAGCCCGGCGGCGGCGGCGGCCTCCACCAGCGCGATCTCCGTCGGGTCGCCCTGCCAGCCCGCCTTGGCCGGCGCCGCGTCGTTGCACAGCGCCGCGGCGCGCAGCAGTTCCAGGACCATGGGCGTGCGGCCCGCCGCTTCCAGCGTCGCGCCGCGGCCGTCGACGACCAGTTCCTCCAGCCGCATGCGGTTCTGGGTGAGCGTTCCGGTCTTGTCGGTGCAGATGAACGTCACGGACCCCAGCGTCTCGACGGAGGGCAGCCGCCGCACCAGCGCATGGAGCGTCACCATCCGGCGCGCGCCCAGCGCGAGCAGGACCGTGAGCACCGCGGGCAGTGCCTCCGGGATGGCCGCCACCGCCAGGCTCAGCGCGGTGAGCAGCATCTGCACCACCGCTTCCCCGCGCAACACGCCGGCGACGAAGATGACGGCGCAGATGCCGAGCACGACCAGGGCCAGCCGCTTGCCGAAGTCGGCCAGGCGCCGCTGCAGGGGAGTGCGGCGGTCCTCGTCCTGCACCATCAGGGCGGCGATGCGGCCCAGCTCGGTGGCCATGCCGGTGGCCACCACCAGGCCGCGCCCGCGGCCGCGCGCGGCGATGGTGCCCTTGTAGGCCATGTTGTTGCGGTCGCCGAGGGCGCTCGCCTCCCCGGACAGCACGCGGGCATGCTTCTCCACCGCCCCCGACTCGCCCGTGAGGGCCGATTCGTCCACCAGCAGGCGCGCCGATTCGGTCAGGCGCAGGTCCGCCGGCACCTGGTTGCCGGCCTCGACGATGACCACGTCGCCCGGCACCAGCGTCCGCGCCGCCACGCGCCGCACCTCGCCGGCCCGCAGCACGGTCGCGTGGGCCGCGGCCAGCTGCTTGAGCGAGGCGAGCGCGCTGTCCGCCCGCCAGGCCTGCACGAAGCCGACCACCCCGTTGAGCAACAGGATGATGACGATGGCCAGCGTGTCGATCCAGTCGCCGAGCAGCCCCGACAGGACGGCGGCCCCGAGCAGGACCAGGATCATGAAGTCGGCGAACTGCTCCAGCAACAGCCTCGCCGGGCTGCGGCGCGCCGCGTCGGGCAGCTCGTTCGGTCCATGCCGCTGCGCGCGGCTTTGCGCGTCGGCCTCGTCCAGCCCCTGACCGGGGTCGACGCGGTGCCGGCGGGCGACCTCCTCCACCTCCTGCAGGTGCCACTCGGCCTCGGGCTGCGGCACCGGCATCAGCGCGCCTCCTCGGCCGCGGCCGGCGCGCGGCCCTGGTCCAGCACCGCGGCGAGCGCGCGCGTGCCGATGGCGGTGGCCAGCGCGGCGAGCAGCGCCAGGCCCCAGTCGGCGGCGTGGAGCGGGCGCAGGTGCAGCCAGGCGCTCAGGGCGGGCACCTGCACCAGCAGGACGAGCGAGGCGAGCGTCAGCGCGACCACCCACCGGTCGGCGGGCCGGCGCAAGCCGCTCAGGACCGCGGCGAAGGCGGCGCTGCAAAGCAGCTGGATGGCCAGCGCCATGCCGCGGGCATGCCCGACGTCGTCGTCCGCGCCGAGCGCGTGCGCATAGCCCCAGATCACGGCCACGCAGGCGAACCCGCCCACCAGGACGATGCCGAGCCAGGCCCGCGGGCCGAAGAAACGCGCCTGCCGCTGGCCCGGCAGGCGCGACAGCGGTCCGCGCACGGGGAAGTCCTGGAAGGCCAGCATCGCGGTCGGATGGATCACCAGCTCCAGCCAGACGATGTGGATCGGCAGGTACAGCAGCGGCTTGCCCATCAGCGGGATCGCGGCGGCGCCGAGCACGAGCGGCAGGTGCACCAGCAGCAGGTAGGCGAACGCCAGGCGCAGGTTCAGGAACAGTTGCCGGCCCTCGGCGACGGCGTCCACCAGGGTGCGGAAGTTGTCGTCGAGCAGGACGATGGGCGCCGCCTCGCGCGCCGCGCTCGTGCCGCGCTCGCCCATCGCGATGCCGATGTCCGCCTGCCGCAGCGCCGGCACGTCGTTCACGCCGTCCCCGGTGACGGCGACCAGTTCGCCCTGCGCCTGCAGGGCCCGCACCAGGGCGAGCTTCTGGACCGGCATGGCGCGCGCCACCACGTCCACCTGCCGCGCGTGGGCGAGCACGCCCGCGGCGTCGTCGCCGTCCTGCAGGACCACCACCTGCGGCGCCTCGCCGCCCAGGCCGACGGCACGGGCGACCGCGCCCGCGGTGACGGGGTGGTCGCCGGTCACCATCACGACCCGGATGCCGGCCGCCAGGCAGGCGCGGATGGCCTCGCGCACGCCCTCGCGCACCGGATCCTCGAAGCCGAGCAGGCCGGCGAACGTGAAGCCGCCGTCCGGTTCGTCGCCCGGCAGCGGCCCGCCCAGTTCCATCTCGGCACACGCGATGACCTTGTGGCCGCTCGCCGCGAGCCGCTCGACCTGGCTGCGCCAGTGTTCGAGTTCGGCCGGGCCGAGGCGGCTGACGCCGAACACGGTCTCCGGCGCGCCCTTGGTGCAGGCCTGGACGGTGCCCCCGGCGCCCTGCCAGAGGGACGTCTCGCGGCGGCGCGCCTCGGTGAACGGGAAGTCGCCGATCCGCCGGGCGCCGGTCGCGGCCGGGGCGGCGGCGTGCAGCGCCTCGTCCAGCGGATCGCCGCTGTCGGCGCGCGCGGCGAGGCCGGCCACCCGCAGCAGCGAGCCGTCGTCGTACCCGGCGGCCGCGATGCGGCGCGTGAGCGTGAGCCGGCCTTCGGTGATGGTGCCGGTCTTGTCGGACACGATGCAGCTGATGCGGCCGATGTTCTCGACCGCGACGGCGCGCCGCACCAGCGCCTTCCTGCGTGCCAGCCGGAACACGCCCAGCCCCAGGAAGAAGGAATAGACCACCGGGAACTCCTCCGGCAGCGCGGCCACCGCCAGCGTCAGCCCGCTCAGCAGCGCGTCGACCCAGCCGTGCCCTTGCGCCAGGCGGACCGCGGCCAGGACCACGCACATGGCGAGCGAGGCCACCAGCAGCACCGCGACCAGCCGGCCGATGGCCCGCTGCAGCGGCGTGGCGGCGTGCCCGCCTTCCGCGGCGGTGCGGGCGATCTCGCCGTACCGCGTGGCGCCCCCGGTGGCGGCGATCCGCACGCGCGCGTTCCCGGTCAGCAGGCGGGTGCCCGTCCTGCACCAGTGCACTTCAGGCACCGGGCCCCCGGCGCGCGCCCGGTCCGGCAGCGGCACCTTGGGCACGGGCAGCGATTCGCCGGTCAGGGTCGACTCGTCGCATTGCAGCCCGGCGCCGGCGACCACCACCCCATCGGCCGGGAAATACAGCCCCGGCCCGATCTCGACCAGGTCGCCGGGCACCAGCTCGCGCGAAGGCACTTCGATCCACGCGCCCCCGCGCAGCACCCGGGCCGTGGCGGCCAGGCGGCTGGCCAGGCCCGAGGTGGAGGCGAGCGTGCGCCGGTGCAGGTACGCGTCCATCCCCAGCAGGGGCACCAGCGCGGCCAGCAGGGTGGCCGCCTCGCCGCGCTGGCCGAGCGCGCCGAACAGCGCGGCGGTCAGCACCAGGAACCACAGCATGGGGTCGCGCGCGGTGTCGCGGGCCACCGCGCGCCAGCCCGAGGCCGCCTCCGGCACGACGTCGTTGAAGCCGTGCAGCCTGCGCGCCTCCAGGACCTGGGCGGCATCGAGGCCGGCCTCCGACGACGCACCGGGGCCCGGCAGCAGGTCCTCGACAGGCATCGAACCGGCCGCCAGCGCAGTCACCCGACCACTCGCACGGGGGACCAGGGCGGGTGCGGCGCCGCGCGCGCGACGCGGATCGCGCCAAGCATCGACGCGCCCCGCCGCATCGCCCGGTCGGCAGGGGAGGAGGTTTGGACAGGACGAAGGCTCTTTTGCATCGGCACGCGCGCACCTGCGGGCCAGGCGCCCGCAGTCAGTATCCGCGCTCGGGCCGCGCGCGGGGGTTGCGACAAGTCAATCGTCGGGCGCGGACCGGGCCCCGGCGCGCGGGCAGCGGGGTGACTCGCCAAGACCGAGCGCGGGCCGCGCCTACCCCGTTTGGGTGGGCCTCGGGCCAGACCCCTAGACAGCCCAAAAACCTTCCGTTACCTTCCGCAACGTTTAGTTAACGGATGTGCAGAATGAAATTCCGTCCTGCGGCCCTCATGCTGGCCTTGGTCTCCACCCTCGGGGGCTGCCAGACCAATCCCCCGCTCCAGAACGCCACCGGCGTGTCGTCGATGGAGGTCGACTCCAGCCGCAAGGGCCCGGTCTCGGGCGTCGGCGTGGAAGGCCAGGACATCGTGTCCATGACCGACCAGATGATGCGCGACATGCTGGCCGAGCCGATCTTTGCCGAGACCGGCAAGCGGCCGCGCGTGATCGTCGACAGCGCCTATTTCGTCAATGAGAGCTCGCAGGCGATCAACCGCAACCTGATCACGCAGCGGCTGATGGTCAACCTCAATCGCGCGGCGCGCCAGCGCATGCAGTTCGTCAACCGCCAGAACTCGGCGATGGTCGAACAGGAGCGCGCGCTCAAGCGCAGCGGCACCACCGACGTCGGCACCACGGGCCTGACCAAGGCGCAGCTGGGCGCCGACTACCGCCTCTCCGGCAAGATCAATTCGCTGGACAGCCGCAACACCAAGACCGGGATGATCCAGCGCTACACGCAGATCTCCTTCGAGATGACCGACCTGGAGACCGGCGAGATCGTCTGGTCCGGCATCTACGAGTTCTCCCGCGCCGCGGCCGACGACGTCATCTACCGCTGAAAGGGCCGCACCCATGAAGAGCCTGTTCCTTGCCGCCGGCGCCGCCGCCCTGCTGGCCGCCTGCGCCGTCCAGCAATCCACGCCACCCACCTTCGCCGGCTGCCGCACCTGGGACCAGCAGGCCGGCCAGGCCAACCTGGGCGCGGTTTCGGTGCTCTCGCCCGAGCTGTCCCGGGTCATCGGCGTGCTCGACATGCAGACCTCGCGCACCGGCACCGGCATGGCCGCGGTGCAGACCACCGTGCAGAACTGCAGCGACGTCGACGTGGTGGTGACCATGCGCACCCGCTTCACCGGCGACCGCGGCCAGAGCGAGCCGCCCAGCGCCTGGAAGGTCGTGCACCTGCCCCCGCGCGGCCAGGCCGTGTACGGCGAGTCGGCCGTCTCCGGCATGACCAAGAGCGTGGCCGTTGACATCTACGACGCCAACCGCGGCCAGTCGCAGTTCGCGCCGGGCCAGACCTACACCGTTCCCGCCACGCCCTCGCCCGCCCGCTGACCGGCGGCCCGCCCAAGGAGATCCCGATGAACCGTCGCCTTGCCTGGCTCGGCGCGTCGCTGGTGGCCGCCAGCGCCGTCGCGCAGACCCCCGCGATCCCCGAGAGCGCCTACCGCCGGGGCATGCCCGAGGTGATCACGCCGGCCACGCCGGTGGCGGCGCCGGGCACCACGTTCGACCGGGCCTCGTTCGCCAGCGCCTATGCGCGCGCCGGCCGTCCGGCCATCGCCGTGCTGTGGAACCGCGAATTCACCGACGCGCTGCAGCAGACGAGCGCGCACCAGATGAGCATCGACACGGTGCGCGCTGGCGCGACCAGCGCCGAGGCGGTGCGGATGCCGGGCTACGCCGCGGTCCAGGGCCAGGGCGCGGTCATCGGCAACACCACGATCACCAGCGGCGAAGTCAAGTCGCAGCAGGCGCAGCGCAGCGGCCCCGTCGAGCGGGTGGACCTGCAGATGCGCGCGGCCTTCATGCAGACGCTGTCGTCCAACGGCGTGCGCGTCGTCGACCGCAACGTCACCATGCGCACCACGGCCGCCAAGGCCAAGGGCGCCCTCGACCAGCAGCAGGTCGAGACCAACGCGCTCAGCCAGCACGCCAAGCTGCTGATGGAAGTGCTCAACACGCCCGACGCGGCGGCCCCCACGGGCTGGGCCACCTACGTGTCGATCAAGCGGCTGGCCGACGGCGTCGTGCTCGCCGAGGGGTACCTCACCGGCGAGTCCACCGCGCCCAAGGGGCCGCAGAAGTTCGAAGCCGACCCGCGTGGCGGCTTCCGCGAAGTGTCGGCACCCGCCCTCACGCCCGGCGACGCCGCCCGCAACGTCGCCGAGCAGGCGATGGTGCGCCTGCGCGCCGCGCTCTGACCGCCTTCCGTCCCCCGCTTCCTCCAGGAGTCACCAAGATGCGAGCTTCCGCGTCGCGCGTTCCGCGCGTGTTGTCCCGAATCGCTCTCGCCGCGGCCGCCGCCGCGTGCCTGCCGGCGCATGCCCAGTTCGGCAGCCTGTTCCAGAGCATGATGCAGGCGCAGCAGCAGGCCGCCGCGCAGCAGCAGAAGCAGCAGGACGCCAAGCCGAGCAAGCGCTGGGGCGCCGCCAAGCCGGTGCCCGCCGAAGTGCAGGCCGCCGCCACGGCGTTCGCCGCGACGGCCAAGTCCGCCGAACTGCGCCCGCTCTACGAGCGCCTGTACATCGAAGGCGAGCGCAATGCGACGCTGAACTTCCAGCGCATCGGCATGGCCGCGCTGGCGGCCGGCGACGTCAACACGGCCGAGAAGGCGTTCGAGGCGGCCGTGGCCCGCATCGAACTGATCTACGCCGACAACCCGGAGGCGCAGAAGGCCAAGTCGCTGTGGACGGCCGAGAAGGTCAAGGACTTCAAGGGCGAGCCGTACGAGCGCGCCATGGCCTACTTCTACCGCGGGCTCGTCTGGGCCGCCAAGGGCGACTTCCAGAACGCCCGCGCCATGTTCAAGCAGGCCGACTACCAGGACACCGTGGCCGAGTCCGAGCAGTACGCGGGCGACTTCGGCCTGATGCCGTTCATGGCCGGCTGGGCCAGCTACTGCGACGGCAACCCGCAGCTGGCCAGGGACTTCGTGCAGCAGGCCGCCAAGGGCGACAAAGCCTATGCCGGCATGAGCGCCGAGCAGCCGGTGCTGGTGCTGTTCGAGACCGGCCGCGCGCCGTTCAAGTACGGCTCCGGCAAGTACGGCGAGGCGCTCAAGTGGGCGCCCCACGACCTGCCCGCGCAGGCCGTCAAGACCGCCTGCGTCTCCGGCACGCAATGCGTGGCCGACAAGTTCATGGTCGGCGCCGACATCGGCTACCAGGCCACCACGCGCGGCGGGCGCCCGATCGACGGCGTGCTCAACGGCAAGGCCTCGTTCAAGGAAGGCGCGCAGGGCGTCTCGGACGTCGCCAGCACCATCGGCGCCGTCGCGCTGGACACCGGCATGATGAGCGGCAACCGCGACGCCGCCGGCCTCGGCATGGTCGGCATGTTCGCCGGCCTGGTGGCGCAGGGCGTGGCCCAGTCCACCCAGGCGCAGGCCGACATCCGCGAGTGGGAGCAGCTGCCCGGCACCGTGTGGCTGGGCAGCGCCAGCGCCCGCTCCACCGCTCCCAAGCTCACCGTCGCCCTCGACTCCGGCGCCACGCAGTCGGCCGCGCGCATCGTCGATGCGCCGCGCTGCCAGCTGTACTGGGGCCGCTCGATCGCGCCGAGCTCGCTGCTCGGCGAGGCCGGCCCGGTCGAGCCCGGCGAACACCAGCGCGACCCGGTTTTCCGCCAGGAGATCCAGTCGATGCTGGGCAGCTGAGCCGGCGGCACCGCCCGGTCCAGGGCCCCCGGCTCGCCGGGGGCTTTTTTTTGTCAACCGCCGGGCCAGCCGCCGCGACGACGCGGCGTTTGGTCTTAAGGGGTTCCCGCAGCTGGCGTTAATTCACCATCTGGTGAATGATGGCCGCGTTCATCCGGAGCCCCATGACCCTTCCCGACCGCTTCCAGGACGTCGCGCAGCTCGAGGACGCGATGTCGCAACCCTCGGCCGCGCTCGTCGCCGACCTGCGCCGCGCACCCGGTGACCTGATGGTCCTGGGCGTGGGCGGCAAGATGGGGCCCACGCTGGCCCGCATGGCCCGGCGGGCCGACCCGGCGCGCCGCGTGATCGGCGTGGCCCGCTTCTCGCAGCCGGGCCTGCGCGAGGCGCTCGAGCAGCACGGCATCGAATGCATCGAGGCCGACCTGCTCTCGCGCGACGCCCTGGCCCGCCTGCCGGACGCGCCCAACATCGTGTTCATGGCCGGGCGCAAGTTCGGCTCCTCGGGCAGCGAATGGCTCACCTGGGCCATGAACGCCCACGTGCCCGCCCTGGTGGCCGAGCGCTTCGCCCGCTCGCGCATCGTCGCCTTCTCCACCGCCTGCGTGTACCCGTTCGTGGACACGGGCGGCAACGGTGCGCCGGAGTCGACGCCGCCGACCGCGCCCGCGGGGGAATACGCCAACTCGTGCGTCGCGCGCGAGCGGCTGTTCGAGCACTTCTCGCACCAGTTCGGCACGCCGGGCCGCCTGCTGCGGCTGTCCTATGCGATCGACATGCGCTACGGCGTGCTGCACGACGTGGCGCAGAAGGTGCTGCGCCGCGAGCCGATCGACCTGGCGATGGGCCACGCGAACGTGATCTGGCAGGGCGAGGCCAACGACTGGGCCCTGCGCTCGCTGGCGCACTGCGACACGCCCACTTCGCCGCTGAACATCAGCGGGCCGAAGATCTCCGTCCGCGAGGTCGCCGTGGCGCTCGGCAAGCGGCTGGGCATCGCGCCGGTGCTGCAGGGCCAGGAGGCGACGACCGCCTGGCTGGTCGACTGCAGCGAGGCATTCCGCCTGTTCGGCCCGCCGCAGGTCGGCCTGGACCGCATGCTGGACTGGACGGCCGACTGGGTCGCGCGCGGCGGCGCCAGCCTGGGCAAGCCCACGCACTACGAGGCGCGCGATGGCAAGTACTGAGGCCGCCACCATGCACTGGACCTCGATTCCGGCCGACTCGCTGCAGGTCCTGCGGCGCGGCGCCGTCATTCCCGCGCACCTGCTGGCCCTGGACGCGCAGCGCCGCCTCGACGAGCGCCGTCAGCGCGCGATGACGCGGTACTACCTGGACGCCGGCGCCGGCGGCGTCGCGGTCGGGGTGCATTCGACGCAGTTCGCCATCCGCGAGGTCGGCCTCTACGAGCCGGTGCTGCAGCTGGCCATGCGCACGGCGCAGGACTGGGAGCCGCTCGGCGGCCGCCGCCCGCTGTTCATGGTCGCCGGCCTCGCCGGCCGCACCCAGCAGGCGGTGCGCGAAGCCGGCATCGCACGCGGGCTGGGCTACCACGCGGGCCTGCTCAGCCTGGGCGCGATGAAGGGCGCCGGCGAGGCGGAGCTCATCGCCCACTGCCGCGCCGTCGCAGACGTGATGCCGCTGGTGGGCTTCTACCTGCAGCCGGCCGTCGGCGGCATCCACCTGCCGGCCTCGTTCTGGCAGCAGTTCGCGGCCATCGACAACGTGGTCGCGATCAAGATGGCGCCCTTCCATCGCTACCGCACGCTCGACGTGATCCGCGGCACGATCGCCGCCCGCGCCGAGGAGCGCGTGACGCTCTACACCGGCAACGACGACCACATCGTGCTGGACCTGCTGGCGCCCTTCACCTTCCTGCGCGACGGCCAGCCGGTCACCGTGCGCATCCGCGGGGGTCTGCTGGGCCACTGGAGCGTGGGCACGCGCCGGGCGGTGGAGCTGCTCGAGCGCATCCACGCCGCCGTCGCCGCCGGGTCCGTGCCGCTGGACCTGCTCGCGCTCGACGGCCAGGTCACGGACTGGAACGCGGCGCTGTTCGACGTGGCGCACGACTTCCACGGCTGCATCGCCGGCTGCCATGAAGTGCTGCGCCGCCAGGGCCTGCTGGAGGGCACGTGGTGCCTCGACCCGGCCGAAGGCCTGAGCGCCGGCCAGGCCGAGGAGCTCAGCCGCGTGAATCGCGACTATCCCCACCTGAGCGACGACGCGTTCGTCGCCCGCCACCGGGAGCGCTGGCTCGGGTGAGGCGCGGGCCCCCGCCTGCGCGGGGACCACACCGGCCCGGCGCCCACCCCTCCCGCCCACCCACGGGCAACCCTCGTTGACAGCCTCGCCACCCCCGGCTTAGAGTCACCGCAATTCACCAACGAGTGAATTAAAAACCACCTAGGAGACACACGATGGACAAGCGCTTCTTCCTGCAGGCCGCCGCCGCGGCCGTGGCGATCGCCGTGGCCGGCCCGGCCGCGGCCCAGAACTGGAAGCCCACGCGGCCGATCAACCTGATCGTGCCGTGGGCCGCCGGCGGCTCCACCGACCAAGTGACCCGCGTCACCGCCGCGGAGCTGGAGAAGGCGCTCGGCCAGACCATCGTGATCGTCAACCAGCCGGGCGCCTCCGGCGCCATCGGCACCAAGAGCGCGCTCGACGCCCCCAAGGACGGCTACACCTGGACCGCCGGCGCCGCGCAGGACCTGGGCGCCTACCAGGCGCTCGGCGCAGTGAACACCAGCATCAAGGACTGGCACCTGTTCCTGAACGTCGCCAACATCCAGGTGATCGGCGTGAATCCGCAGCGCCCCTGGAAGAACGCCAAGGAGCTGCTGGACGACATGAAGGCCAAGCCGGGCCAGATCAGCGTCGCCACCGCGGGAGTCACCTCCGCCGCCCACGCGGCGATGGACCAGATCGTCAAGGCCACCGGCGTCAAGTACAAGGAAGTCTCGTACGACGGCGGCAATCCCGCCGTGGTGGCCACGGTCGCCGGCGAGGCCGACCTCACCACGCAGCTGGCCGTGGAGCAGGCCGACATGATCCGCGGCAAGCGCCTGCGCCCGCTGGCCACCGTGAGCGACAAGCCGCTGGAGCTGGAGGGCTACGGCACCATCCCGCCGCTGTCGCAGACCGTGCCCGGCTTCAATGCACCGGCCAACTACTTCGGCATCTTCCTGCCCAAGGGCGTGCCCGACGAGGTGGTCAAGACGCTGGAGAAGCTCTGGTCCGAGCAGATCGCCAAGAGCGAGGCGCTGAAGAAGTACGCCACCAGCCGCGGCGCGCTGTTCAACCCGCTGGCCGGCGACGCCGCGCAGAAGGCCGTGTTCCCCGCCGTCCAGGCCAACGCGTGGAACCTGCACACGAGCGGCAAGACCAAGGTCGCGCCCGACACCGTGGGCATCCCCAAGCCCTGAGGCGCAGCCAGCCATGACCGATCCCGCACTCGTTCCCGAGCACAGCGTCGCGGCCGGCACCGACCGCGAGGCCAGCCCGCCGCGGTCCGACCTCAAGGACGCGATCGGCTGGATCGTGTTCGGCCTGGCCGTGCTGGCCGGCTCGGTCACGATGGACCGGCTCGAGCAGCAGAACATCAACCCGGTCACGGCGCCGGGGCTGCTGCCCGGCCTGCTCGGGATCGCCATGGTGCTGCTGGGCGCCGTGCTGGCGCTGCGCAGCTGGCGGCGCGGCGCGCTGCATGCCGCGCCCGCCGCCCCCACCGCGCACGAGCGCGAGTCGGCCAGGCGCGTGTGGATCGCCATCGCCCTGTGCGCGGGCTACGGCGTCGTGCTGGTGGGCCACGGCCTCCCGTTCTGGCTGGCCTCGACGCTCTACGTCACCACGTCGATCCTCGTGTTCCAGCGCATCAGCCCCGATCCCGCCGAGCGCCGCCTGGCGCCGCGCGCCTGGATCCGGGCGCTGGTGATCGGCGCGGCGTCCTCCGTCGTCACCTGGCTCGTCTTCGAACGGCTGTTCCTCGTGCGGCTGCCCTGAGGCCCGCTTCGACTCCCCCTCTTCTCGCAAGGCCTCCCATGCTCCAGGGACTGCAAGACCTCGGTGCCGCGTACCTGAGTTTCATGAACCCGCTCACGCTCCTGTACGGGCTGGGCGGCGCGTTCGTGGGCATCGTGATGGGCATCCTGCCGGGCCTGTCGGCCACGCTGGCCATCGCGCTGCTCACCACGCTGACCATCAAGCTCGGCACCAACGACGCCATCCTGGTGCTGATCTGCTCCTACGTCGGCGCCCTCTACGGCGGCTCGCGCACGGCGATCCTGCTGAACATCCCGGGCACGGCCGCCAACGCGGCCTCGTGCGCCGACGGCTACGCGCTCGCGCAGCAGGGCCAGGCCGGCCGCGCCATCGGCATCGCGACCTCCGGCGCCTTCGTCAGCACGCTGATCGGCGTGCTGTGCCTGGCGCTGTTCACGCCGCTGCTGGCCGAGGTCGCGCTGCAGTTCGGCGCCTTCGAGTTCTTCTGGCTCGCCCTGTTCGGCGTCACCATGTCCGGCAGCATCGTCGGCGGCGACCCGCTCAAGGGCTGGCTGATGGGCCTGCTGGGCCTGTTCATCGCGCAGGTGGGCCAGGAGAGCCTGTACGCCTACAACCGCTTCACCTTCGACTGGGACGAGCTCTCGGGCGGCATCGCCCTGATCCCGGCGCTGGTCGGCGCCTTCGGCCTGGCCGAGGTGCTGACCACGCTGGCCGACCCCATCGAACGCAAGATCGTCGACCTGAAGGACTCGGTGCTGCCGCGCTGGCGCGAGGTGATCCAGTACAAGTGGACCGTCCTGCGCTCGGGGATCATCGGCGTGCTCACCGGCCTGCTGCCCGGCGTCGGCGAGGACGCCGGCGCCTGGATGTCGTATGCGGCCGCCAAGGCCGCCAGCAAGGAGCCGGAGAAGTTCGGCAAGGGCTCGATCGACGGCCTGATGGCGGCCGAGACCGGCGACATGTCGTCGATCCCCGGCCACATCATCCCGTCGCTGGCCCTGGGCATCCCGGGCTCGGCGCCCTCGGCGGTGCTGATGGCCGCGATGATCATCCACGGCGTGCAGCCGGGGCCGATGCTGATGATCCAGCACCCGCAGTTCATCTACCACGTGGTCGCCATGACCACGCTGGCCTCCATCACCATCCTGCTGTTCGGCCTGTTCGGCGTGCGCCCGCTGCTGCACGTGCTGAAGGTGCGCCGCGGCATCCTGATGCCCATCGTGTTCCTGCTGTGCACGGTCGGCGCCTTCGCCACCGCCTCGCGCCTGTTCGACATCTACGTGATGCTGGCCATCGGCATCGGCGCCTTCTTCCTGCGCCGGCGCGGCTACGAGATGGCGCCGCTGGTGCTGGGCCTGGTGCTCGGCCCGCTGCTGGACAAGAGCCTGCGCCGCGGCCTGGTGCTGTCGGACGGCAGCATCGGCCCGTTCTTCTCGCGCCCGATCGCGATGGTGTTCGCCGCCGTCACCATCTTCACCATCCTGCTGTACGTGCCGGCGTTCAAGGCCGGCGTCAACCGCGTCAAGGGCGGCGCTGCCGACCTGGTGCGCGGCATGTTCGGCCGCCGTGCCTGAGGCATTGCCATGAAGATCGCGCTGTGCAACGAGGTGCTGCAGCCGCTGCCGTTCGAGCAGCAGTGCCGGCTGGCGGCTTCGCTCGGCTACGACGGGCTCGAGGTGGCGCCGTTCACGCTCGCCGACGACCCGATGCGCCTGGACGACGCCGCGGCCGCGCGGTTCGCCGCCATCGCCCGTGACCACGGCCTGGCCATCACGGGCCTGCACTGGCTGCTGGTCGCCCCCGCGGGCCTGTCGATGGTCAGCGACGATGCGGTGCTGCGCGACCGCACGGCGGGGGTGATGGAGCGGCTGGTGGACCTGTGCGCCGCGATGGGGGGCCGCTACCTGGTGCATGGCTCGCCCAGGCAGCGCTCCGTGCCGGCCGGCAGCACGCCGCAGCAGGCCTGGGACCGCGCGCGCGAGTGCCTGGCCCGGGCGGCGCGCCGCGCGCAGGCCTGCGGCGTCACGTACTGCATCGAACCGCTCTCGCGCCGCGAGACCGACCTGGTCAACACGGTCGAGGACGGCGTGCGCATGGTGCGCGAGATCGGCTCGCCCGCCCTGCAGACCATGATCGACTGCAGTGCGGCCGGACAGGCCGAGCACGAGTCCGTCGCCGACCTGATGGCGCGCTGGATGCCCACCGGCCACATCGCCCACGTGCAGGTCAACGATCCCAACCGGCAGGGCCCGGGCCAGGGCGACATGGCCTTCGCGCCGATCCTGCGCGCGCTGCTGGCCATGCAGCGGCACGGCCACTACCGCGGCGTGATCGCCGTCGAGCCCTTCGACTACGTGCCCGACGGCCCGGGGTCGGCCGCGCGCGCCATCGGCTACCTGCGCGGCGTGCTGGAAGGCGTGGCTAGCGATGGCTGACGCGCCGCGCCTTCGCCTGCGCGAGGTCCGGCTGTTCGAGCGGCCGGTGCGCCTGCGCCTGCCGTTCCGCTTCGGCGTGGTGACGCTGCGCGAGTGCCCGCAGGCCTTCGCGCGCGTGCGGGTGGAGACGCCCGACGGCCGCAGCCAGTGGGGCGCGGCCGCCGAGCTGATGGCGCCCAAGTGGTTCGACAAGAACCTGCAGCTGACCAACGAGGACAACTTCGAGCAGCTGCGCGAGGTGCTGCGCCTGGCGCGCGACGCCTGGCTGGCCGACGCCACGGCCGCCACCGCCTTCGGCCACTTCGCGCGCCACCACGACGCCCACCAGGCCGCCTGCGCCGCGCGCGGCTACAACCCGCTGCTGGCCGCCTACGGCCCGGCGCTGCTCGACCGCGCCGTGCTCGACGCCCTGTGCCGCGTCGAAGGCGTGTCGTTCTACGCCGCCATGCGGGCCAACCTGGCCGGCATCGGCAGCGAGCACCCGCAGTTCGCCGGCCTCGACGTCGCGTCGCTGCTGGCCGGCCTGCGCCCCGCCGACCGCATCGAGGCGCGCCACACGGTCGGCCTGGTCGACGCCATCACGGCCGCCGACCTGAAGGAGCGCGTCGGCGACGGCCTGCCTGAGACACTGGAGGAGGTGATCGCGGCCTACGGCCACCGCTGGTTCAAGCTGAAGGTCGGCGGGAACGTCGGCGCCGACATCGACCGGCTGCGCGCCATCGCCGCCGTGCTGGACCGCAGCCCGGCGCCCTACTTCGCCTCCCTGGACGGCAACGAGCAGTACGAATCCGCCGCCGGCGTGGCCGAGCTGGTGGCGGCGATGCGCCGCACGCCGTCGCTGGCCCGCCTGTGGTCGTCGATCGTGTTCATCGAGCAGCCCATCGCCCGCAAGCTGGCCCTGGCCGAGGACCTCCGGGGCGCCGACCTGGGCAAGCCGGTCATCATCGACGAGTCCGACGGCGAGCTCGATGCCTTCGTGCAGGCGCGCGCGCGGGGCTACGCCGGCGTGTCGTCCAAGACCTGCAAGGGCGTGTACCGCTCGCTGCTCAATGCAGCGCGCTGCGCCGCCTGGAACCGCGAGGAAGGCTCGCCCCGCTACTTCCTGTCGGCCGAGGACCTCACCACGCAGGCCGGCCTGGCGGTGCAGCAGGACCTGGCGCTGGTGAACCTGCTGGGCATCACCCACGTCGAGCGCAACGGGCACCACTACGTCGACGGCATGGCCGCCCTGCCCGCCGCCGAGCAGCAGGCGTTCCTGCAGGCGCACCCGGACCTGTACGCGCGCAGCCATGGCGCGGTGCGGCTGGCTCTCCGCGACGGCCGCATCGCGCTCGGCTCGCTGGACTGCGCGGGTTTCGCCAGCGCCGCCATGCCGGACTTCGTCGCCATGCAGCCGCTCGCGGGCGGCGCCGGGAGCCGGGCATGACCGCCGCCGCGCGCCCACCCCGCCCGCGCCGCGAGCCGGCGGCCGCGCCCGACGAGCGCCTGCGCGATGCCGACCGCTCCCAGGGCACCATCCTGGCCGCCGCGCGCGACGAGTTCGCCGAGTTCGGCCTCGGCGGCGCGCGCATGGACCGCATCGCCGAGCGCGCGGGCCTGAACAAGCGGCTGATCTACTACTACTTCGAGGACAAGGAGACGCTGTTCCAGGCCGTGCTGGAGCAGTCGTACCGCGACATCCGCGAGGCCGAGCAGCAGCTGAACCTGCTGGAGCTGGAGCCGGCCGACGCGCTGCGCCGCCTGGTGGAATTCACCTGGAGCTACTACCTCGAGCACCCGGAGTTCCTGACGCTGCTCAACAGCGCCAACCTGCACCGGGCGCGCCACCTGGAGCAATCGAAGCGCGCGCGCGAGCTGAACTCGCCGCTGATCGAGATGCTCGAGCGCATCCTGGAGCGCGGGCGCCGGGACGGCACGTTCCGCGGCGGCGTCGATCCGCTGCAGCTGTACATCTCGATCGCCGGCCTGTCGTACTTCTACCTGTCGAACAACCACACCCTGTCCGCCATCTTCGGGCGCGACCTGATGGCGCCCAAGGCGCGCCAGGAGCGCCTGGGCCACATGTGCGACGTGATCCTCGGCTACGTGCTGCGGGACTGAACGCCGCGCCCACCACACCACTATCCGAAGGAGTCCCCCATGGCCACCCAACGTCTGGGAATCATCATGCACGGCGTCACCGGCCGCATGGGCATGAACCAGCACCTGATCCGCTCGATCGTCGCCATCCGCAACCAGGGCGGCGTGCCGCTGTCCAACGGCGACAGGGTGATGCCCGACCCCATCCTGATCGGCCGCAACGCCGAGAAGATCGAGGCGCTGGCGCGCACGCACAGGATCGAGCGCTGGGGCACCGACCTGGACAAGGCGCTCGCCAACCCGGACGACACCGTCTTCTTCGACGCCGGCACCACACAGATGCGCCCCACCCTGCTGGCCAAGGCGCTGCGCGCGGGCAAGCACGTGTACTGCGAAAAGCCCATCGCCACCACGCTGGCCGAGGCGCTGGACATCGCCAAGACGGCGCAGGCCTCGGGCCTGAAGCACGGCGCGGTGCAGGACAAGCTGTTCCTGCCCGGCCTGCGCAAGCTGGACATGCTGCGCCGCGCGGGCTTCTTCGGCCGCATGCTCAGCCTGCGGCTGGAGTTCGGCTACTGGGTGTTCGAAGGCGACCTGCAGCCGATCCAGCGCCCCAGCTGGAACTACCGCGCCGAGGACGGCGGCGGGATGATCCTGGACATGATGTGCCACTGGCGCTACGTGCTGGACAACCTGTTCGGCCAGGTGAAGTCGATCTCCTGCCTGGGCGCCACCCACATTCCGCGGCGCTGGGACGAGAACGGCAAGCCCTACCAGGCCACGGCCGACGACGCCGCCTACGCCATCGCCGAACTGGTGGGGCACGACGGCGAGCCGGTGATCGCGCAGCTGAACATGTCGTGGGCCACGCGCGTGCGCCGCGACGACCTGGTGACGTTCCATGTCGACGGCACGCACGGATCGGCCGTCGCCGGCCTGACCGACTGCCGCGCGCAGAGCCGCGTCACCACGCCGCGCCCGGTGTGGAACCCCGACGTGAAGCAGACCATGGACTTCTTCGACCAGTGGCAGGACGTGCCGGACACGCAGGTGTACGACAACGGCTTCAAGGTGCAGTGGGAGCACTTCATCCGCCACGTGGTCGAGGACGCGCCCTACCAGTGGACGCTGCCCGAGGGCGCCAAGGGCGTGCAACTGGTCGAGGCCGCGCTGCAGTCCTGGAAGGAGCGGCGCTGGGTGGACGTGCCCGCGCTGGAGATTTGACCCACCCCCGAAGCGCCTGCGGCGCCACCCCCTCGCGGGGGCGCCACCGCCGGGCCGGCCAGGCCGGTCCCGCGGTGGCACGAGACGGCTGCACGCCCTGGAGACCGAGATGACCCGATCTGTCCTGCTGCCCACACGCGCCGGTGCGCTGGAGACCTACGCCCTGCGCGGCCAGGCGCCGGTGCGCCCCGCGCCCGGCGTGAAGTTCAACCGCATCGCATATTCGGCCGCGCACGTCGTGGCCGACCCGCGCGCCGCCATCGACCCCTGGCTGCAATCGGCGCTCGACTGGGACGCCACCATCGCCTACCGCCAGCGCCTGTGGTCGCTGGGCCTGGGCGTGGCCGAGGCCATGGACACCGCCCAGCGCGGCATGGGCCTGGACTGGCCGACCTCGCTCGAGTTGATCCGCCGCTCGCTCGACGCCGCCCGCGACGTCCCCGGCGCGCTGGTCGCCTCGGGCTGCGGCACCGACCACCTGGCCATCGACGACGTGAAGACCGTCGACGACGTGATCCGCGGCTACGAGGAGCAGATGGCCGCCATCGAGAAGCTCGGCGGCCGCCTGATCGTCATGGCCAGCCGCGCGCTGGCCCGCGTGGCGCGCGGCCCGGCCGACTACGAGCGCGTGTACGGCCGCATCCTGTCGCAGGCCAGGCAGCCGGTGATCCTGCACTGGCTGGGCGAGATGTTCGACCCCGCGCTGGCCGGCTACTGGGGCTCGCGCGACACCGATGCCGCGATGGGCACGGCGCTGGGCGTGATCGCGGCGCATCCGCACAAGGTGGACGGCATCAAGATCTCGCTGCTGGACAAGGACAAGGAGATCGCGATGCGCCGGCGCCTGCCCGCGGGCGTGCGCATGTACACCGGCGACGACTTCAACTATGCCGAGCTGATCGCCGGCGACGGCTTCGGCGGCGAGCCCACGCACGGCAGGAGCGATGCGCTGCTGGGCATCTTCGACGCCATCGCGCCGGCGGCCAGCGCGGCGCTCGGCGAACTGGCGCAGGGCAACGTGGAGCGCTTCCACGCGATCCTCGGTCCGACGGTGCCGCTGTCGCGCCACATCTTCGCGGCGCCCACGCGCTTCTACAAGACGGGCGTGGTGTTCATGGCCTGGCTCAACGGCCACCAGTCGCACTTCACCATGGTCGGCGGCCAGCAGAGCGCGCGCAGCCTGGCGCACCTCGCCGAGCTGTTCCGCCTGGCCGACGCGGCCGACCTGCTGGAGCAACCCGAGCTCGCCGTGCATCGCATGCGCACGCTGCTCGCGCTGCATGGGGTGGAGTGACACACGGGCCTTGTCGTCGCGCGATCGCGTGAACGACCAGTCCTCGTGTTGTCGTCCCGGGCTTGCATGACCCACCAGTCCTGTCATCCCGGGCTTGACCCGGGATCCAGCACCGTCGGGCGGCCCGCGCACCGGACTGGATTGCGGGTCAAGCCCGCAATGACAGGCGACCGGGCAACCACACGGCCATGACAAGCGACGCGGCCCGGCGGCCGCAATGACAACCTTTCCAACAAACCCCATGCGCGACTTCAGCACCGACCACCGCTGGCTTTCGATCAACACGGCCACCATCCGCAGGAGCCGCGGCCAGGACCTGCCGCTGCCGCGCATCCTGGACCTGTGCGCCGAGCGCGGCATCCGCGCCGTCTCGCCCTGGCGTGACCAGGTCGCGGCGGCGGGCCTCGCCACGATATCGCGCATGGTGAAGTCCCACGGCCTGTCACTCTCGGGCTACTGCCGCGGCGGCATGTTCCCGGCCGCCGACGCGGCGGGCCGGCAGGCGGCCGACGACGACAACCGGCGGGCGGTGGACGAGGCGCGCGAACTGGGCGCGGCCTGCCTGGTGCTGGTGGTGGGCGGCCTGCCCGGCGCGCTGGCCGGCCACGCCGCGCACAAGGACATCGGGCTGGCGCGCTCGCAGGTGCGCGATGGCATCGGGCGGCTGCTGGAGTACGCGCGCTCGGTGGGCATGCCGCTGGCCATCGAGCCGCTGCATCCGATGTATGCGGCCGACCGCGCCTGCGTCAACACGCTGGAGCAGGCGCTGGACGTGTGCGACGAACTCGACCCGCTCGTCGACACCGGCGCGAACCGGCAGGTGCCGCGCGCGGCCCTGGGCGTCGCGGTGGACGTCTACCACGTGTGGTGGGACCCCAAGCTGCAGCAGCAGATCGAGCGGGCCGGTCGGGACCGCCTGCTGGCCTTCCACGTCTGCGACTGGCTCACGCCCACGCGCGACCTGCTCAACGACCGCGGGATGATGGGCGACGGCGTGATCGACATCCCGCGCATCCGCGGCTGGGTGGAGGCGCAGGGATTCGCCGGCTACAGCGAGGTGGAGATCTTCTCCACCCAGGACTGGTGGCAGCGCGACGCGGCCGAGGTGCTGGACACCTGCATCGCGCGGCACCGCAGCGTCGTCTGACGCCCGGGCGCCGCCGCGCGCGCTACTGCGCCGACACCCAGGTGGCGTTTGGGATCGCGTCCGGGCAGGGATTGACCGACGTGCTGGCGATCATCCTGAGCGCCGTCGCGGCCTGTTGCACCTGGGCGCCGCCTTGGCCCTGCGCCCGCGCCATCGCGGACAGGCTGCAGAACGACCAGGCCTGCGCGTTGGCCGGGTCGCTCTGCGACCGCTGCATGTACGACTCGGCGACCTGCTCGAGGCGCGTGCGCTCGCCGGCCGCCACGCTCGCGCCACCGCCGCCGCTGCGGGCGAGCGCCAGGCGGGTGCCGGTGCCGGGCTGCTGGCCGGGCTTGCAGGCTTCCAGCGTGCTGGCGTCCAGGACGCGCATGCAGTACTGGATGCCGTTGGTGGGATTGGTGAACTCGTAGTAGCCCGGCCTGACCTGGCGGTACGGCGACGTCTTGTTGTTGGCCGGCTCCTTGACGACCAGGGTGCCGCCCTGGAACTCGACGTCGACCACGTAGCCGGTGCCGGTCGTGTAGCGGCCGCTCGTCTGCGCGAAGGCGGCGGCGGACAGCAGGACGAGGCACGCGGCTCCCGACGATCTGGTGCGGAACATGGAAACTCCTCCGGGGTGGCAGGTCTTGGATCGGCCGCGGGCCGTGCGCAGCCGCAAGCATCCGCGACCCGCGCGGCCCGCTCCATGCCCCAAACGGGGTAGCGGGGTTCAGGCCGCCGCGGCGGCGGCGCGCGGCGCGAGAGGCGCCTCCCGGATCGGCAGGTGCACCAGCGCCGCCGCCACGGCGAGCAGCGCATCGGCGATCCAGATCGCGTCGTAGCTGCCGGTGCTCTGGAACACCGTGCCGCCCAGCCACGCGCCGAGGAAGCCGCCGACCTGGTGCGTGAGCATCACCAGGCCGAACAGCATCGCCATGTTGCCGGCGCCGAAGAACTTGGCCACCAGGCCGGCGGTCGGCGGCACGGTGGACAGGAAGGTCACGCCCATCACGGCGGCGAACACCAGCACCACCGGCCCGGTCTTGGGCGCCAGCAGGAACAGCACGATGGCCGCCGCGCGCACCGTGTACAGCAGCGCCAGCAGCGACTTCATGCGCCAGCGGCCGACGGCCCAGCCGATGGCCACGCTGCCGACGATGTTGAACAGCCCCAGCACCGCCACCGCCCAGCCGGCCCACTGCGTGGCCAGCCCGCAGGCCGCCACCACGCCCGGCAGGTGCGTGGCGAGGAAGGCCACGTGGAAGCCGCAGACGAAGAAGCCGGCGGCCAGCAGCAGGAAGCCGCGGTGCCGCAAGGCCGCACGCGCCGCGTCGCGGGTGGACAGGGGCCGGTGGTCGGCGGCCACCGTCTGCTGCGCGTTGCCGCGCAGCACCCAGGCGGCCGGCAGGCAAAGCAGGACGAGCACGGCCAGGATCTGCATCGCCGCGACCCAGCCGACGCCCACGATCAGCGTGGCCGCCAGCGGCGCCAGCAGGAACTGGCCGGTGGAGCCGCCGGCATTGACGATGCCGGTGGCCAGCCCGCGGCGATCGGGCGGGATCAGGCGCGTGGCCGCCGACATCAGCACGGCCGGCCCGGCCATGCCGGCGCCGCCGGCCGCCAGCATGCCCACCACCACGATCAGCCCCAGCGTGCTGGTCATGAAGGGCGTGAGGAAGGTCCCCAGCGCGACCAGCGCCGCCCCGGCCACCAGCACCCGGCCGGCGCCCACCTTGTCGGCCACCGCGCCGGCGAACGGCTGGGTGATGCCCCACCACAGCTGGCCGAAGGCGAACGCCAGGCTGATGCTCGCGAGCCCCAGGCCCGTGGACGTGTTGAGCGGCGACAGGAACAGGCCCATGGTCTGGCGCACGCCCATGGTGAGCGCGAAGGTGCCGGCGGCAGCCAGCAGCACGAGCCAGAGCGCGGGGCGCGCCATGCGCGAAGCGTCAGTCATCGCCATCCTCCTCGTGGCCGGCGGGCGCCAGCCTTTCGGTGCAGTCGTCGATCAGGGCATGCAGCGCCTGCACGCGCGCCACCCCCAGCAGGTCGTTCAGGCTGTCCTGCGCCACGCGCCAGCGGCGCTGCGCCTCGGCGCGCTTGTCGCGGCCGGCGTCGGTGGCCGCCACCTGCAGGCTGCGCGCATCGGCGCCCCGCTCCATCGCCAGCCAGCCGGCGGCGACCAGCGGCTTGAGGTTGCGGCTGAGCGTGGAGGGCTGCAGGCCCATCGCGCGCGCCAGGTCCACCGGCCGCAACGGGCCGAGCTTGCACACGTGCGACAGCAGGCTGTACTGCGTGGTCTTGAGCCCCGTGCGGCGCATCTCGGCGTCGTAGTGCTGCGCCACGCGCCGGGCGAACTGGCGCAGCTTGAAGTGGGTGCAGCCCCGGGGCTTGACGGCGGTGTCCATGGCGTTTAGTGTACCTGCAACTGTTGCAGCTGCAAGTCATGGAAAAAACCGCGATGACCACCCCGACCGATGAACTCGAGCGCTGGCTCGAGCAGGAACGCGCCCAGGCCGCCCGGTTCGATGCCGGCGCCGGCGTCGCCCGGCCCGAGCAGGTGGCCGGCCTGTCCGGCCTGCAGCTGATGCAGGCCATGCTGGCCGGCTCGCTGCCGGTCCCGCCCATCGCCAGGACGCTCGACTTCCTGTTGCTGGAGGCGGGCGAAGGCCGCGCGCTCTTCCAGGGCACGCCGGGTCCGTCGCACCTGAACCCGATGGGCGGCATCCATGGCGGCTGGTACGCCACCCTGCTCGATTCGGCGATGGGCTGCGCCGTGCACACCGCGATGCCGGCCGGCCGCGCCTACACGACGGCCGAGCTGAGCGTGAACATCGTGCGCGCGATCGGCCCGAAGGCGCCGCGCGTGCGCGCCGAGGGCAAGGTGCTGCACGCGGGGCGCCAGCTCGCGACCGCCGAGGGGCGCCTGTACGGCCCGGACGGCACGCTGTACGCCCACGCCACCACGACCTGCCTGGTGTTCGAGCTGCGCTGAAGGCGCTTCAGGCCGCGGCGCGCGGCAGGTCGACGATGAAGGTCGTGCCCTGTTCGCGGCTGGACTCGCAGCGCACCTCGCCACCATGGGCACGCGCGATCTGGCGCACGATGTACAGGCCCAGCCCGATGTTGCGCCCTGCCCGTCCCGCGCCCGACTCGCCCTGCTGCAGCGGCTCGAACAGCGCGGCCAGCAGCTGCGCAGGAATCGGGTCCCCGTCGTTGTGCACCTCGATCCGCACCCGGGTGTCGCCGCCGGTGGCCGAGACACGGATCGGCGAATTCGCCGCGCCGTAGGTCAGCGCGTTGTTCAAGAGGTTGGACAGCAGCTGCGCGATCCGGTCGGCGTCCCAGGTGCCCGAGCCGTCGCCGCGCGCGTCGACCAGCACGTCGCGGGCCGGATGCGCGAGGCGCGTCTCGTCGACCACCTGCTGCACGATCTCCAGCACGTCGCCCGGCGTGCGCACCACGGGGATGCCGCCGCCCAGCCGAGCGCGGGTGAAGTCCAGCAGGTCGCGGATGAGCCGCACGCTCATGTCGCTGCTGGCCTGGATGCGCTGCACGCAGCGGGCGAACTCCTCGCGCAGCGGGGCGCGTTCCAGCAGCGACGCATTGAGCTTGATGACGTTCAGCGGGTTGCGCAGGTCGTGCGACACGATGCCCACCAGCATCTCGGCGAACTGCACCTGCTGGCCGAGCTGGTGCGAGCGCTCCTCGGCCCGGTCACGCGCGCGCGTCTGGGTGCGGCTCAGCTGGAACAGCAGCAGGCTGATGAGGGTGCCCGCCAGCAGCACCAGCGCCGGCCCCAGCGCGTCCCATCCGCCCGCCTGGCTGCCGGCCGCATACAGCAGCGTCCACACCTGGCCGCCCAGCTCCAGCCGGCGCATGGCCACCGGCGGCGCCGGGCCGGCCGGGTCGCCGTGCAGCAGCCGCGGCGTCTCGCCGGCCGCGGCGGCATGGATCGCGTGCAGGCGCACCACGTCGTCCTGGAAGACACCGGCGAAGAAGTCGGTCGCGCGGAAAGGCGCGTACACGAACCCGCGCAGCAGCGCGCGGCGCGCCTGCACCGACTCGGGCACGGCGCCACCCTCGTACAGCGGCACATAGATGAGGAAGCCCGGGGACTTGTGGTCGTCGATCTCCTGCTTCAGCACCACGCTGCCGGTGAACGCGTAGCGGCCGCTGTCGCGGGCGCGATCCATGGCCGCGGCGCGCAGCGGCTCGGTGTGCATGTCGAAGCCGAGCGCGGCGCGGTTGCGCGCGTCCAGCGGCTCCAGGTACAGGATGCTGAAGGCGGTGCCGCCCGGCTGTACCCGCGGGCTCCAGCCCAGGCCCTGGATGCCGGGGAAGTCGCTGCGGATGCGCAAGCCGGCCACGAAGGCGGCAAAGCCCGGCTGGCTGAGGGTCGGGCCTTCGGCATGGACGAACGACCGCGTGGCGCGCAGCAGCGCCACCGCCGAACTGACGCGGCGCTCCACGCGCGAGACCTCGGCGTCCACCGCGCCCTGGATTGCCGCCTCGCGGCGCGCCTCGGCGACACGCAGCGCCAGCAGGGTCGACAGCGCAGTCAGCAGCAGCGCGCTGGCCAGCACCAGCGTCGCGCGCCGCATCACGGCAGCGGCCCAGCGCCTGCGCCAGGACGCCACGTGCCTCAGTGCGCCGCGGCGACCGCGGGCTCGTCCTGCTCGCGCGGCGCCTCGCGCGGGACCTCGAACACGCGGAACGGCGGCCGGTCCGGGCTGGTGCGCAGCAGCAGCGGCCGCGCCACGTTGAACACGGGCACGCCGCTGATCGTGCGGCCCTCGGGCGTGCCGCGGTGGGCGTGGCCGTGGAACACGGCGTCCACCGGGTAGCGCAGCAGCGGCTCCTCCAGCCGGCTGCTGCCCAGGAAGGGGTAGATCTCGGCCGGCTCGCCCTGCACCGTCGAGGCCACCGGCGAGTAGTGCAGCAGCGCGATGCGCCTCGGCGTGCGCAGCTTGGCCAGCGCCGACTCCAGCTTCATCGCCTCGTGCAGCGCCTCCTGCACGAACTGCTTGATGGCCGGCTCGCCCCAGGCGCCGAGCGAGGCGCGCCCGAAGCCGCCGGCGAAGCCCTTGACGCCCGCGATCCCCACGCCCTCGATCTCGCACGCCTCGCCGTCGAGGACGCGCACGCCGGCGCGGGTGAGCGCCTCGCAGACGATGGTCGGCGTGCCCGACTCGTAGTCGTGGTTGCCCAGCACGGCGACCACGGGCACCGAGGCGGCGCCGAGTTCCTCGGCGAGCACGTGCGCCTCCTCGGCGGTGCCGTAGTCGGTGAGGTCGCCGCACAGCAGCAGCGCGTCGGCGGCCTCGGAGGCCTGGGCGAAGAAGGCGCGGAGGCGGCCGACCGACTCCTTGGTGACGTGCAGGTCGCCGACGGCGGCGAAGCGCACGGAGGTGGAGGATTTGCCCATGGGTCAGGCGCTCCTTGCCGCGCGCGGCGGGAAGCGGTGGTTGGTCGGATTCATGACGGTGCTGCCGAGATCGTTTCCTGCATGCTGCCGCGCGCGGCGGCCGCGCGGCATCGTCCAGCCGCCGTCACCCGTGTAGGCGCAAGCCGACCGCGCCTGAGGTTTCTTGCCCGCTACCGCCGTGCACCGCCGTGGCTAGCCTCGTGGCTCCGCAACCCACCAGGCCCGACCGCATGTGCACCGTCCCGCTCGCACCGTCCCTCGAGGAAGAGGTGCTCCCCGACACGGCCGCCTTCTACCGGCGCGCCCTGCAGACGCTGGTCGACGCCGGCGTCCCGTTCCTCGTGGGCGGCGCGTTCGCCCATGCGTGCTTCACGGGCATCCGCCGCTCGACCAAGGACCTGGACCTGTTCGTGCGGCGCGAGCACCTCGAGCAGGTGCAGCGGCTGATGCAGGCCGAGGGCTGGCGCACGGAGATGCCGTATCCGCACTGGCTGGCCAAGGTCTACGCGGGCGAGGACTTCATCGACCTCATCTTCAACTCGGGCAACGGGGTCACGCCGGTGGACGACCGCTGGTTCCACGACAACCCGCAGGCCGAGGTGCTGGGGGTGCCGGTGCGCATCGCCAACATGGAAGACGGCTTCCTGTCCAAGGCGTTCATCATGGAGCGCGAGCGCTACGACGGCGCCGACATCGCCCACCTTCTGCAGGTCAATGCCGAGCGGCTCGACTGGGCCGGCCTGCTGGATCGCTTCGGCGCCAACTGGCGCGTGCTGCTCGCCCACCTGACGCTGTTCGGCTTCATCTACCCCGGCGAGCGGCACCGGATCCCGGCCTGGGTGATGGACCGCCTGATGCAGAAGCTGGCCACCGAAGTGGCGCAGCCGCCCGCGAGCGACCCGCACGTGTGCGCCGGCACGCTGCTGTCGCGCGAGCAGTACCTGCACGACGTGCACCGGCTCGGCTATGTCGACGGCCGCCTCACCCCGGCCAGCACGATGACCCCCGAGGACGTGGCCACGTGGACCGAGGCGATTCCGGGGCGCCAGGCCGAAGCCGCCGACGAGCCGTCGCTCGACGCCTTCCCCGGCGCCGCGGCGCTGGCGGCGGCGCCGCTGCCCCCGCCGGCCTGAGCACCGCGCCGCCCGCCGGCGGCGGCCACGTGACCATCGCGGAGCGCGGCCCGCCGACGCGCGGCGAACACCCACTGGCCGGGGCGGGCGCCGCGCCCTGCCCCGTGCGCAGCCGGCGGCGGCTGCCGATAATGGCCGGATGCGATTCCTCCACACCATGCTGCGCGTCGGCGACCTGCAGCGCTCCATCGATTTCTACACCCGCGTGCTCGGCATGAAGCTGCTGCGCACGACCGAACGGCCGGAGCAGAAGTACTCGCTCGCCTTCGTCGGCTACGGCACCAACCCCGACCACGCGGAGCTCGAGCTCACCTACAACCACGGCGTGTCGAGCTACGAGCTGGGCACCGCGTACGGGCACATCGCGCTGGGCGTGCCCGACGTCGCGGCGGCGTGCGAGAAGATCCGCGCCGCCGGCGGCACGATCACCCGCCCGGCCGGCCCGGTGCAGGGCGGCAGCACCATCATCGCGTTCGTGCAGGACCCGGACGGCTACAAGATCGAGCTGATCCAGCGCGAATCGGCTTAGCGCGACGGCGCCACTTTCCCGCCAGCAAGCCCGACAAGTCGCTGCGGGTGCAGCGCGCCGCTGCGGCGGCTAGATTTGCACGCGGGTACCGAGCTCGATGACGCAGTTGTTCGGCAGCCGCAGGAAGTCGGCGATGTTGCCCGCATTGCGCGACATGAACGCGAATAGCCGCTCGCGCCAAAGCATCATGCCCGGCGCGCGCGTCGGGATGATGGTTTCCCGGCTCAGGAAGTACGTCGTCTCGAACAGGTCGATCGGCAGCTCGGGCGAACGGCACATTGCGAGCGCCTCCGGGATGTCCGGCGTGTCCTTGAATCCGTAGTTCACCTGCACGCGCCAGAAGCCCGGCGCCAGCGGTTCCACGCGGACACGGTCGGTGGCCGGCACCCACGGCACGTCCTGAAACAGCACTGTGAGGATCAGGCTGCGCTCGTGCAGGACCTGGTTGTGCTTCAGGTTGTGCAGCAGCGCCTGCGGCACGGTGTTCTGGCTTGCCACCGCGTAGACGGCAGTGCGCTTTGCGCGGGGCATTTCGTCGAGAGCGAGGGCCTGCAGGAACGGCACCAGTTCGGGATCACCCTGGCTGATGCTGCCCACCAGGAGCTCGCGGCCGCGCCGCCAACTGGCCATGACCGTGAAGAGCGCGAGGCCCAGCACGAGCGGAAACCACCCACCCTGCAGGAACTTGAGCAAACAGGCCCCGACCAGGACGGCGTCCACGACCAGGAACAGCGCCGTCGCGCCCGCCGCGACCGGCAGTGGGTACTTCCAGGCATGGTGAACAACGAAGAAGGTGAGAATGGTGGTAGCCAGCATCGTCACCGTGACGGCGATGCCGTACGCCGAGGCCAGCGCGGAGGAACTGCCGAATCCCAGGACGGCGAGGATCACGGCCGTGAGCAGCAGCCAGTTCACCAGCGGCAGGTAGATCTGGCCCATCTCTTTCTCCGAGGTGTGCATCATGTGCATGCGCGGCAGCAGGCCGAGCTGGATGGCCTGCTGCGTGAGTGAATAGGCGCCGGTGATCACGGCCTGTGAGGCGATGATCGTGGCTACCGTGGCCAGCACCACGGCGGGGATCAGCAGCGCCGACGGAAAGAGGCGGAAGAACGGGTTCTCCAGGGCAGCGGGGTCGCGCATCAACAGCGCCGCCTGCCCCATGTAGTTCAGCGCCAGGGCGGGCAGCACGAGGCCCGCCCAGGCGATCTGGATCGGCCGCTTGCCGAAGTGGCCGAGGTCCGCGTACAGCGCCTCCGAGCCGGTGAACGCCAGCACGATGGCGCCCAGGATGACGAAGAAGTGCCAGCCCTGATGAACGACGAAGGCGAGCGCGTGCAGCGGGTTCAGCGCGACCAGGATGCGCGGCTCCTGCACGATGTGCAGCACCCCGGTGACCGCGAGCACCAGGAACCACAGGCCGATCACCGGCCCGAACAGCTTGCCGACCACGCCGGTGCCAAAGCGCTGGAACGAGAACAGCGCGATCAGCACGCCCAGCGAGATCGGGAGCACGTACGGTTTCAACGCCGGCGTGGCGACCTCCAGGCCTTCGACGGCGCTCAGCACCGAAATCGCCGGCGTGATGATGCTGTCCCCGTAGAACAGGGCCGCCCCGAACACGCCGATCAGCAGCAGCGCGTGCCGGCGCCGCGCCGTCGATCCCGCGGCCTTCGCGGCCAGCGCAGTCAGCGCCATGATGCCGCCCTCACCGCGGTTGTCCGCACGCAGGATGAGCACCACGTATTTCAGCGTGACGACGAAGATCAGGCCCCAGAGCACGACGGAGACAGAACCTATGAGGTTCGCTGCGTTCAGCGGCAGCTGGTGCTCAGGATTGAAGATTTCCTTGATCGTGTACAGCGGGCTCGTGCCGATGTCGCCGTAGACGACCCCGAGGGCTCCCAGGGTGAGGGCGGCGCGGCTTTCCCGTTGGATGTTCGCGGTCATGCGCAGGACGCAAAGCTATGGAGCCGCGAGTATGTCCCGGCACACGTTAGGAAAGCATATGGACGGCCTCAGGGCGCGGAGAGCCGGTAGCCGACGCCCGTCTCGGTGAGCAGGTAGCGCGGCTCGTCCGGCTTCACCTCGATCTTGGCGCGCAGCTGGCCCATGTAGAGGCGGAGATAGTGCGTGTGGTCGGCGAATTCCGGCCCCCACACGTCGGCGAGCAGCTGGCGGTGCGTGACGACCTTGCCGGCGCTGCGCACCAACCGCGCCAGCAGCTTGAACTCGGTGGGCGTCAGGTGCACGGGCTGACCTCTCGCCTGCACCTCATGCGCAGCCAGGTCCACGCGCAAGCCGTCGGATTCGTACGCTGTCAATGCGGGCGCCAGTGTCGTTCCGCGATGGCGCATTGCCACGCGGATGCGGGCGAGGAGTTCTCCCACGCTGAACGGCTTCGCCAGGTAGTCGTCGGCTCCGGCATCGAGCAGCTTCACTTTTTCCTTTTCCTGGTGGCGCGCCGAGACCACGAGCACGGGAATGCCTCCAAGCTGGCGCGCGTCGCGCACCAGCTCGCTGCCGTCGCCGTCCGGCAATCCCAGGTCCAGCAGTACCACGTCCGGCGGAGCATGCCGCAGCAGGGCGCGAGCCTCGCTGAGCGAAACCGCCGTCCGCACCTCGAAACCCTCCACGGCGAGCGTCGACTGCAGCAGGGAGCGGATCGACTGATCGTCTTCGACCACCAGCACTCGCAGCGTCATCCAGGCTCCGTTGCGGGTTGTGTGGCTTCGACCGGAAGCTCGAGTACGAAGGTGCTGCCTCCGCCCGAGCGGGAGTGCAGCGACAGTTCGCCGCCGTGCGCCCGTGCGATCGCGCGGCAGACAGCAAGGCCCAGGCCGGCGCCGCGTTGGCCCGACCGGTCGCCGCGATGGTACGGTTCGAAGATGGCGAGTTCCTCTCCCGCCGGGATGCCATTGCCGCGGTCATGGACGGACAACTCGATGCGATGATCTGTTTGCGCGACCTCCAGCTCGATCAGGTCTGCGCTGTATTTCAGCGCGTTGTCCAGAAGGTTCTCCAGCAGCTGCGCCAGGAGAACCGGATCCGCCTTGATCAGGGGGAGTCCGGCGGGCACCCGCGACTGGATACGGTGTGCCACGTCGCGGTCCCGGACGCGAGCCAGCACCGAACCTACGATCTCCTCCACCGACTCCCAATCCATCCGAAGCTCGCCCGCATGATCGAGCCGCACAAGCTGCAGCGTGTTTTCCGTCAGCGTCGCGAGATGCCGGGCCTCGCTCAGGATCGTTGCCAGGAGTCGTTCCTGCTGCGGCGGCTGGAGCCGGTCGCCCTGCGTCTGGAGCGATGAAGCGGCGCCCATGATGGCAGCCAGCGGTGTGCGGAAGTCATGCGAGATCGCCGCAAGAAAAGTGCTTTGGGCTCGATGCCATTGGGACTGTTCCTGCGCGTCGCGCATGCCGGCCGACAGCTTCAGACGCCAGAGTGCCTGCGCTGCCTGCGCACAGATGGCTTGCGCGTGCTCGCGGCCACCCTCGTCGTAGGCAGAAACGTTCTGCACGCAGGCGGCGCCGGCTGTGTGGCTGTCCGCGCGCAGCGGAATGTACCAAGCCTTCAGCCCCGGCCAGCGACCGGTGCCTGGGCCGAGGGTCGCAGCTTCGCGCATGCAAGCCAGCATGCCATCGCGAAACTCGTGCACCTGCTCCGGTTGCAGGTGGAGCTCCCCATGTGGATCGAGCAGTGCGACGAAGCAAGGTCCGGGAAAGGCTCGGCTGAGGTGTCGCTGCGCGAGAAGATGGACCTCTGCGGGGATCGTCGCAGCTGACAGCTCGGTGGCCATTTCCTGGAGCTGGCGCGCACGTCGTTCGTTCAGCCGCGCCGCCTCCGTCTCGCGCCGCAACGCGGCGGCCAGGCGGCTGATCACCAGCGCCACCGCAAGCATTGCGAACAACGCGAACAGGTTTTCCTGCGCCTCCACCTGGAAGGTGTAGCGCGGCGGAATGAAGAAGAAATTAAGCAGCGCCACGGCTGCGACAGCGCAGATCAGCGACGGTGCCCACCCGAGCGTGTACGACGCGATCACCACTGCCAGGACGTAGACCATCGCCTGGCTAGTGACGCTGACGTACCGGTCCAGCAGCAGGTTGCCCAGCGTCGCGCCCGCCAGCAGCCCGCACACGATCCATGCATCGCGTGCCTTGCGCGTGCCCGTCGGACCGGCTGTGGCGGCTGGCGCATTCATCGTGCCCAGCCTAGCACCCCGTCCATCAGGATTCCGTTAGGACGGTTTTCTGCAAGATCGAGCTGATCCAGCGCGAGGGCTTAGCGCGACAGCGCCGGCCAGCGCGCCCCTGGCGGCCGCACCGGGGGGGCACGCGGCCACGTGCGCCGGGCCGCCGCCGGAGGGCGTCCACGAGGTGCGCCTGGCTCGTTGCGGTCTAATGGGTCTCGGGGCACGTCGCCTCGCAAAGACGGACCCACGATGCGACTGGCGCCATTCCTGCGGACTCACGCCGAGCAGATCCTGCTCGCATGGGACGAGTTCGCTTCCACCATCGCCCACGGCGGCCAGGCCATGGACCAGCAGGCCCTGCGGGACCATGCGGCCCAGATCCTGTCGACCATCGCCGACGACCTGGACGCGCCGCAGTCCGCGGCGCAGCAGATTGCCAAGTCGCGCGGCGAAGGCGACCGCGACACGGCGATGGGCGACACGGCCGCCGAGACCCACGCGGACACGCGGATGGTCGCCGGCTTCGGCATCGATGCGATGCTGACCGAGTACCGGGCGCTGCGCGCGAGCGTGCTGCGCATGTGGGCGAACTCCCCAGACCGGCAAGCCGATGCCGAAGACCTGCAGCAGCTCACCCGCTTCAACGAGGCCATCGACCAGGCGATCGCCGAATCCGTGGCGCGCTACACCGAGCAGGTCGACCGCTCCACCAACCTGTTCATGGGGATGCTGGGGCACGACATCCGCAACCCGCTGGGGACCATCCGGCTCGCCACGGAGCTCCTGACGCGGTCCGGGCAACTGCCCGCGGCGACGGCGCAGCCGATCGTGAACGCGGCCAGGCGCATCGAGAGCATCGTCGAACTCATCATCGACTTCTCGCGCGCACAGTCCCACGGCCCGATGCCGATCAGCGTGCGGCCGGGGGAGCTGTCCAGCATCTTCGCGAACGTCGTCGACGAGACGCGCGTGCGGCACCCCTCGACGCCGATCGCGCTGCACGGGCGGGAGCTCGACACCCATGGCCAGTGGGACGAGGGCCGCCTGGGGCAGCTGCTGTCGAACCTGCTCGAGAACGCGGTTCTCTACGGTGCGTCCGGCAGGCCGGTGACGGTCGTCCTCACGGCCGAGGCCGACCACGTCGGATTCAGCGTGCACAACTTCGGCAAACCGATTCCCCTCCAGGACCGCGAGCGCATCTTCGAGCCCCGCAGGCGCGGGCCGGGCACGGACGAAGGCCGAGCCCACCATGGCATGGGCCTGGGTCTCTACATCTGCCGCGAGATCGTCCGTTCGCACAACGGCACCCTGGCGGTGCGCTCGAGCGAGGCCGAGGGAACCACCTTCCTCGGCCGCCTGCCGCGGCGGCAACCGGTGACGGTGGCCACGTGGCAGCCGCCGCCACCTGCGCCACCGGGCTGATCCGTCCAGGGCCGATCCGATCGGCGGCCCGGCGCTGCAGCACGCGCGCCGGCTGGCCTGATCACTGGCCCTGCGTCGCCTCGCCGCCGGCGGTGGCGCGCTCGGCGCTCACCTTGCTGATGAGGGCATTCAGCGCGTCCGGATCGACCGGCTTGACCAGGTGGTGGTCGAAGCCGGCGGCCCGGGAAGCGTTCATGTCCTCCGGCTGGCCCCAGCCCGTGACGGCGACCATGGCGCGCGCCGCGCCGCCCGGCCGGGCACGGATCTCGCGGCACGCCTCGTAGCCATTGAGCTTGGGCATGCCGATGTCCAGCAGCACCAGCTGCGGGTCGAACTCGTCGGCGACGGCGATGGCCGCCTCGCCGTCGCCCACGTGCCGCACCGAGTGGCCCATGACCTCCAGCAGCACCGACAGCGTGGTCGCCGCATCCTCGTTGTCGTCGGCGACCAGGATGCGCAGCGCCGCGGCCGCCGGTTCGGCCGGGGCCGGCGCGGGCGCCGGCTGGCGGCGCACCTCGGTGATCGGCAGGCGCACTTCGAACGTGCTGCCCTGCCCGGGGCCGGGGCTGCTGGCCCGCACGCTGCCGCCGTGCAGCTGCACCAGGCGCTGCGTCAGCGCCAGGCCGATGCCCAGCCCGCCGCGCGAGCGCGAGAGCGCCGACTCGACCTGCGAGAACATCTCGAACACGCTCTCCAGCCGGTCGGGCGGGATGCCGATGCCCTCGTCGCGGATGCTGACCACGGCGTCCCCACCCTCGCGGCGCACCTGCAGGTCGATGCGGCCGCCGGCGTCCATGTACTTGGCCGCGTTGTTCAGCAGGTTCATGAAGGCCTGCGCCAGCCGCGTGCGGTCGGCGTCGACGATCAGCGTGTCCGACGCGGGCGCGAACGCCAGGTGGTGGCCGAACTCCTCGATCGTCGGTCGGCTGGTCTCGATGGCGTCGGCCACGATGGCGGACAGGTCGATGGTCTCGCGCCGCAGCTCGATCTTGCCCTGGTCGATGCGCGCCACGTCCATCAGGTCGTCGATCAGCCGGCTCATGGCCGTGACCTGGCGGTCGATCACCGACGAGGCCCACTGCACGTCGGCGTTGCTGCCGCCCTTGAGCTTGAGCGCATGGACCGCATTGCGCACCGGCGCGAGCGGATTGCGCAACTCGTGCGCCAGCGTGGCGAGGAACTCGTCCTTGCGCCGCGCGGCCTCGCGCAGCAGCGCCTCGCTGGCCTGCAGCTCCATCGTGCGCTCGGTCACCCGCCGATCCAGCGTGGCATTGAGCTCGCTCAGGCGCTCCTCGGCGCGGCGCCGCTCGGCCACCTCGGCCTGCAGCTGCCGGTTGGCCACCTCCAGCGCGCGGCCGCGCCGGTGCAACTCGGCGAAGACGGCGACCTTGGAGCGCAGCACCGCCGGATTCACCGGCTTGTGCATGTAGTCCACGCCGCCGCTGCCGTAGCCCTCCAGCACGTGCTGGTCCTCGTTGTAGTAGGCGGTGAGGAAGATGATCGGGATGCGCGAGGTCTTGCGCCGCTCCTTGACCATCTGCGCCAGCTCGAAGCCGGTCATGCCCGGCATGCGCACGTCGAGCACCAGCACCGCGAACTCGTCGGCCATGAGCGCCAGCAGCGCGTCCTCGCCCGAGGTGGCGCGCACGAGCCGGTAGCCGGGGTCGTCCAGCACCGACTCGAGCACGGTCAGGTTCTTCGGCTCGTCGTCGACGATGAGGATGTTGACCGGATCCATGGCGTCGGCGGCCGCGGGCAGGTTGGGGGATGTGTTGGAGGTCATGTCAGCGGAACAGCCACACGCGCATCAGCGACAGAAGCTGGTCCGTGTTCACCGGTTTGGAAATGTAGTCGCTGGCGCCCGCGTCGAGGCACTTCTCGCGGTCGCCCCGCATCGCCTTGGCCGTCAGCGCCAGGATCGGCAGCATGCGGAACCGCGGGTCCTTGCGGATCTCGCGCATGGTCTCGTAGCCGTCCATCTCCGGCATCATGATGTCCATCAGCACCATCTCCAGGCCGGGGGTGGAGTTGATGATGTCGATGGCATGGCGGCCGTTGGTGGCGCTGAGCACCTCCACCTCGTGGTTCTCCAGCACCGAGGTCAGCGCGAAGATGTTGCGCGCGTCGTCGTCGACCACCAGCACCTTGCGCCCCCGCAGCACCTCCGACGAGTTGTGCAGTCGGTCCAGCATGGCCTGCTTTTCCGGCGGCAGCTGGGTCACCACGCGGTGCAGGAACAGCGCGGTCTCGTCCAGCAGCCGCTCGGGCGACTGCACGTCCTTGAGCACGATGCTCTTGGCCATCGTGTTCAGCCGCGCCTGCTCGTCCTGGCTCAGGTCCTTGCCCGTGAACACCACCACCGGCACGGCCGCCAGCGCGGGGTCGCCCTGCACCTGCTCGAGCAGCTCGAAGCCCGTCATGTCCGGCAGCCGCAGGTCCAGCACCACGCAGTCGAACGCCTGCGTGCGCATCGCCTCCAGCGCCGCCTGGCCGCTGCCGGCCGAGACGATGTCGATGTCCTCGTAGCCGAGCAGCTCGACCACCGCTTCGCGCTCGATCTCGTTGTCCTCCACCACCAGCAGGCGCTTGGTGCGCGGCACGGTGAATTCCTTCAGCCGGTCCAGCGCGGCCTCCAGGTTGGTGGTGGTGGGCTCCTTCACCAGGTACGAGAAGGCGCCGTGCGCGAGCCCGTGCTGGCGCTCCTCCTCCATCGTCACGATCTGCACCGGGATGTGCCGCAGCTCGGGATCGAGCTTGAGCTGGTTGAGCAGCGTCCAGCCCAGCATGTCGGGCAGGAAGATGTCCAGCGAGATCGCCGTCGGGCGGTACTGGCGCGCCAGCGACAGGCCCACCGTGCCCTTGGTCGCCACCAGGCCCCGGAAGCCGCGGTCGCGCGCCAGGCCGAGCAGGACGCGCGCGTAGTGCGGATCGTCCTCGATCACCAGCAGCACGGGGTCGCCCTGCGCGATGCTGTTGCGGTCGTCGGGGATGTGCTCCTCGCGCGCGACCGGCAGCGCCAGCACCGGCACCGCGGTCTCGGCCGGCATCTTGGCGTTGCGCATGGCGGTTGCCGAATCGGGGCCCGAGTAGTGCAGCGGCAGGTACAGCGTGAAGGTGCTGCCCCGGCCGTGCGTGCTCTGCAGCTTGATCTCGCCGCCCAGCAGCACCGCCAGCTCGCGGCTGATCGCCAGCCCCAGGCCGGTGCCGCCGTACTTGCGCGAGGTGCCCGCGTCGGCCTGCTGGAAGGCCTCGAAGATCAGGCGCTGCTTGTCCGGCGCGACGCCGATGCCGGTGTCCTCCACCGCGAACGCCACCACGTTGGCCGACTGGCTGAGCACCGGGTGCTCGGGCGACCAGCCGCCGGTGGCCAGGCCCACGCGCACCTCCACGTGGCCGTGGGAGGTGAACTTCACCGCGTTGGACAGCAGGTTCTTCAGGATCTGCTGCAGGCGCTTGGGGTCGCTGTCCAGCGCGCGCGGCAGGTCGTCCGCGAACCGCACGTGGAAAGGCAGGCTCTTGGCCTCGGCCACGTGGCGGAAGTTGCGGTCGATGCTCTCGCGCAGCCAGTTGAAGGAGATTTCCTCGACATCCACGGTCACCGTGCCGGACTCGATCTTCGACAGGTCCAGGATGTCGTTGATCAGGTTCAGCAGGTCGCTGCCCGAGGAGTTGATGTTGCGCGAGAACTCGATCTGCTTGGCCGTCAGGTTGCCCGCCGCGTTCTCGGCCAGCTGCTGCGACAGGATCAGGATCGAGTTGAGCGGCGTGCGCAGCTCGTGCGACATGTTGGCCAGGAACTCGGACTTGTACTTGGAGGTGAGCGCCAGCTCGGACGCCTTCTCCTCCAGCGCGCGCCGGGCCTGCTCCACCTCGGAGTTCTTGCGCTCGACCTCCTCGTTCTGCTGCGCCAGCAGGCGGGCCTTGGTGCCCAGCTCCTCGTTGGTCTGCTGCAGCTCGATCTGGCGCGACTGCAGTTCCACCGTCAGCTGCTGCGACTGCGTGAGCAGACCCTCGGTGCGCATGGTCGCCTCGATGGTGTTGAACACCGCGCCGATGCCCAGCGCCAGCTGGTCGAGGAAGTTCAGGTTGACCGGGCTGAACGGCTGCAGCGAGGCCAGCTCGATCACCGCCTTGGTCTGGTTCTCGAACAGCACCGGCAGCACCACCACGCTGACCTGGTGCGCCTCGCCCAGGCTGGAGCTGATGCTCACGAAGTCCGACGGCGCGTCGGTCAGCAGGATGCGGCGGTTCTCCAGCGCGCACTGGCCCACCAGCCCCTCGCCCAGCGCGATCTGGCGCGAGAGCCGGACCCTGCCGGACTGCGCGTAGCTGGACAGCAGCATCAGCTCGCTGGCGCCTTCGTCGTTGTTGCTGTTGTGGTAGATGCTGCCCTGGTGCGCGTTGACCAGCGGCGCCAGCTCGGACAGCAGCATCTTGCCCACCGTGGACAGCTCGCGCTGGCCCTGCAGCATGCCGGTGAAGCGCGCCAGGTTGGTCTTGAGCCAGTCCTGCTCGCGGTTGCGCTCGGTGGTCTCGCGCAGGTTCGAGATCATCGTGTTGATGTTGTCCTTCAGCTCGGACACCTCGCCGCGCGCATCCACCTGGATCGACCGCGTCAGGTCGCCCTTGGTCACCGCGGTGGCCACCTCGGCGATCGCGCGCACCTGGGTCGTCAGGTTGGCTGCCAGCAGGTTCACGTTGCCGGTCAGGTCCTTCCAGGTGCCGGCCGCGCCGGGCACGTTGGCCTGGCCGCCCAGGCGGCCTTCCACGCCCACCTCGCGCGCCACGTTGGTCACCTGGTCGGCGAACGTGGCCAGCGTGTCGGTCATGCCGTTGATGGTGTCGGCCAGCGCCGCCACCTCGCCCTTGGCCTGCACCGTCAGGCGCTGCGACAGGTTGCCGTTGGCCACCGCCGTCACCACCTTCACGATGCCGCGCACCTGCTCGGTGAGGTTGGACGCCATGAAGTTCACGTTGTCGGTCAGGTCCTTCCAGGTGCCGCCCACGCCGGCCACCTGGGCCTGGCCGCCCAGCTTGCCCTCGGTGCCCACCTCGCGCGCCACGCGCGTCACCTCGCCGGCGAAGCCGTTGAGCTGATCGACCATCGTGTTGATGGTGTTCTTCAGCTCCAGGATCTCGCCCTTCACCTCCACCGTGATCTTGCGGTTCAGGTCGCCTCGCGCCACGGCCGTGGTCACCTCGGCGATGTTGCGCACCTGCGAGGTGAGGTTGGCGCCCATGGTGTTGACCGAGTCGGTCAGGTCCTTCCAGGTGCCGGCGACGCCCGGCACCACGGCCTGCACGCCCAGGCGCCCCTCGGTGCCCACCTCGCGCGCCACGCGCGTCACTTCCGACGCGAACGAACGCAGCTGCTCCACCATGGTGTTGATGGTTTCCTTCAGCTGAAGGATCTCGCCGCGCACGTCCACCGTGATCTTCTTGGACAGGTCGCCGTTGGCCACCGCGATGGTGACCTCGGCGATGTTGCGCACCTGGCCCGTGAGGTTCGAGGCCATCGAGTTGACGTTGTCGGTCAGGTCCTTCCAGGTGCCCGCGACGCCCGGCACCATGGCCTGGCCGCCCAGCTTGCCCTCGGTGCCCACCTCGCGCGCCACGCGCGTCACTTCGGCGGCGAACGCCGACAGCTGGTCGACCATCGTGTTGATGGTTTCCTTCAGCTGCAGGATCTCGCCCTTGACGTCCACCGTGATCTTGCGACCCAGGTCGCCGCGGGCGATGGCGGTGGCCACGTCCGCGATGTTGCGCACCTGGCCGGTGAGGTTGTTGGCCATGGAGTTGACGTTGTCCGTCAGGTCCTTCCACGTGCCGGCCACGCCCGGCACCACGGCCTGGCCGCCCAGCTTGCCTTCCGTGCCCACCTCGCGCGCCACGCGCGACACCTCGGCGGCGAACGAGCGCAGCTGGTCCACCATGGTGTTGATGGTTTCCTTGAGCTCCAGGATCTCGCCGCGCACGTCCACGGTGATCTTCTTGGACAGGTCGCCGTTGGCCACCGCGACCGTCACGTCGGCGATGTTGCGCACCTGGTTGGTCAGGTTGGACGCCATCGAGTTGACGTTGTCGGTCAGGTCCTTCCAGGTGCCTGCCACGCCGGGCACCTGCGCCTGGCCGCCCAGGCGGCCCTCGGTGCCCACCTCGCGCGCCACCCGTGTCACTTCCGAGGCGAAGCCGTTCAGCTGGTCCACCATCGTGTTGATGGTTTCCTTCAGCGCCAGGATCTCGCCCTTGACCTCCACGGTGATCTTGCGCGAGAGGTCGCCGCGGGCGATGGCGGTGGCCACGTCCGCGATGTTGCGCACCTGGCCCGTGAGGTTGGACGCCATGAAGTTGACGTTGTCCGTCAGGTCCTTCCAGGTGCCGGCCACGCCGGGCACCTGCGCCTGGCCGCCCAGCTTGCCTTCCGTGCCCACCTCGCGCGCCACGCGGGTCACTTCCGAGGCGAAGCCGTTGAGCTGATCGACCATCACGTTGATGGTGTTCTTCAGCTCCAGGATCTCGCCCTTGACTTCCACCGTGATCTTGCGCGAGAGGTCGCCGCGCGCCACGGCCGTCGTCACCTCGGCGATGTTGCGCACCTGGCCGGTCAGGTTGTTGGCCATCGAGTTGACGTTGTCGGTCAGGTCCTTCCAGGTGCCGGCGACGCCGCGCACCTGCGCCTGGCCGCCCAGCTTGCCCTCGGAGCCCACCTCGCGCGCCACCCGCGTCACTTCGGACGCGAAGCCGTTCAACTGGTCGACCATGGTGTTGAGCGTGTTCTTCAACTCCAGGATCTCGCCCTTGACGTCCACCGTGATCTTCTTGGACAGGTCGCCGTTGGCCACCGCGGTGGCCACTTCCGCGATGTTGCGCACCTGGCCCGTGAGGTTGGACGCCATCGAGTTGACGTTGTCGGTCAGGTCCTTCCAGGTGCCGGCCACGCCGGGCACCTGCGCCTGGCCACCCAGCTTGCCCTCGGAGCCCACCTCGCGGGCCACGCGCGACACCTCGCCGGCGAAGCCGTTGAGCTGGTCGACCATGGTGTTGATCGTGTTCTTCAGCTCCAGGATCTCGCCGCGCACGTCCACCGTGATCTTCTTGGACAGGTCGCCGCGCGCCACGGCGGTGGTCACCTCCGCGATGTTGCGCACCTGGCCGGTGAGGTTCGACGCCATGAAGTTGACCGAGTCGGTCAGGTCCTTCCAGGTGCCGGCCACGCCGGGCACCTGCGCCTGGCCGCCCAGCTTGCCTTCCGTGCCCACCTCGCGCGCCACTCGCGTCACCTCGGAGGCGAAGCCGTTCAGCTGGTCGACCATCGTGTTGATGGTGTTCTTTAGCTCCAGCACCTCGCCGCGCACGTCCACCGTGATCTTCTTGGACAGGTCGCCGTTGGCCACCGCGGTGGTCACCTCGGCGATGTTGCGCACCTGCCCGGTGAGGTTGGACGCCATGAAGTTCACGTTGTCCGTCAGGTCCTTCCAGGTGCCGGCCACGCCTTCCACCGCCGCCTGGCCGCCCAGCTTGCCTTCGGTGCCCACCTCGCGCGCCACGCGCGACACCTCGCCGGCGAACGCGTTCAGCTGGTCGACCATCGTGTTGATCGTCTGCTTCAGCTGGAGGATCTCGCCCTTCACTTCCACCGTGATCTTGCGCGAGAGGTCGCCGCGGGCGATGGCCGTGGCCACGTCCGCGATGTTGCGCACCTGGCCCGTGAGGTTGGAGGCCATCGAGTTGACCGAGTCGGTCAGGTCCTTCCAGGTGCCGGCGATGCCGGGCACGAAGGCCTGGCCGCCCAGCTTGCCCTCGGTGCCCACCTCGCGCGCCACGCGCGTCACCTCGGAGGAGAAGCCGTTCAACTGGTCGACCATCGTGTTGATGGTCTCCTTCAGCTCCAGGATCTCGCCCTTGACGTCCACCGTGATCTTGCGCGACAGGTCGCCGCGCGCCACGGCAGTGGTCACCGTCGCGATGTTGCGCACCTGCGAGGTGAGGTTGTTGGCCATGGAGTTGACCGAGTCGGTCAGGTCCTTCCAGGTGCCGGCCACGCCCGGCACCACGGCCTGGCCGCCCAGGCGGCCGTCGGTGCCCACCTCGCGCGCCACCCGCGTCACTTCCGAGGCGAACGAGCGCAGCTGGTCCACCATGGTGTTGGTGGCCTCCTTGAGCTGCAGGATCTCGCCGCGCACGTCCACCGTGATTTTCTTGGACAGGTCGCCGTTGGCCACCGCGATGGTCACCTCGGCGATGTTGCGCACCTGCGCCGTGAGGTTGCCGGCCATCTGGTTGACCGAATCGGTGAGGTCCTTCCACACGCCCGACACGCCCTTGACCTGCGCCTGGCCGCCGAGCTTGCCCTCGGTGCCCACCTCGCGCGCCACCCGCGTCACCTCGCTGGTGAACACGGACAGCTGCTCGATCATGGTGTTGACCAGCTTGGCCGAGCGCAGGAATTCGCCCTTGAGCGGGCGCCCGTCCACCTGCAGGTCCATCGACTGGCCCAGGTCGCCCTTGGCCACCGCGCCGATGGTGCGGGCGATGTCCGTGGTGGGCCGCACCAGGTCGTCGATCAGCGTGTTGAGCGAGTTGACCTGGTCGGCCCAGCTGCCGACGGCGCCCGGCATGGCGATGCGTTGCGAGAGGCGGCCTTCCTTGCCGACCGTGTTGGACAGCCGCGCCGCTTCGCTGGTGATGCGCTCGGCGTTGCCGACGCAGTGGTTGAACGCCTCGGCGATGCGCCCGTCGGTGCCGCTCCAGGTGACCGGCAGCCGGACACCGAATTCGCCGCCGGCGAAGGCCATCAGCGCGGCCAGGATCTGGCGCGACTGCGCCTCGGCGGCCTCGGCGGCCTCACGGGTCTGGATGGGGGTGACGGTGGCGCGGGATCGGGGGCTGGTCCCCGACTTGCCCTTCTTTTGCGGCTGCACGGCCTGGTCCATGGATGCTCCGAGTCGTCGTTGGGGCGCGGATGGGACTGGGGGACCGTCCGCGCCTTGGATCCTGCTTGAGGGCGTCCGGTCCTGCGAACCGCGGGGCCGGCCGCAACCTGGGGCTGCCGGCTCGTCCGCGGAGGGTGGGAGGTGCGACCTGCTCGCTGCCACCCCTTCTCCGTGGGGCGGTCAACGCGACGGGAGTGTCCGCCCAAACCGCCCGGCTCAGCGTAGGACGGATCCGACAGATGAAAAACATCTGGCGGGGCTGGGCAGTTTTCGTGCTAATGGCGCGCATCGGCTGCCCCGCCTCGTCATTCCGGCTCGCCGCCCGGATGGGCTCAGAGCACGAACGGGCGGCCGGTCACGGGCGTCGTCGCCACGGCCATGTCCTGCTTGGCCATGATCCCCGCCTCCCAGGCCAGCCGGCCGGCCTCGATGCCCAGCCGGAACGCGCGCGCCATCGCCACCGGATCATGCGCCAATGCCACGGCCGAGTTCACCAGCACGGCGTCGTAGCCCAGCTCCATCGCCTGCACCGCGTCGCGCGGCGAGCCGATGCCGGCGTCCACCACCAGCGGCACGTCCGGCAACCGCTGGCGCAGCGTGCGCAGCGCGGTCGGGTTCAGCAGGCCCTGGCCCGAACCGATGGGCGCGCCCCAGGGCATCAGGATGCGGCAGCCGGCGTCCAGCAGCCGCTGGCAGGTGACCAGGTCGTCGGTGCAGTAGGGGAACACCTCGAAGCCGTCGGCCGCCAGCTCGCGCGCGGCCACGACCAGCTCGAAGGGGTCGGGCTGCAGCGTGTACTCGTCGCCCACGACCTCCAGCTTGATCCAGTGCGTGCCGAACATCTCGCGCGCCATCCTGGCCAGCGTCACGGCCTCGCGCGCGGTGGTGCAGCCGGCGGTGTTGGGCAGCAGGTGGGCGCCGGTCTCGCGCAGGTAGCGGTAGAACTCGCCGGACTCGCCGCCGCCCGAGAGCTGGCGGCGCAGGCCGACGGTGATCACCTGCGTGCCGGAGGCGCGCACGGCCTCGCGCAGCACGTCCGGCGAGGGATAGCTGGCGGTGCCGAGGAAGAAGCGGCTGTCGAGCTCGACGCCGCCGATGCGAAAGGACATGTCAGCCTCCCGTGATGGGTTCGAAGGTCATCACCTGGTCGCCCTCGCGCAGCACGCACGCGTCGCGCTGCTCGCGGGGCACGAAGTCGCCGTTGACGGCGGTGGCCAGGGACGCGGGCGCCTTGTCGAGCGACGCGACGAGGGCGGCGAGCGTCGCCCCGTCGGCCAGGCGCACGGTCTCCTGGTTGAGTCGGATGGTCATCATGCGAGGGCCTCCAGGGCGGTGTCGACCAGGCCCGGCGCGATCAGCCAGCCGTGGCGGAACAGGCCGTTGATGCGCGTCAGGCCCGGGCGGGTGTCGAGCAGCGGCTGGTTGTCGGGCAGCGCCGGCCGCAGGTTGGTTTCGGTGTGCACGATGCGCGCTTCGGCCAGCGCGGGCACCACGCTGTGCGCGGCGGCCAGCAGTTCCACCGTCGTGCGCAGCGAGACCGGCGAGCGGTCCTCGCTCTCGATCTCGCTCGCGCCCACGACCACCAGGTCGGGCGCGCGCGGCACCAGGTAAACGCGGTGGCGCGCATGCAGGAGGCGCACCGGCCGGCGCAGGTCCACCCCCGGCGCCTGCAGCCAGAAGATCTCGCCGCGCACGCCGCGCACCGGCAGCTGCGGCCGCGCGCCAACGCCGCGCACGTCGAACACCCAGTCGAACGAGCGGGCCTCGCCCGCCAGCTGCAGCTGGTGCGGCTCGACGGCCTGCACCGGCGTCGACCAGTGCCAGGTGGTGCGCGCCGCGCCGGCCGCCAGCGCCTCCATCGCCTGCACGGTGTGGATGCGGCCCTCGCCCGCCAGCAGCCAGGCCTGCGGGCCCGGCCGCAGGGCCGGCTCGAGTTGCGCCAGCGCCTCGGCGGTGAGCGGCTGCGCCTGGTGCTCTGCCGGCGCCTTGCGCGCCAGCAGGTCCAGCAGCCGGCGCGCGGCGCCCTGGTCCTCGCGGTGCGCGACCAGCAGGCTGCCGTCGCGCCGGAAGTCCACCGGCTGCGGCAGCTCGCGCAGGATCTGCGGCCAGCGTTCGACCGAACGCAGTCCCCACTGGAACACGCGCTCGTCGGCGGTCTCGAGTTCGGCCACGGGGCTGAGCATGCCCGCGGCCGTCCAGCCGGCGGCGCCGCGCGCGAGCGGGCCCGGCGCCGGATCGAACACGTGCACGTCGTGGCCGGCCCGGCCGAGCTCGAACGCGAGCAGGCGCCCCAGCAGGCCGGCCCCCGCGATGCCGATGCGAAGCGGCTGCGTCATGCGGGCTCCAGCGAAGGATGCGGCCAGCGCGGAGCGGAAGCCGGGTCGAAGCGGGCCCGGCCTTCGTCGAACGCCGCCTGGAACGCCGGCACCGTCCGGCGCGGATCGTCGCCCAGGCCGCGCACCAGGCAGACGGCGCTGGCGCCCGCGGCCGTGGCCTGGCGCACCTGGTCCGGCGCGAGGATGCCGCCGATCGCCACCACCGGCTGCTGCGCCTGCGCGCCCCACCAGGCGAGGTTGTCCAGGCCCTGCGGTCGCCACGGCATGTCCTTGGTGGTGGTCGGCCACACGGGGCCACAGGCGATGTAGGCGGGCGCGAGCGAGCGGGCCCGGCACAGCTCCCACACCGCGTGCGAACTCACGCCCAGCGCCATGCGCGTGGCGGCGAGCTCCGCGAAGCCTTGCTCGCCCAGGCGGCCCAGGTCTTCCTGGCCCAGGTGCACCGCGTCGGCGCCCAGCTCGCCGGCCAGGCGCCAGTGGTCGTTGATGTAGAGGGTGGCGCCGGCGTCGCGCGCGGCGGCGATGCCTCCGCGCAGCGACGCGCGCAGGGTCGCGAACCAATGCTCGTCGGCGTCGGCGGGCTGCTTGATGCGCAGCTGGGTGAGCGTGACGCCCGCGTCGAGCACCTGGCGCAGGCGCGCGACGCTGTCGACGATCGCGTACAGGCCCGCGGCGGGCTGCCGCGCCGGGACGGCGACGACGGGCTGCTCGTCCCAGCCGAAGCCGGGCAGCGACTGGCCATCGGCCGCCAGCGCCAGCAGCGCGGCATCGGCGGCGACGAAGCCGCGCTGCTGGAATTCGCGCCAGCGTGGCGCCAGCGCCGCCGGCGCGGGCCGCGATGCCGCGCGCACGTGGCCGGCCGCCTGCGGCGTGTCCAGCCACAGCGCACCATCGGCGCCGGCCACGATCGCGGCGTGCGCGCCGGCCGCGCGCAGCGCGCGACCCAGCGCGGGCGCGGCCGCCTGCGCGGGCAGGCCGGCGCGCTGCGCGGCCTCGCCACGGGATAGCAGTTCGACCTCGCCGTGGCGCGGCGCGAGGAGCACGGCGTCCGTGGACGTCGACATCGCATCGGCCGTCATCGCATCACTCTCCCGCCGTCCACCAGCAGCACCTGCCCGGTGACGAACCCACTGGCCGGCGAGGCCAGGAACACCACCGGGCCCGCCACGTCCTCGGGCCGCGCCAGCCGGCGCAGCGGCGTGGCGGCCATGATCGACTCGCGGAACGCCGCCCGGGTGGCCGCGCTGCCCGCGGTCGGATGCACCAGCCCCGGGGCGACGCAATTGACGCGCACGCCCTGCGGCCCCAGTTCCGCGGCGAGGTGGCGGCTGAAGCCCACCAGCGCCGATTTGGCCGTGCCGTAGTCGTGGTACGGCACCACCGGGTCCTCCACCAGGTCGCTCACGAGGTTGACGATCGCGCCGCGGGCGTGCGCGCGCAGGTGCGGCAGCGCGGCCTGGCAGACATGGAACGCCGCGCCCACGGAGCCCTCGAACTGGCGCAGGTAGTCCGGCCAGCCCAGGCCGGCGAACGGCACGCGCCTCTCGGGGTCGAAGCTGTAGGGCGCGAACGCGTTGTTCACCAGCACGTCCAGGCGGCCCAGCTCGTCCACCGTGCGCTGCACCAGCGCCGCGGCCTCGCCGGGCTGCGTCACGTCGGCCTGCAGCGCCACGGCGTCGCCGCCCGCGGCCCGGCAGTCGCGCACCACCTCCTCGGCGGCTTGCGCATTGCGCAGGTAGTTGACGGCCACCGCCGCGCCCTGCGCAGCGAAGGCCCTGGCGATGGCCGCGCCGATGCCGCGCGAGGCGCCCGTCACCAGCACCACCTGGCCCTGCAAGTCCATGGGCATGCTCACTTGCCGGGCAGCAGGTCGGCCGCGACCACCTGCGCCATGTCGATGCGCTGCTGCACCAGCCCGAGCTGGCGGTACACGTCGGCCGCCTTCTGCAGCGACGCCGTGTCCATGGCCCCGGGGCCGTGCCGGCGCGTGAAGTCGGAGACGCTGGAGGCGTTGCGCAACTTGATCACCTCCAGGCTCGCCTGCGCGTCGCTGCCGTCGATGGCGCGCCGGCCGGCCAGCGCCGCCGCCTCGGCCGGCTGCGCCTGCATCCACGCCGCCGCGTCGCGGTAGGCGCGCAGGAACCGGCGCAGCACGTCCTTGCGCTTCTGGTAGGTGTCCTCGCGCACCACGAACAGGTCGCTGGACACGTTGATGTACCGGCCGACCTCCATCACGTCGACGTCGGTCACGCCGCGCCGGCGGCCCACCACCAGGCCGGTGTCGGTGGCCGCGGTGGCATCGACCTGTCCCTGCAGCAGCGGCGCGAAGTTCAGCAGGCCGGTGACGACCAGCGTGATGTCGGCCTCGGTCAGGCCGGCCTGGTGCAGCAGCACCTGCAGGTTCTGCCGCGTGCCGCTCGCCAGGCTGTACACGCCCACGCGCTTGCCCTTCAGGTCGGCCGGCGTGCGGATGCCGCTCTTCTTGAGCGACACCACGTTGAACACGTTCTGCGGATAGATGTCATAGATGGCGCGCAGCTTCTCGCCCTTGTCGAGGGCGGCGAACAGCGAGCCGGGATCGGTGAAGGCGACGTCGGCCTGGCCGCTGAGGATGTTGCGGATGGCGTCGCCGCCGCCGGCGCCGGGCACGTACTCCAGTGCCAGCCCCTGCGCGCGGTAGAAGCCCTTGTCCTCGTCCACCAGCAGCGGCGTCACCTCGGTGATCGGCTTGCTCCAGCCGGCGACGGTGAGCTTGTCCAGCCCTGCCGGCTGCTGGGCAACGGCGAACGCGGGCAGCGCCGCGGCGGCGGCGAGGAGGAAGTGACGGCGATCGTGCATCGTGGTGGCTCTCAGTGGGACAAACGGTAGGGGCGCAGCAGGCGCCGCTCGAGCAGCAGGGCCAGCTGGTAGGCGGCCAGGCCGAGCAGCGAGACCAGCACCAGCACGGCGAACATGAGGGGCGTGTCCATGCTGCCCTGCGCGGCGATGATCAGGGCGCCCAGGCCTTGGCTGGCGCCGATGAACTCGCCGACGACGGCGCCCACCAGGGCCAGCACGACCGCGATGCGCAACCCCGCCAGCACGGCGGGCAGCCCCGTGGGGAGCTTGAGCCGCCACAGCGTCTGCGAGCGCGTGGCGCCGAGCAGGCGGAACAGTTCCAGCCGCTCCGGCGGCACCTGCGCCAGGCCGGTCATGGTGTTCTCCATCAGCGGGAAGAAGCAGATCAGCGCCGTGATCACCACCGTGGAGGTGAGGCCGAAGCCGAACCAGACGATGAAGAGCGGCATCAGCGCCAGCTTGGGCACCACCTGGCTGACGACGACATAGGGCATCACCAGCACGCGAAGCGCCGGCAGTTCGGCCAGCAGCACGCCGACGCCGAAACCGATCGAGCAGCCCAGGCCCAGGCCGAGCAGCAGTTCGGCGGCGGTGGCGCGCAGGTGCGGCCAGAAGTAGCCGGAGGCGATCCCTTTCCAGAGCGCCTGCGCGACCATGCTGGGCGGCGGCAGCACGAGGGCCGACAGGCCCAGCGCGCGCGCCGCGCCCTCCCACGCGGCAAGCAGCAGCGCCAGCACGATAAGGCCCTGCAGCGGACGGTTCATGCCGGCACCTCCTCGAGCGCCAGCGCCGCGCGCACCCGGGCGCAGGCGGCGCCGAAGGCGGCGGTGTCGCGCACCGAGGCGTCGGCCGCGACCGGCAGCGTCAGCACCAGCCGGCCGGCCGCCAGCACCGACACCCGGTCGCCCAGGAACACCGCCTCGCCGATGTCGTGCGTGACGAACAGCACCGCGGTGCGGCGCGCGCGGCACACGCGCAGCAGGTCGCGCTGCAGCTCCTCGCGCGTGATGGCATCCAGCGCCGCGAACGGCTCGTCCAGCAGCAGCAGCGGCGGCTGCAGCAGCAGGGCCCGCGCGAGCGCGACGCGGCTTTGCTGGCCGCCGGAGAGCTGGCGCGGATGGCGGTCGGCATGGCCGGCCAGCCCCAGTTGCGCCAGCAGCGCGTCGGCGGCCTCGCGGTCGGCGTCCGTCGGCCGGCGCTGCAGCGACACCGGCAGCAGCACGTTGTCGCGCACCGTGAGCCAGTCCAGCAGCGTGGGGGCCTGGAACACGAAGCCGACATGGCGGCGGTCGGCCGGCACCTCGCCGCGCCAGGTGACGCTGCCCTGCGTGGGCGCGAGCAGCCCGGCGGCCAGCTTGAGCACGGTGGTCTTGCCGCAGCCGCTGCGGCCGACCAGGCAGTGGATCTCGCCCGCGTCGACGGCCAGCTCGATGCCCTGCACCACCGGCGCGAAGCCGCCGTAGGCGTACGACACGCCGCGCAGCTGCAGCAGGCTCACGGTGCGCCCTCCTGCCAGTGCGCGCCGAGGCGGTCCGCGGCGCGTTCGGCGCCCTGCTCGATCTCGACCATGCGCACCAGGTCGGCCAGGTTGAAGCGGCCGTCGTGGTGCCAGCCCGCCTCGGGCTGCGTCATGCCGCCGATGGCCGTGATGCGGGTCACGCCTGCCGCGCCGAGCTGGTCGGCCAGCCGGTACAGCGACTCGGCGTCGGTGGCGACGGCCGCCGTCTGCAGGAACGCCGTGTGCGGCGCCAGCTGCGCCACCACGGATTCCAGCGAATCGACGGCGGTCACCGCCACGCAGCGGTGGCCCGGCGTCGGCGCGAGCGGCTGCGGCCCCTGGCCCACCATGACCGCCCAGGGCGAGCGCTCGTCGCCCAGCAACTCCCCGCGGCCCTGCATGGCCTGCCATTCGGCCGCCTGCCGCCAGGCCGCGACCGCGGCCGCGTCCTCCAGCGGCAGGTCACGGCGCGGATGCCGGTGGGCCAGGCTGGCGAGCTCGGCCGCCAGGTGCTGCGCGAACGCGCGCGGGTCGAGCGCACCGCCACGCTCGACGTACACCGCGTGCGGCGAATAGCAGCCCTGCTGCTCGTAGCGCACGATGTCCAGCGCCGCCAGGCGGGCCAGCTGCGGGCCGCGCTGCATGTCGAGCGCCGCCCGGCCGACCAGCGCCACGCCCAGCTTGTGCCCGTAGCCGAGAAAGCGCGTGGTGACCGGCAGCTGGTCGCGCACCTCGCGCAGCGCCGCATTGCCGCCATAGGCGAGCACGGTGTCGGCGGCGCCGTACAGGGCGGATGCCGCCTCGCGGTCGCCGCCCTTCCACCACAGCACGGCCAGGCAATCGCGCCAGGGCGGATGCACCTCGGCCAGCGCGCGCGCGAGCAGCGTCGCGAACACCGGCTCGGCGCTGGGCAGCTTGCCGACGTTGCCGGCCTTGACCAGCAGGCCGCACACCAGGCTCCACATCGGCAGGCCGGGCACGTTGCCGGCCCAGCTGTGCACGAGCAGGTCGGGGCCGAACGCGCGCACGGCGCCGCCCTTGACCGCCGGCTGGAAGCCGTCGAGCACCTTGGGGTTGGCAAAGTCCTCGGCCACGAACCGGTGCAGCTGCGGCGCCCGGAAGGTGTGCAGGTAGGCGGTGAGCGCCAGCCGCACCATCTCGCGGTCGAGCCCGGTGACCACGGGCAGCAGCGCGTCGGCCTCGCGGCGCAGCGGATCGGCCGGATCCAGCAGGCGGGCGGTGGCGCGCGCGATCACCTCGATCACCTGCGTGACGGTCAGGGGGCGCAGTTGCTCGCGCGCGGCGCGGCGCACGTGCGCGGCCACGGCCTGCATCTGCGCCTGCGTGAGCGCGGGCACCTCGATCTCGACCGCCTCGCCGTGCGCCGCGAAGGGCAGCACGTGCCAGCGCACGTCGCGCTCGGCGACGCCCGGCACCTGCCCTGCCCGCCAGCGCGTCGTCATGGCCGTGCCGCCTCCAGGAACTCCTGCACGGCCAGCGAGCAGCCCTTGGCCTCTGCGCCCTCGGCGCGGCCGAGCAGCAGGAAGCCGCCGTCCACCGCGACGCCGACGTCCTCGGTCAGGATGGCGGTGGAGGCGTTGAAGTTGGCCAGGTCGCAGTGCGCGAGCACGCCGCGCCGGCCGGGCGGCACCTCGCGGCCGGTCAGCGGATCCAGCACGCGGGTGCGCACCCAGTGCGGCGCCTGCTTGACCGAGGGCACGACGGCGTTGCCCGCGTCGTAGAACTGCGAGCTGAGCTCGGTCATGCCGTACATGTTGATGCAGCGTTCGCGCGGCACGCCGAGGCCGGCGGCCAGGCGGTCGTAGAACTCGTCCAGCGGCAGTTCGCGCGCCTGGCCCTTGTAGCCGCCGGTGTCGAGCAGCCGGCTGCCCGCGGGCAGGCGGAACGCCAGGCCGCGCGCCTGCATCGCGTCGAGCAGGTGCACGAAGCTGAAGGTCGCGCCCAGCACCGCCACCGGCTCGCCGCCCTGCTCGGCGCGCGCAAGGAAGCCGCACACGCCGTCGACGTCCAGCCCCGTGGTGGCGCCCACCCACGACCGGCTGTCCGGCGTGCCGTGGGTGCGCACGGCCAGCGACAGGTAGCGCGCGAGCGAGGAGTTCTGCAGCTGCGCCTCGTCGGGGAACAGCGTCGCCATCGGCAGGCGCGGCGCGCCCTGCATGAAGCGCTGCGCGAAGTGGCGCCGCATCGACAGGTCCCAGACGGCGATCGTCGGATGGTGGTTGCGGCCCTTGACGTCGCCGCGGGTCGTGCCGCTGGTCATGAACACGCGCTCGCACTCGGCGGGCGGCAGGCAGCTGAGCGTGGCGTCCTTGAACGCGCTGATCGGCACCGGCGGCACGTCGCGCCAGCCGGCCACGCGCCGCGGCGTCAGTCCGCGCCGCTGACAGAAGCGCCGGTACGGCTCGTCGTGGGCGAACTGGAAGGCGAACAGCGCGGCGGCGAGGTCGTCGAACTCGGCGTCGGTGCAGCCGTCCTGCGCGACGAAGGCCAGCAGCCGGTCGACCAGCTGCTGCATCTCGGGGGGCAGGGGCCGGCTCATGGCAGCGGGTGCGCCTTCAGCGGCAGCGGCGACCAGGCGTGGTTGAGCGGGCCGCTGCCGGCGCCAGTGCGCACCGGCGCGCCCGCCTCGAGCGCGCCGCGCACGTAGGCGCGGGCGCGCTCGACGGCCGTCGGCAGGTCGGCCCCCAGCGCCAGCGAGGCGGCGATGGCGCTGGACAGCGTGCAGCCGGTGCCGTGCGTGTTGGCGGTGGCGATGCGCGGGCCGCGGAACCAGCGCGGCAGCGCGTCCGGCGCCAGGAGCAGGTCCGACACGGCGTCGCCGGCGAGGTGGCCGCCCTTGAGCAGGACGGCGCGCGCGCCCATGGCGAGCAGCCGGCGCGCCGCGGCTTCCATGTCGGCTTCGGTGGCCAGCGGCCGGTCCACCAGCATGGCGGCCTCGTCGAGGTTGGGCGTGACGACCAGCGCGCGCGGGAACAGATCGCGCACCAGCGTCGCGACGGCCTGCGGATCGATCAGCGCCGCGCCGCTGGTGGCCACCATCACGGGATCGAGCACCACCTGCCGCAGCTGGTGGCGGTCGATCGCGGCGGCCACGGCCTGCACGGTCGGCGCCGAATGCAGCATGCCGACCTTGACCGCGTCGACGCCGATGTCCTCGACCACCGCGTCGATCTGGTCGGCCAGGATCTGCAGCGGCACCGCATGGATCGAGCGCACGCCCAGCGTGTTCTGGGCGGTGAGCGCGGTGATCGCGGTCATGCCGTAGCAGCCCAGCGCCGCGAACGTCTTGAGGTCGGCCTGCACGCCGGCGCCGCCGCCGGAATCGGATCCGGCGATGGACAACACCCGCGGGTATTGCAGGGTGCGCGCGATGCTGCTCGTGGGATGCATGGGACCTCCTTCGCAAGCTGGACGACTGCTCCGAAGGACGGTCCGTCCACGGCCGGGCCCGGCCATGGACGAGAGTGCTCTTCTTACGCCGGTCTGAACCGGTTCAAGTTCACGGGTCTGGATCTCAGCACGCTGGCGCGTACACCCCGGAGCGGTTGCCATTGTGACATGGCCGCCGCCGCCCGGCTCGTCGGCAAGCGACCCCGTGCGGCAGTCGGACATGCATCCGATGCCGCGCCGGCCCCGTAAGAGGCGCACCGGAGCCGATCGGCGTTCGGACCACCCTCAACAGGAGTCGCCCCATGCTGCATCGCTTCCTCGCTCCCCTCTTGCTCGTGCTCACCGGACTGCTCGCCGCCTGCGGCGGAGGAGGCCAGCCCCCGGTCACGCAGTTCCCGCAGAACGCCTTCGTGTGGCAGGGACTAGGCGGCGACGCAGCCGCGCCCGCGGCGGTCTCCAAGGTGGTCGACGATGCCGTCGCCGGCCTGCTGGCGGACCCCAAGGTCGCGCCCTATTTCGCGGTGGTGGGCCAGCCGGGCCACGATTCCGTGGGCCGGCTGAAGGCCTGCCTCAACCTGCAGTTCAAGGCCCTGTTCGGCGGGCCGTTCAGCTATCCCGGCCCGGTGCAGGCCGACGGCGCCACGCTCACCTGCGACGACATGGTGGCCGCGCACGCCGACCTCGGCATCCCCGGCTGCGTGTTCGACCAGTTCATCGCCGACGCCGCGGCGGTGCTCAAGGCGGACGGGGTGCCCGACAACTACATCGCCCAGGTCGCGCCGACCCTGGTCGGACTGAAGTCGGACATCGTGTCCAAGGCGCCGGTGTTCCTCGGCCCGAACACGGCCCAGAACTGCCAATGACCATGCTGCGCGCCCTTCGTGCGAAGCACGTGGCGATCGGCTTCGCGCTGGCCGCCGCCGCCCTGGCCGCCATCGGCGGGATGCACACCCGCGCCGGGATGACCCTGCTCGCGCGGCTCGGCGTCCCCTGCCCGGTCGACCGGGCTTCGGCGGCGCAGGTCGGCCAGGTCCGCGAGAGCGGCCTGGCCCGGCAACGCGGAACCGTGCCGGCGCCGGCCCGGCCGGCCTTTGGACTGGCGCTCGACCAGAGCAGCGAACCCGCGGCCCGCGCCTGGGCCGACGCCCATGGCGTCGCCTGCGAGCCGGTGGAGCGCGGGCTGCGGTACCTGCGCTGCCGCGGCTTCGACGCGGCGGCGCTGGGCATCGCCGGTGCTCCGGTCAGCGAGATGTGGCTCAGCTTCGGTCCGCATGGACGGCTGGTGGGCGTGGACGTCTACCGGCGCGGTCTCGACGACGCCGGCACGGCCGTGGCCTGGGCGGACGCCACGCGGCGCTTGCGCACGAGCCTGGGCGAGCCGACCCGCGCGTTCGGCGACGCGTCACCCGCCGTGCTGCGCGCCTCGGCGCTGCAGAGCGCGCGTGTCGAATACCGCTATGCGGACTACCTGGCCAGCGTGACGGCGGTGAACCTGCCGCATGCCGGACTGGCCGTGCGCGAGCAGTACCTGTCGGCGCGGCCGGCCACGGCGTCCTAGGTCGGCTGGGCCGCGACCACGCGCACCGGCACCGGCGCGCCCTGCCGACCGCGGGCGCGCAGCTGGCCGCAGCCGCCGTCCACGTCCTGCCCGGCCGAGTTGCGCAGCTTGGTCAGCACGCCCGCGCGGTGCAGCCGGCGCGCGATGGCCGCCGCCTTCTCCCAGGCGGGACGGCGGTACGGCAGGTCGGGCACGGCGTTGTAGGGAATCATGTTCAGCACGGCGTAGCGGCCGCGCAGCAGGCGCTCGATGCCCTGCAGCTCCTCGTCGGTGTCGTTCACGCCCTCGAGCAGGGTCCACTGCACCTGCATCGGGTAGCCGGTCGCGCGCGCATAGGCATCGCCCGCCTCCACCAGGTCGGCCGGCGCGATGCGCGGCGCGCGCGGCAGCAGCTCGGCGCGCAGGTCCTCGCGCGTGGTGTGCAGCGACAGCGCCAGCGCGGGCTTGACCGGCCCCTGCGGCAGGCGCGCGAACACGCGCTCGTCGCCGACCGTGGAGACCACCAGGCTCTTGTGGCCGATGCCGCCGGCCGTGCCGAGCAGGTCGATGGCCTCCATCACGTTGGCCAGGTTGTGCGCGGGCTCGCCCATGCCCATGAACACCACCTTGCGCACCGCGCGGCGCCGGCGCGCGAGCACCACCTGCGCCACGATCTCGGCGCTGCCGACCTGGCGCACCAGGCCCTCGCGCCCCGTCATGCAGAAGCGGCAGCCCACGGCGCAGCCGATCTGGCTGGACACGCACAGCCCCTCGCGCGGCAGCAGGACGCTCTCGCAGGTCTGGCCGTCCGCCAGCGCGACCAGCAGGCGGACCGAGCCGTCGGCCGCCGGATGCTCGGACACGACCGACGCCAGCCGCTCCAGCTCGGCCTGCAGGCCGGGCAGCGCTTCGCGCAGGCTCCGGGGCAGGTAGTCGTCGATCGAGCGGCGGCCGCTGTCCTGCGGCTGCGCCTGCGACCACAGGCGCAGCACGCGCTGCTCGTGCGCGGGCTTGGCGCCCAGGGCGCGCAGCCGCTCGCGGAGGTCGGAGAGTTGGTGCACGGCGCGAGCTTACCCGGGCGGCCTGGGACAATCGCCCGCATGAGCTTCGTCCCCGACGACCTGCCGACCTCGCGCGTCCGCATCGAGCGCACGCTGGCCGCCTTGCAGGCCGGGGCGCTGCAGCTGCGCCCGCCACCGCCCGAGCCCACGACCTGCTGCGGCCGCGGCTGCAATGGCTGCGTGTGGGAAGGCTTCTATGCCGCGCTGGGCTGGTGGCTGGAGGATGCGCAGGCCTTGCTGGCGACTGCCGGCGGCGGTCTCAGCGGTTCCGGGGGTCGCTGATCGGGGACGGCGCAGGCCTGGCGTGCACGCGTTACCTCAGCTGCCGGCGACGACGTCGTCGCGGCCGGGCGCGCGAGACTCAGCAGCCGCCCTTGCAGCGGAACTGCCGCGTGCCGGCGGCGTTGAACGCCTCCAGCCGCGAGCGCGGCATGTGCTTGCCGCAGCGGAAGCAGCTCATGGTCACGCCGAACGCGCCGGCGAACTCGCTGCCGGGCGTCTTGGATTGGTAGCGCAGCCCGCCGGGGCGGATGCGCGTCTTGATGTCGTCGTCCTTCATGGGACGACCGTTCAGCGGCGTTGCGGCGGACGTCGGGCCGGGCCACCGTCGCGGCGCTCGGGCAGGTGCCGGAACATGATGCGGCCCTTGCTCAGGTCGTAGGGCGACATCTCCAGCGTCACGTCGTCACCCGCGATGATGCGGATGCGGTGCTTCTTCATCTTGCCGCCGGTGTAGGCCACGAGTTCGTGGCCGTTGTCGAGGATCACTCGGCAGCGGGAGTCGGGCAGGATCTCGGCGACCTTCCCGCGCATCTCAATCAGTTCTTCCTTGGCCATGGGGCTCCTTTCGCATGCCCGTGGACACGCGCTGGTGGCCACGGCGCGGATGGCGCCGGGCCGAAACAAGCCACGACCGCAAGCCCGGAACGCATGAGCGCCCGGGCTGCGGTGTGGGTGAAGACGCGGTGCGTCTTCAGTAGCCGCGCCCGCGGCTGAAACCGCCGGAACCGCCGGCGCGCGGAGCGCGCGGCTCCATCGGGCGCGCTTCGTTGACCACCAGGCCACGACCGCCGTACTGCTGGCCGTTCATGCCCTGGATGGCCGCCTGGGCCTCGGCATCGCTGCCCATCTCCACGAAGCCGAAGCCCTTGGAGCGGCCGCTGTCGCGGTCCATCATGACCTTGGCGCTGCTGACCGAGCCGAACTGGCTGAACGCCTGTTCCATGTCGCTGTCGCCGAACGAATAGGGCAGGTTGCCCACGTAAAGTTTGTTGCCCATGAGGACTCCATTGAAAGGGTATGAAACCGCGATGGAGCCTGGATGCAATCACAAACCCATGGTGTGTTCGAAAACGCGAAGCTGACCGGTCACCGCAGAAGGTGCGTGCCGGCGTTCCGGCACATCCCGCATTATGCCCCCTGCGGCGCGCGATGTCCCGGCGGGCGAAAGAAAAGACCCTGGAGTGCGCCGGTCAAGAGGTGGGCGTGGCGGGCGGCTTGGCGTCCATCACCTGGGCCCAGCGCGACCAGGCCGCGTCGGTGTCGGCGCGCGCCTGCATCCAGGCGCGGAACTCGGGCGTCTGCAGCGCCTGGCCGGTGTCGCCGCTGGCTTCGGCCTGGGCATGCACCTCGTCGAAACGGCGTTCGGCCACGCCCTCGATCCCCTCGATGCGGATCGCCGCCGATTCCATCAGCGCCAGTTCTTCTTCCCAAAACTTCATCAGCCGTCTCCGGTGCAATCCCCGAGTATGACGGAACGGTGCCGACGAGCTCGCGGCCGAGGGGCATGGCCTCACCGCCCGGCGGCCCCCCTGAACGCGCCGGGACGGACGGGTCCTACCACCGCATCAGTGCGCGCTTGCCCCGCGCCCCGGGTGCGCCCGACAGCGCGGCGCCGCGCGGGTCCCTACCTTGGGTGTGTTCCAACTCCCGGGAGAACAGTCCATGGACACCAACACGCTCCTTCTCGCGCTGCTGGTTGCCGTCCTGATCGCCATCGCGCTCTGGATGTTCAGCCGCCGCAGCCGCTCCCAGCACCTCGAGAAACGCTTCGGGCCCGAGTACGGCCGTACCGTCGATGCATTCGGCAGCCGCGACAAGGCCGAGGCTGAATTGCTGGCGCGGCAAAAGCGCGTCGAGCAGCTCGACATCGTGCCGCTCTCGCCCGCCGACGCCCAGCGCTTCACCCAGGAGTGGCGGATGCTGCAGGCGCGGTTCGTCGACAACCCGCAGGGCGCGCTGAGCGAGGCCGACGCGCTGGTGCGCGAGCTGATGCAAAAGCGCGGTTATCCGGTGGGCGACTTCGAGCGCCGCGCGGCCGACATCTCGGTGCACCACCCGCAGGTGGTCGAGCACTACCGCGCCGCCCACGAGCTGAGCGAGCTCGAGCGCCGCGGCCAGGTGGACACCGAAGGCATGCGCCAGGCCGTCATCCACTACCGCGCGCTGTTCGCCGAACTGCTGCAGGTCCAGGACCCGCGCACGCAGGACGATCCCCACACCCACCACCATGGCATGAGGACCCAATCATGAGCCGAGAAGACCACGACCGACTGAGCACCGCCGACCTCGTCGCCGGCACCGGGCAGCGCGATGCGGTGCTGCCCCAGCAGGTGGAGCGCCACGAAGGGGGGCGCGAGCCGCAGCAGCAGCAGCTGCAGCAGCCCCGGCACGAGCGCTTCGCCCAGCCGCAGCGGCGTGAGCCGATGGACGAGCCCCGCGCCATGCGCGACCAGCTCGACGAGCCTCGCGCCCAGGGCCTGGAGCCGCCCCGTGATCCTGGATTGCAGCAGGACGCCGGGATGCACCGCGACCCGGCGATGCGGCCCGATCCGTCCATGCATCGTGAGCCGCTGCGCTGTGACCCCGGGATGCAGCGCGACCCCGCCGTGCACCACGACCCGGCGATGCACCAGCAATTGGCGGGCAATGCTGCCGGCATCCCGCCAGGGACCGAGCAGCTCGCGGCCCTGTTCCCGCCCCAGGTCGCCGCCGACTTCCGCAACCACTGGGACCAGGTGCAGATCGGCTTCGTCGACGATCCGCGCCAGGCCGTGCGCCAGGCCGACGAACTGGTCGCGCAGGTGATGAAGAGCCTGGCCTCGAGCTTCGCGGACCAGCGCGCGCGGCTGGAAGCCGGCCTCGGCCAGGGCGAGCAGGCCAACACCGAGAACCTGCGCATGGCCCTGCGCGGTTACCGCTCGTTCTTCCAGCGGCTGCTGTCGCTCTGAACATGCCGGGCCTGCCCGGCATCAGACCTTCTAACGCCCGCAGTCCTTCGGTCGTCATGCCGGGCTCGACCCGGCATCCAGTCCCCAGGCGATGGTCGCCCCTGGATGGCGGGTCGAGCCCGCCATGACGGCACCCGGTCGAGCCCGCCATGACGGCCGGCGGGGCCGAGCCGCCACGACAGCCCCGCCTCAGCGCGCCGGCGACGCGATCGCCGCCTCGGGCTTGACGGTGCGCAGCAGGTCCATCATGTCGCGCTCGATGCGCTGCATCGATTCGGGTGTGTGGCCCTCGAAGCGCAGCGTCAGCACCGGCGCGGTGTTCGATGCGCGCACGACGCCGAAGCCGTCCGGCCAGTCGACCCGCACGCCGTCGAGCGTGCACACCTGCGCGCCGGGAAAGGCCGCGCGCCCGGCCAGCACCTGCGCGATGCGGTGCGCCTCGCCGTCGGCGCAGGGCACGTGCAGCTCGGGCGTCGAGCAGCTGGTGGGCAATGTGTCCAGCACGGCGCTCGCATCGCCATGGCGCGAGAGGATCTCGAGCAGGCGGCAGCCCGCATACGTGCCGTCGTCGAAGCCGCCCCAGCGGTCGTTGAAGAACACGTGGCCGCTCAGTTCGCCGCCCAGCGGCGCCTGCAGCGCGCGCATGCGGTCCTTGATCGGCACGTAGCCGGTGCGCTCCATCACCGGGCGGCCGCCGACGGCGGCGATGGCCTCGCCCAGGCGCTGCGTGCACTTGACGTCGAACACGATGGGCGCGCCCGGATGGCGGCCCAGCACGTCCCAGGCGAACAGGATCATCTGGCGGTCGGGCCAGACGATGCTGCCGGCGGCCGTCACCACGCCGAGCCGGTCGCCGTCGCCGTCCAGGGCCAGTCCCAGGTCCGCATGGTGCTCGCGCACCGACTCGACCAGGTCCTGCAGGTTCTCGGGCTGCGACGGGTCGGGGTGGTGGTTGGGAAAGCGCCCGTCGACCTCGGTGAACAGTTCGATGACCTCGCAGCCGATGGCCCGGAACACCGCGGGTGACGACGCGCCCGCGACGCCGTTGCCCGTGTCCAGCACGATCTTCATCGGACGCGCCAGCCGGATGTCGCCCGCGATCCGTTGCAGGTAGGCCGGCGCGATGTCCTGCTGCCGCACGTGCCCCGGCGCCGCCGCGGCGGGCCACTCGCGCCGCTCGATCGCGCGGCGCAATTGCTGGATTCCGTCGCCGACCACGTCGCGGCCGGCCAGCACCATCCGGAAGCCGTTGCGGTCGGGCGCGTCGTGGCTGGCGGTGACCTGGATGGCGCTGCGCGCGAGCGACTGGGTGGCGAAGGCGAGCATCGGCGTGGTCACCATGCCAACGTCGATGACGTCGATGCCGCCCGCCACCAGCCCCTGCACCAGGGAGCTCGCCAGCGCCGGGCTGCTCAGGCGGCCGTCGCGCCCCACGGCGACCGTGCGCTCGCCTTGCGCCAGCGCGCGGGCGGCGAAGGCGCGCCCGAGCGCCTCGGCCACGCCCTCGTCCAGGCTCGCGGGCACGCTCCCGCGGAGGTCGTAAGCCTTGAAGATGCCGGGCGATGGCCGCACGCGCTGCCCTTTCCGAATGAGTGCGGCTCATTCTAGGCAGGACGTATGCTGGCGCGCATCCGCACCACTCCTGCCCCTGCCATGTCCCTGTCTTCCGCTCCCGTTCCCGAACTCAAGCCCTTCGCCGAACTGGCCGTGCAGGTCGGCACGCCGATCGAAGTCGGGCGCACGCCGCGCGGCCTGCGCCGCATGATCCCGATCGTCGGCGGCCAGGCCCGCGGCGACGGCTGGACGGCCCGCGTGCTGCCCGGCGGCGCGGACTACCAGCTGGTGATCGGCGACACGCTCGCGGAACTGCAGGCGCACTACGTGCTGGAGACCGATGCCGGCGACCTGGTGTACGTGCGCAACCAGGCGATCCGCCACGCCTCGGCCGAAGTCACCGCCAGGCTGGTGCGGGGCGAGCCGGTGGATCCGGCGCTGGTGTACTTCCGCTGCCTGCCGGCCCTGGAGACGGCCTCGCGCACGCTGTCGTGGGTCAACGAGCGGCTGTTCGTCGGCTCGGGCGTGCGCCGGCCGGACCAGGTGGAGATGCGGTTCTTCGAGCTTGCGTGACGGACGCATGGCCGGCGCCGCGCTGCGGCGAGCATCGCGCGACGTGCGGCTCCCCGGACGCCGGCGCGCCGTCAATGATCCGGCCGGGCCAGTCGGTCAGGTGCACCGCGCGCTCGTCCTACACGAACTGCTGAGAGTCGGCTCCCTCGCGATGGCCCGCGATTGCGGACCATCACCCGCGACGCGATCGGTCGTCGAGGGAGTTTCGTTTGATCCAGGGAGAACTGAAGATGTCGCGCCGCCTGCCGGTGGCGCTCATGGCCTTGTGGCTGTCCGCCTGTGGCGGCGGCGGGGGAAGCGATCCGGCCACGGACACGGGTGCCACGGGGCAAGGCCCGCAGCCGCCGCAGGTCCAGAGCCCGGCACCGGCCCCGGCACCCGCGCCGGGCACCGCACCCGCGCCGTCCCCTGAGCCTGCTCCGGCACCTGCACCTGCACCTGCACCTGCACCTGCACCTGCACCTGCACCTGCACCTGCACCTGCACCGGCACCGGCACCTGCCCCAGCCCCGGCGCCTGCACCCGCTCCGGCGCCTGCACCCGCTCCGGCACCCGCGCCTGCTCCGGCACCCGCGCCTGCTCCGGCGCCTGCACCCGCACCGCTGCCTGCCGGCTGGAGCACCACCTCCCTGCCCTCCACGACGTGGCACTGGGTGGCGACCAATCCCACCGGCAGCGTGATGCTGGCCGGCGCCATCCCCGGCCCGCTGGAGCTGTCCACGGACGGCGGCGCCAGCTGGCGCGCGACGACCGCGCCCAGCGGCAACTGGATCTCGATGGACATGAGCGCCGCCGGCGACCGCATGCTGGCCGTGCAGTACTCGGGCGGCATGTTCCAGTCCAACGACCGCGGCGCGACCTGGACCCAGGTGCTGACGCCGGCGGTGAACATGAACAGCCGCGAGTTCGAGTCGGTCACCGTCTCGGCCAACGGGCAGCGCATCGCCAGCGCCATCATGAACGGCGAGATCGCCTACTCGCTGGACGGCGGGGCCACCTGGGCCGCGTCCCGTACCAGCGCCGGCGTGCTGACGGACTCCTTCCGCGCCATCGACAGCTCGGCCGACGGCTCGGTCGTCGTCGCGGCCACGCAAGGCGGGCGGCTGTACCTGTCTCAGGACGCCGGCGCCAACTTCGCGCCGCTGGCCATGAGCGTTGCCGGCAGCCCGGTGTCCAGCGGCTGGTACCGCGTCGCCGTCTCGCAGGACGGCAACACCATCGCGGTCGTCGGCAACGAGCAGTACGCGGCCCCCGCCACCGGCATCTATGTCTCGCGCGACCGCGGCGCCACCTGGACGCGCGGCCTGTCGAATGCGTCCGCCTACAGCTCGATCTCGATGTCGGCCACCGGCAACGTGATCGCGGTCACGGTGTCGGACGAACCGGCCGCCAACGCCACCGGGCGCGTGCTGCTGTCGTCCAACGGCGGCCAGTCGTTCTCGACGTTCGCGACCCCGCCGGGCGAGACCAACTGGCGCGCGATCGCGATCGACGCCAACGCCACGCGCGCCGTGCTGGCGGCCGGCACCTTCGCCAGCCGCAACGGGCAGGTGTACCTGTTCTCGGGATCGCTGGGCACGCCCTGAGGCAGGACGCCAAGGCGGCGGCGGGACTCGCGGGTCCCGCCGCCGCCTTAAGCGCCGCTCAGGCGCCGGCGGCCCGGATGTCGCCCAGCGCGGCGACGAGCGACGCGACGTCGCCGTCCTCGAGCCGGTGCACGGCGGCGATCACGCGGTCCTGGGCCTCGCGCGACATCACGGGCTCGGCCAGCAACCGGAACTTGCCCTGGACCGCGGCCCAGTCCAGCGGGCGCCGCCAGAAGCCGGGATAGTCCTCCTGCACCGCCTCCAGCCTGCGGCCGTCGCGCAGGTCCACCTTGATGCGCACCGGCATCGAGGCAGGGTACCGGCGCGTGAGCGGATCCAGGTGCTCGCGCACCATGAGCGGCGACTTGCCCGGCAGCACGGTGTTCACGCGCACCTTGCGCAGCAGCCGCTGCACGTCGCGGCGCCTGATGCGCTCGGGCGTCAGCTGCGCCGGCTGCACCTGCCCGTCCAGCAACGCCACCGCCAGCAGGTACGGCAGGCTGTGGTCCGCCTGCTCCTTGCCGTGCACCTCGTACCGGTCGCCGTACTCGCCGCCGCCGATGATGTTGAAGCAGGTGTGGAAGACCTCCGCCTCGATCCGCTCCACGTCGTCCGCGGCGAAGGCGACGTCGCGCTTGACGTTCAGCAAGGCATCGATGGACGACTGTGAATGCACCTCGGCGTTGTAGGTCTTCAGGATGCAGAAGCGGATGAGGTCGAAGCCCTCGTTCCACCAGTCGTGGTCGAGCTTCATCTTCAGCGCCTTCTCGTACCCGACGGGCCCCTCGAACAGGTGCACGGGGCCGGTCAGCCCCTCCATCGCGAGCATCAGCGAGTTGGCCGCGCCCATCGCGGTGAGCGAGGACGCGAACCCCTTCCACTGCGGCGTCGGGCTGGCGCGCCCGCACGCCAGCGACAGGAAACTGCAGCCGGTGATGCCGAGCGCGTTGGCCAGCACGTCGCGGTCGGCGCCCAGCAGCCGGCCCATGCCCGCGGTCTGCGACTGCGCGAGCAGCACGGTGTGGTCGAAGCCATTGCGCATGACCGGGAACACGTCCGTCAGCCGGCACTCGATCTGGTACGCCACGGCCATCGCGTCGAGGAACTGCTCGCCCGAACTGCCGGCCACCAGCCCGGCCGCCAGCAGCCCGCCGATGTTGTCGCTCGGGTGGCAGGTGGCTTCCTGGCCGAGGAAGTTGTCCATGAAGTCCGGATAGCGGATCAGCGCGGTGAGCCACTGGGCGGCGCGGTCGAACGCGACGGGGCCCAGCGCCGGCACCACGCAGCGCCCGCCCTCGCCCAGCGCGCGGATCTGGCGCTGCAGCGCGCGCGGCGTCTCCTGCGACAGCGAAAAGAGCAGCGAGCCCAGCGCGTCCAGCAGGTGGCGCTTGAGCTGCTCGCGCGTGTCGGCGTCGACTTCGTGCTCGCGCAGGGCGAAGCCGGCGATCTGTTCGGTCTGGGTGGGCGGCCGGTGTCTGCTTTTCATGGCACGACCAACGCTAGGCGGGCCAGCCGGCGGCCGGGGTCGGAGGCCGGCGGGCCCGCCTGTCGGCGTGGGGCGCGATGTCCGGGTTGACCCGCTCCCCGCACCGGTGGGGCGCCGGGAAGATGCCGCGCACAAGCACCACGAGGAGACACCGCATGCAACGCCGCGCCCTTCTGGCCGCCACCGCCGTGGCCCTGGCCGCCGCCGCCCCGCTGGCGAGCGCCCAGGACAAGTACCCGGCCAAGCCCATCACGTACATCGTGCCGTTCGGCCCCGGCGGCACCACGGACATCCTCGCGCGCCTGGTGACCACCAAGGCCGGCACGGGGCTGGGCACCACGTTCGTCATCGAGAACCGGCCGGGCGCGGGCGGCAGCAACGGCTCGGACCTGGCCGCCAAGGCGGCGCCGGACGGCTACACCATCCAGGGCGGCACGATCAGCTCGCACGCGATCAACGCCAGCCTGTACAGCAAGCTGCCGTACGACCCGATCCGCAGCTTCCAGCCGATCACCATGATCGGCTCCATGCCCAACGTGCTGGTGGTGCGCGCCGACAGCCCCTACCGCACGATGCAGGACGTGATCGGCGCGGCCAGGGGCAAGCCCGGCTCGATCAACTACGCCTCGTCGGGCACCGGCACCTCGCAGCACCTCTCGGGCGTGTTCTTCGAGCAGATGACCGGCGGCAAGATGGTGCACGTGCCGTACAAGAGCAGCGCCGAGTCGCTCAATGCGCTGCTGTCCGGCCAGGGCGCGGACCTGATCTTCGAGAACCTGGCGCCCGCGCTGCCGCACATCAAGTCCGGCAAGCTGCGCGCGCTGGGCGTCACCTCGGACAAGCGCTCCAACTCGCTGCCCGACGTGCCCGCCATCGCCGAGACCCTGCCCGGCTTCAGCATCGTGTCGTGGCAGGCCATCTTCGCGCCGGCGGGGGTGCCGCAGCCGGTGGTCGACCGCCTCTCGGGCGAGCTGATCAAGGCGATCAAGGACCCGGACACGCAGGCCAGGCTGGTGGCGCAGGGCATCGATCCATCGGGCATGAGCCCGGCCGAACTCGGCGCCTTCCAGAAGGCCGAGCTGGACAAGTGGGCCCGCGTGATCAAGGCCGGCAACATCAAGGCCGATTGATCCTGCCAAGCTGCGGGCGCCGCCGCCCGCGCCTAAGATGCTCCGGTCCACCGGGAGAACGCCCATGAGCGACCGAAGCATCCTGCAGCACATCAACGAGCTGGTCGAGGAAGAGAACCGGCTGCGCGCCGACCCGGTGCAGGCCGGCGGCGCCGACGAACGCCTGCGCCACATCGGCGAGGAGCTGGACCAGTGCTGGGACCTGCTGCGCCAGCGCCGCGCCAAGCGCGAGTTCGGCGAGGACCCCGAGAGCGCGCAGCCGCGCGACCCGCAGACGGTGGAGAACTACACCGGCTGACCGCACGAGGCACCGGACTGGATGGCGGGTCGAGCCCGCCATGACAGGCTTCGCGGCAATCGGTCCAGTTCTGTCCTGACAGGCTACCCGCCAGTCCGTCCCGCTGGGCACCCGCCCGCTCCTGTCATGCCAGGCCATCCCCTGACCTGCCAGACCACCCCCAGTCCCGTCCTGCCGGGCCACCACCCAGTCCTGTCATGCCGGGCTTGACCCGGCATCCAGTCCCGCGGCCGGCCGGTGGCGCGCAGCGGGGCGAGCGCGCCCGTGCCGCCTCAGTACAGCACCCGGCAGCGGATGGTGCCCGGTACGTTGCACAGCTCCTCCGACGCGACGTCGTGCGAGCTGCGGTCGACGTCGATCACCACGTAGCCGATGTCGCCGCGCGTGCCCAGGTACTGCGCCGCGATGTTGACGCCGGCGCGCGAGAGCCGCTCGTTGACCGCGGCCAGGATGCCGGGCACGTTGCGGTGGATGTGCAGCAGCCGCGAGCGGCCGGTGTGCTCGGGCAGCGACACCTCGGGAAAGTTCACGGCCGAGACGGTCGAGCCGTTGTCCGAATAGCGCACCAGCTTGGCCGCCACCTCGCGGCCGATGTTCTCCTGCGCCTCCGCGGTCGAGCCGCCGATGTGCGGCGTGAGCAGCACGTTGTCGAAGCGGGTCAGCGGCGACTCGAACGTCGCGTCGTTGCCCTTGGGCTCGACCGGGAACACGTCGATGGCCGCGCCGGCGACCTGCCCGCGCTCCAGCGCCGCCGCGAGCGCATCGATGTCGACCACCGTGCCGCGCGAGGCGTTGATCAGGTGGCTGCCCGGCTTCATGCGCGCCAGTTGCGCCGCCCCGACCATGTTCATCGTGTCCGGCGTCTCCGGCACGTGCAGCGTGACGACGTCGGCCACCTCCAGCAGCGCGTTCAGGTCCCGCACCTGGCGCGCATTGCCCAGCGGCAGCTTGGTCTCGACGTCGGCGAACACCACCTGCATGCCCAGCTGCTCGGCCAGGATGCCCACCTGCGTGCCGATGTGGCCGTAGCCCACGATGCCCACGGTCTTGCCCCGCACCTCGTTGGCGCCGGCGGCGCTCTTGACCCAGCCGTTGCGATGCAGGACCGCGTTCTTGTGCGGGATGCCGCGCATCAGCATCACGATCTCGGCCAGCACCAGCTCGGCCACGCTGCGCGTGTTGGAGAACGGCGCGTTGAACACCGGGATGCCGCGGTGCAGGGCCGCGCCGAGGTCGATCTGGTTGGTGCCGATGCAGAAGGCGCCGACGGCGGTGAGCCTGGACGCGTGTGCGAGCACCTGCTCGGTCAGTTGCGTGCGCGAGCGGATGCCCAGGAAATGCGCGTCCCGCACGGCGGCGAGCAGCTCGTCGCCGGACAGCGCCTTGGGCAGGCTCACGACCTGGCTGTAGCCGGCGGCCTCGAGGGTGGCGACCGCCGAGGCATGGATGCCTTCCAGCAGAACGAACTTGAGCTTGTCCTTGGCGAACGAATGGCGGGGCGTGGTCATGGCCCATTCTCGTCCCGCCGCGCGGCGGCATCGCGCCGTGGGGTCACTCGGGCGCGCCGCTGTCCGAGGCCCGGCGCCGACCTCCGGCCGGTGGCGGCGCGGCGCTCGCACGGCACGCCGGCGCCGCCGCGAAGACCGCGCGCCCGGTGGTCAGTGGGACGTGTCGAACCGGATGCGGATCGGGTAGTCCATGCGGCAGGGCCGCCCCTTGCACAGGGCCGGCTTGAACCGGGTCTGCATCAGGACGGTCGCGGCGTAGCGCGCCATCTCCGGGCTGGGCGAGCCGACCACCTGGACCTCCGAGACCTCGCCGGCCGGATCCACGGAGGCGACGAGGGTCACCTGCCCTTCGACGAGCAGCACCTGCTGGCCCTTCTGGATGGCGGCGTAGACCGGCTTGAGGCCCGCGGCGGGAAACGGCGGCTCGTCGCCCTCGCCCATCGCCTCGTAGAGGCCACGCACCTGCGCCTTCTCCTGCGGCGTGAGTTCGGCGTACGTCTTGTCCAGCGGCAACTGCGAGCCCGTCACCACATACCGGCGGATGTGCGAGCCGATGGGCGCATCGGGCTCGGGCAGGCTGAAGCGTCCCGCCGGCACCTGGGCGACGGCGGCGGCAGCCAGGCAGGCGATCGCGGCTGCGATGCAGGGCCGGTGCGACATCTTCATCGGGACCTCCTGTCCATTCCAGCGGCGCCCCGAGCCCATGCGGCAAGCGCCTCGCCGCCGGTTGTACCGCAGCCGCCACGCGCCGCGAACGAGCCGCACGGGCGTGGACGACGACCACGAATGCTGCTAGGGACGGAGGAGCTGGCGCGCGCGAGGGACAGGAAGCGGCGCGGCGGCCGTGGGGTCGTGGGCGTCAGGCTGCTGGCGCCAGGCCCTGGCCACGCGTGGCCGCGTCAGCGCGGCCAGATCGCCACGAGCAACGCGAAGCCGCCGATCGTCACCAGCAGGCCGAGCAGTGCCAGCGTGGCAGCGGCGCGCCCGAGGACCCGCGAAGCGGAGCGCTGGCCCCTCGCCTGCGCCGGCCAGCGCCGACGCGTCCAGACGGCCAGCCCGGTGCCGGACACCAGGAGGGCGCCCTGCCATGGCAGCGAGCCCCCGGGCAAGGCCGCATCGAGCGCGGGCAGGAACCACACACCGGCGATGCAGGCGAGCGAGCCCACGCCAGCGAGGAGCGAGCGATCGCGCGGGTGTGGTGGGGGGAGGATGGAGGACGGGGCGGACATTCAGGGCGGGGCGGACCGCGGTTGCCGAAAGGCCGATCACGGATCGGGCAGGCTCGACCGGCGGCATGCTAGCCGGGCGCCGGCCCGCCGACAAGCCGCCCCGCCCGCAGCACCGCGCCAATGCGAGGTCAAGCTCAGTCCTCTGGTCATCGCGGGCCCCACCCGCCATCCAGTCCCGCGCTATTTCGGAATCGCCTGCATCCACATCGCCATGCGCTCGGCCACGGCCGGGCCGGCCACGCCGCGCCAGGTGGCCGCGCCATCGAGGTGCAGCGCGGCGCGAACCTGGTGCTGCACCCAGTCGGGCGAGTTGGTCATCGCCGCCAGCTTGTCGGCCGGGCCGCGGATCAGGAAGAAGCCGTTCACGGTGCCGCCGTGCGATTCCAGCAGCACCGGCTCGAACGACTCGATGGTGCCCTGCGACTTCTGTGCCTCCAGGTAGGCGGTGAACTCCTGGAAATGCTTGCCGCTCAGCTGCTCCCGGCCAGGCAAAGACCGGTTCCAGCCGAACAGGACCACGTTCGAGCTCATGTCATCTCTCCTTCATCGCCGACAGGGCGGGCCGTTGGTTTAGGCGCGGGCCCGCCCGAAGTCAAGGCGCGCAGGGCAAGGAGGTGCGCTGGCTGGCGACGATGGCGCAAATCGGGACAGGGCCCGGGAGAAAACGGCTAGAGCAGGTTGGGACGTCCCAGCTGGGCGCGAAGCATCTCCAGCGCCTCGCGGCTCGCCTCGGCGGCGTCGGTCAGCAGCCCCGCCTTGCGCAGCGCCCATGCCTGCAGCTCGATGTACCAGCCGAGGAGGAACTCGCGCGGACAGTAGCGGCCACCCAGGTACAGCGGGATCCGTCGCCCTTCGGTGGTGACCGCGGCGATCGAGAACCACTCGACGGTGTCGCGGTAGGCAGGCAGCAGGTCGGTGAGGTCGAAGCCGAAGAACAGTTCCTGCAGCAGCGCATGGCTCTCGTGCACGCGGTATTCCAGGCCGCGGATGTCGGCAAAGGCGGCCTGCTCGCTCGCGGCGTCGCGCCGGACTTCGAAGCGGCGTTCCTTCGGATAGATGGCGATCTCGCCGACGCTGGTGGCGAACCGGACGATCGCGCTGCCCTGGCGAACGAGCTTGAACTTGCCGGCGGGCTGGGCGCGAAACAGTGCGACCCACGCGGTGTCGATGGCGACCGCCGCCAGCGCCGAGATCGCGATGACCAGCAGGCTCATGCCGTGGACGCCATGAAGGAAGCTGCCGAAGCCGAAGGCCTGGCGCCCGCGATGGCAGACCGCTCCGGGGAGGCATCGGGAGACGAGCGCGACACGGGTGTTCGTCCCTGCTCAGTCGGCATCCGGCGCCGGCTCGATGTCGATCTCGCGCTCGAACAGGTCGATGGCCGCGCCGGCGACCTGGGCGGTGTCGAAGTAGGCATAGGCCGCGACACCGAGCGCGCCGATCATCGGCAACCAGCGGCCCAGCCCCCTGGCGAGCGCGCCCTGCGTGACCTTCACGCCGATGCGGCGCGTGGCCGAGTGCAGCACCCGCAGCGTCGCCTGGCGCACCAGGTACCTTTCGCCGGCCCGCACGACCAGGTCGCGCACCGCCTGCGAGGCCGTGTGCTTGAACAGGCAATAGAGCATCTGCTCGCGCGTCAGCGTGGCCTTCTTGCCGTGGACCGCCGAGATGTCCGCCACCATCTGTGCCTGGATCCGCCAGACCGCGACCATCTCCGGCAGGATGGTGACCCAGCCCGCGGGGCCCGGCGGCAGCGCCAGCGTGCCGGCCGCCGCGGCGGCCTTGGCTGCCGCCTTCGCCGCGATCTTGCGCGCCGCCTCCCTGGGCGCCTTGTGGCGCCGCTCGGTGGAGGTGGGCACGTCGCCCAGCAGGTCCAGGATCCGTTCGGCCACGCGCGTGGCGGCGTCGACGGAGGCGGTCGCCGGCAGTGGCGGCTTGCGGCGTGCGAGTGCTCTTCGTTGCGTCATTGCATCCCGTGGTCGGTGGTGGGAGTTGGCCGCGGCCATCGCCTCACGGAACGGGCGGCAGCGCGAGGCGAGACACGCTCGTGGCGGCGCGCCGCAGCGCCTTGCCGTCACGCTCGGACGTGACCGTGCGCCGCAGCACCAGCGTCTCGCCTTGCAGCGCAACCTGCGTTTCCTGCGTCACAAGCAGCGAGGAACCCGGTCCCACCACCGTCGTGCGCATGTCGCGCGTGACGCTCAGGCATTCGCGCCAGGCCTTGGGGCCCAGCGCGCAGACGACGGCGACACGGCTCTCGTACAACCCGGCCCCCCGCACCACCGCGTAGGTCAGGCCCAGGCGGCCGGGCCCGGCGGCGAACGGCTCGACCGCCCCCGGGTAGTCGAAGGCCGCCAGCGGCGGGCCGTCGGGCTGCGCCGCATCGAGCAGCACCGCGCCGCCACCGAACTCGCGGTCGTTCGAGAGCGTGACCGCCGTCAGGCATCGCCCCCGATGCGCCACCGCCGCCGTGGCGACCTGCACGTCGACATAGCCGGAGGCGCTCGGGTCGCGCCCGAAGGTGCGGTCGAGGTGCGCCATCAACCGCTGCGCAGCGGCGTCGTCGACCGCGGCGGCGCGGCATGCCTGCGCCGCCGCCGCTGCCGGGAGCGCGCCAGGCCAGGAAGCCCAGTGCCAGCGCGAAGCCGGCGTGGTGGATGCGCAGGCGATGGACAAGCGTCATGGCCGAAGTGTCGCCGGTCATGGGCGGCAAGGCCAGTACCTGCCCTGAGTGCAGCAGTTGCCGGTGCGGCTCTTGCGACGTCCGCGTGCGCCCCCTCACCGCGTCTTCGCGCGTCACGAAACTGACATTGCCCCGCAAGACACTGTGCCCGTCTTCGCATGGCCCGCGCCGCGTCGACCCCAGCGCTCCTCGAGCACGAACCTCCTGTCCGCCACCACTTCATCCATGACCCAAGCCACTCCCCTGTCCCGCCGCCGCATCCTCCAGGCCCTGGCCGGAGCCCCGCTGCTGCCCCTGACGTCCACGCTCGCCGTGGTCCCGCTTGCGGCCTGCGGCGGTGGCGGCTCCCAGTCGGCCCTGGCCGCACAGGCCGCCCGGGCCGACTTCGCCGGCGTGGACTTCCTGCCCATGGCCGCGCCGTCGCTCGCCAACCCCGCCGCCATGGCCACCACCAGCGTCGCCTCGACGATGGTGGTGCGCTACGCCAACGGCACGCAGGACACTTACCAGCTCGCCTACCAGCCCTTCTTCACCACCGGCGACCAGGTGCCCGACGGCAAGGGCGGCACCACGCTGGCGGGCGGCTACTACGACATCGACAAGCAGCCGATCATCGACCGCTCCGTCGCGGGCCAGGAGCGGCAGTTCTACTCGGACGCGCCGGACGGCATGTCGCTGCTGACCGTGCCCAATGCCAGCGTCGCCGGCGTGAAGGGCAACCCGGTGTTCGCCGTGGTGCAGTTCGAGTACACGAGCCGCGACAACGCCGGCAATTCCGCCTACGGCCGGCTGCCGTCGCAGATCGCCGTGCTCACGCTCGACCAGGATCCCGCCACGGGGCGCCTGGCGCTGGTCAAGTACGCCACCGTGGACACCGCCGCCGTCCACGGCCTGTGGATCACCTGCGGGGCCAGCCTGTCGCCCTGGGGCACGCACCTCTCGAGCGAGGAGTACGAGCCGGACGCCACGCTCGCGACGAACGCGCAGCTGCAGGCGTTCAGCACGAACCTCTATGGCGACGCGGCGCGTGCCCGGCCCTACCACTACGGCCACCTGCCCGAAGTGACCGTGCGGCCGGACGGCACCGGCACGATCCGCAAGCACTACTGCCTGGGCCGCATCTCGCACGAGCTGGTGCAGGTCATGCCCGACGAACGCACCGTGCTGATGGGCGACGACGCGACCAACGGCGGCCTGTTCATGTTCGTGGCCGACCAGGCGCGCGACCTCTCGGCCGGCACGCTGTACGTGGCCAAGTGGAAGCAGCAGACTTCGGCCAACGGCGGTTCGGCGCTGCTGTCCTGGATCCGCCTGGGCCATGCGACCAGCGACGAGATCCAGGCGCTGGCCGACACCCTCGGCGCCGCATCGATCGTCGACGCGAAGACGGCCGACCCGCTGGATGCGAGCTACACCCGCATCCGGTTCTCGGGCAAGGACAACTGGGTGAAGTTCGTCCCCGGCCAGGAGAAGGCGGCCGCGTTCCTGGAGACGCACCGCTATGCCGCCTTCAAGGGGGGCAGCCTGGGCTTCACCAAGATGGAAGCCACCACGGTCAACACGAAGGACAAGGTCGCCTATTCGGCCATGTCCTACATCCAGGCCTCGATGGTCGACGGCACCACCGACATCAAGGTGACGGGGCCCAAGGCCGGGGCCGTCTACGCGCTCAACCTGAAGGGCGGCCAGAAGGACGACACCGGCGCCGACATCGCCAGCGAGTGGGTCCCCGTGGACATGGCGGCCATGCTGCTGGGCGAAGACCTGGCCTCGGCCGACGCACTGGGCAACCTCGCCAACGCGGACAAGATCGCCAATCCCGACAACATCAAGTTCTCGGAGAAGCTGCGCACGCTGTTCATCGGCGAGGACAGCGGCATGCACGTCAACAACTTCCTGTGGGCGTACAACGTCGACAGCAAGCAGCTCAGCCGCCTCCTGTCCACGCCGTCCGGCGCCGAATCCACCGGCCTGCAGGCGGTGGACGAGATCAACGGCTGGACATACATCATGAGCAACTTCCAGCACCCCGGCGACTGGGAGACCCCGCTGCACGACAAGGTGAAGGCGACGCTCGACCCGCTGGTGCGCGCCAACTACAAGAACCGCAGCGCCGCGGCCGTCGGCTACCTCACCGGCGACGGCCGGCAGATGCGGCTGTCGCGCCAGGGCTGACGCGCGCCTGCCCGCGCCGGGCTGCCCCGGCCCGGGCTTCCTCGGCCATCGCGCGCGTCAGTCCCAGAACGGCCCGGCGCGCCGTCGCATGCCGCGGCAGGCCTCGGCGCACTCGCGCGCCTGGACCGGTTCGCGAGCGGCGAGCCATCCGACCCCGAACCAGGCGGCCGGATCGGTGCCGGCCCGTTCGATGTAGAGCGCCTTGGCCACCGCCAGGTCCTGGTAGCGGCCGAGCGCATCCTGCAGCGCCTTGAGCGAACGCACGTAGCGATCCACCTTGCGGCCCGCGAACAGCGGGCGGGCGAGCTCGGCGAAGTAGCGCAGGCGCTTCAGGCGCTTGCGGACCCGGTGGCGCTGCGGTTGCGGCAGCTCCTCGAAGCGCCGCCCATCCCGGACGACGTTGCGGTGCAGCTTCGCCAGCCGCGCGCGGGCCAGCTTGCGCAGCGGCTTCCAGCCCTCGGCCGTGCCGCCGGCATCGAGCTCGCGAAGCTGCTGGATCCTCGCGATCACCTGCAGCGCCGCCAGCTGGAACGAGGCCTCGCGGATGGCCGCCCCCACGTCCGGCAGCTCGGGGCGCCAGGGCGCGGCCGGGTCGCCGTGGCGGGCGAGTTCCTCCTGCAGGCCCGGCAGCAGCGTCGCGCGGTCGCGGTGCGCGCCCAGCACGGCGAACAGGCCACGCAGTTGCGCGTCGACCTCGGCCTCCAGGTCGCCGACCAGGCTGGTCCCGCGCAGTTCGCGCAACGTGCTGCGCAACCGCCTCAGGCCGACGCGCAGCTGGTGGATGTGTTCGTCGCCACCCTGCCCCAGCGCCAGTTCCCGGGCATTGCCCAGCACCTGCTGCAGCGCCGATTCGAGCATCGCCGCCACCAGCGCCGCCGACGTGCGCGGCGCGGACACGGACGTAGCCTGCGTGGGCGGGGCTTCGAGGCTGCCGTGCGCGAGGCGCCGGCCCGCCATGGATTTGGACACCGGGTCGAGCCACAGGGCGTGCTCCTCGCACCAGCGCCGCGCCAGTCCGAGCAGCGCCACGGGGCTGCCGCCCTTGAGTTCGAACTCGACTTCGAGCACCGGCAGCGACCGGCCCGCCGCGCGGATCTCTCCGCGGTCGAACGCCACCTCCACCGTGGCGCCGGCGCTGTCGAACGTCCGCGCGAGCCTGACCACATCCGTCTCGAAGGTGGGCTGCAGCTCACCCTGGGCGCGATCGAGTGCCGCACGCAGCGCCTGGGCCACCGGATGCCCGGCATGCAGCTGCGGGTCGGGCCGGGCGCTGTCGCCGTGGGCGACGGGCGCGTTGTGCTCGAGGCGCTCGAACGCGCCGCTCCCGGGGCCCTTGGCGGTCTGCACCCAGTGGCGGCCCTCCTGCCGCAGGCGCAGGACCAGGCCCGACTGCGCCAGCGCCTCGTCCGGCGTGTCGAAGTAGCGTGCACGCAGCGGCAGGCGTTCGGCCCGGTCCGGATCCAGCGCCCTTTCGACCGCGTCCGCGCGTTCGGGCGGCACCTGGAACTTGAGTTCGAACTCGGTCATGGTGGCCAACGATTGTGCGGCGCATCCAGGCGGCACGGGGCGACCGCGTGCCGTCGGCGGACCGACGTCACCGTCCTGTCACACCTGAAGTCGACACTCCCGCGGTATCGTCACATTCCTGACACCTGCATGTGCGACAGCGCCTTGGCCACCGAGCCCTTCCTCGACCGGGACCATGCGATCCTGGCATTCAACGAACGGGTGCTCGACTGGGCGCACCGGCCCGGCGTTCCCCTGCTGGAGCGCCTGCGCTTCCTGGCCATCGTGTCGTCGAACCTGGACGAGTTCTTCGAGGTGCGCGTGGCCGACCATCTCTCGGCCGCCCTCGCGGGCGAACCCAAGGGCCCCTGCAGCGTTCGAAGCTTCGAGAAGCTGTCCGCCGCCGCGCACCGCCTGGTCGGGCGCCAGTACGCGCTCTACAACGACGAGCTCATGCCGGCGTTCGCCAGGCAGGGCATCGCGATCGTCTCGCACGGCGAGCGCAACGCCGCACAGAAGGCCTGGGTGCGGGACTACTTCGACCGCGAGGTGCACCCCCTGCTGATCCCGGTCGCGCTGGACCCGGCCCACCCCTTTCCGCAAGTGGCCAACAAGTCGCTGAACTTCATCGTCCGGCTCGCCGGCAAGGATGCCTTCGGCCGCGAGAACGAGATCGCCATCGTCAAGGTGCCGCGCGTGCTGCCGCGCCTGATCCGCATGCCGGCCGCCGTGGCGGGCAAGCGGCAGCTGCTGGTGTCGCTGTCCAGCGTGATCCGCGCCCATCTCGACCTGCTGTTCCCCGGCCGCGACGTCGGCCAGTTCTCGCAGTTCCGCCTCACGCGCCATTCGGAGCTGGCGCTCGGCGAGGAGGAGGTGCGCAACCTGCGCACCGCCCTGCGCCTGGGCCTGCAGCACCGCCATTACGGCCAGGCCGTGCGCCTGGAGGTGTCGGCCGGCTGCTCGCAGCACCTGTCGACCTTCCTGCTCACGCAGTTCGGCCTGCCCGACGCCGCCCTTTACCGCGTGCACGGGCCGGTCAACCTGGTGCGCCTGCAGCAGATGATCGACCTGGTCGACGCACCCAAGCTGCTGTTTCCGCCCTACACGGCCAGCTATCCGCGCGCCCTCGTGCCGGGCCGGCCCGTGTTCGAGCAGGTGAAGAAGGACGACGTGCTGATGCACCATCCCTTCGAGAGCTTCGAGGGCGTGCTCGCCTTCCTGCGCGAGGCCGTGCGCGATCCGCAGGTGCTCGCCATCAAGCAGACCATCTACCGAACCGGCAACGACTCGCAGATCGTCGAGCTGCTGCAGGAGGCCGTGCGCGAGGGCAAGGAAGTGACCGTGGTGGTGGAACTCAAGGCCCGCTACGACGAGGAGGCGAACATCAACTGGGCCGAGGCCCTCGAAGCGGTGGGCGCCCAGGTCGTCTATGGCGTGGTCGGCCTGAAGACCCACGCCAAGATGCTGCTGGTGACGCGGCGCGAGGGCTCGGCCCTCGTGCGCTACGCGCACCTGTCCACCGGCAACTACAACCCGCGCACCGCGCGGCTGTACACCGACATCAGCCACCTGACGGCGGATCCGCAGCTGACCGCCGACATCGAGCAGGTGTTCGTCCACCTGGCCAGCCAGAGCCGGCTGCCGCGGCTGCACCACGTCTGGCTGGCGCCGTTCCACCTGCAGCGCAAGCTGATCGAGCGGATCGACGAAGTCGGCACCGCGGCGGCCAACGGCCAGGATGCCCGCATCGTGCTGAAGATGAATGCGTTGACGGACGAGCCGCTGATGGAGGCGCTGGTGCGGGCGGGCAAGCGCGGCGCGCGCGTCGATCTCATCATCCGCGGCGCCTGCATGCTGCCGGCGGGCGTTGCCGGGCTGACGGAGAACATCCGCGTGCGCTCGGTGATCGGCCGCTTCCTGGAGCACTCGCGCCTCTTCTACTTCCGCAGCGGCGAAGCGGAGGAGCTCTACCTGTCCAGCGCCGACTGGATGAACCGCAACATGCTGCGCCGGGTCGAGCTGGCCTGGCCGGTGCGCAACGCACGGCTGCGCCAGCGGCTGGTCGACGAGTGCCTGCTCGCCTACCTGCACGACAAGCGCGACGCGTGGGACCTGCAGCCGGACGGCACCTACCGGCGCGTCAAGGGCGCCGAAGATCCCGACGCCCACGGCGCGCAGGATGCCCTGATGGCGCGCTATGGCGCCCCACCGGGCGAGACGGAGGTTGCACCATGGAAATGATCTTCTGGCGCCACGCCGAAGCCGAGGACGCGCGGGACGGCCTGGCGGACGTCGATCGCGCGCTCACGCGCCGGGGCGAAGCGCAGGCCGCACGGGTCGGCAGGTGGCTGGACCGGAACCTGCCCGCGGACACGCTCGTGCTGTGCAGTCCCGCGCTGCGCTGCCAGCAGACGGCGCTGCGCCTGGGCCGGCCGTTCATGCTGCGCGATGAACTGGCCCAGGGCCGCCCGGCCGCGGACCTGCTGCGGGCCGCGCAGTGGCCCTCTGCCAGCCGGCCGGTGCTGGTCGTGGGCCACCAGCCCGCGCTCGGCGACGCGCTCGCGCAGTTGCTGCGCCTGAAGGACGACAACTGCGCCATCCGCAAGGGTGCGGCCTGGTGGCTGCTCGCCCGCGTGCGCGGCGGCCAGCAGGCGGCGGAGATCCGGGCGGTGCAGTCGCCCGAGGCCGACTGACGCGCCTCAGGCCTTGGCGGGCCGCTTGGCCTTCCTGGTGGCCGGCAGCGTGCCCAGGCTGGCGAGGAAGGCCGCGTCGCCCATGGCGGCCAGGGCCTGCACGCCAGCGCGCAGCACCTCGCTCTTCCTGGTCGGGCGCCCGAGCCTGGCGGCCCGCTGCTTGAGCTCGTCCAGGGCCGCGTGTTCCGACTTGGGCATCTTGAAGCTGTCGCGGACCAGCTTCGGCTTCTTGCCGCCGTCCGCGCCGACCGCTGCGGCCGGCTGCTGCGCCGCCAGCTGCGATGCCGCGGCGACGGGCGTCTTCGCGCCCGGGTTCGCGGCCGGGGCCGCGCTGTTCTTGGTGCTCGCCATGATCCGGATTCCTTCCCTTCAACGACAACGAATCGGTTCCCGGTGCCTGTCCGCGATCGCCGGCGTCAGGCCAGCGCGAAGCCCCAGGGCGTCTTCTGCCAGGCGACGCCTTCCTCGCGCAGCAAGTGCAGCGACTGCGGGAACGCGGCCGCCCACGAGGGCGGCACGGCGACCTCGAACTGCCGGTGCGCCGCGCGCAACCGCACGCCATGCAGCTCGGGGTCGCGGCGCGCGTGGCACAGGACGACGGCCAGCCGCAGGCACAGCAGCTGGTGCACGAAGCGCACGTCGTCGAAATCGGCCTCCAGCTTGCGCAGCTTGCCGCGGTGTCCCAGCACCAGCAGGCTGAGGTGATGCAGCTCCGGCTGGGCGAAGCCCGCCGCGTCGGCGTTGTCCAGGATGTAGGCGCCGTGCTTGTGGGCGTCGCTGTGCGAGATGAGGCTGCCGATCTCGTGCAGCCGGGCCGCCCAGCGCAGGTTGCGCTCGTCCTGCCAGCGGTCCTGCGCATCCGCGCCGGCGCCGAGCTGGCCCAGCAGCTGGCACGCCACCCGGCTGACCCGCTCGGCCTGAGACGCGTCGACCGCGAACTTGCGTGCCAGCCGCTCGACCGTGTTCTCGCGCACGTCGGTGTCGGCGTGCTCGCGGTCCAGCAGGTCGAAGAGCGCGCCGTGGCGCAGCGCGCCCTGGGCCGGCCGCAGGCGCTCGATGCCCAGCAGCGCGACCACGGCGCGCAGCACGCTGACCCCGCCGCCGATGACCGGGCGGCGGTCGTCCTTCAGCGCCGCCAGCCGCACGCGCGAAGCATGGCGCGCCTGCAGCAGCTGCTCCAGCAACCAGTCCAGCGCCGCCGGCGTGATGTCGCCGTCGGTCCGCCCGGCGGCGGCCAGCACGTCGGAGACGGCGCCGATCGTTCCGGCCGATCCGTAGGCCACGTCCCAGCGGCCGGGCGAATACGAGGCCAGCGCTTCATCGAGCACGGCCTGCGCGGCGATCTGCGCGCGTTCGAACGCCTCGCGGGTGAACACACCGTCCGGGAAATAGCGCATCGACCAGGCCACGCTGCCGACGCGGTAGCTCTCGGTGACCTCGGCGTCGTAGCCGCGCCCCAGGATGAGCTCGGTCGAGCCGCCGCCGATGTCCACCACCAGCCGCCTCTCGTCGGACTGCGGCAGCAGGTGGGCCACGCCCTGGTAGATCATCCGCGCCTCTTCGCGGCCGGAGATCACGACGATGGGAAACCCCAGGATCTGGCCGGCCCGCTGCAGGAACACGTCGCGGTTGCGGGCTTCGCGAAGCGTCTGCGTGGCCACGGCGCGCACCTGCGACGCATCGAATCCGGCCAGCCGCTCGGCAAAGCGCGCCAGGCACGCCCAGCCACGCTGCATGGCCTCGGCCGTGAGGTTGCGGTCCCCGTCCAGGCCGTTGCCCTGGCGGACCGATTCCTTCAGGTATTCGACCCGCACGATCTGCCCGTGATCGAGCCGGGCGATCTCGAGCCGGAAGCTGTTGGAGCCGAGGTCGACGGCGGCGAGCAGGGTACCGTTCTTCATGCGAGGCGAGGGGTGCAGTCCAGCATAGCACCGCCACTTTCGCCGCGGTGGCCGCGGTGGCCGCGGTGGCCGCGGTGGCCGCGGTGGCCGCGGCACGCCTTGCCTACTGCACCTTCAGCCCGCGTAGCGTCGGATCCTCGTCCGGATACCGCAGGTCGAGCGCGCCGAGCGCATCGCGCATCGCCAGCGCGACCATCAGGTTGCGGTGCGTCTTGGAATCGGACGGCACGATGGTCCAGGGCGCCCAGGCCGTGGAGGTGGCGGCCACGGCCTGCGAATAGGCCTGCTGGTACGCGTCCCACTGCTTGCGCACGTCCAGGTCGCCGCGCTGGAACTTGTAGCGCTTGGTCGGGTCGTCCAGCCGCTCCTGCAGGCGCAGGCCCTGCTCCTGCCTGGAGATGTGCAGCAGGAACTTCAGCACCACCGTGCCGCTTTCGGCAAGCAGCCGCTCGAAGTCGTTGATCTGGGCGAAGCGCCGCTGCTGCTCGGCGGCGTCGATGGCGCCGGTGACCACCGGCACCAGCACGTCCTCGTAATGGCTGCGGTTGAAGGCGACGATCTCGCCCGCGCCGGGCACTTCGTGGTGGATGCGCCAGAGGAAGTCGTGCGCGCGCTCGGTTTCGGTCGGCGCCTTCCAGGCGACGGTGCGCACCCCGATCGGGCTCATGCGGCCGAACACGGTGCGCAAGGTGCCGTCCTTGCCGCTGGTGTCCAGGCCCTGCAGTACGACCAGGAGCTTGTAGCGGCGGTCGGCATACAGCAGGTTCTGCAGCCCGTCGAGTTCGAGCGCGAGGCGATCCACCTGCTCACGGTCGTCCTGCTTGTCGCCGCCGGACAGCGGCTTGGCCGCGGGATCGAACGACGCCAGCGTGAACGCAGGATCCGGCGCATCGCGTCGCCAGGGCTGCATCGCCTCCGCCAGGGACGAGGCGGGATCGCCGTTGCGTTTTTTCTTGGCCACGGCGCAGTCTAAAGGCGGGTCCCGGGGCCGGGCATGGCGATGCTGCGCATCCGGTGCTAGCGCGCCGGCCGGCGCAACTGTGCCAGCAGGGCCACGAGCTGGTCCGGATCGACCGGCTTGACCAGGTGCTGGTCGAAGCCGGCGCCCACGGCCCGCTTCATGTCCTCGATCTGGGCCCAGCCGGTGATCGCCACCAGCGTGATGTCGGGATCGGCGGCCTTGAGCTCGGTGGCCACCTCGTAGCCGTTGCGCTTGGGCATGCCGATGTCCAGCAGGGCGACGTCGGGCGCGAAGCGGCTGGCGATCTGCAGTGCCTCCTCGCCATCGCGCGCCACCCGCACGTCGTGGCCCAGCATCTCCAGCAGCACCGAGGTGGTTTCGGCCGCATCGGCGTTGTCGTCGGCCACCAGCACCTTCAGGCTGGCACCGGCCCGGGCCATGGCGGCCGCGGGCGGGTGGGGCGCCAGCCGCTGCGCGGCCGCGGGCAGCTTGACGGTGAACGTGCTCCCCCGGCCCAGTCCCTCGCTGCGTGCTTCCACGGTGCCGCCGTGCATGTGCACCAGGGCCCGAACGATGGACAGCCCGATCCCCAGGCCGCCTTGCGAGCGCTCCAGCGCCGCCGGTGCCTGGCTGAACATCTCGAACAGCCGCGGCATCATCTCGGGGCTGATCCCGATGCCGTTGTCCTCGACCACCACCACGGCCATCGCGCCTTCCCGGCGCACGGTCAGCCCGATGCGCCCGCCGCTGTCGGTGTACTTGGCGGCGTTGGTCAGCAGGTTGGTGAACGCCTGCGCCAGCCGGGCCGGGTCGGCATCGACATAGATCGGCCCGCTCAGCATGTTCAGCTCGAAATGCTGGCCCTGCTGTTCCCACTGCGGCCGGCTGCTCTCGATGGCGGTGTCCAGCACGGAGTCCAGCGTGACCCGGGACTTGTTCAGCTGGATCTTGTTGCGCGCGATGCGGCTGACGTCCAGCAGGTCGTCCAGCAGGTGCGCCATCTGCCCCACCTGCCGCTCGATGACCGAGCGGGCCCAGCTCAGTTGCATGTCGCCGCTGCCGCGCAGCTTGAGGATCTGCGCCGCGTTGCGGATCGGCGCCAGCGGGTTGCGCAGTTCGTGCGCCAGCGCGGCGATGAATTCGTCCTTGCGGCGGTCCGAGTCGCGCAGCACCTGTTCGGCCGACACCAGGTCCTCGACGTCCTTGCAGGTGCCCACCCACTCCTTGAGCCGTCCGGACGCATCGACGATCGGCGCGCCTCGGGCCTCGACGCGGCGGTAGCTCTGGGTAGGCGCATTCCACAGCCGCCCGCTGACGAAGTACACGCGCTGGCTCTGGCGGGCGGCGACCAGGGCGGCGACGAGCGGTTCGCGGTCGTCCGGATGCACGGCATCGAGCCAGCCCAGGCCTTCCTGCTCGGCCCAGCCCTGGCCGGTGTACGACGACCACGAGGGCTGGAACGTGGTGAACCGGCCGTCGTCGCTGGTGATCCAGACGATGGAGGTGAGCACCCGCATGAGCGCCCGGCAGCGCTCGGCATCGAAATCCGCCGCGCAGGAGATGTGGTCGGCCGGCGGCCCCGGCTCCGCCGCCCGCGCCGGCGGCAACGCGTCGGCGCGCTGTTCCAACGGCTCGGCGGCCGCGACCTGGGTCATTTCCTCACGGCCCATCGCCACACCCCCGCCCCGAGGGCAATGGCGTCATCGACCAGCGACGCTGCATGGCCTGTTTCTCCCTTCCCGCCGTGTCCTGGCAGCCGAGCGGCAGGGGTGGCGGGCGACCCCGAGCGCTTTCAAGCTTCAGCCACGATTGCATGTTTGGCAAAGCCCTGAATCCAGGTGGGAGAAGGTGTAAGCAGCTCTGCGGCGTGCACCTTCAGCCGCGCGGCTGTCCCAGCCGTTGGGCAGCGGCGTGGTGCGCCGCCTGTTACGCGCGGTTGCACGCCGCCGGTTGCCTCGCCAAGCCGTTTTCGCGTCGCCCAGGTGTCAGCGTGCGTCGGCTCCAAACCACACCGGGGTCTGTCCCCCCTTTGCGTTCACTTCGCCGCGCGTTAGGCTGAAATGCCGCAGTCGCAGTCGAGTCGTATGCACCGCCGCCATGTCGTTCCACCCAGCATCCCCAACACCCTGGCCATCGTGGCCGCATTCGCCGCGGTGGGCTGCCTGGCACTGGCCTTCCACCCCCCTGCCGCCCTGAAGGCATCGCGCGGCCTGCTGCTGGGCGCCGGCCTCGGCACCGGCCTGCTGGTCCTGCTGGTGTCCCTGTTCGGCCGGCAGCTGATGGGCCGGCGGTCGGAGCGCGAGCAGATCGAACCATCGCTGGAAATGTCCACGCTCACCTTCGCGCCGGCCCCGCGTGTGCGCCGCCCGCCCCTGCCGGCGGCGCACCCGTCGCGCAGCGGTCGAACGACGACGACTCCGCGGCACGATGCCGGCGAGAGCCGGTCGTCCTGAGGCGCCGGACCTGCCAGCCCGCCACCCACTGCATCGACGCCAACGATGAACCGACTCAGTGACGAGAGCCTGGCGTTGCTCCAGGCATGGGAGCAGGCGCACCGCGAGGCGACGCAGGCGGAGTACTGGGCCGCGCGCCCGGCTCGCGATGCCCACAGCACGTCGCCCGGACTGGCGCAGACGTCGGTCGAGCTGCGCGCGTCGGCGGATGCCATCTTCCTGCAGCTGCTGCAGGCGCAGGCGTTCGGCAAGCTCCTCGAGATGCCTGCCGTGGGACCCCCGGCCCCGCCGCCCTGAACGGGGGCGGATCGCCCAGCCATTCGTGCATCGGCGAAGGCCGGCGCTCGACGGTGGGGCGGGCGTATAAATGCGCCATGCTCGCCGCCCAACAGATCACCGAGCCCGGTTTCTACTGGTACCACGCCGCCGGGGGTGCGCCGCCGGTGGTCGTCGAGATCAAGCCGGCCGAGGCGCCGGAGCCGCAGCTCGAAGCACGCCTGGCCGGCGCCACCGACTGGGTCCTGCTGGCCGACCTGGGCGACGGCAGTTTCGCCGGGCCCATTCCGCCGCCGAAGCCGTGACGCGCCGGGGGCCGGCCGCGCGGCTCACCGGCACCAAAGCGCGATGCGCTGGCCGAGGTCCATCCACAGTGCCCACCCCGCCGCACCGGCGAGCAGCACGCCCGCCGCCCGCGTCCCCCAGTCCTGCCGCAGCCGGTTGCCGGCGGCCTGCAGCCGCGCGAAGAGCCAGGGCCCGAACAGCAGCCCGGTCGAACTGGCGGCGCCGAACAGCGCCATCGAGATCGCGCCCTCCATTGGTCCGCCACTGAGCGACGCCACCAGCAGCGCCGACCACAGCAGCCCGCAGGGCATGAAGATCCACAGCGCGCCGGCCGTGAACAGCCCGCCGCTCTTTTGCGCCATCGGCCGGATGCGCATCCACGCGCTGCGGCCGGCGCCGCCCACCCACGCCGGCTGGCGCGCCAGCACGACGAGCGTCAGCGCCCACAGCAGCACGGCCAGGTGGAACATCGTCCACACGGGACGCAGCGCGGCGGCCTGGGTGGTGAGCCAGGCGAAGCTTTGCACCGCGCCCGCGGCGAGGGCCCCCGCCGTCGAATAGCCCGCCAGCCGCCCGGCCTGGAACAGCCAGCGCGCGCGGCCCGGCGCGCGGCCGGCCTGCGCGAGCCCGCCGCACGCCGCGCCGCACATCGCGGCGCAATGCGGCGCGCCGGCGATGCCCATGAGCAGCGCGGTGCCGGCGAGCGTGGCGGTGATCACGCGGGCCCCGCCGTCACAGGATGCGCGAGAAGCGCGCCCGGTTGCGATCGGCCTGCAGGTAGCGGTCGAACACCATCGCCACTGCGCGCACGAAGAACCAGCCCTCGGCCGTCACCTCGATGGCCTGGTCGGTGATGGTCACCAGGCCCTGGTCGGCCAGCGCCTGCATCTGCTCCAGCTCCTGCTTGAAGTAGCTGCGGAAGTCCAGCAGCCAGGCGACCTCGATGGTCTCGAACTGCACCAGCCCCTGGCACATCAGCGCCATGATCACCGCGCGCCGCACCAGGTCGTCGCGCGTGAGCGCCAGCCCGCGCACGATCGGCAGCCGGCCCTGGTCGATCAGGTCGCAGTACTCCTCGATCGACTTGGCGTTCTGGCTGTAGGTGGCGCCCACGCGGCCGATGGCCGAGACGCCCAGCGCGATCAGGTCGCAGTCGGGCTGCGTGCTGTAGCCCTGGAAATTGCGGTGCAGGCGGCCCTGCCGCTTGGCCACGGCCAGGGCGTCGGTCGGCAGCGCGAAGTGGTCCATGCCGATGTAGGTGTAGCCGGCATCCAGGAACACACCCAGCGCCTGCGACAGCATCGTCACCTTGGCGCCGGCCATCGGCAGGTCTGCGCTCAGGATGCGGCGCTGCGGCTTGAAGCGCTCGGGCAGGTGGGCGTAGCCGTACAGGGCGATGCGGTCGGGCCGCAGTTGCGCCACCTGCTCCAGCGTGCGCGCGAACGACTGCGGCGTCTGCTTGGGCAGGCCGTAGATCAGGTCCACGTTCACCGATTCGAAGCCGATGCGGCGCGCGTCCTCCACCAGCGCGAACACCTGCTCGGCGGGCTGCACGCGGTGCACGGCCTTCTGCACGATCGGGTCGAAGTCCTGCACGCCGAACGACAGCCGGTTGAAGCCCATGGCGGCCAGCGCCTCGAGCCGGCCGGTGTCCACGGTGCGCGGGTCGACCTCGATGGAGTACTCGCCGCCCGGCGCGAGCTCGAAGGCGCGGCGCAGCATCGCCATCAGGTGGTGCAGTTCGGCGTCGGACAGGAAGGTGGGCGAGCCGCCGCCCAGGTGCAGCTGCGACACCGTGGGGCGCGTGCCCAGGTGCGCGACGTGCAGGTCGATCTCGCGCTGCAGGTACTCCAGGTACACCTGCGCCCGGTTGTGGTGCTTGGTGATGATCTTGTTGCAGGCGCAGTAGTAGCACAGCGACTCGCAGAACGGGATGTGCACGTACAGCGACAGCGGCTGCGGCACCGTGGCCTCGCGCCGCTGCGCCAGGGCGTTGGCGTAGTCGGCGGCGGTGAAGGCCTCGACGAAGCGGTCGGCCGTCGGGTACGAGGTGTACCGCGGGCCGGGCACGTCGTAGCGGCGCAGCAGGTCTTCGGAAACGGGAATGGTCATCTCGGCCTCGCTCAGGACAACAACGACGAGGTCGAGATCAACGCGCCACCAGCACGGGCACGGTGGCCTGGGCCACCACCTTGGCGGCCACGCTGCCCAGGAGCATCCGCGGCAGCCCGCTGCGGCCGTGCGAGCCGACGACGATCAGGTCGGCCCCCACCTCGCGCGCGCTGTCGACAATGCCGGCGGCGGCGGCCACGTCCTCGACGCGCCGCAGGTCCACCTGCACCCGGGGACCCTGGTCGCACAGCGCCAGCACGCGCGCGTGCGCCTGGGCCGCGTGTTCCTGCGCGGCGCCCATGTAGGCCTGGAAGCCCATGGGGTTGGCCTCGCCGATGCCCAGGTACGGATAGGGATCGACGACGTACAGCACCGTGATCCGCGCGCCCTGCTCGCGCGCCATCGCCACGGCCAGGCGGGCGGCGCCCTCGGAAGCCTCGGAACCGTCGGTGGCCAGGAGGATGTGCTTGAACACCATGATGCGTCTCTCTCGTTGTCGGTGCGCCAATGGTGGGGCCGGGGGACCGCCGGGGGGTTGACGTGGGTCAACCGGCGGCGGCGGCGCGCCGGCAGCTTGAGCCAGATCAAGCGATCCGGGCGCGCGGCTTTCCACAATGGCCGGGCTGATCCCAAGGACCTGCCATGACCCCGACCCACGACCCCGTCCGCATCCGGCAGCTCCTCGCGCGCCGCGAGGCCGAACTGCACGAGCTCCTGCGCGAGCACACCCTGGAAGCCGCCGTCGTGGGCGACGACCGCTCGGTGGCCGACTTCAAGGACATGGCCGTGGCCGAGACGCAGGCGACGGTGGACGAGGCCCAGGCCGCGGCCGCCCTGGCGGAACTGCACCAACTGCACGCCGCGCGTGGCCGCCTGGAGGACGGCACGTACGGGCTGTGCATCGAGTGCGGCGAGGAGATCGACCCGCGCCGCCTGGCCGCCCTGCCCGCGACGGCGTACTGCCAGGCCTGCCAGGGGTTGCGCGAGCAGCGGGCCGCGCGCCGCGGCTGACCGCTCCCGCGGGCTTGGTCGTGCCGGCCGCGAACCGGCACCGGGCGCCGCCCGCCACGGAACCTGGCACCGGCGGCTCCTGCCTCCGTACGGCCCCATCGCGCGCCGCGTTCCTACACGCCGCCTCTTGCGTCCCCGTACCATGGCCGGATGAGCGACACGACCGCCCCGCAGATCCGCCGCAACGCCGAGCGCGCGTGCTACGAAATCGAGGTCGACGGCCAGACCGCCGGCCGCATCGAATACTGCGAGCGTGGCAGCACGCTCGACCTGGTGCACACCGAGGTCGGCCCCCAGTTCGAAGGCCGCGGGCTGGCCGGGCAGCTGGCGAAGTTCGCCCTCGACGACGCGCGCCGGTGCGGCAACAAGGTGGTCGCCACCTGCTCGTACGTCGCCTCGTACCTGCGGCGCCACCCGGAGTACGCCGACCTCGTCGCCGGCTGAGCCGGCAGTACCGGGCGAACGCTTAAGCGCGGCTTAAGCGCACCCGCCGCACAATGGCGGCGCGATGCGCATCCTGCTGGTCGAAGACGACACCATGATCGGCGAAGCCGTGCTCGACGCCCTGCGCGCCGAGCACTACGCCGTGGACTGGGTGCGCGACGGCGCCATGGCCGACACGGCGCTGGCCACCGGCAGCTACGACCTCGTGCTGCTGGACCTGGGCCTGCCGCGGCGCGACGGCCTGGACGTGCTGCGCGCCCTGCGAGCGCGCCGGTCCGCCGTGCCCGTGCTCGTCGCCACCGCGCGCGATGCCGTCGGCGACCGCATCGCCGGCCTGGACGCCGGCGCCGACGACTACGTGGTCAAGCCCTACGACACGCACGAGTTGCTGGCGCGCATCCGCGCCCTCCTGCGCCGCAGCGCCGGCCGCGGCGAGCCGGTCTACAGCCACAAGGGCGTGACGCTGGACCCTGCCACGCGCGAGGCCACGGTCAACGGCGAGCCGGTGCGGCTGTCGGCGCGCGAGTGGGCGGTGCTCGAACCGCTGATCGCCCGACCGGGCGTGGTGCTCTCGCGGGCGCAGCTGGAGGAAAAGCTGTACGGCTGGAAGGACGAGGTGAGCAGCAATGCCGTGGAGGTCTACGTCCACGGGCTGCGCAAGAAGCTCGGCGCCGAGCTGATCCAGACCGTGCGCGGCCTGGGCTACGTGGTGCCGCGCGAATGAGCCCCGCCGCCGCCCCGCCTTCGCTGCGGCGCCAGCTGCTCTGGCTGGTGCTGGCGGCCATCGCGCTCGTGTCCGTGCTGCAGGCGGGCACCGCGTACCGATCGGCACTCACCGAGGCCGACGCGCTGTTCGACGAGCACCTGCGCGAGCTGGCCCGCTCGGTGCACCACGGCGCCGCGCCGCAGGCGCTGGACCTGCAGGTGCAGATCTGGGGGCCCGACGGCGTGCAGATCTTCCGCTCCACCGGCGCCGCCCTGCCCTCGCAGGCGCTGCTCGGCTTCTCGGACGTGCTGGTCGAGGGCACCCACTACCGCGTCTACGCGCTGCAGACGCCCGAGCACACGATCCAGGTCGCGCAGGACCGCGACGCACGCCTGGCCCGCGCCCGCGGCCTGGCGCTGCGCGCGATGCTGCCGGTGGCGCTGCTGGCGCCGCTGCTGATGGCGGCGGTGTGGTGGCTGATCACGCGCTCGCTGGAACCGGTCGAGCGGATGCGGCGGCAGGTCGCGGCGCGGCCGGCGGACGACCTGTCGGCGCTGCCCGAGTCGGGCCTGCCGGAGGAGGTATTGCCGCTCGTGCGCGAGCTCAATCTGCTGTTCGGGCGGGTGCGGCTGGCCTTCGACGCCCAGCGGCACTTCGTCGCCGACGCCGCGCACGAGCTGCGCTCGCCGCTGGCGGCGCTGAAGCTGCAGGCGCAGGCGCTGCGGCGCGGCGGCGCCGACGACGCCCAGCGCGAGGCGGCGCTGCAGCGGCTCGAATCGGGCATCGAGCGCAGCATCCGGCTGGTGAGCCAGATGCTGGTGCTGGCGCGCGCCGAGGGCGACCCGGCCGGCGCGCCCGGCCCCGTCGAACTGCAGCAGCTCGCGCGCGAGGCCGTCGCCGAAGTCCTGCCCGCGGCGCGCGAGCGGGGCATCGACGTCGGGCTGGAGACCGAGCGCGAGGCGCAGGTGCAGGGCCAGGCCGAGGCGCTGCGCATCCTGCTGCGCAACTTGCTGGAGAACGCCGTCAAGTACACGCCCGCAGGCGGCCGCGTCGACATCTCGATCGACCGTGCCGGCGGCGCCGTGCAGCTGGCCGTGGAGGACAGCGGGCCGGGCATCGCGCCGGCGGACCGGGAGCGCGTGTTCGACCGCTTCTACCGCGCCGCCGAGTCCGGCGCCCCCGGCAGCGGCCTCGGCCTGGCCATCGTCCGCACGATCGCGGCGCGGCACGGCGCGACGGTGACGCTCGGCCGGTCGCAGCGCCTGGGGGGACTGCGGGTGGACGTGCGGTTCGGGGCGTAGGGCGCCCGGGGAGCGGCGGTCACGCCGGGATCGGGCCGAGGCGCGCTGTCTGGAATGGTGGCGGATCGGCATCAGCGGCTCGGGCCGCGGTCCGGACTGGATGGCGGGTCGAGCCCGCCATGACAGGTGATGTGGCTTGACCCAAGGTGCGATGGCGGGCCGAGCCCGCCATGACAGGCGTTCGGGCTTGACCCACCGCGCAACGGCGAACCGAGCCCGCGGCCCGCCCACCCACTCCTGTCATGCCGGGCTCGACCCGGCATCCAGCAGCTGAGCCGAATCGGCATCCGCGGCCCGGATGGCGGTCGAGACTGGATGGCGGGTCAAGCCCGCCAAGACAGGCCTGCGGGCCTGACCCACCGTGCGATGGCGGGTCGGGCTTGACCCAACAGGCAACGGCGAGCCGAGCCCGCGGCCCGCCCACCCACCCCTGTCATGCCGGGCTTGACCCGGCATCCAGCGACGAGGCCCGTCAGAGCAACTGTTCGTACAGGTCCAGCCACTGTGGGTTCTGCCGTTCGATCAGCGCCAGCTTCCATGCCCGCTTCCAGTTCTTGAGCTGCTTCTCGCGTTCGATCGCCCCGGTGATCGAGGGCGTGGCTTCGAACCAGACCAGCAGGTGGGTCCCATACCGCTTGCTGAAGCCGTCGACGAGCGACTCCCTGTGCTGGTGGACGCGGCGGATCAGGTCGCTCGTGACGCCGACATACAGCGTCCCGTTGCGCCGGCTGGCCATGATGTAGACGAAGCAGTCCATGCGACATCCTCCAATGCCGCTGGGACGGTGGCATCCTGCGACGAGCGGGTGTCCGGCGTCCGGGCTGGATTGCGGGCGGTCCGGCAATCACGGACCTTCGTCCGGGTCATGCCGGCTCGAACCCAGCTCGCAGGATGGCCGACCGGACTGGATTGCGGGTCAAGCCCGCAATGACAAGCCTTCACCCCCGTCATGCCGGGCTAGACCCGGCATCCAGCAGCGCCGTCATGCCGGGCTCGACCCGGCATCCAGCAGCAAGCGGCGGATCGACCCGCGCCAGACCGCCCGGCGCGCCGGACCCCTTAAGCCTCGCCTAAGCCCCCGGGCGCACATTGCATGGCATCGCATCCCGCATTCCATCGGAGGAACCGACCATGCAACGCATCACCGCCAAGGCCGCACCGCTCGTGCTGGCGATGGCCGCCGCCGGATTCGGCGGCGCCGTGGGCAACGAGCTGCTGCTGCACCGCGCCCACGCCCAATCCACGCCCGTTGCCGCCGCTGCGGCCGCGCCTGCGCCCGTGGCGCCGGTGCCGGCGGCCAGCACGCTGCCGGACTTCGCGCGCATCACCGAGCGCTTCGGCCCCGCCGTGGTCAACATCAGCGTCAACGGCATGCGCAAGACGTCCGCCCTCGAGGTCGACCCGCAGGAGATGGCCGATCCGTTCGAGTTCTTCCGCCGCTTCCAGCAGGGCCAGGGCGGGCGCCCGCGCGAAGTGCCGGTGCGCGGGCTCGGCTCGGGCTTCATCGTCAGCCCGGACGGCCTGATCCTCACCAACGCGCATGTGGTCAAGGACGCCAGCGAGGTCACCGTGAAGCTGACCGACCGGCGCGAGTTCCGCGCCAAGGTGCTGGGCAGCGACGCCAAGACCGACGTCGCGGTGCTCAAGATCGATGCGCGCAACCTGCCCGTGGTGCAGCTGGGCGACCCGAAGGCGCTGCGCTCGGGCGAGTGGGTGGCCGCCATCGGCTCACCGTTCGGTTTCGAGAACACGGTCACCGCCGGCGTCGTGAGCGCCAAGGGCCGCAGCCTGCCCGACGAGAGCGGCGTGCCCTTCATCCAGACCGACGTGGCGGTCAATCCCGGCAACTCGGGCGGCCCGCTATTCAACGCGCGCGGCGAGGTGGTGGGCATCAACTCGCAGATCTACAGCCAGTCGGGCGGCTACCAGGGCGTGTCGTTCGCGATCCCGATCGACGTGGCCACGCGGGTGCAGCAGCAGGTCGTCTCGACCGGCAAGGTGCAGCACGCTCGGCTGGGCGTGTCGGTGCAGGAGGTGAACCAGGCGATGGCCGACGCGTTCAAGCTCGACAAGCCCGAGGGCGCGCTGGTGGCCAGCGTGCAGAAGGGCAGCCCGGCGGACAAGGCGGGCCTGCAGCCCGGCGACGTGATCCGCGCGGTGGACGGCCAGCCGGTGGTCGCCTCGGGCGACCTGCCAGCGGCGATCGGGCTGTCCAAGCCCGGCGACAAGGTGCAGCTGAAGGTGCTGCGCCAGGGCCGCGCGCTCGACGTCACGGCATCGCTGGCGTCGAGCGACGAGAAGGTCGCCGCAGCCGGCAGCAAGGACGAGGCGGCGCCGCAGGGCCGGCTGGGCCTGGCGCTGCGGCCGCTGGACCGGGATGAACAGCGCCAGGTCGGCGCGGCCGGCCTGGCGGTGGAGGACGTCACCGGCGCCGCGGCGCGGGCCGGCGTGCAGCCCGGCGACGTGCTGCTGGCCGTGAACGGCACGCCGGCCAGGAACGTCGAGCAGGTGCGCTCGGTGGTGGCCAAGTCCGACAAGTCGGTGGCCCTGCTGATCCAGCGCGGCGACGACAAGATCTTCGTGCCGGTGCGCCTCGGGTGAGCGGCAGGCGCGGCCGCGGATGCACCCGCTGCTGGATGCCGGGTCGAGCCGGCATGACAAAAGTGGGTGGGGGGCCGTGTCGCGGCAGGCCAAGCCCGAAGCCTGTCATGGCGGGCTTGACCCGCCATCCAGCTCGCACGCGGCCTACAGCGCGTCGCGCGCCGCCAGCGCCAGCAGGCGGGCCACGTGGTCCGGGTCCACGGGCTTGACCAGGTGGTGGTCGAAGCCGGCATCGGCGGCGCGGCGCAGGTCTTCCTTGCGGCACCAGCCGGTGGTGGCGATCAGCACGGCGTCGGGCAGCAGCTCGCGGATGCGGCGCGCGGCTTCGTAGCCGTCCACGCGCGGCATGCCGATGTCCAGCAGCACCACGCGCGGATGGAAGGCCTCGGCCAGTTCCACCGCTTCCTGGCCGTCGCCGGCGACGCGCACGTCGTGCCCGAGCATCTGCAGCACCACCGCCAGCGTCTGCGCCGCATCGTGGTTGTCGTCGGCCAGCAGCACCCGCACGGTGCCGGACCCGCTGGGCCGCGCCTCGGGCCGCGGGGTGGGCATCACCTCCTGCTGCAGCAGGGGCAGGCGCACGACGAGTTCGGTGCCCCGGCCCACGCCTTCGGAGAACGCCTCCACCGAGCCGCCGTGCATGTCCACCAGCCCGCGCACCACCGCCAGCCCGATGCCCAGGCCGCCCTGGGCGCGCTCGCGGGCCGGCACGGCCTGCGCGTACAGGCGGAACAGGTTGGGCAGCGTCGCGGGATCGATGCCGATGCCGTTGTCGCGCACGCGCACGACGGCATGGCCCTCGTGCGCCTCGGTCGTGAGCGTCACCTCGCCGCCGCGATCGGTGTACTTGGCCGCGTTGTTCAGCAGGTTGGCGAACACCTGCGCCAGCCGCGGCATGTCGCCTTCGACCAGCAGCGGGCGCGCGGCGAGCGCCACCACGAAGCGGTGGCCATGCGCGTCCAGCAGCGGCCGGCTGGTCTCGATGGCGCGCTCGATCACCTGGTGCAGGTCGAAGTGGTCGCGGCGCACCTCCAGCTTGCCGCGCGCGATGCGCGTGAGGTCCAGCAGGTCGTCCAGCAGCCGCGCCATCTGGTCGACCTGCCGCTCGATGATGTCGTGCGCCCACGCCGCGCGGCTGTCGTCGGGCTCGCACGCCTTGAGCACGTGGACCGCGTTGCGGATCGGCGCGAGCGGGTTGCGCAGCTCGTGCGCGAGCACGCCCATGAACTCGTCCTTGCGCCGGTCGGCGATGCGCAGGGCCTGCTCGGCGTTCTTGCGTTCCTGGATGTCGATGCAGGTGCCGACCCAGCCGCGCACCTGCAGGTCGTGGTCGACGTCGGGCACCGCGCGCAACTCGAAATGGCGCCACGACTGGCTGGGCGCATGCCACATCCGAGCCTCGGCCACATACAGGCTGCGGTCTTCCCGCGCCTGCGACAGGCCGCGCCACAGCGCGTCCAGGTCATCCGGGTGGATGGCGCGCTGCCAGCCCAGCCCGCGGTGGACCTCCCACGGCTGGCCGGTGTAGGCCGACCAGGTGGGCTGCGGCTGGGCGAAATGGCCCTCGGCATCGGTGACCCACACCACGTGCCACTGCCCACGCGTGCGCGTGTCGTACCGCGATTGCGAGCCCGTCTCGGCGACGTCCATGCTGCCTCCGCTGACAGTGGATGAATGCTGTGCCAGACCAATATAGGTGGCTCGGCCGCACCGCAGCAAGATACTTTCGGGCTATCTGCATGAGATTTGCGGATTTGTCACACCTGAGCTGCGCGGGCCCGGGCGTGACGGGCGCGCTCAGTTGGGGCGGCGGTTCGGGTCGAACAGGCGTCCGAAGCCCGCCGACGTGGGGTCGCAACCGCCCACGCGCGCGATGTCCCAGAAGCCGGCGGGGGAGCTGGCGGTCACCGGCAGGCCCAGCGTGTCCTCCAGTTGGCGGATGGCGTCGAGCGTGAGCAGGCCGCCGCAGGAGATGAAGATGCCTTGCGCGGACCGGTCCTGCTCGTAGACCTGGCGGGACAGGTCGACCAGCGCCTGGGTGGGCACCTGGCCCACCGCCTCGACACCGGTGATCGACATGCCGCGGATGGCGGTCACCGTGAAGCCGGCACCCGAGAGATAGTCGACCAGCCGGTCGTTGAGCTCGTCGATGTACGAGGTGGCGACGGCCACGCGCTGGATGCCCAGTTCGCGCAGTGCCGCGACGATGGCATGGCTCATGGTGGTGCACGGCAGCCCGGTGGCCTCGGCCATCGCCGCGCGCAGCGACTCGGTGAACGCCGCGCCGCGATAGAAGCTGATCGACGTGCCCATCAGCGAGACGGCCTGCGCGCCAGCGTCGCGCAGCTCGCGCGCGCGGTCGAGCACGGTGTCCACCACCGGATCGAAGCCGCCCGGCGACACCGAGCCGATGCCGAGCCCGCGCGCGATGAAGCGGATGCGCTCGCCGTAGAGCATGGGGCCGTCCTGCGGCACCTGGCCATGGCCGGGCGGGACGATGAGGCCGAGGCAGGGGACGGGGCGGCTCATTCGACGCTGACCTTCTGCTGCTTGATGATGCGCGCCCAGTCGGCCGACTCGCGCGCCATCTCGGCCGCCAGCGCCGCCGGCGGCAGGTACGACGGGACCGCGCCCTGCTGCGCCGCCGCCTGCGCCAGATCGGCGCTGCCCAGCACGGTGCGGATGGCCTCGTTGAGTTGCTGCACGACCGGCGCGGGCGTGCCCGCCGGCGCCAGCACGAAGATGCGCGGCGCGACATCGAAGCCGGGGAGCGCGTCGGCCAGCGGCAGGACGTTCTCGGCGCCGGGCAGCCTGGCCCTGCTCATCATCGCGATCGCCTTCAGCCGGCCGGCGCGCGCCTGCGCCAGGCCCGCGGCCGCGCTGACCACGCCGAACGGCACCTGGCCGCTGATGACGTCGGGGACGATCTGCGCCGCGCCCCGGTACGGGATGTGCACGATGAAGGTGCCGGTGCGGGCCTTGAGGATTTCCATCCCGAGGTGGTGCACGGTGCCGACGCCCGAGGTCGCGTACGAATACCGGCCCGGATGCGCCTTCAGCAGCGCCACCATCTCCTTCGGGTTCGAGGCCGGCACGGCATTGCCGGCGACGATCATCAGCGGCGCCTGGAAGGCGCCCGCCACGGGGGTGAAGGACGCGAGCGGGTCGAACGGCAGCCTGGTGCCCAGGTGCGGCGCGATCAGCATCGCGGTCTCGCCGACCAGCAGCGTCGAACCGTCGGGCGCCGCCTTCGCCACGGCGTCGGCCGCGATGGCCCCGGTGGCGCCCGCGCGGTTCTCCACGATGACCTGCTGGCCCAGCAGGGCCGGCAGCCGCGACGACAGCATCCGGGCCATCGCGTCCACGCCGCCGCCGGCGGCATAGCCCACCATCAGGCGCACGGGCCGGTTCGGCAGCGCGCCGGCGGGTTGTGATCGCGCCCAGGGCGCGGCGGCCGCCAGGGCGGCGCCGAGCAGGCCGCGGCGGCGCAGGGCATGGGGATGCTGTGGCACGGAGGTCTCCTTCATGGTTGTGATGATGCGCGGGGCGTCAGGCCTTGCCCGCGCCGCGCGAACCGGGGCGCCTGGCGAGTTCGGCGATGCGCTCGCGGTTGGGCGTGAAGCCCAGGCCGGGCGCCGCCGGCAGCGCCAGCTGGCCCGCCGTCGGCTCGGGCAGGCCGTCGAACACCAGCTTGCAGCATTCGACCGCCACCGAGTGGTATTCCACCAGCGTGCCGTTGGCCAGGCCCGCATGCAGGTGCATGTTGTGGTGCGGCCAGGCGCCGCCGTTGGCGAACTGGGCGCCGAACGCGGCCGCCATGCCGGCGATGCGCTGGCATTGCGTGAAGCCGCCGGTGATGCAGGCATTGGGCTGCACCACGTCGATGGCCTGGGCGGTGAGCAGGTCGCGGAAGCGGCTGGCCAGGCCTTCGTTCTGCCCCGCCGCGAGCGGGATGCGCGTCTTGGCGCGCAGCTTGGCGAGGTTGGCCACGTCGTTGCCGGCCACGGGCTCCTCGAAGAAGCTGATGCCCAGCGGCTCCAGCCGCTCGGCCAGCCAGAGGGCATGCACGTAGTCCAGGCCGCAGTTGGCGTCGATGAAGATCTGCACGTCGGGGCCGACCGCATCGCGCACGGCGCGCACGCGGTGCACGTCCTCGGCCACGACGTCGGCCAGCGGCCGCGGCTCGTCGCGGCGGGCCAGCGCGTGGTGGCCCACGGTCATCTTCAGCCGGCGGAACCCGCGGTCGACCCAGCTGCGCGCCGCGGCCGAGAGTTCGTCGCGGTCGAAGAAGTTGAAGCCGAAGGTGGCGTACACCGGCACCTGCTCCCGCGCGCCGCCCAGCAGGCGCCAGCACGGCTGCCCGAGCAGCTGGCCCTTGAGGTCCCACAGCGCGAGGTCCACCGCGGCGATGGCGTGGCTGGCGTAGCCGGACTGGCCGCGCGGCGTGAGCAGCCAGTAGAGGCGGTCCCAGACCTGCTCGTGCCGCATCGCGTCCAGTCCCACCAGGTTCGGCGCGACGATCTCGTTGACGATGCTGCCGATCACCTCCTCTTCGGTGATCGCCGTCATGCCGGTGCCGGTGCGGCCGTCCTCAAGCGTCACGTCGACCAGGCACAGCGACAGTAAGGTGGACTTGGTCCTGCCCCCCGCCCCCACCGTCACCGGCAGGTTGAGCGGCGTGGCGCGGACGGAGGCGATCCTGGCGGGCGTGGGACTGGCGGTCTCGTGCATCGGCCCATGATACGGGCGCGCACGGGCGGCCTACGGCGCGGGTGCGGCGTCGCGGGAGGTCAGCGCGTGCATCACGTCGCGCAGGAACTCCGCCGCGACCGGCTTGGTGAGATGCAGGTCGAAGCCGGCTTCGTAGGCGGTGCGCTGGTCGTCGGGCTGGCCGAAGCCGCTGATGGCCACCAGGCGCGGCTGCGAGGGCAGCTGCAGCGCGCGCAGGCGCCGCGCCACCTCGTAGCCGTCGATGTCGGGCAGGCCGATGTCCACCAGCGCCACGTCGGGCGGCCAGGCAGCCGCCAGCGCCAGCGCGTCGGCGCCGTTGGCGGCCGAGCGCACGGTGTGGCCTTCCAGGGCCAGCACCATCTCCATCACCTGGCGGCCGTCCTCGTTGTCCTCCACCAGCAGCACGCGGCGTCCCGGGACGCTGGCCGCCTCGGTGGCGCCCTGCACCTCGCCGCCGTCGGCGGCCGCACCGGCGGCCAGCGGCAGCCGCACCGTGAGGCAGGCCCCGTGCCCGCGGCCCGCGCTGGCCGCGGTGACCGTGCCGTGCTGCAGTTCGACCAGGCGCCGCACCAGCGCCAGTCCCAGGCCGATGCCGCCCTGCGGCCGGTCGAAGCCCTGCTCGCCCTGCACGAACAGGTCGAAGATGTGCGGCAGGTCCTGGGCGGCGATGCCCTCGCCGCGGTCCTGCACCTCCAGCAGCGCCTGGTCGCCGTGCGCATGCACCCGCACCTCGATCGGACCCTGGCCGTGCGAGAACTTGTGGGCGTTGTCCAGCAGGTTGGAGAGCACCTGCTCCAGCCGGGCGCGGTCGCCCTCAACCCAGGCCGGCGTCGCCTCCAGCCGCACGCGGTCGGCGCGGCTGCGGCCGGCGTGCTGCCAGGTCTGCACGGTGCGCTCGGCGAGGGCGGCGAGGTCCAGCCGTTCGAGGTGCAGCGTCACCTTGCCCATCGCCAGGCGGCTGACGTCCATCAGGTCCTCGACCAGCCGCGTCATCTGCCGCGCCTGCCGGTCGATCACGTCGTGCGCCTTCACCGCCGCGGTGGCGCCCGGCTTGGACAGCCGCAGCACGTGCGCGGAGGCCGTGATGGCCGACAGCGGATTGCGCAGTTCGTGCCCGAGCATCGCCAGGAATTCGTCCTTGGCCTTGTCGGCCGCGCGCAGGGCCTCCTGCTCGCGTTGGCGCAGGGCCTCGCGCTCGGCCAGGGCGCGGTCGGCCTCCTCCAGCGCGGCGGCGACCTCGTGGACCTCGGCCACGGAACTGTTCGAGCGGGCGTGGGCGATCTGCGGCGCGATCGGCTCCTGCCCGAGCCGGCGGGCCGCGCCCGCCAGCCGCGCGATCGGCGTGGCGAGCCGCCGGCCCATCCAGGCCGCGATGCCCAGGGTCGCGAGCAGCGACAGCAGGGCGCCCGTGCCGAGCAGCGCGGCTGCCCGCCAGGCGGCGCCGGACACTTCGTCGCTCGGAATCGCCACGCCGGCGGCCCACCCGGTCATCACGGAGGTGCGGTAGGCCGTGTAGGTGTCGCGCCCCTCCAGCGTCCGGCCCCGGAACCAGCCCTCGGGGGCCGAGCGGCTGTGGCGCTCGAAGTCCGGCGACATACGCTGGCCGCGGGACGCGTCGGGCACGCGGACGATGAACACGCCGGCGCGATCCGTGAGCCCGTACGCCCAGCTGGAGGGATAGCCCAGCTGCCGCATCAGGGGCGCGAACGACTGCGGCTCCAGGATGAACTGCAACACCCGCAGTTCGCCGGCCGATCGCACCCGGATGCGCACCGGAATCCCGAGCAGCCCCGACACCGGACCGGGTCGCACGTTGCCGATCACCGGCGCGCTGGACGCCAGCGCGCGCTGGACGTCGGTCATTTCGTCCCCCGGGGCCTGCGCCTTGGCGGCGCCGTACGGGAAACGCAGGTTGACCAGGTGCCGGCCCTGCGGATCGAGCAGCATGACGTTCAGCCAGCCATCCTGCGAGGCCAGCACCCGCCGGGCCTCTTCGTCGAAGGTGCGCAGGTCGCCGCGCTGCAGCGCGGCCGATGCCGCCAAGGCGCGCAGCGAGGACACGTGCCCGTCCAGCTGTTCCTCCAGCGCGGTGACGAACATGCGGTTGCGGTCGAGCGCGGTTTCGCGGAAGTTGGTCCGCTCGTGGTCGAGCAGGATCCATCCCAGCGCCCACGCGAGCACGAGCACCGGCACCACGCTGCCCAGCGCGAGCAGGAGCAACCGGGAGCGCAGGGGGGCCAGCTGAGCCATGCGCGAGTGTAGACGGGCCTCCGTCGGGGCGGCCCGCGATCCGCAGCGCCGTGCGGATGGGTTGGATGGACGCTACGCCGGCGCCGGCGCCGGCGCCTCGCGCGCCTTGGACCGGGTCGTCCGGGTCGTGGACTTGGCCGGCGACTTGACCGGGGACCTGGACCTGGACTTGGACTTGGCCCGGGCGGAAGCCGGACGGGTGTCCTTCAGCGCCACCAGGCTGTCGGCCAGGCGCCCTTCGAGCGTGCGCTCGAGCCGCACCTGCAGCAGCGTGAGGACGGCCGCCTCCTCGGGCCGCAGCGCGGCGGCATCCTCGAGTTCGCTCTCGACCTGCTGGCCGATCTCGAGCAGCAGTTCGCCCTCGGCGTAGGCCTGCAGCACCTCGGGGTGCACGTAGCACTTGCGGCAGATGGTGGGGGTGTTGCCCAGCCGCGCGGCCACCCGCTCGATGGCGGCCTTGACGTTGCGCTTCGCAGCCGCCTGCGTCTCGGCCTTCTCCACCTCCTGCAGCGCCAGCGCCGCCATCACGGTGCCGGCCCAGGTGCGGAAGTCCTTGGCGGTGACGTCGCGGCCGGTGATCTCGCGCAGGTAGGCGTTGACGTCGGCCGAGGTCACCTCGCGCAGCTCGCCGGCCTCGTCCGTGTACTGGAACAGGCGCTGGCCCGGCAACTCCTGGCAGGCCCGCACGACCTTGGCGACGCGGCGGTTCTCCAGCTGCAGCTTCCAGGTCTTGCCACTCTTGCCCTTGAACTGGAAGCGCAGCTGCGCGCCGTCCACCGCCACGTGCCGGTTGCGCAGCGTGGTGAGCCCGTAGCTCTTGTTCTGCTTCGCGTAGTCGTCGTTGCCGACCCGGATCAGCGTCGTCTCGAGCAGGTGCACCACCGTGGCCAGCACCTTCTCGCGCGGCAGCCCGCGCAGCGCCATGTGGGCGGCCAGCGCGCGCCGGATGTCCGGCAGGGCGCGAGCGAACTCCATCATGTGCTCGTACTTGGTTTCCTCGCGCACCTCGCGAAAGCGCGGGTGGTAGCGGTACTGCTTGCGGCCTTTCGCGTCGCGCCCCGTGGCCTGCAGGTGGCCGTCGGCGCGAGGGCAGATCCACACATCGGTCCAGGCCGGCGGAATGGCGAGCTTGCGGATGCGCTCGAGCGTGCGCTCGTCGGCCACCGGCGAGCCGTCGGGCTTGCGGTAGGCGAAGCCCTCGCCCTGCGCCACGCGCGTGTGGCCCGGCTGCTCGTTCGACACGTAGCGCAGCCCGGCGGAACGGGCAGCCTCTTCCGGGTCGTCGCCCGCCGCGGTGTCGTCGGTGTCCTCTCGCATGCGGCCATGCTGCGCGCGCGCAGGTTGTTGAGCCGTAGGACGGCGGCGGCGAACGCACGGGCGCCACCACCGACATGCTGCCGATGGGCTCCCGCACGTCCAGTGCGCGACCATAATTCGCGCTGCCATCCGATCAGGCCCATCCCACCGCATTGACCTCCGCCGCCCGCCACGCCCTGCCCCCGCCGATCGACGAACGGCTGCAGCTGCTCGTGGATGCCGTCGTCGATTACGGCATCTTCGTGCTCGACCCGCAGGGCCGCATCGTCACCTGGAACAGCGGCGCGGAAAAGCTCAAGGGCTGGCGGCGCGAGGAGATCCTGGGCCAGCACTTCTCGATCTTCTATCCGCCCGAAGCCGTGGCCACCGGCTGGCCGCAGGAGGAACTGCGCCGCGCCGCCCGCGACGGCCGCTTCGAGGACGAAGGCTGGCGCCTTCGCAAGGACGGGAGCCGCTTCTGGGCCAATGTGGTGATCACGGCGCTGCGCGACCCGCGCACGGGCGAGCTGTCCGGCTACGCCAAGGTCACGCGCGACCTGACCGAGCGGCGCGCGCACGAGGAGGCGCTGCGCGCGAGCGAGGAGCGCTTCCGCCTGCTGGTGGACAGCGTGCGCGACCATGCGATCTTCGCGCTCGACCGCGGCGGCCTGGTGCAGAGCTGGAACCGCGCCGCCGAATCGATCCTCGGCTACCCGGCCGACGAGATCATGGGCCGGCACGTGAACGTGTTCTTCTCCACCGCCGATCGGCAGGCGGGCAAGCCGCAGGCGACGCTGGATGCGGCACTGGCGCACGGCCGCCTCGAGGAGGACGGCTGGCGGCTGCGCCAGGACGGCAGCCGGTTCTGGGCCAAGGTCGTGACCACGGCCGTGTACGGCCGCACCGGCGAGGCGGCGGGGTTCGGCGTGGTGATCCAGGACCTGTCGCAGCAGCGCCGGCTGGAGGACCTGGAGCGGTCGACCCGGCGCATGAACGAATTCATCGCCATGCTGGCCCACGAGCTGCGCAACCCGCTCGCGCCGATCCGCAACGCGGTGACGCTCATGCAGCTGAACAAGGAGCTGCCACCGCCGCTGGTGCGCATGCGCGACATCATCGACCGGCAGCTGACCCAGCTCACCCGGCTGGTCGACGACCTGCTGGACGTCTCGCGGCTGACCACGGGCAAGATCACGCTGCGGCCGGCGCGCGTGTCCATCGCCGAGGTCGTGCGGCGCAGCGTCGAGACCGTGCGGCCGCTGATCGAGTCGCGCCGCCACCAGCTCACAGTGGACATGCCCGCCGACGCCGAGCTGATGGTGGATGCGGATGTCACACGCCTGTCGCAGGTGCTGCAGAACCTGCTGGTCAACGCCGCCAAGTACACCGACGAGGGCGGCACGATCCGCGTGCGCGCGCGCCGGCTCGACGGCGAGGCGCAGGTCGAGGTGGAGGACAACGGGCGCGGCATCGACGCGGACGACCTCGACCGCATCTTCGAACTGTTCACCCAGGGCGAGGCCGGCGGCCTGACCCCGGTGCACGACGGCGGCCTGGGGGTCGGCCTGGCGCTGTCGCGCGCGCTCGTGCGACTGCACGGCGGCCGGCTGGCCGCGCGCAGCCCGGGACCGGGGCGCGGCTCGACGTTCTCGTTCCGCATCCCGCTCGCGCCGCCGGGCTGACGGCAGCCCGCGTCGCCTGGCGATGCGGTGGCTTGGGTCATGCCCAACTGATCAACGTTGGTTTATCATCGGGCATCATGCAACCCCGGGACGTCGCGCAGGTCCGCCTGGACAACGCGCTCGCGCTCTTCGAGGAGTTTGTCCGGGCCACGGTCAAGCACCCCGACGCCGCCACACTGCGTGGACTGGAAAGGCGTTTCGCCGAACGCCTGCAGATCCACCCCAGCTACTGGAGCCAGATCAAGAGCCGGTCACGGCAGATCGGCGAGCGCCTCGCGCGCCAGTTCGAGCAGCTGAGCCACAAGCCCAACGGCTGGATGGACGTGCCGCACGATGCGTCGGGCGCCCCGGCCCCCGCTTCCCCGGCCCCGCCCCACCTGGCGGCCGCCCCCGCCGAGGAAGCCCCGCTGCCGCAGGACGACGACGAGCGCTTCATCGTCGGCCTGGTCCTGACCTATTACCGCCGCCATCCGCAGCGTGCCCGCACCCGCCTCCTGGAGCTGCTGGGCGAAGTGCTGGTGCCGGCCCCGGCCCCCGCCGGCCCCCGGCCGGCCGCCAAGGGCTCGGCGCCGTCCCCGGCGGACGACGGCATGTCGCTGTGGCAGCGCTCGCAGTCGGGCGTGGCCCCGCTCAAGCGCAAGCGCTGACACGCACCGGTGTGGCAGGCACGACACAGCCGGTGTGCCGGTCGTGCCAATGCCCCTTGCGCCGTTGATCACAACTCCTTTATCATTTGATCAAGTCGGCGATCGCGCAGTTCCGCCGATGACGCCCAGCCCCTCAACCACCACGTCCCGCATGTCCAACGTCGCCGTCGCCTTCGCGCTGATTGCCTGCCGCCTTCCTGGCGGCATGGGCCGCGCGTTTGGCGCAGGCAATGCAGTCCGTGCACCGCGTGGCCAACGTCCCCGGGTCCTCGCGCCCCCCTGCTGATTTCCGCGGCAGGCAGCGCAAACGGCCCGGTGGCAATGCCCCCGGGCCGTTTTGTTTTCCGGCAGTGAACCCGCCGCCCGCACGAAGGCGGCCTCCAAGGAGAAGAACGATGAGCAAGAGCTTGACCTGGGCCGCCGGCGAAGCGGCCCGCCCCCTGAGCGCCACGCTGCTGCACCGGGCGTCGGCCGGCCTGCGGGCCGCGAGCGACGCGCTGGCCGGCGCGGCCACCCGGCTGGCGGCGGCGCATGCCGCGGCGGCGGCGGCGCCGGCGATCGAGTCGGTGGAATTCCACGAGCTGCACCGCGATGCGGGCGCGCCCGAAGGTGCGCTCTACATCAATGGGCGGCTGGTGGCGGTGATCCCGGGCGTGACGCGCCTGTGATGCGCCTGTGAGGCGACGACGCGGCTACCTGGCGGCAGGGGCCGCGTCGGGCCGGGGCACGCGCGAAGGCAGGCCCCGGATCATGCCGCCGATGCCGCCGCCTCCTTGCGGGACGGCGGCGCCGGGACCCGGCGCCGGGCGGCGGTAGTGCGAATGCGGCCGCGAGACGTGCGGCGGCGGCGGCCCGTAGTACAGGGGCGGCCGCACGAACACCGGCGGCGACGGCGCGTAGTAGTAGGGCGGGTAAGCCGCCGGCGGGTAGTACATCGGCGCGGGCGCCACGACCATCGGCGCGCCGCCATAGACGACCGGCCCCGGGTACACCGGCTCGGCGGGCACGATGGCGCACCCCGTGGCGGTGGCCAGCACGGCGAGCGGGGCGATCCAGCGAAGCGGGCGCAGCAAGGTCATGGCAGTGTGACCCGGACTCTGCCACGGGGTTCCCCCCGCCGCGATGTCCGCCGCGCAAAGAAGCTCTCCGGGTGTGAGGCGGCGGCTCATCGGTGCGCAGCCGCGTGCCGGACCGATCCCTCTTGCAGGCGACCGGCCCGCTGGCGCGCCGCGAGTCGCAGCCCTCACGGGCAGCACAGGGCCACGAGCTGGCGGATGTCCTTCAGCCCCGCCAGGTCGCGGCAGGTGCCGGCAATGGCCGTCACGCGTTCGGCGCCCAGCACCGGATCCACCAGCGCGGCGAACTTGGCATCGAGCTGCCGGTCGGTCAGCGGCCGCTGCAGCGAGCCGATCGCGTGGTCCACCCGCACGTGCACGCGGCGGCCGTCGGTGAGCACCGCGGTGACGTCGGCGGCCTCCTCGGCGATGCTGTCGTCCACGGTCGCCTGCACCTTGCGGCGCAGCGCCACGACGTCCGGCCGGTTGACCACCTCGTCGGCGAACTCCGGCTCGCCGGCGCGGCCGATCAGCAGCCCGATGGCGCAGCCGTGGTAGACGCTGAACTTGCCCTGCAGGCCGTCCCGGGGCTCCTTCTTGCCCGTGAGCTCGAGCACCAGCGAGTGCACGCGCAGCTCGATGCGCTCGACCTGCTCGGCGCCGATGCCCTGCTCGCGCAGCTGCACGCAGGCGTCGATGCTCGGATGGATGACGATGCCGCAGGCGAACGGCTTGTAGGTGTTGAACGAGATCTCGAAGCGCTGGCCGAGTTCGTCGGTCACCTCGTTCCAGGCCCGCTTGTCCGACACCACCTGCACGAAGCCGCGCGGCGCCTCCAGCGCGCGCGGGCTGGCGGTGAAGCCGTGCATGGCCAGCAGCGCGGACGTGAGGCCGGCGCGCGCCGCGCCGCCCGGGTGGAACGGCTTGGTCATGGTGCCGAACTGCTCGCGCAGCCCCACCGGCTGCGACGCCGCGATGCCCAGCGCCATCGCCGTGCGCGGCGCGTCCAGCCCGAGCAGGCGCGCGCAGCCGGCCGCCGCGCCCAGCATGCCGGTGGAGCCCGTGATGTGCCAGCCGCGGTCGTAGTGGTCGGGGTACATCACGTTGCCGATGCGGCAGGCGACGTCGATGCCCAGCACCAGCGCGTCGAGCACGTCGCGGCCGCTGGCGCCGCGCGTCTCGGCCAGCGCCAGCACCGCCGAGGCGACCGGGCCCGCGGGGTGGATGATGGTCTTCAGGTGGGTGTCGTCGAAGTCGAACGTGTGCGAGGTGATGCCGTTGACCAGCGCCGCGCTGGCCATGTCCACCCGCTCGCTGCGGCCCAGCACGGCCGCCTGCGGGGCGGGCTGCAGCATCGCGATGCCGCCGAGCGCCGCATCGGCGGCTTCATGGCCCGAGGCGCCGATCGCGCAGCCCAGCCAGTTGTAGAAGGTGCGGTGCGCCTCGTGCTCCACCGAGTCGCTCCAGCCGCGGCCGGGGTGGCCGGCCACGAAGCGGGCGAGGATGTCGGTGATGGGAGGCGCCTGGGTGTCGGCGGCGACGTGGGTGTTGCGAGCCACGGTGGTCCTTGTTGCGAAAGCGATTGGGAAAAGAAAGGCGGCGAGCGGCGGCGCTACTCGTCGAGGTGGATGTTGCGGGCCTTGGCCACGCGGCTCCAGCGGGCGATCTCGGCGCGGATGTACTCGCCGAATTCGGCCGCCGTCATGGGCCAAGGCTCGATCGCCTCGCCCGCGAGCTTGTCGCGGAAGTCCGGTGCGTCCAGCACCGTCACCAGCGTCTCGTTCAGCCGCTTCGTGACGTCGGCCGGCATGCCGGCCGGGCCCACGCAGCCGTACCACTGCATGGCGTCGAAGCCCTTGAGCCCCGACTCCTCGAGCGTGGGCACGTCCTTGATCTGGCGGTTGCGCGTGCGGCCGGTCACGGCCAGCGGCCGCAGCCGGCCGGAGCGGATGTGCGGCAGCGCCGCCGCGAGGCCGGGGAACATCGCCTGCGTCTGGCCGGCGATGACGTCGGTGATGGCCGGCGCGATGCCGCGGTACGGGATGTGCAGCATGAAGGTGCCGGTCTCGAGCTTGAACAGCTCCATCGTCAGGTGCGTGAGCGAGCCCTGCCCGGCCGAGCCGTAGTTCACCCGGCCCGGATTGCGCTTCACATAGTCGATGAACTCGGCCACGGTGCGCACGGGCAGGCTGGTGTTGACGGCCAGCACGTTAGGCGTGGCGCCGATCATGCCCACCGGCGTGAAGTCCTTCACCGCGTCGTACGGCACCTTGCGCGTGGCCGGGCTGGTGCCGTGCGTGGCGACGTAGCCCTGCATCAGCGTGTAGCCGTCGGCGGGCGAGCGCAGGGTGCTCTGGCACGCCACCACGCCGCCGCCGCCGCCCTGGTTGTCGACGACGAACGGCTGCCCCAGCAGCTTGCCCCAACGCTCCGTCACCACGCGCCCGACCATGTCGCTACCGCCGCCGGCGGCGACCGGCACGATGTAGCGGATCGGCTTGTTGGGAAAGGCGCCCTGGCCGAGCGCGATCGTCGGAAGCAGCAGCGCGCCCGAAGCGCGCAGCAAGTGCCTGCGGTGCATGCCTGTCTCCTGTGTGTCGTGGCCGGCCGGGGCCGGCACACGGACTTTACAGGCAGCGCACCGCAGGGTCAGGCGGGCTGCGGCCCGGCCGGGTGCAGCGTCGGCGCGTGTCGCCGCGCCCACGGCCGCGGCGGCGCGACCGTCGCGAGCTCGAGCACCGAGTCCTCCAGCGCCGACACCAGCACGCGCCGCCCGGCCTGGGTGCGCAGGCACTGGCCGGGGTCGAGCACGTGGTCGCGCAGGTCGTTGTCCTGCGTCACCCACAGCTGGCCGCCGCCGCAGGCGACCACCATCGGGGCATGCTGCGGGACTTCGAGGAGGCTGCCGCGCAGCATGGCGAACCGTCCGGGCCGATCGAGCTTCATGGGGCACCTCACATGCGGTATGCGAATGAATATACTGACGCCGCCCTCCTCCGACGAATGGTGAATGCGCATGGCTCGCATGCAGCAGGCGAATGCGAAACCGCCCCGTGGCCGGGAAGCCGGACTGCCCCGCTCGCGCCAGCTGCGGCTGGACCTGCTGCGCACCTTCGAGGCGGCCGCGCGGCACCTGAGCTTCACCGCCGCCGGAGCGGAACTGGCGCTGTCGCAGCCGGCGGTCAGCCGGCAGGTCCAGCAGCTGGAGACCTCGCTGGGCACGCCGCTGTTCGAGCGCCGGCACCGCTCGCTCGTGCTCACCGAGGCCGGGCAGGTGATGCACCGGGCGGTCGACGACAGCCTGGAGCGCCTGCGCGATGCGGCCGCGCGCGTGCGCAGCCAGGCCGCCGCGCGCCAGGTCGCCATCACGTGCACGCCGGGCTTCGCCTCGTTCTGGCTGATCCCGCGGCTGCCGCGCTTCACCGCCGCGCATCCGCACGTGGACGTGCGCATCTCGGCCACGCTGTCCCTGGTCGACCTGGACCGCGGCAATGTCGACCTCGCGGTGCGCTTCGTGCCGCTGGCCGACGGCGGCGGCCCGCGCCTGTTCGAGGAGGCGGTGCAACCGATATGCGCGCCGTCGCTGCTGCGCGACCGCTCGCGCCCGCTCGCCTCGCCGGCCGACCTGGCCCGGCACACGCTGCTCACCGTCGACATGCACGGCTCGACCTCCGCCGTCGACTGGGAGCCGTGGCTGCGCCTCATGGGGCTGGACGACGTGCGCATGGCGCACACGATGCGGTTCACGCAGTACGCCGAAGCGGTGGCCGCGGCCGTCGCCGGCCAGGGCATCGTGATCGGGCGGCTGCCGCTGCTGGCCGACCTGGTGCGCTCGCGCAAGCTGGTGGCGCCCTTTCGCAGCCCCGCGGATTCGCAGCGCGGCTACTTCCTCACCCTCGCGCCGCAGGCGCAGCGCAACCCGGACGCACTCGCATTCATGCACTGGCTGCAGGCCGAGGCGCAGCAGGCGACCGGCCCGGTCGCGGCCCCGCCCCGCAGGCCGTGACCGGCGACGCGGCAGGCGCCCTGCCCCGCCGCTGCAGCGAAATCAATCCCCCCAAACCCGCTGGGCCGCGCGCGGGCTGCTTCCTATACTCGACCGATGGCATCCATCCAGCTGGTCGACATCACCAAGCGCTGGGGTGAAACGACAGCCCTGGAACACATCTCCCTCGACATCGCCTCCGGCAGCTTCTGCGTGCTGCTCGGTCCCTCGGGCTGCGGCAAGTCCACGACGCTGCGCATCATCGCGGGCCTGGAGACCGCCTCCAGCGGCCAGGTGCTGATCGGCGGCCAGGATGTCACGGCGCTGCCACCATCGCGCCGCAACATCGCGATGGTGTTCCAGAACTACGCGCTGTTCCCGCATCTCACGGTGGCCGACAACATCACCTTCGGCCTGTCGGTGCGCAAGCTCGCGAAGGCCGAGACGGCCCGCCGCCTGCAGGAGACCGCCGAGCTGCTGGGCCTGACGGCCCTGCTGGCGCGCAAGCCGTCGCAACTCTCCGGCGGCCAGCAGCAGCGCGTGGCGCTCGCGCGCGCGCTGGTGGCCCAGGCCAAGGTCTGCCTCATGGACGAGCCGCTGTCCAACCTGGATGCGCAGCTGCGCCAGGAGATGCGCACCGAGCTGCGCCAGCTGCAGCAGCGGCTGGGCCTCACGGTGGTTTACGTCACGCACGACCAGGCCGAGGCGATGAGCATGGCCGACCAGGTGGTGCTGCTGCATCGCGGCCGCATCGAGCAGTGCGCCACGCCGCGCACGTTGTACGCGCAGCCTGCCACCACCTTCGCGGCCCGCTTCATCGGCACCCCGGCGATGAACCTGCTCAAGGTCGAGGGCGACCGCATCGCCGGCAGCGACGTGCCGGCGGGGCGCGAGTCGCACTGGCTGGGCGTGCGCCCCGAGGCGGTCACGCTGGGCGGCCGCATCCCGGCCACGGTGCGCAGCACCGAGTACCTGGGCGCCGACCTGATCGCGCACTGCGCCGTGGGCACCGAGACGCTGACGGTGCGCACCGACGGCCAGGCCGACCTGGCCGCCGGCGGCCAGGTCGCGCTCGACTGGGCACCCGCCAGCGCCCACCACTTCGACGCCCAGGGCCAACGCCTGGCCTGATTCCCTTCACGACCCCCCACGAAGAACGAGGAGACGAGCACATGCAACGCAAGACATTCAACCGATTCCTGCTGGCCGCCGGCGCCGCGGCCGCCCTGGCCTGCGGCAGCGCCCAGGCCCAGACCACCGAGTTCTCGTTCTTCTACCCCGTGGCGGTGGGCGGCCCGATCGCCAAGGCCATCGACGGCTTCGCCGCCGACTTCATGAAGGCCAACCCCGGCATCAAGGTCACCCCGATCTATGCGGGCACCTACCAGGAGACCATCGTCAAGGCGCTCACGGCGCACAAGGCGGGCACCCCGCCGGTCACCTCGGTGCTACTGTCCACCGACATGTTCACGCTCATCGACGAGGACGCGATCGTGCCGATCGACAACTTCGTCAAGACCGCCGACGACAAGGCCTGGCTCAACGGCTTCTACCCGGCCTTCATGATGAACAGCCGCACCGGCGGGAAGACGTGGGGCGTGCCGTTCCAGCGCTCCACCGTGGTCATGTACTACAACAAGGAGCTGTTCAAGGAAGCCGGCCTGGACCCGAACCACCCGCCGGCCAACTGGGCCGAGCTCAAGGCAGCAGCCGCCAAGCTCACGAAGAAGGACGCCAGCGGCAAGGTCACCCAGTGGGGCGTGCAGATCCCCTCCAGCGGCTTTCCCTACTGGCTGTTCCAGACCCTGACCACGCCCAACGACGCGATCCTCGCCAACGAGGCCGGCACGCAGGTGAAGTTCGACGATCCCAAGGTCATCGAGGCGCTGCAGTACTGGGTCGACCTGGGCAAGGCCGGCGTGCACCCGCCCGGCGTGGTGGAGTGGGGCACGACGCCCAAGGACTTCTTCGAGAAGAAGGTGGCCATGATGTACACCACTACCGGCAACCTGACCAACGTGAAGGCGAACGCCAAGTTCGACTTCGGCGTGGCGATGATCCCCGGCAACAAGCGCAAGGGCTCGCCCACCGGCGGCGGCAACTTCTACATCTTCAAGAAGGCTGCGCCGGCGCAGCAGGAAGCCGCCTTCAAGTTCATCAAGTGGATCACCCAGCCCGAGCGGGCCGCGGTGTGGAGCATGGACACGGGCTACGTGGCCGTCTCGCCGGCCGCCTATGACACCCCAACGCTGAAGAAGTACGGCCAGGACTTCCCGGCCGCCCTGGTGGCGCGCGACCAGCTGCCGCAGTCGGTGGCCGAGTTCTCCACGCACGACAACCAGCGCGTGACCAAGGCGCTCAACGACGGCCTGCAGGCGGCCCTGACCGGCACCAAGACGCCGGCCCAGGCGATGCAGGACGCGCAACGCGAAGCCGACCGCATCCTGCGCGCGTACAAGTGACGGGCGGGCGGGGCGAGGGCACCGCCGCCGGCGGCAACCAGGCGGCCATCCACGCCTGGCTGCTGCTGTTGCCGGCGCTGGTGCTGCTGGTGGCGTTCACCCACTGGCCGGCGGTCGCGACCTTCATCGACAGCTTCCACTCCACGCCCAAGGGCAGCCGCCCGGCGGTGTGGGTAGGCCTGGAGAACTACCAGGCGATGGTGGACGACCCGGTGTTCTGGAAGGCGGTGCGCAACAACCTGTGGTTCGCCGGCGCCACCATCCCGCTGTCCATCGGCCTGGCGCTGGTGATGGCGCTGTGGGTCAACGAGCGCATCGCCGGCCGCGCCTTCCTGCGCATGGCGTACTTCACGCCGACGGTGCTGCCGATGATCGCGGTGGCCAACATCTGGCTGTTCTTCTACACGCCGCAGTACGGCCTGCTGGAGCAGGTGACGGGCGCGCTGGGCCTGCCCTCGCACAACTGGCTGGGCGACCAGTCCACCGCGCTGGCCTGCATCACGGTGGTGGCGGTGTGGAAGGAAGCCGGCTTCTTCATGATCTTCTACCTGGCCGCGCTGCAGACGCTCAACCCGAGCCTGCGCGAGGCCGCGGCGATCGAGGGCGCCTCGCGCTGGTATTTCTTCCGCCGCGTGCAGTGGCCGCTGCTCATGCCCACCACGCTGTTCGTGCTGGTCAACGCGGTGATCAACGGCTTCCGGATGGTGGACCACGTGTTCGTCCTCACCCGCGGCGGCCCCGACAACGCCTCGACGCTGCTGCTCTACCACCTCTACGAGGTCGGCTTCAAGTTCTGGGACACCGCCTACGCGGCCGCCATCACGGTGCTGCTGCTGGCGGTGCTGGCGTCGGTGTCGCTGTTCCAGTTCTTCGTGCTCGACCGCCGGGTCCACTACAAATGAGCGCGCAACGACTGGCCTTCAACGAGCCGACCTGGCTCGACACCGCGGCCGCGTGGCTCCTGGCGCTGCTGTGGATCCTGCCGCTGGCGTACGCCGTCTGGACGGCGTTCCACCCGGCCGAGTACGCGACCCGCTTCGCCGTCGCGGCCCCGCTGACGCTGGACAACTTCCGCCGCGCCTGGGAAGCGGCGCCGTTCGCCCGCTACTTCCTCAACACCTCGCTGCTGGTGCTGATGATCCTGGCGGTGCAGATGGTGCTGGGCACGCTGGCCGCCTATGCGTTCGCGCGCTTCGAGTTCCGCGGGCGCGGCGTGGCCTTCGCCCTGGTGCTGGTGCAGCTGATGATCATGCCGGACATCCTGCTGGTGGAGAACTACCGCACCATGTCGCACCTGGGCCTGGTAGACACGCTGCTGGCGATCGGCCTGCCCTACTTCGCCTCGGCGTTCGCCATCTTCCTGCTGCGCCAGACGTTCCTGGGCATCCCGAAGGAGCTGGACGAGGCGGCCCGGGTCGAGGGCGCCGGCCCGATGCAGACGCTGTGGCGCGTCTATGTCCCGCTGGCCAAACCGGTGTACACGGCGTTCGCGCTGGTCTCGGTGAGCTACCACTGGAACAATTTCCTGTGGCCGCTGATCATCACCAACAGCGTCAACGCGCGCCCGCTCACGGTCGGCCTGCAGGTGTTCTCCTCGGTCGACCAGGGCGTGGACTGGTCCGTGATCACCGCCGCCACCCTGATGACGGCGGCCCCGCTGCTGGTGGCCTTCCTGCTCTTCCAGCGCCAGTTCGTCCAGAGCTTCATGCGCGCCGGCATCAAGTAACCCATGAAACTCGTCACCTGGAACACGCAATGGTGCTGCGGGCTGGACGGCGTCGTCAGCCCGCGGCGCATCGTCGAGGGCGCGCGCGCGCTCGCGGACTTCGACGTCCTGTGCCTGCAGGAGATCGCGGTCAACTACCCCCGGCTGGCGGGCGACGCCGGCCATGACCAGCCCGCCCTGCTGGCGCAGCTGCTGCCGGGCTTCCAGCTCTTCTTCGGGGCGGCCGTCGACGAATGGAGCCCCGACGGCCAGCGGCAGCGGTTCGGCAACCTGATCGCCACCCGGCTGCCCGTGGCCCAGGTCCAGCACCATCCCCTGCCCTACCCGGCCGATGGCGGCCTGCGCAGCATGCCGCGCATGTGCACCGTGGTGACGGTGCGCGACCCGCAGCTCGGCCCGGTGCGCGTGATGACCACGCACCTGGAGTTCTATTCCAAGCCGCAGCGCATGGCGCAGGCGATCGCCCTGCGCGAGCTGCACGCCCAGGCCAGCGGCCAGGCGGCCGCGCCGCCCGAGCCCAGCGACGACGGCTCGCCGTTCCAGACCAAGGCGCACACCGACCGGGCCATCCTCTGCGGCGACTTCAACCTCGAAGCCACCGAGCCGGAGTACGCGGCCATCACGCAGCCGACGGCGCACGGCCGGTTGTGGGACAGCTGGCGGCTGCTGCACGGCGCCGCGCCGCACCAGCCGACCTTCCGCCTGTACGACCGCACGTACGGCCCCGAGCCGGTCGCGTGCGACTTCGTGTTCGTGAGCGACGCGCTCCAGGGCCAGGTGCGCCGGCTGGAGATCGACAGCGCCACGCGCGTGTCCGACCACCAGCCGGTGTTCGTCGAGATCGGCTGAGGCGCCGCCGCTTCCCCGGGCGCCGCGACCCGTCAGCCCCGCTTGGCCACCAGCGTCAGGATGTCGTAGCTGGCGACCAGCTCGCCGTCCTGGTTGGTGACCTCCACGTCCCAGGCGACGACGCCCTGGCCGACGCCCTTGGCATCCTTCCTGTTGCGGTCGATCTTGCGCTTGGCCGTCAGGCGGGCCCGGATGGTGTCGCCGATGCCCACCGGCTTGACGAAGCGCAGCGTGTCCAGGCCGTAGTTCGCCAGCACCGGCCCGGGCGCGGGCGAGACGAACAGGCCGGCCGCCGCCGACAGCACGAGGTAGCCGTGCGCGATGCGCTTGCCGAACGGGCTCTCGCGCGCCGCGATCTCGTCGAAGTGCATGTAGAAGTAGTCGCCGGAGATGCCGCCGAAGGCCACGATGTCGGCCTCCGTCACCGTGCGGCGGTGCGTCAGCAGCGAGTCGCCGATCTGCAGGTCCTCGAAGTGGCGCCGGAACGGGTGCAGCTCGCTCTCGCGCACGCGGGCGCCGCGCACGTGCTCGCCGGTGACGGCCGCCAGCATCGTGGGCGAGCCCTGCACGGCCGCCCGCTGCAGGTAGTGCTTGACCGCGCGCAAGCCGCCCAGCTCCTCGCCGCCGCCCGCGCGGCCGGGTCCGCCGTGCTTGAGCAGGGGCAGCGGCGAGCCGTGCCCGGTCGACTCGGCCGCGGCTTCGCGGTCGAGCACCAGCAACCGGCCATGCGTGGCCGCCGCGGCGGGAATGAAGCGCGCCGCCGTCACCGGGTCCTTGGTCACCAGCGTACCCACCAGGCTGCCCTTGCCCTTGGCGGCCAGCACCAGCGCCTCGTCCAGGTCCTCGTAGGCCATCAGCGTGCTCACCGGCCCGAAGGCCTCGATGTCGTGCACCGCATCGTCGCCCAGCGGGTCCCGCGCCAGCAGCAGCGTCGGCGCGAAGAACGCGCCCTCGGCCACACCGTCGCCGCGCGGCGCGAAGCCGTCCCGCTCGCCGTGCACCAGCTCGGCTTTCTGCAGCAGCGCCTGCACCCGTTCGGCGACGTCGCGCTGCTGGTCCAGCGAGGCGAGCGCGCCCATGCGCACGTCCTCGAGCGCGGGATCGCCCACCACGACCTTGGCCAGCCGCGCCTTCAGGCGCCTGGCCACCTCGTCGACGTGGCGGCGCGGCACGATGGCGCGGCGGATGGCCGTGCACTTCTGCCCCGCCTTGACGGTCATCTCGCGCGCCACCTCCTTGACGAACAGGTCGAACTCCTCGTCGTCGGGCGTCACGTCGGGCGCCAGCACCGCCATGTTGAGCGAGTCGGCCTCGGCGTTGAACGGGATCGAATGGCGCACCAGGTTGGGATGCACGCGCAGCTTCGCGGCCGTGTCGGCCGAGCCGGTGAAGGTGACGACGTCGGCGCCGTCCAGCCGGTCCAGCAGGTCGCCGGTGCCGCCGATCACCAGCTGCAGGCTGCCCTCGGGCAGCAGGCCGGACTCGACCATCAGGCGGACCGCCGCCTCGGTGAGGTAGCTGGTCGAGGTGGCCGGCTTGCCGATGCAGGGCACCCCCGCCAGGAAGCTGGGGGCGAACTTCTCCAGCAACCCCCAGATCGGGAAATTGAAGGCGTTGATGTGCACGGCGAGGCCGCCGCGCGGCACCAGGATGTGCGTGCCGGCAAAGGAGCCCTTCTTGCCCAGCGGGATCGCCGGGCCTTCGTGCAGCACGTTGCCCGAGGGCAGCTCGTTGCTGCCCACGCCGGCGTACGAGAACAGCGTGCCGCTGCCGCCCTCGATGTCGATCCAGCCGTCGGTGCGCGTGGCGCCGGTGTGGGCCGAGATCGCGTACAGCTGCTCCTTGCGCTCGGCGAGGTATTTCGCCAGCGCCTTGAGCCGCTCGGCGCGCTGCTGGAAGTCGAGCTTGAGCAGGTTGGGCACGCCGACCCGGCGGGCGTGCTGCACCGCTTCGGCGAAGTCGGGCCGGTCGCCGTGCGTGCTGGCCACCGGGCGGCCGTTGACGGCGCTGCGCAGCAGCTGGCCGGCCTCGCGGCCGACCCAGCGGCCGGCGATGTAGCTTTGCAGGATGGGAGTGGTCATGTCGTCGTCTCCTTGTCTTGTGCCCCCTCCCCCTCCGGGGGAGGGTTGGGTTGGGGGCGCGCGGCGGTCCGGCGCATCCCGGAGCGCCCCCCTCCCGACCTCCCCCCGGCGGGGGGAGGCGCCGAACCCGTTTCGCCGGCGGGGGAAGGGGATTGGCGCACCGCGCCCAGGCCGCCCAGGAACAGGTCGGCCACGATCGGCGCCATCGCATCGTGGTCCAGGGCGCCGCCGGGTTGCATCCAGGTGAACATCCAGTTGACCATGCCGAACAGCAGCATGGTCAGCGGCTTGGCCAGCGCCACCTCCTTCAGGTCGGGGCGCAACGCGCCCACGACGTCGGCGAAGGCGGCGACAACCTCGCGCTCGCGGTCCAGCACCCGGCGGCGGTCGGCCGGCTCGAGGAAGCGGACCTCGCTGGTGAGCACCCAGTGCGCGTCCTGCGCGTCGGCGTATTCCTCCACCAGCCGGCGGATCAGCGCGCGCAGGCGGGCCTGCGGCTGCGGCGCCTCGGCGGCGGCCTCGCGCGCGATGCGCTGCAGCCGCTCGACGTGCGAGTCGGCGATGGAGAACAGCAGCGCGTACTTGTCGCGGTAGTAGTGGTACAGCGTCGCCTTGGACAACCCGCAGGCTTCGGCCACCTCGTTCATCGAGGTCGCCGAGTAGCCGCGCACCGCGAACAGGTGCGCGGCGCGCGCGAGGATCAGCTCGCGCTGGTCGTCATAGCCTGCGTGGCGGCCGCGGCCCATCTCAGCCGCCGCACGGCCGTCCGAAGGCGGCTGAAGCCCCCTCGTGGGGCAGCGCAGTCCACGAAGTGTCAAGCGTGGGGGCCGGCATGCCGCTAGCGCTCGTCGAACGACAGGACCACGCGGTCCGTCAGCGGGTGGGCCTGGCAGGTGAGCACGAAGCCGGCCGCGACCTCGGCCTTGTCGAGCGCGAAGTTGCGCTCCATGCGCACTCGGCCTTCCACCAGCTTGGCGCGGCAGGTGCCGCACACGCCCGAAGTGCACGAGAACGGCACCTCCAGCCCGGCGGCGGACGCGCAGTCCAGGATGCTGGGCTGGTCCTTGGTGAAGACGATCTCGCGCTGCAGGCCGTCGCGGATGATCACCACCCTGGCCTGCTCGGCGTCGCCGGGCTGCGGCTCGTGCATCACCGCCCCCACCTCGCCGGCGGCCTGCTGGGGCACGCCGAAACGCTCGATGTGGATGCGGTCCTCGGGCACGCCGGCGGCCAGCAGCGCGGCCTCGGCCTCGTCGTTCATCTGAAACGGCCCGCAGACGTACGCATGGTCGATGCGGCCGGCCGGCACCACCGTGCGCAGGAAGTCGCCGATCTTGTCGCGGTTGACCAGGCCCATGTTCAGCGGTGCATCGGTGTGCTCGTCGGAGAACACGTGGTGCAGCACCAGCCGCGTCATGTACTTGTCCTTCAGGTCCTCGATCTCCTCCTTGAACATCGTGGACTTGAGGCTGCGGTTGCCGTAGATCAGCGTGAACTCGCTGGCGGGCTCGCGCGCCAGCACCGTCTTCATGATCGACAGGATGGGCGTGATGCCGCTGCCGCCCGCGATGCCCAGGTGGTGGCGCCGCGCGCCCGGCTCGATCGGCACGAAGAAGCGGCCCTGTGGCGCCATCACGCTGATGGTGTCGCCGGGGCGCAGCTTCTCGTTGATCCAGTTGGAGAACACGCCGCCTTTGACCTTGCGCACGCCCACGCGCAGTTCGCCGTCGTCGACGCCGGCGCAGATCGAGTAGGAGCGCCGCAGGTCCTGGCCGTCGATCTCCTTGCGCAGCGTGAGGTACTGGCCCTGGGTGAAGCCGAACACGGGCTGCAGGTCCTCGGGCACGTCGAAGGCGACGACCACCGCCTCCTGCGTGTCGGGCTGGACGGAACGGACCTTGAGGGGATGGAAGAGAGGTGTGTTCATGGCACTCGTCGTTGTCATCGCGGGCTGGACTCGCCATCCGGTCCGGCGCCCGGCCGGGCCGCCGCAGCTGGATGCGGCATGACAGGGCTCGTCGTCATAGCGGCTTGAAGTACTCGAACGGCTCGCGGCAGTCCAGGCAGCGGTACAGCGCCTTGCAGGCGGTGGACCCGAAGGCCGAAGTGCGCTCGGTGTGGGTGCTGCCGCAGCGCGGGCAGGCAACGGCCGGCTGCCGGCGCACGATGCGGATCGGCACGCCGGCGTCGGGCAGCGTGGGGCCGGGCGGCGCGATGCCGTACTCGCGCAGCTTGCGCTTGCCTTCGTCGCTGATCCAGTCGGTGGTCCAGGCCGGCGCGCGCCGCAACGTGGCCCGCGCGGGCCCCAGCCCCTCGGCCTGCAGGGCGCCGAGCACGCTCTGCTCGATCACCTCGGTGGCCGGGCAGCCGGAGTAGGTGGGCGTGAGCACGATCTCGAGCTCCGCGCCATGGTCGATCACGTCGCGCACGATGCCCAGGTCGCACACCGACAGCGCGGGCACCTCCGGATCGAGCACGGTGCCCAGCACCTGCCAGGCGCGCGCGACGCGTTCGGCCGTGGCCATGGCCGTCACCACACGCCGCCGGGAAAGCTGCGCTGCAGCGTCTGCATCTCGGCCAGGATGAAGCCCATGTGCTCGCTGTGCACGCCGCGCTTGCCGGTCGAGCGGAACGGCGTGGCCTTGGGCACCTCGAGCCCGGCCTCGCCGAGCAGGCCCGCCATCTCGGCATCCCAGGCGTCGGCCAGGTCGCCCCAGCGCGGGCCGAGCCCGGTGGCGGCGGCATGCTCGTCGACGGCGTCCTCGTCGAACAGCTCGGCGCCGTAGCGCCACAGCTGGTCGAGGGCCGCGCGCAGGCGGCGCAGCGATTCGTCGGTGCCCTGCCCCAGCCGCACGACCCAGTCGGCCGAGTGCTGCTGGTGGTAGCGCGCTTCCTTGACGGCCTTGCCGGCGATGGCGGCCAGCTCGGGGTCGCTCGACTCCTTCAGCCGCTCCCAGAGCAGGCGCAGGAAGGTGGCCATCATGGCGTTGCGCAGCACGGTGACCGCGAAGTCGCCGCGCGGCAGCTCGACCAGCGTGACGTTGCGGTAGTCGCGCTCGTCGCGCAGGAAGGCCAGCTGGTCCTCGTCGTGGCCCGCGCCCTCGACCACGCCGGCGTGCGTGAGCACCGCGCGCGCCTGGCCGATCAGGTCCAGCGCGATGTTGGCCAGCGCGATGTCCTCCTCGAGCACCGGCGCGTGGCCGGTCCACTCGGCGATGCGCTGGCCCAGGATCAGCACCGTGTCGCCGATGCGCAGCAGATACTGGACGGACGGGTCGTCCTTGACGGAGATCGACGACTGCATGTCAGTGGCTTCCAAGGTTGAACGGGTCGCGGCGGGCGATCGGGTCCATGTTCTTCACATATGGTCGACGGAGCCGGGCAGCTTGTAGAAGGTCGGGTGGCGGTACACCTTGTCCTCCATCGGGTCGAAGTACATGTCCTTCTCGCCCGGGTCGCTGGCCACGATGTGGTCGGAGCGCACGACCCACACGCTCGTGCCTTCCTGCCGCCGCGTGTAGACGTCCCGCGCCATCTGGATGGCCATCTTCGCGTCGGCGGCGTGCAGGCTGCCGCAGTGCTTGTGGTCCAGTCCGCTCTTGGACCGGACGAAGACTTCCCACAACGGCCATTCGGTGTTCGTGCTCATGCTTGCTCCTTCAGCGTTCCCTCCCCTGGGGGAGGGTTGGGGTGGGGGCGCACGCGACGCCCGCGGCGGCCCCCAGCCCCCATCCCGGCCTTCCCCCGGAGGGGGGAAGGAGAAATCGATTTCAGGCCGCCAGCTGCTGCGGCTCCTGCTTCGCCGCATAGGCCAGCGCGGCCTCGCGCACCCAGGCGCCGTCGTCCCAGGCCTTGACGCGTTCGGCCAGGCGTTCCTTGTTGCAGGGGCCGTTGCCGTTGACCACGTTCCAGAACTCGTCCCAGTCGATGCGGCCGAAGTCGTGGTGCTGGCGCTCCTCGTTCCACTTCAGCTCGGGGTCGGGCAGCGTGACGCCCAGCACCTTGGCCTGTTCGGCCGTCGCGTCGATGAAGCGCTGGCGCAGTTCGTCGTTGGAGACGCGCTTGATGCCCCAGCGCATGGACTGCGCCGAGTTGGGCGACTGGTCGTCCGGCGGGCCGAACATCATGATCGAGGGCCACCACCAGCGGTTGACGGCGTCCTGCACCATGGCCTTCTGCGCCTGGGTGCCCTTGTCCATCATCGTCAGCAGCGACTCGAAGCCCTGGCGCTGGTGGAAGCTCTCCTCGCGGCAGATGCGGATCATGGCGCGCGCATACGGCCCGTACGAGCAGCGGCAGATCGGCACCTGGTTCATGATCGCCGCGCCGTCCACCAGCCAGCCGATCACGCCGACGTCGGCCCAGGTGAGCGTGGGGTAGTTGAAGATCGAGCTGTACTTGGCCTTGCCCGTGTGCAGCGCCTCCAGCATCTGGTCGCGCGAGGTGCCCAGCGTCTCGGCCGCCGAGTACAGGTACAGCCCGTGCCCGCCCTCGTCCTGCACCTTGGCCAGCAGGATCGCCTTGCGCTTGAGCGTGGGCGCGCGCGAGATCCAGTTGCCCTCGGGCAGCATGCCCACGATCTCCGAATGCGCGTGCTGGCTGATCTGCCGCACCAGCGTCTTGCGGTAGTGCTCGGGCATCCAGTCCTTGGCCTCGATGAACTCGCCGGCGTCGATGCGCTCGTCGAAGCGCTCCTGCAGCCGCACTTCGTCGGTCGAGCGCAGGGCCTTCTGCCCGTCGTCCTTGCCCATGGTGTCCATCGCCTGCGTGTACATGCCGTCTCCTTGGGTCGCGCGCCGTATTGCCGACCGATTGGTCGATCATAGACAAACCGCCGCACCCGTGCAACCTCGAGGGGCGTCGCCTGCCCCGTTGCTAGCATCGGCGCTGTCGGGCACGAGGACCGTGCCGGGGAGTGGAGATGAGCCAGTGAAACCAGAGACTGCGGACGGCGCCTTCCGGATCCGCCGGTTGGCGGCTGCGGAAGCGGCGGTGAGCGTGCCCGCCCTGGCCGACGTGCTGCTCGACTGCGTGGAGGGTGGCGCGTCGGTGAGCTTCATGCTGCCGATGGCACGCGCGACGGCCGAGTCGTTCTGGCAGCGCGTGGCCGAGGGCGTCGCTGCCGGCGAGCGCATCCTGCTGGTCGCGCAGGACGAGGCCGGGCGCATCGCGGGCACCGTGCAGCTCGTGGTCGGGCAGCCCGAGAACCAGCCCCACCGGGCCGACGTCGCCAAGATGCTGGTGCACCGCCGCGCGCGCCGCCGCGGCCTGGCGCAACGGCTGCTGGAGGCCGTGGACGCGCACGCGCGCGCCGAGGGAAAGACCGTGCTGGTGCTGGACACCGTCACGGGTGGCGACGCCGAGCGCCTGTACGAGCGCTGCGGCTGGCAGCGCGTGGGCACGATCCCCAACTACGCGCTGATGCCCGACGGCGTGCCGTGCAGCACGACGTACTTCCACAAGCAGCTGGCCGCGGCGCCGCGCGCGCCGGACTGACGGCTGCCGGCTCGCATCGGCATCGCCCGGGTGCCGCTTTCGGCACGGAACGGCTAAGCTCGTCGCGCCACCAACGACACCCCAGGAGACAAGGCATGAAGACGTTCACCCCATGGCGCCGCCTGCTGGCGCTGCTGCCGCTGCTCGCGGCCCTGCTGGCCCCCGCCGTCGCCCCGGCGCAGGCCGCGCCCAAGCGCACCGACCCCGGCGCCCGGCCCGAGTCGATGCTGTGGGTGGGCAACAGCTTCTTCTACTACAACAACAGCATGCACAACCACTTCGGCCAGCTGGTGGCATCGCTGGGCGAGAAGCCGGGGGTGCGCAGCACCTCCGTGACCATCAGCGGCTCGGGCCTGGACTGGCACGACATGGAGTCGCTGGTGCGCCCGAACGGCATCGGTCGCTACTCCTTCGTCGGCGACAACGAGATCCGCTTCAACCCGCCGGCGCGCCAGTACGACACGGTGGTGATGATGGACTGCAGCCAGTGCCCGGTCCATCCGCAGCTGCAGCGGGCGTTCCACGACACCGTGCGCAAGGATGTCGAGATCCTGCGCAAGCAGGGCATCCGCCCCGTGCTGTTCATGTCCTGGGCCTACAAGGACAAGCCGGAGATGACCCAGCAGCTGGCCGAGCAGTACACGCGCGCCGGCAACGACAACGACCTGGTGGTGATCCCCGCCGGGCTGGCGTTCGCCAAGGCGATCTCGCGCCAGGGCGGCCTCGAGCTGTACCAGCCGGACAAGCGCCACCCCAGCGTGGCGGGCACCTACCTCGCCAGTTGCGCGAGCTACGCGACGCTGTTCCGCAAGAGCCCGGTCGGCGCCACCTACACCGCCGGCCTGCCGCCGGACACGGCCAAGCTGCTGCAGCAGGCCGCGTGGGACGCGGTGCAGGATTACTTCAGCGCCAGATGACGTCCTTGCGGTCCGCCCTCGTCGGCGGACGGGCTAGAGCGTCGTCTGCAACAGCGCACCCTTGAACAGCACGGGGCCGGTCGGGCCGCTGCCCGCCGGCGCGCCGCCCTTGGGCTCGAGGCTGATCGCCAGGGCGGGCGCGGTCGTCACCTCGCGCGAGCCGGCCGTGAGCTTGACCACCGGCCGCCCCTGCAGCACACCCAGCGACCGCGGCGCCTGCCCGGGCGGCAGGGCCCACAGTTGCAGCGAACGGTCCGCCGCTTCCTGGTAGCCACCGACCCGCTTGAGCGTGAGCGTCCGCTTCGCGGCATCGAACGTCACCAGCACCGACGCGTTCTGCGCTTCGTCCTGCAGCACGGCGACGTACTGGACTTCGGGCCGGTCGGCCAACTGCACGGTGACCGCGACCGCGGCCACGGCCGCCACCGCGGCGGCTGCGGCGGCGCCACGCCACCACGCGAGATGGCGGCGCAAACGGGTCAGCATGGGGGCCTCCTGCACCGGTCCGGCTGGCTGCGTGCGCGGTGACTCGGCCTGGATGGCCGCTTCGATCCGCTTCCACGTGGCCGCACCCGGCGAGCGCGCCGGCTGCAATTCGGCCATCACGGCGAAGTGCTCCTGCCACACGATGATCCGCGCCCGGGCCGCCGGGCTCTGGCGGGCAACCGCCTCGAAGCGCCGGCGCGCGCCACCGCGCAGCGTGCCCAGCGCATAGGCGGCGGCAAGGCGGTCGATGAGGTCGGGATGGCGCAGGATGTCCATGGCCGTCCTCAGGCGAAGCGGCCCATGCACGCGCGCAGCTGCTCCAGCCCGCGCCGCACCCAGGTCTTCACGGTGCCCAGCGGCAGCTTCAGCTGCTGCGCCAGTTCCCCGTGGCTCAGGTCGCGGTAGTAGGCCAGGCTGACCACTTCCCGGTGCCTGGGCTCCAGCTTGCGCAGGCACTCGCGCAGCGCGAACGCGTGCTCGCTCGCGTCGTGCGAATCCAGCGGATCGGCGGCATCGCCCGGCAGCGTCTCGCCCAGCGCATCGTCCAGTTCCACCGTCCTGTGCAGCCGCTCGCTGGCGCGGCGGCGCAGGAAGTCGAGCGCGCGGCTGCGCGCGATGAGGCCCAGCCAGGCCATCGGCGGGCTCAGCGTCTGCCGGTAGTCCTGTGCGCTGCGCCAGACCTGCAGGAAGGTGTCCTGCAGGACGTCCTCGGCCCATTCCGCGTTGCCCAGCACGCGCATCGCCACCGCGTACAGGCGGCCGCCCGCGACGTCGTACAGCTCGCGCAACGCGGCCTCCGCGTCGGTGCGGCGCGCGGGCGTGACGTCGGGGTGCGCGATGCGCTCGAGAAGAGCGATCAGCAGGGCCTGGGACTCGTCGTTCATGGGGCTGGATTGTCGGGGTACGCGCGCAATCCCGGGCTGGATGTGGGGAATGGGCGAATCCACGCGGCTGGTTGCCCGCGTATCCGGTGCAGGGCGGAGCGACCGCATCCGCCCGCAACCCAACCGGAGAGAAGTCCATGAAGAAGATCGCACTCGCCGCGGCCGCCAGCGCCGCCACCCTGCTGGCCGCCTGCGGCAGCATGCAAGGCCAGGACATGGCCTACGCCGGCCGCAACGGCGGCACCGGCCCGGCCGATTCCGCCATGACGGGCGCCGCCCCCATGGGCGCCGAGAAGACCAGGATGGTCGGCGGCGCGCCGATGTACCCGAGCAAGACCATCGTCGACAACGCGGTGAACTCCAGGGACCACACGACGCTGGTCGCCGCCGTGAAGGCCGCGGGGCTCGTCGACACGCTGCAGGGCCCCGGCCCCTTCACGGTGTTCGCCCCGACCAACATGGCTTTCGACGCGCTGCCCGCCGGCACGGTGCCGACCCTGCTCAAGCCCGAGAACAAGGCAACGCTCACCAAGGTGCTGACCTACCACGTGGTCCCCGGCAGGATCGACGCCGCCGACCTCGCGCGGCAGATCCGCGCCGGCGGCGGCAAGGCCATGCTCAAGACCGCGAGCGGCGGCACGCTGACGGCGTCGATGCAGGGCAGCGACGTCGTCATCACGGACGCGAAGGGCGGCATGGCCAAGGTGACGATCGCCGACGTCGGCCAGTCCAACGGCGTGATCCACGTGGTGGACAAGGTGCTGCTGCCGGGTTGAGGCGACGTCATTGCGGGCCCGACCCGCAACACCGTCAGTGCGGGCCCGACCCGCAATCCAGCTCCGCGGCCACGACAAGCGCGGACCTGGGTCCCGGCTTTCGCCGATGACAGCAACGCGCGCCCCGGGCCACAGGCGTGCCCGGGTCCGCACGCGCGCCCGCGGCCCTGCCCATCGACCCGGGGAGCCGCAGGCGCCGCGCTCAGGACTTGCCCAGCCGCCGCAGGAAGCCCGCCAGCAATTGCTGGAACCGCTGCGGCTGGTCGAGGAAGACGGCATGGCCCGCATCGGCCACCGTCTCCAGGCTGGCTCCCGCGATCGCGCCCGCCATCTCGCGCTGCGCCTGCAGGTCGCCCGCGTCCGCCGCGGCGACCACCAGCGTGGGCCGGTTGAACTTGGCCAGCGCCGGGCGCCGGTCCACCGTGATGAAGTCCGCCAGCAGCATGCCCACGCCCAGGTCCGGCGGCGTGCGCAGGCCCGTCGCCACGTACTCGTCGATGCGCTCGCGCCCCTGCTGCGACCGGATGATGGCGTTCAGCATGCCGCGCAGGTACTCGCGCGGGTAGCGCTGGTACATGGCCATCCGCTCCAGTTGCTGCTGCAGCTCCTGCGGACGCGCCACCGCGGCGGCGGGACCGGCGCCGACGGCCGCGTCGACCAGGACATAGCCGGCGACGCCCGCGCCCTCGAAGGCGGCGGCGTGGGCGGCCACGTCCTGCACGCCCTGCGACCAGCCCACCAGCACCACGTCGCGCAGTGCGAGCGCCTCCATCACGCGGCGCAGGTCGCGGGCCCGCTGCTCGGGCGTGTTGGACTGCACCGTGACCGTGGACATCCCTTGCGAGCGCGGATCGATGGCGACCACGCGGGCCGAGCCGGCGAACGCCTCCATGGACTGGCGCCACACGGCGCCGGACATGCACCAGCCCGGAACGAACAGCAGCGTGGTCGCGGCGGTCCGGTCGCCGCCTTCGACGTAGTGGATCTTCACGTCCCCGCCCACGTCCACGTCGCCCTGGGTGAAGGGGACGTCGGCGCGGGCGGCGCCCGACAGAGCCAGGCAGGCAGCGACGATGGCGGCGCGCAAGAGTCTCATGGCGCGGGCTCCTCCAGAAAGCCGCGAGTGTCGGCGCGCACGGCACCTGCAGGCAAGGGGACCAGCCCCGGCCGCCGGCAGGCGGTCACTTGCGCGCGCGCCTGGCCGGTGCCGGTTTGGCGCGCGGCACGTCCAGCGGCAGCCGCGCCTCCGACTTCACTTCCTTGAGCACCACGCTCGAGCGCACGTGGGTCACGCCGGGCAGCTTGAACATGGTGTCGTGCAGGAAGCTCTCGTAGCGCTTGATGTCCGGCACCAGCACCTTGATCACGTAGTCGGCCTGCCCGGTCGTCGCGTAGCAGCTGACGATCTGCGGGCACGCGGCCACCGCCTGCTCGAAGCGGCGCACGTCGTCCTCGTTGTGGCGCGAGAGGTTCACCTCGGCCAGCACGCACAGCGACAGGCCCACGCGCTCGCGGTCCACCAGCGCCGTGTAGCCGCGGATGATCCCGGCCGCCTCCATCTCCTTGACGCGCTTCCAGCAGGGCGTGCTCGACAGGCCGGCGGCGGCGGCGAGCTGCTGCACGGTCTGGCGCGCATCCCGCTGCAGCTCGGCGAGCAGCAGCACGTCGTGGCGATCGAGTTCGTCCATTCTTCGAAAGTGCGTTCTTGGAGAACCGCATTCTCCCGCACCGGCCGCAGGTCGGGAGAAAAGAAGCCCATTTCCGCTTACCGCGGGTACGCTGACCCCTCGAAGCCGTCATGGCGGGCGCGACCCGCGATGGAGGCCTGCGCTCGATCGTCCGGCCGTCGCCGGATGCCGGATCGAGCCCGGCATGACGGCACACGGAGACAAAGCCATGGACACCACTGCGACGCCCACGACCCTCGCCCGCCCCGACTACCAGCTCAGCGACAGCCTGTGGGCCGGCGGCGGCGCGATCTTCCTCACCGGCACGCAGGCGCTGGTGCGCCTGATGCTGATGCAGCGCCAGCGCGATGCCGCGGCCGGCCTGGACACGCGCGGCTTCATCAGCGGCTACCGGGGATCGCCGCTGGGCATGGTCGACCAGGCGGTGTGGAAGGCCGGCCGCAAGTTCGAGGAAGCCGGGCTGCGCTTCCTGCCCGCGATCAACGAGGAACTGGGCGCCACGGCGGTGCTTGGCACCCAGCGCGTCGAGGCCGACCCCGAGCGCACCTGCGACGGCGTGTTCGCCATGTGGTACGGCAAGGGCCCCGGCGTGGATCGCGCCGGCGACGCGCTCAAGCACGGCAACGCCTACGGCGCCTCGCCGCACGGCGGCGTGCTGATGGTGGCGGGCGACGACCACGGCTGCGTGTCGTCGTCGATGCCGCACCAGAGCGACCAGGCGTTCCAGTCCTGGCACGCGCCCATCGTGTCGCCGGGCAGCGTGGCGGAGTACCTGGAGTTCGGCCTGTACGGCTGGCAGCTCTCGCGCTTCTCGGGCAACTGGGTGGGCTTCACGGCGCTGTCCGAAGTGGTGGAGAGCGCCTCGACCGTCGACCTCGACCTGGTCAACGCCCGCGTGGCCACCTGGCAGGACGGCGACACCGTGCGCCGGCTCACCGGCTACACGCCCCCCGCCGGCGGCCTGCACTACCGCTGGCCCGACCTGCCCTCGCTGGTGATCGAGCAGCGCCTGCACGCCAAGCTGGACGCCGTGCGTGCCTTCGCGCGCATCAACAGCATCGACCGCCACGTCGTCGCGAGCGAGCGCGCCACGGTGGGCATCGTCACGGCCGGCAAGGCGCACTACGACTTCATGGAGGTGCTGCGCCGGCTCGACATCTCGCCCGAGACGCTGGCGCAGCACGGCGTGCGGATCGACAAGCTGGGCCTGACCTACCCCATCGAGCCGACGCGCATGCGCGAGTTCGCGCGCGGCCTGAAGGAGGTGCTGGTCATCGAGGAGAAAGGCCCGGTGGTCGAGGACCAGCTGCGCGCGATGTTCTACAACGCGGCCGAACGCCCGGTGATCGTGGGCAAGACCGACGCGCAGGGCGCGCCGCTGGTGTCCGCGCTGGGCGAGCTGCGCCCGTCGCGCCTGATCGAGATCGTCGCCAACTGGCTGGCCGGCCACTTCGCCGACCTGGATCGCCGCCACCTGGTGCGCGACTTCACGCTGCCCGAGCTGCTGTCCAACGCCAGCGACAGCGTCAAGCGCCTGCCCTACTTCTGCGCCGGCTGCCCGCACAACACCAGCACCAGGGTGCCCGAGGGCTCGCACGCGCAGGCGGGCATCGGCTGCCACTTCATGGCCAGCTGGATGGACCGCGACACCGAGGGCCTGATCCAGATGGGCGGCGAGGGCGTGGACTGGGTCTCGCACGCCATGTTCACCAAGGTGCCGCACGTGTTCCAGAACCTGGGCGACGGCACCTACTACCACTCGGGCTACCTGGCGATCCGGCAGGCGGTGGCGGCCAGGGCCACGCTCACCTACAAGATCCTGTTCAACGACGCGGTGGCCATGACCGGCGGCCAGCCGGTGGACGGGATCATCACCGTCGACGGCATCGCGCGGCAGGTCGAAGCCGAGGGCGTGAAGAAGGTGGTGGTGCTCTCCGACGACATCGCCAAGTACGACGCGATCCATGGCCGCTTTCCCGCCGGCACCGAGTTCCACGATCGCGCCGAGCTCGACGCCGTGCAGCGCCGGTTGCGCGAGATGCCGGGCGTCACGGTGCTGATCTACGAGCAGACCTGCGCGGCCGAGAAGCGCCGCCGCCGCAAGAAGGGCGAGCTGATCGATCCGGCAAGGCGCCTGTACATCAACGACCGCGTCTGCGAAGGCTGCGGCGACTGCAGCGTGCAGAGCAACTGCGTCGCCGTGCTGCCGCAGGAGACGCCGCTGGGGCGCAAGCGCAAGATCGACCAGAGCAGCTGCAACAAGGACTACTCCTGCGCCAAGGGCTTCTGCCCCAGCTTCGTCGGCGTGCTGGGCGGCAAGCTGAAGAAGCGCGCCGGCGCGCTGGCCGGCGGCACGGCCGACTTCATGCAGCGCGTGGACGCGCTGCCGCAACCGGCCGCGCACGCCTGGACCGGCCCGTACGACCTGCTGGTCACCGGCGTGGGCGGCACCGGCGTGGTGACGGTGGGCGCGCTGATCACGATGGCCGCGCACCTCGAGGGCAAGAGCGCGAGCGTGCTGGACTTCATGGGCTTTGCGCAGAAGGGCGGCTCGGTGCTGAGCTTCGTGCGGCTGGCGGACGTGCCCGCGCGCCTGAACCAGGTGCGCATCGACACGCAGCAGGCCGACGCCATCCTCGCCTGCGACCTGGTGGTGGGCGCCTCGCCCGACTCGCTGGCCACGGTGCGCCACGGCCGCACCCGGGTCCTGGCCAACACGCACGAGGTGCCGGTGGCCGAGAGCCTGCGCAACCCGGATGCGAGCCTGAAGGTGCCGCAACTGCTGGAGAAGCTGCGCTTTGCCGCCGGCGCCGATCGCGTGGAAACGCTGGATGCGCAGGCGCTGGCCGAGGCGTTCCTGGGCGACTCCATCGTCTCCAACATCCTCGCGCTCGGCTACGCCTGGCAGCGCGGCCTGGTGCCCGTGGGCGCGGCGGCGCTGCTGCGCGCCATCGAGCTCAATGGCGTGGGCGTGGAGAACAACAAGCTCGCCTTCTCGCTGGGCCGGCTCGCGGCCGCCGATCCGCAGGCCGTCGCCGCGCTGCTGCAGGAGCCGCCGGCGCAGCCCACCCCCGCCGTCGAGCCGCTGGAGGCGATCGTCTCGCGCGGCCTGCGACACCTGACCGGCTACCAGGGCGCGGCGTATGCGCGGCGCTTCGCCGACTTCGTCGCCCGGGTGCGGGTGCGCGAGGCGTCGCTGGGCGCCGATCCCACCTTGCCCTTCACGCGCGCGGTGGCGCAGTCGCTGCTGAAGCTGATGGCATACAAGGACGAGTACGAGGTCGCGCGCCTGTACACCGACGGCGAGTTCCAGCGCACGCTGCGCCAGCAGTTCGAGGGCGACCCGCAGCTGGAGTTCTACATGGCGCCGCCCATCCTCTCGCGGGCCAGGAACGGGCAGGCGCCGCGCAAGGTGCGCCTGGGCGGCTGGATGATGCCGCTGATGAAGGTGCTGGCCCAGGGCCGGCGCGTGCGCGGCACGGTGTTCGACGTGTTCGGCTACACGGAGGAGCGCCGGCTCGAGCGCGCGCTGGTGCGCCAGTACCGCGACCGCATCGAGTCGCTGCTGCCCGCCCTGTCGGCCGAGCGGCTGAAGGTGGCCGGCGAGATCGCGGCGCTGCCGCTGTCCATGCGCGGCTTCGGGCACGTGAAGCTCGCCAACGTGGCGCTCGCCCGCGCGCGCGAGGCCGAACTGCTGCACCGCTTCGACCCCGAGACCTACCCGCGTCCCGAGCGCGTGCCGCAGGCCGGCCAGCTGCGCGGCATTCGCGTCACCGCGTCGGCCTGAACCCGCCGCTCCGGCGCGGCGAACGGGCCGGCCTTGCAACACGCTGTTACAGTGTGCGCATGCCCCCCGGACGCGCCCGCCATCCCTTCGCCGGACCGGCCGGCCACGCGTGATGGCCACCGGGAAATCCGCCCCCGTCGCGACCGATCCGGCGCAGCGCCAGGCGGCGGGCGTGCTGGCCTCCTGGCTCGAGCAGCTGCTCGAGAAGATGGCGGCGCCGCACACCGATTGCCTGCTGAAGGTGTCGGTCGACCTCGGGGCGCGGGCCTACGACCGCCATGCGAACCAGCTGGCCGATGCCCTGCGCACGCTCGACTCGGCCGTGGTGAACCTCGATTACGGCGTGATCGTCGAGCGCGACGGCGACCTCAGCGGCTTCCAGGGGCCGTGGCAGGCGGCCGCGCGCGCCGCCCACAAGACGGCCGACCTGGCCGGCGAGCTCGCGGCCTGGCTGCAGGGCAACGACCCGGGCGTGCGGCGGGCGATCGTCGAACTGCGCATGGAGCAGCAGCGGCTGCACGAAGTGCTGCGGCACGCGGACCAGTGGCTCGTCGACCTGTGGGCGGACTTGCGCCTGCGGCGGCCGGCCGACGGTGACAGCGCCGGCCTCGAGACCCTGCGTTCGCTGGCGGGCAAGGCCGACGCGCTGGGCACCCGCGTGCGCCGGCTGCATGCGGCGGGCCGCGCGGTCGAGGAGGCCTGCGTGCTCGCCGAGCATGTCCTCGCGCTGCGCCGCGCGCTGGTCCAGGAGATCGACGAGGTGCTCCAGCCCCGCCACAGCGCCTGGGAGCAATCGGTGCTGCGCCTGCTCGAGGCCGCCCAGGACAGCAACTGGCAGCTGGACGTCGATCCCGCGCAGCAGCAGGACGCGCAGCTGCGCGCCGACCTGCAGCGCTGCATCGTCGGCTGCGACAAGCTGCGCCAGGAAGAACGCGCGCTGCAGCGCTGCCTGGCGACGTCCTGCGAGCAGTTGCGGGCGGGGGTGTAGCGGCGGCAGGGCCAGCCGGTTCTCCCCGCCATCGGCCATTTGCCGGATCGCGCAGGACCGGGGCCGGTCCTTAAGCTCGCCCGCGTGGAAGAAATCGCCGGTCCCGTGTTCGGTTACTACCTCGCCTGCTACACGCTGGTGGGCAGCGACGGGCATTACGGCTACGCCAAGCTCTGCGTCCGCCGCCCCGCCTGCGTCTGGGAATCCGGCCCCGCCTTGCGCAAGGTGGCGGCCGGCCCGTACGACTCCGCCAGCGCCGCCCTGCAAGGCGTCATCGCCCGCAGCGAACGCAAGCTGGCCCGCCGCCAGGCGCGCCTGAGCGACTGGGCCGTGCTCGAATCCGGCACGCCCGAGCCGGACACCCTGCGCCCCGCTCCCCGCTCCTGACCCCTCGCGCGCGCGGGCAGGCCCCGCGGCCCCGCGTCGCCGGCATTTGCTAAATGCCTTTATCATCTACCCGTCGATGAAAACCGACCTGACCGCCCGCTTCGGCTTCCTCGTCAACGAGCTGGGGCGGCTGTACTCCCAGCAATTCGACCGGCGCTCGCGCGAGGAACTGGGCCTGAGCCAGGCCCAGTGCCGCCTGCTGGCCGCGCTCGCGGCGCACGACGACGAACCGGTGTCGCAGGTCGACCTGGCGCAGAAGGTGGGCGTCACGCCGATGGCCGTGGCGGCGCTGTGCGACCGGCTGGCGGCGGGCGGCTGGATCGAGCGCCGCCCGCACCCGCAGGACCGGCGCGTGAACCACCTGCACATGCTGCCCAAGGCGCACAAGGCCCTGCAGCAGGCCATGGCGATCGGCGACGAGCTCACCGGCGCCGTGCTGGCGGGCTTCAGCGCGGCCGAGCGCCGCCAGCTCGTCGCCCTGCTCGGCCGCGCGCGCGCGGGGCTGCTCGCGCTCGCGAGCGAGGAGGCGCAGGCATGACCGCCGCCGCCATCCCGGCCGAGGTGCAGAAGCACCGCGGCATGATCACCGTGGCCATCATGCTGGCGACCATCATGCAGGCGCTGGACACCACCATCGCCAACGTCGCCCTGCCCCACATGCAGGGCAGCCTGCAGGCCTCGCAGGACCAGATCACGTGGGTGCTCACCTCCTACATCGTGGCCTCGGCGATCACGCTGCCCCTCACCGGCTGGATGTGCGCGCAATGGGGCCGGCGCAAGGTGTTCATCGTCTCGGTGATCGGCTTCACCATCGCCTCGGCGCTGTGCGGCCTGGCGACCTCGCTCACCGGCATCGTGGCGGCCCGGCTGCTGCAGGGCGTCTTCGGCGCCGCGCTGGTGCCGCTGTCGCAGGCGGTGCTGCTGGACATCAACCCGCCACAGAAGGTGGGCCAGGCCATGGCGATCTGGGGCGCCGGCATCATGGTCGGCCCGATCCTGGGGCCGATGATGGGCGGCTGGCTGACCGAGAACTTCGACTGGCGCTGGGTGTTCTTCATCAACCTGCCGGTGGGCCTGTTCGCGCTCTGGGGCATCGTGCGCTACCTGCCCGAGAACCGGCCGCGCGCGCAGCCATTGGACAAGTTCGGGCTGGTCACGCTCAGCATCGCCATCGGCATGCTGCAGATGTTCCTGGACCGCGGCGAGCTGCTGGACTGGTTCGACGCCTGGGAGATCAAGCTGGAGGCCGCCGCGGCGCTGGTCGCCTTCGCCTTCTTCGCGGTGCACACCTGGACGGTCGACGGCGTCTCGTTCCTGGACCGCGAGCTGCTCAAGGACCGCAACTTCGTCACCGGTTCGGCGTTCGGCTTCATCGTCGGGATGGTGCTCTACGGCACGATGGCGCTGCTGCCGATGTTCCTGCAGGGCCTGATGAACTATCCGGTGGTCTGGACCGGCATCGTCACCGCCCCGCGCGGCATCGGCACCATGCTGGCGATGATCGCGGTGGGCCGCCTGGTGCACCGGGTGGACCTGCGGCTGATCATGGCCACGGGCTTCACCCTCACCGCGCTGGCGCTGTGGCAGATGACGCACATCACGCTGGAGATGGACAGCCACCTGGTCGTGGTGTCCGGCTTCATCCAGGGCCTGGGCATCGGCTTCACGTTCGTGCCGCTGTCCACCGCCGCCTTCGCCACGCTGGCCCCGCGGCTGCGCAACGAGGGCACGCCGATCTACAGCCTCGTGCGCAACATCGGCGGCAGCGTGGGCATCTCGATCGTGCAGGCGCTGCTGTCCCACGGCGCCGCGCAGGCCCATGCACAGCTCGCCTCGCTGGTGGCCCCCGGCAACCAGGGCCTCGCCAGCCTGCCGCCCGGGCTGGGAGCGGACACGCCCGCCGGCCTGGCGATGCTCAATGCCGAGGTGACGCGGCAGGCGGCGCTGCTGGCGTACGTGAACGACTTCTGGATCATGATGGCGATCACGCTGGCCACCATCCCGCTGCTGCTGCTGATCCGCCGGGCGCGCAGCGCACCTGCGGCTGCGTCGGGCGACGTGCCGCACTGACTCGCGGCCGGGGCGGCCCGCTCAGCGCTCGCGGCCGCCGCGCCGCAGCACGTCCGTCACCGGTTCGAGCAGGTACTGCAGCGGCGTGCGCCGCTCGCCCTGCAGGTACACGTCGGCCGGCATCCCGGCCTGCAGCTTCAGGTCGCCCGCTTCCGCCAAGGAGGCGGCATCGGCCTGGACGTGCACCGCGTAGTACGCGAGGTTGGTCGCGCGGTCGACCAGCCGGTCCGGCGAGATGTAGACCACCTGGCCCTTCACCAGGCGCGTGGTGCGGTTGCGGAACGCCGTGAAGCGGACCTCGGCGGCCTGCGCCAGCGCGACGCGCTCGATGTCCTCGGGCCGGATGCGGGCCTCGGTGAGCAAGGGGGTGTCCGCCGGCACGATCGCGGCGATGGTCTCGCGCGGCGGGATCACCGCACCCGGCGTGGCGTACTTCAGGTCGATGACCGCGCCACTCGCGGGCGCGCGGATGACCTGGCGCGCCGAGGCATCCATCGACTTGCGCAGCTCCTGCTCCAGCTCGGACAGCCGCGCGGCCGCCACCCGGCGCTGCTCGCTCGCCTGCTGGCGGTACTCGCCCTCCAGCGCGCTGATGCGCAGCTGGGCGTCGGCCAGCCGCTGGTGCGCGCGCGCCAGCTCCGAGCGGCGCTCCTCGATCTTCACCCCGTAGTCGGCGACGGTGCCTTCCAGCTGCGCCACGCGGGTGGGCGAGATGAAGCCGTCGCCCAGCAGCTTGCGGTTGGTCTCCAGGTCCACCTGCTGGAACTGCAGCGACTGCCGCGCCTTGCCCACCTGCGCCTGCAGGGCCTCGATCTCCTCGCCCACGCGCGCCCGCTGGTCCTGCAGCAGCCGCACCTGGCGCTGCAGCGCCTCGCGCCGGGTGGCGAACAGCTGGCGCTCCCTGGCCAGCTGCTCCGACAGGCGCGTGTCCTCGCGCGCGGCCGCCAGCACGTCGGCCGGAAAGCCCACGGCGTCGGCGGCCAGCTGCTCGGCATCGAGCCGGGCCAGGCCGGCCCGCTCCGCCATCACGCGGTAGGCCAGCCGGTTGCGGTCGGCGTCGACGGACACGTCGCCCAGCACCAGCAGCGGGTCGCCCTGGCGCACCTGCTGGCCGTCGCGCACCAGCACCTCCAGCACGGTGCCGCCTTCCGCATGCTGCACCGGCCGGCGGTCCAGGTCGACCTTCACCAGCCCGGGCGCGATCACGGCCGACGCCAGCGGCGCGAAGGCCAACCACGCCAGCACCGGCACCAGGCCGAGGGCCACGACCAGGGCCGCCCAGCGGCACAGGCGCCGCAGGTCCTGCAGGTGGACCTGCGACCCGGACGCGGCGTCCGGCAGCGCGAGCGAGCCGCTCATGACGCGCTCCGGGCCACCGCCTGCACGGCGGGCCGGGTTGCCGGCGCCGGCCGCGGCAGCACCGTGACCTGCGCGCCACCCGGGGCCTGCATCTTCTGCAGCACCTCCTCGCGCGGGCCGAAGTGCTGCACGCGGCCGCCTCCCAGCACCAGCAACTTGTCGACATGCCGCACCAGCGACACGCGGTGCGTGACGACCACGACCGTCACCTGGCCCTGCAGGGCGCGCAGGCAGGCCTCCAGCGCCAGCTCGCCGTCGCCGTCCAGGTTGGCGTTGGGTTCGTCCAGCACCAGGAGCTTCGGAGAACCGTAGAGCGCGCGCGCCAGCGCGATCCGCTGCCGCTGCCCGGGCGAGAGCACCATGCCGCCGGGTTCCAGCAGCGTGTCGTAGCCCTGGGGCAGCGACAGCACCAGGTCGTGCACGCCGGCGCGGCGCGCGGCATCGACGACGCGCTGCGCGTCGGGCGGGCCCAGCCGCGCGATGTTCTCCGCCACGGTGCCCGCGAACAGCTCGACGTCCTGCGGCACGTAGCCGAGCCAGGGCCCCAGCGCCTCGCGCGGCCACTGCGCCAGGTCGGCCTGGTCCAGGCGCACGACGCCGGCGCTGGGCCGCCACAGGCCGGTGAGCAGGCGCAGCAGCGTCGACTTGCCGGCGCCGCTGGGGCCGATGACGGCGAGCGACTCGCCCGGCGCGAGCCGCAGCGAGACGCCCGAGAGCAGCAGCCGGTCGCCGCCGGGCGCGCGCAGCACCAGGTCGTGCGCCTCGAGGCGGCCCACCGGCGGCGGCAGCGCCATCGGCGACGGCTCCGCCTCCGTCGCGGCCAGCAGGGCCGCGACGCGGCGCAACGCCAGGCGTCCCTCGGCCAGCACGCGCCAGCTGCCCACCACCTGGTCGATCGGCGAGAGCGCACGGCCCAGCAGCAGCGTGGTGGCGACCAGCACGCCCGGCGTGCCCTCCCCGGTGATGACGAGCGAAGCGCCGATCGCGGGCACCAGCACCTGCACCGACTGGCGCAGCGCGCGTGCCATCACGGCCAGCGACACCGACCGCCGCGACAAGCCGCGCTGCAGTGCCGCGCATCCCGCATTCAACGCACGCCAGCGCGCCAGCATCGCGGGCGCCATGCCCAGCGTCTGCGCCACCTCGGCGTTCTGCATGCAGGCTTCCAGCGATCGCGTCGCGCCTGCCGCCTGCGCCTGCACGGCCTCGATGCCGCGCCGCGTCAGCAGGTCGTTGGCCACCGCCAGCGCCAGCAGCGCCAGGGCCGAAGCCGCCGCGGCCGCCCCGAGCCAGGGGTGCGCCAGCCAGATCACGCCGATGTAGATCGGCGCCCAGGGCAGGTCCAGCAGCGCCAGCAGGCCCTGGGAGGAGAACAGGTTGCGCAGCACCGCGACGTCGCGCAGCCCCTCGCCGGAGGATCCGCCGCCCCCGCCGGCGGTGCGGGCGAGCATGGTGCGCGCGACCCGCGGCGACAGTTCGTCGGCAACCAGGCTGCCGGCCACGCCCTGGATGCGCCCGCGCAGCGCATCGAGCGCCGCCATGAAGGCGATCGCCACGGCCACCCCGAGCAGCAGCAGGAGCAGCGTCTCCTGGCTGCGGCTGGCCAGCACGCGGTCGAACAGCTGCAGCATGAACAGGGCCGGCGCCAGCAGCAGCACGTTCACGAGCATCGACAGCGCTGCGACGCACAGCAGGGGGCGGCGCAGCTGGATGAGCAAGGACTGCATGGCTGCTGGCTCAGAGGCCGACCTTGAAGTCCGCGGCGGCGACAGTGCCGCTCACGCCGGCCGGATCCAGCGTGGCGAACAGCGTGCGCTGGGCGGTGCCGCCGCCGTCGGCGTCGTAGAACAGGTTGCCCGTGGTCGTGTCGTAGACGATGTGGGCGGTGCCAACCGACGCGGTGCCCGCGTTGGCGCCGGCGAAGAAGTCGGAGGCCAGCAGCGTCGTTCCGGCCGCGGACCCGCCCGTGGCCAGGGCGCCGAAGACCGCCTTGGACAGTAGCACCGTGTCGCCCGCCACATGGAAGTCGGCGATGCGGTCCACGTTGTTCGCCGCCGAGAGGCTCGTGTTGAAGACGAACACGTCGTTGCCGGCTCCGCCCACCAGCACGTCATTGCCGTCGCCGCCCTGGAGAGTGTCGTCGCCCGCGCCGCCCACAAGCAGGTCGCCGGCGTTCTGCCCCACCAGCGTGTCGTTGCCGCCGTTGCCGAACAGCAGGTCGCGCCCGCTCGCGCCGCCGCCGCCGTCGATCGTCTGCGCCACCGAGGTGCCGGCGATGACATCGTTGCTGTTGCCGTTGCCGGCGGTGAAGCCGCTGCCCGCGAACAGGTTGTAGGTGCCGGCGAGGGAATAGCCGGCGAAGGTCTGCCCGGTCGCGAAGGTGAGCTGCTCCACCGCGTTCGCCGAGGCGCCGAAGTGGTTGAGGATCGTGACGGTCTGGTTGTTGACCTGCAACTGCAGATCGTTGCCCAGGCGCTCGACGTTGAGCACCGAGAGCGCGGTGTTGTCGCCCAGGAAGGTGATTTCGTCGCTGCCGCCCGGGTCGCTGATGGCCGCCGTGCCCGTGCCGCTCGCCTGGAAGCTGTAGGTGTCCGCCTTGGTGGTGCCGACGATGGTGTCGTCCAGGCCCTGGATGGTCACCGTCACCAGCTGGCTGGCGCTGCCGTCCTGCGAGATCGCGGTGAAACTGTCCGGCAGCGACTGGCCGGTGTTCAGCGCCTGGATGGCCGCGAGCGAATTGTTCACCGAGTAGGTCCACGCGCCCGTGCTGCCGAGGGTGAAGACGCCGTAGGTGCCGGCGATCGACGCCTGGGCCTGGAACGCGGCCTGCCCGGTGTCGGCGTCGGTGATGGTCAGCTGGCCCGCGGTGGTCAGCTGGCCCGCCGTCACCGAGGTGTCTTCCTGCACCGTCCCGGAGGTCGCGCCGCCGATGGCGGCCGCGTCGTTGGCGCCCTGGATCGTGAAGCTGACCTGCCTGGTGGTGCCGTCGAGGGCGGACACGGTGAACTGGTCGACGTGGCTGTCGGCGGCGCCCAGGAACTGCACCGCGCTGTTGGCGACGCTGTACGTGTAGCTGCCGTCCGCGGCCAGCGCCAGGCTGCCCAGGTTCCCCGCCACCGTGCCGACCGTGGTCTGGAACGAGGCCTGGTTCTGGTCGGCATCGGTGATCGAGATCGTGCCCACGGCCCGCAGCTGGCCGGCAGTGACGGCCACGTCCTCGGTCACCGACGTGACGGTCGGGCCACCGATCACGGCGGCGTCGTTCGCACCATGGATGGTGAAGCTCAGGTCCTTGGTCGTGCCGTCGAAGGACGTCACGGTGAACGTGTCGACCTTGGAGTCAGTGGCCCCCAGGGACTGCACGTCGGCATTGGCGACGCTGAAGACGAAGCTGCCGTCGCTGCCGAGGGTCAGGCTGCCGAGGTTGCCTGCCGCCGACACCACGGTCGTCTGGAACGTTGCCTGGTTCTGGTCGGCATCGGTGATCGACAGGGTGCCGGCGGCGCTCAGCTGGCCTGCGCCGCTGACCGCGAGGTCTTCAGTGACGGCTGCGGAGGCCGGATCGCCGATGACGGCGGCGTCGTTGGTGCCATGGACGGTGAAGCTCACGTCCTTCGTCGTCCCGTCGAAAGACGTCACGGTGAACGTGTCGACCTTGGTGTCGGTGGCTCCCAGATATTGCACGGCACTATTGGCCACGCTGTACGAATAGCTGCCGTCGGCCGCCAGCGTCAGGCTGCCGAGATTCCCAGCTGCGGAAGCAACCGTGGTCTGAAACGTCGATTGATTCTGGTCGGCGTCGGTGATCGACAGGGTGCCCGCCGCGCTCAGCTGGCCGCCGCCGCTGACCGCCAGATCCTCGCTCACGGCCGCAGCAGCCGGATCGCCGATCACCGCCGCGTCGTTCGTGCCATGAACCGTGAAGCTCACGTCCTTCGTCGTGCCGTCGAAGGACGTCACCGTGAACGTGTCGACCTTGGAGTCCGAGCCACCCAGATATTGCACGGCGCTGTTGGCCACGCTGTACGCGTAACTGCCATCGGCTGCCAGCGTGAGGCTGCCCACGTTGCCTGCCGCGGAAGCGACCATTGTCTGGAAAGTGGATTGGTTCTGGTCAGCGTCGGTGATCGACAGGGTGCCCGCGGCGCTCAGCTGCCCACTGCCGCCGACCGCGACGTCCTCTGTCACGGCGGCGGAAGCAGGATCGCCGATCACGGCGGCGTCGTTGGTGCCGTGGACCGTGAAGCTCACGTCTTTCGTCGTCCCGTCGAAAGACGTCACGGTGAACGTGTCGACCTTGGAGTCCGACCCACCCAGATACTGCACGGCACTGTTGGCCACGCTGTATGCGTAACTGCCATCGGCTGCCAAGGTGAGGCTTCCAAGATTCCCCGCTGCCGACGCGACCGTCGTCTGAAACGTCGACTGATTCTGATCGGCGTCGGTGATCGACAAGGTCCCCGCCGCGCTCAGCTGGCCGCCGCCGCTGACCGCCAGATCCTCGCTCACGGCCGCCGCAGCCGGGTCGCCGATCACCGCCGCGTCGTTCGTGCCATGAACCGTGAAGCTCACGTTTTTCGTCGTCCCGTCGAACGACGTCACCGTAAACGTGTCGACCTTGGAGTCGCTGGCTCCCAGATATTGCACGCCGCTGTTGGCCACGCTGTACGAATAGCTACCGTCGGCCGCCAGCGTGAGGCTGCCGAGATTCCCCGCCGCGGAAGCGACCGTTGTCTGAAACGTCGACTGATTCTGGTCGGCGTCGGTGATCGACAGGGTGCCGGCGGCGCTCAGCTGGCCGCCGCCGCTGACCGCGAGGTCTTCGGTGACGTCTGCGGAGGCCGGATCGCCGATGACGGCGGCGTCGTTGGTGCCGTGGACCGTGAAGCTCACGTCCTTCGTCGTGCCGTCGAAAGACGTCACCGTGAACGTGTCGACCTTGGAGTCCGAGCCACCCAGATATTGCACGGCGCTGTTGGCCACGTTGTACGCGTAACTGCCATCGGCTGCCAGCGTGAGGCTGCCCACGTTGCCTGCCGCGGAAGCGACCGTTGTCTGGAAAGTGGATTGGTTCTGGTCGGCGTCGGTGATCGACAGGGTCCCCGCCGCGCTCAGCTGCCCACTGCCGCCGACCGCGACGTCCTCTGTCACGGCGGCGGAAGCAGGATCGCCGATCACCGCCGCGTCGTTCACCCCGTGGATGGTGAAGCTCACCACCTTGGTCGTGCCATCGAAAGACGTCACCGTGAACGTGTCGACCTTGGAGTCCGAACCACCCAGATATTGCACGGCGCTGTTGGCCACGCTGTACGCGTAACTGCCATCGGCTGCCAGCGTGAGGCTGCCCACGTTGCCTGCCGCGGAAGCGACCATTGTCTGGAAAGTGGATTGGTTCTGGTCAGCGTCGGTGATCGACAGGGTCCCCGCGGCGCCCAGTTGGCCCGCGCCGCTGACCGCCACGTCCTCTGTCACGGCGGCGGAAGCAGGATCACCGATCACCGCCGCGTCGTTCACCCCGTGGATGGTGAAGCTCACGTCCTTGGTCGTGCCATCGAAAGACGTCACGGTGAACGTGTCGACCTTGGAGTCGCTGGCTCCCAGGTACTGCACGGCGCTGTTGGCCACGCTGTACGAATAGCTACCGTCGGCCGCCAGGGTGAGGCTGCCGAGATTCCCTGCCGCGGAAGCAACCGTGGTCTGGAACGTCGATTGATTCTGGTCGGCGTCGGTGATCGACAAGGTCCCCGCCGCGCTCAGTTGGCCACCGCCGCCGACCGCGACGTCCTCGGTGACGGCGGCGGAGGCCGGATCACCGATCACGGCGGCGTCGTTGGTGCCGTGGACCGTGAAGCTCACGTCTTTCGTCGTCCCGTCGAAAGACGTCACGGTGAACGTGTCGACCTTGGAGTCCGACCCGCCCAGATACTGCACGGCACTGTTGGCCACGCTGTACGAATAGCTACCGTCGGCCGCCAGGGTGAGGCTGCCGAGATTCCCTGCCGCGGAAGCAACCGTGGTCTGGAACGTCGATTGATTCTGGTCGGCGTCGGTGATCGACAAGGTCCCCGCCGCGCTCAGTTGGCCACCGCCGCCGACCGCGACGTCCTCGGTGACGGCGGCGGAGGCCGGATCACCGATCACGGCGGCGTCGTTGGCGCCGTGGACCGTGAAGCTCACGTCCTTCGTCGTGCCGTCGAAGGACGTCACCGTGAACGTGTCGACCTTGGAGTCCGACCCACCCAGATACTGCACGGCACTGTTGGCCACGCTATACGAATAACTACCGTCGGCCGCCAGGGTGAGGCTGCCGAGATTCCCAGCCGCGGAAGCAACCGTGGTCTGGAACGTCGACTGGTTCTGGTCGGCATCGGTGATCGACAGGGTGCCCGCCGCGCCCAGCTGGCCCCCGCCGCTGACCGCCAGATCCTCGGTCACGGCCGCCGCAGCCGGATCGCCGATCACTGCCGCGTCGTTCACCCCATGGACGGTGAAGCTCACCTCCTTGGTCGTGCCGTCGACCGACGTCACGGTGAACTTGTCCGTGCGGTCCTCTCCGGCGCCCAGGAACTGCACCGCGCTGTTGGCCACGCTGTACGAGTAGCTGCCGTCGCTGGCCAGCGTGAGGCCGCCCAGGTTGCCCGCCGCCGGCGTGACCGCCGTCTGGAACGCCGCTTCGCCGTCATCCACGTCGGTGACCGCCAGCGTGCCGCTGGCAGCGAGCATCCCGCCGGAGATGCCGGTGTCTTCCGTCACCTCGTGATTGCCCGGACCGCCGATCACCGCTGCATCGTTGGTGCCCGTGACGGTGAAGGTCACGGCGGCCTGCGTGGTGACGAGCCCGTCCGACACGCCGTACTGCACGGTGACGGGCAGCACCTGGTTGGCCGCGAGGTGCTGGTAGGCCGCATTGGACGGATCGATCGAGAAGCTGTGCGTCGCCGCGTCGTAGGTCACGCCCGGCGGCAGCGTGGTGGGCACGTTGACGACCTGCAGCACCGCCCCGGCGTCCACGTCCGAGGCGTGCGCGAGCGCATCCAGCGTGAGGGCGGTCCCGTCCTCCACCGCGTTGCCCAGGACGGCGCTGCTGACAACCGGCGCGTCGTTGAGGCCCCCGAACTGCACAGTCGCCGTCGCCCAGCTCAGGGTGCCGTTGCCCAGGCGGATCGCATAGGTGAAGGTGTCCGTCAGCGTCTGGCCGGCGTTCAGGGCCTGCAGTTGCGCGACGAAGCTGGCGCTCAGGGTGGAGGTGTCGTAGCCCACGCGGCCGTCGGCCGTGATCCAGATGTGGGCGCCGGCAAGGCTGGTGTCGGTGCTCACGGCCTCGGCCCGCGCGGTGTCCTGCACCAGCAGGTCGGACGAGCTGCCCGTGCTGGTGCCGTCGTCCAGCGAATAGAGCGACTTGGCGGCGCCACCCAGGTCGTTGGCCATCACGTCCAGCCAGACGATCGTGCTCGAATCCTCGGTCAGTCCGGTGCTGGTGGCGAGGAAGAAGTCGCCGTTCGCCTGGGGCGCGTTGGTGAACGAGATCGGGTTGATGGGCATGGGGAGCCTTCCGGAGTGGGCGCCCTTGCATTAGGGCGTTCCCCTCCCCGGCAGGTCATCTGACGAAGCTCCCGATCTGCCCGACCGGTTTGTCATGGCCGGGCCGGGACAAACGTCCCGGCTGAGCTTGGCGGACCCGTGGCGCCGGCGCGCGCACGCCGGCGCCGGGCCTCAGATGTGCAGCGCGTGTCCCAGCGCCCGCAGCGCCGACTCCTGGACGGCTTCGCCCAGCGTCGGGTGCGCATGGATGATGCCGGCCACGTCCTCGAGGCGCCCGCCCATCTCGATGGCGTAGCAGAAGGCGGCGCTCAGTTCCGAGACGCCGTGGCCCACGGCCTGCCAGCCGAGGATCTGGTGGCTGTCGCGGCGCGCGACCACGCGCACGAACCCTTCGCTGCCTTCCACGCTCAGCGCGCGGCCGTTGGCGGAGAACGGGAACGACGAGACGAGCACGTCCAGGCCCGCGGCTTCGGCCTGCGCCGGCGTCATGCCGGCGACGACCAGCTCGGGATCGGTGAAGCACACGGCGGGGATGGCCAGCGGCGCGAAGCGGCGCTTGCGACCGGCGACCAGCTCGGCAACCATTTCGCCCTGCGCCATCGCGCGGTGCGCGAGCATCGGCTCGCCCGTGAGGTCGCCGATGGCCCACACGTTGCGCATCGACGTGCGGCACTGCTCGTCCACCCTGACGGCGCGGCCGGCCATGTCCAGCTGCAGCGACTCGAGGCCGAAGCCCGCGGTGCGCGGCACGCGGCCGACGGCCACCAGCACCTTGTCGGCGGGCAGCACGAATTCGTCCGCGTTGCTGCTGCGAACGCGCAGCCCGTCGCCGCCGGCGGTCAGGCCCTCGGCCGTGCAGTTCAGGTGCAGCACGATGCCCAGCTTGCGCAGCGATGCCAGCACGGGCCGGGTCAGTTCCTCGTCGTAGCTGGGAAGCACCTGGCCGGCGGCTTCGACCACCGCCACGTCGGCGCCGAGCTTGCGCCAGGCGATGCCCAGTTCCAGCCCGATGTAGCCGGCGCCCACAACCACCAGGTGCCGGGGCCGCTCGGCGAGCGCGAGCGCCTCGGTGGAGGAGATCACCGGCCCGCCGATCGGCAGGTGCGGCAGTTGCACGGCCTGCGAGCCCGTGGCCAGCAGCAGGTGCTCGCACTGGATGCGCACCGGCTCGCCTTCCTGCGCGTCGACCTCGACGGTCTTGCCGTCGACGATGCGCGCCCAGCCCTGGACCACCTGCACGCCGTTCTTGCGCAGCAGCGCGCCGACGCCGCCGGTGAGCTTGCCCACCACGCCGTCCTTCCACTTCTGCGCCTGGGCGAGGTCCACGCTCGGCTTCTCGACCCGGATGCCGAGCGGGTTGGCGCCCGTGAACCGGCAGGCCTGCGCGTACTCGTCGGCCAGGTGGATCAGCGCCTTGGAGGGGATGCAGCCGATGTTCAGGCAGGTGCCGCCCAGCCGGTCGCCTTCGACCAGCATCGTCGGCACACCCAGTTGCGCGGCGCGGATGGCGGCCACGTAGCCGCCCGGCCCGCCGCCGATCACCAGCAGCGTCGTCGTCTTCGTCTTCATCCGGGGGCTACTCCACGAACAGCAGGGCGGGCGTCTCGAGCAGCGCGCGGATCGCCTGGACGAAGCGCGCCGCGTCCATGCCGTCGACCACGCGGTGGTCGAACGAGGACGACAGGTTCATCAGCGAGCGCCTGACCACCGCGTCGCCCTGGAACATCGGGCGCTCGACGATGCGGTTGACGCCGATGATGGCCACCTCGGGATGGTTGATCACCGGCGTGGTGACGATGCCGCCCAGGGGGCCCAGGCTGGTGATGGTGATGGTGGAGCCGGTCAGCTCGTCGCGGCCGGCCTTGCCGGTGCGCGACGCCTCGGCCAGGCGCGACACCTCGCGCGCGAAGGTCCACAGGTCCATCGCCTCCGCGTGCCGCAGCACGGGCACCATCAGGCCGCCCTCGGTCTGCGTGGCGATACCCAGGTGCACCGGCTGGAAGCGCGTGACCACGCCCGCATCGTCGTCGAAGCGGGCGTTCATCATCGGGAACTCCTCCAGCGCCAGCACGACCGCGCGGGCGATGAAGGGCAGCACGGTGAGCTTGCCGCGCGCGGCGCCGTGCCTGGCATTGAGCTTGGCGCGCAGCGCTTCCAGCTCGGTGACGTCGATCTCCTCGACGTAGCTGAAGTGCGGGATGCGGCGCTTGGCCTCCTGCATCTTCTGCGCGATCTTGCGACGCAGGCCGATGACGGGAATCGCTTCCTCGCCCTGGCGCTCGCGCAGGCGCGCAGTGCCGGCCGGCAGCGGCTGGCCACGCGAGGCGAGGTACACGTCCAGGTCGGCGTGCTCGATGCGCCCGGCCGGCCCGCTGCCGTGCACGAACTGCAGCTCGATGCCCAGCTCCCAGGCGCGGCGGCGCACGGCGGGCGAGGCGATCGGTCGCTCGCCCGGCGCGCGGCGCGGTGCCGGCGTGGCGGCGGGGGGCTTCACCCCCTCCCCCGCTGGGGGAGGGTTGGGGTGGGGGCGTCCTGCGCCCGATGCATCACCGCTGCTGGATGCAGGCCCCTGCGCCCCCTCCCCAGCCCTCCCTCGGGGGGGGAGGGAGTGGGAGTCGTGCGCGCGCCCGCTCGCCGGCTGGGAGTCGGAACCGGCCGTGACGTCGTCCTTCAGGTCCGGCGGCAATGCGGCTGCAGTTGCACTTGCTGTTGCGGCCTTCGCCGCTGCCGGCGCACCGGCCTTGACGTTCCCCTCGCCGGCCACCTCGATGCGCACCAGCTCCGAGCCCACGGCCATCAGCTGGCCGGGCTGGCCGCCGAGCTCCAGCACCTTGCCCGCGACCGGCGACGGGATCTCCACCGTCGCCTTGTCGGTCATCACGTCGGCGACGACCTGGTCTTCCTTGACCTCGTCGCCCGCCTTGATGCGCCACTCGACCAGTTCGACCTCGGCGATGCCTTCGCCGATGTCGGGCATCTTGATTGCGTAGATTCCCATCGCCTCAGCCTCCCATCACACGCTTGAACGCCGCGCCCACGCGGTCCGGTCCGGGGAAATAAGCCCACTCCTGCGCATGCGGGTAAGGCGTGTCCCACCCCGCGACGCGCTCGATCGGCGCTTCGAGGTGGTAGAAGCAGTGCTCCTGCACCAGCGCCGACAGCTCGGCGCCGAAGCCGCTGGTCTTGGTGGCCTCGTGCACGATCACGCAGCGGCCGGTCTTCTTCACCGATGCGACCACGGTGTCCAGGTCCATCGGCCAGATCGAGCGCAGGTCGATGATCTCGGCGTCGATGCCGGTCTCCTGCGCCGCGGCCTCGGACACCCACACCATGGTGCCGTAGGTCAGCACCGTCACCTGCGAGCCGGCGCGGAACACCGAAGCGGAATCCAGCGGCACGCGGTAGTAGCCCTCGGGCACGTTGCCCATCGCGTGCTTGGACCAAGGCACGACCGGCCGGTCGTGGTGGCCGTCGAACGGGCCGTTGTACAGGCGCTTGGGCTCCAGGAAGATCACCGGGTCGTCGCACTCGATCGCCGAGATCAGCAGGCCCTTGGCGTCGTACGGGTTGCTGGGCATCACGGTGCGGATGCCGCACACGTGGGTGAACAGCGCCTCCGGGCTCTGGCTGTGGGTCTGGCCGCCGTAGATGCCGCCGCCGCAGGGCATGCGCACGGTGATCGGGCAGGTGAAGTCGCCCGCCGAGCGGTAGCGCAGGCGCGCCGCCTCCGACACGATCTGGTCGGACGCGGGATAGAAGTAGTCGGCGAACTGGATCTCGGCGACCGGGCGCAGCCCGTACGCGCCCATGCCCACCGCCACGCCGACGATGCCGCCTTCGCTGATCGGCGCATCGAAGCAGCGGCTCTTGCCGTACTTGGCCTGCAGCCCCTCGGTGACGCGGAACACGCCGCCGAAGTAGCCCACGTCCTGGCCGAACACGACGACGTTGTCGTCGCGCTCCATCATCACGTCCATGGCCGAGCGCAGGGCCTGGATCATGGTCATCGGCTTGGCCTCGCCGGCGGGGCTTTCCACCTGGGCGTCCTTGGTCTTGGTCAGCATCATCAGACTCCCAGCTCCTGGCGTTGCCGGCGCAGGTGCGCGGGCATCTCGGCGTACACGTCCTCGAACATCGTCGCGGCGCTGGGGATGTGGCCGTCCAGCAGCGTGCCGTGGCTCTCGGCTTCCTTCTGCGCGGCGGCCACCTCGGCCTCCAGCTCCAGGCGCACCTGCTCATGCTCCTGCTCGCTCCAGGCGCCCAGGCCGATCAGGTGCGCCTTCAGGCGCTCGATCGGATCGCCGAGCGGGAAGCGCTCCCAGTCGTCGGCCGGCCGGTACTTGGACGGGTCGTCCGAGGTGGAGTGCGCGCCGGCCCGGTACGTCACCCATTCGATCAGCGTCGGGCCCAGGTTCAGGCGGGCGCGCTCGGCCGCCCACTGCGAGGCCGCGTACACGGCCAGGAAGTCGTTGCCGTCCACGCGCAGCGAGGCGATGCCGCAGCCCACGCCGCGGGCGGCGAAGGTGGTCGACTCGCCCCCGGCGATGGCCTGGAAGGTCGAGATCGCCCACTGGTTGTTCACCACGTTGAGGATCACCGGCGCGCGGTAGACGTGCGCGAAGGTGAGCGCGGTGTGGAAGTCGCTCTCGGCCGTGGCGCCGTCGCCGATCCAGGCCGAGGCGATGCGGGTGTCGCCCTTGATCGCCGAGGCCATGGCCCAGCCCACCGCCTGGATGAACTGGGTGGCCAGGTTGCCCGAGATCGAGAAGAAGCCGGCGCGCTTGAACGAGTACATGACCGGCAGCTGGCGGCCCTTGAGGTGGTCGCGCTCGTTGCTCATGAGCTGGCACATGAGGTCGACCATGGAGACGTCGTCCCGCGACAGCAGCAGCCCCTGCTGCCGGTAGGTCGGGAAGCACATGTCGCCCTGTTCGATGGCCGCGGCGTGGGCGCAGGCGATCGCCTCCTCGCCCAGGCTCTGCATGTAGAAGGAGATCTTGCGCTGGCGCTGCACGATGGTCATGCGGGCGTCGAAGATGCGTGTCTTCATCATCGACCGCAGGCCCTTGCGCAGCCGGGCGGTCGAGATCTCGGGGGCCCACGGACCCACGGCCTGGCCGTCGCGGTCGAGCACGCGGACCAGCCCGTAGGCCAGGTCGGCGGTGTCGAAGTGGGGGGTGTCCACCGGCGGCCGTCTCACGGCGCCGGCCTGCGAGACGTGCAGGTAGGAAAAGTCGGTGGCACAGCCGGGCCGCCCAGAAGGCTCCGGCACGTGCAGCCGCAAGGGCTGGTGCTGCGTCATGCAATCGCTCCGCGCACGGGTGGTGCGCCGTCAGGTGATGCGGGCGGAACGCGACAGCGGATGGCCGGCACGTTCCACGTGCTGCGCCGGGGTGTGGCGCAGGCTGACGAGTTTAGGGCGAAACGGGGCGCCCGAGGCTCAGGGCGAACCCAGAGGCCGGCGCAGCTTTCAGTGGTGGTGCCCGCCGGCGCCGTGCACGTGCCGGTGCGCGATCTCTTCCGCGCTGGCGGCGCGGACGCCGACCACCTTGAGCATGAACTTGAGCGCCTTGCCCGCGAGCGGGTGGTTGCCGTCCAGGTGAACGGTGTCGCCCTTGATCTTCATGACGTGGTAGACGTGCGGCGTGCCGTCGTCGGTGGTGCCTTCGAGCTGGCCGCCGACCTTCACGCCGGGCGGGAATTCGCTCTTGGGGATGGTGCGCACGAGGCCCTCGTCGCGCACGCCGAACGCGTCCTCGGGCTGCAGCTGCAGCGTGACCTGGTAGCCCGGCTCCTGGCCCGCCAGGGCTTCCTCGATCCTGGGCAGCGTGTTGTCGTAGCCGCCATGCAGGTAGGCCAGCGGTTCCCTGGTCTGCTCCAGCAGGCGGCCCTGCAGGTCGGCGACCTTGTAGGTCAGGGTGACGACGGTGTCTTTCTCGATGCGCATGCGGCGATTGTCCCATCGGCGGGCCGCCTGCCGCGGCGGGCTGTCCCCGAACGCGACGGCGCGACCGCCGCGCGCGGTGCCATGCAAATCGTGCTCGCGTCCTACACGGTGCGCGGCCGCGCTGCGGGACAGTCAGCCGCATGGCCAAGGAAGACCGTGCATTCGCCGACCACCTCAACGGCATGGTGCAGGCCAGCGACCCGCGGCACGCGGAGCGCCTGAGCCTCGCGCGCCAGCTCCCCAAGCGCACCGTGGCGCTGGTCCTGGCGGGCGGGCGCGGCTCCCGCCTGCAAGAGCTGACCGACAAGCGCGCCAAGCCGGCCGTCTACTTCGGCGGCAAGTTCCGCATCGTCGACTTCGCGCTGTCCAACTGCATCAACTCGGGCATCCGGCGCATCGGCGTGCTGACCCAGTACAAGTCGCACTCGCTGCTGCGCCACCTGCAGCGCGGCTGGAACTTCCTGCGCGGCGAGGCCAACGAGTTCATCGACCTGCTGCCCGCGCAGCAGCGCGTCAACGAGGCCGACTGGTACCGCGGCACGGCCGACGCCATCTACCAGAACATCGACATCCTGCGGTCGTATGCGCCCGAGTACATCCTGGTGCTGGCCGGCGACCACATCTACAAGCAGGACTACTCGCTGATGCTGCTGGACCACGTGGAGAACAACAGCCGCTGCACCGTCGGCTGCATCGAGGTGCCGCGGATGGAAGCCACCGCCCTCGGCGTGATGGCGATCGACGAGCGCCGCCGCATCACCGCGTTCCTGGAAAAGCCGGCCGACCCGCCCGGCATGCCGGGCAAGCCCGACCGGGCGCTGGGCAGCATGGGCATCTACGTCTTCGATGCCGAGTACCTGTACCGCCTGCTCGAGGAGGACTTCGCCGACCCGCAGTCGGCCCGCGACTTCGGCAAGGACATCATCCCGCGCATCGTGCGCGAGGGCCAGGCGCTGGCGCATCCGCTGGGCATGTCCAGCGTGCCCGCCGCCACGCGCCAGAACCCGTACTGGCGCGACGTGGGCACCGTCGACGCCTTCTGGGCCGCCAACCTCGACCTCGCGTCGAACATGCCCGAGCTGGACATCTATGACCGCGACTGGCCGATCTGGACCTACCAGGAGCAGTTGCCGCCCGCCAAGTTCGTGCCCGACGAGCGCGGCCACCACGGCGAGATCGCCAACGTGATGGTCTCGGGCGGCTGCATCGTTTCGGGCTCGGACCTCGATTGCTCGGTGCTGTTCTCCAACGTGCGGGTGTACTCGTGCTGCAAGATCCGCGACGCGGTGATCCTGCCGGGCTGCACCATCGGGCGGGGCTGCCGCCTGACCAAGGTCGTGATCGATCGCGGCTGCCAGATCCCCGAGGGCACCGTCATCGGCGAGGACGCCGAGGCGGACAAGAAGCGCTTCTACCGCACCCCCAGCGGCGTGGTGCTGGTCACGCGCGACATGCTCGACCAGCTGTAGCCACCGGCGCACGCCGGGGCCTTGCCCTGGCGGCGGCGCGTGCCGCATCCCTTACGCTTGCGCGATGGAACCACGCAAGCTCCGGGCCGGACAGGCCATCACGCCGCAGGAATTCGACGAGCTGTCGGACGAGCAGCTCGCGCGCCTGGTGCCCAAGCGCTACCGCGACGACTTCCCGGGCAAGGACGGCTGCGCCGACGGCTACTTCTACCTGCACGACGGCACCGCCTGGAGCTTCTACAAGGGCGGCTTCCTGGACGAGTGACGCGCCGCGCGGGCAGTCCGAGGGCCGGCATGAGCCGGCCCCGATCCAGCCGCAGCGGACGGCCTGGATGCCGGCGTCAGTTCGGGCGGGTGCCCATGCCGCCACCCCGCGTGAGGGTGTCCAGCGCGCCGCTGCCGACGGTGGGCATGTCGGAGCGCTTGGGATCCCTGCGCGGGATGTTGCTGCCGGTCGGGATGTAGGCCTCCTCGCGGCTGGCCGACCGCTCGGCCTGGGCGGGATCGGCGGCGCAGCCGGCCAGCAGCAGGCAGCCCAGGCCGAGGGCCAGGATGATGGAACGTTGCATGAAGACTCCCCTTTCCTCGATGGCGCCGCTGCATCGGCGGCTTCGAAAACGCGCGAGCCGCCCGAAGGCGGCCCGCGCAGCTTAACAGCCTGGCATCAAAGCCTCCGCCGCGTGGCGGCGCGGCTCAGATCTTCACGCTGGTCATGTAGTTGTCGAAGCGGAACTCGGAAAAGCGCGTCCACAGCAGCTGGTCGCGCTGGAAGGCGCGCATGTCCTGGTGGATCTTCTTGAACTCGGGCGACTTGGCCTCGTGCTCGGCGAACACTTCCATCGAGGCCTTGAAGCCGGCGTCCATGACGTCCTTGGAGAACGGCTTGAGCTGCGTCTTGGCGGCCACCAGGCGCTTGAGCGCGGTCGGGTTCAGCGCGTCGTACTTGGCCGTCATGTCGCGCGCGGCCACCTGGGTCGCGGCGTCGACGATGGCCTTGTTCTCCGCCGACAGGGCGTCGTAGGCCTTGGTGTTGACGAAGAACTCCAGTTCGGCGCCGCCTTCCCACCAGCCGGGGTAGTAGTAGAACGGGGCCACCTTGTTGAAGCCCAGCTTCTCGTCGTCGTAGGGACCGACGAACTCGGTGGCGTCCAGCGTGCCCTTCTCGAGCGCCTGGTAGACCTCGCCGGCCGGCATGTTCTGCGCCACCACGCCCAGCTTGGCCATCGCCTCGCCGAACAGGCCGCCGCCCATGCGCATCTTCAGGCCCTTGAGGTCGGCCACCGACTTGATCTCCTTGCGGTACCAGCCGCCCATCTGGGTGCCGGTGTTGCCCGCGCTGAAGCTGCGCATGTTGTACTTGGCATAGAAGGCGTCCATCAGCTTGCGGCCGTTGCCGTGCTCCATCCAGGAGTCCATCTGGCGCGCCGTCAGGCCGAAGGGAACCGCGCAGCCGAACGCGAAGATCGAGTCCTTGCCGGTGAAGTAGTAGGGCGCGGTCTGCGCCATCTCCAGGGTGCCGTTCTGCAGCGCGTCGACGACGCCGAATGCCGGCATCAGCTCACCGGCCGCATGCACGGACACCTCGAACTTGCCGCCCGACAGCGCCTTGACGGTGGCGGCGAACTTCTCGGCGCTGCCGAAGATGGTGTCCAGCGACTTGGGGAAGCTCGAGGCGAGGCGCCAGCGCACGGCGGCCTGGGCGTGCACTGCCGGCGCGGCGCCGGCGGCCAGCACGCCCGCGATGCCGGCATGCTTGATGAGGGAACGACGATCCATGGATGCAGACTCCTTGTAGTTCGCGGGAAAAGGCGCGGCGATGATGGGCTGAGCAGGGGCCAAAGCCTGTCAGAAGGCTGGCGACGGTTACAGCCCGGGTATTCGCCGCCGCTCGCAATGCATGAAAAAAGCCGCACTTCCGTGCGGCTTTGGCATGAGCCTGGCGTGCGGCCCGGCCTCAGAGCTTCTGGCTCTGCATGAAGCGGTCGAACGTCGCCTCGGTGAAGCGGAACCACAGGTTCTGGTCGGCGCGGAACTTGGCGTAGTCCGCGTACACCTTCTTCCAGTTCTCGTTCTTGGCGCTCAGCTCGTCGTACAGCGACATCGAGGCCTTGAAGGCCTGCGCCATCAGGTCGGCCGGGAACGGGCGCAGCTTGGCGCCAGCGCCCACCAGCTGCTTGAGCGCCTGCGGGTTCTTGACGTCGTACTTGGCCTGCATCTCCACGTGCGCGAACGCGCTGGCGGCCTCGACGATCGCCTTCTGCTCGGCGTTCAGCGCGTCGTAGGCCTTCTGGTTGATGTACAGGTCCAGCTGCAGGCCGCCTTCCCACCAGCCGGGGTAGTAGTAGAACGGCGCGACCTTGTTGAAGCCCAGCTTCTGGTCGTCGTACGGGCCGATCCATTCGGCCGCGTCGATGGTGCCCTTCTCCAGCGCCTGGTAGATCTCGCCGCCGGGGATGTTCTGCGGCACGCCGCCCAGGCGCTCGAGCACCTTGCCGGCGAAGCCGCCGATGCGGAACTTCAGGCCCTTGAGGTCGGCGACGCTCTTGATCTCCTTGCGGAACCAGCCGCCCATCTGGGCGCCCGTGTTGCCGCAGGGGAAGCTGATCATGTTGTACTTCGCATAGAACTCGCGCATCAGCTTCAGGCCGTTGCCGTCGAACGTCCACGCGCTCATCTGGCGGCTGTTCAGGCCGAAGGGGATCGCGCCGCCGATGGCGAAGGTCTCGTCCTTGCCGAAGAAGTAGTAGGGCGCGGTGTGCGCCGCTTCCACGGTGCCGTTCTGCACGCCGTCGACCACGCCGAAGGCGGGCATCAGCTCGCCGGCCGCGTGGACCGACACCTCGAACTTGCCGCCCGACAGCGCCTTGACCTTCTGCGCGAACACCTCGGCGCCGCCAAAGATCGTGTCGAGCGACTTGGGGAAGCTCGAGGCCAGGCGCCAGCGGACGGCGGCCTGCGCGTGGGCCGCGGGCGCGACGCCTGCGGCCAGGACGCCGGCGAGGCCGGCGTGCTTGATGATGGAACGGCGATCCATGGGGGTCATCTCCTTGTGTGCTTGTGGGCGGCCACCTCGCGTGGCGCGGCGCCATGATCACGTGCACGCGGGGGGCACCCTTGCAGTCCCCTGACGCCCCGGGCGACCAGTCAGCAATCCGCAAGCCGGCCGCGCAGGCAAGAAAAAAGGCCGCACGAGTGCGGCCTTTGGTTTGCCTTGCACGCCCCCCGCGGGCGGGACGTGCCGGGCGCGGGCTCAGAGCTTCTGGGCCTGCATGAAGCGGTCGAACGTCGCTTCCGTGAAGCGGAACCACAGGTTCTGCTCGGCACGGAACTTGGAGTAGTCGGCGTAGATCTTCTTCCAGCTCTCGTTCTTGGCGTTGAGCTCGCTGTACAGGTCCATCGCGGCCTTGAACGAGGCGTTCATCATGTCGGCCGGGAACGGGCGCAGCTTGGTGCCGCTGCCCACCAGCTGCTTGAGCGCCGCGGGGTTGAACGCGTCGTAGCGCGCCTGCATGGTCACGTGCGCATGCGAGGCGGCGGACTGCACGATCGCCTTGTTCTCGGGCGACAGCCCGTCGAAGGCCTTCTGGTTGATGAAGAAATCGAGCTGCGGGCCGCCTTCCCACCAGCCGGGGTAGTAGTAGAACGGCGCGATCTTGGAAAAGCCCAGCTTCTGGTCGTCGTACGGGCCGATCCACTCGGCCGCGTCGATGGTGCCCTTCTCCAGCGCCTGGTAGATCTCGCCGCCCGGGATGTTCTGCGGCACGCCGCCGATGCGCTCGATCACCTTGCCGCCGAAGCCGCCGATGCGGAACTTCAGGCCCTTCATGTCGGCCAGCGTCTTGACTTCCTTGCGGAACCAGCCGCCCATCTGCGCGCCGGTGTTGCCGCCGGGGAAGTTGACGATGCTGTACTTGGCGTAGAACTCGCGCATCAGCTTCAGGCCGTTGCCCTCGTACATCCACGCCGACATCTGGCGGCTGTTCAGGCCGAAGGGGATCGCGCAGCCGAGCGCGAAGCACTCGTCCTTGCCGAAGAAGTAGTACGGCGCCGTGTGCGCCACTTCCACCGTGCCCTGCTGCACGCCGTCGACCACGCCGAACGCGGGCATCAGCTCGCCGGCCGCATGCACCGAGATCTCGAACTTGCCGCCGGACATGGACTTGACCGAATTGGCGAACGTCTCGGCCGCGCCGAAGATCGTGTCCAGCGACTTGGGGAAACTGGACGCCAGGCGCCAGCGGATGGCGGCCTGCGCATGCACAGCCGGGGCGGCACCCGCGGCCAGCACGCCGGCGATGCCTGCGTTCTTGATCAATGCACGACGATCCATGGGGAACTCCTCTACTCGGACGATGGGGAATGACAGCGTTCTGACAGCAATGTCGCTCGCCATTCTAGAAATCGCCACACTAAGGTACTCAGGGGTTTTCCCTTGCGGAGAACCCCTGACTTACATCGCCATGGATCGCGCGGCGCGTGCCGCGCGCAACGTCAGCCCACGACCTTCAGGCTGGGCGCGATGCGCGGCACGAGATCGGCGAAGCGCTCGCGCACGGAGCGCTCGATGCCCGCCGCATCCAGTCCCTGCAGCGACAGGAGCTTGGCCGGATCGCCGTGCTCGATGAAAACGTCGGGCAGGCCCAGGTGCAGCATCGGCTTGACGATGCCGGCGGCGGCCAGTGCCTCGGCCACGGCGCTGCCCGCGCCACCGGCGATGCAGCCCTCCTCCACCGTCACCAGCGCCTCGTGCGTGGCCGCCAGTTCCAGCAGCAGCGCCGTGTCCAGCGGCTTGGCCCACCGCATGTTGGCCACCGTCGCATCGAGCCGGCCGGCGGCCTGCAGCGCGGGGTAGAGCAAGGTGCCGAAGGCCAGGATCGCGACGCCTTGCGGCGTGCCGTCGGACACGCCGCGCGAGCGGCGCACCTCGCCGCGCCCGAACGGCAGCGCGTGCAGGCCCGGCTCGATCGCCGCGCCGACACCGGCGCCGCGCGGATAGCGCACGGCGACCGGATGCTCCTGCTCGAAGGCGCTGGTGAGCAGGCGCCGGCACTCGTTCTCGTCGGCCGGGCACGCGATGCTCATGTTCGGGATGCAGCGCAGGTACGCGATGTCGTACGCGCCGGCATGCGTGGCGCCGTCGGCGCCGACCAGGCCGGCCCGGTCGAGCGCGAACACCACGGGCAGGTTCTGGATCGCGACGTCGTGCACCAGCTGGTCGTAGCCGCGCTGCAGGAAGGTGGAGTAGATCGCCACCACGGGCTTGAGGCCCTCGCACGCGAGGCCGGCCGCGAACGTGACGGCGTGCTGCTCGGCGATGCCCACGTCGAAGTAGCGCTCGGGGAACCGGCGCTCGAATTCGACCAGGCCCGAGCCCTCGCGCATCGCCGGCGTGATGCCCACCAGGCGCGTGTCCTGCGCCGCCATGTCGCACAGCCACTGGCCGAACACCTGCGTGAAGGTCGTCTTGGCCGGCGTCGCCGGCGTCGTCAGACCCACCTTCGGATCGAACTTGCCCGGCCCGTGGTAGGCCACCGGGTCGGCCTCGGCCAGCTTGTAGCCCTGGCCCTTCTTCGTCACCACGTGCAGGAACTGCGGGCCCGGCAGGTGGCGGATGTTCTCCAGCGTCGGCACCAGCGACTCGAGGTCGTGGCCGTCGATCGGGCCGATGTAGTTGAAGCCGAACTTCTCGAACAGCGTGGCCGGCACCACCATGCCCTTGGCATGTTCCTCGAAACGCTTGGCCAGCTCGAACAGCGGCGGCGCGACCTTCAGCACGTTCTTGCCCACGCTCTTGGCGGCGGCATAGAACTGGCCGCTCATGAGCTGCGCGAGGTAGCGGTTCAGCGCGCCCACCGGCGGGCTGATGGACATGTCGTTGTCGTTCAGGATCACCAGCAGGTCGCAGTCGGCCACGCCGGCGTTGTTCAGCGCCTCGAACGCCATGCCGGCGGTCATCGCGCCGTCGCCGATGATCGCCACCGCCTTGCGGTCCTCGCCCTTGCGCTTGGCGGCCAGCGCCATGCCCAGCGCCGCCGAGATGCTGGTGGACGAGTGCGCGGTGCCGAACGTGTCGTACTCGCTCTCGTCGCGGCGCGGGAACCCCGACAGGCCGCCCAGCTGGCGCAGCGTCGGCATGCGGTCGCGCCGCCCGGTCAGGATCTTGTGCGGATAGGTCTGGTGGCCCACGTCCCACACCAGCCGGTCGTAGGGCGTGTTGAAGACGTAGTGCAGCGCGATCGTCAGTTCCACCGTGCCCAGGTTGGAGCTGAGGTGGCCGCCCGTGCGCGACACGCTGTCGAGCACGAAGGCGCGCAACTCCGCCGCGAGCTGCGTGAGCTGCTCGCGCGGCAGCCGGCGCATGTCGGCGGGGGATTGAATGGTCTCGAGCAATGCCATGGATGCGCCTGTCAGTTGTTCCGGTCCACCACCGTGATGGCCAGCGCGCGCAAGGCGCGGGTGTCGGGAAGGCCGGAAGCGTCCAGCGCCTCCAGCGCCTGGCCCAGCAGGTCGCTGGCGTACGCACGCGAGCGCTCCAGCCCCATCACGGACACATAGGTCGGCTTGTCCTGCTCGGCGTCCTTGCCCGCGGTCTTGCCGAGGGTGGCCGAGTCCGCGGTGACGTCCAGGATGTCGTCGACCACCTGGAACGCCAGGCCCAGCGCCGCGCCGTAGCGCGACAGGGCCTCCTGGGCACGCGCCGTCGTCTCGCCGCAAGCCGCCCCCATCAGGACGCTGCCCTGCAGCAGCGCGCCGGTCTTGAGGCGGTGCATGTGCCGCAGCTGGTCCTCGTCGAGCGCCACGCCGATGCTCGCCAGGTCGATCGCCTGGCCGCCGGCCATGCCCTCGTGGCCCGCGGCGCGCGCGAGCAGGCGCACCAGCCGCGCCTGCACGGCAGGCGGCACGCCCTCGTCCTCGGGCGCGAGCAGCTCGAACGCGAGCGCCTGCAGCGCATCGCCGGCGAGCAGCGCGCGCGCCTGCCCGAACTGCACGTGCACCGTGGGCTTGCCCCGGCGCAGCACGTCGTTGTCCATGCACGGCATGTCGTCGTGCACCAGCGAGTAGGCGTGGATCAATTCGACGGCGCACGCCGCGCGCAGCGCCGCCCGGGTGTTGCCGCCCACGGCGTCGGCGGCCGCCAGCACCAGCAGCGGACGCAGCCGCTTGCCGCCATCGAGCACCGCGTAGCGCATCGCCTCGCCCAGGCCGGCCGGCGCCTCGGCGACCACCCACTGCGACAGGGCCGCCTCGACGCGCGCGAGCCGCTGGGCGATCCAGGACTTCAGGTCGAACCCCGCGGTCACTGCGGCATCCACGGCTTGAGCGTGCCCTCGTCGAGCAACTTGATCTGGTTCTCCACGGCTTCGAGCTTGCCCCGGCAGAAGGCCAGCAGCTCGGCCCCGCGCTTGTAGCCCGAAAGCAGCTGCTCCAGGGGCAGCTGGCCCGACTCGATCACCTGCACCAGCTGTTCGAGCTCTTCGAGGGCCGCCTCGTAACTGGCGGGTGGCTGGGACGGGTCTTGGGACATCTTGGACGCGCGCAAAGCAGCAATTCTAGGACGGCCCGCTTGCCTGCACCCCGGGGGGTACAATCCCCGTCCCTTGCCGCGCCCCAGTCTCCGGATCAAGCGCTTTCCTGCCCCTTCATAGGGGGAGTCTCTAGGTCAGGTGAAATGTCTGATTTAAGTCTTCAGCTCCAGCAGGCCAAAAGCCAACTTCCCGTTACCAGCTACTTCGACCAGGCGCTCTTCCAGCGCGAGATGGACACGATCTTCCAGCGTGGGCCCCGCTACGTGGGGCACCAGCTGGCCGTTCCGGACATCGGCGATTACCACGCCCTGCCCCAGGAGGGCGAGGGCCGCGCCCTGCTGCGCACGCCGCGCGGCGTCGAACTCATCTCCAACGTGTGCCGGCACCGGCAGGCGGTGATCCTGCGCGGCCGCGGCTCGGTCAATGCCGCGGGGGGCTCGGGCGGCAACATCGTCTGCCCGCTGCACCGCTGGACCTACAGCGGCGGCGACGGCAGCAAGGCCGGCACGCTGCTGGGCGCGCCGCACTTCGCGCAGGACCCGTGCCTGAACCTCAACAACTACCGGCTGCGCGAGTGGAACGGCCTGCTGTTCGAGGACAACGGCCGCGACATCGCGGCCGACCTGGCCGGCATGCGCGTCGCGCGCGACCTGGACTTCGGCGGCATGGTGCTCGATCGCATCGAGATGCACGAGTGCAACTACAACTGGAAGACGTTCATCGAGGTCTACCTCGAGGACTACCACGTCGGCCCGTTCCACCCGGGCCTGGGCAACTTCGTCACGTGCGACGACCTGCGCTGGGAGTTCCGCGACAGCTACTCGGTGCAGACCGTGGGCGTGGCCAACCGCCTGGGCAAGGCCGGCAGCCCCGTGTACGAGCGCTGGCACAAGGAACTGCTGGACTACCGCCGCGGCGAGCCGCCCAAGTACGGCGCGATCTGGCTGACCTACTACCCCCACATCATGGTGGAGTGGTATCCGCACGTGCTCACGGTGTCCACGCTGCACCCGATCTCGCCGCAGAAGACGCTGAACATGGTGTCCTTCTTCTATCCGGAGGAGATCGCCGCGTTCGAGCGCGGCTTCGTCGAAGCCCAGCAGGCCGCCTACATGGAGACCTGCGTCGAGGACGACGAGATCGCCCTGCGCATGGATGCCGGCCGCAAGGCGCTGATGGACCGCGGCGACAACGAGGTCGGCCCCTACCAGAGCCCGATGGAAGACGGCATGCAGCACTTCCACGAGTGGTACCGGGTGCAGCTGGGCGCCTCGCGTTTCGCGGCCTGATGCCGGCGTTCCCAGGCGGCCGCCACGCCGGCACCGTGGTGCCGCTGGACCGCCCGAACGTCGACACCGACGCCATCTTCCCCAAGCAGTACGGCCGCTCGACCGCGCGCAGCGGCTACGGCCCGGTGCTGTTCGACAACTGGCGCTACCTGGACCCGGGCGACCTGGATTCGGACCACGCCCGGCGCCGGCCCGACCCGGACTTCGTCCTCAACCGCCCCGACCTGCGCGGCGCCACGGTGCTGCTGGCGCGCGCCAACTTCGGCTGCGGCTCCAGCCGCGAGCACGCGGTCTGGGCGTTGCGCGACCACGGGTTCCGCGCCGTGCTGGCGCCCAGCTTCGGCGACATCTTCCGGCAGAACTGTCCGCTCAACGGCGTGGCCGCGCTCGTGCTGCCGGCGCCGGCGATCGACCGCCTGTTCGCGCTGGCCGCCACCGGCGCGCTGCAGGTCACGCTCGACCTGGACGCGCGGCTGGTGCGGTGCGCCGGCGAAGCGTGGCCCTTTCCCCTCAGCGCGCGCGAGGCCCTGCTGCTGACGCAGGACATCGACTGGATCGGGGCGACCCTGGCCCAGCGCGAGCGCATCGCTGCATTCGAGCAGGCCCGCCTCGCCCGGCAGCCCTGGCTCGCCAAGGACTATCCCGAATGACCCGTTTTCCGGACCGGCGCTGATGCAGGCGCTGTGGATGCTCCTCGCGGCGTTCTCGTTCGCCACCATGGCGGTGTGCGTGAAGATCGCCTCGGCCTGGTTCAACAGCGCCGAGCTGGTGTTCTGGCGCGGCGTGCTCGGCATGCTGGTCATGTGGGCGCTCGCGCGCGGCCAGGGCGTGTCGCTGGCGACCCGCTACCTAGGCATGCACGCGTGGCGCAGCCTGGTGGGCGTGCTCTCGCTGGGCGCCTGGTTCTACGCCATCGCCGGCCTGCCGCTGGCGACCGCGATGACGCTCAACTACATGAGCAGCGTGTGGATCGCCGCCTTCCTGGTGGGCGGGGCCTACCTCGCCTGGAACCCGCGCGAGGGCGCGCTGCGCCAGGGGCCGCTCGCGCTCGCCGTGCTGGCCGGCTTTGCCGGGGTGCTGCTGATGCTGCGGCCCACGATCGACCAGAACCAGGTGTTCGCCGGCGTGGTGGGCCTGCTCTCGGGCCTCACCGCCGCCTTCGCGTACATGCAGGTCATGGCGCTGGGCCGCATCGGCGAGCCCGAATCGCGCACGGTCTTCTACTTCGCGGCCGGCTCGACGGTCGCGGGCGGCCTGGGCATGCTGGTGATGGGCGTGTCGCCGTGGAACTGGACGCATGCGCTGTGGCTGCTGCCGGTCGGCCTGCTCGCCTCGCTCGGCCAGTGGTGCATGACGCGCGCCTACAGCCACGGCGCCACACTGGTGGTCGCCAGTTTGCAATACTCCGGCATCGTGTTCGGTGCGCTGTACAGCGTGGTGCTGTTCGGCGATGCCATCCCGCCCATGGGATGGCTGGGCATGGCGCTCATCGTCGGCAGCGGCATCGCCGCCACCGCCCTGCGCGCCCGCGCGGCGCCGAACGCTCCCGCGGAGGAACATTGATGCCCTACACCACCCTCATCAGCGTCGACGAGCTGCGCGCGCTGCGCCGCAGCGGCGCGCGGCACATGGTGTTCGACTGCAGCTTCGACCTGGCCAACACCGCGGCCGGCCTCGAGCAGTACCACCAGGCGCACATCCCCGGCGCCGTGTACGCGCACCTGGACACCGCCCTGTCCGACCAGGGCGTCGTCCAGGCCGACGGCACCCGGCATCCGCACGCCGACGCGGCGTCCGGCGGCCGCCACCCGCTGCCCAACCGCGAGAAGTTCGCCGCCTGGCTGTGCGCGGTCGGTTTCGCCAACGACATGCAGGCGGTGGTCTACGACCGCCAGGGCAGCGTGTACTGCGGCCGCCTGTGGTGGATGCTCAAGTGGGCCGGCCACGACGCGGTCGCCGTGCTCGATGGCGGCTGGCCCGCCTGGGCCGCGGCCGGCGGCGAATCGGCCAGCGGGGAGGAAGTCGCGCACTTCCAGTCCAACTTCGAGCTCGGCCCGCCGCTGCGGCGCCTGGTCACGACACGCGAGGTGATGGACGGCCTCGGCCGGTCGGGCCAGACCCTGGTCGATGCGCGCGCGGCGCCGCGCTACCGCGGCGAGGTCGAACCGCTCGATCCCGTGGCGGGCCACATTCCCGGCGCGCTGAATCGCCCCTTCAGCGACAACCTGGGCCCGGACGGGCGCTACAAGGCGCCCGCGCAACTGCGCGCCGAGTTCGACGCGCTGCTGGGCGGCCGTGATCCTTCCGGGGTGGTCTGCTACTGCGGCAGCGGCGTCAGCACGGTGCCGAACGTGCTCGCGATGGAACTGGCCGGGCATGCGCCGGCGGGGCTCTACGCGGGAAGCTGGAGCGAGTGGTGCAGCGACCCCTCGCGGCCGGTGGAGCGCGGCTGAGACGCCGGCGCTGCCTGGCGGCCGGCTCGCAGCGGCTGCACCGCGCTTGAACGACGCCCGAACCGGGTGGCCGGCCCGGGCGTCGGGGGCTCACTTGGTCGTGGTGCCCGTGGTGCTGGACGAGCTGGAAGCGCCCATGCCGCTGCTGGAGCCGGGAGCGGTCGAGCCGGCGGTGCTGCCGCTGGAGCTCGGCTCGGTGCTCGTGCTGCCGGACCCGCTGGCGCCCATGGAGCCGGTGCTGCCGGGGCCCGAGCTGCCGGTGGTGGTGCCGGAGCGGGTCGTGGACGATCCGGTGGTGGTGTCGGTGCCGGCGGGGCGGTTGCAGGCCGTGAGGGACAGCGCGGCCGCGGCGACGAGGGCCAGGGTGGCGGCGCGCGAGAGGGACGTTGCGTTCATCTGGGGACTCCTTGGTTCAGACTGTCATGGAGGGACGTAGAAACGGCAGCCCGCGCTGCCTGCGGTTCACTCTAGGGAGCGCACACGGCCCGGCTGTCGTCTGCCACTGTCGAACTCTGTAGGACAAGCGCAGGCACAGCCCGGCTGCACCGCTGCTCAGGCGAGCGAGACCAGCAGTTCCTCGCGCAGGGCCTCCGGCACGGCCTGCAACTCTCGCTTGCGCACGCGCAGCAGCTCGGCCATGCGGCCCAGGTCGACGCCGCTGCGCCGCACCTTGGGGAACATTTCCTCGCGTTCCTCGCGCACGTGGTGGTCGATGTACTCGCCCAGCACGGTGACCTTGGCGTCGTACAGTTCCTCGTGCGGGTCCATCGACAGGATCTGCACGATCAGGTCGCGGGCCAAGGCGTGTTCCACCTCGGCCTCGTCCATCAGGTCGTCGTCGCGGATCGCCTCGCGCACGGCCGGATAGACGAGCTCCTCCTCCAGCTTGGCGTGGATGGTGAGCTCCATGCAGATCTGCTCGGCCAGGGCCTTGCGGCGCGCCTCGGGCGCGTCGTTGGCCGCCAGCCCGCGGTAGGCACGGAACAACTCGTGCACGGCGCGGTGGTCCGCGTCGAGCAGGTCGAGCGCGTCGCCGGTGGTCTCGCTCATGTTCAGTCCTCCGTCTGCCACGTCAGGCGCCGCGGCTAGCGCCCGGTGCCCGGCTCGTTGCCGCTCTTGCCGGGTTCGACCGCCGGTTCGGCGGCGGTGCCGCGGCCCGCGGGTTGTCCGCTCTCGGCCGTGCCCGTGTCCTCCGGCTGCATGTCCGTGTTGGGCGTGCGCTGCTCGCGCTGCGCCGTCCGCCTGGCGTCCGGGCGGTCCTCGTTCGGCTTGGATGTCATGGCTGGGGCTCCTCTGTGCTCCCCTGCACTCTAGGCAGGGCGGCAGGCAACAGGCTGTCAGCTTGCCTCTGCCGCCGCTGTAGGACGGCGGGTGGCCTCATCGCCGCCCCTTGCGGCGCTCGTAGGCGGTCATGAGCGGCGTGACCGAGATGCCGTGCACGACGACGGAGACGACCAGGACCGACAGTGTCAGTGCGACGAACCGGTCGGCGAGGTCGCCGGGCAGCCCGTGGTTGACGGCGTACATCAGGTAGTACAGCGACCCGATGCCGCGGATGCCGAACCAGCCGATCAGCCAGCGGCGGGTGCGCACGGCGGCCGAGCCGGCCAGGCCCACCGCCACCGAGAGCGGGCGGATCACCACCAGCAGCAGCGCGACGAACGTCCAGGACGCCAGCTCCCAGGGCACGGCCCACAGCAGGGCGCCGATGGTGACGACCACCGCCACCTCGCCGATCCGCTCGAGCTGCTGGTTGAAGCCGAGCACGGCGTGGGCCATGAACGCCGGCGCGTGCTCGCGGTCCACCGCCATCGAGTCGGCCACCCGGCGGTCCGGTGCCGCAGCCGCCCGCTCGGCGGCATGCTGGCTGCCCTTGACCGAGCGGGACTCCTTCTGCACCAGGTTGCGCAGCGCGACGCCGGCGGCGAACACGGCGAGGAAGCCGAACGCGTGCAGCAGGAGCGCTGCGCCATAGGCCAGCGCGATCAGCCCGAGCGCCAGGAAGTCGTCGAGCCCCACCGCCTCCTTGTGCTCGCGGCGCAGGTACAGCACCAGCCTGCCGACGGCAAGGCCGAGCCCGGCACCGACGGCCAGTCCCGCGCCGACGGACCACACCAGGTCGATGGCGAACCAGCGCCAGGCGAAAGGGCCGAGATCGTGCGCGCCGAGCAGGCCCAGGCCGAGCAGCACGAACGGGAAGGCCGTGCCGTCGTTCAGGCCGCCCTCGCCGGTGAGCGCGAAGCGCAGCTGGTCCCGATCGCCCGGCTCGTGCACCTGCACGTCCGACGCCAGCACCGGGTCGGTCGGCGCCAGCACGCCCCCCAGCAGCACCGCAGCGCCGAGCGGCAGGCCGAGCAGGCCCCACCCGACCAAAGTGATGCAGCCGACGGTCACGACCATCGAGGTCGTCGCCAGCCGCAGCGGCAGCAGCCAGCGCCGGTCGCCCCAGCCGTGGCTGAGCTTCAGCCCCGCCGTGAACAGCGACACCAGCACCACCACCTCGGTCAGGCGTTCGAGGAGGTGGGTGTGCGTGAGCGGGCCGAAGCCGGTCCATCCCAATCCGATCGGGCTCACGCCGACGCCCACCGCCACGTACAGCATGGCCGTGGACAGCGGCAGGCGCTCGAGCACCGAGCTGCCGAGCGCCATCAGGATGAGGAGCAGGCCGATCAGCAGCGACCAGAGCGCGAAATCCATCCGCCCATGCTGCTCGGCCTGGGCAGCGGCAGCTGTGCGCCGGCAGGCCGACGTGCCGTCGGCCAACAGCCGGGCTGCGGCGCGTCAGTCCGCGCGGTCGTCCTTCTTCGCGTCGGGATCGCTCGGGCCGATGCGGTCGGACAGGCCCGGGCCGGGCGACTTGCCGATCGCGCCCGAATCGCCACCGCGCGCGGCCCAGGTCCCGCCGCTGCGGGAGGTGTTGCCGCGCGGATGCTCCTCGGTCTCGTCGTCGAAGTTCACCGAGCCGCCGCCCATCGGCTTGTCGTCGGCGGCGCCGTGGTCACGCTCGTTCACGCCACTGGGCGCGACGAGGTCGGGCTGGTTGTCGCTGGTGAGGCCGATCTTGCCCGGGCCGTCGCCGCGCTCCGCGCCGGCACCCCGGGGCGCTCCGCCGGCGGCCTTGCCGCGCGCGTTCGGCTGGCCAGCGGCGGCATCGCGCCCGACGTCGGGCGTGGGGACGGCGTCCTTGGGCGGCACGCCGTCGGGGGAACGTTTCTGGTCGGGCATGGCAATCTCCTTGCGATGCCCCATCGTGGCCCGCTCAGGCCACCGCAGCTGTAGGTGCCTCGCCGCTCGCCGCGTAGGAAGCCTCGACCGCGGCCAGGCCGGCCAGGTCGATCAGTGCCGACGCGAGGCCCTGGCGGAACGACGGGAACTGGTGCACGTCGCTGTGGCCCGCGCCCTCGACGCGCAGCAGCTGGCATGTCGGCAGCACCTGGCGGATCGCTTCGCTGTGGTGAAAGCCGATCAGCTCGTCCTTGTCGCCGTGCACCAGCAGCACCTGCCCCTTCACCTTGGGCGCATGGTCCACGGTGGACAGCGGGTAGCGCAGCACCTTGCTCGGCACCCACGGATAGTGTTCGTCCGCGAGCGCGCGCATGCTGCTGTACGGCGAGACCAGGATCGTCAGGTCCGGCGTGCACCCCGCGTCCGACAGTTCGGCCGACAGGCCCGACGCCAGGCCGGTGCCCAGCGACTGCCCCGAGATGACGATGCGGCGGCCCGCGTACTGCGTGGCGACGGCGTTCCACACCGCGCGCACGTCGGCGCGCAGCTGCTCCTCGCTGCCGATGCGGCCGGTGCTCTTGCCGTAGCCCCGGTAGTCCATCATCACCACGTCGAAATTGAGTTCGCGGAAGGCGTCGAGGCCGACGAACCACTTGCGCAGGTTGCCCGAGTTGCCGTGCAGGTAGAACACCACGCCGCGCGGCTGCGGCAGCTTCAGCTGGGCGACCGACAGGCGGGCGCCCGGCACCTCGACGAAGAATTCGCGCACGTCCGGGTCGGTGGAGATCGGCTCGTCCACGCCCAGCAACTCGGGCTCGAACAGCAGCCGTTCCTGCCGGAACCACAACCAGGCGATGGCGGCGCCGTAAAGCGCGGCGCCCACCGCGGGCAGCGCGATCAGCGTGGGCAGCAGCTTGCTCATGGCGCCCCCTCCGAAACCCGGTTCGTGCCGCTCGCCTGCGCGGCCCTCGTCTCGACTGCCATGGCTTCTCCCTTCGCCGTGCCGGCTCCATGCCGGCATGCCATGGTGCGGCGAAGACGGGCGAGGCCCTGTCGGTGCCGGTGACCGGATGAAGTAGGAAGCAGCCGCGCTGGCGTGTCGAGCGCGCGGCCGGTGCGCGTCAGGCGCGCGTGTACAGCGCCTGCAGGCGGCGGCGCTCGGCCTCGCCGACACCGAGCGCGCGGTCCAGGAAGCGGTCCAGGCCGCCCCAGTCCTCGTCGACCGCGTCGAAGGCGGCCTGCAGGAAGGCCGGCTGCACGCCCCACAAGACGCGCGCCACGTGCGGATCGAGCCCCTTCCACACGAAGGTGGGCGGCTTGAGCCGCTCGTTCGTGAGCAGGTAGTCGTGCATCACCTCGTCGCGCGTGGCGCCGAGGGCGTGCAGCAACAGGGCCGCGGCGAAGCCGGTGCGGTCCTTGCCGGCGGTGCAGTGGAAGACGGTGGGCTCGTCGGACGCGAGCAGGAACTGGAAGAACTCCGCGAAGCGCTGCGCGCTGCCGCGCACGAAGCCACGGTAGGTGTCCTGCATGTGGTGCACGACGTCCGGCTCGCCGAGGCGATGGCCGGCCTGCGTGAGTTCGGCCAGCACCTGCACGATGGTGGGCTCGATGGCCAGCGAGTGCACTTGCACGCCGGGCACGGCGCAGGCGGCGGCGGTGCGCTCGTGCACGCCGCGGAAGTCGAGCACGCGCCGGATCCCCAGTGCCTGGATCTGCCGCGCGTCGTTCGCGTCGAGGGCGCCCAGGTGGTCGGAGCGGAACAGCACGTGCGAGCGGACCGGCCGGCTGCGCACGGTGGCGGCGAGATCGCGGAAGTTCGACGGGTTGGTGATCGAAAGCGGTCCGGGCATCGGGTGCATTGTCGCCGGGACGCACGGCCCAGCAGAAATGCCGGGGCGATGGGCGCGCCGGAGGTGCGTCGGCCCGGGGCCCGGTGGCCCCCGCCGCTCCGGCGTGCGCCGTCAGCGCCCGGCTTCCAGCGGCGGGAAATCCGGCAGCGGCCGGCGCGCGATCGCCGCGGCCTCGTCCGCCGCGACGCCCAGGGCGCGCAGGACCAGCGTGGCGCTGGCGACGTCGTGGCGCGCCGGCGCCAGGCCGAGGGCGACGCGGCGCATGGCCGAGGCGCACACGCCGTTGATGACATCGAGCGCCGCCTCCTCGCTGGGCACCTTGAAGCGCTTTTGCCGCACGCCCAGCCGCAGGTCGTGCAGCGGGTACGCCTGCAGTTCCGCCGGCAGGTCCGGCACGGACGCCACCACGTCCAGCAGCAGCAGCGCCCAGCCCGGATGCTCGGCGGCCAGCCAGACGTAGCGCCGCTGCCCGATCGCCATCCGATGGGCCGCGTCGGCGATGTCCTGGGCGCTGTCGTTGATCGCCCGGCACAGGCTGTCGGCCAGCACCACGGCCAGGCGCGCCACCAGCTCCTCCTTGGTGCGGAAGTGGTTGTAGACGGTGCCGGTGGTCACGCCGGCGACGTCGGCGATCTCCTGGATCGTCGCGCCCGCCACGCCGCGCCCGGCGCAGACGGTGACGGCCGCCTTGACCAGCTGGGCCTGCGTGCGCTCCCGCTTGCCGCCCGACCCCAGCGACGCGGCGAAACGCGCGGCCAGCGCAGGCGGCAGGAGCGACATTGACGGCGCGGCGAACTTGGTTGTAGGATCCATTTTTGAATACGTCGTTCATTTTTGAACGACACGCCGATTCTAACCTCCACAACAGCTCGAAGGAGCAAACCATGAAGACCTGGCTCAGGCGCGGGGCGATCGCCCTCGGTGTTCTCGTCCTGCTCGCGATCGCCGCCGTGCTCGCCGGCGAGCAACTGGCCGAACGCAGGGCCCGCCGCGTGGTGGACGTGCGCGTGCAGGCCGTCGCCTACCGCGACGACCCGCAGTCGCTCGAGCGCGGCAAGTACCTCTTCCAGTCGCGCGGGTGCGCCGACTGCCACGGCGCGAACGGCGCCGGCCGCGTCTTCGTCGACGACGGCAAGGGACTGCGCATCAAGGGCCCGAACATCAGCCCGGGGCCGGGCAACGTGGTCGCCGCCTACCAGCCGATCGACTGGGTGCGCGCCATCCGCCACGGCGTGGCGCCGGGGGGACGGCCCCTGATGGTGATGCCCAGCGAGGACTACAACCGGTGGACCGACGCCGACCTCGCGGCCCTGGTGGCCCATGTGCGATCGCTGCCGCCGGCCAGCGGCACGGGGGCCGACGTGCAGCTGCCGCTGCCCGCCCGCGTGCTCTACGGGTTCGGGATGATCCCGGACGCCGCTTCCAAGATCGACCACCTGCTGCCGCCGCAGCAGCCCGTGGCCGAGGGCGTGACGCTCGAGCACGGCGCATACGTGGCCAACATGTGCCTGGGCTGCCATGGCCCGCAGCTCACCGGCGGCCGCATCCCCGGCGCGCCCCCGGACTGGCCGGCGGCACCGGGCCTGCGCCCGGGTGCGAACTCCGCGCTGCCGAAGTACCCGACGGCCGAGTCGCTGCAGGCCCTGTTCCGCTCCGGCAAGCGCGCCGACGGCTCGGCCGTGCGCGTGATGCCGTTCGAGGCCCTGTCGAAGATCAGCGACACCGACGTGCGCGCGCTGCATCTTTACCTGCAGAGCCTGAAGGCGAACCCGGCCTGATCGGGCCGGGCCTCGCAGCTCGGCCGCGCCTCTCCTGCTATGGTGCGGGCCATGCTTCGACGCATTGCCATCCTTCTCGCGGCCTGCGCGGCGACGTCCTTCCTGTCGCCGGCCATCGCGCAGGGGCCGGACGTCGCCACCGCGCCGACGGCGCCGGCTGGCGAAACCGCGCCCGCGTCGCCCGCCGTTTCCGGCCTGTGGTGCGGCAGCGGCCCGCTGCACGAATTCAGCCTGCGCCTCACGCAGCGCCAGCAGGACGTCGAGGGCGAACTGGTGCGCCGCGGCCGCGCCCGCACGATCGAGGGCCGCATCGACGGCAACGTGCTGCGCACGCAGGCCACCAAGGTCGGCGCCCTCGTGCTGGAACACCAGGGCGACCAGCTGAAGGTCACCGACGGCGACGGCCCGCTGGTGCTGGTGCGCGGCCAGACCTTCCGCCGCGCCGAATCGGGCACCTGCGCGGGCTGATCCCGCCCGCGCGCGGCGCCGTGCTTGGGTGCGCGCCGTACGGCACCTGTGGGCGGGTTCCTACAGCGTGGCTCTGGCATCGGCCGAACACTGGCGGGCAACCGTCGTTCGACCGGCAGGACCGCAACGTGCAAGAAACGGAATTCCGCACCCTCCTGTACCGCTACTTCTTCTTCGGGTGGCTGTTCCGCGACGTGACGCGCGGAACGCTCTTCGAACGCGCGGCGGCCTGGCGCTACAACCGCGAGCAGGCCCGCTGGCTGCCCACCTACATGTGGCGCTGGATGTGGTGGGGCCTGGCCTTCTACGGGCTCGGGGGCATCGTCGAGCTGGTGCTCGACTCCCCGGTGCTGTCCATGCTCTTCTACGTGCCGGGGGCGCTGGCCGTCCCCGTCAACGCGGTGATCGGCGCGGCCTGGATCGGCTTCAAGGCGCTGCCAGGCCCCTTGTGACCCGCTGACCATGCCTCGCCTGCTCACGCTGCGCGCCGCGCTCGCTGCCATCGCCCCGTTCCTCGCCGCCGCGGCCGGCGCCGCTCCCCTGCCCGCCCTCAACGCCGACCCGCAGTCCGTCACCGTGTCCGGCATCTCGTCGGGCGGCGCGATGGCCGTGCAGGCGCACGTGGCCTGGTCGGGCACCTTCAAGGGCGCGGCCGTGTTCGCCGGCGCCGCCTACGACTGCGCGCAGGGCAACGTGGCGCTGGCCATCGGCCGCTGCCAGGAGGCGGCCACGGCCGCGGAGATCCCGGTGGCCGACCTGGTGGCCACGACCCGGGCCCGGGCGGCCCAGGGCCTGGTGGACGACCCGACCAACCTGGCGGCGAGCCGGGTCTACCTGTTCAGCGGCACGCTGGACCAGACGGTGCGCCAGCCGGGCATGGATGCGGCGCGCGACTACTACCTGAACTTCGTGCCGGCCGCGAACCTCGCCTACGACAACGGCGTGGCCGCGGGACACGGCTGGATCTCGCCGCTGGGCCAGGTGCTGTGCCCGCTGCAGTCCAGCCCCTACGTCAACAACTGCAACATCGATCCGCAGCAGGTGTTCCTGTCCATGTTCTACGGCCCGTTGCAGCCGCGGCAGGTGGGCGCCCTGTCGGGCACGCTGCAGCCGGTGGACCAGGCCGAGTTCCTGGACGACCACGACCCCGCCGCCCACAGCATGGACGCCAATGCCTGGCTGTACGTGCCGGCCGCCTGCAAGCCCGGCGTTCCGTGCCGCTTGCACGTGGCCTTCCACGGCTGCAACCAGTCGTTCTCCAGGATCGGCGACCAGTTCATCCGCCAGGCCAACCTCAACGAGTGGGCCGACACCAACCGCATCGTCGTGCTGTACCCGCAGGCGATCGCCACCCCGCCCACCAATGGCCTGGGATGCTGGGACTGGTGGGGCTACGACAGCGCGGACTACGGCACGCACAAGGGCCCGCAGCTGCTGGCCGTCAAGCGCATGGTGGACCGGCTCACCAGCCCGCCGGGGCTGGCGCGCTGACCGGTCAGCCGCCGCGCTGCTGCGCGAGCCGGAACTCGTTGGCGCCCTGCGCCGAGCCGCTGCCCGGCACGATCTCGCCCGTGCGGTCGCGCACCCGCTCCAGCTGGGCGGCCAGCTGCGCGTCCGCGTCCGGGCCGGTGCCGATGTAGGTGCCCTGCGTGAGCGTGACGTGCGCGGCTTCGAAGGCGCCGGCCCCGGCGCACAGCACCGTGCGCGTGGGCGCCTGCTCCGACGCCAGCACCAGCATCGCCGGCACCACCGACTTCGGCCCGAACGCCTCGCGCATCTCGGCCGGGAACAGGTCCTCGGTCATGCGGGTGGTGGCGGTGGGGGCGAGGCAGTTGACGCGGATGCCGTGCTTCTCGCCCTCGATCGCCAGCGTCTGCATCAGCCCGACCAGCGCGAGCTTGGCCGCGCCGTAGTTGCTCTGGCCGAAGTTGCCGTACAGGCCGCTGGACGAAGTGGTCATCACGATGCGCCCGTACCGGGCCGCCACCATGTGCGGCCAGGCCGCCTTGGTGCAGTGCACGGCGCCCATCAGGTGCACGTCGAGCACCAGGCGGAAGTCGGCCAGGTCCATCTTGGCGAACGACTTGTCGCGCAGGATGCCGGCGTTGTTCACCAGGATGTCGACGCGCCCCCAGGTGTCGACGGCCTGCTGCACCATGCCCTGCACCGCCGCGAAGTCGGTGACCGACGCGCCGTTGGCGATCGCCTCGCCACCGGCCGCGCGGATCTGGTCCACCACCGCCTGGGCCGCGGCCGACGAGCCGCCCGAGCCATCGACGGCGCCGCCCAGGTCGTTGACGAGCACCCTGGCCCCGCGCGCGGCCAGCGCCAGCGCGTGTTCGCGGCCGAGCCCGCCGCCCGCGCCGGTCACGATGGCGACGCGGCCCTTGAAATCCAATGCCATTGCAGAGTCTCCTTGCGAAGCCGGCCACTGTAGCGCAGGGGAAGATGCGGATGGCCGGGCAGCCGTCCGCCGGCCATCATGGGCCACGCAACCCACTGGAGACGACGATGGAGCACGGCAGGAGAACCTTCACCCACTGGCTGGCCGGCGGGCTGCTCGGCGCAGGCGCCGCGCCCCTGCTGGCGCAGGCCCCGGCGTTCCCCAGCCGGCCGGTGCGCATCGTGCCGTTCGGCACCGCCGGCGGGCCGATCGACACGCTGGCGCGCGTCTACGGCGACAAGCTGTCGGCGCGCTGGTCGCAGCCCGTGGTCGTGGACGCCAAGCCGGGCGCGAGCGGCATCATCGCGGCCGACTTCGTGGCCAAGGCGCCGGCGGACGGCCACACGGTGCTCTTCACGCTGCCGCTGACGCACGTGAACAACGCCATCCTGCAGCCCAAGCTGCCCTACGACCCGGTCAGGGACTTCCAGCCGCTGTCGATGCTGGCCACCGGCGGGCCGATGCTGGTGGCGCGCGCGAACGCGCCGTACGCGACCCTGCGCGAATTCGTCGAGTTCGCGAAGAAGAAGGGCCGCATGACCTACGGCACCTGGGGCAACGGCTCCACGGCCCACCTGTTCGGCGAACTGCTGCGCCGCCAGACCGGCGCCGACCTGGTGCACGTGGCCTACAAGTCGGAGGCCGCGGCGCACAACGACCTGTTCGGCGAGCAGCTCGACTTCGCCTGGGCCAATCCCTCCACGGCACGCAACCACAGCCAGGCCGGCAAGATGAAGGTGCTGGGCATCGCGGGCACCAGCCGCGTGTCCACGCTGCCCAACGTCCCCACCTTCCAGGAACAGGGCTTCAGCGGCTTCGACATCGACAGCTGGATCGGCGTCTATGCGCCCGCCCGCACGCCCCAGCCGGTGGTGGACGCGTGGGTGCAGGCGCTGCGCGAGACGACTGCGATGGCCGACGTGCAGGCGCGGCTCACGGCGTTCGGCTTCGAGCCGCTGGGCAACACGCCGGCGCAGTTCCTGGAGCGCTACCGCGCCGACTACCCGCGCATGGCGGAGCTGATCAAGGCCGCCGGCGTCACCCTGGAGTGAGGCCATGCAGGACCCGAAAGCCTCGCTGCACCGGGTGATCCCGATCACCACCGACACCGGCACCGCCTACGGCCGGCCGCCGCCCACGTCGTTCGACGAACTCACCCGGGTCGGCCCCGGCACGCCCATGGGCGAGCTGCTGCGGCGCTACTGGCACCCGATCGGCCTGGCCGCCGATGCCGGCGCAACGCCACGCCAGGTGCGCGTGCTGGGCGAGGACCTGGTGCTGTTCCGCGACGGCCAGGGCCGCCCGGGCCTGGTCCATCCGCACTGCGCGCACCGCGGCGCATCGCTCTACTACGGCAAGACCGAGGAGCGCGGCATCCGCTGCTGCTACCACGGCTGGCTGTTCGACGTGCACGGCCACTGCCTGGAGCAGCCCTGCGAGCCGGGCGGCGGCCGCGCGCGCGAGAAGGTGCGCCAGCCCTGGTACCCGGTGCAGGAGCTGTACGGCCTGGTGTGGGCGTACATGGGCCCGCCGGAGAAGAAGCCGGTGCTGCCGCGCTACGAGTGCCTGGAGGTGCTGGAGGACGGCGAGTTCCTGGAGACGGACGACCGCAGCATCGGCGGCGGCGGCCCGCAGGTGATCGACTGCAACTGGCTGCAGCACTACGAGAACCTGGTCGACCCGTTCCACGTGGTGATCCTGCATTCGGCCTTCAGCGGCACCCAGTTCGTGCCCGAGATGGCCGTGATGCCCGAGGTGACCTGGGACACCACCGACATCTCCGTGCGGACCCTTTCGCTGCGCAAGCTGCCCGACGGGCGCACCTTCCGCCGCATCAGCGAGGCCGGGCTGCCCACGCTGCGCGTGATCCCGTCGCCGCGCGTGGGGCGGTTCGGCCCGGTGGAGTCGCTCGGCTGGGTGCTGCCCATCGACGACACGCACTTCCGCATCTACGTCGTCGGCCGCGTGCGCGAGCCGGGCGAGCTGCAGCGCATGCGCTCGCGCCCCGACGGCCAGCGGCTGTGGGAGGAGATGAGCGAGGAGGACCACCAGCGCTACCCGGGCGACTACGAGGCGATGGTCAGCCAGGGGCCGACGGCCCGGCATTCCGAGGAGCACCTGGCCACCAGCGACCGTGGGCTGGTGATGCTGCGCCGGCTGCTGCGCAGGCAGCTGGAGATCGTGCAGCAGGGCGGCGACCCCGCCGGTGTGGGCTTCGACCCCGAGGCGCCGCCCGTGCGCTTCTCGGCCGGCAACTGGATGGAGTGACGCAGCCGGGGCGCCCCCGGCCTCGCGGCCATGAAAAAAGCCGGGCGGCGCCCGGCTTGTTGTCATCGCGCGGCGGCGATCACATGCGCGTCAGGTCGGAGATGGCGTCCACCACCATGGACGAACCCACCGCGATCAGCAGGATGTCGGCGGCCACGCGCACGTACTTGTAGCCCGCCGGCGCCGGCGGCAGCTGCACCAGCACCGGTTGCGGCACCGGGTAGACCACCACGCCGGCCGGCAGCGGCTGGCCGACGGCGTACTTCTTCGCCTGCCCGGGCGGCATGCAGCCGTTGTTCTTCTTGGCCAGCCCCGGCGGGCAGTGCCTGCCGCCGCCGCCGTACTGCTGCTCGTAGTAGCCGCGCGCGGCATGGCGGTCATGGTCGTTGAAGAAGCCGCCCACGCGGACATCGCGCCGGTCGTCGTTGCGGCGGCCGGACTTGCCGTGGCCGCCGTCGTCGCGATCCTGGTGCCGGTTGCCGTGGCCACCGCCCTTGCCGCCACCGGCCCACTCGGGCTTGTCGGCGAACACCGGCCCGGCGGCGAGCGTGCAAGCGAGCAGCGCGGCGATGGCGCGGCGAACGGAAGCATGGGTCATGGGTCCCTCCACGAGATGTCAGAATTTTCTCAACGGCCACTGTCGAGGCAGCGTTGACCGCTGCCGCGGGCAAATGTGACCAACCGTGAAGGATGTCAAACCGCGGCCAGCGCGGGCGCGACGGCGGCCTTGCCCAGGCCCAGCCGCTCCGGCGCGGTGTACTGCTGGCGGTAGGCCTCGAACGGCATGCTGTCGCGCGATTCGATGTCCTTCTGCTCCTGCAGCGACTCCTGGCTGAGCGCCTCGAACCGGGTCTGCTGCGCGGCCGAGAACGGCAGCGACAGCAGCTTGGAGCGCACCTGCAGCGACTGCGCGCGGGTGAACCCGAGGAACGACCCCGCATGGTCCCGCTGCATCACGTCCAGCACGCGCGCCGAGGGCAGCATCGACGGGTCCTGCAGCATCGCGCGGGCCGAACGGACCGCATCGATGTGGTCGCTGGTGCCGTGCGCCCGGTCGAGCGTCTCGGCCACCGGCACGCACCCGTCGAGCAGCTCGGCGGCCCAATCCGACAGCGCGACCTCGCCGCCGTCGCGCTCCAGGCGCAGGCCCGGTTGGCGTCCGAACGCCGCGGTGCGGTGCTGGTTGCGGCCGATCGCCGCGATCTCCGCCGGCGTGTCCGGCGGGCTGGCGGCCAGCAGGCAGTGCAGGAGGAACACGTCGAGGAAGCGCAGCGTCTGCGGCTTGATGCCGACCGGCACGAACGGGTCGAGGTCGAGCAGCCGCACCTCGACGTACTCGACGCCGCGCTCGCGCAGCGCGTGCAGCGGGCGTTCGCCGGGAAAGATCACGCGCTTGGGCCGGATCGTGCCGTAGAACTCGTTCTCGATCTGCAGCAGGCTGGTGGCGAGCTGGTTGTACTCGCCGCCCGGATTCATGATGCCCACGGCCTCGTAGGCCGGGTACGGCCGCGTGAGCGCCTCGTAGAGCGAATCGGCGTAGCCGTCCAGGCCGTTGTAGCTCACCGCCAGGCTGGCCTGCGCCTCGCTCTGGTACCCCAGCCGCCCCATGCGCAGCGACGTGGCGTGCGGCATGAACATCGTGCCGGGCGCCAGCTCCTGCAGGCCGTGGTCGCGGCCCTCGACGAACGACGAGCACAGCGCCGGCGAGGCGCCGAACAGGTACAGCAGCAGGAACGCGTGGCGGCGGAAGTTGCGGATCAGCGCGAAGTACTCGTCGCTGTCCACGCCCGGCAGCGACCAGTTGTAGTGGATGCCCGAGATGGTCTGCATCCGGCGCCCGTAGCGGTGCGCCAGGCCCATCCGGTACACGCTCTTGGCGCGGCCCACGTTGGAGGAGCCGTAGCGGCCGATCGGGATGTTCTCGTCGGCCGGCAGCAGGCACGGCATGCTGGACACCCACAGCATCTCGTCGCCCAGCGCGCGCACCGTGAACTGGTGGATGCGCAGCAGCTCCTCCAGGCAGGTTTCCGGCGTGGGATGCACGGCCGTGATGAGCTCGAGCTGCGACTCGCTGTAGTCGGTGGTGATGTGCGGATGCGTGAGCGCCGAGCCGAGCGCCTGCGGATGCGGCGTGAGCGCCAGCGCGCCCGCGGCAGTGGCGCGCAGGCTCTCCTTCTCGATGCCACGCCGGATGCCCTGCAGCCGCTGGGCAGGCAGGTTGGAGAGGGCATCGTGCAGGCGGGTCATGGGCAAGGGGTCGCGCCCCGGAACGGGGCAGGGACGCGGAAGGTAACACCTTTGCGGCAAGCTTGCAGCGCACGGTGCCGAGCCGTTTCTGCTAGTCACGGCGGAGTCCCCGGCGCGGGCGGCCGGCAGCGCGATCGAGCACGCCGAAGCGTTGCGCCGCTCGCGCCGCTGGCGCGTGCGCCGGCCGGGGAGCCGGTGGCAGAATCGCCGCACCAGCACGACCTGAGGAGACTCGCATGGCGATCACGGTGCCCGTGTCGATGGGCTACGAGATGGAGGTCAAGGCCAAGGCGGCCGAGGTCTTCGACGTCCTGTCCGACGTGCCGACATCGGTCTCTTTTTTCCCCAAGGTCGACCGGCTCAAGGACCTGGGCGACGGCGTGTACCAGTGGGAGATGGCCAAGGTGGGCACCCCGCAGGTGAACATCCAGACCGTCTATGCGAGCAAGTACACCAGCAACCGGGCCAAGGGCTCGGTGACCTGGAAGCCGGTGCCCGGCATCGGCAACGCGCTGGTGGGCGGCAGCTGGAAGATCTCCGAGGGCAAGGCCTCCACCCACGTCGAGCTCAAGATCGACGGCGAACTGCACGTGCCGCTGCCGGCGCTGATGAAGATGGTGGTGGCACCCGTGGTCGAGGGCGAGTTCGAGAAGCTCGTCGAGAAATACCTGGCCAACCTGGCCAGGCGCTTCGGCGGCGAGGTCTGAGCCGCCCCTCCGCGCCGCGCTGCGCTCTGCGCGCTCAGTCGCGGCGCAACACCTTCAGCAGCCAGGCATTGAGGTCGCGGATCTCCTCCATGCAGACCGAATGCGCCATCGGATAGACGTGCCAGCTCACGTCGTAGCCCAGCTCGCGCAGGTGCTCGCACGACTGCTGCCCGCGCGCGAGCGGCACCACGTTGTCCATGCTGCCGTGGGCCAGGAAGATGGGCGTGAGCGCATTGGCCGCGCTGCGTTCCTGCCCCGTCGTCGCGGCGAGCGGCAGGTAGCCTGACAGCCCCGCGATGCCGGCCAGGCGCTCGCGGTGGCGCAGGCCCGTGAGCAGCGCCATGGCGCAGCCCTGCGAGAAACCGGCCACGACGATGCGGCCGGCGGCGATGCCCCGCTCCTTCTCGCGCGCGATCAGCGACTCCACCAGCGCCAGCGAGTCGCGCAGGCCCGCCTCGTCCTCGCGCCGCACCAGGTCCGCGCCCAGGATGTCGTACCACGCGCGCATGCGGTAGCCGTTGTTGATGGTCACGGGCATCACCGGCGCATGCGGGAACACGAAGCGCACCGGGCCCACGGCCTGCAGTTGCAGCTCGCTCGCGATCGGAACGAAATCGTTGCCGTCCGCGCCCAGGCCGTGCAGCACGATGACGGTGGCGGTGGGATCGGGCCCGGTCTCGGTCTCGATGGTGTCCAGCAGGCTCATGGGAAAGGGTCCAAAGGGGGGCTGACGCAGGGCTCGCCATTGTCCTACAGGCCCGCGACGCCGCGCTGGCCCACACTGGGCCATCCCCAGCCACAGTGAAGACAAAGGAAGAGCGAGATGCAGGTCCAGGTGAACACCAGCAACGGCGTGGAAAACAAGGAGGCGCTCGATCGCTGGGCCAACGAGTACCTCAACGAATCGCTGGCAAGGTTCGCGCAGGACATCACCCGCGTCGAGGTCCAGCTGCGCGACACCAACAGCGCCAGGAAGGGCGCCGACGACATCCGCTGCATGCTCGAGGCCCGCATCGCCGGCCGCGAGCCGGTGGCCGCCACCCACCATGCCGCCACGCAGGACGAGGCGTTCCGCGGCGCGACGCAGCGCCTGATCCACCTGCTCGATCACACCTTGGGCAAGCTCGATCGCCACCATCACCGCGACCGCGACACCATCCGCAAGGACGCCAGCGCCAGCGCCGTCGACTGAGCGCCGCGGGCGCCACGCGGCGCTTCGCTACCATCGCGCCTCGCACGACAGGAGGAATGCGCGATGGCGATGGACGTGATCGATTACGAGATCCGCGGCGCGGAGATGCAGTTCGTGGAGATCGAACTGGATCCGGGCGAGGCGGCGGTGGGCGAGGCCGGCAGCATGATGTTCATGGATGCCGGCATCGGGATGGACACGGTGTTCGGCGACGGCAGCAACCAGCAGGGCGGCCTGTTCGGCAAGCTGCTGGGCGCGGGCAAGCGGCTGGTCACGGGCGAGTCGCTCTTCACCACGGTCTACACCAACAACGCGCCGGCCAGGCAGCGCGTCGCGTTCGCGGCGCCCTACCCCGGCAAGATCCTGCCGATGGACCTGCGGCAGCTGGGCGGCACGCTGATCTGCCAGAAGGACGCGTTCCTGTGCGCGGCGCGCGGCGTGTCGCTGGGCATCGCGCTGCAGCGCAAGCTGGGGGCGGGCTTCTTCGGCGGCGAGGGTTTCATCATGCAGCGCCTCGAGGGCGACGGCCTGGCCTTCGTGCACGCCGGCGGCACCGTGGTGCGCCGCGAACTGCAGCCCGGCCAGGTGCTGCTGGTGGACACGGGCTGCGTCGTCGCGTACACGCCCTCGGTGTCGTTCGACATCCAGTACGTGGGCAAGGTCAAGACGGCGCTGTTCGGCGGCGAAGGCCTGTTCTTCGCCCGCCTCGCGGGCCCGGGCACCGTGTGGCTGCAGAGCCTGCCGTTCTCGCGCCTCGCCTCGCGCGTGTTCGCGGCCGCGCCGCAGGCAGGCGGCGGCTCGCGCGAGGAGGGCTCGGTCCTGGGCGGCTTCGGCGCGGGCGGCCTGCTGGGCGCCGTCCTGGGCGGCGACGAGGATTGAGAACGGGCTAGTCGCCCGGCCGGGCGGAGCGCTCGAGCGGCCCGTGGAAGCCGAGGAACGACGCCCCGTCCGGATTCGCGTACCCCTCCCACAGGTCGTCGCCGTGGCGCAGGGCGCGCGTGGTGCAGGCGGACAGCAGCAGGCAGGTGGCGATCAGGCAGGCGGCTCGGCGCATTCGGGGGTCTCGATGTCGAAGACCCGAAGGTAGGCCGGCCGCCGCGTCCGGCTCGTAGGAACGCGCAGCCAGCCGCCGTCGGCAGGCACCGCCGCGGCCATTGCACACCGGGCGCGACGCAATGGAGCCCATCGGTGCGCGGTTTTCCCCCACAAGCACGAGGCACCCGCGTATATTGGCCCCGCGCCCGGTGCCGCGCCGCGGCCGGCGCGACCCTCACAAGGAGCCCGTGATGAACCTGAAGAAGATGACCTGCCGTGCCCTGATCGTGTCGATGTTCGCGCTCTCCGTGCAGGCCGCGGGAGCCGGGATGATCGGCGCCGAGCAGGCCGCCGCAGGGACCGCGCAATCCGATCGGTCGACGGTCATGGAGGTCCTGGCGCGCGCCGGCACCGCCTCGCGCCTGCAGGCCATGGGGGTCGATCCAGTGCAGGCCCGCGAGCGCGTGGCGGCGATGAGCGACCAGGAGGTCAGCCAGCTCGCCCAGGACATCCGCAACGCCCCTGCCGGCGCCGACGGCGGCACGGTGGTCGCGGTGATCGTCATCGTCGCGGCGATCTGGTACTTCGCCTTCCGCCGCTGAGGCAGGGGCTGACCCGGGTGCGCTGCGGCGCTCTTTCCAGCCAGGCCCGCCTTCGTGCGGGCCTTGCCTTGTGGTGGCGCCAGGGCCTGGCCGCCACCTTCGCGGTGCTGCTCGCCGGCTGCGCCCAGATGGTGCCGCAGACCATGGGCCTGCGCACGGACTGGCCCACCGGCGTGCCGCAGAGCACGCAGATCGGCGGCGTGCCCTTCTTTCCCCAGGACGATTACCAATGCGGCCCGGCCGCGCTGGCCACGGTGCTCGCCTTCTCCGGCGTCGCCATCACGCCCGAGCCCCTGGTCGACCAGGTCTGGCTGCCCGCGCGGCGCGGCAGCCTGCAGCTCGAGCTGCTCGCGGCGGCGCGCCGCCATGACCGCGTGTCGTACGTGCTGGCGCCGCGCTACGCGGACGTGCTGCGCGAAGTGGGCGCGGGCAACCCGGTGCTGGTGCTGCAGGACGTCGGCCTGGTCACCACGCAGTGGCACTACGCGGTGGTGAACGGGTTCGACTACCCCAGCGGCACGGTCTACCTGCGCTCGGGCACGAACCCGCGGCTGGAGATGCCGTTCACCGCCTTCGAGCGCAGCTGGATGCCCGGCGGCTACTGGGCCATGGTGTCCATGCCGCCCGAGCGCATCCCGGCCACCGCCACCGAGGACGCCTGGATGAATGCCGTGCTGGCGATGGCCCGCGTGGCCCAGCCCGCGGCCGCGGCGGCGGCGTTCCGTGCCGCCCTCGCCCGCTGGCCGGACAACCAGGCCGCCGCGGTCGGCCTGGGCAACCAGCTGCATGCGCGCGGCGATCTCGACGGCGCCGCGGCCGTGCTGGCGGACGCGCGCCGGCGCCATCCCGACTCGGCCATCGTGGCCAACAACCTGGCGCAGGTGCTGTCGGATCTCGGCCGTCAGCAGGAAGCGCTGGCGCTGCTCGATCCGCTGGTGGGCGACAACGGCAATCCGTTCGCCTCCGAGCTGCGCGCCACCCGCGAGCTGATCCTGCGGCGGCTGCAAGGCCCCGCCGCCGCGCCGGCGCCCTCGCCCTCGCCCTCGCCCTCGCCCTCGCCCTCGCCCTCGCCGCGCTAGCGGTCGGCCGGCGTCGGCCCCCCGCACGGGTGGCCGCCTACACGCGCTCGCGACCGCGGCTTGCGGCGCCGGCCCGGGTGCTCGCCCATCCTGCACACGTGCCCGCCGGGTGCCGCGCTACGAGACAGGTATCGGTCTTCCGCTCCATTCCCTCAGGAAAGCGAAACGAACGAACATTGTCCAGCGGCCGCGGTGGGCCTTTTCCTGCCCGCGGCGCTGCCCGCGCACCTCCCCGATCGACCAGCTGCCGCGCCCACGGAACGTCCGACGGGGCCCGGCGTGTTCTGCCTACAGCGCAGGCAGGGACCGCTGCCTACGCTGGATGCACACACCATCCAATCGCTCGCGGGAGTCTCCCATGCCCAGGCAGTCCGTCCGCTTCCTCACGTTGCTGGCCCTCGTGCTGGCGGCATTCGGCGTTCACGTACGTGCCCTGGCGGCCCCGCTGCCCGAGATGGAAGCGGCCAAGGTCCGCGAGGTGATCGTCGTGCAGTTGTCGGCGCTGGCGCTCGACGACGCCGACAAGGCGTTCGAGACCACCACCCCCGCCGTGCGCCAGGAGATCGGCAGCCCGGGCCGCTTCCTCTCGATGGTGCGCGGCTCCTACCCGATGGTCTACCGCCCCTCGTCGGTGAGCTTCCACAAGCCCGAGATGGAGGACGGCAGTGTGCTGCAGCTGGTGGAGATCAAGGACGACCGCGACAAGTCGTGGCTCGCCCTGTTCGCGCTCGAGCAGCAGCCGGACCAGAGCTGGCGCATCAGCGGCTGCGTCGTCATCGAGAACCACTGGCTGTCGACCTGACGCCAGCCCCCCAGCGGCCGGGCAGCGACAGCAGGCCAGAAAAAAGCCGGGCATCGCCCGGCTTTTTCATGGGGCGCAGGCACCTCAGTTGCGGTCGGCGCGGGCCGCGCGCTTCTTGGCGCGCTTGTCCATCGTGCTGTCCGAGCCCGAGACGACCGGGTCGTTCGCGCGCATCGTGGTGCTCGAGGTGCTGGTGCTCGAATCGCTGGACATCGTGTTCGACGAAGCCGGGGTGCCTGCCGTGCCCGAGGCGCCCATCGCCGAGGACGACGACGGCGTGGCGGTCGCGGCCGTGTCGCTGGCGGCCGGGGCAGCCGCGGCGCCGCTGTTCATGGAGCCGCTGGCCTGGCCCGCATTCGGCGTGCCGGTCGTGCCCTGGGGCAGGCCCTTCGAATTGATCTGGCCGGCGCCCGTGGCCGGATCCTTCACGGCGGGGTCGGGCGGCGTGCCCTGGGCGGCGGCGGCGCCCGCGACGGCGATGGTCGCCACGGCCAGCAGGGTCTTCAGTTGCTTCGATGCGTTCATCCACTACTCCTTTGTTGACGTTGTGCGCCGGTCGGGCCGGCTGCGCAAGCGTCGCGCGTGCTCGGCTTTCGCAACGTCAGCAGGCGGCGTCGACCGCTGTCGGACAGCGGCCGCGCGTCAGAGCTGCGAGAAGACCTCGGCGCCCGACTCGGTCTCGGGCAGCACATAGACCACGCCTTCGCGCCGTCCGAGCAGCGGCTCGATCACATCGAGGTAGAACTTCACCGGCACCACGACGCAGCCGAGCGACAGGCGCCGCTCCTGCGGCTGCGAATCGGCCAGCCGCGCCGCGCGCATGGCGTGCGAGCGTCCGGGCCGCAGCCGGTGGATGGCGAGCGCCGCGTCGTAGTCGAACCAGACGACCGGCTCGCCGGCGAGGTTCACGCCCGGCTGGGTCTCGAACCGGCCGGCGGGCGTCGTGCGTTCCTCCAGCGGCAGGTGGCCGCTCTGGGCCCGGTCGCCGACGCCCGGGGCGCTGGTGTCGCCGCGCGCCGCACCAAGCAGCACCGGCGTCGCGGCGCGCAGGCGTCCGCCGGTTTCGAAGACGTACAGGCGCGCTTCCTTCTTGTCGACCACCAGGAACGGCTTGCCCTCGGCATCGCCGCTGCGGCGCACCCACTGCACCATGCGCCAGGCCTCCGCCGAAGGCCGCTGCTTGTCGAAGCCCGCATCGTGCGGCGCCGCCAGCGCGGCGCCGGATGCGATCACCCACGCCACGCCCAGCAGCGCGGCCCTGCCCGTCCATTGCATCCGAGTCCCCATCCATGCCCGCGCCGCGAGGCGGCGCCGCCTGCGAGCCGCGGGCGGTTCCCCTGCGGCTCAGTCAGCGCGGATGCTAGCCACGCGCGGCGTGGCTCGGCCGCACGGGGCGGCCCATGGATGGGTTCTCGGGGGCAGCGTGGTTTATTTCACGCCGGTGAGCGCCAGGCCGGCGAGGCGGGCGGGCGCGTCGACGTCGTACGAGCCGAACTGCTGCTGGGGCGAGCGCGTTTCGGGCAGCACGTAGACGATGGCGCCGGTGCGGTCCACGGTCGGCCGCACCACCTTCTCGTAGAAGGCCGGCGGCAGGTTGATGCAGCCGAAGGAGATCCGGTTGTCGGCCGAGGTCGGCGACGCGAGCCGCTCGAGCCGGTGCTCGGCCTGGACGAGCGGGCGCACGCGGTGCATCGAGACGGCCAGGTCGTAGGAGACCCAGACGACGTCCTCGTGGCCCGAATTGACGCCCGGTTCGGCGACGAAGCGGCCGGCCGGCGTGGTCTTTTCCTCGGGCAACACCTGCGACAGGGGCTTCTCGCCGATGCCCGGGACAGGGTCGTCGCCGACGGCGGCGCCGAGCAGCGCCGGCGAATCGGCGACCAGCCTGCCGCGCGGGTCGAACACCCAGACGCGCGCGTCCTTCTTGTCGACGATCACGAACGAGTGGCCGTGCTGGTCACCCGAGTCCACCACCCAGTTGGCCAAGTGGCGCACGTCGGGCGTGGGCGACCTGCGGCCGAAGTCGGCCCGGCGCGGCACGTGCTGCAGCGACGGCGAGCGCTTGAGCAGCGGTGACAGCGGATGGTCGCCATGCCCCGCCGCGGGGTTCTGCGTCCACAGCCCGTAGCCATAGCCCACCGCGGCGGCGGCCAGCAGCATCGGCCACATCGTGCGCAGCCAGCCCGGCTGGGTGTGCGGCTGCGTCGTGGGCGCATGGGGGTCGTCTTGGCGGGGGGGCTGCATGGTGCTGCGGGGTCAGTCGGGCGGACAAAAAACAAAGGGCGGACCCTCGCGGGCCCGCCCTTCCCTTTTCACTGGAGCGAAGACGCTCTTTAGTTGCGGTCGGCGCGGGCGGCGCGGCCGCTGGTCGTGCTGTCGGTCGAGCTGGAGCCCATCGTCGAGCCGCTGCTCGAAGGCGTGGAGCTGGAGCTGGAGCTGGAAGCGGCCGGGTCGGTGCTGGTGGAGCCGGTGCCGGAGGCGCCCATGCTGCCCGACGAGCTGGTGCTCGGCGTGGCGCTCGGCGTGGTGGTGGTCGTGGTCGTCGTGGTGCCGGAGCCCGCGCCCATCGTGCTGGACGAACGATCGGTGCTGCTGCTCGGAGCCGAGGCGGCGCCCATGCTGCCCGTGCTGCTGGCGCCGGAGCCGGCCGTGCCGCCACCCGTGGTCGGGGCCGTGGTGCTGCTGCTGCTGCTGGCGCCGCTGCCGCTGGTGGTGCTGTCGGAGGTGCCGGTGCCGGAGGACGTCTGGGCCAGGGCGTAGCCGCCGAATGCCAGGGCGGCCGCCGCCGCGAGGGTCGTGAGGGTGGTCTTGGTTGCGCTCATGTCGAACTCCTAGGTATCTGCCCGCGAGGGATTTGGTTGAACCGAGGCCGGCATTCCGGCCGGCTGGAGCAGAGATTAGGGGTCCGCCCTGCAGGGCCTAAGTGAGTCGACAGCGGCACGGCATGTAGGACCGCCGCTGTCACGATTTGCTGCTCAGTCAGTTCAGCGCCGGGTCCTGCGGCGGCGTGACCGCATGTATGGCGTCCCAGCCTTCGAGTTGCAGCGCGGGGCAGGCCGACTCCCAGCCGAGGGCCAGGTCGTCGTCGAGCAGTGCGGAGGAATCGACGTGCGCGGCGTTGCGGTCGAGCGGGGACCAACGGGTGGGCAGGCTGGGCATCGTCGTCTCCTTCTGCGGCTTGAATCTGTGATCGGATGATGCGCGGCTGGGCCAGGGCGCGCATCGCCCGAACGCCGCATTGCCGGGTAGGAGCCCGCCTACGCCTGAGCTTGCGTGCCGGCGGAGTCGCCCGCAGAAGGAGGTTCGGTCTTGAACACGCCGCGGATGTTCAGTGCGGCGAGCGCCACCTGCAGCGCGATGAGGGCCCAGGCCCCGTCGTGCCATCCCCAGGCGGCCCACAGGACGTTGCTGGCCAGGAACACCCAGAAGCCCGTGTTGCGGCGTTTCTTGCGGTTCGATGCCACCAGCCACGCGGCCAGCAGGCTGGTGGCCATCGCGGGCCATTGGAGCAGGTCGATCCAATCGTTCATGGCAGGCGGCAGCTTAGGCGCGCAGGCGCGCCGCCGGCGACGGCCCGGTCCATGCGCGGATGTAGGACGCGCGCGTTCAGGCGGCGGATGCGCGCCTGCCGGTGGTGCGGCGCACGGCCTCCACGCCGAGCAGCACCAGGGCGCCGGCGAGCGCGCCGACCACCGCGTGCAGCACGGGCGTGGCGACCAGGCCCAGCGTATCGGGCCAGCCGTCGACCAGGGCCTCGATGGCATGCTCGAGCGGCGGCGCGCCATGCGCGAGGATGCTGCCGCCGACGAGGAACATCGCGGCGGTGCCCGCCACCGACAGCCCGCGCATCAGCCACGGCGCCGCGCGCAGGATGCCGCGGCCCGTGGCCCGGGCCACCGCGCCGGAGCGCCGGTGCAGCCAGGCGCCCAGGTCGTCGAGCTTCACGATGCCCGCCACGAGCCCGTACACGCCGACCGTCATCAGCAGCCCGATGCCCGCCATCACCGCCACCCGCGTGAGCATCGGCTCCTGCGCCACCGTGCCCAGCGCGATCACGATGATCTCGGCCGACAGGATGAAATCGGTGCGGATGGCGCCGCGCACCTTGTCCTTCTCCACCGCGACGATGTCCACCTGGCGGTCCGCGACGAGGCGCTCGAGTTCCTCGCGGTGCGCCTTCTCCTCGCCGGGATGCAGGAAGTGGTGCGCCACCTTCTCGACGCCCTCGAAGCACAGGTACAGGCCGCCCACCATCAGCAGCGGCAGCACGGCCCAGGGCGCGATCGCGCTGATGGCCAGCGCGGCTGGCACCAGGATCGCCTTGTTCAGCAGCGAGCCCTTGGCGACCGCCCAGACGACCGGCAGCTCGCGATCGGCGCGCACGCCGCCGACCTGCTGCGCATTGAGCGCGAGGTCATCGCCCAGCACGCCCGCCGTCTTCTTGGCCGCGACCTTGGTCAGCAGCGACACGTCGTCCAGCAGCGTGGCGATGTCGTCGAGGAGGGCGAAGAAGCTCGAGGCCATGGCCGTCCCTATGATGCCGCACGATGAGCGGGCGCACGACAACGACGGACAGCACGGCGGCCTGGCAGGTGCGCGACGGCGACACCGTGTTCACGGCCCGCGCGGACGAGGCGGTGCTGGCCGCCGCCGAACGGGCGGGGCTGGCCTGGCCGAACTCGTGCCGCAACGGGACCTGCCGCACCTGCCTGCGCCGGCTCGCGTCCGGCGAGGTCGCCTACCGCATCGAGTGGCCCGGCGTGCTCGCCGAGGAGCGGCGCGCGGGCTGGTTCCTGCCCTGCATCGCGCTGGCGCGCAGCGACCTGGTGCTCGCCGACCCGTGCGGGCCGGCTCAGTCGTTGCCGCTCACGTAGGGGTTGCGCGGCCTGTGGTCCGTGCGCGCCGGATGCTCGGTCGCGTGCGGGTCCGGATGGTGGATGGTCTCGTTCGTGCCCTCGAGCTCCTCGTCGGGGTCCGGCGGAGGCAGCACGTGCGGCGGCATCACGTCGGGCGCGGAGGCAGGCTTGTGGCCGGAATGCGGTTTGTTCACGGCAAGTCTCCATGGTTGCCTCCACTCTAGGAAGCCGGGCGCGCCGGCCCTGTAGGACGGTGGCGCGACGGGCGCCGGCGCGCCCGTCCTGTTGCATGATGCGCTCCGTTCCATGCACCGCACCCTCCTCGGCCTCCTGTTCGCCCTGCTCGCCGGCGCCGCGGCCGCCGCCGCGCCGTTCGAGGATTCGATCGCCCAGCGCACGCTGGCCTGCACCGTCTGCCACGGCGCCCAGGGCCGCGCCGGACCCGACGGCTACTACCCGCGCATCGCGGGCAAGCCGGCCGGCTACCTCTACAACCAGCTGCTCAATTTCCGCGACGGCCGCCGCCACTACGCCGCGATGACGCGCCTGCTGGATCCGTTGTCCGAGGCGTACCTGCTGGAGATCGCCCGGCACTTCTCCGGCCTCGAGCTGCCCTACGAGGCCCCGCGCGCGCCGCAGGCGCCGCCTGCCGTGCTGCAGCGCGGCCGGCAGCTCGCGCTCCAGGGCGATGCCGCTACCCGCGTGCCTGCCTGCGTGGCCTGCCATGGCCCGGCGCTCACCGGCGTGCAGCCGAACACGCCCGGCCTGCTGGGCCTGCCGCGCGATTACCTGCAGGCCCAGCTGGGTGCGTGGCGCACCGGCGAACGCCGCGCGCATGCGCCCGACTGCATGGCCCAGGTGGCGCGCTCTCTCTCGACCGCGGACCTGGCCTCGGTGGCCAGCTGGCTCGCGGCGCAGCCGCTGCCGGCCCAGCCGCGCGCCGTGGCGCGCCTGCCGCAGCCCGCGCCGGTGGCCTGCGGCAGCGCCGTGCTGCCGGCGGGAAGGCAGCAGCCGTGAGGCGCTGGAAGCTCCTGGCCGCCGCCGTCGTGGCCGTGGCGGCGGCCGCGGCGGCCTGGGTGGTGGTCCAGAACTTCGTCGAGGACCGCACGCCGGGCTCCGCGGCTGCGACCTCGCCCGCCGGCGCCGAGCGCGGTGCGTACCTCGTGCGCGTGGGCAACTGCATGGCCTGCCACACGGATCGCGGCGGCGCGCCGTGGGCCGGCGGGCGGGCCATCGACACGCCCTTCGGCACCGTCTACTCGACCAACCTGACCCCCGACGCGCGCCACGGCCTGGGCGCGTGGAGCGCCGACGACTTCTGGCGCGCCATGCACCAGGGGCGCTCGCGCGACGGCCGGCTGCTGACCCCGGCCTTCCCCTACCCCAACTTCACCGAGGTCACGCGCGAGGACTCGGATGCGATGTACGCCTACCTGCGCACCGTGCCTCCAGTGGCGCGGCCGAACACGCCGCACCAGCTGCGCTGGCCGTACAGCACGCAGGCCGCGCTGGCCGTGTGGCGGGCGCTGTACTTCCGCCCCGGCGTGTACCAGCCCGAGCCGTCGCGCCCGGCCGACTGGAACCGCGGCGCGTACCTGGTGCGCGGGCTGGGGCACTGCTCGGCCTGCCACACCTCCCGCAACGCGCTCGGCGCCAGCAGCGACCTGATGGACCTGTCCGGCGGGCTGATCCCGATGCAGAACTGGTACGCGCCCTCGCTCGCCTCCGACGCCGAGGCCGGCGTCGGCCACTGGAAACCCGAGGACACCGCGCAGCTGCTGCGCACCGGCGCCGCCGCCGGCGCGACCATGCTCGGCCCGATGGCCGAGGTGGTGCAGTCGAGCACGCAGTACCTCACGCCGGCCGACGCGCTGGCGATGGCGGTCTTCCTGCAGGCGCTGCCCGCCTCGCAGCCGGCGGCGCCGCCGGAGGCCGCGCCCGTGGCGCCGGTCAACGCGAGCGTGGCCGAGCGCGGCGCGCGCGTGTACGGCGAGCAGTGCGCGCAATGCCATGGCGAGCGCGGCGAAGGCGTGCGCGGCGCCTACCCGCCGCTGGCGGGCAACCGGGCCGTCACGCTGCCGGTCACCGCCAACCTGGTGCAGGTGGTGCTCGGCGGCGGCTTCGCGCCCGCCACGGCAGGCAACCCGCGCCCCTTCGGCATGCCGCCGTACGTGATGGTGCTGAACGACGCCGACGTGGCCGCCGTGCTGACGCACATCCGCACCTCGTGGGGCAACCGCGCCGCGCCGGTGACCGAGCTGGACGTCGTGCGCCAGCGCGGCGGCAGCCTGCGCTAGCGGACGCCATCGGCCGTCGGTGCGATGCCCGCGCGTGCGCGCGGACATCGGGCCCGCCCGACAATCGAGGCATGCCCTTTCGCGCGGTCACGCTCCCCTCCACGTCACGCGGCACGCTGTGGCTGTCGGCCATGCCGGGCCGTTTCGAGCCGTGGAACACCTTCCTGGCCGAAGCGGCGCGGGCCGGCCTGACGGAGGTCGTCTGCCTCACGCCGCGCCAGGAGATCGCCGGCCTCTCGCCGCGCTACCACACCGCCGTCGCGACCGGCGACCTGCCCTTCCGCTGGCGCCACCTGCCGGTGCCCAACTTCGGCGTGCCGGACGACCCGCCGGGCTTTCGCGCCGAGGTCCACACCATCGCGCGGGCCGTGCAGGCCGGCGACGCCATCCTGCTGCACTGCGCGGCCGGGCTGGGGCGCACCGGCAGCGCGGCGGCGTGCGTGCTCAAGGCCCTGGGCGTGGACACCGCGCGCGCGCTCGCGCTGGTGCGCGAGGCCGGCTCGAACCCGCAGAACGCCGAGCAGTCGGGCCTGGTCGCCTGGTTCTGAAGCTACTTCGCGAACGGGTTCGCGAACACGAACATCATCGCGACGCCCACGCCGATCAGGAAGTTGGCGTCGATCAGGCCGGCGAGCAGGAACATCTTGGTCTGCAGCGGCTCCATCATCTCGGGCTGGCGCACGGCGCCGTCGATGAAGCGGCCGCCCATGGTGCCGATGCCCAGGCAGGCGCCGATGGCGCCCAGCCCGATGATCAGGCCGCACGCGACGGCAATGAGTCCGGTGTCTGTCATGGAACCTCCTTGTTGGAACGGCTCCATGCTCGCCCGCTCAAGGCATGCGCGCAATGACCTGGGAGGTCACGGCCGCCAGGTCGCCCGGTGCGACCCGGTCCGGCGCGATCTCGGCCAGCGGCACCAGCACGAAGGCGCGCTCGTGCATGCGCGGATGCGGCACCGTGAGGGCGGCGCTGTCGATGCGCGCATCGCCGTACAGCAGCAGGTCCAAGTCCAGCGTGCGCGGCGCGTTGCGCCAGGGACGCTCCCGTCCCGCCGCCTGCTCGATCGCCTGCAAGGCCGCCAGCAGGGCCGGCGCAGTCAGCGTGGTGCGGACCGCGGCGACCGCGTTGACGTAGTCCGGCCCCTGGGCATCGACCGGCGTGGTCCGGTACAGGGACGAGCGCGCCGTGACGGTGGTGCCGGGCAGACGGTCCAGCGCCGCCATCGCATCGCGCACGGCGGCCACCGGGTCGCCCAGGTTGGCCCCGAGCGCCACGTGGGCGGTCACCGGCGCGCGCATGGCGGCCGGCTCACTCGCCGGCTGCAGGGGCGGCGGGCCCGCCGGCGCCCGAGGGCTTGCGGCGGCGGCGGCGGCGCTTCTTCGGCGCGGACGCCTCCCCGCCCAGGGGCTCCTCGTCGCCATCGGGCTCCTGCGCCACCGGCTCGCCGCCGGAGGCCGGACGCTCGGCGGGGGACGCATTCTCCTGCGGGCGCACCACGCGCACGCGGCGCGCGCCCTTGTGCTGCTCCTCGCGCACCTGGGCGACGAGGTCCTCGCGCACCGCGTCGCTGGCCTGGCTGAACTCCTGCCACCAGTCGGCCAGCACCACGTCGACCTCGCCGGCGTCCGCGCGCAGGCGCATGAAGTCGAAGCCGGCGCGAAAGCGCGGCTGCTCCACCAGGCTGAACGGGGTGCTGCCGGTGCGCTTGTCGAACCGCGGCTGCATCATCCAGATCTCGCGCATGTCGGCCGCCAGCTTGCCGCGGCCGGAGACGTCGCCGATGCGCGCATTGAAGACGTCGTCGATCGCATCCTGCAACGCGGGGAACGGGTGCTGCTTCTGCGCCAGGCGCGCGGCCCAGCCGTCGCGCACATCGGACCACAGCACGCAGGCCAGCAGGAAGCTGGGCGCCACGGGCTTGTCCTCGGCGACGCGGCGGTCGGTGTCCTGCAGCGCGGCGCGCACGAACGGCCGGTCGGCGCGCTCGACCACCAGGTCCAGCAGCGGGTAGATGCCCGTGGCCATGCCCAGCACCTTGAGCTGCTCGATCGTCGCCAGCGAATGGCCCGTCTGCAGCAGCTTGAGCATCTCGTCGAACAGGCGGCTCTGCGGCACGTCGCCCAGCAGGCCCAGGCTCGGCTTAAGCGCCGAGCCGGTCTTGGGCTCCAGCGTGAAGCCCAGTCCGCTCAGCTTGGCCAGGAACCGCACGGCCCGGATGATGCGCACCGGGTCCTCGCGGTAGCGCGTGGCCGGGTCACCGATCATGCGCAGCATCTTCCTGGCCGCGTCCTTCATCCCGCCGTGGTAGTCGACCAGGATGCGCGTCTGCGGGTCGTAGTACATGGCGTTGATGGTGAAGTCGCGCCGCGTGGCGTCCTCCTCCTGCGGGCCCCAGACGTTGTCGCGCAGGACGCGGCCGCTGGCGTCGACCGCGTGCTTCATGCCCGCCAGTTCGCTCTTGCTGGTCTTCTCGTTGCCCGCCACCGCCTCGGCGGCGGCGTTGTCCATGTAGGCGCGGAAGGTGGAGACCTCGATCACCTCGTGCTCGCGGCCCCGGCCGTACACCACGTGCACGATGCGAAAGCGCCGGCCGATGATGAAGGCGCGCCGGAACAGGCCCTTGACCTGCTCGGGGGTGGCGTTGGTGGCGACGTCGAAGTCCTTGGGCCGCAGGCCCAGCAGCAGGTCGCGCACGGCCCCGCCGACGATGTAGGCCTCGAACCCCGCCTCCTTGAGCGTGCGCACCACGTTGAGCGCCCGCTCGTCGACGAGCGCCGGGTCGATGTTGTGCTCCTGCGGGCCGATCTCCTGTCGCTTGCCGAAGCGGGGCTTGCGCCCGTTGCCGCCCGTGCCGAGGAGGCGGTCGATGAATTTCTTGATCATGGGTGATGGGAAAACAGGTCCAGTATGCGCCAGCCGCGCTGGGACGCGACGTGGCGCAGCCGCTCGTCCGGGTTGGTGGCCACCGGGTGGTCCACGCGCTCGAGCAGCGGCAGGTCGTTCATGGAATCGGAATAGAAGGTGGCTTCGACGGCGTCCCAGTCCAGGCCGCGCGAGCGCAGCCACTCGTCGACGCGCTGCACCTTGCCGGCGCGCATGGACGGCACGCCGTCGATCTCGCCGGTGATCCAGCCGTCGGGCCCGGCGGCGAGCCGCACGGCGATGAGTTCGGCCACGCCGAACGCCTGCGCGATCGGGGCGGTGACGAACTCGTTGGTGGCCGTCACGATCAGCACCCGGTCGCCGGCGCGCTGGTGCGTTCGCACGAGCTCCAGCGCCTGCGGCCGGATGGCGGGGGCGATCACCTCGCGCATGAAGCGCTCGCGCGCGGCCAGCGACGCCTCGCGCCCGTGGCGGCGGATCGCGTCGGTGGCGAAGCGCACGTAGGCGTGCACGTCCAGCGTGCCGGCCTGGTACTGGGCGAAGAACTCGTCGTTGCGGCGGGCGAACTCCACCGGGTCGGTCCAGCCGATCGCCTGCGTGAACGCGCCCCACGCGTAGTCGGAGTCGATCGGCAGCAGGGTGTGGTCGAGGTCGAACAGCGCGAGCCGCGCGAGTGCCGGCATCACTCGTTCTCCAGCATGGACTTGATCAGCGGGATGGTGACGGCGCGCTGGGTCTGCAGCGCATAGGCGTCCAGGTGCTCGAGCAGCTGCATGAGGCTGCCGAGGTCGCGCGAGAAGCGCGAGAGCATGAAGTCCATCACCTCGTCGCCCAGGAACACGCCGCGCGCATCGGCGGCCTGCCGCAGCACCGCGCGCCGCTCCGGCTCGGAGAGCACCTGCATCTGGAACACGTGGCCCCAGCCCATGCGGGTGCGCAGGTCCTCGCGCACCCGCAGGTCCGCGGGCGGCAGCGCGCCGGCCGCCAGCACGCCGCGCTGCATCGGCTGCGCGCTGACGAACCAGCTGAACGCCGCGTGCTGCTGCACGGCGGTGTACAGGTGCACGTCGTCCATCAGCACGACCGCCCAGCGGTCGTCGAAGGGGGGCGGCTCGGCGATCGAGGGATCGAGCCAGCCCACGGCGGCGCCCTGCTCGCGCAGGGCCTCGCGCACGGCCAGCAGCAGGTGGGTCTTGCCGCTTCCGGGCGGCCCCCACAGGTAGGTGGGCACGGGCGAGCGCGTCGGGCTGCCCACCCACAGCTTCAGGTGCTCCAGCGCGGGCGCGTTGGGGCCGGCGCAGAACGCGTCCAGCGTCGGCGCGCGCGCCATCGCGATGGGTAAGGCCAGTTGCTTCATCCGCCCTGGTACAGCTTGCTGCCCATGTAGCCGGCGCGGATGCGGCGCACGCCCACGAGCAGCACCGCGCTCGCGGGCAGCGCGACGAGCACGCCGACGAAGCCGAACACCTGCCCGAAGGCGAGCAGCGCGAAGATCACCGCCAGCGGGTGCAACCCGATGCGCTGGCCCACCAGCCGCGGCGTGAAATAGAAGCCCTCGACCAGCTGGCCGAGGCCGTAGACGACGGCCACCATGAGGAAGGCCTTGGCCGAGGCGAACTGCAGCAGCCCGGCGACCAGCGCCAGCGCCAGGCCGATGCCGAAGCCCAGGTAGGGCACGAACATCGCGAGCCCGGTGAACAGCCCGATGGGCAGCGCCAGGTCGAGCCCGAAGAGCGCCAGCCCCACCGAATAGAACACCGCCATGGTGAGCATCACGAGCAGCTGGCCGCGCAGGTACTGCCCGAGCACCTGGTCGGCCTCGTGGGTGAAGGAGTCGACCGCGGGCCGGGTGCGCGGCGGCACCAGTTCGAGCACGCGGTGCACGAAGCGATCCCAGTCGAGCAGGAGGTAGAACAGCGCCACCGGGGTCAGCAGCACGTTGAACAGCACGGTGAAGGCGAAGCTGCCGCCGACCTTGAGCGAGGCCATCAGGCGGGCCATGAAGTCGTCGTAGTTCACGTGCAGGTACCGCATCATCTGTGCCTTGAGGCTCTCCACGTCCAGCGCCACGTGGATGCCGAACTGCGCCAGCCAGGGCCGCATGGTGGCGTCCAGGCGGTCGAACAGGACCGGCAGCTGCTCGCGCATCAGCGGCGCCTCCTTGGCCAGGATGGGCGCCACCAGCAGCAGCAGCGACAGCAGCGTGACGACGAACAGCAGCTCCACCACGATCACCGACACCACCCGCGGCAGCCGGCCGCGCCCGGTCTCGTCCAGCCGGTCCACCAGCGGCGTGAGCGCGTAGGCCAGCACCGCCCCGACGACGAACGGGGTGAGCACCGGGCCGAGCAGGCGCAGCACCAGCACCGCCAGCAGCGCGATGAGCGCCCAGGCGGCGACACGTTTCTGGGTGAATGTGAATTGCATTGGGGGCGCGCCGGGGCGCGGTGCGGCACGGGGGCCGCCGGTAGAATCGCCGCAAATTCTATCGGGCACTCTGCAGTGCCCGGCTTTGCGCCCTCCTCCATGAGCCAGACCCCCCTTTCCTACAAAGACGCCGGCGTCGACATCGATGCGGGCGACGCGCTGGTCGAGCGCATCAAGCCGCTGGCGAAAAAGACGCTGCGCGAAGGCGTGCTGGCGGGCATCGGCGGCTTCGGCGCGCTGTTCGAGGTGCCCAAGCGGTACAAGGAGCCGGTGCTGGTGAGCGGCACCGACGGCGTGGGCACCAAGCTCAAGCTGGCCTTCGAGTGGAACATGCACGACACGGTGGGCATCGACCTGGTGGCCATGAGCGTCAACGACGTGCTGGTACAGGGCGCCGAGCCCCTGTTCTTCCTCGACTACTTCGCCTGCGGCAAGCTGGACGTCGACACGGCGGCCCGCGTGGTGGGCGGCATCGCCCGCGGCTGCGAGCTGTCGGGCTGCGCGCTGATCGGCGGCGAGACGGCGGAGATGCCCGGCATGTACCCGCCGGGCGAGTACGACTTGGCGGGCTTCGCCGTCGGCGCGGTCGAGAAGTCCAGGATCCTCAGCGGCGCCGACGTGCAGGCCGGCGACGTGGTGCTCGGCCTGGCTTCCAGCGGCGTGCACTCCAACGGCTTTTCGCTGGTGCGCAAGTGCATCGAGCGCGCCGGCGCCTCGGTGCCCGCCACGCTGGACGGCAAGCCGTTCCGCGAGGCCGTGATGGAACCGACCCGGCTGTACGTCAAGCCGGTGCTCGCCGCGCTGGCGCAGCACCCCATCAAGGCCCTGGCCCACATCACCGGCGGCGGCCTGCTGGAGAACATCCCGCGCGTGCTGCCCGACGGCCTGGCCGCGCACCTGCGCGCGGGCAGCTGGCCGCGCACCGAGCTGTTCGCCTGGCTGCAGGACACGGCGGGCATCTCGGACCACGAGATGAACCGCACCTTCAACAACGGCATCGGCATGGTCGTGGTCGTCGATGCGCAGCAGGCCCAGGCCACCGCGGCGACGCTGCGCGCCCAGGGCGAGGCCGTGCACGAGATCGGCGTCATCGCGCCGCGCGCCGGGGGCGCGGCCGTCACCGTCGCCTGACGCCCGGCCCCGCGATGCCGGCGCCGGCCCCGCCCTCGCCGCGCCTGCCCGCCAGCATCTGGGCACTCGGTTTCGTCAGCCTGCTGATGGACATCTCCTCGGAGCTGATCCACAGCCTGCTGCCCGTGTTCATGGTCACCACGCTGGGCGCCAGCATGCTGCTGGTCGGCCTGGTGGAAGGCGCCGCCGAGGCCACCGCCCTCGTCACCAAGGTGTTCTCGGGCGCGCTGTCCGACTGGATGGGGCGGCGCAAGCCGCTCGCCGTGCTCGGGTACGGCCTGGGCGCCGTCTCCAAGCCGCTGTTCGCCCTGGCCTCCACCTCGGGCATGGTGCTGGGCGCCCGCCTGCTCGACCGCGTCGGCAAGGGCATCCGGGGCGCGCCCCGCGATGCGCTGATCGCCGACATCGCGCCGGCGTCGATGCGCGGCGCCGCCTTCGGCCTGCGCCAGTCGCTCGACACGGTGGGTGCGTTCCTGGGCCCCCTGCTCGCCGTTGCGCTGATGCTGCTGTGGGCCGACGACTTCCGGGCCGTGTTCTGGGTCGCGGTGATTCCCGCCGCGCTGTGCGTCCTGCTGCTGGTGGTCGGCGTGCGCGAGCCCGACACGACCGCCGCGCACCGCGGCGTCAACCCGATCTCGCGCGCCAACCTGCGCCAGCTGACGGCCGCCTACTGGTGGGTGGTGGCGGTGGGCGCCGTGTTCACGCTCGCGCGCTTCTCGGAAGCCTTCCTGGTGCTGCGCGCGCAGCAGGGCGGCCTGCCGCTCGCCTACGCGCCGCTCGTGCTGATCGCGATGAACGTGGTGTACGCGCTCGGTGCGTATCCGTTTGGCAAGCTGGCGGACCGGATGGACCGCACCCGCCTGCTGGCCGGCGGGCTGGTGCTGCTGATCGCCGCCGACGCGCTGCTCGCGATGGCGGGCCAGGGGCCGCTGTTGTGGGCCGGCATCGTGCTGTGGGGCCTGCACATGGCGATGACGCAGGGGCTGCTGGCGGCGATGGTCGCCGACAGCGCGCCGGCGGCGCTGCGCGGGACGGCGTTCGGCGTGTTCAACCTGGCCAGCGGCGTGGCGCTGCTGGCCGCCAGCGGCATCGCCGGCTGGCTGTGGGACCGGCATGGCGCCGGCACGACGTTCGTGGCGGGGGCGGTGTTCAGCGCGGTCGCGCTGGCCGGCGTGCTGCTGCGGCCGGCCCCGGCGCGCTGACCCTCAGTTGTTGCGGGCGCGGCGCAGGTCGGCCACGCGGTCGGCGATGGCGTCGATGTCCAGCGAGTCCTGCGCGTGGATCAGGTACGTCTCCAGGTCCAGCACGGCCAGCGCGGAATGGCCCTGCTCGGCATGCGCGAGGCCGCGGTCGCGGTACTCGGCCCAGGCGTCGGGCAGCAGCACCAGCAGGCGGTCCTGCACGGCGATGAGGCGCTGCCAGTCCTCCTGCGCACGGTGGATCTCCTTCAGGTTGCGCAGCATGCGCGCGATGATGTCGCGCGGCGGCGCGGCCTGCAGGTACAGCCCCAGCGGCACCTCGAAGTCGTCGACCAGGCCGCTGCGCCGCTTGTACGGCTCGAGCCGCTCGGACAGCTCCTCGCGCGAGAGCGACTGGCCGGTGAAGGGGTCGATCACCACCTGGCCCTTGGGCAGGTTGACCTTGACCATGAAGTGGCCGGGAAAGCAGACGCCGCGCGCATGCAGGCCCAGGCCCTGCGCGAGCTCGATCCACAGGATGGCCAGCGAGATCTGGATGCCGCGCCGGGTGCGCAGCACGACGTTCAGGTAGCTGTTGTCCGGGTCGCAGTAGTCGTTGACGTTGCCGCCGAACGAGAGGTCGCGGAAGAAGAACTGGTTGAGCGCGCGCAGCCGCTGCAGGGGCGGCGCATCGGCGGGCAGGCGCCGCTTCAGGCGCGCCAGCAGCTGGTCCACGTCGCCCAGCACCTGCTGCACGTCCAGGTCCGGGTATTCGTCCTGCGCGATGCTGGCGGCCGCCTCCATCAGCGGGAAATGGTCGTCGTCCTGCACCAGGGACCGGAAGTAGTCCAGTGAAGTCGGGACGTCGAAATGGAGGGCCATATGGCCAACCGTTGTAATGGAGCCGCCCGGGGGCGTCAAGGCGGCCCCCCTGTGGGTCCTACCAGCGCGTGACAAATTGCCTCAGGCGCACGCCGGCCACGACCAGCGCCCCGAAGTAGATGCCGGCCGCGGCGACGAGCAGCACGGCGAGCAGGCCGGCCCGCATGGGCGCCTGCGCGCGCAGGGCCAGCCAGTCGAACTGCGTGGCCGACCAGGCCAGGAAGGCGGTGAGCAGCGCGGTGGCGGCGATCACCTGCAGCAGGAAGCGCGGCCAGCCCGGCGCGGGCTTCCAGCTGCCGCGCCGGTGCAAGCCGAACAGCAGCCAGCCGGCGTTGAGCAGGGCGCCCAGGCCGATCGACAGCGCCAGCCCGGCATGCTGCAGCCTCGGGACGAACACCACGTTGAGCAGCTGGGTGGCCACCAGCGCGACGATGGCGATGCGCATCGGGGTCTTCATGTCGTGGCTGGCGTAGTAACCCGGCGCGAGCACCTTGATCGCCACCAGCCCGAGCAGCCCGGTGCCGTAGCCGCCCAGCGCCAGGCCGACCTGCACCACGTCGCTGTCCTTGAAGGCGCCGTAGTGGAACAGCGTGGCCACCAGGGGCTGGGCGAACACCAGCAGCGCGGCCGAGCACGGGATGGCCAGCAGGACCACCAGCCGCAGCCCCCAATCCAGCATCTTCGAGTAGCGATCCCCGTCGCCGCCGGCGCGCGCGGCGGCCAGCTGCGGCATCAGCACCACGCCCAGCGCCACGCCCAGCAGCGCGGTGGGGAATTCCATCAGCCGGTCGGCCGCATTGAGCCAGCTGACGCTGCCGGGCGCCAGGTACGAGGCGATCTGCGTGTTGATCAGCAGCGAGATCTGGGCGACGCTGACGCCCAGCAGCGCCGGCAGCATCAGGCGCAGCACCTGGCGCGTGCCCTCGTCGGCCCAGGCCGCCCGCAGCGCCGCGCGGCTCGCCCCGATGCGCGGCCACTGGCCGATGCGCCGCAGCGCCGGCACCTGGATGGCCAGCTGCAGCACGCCGCCCACCATGACGCCGACGCACTGGGAATAGATCGGCTCGATGCCCCAGCCGCGGAACAGCGGCACCAGCCAGAGCATGGATGCGATGAGCGACACGTTCAGCAGCACCGGCGCGAAGGCCGGCACTGCGAAGCGCCGCCAGGTGTTGAGCACGCCGCCGGCCAGCGCCACCATCGACATGAAGCCGATGTAGGGGAACATCAGGCGCGTCATCACCACGGCCGCGTCGTAGGCGTTCGGGGTCTGCCGCAGCCCGCTGGCGAGCGCCCACACCAGCAGTGGCGCGCCCACCACGCCGGCCACGCACAGGACCACCAGGGTCCACAGCAGCACCGTGCTCACGTGGTCGACCATGGCCTTGGCGCCGGCTTCGCCGTGCTTCTCGCGCGTGGCGGCGAGCACCGGCACGAACGCCTGGCTGAACGCCCCTTCGCCGAACACGCGGCGGAACAGGTTCGGGATGCGGAAGGCGACGTAGAAGGCGTCGGTCAGCGCCGTGGCGCCGAAGAAGGCGGCCATCAGCAGGTCGCGCACGAGCCCGGTGATCCGGGAGGCCAGGGTCAGCAGGGAGACGGTCGAGGCAGCTTTGATCAGGCTCATGAAGGCTCGCGGCCGCCGAGTTTATCGTGCGGCCCGGCCCCGGACGGCAATCCCGGCGGTGCCCCGGGCGTGGGGAGCCGGCTTGCGGGTACAATGGAAGGCTTTGCTGGCATCATCCTCAGACACCAAGGATCACTCTCATGGCATCAGCCAAACCCAAGAAAAAGAACCCGCGCCTCGCGTCGGGCCGCAAGCGCGCCCGCCAGGACGTCAAGCTGAACTCGGCGAACACGTCCCTGCGCTCCAAGTACCGCACCGCGGTGAAGAACGTGGAGAAGGCCGTCGCCGCCGGTGACAAGGCCAAGGCCACCGAACTCTTTGCCAAGGCCCAAGGCATCGTCGACGCCGTCGCCGACAAGGGCATCTTCCACAAGAACAAGGCCGCTCGCGACAAGAGCCGCCTCTCGGCCAAGGTCAAGTCCCTGGCCACGGCGCAAGCCGCCGCCTGACCTCCCAGGTCACCCGCCCGGGCTTCGCCTGAAGCCCGCCGTTTGAACCGGGTGCGCTGCCAGCAAAAGCGAAAAAACCGCCTTCGGGCGGTTTTTTCGTTGCGCGACGCGCAAGCGCGTCCCGCGCACCCTGGCTGGCACCCGAATGCATCGCGGGACAGACGGCGGACGCGCGCGCAGCGCCCCGCGCTCTGTCCCCGACTGGCTAGAAATCCGCTGCTGGTGAATTCCCAGGCGCGAATTGCCCGCGCGCTCCCCTCAAGCCGCCGGCCGCTCCTCCGGCAACAGGCAAGCCTCCATGACCTGCAGGTCGTTGTCGCGGGCGAAGCTCATGACGAAGTCCCAGGCCATGGGCTCGTGCTCGCGCAGGTCGGCGTGGACGACGACGGTCTTGATGCCGCTGATCAGGCACGGCACGCACCACGGCGAATAGCTCAGGTGGCTGCCGGGGCGGGCGCCGCCGGGACGGAAACTGCTCATGACGCCGGCCAGCCGTTCGGCCCAGTCGCTCGGCCGGAAGGTGCGGCCATCCCGGGTGATGCCCTGGATGAAGACTTCTTTGGCGCTGCTGGAGACCATCGGTGCTGGCGGAGGGGGGATGCGCCGCAGCCGAGGATCGCTCATTGCTGCGACGCACAAGAATTCTATCTTATATAAGACTTCGCGCCCGGTTTGCCAAGCCCGGCGGCGGCCTGCCCGGCCGCATCGCTGCGATGCGAAAACGGCAAGCAACGAGCGCGCGCGCCGTGCCTAGAATCGGGCCTCAACGGCTCACGCGTTGAGCCGATTTTTTTTTGCCGCCGGGCTTGCCGCCCGCACGACCAGGAGAACCGACGCCATGGCACTGATCGAGGCCGCCTCGCCCCACACGATGAACACCTACGGCCGCGTGCCGATCGCCCTGTCGCACGGGCAGGGTGCCCGCGTGTGGGACGTCAACGGCAAGGTGTACCTGGACGCGCTGGCGGGCATCGCCGTCAACACGCTCGGCCACAACCACCCCAAGCTGGTGCCGGCGCTGCAGGACCAGGTGGCCAAGCTGATCCACAGCAGCAACTACTACCACGTGCCGAACCAGGAGAAGCTGGCGGCCAAGCTGGTCGAGCTGTCGGGACTGACGAACGTGTTCTTCTGCAGCACGGGCCTGGAGGCCAACGAGGCCGCCATCAAGCTGGCGCGCAAGTTCGGCCACGACAAGGGCATCGAGCGGCCGCAGATCGTCGTCTACGAGAAGGCCTTCCACGGCCGCAGCATCGCCACCCTGTCGGCCACCGGCAACGAGAAGGTGCAAAAGGGCTTCGGGCCGCTGGTCGAGGGCTTCATCCGGGTGCCGCTGAACGACATCGGCGCGCTGCGCGCGGCGACCGAGGACAACCGCGACGTGGTGGCCGTGTTCTTCGAGACCATCCAGGGCGAAGGCGGCATCAACCCGATGCGCGCCGAGTACCTCAAGCAGGTGCGCGCCCTGTGCGACGAGCGCGACTGGCTGCTGATGATCGACGAGGTGCAGTGCGGCATGGGCCGCACCGGCAAGTGGTTCGCGCACCAGTGGGCGGGCATCAAACCCGACGTGATGCCGATCGCCAAGGGGCTGGGCTCGGGCGTGCCGGTGGGCGCCGTGGTGGCCGGCCCGCGTGCCGCCAACATCTTCCAGCCGGGCAACCACGGCACCACCTTCGGCGGCAACCCGCTCGCCATGCGGGCGGGCGTCGAGACCATCCGCATCATGGAGGAGGACGGCCTGCTGGAGAACGCGGCGGCGATCGGCACGCACCTGCGCGAGGCCCTGGCCCGCGAGCTGGGCGCGCTGCAGCAGGTGAAGGAGATCCGCGGCCAGGGCCTGATGCTCGGCATCGAGCTGGACCGGCCCTGCGGCGTGCTGGTCAACCGCGCGGCCGAGGCCGGCCTGCTGATCAGCGTGACGGCCGACTCCGTGGTGCGCCTGCTGCCGCCCCTGATCTTCACCAAGGCCGAGGCCGACGAGGTGGTGGCCATCCTCGCGCCGCTGGTGAAAGGATTCCTCGCGGAGTGACCATGGCGATCCAGCATTACCTGCAGTTCACCGACCTCACGGCCGACGAGTACGCCTGGCTGTTCGCGCGCGCGGCGGCGATCAAGCGCAAGTTCAAGGCGTACGAGAAGTACCACCCGCTGGCCGACCGCACGCTGGCGATGATCTTCGAGAAGGCGTCCACGCGCACGCGCGTGAGCTTCGAGGCCGGCATGTACCAGCTGGGCGGCAGCGTCGTGCACCTGACCACCGGCGACAGCCAGCTCGGCCGCGCCGAGCCGATCGAGGACACGGCGCGTGTGATCAGCCGCATGGTGGACCTGGTGATGATCCGCACCTTCGGGCAGGACAAGATCGAGCGCTTCGCCACGCACTCGCGCGTGCCGGTGATCAACGGGCTGACCAACGAGTTCCACCCCTGCCAGATCCTGGCGGACATCTTCACCTACCAGGAGCACCGCGGCTCCATCGCCGGCAAGGTGGTGGCCTGGGTGGGCGACGGCAACAACATGGCCAACACCTGGCTGCAGGCCGCCGACCTGCTGGGCTTCACCGTCCACGTGAGCACCCCGCGCGGCTACGAGGTGGACCAGGCGGTGGCCGGCGTGCGCAGCCGCGACAGCTACAAGGTGTTCAAGGACCCGATGGACGCCTGCCGCGGCGCCGACTTGGTGACCACCGACGTGTGGACCAGCATGGGCTACGAGGCCGAGAACGAGGAGCGCCGCAAGGCCTTCGCCGACTGGTGCGTCGACGAGGACATGATGCGCGTGGCCAAGCCCGATGCGCTGTTCATGCACTGCCTGCCCGCCCACCGCGGCGAGGAAGTCGCCGCCGAGGTGATCGACGGGCCGCAGTCGGTGGTCTGGGACGAGGCCGAGAACCGCATGCACGCGCAGAAGGCCCTGATGGAGTACCTCCTGCTCGGCAAGGTCGCCGGCTGAGCCCCGGGCTCAGTGCGCGGGCGACAGCGCGGCCGGCGCGCCGCCCAGCGTCATCACCCCCAGCTTGACCAGGCGCGACTCGACCGCCCAGCGCGTGCGCCCGAGCGCCGCCGCCAGGTCGCGGGTGGGCGTGCCGGCGTCGAAGCCGGCGCGCAGGTCCTCGTCGTCCTGCGCCGTCCAGGGCTTGCCGGTGTTGGCCGGCGTCTCGCCGCGCGGCCGCTTGCGCGCGGGCGGGCCGTCCGACCCGAGCGCCTGCGAGACGGCGAACAGGGCCCGGATGACGGGCGGAGCGTTGTAGGGACTGTCCTCGGGCATGGCTTCCCCGGTGACGGGGTGAATGCCCTGGGCCAGCGTGTCGATAATGGCGCGCGCGGTTTGCAGTTCCATGTCGTACCCTTTCGTCGAATGGCTGTATGGACATACAGCCTTTCCGCAACGCCGGGCGCCCCGGCGCCGTTGACACCATGTCCGAGCCCCACCCCTGCCTGAGTTGCGGCGCCTGCTGCGCCGCCTTCCGCGTCGATTTCTCCGCGCACGAGCTCGACGAGCACGGCGGCACCGTGCCCTCGGGGCTGGCCGTCGAAGTCACCGGCGCCACCTGGCGCATGCGCGGCACCGACCACGTTCCCACGCGCTGCGCCGCGCTGCAGGGCCGCATCGGCGAGCGCGCCAGTTGCGGCATCTACGAGTGGCGCCCCAACCCCTGCCGCGAACTGGAGCCGGGCAGCCCGGCCTGCGAGAAGGCGCGCGCCCGCCACGGCATGCCGCCGCCGGCGATTGCTTGAAGCTTCAACAATCTGCGTCGGTGTTGGAGGGAACCGACACCACGCCCCCGCGAGCCGGTCCACACTCCGCGCATGCCACGCCTCTGGGACATCTCGCCGCCGGTGCAGCCCGGCTCCCCTGTCTTTCCGGGTGACACGCCCTACCGCCAGGAGTGGGCCGCGCGGATCGCCCCCGGCTGCCCGGTGAACGTCAGCAGCCTCACGCTGTCGCCGCACGTGGGCGCGCATGCCGACGCGCCGCTGCACTACGACTCCGCGGGGCAGGCGATCGGCGCCGTGCCGCTGGAGCCCTATCTCGGTCCGTGCCGCGTGATCCATGCGATCGGCAGGCGCCCGCTCGTCACCTGGGACGATCTGGCGCATGCGGCGGGCAGCCTGCCCGCGCGCGTGCTGGTGCGCACCTACGAGCGCGCGCCGGCCGATCGCTGGGACGGCGAGCTCGCGGCGTTCGCGCCGCAGGCCATCGAGCGGCTGGCCGACCTGGGGGTGCAGCTGGTGGGCATCGACACCGCCAGCATCGATCCGGCCGACAGCAAGACGCTGGACAGCCACCAGGTGGTCCGCCGCCGCGGGCTGCGGGTGCTGGAGAACCTGGTGCTCGACGACGTGCCCGAGGGCGACTACGAACTGATCGCGCTGCCCCTGAAGCTGGTGACCGCCGACGCGTCGCCGGTGCGCGCGGTGCTGAGGAGCCTATGACCATCACGCTGCAAGACTGCCGCGCGCGCGACGCCGCCGACCCGCTGCGCCCGCTGCGCGACCTGTTCGTCCTGCCCGCCGGGGTGACCTACCTGGACGGCAACTCGCTCGGCCCCCTGCCGCGCGCGACGGCCGCGCGCGTCGCGCAGGCGGTCGAGCACGAATGGGGCCAGGGCCTGATCCGGTCGTGGAACGACGCCGGCTGGTTCGAGCTGCCGCAACGCGTGGGCAACCGCATCGGGCGCTGGATCGGCGCGCGCGACGGCGAGGTGGTCGCCACCGACACGACGTCGGTCAACCTGTACAAGGTGCTGAGCGCGGCCCTGTCGATGGCGGCGCAGGACGCGCCCTCGCACCGCGTCGTCCTCAGCGAACGCAGCAACTTCCCCACCGACCTGTACATCGCGCAGGCGCTGTGCCGCGAACGCGGCTGCACGCTGCGGCTGGTCGAGGCGCACGAGATCGAAGCGGCGCTGCGCGAGGGCGACGTCGCGGTGCTGATGCTCACCCACGTGAACTACCGCACCGGCGCGATGCACGACATGGCCGCCCTCACCCGCTTCGCGCACGCCGCGGGCGCGCTCACCGTCTGGGACCTGGCGCACAGCGCCGGCGCCGTTCCCGTGGACCTGCATGCCGCGGGGGCCGACTTCGCGATCGGCTGCGGCTACAAGTACCTCAATGGCGGCCCGGGCTGCCCCGCCTTCGCCTGGGTGCACCCGCGCCACGCCGACCGCTTCTGGCAGCCGCTGGCCGGCTGGTGGGGCCACGCGGCGCCGTTCGAGTTCGACCCCGAATACCGCCCCGCCCCCGGCGTGGCGCGCTACCTGTGCGGCACGCAGCCTGTGCTGAGCATGCTGGCGCTCGACTGCGGGCTCGACACGCTGGAGGCGGCCGTGCCGCTGGGCGGCATGGCGGCGCTGCGCGCCAAGTCGCTCGCGCTCACCGACCTGTTCATCGACCTGGTGGACGAGCGCTGCGCCGGCGCCGGGCTCGAGCTGGTGACGCCGCGCGAGCATGCGCGCCGCGGCTCGCAAGTGTGCCTGTCGTATCAAGGTCCCCACGCTGGCGCCTACGCCATCGTGCAGGCGCTGATCGCCCGCGGCGTCATCGGCGACTTCCGCGCGCCGGACATCCTGCGCTTCGGCTTCACGCCGCTCTACACCGGCTTCGAGGATGTGTGGAACGCGGTGGACCACCTGCGGGCGGTGCTCGATTCCGGCGAATGGCGCCGGCCCGAATTCGGCCGCCAGAACGCGGTGACCTGACATGAACCACACCACCCGCCCCGAAGACATCGTCCGCGCCGAAGGCGCGCAGCTGGATTTCAGCCGGGCCATGAGCTACGGCGACTACCTGCACCTGGACGAGATCCTGAACGCGCAGCATCCGCTCTCGCCGGACCACAACGAGATGCTGTTCATCATCCAGCACCAGACCAGCGAGCTGTGGATGAAGCTGATGCTGCACGAGCTGCAGGCGGCGATCGCCTGCATCGCGCGCGACCAGCTGGGCAGCGCGTTCAAGATGCTGGCGCGCGTCTCGCGCATCATGGAGCAGCTGGTGCACGCGTGGGACGTGCTGGCCACCATGACACCGCCCGAGTACAGCGCCATCCGGCCCTACCTCGCCAGCTCCAGCGGCTTCCAGAGCGCGCAGTACCGCCGCATCGAGTTCGCGCTGGGCAACAAGAACGCCGCCATGCTCAAGCCCCACGAGCACCGGCCCGACCTGCTGGCGCAGGTGCGGGCGGCACACGAGGCGCCGTCGCTCTACGACGAGTCGCTGCGGCTGCTCGCGCGCCGCGGGCTGCCCGTTCCCGCGAGCCACACGCAGCGCGACTGGACCCAGCCGTACGTGGAGGACGCGGCGGTGGAGCAGGCCTGGCTCACCGTGTACCGCGACCCCGACCGGTACTGGGACCTCTACCAGCTCGGCGAGGAACTCACCGACCTGGAGGACGCGTTCCGCCTCTGGCGCTTCCGCCACGTGACGACGGTCGAGCGGATCATCGGCTTCAAGCGCGGCACCGGCGGCACGGGCGGCGTGCCGTACCTGCGCAAGATGCTCGAGGTGGTGCTGTTCCCCGAGATCTGGCGGCTGCGCACCGACCTCTGACTCAGGGTCCGCGGTAGAGCCAGGGCAGGTCCAGCAGCGGCTCGCCCAGCAGGCGCATGGCGGTGTCGCGGCCCCAGCGCGTGAAGCCGCCCGCGTGGAAGATCCATGCGTTGCGCAGCGCCCGCGACTGCACGCGCGCGCAGCGGTGCCAGCGGCCATGCGCGTAGCGGTGCAGCGCCTCCGGCAGGCCGCTGGCGGGCAGCACCTGCTGCAACGTCCACGCATCCTCGATCGCCATGCCCGCGCCCTGGGCCAGGTAGGGCAGCATCGGGTGCGCGGCGTCGCCGAGCAGCGCGATGCGCCCGCGCGCCATCTGGTCGGGCGAGCGCACCGGCGCGCGCGCGTGCAGCGCCCACAGGCGCCACTGCACCGCCGCCTCGACCTGCTCGCGCAGCGTGCCGGCAAGCGGGCCCACGGCGCCCCGCAGCGCCTCGGCCACGGCGGCCCGGTCCCAGCTGCGCGGGTCGCCGTCGACATGGCCTTCGGCCAGCACGACGAGATTGAGCCACTCGCCCCCGCGCACCGGGTACGTGACGGCGTGCATGCGGCTCGCCAGCCAGACGCAGACCTCCTGCGATCGCAGGTGGGCCGGCAGGTCGGCCTGCCGCAGCAAGGTGCGGTACGCCAGGTGGCCGGTGAAGGCGGGCGGTCCATCGCCCAGCAGGGTCTCGCGCACGCGGCTCCACAGGCCGTCCGCCCCCACCAGCGCCGAACAGCGCACCTGCGCCCCGCCCTCGAGCCGCAACGACACGCCATGGGCGTCCTGGCGCGCGTCGTCCACGCGGCTGGCGGTGCGCAGCGCGACGCCATCGGCCTGCGCCTGCGCGAGCACGGCCGCATGCGCGTCGGCGCGGTGCAGGGTCAGGTAGGGGCCGTCATAGCGCGCCGCGAAGTCGGCGCCCAGGCGCAGCACGCCGCGCTCGGCGCCCGTCGCGGCATCGCGCACCCGCAGGGCCGAGGGCGCGGCCGCCGTGGCCTGCACGGCCCGCCAGGCGACCGGCCAGCGCCGCAGCAGCCGGGTGGCATTGGGGCCGAACTGCAGGCCGGCGCCCACTTCCGAGAATTGCGCCGCCTGCTCGAGCACCTGCGCGCGGCAGCCCCCGCGGCATGCCCCGACGGCCGCCGCCAGCCCGCCGATGCCGCCCCCGGCGACCACGATCTCGTGTTCCATCGCGGCGGATTGTGCCGCGTGCGCGCCGCGCGACGCGGGCCGTCTAACCCAGCGCGGGCGGTGCGGGCGGGATGCCCAGCAGCAGGGCCATCAGTTGCGCCTCGGTCAGGCGCGGACTGCGCGGGATCACTGCGCCGGGCAGCCGCGCGCGCAGGAAGTCGCCCACGCTGCTTCCGACGGCCGCGCTGTCCGCGAGCAGGTCGATGTCCGCCGCGGCGCTGCCGCGCTGCAGGAAGGCCGCCACGCCGGCGGCCAGGTCCATGGCCTGCCGGTGCTGGTCGCCCAGCAGCAGCGCCAGCCGGTCCGGCAGCCGCAGCGATTCGTGCACCAGCGCATGGCCGAACGCCCGCCGCGAGACCGCCTGCACGCGCAGCGCGCGCCCCTGCACCGGCAGGTCGAAGTAGGCGGCGCCGACATCGTTGCTGGCCGGATCGGCGGCGGCGAACCGGCGGTAGACCAGCGGCCGGCCGAAATGCTCGGCCAGGCGGCGCGCGAGTTCCATCGAGCGCTGGTCGTCGGAAGCGAGCAGCCCGACGCGGCACGACTGCGGCGGCAGGTGCCCGGGCGTGCCGAGCGTGCACGGCTCGCTGAGCGCGCGCCAGACTTCCGCCGGACGCATGCCGGCCGCGGCGGCGGTGACGGACGCGATGCGCTGCTCGAACTGGTCCGGGCCTTCCAGCCACTGGGTGGTGCTCAGCCCGATCGGCTCGCGCAGCGACGGCGGACCGACGCTGCGGTGGACCACGAGCGGCGAGCCGTGGTCCTGCTTGCGCAGCGAGGCCTGCAGCGCCTGCTCGATCGCCTCCTGCGGGCCTTCCTGCCACAGCACGTACCAGCCGCTCGCGTGCAGCACGGCCCCGCACAGGCCCGGCACGGCGCCGGCCCCGGTCACGCGGCGGCGGGCCGCGAACAGCCGCTCCATCGCGGAGCCCTGCACGCGCGCGCGGCTGGCGCGGATCAGCCGGGTCACCGTGGCGGCCGGGGCCGGGGCGAGCGATCCGGGCAGCGGACCCTGGCTCATGGCGCTTGCCGGCCGCAGGCGGCCCGGCCCGCGATGCGGACTCGCGGTTCGAAGGCTCCCAAGCTCAAGGTCGGCTCACTCCACGAAAACGCCCGCATCGGCGGGCGTGAAAACTGGCACCAACGGATTATTCAGTGGCTCGACAATTCAATCCAATGCATTGCTTTGCTAGAGTCAATGCGCTGGGTGCATCCCATGAACATCCGCCGGCTCCAACACGTCGTGGTCCTGGCCGACGAAGGCAACTTCCGTCGCGCCGCCGAGCGCGTTCACCTGAGCCAGCCCGCCTTCAGCCGCAGCATCCAGGCCGCCGAGGCCGAACTGGGCCTGAAGCTGTTCGACCGCGGCACGCTGGAGGCCAAGCCGACGCCCGCCGGCGCCTTCGTCGTGGAGCGCGCGCGCAGCCTGCTGCAGCAGACGCGCAACCTCGAGCGCGACGTCTCGCTGTACCGCGAGCGCGCGATCGGCGACCTCACGTTCGGCTCGGGGCCGTTCCCCGCGGTGTCGCTGGTGCCCGCGCTGATCGCCGACCTGCGCCGGCGCTACCCGGACGTGGGCGTGTGCGTGCAGGTCAACAACGCGCACCACCTGATCGGCTACGTGCGCCGCGAGGAGCACGAGTTCTTCGTCGCCAACACCATCGACGTGCCCCGCGACGGCGCGTTCCACGTCGAGCCCATCGGGCAGATGCCCGCCGGCCTGTACGTGCGGCACGGGCATCCCCTGCTCGCGCGGCGCCACCTCGCGGTCGCCGACCTGATGCCGTACGGCATCGCCGCCGGGCGGATGCCGCGCGAGACCACCGCGCGCATGCTCGAGCTGATGGGCATGCAGCCCGACCAGAAGCTGCCGATCGCCGTCGAGTGCGACGACATGCACCTGCTGCGGCGCATCGCGCTGGACAGCGACACCGTGCTGATCGCCAACGGCGACGTCCTCGCCGAGGACCTGCGCCGCAAGGTGATCCACGAACTCGTGCCCAAGGACCTGCCACCGCAGATGTCCCAGCTGGGGATCGTGACCCTGGCGGGCCGCACGCCTTCGCCCGTCGCCGCCTTCGCCATGCAGTTCCTGGCGCAGCTGGCACGCTCGCGCGCGGGCGGCAAGGCGGCAGCCGGCAAGGCCCTCGCCGGCTGAATGCGCCTCAGGCGGCCGCTGACTGCGGCTCGGCGAGCAGCTGGCGCAGCACGAACGGCAGGATGCCGCCGTGCCGGTAGTACTGCACCTCGATCGCGGTGTCGATGCGCAGCGTGACGGTGATCTCCTGGCGGCTGCCGTCGGTGCGCACGATCACCACCTTGGCATCGCTTTGCGGACGCAACTGCGGGTCCGGCACCACGTCCACCAGCTCCGATCCGTCCAGGCCCAGCGACTGCCAGGTGTCGATGCCCTGCAGCTGCAGTGGCAGCACGCCCATGCCCACCAGGTTGCTGCGGTGGATGCGCTCGAAGCTGCGCGCCACCACGGCCTTGATGCCCAGCAGCTGCGTGCCCTTGGCGGCCCAGTCGCGCGAGGAGCCGGTGCCGTACTCCTCGCCGGCGAAGATCACCGTCGGCCGGCCCTCGGCCATGTACTTCATCGCCGCGTCGAAGATGAACATCTTCTCGGCCCGGCCCTGCGCATCGCGGTGCAGCGTGAGGCCGCCCTCCTCGCGCGAGCCGTCCGCCAGCGCCGGCAGCATCAGGTTCTTGATGCGCACGTTGGCGAAGGTGCCGCGCATCATCACGTCGTGGTTGCCGCGGCGCGCGCCGTAGCTGTTGAAGTCCGGCTTCATCACGCCGTGCGCGAGCAGCCACTGGCCGGCCGGCGAGCTTTCCTTGATCGAGCCGGCGGGCGAGATGTGGTCGGTGGTGATCGAGTCGCCGAACAGCGCCATGATCCGTGCGTTGCGCACCGAGACGTCCTGCCTCGGGTCATTGGCCGGCGGCTGCGGATCGAACCCCTTGAACAGCGGCGGCTCGGCGATGTACGTGCTGGCCGGCCAGGCGTAGGTCTCGCCCGCGACGCCATGGATGGCCTTCCACAGCTCGCCCGGCTCGCTCTTGACCTTGGCGTAGTTGTCCCGGTACGCCTTGCCGTCCATGGCGTACTTCATCAGCTTGTGGATCTCGTCGCTCGTCGGCCAGATGTCGCCCAGCCAGACGTCCTTGCCGCCCCAGCCCTTGCCCACCGGCTCGGTCATCAGGTCCCGCAGCACGGTGCCGGCAATGGCATAGGCCACCACCAGCGGCGGGCTGGCCAGGAAGTTGGCCTTGATGTTCGGGTGGATGCGGGCCTCGAAGTTGCGGTTGCCCGAGAGCACGGCGGCGCACACCAGGTCGCTCTTGCTGATGGCCTCGTTGATCTCCGGCGCCAGGTCGCCGGAGTTGCCGATGCAGGTGGTGCAGCCGTAGCCGGCCAGCGAGAACCCGAGCTGCTCCAGCGACGTCAGCAGCCCGGCCTTCTTCAGGTACTCGGTGACGATGCGCGAGCCCGGCGCCAGCGATGTCTTGATGTGCGGCTGCACGCGCAGGCCGGCCGCCACCGCCTTCTTGGCCAGCAGGCCCGCCGCGAGCAGCACGCCGGGGTTGGAGGTGTTGGTGCAGCTGGTGATGGCGGCGATCAGCACGTCGCCGTTGCCGATCGTCACGTGCTGCGGGGCGGCCGGCGCGGCCGGTGCCTCGAACTGCGCCGACGCCAGCGTCTGCTTGTTGGACTCCATCTCCGTTTCGGATTCCTGCGCCGCCGCACGCACCGGCGGATTGGCCGGCACCTTGGGAGTCGGGGTCTCGCCGCCGCGGTGCAGCAGGTGACGCGTCTGCAGCGTCTCGGCCTGCTTGTTGAAGCCGTTCTCGCTCGCGGACTTGGCGAACAGGGTGCGGAACTGCTCGGCCACCTTGCCGATCTCGATGCGGTCCTGCGGGCGCTTGGGACCCGACAGGCTGGGCGTCACCTCGCCCAGGTCCAGGCGCACCACCTGCGAGTAGTCCAGCTCGCCGGCCAGCGGAATGCCGAACAGGCCCTGGGCGCGGAAGTAGCCCTCCAGCGCGTCGATCTCGTCGCTGCTGCGCCCCGTGCCGCGGAAGTAGTCGATGGTCTTCTCGTCGACCGGGAAGAAGCCCATGGTGGCGCCGTACTCGGGCGCCATGTTGGCGATGGTCGCGCGGTCGGGCACGGACAGCGTGCGCGTGCCCTCGCCGAAGAACTCGACGAACTTGCCCACCACCTTGTGCCTGCGCAGCAGCTCGGTGACGGTGAGCACCAGGTCGGTCGCCGTGCAGCCTTCGCGCAGCCGGCCGGTGAACTCGAAACCGACCACGTCGGGCGTGAGCATGTACACCGGCTGGCCGAGCATGGCGGCCTCGGCCTCGATGCCGCCGACGCCCCAGCCCACCACGCCGATGCCGTTGATCATGGTCGTGTGGCTGTCCGTGCCCACCAGCGTGTCGGGGTAGTAGACGTCGTCGGCGCCGCGGTGCACGCCGCGCGCCAGGTACTCCAGGTTGACCTGGTGCACGATGCCGAAGCCGGGCGGCACCACGCCGAACGTCCGGAAGGCCTGCATGCCCCACTTCATGAACTCGTAGCGCTCGCGATTGCGCTGGAACTCCAGCTTCATGTTCAGGTCGAGCGCGTCCTTGGTGCCGTAGTAGTCGACCATCACCGAGTGGTCCACCACCAGGTCCACCGGCACCAGCGGCTCGATCGCGCCGGGACGGCGTCCCAGCCGCGCGGCGGCGCTGCGCATCGCGGCCAGGTCGGCCAGCAGCGGCACGCCCGTGAAATCCTGCAGCACCACCCGCGCGACCACGAACGGGATCTCCTCCGTGCGTTCGGCGCGGGCCTGCCAGTTGGCCACCTGCCGCACGTGCTCCGGCGTCACCTTCAGCCCGTCGCAGTTGCGCAGCACGGACTCCAGCACGATGCGCATGGAGACCGGCAGGCGCCGGATGTGGGGGAACTCCTCGGCAAGCGCGGGCAGCGAGTAGAGGCTGCCGGTGCGGCCGGAGCCGAACTGGAAGGTCTTGCGGGTGCGGTCAAAGGCGTGCGTCATCGGTCCTCCTGCAGTCGTCAGCGACAAACATTGTGCCGCCCCTGCATGACCAATGTGCTGCTGGGGCTGGCCGCCCCCGCGCCGCGCCTAGCCGTGCTCGCGTTCGAACTCGCGCATGTACGCGACCAGGGCCTGCACCCCTTCGATGGGCATGGCGTTGTAGATCGAGGCGCGCATGCCGCCCACGATGCGGTGGCCCTTGAGCTGCACCATGCCCCGGGCCTGGGCGCCCTGCAGGAACGCCGCATCCAGCGACTCGTCGCGCAGCTTGAACGGCACGTTCATGAGCGAACGATCCTCGCGCGCGACCGGGTTGCGGAAGAACTTGCTGCCGTCGAGGTAGTCGTACAGCAGCGCCGCCTTGGCCCGGTTGTGCGCCTCCATGGCCTCGATCCCGCCATGGGCCTTGATGTGCTGCAGCACCAGCCCGGCGATGTAGATCGCGTAGGTGGGCGGCGTGTTGTACATCGAGTCGTGCTCGGCCTGCAGCCGGTAGTTGAACGCCGACGGCGTGATCGGCAGCGCGTGGCCGAGCAGGTCCTCGCGCACGATCACCACCGTCACGCCGGACGGCCCCATGTTCTTCTGCGCGCCGGCATAGATGAGCCCGTAGCGCGAGACGTCGATGCGGCGCGACAGGATGTTGGAGGACATGTCGGCCACCAGCGGCACGCTGCCGGTGTCGGGCGTCCAGTGGTATTCCACGCCGCCGATGGTTTCGTTCGCGCAGATGTGCACGTACGCCGCGCCGGGGTCGAGCTTCCAGCCCGACTGCTTCGGGATGGCGGTGAACCCGCTGGCCTCGCCCGAGGCCGCGACGTGGACCTGCCCGTAGGTGGCCGCCTCCTTGATCGAGCGCTTGGACCATTCCCCGGTGTTGACGTAGTCGGCGCGGCCGGTGCGCCCGATCAGGTTCATCGGCACGATCGCGTTCTCGCCGATCGCCCCGCCCTGCATGAACAGCACCTTGTAGTTGGACGGGATGCCCATCAGCTCGCGCAGCAGGCCCTCGGTTTCGGCATGGATGGCGACGAATTCCTTGCCGCGGTGGCTCATCTCCATCACCGACATGCCGCTGCCGTGCCAGTCCAGCATCTCGTCGGCGGCGCGCCGCAGCACGGCTTCGGGAAGGACGGCCGGGCCGGCACTGAAATTGAACACGCGGGTCATGGGAAGCTCGTTTCGCTGCGATCTCGGGGAGCCGGACAGCATACAAGAAGAGCGGCCCGCGCCCGCCGCGCGTGACGGGGGCCGGTGCGCTCGGCGCCGGCCCGCGCCCCCTTGCGCCGCACCGGCGGGCTCGGTGCGGGCGGAACCCGTGCGCCAGGGCCATGACGCGGGAGGTCATGGAATCTCCCGCCGCCAAGCCCTAGCATGCGCGCATGACTTCCGCCACTTCCCACCTGCGTGCCGCCCCGCAGCCGTTCGGCGCCCACCTGCGCCAGTGGCGCCAGCAGCGGCGCCTGAGCCAGCAGGGCCTGGCGCACGAGGCCGACATCTCCACCCGGCACCTGAGCTATGTGGAAACCGGCCGGTCGCTGCCCAGCCGCGAGATGGTGCTGCGACTGGCCGAGCGGCTGGACGTGCCGCTGCGCGAGCGCAACGCGATGCTGGTGGCGGCGGGCTACGCGCCGATGTACCGCGAGCGGCCGCTGGACGACCCGGCCCTGGCGACGGCGCGTGACGCGGTGCAACGCATCCTGCACGCGCACGAGCCGTGGCCCGCGCTGGCCGTCGACCGGCACTGGAACCTGCTGGCCGCCAACCGCATGCTGCCGCACCTGGTGGCGACGGCCGATCCGTCGCTGCTGCAGCCGCCGGTGAACGTGCTGCGGCTGAGCCTGCATCCGCGCGGCGTGGCCGGCCGCATCGTCAACCTGGCGCAGTGGCGCGAGCACCTGTTCGAGCGGCTGCGCCAGCAGATCCACGCGACGGGCGACGGGGTGCTGGTGTCGCTGCTGGAGGAACTGCGCCAGTACCCCGCGCCGATCGAGGAGGGGCAGGCGCGCCTGCCCGGCGAGCATGTCGGCGTGGCGCTGCCGCTGCAGATCCGCACCGCCGCCGGCGACGTGCTCAGCTTCATCAGCACCACGACGGTGTTCGGCACGGCCGTCGACGTGACCGTGCAGGAACTGACGCTGGAGACCTTCTTCCCCGCCGACGAGGCGACCTCGGCCGCGCTGCGGGCGCTGGCGGCGGCTAGCGATTGAGGGCGCGGTCGAGCTCGGCGAACGCCTGCGGCCCGACGGCTTCCTTGATGCGCGGGGCGAGCTCGCGCAGCTGCTCGCAGTTCATCGCCTGCTCCACCGCCAGGTTCAGGCGGAACCCGCGCAGCCCCAGGCTCGCGGTGAGCCGGGTGGCGATCGGGTAGGCCTGCTGGAAACGCTCCTGCGGCGTGCGTTCGGACGCCGGGGCGGACTCGGCAGCGGCGGGCGCCGTTGCCGGCGTCTCGGGGCGTGCGTCGCCGGGCGCTGGCGCGGCCCCCGCCGCCGGCTCGAGCAGGCCGACCTGCATCAGGTGGTCGATGTCCTCGCGGGCGACGCCCACCGCGCCGGTGGCGGCGAGGACCTCGTCCACGCTGTGGCGGCCGTCGAACAGGATGAACGCCGCGCGCTGGCGTGGCGTGAGGGGCACGGAGCGGTCCTTGAGGACGCGCTGCCCGACTTCGGTCTTGACCAGTTTCATGTGCGTCGTCCCCTCTGTCCCCCAGGACTGCTGACCCATGATCGCGCGCGGGGCCGGCGCCGCTCCAGAGGGACATCCCTGATCGGCCTGGATCCTGTGGCCCGTGCGCCACGGCGGCGTGAGGTCTGCAGCGCGCCGGGTGTCAGTGGGCCCGCACAGGCCGCGGCGGACCCTTCCGACGGCGGCGCGCACCGAAGGCCCCCACGATGAGCCGGATCGATCCAACCCATAAGCAAAGGACCCCCATGAGCAAGGAAAAGACGCCGCACCAGCACCTCTGGGAGATGATCAAGGACATCCGCTTCGCGATGCTGACGCACCGCCACCCCGAGGGGGGGCTGCACGCCCACCCGCTCACGACGCAGAACAAGGAGCTCGGCGAGAAGGACGTGCTGTACTTCTTCGTCAGCCGCAGCACCGAGGTCGGCCAGCGCCTGCGCGCCGACGGCAACGTGAACCTGTCGTACGCCGATCCGCACAAGGACCGCTACGTCTCGATCTCCGGCACGGCGCGCATCAGCGAGGACCCGGACGCCAAGAAGCGCCTGTTCAACCCGATGGCCAAGGCATGGTTCCCCGGCGGCCCGACCGATCCGGACCTGGAGCTGGTCGAGGTGCAGATCGAGCACGCCGAGTACTGGGACGTCAAGGAGAGCAAGCCCACGCAGCTGTTCAAGATGGCCGCGGCGGCGGTGAGCGGCGAGCGCCCGACCATGGGCGAGCACAAGGAAGTCGCGCTCTGACGGCGCTGCCCCGCGACAAAAGGAAAAGGCCCCGAGGGGCCTTTTCCTTCGTTCGCTGCCGCGGGCGTTACGCCGGCACCGTGTCGGCGACCTTGCGGAAGTCCTCGATCTGGTCGAAGTTCATGTACTGGTAGATCTTGTCGCCGTTGGCGTTGATCACGCCGATGTCGGCCATGTACTCCTCCCTGGTCGGGATCTTCCCGAGGCGCGAGCAGATGGCGGCCAGTTCGGCCGAGCCCAGGTACACGTTGGTGTTCTTGCCCAGGCGGTTGGGGAAGTTGCGGGTGCTGGTGGACATCACCGTCGCGCCTTCGCGCACCTGCGCCTGGTTGCCCATGCACAGCGAGCAGCCGGGCATCTCCATGCGGGCGCCGGCGGTACCGAGCACGCCGTAGTGGCCTTCCTCGGTCAGCTGCTTCTGGTCCATCTTGGTCGGCGGGGCCACCCACAGCTTGACCGGGATGTCGCGCTTGCCTTCCAGCAGCTTGGACGCCGCGCGGAAGTGGCCGATGTTGGTCATGCACGAGCCGATGAACACCTCGTCGATCTTGGCGCCGGCCACGTCGGACAGCGTCTTCACGTCGTCCGGGTCGTTCGGGCAGGCCACGATCGGCTCGTGGATGTCGGCCAGGTCGATCTCGATCACCGCCGCGTACTCGGCGTCGGCATCGCGCTCGAGCAGCTGCGGGTTCTTCAGCCAGGCTTCCTGCGCGGCGATGCGGCGGGCCAGCGTGCGGCCGTCGGCGTAGCCGTTGGCGATCATCCAGCGCATCAGCGTGATGTTGCTGTTGACGTACTCGATGATCGGTTCCTTGTTCAGGTGCACCGTGCAGGCGGCGGCGGAACGCTCGGCCGAGGCATCCGACAGCTCGAATGCCTGTTCCACCTTCAGGTCGGGCAGGCCCTCGATCTCCAGGATGCGGCCGGAGAAGATGTTCTTCTTGCCGGCCTTGGCCACCGTCAGCAGGCCCTGCTTGATGGCGTACAGCGGGATCGCGTTGACCAGGTCACGCAGCGTGACGCCGGGCTGCATCTGGCCCTTGAAGCGCACCAGCACGCTCTCGGGCATGTCCAGCGGCATCACGCCGGTGGCGGCCGCGAAGGCCACCAGGCCGGAGCCGGCCGGGAAGCTGATGCCGATCGGAAAGCGCGTGTGCGAGTCGCCGCCGGTGCCCACGGTGTCGGGCAGCAGCAGGCGGTTGAGCCACGAGTGGATGACGCCGTCGCCCGGGCGCAGCGAGACGCCGCCGCGGGTGGAGATGAAGTCGGGCAGCTCGTGGTGCATCTTCACGTCCACCGGCTTGGGGTAGGCGGCCGTGTGGCAGAACGACTGCATCACCAGGTCGGCCGAGAAGCCCAGGCAGGCCAGGTCCTTCAGCTCGTCGCGGGTCATCGGGCCGGTGGTGTCCTGCGAGCCCACCGAGGTCATCCTCGGCTCGCAGTAGGTGCCGGGGCGCACGCCCTGGCCTTCCGGCAGGCCGCAGGCGCGGCCGACCATCTTCTGCGCCAGCGTGAAGCCCTTGCCGCTGTCCTTGGGCGACTGCGGCAGGCGGAAGAGCGTCGAGGGCGGCAGGCCCAGCGCCTCGCGCGCCTTGGCCGTCAGGCCCCGGCCCACGATCAGCGGGATGCGGCCGCCGGCGCGCACCTCGTCGAACAGCACTTCGCTCTTGACCTGGAAGCTGGCGATCACCTGGCCGTTCTTGAACGCGGTGCCTTCGTACGGGCGCAGCTCGATGGTGTCGCCCATCTCCATCTTGGAGACGTCCAGCTCGATCGGCAGCGCGCCGGCGTCTTCCATCGTGTTGTAGAAGATCGGGGCGATCTTGCCGCCCAGGCAGACGCCGCCGAACTTCTTGTTCGGCACGAACGGGATGTCCTCGCCGGTCCACCACAGCACGCTGTTGGTGGCCGACTTGCGCGACGAGCCCGTGCCCACCACGTCGCCGACGTAGGCGATCAGGTGGCCCCTGGCCTGCAGCTCCTGCAGCAGCTTCATCGGGCCGCGCTTGCCCTCCTCGTCCGGCACGATGCCCGGACGCGGGTTCTTCAGCATGGCCAGCGCATGCAGCGGGATGTCGGGGCGGCTCCACGCATCGGGGGCCGGAGACAGGTCGTCGGTGTTGGTCTCGCCGGTCACCTTGAAGACCGTGAGCGTCATGCTCTGCGGCACTTCCGGGCGGCTGGTGAACCACTCGGCGTCGGCCCAGCTTTGCAGCACGGCCTTGGCGTTGGCGTTGCCCTTGTCGGCCTTTTCCTTGACGTCGTGGAACTGGTCGAACATCAGCAGCGTCTTCTTCAGCGCGTCGGCCGCGACCGCGCCGACTTCGGCATCGTCCAGCAGGTCGATCAGCGGGCTGATGTTGTAGCCGCCCAGCATGGTGCCCAGCAGCTCGGTCGCCTTGGCGCGGCTGATGATCATGCACTTCTCGGTGCCGTGGGCCACGGCGGCCAGGTAGCTCGCCTTGACCTTGGCGGCGTCGTCGACGCCGGCCGGCACGCGGTGGGTGATCAGGTCCAGCAGGAAGTCGGCTTCGCTGGTGGACGGCGTCTTCAGCAGCTCGACCAGGGCGGCCGTCTGCTGCGCGGTCAGCGGCAGCGGCGGGATGCCGAGCGCGGCGCGCTCGGCGACATGCTTCACGTACTCTTGCAACATGGGGTTCTCTCCGGGCTTGGTCTTGGAAGGATCAGGAGTTGGGCTTGGACGCCGATGCGGCAGCGGCCGGCACCGCCGGTTGCGGATCGGACGCGGCGCCGGCCGGGCCGGCGGGCGCGCTGGCCGCGGCCGCGGCACTGGCCGGCACCGCGGGGGCGGACGCCGGGGGCAGCGCCGCCGCGCCGGCGGGCTGCTGCGGACCGCAGCACGGCATGCCGCCTTGCATGCCGCCCTGCATCCCGTGGTGCATGCCGGGCATCGGCTCCAGGATGCTGGGGCGCGGGTTCTTCTTCAGCTCCTCGGCGAAGGTGATCTGCTGCGGGCTCTGGCACTCGTCGGCCAGGCGCTGGCCGAGCTTCTGGCTCATGAGCATCGACTTGTTGCCCAGCTGCAGCCACATCGCGCCGCGGCGCGGGTCCTCGAGCCGGATGGCGCCCGTGCGGCTTTCCACCGGGTGCATCAGGAAGCGGTAGCCCTTGGTCGACACCAGGAACACGCCCGCGCGGCGCCCGGGCTTGACCTTCACGGTGGCGCCGAGCTCGCACGGCATGTCGCCGACATAGACCTGCTTGGCGACCTCGAGCTCGGCGTCGGTCAGGTTCAGGCTCGGGTCGTCGTCGATCGGCGTGACCTCCTCGACGGCCTTCTGGGCCGAGCGGGCGAGCTTGGGGTTGACGCCCTTCTTCGCGGCGGGCTTGGCCGCGGCGGCGGGCTTGTGTGGCGCCGGCTTGGCGTCCTGCGCGAAGGCGGCAGGCGCGAAGGCCAGCAGGGCCGCGTGCGCGGCGGCGGAAAGGCGGGCTTGCATGGAGTCTCCTGTGTCGTTCATGGCGCGGCGAACCACGCCTGCGCCTCGGGCGGCAGCTTCCGGCCGGTCTGGTGCGCTCGCTCCAGCACCTGCCAATGGAAGCGGTAGCTCGCCCGGTCGTGCAGCTTCCCCTGGAAGCTGATGGGTGCCCAGCTGGCTCGCTGGGCCTCGGTGAGGATGCCGACGGCCTGGCCGATCTCGCCTTCGCTGGGCGAGAGCGCCTCCAGGATCGGGCGGATCTGGTCGGGGTGGATGCTCCACATGCGCGTGTAGCCGAACTCGGACGCGGCGCGCCGCGCGGCGGCGGCCATGGCCGCGGCGTCCTTGAACTCGGTGACCACGCAGTGCGACGGCACCTTGCCGTGCGCATGGCAGGCGGAGGCGATCTCCAGCTTGGCGCGCACGACCAGCGGATGCGTGAACTGGCCCTGCACGCCCATGCCCGCCTCGGGGATGGCGCCGCCATGGGCGGAGACGAAATCCATCAGCCCGAAGCTGAGCGACTGCACGCGCGGATGCGCGGCGATATCGAAGGCGCGGTGCACCGCCGCGGGCGACTCGATCAGCGCATGCACCGGCAGCTGCGGCGCGCCGGCGGCATCGATGGCGCGCACTGCGATCTCGATGTCGCGCGGCGACTCCACCTTGGGCAGCATGACGTGGCGCAGGCGATGGCCGGCCGCGCCGACGATCGCCTGCACGTCGGCGCCGAAGGCCGGGTGGTCCACCGGATGCACGCGCACCGCGACGCGGGCGTCCTGCGCGGCGCCCAGGGCGAGCTCGGTGACGAGCGCGGCGTGCTCGGCCTCGCGGCCCGCCGGCGCGCCGTCCTCGCAGTCGAGGGTGACGTCGAAGACGCAGGCGCCGAACTCCGCCGCCATCTCGGCCTGCAGCTGCAGGCTCTTGCGCATCCGCGCCTCCACGCCGCTGTAGTGGTCGCACGCCGGAATGTGGCCGGTGCGCGCCTGGGCGCCGAGGAGGACGTCGCGCGGGTGCTGCTTCACGCTGCGGGGCGCCGGATCAGAGCAGGTGGGCCACGCCGGCCTGCTCGTCCTGCAGCTCCTTGAGGGTCTTGTTGATGCGCTCCTGGCTGAAGGCATCGATTTCCAGGCCCTTGACGATCTCGTACTTGCCGTCCTTGGTGGTGACCGGGAAGCCGAACATCACGTCCTTGGGGATGCCGTAGTCGCCGTTGGACGGCACGCCCATGGTGACCCACTTGCCGTTGCTGCCCAGCGCCCAGTCGCGCATGTGGTCGATGGCGGCGTTGGCGGCCGAGGCGGCCGACGACAGGCCGCGCGCCTCGATGATGGCGGCGCCGCGCTTGCCCACCGTGGGCAGGAACGTGTCGGCGTTCCACACCTGGTCGTTGATCATGTCCTTGATGCTCTTGCCGCCGGCGGTGGCGAAGCGGTAGTCGGCGTACATGGTGGGCGAGTGGTTGCCCCACACGGTGAGCTTCTCGATGTCGCCGACCTTCACGCCGGTCTTGGCGGCGATCTGCGAGGCGGCGCGGTTGTGGTCCAGGCGCAGCATGGCGGTGAAGTTCTCGCGCGGCAGGCTGGGCGCGCTCTTCATCGCGATGTAGGCGTTGGTGTTGGCCGGGTTGCCGACCACCAGCACCTTGACGTTGCGGCTGGCGACCTTGTCCAGGGCCTTGCCCTGGGCGGTGAAGATCTGGGCGTTGGCGGCCAGCAGGTCGGCGCGCTCCATGCCGGGGCCGCGCGGGCGGGCACCGACGAGCAGCGCGTAGTCGGTGTCCTTGAAGGCGGTCATCGGGTCGCTGTGGGCTTCCATGCCGGCCAGCAGCGGGAACGCGCAGTCCTCCAGTTCCATCATCACGCCCTTGAGCGCCTTTTGCGCCTTCTCGTCCGGGATCTCCAGCAGCTGCAGGATCACCGGCTGGTCCTTGCCCAGCATCTCGCCCGAGGCGATGCGAAACAGCAGTGCATAACCGATCTGGCCGGCGGCGCCGGTGACGGCGACGCGGACGGGCTTCTTGCTCATGGGAAGTTCTCCGAAGGAAGGTTGCGAAACGGCGCGAAGCCTGAGCGGGCCGCGCAGGCGGCGGAACCGGGGCGAGGCCCTCGCGGACAGCCCGGGAGTGTACCCGCGAATGCGCCAGCCGGTCAATTTGTCTTATGTCTTATATAAGATATGATGCCGCCGTCCACGCGCGCCCCAGACGCCCATGCCCACCACCTCCCTGCCGGACGACACGAGCACCGACGCCGCGCCGGCGGGACCGGCGTTCAGCCCCCTGTACCAGCAGATCAAGGACCTCATCCTGCAGAGCCTGCAGGCGGGCGAATGGAAGCCCGGCGAGGCCATCCCCAGCGAGATGGAGCTGGCCGCGCGCTTCCGCGTGAGCCAGGGCACCGTGCGCAAGGCGATCGACGAGCTGGCGGCCGACCACCTGCTGGTGCGCCGCCAGGGCAAGGGCACCTTCGTCGCCACCCACGCCGAGCAGCACGTGCAGTACCGCTTCCTGCGGCTCGTGCCCGACAGCGGCGACCGCGAGGCCGAAGGCCCGGCCGAGCGCCGCATCCTGGAATGCCGGCGCACGCGCGCCTCGGCCGAGATCACCCGCACGCTCGGCTTGCGCTCGGGCGACGCGGTGGTGCAGGTGCGCCGCGTGCTCTCGTTCGCCGGCACGCCGACCATCCTGGAAGACCTGTGGCTGCCCGGCAATGCGTTCAAGGGACTGACGGCCGAGCAGATGGCCGACTGGCCCGGGCCGACCTACGCGATGTTCGAGGTCGAGTTCGGCGTGCGCATGGTGCGCGCCGAGGAGAAGATCCGCGCCGTCGCCGCCGACGAACAGCAGGCGCAGCTGCTGGCGGTGGCGCCGGGAACCCCGCTGCTGAGCGTGGAGCGCATCGCCTTCACCTACAACGGCCTGCCGATGGAACTGCGCCGCGGCCTCTACCGCACCGACCACCGCCATTACCGCAATGTGCTCGGCTGAGGGCCGTTCCCCTGTCGGGTTCCTTGCAACCTCCGTGTCAGCTTGTTGCACTGAAATAGAATCGTGGGCTGTCCGCGCCCCGTCGCGGCGCCCTCGCGACCTTCCAGAAAGCCCCTGTCCATGCCTGTAGCCCAGAAGCGGCCGGAATTCCGCAACATCAACGCCCTCACCGACCTTCCCAGCTACCGCCTGCCCGCCGCGGGCTGGGTGTCCATCCTGCACCGGGTGAGCGGGGTCCTGATGTTCGTGCTGCTGCCGTTCATCATCTGGATGTTCGACACTTCCGTCTCCTCCGAACTGTCCTTCGCACGCTTCAGGGCCGCCTTCAACAGCGGCCTTGGTTTCGTTCCGGGCTGGTTCGTCAAGCTCGTCGTGCTGGGGCTGATGTGGGCGTACCTGCACCACCTGTTCGCCGGCGTGCGCCACCTGTGGATGGACGTGAACCACCGCGCCACCACCAAGCAGTTCGGCGGCAGGAGCGCCCTGGTCGTGCTCACCGCGAGCGTGCTGCTCACCGTCGTCCTCGGCGCCAAGCTGTTCGGCCTGTACTGATTCACCGAAGAAGAACCATGGCAGTCAACTACGGATCCCACCGCACCGTCGTCGGCGCGCACTACGGCATGCGCGACTGGCTCAGCCAGCGCGTCACCGCCGTGCTGATGGCGCTGTTCACCCTGCTCGTCCTCGCCCAGCTGCTGCTCACGCGCGGCCCGATCGGCTACGACAAGTGGGCCGGCATCTTCGCCAGCCAGTGGATGAAGGTCCTGACCTTCTCCGTCATCGCGGGCCTGCTCTGGCACGTCTGGGTCGGCATGCGCGACGTGCTGATGGACTACGTCAAGCCCGTCTTCCTGCGCCTCGCGCTGCAGGTGTTCGTGATCGTGTGGCTCACCGGCTGCGCCGGCTGGGCCATCCAGGTGCTCTGGAGAGTTTGAAGTGGGTTACAGCAGCAAGAACATCACCCGTCGCCGGTTCGACGTCGTCATCGTCGGCGCGGGCGGCTCCGGCATGCGCGCGTCGCTGCAACTGGCGCGCGCGGGCCTGAACGTCGCCGTCCTGTCCAAGGTCTTCCCGACCCGCTCGCACACGGTGGCCGCGCAAGGCGGCATCGGCGCGTCGCTGGGCAACATGTCCGAGGACAACTGGCACTACCACTTCTACGACACCGTCAAGGGCTCCGACTGGCTCGGCGACCAGGACGCGATCGAGTTCATGTGCCGCGAGGCGCCCAAGGTCGTGTACGACCTCGAGCACATGGGCATGCCGTTCGACCGCAATCCCGACGGCACCATCTACCAGCGCCCGTTCGGCGGCCACACGGCCAACTACGGCGAGAAGCCCGTGCAGCGCGCCTGCGCCGCGGCCGACCGCACCGGCCACGCCATGCTGCACACGCTGTACCAGCAGAACGTCAAGGCCCGCACCAGCTTCTTCGTCGAGTGGATGGCGCTGGACCTGATCCGCGACGCCGAGGGCGACGTGGTGGGCGTCACCGCCATCGAGATGGAGACCGGCGACCTGCACATCCTGGAAGCCAAGACCACCCTGCTGGCCACCGGTGGCGCCGGCCGCATCTTCGCCGCCTCCACCAACGCCTTCATCAACACCGGCGACGGCCTGGGCATGGCCGCGCGCGCGGGCATCCCGCTGGAGGACATGGAGTTCTGGCAGTTCCACCCCACCGGCGTGGCCGGCGCGGGCGTGCTGCTGACCGAAGGCTGCCGCGGCGAAGGCGCCATCCTGCTCAACAGCAACGGCGAGCGCTTCATGGAGCGCTACGCCCCGACGCTCAAGGACCTGGCCCCGCGCGACTTCGTCTCGCGCTCGATGGACCAGGAGATCAAGGAAGGGCGCGGCTGCGGTCCCAACAAGGACTACGTGCTGCTCAAGCTCGACCATCTGGGCGCCGAGACCATCCACAAGCGCCTGCCCTCGGTGTACGAGATCGGCGTCAACTTCGCCAACGTCGACATCACCAAGGAGCCGATCCCGGTGGTGCCCACCATCCACTACCAGATGGGCGGCATCCCGACCAACGTCCATGGCCAGGTGGTGGTGCAGACCGCCGACAGCCACAACGCGGTGGTCAACGGCCTGTACGCCGTCGGCGAGTGCTCCTGCGTGAGCGTGCACGGCGCCAACCGCCTGGGCACCAACTCGCTGCTGGACCTGCTGGTGTTCGGCCGCGCCGCCGGCAACCACATCGTGGAGTTCGCCAGCCGCACCAAGTCGCACAAGGACCTGCCCAGGGACGCCGCCGACCGCACGCTGGAGCGCCTGGCGCGCCTGGACGCGGCCACCAGCGGCGAGTACGCGCAGGACGTGGCCAACGACATCCGCGCCACCATGCAGAAGCACGCCGGCGTGTTCCGCACCCAGTCCAGCATGGACGAGGGCGTGAGCAGGATCGCCGCGATCCGCGAGCGCGTGCAGGGCATCGGCCTGAAGGACCAGTCCATGGTGTTCAACACCGCGCGCATCGAGGCGCTGGAGGTGGAGAACCTGATCGAGTGCGCCCAGGCCACCATGGTCTCGGCCGCCGCGCGCAAGGAATGCCGCGGCGCCCACACCGTGAGCGACTACGAGCGCCCCGCCGACGACCCCGTGTCGCCGCTCGGCCGCGACGACGCGAACTGGATGAAGCACACGCTCTGGCACAGCCGGTCCAACAGCCTCACCTACAAGCCGGTGAACCTCAAGCCCCTGACGGTCGACTCGGTGCCGCCCAAGGTGCGGACGTTCTGAAGTAGGTTCTCCTACGTACTTCCCCGGCAGCACCAAAGCCCCTAGATTCCAGTCGAACCACCATGCAGAAACGCACGTTCCAGATCTATCGCTACGACCCGGACAAGGACGCCAAGCCGTACATGCAGACGGTCGAGATCACGCTCGAGGGCAACGAGCGGATGCTGCTCGACGCGCTGATGAAGCTCAAGGCGCAGGACCCCACGCTGGCGTTCCGGCGCTCGTGCCGCGAGGGCGTCTGCGGCTCCGACGCGATGAACATCAACGGCAAGAACGGCCTGGCGTGCCTGACCAACATGCGCACGCTCAAGGACCCGATCGTGCTCAAGCCCCTGCCCGGGCTGCCCGTCGTGCGCGACCTGATCGTCGACATGACGGACTTCTTCAAGCAGTACCACTCGATCAAGCCGTACCTGGTCAACGACGAGATCCCGCCCGAGAAGGAGCGCCTGCAGTCGCCCGAGGAGCGCGAGGAGCTCAACGGCCTGTACGAGTGCATCCTGTGCGCCAGCTGCTCGACCAGCTGCCCCAGCTTCTGGTGGAACCCCGACAAGTTCGTCGGCCCGGCCGGCCTGCTGCAGGCCTACCGCTTCATCGCCGACAGCCGCGACCAGGCGACCAGCGATCGCCTCGACAACCTCGAGGACCCGTACCGCCTGTTCCGCTGCCACACCATCATGAACTGCGTGGACGTGTGCCCCAAGGGCCTGAACCCCACCGCGGCCATCGGCAAGATCAAGGAACTGATGGTCCGCCGGGCCGTCTAGTCGCCATGGCCGAGGCGCTCCTGGACGAACACGAGGTCGGCAAGCTGCGCTGGCGCTGCCGGCGCGGCCTGCTGGAGAACGACCTGTTCCTCGAGCGCTTCTTCGCCCGCCACGCCGACCGCCTCACCGCCCGCCAGGGGCTGCTGCTCGAGGAACTGATGCAGCTGGCCGACAATGACCTGCTCGACCTGCTGCTGCGCCGCCGCGAACCCGACGGCGAGCTCGACCGCGCCGAGGTCCGCCAATTGCTGCAGCTGCTGCGCTCGCACTGATGCGCGGCCGGCTCACGATACATCTGAAGGAACCGACATGAAACTCGCCGACAACAAAGCCACCCTGTCGTTCTCCAACGGCAGCCCCAACGTCGAGCTGCCCGTGTACCAGGGCACGCTCGGCCCCGACGTCATCGACATCCGCAAGCTGTACGCGCAGACCGGCATGTTCACGTACGACCCGGGCTTCATGTCCACGGCCGCCTGCCAGTCGACCATCACCTACATCGACGGCGACAAGGGCGAGCTGCTGTACCGCGGCTACCCGATCGAGCAGCTGGCCACCCAGTGCGACTTCCTGGAGACCTGCCACCTGCTGCTGTACGGCGAGCTGCCCGACGCGACCCAGAAGAACGACTTCGTCTCGCGCGTGACCAACCACACGATGGTCAACGAGCAGATCCAGTTCTTCCTGCGGGGCTTCCGCCGCGACGCGCACCCGATGGCGGTGATGACCGGCCTGGTGGGCGCGCTGTCGGCCTTCTATCACGACAGCACCGACATCAACAATCCCGAGCACCGCGAGATCGCGGCGATCCGCCTGATCGCCAAGATGCCCACGCTGGTGGCCATGGCCTACAAGTACGGCGTCGGCCAGCCGTACATCTATCCGAAGAACGACCTGTCGTACACCGCGAACTTCATGCGCATGATGTTCGCCACCCCGTGCGCCGACTACGAGCCCAACGACGTGCTGGTGCGCGCGATGGACCGCATCTTCATCCTGCACGCCGACCACGAGCAGAACGCCTCGACGTCGACCGTGCGCCTGTGCGGCAGCTCGGGCACCAACCCGTTCGCCGCCATCGCGGCCGGCGTGGCCTGCCTGTGGGGCCCCGCGCACGGCGGCGCCAACGAGGCGGCGCTGAACATGCTGGAGGACATCCAGCAGATGGGCGGCGTGGCCAAGATCGGCGAGTTCGTCAGCAAGGTCAAGGACAAGAACTCGGGCGTGCGCCTGATGGGCTTCGGCCACCGCGTGTACAAGAACTACGACCCGCGCGCCAAGCTGATGCGCGAGACCTGCCACGAGGTGCTGAGCGAGCTGGGCCTGGAGAACGACCCGCTGTTCAAGCTGGCCATGTCGCTGGAGAAGATCGCGCTCGAGGACGAATACTTCGTCTCGCGCAAGCTCTACCCGAACGTGGACTTCTACTCGGGCATCGTGCAGCGCGCGATCGGCATCCCGGTCAAGCTGTTCACCGGCATCTTCGCCCTGGCCCGCACCGTCGGCTGGATCGCCCAGCTCAACGAGATGATCGGCGACCCCGAGTACAAGATCGGCCGCCCGCGCCAGCTGTTCACCGGCGCCACCAAGCGCGACGTCAAGCCGATCGCCCAGCGCTGATCGGCGCAGGCTGCTGCCCCACTGGCCCGCCTCGGCGGGCCTTTTTCATGGCGCGTCCGCCGCCTGGGACGCAGCCACCCATCGCGGTTCGAGATGCCTCAGCGCCGCCTGCGTTGGATAATCGTGCTGGCCATCGCGCCGCACGAATCCTCATGCAGAGCACCGAACGCAGCTTCGCCCGCCGCCTGGACCTCACGTCCCTGCAGCTGTTCGTGGCCGTCTGCGAGCTCGGCTCCATCGGCCGGGCGGCCGAGCGGGAGTTCATCGCCGCCTCGGCGATCAGCAAGCGGCTGTCGGACCTGGAAGCCGCGCTGGGCACGCCGCTGCTCTACCGCCGTCCGCGCGGCGTGGAACTCACGCCCGCCGGCGACACCTTCCTGCACCACGCCCGCTCCGTGCTGTTCAGCCTGGAGCGCATGCAGGGCGAGCTGAGCGAGTTCGCGCTCGGCGTGCGCGGGCACGTGCGCATCCACGCCAACCTGTCGGCCATCATGCAGTTCCTGCCCGACGACCTGGCGGGGTTCGCCACGCTGCATCCGCAGGTCAAGCTCGACCTGGAGGAGCACGTGAGCAGCGAGGTGGTGCGGGCGGTGCGCGACGGCGATGCCGACATCGGCATCTGCAATCCGCCCGGCGCGGCCACCGACCTGCAATCGCGCCGCTACCGGCAGGACCGCCTGGTGGTGGCGGTGCCGCGCGGCCATCCGCTGGCCGCCTACGACGCCGTCTGGTACGCCGACACGCTGGACCATGACCAGATCGGCCTGCACGGCAACAGCGCCATCGACCTGGCCATGCGCCGCGCCGCAGCCGCCGCGGGCAAGGACATCGCGCTGCGCATCCGCGTGACCGGGCTCGACGCGCTGTGCCGCATGGTGCACAACCGGCTGGGCATCGGGCTGCTGCCCGACCGTGCGTTCGAGCTGCTGCGCGGCGTGGGCGACCTGCAGGCCGTACCGCTGCGCGACGACTGGGCCGTGCGCGACATCGACCTGCTGGCGCGCGACTTCGCCGCCCTGCCGGTCACGGCCCGGCTGCTGGTGGACCACCTCTGTCCGCCCCAGGCCGCGCCGTCCCCTTCCGCCGGAGAGCTTGCTCCCCGGTCCTAGAATCAACCCTTCCGCTGGAACACGCCATGGGTCGCACCCTCTACGACAAGATCTGGGACGAGCACGTCGTCCACACCGAGGAAGACGGCACCGCCATCCTCTACATCGACCGCCACCTGGTGCACGAGGTCACCAGCCCGCAGGCGTTCGAGGGCCTGCGCGAGGCCGGCCGCAAGGTCTGGCGCGTGAGCTCCGTGGTCGCGACGGCCGACCACAACACGCCCACCACCGGGTGGGAGCGCGGCTACGACGGCATCGACGACCCGATCAGCAAGGAGCAGGTCACGACGCTGGACAAGAACATCGCGCAGTTCGGCGCGGCGGCGTACTTCCCGTTCCTGTCCAAGCGCCAGGGCATCGTGCACGTCATCGGGCCCGAGCAGGGCGCGACGCTGCCGGGCATGACGGTCGTCTGCGGCGACTCGCACACGTCCACGCACGGCGCGTTCGGCGCCCTCGCCCACGGTATCGGCACCAGCGAGGTCGAGCACGTACTGGCCACGCAGACGCTGCTGGCCAAGAAGGCCAGGAACATGCTGGTCAAGGTCGAGGGCCAGTTGGCGCGCGGGGTCACGGCCAAGGACATCGTGCTGGCGATCATCGGCCGCATCGGCACCGCCGGCGGCACCGGCTACACCATCGAGTTCGGCGGCTCGGCCATCCGCGCGCTGTCGATGGAAGGGCGCATGACGGTCTGCAACATGGCGATCGAGGCGGGCGCGCGCGCCGGCATGGTCGCCGTCGACGACAAGACCATCGAGTACCTGAAGGGCCGGCCGCTTTCGCCGACGGGCGTGGAGTGGGACCAGGCCGTCGCCTACTGGCGCACCCTGCATTCCGACCCCGACGCGAAGTTCGACGCCGTGGTGGAACTGGACGCCGCGCGGATCGTGCCGCAGGTCACCTGGGGCACCTCGCCAGAGATGGTGCTGGGCATCGACGGCCGCGTGCCCGATCCCGACAAGGAGAAGGACCCCAGCCGGCGCGGCGCGATCGAGCGCGCGCTCACCTACATGGGCCTGGAGCCCGGCAAGCCGCTGAACGACATCTTCGTCGACAAGGTGTTCATCGGCTCGTGCACCAACAGCCGCATCGAGGACATGCGCGAGGCCGCCGCCGTCGTCAAGAAGCTCGGCCAGAAGGTGGCGAAGAACGTGAAGCTCGCCATGGTGGTGCCGGGCTCGGGCGTGGTGAAGGAACAGGCCGAGCGCGAGGGCCTGCACGAGATCTTCAAGGCCGCGGGCTTCGACTGGCGCGAGCCGGGCTGCTCGATGTGCCTGGCGATGAATGCCGACCGGCTCGAGCCGGGCGAGCGCTGCGCATCGACCAGCAACCGCAACTTCGAGGGCCGCCAGGGCGCCGGCGGCCGCACCCACCTCGTCAGCCCCGCGATGGCGGCGGCGGCCGCCGTGCACGGCCATTTCGTCGACGTTCGCCAGTTCGCCTGAGAGTGCCAATCCACCAGAAGAAAGAGGAGACCTCCCGATGAAACTGCTCGCCACCGTGCTCGCCCTGGCCTTCGCCCTCGCGGGCTGCAACACGCTCAAGGGCGCCGGCCAGGACATCCAGAAGGCCGGCAACGCGATCGAGAACGCGGCCAAGAAGTAATGAACACGGGGACAGGCCACCGGAGCGCAGCGAGGTGCTCTGTCCCCGACCGACGACGGAAGATTCCATGGACAAGTTCACCGTGCACAAGGGCCTCGTCGCCCCGATGGACCGGGAGAACGTCGACACCGACGCGATCATCCCCAAGCAGTTCCTCAAGTCGATCCGCAAGACCGGCTTCGGGCCGAACCTGTTCGACGAGTGGCGCTACCTCGACCCGGGCTATCCCGGCCAGGATCCCGCCAGCCGCAAGGTCAATCCGGACTTCGTGCTGAACCAGCCGCGCTTCCAGGGCGCCTCGATCCTGCTGGCGCGCAAGAACTTCGGCTGCGGGTCCTCGCGCGAGCATGCGCCGTGGGCGCTGGTGCAGTACGGCTTTCGCGCCATCGTCGCCCCCAGCTTCGCCGACATCTTCTTCAACAACAGCTTCAAGAACGGGCTGCTGCCCATCGTGCTGCCCGAAGCCACGGTGGCCCGGCTGTTCGACGACGTCGCCGCTTTCCCCGGCTACGAACTGACCGTCGACCTCGAGCGGCAGGTGATCGTGAAGCCGCAGGGCGAGGAAATCCCCTTCGACGTGCAGCCGTTCCGCAAGTACTGCCTGCTCAACGGCTTCGACGACATCGGCCTCACGCTGCGCCAGTCCGACAAGATCCGGGCCTTCGAGGCCCAGCGCCTGGCCACCAAGCCCTGGCTCGCCCACACCCTCACCGCCTAGGACTCCCCCATGAAGATCGCAGTGCTGCCGGGCGACGGCATCGGCAAGGAAATCGTCGCCGAGGCCGTCAAGGTCCTGAACGTCCTGGACCTGAAGTTCGAGATGGAGACGGCGGACGTCGGCGGGACCGCGTACGAATCCCAGGGGCATCCCCTGCCCGAGGCCACGCTGGCGCTGGCCAAGGCGTCGGACGCGATCCTGTTCGGCGCGGTGGGCGACTGGAAGTACGACCAGCTCGAGCGCGCGCTGCGCCCCGAGCAGGCGATCCTGGGGCTGCGCAAGCACCTGGGGCTGTTCGCCAACTTCCGCCCGGCCATCTGCTACGAGCAGCTCACCCACGCCTCGAGCCTGAAGCCCGAGCTGGTGGCGGGCCTGGACATCCTGATCATCCGCGAGCTGACCGGCGACATCTACTTCGGCCAGCCGCGTGGGCGGCGCATCGCGGTCGACGGCCACTTCCCCGGCGCGGAGGAAGCCTTCGACACCATGCGCTACTCGCGCCCGGAGATCGAGCGCATCGCGCACGTGGCCTTCCAGGCCGCGCGCAAGCGCAGCAAGCGCGTGACCAGCGTCGACAAGGCCAACGTGCTCGAAACCTTCCAGCTGTGGAAGGACGTGGTCACCGAGATCGGCAAGCAGTACCCCGACGTCGCGCTGGACCACATGTACGTGGACAACGCCGCGATGCAGCTGGTGAAGGCGCCCAAGAAGTTCGACGTGGTGGTCACCGGCAACATGTTCGGCGACATCCTGTCCGACGAGGCGGCCATGCTCACCGGCTCGATCGGCATGCTGCCCTCGGCCAGCCTGAACGCGGGCAACCAGGGCCTGTACGAGCCCAGCCACGGCAGCGCGCCGGACATCGCGGGCCAGGGCGTCGCGAATCCTCTGGCTACAATCCTGTCCGCAGCCATGATGCTCCGCTTCTCCCTCAACCAGCCCGAAGCCGCCGACCGGATCGAGTCCGCGGTGAAGTCGGTGCTCGCCCAGGGCTTGCGCACCGCGGACATCCATTCCGAAGGCACCACGAAGATCGGCACCCGCCAGATGGGCGACGCCGTCGTGGCCGCGATCACCAAGAAAACCATTACCAAGAGCTAGCAAGCTCCGGTTCGTCGCGCGCCTCTCCCCCGGGCCGGACGAGCCGGGGGAACCGGGATTCACTGAAAGGCGTATGACGATGGCACTCTCCAAGGCACAACAACCGCTGGTCGGCCTGGTCGGCTGGCGCGGCATGGTCGGCTCGGTCCTGATGGACCGCATGCAGGCCGAAGGCGACTTCGGGCTGATCGAGCCGGTCTTCTTCTCCACCTCCAACGCCGGCGGCAAGGCGCCCGCGCAGGCCCGCAACGAGTCCACGCTGAAGGACGCGTTCGACATCGAGGCGCTCAGGAAGTGCGATGTCGTCATCACCTGCCAGGGCGGCGACTACACGACCGAGGTGTTCCCCAAGCTGCGCGCCGCGGGCTGGACCGGCCACTGGATCGACGCCGCCTCGACCCTGCGCATGAAGGACGACGCGGTGATCGTGCTCGACCCGGTCAACCTGCCGGTGATCAGGAACGCGCTCGCCAAGGGCGGCCGCAACTGGATCGGCGGCAACTGCACCGTCAGCTGCATGCTGATGGGCGTGGGCGCGCTCTACAAGGCCGGCCTGGTCGAGTGGATGAGCAGCATGACCTACCAAGCCGCCTCCGGCGGCGGCGCGCAGCACATGCGCGAGCTGCTCACCCAGTTCGGCACCCTCAACGCCGAGGTGAAGGCGCTGCTGGACGACCCGAAGTCGGCCATCCTCGAGATCGACCGCAAGGTGCTGCACCGTCAGCAGGGCCTCACCGCCGCCGAGACCGAGAACTTCGGCGTCCCGCTGGGCGGCTCGCTGATCCCCTGGATCGACAAGGACCTGGGCAACGGCATGTCGCGCGAGGAGTGGAAGGCGGGCGCCGAGACCAACAAGATCCTCGGCCAGGGCGAGGGCTTCGGCAGCGCGGCCGTGCCGGTCGACGGCTTCTGCGTGCGCGTGGGCGCGATGCGCTGCCACAGCCAGGCGCTGACCTTCAAGCTCAGGAAGGACGTCCCGCTGGCGGACATCGAGGCGATGATCGCGGCCGACAACCCGTGGGTGAAGGTCGTGCCCAACACGCGCGAAGCCACGCTGCAGGACCTGACGCCCGTTGCCGTGACGGGCACGCTGACCATCCCGGTCGGCCGCCTGCGCAAGATGGCCATGGGCCCCGAGTACCTCGGCGCGTTCACCATCGGCGACCAGTTGTTGTGGGGCGCGGCCGAGCCGCTGCGCCGCATGCTGCGCATCCTGCTCGAAGCCTGATCGCCCGCGAGCTGTAGCGTGTCGTTACAGCTCGTTGTGGTCGGACAACAGGACAGTGGGCGAGTGGAGCGGAAGGAATTGCCTCCGGACGTTAAGCCTTGTCTCAGCTTGTCACCCTAAGACATTGATGTTATGGTCCTTTTAGCAATTTCCGCCGCAAGGCGACTGTCCGCATGAAGAGCACAAGACTGCCTGCCGACCGAGCAGTGGGGACCTCAACAAGCAAGACGACACGGACCTGGCAAGCCACTGCGGTGGCGCTCGCCACGGCCGCGCTGTTGAGCGTCCCGTCGTTCGATGCGCAGGCACTCGCGATGGGCCGCGTCACGGTTCAGTCCGCGTTGGGCGAACCGCTGCGCGCCGACATCGAGCTGCCCGAGATCACGGCCGACGAAGCAGGCAGCCTGCGCGCGGTCATCGCCCCGCCGCAGACCTTCCGCAGCGCGGGCATGGAATACAACTCGGCGCTGTCCAACGTGACCATCACGCTGCAGCGCCGCCCGGACGGCCGTTACTTCCTGCGCCTGGCCGGCGACCGGCCGATCAACGAGCCGTTCGTCGACGTCGTGCTGGAGACCAGCTGGTCCTCGGGCCGCATCCAGCGCGACTTCACGATGCTGTTCGACCCGCCGAGCATGCGGCAGGGCCAGGGCACCGCCACCGCGCAGTCCACCCCGTTGCCGCCGGTCGCATCGCAGCCGCAGGCCACGCCGTCGCGCGCCGCGCCGTCCACCGCCACCACCGGTCGCGCCGCCCCGCAGCGCGCGGCCGCCGCGCCGCAGCCGTCCGCCAGCGCGCCCAAGAGCCCCGCCCCGGCCGGCGAGGGCAAGCAGGTGACCGTGCAGGCAGGCGACACCGCCGGCAAGCTCGCCGGTGCCAACAAGCCGGCCACGGTGTCGCTCGACCAGATGCTGGTCGCGATGCTGCGCGCCAACCCGGATGCCTTCATCGGCGGCAACATCAACCGGCTGCGCGCCGGCGCGGTCGTCAACCTGCCGTCGCAGGAACAGGCGGAGTCGGTCACGCCCGGCGAGGCCCGCCAGACGCTCGTCGCGCAGAGCCGCGACTTCAATGAATTCCGCCGCAAGGTCGCCGACTCGGTCCCCACTGCGCCGCCCACCGGCGCCGACCGTGCATCCAGCGGCCGCGTGCAGGCGCAGGTCGACGAGAAGAAGCCCGCGGCCGCCGCACCGGACAAGCTGACCCTCTCCAAGGGCGCCATCCAGGGCAAGGCGGGCGAGGACAGGATCGCCCGCGACCGCGCGGCGCAGGACGCCGCCGCCCGCATGGCGGAACTCAATCGCAACCTGGCCGAACTCAAGGGACTGTCGTCCGCGGCCAGCGGCCCCAAGGGCGCTGCCTCCGCGCCGGCTGCCTCTGCGCCGGCCAAGGCCGGCTCCGCCCCCGGCGGCGCCGCGGTCGCGCTCGGTTCGCCGGCCACCGCCCGCCCGGCCTCCGCGCCGGCACCGGCACCGGCCGCACCGATGGCCACCGCGTCCGCGGCCCGTCCGGCATCCAGCCCGGCGGCATCGGTGGCCGCTTCGGCGGCCCGGTCGGCCTCCATGCCCGCGGCCGCCGCTGCGGCGGCGGGCTCCGCGCCCGTGGCAGCGACGCCCGCCAGTTCGCCTGCAACGCCCGTGACCGCCGCCGCCTCCGCGCCGGCGGCCGCCACTTCGAGCCCGGTGGCCGCGGCGCCTGCCGCCGCGCGCGCCTCGGCCGCCAGGAAGCCGGCCACGCCGCCGGCCCCCGCGCCGGAACCCAGCTTCGTCGACCAGATGATGGACGAGCCGCTGGTCCCCGCCGCCGTCGGCGGCGTGCTCGCCCTGCTGCTGGGCCTGGGCGTCTGGAAGGCGCGCCAGCGGCGCAAGGCCACCCAGGTCGACAGTTCGTTCCTCGAGAGCCGGCTGCAGCCCGACTCGTTCTTCGGCGCCAGCGGTGGCCAGCGCGTGGACACCAACGAAGGCACGCCGACCGGCTCGTCCATGGTCTATTCACCGAGCCAGCTCGATGCGGCCGGCGACGTCGACCCGGTGGCCGAAGCCGACGTGTACCTCGCCTACGGCCGCGACCTGCAGGCCGAGGAGATCCTCAAGGAGGCCGTGCGCATCAATCCCCAGCGCGTGGCCATCCATGCCAAGCTGCTCGAGATCTATGCCAAGCGCCGCGACGCCAAGGCCTTCGAGCAGGTCGCCAGCGAGGCGTACAGCCTCACGCATGGCGAGGGCTCCGAATGGGCCCGCATCTGCGAACTCGGCCAGGAGCTCGATGCCGGCAATCCGATGTACCGGCCAGGCGGCCAACCGGTCGGCGGCAGCGCCGCGCCGGTCGCCGCACCGGTGATCGCCACGGCCGCCGCGGCTGGCGCCGCCGCCGCGTCCAACGCATTCGTGGCCACCGGCCGGCAGAATGCGGTCGAAGCGCCGCCGGCCGCGCCCAGCACCGGCCCCGTCGACCTCGACCTGGACCTCGATTTCTCGCTCGGCGACGAACCCGCGGCGCCCGCCGCCGCGGCCCTCGATCCCGATGCCACCTTCGTCCCCGGGATGAGCGCGGCAGCGCCCGCCCCGGCCGCCGGGCAAGCCCAGCCGGTGCAGTCGCTCGACGAACCGCTCGAGATGGACTTCGGCAGCCTGGCGCCCGTCACGACGACGGAGCCGGCGCGCCTGGACGCGCCCAGCCTCACCCTCCCCGACAACGGCCTGGATTTCAGCACCGAGCCGATGGACCTCGCCGCCGCGCCTGCGCCGGCACCCGCCGCGCCCGCTGCCGCGCCGGCAGCCGACTCGGGGATGATCGAATTCGACCTCGGCGCGTTGTCGCTGGACCTGGGCAACTCGGCGCCGGCGCCTGCCCCCACGCCTGCAGCCGACGTCCTGGAAGCGCCGTCACTGGACTTCCCGGCCGCCATGGACGACGGCGAGGACCCGCTCGCGACCAAGCTCGCCCTCGCCGAGGAGTTCAACGCCATCGGCGATGCCGACGGCGCACGCAGCCTCGCGCAGGAAGTGATCGCCGAAGCTTCGGGCGACCTCAAGAGCAAGGCCCAGAAGCTCCTCGCGGAGATCGGCTGATCCCGCTGGCGGCAAAGGCCCGGCCGTGAGGTGGGCGCTCGGCATCAGCTACCTCGGCCAGGCCTACGAAGGCTGGCAGAGCCAGCCCTCGGGCCGCACGGTGCAGGACCGGCTCGAGGCCGCCCTCTCCCGCTTCGCCGCCCGCCCCGTCTCGACGGTGTGCGCCGGGCGCACCGACGCCGGCGTGCACGGGCTGATGCAGGTCGTGCATTTCGACACCGAAGTGGAACGCGAGCCGTTCTCCTGGGTCCGCGGCACGAACACCTTCCTGCCGCCGGACATCGCCGTGCAGTGGGCGCATCCCGTGCCCGACGCGTTCCACTCGCGCGCCAGCGCGCTGGCCCGCCGCTATGCCTACGTGCTGCTCGAGTCGCCGGTGAGGCCGAGCGTCGAGAGCGGCCGCGCCGGCTGGGTGTTCCGTCCGCTGGACGAGGCGGCGCTGCGCGATGCGGCCGCCCGGCTGCTCGGCGAGCACGACTTCACGTCCTTCCGCGCCGCCGGCTGCCAGGCGCGCTCGCCGGTCAAGACGATGCGCCGCGTGGAGATCAGCCGTCGCGGGCCGTACTGGCGCATCGAGTTCGAGGCCAACGCGTTCCTGCACCACATGATCCGCAACATCATGGGTTGCCTGGTCGTCGTCGGCCAGGGCCAGCAGCCGCCCGGCTGGATCGACCAGGTCATCGCCGCGCGCAGCCGCGACGCGGCCGCCCCGACGTTCGCCCCCGACGGCCTGTATTTCCTCGGCCCCGTGTACGAAGACCATTGGGGCCTGCCGGCCAGGGCCGCTGCGTATGATTGGTTGCCATGACCGCCGCGCCTTCCCTGCCGAGCCAGCGCACGCGCATCAAGGTCTGCGGCCTCACGCGTGAGCAGGACGTCGATGCGGCCGTGCAGGCCGGCGCCGACGCCGTCGGCTTCGTCCTCTATCCGCCCAGCCCCCGCTTCGTGAGCGCCGCCCGCGCCGCCGAGCTCGCGCGCCGGCTGCCGCCCTTCGTCACGCCCGTGCTGCTGTTCGTCAACGAGTCGCCCCCGGCCGTGCAAGCGGCCTGCGAGGCGCTGCCCACCGCGACGCTGCAGTTCCACGGCGACGAGACGCCCGAGCAGTGCATGGCGGCGTCGGCCGGCGGGCGACGGGCCTGGCTGCGGGCGGCGCGCATCCCCCTCGACGACTCAGCGCCATTCGACTTGGTAAAATTCGCGGACCGCCACGCAGGCGCGAGCGCCATCCTCGTCGACGCCCATGTCGAGGGATACGGCGGCGGCGGCAAGGCTTTCAATTGGTCACGTCTTCCACCAAGCGTCAACGCTCACCTCGTCTTGTCTGGTGGATTGACGCCTGCAAACGTGGCCGATGGCATCGTGCAAGTGCGGCCGCGTTGCAGGACGCTGGCCGTTGATGTGAGTTCCGGGGTCGAGAGCGCCAAGGGCGTGAAGGATCCCGACAAGATCCATCAGTTCGTCGCGGCCGTGCGCGCCGCCGACGTGCTCCTTGCAAGGTCCACCGATGCCCTCCTATCAACAGCCTGACGCGCGCGGCCATTTCGGCCCGTACGGCGGCAGCTTCGTCAGCGAGACGCTGACCCACGCGATCAACGAGCTGCGCGACGCCTACGCGCGCTACCAGCACGACCCGCACTTCCTGGCGGAATTCCGCTATGAGCTGGCGCACTTCGTCGGCCGGCCCTCGCCCGTCTACCACGCCGAGCGCATGAGCCGCGAGATGGGCGGCGCGCAGATCTACCTCAAGCGCGAGGACCTCAACCACACCGGCGCGCACAAGATCAACAACGTCATCGGCCAGGCGATGCTCGCCCGCCGCATGGGCAAGCCGCGCGTCATCGCCGAGACCGGCGCCGGCCAGCACGGCGTGGCCACGGCCACGATCTGTGCCCGCTACGGCCTAGAGTGCGTGGTCTACATGGGCAGCGAGGACGTGCAGCGCCAGAGCCCGAACGTCTACCGCATGAACCTGCTCGGCGCGCGCGTGGTCCCGGTCGAATCCGGCAGCCGGACGCTGAAGGACGCGCTGAACGAGGCGATGCGCGACTGGGTCACGAACGTGGAGAACACCTTCTACATCATCGGCACCGTGGCGGGCCCGCACCCGTATCCGATGATGGTGCGCGACTTCCAGAGCGTGATCGGCAACGAGTGCATCGAGCAGATGCCGCAGATGGCGGGCCAGCAGCCTGATGCCGTGATCGCCTGCGTGGGCGGCGGCAGCAACGCGATGGGCATCTTCCATCCCTACATCCCGTTCGAGGCCACGCGCCTGATCGGCGTGGAGGCCGCCGGCCAGGGGCTGGACAGCGGCAGGCACTCGGCCTCGCTGCAGCGCGGCAGCCCGGGCGTGCTGCACGGCAACCGCACCTACATCCTGCAGGACGAGAACGGCCAGATCACCGAGACGCACAGCGTCAGCGCCGGGCTGGACTATCCCGGCGTCGGCCCGGAGCATTCCTGGCTGAAGGACATCGGCCGCGCCGAATACGTCGGCATCACCGACCAGGAGGCGCTGGACGCGTTCCACTACCTGTGCCGCACCGAGGGCATCATCCCGGCGCTGGAGTCGAGCCATGCGGTCGCCTACGCGATGAAGCTGGCCAGGACGATGGCCAAGGACCAGATCATCCTGGTGAACCTGTCCGGCCGCGGCGACAAGGACATCGGCACCGTCGCCGACCTCGCCGGGGTCGACTTCTACGACCGCCCGTCGATGCGGGGCCTGAAGGTCAAGGGCGGCAAGGCATGAGCCGCATCGCCGCTACCTTCCAGCGCCTGCAGGCCGCCCGCCGCAAGGCCCTGATCCCCTACGTCACCGCCGGCTTCCCGTTCGCCGACATCACGCCCGAGCTGATGCACGGCATGGTCGAGGCGGGCGCCGACGTCATCGAACTGGGCGTGCCGTTCTCCGACCCGATGGCCGACGGCCCGGTGATCCAGAAAGCCGGCGAACGCGCGCTGGCGATGGGCATCGGCACCGCGCAGGTGCTGGCCATGGTGCGCCAGTTCCGCGAGCGCGACACGACGACGCCGGTGGTCCTCATGGGCTACGCGAACCCGGTCGAACGGTACGACCTGGGCCACGGCGCCGGCGCCTTCATCCGCGATGCCGCGGCCGCGGGCGTCGACGGCGTGCTGATCGTGGACTACCCGCCCGAGGAGTGCGAGGGCTTCGCCGCCGACCTGCGCGCCGCCGGCCTCGACCTGATCTTCCTGCTGGCCCCCACGTCCACCCCGCAGCGCATGCAGGAAGTGGCGCGCGTGGCCAGCGGCTACGTGTACTACGTCTCGCTCAAGGGCGTGACGGGCGCCGGAAACCTGGACACCGAGGCGGTGGCACAGGCGCTGCCGCGCATCCGCGAGCACGTGAAGATCCCCGTCGGCGTGGGCTTCGGCATCCGTGATGCCGGCACGGCCCGCGCCATCGGCCGGGTCGCCGACGCGGTGGTGATCGGCAGCCGCATCATCCAGCTGGCCGAAGCCCAGCCGCGCGAGCGCGTCGTCCCCGAGGTGGCGTCCTTCCTGCGCGGGATCCGCCAGGCGCTGGACCACTAGAATCCCTGCTTCACCCGGAGCACCGTCCCCATGAGCTGGCTCGAGAAACTGCTGCCCCCCAAGATCCAACACACGGACCCCAACGAGCGCCGCAGCGTGCCCGAGGGCCTGTGGGTCAAGTGCCCCAGCTGCGAGACGGTGCTGTACAAGACCGACCTGGAGCAGAACGTCAACGTCTGCCCGAACTGCAGCCACCACCACCGCATCGGCGCGCGCACCCGGCTCAACGCCTTCCTCGACCCCGAGGGGCGCTGGGAGATCGGCCAGGAGGTGCTGCCGGTCGACGCGCTGAAGTTCAAGGACAGCCGGCGCTACCCCGAGCGGCTGAAGGAAGCGCTGGAGAACACCGGCGAGACCGATGCGCTGATCGTGATGGGCGGCGCCGTGCACGGCGTCAGCCTGGTCGCCGCGGCGTTCGAGTTCGACTTCATGGGCGGCAGCATGGGCAGCGTCGTCGGCGAGCGCTTCGTGCGCGGCGTCGAGAGCGCCATCGAGCAGAAGGTGCCGTTCGTGTGCTTCACCGCCACCGGCGGCGCCCGCATGCAGGAGGGCCTGCTGTCGCTGATGCAGATGGCCAAGACCAACGCGGCGCTCACCCGCCTGGCCAAGAAGGGCCTGCCCTACGTCAGCGTGCTGACCGACCCCACCATGGGCGGCGTCAGCGCGGGCTTCGCCTTCGTCGGCGACGTGGTGATCGCCGAGCCCAAGGCGCTGATCGGCTTCGCCGGACCGCGCGTGATCGAATCCACGGTGCGCGTCACGCTGCCCGAGGGCTTCCAGCGCGCCGAGTTCCTGCAGCAAAAGGGCGCGGTCGACTTCATCTGCGACCGCCGCGAGCTGCGCACGCGCATCGCGCACACGCTGGCCATGCTGCTGCGGCAGCCGGCCGACGCCGTCATCTAGCCGCTCAGAACATCCAGCGCGGTCCGGTGGCGGCGTTCAGCACCATCGAGACCACCTGCAGCACCACCAACAGCGCCAGCGGCGACAGGTCGATGCCGCCCACCAGCGGGATCACGCGCCGGAACGGCCGCAGCAGCGGCGCGCACAGCCGGTCGATCAGGTCCGTCATCGGCGAGTCGTTCTGCACCCACGACAGGATCGCGTAGACGATCACCAGCGCCGTCATGGCCGAGATGGCCAGGCGCACCACGCCCAGCAGCGCCAGCCCGAACACCACCTCGAAGCCGCCGTGGCCGACCAGCGCCCACAGGATGGCGTATTGCGCCACCTCGACCAGGTAGGCCGCCACCAGGCTGGCGGTGTCCAGCCGGCCGATGGCGGGCAGCACCTTGCGCAGCGGCAGGATCAGCCAGTCGGTGAAGGCGAACACGAAGCGCCCCACCGGGTTGCCGAACGGCATGCGCTGGTGCTGCATGTACAGCCGCAGCAGGCATGCACCGCCGAGCAGCCCGGCGGCCACGTCGAGCAGGAATGAAAGGATTTGATAGACCATGGCCCCCCGCCGTCACTCTTGCATGGGATGATAGCGGCGTCATCCGTCGGACCCGTCCTTGGCCACCGCCCTCACCCTGCAGTCGCTGCCGTTGTTCCCGCTGGACACGGTGCTGTTTCCCGGCGGCGTCCTGCCGCTGCGCATCTTCGAGGTGCGCTACCTCGACATGATCAGCCGCTGCCAGCGCGCCGGCGCCCCGTTCGGCGTCGTCTCGCTCACGCAGGGCCAGGAGGTGCGCCAGCCCGGCGCCGGCCCGGAGGCGTTCGCCACCGTCGGCACCCTGGCGACGATCGACCGCTTCGAGCAGCCGCGCCCCGGCCTGCTGGTGATCCGGGCGATCGGCGGCCAGCGCTTTCGCATCCGGGCCAGCGACCAGCTCAAACACGGGCTGTGGGTCGCCGACGTCGAGCAGCTGCAGCCCGACAAGGCCGTGCCGGTGCCCGATGACCTGCGGCCCACCGCCACGGCGCTCGCCAACCTGGTGCGCTCGCTGCAGGAGAAGGCGGGCGCTGCCGAGCAGATGCCGATCGCGCCCCCGTTGCAGTTCGACGACTGCGGCTGGGTCGCCAATCGCTGGTGCGAGCTGCTGCCCATGCCCGTGCCGCTCAAGCAGCGGCTGATGGAGCTGGACAACCCGCTGGTGCGCCTGGAACTGGTGAGCGACGTGCTGGTGCGCACCGGCATCGCCGGCTGAGCGGGCTCAGCGCGGCTGGTACTCCGGCACCTGCGACTTCAGCCACTCGCGCACCTCGCGCTCGCCGGGCAAGGGACCGGCCTGCTCGATCCACGCGCACACGGCCTGCGGGTCGGGCAACTGGCCGCAGGTCGCGGCCACGCGCAGCTTGGGATGCGGCGTCGGCAGGGTGGTCTCGTCGTCGGCCAGCAGTTCCTCGTACAGCTTCTCGCCGGGCCGCAGCCCGCTGAAGGTGATCGGGATGTCCTGCTCGGTGTGGCCGGACAGGCGGATGAGCATCCGCGCGAGTTCCACGATGCGCACCGGCTCGCCCATGTCGAGCACGAAGATCTGCCCCGACTGCCCCATCAGGCCGGCCTGCAGCACCAGCTGCGCGGCCTCGGGAATGGTCATGAAGTACCGCACGATGTCCGGGTGCGTGACCGTCACCGGCCCGCCGCGCGCGATCTGCGCCGTGAACAGGGGGACCACCGAGCCGCTGGAGCCCAGCACGTTGCCGAACCGCACGGACACGAAGCGCGTCTGCGGATGCTGCGCGGCCACGGCCTGCACCATCAGCTCCGCCAGCCGCTTGCTCGCGCCCATCACGTTGGTGGGGTTGACGGCCTTGTCGGTGGAGATCATCACGAAGCGGCGGGCCCCGCACTCGCCCGCCACCCGCGCCGCGTGCAGCGTGCCGTTCACGTTCGTGCGCAGCGCCTCGATCTCGTTCAACTGCTCCATCAGCGGCACGTGCTTGTAGGCCGCGGCGTGGAACACCACCGCGGGCCGGTGCCGCTGCGCGATCGCCGCCAGCCGCTGCGGCTCGCGCACGTTGGCCGTGTAGTAGACGCCGCGCAGCTGCGGATGCGTCTCGCGCAGCTCCTGCTCGAGCTGGTAGATCGCGTACTCGGACACGTCGACGCACACCAGGCGCGCCGCGCCGAAGCGCGCGATCTGCCGGCACAGCTCGGAGCCGATCGAGCCGCCCGCGCCGGTGACCAGCACGGTCTGGCCGGACAGCATGTCCGCCAGCCCCTCGACGTCCAGGTCCACCGGCGCGCGCCCCAGCAGGTCCTCGAGTTCGACCTTGCGCGGCCCCGTGCTCTCGGCCTTGAGCCACTCGTCGGGGCGCGGCATGGTGAGCAGCGTGACGCCGACCTCGCTCGCGCCCAGCAGCGCGGCGCTCCGCTCGGGCGACCCCGGCGGGCTGGCGATCAGCGCGGTCTGCGCCTCCACCGCCGCGCTCGCGCTGCCCAGGTCGTCGATCGTCGCCAACACCGGCAGGCCCTGGATCGAGCGGCCCACCTCCGAAGCGAACGGGCTGACGATGCCCGCCGGCTTCCACTGCTGCGAGCCCTTGAGCGCCCGCAGCGCGCCCGAGGCGTCCTGCAGCGAGCCGACGATCAGCAGCCGCCGGCCGCCGCCGACGGCAAGCCGGCGCTCGGCCAGCGTGCGCCAGATGGCCCGCGCCGCGCCGAGCAGCACCAGCGACAGCACCGGCTGCAGCAGCAGCACCGAGCGCGGGAAGAACGGCAGCCGCAAGCCCAGCACCACCGCCGCGGTGATCGCCGCGCCCAGGCCCACGCCGAACACGAGTTGCCGCAGCTCCGGCAGGCCGATGTAGCTCCACACGTGCCGCCACACACCGGTGATCGCGAGCGCCGCCGCGTAGCCGGCCAGGGACCAGGGCATCGCCCGGATCGCGAGTTCCTCGAATTCGTCGGGGATGTCCAGGTTGAAGCGCAGCCAGAAGGCCATCCACCACGCCAGCAGCACCAGCGCGAGGTCGGCGCCCGCGGCGAGCAGGACGCGCCTAGGCCAGCGCATCGCGGCGGGACGCGGCATGCAGCGCGCGCCGCAGTTGCCCGATTACCCTGTCGAGGTCGGCCGGCGTCAGGTTCGAGCCCGAAGGCAGGCACAGCCCGGCCTCGAACAGCCCCTTGCTGACGTCCTCGTCGCCGTGCGCGAAATACGGCGCGCCGGCAAAGAGCGGCTGCAGGTGCATCGGCTTCCACACCGGGCGGGCCTCGATCGAATGGCGTTCGAGCTGGCGCAGCACGGCATCGCGGCGCGCCTGGCCGTCGGGGCCTTGCAGCGTCAGGCAGGTGAGCCAGCGCGTGGACACGCTGCCGACCGGCTCCGGCATCCAGCCCAGGTCGGGCAGGTCCGCCAGCGCCTGGCGGTACCGCTCGAAGACCGCGCGGCGCTGCTGCACGCGCTGCGGCAGCACGCGCAATTGCCCGCGGCCGATGCCGGCCAGCACGTTGCTCATGCGGTAATTGAAGCCGACTTCGGCGTGCTCATAGTGCGCGGCGGGCTCGCGCGCCTGCGTCGAGAGCTTGCGCGCGCGCGCGACCAGCGCGGCGTCGTCGGCGACCAGCATGCCGCCGCCGGAGGTGGTGATGATCTTGTTGCCGTTGAACGAGAAGATGCCCACGCGCCCGAAGCTGCCGCTGGGGCGGCCCTTGTACGTCGCACCCAGCGATTCGGCCGCGTCCTCCAGCACCGGGACGCCATGGCGCTGGCAGATCGGCAGCAGCGCGTCCATGTCGGCGCTCTGGCCATACAGGTTGACCAGGATCACGCAGCGCGGCAGCCGCCCTTCGCGGCGCGCCCAGTCGAAGGCGCGCTCCAGGGCCTGCGGCGACATGTTCCAGCTGCCCGGCTCGGCGTCGATGAACACCGGGCGGGCGCCGCAGTACAGGATCGGGTTGCAGCTGCCGACGAAGGTGAGCGACGAGCAGAAGACGGTGTCGCCCGGCTGCACGCCGAGCAGCAGCAGGCCGAGGTGGATGGCCGCGGTGCCGGAGCTCAGGGCGGCGGCATGGCCGACGCCGGCATAGGCGGCGACCTCGCGCTCGAAGCCGTCGACGTGCGGGCCGAGCGGCGCGATCCAGTTGGTGCGGAAGGCCTCCTCGACGAACGCGGTCTCCTCCTCGCCCAGGTGCGGCGAGGACAGCCAGATGCGGCTGGAGAGCTCGCGCCGCAGCACGATGTCCACCGGCCGGCCCTGCGCGTCGAGCACCGGGACATGGTCGATCTGGTGCTGGTCGAGCAGCGCGAGCGCCGCCGGCAACGGCGCCGTGTCGGGAATGGTGATCGGCGCGCCGTGCGGCAGCCGGCCGACGCCGGACTGCTCCGGCACGTGCTCGAGCGCGGCGCGGCGCAGGTCGCCGTCGGTCAGCGTGCGCAGCAGCCGCCCGCCCTCGCCCACCACCAGCAGCACGCCGCGCGCGGTGCGGTTCAGCGCCGCGAGCGCGTCGTGCACGGTGCACTCCGGCCCGATGCACAGGTCGCGGAATTCCTGCTCCGTCATCGCACCCTCCCGGCCGGCACGCCGGCATAGGTGCCCGGCTCCTCGATCGGCCGGCGCACGACGGCCCCGGCCCCCACGATCACCGCGTCGCCCACGTGCACGAGCGGCAGCACCGTGGCGTTGGCCCCGACCAGCGTGCGCTCGCCCACCGAGGCCTGGCCGCCCAGCACGGCATGCGGCGCGATGTGGCTGAAGGCGCCCACGCGCACGTCGTGGTCGACGACGGCGCCGTGGTTGACGATGGCGCAGCGGCCCACTTGTGCACGCGGTGCGACCACGGCCTGCGCCGCGACGAAGGCGCCCGGCTCGATGGCGGCCTGGCGCGAGACGGTGGCAGCGGGGTGGATCACGGTGGCCAGCCGCTGCGCCACGGGCGCGGCCTCGCGGGCGCGAAACTCTGCCGAACCGATGGCGATGTGGAAGACGGCGCCGGGCATCGCCAGCGCGTCGGCCAGGGGCACGAGCGCCACGCCGGGCAGCAGCTCGCCCGAGCAGCGCGCGGGATCCCGGTCGGTGGCGACGATGCGTTGCCAGCTGCCGGCCAGCAGCGCCGCATCGGCGACGACGCACCCGTGGCCGCCGGCGCCCACGATGACCAGGGTCGAAGCTTGCTGCGCTTGCACTTCAGTAGGCGTTGATCTTCTCGAGGAGGGGCCCGCGAAGCGGCAGCTTCGCAAGCAGCGCGGCGATCCGTTCGCCGGCGTGGCCGTCGCCCCAGGGATTGTCCCACGGCCACGGCCCGTGCCCGAGCTGCCGGCGCACCGCCTGCTCGATCGCCGCGGCCTCGCAGGGCACGTCGACCACGTTCGGGCCGTGCAGCCTCAGCCGCTGGCGATCGCCGACGTTCACCACCGGCGTGCCGAAACTCGCCGCCTCGATGATCCCGGACGAGGAGTTGCCGACCATCACGGCGCAGTGCCGCATCGCGGCGACGAAATCGGCGCGGGCCAGGTGCGTCACCCGGCGCGACCCCGGCGGCCAGGCGGCCGCGTCCAGCGAGGCGAGGATGGCCCGGGAGCCCGCATCGGCGTTCGGCTCGAGCCAGAGCACCGGCAGGCCCACCGCGCGCAGCGCCTGCTGCACCGCGCCGGCCTGTGCGCCGGCGGCTTCGGCCTGCTGCACGACGGGGTGGAACAGGGCGAGCACGAAGTCGGGCACCTGCGCCAGGCCCAGTGCGGCCAGCGTTCCGGCGCGATCGGCCGTCCCCTGGGCCTGCAAACCGTCGAGGCCGGGCGCCCCGACCACGAACAGGCGCGAGGCGTCCTCGCCCATGCGCAGCAGGCGCTCGCGTGAATCCTCGGTGGCGACGAGGTGGTAGGTGCTGAGCTTGCTGATTGCATGGCGCACCGGTTCGTCCACGGTGCCCGAGCGCTCGCCGCCGTGCACGTGCACGCAGGCGATGCCCAGGTGCAGCGCGGCGATGGCGCCGGCGAGCATCTCGCCGCGATCGCCCAGCACCAGCAGCAGGTCGGGCCGCTCGCGCTCGAGCAGCGGCGTCAGCCCGCGCAGGCAGTCGGCGATGCCGGCGGCCATGCTCGCGCCCGAGCGCGTGTCCATGTCCAGGGGAATCTGGCCGCAGATGCGCAGGCCGCTGGCGCGGACCTCGTCGACGGTCGCGCCGTGGGCGGCGCTCAGGTGCATGCCCGTCACCGCGATCGACAGGTCCACCCCGGGCGTGTCGGCGATCTGCCGCAGGGTCGACGCCATCAGGCCGAAATCGGCGCGCGTGCCGCTGAGGTAGACGATGCGCCGGCTCACGCCAGGTGCTCCCATTGCAGCACCGTGCCGGCCGCCAGCGCCTGGCGCGCCGTGCGGCCCACCAGGCCGCCGAGTTCGGCGGGCGCGATGCCGGTCGCGGGCCGGCGGCAGGCCAGCATGCCGGCCTCCAGCCGCGCACCCGCGGGGATGTCGACGGCGGCGACGACACTGCGCCGGGCCACCCGGGCCGCATCGCGCTCCTCGGGGCGCGGCGCCTTCACGCCGTCGCCACGCATCGCCTCGACCCGGCGGATGCCGCGCACCATGGCGGCGAACTCGCCCGGCTCCAGCGACGCGCTGTGGTCCGGGCCGGGCAGCGTGCGGTCCAGCGTCAGGTGCTTTTCGATCGCCACCGCGCCGAGCGCCACGGCCGCAAGCGCGGCTTCGGTGCCCAGGCTGTGGTCCGAGTAGCCGATCGGCACGCCCAGCTCGCGCTGCATGGTGTCGATCGCCGTGAGGTTCAGCGCCTCGTCGGGCGCCGGATAGGCCGACGTGCAATGCATCATCACCAGCCCCTGCGTCGAGCCGCGCGCCGCGCTGGCCCAGGCCAGGGCTTCGTGCGCCTCCTCGAGCGTCGCCATCCCGGTGGAGATCAGCAGCGGCAGGTGGGTGGCCGACGCATGCTCGATGAGCGCGCGGTGCGTGAGCTCGCCCGAGGGCATCTTGAGCCGCTGCACGCCCAAGTTCACCAGCAGGTCCACGGCCGCGACCGAGAACGGGGTGGAGAAGAACTCGATGCCCAGCGCGCGGCAGTGCACCTGGATGCGATGGTGCTGGGCGGCGTCCAGCTCCAGCTTGCGCAGCATCTCGAACTGGTCGGCCTCGCCGGTCTCGCGCGCCTGGTAGGCCGCGGTCGGCGCGCCGCGCACCACCAGGTCCTCCGCCCGGAAGGTCTGGAACTTCACCGCGTCGGCGCCGGCGGCCCGGGCCGCCTCGCACAGCTGCAGGGCGAGCGCGAGGTCGCCGTTGTGGTTGACGCCGGCCTCGGCGATCACGAACACGCTCATGCCCTGCCTCCCGCGTGCCGGGCGTGCAGCCACTCGGCCTGTTCGAAATCCTCGAGGTCGTCGATGTCCACCGACTTCCAGCGCGGCATGAGGTGCGGCGCGATGCGCACGCTCCACAGCCCGTGCACCGCCGCATGCGCCAGCGCCTGGCGCCGCCACACGTAGATCGAGCCGTTGAGGGCGAACACGGGCGGCGTGTCCTGCCGGCGGCCCGTGCCGTCGCCCTTGCACAGGTGCACGAAGCCGTCCGCGCCGGGCTCGACCAGGTTGAAGTACGGGTTGTCGGCGGCTTCGCGCACGCTCACCACCAGGTCGGCGCCATCGAGCGCCATCGCCGCCGTGATGTCCGCCGGCTCGCGCAGGGGCGACGTGGGCTGCAGGTCGACGATGCGCGCGATGCGCTGCCCCTGCCCTTCGAGCTGCCGGACCAGGTGCTCGATGACGGGCAGCTTGCCCGCCTGGTCGGTCGCCAGCTCGGCCGGCCGCAGGAAGGGGACTTCGGCGCCCGCCGAGCGGGCGATCGCCGCGATCTCGTCGCTGTCGGTGGACACGTACACGCCCTGGATGCCGGGGCAGGCGAGCGCCTGCTCGATGCTGTGCACGATCAGCGGCTTGCCCGCGAACGGGCGGATGTTCTTGCCCGGCAGCCCCTTGCTGCCGCCGCGCGCGCAGATGGTGGCGATGGTGCGGCCGGCGGCGTTCATGGCGCGAGGAACCGCTGCAGCATCGCCAGGCCCGCATGGGCGCTGCGCTCGGGATGGAACTGGCAGCCGTAGAGATTGTCGCGATGCACGGCGGCACAGAGCCGGTGGCCGCCGTAGTCCACATCGGCCAGCCGCACCGACGGATCGTCGGGCACGGCGGCGAACGAGTGCACGAAGTAGGCCCTCTCGCCCGGCGTGACGCCTTCCAGGATCGTGCCCTCCCAGGGCGCCGCCGGCTGCAGCGGACGCCAGCCGATGTGCGGGATGCGCTGCGGCTGCCCGGCGGTGTCGGTCGCCGGCACCGGCTTGACCCGGCCGGCCAGCAGGCCCAGCCCCTGGTGCTCGCCCATCTCCTCGCCCGCGTCGAACATCATCTGCAGGCCGACACAGATGCCCAGGAACGGGCGGCCGGTGCCGGCGAAGCGGCGCACCAGGTCGTCGAAGCCACGCGCGCGCAGCTCCGCCATGCCGTCGCCGAACGCGCCGACGCCGGGCAGCACCAGGCGGTCGGCCGCGAGCACCTCCGCCGACGCCCGCTGCACCACGCGCACCGAGGCGCCGCAGTGCTCCAGCGCCCGAAGCACGTTCAGCAGGTTGCCGATGCCGTAGTCCAGGACGGTGACGGAGGGGCCGTTCATTGCGGCTGCTCCATCCGCACGTCCAGCCCGGCGGCGCGCGCGTGCTGCTTGATCTCGGCCAGCGACATCCGCTTCCAGTGCAGCGCGTCGGCGATGGCCAGCGCGCTCACGCCGGTGGGCGCGACGGCCGCGATGTCCGCCGGCTGGCCGAAGCCGCCGCTGGCCGTGACCGGCACGCGCACCGCGTCGCACACCTGCTGCACCAGCGGGACGTCGAAGCCCTTGCGCGTGCCTTCCTGGTCCACCGACGTGAGCAGCACCTCGCCGGCGCCGCGATCCACGGCTTCGCGCACCCACGCGACCACGTCGCGCCCGGTGCGCTCGCGGCCGTTGTCGGTGTACGCCTCCCACTTGCCGGGCGCGACGCGCTTGGCCTCCACGCCGAGCACCATGCACTGCGAGCCGTAGCGGCGCGCCACCTCGGTGACCAGTTCGGGCCGGGCGATCGCGGCCGTGTTGATCGCCACCTTGTCGGCGCCCGAATGCATCATGGTGGAGACGTCGTCGAGCGAGCGGATGCCGCCGCCGACCGTGATCGGCACGTACACGCGGTCGGCCGCGCGCTTGATGATGTCCGACAGGTTGTTGCGCTGGTAGAGGCTGGCGACGATGTCGATGAACAGCAGTTCGTCGGCGCCCTCGCGGTAGTAGCGCAGCGCATGCTCGTGGGGGTCGCCCACCACGCGCAGGCCCTCCAGATGCACGCCCTTGATCAGGTTGGGGCCCTTGATGTCGAGCCGGGCGATGATCCGGAGATGGCGCATGGCGGTCAGGAGGGCTGCCACACGGTGTGGCGCAGCTTCCACTGGTCGCCCTCGCGCTTCCACAGGTGCGGCGAGCGGAAGCTGTCGGCCAGCTTCATGAAGTGCGCGCGGTCCATCTGCGGCACCTCGAACATCTTCGAGGCCTGCGGGAAGTCCTTCGGCGTGATGCTCAGGTAGCGGAAGATCTCGTCGGCGAAGCGCTCCGGGAACTCGCCGTCGTAGCGACGCACCAGCGCCACGCCCTCGTCGCGCGTGATGTCGCCCGAGCGGATCTCCTGCGCGGCATCGTAGGTGGCGCGGCCGATGCCGAACTTCACGTACGTCGTGTAGTAGTGGAAGTCGTCGATGCGGTCGTCGATGCTGTTGTACTTGCTGTAGGTTCCGGGCGTGCGCTCGGGCGAGGCCTCGAAGCCGCCGTGCTCCACCGCGTAGTAGTAGCAGCTCTGGGGATGCCACTTCAGGTAGTAGCCCAGGTAGTGCACCTCGACCTGCTTCTTCTCGATCTGCGCCGGGTCGGCCGGCAGGTACGGCAGCAGGTCCTGCTCCTCCAGGCCGTAGTCGTCGTACAGGCTCTGGATCGAGGTGCCGCCCAGGTAGATCTGCGACTTGTCCGACGCGGTGAAGTACGACCAGTCGCGCCGCGCGCTGCTGGTGTCGCCGATCGGGTTGCCGTACTCGGCCTCGTTCTCGCCGTAGATGACGAACGGGATGTCGTGCAGCACGGCCATCTTCGGCGCCAGCGACTTCTGGCCGAAGATGAACGGCTGGAACGGGTGGAACAGGTTCTCCACCGCCAGCCGCGTGAGCAGCCGGTGCACCCGCCCGTTGGGCGTGGTGAGTTCGTTGTCGAAGCCCGCGTGCAGCCACGACTGGAAGTTGCGCCAGCCCCACTCGGTGTAGATGTGCGGCGCCCAGGTCACCGTCAGCGGATGCATGCCGAAGCGCGTCTTGAGCACGTGCGAGGCATAGAAGCTGTCCTTGCCGCCCGAGCCGGGCACCAGGCAGTCGTAGCCGGACTTGCTGCGGAACTTGTCGCACAGCGCGGCGAGCTGGTCCTCGCGCGCCTTCCAGTCGATCGTGGCCTGCTTCTGCTCGGCGAAGCGGCAGGCATCGCAGATGCCCTCGTCGTCGAACGCGATCGTCGCCTTCTTGCTGTCGCGGGTGTGCTGGTACTCCACCGCCGAATTGGGTCGCTGGTTGGAGATCACGCAGCGCTTGCAGAAGTGCACGTAGCGCGGCAGCCCGTAGCGGACGCCGGCCTGCTCCTGGGGGGCTGCGAAGGCGGACAGGTCGGCCGGCCGCGGGGCGGGAATGAGGGGCATGGAGTGGGAGGAGACGAAGGCCGGCGGGAAGGCTGCCAGCGGTGGGCCGATTATAAAAATCCGAGCAGTTGGGCCAGCACGCGCGGCGTGGCGGGCGTGGCGGCTTCGACGGCGGGACGCCTTCCCGTGGCCGCGACCCTGGCGAGCGCGTCCGGCAGGCCGGCCAGGGGCACGGCGGCGTCGGCCAGGCCGAAGCGCGCCAGCGGCATGGCATCGTCGAAGACCGATCCCAGCACCTGCACCAGCCGGGCGCCGGCAAGCCGCCCTTCGAGGCCGACCGTGGAGGTGAGCGTCACCACCGTGTCCACCGCGTGCAGCAGCGCCGGCAGCGGCCAGTCCTGACCGGTCAGCACCACCTGCGGCGTCGACGGCAGCGCCGGTGCGGGCTGGCCGGCGCGGGGGCGCACGCACAGCACGGCGTCCGGCTGCGTGCGCACCCAGTCCAGCAGGGCCTGCAGCACCCGCCCCGGCAGGCCGGGGTCACCCGGGCGGCCATCGAAAGGATGGCGCGCGGGCTCCTCCTGCGCCGGCCACAGCAGCACGCGCCGGCCGTCCCAGCCTTGCCTGGCGCGCAGCCGCGCACCGGCTTGCGCGATCGCCGGGTCGAGCAGCGGATCGAACGCCGGGTTGCCGGTGACCACCACCTCGTCCTCGCGGCGGCCCGCCTGCAGCAGGAAGCGGCGCACGTGGTCGTTCAGCACACAGATGCGGTCGGCGTAACCCGGCTGGCCGATCCAGCGTACCTCGTCGACCGCGAACAGGTCGACCATGCACACCGCGGGGATGCCCAGGTCGCGTGCGGCGAGCACCGCGGCCCGCTCGGCCCGGGGGGAATTGGTGGCCACCAGCAGGTCGGGCCGCACGCGGCCGAGGATGCGGGCGAGCAGCCGTCGCGGCAGGAAGGACTGGCGGCCGTCCCGGGCGTAACGGCGCGCGGCCTCGTCCGGGCCGACCTCGGCCTCGAGCTCGGCGTAGCTCAGGCCCAGGTAGGCATGCGTCTCCTGCGCATCGACCACATGGCCCATCGCGGCGGCAAGCCGCTCGCCGTGGGCCAGCGCGGCTTCGTCGCCGGGCAGGACGAAGTTCTTGACCTGCAGCAGCGGCAGGCCCGCGTCGCGCACGGCCTGCGCGGCCGTCGTCAGGCCGAGGATGCGCACCTGGGCGCGGCCGCTGTCCTGCAGCGCGCGCGCCACGGGCAGCACCATCCGCACGTGCCCGCTGCCGTAGCAGACGAAGAGCGCCTGCTTCATGCGCCGGCCTGCCCGGCCCACAGGGCGAGCGCGGCCAGCGCCCGCAGCTCACGGGTGTGGTTGGCCGCGCCGCTGCGGTGCGCCTCGAGCAGCGCCTCGACGCGGTCGGCGCGGAACAGCCGCTGCAGCAGCGCGCTGCCGCGCAGCAGCCCGGCGAGCCAGGGATAGCTCTCGCGCCGGAACCACTCGCCCACGGGAACGGTGAACATCTGCTTCCTGCGGTAGGCCAGGTCGTCGCCGATCAGCGGCGCCACCGCGCGCTTGTACCAGTGCTTCTTGTCGCCGTCGGGCGCGAGCTTGGTCGCGCCGCGCGAGCGGAACGCCAGTTCCATCATCCGCCAGTCGAGGAACGGCGTGCGCGCCTCGATCGACACCGCCATGCCCATGCGGTCGGGCTTGACCAGGTTGTTGCCCGACAGCAGCAGTTGCATGTCGAGGTAGAGCGCCTGGTTGACGCGGTCGAAATGCGCCGCTTCCTCGAACCACGGCGCCGCGGCGGCGGCGAAGCTGTCGAGCGGCGCCAGCTGCGCCGCGATCTCCGGCCGGTACAGCGCCATCTTCTGCTCGGGCGCGAAGAGCGAGATTGAGTCGAAATAGGCGCGCCGGAAGGCGGTGTCATCCAGCTCCGCGGCCCCCGGGCGGGCGAAGAATTCGGCGTACTTCTCGTACCCGGCGAAGAGCTCGTCGCCGCCGTCGCCGGTGAGCACGACCTTCACGTGCTTCGCGGCCAGCTCGCTCACGCGCAATGTGGGCATGAACGAGGCGTCGCCGTGCGGCTGGTCCAGGTGGTGCAGCACCAGCGGCCACCGGTCGAGCATGTTCAGCTCCGCCACCTCGCTCGTGTGCTCGCAGCCGAAGCGGCGCGCGGCCAGCGCGGCGGGCCCCGATTCGTCGAAGCGCGGGTCGGCAAAGCCGATGCAGAAGGTCTTGACCGGCCGGTCCACGTGGCGCGCCATCAGGGCGACGATGGTGCTGGAGTCGACCCCGCCCGAGAGGAACGCGCCCCACGGCACGTCGGCGCGCAGCCGGATGCGGGTGGCGTCGTCGAGGATGGCCAGGAATTCTTCGGCCCAGGCATCGAAGGCGTGGTCCTGCTCGCGCTGGCGCGACAGGTCCCACCAGCGCTGCACCTGCGCGCCCTGGCGCGTCAGGCGCAGCCAGGTGCCCGGCATCACGTGCCGGATGCCCTGCCACACGGTCCAGGGCGCCGGGATGTAGTTGAACGTCAGGTAGTGGTGGATCGCCTCGAGGTCGATGGCGGGCTGCACGCCCTGCGCCTGCAGCACCGGCAGCAGCGCCTTGATCTCGGAGCCGAACAGGACCTGGCGCCCGTCGTCGCGCACGTACAGCGGCTTGACGCCGATGCGGTCGCGCACGAGGTACACCGCGTCCTCGCGCGCGTCGTCGATCGCGATGGCGAACATGCCGTTCAAGCGGTGCACGAAGCCGATGCCCTCGCGCTCGTACAGGCGCAGCAGCACCTCGGTGTCCGACTGGGTGCGCAGCACCACGCCCTGCGCGCGCAGTTCCTGCGCCAGCTCGACGAAGTTGAAGATCTCGCCGTTCTGCACCACGGCCACCTGGCCGTCGTCCGAGACGAAGGGCTGGTGGCCGCCGCCGATGTCGATGATCGACAGGCGCCGGTTGCCCAGGGCCACGCCGCGGCCCGCGGGCTGCCAGATGCCTTCGTCGTCGGGACCGCGGTGCCGCAGCGACTGCGCCATCGCCTGCACCGCGCCGGCGGGCAGCTCACCGCGGTCGCGGCGCCAGAAGCCGAAGATGCCGCACATGGCTAGTTGCTGCCGCGGCCGCCGAGGCGCCCGAGCGTGAGCCACAGGATGCGCAGGTCGCGCAGCACGCCATGGCGGCGCGCGTAATCGAGGTCGGCGGCCAGGCGCTGCTCGGGCGTCGCCGCCGAGCGCATCGTGGCCTGCGCCAGCCCCGTGATGCCCGGCCGCACGCTGCAGCGCAGGGCCCAGTCCTCGGGACGGTACAGCGCCTGCTGCGCCGGCGTGTCGGGACGCGGGCCCACCAGGCTCATGTCGCCGCGCAGCACGTTGAACAACTGCGGCAGCTCGTCGATGCTGGTGCGGCGAAGCACCCGCCCCACGCGCGTGATGCGCGGGTCGTGGTCGCTGGTGAAGTAGGGGCCGATGCTGGCCGCGTCGCGCACCATGCTGCGGAACTTGTACATCGGGAACAGCCGGCCGCCGAGTCCCGCCCGCTGCTGGCGGAACAGCACGGGCAGGCCGCTCTCCAGGGCGACGGCCGCCGCCGCGGCGAGCAGCACGGGCCAGAGCAGCAGCAGGGCCAGCGACGCGACCACGATGTCCAGCAGCCGCTTCATGCCGCCAGGCGGGCGGCGATGCCATCGATGCTCGCCGCGATGCGCCGCCGGTCGGCCTCGACCTGGTCGGCCGAGCGGCGCGCCAGCCGTTCCTCGGCCTCGCGCAGCGCGGCCACCTGCTGCTCGAACGCCACCTCGCCGTCCTCGCGGTGGAAGGTGCGCGACAGGATCACCGCCTGCGACCCCAGCCGCAGGTGTTCGGCCAGCACGTCGCGGCCCGGCAGCAGGCCCTCGTCGAGACGGGCGATGCCGCCGAAGCCGAACCGCAATCCGTGGTCGCGGGCCGCCGCCGCCACGCGATCGAGCATGCCGGCCGCGAGCGGCTGGAACATGAAGGGCAGCCGCAGCGACAGGTGCAGGTCGTTGAGGCCCACGTAGGCCTCCGCCAGGCCCGGGGTGCCGATCCAGCCTTGCAGCGTGTCCAGCGCGCCGGCGGTCTCCAGCAGCGTCGTCACCGACGCCCGGCCGCGCACGAGATCCGTGAACGCCGCCACCTCCCGCGGCTGGCTGAACATGGGCAGCATGACGACGTCGGGGCCGTGGGCCAGCACGGCGTCGAGTTCCGCGGCCGTGCCCTCGTGGAGCGGATTCACGCGCACCATGAAGCGGCTGCGGCGGGCCACGTCGCGGATGCGGCCGACGTCGTCCAGGCCGTGCCGGCTGATGAAGGTGTCGCGGCCGGCCTGGCGCTCGGCCTTGCCCAGCCGCTCCAGATCGACCCACAGCCGCATGCCCGGCAGGGCGTCGCAGCGGCGCGCGAACGGCACGTCGTTCGTGATCTGGATCAGTTCGAGCATGGGGCCGCGAATTATCGCCGCAGGGCCTGGCGCAACTCGGTGCTGCGCCACAGCGGCAGGCCCACCACCAAGAGCGCGGCGACGGCCCCGGCGACCAGCCCCGCCAGCAGCGTGGACGCGGCCGCGTCGCGCCACGCCAGCGAGGCGCCGACCACCAGGCCCAGCGCCAGCGAAGCCCAGCCGATCGTGGGCCAGGGCAGCCAGTCCATCCGGCGCGGCCCGAGCGCGATCACGCAGCAGGCCGCCACGAGCAGGTAGCCGGCGTTGAGCAGGTGCATGAGGACCAGGCCGTCATGGATGCCGGAGGCGGCGGCCCCGAGCAGGCCGACCAGGGCGACCGCGTAGCCGGCGACCGCCGGCGCCATGCGGCGCTGCGTCGCGAGCACCGTCAGGGCCACCGCGGCGATGGCCTGCGGCAGCAGGCCCCAGCTGCCCGCCAGTCCCCACGCCGCCACCTGCTGCAGCGCGTCGGCCGGCATCCGCCCCCAGCCGAACAGCAGGCGGGCCAGCGCCGGGGCGCCGAGCGCCAGGCCGGCCACCGCGGCGCAGGCCAGCGTCCAGGCGAGCGCGAACGCATGCCGGATCGCGGCGGTGGCAGCCGGCGAGTCACGGTGCTGGGCGAGCGCGCGCGCGATGGCCGGAAAGGCGAGCGAGGCGACCAGCTGGATGGCCAGCACCAGCGGCAGTTCGACCAGCTTCCATGCGTAGTTGAAGACGGCGAGCGCCCCCTCCCCGCCCTGCGAAGCGGCCGAGCGGGCGGCGAACGGCAGGGCCAGCGGCAGCCCGGCGCCCAGCACGGCCCACAGCCAGGCCGGTGCGGGCGGCAGGGCGATCGTCGCGCCAGGCGTGGCGTCCGTGGTTCGCGGCAGCCGCCCGCGCAGCCAGGCCAGCCGCGCGCCCATCGCGGCGAGCAGGCCGATGCCCAGCACGGTTACCGGCGCGCCCAAGGACAGGCCGGCGAGCGCGATCGCGGCGACCAGCACCCCATTGACCACGAGGTTGGCACCGTACATGCCGACGAAATCGCGTTCGTGCTGCAGCCGGGTGGCCCAGAGTGCGGCCAGCAAGGCGGCCGGAATGGCGAGGGCGCTCCAGACGAGGCCCTGCGCGGCGGCCGGCCGCAAGGCCGGCGGCAGGCCCGCCGCCAGCAGGTCCAGCGCCGGCTGGCGGAACAGGGCCAGGGCGGCCGCGGCCGCGACCGCGCCGGCGCAGGCCCACCAGGCCACCCGCCGCTGCAGGCCCGCCACCGCCGGTGCGGGCTGGCCGGCCCAGGCCGGCAGCAGCACGTAGGCCAGCGCGCCGCTCGCCACGACGGAGACGATGAAATCCGGCAGCGCCAGCAGCAGCACGGCCAGGTCCGCCATCCCGCTGCGGCCGAAGGCGGCCGCCTGCGCCGACTCGCGCGCCACCCCGAGCAGCCGGCTGGCCAGCAGCAGGGCCAGGGACAAGGCGCCGGCGCGAAGGAACATGGGCGACCATGATACGCAGCGCGGCGGTGCCGCCCGCGCCGGAAAACTAGAATGCGGGGTTTGGTCCCGCGAGCCCCGCAGCCCCCTTTCCCCCCATGTCCCAGAACCAACTGCCCGCCCCGGCCGCACCGGCCGACGACAACCAGCTGATCGCCGAACGCCGCGAGAAACTCAAGGCCCTGCGCGAAGCCCAGAAGCAGGGCAAGGGCGTTGCATTCCCGAACGATTTCAAGCCCACCGACCAGGCCGGCGCGCTGCACGCGGCGCACGACGCCAAGAGCGCGGAGCAGCTGCTGGAGGAAGGCACGGTGGCGCGGGTGGCCGGCCGCATGATGCTCAAGCGCGTGATGGGCAAGGCCAGCTTCGCGACGCTGCAGGACCAGGGCGGCCGCATCCAGATCTATGTCACCCGCGACGACGTGGGCGAGGAGACCTACGCGGCCTTCAAGCACTGGGACCTGGGCGACATCGTCGGCGCCGAGGGCAAGGTGTTCAAGACCAAGACCGGCGAGCTGTCGCTGCACGCCAGCTCGATCCGCCTGCTGACCAAGAGCCTGCGGCCGATGCCCGACAAGTTCCACGGCGTGGCCGACCAGGAGGTGAAGTACCGCCAGCGCTACGTCGACCTGATGACCGACGAGCAGGCCCGCCAGCGGTTCATCGCGCGCAGCCGCGCCGTCTCGGGCATCCGCGAATTCATGGTGCAGCACGGCTTCCTGGAGGTGGAGACGCCGATGCTCCACCCGATCCCGGGCGGCGCGAACGCGCGGCCCTTCACCACGCACCACAACGCGCTGGACCAGGAGATGTTCCTGCGCATCGCGCCGGAGCTGTACCTCAAGCGCCTGGTCGTCGGCGGCTTCGAGCGGGTGTTCGAGATCAACCGGAACTTCCGCAACGAAGGCATCTCGGTGCGCCACAACCCCGAGTTCACGATGATGGAGTTCTATGCGGCGTACTGGAACTACCGCGACCTGATGGACTTCACCGAGGCGCTGGTGCGCGACGCGGCGCACAAGGCCGTCGGCACGCTGCAGCTGACCTACGGCGGCCGCCCGGTGGACCTGGCCGCGCCCTTCCAGCGGCTGACCATCCGCGAGGCGATCGACCGCCACACCGACGCGGGCGCCGGCGCGGACGACCGCGAGTGGCTCATCGCCGCGCTGAAGAAGCTGGGCCTGAGCGAGGAGAAGGCCCGCCTTTCCGGCCGCTCGCTCGCGAGCCTGCAGGTGCTGTACTTCGAGGAGACGGTGGAGGAAAAGCTCTGGGAGCCGACCTTCATCATGGAGCACCCGACCGAAATCTCGCCGCTGGCGCGCGCCAACGACGAGCGCCCGGAGGTCACCGAGCGCTTCGAGCTGTACATCACCGGCCGCGAGTTCGGCAACGGCTTCTCCGAGCTGAACGACGCCGAGGACCAGGCCGCGCGCTTTGCCGCGCAGGTCGACGCCAAGGACGCCGGCGACGACGAGGCGATGTTCTTCGACCACGACTTCGTGCGCGCGCTGGAATACGGCATGCCGCCCACCGGCGGCTGCGGCGTGGGCATCGACCGCCTGATGATGCTGCTGACCGACAGCCCCAGCATCCGCGACGTGATCCTGTTCCCGGCCCTGCGCCGCGAATGACGATGGGGGTGGCACACACCCTCGGCATCGACTTCGGCACCTCCAACTCCGCCGTCGCCGTCCTGGGCGCCGGCGGCGCGGCGCATGCGGTGCCGCTGGAGGGCGAGGCGACCACGCTGCCGACGGCCGTCTTCTTCAACGCCGAGGACCGCACGGTGCACTTCGGCCGCGAGGCCGTGGGCCTGTACCTGCAGGGCGTGGACGGCCGGCTGATGCGCTCGCTCAAGAGCCTGCTGGGGAGCGCGCTGATGCAGGAGCACACCGCCGTCGGCTGGGGCGAGGTGAGCTTCCAGGACATCATCACCCGCTTCCTCGGCGAGCTGGCCCGGCGCGCCCGCGACCACGTCGGCGAACTGGCGCCGCGCGTGCTGCTGGGCCGGCCGGTGCATTTCGTCGACGACTCGCCCGAGCGCGACCGGCAGGCGCAGGACGCCCTGCAGCGCGCCGCGCTGGCGGCCGGCTTCGCCGAGGTCGGCTTCGAGCTGGAGCCGATCGCCGCGGCCTTCGACTACGAGCGGCGGCTGCAGCGCGAATCGCTGGTGCTGATCGTCGACGTGGGCGGGGGCACCTCCGACTTCACCGTGGTGCGCCTGGGACCGCAGCGGGCCGGCCAGGCCGACCGGACGGCCGACATCCTGGCGACCACCGGCGTGCACGTGGCCGGCACCGACTTCGACCGCCGGCTGAACCTCTCGCAGGTGATGCCGCTGCTGGGGCTGGGCCACACCGGGCCGCAGGGACGGCCGGTGCCCAGCCCGGTGTTCATGGAGCTGGCCACCTGGCACCTGATCAACTTCCTGTACACGCCCAAGGTGATGGCGCAGGTGCGGGCGCTGCGCGTGAACTTCAGCGATGCGCGGCTGCACGAGCGGCTGCTGGCGGTGCTGGAGCAGCGGCTGGGGCACCGGCTGGCCAACGAGGTCGAACTGGCCAAGATCGCCTGCTCGCGCACCGGCGCGCCGGCGCGGATCGACCTGGGCGAGGTCGAACGCGGGCTGGAGGCCACGCTCGATGCGCCGGCGCTGGCGGCCGAACTGGCGCACCTGCTCGAGCGGGTGGTGGACTGCGCGCGCGAGTGCGTGCGGACCGCCTCGGTGGCGGCGCCCGATGCGATCTACCTGACCGGCGGGTCGTCGGCGCTGCGGCCGCTGCAGGACAGCCTGCGCGCGGGCTTTCCGGGCGTGCCGCTGGTCGAGGGCGACCTGTTCGGCGGGGTGGCCGCCGGGCTGGCCTACGCGGCCCAGCGGCGGTAGCCGCCGGCCGGAGCGATCAGGGCAGCGTGCGCAGCGCCTGCATGTAGCGCGGCTGCACCATCAGCTCGTCCCACTCGGGCGCCGGCCCGACCGGCAGCAAGGCCAGCCGGCGCTGCTCGCTGGCCGGCTCGGGCGTCCAGCGGCCCTTGAGCTGCGCTTCGGCCAGGCCGTCCAGCAGCTCGTCGACCGCCCTGCCCTCGCCCTCCGACTGGTTGCACAGCAGCACCATGTCGCAGCCGGCGTGCAGCGCCGCCAGCGCGGCGTCGGTGTAGCTGACCTCGCGGCCCTGGATGCGGCGGGCGCCTTCCATGCTCAGGTCGTCGCTGAAGATGGCGCCGGCGAAGCCGAGCCGGTCGCGCAGCACGGCCTGCAGCCAGCGCGGCGAGAAGCCGGCCGGCAGGCTGTCGACCTTGGAATAGACCACGTGCGCCGGCATGACGCTGGTGAGCGTGGTGTTGAGCCAGCCGTACGGGGCGGCGTCGTCGGCCAGGATGGCCTTCAGGCTGCGCCCGTCGACCGGGATCTCGGTGTGCGAATCGGCCTTGACGAAGCCGTGGCCGGGGAAGTGCTTGCCGCAATTGGCGACGCCCGCCTGCAGCAGGCCGTGCATCAGGCTCTTGGCCAGCAGCGCGGCGACGCGGGCATCGCTGTGGAAGGCGCGGTCGCCGATGACGCCGCTGCCGCCCCAGTCGAGGTCGAGCACGGGGGTGAAGCTGAAGTCCACGCCGCACGCGCGCAGCTCGGCGCCGAGCACGTAGCCGACGGCGGTGGCCGCGTTGGTGGCCGCCAGCGCATCGCGCATCCACAGCTCGCCCAGCGTGCGCATCGGCGGCAGGTGGGTGAAGCCGTCGGTGCGGAAACGCTGCACGCGGCCGCCCTCGTGGTCGACACAGATCAGCAGGTCGGGGCGGACCGACTTGATGTCGGCGCACAGGGCCGCCAGCTGCGCCCGGTCGCGCCAGTTGCGCGCGAACAGGATCATGCCGCCGGTGAGCGGGTGCGCCAGGCGGCGGCGATCGGTGCCGGTCAGCTCGGTGCCGGCGATGTCGAGGATGAGGGGGGCGTGTTCCGTCATGGGGTGGGGGACAGTCGTTCGACCACGACGAAGCTCGCCGCGTAGTCGGTTTCGTCGGTGACGCTCACGTGCGCCGTGAGCCCGCGGGCCGCGAACCAGTCCTTCAGCGCGCCGTGCAGCACGATCACGGGCTGGCCGCTGGGCAGCTTGTCGATCTCGCAGTGGCGCCAGGTCATGGGCATGCGCATGCCCAGGCCGATCGCCTTGCTGAAGGCCTCCTTGGCCGAAAAGCGGGTCGCCAGGTAGCGGATGCCGCGCTCAGGCCAGCGCGCCGCCCGCGCGCGCCAGACGGCCAGTTCGCCGTCGGCGAGGATGCGGTGGGCGAAGCGCTCGCCGTGGCGGTCCAGCGACTCGCGGATGCGCCGCACGTCGCAGATGTCGGTGCCGATGCCGTAGATCATCCGCCGCGTCCGTGGCTCAGGCGAAGGCGGCGTCGATGGCCGCCAGGTACGCCTTGACCGTCGCGTGGTAGCCGAGCTCCAGCGCGTCGGCGATGAAGGCATGGCCGATCGAGACCTCCTGCACGCCGGGCACCCGGCGCAGGAACTCGGTCAGGTTCTCGCGATTGAGGTCGTGGCCGGCATTCACGCCCAGGCCGGCGTCCAGCGCCGCCTGCGCGGCCCGCGCGAATTGCCCGAGCACCTCCTCCTGGCGCGGCGTGCCGAAGGCGCGGGCATAGCTTTCCGTGTACAGCTCCACGCGGTCGGCGCCGGCCTCGCGCGCGCCGGCCATCAGCTCGGGGCGCGGATCCATGAACAGGCTGGCGCGCACGCCCAGCGACTTCAGTTCGGCGATCACGGGCCGCAGCCGCTCGGTGTCGGCCGGGAAGTCCCAGCCGTGGTCGCTGGTGAACTGGCCTTCGGCGTCGGGCACCAGCGTGCACTGCTGCGGCCGCAGCCGGCGAACGTAGTCCATCAGGTTGTGGAACGGGTTGCCCTCGATGTTGAACTCGGTGCCCGCGTGGTGCTGCACGATCTCGTGCAGCACCATCACGTCCTCGGTGCGGATGTGGCGGCCGTCCGGGCGCGGGTGGACCGTCAGGCCGTGGGCGCCCGCCTGCAGGCAGATCGAGCCGGCCCGGGCGACACTGGGGATGCCGAGGTGGCGCGTGTTGCGCACCAGGGCGACCTTGTTCAGGTTGACCGACAGCGCGGTAGGGCGGGATGTCATAGCAGTTGGAGGTCGATCAGCAACTGGCGCGTGCGCAGCGTGGCGACGCCGCAATGGTAGTGCAGCAGGTGGCGCAGCTGCGGCTTGAGTTCCGGCATGTCCGCCGCGGCGCGCAGGACCGACGTGAACGGGGCGGCATCGTCCAGCGCCCGCTGCAGCGCCAGCCACTGCTCGCCGGCCAGGCTGGCCCGTTCCTGCGGCGCGTCCGCCTGCACGAGGCCACCCTCGGGGGCGAGCGTGTAGCGCGTGTCCGCGGCCAGCGGCCCGAGGGTCGTCGTCTGCGCGTCCAGCGAAGGCAACAGGCCCACCTCGCGCAGCAGCAGCAGTTCGAAGGCGCGCAGGGCCGGCTGCAGCGCCTCGCCGTGCTCGGACGCCAGCACCCGCACCGCCGCGGCATAGGCGTCGAACAGCCGCGGATGCGGATCGTCGCGCGCGAGCAGGCGCAGCAGCAGCTCGTTGAGGTAGTAGCCCGAGAGCAGCGCGTCGCCCGTGGGCATCACCTGCCCGCCCACCCATTCGGCCCCCTTGAGCGTGCGGATCTCGGCGTCGCCGCCGAACGCCACGCGCAGCGGCTGCAGCGGCAGCAGCACGGGACGGAAGTTGGAGCTGGGGCGCTTGGCGCCCTTGGCCACCAGTGCGATGCGCCCGTGGTGGCGCGAGAACACCTCCAGGATGAGGCTGGACTCGCTCCAGTCGTAGCGGTGCAGGACGAACGCCGGTTCGTCGCTGGTCCTACGGGCCATCGTCAGGCCTCCGCCGGGCCGCGCCAGGGAGGCCCGGCCCCCTCGGCGTGCAGCGACCCGCACGCAGCGGGGCAGCGTGCGGGCCCGGCTTCACTCGTAGCCAAAGCTGCGCACCCGGGCCTCGTCGTCGGCCCAGCCCGTGCGCACCTTGACCCACAGTTCCAGGAACACCTTGGCGCCCATCAGCTTCTCGAGCTCCTGGCGCGCCTCGGTGCCGATGCGCTTGAGCCGCTCGCCCTTCTCGCCGATCACCATCGCCTTGTGGCTGTCGCGCTCGACGACGATGGTGGCGGCGATGCGCACGAAGCGCCCGTGCTGGGGGCTGGGCTCCTCGTCGAACTTCTCGATCACCACCGTGGAGGTGTACGGCAGTTCCTCGCCCGTGAGGCGGAACAGCTTCTCGCGCACCGTCTCGCTGGCGAGGAACTTCTCGCTGCGGTCGGTGAGCTCGTCCTCGGCGTACCACCAGGGCTGCTGCGGCAGGTACTTGCCGACGATGCCGAACAGGCGGTCGATGTCCTTGGCGTTCTTGGCCGACATCGGCACGAACTCCGCGAACGCGTGGCGCTGCTGCATGTCGCGCAGCCAGGGCGCGATCTCGGCGCGGCGGTTCACCTGGTCCAGCTTGTTGGCGACCAGCACCGCCGGCACCCCCGGCTTGAGCAGCGACAGCACCTTGGCGTCGCCCAGGGTGAACCGGCCCGCCTCGACCACGAACAGGACCAGGTCGACGTCGCCCACGGCGCCCATCACGGTCTTGTTCAGCGAGCGGTTGAGCGCCGTCGCATGGCGGGTCTGGAACCCGGGCGTGTCCACGAAGATGAACTGGGTGTCGCCCATCGTGCGCACGCCGGTGATGCGGTGGCGCGTGGTCTGGGCCTTGCGCGAGGTGATGCTGATCTTCTGCCCCACCAGCGCGTTGAGCAGCGTCGACTTGCCCACGTTGGGCTTGCCGACGATGGCGATGACGCCGCAGCGCTGCGGCCCGGCGTCGCCGGCTTCGGTGGAGAGTTGGGGGTCCTGCGGAATGTCGGTCACTTGGCGCGCGCCTTGAGGGTGAGCAATGCGGCGGCCGCGGCCGCCTGTTCGCCGGCGCGCCGGGAGGCGCCGATGCCGCGCTCGACCACGCCGAAATCCGGAATCTCGCACTCGACGTCGAACGTCTGCTTGTGCGCGGCGCCCAGGGTCCCGGCGACGCGGTAGACCGGCAGCTTCATGCGGCGCCCCTGCAGCCACTCCTGCAGTTCGGTCTTCGGGTCCTTGGCGGCGGCCTGCATGCTGGGGGTGATCTGCACGTCCTGGTACAGGCGGCGCACCAGAGCTTCCGCCGCGGCATAGCCGGCGTCAAGGTGAACCGCGCCGATGATGGCCTCGAGCGCATCGGCCAGGATGGAGGGCCGCTTGCTGCCGCCCGAGCGCGCCTCGCCCTCGCCCAGCCGCAGCAGCGGCGACAGGCCGAGGCCGACGGCCAGCTGGTGCAGGGTGTCCTGCTTGACCAGGTTGGCCCGCACGCGGGACAGGTCGCCCTCGGGCAGCTCGCTGAGCTGCTCGTAGAGCATGGAGGAGACCGCGAGGTTGAGCACCGAGTCGCCCAGGAACTCCAGGCGCTCGTTGTGCTCGGCCGAGAAGCTGCGGTGCGTCAGGGCCTGCTGCAGCAGGCCGGCACGGGCGAAGCGATGCTGCAGGCGGGCCTGCAGTTGCACCAGGACGGGGGAGTCGCCATTCACGCAGCCTCGCGGGTCATCGCGCCTCGTGGGCGTACTTCAGGAGCAGGTAGGCCGGACCGAACATGTGGATCTCCTTGTTGTAGGCGAACTTGATGATGTTCTTGTCGCCTTCGCGGGTGATCTCGAGGTCCTTGCCGCGGATCGACTTGATGTCGTCGATGTCCGCGCCCCTGTCGAACGCATTGCGGATCTCGGCCGGGCTGGTGCCGCCCTTGGCGCGCTGCACGTTCTTCACGATCGCCTGGTATTCGATCGCCGTGGGCACGGCCTGCGCGACGAGCACGCCGAGGCCGGCCAGCACCGCGATCACGAACACCAGCCCGAAGAACGAGATGCCGGACTGCCGGGCCCTGGAACTGCGCTTCATTGTCTTCCCCTCGCTCCGTGTTGCCAAACCTGTTGTCATTCGAACGGGCCGATCCGCCTCAGGTTGCCGAAGTTCATCCAGATGAGGAACGCCTTGCCGACGATGTTGCGGTCAGGGACGAACCCCCAGTACCGCGAGTCGAGCGAGTTGTCCCGGTTGTCCCCCATCATGAAGTAGTGCCCTGCCGGCACCTTGCAGACGACGCCCTCGACACTGTAGCGGCAATTGTCCTTGGCCGGAAAGTCCTCCACGCCGGGGATGAACGCGGGCCGGTCGTCGTCATTGAGCAGCCGGTGCGGCTTGCCGCCCAGGATCTCGCGGAACTGGCGCGAGTAGCGCATGCCGTCCTCATCGAAGAAGTCCGGCAGCGGCTCCTTCGTCAGCAGCTGTCCGTTGATGGTCAGGCGCTTGTTCAAGTAGGCGACCTCGTCGCCGGGCACGCCCACGACGCGCTTGATGTAGTCCAGGCTCGGCTTGGGCGGGTAGCGGAACACCATCACGTCGCCGCGCTTGGGCGGCGTGCCCTCGGTGAGCTTGGTGTTGATCACCGGCAGGCGGATGCCGTAGGTGAACTTGTTCACCAGGATCAGGTCGCCCACCAGCAGCGTGGGGATCATGGAGCCCGAAGGGATCTTGAACGGCTCGAACAGGAACGATCGCAGCACGAAGACCACCAGGATCACCGGGAACAGGCCGGCGGTCCAGTCCAGCCACCAGGGCTGCATCAGCAGCCTGTTGCGCGCCTGGGAGACGTCGCCGTCGACCTGGGTGATGCCCTGGGCGGCCAGTTGCGCGCGGCGCTGGCCGTCCTGCGCGGCCAGCGCGTCGGCGGCGCGTCGGCGCCGGGGCAGGAAGACCAGCCGCTCGGCCACCCAGTACAGGCCCGTGACGACGGTGGCGAGGAACAGCAGGAGGGCGAAATTGCCTTCGACGATGCCCAGGTACCAGGCCAGGGCGTAGCCGCCGAAGGCCGCGAGGATCGCGGCGGTCAGGATCGGCATGGGCTTAATCCTCGACCTGCAGGATGGCCAGGAACGCCTCCTGGGGCACTTCGACCGAGCCGATCTGCTTCATTCGTTTCTTGCCTGCCTTTTGTTTTTCGAGGAGCTTGCGCTTGCGGGTGATGTCGCCGCCGTAGCATTTTGCCAGCACGTTCTTGCGCAGCGCCTTGATGGTCTCGCGGGCGATGATGTTGGCGCCGATGGCCGCCTGGATCGCCACGTCGAACATCTGGCGGCTGATGATCTCGCGCATCTTGGCCGCCACCGCCCGCCCGCGGTACTGCGCCTGGGTGCGGTGCACGATGATCGACAGGGCGTCGACCTTCTCGCCGTTGAGCAGGATGTCGACCTTCACCACGTCCGAGGCCCGGTACTCCTTGAACTCGTAGTCCATCGAGGCATAGCCGCGGCTCACGGACTTGAGCTTGTCGAAGAAGTCCAGCACGATCTCGCCCAGCGGCAGCTCGTAGGTGAGCATCACCTGCCGGCCGTGGTAGGCCATGTTCAGCTGCACGCCGCGCTTCTGGTTGGCCAGCGTCATCACGGCGCCCACGTACTCCTGCGGCATGTACAGGTGCACCGTCACGATCGGCTCGCGGATCTCCTGGATGCGTCCCTGATCGGGCATCTTGGACGGGTTCTCGACCATCATGACCTCGCCGTCGCCCTTGACCACCTGGTAGACGACGCTGGGCGCGGTGGTGATCAGGTCCTGGTCGAACTCGCGCTCGAGCCGCTCCTGCACGATCTCCATGTGCAGCAGGCCGAGGAAGCCGCAGCGAAAGCCGAAGCCCAGCGCCTGGCTCACCTCCGGCTCGTAGTGCAGCGAGGCGTCGTTGAGCTTGAGCTTGTCGAGCGCGTCGCGCAGGCTGTCGTACTGGTTCGCCTCGGTGGGGTACAGCCCGGCGAAGACCTGCGGCTGGATCTCCTTGAAGCCGGGCAGCGGCTCGGTCGCGCTGCCCGCGTTGTTCGGCAGCTTCTTCTCGAGCGTGACGGTGTCACCGACCTTGGCCGCCTGCAGTTCCTTGATGCCGGCGATGATGTAGCCGACCTCGCCGGCATTCAGCGAATCGCGCGGCTGGTTGGCGGGCGTGAAGACGCCCAGGCTGCCCGCCTCGTAGGCGGCGCCGGTCGCCATCAGCTTGATGCGCTCGCCTTTCTTCAGGCTGCCGTCCACCACGCGCACCAGCATCACGACGCCGACGTAGCTGTCGAACCAGCTGTCGATGATCATCGCCCGCAGCGGGCCGTCGGCCACGCCGCGCGGCGCCGGCACCTTGGCGACGATGGCCTCCAGGATCTCGTCGATGCCCAGGCCCGTCTTCGCCGAGCATGGGATCGCCCCGGACGCGTCGATGCCGATCACATCCTCGATCTCCGACTTCGCGTTCTCGGGATCGGCCTGCGGCAGGTCCATCTTGTTCAGCACCGGCACGACCTCGACGCCGAGGTCGAGCGCGGTGTAGCAGTTGGCCACCGTCTGCGCTTCGACGCCCTGGCTCGCATCGACCACCAGCAGCGCGCCCTCGCAGGCGGACAGCGAGCGGCTCACTTCGTACGAGAAGTCGACGTGGCCGGGCGTGTCGATCAGATTGAGGTTGTAGACCTGTCCGTCGCGCGCCGTGTAGCGCAGTGCGGCGGTCTGCGCCTTGATGGTTATCCCACGCTCCTTTTCGAGATCCATCGAGTCGAGCACTTGCTCTTCCATCTCCCGATCCGACAGTCCGCCGCAACGCTGGATCAGGCGGTCGGCCAGCGTCGATTTGCCGTGATCGATGTGGGCGATGATCGAGAAGTTTCTGATGTGATTCATCAAGGGGAGCGCTTAAGTGATTGATTCAGCAGGCGTGCGGCCAAGAAAAAAGGGCGCGTCAAATGGCGACGCGCCCTGAACCAACAATCTATGGCAACTGCGATAGTTGGAGCTTCATTGTAGGCAAAAAGCCCCGGGCGTCCACCCGCGCCACCGCCCCCAAACCCTCGTTGCAGGTCAGCAACAGGGATTTCGTCCACAGGTTATCAACATGTTGCGCCGGCATGGTGAAGGACAAGTTGTGGGCGATCTGTGGATCAGCAGCCGGGGCGCGACGCGCATCCCGCATCGTGGATTGAAGGTCGTCCGGGTGCAGGAAAAAGTGCTCGGACGGGTTGGATTCTAGCTGCCGGCAAGGGGAAACCCGAAACGGAGGTGAGCACGCGCCAACCCACAAGTTGACTCATCCGTGACCAAAAAATATTTTTGTCGTCCGCGCAACAGGGGATCCCAAGCTCTGGAAAGGCCCCAAACCTGAGTCCGGGGCCGGGGCTTCGGGAGCCGCCGCCGGTCAGCGCGCCGGCCGGATCAGCAGGTAGGTGGCCAGCTCGCCGCGCCGCAGCAGGACCGGGATCGGCTTGCTGCGATCGAGCTTGGCGACGGCCGCCTCGAACTCCCGCAGGCTCCCGATCTCGGTGTTGCCGATGGCCACGATGACGTCCCCTTCCCGGATGCCGGCGCGCGCCGCGGCTTCCGCGGCGGCCTCCACGCGGACACCGCCCTTGATCTTCAGTTCCTTCTTCTGCGCGTCGGTCAGCTCCGCGACCGACAGCCCGAGCGCCTGGGTGGCGGCGCTGCCCTTGGGCCTGGCCTCGCCGCCGGCGCGGGCCACGGGCTTTTGCTCCTCGAACTCGGCGATCTGCACGTTCAGGTCGCGCGAGCCGCCGCGGCGGAAGACCGTGACGGTCGCCCGCGTGCCCGGCTTGGTGTTGCCCACCAGGCGAGGCAGGTCGGTGGCGCGATCGATCGTCTGGCCGTTGAACCTGGTGATGATGTCGCCGGCCTCGACCCCGGCCTTGTCGGCGGGCGAGCCGGACTCGACGCTGCGCACGAGCGCGCCCTGCGGCTTGCCCAGGCCGATGGACTCGGCCACGTCCTTGGTCACCGAGTCGATCTGCACGCCGATGCGCCCGCGCGAGACGCGGCCGGTGCTGCGCAGCTGGTCGGCCACGCGGATCGCCTCGTCCATCGGGATGGCGAACGAGATGCCCATGAAGCCGCCCGAGCGCGAGTAGATCTGGCTGTTGATGCCGACCACCTCGCCGCGCATGTTGATCAGCGGCCCGCCGGAATTGCCCGGGTTGATGGCCACGTCGGTCTGGATGAAGGGCAGGTAGTCGCCGGTGTCGCGCGCCTTGGCGCTCACGATGCCGGCGGTGACGGTGTTCTCCAGGCCGAACGGCGACCCGATGGCCATCACCCACTCGCCCACCTTGAGCTTGCTGACGTCGCCGATCTTCACGAACGGCAGGCCGCTGGCCTCGATCTTCACGACGGCGACGTCGGTGCGCTTGTCGGCGCCGATGATCTTGGCCTTGAACTCCCGCTTGTCGGTCAGGGTGACCATCACCTCGTCGGCGCCGTCGACCACGTGCGCATTGGTCATGACGAAGCCCTCGGGGCTCAGGATGAAGCCCGAGCCGACGCCGCGCGGCTGCTCCTGGTCGGGCGGCATGGGGCGGTTCGGGTTGGGCGTCGGGCCGGGCCGGCGCGGAACGTTGGGCACCGGGGCGGGCACGCCGAAGAAGCGGCGGAAGAACTCCTGCATGTCCTCGTCGATCTGCCCGGCATCCTGCGGCGAGCTGCGCACGCGCTCGAGGGTGCGGATGTTGACGACGGCCGGGCCGACCTGCTCCACCAGGTCGGTGAAGTCGGGCAGCGAACGGGGCTGCGGCGCCGACTGCGCCAGGGCGGGCAGCGGCTGCACGAGCGCCGCCATGCCGCAGGAAGCGAGCGCGGCGGCGACGGCGAGCGAACGCAGGGAAGAGCGGTCGATGAGGGACATGCGGGCCTCTTGGATCAGGGAGTGGAAATGGCTGAACCTCAGAGCGCCGCGCGCGGCCGAGGTTCCACGCGCGGCGGCCGGCCGCCCGGGCGGGGGATCACTTGCGCCGCTCAAGGCTCTGCGCGAAGGCCTTGAGCGTCTGCGGCGGAACCTCGCCCACCGCGGTGAGCCACCAGTCGTCCATGCGGCGCGTGAGTGTCTGGGTCGCCCCGGCCGCGAACAGGCCCTCCTGGGCGTGGCGCTGGCGGTCGTAGGGCTCGACGAACAGCGACACCGAGGCAAGCCCGTCCGAGAAGATCCACTGGATGCCGCTGGCCGCGGCCCCGGCGGGAAGCGGGCGCTTGTAGCAGTTGAGCGGCTTGAACCCCGCGACCGGCGCGCGCAGCGCCCAGCCTTCGGCCGCCGCGGTCGTCTTGACCGCCTCGGCCCGCTCGATGCGCCAGCCGGCGGGCGGCTGCATCATCTGCGCGAGCTTGTCGGCCCGCACCGGCGAGTCGAGCTGCAGTTCGGAGAAGGCGGCCTGCTCGAGCACGTTGCCGTCGGCGTCCAGCGTCTGCAGCTTGATGACCAGCCCCGAGCGCCGCTCGCTCCAGACCCGGTAGCCGAAACGCAGGGCGTCCCTGGGCGCCAGCTGGACCACGTCGGCGTCGAAGCCGGCGACCCGCTCCATGCCGAGCCGGCGCGCGGTGTAGAAGTCCGGCAGCGCGCTATCCGTGGACTTGAGCAGGTTGGGGAACAGCCCGAGCGAATCGCGCCGCTCGGCGCGCACCACGCGGTGCTCGGGCAGGAAGGTGAGGACCTCGTCGTTGCGCCGGAAGGTCGAACGCGGCGCGCCGGTCAGGACCTCGACCCGCTCGACCTGCTGGGCGGCGTCGCCCGCATGCCAGATCCGGGCGCTGGACATCGAGCCGGTGCTGGACGAGACGACGAAGGTGCCGACATAGCTGCGGATGCGCGAGGCTTCCTGCATGCGCATGAGCCACTCGTTGACCCCGCGGTCGGAGCCGGCCCGGGAGGCCGAGGCCGGTTGCGCACCCGCGAAGGCGGCGGCCCCGGCGGCGATCACCGCGCAAAGCCAACGGCCCGCGGAGGAACGGAACGGCACCGGGAGCGCTGTCATGCCTAGCGGGCGGGGCCCTCGAAGGTGGCGTTGCGCAGGAAGCCGGCGGGCATCTGCAGGGCGGAGGCGCCGCCGAGCTGGCGGTGCGCCGCCAGCAGCTCATCGAGCCGGGCGTCGCGGATCATCACGCCCGCTTCGCCGCGGGCGAACACCGGTGCCGGCGCGCTGGCCGGGGCCGGCGTGGCCAGGGCCAGGGCGGGCTGCCCGGCCGGAGCGATCGCCGAGGTGCCGAGCACCGACCAGCCGACGGCGGCAACGGCGGCAACCGACGCCACCCCGGCCACCATCTTCCAGCGCAGCGAGCCGTCATTGGCGGCCGAACCCGTCGCCCACTCTGCCCGCACCACCTCGGCCTCGACGGCGGCCGGGCGCGGGCACTGCTCCTGCGCCAGCCGGACGCTCAGGCGGTCGAGGAAGGCGGCCCCGGGCACCGCCTGCGCGGCCTCGCCCGAGCGCAGCACGTCGCCGATCACGTGGTAGGCGTGCCAGGTGGCCAGCGCCTCGCGGCGCGCGCACACGGCCTGCACGGTGCGCGCGAACGCCTCGCCCTGCAGCTGCCCGTCCGCCAGCGCGGAGATCATCTCGTTGTCTTGCATCCTGTCGTCCATCGCATCACCTCGCGGGCTGTTCACCAGCGCTTGCCCGACTGGTTCTCCAGCAGGGGCTTGACCTTCGCCGAAATGGCTTCGCGGGCGCGGAAGATCCGCGACCGCACCGTGCCGATGGGGCAATTCATCACTTCCGCGATCTCTTCGTAGCTCAACCCTTCGATCTCGCGCAGCGTGACCGCCTGCCGCAATTCCTCGGGCAGGGCTTCCATGGCCGAGTTCACGGTGGCGGCGATCTCCTTGGCGGCGAGCACCGTTTCCGGCGTTTCGGCGCTGGTTAGTTCGTTCTCCACGGAGGAAGTTTCATCCTCGTCGTCGCCCCCCCGCAGGGCCGATTCCGAGACCAGCGGGTCGCGCTTGAGGTCGCCCAGGGCCTTCTTGGCGGTGTTGACGGCGATCCGGTACAGCCATGTGTAGAACTGCGCTTCGCCCCGGAACTGCCCCAGGGCGCGGTACGCGCGGATGAAGGTCTCCTGCGCGATGTCCTCCACCAGGTCCACGTCCCGCACCATCCGGCCGATCAGGCGCTCGATGCGCCGCTGGTACTTCAGCACCAGCAGCTCGTAGGCCCGCTGGTCGCCTGCCACCGTCCGCGCGACCAGCATCTGGTCGGAGTCCTGGGCGGACGGCGCGGGAGCGGGGGGCGGGGTCTTGGTCATGGTGTGGCCGATGGCGGCGGCTCGGCCCCGGACGGCGCGTCGGCATCGGGCCGGGAATATACCGCACGGCGCAGTGCATCCCAGCGGGCGGGGAAGCGGCGTTCCTCGATCCACAGCCAGCGCACCGCGCCTTCGCCGCACCAGCGCGCCAGCAGGACCCGCTGCAGGTCGAGCACCGCGGCCACGCGGCCATCCTGCGCCGGGGGCTGCCCCTGCCCCGGCCCTTGCTGCACCAGCGACCAGCGCGCGCCGTCCCAGTCGAGCCGGCCGGCGGGGTGGCGCCACCAGCCGAGTGCGGCGGCCAGGCCGGCACCGAGCACGGCCGCGACGGCCAGCGCCGCGCGCCAACCGCTGGCGCCCGAGGCGAGCCAGGCGAGGCACGCGACCGCTCCGGCCGCCCAGAGCGAGGCGAGGATGGCGGCGCCCCAGAAAGAACGCCCCACCGGGTAACTCACCGATGGGGCGCCATGCATGGTCGCGGGAACGGAGCTCAGATCCGCTTGAACACCAGCGTGCCGTTGGTGCCGCCGAAGCCGAAGTTGTTCTTCACCGCGACGTCGATCTTCATGTCACGCGCCGTGTTGGCGCAGTAGTCCAGGTCGCACTCGGGATCCTGGTTGAAGATGTTGATGGTCGGCGGGCTCTTCTGCTCGTGGATGGCCTTGACCGTGAACACCGACTCGATGCCGCCGGCGCCGCCCAAAAGGTGGCCGGTCATCGACTTGGTGGAGTTGACGACGATCTTCCTGGCGTGCTCGCCCAGGGCCGCCTTGACGGCATTCGTCTCGTTCAGGTCGCCCAGCGGCGTCGACGTGCCGTGCGCGTTGAGGTAGTCGACCTGGTCGGCGTTGATGCCGGCGTTGCGCAGCGCGCCGACCATGGCCCGGCGCGGACCGTCGATGTCCGGCGCGGTCATGTGGAAGGCGTCGCCGCTCATGGCGAAGCCCGCCAGCTCGGCATAGATCTTCGCCCCGCGCGCCTTGGCATGCTCGTACTCCTCGAGCACCAGCACGCCGCCGCCCTCGCCCAGCACGAAGCCGTCGCGGTCCTTGTCCCAGGGGCGCGAGGCCGTCCTGGGATCGTCGTTGCGGGTGGACAGCGCCCGGGCCGCGGCGAAACCGCCCACGCCCAGGGGCGACACGGTGGCCTCGGCGCCGCCCGCGACCATGACGTCGGCGTCGCCGCCCTCGATCAGGCGGGCCGACAGGCCGATGGCATGCAGGCCGGTGGTGCACGCGGTCACCACCGCGATGTTGGGGCCCTTGAAGCGGTACTTGATCGACACGTGGCCCGAGATCATGTTGATGATCGAGGCCGGCACGAAGAACGGCGAGATGCGGCGCGGGCCGCGCGTGGTGAGCTCGGTGTGCGTCTGCTCGATCATCGGCAGCCCGCCGATGCCGGAGCCGATGTTCACCCCGATGCGGGTGGCCAGCTCGTCGCCCAGCGCATCGCCCGTGGGCAGGCCGCTGTCGGCGATCGCCTGCGCGGCCGCGGCCATCCCGAGGTGGATGAACCGGTCCATGTGCCGGGCTTCCTTCTCGGGGATGTAGTCGGCGATGTTGAAGCCCTTGACCTCACCCGCGAACCTGCAGGCCAGGTTGGTCGCGTCGAAGTGCGTGATCTGGTCGATGCCGCTGCGGCCGGCGAGCAGGTTGGACCACGACTCGGCGACGGTGTTGCCGACCGGGCTGACACAGCCCAGGCCGGTGACGACGACTCGGCGGCGCGACGACATGGGGAATTCAGGCCTTCTGGTTCGCGTTGGCGTAGTCGATGGCGTTCTGCACCGTCGTGATCTTCTCCGCGTCCTCGTCGGGGATCTCGATGCCGAACTCGTCTTCCAGCGCCATCACCAGCTCCACCGTGTCGAGCGAGTCCGCGCCCAGGTCGGCAACGAACGCCTTGTCGTTGGTGACCTGCGACTCTTCCACGCCGAGTTGCTCGGCGATGATCTTCTTGACACGTGCTTCGATATCGCTCATGGGTTCCCTCAGAGGGTTTGTGAATGAATCCGCGATTTTAGCGTCCGGGGGCCCTCCCGCCCCGGGGGGCGGCGCCGCGGCGCAGCAGGGGCGTTCCGGCGCCTCACGCCATGTACATGCCGCCGTTGACGTGCAGTTCCTGGCCGGTGACGTAGCCGGCCTCGGGCGAGGCCAGGTACGCGACGGCATGGGCCACGTCCGACGGGCGGCCCAACTGGCCCAGCGGGATCTGCGCCAGCAGCGCCTTCTGCTGCTCTTCGGGCAGCGCGGCGGTCATGTCGGTCTCGATGAAGCCCGGGGCCACGCAGTTGACGGTGATGCCGCGGCTGCCCAGCTCGCGCGCCAGCGCGCGCGACATGCCGGCGACGCCGGCCTTGGCGGCCGCGTAGTTGGCCTGGCCCGGGTTGCCGGAGGCGCCCACCACCGAGGTGATGTTGACGATGCGGCCATAGCGCTGCTTCATCATGGTGCGCATCACGGCCCGGCTGAGCCGGAAGACCGCCTTCAGGTTGGTGTCCAGCACCGCGTCCCAGTCCTCGTCCTTGAGCCGCATGGCGAGCATGTCGCGCGTGATGCCGGCGTTGTTGACGAGGATCTGCAGGCCGCCGTGCTGCTTGACGATGCCGTCGATGGTGGCGTCCACGGCCGCGGCGTCGTTGACGTCCAGGCAGACGCCCCGGCCGCCGTGCGCGGCGAGCGCCTCGCCCACCTTGGCGGCGCCGGACTCGGTGGTGGCCGTGCCGACCACGACCACGCCGCGCTGCGCCAGTTCCTGCGCGATGGCGGCACCGATGCCGCGCGAGGCGCCGGTCACCAGCGCGACCTGGCCCTTCAGTTGTCCGCTCATGCCAGCATCTCCTTGGTCTCGGCCAGCGTCGCCGGGTCGTACACGGCCGACGCCTGCAGCGCGGGGTCGATGCGCTTGCAAAGCCCCTGCAGCACCTTGCCGGGGCCGCACTCGACCACGGCCGCGACGCCGCGCGCCTGGATGGCGCGCACGCAGTCGACCCAGCGCACCGGCCCGAAGGCTTGCTCGTACAGGGCCGCGCGGATGCGGTCCGGGTCGGTCTCGGCCTTGGCCTCGATGTTGTTGACCACGGCAATGCGCGGGGCCGCGACCGCGGTGGCCGCCAGGCGCTCGCGCAGGCGGTCGGCCGCCGGCTTCATCAGGCTCGAGTGGAACGGCGCCGACACGGGCAGCAGCAGCGCGCGCTTGGCGCCGCTGGCCTTGAGCACCTCGCAGGCCTTGTCGACCGCGGCCTTGCTGCCCGCGATCACGGTCTGGGCCGGATCGTTGAAGTTCACGGCCTCCACCACCTCGTCGGTGTTGGCGCCGAAGCTGCGCTGCGCCTCGGCGCAGCCCTCGATCACTTTCTGCGCGTCCATGCCGAGCACGGCCGCCATGGCGCCCGCGCCGACGGGAACGGCGTCCTGCATCGCCTGCGCGCGAAAGCGCACCAGCGGCGCGGCGTCCTTCAGCGCCAGGGCACCGGCGGCGACGAGCGCGGTGTACTCGCCCAGCGAATGGCCGGCGACGACCGCGGGCGCATCGCCGCCTTCGGCCAGCCAGGCGCGATAGGCGGCGACGCCTGCGACCAGCATCACCGGCTGCGTGTTGGTGGTCAGGGCCAGGGCCTCCTTGGGCCCCTCGTGGATCAGGCGGCCGATGTCCTCGCCGAGCGCCTCGGAGGCTTCGGCCAGCGTGGAAGTCACGGCAGGATGGTCGCCCCAGGCGTCGAGCATGCCGACGGCCTGCGAGCCCTGCCCCGGAAAGACGAAGGCAAACGGTTTCATCGTGGGTCTGGTGTGATCGGGTGGAGGGCGCGCGAGCGCCGGGGTGCTAGAAGTCCAGCAGCACCGCGCCCCAGGTGAAGCCGCCGCCGACGCCCTCGAGCATCAGCGTGTCGCCCTTCTTGACCTGGCCGCCGCGCACGGCGGCGTCGAGCGCGAGCGGGATCGATGCGGCCGACGTGTTGCCGTGCTGGTCCACCGTGACGACGAGCTTGTCCAGCGGCAGCTTCAGCTTCTTGGCCGTGCCCTGCATGATGCGGATGTTGGCCTGGTGCGGGATGAGCCAGTCGATGTCGGCCTCGGTGCGGCCGGCCTTCTCCAGCGTCTTGCGCGCCGCGCTCTCGAGCACGCCGATGGCGAGCTTGAAGACGGCCTGGCCATCCATCTTGAGCAGCGGGTCGCCCAGGACCTTGCCGCCGGCGACGGTGCCGGGCACGCACAGGATGCCCACGTGCTTGCCGTCCGCGTGCAGGTCGCTGGCCAGGATGCCCGGGGTGTCCGAGGCCTCCAGCACCACGGCGCCGGCGCCGTCGCCGAACAGCACGCAGGTCGTGCGGTCGTTGAAGTCCAGGATGCGCGAGAACACCTCGGCGCCGACGACCAGCGCCTTGCTGGCCGAGCCGGTGCGGATCATCGCGTCGGCGACGGTCAGCGCGTAGACGAAGCCGCTGCACACCGCCTGCACGTCGAACGCCGCGCAGCCCGCGATGCCGAGCTTGTTCTGCAGGATGCAGGCACTGGACGGGAACACCATGTCGGGGGTCGACGTGGCGACCACGATCAGGTCGATCTCGGACGCGTCGCGGCCGGCCGCCTCGAGCGCGTGGCGCGAGGCGTGCAGGGCGAGGTCGCTGGTGGTGACGTCCGGCGCGGCGAAGTGGCGCGCGCGGATGCCCGTGCGTTCCACGATCCACTCGTCGGAGGTCTCGACGCCGCGCTGCGCCAGTTCGGCCGCGAGGTCGTCGTTGGTCACACGGCGCGGCGGCAGGAAGCTGCCCGTGCCGGTGATGCGCGAATATCGGGTCATTCGGAAGCGATCGCCTCCAGCGGCTGGGAGTCGCCGGCGGCGCCGACCAGCAGGGGCCTGGCGTGGGCGATGCGGGCCTGGACGCGATCGAGCAAGTTGTTCCGGGCCGCATCATACGCGCGCACCAGCGCCTGGCTGAACGCGAAGTCGTCCGCCGAGCCATGGCTCTTGAACACGAGTCCCCGCAAGCCGAGCAGCGCGGCGCCGTTGTAGCGGCGGTAGTCGACGCGGTCCTTGAAGGCCTTGAGCACCGGCGCGGCCAGCAGCGCCGCGAGCTTGGTGAACACGCTGCGCGAGAACTCCTCGCGCAGGAAGCCGCCGATCATGCTGGCCAGGCCTTCGCTGGTCTTGAGCGCCACGTTGCCCACGAAGCCGTCGCACACCACGATGTCCGTGGTGCCCTTGAAGATGTCGTTGCCCTCGACATTGCCGTGGAAGTTCAGGTCGCCGGCGGCGGCGGCCGAGCGCAGCAGCTCGCCCGCGCGCTTGATCACCTCGTTGCCCTTAATGATCTCCTCGCCGATGTTCAGCAGGCCGACCGTGGGCTGGTCCTGGTTCTTGAGCGCCGACACCAGCGCCGAGCCCATCACGGCGAACTGCAGCAGGTGGTGCTCGGTGCAGTCGACGTTGGCGCCCAGGTCGAGCACGGTCGTGGCGCCGCCCTTCGCGTTGGGCATCGGGTAGGCGATGGCCGGGCGGTCGATGCCGTCCACCGTCTTGAGCAGGTAGCGGGCCAGCGCCATCAGCGCCCCGGTGTTGCCCGCCGACACGGCCGCCTGCGCGTGGCCGTCCTTGACCTGCCGGATCGCCACCCGCATGGAGGAATCCTTCTTGCGCCGCAGGGCCGTCTCCACCGAGTCGTCCATCGCCACCACCTCGGTGGCGGCCACGATGCTGGCGCGCGGGTGCTGGAAGCCCTGGAGCGCCTCGGGCGCCCCCACGAGCAGCAGCCGCGCGTCCGGATGCGCGTCGAGAAACCGGCGGCAGGCCGGCAGCGTCACCCGGGGGCCGTGGTCGCCCCCCATGCAATCCACCGCGAGAGTCGTCATGCCGTCACTGTAGAGCGTTTCCCATCAGCCCCAGCCGCGGGAAGCACGCGGCCAGAAAAAAAGCCCGAGCTGCGGACGGCAGCGCCGGGCCTCTTGCCGATGCGATCGGAATCTCAGGCGTCGTTCTTGGTCTTGAGCACCTTGCGGCCACGGTAGAACCCGTTCGGGCTGATGTGGTGGCGCAGGTGGGTTTCGCCGGTGGTCGGTTCCACGGCGATGCCGGGCACCGTCAGGGCGTTGTGCGAACGGTGCATGCCCCGCTTGGAGGGGGACTTCTTGTTTTGCTGAACGGCCATGTCGGGCTCCTGGACGGATCTTGCGCTGCGCGAGATCGGCGCAGGGCGGTGTTGACGATGTTGGTGGGAAACCGCGCGCCCGGCACGGGTCCGGCGGCGCGAAGCCCTCCATTATAGGGCATCCGCGAAGGCCGCTCCAGCCGGCTCAGCCGGACCGGGTCTTGATCGCCTTCAGGGCCGCGAACGGGTTCTCCGGCTCGGCGGCTTCCTCGAAGTCCGGGTCGGCCGCCGACAGCTGGACGGCCGTGGGACACACGGCGTGGCGCGGCACGACCGGCACTTCCATCAGCAGCTCGTCCTCGATGAGCCCCGGCAGGTCGAACGCCCGGCTCATGGCCAGCAGGTCTTCCTCGGCCTCGTCGTCCTCGGCCGCGGCCGTCGCCTCGTCGGCCACGAAGCGGAACGAGCGGTCGACGTCCAGCAGCACGTCCACCGGCTCGAGGCAACGCTGGCACGTCATGGGCAGGGTCGCCTGGGCCTGCAGGTGCAGCCAGACTTGCGGCCGCACATGGGCCGCATTGAGCACCTCGCCGTGCGCGGACCAGGTGACCTCGCGGCCTTCGACGGATCCCTTGGCCTCGGCCGCGAGCCGCGGGAACTGGCCCACCGGCGCCTGCCCGGCCAGCTCGGCCGCATCCTCGGCGAACGCCCGGACGTCGAGCCGCTGCGCGCTGAACTGCCTCTTCATGCGAGGCAGTGTAAGAGAATCGCCCGATGCCGCGCACGCTCATCCTGGGCTCCACCTCCCCGTACCGACGCGAACTGCTGGGCCGCCTGCGGCTGGATTTCCGCGTCGAATCCCCGCATGTCGACGAGACGCCCCTGCCAGGCGAGGCGCCGGCCGCGCTGGCGGCGCGCCTGGCGCTCGCCAAGGCCCGTGCCGTGGCCGAACGGCACCCGGACTGCATCGTGATCGGCTCCGACCAAGTCGCCGACCTCGGCGGCGAACCACTGGGCAAGCCGGGCGACCATGCGCGCGCCACGGACCAGCTGCGACGCATGCGCGGGCGCACCGTGGTGTTCCAGACCGCCGTGGCCGTCGTGTGCCGGGACAGCGGCTTCGAGCAGCAGGACCTCGCGCCCGTGCGCGTGGACTTTCGGGAGCTCACCGACGCCGAGATCGAGTCCTACCTGCGCGCCGAGCAGCCGTACGACTGCGCGGGCAGCGCCCGCAGCGAAGGGCTGGGCATCGCCCTGCTGGAAGCGATCCACAGCGACGACCCCACCGCGCTGGTGGGCCTGCCCCTGATCCGGACCTGCCGCCTGCTACGCGCGGCCGGGCTGCGGATGCCCTGATGGCCGGCACGCTGTACCTGGTGCCGGCACCGCTGGACTTCGGCTGCGCCGAACAGGCACCGCTGTCGCAGGTGATGCCCGAGGCCACGCTGCAGGTCGCCGCCCGGCTGGGGCACTGGATCGCGGAAAACGCCAAGTCGACGCGGGCCTATCTCAAGCGGGTGCACGAGAGCCACCCGCTGGCGCAGCCGCTGCAGGCCCTCTCGATCACGGAACTGCCGCGCGAGGTGCACAAGAAGGGCGACCACGCCGGCGGGTTCGATGCGCGCCCGCTGCTGGCCGCCGCGCGCGACGGCCACGACATCGGACTGGTCAGCGAGGCTGGCATGCCGGCGATCGCGGACCCCGGTTCGTCGGTGGTGCGCGCGGCGCACGACCTGGGCCTGGCCGTCGTCCCGCTCGTCGGGCCTGTGTCGCTGGTGCTGGCGCTGGCGGCGAGCGGGCTGAACGGGCAGAACTTCGCCTTCGTCGGCTACCTGCCGCAGCAGCCCGGCCCGCGCCTGCAGCGGGTGCGCGAGCTGGAGGCGCTGGCGGTGCGCACGGGCCAGACGCAGATGTTCATCGAGACGCCCTACCGCAACCCGGCCCTCTGGCAGGCCCTGCTGGAGGCCCTGCGGCCGGACACGCGGGTCGCCGTGGCGAGCGCGATGACGCTGCCGCAGGCGCGCGTCGACAGCCGCAAGGTGGCCGACTGGAAGAAGACGGCCGCGCCGGTGACGGCCGACGTGCCGGCCGTGTTCCTGCTCGGCGCCGGCCTCTAGCGGATCGCCGGCAGCACGCGGAAGGCGCGCACGGCGCCCTCGCCCATCGCGGCGCCGAACTTCTTGGCCAGCCGCTCGGCGACGTTCTCGCGCCGCGTGTAGTCGACCAGTTCCTCGGCCTTGACCACTTCGCGCGCCACGAAGTCGAGGTTGGCGAGCTGGTCCGCCAGGCCCATGTCGACCGCCTGCTGGCCGGTCCAGAACAGGCCGGTGAACAGCTCGGGCGTGTCCTTGAGCCGCTTGCCGCGGCCGGCCTTGACCGCATCGATGAACTGCCGGTGGATCTGGTCCAGCATGGCCTGCGCATGCACGCGCTGCCGGTCGGTCTGCGGGCTGAACGGATCGAGGAAGCCCTTGTTCTCGCCGGCGGTCATGAGCCGGCGCTCGACGCCCAGCTTCTCCATCAGCCCGACGAAGCCGAAGCCGTCCATCAGCACGCCGATGCTGCCGACGATGCTGGCCTTGTCGACGAAGATGCGATCGGAGGCCGCGGCGATGTAGTACGCGGCGGATGCGCACGACTCCTCGACAACCGTGTAGACGGGCTTGTTGTACTTGGCGCGCAGGCGCCGGATCTCGTCGTTGATGATGCCGGCCTGCACCGGGCTGCCGCCCGGCGAGTTGATCAGCAGCACGATGCCCTTGGCGCCGTCGTCCTCGAAGGCCGCGCGCATGGCCGCGACCACGAATTCGGCGCTGGCGTCGGCGCCGTCGGCGATCTCGCCCTTGATCTCGATGACGGCCGTGTGCGGCAGCGACTTGTCGGTCTTGGCCGAAGGCCCGCCGCGGTACAGCGCGGCCCACGCGAGGAAGACGAAGAAGGCGAGCCAGGCCAGGCTCTTGAAGGTCTTCCAGCGCCGCGCGGCCCTCTGCTCGGCGAGCGTGGCGAACACCAGGCGCTCCATCGTGTCGCGCTCCCAGCCCGCGCGGTGTTCGGCGGCAGGTGGGGTGTCGCGGGGGGCCGGCGCGGAGCCGGGAAGAAGCGGGTCGCTCATGTCAGAAGGCCACGGGTTGCAAGTTCCAGTCAGTATGCCAGTGCACCACTCCGTCGCGCTCGGACAGGGCGATCTTCACCAGCCCGCCGCGGCACGGTCCGCCCGCGCACGCGCCGGTGTCGGGCCGGTAGACGGCCCCGTGCGTGGCGCACAGCAACCAGCGGCCGGTGTCGTCGAAGAACCGGTTGGGTTGCCAGTCCATCTCCATCGCCACGTGCGCGCACCGGTTGAGGTAGGCATGCGGCCGCCCTTCCCAGCGGACCGCGAACGCGCGGCAGGTCGCCCCGCCATAGACCACGTCGAACGGGACGGCGATGCCGCCCTCCTCGAGGTCCTTGCTGTGGCACAGGGCGATCGCTTCCATCGCGCGGCTCACGCGTGCGCCAGCAGCCAGTCGTGCAGCTCGCGCACGGAGTGCACGACCTGCAGCGGGCCGTGCTCGTGGAAGGCATGCGGCTCGTGCGCGCCATAGCTCACGCCGATGCTCGGGCAGCCGGCGTTGCGCGCCATCTCCAGGTCGTGCGTGGTGTCGCCGATCATCAGCGTGCGCTGCGGCTCGGTGCCGAACTCGCGCATCAGCTCGTGCAGCATGCGCGGGTGCGGCTTGCCGGCCGTCTCGTCGGCGGTGCGCGAGCCGTCGAACACGCCGTGCAGTTCCTCGGTGCGCAGCACTTCGTCCAGGCCGCGGCGCGACTTGCCCGTCGCCACCGCGAGCCAGTGGTGCCGCGCCTTCAGGTCGTGCAGCAGCGCCAGCACGCCGTCGAACAGGCTCAGGTCGTCCTGGTGCTGCAGGTAATGGAACCGGTAGCGCGCGCCCAGCTCCTGGTATTTCTCCGGCGGGACGTCCGGCGCGGCGCGCGCGAGCGCCTGGCCCAGGCTCATGCCGATCACGTACGCGGCGGCCTGCTCGGTCGGCATCCGGCCGCCCACGTCCACCACCGCGCTCTGGATGCAGCGCACGATCACCTTGGTGGAGTCGTACAGCGTGCCGTCCCAGTCGAAGGCGATCAGGTCAAACTGGCGCGGACGGGGGCTGGGCATGGCGATCGGCGAACTGCTGGAGGTCGGTGGGGAGCGGGGCCTGCAGCGTCACGGTCTCGCCGGACGCGGGGTGCAGGAACTGTAAACGCCACGCATGCAGGAACATGCGCTTGAGGCCCTCCCGCTGCAGGGACTTGTTCAGCTCGAAGTCGCCGTACTTGTCGTCGCCGGCGATGGGGTGGCCCTGCGACGCCAGGTGCACGCGGATCTGGTGCGTGCGCCCGGTCTTGATCGTGACTTCGAGCAGCGTGTAATCGCCCAGCCGGCGCGCGACCTTCACCAGGGTGATGGAGCGCATGCCGTCCGGGTCGTCCTTGGCGACGACCTTCACGCGCCGCTCGCCGGCCGCCTCGTCGGCGCCGCCGACCAGGTACTTGTGCAGCGGCAGGTCGATCACCTTCTTGTTGGCGGGCCAGGCGCCCACCACCAGGGCCAGGTAGGTCTTGCCGGTCTCGCGCTCGCGGAACTGGTCCTGCAGCCGGGTCAGCGCCGAGCGGCGCTTGGCCACCAGCAGCACGCCCGAGGTCTCGCGGTCGAGCCGGTGCACCAGTTCCAGGAAGCGGGCGTCGGGCCGGGCCTGCCGCAGCTGCTCGATCACGCCGAAGCTCACGCCGCTGCCGCCGTGCACGGCCACGCCGGCGGGCTTGTCGATCGCGAGCAGGTGGTCGTCCTCCAGCAGGACGGGAAACTCGCGCGCCGGGGCGGGCCGCGCGCTGGGGTCGGTCACCCGCTCGGGCAGCCGCACCGGCGGCACCCGCACCAGGTCGCCCGCGCCCAGCCGCGTGTCGGCCGCCGCGCGGCCCTTGTTCACGCGCACCTCGCCGCTGCGGATGATGCGGTAGACGTGCGTCTTCGGCACGCCCTTGAGCTCGCGCAGCAGGAAGTTGTCCAGGCGCTGGCCGGCGAATTCCTCTGCGACCTCGACGGTCTTGACCGCCCCCTGGGTGCCGGCGGCCGCGGCCCCTATAATGCGTTTCACTGGCGTGAGGCCGTAAGTGTTTGATTTGGCAGGATTTTAGGCCCGCCGCTCGAACAGGCCACGCCGGCAGGTCGATGCCGACGGCGTCCCAGCCCGTCCGCGAGCCCGAAGGAGGCCGCGATGGCGGGTCCGGACGCCCAAGCCGACGCTTGTCGAAACCCGAACGGAATACAAGGCCGCCAGCTCGGCGCTGGCGGCGGATCAAAGCGAGACTCTCCCGTGCTGATGGCGCTTCTCCTGGCCTGCTGGCGGTGGCTGATGCCCACCGCCATCGGCTTCGGGCCGCCCCGGCATTCCGCGCGTGCCCCGCAGGATGCAGTTCCCCCTGCGGCCTGGCGCCCCGGCCCCCGCCTCGCCCTCATCCACGCGCCACCCCACCGCCTGCTGACATAGCCCGCCCGGGCTGCAGCGGCGTCCCTGCGCGCCTTCCGTTCTTCGTTTCCGCCAGCGTCCGCACGGCATCGTGGACCCGTCCGCGGGTCGTATGAACGTGAGAACAAGAAGGTGACGCAATGAAGCGGATGCTGATCAATGCCACGCAGGCCGAAGAGCGCCGGCTGGCCATCGTCGACGGGCAGAAGCTCCTCGACTACGAAATCGAGATCGAAGGGCGCGAGCAGCGCAAGGGCAACATCTACAAGGCCGTCGTCACGCGCGTCGAGCCCAGCCTGGAGGCCTGCTTCGTCGACTACGGCGAGGACCGCCACGGCTTCCTGCCGTTCAAGGAGATCTCCAAGCAGTACTTCGCCCCGGGCGTGTCGGCCTCCCAGGCCCGCATCAACGAGGCCATCCGCGAAGGCCAGGAGCTCCTGGTCCAGGTGGAGAAGGAAGAGCGCGGCAACAAGGGCGCGGCGCTGACCACGTTCATCTCGCTGGCCGGCCGCTACGTCGTGCTGATGCCCAACAACCCGCGCGGCGGCGGCGTCAGCCGGCGCATCGAGGGCGACGACCGCGCCGAGCTCAAGGAGGCGATGGACCAGCTGGAGTACCCCAACGGCATGTCCATCATCGCGCGCACGGCCGGCATCGGCCGCTCCGCGCCCGAGCTGCAGTGGGACCTGAACTACCTGCTGAAGCTGTGGAACGCGATCGACGGCGCCGCCAAGGGCGGCAAGGGCGCGTTCCTGATCTACCAGGAGTCGTCGCTGGTCATCCGCTGCATCCGCGACTACTTCAACCAGGACATCGGCGACATCCTGATCGACACGGACGAGATCTACGATCAGGCCCAGCAGTTCATGTCGCACGTCATGCCCGAGCATGCGGCGCGCGTGAAGCGCTACCGCGACGACGCGCCGCTGTTCTCGCGCTTCCAGATCGAGCACCAGATCGAGTCGGCCTATGCCCGCGAGGTGAAGCTGCCCTCGGGCGGCGTGATCGTGATCGACCACACCGAGGCGCTGGTGTCCATCGACGTCAACTCGGCGCGCGCCATCAAGGGCGGCGACATCGAGGAGACCGCCACCCGCACCAACCTGGAAGCCGCCGACGAGGTGGCGCGCCAGATGCGCCTGCGCGACCTGGGCGGCCTGATCGTCATCGACTTCATCGACATGGAGGAGTCGAAGAACCGCCGCGAGGTCGAGAACCGCCTGCGCGACGCGCTGCGCCAGGACCGCGCCCGCGTGCAGTTCGGCACGATCAGCAAGTTCGGCCTGATGGAGATGAGCCGCCAGCGCCTGCGCCCGGCCCTGTCCGAAGGCGCGTCGATCCCCTGCCCGCGTTGCGGCGGCCACGGCCACATCCGCGACACCGAGAGCTCGGCGCTGCAGATCCTGCGGATCATCCAGGAAGAGTCGATGAAGGACAGCACGGCCGCGGTGCACGTGCAGGTCCCGGTGGAAGTCGCTTCGTTCCTGCTGAACGAGAAGCGCACCGAGATCACCAAGATCGAGCTGAAGCAGCGCATCAACGTGATCCTGGTCCCCAACAAGGGCCTGGACACGCCGCACTACAAGCTCGAGCGCCTGAAGCACGACGATCCGCGCCTGGACAACCTCAAGGCCAGCTACCACATGGCCGAGGAAGTCGAGGAGCAGACCGAGGTCACCCGCCGTTCGCAGGAACGCGCCAACCGCCAGGAGCCGGTGATCAAGGGCGTGCTGCCCGACATGCCGGCGCCGGTGGCCCCGCCCAAGCCCGAGAAGGTGGCCGAGCCCGCGCCGCGCGCCGCGGCACCTGCGCCGACGCCCGCCCCGGCGCCCGCGCCCGCGCCCGAGCCGTCGTTCGTCGCCTGGTTCAAGAACCTGTTCGGCCTCGCACCGACCGCCGCGCCGGCACCCGCCGCCGCTGCGGCCACCGCGGCCACGCCGGCCAAGGCGGAGGAGCGGCGCGAAGGCCGTGGCGAGCGCGGCGAAGGCCGCCGTGGCGGCCGGGGTCGCGACCGCAATCGCGGCGAAGGCCGTGGCCGCGACGACAACCGCGGGCGTGACGGCGAACAGCGGCGCGATCGCGCCGCCGCCGGCGAGGCCGCGGACACGCAGCGAGAGGAAGGCCGGCGCGAGCGGCCCCAGCAGCGCGGCGACAACCGCGAGCCGCGTGAACAGCGCGAGGGCCGTGGCGAGCGCCAGGGCCAGGGCCAACGCGAGCGCAGGGACGAGCGCCGTGGCGAAGAGCCGCAGCGCGTCGAAGGCGTGCAGGCCGGTGCCGAGGCGGGTCAGCCGCGCGGCGAGCGCCCGCCGCGCGGTGAGCGCGCAGAACGCGCAGAACGCGGTGAGCGCGGTGAGCGCGGTGAACGTGCCGAGCGTGGCGATCGCGCCGACCGGGGCGAAGGCCGCGGTGAACAGGGCGAAGGCCGCCGCGAGCGCGGCGAGCGTCGCCCGCGCGAGCAGGCCCCGCAGGGCGTGAGCGAAGCCGCCGTGGTCGAGGGCCAGGCCGAGCCGCAACTCGCGGCCGGCGCCGGTGCCCTGGACGTGGCGCCGCCGGAGTCGGGCGAAGGCGCACCGGCCGGCGAAGGCCGCCGGGAAGGCCGCCGCTCGCGTGACCGCTACGGCCGCGATCGCCGCGACCGTTCCGGCCGCGACGAAGCCGCCGCCGGTGCCGAAGGCGCGCCGGTCGAGGCTGCGGCCGAAGCCGCCGCGGAGCCGGCCGAGCGCCGTCCGCGCTACGCCACGGGCTTCGTGAGCGACGACACCGTGACCGCGAGCAACGAGGGCGCGCCCGCGCCCGTGCCGGCTCCCGCGCCGGTGGTCGCGCCGATCGCCGTGCAGGCGCCCGCGGCCAAGGGCCTGCCCAAGGTGCAGGCGTACGAACTGCCGGTCGACAGCCTGGCGCAGATCGCCAACGGCTCGGGCCTGCAGTGGGTCAACTCGGATGCCGGCAAGATCGCGGCCGTGCAGGCGGCCATCGCGGCCGAGCCCAAGCCGGTGCGCGTGCCGCGCGAGCGTCCGCCGCTGGTGGTGCCCGACGAGGGCCCGCTGGTGCTGGTCGAAACGCGCCGCGACCTGCGCGACCTGAAGCTGCCGTTCGAGCAGGGCGCGACCGGCGCACCGCTGCAGTGACGTGAGACGGCGCGGGAGCCCTGCTCCCGCGATTCAGGCAAGAAAAAGGGGAGCCAGCGCTCCCCTTTTTCTTTGGCCGACGGCCTGTGTGCGGCGCCGCCCTCTTCCGATCCGCCCGCCGCTTCAGTCCTGCGCCGCCTGGCGCCAGGCCGCCGCGGCGGCTTCCTGGTCGCCGCGCTGCTCGGCCAGCTGGGCCAGCGCCCGGCAGGCGTCGCGGTGCAGCCGCGCATCCTGCAGCCCCTGCGCCGCCTGCCGCAAGAGCTGCTGCGCCTTGCCCCACAGCTGGCGCTTCATGCACGCCATGCCGGCCAGGTACTGCAGCGTCATGTCGCGCGGATTGGCCCGCTGCGCCGCCTCGATGCGCGCCAGCCAGGCAGCGTCGATCGAATCCAGGCCCTGCTCGAACGCGTGCACCAGCTTGATCTTGAGGCTGTCGGACAGCTGCGGCTGGCGCTCCCATGCCGGCAGCAGCCAGTCGCGCGCGAGCTGCGCGTCGCCGCCCAGGGCGACGAGCCGCTGCGCGGCGTGGATGGCCAGCTCCGGCATCGCGCGTTCGGCGGGCTCGAGCGTGGACCAGGCCTTCTGCAGCTGCGCGGGATCGTGCGCCCCGTTGAGCAGGTCGATCGCCAGCCCGCGCACCAGGCTCTGCGCCGCCTCGGACGAGAAGGCGCGGTGCTTGGCCAGCAGCCGCGCCGTCTCGAGCGCCTCGGCGGTGTGCCGCGCCAGGCGTGCCGCCCGCAGCTTCATGCGCAGGGCCAGCGTGCGCCGGCCCGCGCCCGTCGGCAGGTCCTGCAGCCAGCCGATGGCGGCCTGCGGCTCGCGGTCCTCGAGCGACCAGCGGGCGGCGCGCATCAGCGCGCCTTCATGCGTTTCCTGGCCCTCGCGCGCCCCGGCCTGCTCGAGGGCGAGCTTCAGGTGGTCCTCGCGGGCCGGGCGGTCCTGCAATGCCTGGGCGCTCTCGGCGGCCAGCAGGTGGGCCAGCATGCGCAGCTGCGTGCCGTTGGCGGGGCCGGCGCCGCTGGCGGCCAGCGACGCCTCCTGCACGAGCGCCGCCTCGGCCGACTTGCGGGCCCGGATGTAGCGGCCGGCCAGCAGGTGCGACAGCGCGTCCAGCAGCAGCGCGTGCATGCCGCGCTCCTTCTGCTGGTTGCGCCAGCGCAGCGCCTGCCGCGGCAGGTCGAACAGCGCCGACAGCGCCCGCAACGCGCTGTGCAGCAGCAGGAAGGCCGCCACCAGCAGCAGCAGCACGAGGTTGAGCGACAGGTCGACGCGGTACGGCGGCCAGAACACCGTCACCGTCCCCTGGTTGTTGCCGGCGAACAGGGCGACGGCGACGGCGATCCCGAACAGGGCCAGCAGCCAGAGGGCGGCACGCATTCCGGCGGTCCTCAGCGTCCCGCGGCCGCGGTGGCGAGCGCGGCCAGGGTCTCGTCGATGCGCGGCAGCTCCACCACGCGCAACTGCGCCTGCATCTGCTGCAGCGCGCCGGCCACGGCCTGCGTGCGCCGCGAGCCGGTGTCGAAGTACTTGCCCAGCGCCGCGGCCGCCGTGGCCAGGTCGGCGCGGGCCGACTCCGGCTGGCGGGCGAGCAGCGCCAGCCGCGCGTTCATCAGGCGCAGCTTCAGGTTCTCGCGCAGGAAGAAAGCCTGCTCGGGGGCCACCAGCACCGCCTCGGGCTGGTCGATGCGGCTCACGCGCAGCAGCGAGCGCGCCTCGTCCTGCACGGCCAGCAGCCATTGCCGCCACCACGGCAGCGGCTTGCCGCCCGCGGCCTCGGCGCGCGGCGCGGAACGCAGCGCCTGCGGTCCGACGGCGTTGGCCAGCGGCAGCTCGTCCACCTGGCGCGCGACCTCGTCCAGCCGCAGCAGCACGCCGGGCACGTCCGCCACCGCGGCCGACTTGATGCGGTCGCTGTCGCGGCCGATGGCGGTGCGGATGCGCGCCATGCGCGGCTCGCCCGAGCGGGCCAGGCGCTGGTCGGCTGTGCGCAGGGCGGCCAGCAGCGGCTCGGCGCTGAGCGTCAGCTGGGCCTGCTGCTGGGCGAGGCGCAGGCCCGACTCGATGTCCACCACCATGTTCTCGTCGCGCGAGCGCGACAGGCTCTGCATCAGCTCCTCGAGCTGGGCGCGCTGCAGCGCGACCTCGCTCACGCGCGTGTCGGTGACGGCCTGGCGCGCGGCCAGGTCGCGGGCGAGCTCCTGCGCCTGGCGCGCCATGGCGCGCGCCTCGACGGCGTTGCTGCCGGCATCGGCGCTCTGCCGCGCCAGCTGCTCCTGGATGGTCGTGAGCTTCTGCCACAGCAGCACGCTCGAGCCCAGGGCCAGCAGGGCCACGAGGACGAGGAGCCGGAAGGCCATGGGGCCGGACAGGCCGCGCCGCGCAGCGGCCGGGGCCGCCTCGGCGGCAAGGGGGGCGGCCTCGAGTGCGGGGACGGGCGGCGCGGGATCCGGATCGCGGGCGGGCTCTGCACTCATCCGAACGATTCTAGGGCGCGCACCACCGCGTCCATGTCCGGTCGTGACAGGCAAACAACAGGGAATCCGGCCTCGCGCGCGGCGTACGCGATCCGCTCGTGGGTCGCCACCGCGCGGGCGCCGGACCAGTCGGCGCCGGGCACCAGCTGCCGCAGGTTGGCGATGGCTTCCGAGCTGCTGAACAGCCAGGCCGCGCCCTCGCCGACGGCGGCCCGGGCGAGCGCGAGTTCCTCCTGCGTCCATGCGGGCGGGCGGCGCACGTAGGCAACGACCGTGTCGACGCGGGCGCCGGCCTGCGCCAGCTCGCGCGCGAGCCAGTCGCGGCCCGCCGGCTGCCCATCCGCGCCGGCGCCACGCACCAGCAGCACACGCCAGCCGCGCCGCACCGCGGGGCCGACGACGGACCACAGCGCCTCGGAATCGAACTGCGCCGCGTCCGCGGCCGGTGCGGCGATCTGCGCCGGCGGCACGCCGGCGGCGCGCAGGGCCTGCACGGTCCCGGGGCCGGTCGCCCAGGCCTGCGTGCCCGGCGGCCAGGAGTCGGACGGCGCCGCGGCGCGAAAGCCTTGCACGGCGTTCGCGCTCACGAACATCACCGCCTGGTAGCCCGCCAGGTCGCGCCAGGCGGCAGCCAACGGTGGCGTGAGCGGTGCGGGGGCAATGTCGATCAGCGGCAGCACGATGGGGTCGTGTCCACGCGCACGCAGCGTTTCGGCCCAGCGGGCCGCCTCCTGCGCCGGGCGGGTCAGCACCACCCGCATCCGCGCCTTCAGTGCGCGCCGCCGGCGCGCAGGCGCGCCGCGACCTCGTTGCCCAGCGCCGCCGCGTCGTCCAGGCTCGCCACGGTGCCGCTCGCCTGGGCGCGCACGAGCGGGGCGGCCCCGTCCGGGTCGCCCCATGCGCCGTGCAGCCGCAGCACTTCGCCGTCCAGCGTGGCGTGCGCGGCCAGCGGCATCGAGCAGCTGCCCCCCAGGGCGCGGCTGACGGCGCGCTCGGCCGCGACGGCGAGCCAGGTGGTCTGGTGGGCCATCGGCGCCAGCGCCTGCGCCAGGTCGTCGCGGCTGGTGCGGATCTCGATGCCCAGGGCGCCCTGCCCCGCGGCGGGCAGCATGCGGTCGGCGTCGAACACCTCGCGGATGCGATCGGCCAGGCCCAGCCGCTTGAGCCCCGCCGCGGCGAGCACGATCGCGTCGTACTGGCCCTCGTCGAGCTTGCGCAGCCGCGTGTCCAGGTTGCCGCGCAGCGGCTCGATGCGCAGGTCGGGCCGCAGGGCGCGCAGCAGGACCACGCGGCGCAGGCTGGAGGTGCCCACCACCGCGCCTTGCGGCAGCGCGTCCAGCGAGGCGTGGCGGGGCGACACGAGCGCGTCGCGCGGATCCTCGCGTTCCATGACGCAGGCGAGCCGGAAGCCCTCCGGCAGGTCCATCGGCACGTCCTTGAGCGAATGCACGGCCAGGTCGGCGCGCCCTTCCTCCAGCGCGACCTCGAGTTCCTTGACGAACAGGCCCTTGCCGCCGACCTTGCTGAGGCTGCGGTCGAGGATCTGGTCGCCGCGCGTGGTCATGCCCAGCAGCGAGACCTCGTGCCCGCGCTCGGCGAGCAGGGCCTGGACATGTTCGGCCTGCCAGAGTGCGAGGCGGCTTTCCCGGGTGGCGATGACGATCTTGCTCAAGCTTTGGACCTGCGTGGTTGCGAGGGTCGATGCTAGCATCCGCCCTGCCGAAAAATTGAGCAGCGAGACCTCCATGACCCCACCACCGCCGGCCACGCCGGCCCGGCGAGCGCGAGACAACGAGCGACCCCTGGTGGAGGACATCCGGATGCTGGGCCGCATCCTGGGCGACGTGATCCGCGAGCAGGAAGGCGTGGCGGCCTTCGAGCTGGTCGAGCGCGTGCGCAAGCTCTCGGTCGCCTTCCGGCGCGACGCCGACCAGGAGGCCGACCGCGCGCTCAAGACCCTGCTCAAGGCGCTGAGCGCCGACCAGGCGGTGAGCGTGATCCGCGCGTTCACCTACTTCAGCCACCTGGCCAACCTGGCCGAGGACCGCCACCACATCCGCCGCCGCCTCGTGCACGAACGCGCGGGGGACACCCAGGAAGGCAGCATCGAGGTGGCGCTCGCCCGCCTGCGGTGGGCGGGCATCAGCCCGCGCACCGTGGCGCAGACGCTGGCGCAAAGCTATGTCTCGCCGGTGCTGACGGCGCACCCGACCGAGGTGCAGCGCAAGTCCATCCTCGACGCCGAACGCGAGATCGCGGAGCTGCTGGCGCAGCGCGACGAGATCCGCGCCCGCGCCCTGCCCAAGGACGCCCTGGCCCCGCGCGAGCTGGCCGCCAACGAGGCGCAGATCCGTGCCCGCGTGATGCAGCTGTGGCAGACCCGCCTGCTGCGCTTTTCCAAGCTCACGGTGGAGGACGAGATCGAGAACGCGCTGTCGTACTACGAGGCGACGTTCCTGCGCGAGATCCCGAAGCTGTACGCCGGCCTGGAGCGCGAACTGGGCCAGCACGCCGTGGCCAGCTTCCTGCGCATGGGCATGTGGATCGGCGGCGACCGCGACGGCAACCCGAACGTGGATGCCCGCACGCTGGAGCAGGCGCTGCGCCGCCAGTGCGAGGTCGCCCTGCGCCACTACCTCACCGAGGTGCACCACCTCGGGCGCGAGCTGTCCGTCTCCACGCTGCTGGTGGCCGTCACGCCGGAGATGCAGGCGCTGGCCGACCGCTCGCCCGACCACGACGAGCACCGGCAGGACGAGCCGTACCGGCGGGCGCTGGCGGCCATGTACGCGCGGCTGGCCGCCACGCTGAAGGACGCCACGGGCGGCGACGCCGCGCGGCACCTGCTGCCGCCGCAGAACCCGTACCGCGCCGCGGCCGAATTCCACGCCGACCTGTGCACCATCCGCGCGTCGCTGCTCGCGTGCCATTCGGTGGCGCTCGCGGCCAACCGGCTGCAGCCGCTGATCCGCGCGGTGGAGGTGTTCGGCTTCCACCTGGCCAGCATGGACCTGCGCCAGAGTTCCGACCAGCACGAGGCCGTCGTCGCCGAACTGCTGGCGGTGGCGCGGATCGAGGACGGCTACGCCGCGTTGCCCGAGCAGGCGCGGCGCGCCCTGCTGCTGCGGCTGCTGGCGGACGCCCGGCCGCTGCGCGTGGTGGGCCACGCCTATTCGGCGCTCGCCACGCGCGAGCTGGGCGTGTTCGAGGCCGCGCTGCGCATGCGCGCGCCTCGGCGCCGAGGCCGTGCGGCACTACATCATCAGCCACACCGAGACGGTGAGCGACCTGCTGGAGGTCCTGCTGCTGCAGAAGGAGGTGGGCCTGCTGCGGGGCACGCTGGACCAGGACGGCGTGGCCGACCTGATCGTGGTGCCCCTGTTCGAGACCATCGAGGACCTGCGCAACGCCGCGCCGATCATGCGCGAGTTCTATGCCCTGCCCGGCATCGCGGCCCTGGTGGAGCGCTCCGGCGGCGAGCAGGACGTGATGCTCGGCTACAGCGACAGCAACAAGGACGGCGGCATCTTCACCAGCAACTGGGAGCTGTACCGCGCGGGCATCGCGCTGGTGGAACTGTTCGACCAGCTGGCCGCGGGCGCCGCCGGGACCCTGAGGCCGCATCGCATCCGCCTGCGCATGTTCCACGGCCGCGGCGGCACGGTCGGCCGCGGCGGCGGACCCAGCTACCAGGCGATCCTGGCGCAGCCGCCCGGCACCGTGCGCGGCCAGATCCGCCTCACCGAACAGGGCGAGGTGATCGGCTCCAAGTACGCCAACCCGGAGATCGGGCGCCGCAACCTCGAGACCCTGGTGGCCGCGACGCTGGAGGCGACGCTGCTGCAGCCCACCAAGCCGGCGCCGCGCGAGTTCCTGGCCGCCGCCGAGGCGCTGTCGCAGGCCAGCATGGCCGCCTACCGCGCGCTGGTGTACGAGACGCCCGGCTTCGCCGACTTCTTCTTCGGCGCCACGCCGATCCGCGAGATCGCCGAGCTGAACATCGGCTCGCGGCCGGCGTCGCGCAAGGCCGGCCAGCGCATCGAGGACCTGCGGGCCATCCCCTGGAGCTTCAGCTGGGGCCAGAGCCGTGCCACGCTCAACGGCTGGTACGGGTTCGGCTCCGCGGTGCAGGCGTTCCTGGACGACCCGTCGCGGCCGAGGAAGGACAGCCTGGCGCTGCTGCAGAAGATGCACCGCCAGTGGCCGTTCCTGCGCGCGCTGCTGTCCAACATGGACATGGTGCTGGCCAAGAGCGACCTGGCGCTGGCGTCCCGCTATGCTGGCCTGGTGGCCGACGCCCGCCTGCGCAAGCGGATCTTCGCGGCCATCGACGCCGAGTGGCACCGCACGACCGACGCGCTGCAGCAGATCACCGGCGAGCGCACGCGGCTGGCGGGCAACCCGGCGCTGCAGCGCTCGATTCGCTACCGCTTCCCGTACATCGACCCGCTGCACCACCTGCAGGTGGAGCTGGTGCGGCGCCACCGCGCGGGCCAGGATGACGAACGCGTGCAGCGCGGCATCCACATGGCGATCAACGGCATCGCGGCGGGGCTGCGCAACACCGGGTAGGCGCCTTGCGCGGGCGCTACGTGCCCAGCAGCTCGCCCACCGGCTTGAGCTGGTCGACGCGGTCGCACACGGCCTTGATCACCATCATGATCGGGATGCCCAGCAGCAGGCCCCACACGCCCCACAGCCAGCCCCAGAACAGCACGCCGATGAACACCGACACGGCGTTCATGCGGCTGGCCTTGCTGGTCAGCCAGGGCAGCAGCAGGTTGCCCTTGATGGTGTTGATGACGATGGTCAGGCCCGCGATCATGAGCGCCTTTTCCATCTCGCCCGTCTGCACGAACGCCGCCAGCGTGGCGGCGACGATGAACAGCGCCGAGCCGACATAGGGCACCAGGTTCAGGATGCCCGCCAGCACGCCCCACACCACCGCGTGCTTGATGCCCATCCAGGCGAAGACCAGCGTGATGAGGATGCCTTCGGCCACGCTGACCAGCAGGTTGACCAGCAGGTAGCGCTGGATCTGCACGTTGATCTCGTCCAGCGCCTGCACGGTGAGCTTCTTCTCCGACAGGGTCTGCCCCGTGACCTTCACCAGCTTGCGCCGGAAGGTGTCGCCCGACAGCAGCAGGAAGTAGGTCAGGAACGTCACCACCGTGATCTGCCCGATCAGGCTCGCCAGGCCCACGGTGCCCGACCACAGGTGGTCGCGCAGGTCGAACGCCGGCTTCTCGACCACCACCCGCTGCACGCCGCTGGGCGTGGACGGCTGCTTGACCGCCTGGGTGGTCTTCTCCAGTTCGGCGGCCGCCTTCTGCACCGTGTCCAGCGGCGTCGCCTTGCGGCCCATGCTCTGTTGCACCGCGGCGCGCAGGCGCTGGGCGGCGTTGGGCAGCGAATTGATGAGTTCGTTGGCATCGTCGGCCATCGAGTACAGCGTGGCGCCGCTGCCGGCCAGGATGCCCAGGATCAGCACGGCGGCGCCGAGCGCGCGCGGTACGCGCAAGCGCGCCATGCCCTCCACGATCGGCGCCAGCGCGTAGTAGAAGACGAAGCCGAGCATGAGCGGGATGAAGAAGGCGCTGGCCCACTTCAGGATGGCCAGGATGGCCAGCGTGGACAGCACGATCAGCCCCATGCTGCGGGGATCGGCCGTGGTGTGCACCACGGCTTGCGGCGGCGCCTGGGGATCGACGTCCCCGGGCGGGGGCACCGCCTCGAGAACCTGCTGGACCTGCTGCTCTTCATTCATGGGGATGTTCTCTCGCACACGCACACTTGCCCGAGTCCCCCATGAACCTCCCTCACCGCGTCAGCGCCTCCCGCACCGCGGTGAGCTGCCGCCTCGAAACCGCCAGCAGCTCATCGATGCCGGTGAGCCGCACCGCCCATCCTTCGCCCTCTTCGGGGTCGTCGTGCTTCTCGAGGGCGCGCACCGCGCGCCGGGCCACCAGCGCATTGCGGTGGATCCGCAGGAACTGCGCGGCGTGGCGCTCCTCGAGATCGCTGAGCGATGCGTCAAGGATATAGCTTCTGGCCGAGGTGCGGACGGTGATGTACTTCAATTCGGCCTTGAAATAGAGAACCTCCGACAGCGGCACGCGCTCTGTTCTGCCACGGTCCTGGATCACCAGCGTCTCGGGCGGGTCCTCGGCGGCGCCGCGGCGCGCCGCGAGCACCCGCTCGACCTTCTGCAGGGCGACCTGCAGGCGCTCCAGGCGCACCGGCTTGGTCAGGTAGTCCACGGCCTCCAGCTCGAACGCGGCGACCGCATGCTCCGCGTGCGCGGTGACGAACACGACGGCGGGCTCGCGCGGCATGCCGCGCAAGGCCTGCGCGAGCGCGAGCCCATCGGCGCCGGGCATGTGCACGTCCAGCAGCACCGCATCGAAGCTGCCGCGCCGCAGCGCCTCCATCGCCTCGATGGCATTGCCGGCCTCGGCGCCCACGGCCACCGCCGGGGACTGGCAATCCGCCAGCAGCGTGCGCATGCGCGCCCGCGCGAGCGGTTCGTCGTCGACCACCAGAACATGCAGGCTGTCCATCACAGGCAGACCTCCTCCGCTTGCGCGGCTCTCCTCTCGACCGTCGTCCACCGGCGCGTCACGCCGGCACCTCCATCCTGACCTGGTACACCCCGTCCTTCAGCGCCGTGCGGAACTGCGCCTGCACGTCGTGCAACAGCCGCAGGCGCTCGCGCACGTTGTCCTGCGCGATCCCGTGCCCCGGCCTGCCCTGGCCGGCCGGCACGGTGTTGGTCACCTTGATGACGACCACGCCGCCGCGCCGCTGGGTGCTCACCTTCACCTGCGCCCCGGTGGCGCTCGGCTCCACCCCGTGCTTGACCGCATTCTCCACCAGCGGCTGCAGCAGCAGCGGGGGCACCCTGGCGGCGCCCGCGGCCGGGTCGATCGCCCATTCCACCTGCAGGCGGTCGCCGAAGCGCACCTGCTCGATCTCGAGGTAGCTGCGGGCCAGCGCCACCTCCTGCTCCAGCGTGGCGGCCTCGCCCTGGTCGGCCAGCGCGTGCCGGAACAGGTCGCTCAGGTCCTCCAGCACCAGTTCGGCGCGGGCGGGGTCCTCGCGCACCAGCGCGATCGCCGTGTTCAGGGTGTTGAAGAGGAAATGCGGCCGGATGCGGGCCTGCAGCTCCGACAGGCGGGCGGCGGTCTCGGCCGGCATGCGCCCCTTGGCCCGCAGCACCAGCGCCGCCACCAGCGCCGCGGCGACCAGGGCGCCCGCCAGGGCGGACGCCACCCAGGGCAGCGCGTCGGCCACCGGCCGCAAGAGCGCCAGCAACGCGCAGCCGCCCAGCCCGGCCACCGCGCCCATGGCGATGCCGAAGGCCTGCTGCGCCGGCCCGGGCAGCCGCGCCAGCGGCCGCTTGCAGGCGCACGCCACCAGCAGCCAGGCCAGCGTGGCCGGCAGCGCGGCGGCGCTGAGCAGGGCCGACTGCAGCAGCCAGTCGCGCCAGCCGGCGGCGACGAACAGGCCGCCCACGGCCACCAGCGCCTCGACGCACAGCACCGCCCGCAGCACGACGCCCACGTGGCAGGCGTCGAACAGGGGCGGCGGGGGGCGGCGGCGCAAGGCGGCCGCCGCCCGGGACTCGGGCGACAGCTCGGTGAAGGCCGATAAAATTTGGGAGTCGTCCATCGGTTCGGTCGCGCTCGCCCGATTATTGGTGAACTCTTCCACCCCGCCACCCCCGGGGCAACCAGACCGGGCCCGTCCCGGCTCCCTATGTCGCAACTCGAACACAAGTCCCAGGCCTGGTCGGCGCTCTTTTCCGAGCCCATGAGCGACCTGGTCAAGCGCTACACCGCCAGCGTCGGCTTCGACCAGCGCCTGTGGCGCGCCGACATCCAGGGCTCGCTCGCCCACGCCGCCATGCTGGCCCGCCAGGGGATCGTCTCGGCCCAGGACCTGGCCGACATCCAGCGCGGCATGGCCCAGATCACGCAGGAGATCGAGTCCGGCCGCTTCGAGTGGAAGCTGGACCTGGAGGACGTGCACCTGAACATCGAGGCGCGCCTCACGCAGCTGGTGGGCGATGCCGGCAAGCGCCTGCACACCGGCCGCAGCCGCAACGACCAGGTCGCCACCGACGTGCGGCTGTGGCTGCGCGACGAGATCGACGCGATCTCCGGCCTGCTGGTGCAGCTGCAGCACGCGCTGCTGGAGCTGGCCGAGAAGAACGTGGACGTCATCCTGCCCGGCTTCACCCACCTGCAGGTGGCGCAGCCCGTGAGCTTCGGCCACCACATGCTGGCCTACGTGGAGATGTTCGGCCGCGACGCGGAGCGGCTGGCCGACGCGCGCCGGCGCGTCAACCGGCTGCCGCTGGGCGCGGCCGCGCTCGCCGGCACCAGCTACCCGCTGGACCGGCAGGCGGTGGCCGACGCGCTGGGCATGGAGGGCCTGTGCCACAACTCGCTGGACGCGGTGAGCGACCGCGACTTCGCCATCGAGTTCAGCGCCGCGGCCACGCTGGCCATGGTGCACATCAGCCGGCTGTCGGAGGAACTGGTGATCTGGATGAGCCAGAACTTCGGCTTCATCCGCATCGCCGACCGGTTCACCACCGGCTCGTCGATCATGCCGCAGAAGAAGAACCCCGACGTGCCGGAACTGGCGCGCGGCAAGACCGGCCGCGTGGTGGGCCACCTCATGGGCCTGGTCACGCTGATGAAGGGCCAGCCGCTGGCCTACAACAAGGACAACCAGGAAGACAAGGAGCCGCTGTTCGACACGGTCGACACGCTCAAGGACACGCTGCGCATCTTCGCGGAAATGATGCCCGGCATCACGGTCAACCGCGAGGCGATGGAAGCGGCCGCGCGCCGCGGCTTCGCCACGGCCACCGACCTGGCCGACTACCTGGTCAAGAAGGGCCTGCCCTTCCGCGACGCGCACGAGATCGTCGCCCATGCGGTGAAAGCGGCGCAGCAGCAGGGCTGCGACCTGTCCGAGCTGCCGCTCGAGACGCTGCGCGGCTTCCATGCCTCGATCGACGCCGACGTCTATGACGTGCTGTCGCTGCATGGCTCGCTGCACGCCCGCAAGGTGGCGGGCGGCACGGCGCCCGAGCGCGTGCGGGCCGAGATCGCGCGCCACCGCGCCGCGCTGCCGGCCCGGCGCTGAAGCGCCCCCCCCCCGCGCGGCACCCGACGGCACCCGCACGGCCGCGCACCGGCCTGCCCGGCCGCGCGTGACATCGCAGCCGGCCAGCGGCCGGACGGAATAGACCGGGCCCCCCGGTCGTTCATCCCCGTACGCAGGCGAGCACGCGAGCAGCGCGCCGCCCGGCGCGCGTGCCGCTCCGGCGGGTGGCGCGCCGCCGCCTGGTCGTGCGCGGATTCCGCCGGTGGAGACGACGATGGATGCTTCGAACGTGCGCCTGGACGCGCGCATTCCCGTGCTGCTGGCGGCCATGTGGCTCAGCGCCTGCGGCGGCGGCGGAGGCGACATGGCGGCGACCGCGCCGGCGGCGGCCGCCCCGGCACCCGTGGCGGCCGGGCCCGCGCCCGCCCCGGCCCCAACCTCCGATCCGGCCTCGGGCCAGACGGCCAGCGCCCCCGCGCCGGCGCCGGCCATGGCGTCCACCGATGGCGTGGGGGTCGGTGCCGGCGCCTTCGGCTACTGAGGCTGCCGCGCCGCAATGCGCGGCTGAGCTCGCCGCGCCGCGAGGGGGCGCGAAAATGCGGGCCATGGATGCCCGAAGTTCCTCGCGCCTGTTCGAGCAGCCCGGCCTGCTGGCCACCGCCATCGCGCAAGCCACGGACGACGCGATCTTCGCCAAGGACCTGGAGGGCCGGTACCAGTTCGCGAACCCGGCGACCCTGGCGGCCGTCGGATGCACGGCGGAGCAGGTGCTGGGCCACACCGACGCCGACTTCCTGGCCGACAAGCCCGCCGCGCGCCTGCTGATGGAGAACGACCGCGCGGTGCTCGCCTCGGGCGAGGCGCACGAGCAGGAGGAGCCGGTCCCGCTTCGCGACGGCAGCGTGCGCTACTGGCTGACCCGCAAGATGCCGCTGCGCGACGCCCAGGGCCGCCTGGTCGGCCTGCTGGGGATCGCCCGCGACGTCACCGCGCGCCGGATGGAGGAGGCGCGCCGCGACGCGAGCCGGCTGCAGCTGGAGATGGGCATCCAGGCCGCCGGGCTGGTGATGGCCGAGATCGACTACGACACCAACCTCAACCACATCTCGGCCGAGCTCGCGCGCCTGCTGGAACTCGGCGACGGGCCGATGACGGTGCCGCGCCAGGCCATCTTCGACCGCATCCACCCCGACGACCGCGACCGCTACCTGCAGGCGATCGCCCGCACCATGGACCCGGCGGGCAACGGGCACCTCGCGATCGACGTGCGCGCCCTGCTGCCGGACGGCGCCGTGCGCTGGCTGCACATCCGCCTGCAGATCACCTTCCGCGAGCGCGATGGCGAGCTGCGGCCGCACCGCGGGTTCTGCGCGGCCCGCGACGTGACCGTCGAACGCATCGCCGAACGCAAGCTGCGCGCCGCGCAGCGGCTGACCGAGTCGGTGATCGAGGGCGCGGGCGCGCTGGTCTATGCCAAGGACCTGCAGGGGCGCTACATGCTGTCCAACCAGGCGTGGCGCGCGCAGCTCGGCTTCAGCGCGGCCGAATCCCTGGGCGTCACCGATGACGAGCTGTTCGGCCCCGAGACGGCCGCCGTGCTGCGCGCCAACGACCGCATCGTCCTGGACAGCGGGGAGCCGGTCGTGGTGCAGGAGCGCATCACCCACAACGGGCAGACGATCGTCTACCGCTCGAGCAAGTTTCCGCTGTACGACGAGGCCGGGCAGGTCTATGCGGTCTGCGGCGTGTCCACCGACATCACCGACGTGGTCGAGGCCGACCGCCGCAAGGACGAATTCATCGCCACCCTCGCGCACGAGCTGCGCAATCCGCTCGCGCCGATCCGCAACGGGCTGGAGATCCTGCGCCGCACGCCCGAGCTGCCGTCCGGCGTCGCCCGCACCCGCGACATGATGGAGCGCCAGCTGCGCCACATGGTGCGCCTGGTGGACGACCTGCTGGACGTCTCGCGCGTCAGCCGCGGCAAGCTGGAACTGCGGCGCGAGCCGCTGCCGCTGCAGCGCGCGATCGACGAGGCGCTGGAGACCAGCCGGCCCATGCTCGACGCCGCCGGGCACGCGGTCACGCTCGACCTGCCGGACACGCCGGTCATGGTGTTCGGCGACATCACGCGCCTCGGGCAGGTGTTCAGCAACCTGGTGAACAACGCGGCCAAGTACACCGCCCCGCCCGGCAACATCCGCATCCGCGCGCGCCGGGACGGCGCGCAGGCCGTGGTCGACGTGGTGGACGACGGCATGGGGATCCAGCCGTCCCTGCTGCCGCACGTGTTCGACCTGTTCGCCCAGAGCAAGGACCCTTCGCCGCGCGGCGGCCAGGACGGCCTGGGCATCGGCCTGTGGCTGGTGAAGAAGCTGGTGGAGCTGCACGGCGGCGGCATCGAGGCCCACAGCGCGGGCGCCGGCCGGGGCAGCCGGTTCACCGTGCGCCTGCCCATTCACGCGGCGCGCTGAGGCCGCGCCGCCCCGCGCGCAGCCTGCGGGCCCCGGCCCGCTCCGCACCGGGGCCGCCCGTTCCTGCATCGGCGGCCGGGACCGGTCGCATGTCGATCGCCCATGTCAGCAGGCCGGCGCTCCTGCACGGGTAGACTCCCGCCCAGCCATGCGCATCCTCGGCATCGACCCCGGCCTGCAGACCACCGGATTCGGCGTGGTCGACGTGCAGGGCCATGCGCTCGCCTACGTCGCCAGCGGCACCATCACCACCGGCCATGTCCCGCGCGGCGACCTGCCCGCGCGGCTGAAGGTGCTGTTCGAGGGCATCGCCGAAGTGCGCGGGCGCTACCGGCCCGACGCCGCGGCGGTCGAGATCGTGTTCGTCAACACCAATCCGCAGTCCACCCTGCTGCTCGGGCAGGCCCGCGGCGCCTGCGTCACGGCGCTGGTCGCGTGCGAGCTGTCGGTGGCGGAGTACACGGCCGTGCAGATGAAGCGGGCGATCGCGGGGCACGGCAAGGCGGGCAAGGGCGAAGTGCAGGCCATGGTGCAGCGGCTGCTGAAGCTGCCGGGGCTGCCAGGGCCGGATGCGGCGGACGCGCTGGGCCTGGCCATCACCCATGCGCACGCGGGGCAGTCCATGGCGCGCATTGCGCAGGCCACCACCACGTCGCGCCGCACGAGCGCCATGTACGGCGGCGGGCGGACCTACTAGATCCGCTCGAGGATCAGGACCAGGAAGAACCCGCCCGCGGCGAGCAGGGTCCACTTCAGGATGGTCCAGCCCCAGCGCAGGTAGCGGCGGTCGCGGGTGCCGACGTAGAAGGCGAAGCAGACGCCGGCGCCCAGCAGCAGCAGGAGGATGGCCCAGCGAAACAGCAGCATGCGCGCTACCAGGCGCGCACGGGCTGCACGAAACCGGCGGGCGCCTGCCGCTCGTCCTGGAAGGTGACGACCTCCCAGGCGTCGCGCTCGGCCAGCAGCGCGCGCAGCAACGCGTTGTTCATGGCATGGCCGGAGCGGAACGCCTCGTAGGCGGCCAGCAGCGGCTTGCCCAGCAGGTACAGGTCGCCCATGGCGTCGAGGATCTTGTGCTTGACCAGTTCGTCGTCGTAGCGCAGGCCGTCGGCATTGAGCACGCGGTAGTCGTCCATCACCACGGCGTTGTCCAGGCCGCCGCCCAGCCCCAGGCCGTTGGCGCGCATCATCTCCAGGTCCTTGGTGAACCCGAAGGTGCGGGCGCGCGCGATGTCGCGCACGTAGTTGCCGGCGCCCAGGTCGAACTCGTAGCGCTGGCCGGTGGAGTCGACCACGCGGTGCGCGAAGTCGATCTCGAAGCTGGCCTTGAAGCCGTTGTAGGGCACGAGACGCGCCCACTTCAGGCTGTCGCCGGCGCCGTCGCGCACTTCCACCGGCCGCAGCACGCGGATGAAGCGGCGCGGCGCGTTCTGCAGCTCGATGCCCGCGCTTTGCAGCAGGAACACGAACGAGGATGAGGAGCCGTCGAGGATCGGGACTTCCTCGGCGGTGATGTCGACGTAGAGGTTGTCGATGCCCAGCCCCGCGCAGGCGGACAGCAGGTGTTCGACGGTGCGCACCTTGGCGCCGCCGCTGGAGATGGTCGAGGCCAGGCGCAGGTCGGACGCCGCCTCGGCCGACACGGCGATGTCCACCGGCTCGGGCAGGTCGACCCGGCGGAACACGATGCCCGTGTCCGGCTGCGCGGGCCGCAGCGTCATCTCCACGCGCTGGCCGCTGTGCAGCCCGACGCCGACGGCGCGCGTGAGCGACTTCAGGGTGCGTTGCTGCAGCATGCCGCGATTTTAGGGCGCGCGGCCTTGTCCACGCCTGACCTGCGGCCTATGGCCGCGATAGCGGCGCTCAGCCCTTGACCGCGAACTGCATCTGCGTGCCGGCCAGCTCCAGCACGTCCAGGTCGGCCAGCAGCACCGGGTCCGGGCCGAGCGGCCTGCCATTGAGGCTCGGCACCTGGGCGCCGTCCAGGTGCGCCGCGTAGTAGCCCGTGCGCCGGTGGGAGACGGCGATGACCGCCACGCCGGGCTTGCCGAAGGTCGACACCGCCTTGACGACCGGCACCTCCAGGCCCGCCGAGCTGCCCGTGAGCACGCGGAAGCTGGCGTGCACGGGCGGCGGCAGGTGGGAGGCGGCGCCCAGGGACATCGCGGCGGTGGCGCCGAAGCCCGAATCGCCCGTGGACTGCAGGTAGCGGATGCGAAACCCCGCGATGGCGATGACGTCCTCGTCCTGCAGCTGGTGCCGCCGGATGCGCTTGTTGTTCACGAAGGTGCCGTTGGTGCTGCCCGCGTCCTCGACGAACACGTCCGCCAGGCCCTTGAGCTCGAACACGCAATGCCGCCCGCTGACGGCGGGGTTGTCCAGCACGATGTCGTTGTCGGCCCTGCGCCCCAGCGTCGTGCGGTCCTTGGCGAGGTACACGTGCTTGACCTCGACCCCTTCGACGGTGGCAATCAGCTGCGGCATGGCGGAACCCTCCTGCGGGCCATGCTAGCCCGACCGCGGCGCACAAAGCAATGCGGTGATCCTGCAGCGGGCGTTTTGAACCAGAGGCCGGTCTTTGCTCCCGGGCGTCCAGGGCGGGCTGCAGGGGGCTGGCGCCGGCGCCCCATGCTCCGCCTCTCCGTGCTCCGGGCTGAAGCCCTTTCGGTGTTGCGCCCGCGGTCCGCCGAAGGACGGACCGCCCACGACCGCAGGTCGAGCCGTTTGCGCGCAATCACATGCAGCGCAAACACACTTTGGGCCCGGATCCGGCTTCGCCGGGCCGGGCCCAACTGATCAGAAAACCACGAAGGAAACGCGCAGCGTTTTCTTCGTGATCGATCAATCCGCCTGCTTGCGCAGGAACGCCGGGATCTCGAAGTCGTCCATGCCGCCCGAGGACAGCGCGTCGACCTTGGCGGCCGCCTGGGTGCGGTTGGTGCGCCACACGCTGGGCACCGTCATGCCGCCGTAGTCCGGCTGCTGGGGCGGCAGCATCTCGCGCGTGACGATCGCGCCCGGGCCGGCGACGGCGTTGTTCACCGTCGGCACGTGGAACGGCACGTTGTCGGTGCCGGTGCGCAGCACCTGCAGCGGCGGCGCGGTGCGGCGCTGCTGGCCCTGGCGCGACAGGCCGGTGGCCACCACGGTGACGCGCACCTGGTCGCCCAGGTTGTCGTCGTAGGCGGTGCCGTAGATCACGTGCGCGTCGGGCGAGGCGTAGGCGCGGATGGTGTTCATCGCGAGCTTGGACTCCGACAGCTTCAGGCTGCCCTTGGCCGCGGTGATCAGCACCAGCACGCCCTTGGCGCCGGACAGGTCGATGCCCTCCAGCAGCGGGCAGGCGACGGCCTGCTCCGCGGCGATGCGGGCGCGGTCCGGGCCGGACGCCGCCGCCGTGCCCATCATGGCCTTGCCGGGCTCGCCCATCACGGTGCGCACGTCCTCGAAGTCCACGTTCACGTGGCCGGGCACGTTGATGATCTCCGCGATGCCGCCGACGGCGTTCTTCAGCACGTCGTTGGCGTGCGCGAAGGCCTCGTCCTGCGTGACGTCGTCGCCCAGCACCTCGAGCAGCTTCTCGTTCAGCACCACGATCAGCGAGTCGACGTTGGCTTCCAGTTCGGCCAGGCCCTGGTCGGCGTTGGTCATGCGGCGGCCGCCTTCCCAGTCGAACGGCTTGGTCACCACGCCCACGGTGAGGATGCCCATCTCCTTGGCGATGCGCGCGATCACTGGCGCGGCGCCGGTGCCGGTGCCGCCGCCCATGCCGGCGGTGATGAACAGCATGTGCGCGCCGTCGATGGCCTCGCGGATGCTGTTCTCGGCCGCCTCGGCCGCCTCGCGGCCCTTCTCCGGCTTGCTGCCGGCGCCCAGGCCGCTGTTGCCCAGCTGAATCACCTTGTGAGCCGCGCTGCGCGAAAGCGCCTGCGCATCGGTATTGGCGCAGACGAACTCCACCCCCTGCACCTCGCGCCCGATCATGTGCTCGACCGCGTTGCCGCCGCCGCCGCCCACGCCGATCACCTTGATCTGGGTGCCCTGGTGGAATTCTTCGACTTCGATCATTTCGATGCTCATTGCTGACTCCTAGATTCGGTTGCAGTTGCCACTTGCGTTTGTTGTTGGATCCGGTGATGAACGTTCAGGAGGGCGGATCGGTGCACCGCCATCGCTCCCGTCGTCGCAAAGGGGGGCTGCCGCGCGCCAGCCAGCGCTTGTGCGAATGCATCAGAAGTTCCCCACGATGAAGTCCCGGAAGCGCGAGAACGCGGTCTTCATCGAGCCGTTCTTCTGCGCGACCTTCAGGCCGCGCACGCGGGCCAGGCGAGCTTCCTCGAGCAGGCCCATGACGGTCGCCGCGCGCGGCTGCGCGACCATGTCGCCCAGCGCGCCGAAGTACTGCGGCACGCCGCGGCGCACCGGCTTGAGGAAGATGTCCTCGCCCAGCTCCACCATGCCCGGCATCACGGAGCTGCCGCCGGTGATCACGATGCCCGAGGACAGCACCTCCTCGTAGCCCGACTCGCGGATCACCTGCTGCACGAGCGAGAAGATCTCCTCCACGCGCGGCTCGATCACGCCGGCCAGCGCCTGCTTGGACAGCATGCGGGGGCCGCGGTCGCCCAGGCCCGGCACCTCGACCTGCTGCTCGGGGTCGGCCAGCAGCTGCTTGGCGAAACCGCTCTCGACCTTGATGTCCTCGGCGTCCTTGGTCGGCGTGCGCAGCGCCATGGCGATGTCGCTGGTGATCAGGTCGCCGGCGATCGGGATCACCGAGGTGTGGCGGATGGCCCCGCCGGTGAAGATGGCCACGTCGGTGGTGCCCGCGCCGATGTCGACCACCGCCACCCCCAGGTCCTTCTCGTCGTCGGTGAGCACGGACAGGCTGGAGGCGAGCGGGTTGAGCATCAGCTGCTCGACCTCCAGCCCGCAGCGGCGCACGCACTTGACGATGTTCTCGGCCGCGCTCTGGGCGCCGGTGACGATGTGCACCTTGGCTTCCAGCCGGATGCCGCTCATGCCGATCGGCTCGCGCACGTCCTGGCCGTCGATCACGAATTCCTGCGGCTCGACCAGCAGCAGGCGCTGGTCGGTCGAGATGTTGATGGCGCGCGCGGTCTCGACGACGCGGGCCACGTCGGCCGGCGTCACTTCCTTGTCCTTGACGGCGACCATGCCGCTGGAGTTGATGCCGCGGATGTGGCTGCCGGTGATGCCGGTGTAGACGCGCGTGATCTTGCAGTCGGCCATCAGCTCGGCTTCCTTGAGCGCCTGCTGGATGCTCTGCACGGTGGCGTCGATGTTGACCACCACGCCGCGCTTGAGGCCATTGGACGGCGCCACGCCCAGGCCGGCCAGCTTGAGCTCGCCCCCGGGCAGCACCTCGCCCACCACCGCCATCACCTTGGCGGTGCCGATGTCCAGCCCCACCACGAGATCCTTGTATTCCTTGGCCATGTGTCCCTCTATCTCTTCTGCGTGGCGGCCTCGACCGTGCCCACGCCCCTCAACCGCAATGCGTATCCGTCCCCGTAGCGCAGGTCCGCCGACACCAGCGCGTCCGGCCGGCGCCCGAAGCGCGAGCCCACCTGGGTCAGCGTCTCGACGAACCGGCGCACGCGCGGCACCACCTCGTCCTGCTCGCCGCGACCCAGCTCCACCACCGCGTCGGTGTCCAGCGTCACCTGCCAGCTGCCGCGGCCCGACAGCGACAGCTGCTCGACGCCCAGGTCCAGCGGCTCGAACAGCGGCGCCACGGCGCGGAACATCGCCAGCACCTGGGGCGCCTGGCCGTCCGGCCCCGACAGGCGCGGCAGGCCTTCCTGCTCGACGTCGCCGGGATTGGCCTCGAACACCTCGCCGAAGCTGTTGACCATGCGCGAGCCGCCCTCCTCGCCCCAGAACGCCGCGGCGTGGTGCTCCTGCAGCGCGACGCGCAGCCGGTTCGGGAACTCGCGGCGCACCACCGCCTGCCGCACCCACGGCACGGCTTCGAACGCGCGGCGCGTGGCGCCCAGGTCCACGGTGAAGAAGTTGCCCGCCAGCTGCGGCGCGACGTTGGCGCGCAGGGTCGCGGCGCTGTTGTGCGTCACTTCGCCCTGCACGGTGATGCCGCCGAGGGCGAACAGCGGATGGCGCAGCGCCCACCAGCACAGCGCGGCCAGCAGCAGCGCGACGAAGCCCATCACCAGCGCCGCGGCGGTGGCGTTCATCAGGCGCACGTCGAAGGGCTGCTGCACGGCGGGGCTCATGCGGCCTGGCCCTCCCCGTCGGCGGCGGGCTGCGCCGGGCGGCGGCGCTCGATGCGCTCGTGGTCGAGCGCGGCCGAAGCCAGCAGCTGCAGGCACAGGTCCTCGTAGCTGATGCCGGCGGCGCGTGCCGACATCGGCACCAGCGAATGCCCGGTCATGCCCGGCGAGGTGTTGATCTCCAGCAGGTAGGGCTTGCGGGTGGCGGCGTCGATCATCACGTCGACGCGGCCCCAGCCGCGGCAGCCCAGCACGCGGTAGGCCTTGACCACGATCTCCTGGATCGCCGCTTCCTCGCCCTCGGGCAGGCCGCACGGCACCAGGTACTGGGTGTCGTCGGTGAAGTACTTGTTCTGGTAGTCGTAGTTGCCGCCGGGCGCCACGATGCGGATCACCGGCAGCGCGCGGGCGCCGTCGCCCGTGCCCAGCACCGGGCAGGTGACCTCGTCGCCGGCGATGAACTGCTCGCACAGGATGTCGCTGTCCAGCGCCGCGGCCGCGTCGACGGCGTCCTGCATCTGCGAGTAGCCCTCGACCTTGGCCAGGCCGATGGACGAGCCTTCGCGCGCCGGCTTGACGATCAGCGGCAGGCCCAGGTCGTCGGGGATGGTGCGCACCTGCTCGCGGGCATAGGCGCCGCGGCGCAGCAGCTGGTACTTCGGCGTGGGCAGGCCCTCGGCGATCCAGATGCGCTTGGTCATCACCTTGTCGATCGCGACGCTCGAGGCCATCACGCCCGAGCCGGTGTACGGGATGCCCAGCAGCTCCAGCGCGCCCTGCACCGTGCCGTCCTCGCCGTAGCGGCCGTGCAGCGCGATGAAGCAGCGCCTGAACCCCTTGCGCTTGAGCTCGGAGAGGTCGCGCTGCGCCGGGTCGAACGCGTGCGCGTTCACGCCCTTGCTCTGCAGCGCCTTGAGCACGCCGGCGCCGGACATCAGCGAGACCTCGCGCTCGGCCGACTTGCCGCCCATCAGGACGGCGACCTTGCCCAGCGCCTTGACGTCGATCGGTGCCGCGCTCATGCCGCGCCTCCCGTTTCCACCAGCTTCGCCGGCACGCCGCCGATCGAGCCGGCGCCCATGCACATCACGACGTCGCCGTCGCGGGCGACGTCCAGGATGGCCCCGGGCATGTCGGCGATGTCGTCGACGAACACCGGTTCCACCTTGCCCGCCACGCGCATCGCCCGCGCGAGCGAGCGGCCGTCCGCGGCCACGATCGGCGCCTCGCCGGCCGCATACACCTCGGACAGCAGCACCACGTCGGCCTGGCCCAGCACCTTCACGAAGTCCTCGAAGCAGTCGCGCGTGCGGCTGTAGCGGTGCGGCTGGAACGCGACCAGCAGGCGGCGGCCCGGGAACGCGCCGCGCGCGGCGGCCACGGTCGCTGCGATCTCGACCGGGTGGTGGCCGTAGTCCTCGATGACGGCGAACCGGCCGCCGCCGTTGGCCTCGCGCACGCGCACGTCGCCATAGCGCTGGAACCGGCGTCCGACGCCGCGGAATTCCGACAGCGCCTTCTGCACCGCCGCGTCGGGGATGTTCAGTTCGACGGCGACGGCGATCGCCGACAGCGCGTTCAGCACGTTGTGGTGACCGGCCAGGTTCAGGCGCACCGGCAGGTCGGGCAGCACGACGCCGTTGCGGCGCTGGGCGACGAAGTGCATCTGCGCGCCGACGGCGCGGATGTCGACCGCCCGCACCTGGGCGTCCTCGCTCACGCCGTAGCTGGTGACCGGGCACTGCACGTCGACCACGATGGAGCGCACGGCCGGATCGTCGACGCACAGGATCGCCGTGCCGTAGAACGGCATGCGGTGCAGGAAGTCCAGGAACGCGCCCTTGAGCCGGCCGAAGTCATGGCCGTAGGTCTCCATGTGGTCGGCGTCGATGTTGGTGACGACGGCCATCACGGGCATCAGGTTCAGGAACGACGCGTCGGACTCGTCGGCCTCGACCACGATGTAGTCACCGGCGCCCAGCTTGGCGTTGGCGCCCGCGCTGTTCAGGCGGCCACCGATCACGAAGGTGGGGTCGAGCCCGCCCTCGGCCAGCACGCTGGCCACCAGGCTGGTGGTGGTCGTCTTGCCGTGCGTGCCCGCGATCGCGATGCCCTGCTTCAGGCGCATCAGCTCGGCGAGCATCATCGCGCGCGGCACCACCGGGATCTTGCGCTGGCGCGCGGCGACGACCTCGGGGTTGTCGGCCTGCACGGCGGTGGACGTCACCACCGCGTCGGCGCCGGCGATGTTGGCGGCGGCGTGGCCCACGCAGGTCTGGATGCCCAGCCCCTTGAGCCGCCGCAGCGTGGCGCTGTCGGCCAGGTCGGAGCCCGAGATGGTGTAGCCCAGGTTGCGCAGGACCTCGGCGATGCCGGACATGCCGGCGCCGCCCACGCCGACAAAATGGATGTGCTTGATCGCGTGTTTCATGCCCTTGCGAGCTCCTCGCAGGCCTGGACCATGTCCGCCGTCGCGCTGGTGCGGGCCACGGCACGGGCGGCCTGTGCCTTTCGCAGCAGCTCGGCGCGGTCCACGCCCTGCATCAGTTGGGCCAGTCCCTCGGGCGTGAGGTCGCGCTGCTGGACCAGCCAGCCGCCCCCCGCGTCCACGATGAACCTGGCATTGGTCGTCTGGTGGTCGTCCACCGCGTGCGGGAACGGCACGTACACCGCGGCCGCGCCGATGGCGGCCAGCTCGGTGACGGTGCTCGCGCCGGCGCGGCAGACCACCAGGTCGGCATCGGCGAACGCCTGCGCGGTGTCGTCGATGAAGGGAGTCAGTTCGGCCTCGACGCCGGCGGCCGCGTAGTTGGCGCGCAGCTCCTCGATCTGCCGGGCGCCGCTCTGGTGGCGCACCAGCGGCCGCTGGGCGGCGGGGATCAGCGCCAGCGCCTTCGGCACGATGTCGTTCAGCGCCTTGGCGCCCAGGCTGCCGCCCACCACCAGCACCTTGAGCGGGCCGGTGCGGCCGGCGAAGCGCTCGGCCGGGGCGGGCTGCTGCAGGAAGCCGGCGCGCAGCGGGTTGCCGATCCAGCGGGCCTTCTTCAGCACCTCGGGAAAGGCCGTGAAGGTGCGGTCGGCGACGCCGGCGAGGACCTTGTTGGCCATGCCGGCCACCGAATTCTGCTCGTGCAGCACCAGCGGCTTGCCCAGCAGCACGCTCATCATGCCGGCCGGGAAGGTGATGTAGCCGCCCAGGCCGACGACCACGTCGGGGCGCACGCGCCGCACCACCTGCACGCTCTGCCAGAAGGCCTTGAGCAGGCGCAGCGGCAGCAGCACGAGCGTCTTGAGGCCCTTGCCGCGCACGCCGCCGAAGTCGATGGCCTCGAACGCGAACCCGCGCGGCGGCACCAGGCGGCTTTCCATGCTGTCGGGGCCGCCCAGCCAGTGCACGCGCCACGACTGCTCGCGCAGCGCCTCGGCGATCGCCAGCCCCGGGAAGATGTGGCCGCCCGTGCCGCCGGCCATGACCAGTGCGCACTTGGTCATGGGCGGCCTCCGCGCATCAGCATCCGGTTCTCGTAGTCGATGCGCAGCACCACCGCGATCGCCACCAGGTTGAGCAGGATGGCCGAGCCCCCGTAGCTCATGAGCGGCAGGGTCAGGCCCTTGGTCGGCAGCGCGCCCAGGTTCACGCCCATGTTGATGAAGGCCTGGAATCCCATCCACAGGCCGACGCCCTGCGCCACCAGGCCGGCGAACACCCGGTCGAGCGCCACGGCCTGGCGGCCGATGTGCATGATCCGGCGCGTCATCCACAGGAACAGGCCGATGACGGTGAGCACGCCCACCAGGCCGAACTCCTCGCCGATCACGGCCAGCAGGAAGTCGGTGTGGGCCTCGGGCAGCCAGTGCAGCTTCTCGACGCTGCCGCCCAGGCCGACGCCGAAGATCTCGCCGCGGCCGATCGCGATCAGCGAATGCGACAGCTGGTAGCCCTTGCCCAGCGTGTACTTCTCGTTCCACGGATCGAGGTAGGCGAAGATGCGCTCGCGCCGCCAGTCCGAGAACGCGATCATCAGCATGAAGGCCACGACCATCACCGCGGCGATCAGGAAGAACATGCGCGCGTTGACGCCGCCCAGGAACAGGATGCCCATGGCGATGACGGCGATCACCATGAAGGCGCCCATGTCGGGCTCGGCCAGCAGCAGCACGCCCACCACCGCCACGGCCGCCGCCATCGGCAGCACGGCGCGGAAGAACCGTTCCTTGACCTCCATCTTGCGCACCATGTAGTCGGCCGCGTACAGCAGCACGGCGAACTTGGCCAGCTCCGACGGCTGGAAGCTCATGAAGCCCAGGCCGATCCAGCGCCGGGCGCCGTTCACGCCCTTGCCCACGTGGGGCACCAGCACCAGCATCAGCAGCAGCAGCGAGGCGATGAAGAGCCAGGGCGCGGCCTTCTCCCAGGTCGACAAGGGCACCTGAAACGCGAGCAGCCCGACGACGAAGGCCAGGCCCAGCGAGAGCAGGTGGCGCACCAGGAAGTGCGTGTGGGCGTAATTGGCGAAGCGCGGGTTGTCCGGCATCGCGATCGAGGCCGAATAGACCATCACCAGGCCGAAGGCCAGCAGCGCGACGGTGACCCACAGCAGCGGCTGGTCGAACCCCTGGACGCCGGCCGGCGACACGCTGGCGGTGTAGCGCGTGCCGCGCACGGGCACGTCGGGCCGCTTGCCGCGCGAGAACCAGCCGCCGACGCGGGCGAGGACGGCGTTCATGCGGCGCCCTCCAGCTCGGTGCCGGCTTCGTCGGCCAGCGCCTGCACGGCCGCGCGGAAGACGTCGGCGCGGTGCTCGTAGTTGCGGAACATGTCGAAGCTGGCGCAGGCCGGCGACATCAGCACCGCCTCGCCGGCATGCGCGCGCTGCGCGCCGGCGCGCACGGCCTCCTCCATCGACGCGGCCTCCACGAGCGGCACGCCGGCCTGCTCGAGCGCGGCGCGGATCGCCGGCGCGTCGCGCCCGATCAGCACGGCCGCGCGCGCGTGGCGCGCCACCGGCGCGGCCAGCGGCGTGAAGTCCTGCCCCTTGCCGTCGCCGCCCAGGATCACGACCACCTTGCGGTCGGCGCCCAGGCCCGCCAGCGCGGCCACGGTGGCGCCGACGTTGGTGCCCTTGCTGTCGTCGAAGAACTCGACGTCGCCCACGATGCCCACCGATTCGACCCGGTGCGGCTCGCCGCGGTACTCGCGCAGGCCGTACAGCATGGGCCCGAGCGGCGCACCGGTCGCCGTGGCCAGCGCCAGCGCGGCCAGCGCGTTGACGGCGTTGTGGCGGCCGCGGATGCGCAGGGCGTCGGCCGGCATCAGGCGCTGGATGTGCAGCTCGTGCTCCGCATCCTTGCGCCGCTTCTGCGTCTCGTCCGCTTCCAGGGCGCGCACCAGCCACGCCATGCCGTTCACGACCTCGATGCCGAAGTCGCCGGGACGTTGCGGCATGTCGCCCCCGAAGGTGACGAACGCGCGCTGCTCGAACTTGCCGCCCTTCAGGCGCACGGGCGCCGGCAGCATGCGCATCACCAGCGGATCGTCGCGGTTGAGCACCATCAGCGCGGTGGCGCCGAAGATGCGCGCCTTGGCCGCGGCGTACGCGTCCATGCTGCCGTGCCAGTCCAGGTGGTCCTGGCTCAGGTTCAGGACCGTGGCGGCGGTGGGCTCGAAGCCGTCCAGGCCCTCGAGCTGGAACGACGACAGCTCCAGCACCCAGGCCTGCGGCAGCGACTGCGCCTCGATCCGGGCGGCCAGCGTGTCCAGCAGCGTCGGGCCGATGTTGCCGGCCACGGCCACGGTGCGGCCCGTGCGCTCGACCAGCTGCCCGGTCAGCGACGTGACGGTCGTCTTGCCGTTGGTGCCGGTGACGGCGAGCACGGCCGGGGCATAGCCCTGGTCCGCGCGCAGTCGCGCGAGCCCGTGGGTGAACAGCGCGAGTTCGCCGCCGATCGGCAGGCCGCGCTCGGCCGCCGGCCGCAGCACGGGCTCCGCCTGCGCGGGCGACAGGCCGGGGCTGCGGTAGACGGCTTCGATGCCTTCGACCAGGTGCTCGCCCAGCGGCCCGCCGACGAAGCGCACCTGCGGCAGTTCGTCGCGCAGCGCCTGCAGGCGCGGGGGCGCCTCGCGCGTGTCGGCCACGGTCACCTGCGAGCCGGCGCGGGCGCACCAGCGCGCCATCGCCAGGCCCGACTCGCCCAGGCCCAGCACGAGGACGGCAGCCGGCAGGGGGTCGACGGCCGGTGCGGGCACGGGCGCCGGTTGCTCCTCCGCCGGCGCGACGGGAGCCGCGGGTGCCGGGGCGGGCTCGCCATCGTCCATGCCCAGGGCGAGCGAATCGCGCCAGGCCCGCGCTTCGGCGGCGGCCGTCAGGGCCGGCATCACCGGTGCAGCGGGTGCAGCGGGTACAGCGGGTACAGCGGTCGCGGCGGTCTCGGCGGGTGCTGCAGGCGCGATCGGCTCGGCCGGCGAAGCCGGTGCGGCCTGGACCGGCAGTCCCGCGTCCGGGGCCGGCGCGGGCGCGTCTGCTGCCGCCGGTGCTTGCACCTGCGGCATGGACGGGTCGTGCTGCTCGTCGTGCGTCACGCCTACCTCAGCTTCAGGGTGGACAGGCCCACCAGGCACAGGAGCATCGTCACGATCCAGAAGCGGACCACGACCTGGGTCTCCTTCCAGCCGCTCTTCTCGAAATGGTGGTGCAGCGGCGCCATCTTCAGGATCCGCCGTCCCTCGCCGTAGCGCTTGCGCGTGTACTTGAACCAGGTCACCTGCGCCATCACCGACAGCGCCTCGGCCACGAACACGCCGCCCATGATCGCCAGCACGATTTCCTGCCGCACGATGACGGCGATGGTGCCCAGCGCGCCGCCGAGCGCCAGCGCGCCGACGTCGCCCATGAACACCTGCGCCGGGTGCGTGTTGAACCACAGGAAGGCCAGGCCCGCGCCGGCCATCGCGGCGCAGAAGATCAGCAGTTCCCCGGAGCCGGGGATGTGCGGGAAGAACAGGTACTTGGAATAGACCGAGCTGCCGGTCACGTAGGCGAACACGCCCAGCGCCGAGCCGACCATCACCACCGGCATGATCGCCAGGCCGTCCAGGCCGTCGGTCAGGTTCACGGCGTTGCTCGCGCCCACGATCACCACGTAGGTGAGGAACACGAAGCCGAACACGCCCAGCGGGTAGCTCACTTCCTTGAAGAAGGGCACCAGCAGGCCGGCCTTGGGCGGCAGGTTGACGTCGAAGCCCGAGCGCACCCATTCGAAGAACAGCTCCACCACGCGGATGTTGTTGCTCTCCGAGATGCTGAACACCAGGTACAGCGCGGCGATGAGTCCGATCACGGACTGCCAGAAGTACTTCTCGCGCGAGGGCATGCCCTCGGGGTCCTTGTTCACGACCTTGCGCCAGTCGTCGGCCCAGCCGATCATGCCGAAGCCGATCGTGACCACCAGCACGATCCAGACGAAGCGGTTCGACAGGTCGAACCACATCAGCGTCGCGATCGCGATCGACAGCAGCACCAGCACGCCGCCCATCGTCGGCGTGCCGCTCTTGGACAGGTGGGTCTGCATGCCGTAGCCGCGCACCGGCTGGCCGATCTTCAGCTCCGCCAGCCGGTGGATGACCCAGGGGCCGGCCACCAGGCCGATCAGCAGCGACGTCATGGCGGCCATCACGGCGCGGAAGGTGATGTACTGGAACACGCGCAGGAAACCGAACTCCGGCCCCAGCGACTGCAGCCACACGGCCAGGCTAAGCAGCATGGGCGCCCTCCTTGGGTTGTTGTTGTTGGATCGCCTCCACCACCCGCTCCATGCGCATGAAGCGTGATCCCTTGACCAGCACGCTGGCGCACTGCGCGAGGTCGGCGAGCACGGCGGCGTTGAGCGCCTGCACGTCCTCGAAGTGCCGCCCGCCCATGGCACGCGCCTGCTCGCCCAGGGTGTAGAGCCGCTCGATGCCGCGCTCGCGGGCGTAGTCGCCCACTTCGGCGTGGAACTGCGGGCCCTGGTCGCCCACCTCACCCATGTCGCCGAGCACCAGCAGGCGCGGGCCGGGCAGCTCGGCGAGCACGTCGATGGCGGCGCGCGCCGAGTCGGGGTTGGCGTTGTAGCTGTCGTCCACCAGCGTGAGCACGCGGGCGCCGAGGTCGATGGCGAAGGCGCGCGAGCGGCCCTTGACCGGCTCGAACGCCTCCAGGCCCTGCGCGATCGCGGCGAGCGGCACGCCCGCGGCCAGTGCGCAGGCCGCGGCAGCCAGCGCGTTGCGCACGTTGTGGCGGCCGGCGATATGGAGTCGGGCTTGCAGCGGACCGGCGGGCGTGTCGGCCCGGAACGTCCACTGACCCTGGTGCCATTCAGACCCGGCCAGAAGGATGTCGGCGCCGCTGCCCGCGTCGCCGAACGTGAGGGTGGCGCGCCCGTCCGCCAGTTGCGTCCAGAGCGCCGAATAGTCGTCGCCGGCGGGGAACACGGCCACGCCGTTGCGCGGCAGGCCGCCGAACACGCTGCCGTTCTCCCGCGCCACCGCCTCGACGGTGGCCATGAATTCCTGGTGCTCGCGCTGCGCGTTGTTGACCAGCGCCACCGTCGGCCGCGCGATGTCGGCCAGGTAGGCGATCTCGCCGGGATGGTTCATCCCCAGCTCGAGCACGGCGACGCGGTGCTCCGCGCGCAGGCGCAGCAGCGTGAGCGGCAGGCCGATGTCGTTGTTGAAGTTGCCCTGCGTCGCCAGGTGGTTCTGTGGGCGCCAGGCGCGCAGGATCGAGGCGACCATCTGCGTCACGGTGGTCTTGCCGTTGCTGCCCGTGACGGCCACCAGCGGCAGCTGGAACTGCTGGCGCCACGCGGCGGCCAGGCGCCCCAGCGCGGCCTTGCTGTCGTCCACTTCGACGCCGGGCAGCCCCTGCGGCAGCCGGCCGGGCTGGGCGATGGCCGCGGCGGCGCCCTTGGCCTGGGCATCGGCCAGGAAGTCGTTGGCGTCGAACCGGTCGCCGCGGATGGCGACGAACAGGTCGCCGGCCTGCAGCGTGCGCGTGTCGGTGTGCACGCGCCCGATGGCCACCGAGCCCTCGCCCACCAGGCGGCCGCCGACCCAGCCGGCGACCTGCTGCAGGGTGCACATCGCGGTCATGCGCGGGCCTCCAGCGCGCGCAGCGCGTGCACGCGGTCGTCGAACGGCTGCTTCACGCCGGCGATGTCCTGGTAATCCTCGTGGCCCTTGCCGGCCAGCAGCACGACGTCGCCGGGCGCGGCCGCCGCGATGGTTTCGGCGATCGCGCGCGCGCGGTCGGCCTGGACCTCGACGCACTCGCGGTGCGACAGGCCGAGCAGGATCTGGCTGATGATGTTCTCCGGCTTCTCGTTGCGCGGGTTGTCGCTGGTGACGACCACGCGGTCGGCGTTCTTCTCGGCCACCGCGGCCATCAGCGGGCGCTTGGTCGCGTCGCGGTCGCCGCCGCAGCCGAACACGCACCACAGGCGGCCGCCGCGCTGCTGCGCGAGCGGGCGCAGGGCCAGCAGCGCCTTGTCGAGCGCGTCGGGCGTGTGCGCGTAGTCGACGGCCACCAGCGGCTGGCCGGCCAGCTGCAGGCATTCCATCCGGCCGGGCACCGGCAGCAGCGACGCGCAGGCGGACACCGCCTGCCCGAGCGGGACGCCGAGCGCGCGCATGGCGCCGATCACACCCAGCAGGTTGGAGACGTTGTAGTGGCCGATAAGCGAAGTGGCGAGCTCGAAGCGCTGCGCGCCTTCGGCGACGGTGAACCGCAGGCCCTGGGTGCCGTAGCCGATGTCGAGGGCCTGCAGGCGCGCTTCGCGCGCGGCGGACACGGTCCACAGGTCGAGGCCGCTGCCCCGCAGGCCGGCGGCGAGCTCCGCGCCCTTGCTGTCGTCCACGTTCACCACCGCCGCGCGCAGCCCGTCCCAGCGGAAAAGCTCGGCCTTGGCGTCCCAGTACGCCTCCATCGTGCCGTGGTAGTCGAGGTGGTCGCGCGTGAAGTTCGTGAAGACGCCCACGGCGATGCGCGTGCCGTCCAGGCGCCGCTCGGCCAGGCCGATCGAGGAGGCCTCGATCGCGCAGGCCTTCAGGCCCTCGTCGGCGAACTTGCGGAACCGGGCCTGCAGGAGCACCGGGTCGGGCGTGGTCAGGCCGGTGGCCTCGACGCGCGGCGGCCGGCCGGTGCCCAGCGTGCCGATCACGGCGCACGGCCAGGTGCCGTCCTGCAACGCGGACAGGGCCTGGGCGAGCCACCAGGCGGTGGACGTCTTGCCGTTGGTGCCGGTGACGGCCACGACCTGCAGCTGGCGCGTCGGGTGGCCGTAGTACTCGGCGGCGATCGGGCCGGTGGCGGCCTTCAGCCGGGGATAGGCGGCGACGGCGTCGTGGGTGAAGCCGAAAGCCTCCACGCCCTCCTGCTCGACGAGGCAGGCGGCCGCGCCCTGCGCGAGCGCCGAGGGCACGTGCTGGCGCCCGTCGGTGGCCGCGCCCGGCCAGGCGATGAAGCCGTCGCCGCTGCGCACGCGGCGGCTGTCGCAATGCAGCGCGCCGGTCACGCGGCCGTGCAGCCAGCGGGCGGCGTCCTGGGGGGTGCGCAGCTGCTGCATCAGAACGACTCCTCCACGGCGTCCACCACGACCTGCGGCTTGACGCTCATGTCGGGCTGCACGCCCATCTGGCGCAGCGTCTGCTGCACCACCGTGCTGAACACCGGCGCGGCGACGTCGCCGCCGAAGTACTTGCCGGCCGACGGCTCGTCCACCATCACGCCGACGATGATGCGGGGCTTGTCGATCGGCGCCATGCCCACGAACCACGAGCGGTACTTGTTGCTCGCATACGCCTTGCCGACCTGCTTGTGCGCGGTGCCGGACTTGCCGCCCACCGAATAGCCGAGCGTCTGCGCCTTGGGGCCGGTGCCGCCGGGGCCGGCCGCCATCTGCAGCATGGTGCGGATCTCGGCCGCCGTCTTGGCCGAGAACACCTGCGCGCCCGCCGCCGGCTGAGACGTCTTGAGCAGCGTCGCCGGGATGATCTGGCCGTCGTGCGCGAACACGGTGTACGACCGCGTCATCTGGAACAGCGAGGCCGACAGGCCGTAGCCGTAGGACATGGTGGCCTGCTCCACCGGCCGCCAGCTCTTGTAGGGCCGCAGGCGCCCGCTGACCGCGCCGGGGAAGGTGATCTGCGGCTTCTGGCCGAACCCGGCCGCGGTGAACAGCTCCCACATCTCGCGCGGCTGCATCTGCAGCGCGATCTTCAGAGTGCCGATGTTGCTGGACTTCTGGATGATCTGCTGCACCGTCAGCACGCCGTGGGCATGCGAATCGGAGATGCGCGCGCCGCCGATGACGACGTAGCCGGGGGCGGTCTGCACGGTGCTCTGCGGCGTGACCAGGCCGCTCTCCAGCGCCAGGCCGATCGTGAACGGCTTCATCGTCGAGCCCGGCTCGAACACGTCGGTGAGCGCGCGGTTGCGCAGCTGCTCGCCGGTGAGGTTGTGCCGCTGGCCGGGCGCGTAGCTGGGGTAGTTGGCCAGCGCCAGCACCTCGCCCGTCTGCGCGTCGATGACGACGACGCTGCCGGCGCGGGCGCGGTTCTCGAGCACCGCATCGCGCAGCTTCTGGTAGGCGAAGAACTGCACCTTGCTGTCCACCGACAGCTGCAGGTCGCGGCCGTCGACGGGCGGCACCTGCTCGCCCAGTTCCTCGACGACGCGGCCCAGGCGGTCCTTGATGACGCGGCGCGAGCCGGGGCGGCCGGCCAGTTCCTTGTCGAAGGCCAGCTCCATGCCCTCCTGGCCTTTGTCTTCCACGTTGGTGAAGCCCACCACGTGCGCGGCGGACTCCCCCTCGGGGTACTGGCGGCGGTATTCCTTGCGCTGGTAGATGCCCTTGATGCCCAGCGTGGCGACTTGGCGCGCCACCGACTCGTCGACCTGGCGCTTGAGCCAGACGAAGGTCTTGTCTTCGTCGGCCAGGCGCTTGTCCAGCTCCGCGGCGCTCATCCCCAGCAGCTTGGCCAGCTGGCGCAGCTTGACCGGATCGCGCTCGACGTCCTCGGGGATGGCCCAGATGCTCGGCGAGGGGACGCTGGTGGCCAGCAGCAGGCCGTTGCGGTCGAGGATGCGGCCGCGGTTGGCCGGCAGCTCGAGCGAGCGCACGAAGCGCACCTCGCCCTGGCGCAGGAAGAAGTCGTTGCCCACCACCTGCACCCATGCGGCGCGGCCGGCCAGGCCGGCGAAGCCGAGCGCGAGGGCGGCGACGATGAACTTGCTGCGCCAGACCGGCGTCTTGCTCGCCAGCAGCGGGCTCGACGCGTAGAGCACGCTCTTGGTCATGCGCGAGCCTCCGCGCCGCGCGCCGCGGCGTTCGCCTTCGAAGCGGCCGTGCGGCTCATGGCTGCCCCTTGGCCTGGCTCACGTACTGCGTGATCGCCGGCGACGCGGTGCGCATCTGCAGCTGGTCCTTGGCCAGGCGCTCGACGCGCAGCGGCGTGGCCTGGGCGCGCTTTTCGACCTGCAGGCGCTCGTGCTCGACCTCGAGCCGGCGCGCCTCGCCCTGCGACTTCTCGATCTCGGCGACCAAGCGGCGCGACTCGTACTGCACCTGCACGGTGAGCATGGCGCTGAGCACCAGCGCGAGCAGCAGGACGAGGTTCAGGCGCGTCATTGCACGTCCGTCCTCTCTGCCACCCGCATGATCGCGCTGCGCGAACGCGGGTTGGCCGCCACTTCCGCGGCCGAGGGCTTGATGCGGCCCAGCGCGCGCAGCTTCATCGGCTTGGGCGCGGCGAACGGCGCGCGGCGGTCCACCACCTCGCGCGACTGTGAGGCGATGAACTGCTTGGCGATGCGGTCCTCCAGCGAATGGAAGCTGATGACCACGAGGCGTCCGCCGGGCTGCAGGATGTCCAAGGCCGCCCCTAGCGCTTCCTGCAGCTCTTCAAGCTCGGCGTTGATGAAAATCCGAAGAGCCTGAAATGTGCGCGTTGCAGGGTCCTGGCCCGGCTCGCGGGTTTTGACCGCGCCAGCCACGAGCTGGGCCAGCTCGGCGGTGGTTGCAAGAGGGCCCCGTTCCTGTCGGCGAGAAACAATCGCCTTTGCAATCTGAACAGCAAACCGTTCTTCGCCGTAGTCACGAATCACCTCCGCGATCTGGCCTGCTTCGGCCGTTGCAAGCCAGTCGGCCACGCTCTCCCCGCGCGTGGTGTCCATGCGCATGTCCAGCGGGCCGTCGCCGCGGAACGAGAAGCCCCGCGCCGGGTTGTCGATCTGGGGCGAGCTCACGCCCAGGTCCATCAGCACGCCCGCGCAACTCGCCCGACCCAGCTCGCCCAGCGAGCGGAAGCCCTGGTGCCGGATGGAAAAGCGCGGATCCGTGATCCGCGCCGCTTCCTCGATCGCCTCGGGGTCCTTGTCGAAGGCCACCAGGCGCCCCTGGGGGCCGAGGCGCGACAGGATCAGGCGCGAGTGCCCGCCGCGCCCGAAGGTGGCGTCGACGTAGGTTGCATCCGGCTTGGTGAGAAGAGCTTCGACTGCTTCGCTCAACAAGACGGTGGTGTGTTGCCATTGGTTGTCCACCGTCCGCGCTCAGAAAGAGAAGTCCTTGAAGACGTCGGGCATCTCGCCGCGCATGGCCTCGGCCTCCTTGGCCTCGTAAGTGGCGCGGTCCCAGAGTTCGAAGTGGTTGCCCATGCCAAGCAGCATGGTCTCGCGGTCGATGCCGGCGGCGGCGCGCAGTTCAGGGGAGACGAGCACGCGTCCCGTGCCGTCGAGCTCCACGTCCATCGCGTTGCCCATGAAGATTCTCTTCCACCACTGGGCGGACATCGGTAACGCGGCGATACGCTCGCGAAATTTTTCCCACTCGGGTCGCGGAAAGATCATCAGGCAGCCGTGCGGGTGCTTGGTGATCGTCAGCTGGTTGTTCGCGGTCGCCGCCAGGACGTCGCGATGCCGGGTCGGCACGGAAAGCCGACCCTTGGCATCGAGACTCACGGACGAGGCGCCTTGGAACACCGCTGCTGGCCTGCTGTGCGAAGTGGAGTGCGAGGGCACTTTTCACCACTTAATTGCACTTTTTTGCACTGTAGCAGGAAAACTCAGCCGCGCAAGCAAGCGCTTGCGTGAAATTTGCAATGAAATCAAGGACTTAGAGCGGATTATGGCAGCTCTACAGCTGTCAAATCCGTTCTAAATGAACCACTTAGCGGGGCCTCTGAATGTTGAACTTGAAGCCCGTCGGGCGTGTTAAAGAATGTAGCGGGACAGGTCCTCGTCGCGGCTGAGCTCACCCAGCCGCGCATCGACGTAACCGGCGTCGATCGTCACCGTCTGCCCGCCCAGCCGGGTGGCGTCGAAGCTGACCTCGTCGAGCAGCCGCTCCATCACGGTGGACAGGCGCCGGGCACCGATGTTCTCGGTACGCTCGTTCACGTCCCAGGCGATGTGCGCCAGCCGCGTGATGCCTTCGGCGGTGAACTCCAGCTTCACGCCCTCGGTGCCGAGCAGCGCCTGGTACTGCTTGACCAGCGACGCATGCGTGCTGGTGAGGATGGCCTCGAAGTCCTGCACCGAGAGCGACTGCAGCTCGACGCGGATCGGCAGCCGCCCCTGCAGCTCGGGAATCAGGTCGCTCGGCTTGGACAGGTGGAAGGCGCCGCTCGCGATGAACAGGATGTGGTCGGTGCGGATGGGTCCGTACTTGGTGGACACCGTCGTGCCTTCCACCAGCGGCAGCAGGTCGCGCTGCACCCCCTGGCGCGACACGTCCGCGCCCGAGGTGTCGCTGCGCGAGGACACCTTGTCGATCTCGTCGATGAACACGATGCCGTTCTGCTCGGCGCTGTGGATCGCCTGCGTGCGGATCTCGTCCTCGTTGACCAGCTTGCCCGCCTCCTCCTCGACCAGCAGCTTCATCGCCTCGCCGATGCGCAGCTTGCGGGTCTTGCGCCGCTGGCCGCCGAACTGGCTGAACATGCCGCGCAGCTGCTCGGTCATCTCCTCCATGCCGGCCGGCCCCATGATCTCCAGCTGCTGGCGCTGCTCGGCCAGGTCGATGTCGATCTCCTTGTCGTCGAGCACGCCCTCGCGCAGCTTCTTGCGGAACGACTGCCGCGCCGTGCTGTCGCCGGCCACGCCGGGCATCAGCACGTCGAGCACGCGCTCTTCCGCCGCGTCCTCGGCGCGCGTGCGCACCTTGCGCATCTCGGCGACGCGGGTCTGCTTGACCGCGATCTCGGCCAGGTCGCGCACGATCGAGTCGACGTCCTTGCCCACGTAGCCGACCTCGGTGAACTTGGTCGCCTCGACCTTGATGAACGGTGCGTCCGCCAGCCTGGCCAGCCGCCGCGCGATCTCGGTCTTGCCCACGCCCGTCGGCCCGATCATCAGGATGTTCTTGGGCGTGATCTCCGGGCGCAGCTTCTCGTCCACCTGCTGGCGCCGCCAGCGGTTGCGCAGCGCGATGGCCACCGCGCGCTTGGCCTGGGCCTGGCCCACGATGTGGCGGTCGAGCTCGGAGACGATCTCCTGGGGCGTCATGGCGCTCATTCCAGCACCTCGATCGTGTGGTTCATGTTGGTGTAGATGCAGAGTTCGCCGGCGATCTCGAGCGACTTCTTGACGATGTCGCGCGCGCCGAGTTCGGTGCTGTCCAGCAGCGCGCGCGCCGCGGCCTGCGCGTACGCGCCGCCGGAGCCGATCGCCACGATGCCGTGCTCGGGCTCGAGCACGTCGCCGTTGCCGGTGATGATGAGCGAGGCGTCGCGGTCGGCCACGGCCAGCATGGCCTCCAGCCGCCGCAGCACGCGGTCGGTGCGCCAGTCCTTGGTGAGCTCGATGGCCGAGCGGATGAGGTGGCCCTGGTGCTTCTCCAGCTTGGCCTCGAACCGCTCGAAGAGCGTGAAGGCGTCGGCCGTGGCGCCGGCGAAGCCGGCGAGCACCTTGTCGTGGTAGAGCCTGCGCACCTTGCGGGCCGAGCCCTTGATCACGACGTTGCCCAGGGTCACCTGGCCGTCGCCCCCGATCGCCACCTGCCAGCGGCCGTCGGGCGCCTTGCGCCGCACGCTGACGATGGTCGTTCCGTGAAATTGGTCCATCGGCGGTACATGGGGCCGCCGGGGACGAATGCAAGCGCCGGATCCGGTGCGCGGCGCGCGCGCCGCCTCAGACGCTTGAGCGCGTCAGTCGCGCCGGGCGATCACCCGCGCGTGCTCGCTGATGCCGATGACGTTGAAGAACGCGGCCACGAGCCGGTTGACCTCGACGAACTGCACCTGGCGGCCCTCGCCCTGCCGGGCGCTCGCCCAGTTGAGCAGCGAGCCGGCGGCCGTGAAGTCGATGCGGATCAGGCGGGCGCAGGAGATCACCATCACGTCGGCGCCGGCCAGCTTGCCGTCGAGCAGGTCGATGCTCTCGTTCGCGTCGCCCAGGATCTGCCCGGCCAGCTCGACCGACGCGACCTGCGCCACCTGCTGCGAGTTCATGCCCGCCGTCTGCGTGTCGCCGTAGCCGGGCGCCGTCAGGTTGGACATCAGCGAGTCGCGGAACGCCTCGCCCACGATGGTGTGCCCCGCCACGTAGCTGCCGTCGGCCTGCAGCGGCTTGAACTCGCAGCGGGCGCTCTCCCAGGACGGCGGCGAGACCTCGTAGGTGACGCAGTAGTCCAGCGCGACCAGCTCGAACTCGTCGGGCCGGTGCATGACGCGCAGCACCTCCATGCGCAGCCGCCACCAGGCCGGGTTGACCGACTTGTCGCCCGACGGCGTGGCGCCGCGCAGCACGCGCTCGAGGTTCTCGGCGCCGATGAAGCGCAGCTGCACCGGCTGCCCGGCCCATTGCGTGAACAGCCGCGCCAGGCCGTCCAGCGCGGGCTCCTCGATGGCGGCGAGCCTGGCCCACGACAGCCGCCAGGGCGGCTGCGCCTTGCCCAGCGAGGCATTGAGCGTGGCCAGCGTCTGGGTGCCGAACGTGGCCGGGGACGTCCAGTCGGCGAGCTGGCCATTGCCCGCCGGCGCGGCGACCTGCGCGGCGCCCATGCGCCCCACGGCCTCGGGCAGCGAGATCCATTGCGGCGCCGAGCGGCCGAAGCGGCCGGCGAACTCGATCGCCGCGGTCTCGAACCGGTCCTGCTGGCCGGTGGCGCGATACAGGTCGAACAGCGTGAGCCAGGTCTCGTCGTGGTCGATGCGCGGGCCGCCGGGGGCCAGCACTTCCATCAGCCCGGATTCGGCGCCGGCGTCGTCGCCATTGGCGAAGCGGATCGCGGCTTCCTCAAGCTCGGGGTCGTGGGCGAATTCGTCGACCTCGAGCGCGAACACCTTGGACGGCGAGAAGCCGCTGGGCGTGCCCGAATCGCTGGGAGGGGCCGCGAACAGGCCCATGGCCGGCCGCAGCGGCGCCGGCGCCGTGGACGGGGCCGGTGCGGGCGCGGCGGGCACCGGCGGCGCCGGGATGGCCTGCGCGCCGGTGAAATCGAGCATCGGCTCGTCGTCCCGCTGCGCCGGCACGGGCGCCACGAGCGGCGTCGCCTCGGTGCGCGCATAGCTGCTCGCCGACGCCCCCGCCCCCGCCCCCGCCGCGCCGGGCAGGCCGGGCTCGGGCGTGCGCGGCAGCGACTCCGGCGGGATGTGGGAGGACATCGGGAAGTTGGTGCTGCTGCCATTGCTGGCGCGGCCGTCCCCGTGCTTGTTCTTCCACCACTGCATCGACATCTGCGCCTCGATCTCGTCGATCTTCTTCAGCGTGGTCGCGCGGTCGTCCGGCTTGGACGGCAGCGAGCTCTGGAAGAACGACGGCCGGGCGGCGGGATCCTGGCCCGCCATCACCTCGCTGCGGCGCATCTTGCGCAGCATGTCGAACTCGCGCTTGCGCACGAAGTCGTTGCGCCGCTTGCGCTCGATCATCTCCTTGAGCATCTGCTTGGAGTACGAGCTCTCGCGGTCGCTGTCCTGCTCCGCGTCCGACCAGCCCGAGCCGGGGCTGCGGACGAACTTCACCACCTTGGAGAAGAGTCCGCCTGCGCCGGTTTCTTCCTTGGGCATGTCGGTCGGTCGATCCTGCGGGGGAGGTGGGGCGGCGACGTCAGTCGCCGAACATCTTCTGCTTCAACTCGCGGCGCTGCTGCGCCTCGAGCGACAGCGTGGCGGTCGGGCGCGCGAGCAGCCGGCCGACGCCGATCGGCTCGCCCGTCTCGTCGCAGTAACCGTAGTCGCCCGCGTCGATGCGCGCGATCGACTGCTCGATCTTCTTGAGCAGCTTGCGCTCGCGGTCACGCGTGCGCAGCTCGAGCGCATGCTCCTCCTCGATCGTGGCGCGGTCGGCCGGATCGGGGACGATGACCGTGTCCTCGCGCAGGTGCTCGGTGGTCTCGCCGGCGTTGTTCAGGATGTCCTGCTTCAGCTGCACGAGCTTGCGGCGGAAGAAGGCCATCTGCTTGTCGTTCATGTACTCCGAATCGGGCATCGCGAGGACTTCCTCGTCGGACAGTTCGTCCGCCGACTTGGACTTCCAGTTGTTCGCGAGCTTCGGGTCTTTCTTGACGTTGACGAGGGGAGGAGGAGTGAGCACGGATGGAGTCGGGGTCTGGGTGTAGCTGGCCTTGGCGGCGGTGGACGCGACCGACTGGGCCATCGAAGGCACGGTGATCTGCGCCAGCCGCGCCGACGGCTTGGTCGCGCGGGCGGGGGTGCCCGGCGCCGCGGGAGCCGCCGGGACGGGCGCCACGCGCGCCGGCACGGGGGCCGGGGCTGCAGCTACGGGGGTGGGCTTGGCACTCGCCTTGGCAGGGGCCGCACGGCTGGGTGCGGCCGGCGCCTTCGCGGCGGTGGACGGGGGGGCTTTCCTGGCGGGCGCCGGCGCCGCGGCCTTGGTGGCCACGGGCTTGGCGGGAACCGCCTTCTTGACGGGCGCCTTGGCGGTTGCCTTGGTGCTCGTCCTGGTCGTCTTGACCGATGGAGTCTTGCTCACGGCCGGCTTCTTCGCCGCCGGCTTCTTGGCCGAGGCTGGCGCCACGGCGGATTTCCTGGCCGCCGGCTTGGCGGCCGGCTTCACCGTCTTGGACGCGGGCCTGGCCGCCGTGCGGGCCTTGGCTTTGGGGGCTGCCTTCGCTGCTTTCGCCGGGGCCTTGGGTTGGGGCTTCACGTCCTGTCTCCTCGCAGCGCCCACTCGGGGCTGCAAGCTCCCGGCAGGCGTCGTTTCTGTGGGGTGGCCTTCATCGGAGCGAGTTATACCCTGATTGTCGGGCAGCACAGCGGCAAAGCCGGCGTTTCGCATCGCGGGCGTGGTTGCGGCGCGGCGCGCCCCCCGGGACGGCCCGGGTGGAAACCCCATCATTTGCAAAAGCGCGACAGTCGCAGCCCGGCGGGCACGGCCCTGGCCGGCGCCGCCGGCGGCGCTCGGGTTCAGGCCAGGCACTGCTCCAGGCCCTGCAGGAAGATGTCGCGCGGCAGGTCGATGCCGATGAACACCATCTTGCTGGTGCGCTGCTCGCCCTCGCCCCAGGCCGGGCCGAGGTCGCTGCCCATGAGCTGGTGCACGCCCTGGAAGATGACCTTGCGCTCGGTGCCCTTCATGTTCAGCACGCCCTTGTAGCGCAGCATCCGCGGGCCATAGATGTTCACCACGGCGCCCAGGAAGTCCTCCAGCTTGGCGGGGTCGAACGGCCGGTCGGCCTTGAAGACGAAGCTCTTGACGTCGTCGTCCACATGGTGGTGGTGGCCGTGGCCCTCATGCGCGTGCGAGGGATGGTCGCAGTGCTCGCCGTGCTCGTGGTCGTGATCGTGGTGGGCGTGGTCGTGGCCGTCTTCCTTCAGGAAGTCGGGGTCGATGTCGAGCTTGGCGTTGAGGTTGAAGCCGCGCAGGTCGAACACCTCGTCCAGCGCCACCTCGCCGAAATGCACGGCCTTGTGCGGCGCGCGCGGATTCATGTGCTTGAGCCGGTGGACCAGCGCGTCGGCTTCCTCCTTGGCCACCAGGTCGGTCTTGCTGATGAAGATCTGGTCGGCAAAGCCCACCTGGCGGCGCGCCTCCTGCCGGTCGTTGAGCTGCTGGGCCGCATGCTTGGCGTCCACCAGCGTGAGGATCGAGTCGAGCAGGTAGGTCTCGGCGATCTCGTCGTCCATGAAGAAGGTCTGGGCCACCGGGCCGGGGTCGGCCAGGCCGGTGGTCTCGATCACCACGCGGTCGAAGTCGAGCAGGCCCTTGCGCTTCTTGGCCGCCAGCAGCTGCAGCGTCTCGCGCAGGTCCTCGCGGATCGTGCAGCAGATGCAGCCGTTGCTCATCTGCACGATCTGCTCCTTGGTCTCGGTGACCAGGATGTCGCCGTCGATGTTCTCCTCGCCGAATTCGTTCTCGATCACGGCGATCTTCTGGCCGTGCGCCTCGCTCAGGACGCGCTTGAGCAGGGTCGTCTTCCCGGAGCCGAGGAAGCCGGTCAGGATGGTGGCGGGGATCAGGCTCATGGCGGTGGGGGAGTCCGGAAAGGGACGCGAGTCTAGCGGAAGCCGGCCAACGACGCCGGGCCGCCTGCTCATCGGCGGACGATGGCCAGCCCCTTCAGGTACTCGCCCTCGGGAAAGACCAGCGTCATGGGATGGTCGGGCGCCCCCGCCAGCCGCGCGGTCACGTAGCCGTCCACCTCGGCATCGATGGCGGCCGAAGCCACGATCTTGTGGAACAGGTCGGCGCTGATCCCGCCCGAGCAGGAGTAGGTGAACAGCACCCCGCCCGGCACCAGCAGCTTGAAGGCCAGCCGGTTGATGTCCTTGTAGGCCCGTGCGGCGCGCTCGGCATGGGCGGCCGTGGGCGCCAGCTTGGGCGGGTCCAGCACGATGGCGTCGAAGGTGCGCCCCTCGTCGATGAAGCGGCGCAGGCTCGCATTGACGTCCGCGTCCAGGAACTCGGCGCGGGCCGGCTCGAAGCCGTTCAGGGCCACGTGCGCGCGGGCACGCTCCAGCGCCGGGCCGGACGAATCGATCGAGGTCACGTGCGCCGCCCCGCCGGCCAGGGCCGCCACCGTGAAGCCGCCGGTGTAGCAGTAGCAGTTCAGCACCCGCTGGAACGAGAGCCGGCGGGCGTGCTCGGCGAAGAGCGCGCGGCTGTCACGCTGGTCCAGGTAGAAGCCGGTCTTGTGCCCGGTGGCGATGTCCAGCGTCAGGCGCCAGCCGTGCTCGCGGATCTCCAGCTCGGTGGGCCCGTCGCCGCGCAGCCAGCCGCGCTCCTCGGGCAGGCCCTCGAGCGAGCGCGAGCTGGTGTCCGAGCGCTCGTACAGGCGCGACAGGCCGGTGGCCTGCAGCAGGGTGTCGGCCAGCACGGCCTTCCAGCGCTGCGCGCCGGCGGACAGGAACTGCGCCACCAGCGTGTCGGCGTAGCGGTCCACGATCAGGCCCGGGAGCCCGTCGGATTCGCCGTGCACCAGGCGCCGGCTGTCGCTGTCGATCGCGAAGCGCTGGCGCGCCTGCACCGCGCGGGTGACGGCCTGCAGGAAGAAGGCCGGGTCGATGCGCTGCCCTTCGTCGAAGCTCCAGCAACGCGCCCGGATGCGCGAGGCGGGGCTGAACGCGGCCCAGGCGAGGAACTGGCCATCGTGGGCCTCGACCCGCACCGTCTCCCCCGGATCGCCGCCGCCCTTGCCGACGGCGGAATCGAAGATCCAGGGATGGCGGCGCAGCAACGATCGTTCCTTGCCGGGCTTGAGGCGGACGGTTTTCATCCGCCGATTGTCCCAACCCGGGCGACAATGCGCCAAAACAAGCGAGGGGTCTGGTGACGAGGAGTCGAACCACGAGGTGGGCGGCGGCCGGCCGCGCCGCGTTGCTGGCCGTCCTGGCAGCCCTGTTCACGGCCGCCGCCGCGGCGGCGGACCGCGTCGTGACGCTGGAGGCCGAGGCCGGACAGGCGACGCTCAACGGCGAAGGGGAAGCCTGGCTGGACCGCACGGGCCAGGCCCGGATCGACGACGTCGCCGCCAACCAGGCGGGCGGCTGGTCCCCCACCGCGGCCGGCACGGTGTATCCGCTGCGCACCGGCGCGGTGCTCTGGGTGCGCTTCACCGTCGACGTGCACGACGACAGCCAGCGCTGGTACCTGCAGGTCCCCTACCCCGCCGTCGACCGGCTCACGCTCTACACCCCCGATGCGCAGGGGCGCTGGACCGACCGCACGGCGGGCGACTCCCTCCCCGTCTCCACCTGGCCGGTCCCGCACCGCCATCCGCTGCTGCCGATGATGCTCACGCCCGGCAAGCCGCAGCAGTTCTACCTGCGCATCGAGAACCCCTTCAGCTTCAGCGCGCCGGTGATCTTCACCAGCGAGCGCGAACTGCTGCGCCAGGAGCAGCGCGCGGCCCTGATCCTGGGGATCTACTTCGGCCTGGTCGGCCTGTCGATCGTGCTGGCCCTGTTCGGCCTGGCCTCCGTGCGCGACCCGGCTTTCGGCTGGTACGCGCTGGCGGTGACCCTGATGGGGCTGGCGCAGGCGGCCATGACCGGAATCGGCGGCCTGCACCTCTGGCCGGGGTGGGCATGGTGGAACAACCTGTCGGTGTTCGTGCTGCCGGTCACGGCGGTCGCGGTGCTCCTGTGGTTCCTCGCGTCGATGGTGTCGTTGCCCCAGCGCTCGGCGCGCCTGGCCCGCCTGCAATCCGGGCTGTCGATCGCCTGCCTGGCGGCGGCGGCGACGGTCGTGGCCGTCGAGCCGTCCTGGCGCCTCTGGCTCGTGATTCCGGCCATCGCGGTCGGGGTCGGCACCGGCGTGCTGATCGTCGCCTGGGCTGCCCGGCGCGGCGACCGCCACGCCGGCTGGCTTCTGGTCGGCATGCTGCCCGTGGCGGCAGCTGCCGCCCTGCCGCTCGCGCGGGCGGCGGGCGCGATTCCCGCGAGTTTCTGGACCGCCAACGGCATGCTGGTGGGCATCGCGCTGGAGCTGCCGATCCTGCTGGCCGTCCTGGCCGCCCGCGTGCAGGACCGGCGCGAGAACACGCGCCGCATCTCGGGGCTGGAGCGCATCGACCCGGCCACGGGCCTGGTCAACGCGCACGTCTTCCGCGAGCGGCTCGGGGCCCTGATCGCGCGCAGCGAGCGGCTGCGGCACCAGAGCGTGGTGCTGATGATCGACCTGGTGAACGTGGATCAGATCCGCCGCGACTTCGACCGCCGCTCGGCCGAGGAGATGCCGCTGCGCGTCGCCTCGCGCCTGCTGTCCTCGGCGCGCGAGATCGACAGCGTCGCGCGCCTGTCGGACCACCGCTTCGGCCTGTTGATCGAGGGGCCCGTCTCGGCCGAGGAGGCCTCGGCGTCCGGCGCCAAGGTCGTGGCGCGGTGCCTGATGCCGTTCGACGGCAAGCCCGTGGCGTGGGTGCCGCAGGTGCGCATCGCGCAGACCGTCGTGCCCGGCGGCGGCGACGCGCAGCTGGTCATGGACAAGCTCGAGTCGGCGCTCGCGGCCGCGCCGCCGGAGAGCAAGCGCGCGGTGTTCAGCGTCGGGATGTGAGGCGCCGGCTCACTTGCGCCGGTGCGCGCGCGGGTGGGCGGCGTCGTACGCCTTGGCCAGGTGCTGGAAGTCCAGCCGCGTGTACACCTGCGTGGTGCCGATGTTGGCATGCCCCAGCAGCTCCTGCACCGCGCGCAGGTCGCCGCTGGACTGCAGCACGTGGCTGGCGAAGGAGTGGCGCAGCATGTGCGGGTGCACCGGCGTGGCCAGGCCCGCCCGCAGGCTGCGGCGCCGCAGGCGCAGCCAGATCGATTGCGGCGTCAGCCGCTTGCCGCCCCGGCCGATGAAGAGCGCGGGGTCCGCCCCGGCCAGTTGCCCGCGCAGCGCGAGCCAGGCGCGCAGCGCCTCGGCGGCCTGCCGCCCGACCGGCACGGCGCGGCGCTTGCTGCCCTTGCCCAGCACGTGCGCCTCGCCGGCGTCCAGGTCGATCCAGCCGCGCGCCTGCCCGCTCGCCTGCACGTCCAGGCCCACCAGCTCGCCCACGCGCAGGCCGCAGCCGTACAGCAGTTCAACCATGGCGACATCACGGGCCTCGAGCACGGGGTCGGCGTCCGCGTCGTCGTGGTCGGCCAGCTGCATCGCGTCGTCGACGCCCAGGGCCTTGGGCAGCGGACGCGGCGACCTGGGGGCGCGCACGTCCTGCACCGGATTGCTCGGCACCATGTCGCGCAGGCCCAGCCAGGTGTAGAAGCCGCGCCAGCCCGACAGGATCAGCGCGATGCCGCGGCCGCTGCGGCCGGCGCCGTGCATCTGTGCCACCCAGCGCCGGATGTGCGCGGTCTGCACCCGCACGAGCGGCACCCCGGCGGCGCGGGCGTTGTCGAGGAGGCGCCGCAGGTCGAGCGCATAGAGCTCGACCGTGCGCTGCGCCAGGCGCTTGCCGACGCGCACGTGCTCGAGGTACTGCTCGACCAGCGCGGCGTCGGCGTCGTCCATCGCTATTCGTCGCGCAGGCGGGACAGCGCCGCGGAGGCGAGCTCGGCGATGCGCTCGAGGAAGTCGGTGCCCATGCCGGCGGCGAAGCGCTGCGGGTCCGGCGAGGCCAGCACCAGCATGCCGAACGCCCGGGAGGTGTTCTGGATCGCGCCGACGCGCAGCGGGATCAGCGCGACCGACATGGCCAGGTCCTTGTCCTCGAGCCAGTTCACGGCCTCGAAGCCGGAGTTCACGCCGCAGTAAGGCTGCGTAAGCGAGGAGGCGAACGACCTGGCGTCGTCGCTCACGCCGGTGGCGAAGTCCTCGCCGGCATAGTGCGAGGCGACGCCCCACACCTTGATCGCCGCCTGCGGCACCATGAACTGTGTCATCAGCTCGGACACCACGGTCGCGGGCAGCGCGTGGGTGTTGCGCACCAGCATGAGGTTGCGCGCCCAGCGGTGCAGCCGGTCGGCGATGACCACGTTCTCGCTGCCGTGGCGCACCATCTCCATGATGCGCTGCTCCAGCGCCTTGATCTTGTCGCGCAGCATCTCGGCCTGGCGCTCCTGCAGGCTGACGGCGCGGTTGCCGTGCGGGCTGGTCAGCTGCACGCTGGCCAGCAGCTGCGCGTGGCGCTCGAAGAAGTCGGGCGTGTTCGCCAGGTAGTTGGCGATGTCGTCCTCGGTGATGGGATTCATGCTTGCAGGAGTCATTCGGGCACCTCGATCTCGCCTTCGAACACGGTGACCGCGGGGCCGGTCATGAACACGGGCGCGGCGCCGCCGGCCCATTCGATCGTGAGCAGCCCGCCGCGGGTCTGCACGTCCACGCGCGGGTCGAACCGGCCCAGCCGGATGCCCGCCACGACCGCCGCGCACGCGCCGGTGCCGCAGGCCAGGGTCTCGCCGGCGCCGCGCTCCCAGACGCGCAGCCGCGCATGGCCGCGGTCGACCACCTGCAGGAAGCCGGCGTTCACGCGGCGCGGAAAGCGCGAGTGGTGTTCGATCAGCGGGCCCTGCGTGGCCACCGGCGCCGTGTCGACGTCGTCGACCTCCTGCACCGCGTGGGGGTTGCCCATGGACAGCACGGCCAGGGCGACGATGGGCGCCTCGGCCCGCGTGCCCAGCGCCAGCTTCCACTTCTCCCAGCCGCCGTCCGGGTGCGGGTCGAGCCCGGCCGGATCGAAGGGGATGGCCGCGGGCTCGAACACGGGCGCGCCCATGTCGACCGTCACGCGGCCGTCCGGATTCAGCCTCGGCTCGATCACGCCCGACAGGGTGCGCACGCGCACGGTGTCGCGGTCGGTCAGGCCCTTGTCGCGCACGTAGCGGGCGAAGCAGCGCGCGCCGTTGCCGCACTGCTCCACTTCGCCGCCGTCGGCGTTGTGGATGACGTATTCGAAATCGATGCCCGCATCGGGCGAGGGCCGCACCGACAGCACCTGGTCGGCGCCGATGCCGAAATGCCGGTCCGCGAGCCACTGGTACTGCCGCGGCGTCAGGCCGAGGCGGCCACGGGTCTCGTCGATCACGACGAAGTCGTTGCCCGCGCCCTGCATCTTGGTGAAGCGGATCCGCATGGGCGGCATTATCGGCGCTGGCGGCGCGCCGTCCGGCCGGGCCGGGGCGGCGCGCTTATGCTGTGACGCTTCGCCACCACGCCTGCCATCGCCATGCGCATTCCCGACTGGACCCCCGACGCCAAGCCCCAGCCCCAGGACCTCGTCGACGCCATCCTCGAGCGTCGCGGCGGCGAGCTGCTCAACCTCGATCGCGCGCTGCTCTGGAGCGAGCCGCTCGCCCGCGGCTGGAACGTGTACCTGAAGGCCGTGCGCACCGGCCTGCCCACCAGCCGCAAGCTGCGCGAGCTGGGCATCTGTACGGTCGCCCTGCTGACCGGCGCGCACTACGAGTACCACCACCACGCGCCCGACTTCCTGGCCGCCGGCGGCACGCAGGCGGAACTCGACGCGCTGCAGGCGTTCTGCCGCTCGCCTGCGGCCGAGCCCGCCGGGCTCGCGCCCGACGAGGCGCTGGTGGCGCGCTATGCCGCGCAGATGACGCAGCAGGTGAAGGTCGACGATGCGCTGTTCGCCCGGATGCAGCAGCGCTTCGACACCACCGAGCTGGTGGAGCTGACCGCGGCGATCGCCACCTACAACATGGTCGCGCGGTTCCTGCTGGCGCTGGGGGTGACTCCGGAGGCGTGAGGGGATCGCGCTCGCGCTGCGCGCGGGACCCTGACCCCCCTCTGTGCGCGAAAGTCCCTGAATCCCTCGCGCTGCGCGCGGGACCCTGGGTCCCCGCTTTCGCGGGGACGGATTGACGCGGCGGCACGGCCGCCGTGGTCAATCCGCCTTGATGTTGTTGTCCTTGACGACCTTGGACCAGGTGTCGACCTGCTTGTCGATCCAGGTCCGCGCCGTCTCCACCGAGCCGCCGCTGATCTCGATGCCCTGCGCCTGCAGCTTCCTGGCGACGTCCGGGTTCTTCAGCGCCTTGTTCAGCTCCTCGTTCCAGCGGCGCACGATCTCCGGCGGCGTCTTCGCCGGGGCCAGCACCGCCCACCAGGCGGGCGCGTCGAAGCCGGCGAATCCGCTCTCGGCCACGGTGGGCACGTCGGGCAGCTCCGCGCTGCGCTTGGAGCTGGTCACCGCCAGCGGGCGCAGGCGCTTGCTGTCGATGTGCGGCTTGGTCACGAACACCGAACCGATGGACAGCGGCACGTGGCCCGCCACGGCGTCCTGCATCAGCGGACCGCCGCCCTTGTAGGGCACGTGTGTCCACTCCAGGTTGGCGTTCTTGGCCAGCAGGGCCATGGCCAGGTGGCCCAGGCTGCCGGAGCCGATGGAGCCGTAGCTCACGGGCTTGCGCGCCTTGGCGGCGGCGACGACGTCGGCGAAGGTCTTGAACTCGCTGTTGGCGTTGGTCGCCAGCACCATCGCCGAGGTGCCCACCAGCACCAGCGGCACCAAATCCTTGCGGGTGTCGTACGGCAGGTTGGGGATCAGGCTCGGATTGACGCCATGCGTGTCGAACACCACGGCCAGCGTATACAGCGTATACCCGTCGGCGGGCGCTGCTGCCACGGCGGCGGTGCCGATCGAACCGGACGCGCCGCCCTTGTTCTCGACGATGACGTTCTGGCCGAGCTGCTGCTGCAGCACCGGCGCCAGGATGCGGGCCACCTGGTCGACCGAGCCGCCGGGCGGAAAGACGGCGACCAGCTTGATCGGCTGGCGCTTGGGCCAGTCGCCCGCGCCCTGCGCGTGCGCCAGGGGAGCCAGCAGTCCGAGCGCCAGCGCGGCGAAGGCGAAACGGCGGGAGAGGCGGATCTTCATCGTCGAGGCTCCATGCTGTAATCGACCGATGGTAAGAGCCGCGCAACTGCTGCACACCCAGCGTGAACCCGTAGCCACCCGCCCCGCCGCCACCGTCCTGCTCATGCGCGACACGGCGCACGGCCCCGAAGTGCTGATGACCCGCCGCTCGCCGACCGCGAGCTTCGCGCCCGGCGCCTACGTCTTTCCCGGCGGCGGCATCGATGCCGCCGACGCGCAGGCGCACGCCATCGCCGCGCGCCGGCCCACGCAGGACGACCTGCGGCTCACCCAGGCCATCGCCGCCATCCGCGAGAGCTTCGAGGAGCTCGGCGTGCTGCTCGCCCGCCATGCCGACGGCCGCTTCGCGGACCACCGCGACATCGCCGCGCTGCAGCGGCACGAGCCCTTCGCCGCCCAGTGCGCCGCGCGCGGCCTGACCCTGGCGGCCGACCAGGTGCACGTGCTGGCCCACTGGATCACCGACCGCGACCTGCCCCGGCGCTTCGACGTGCCCTTCCTCGTGGCCCGCATGCCCGGGGGCCAGGAGCCGGTGGCCGACGAGGCCGAGCAGTTCGAGCCGCTCTGGATCCGCCCGGCGCAGGCGCTGGAGCGCCATCGCGCCCGGGACTTCTTCATGATCTTTCCGACCATCCGCACGCTGGAGCGCCTGCAGGCTTTCGGCACGGTGGACGAGGTCCTGCAGGCCTGCGCCGGCGAGCAGCCGCTGTGGACCAGCTGCCCGCGCGCCGGCCTGCTCGGCGGCAAGGAAGCGCGCTACATGGAAGGCGACTCGCCGTTCGGCGAGCTGGCGCTGGTGTGCCCCGACGGCCAGATCGTGCATGCGCTGGACTGGCAGCATGAGCGCCCGGTGCCGCTGCTGCGCCACGTGGCGCGGCTGACGGCATCGAACCCGTCGGTCATGACCGGGCCCGGCACCAACAGCTACGTGGTCGGCGACAGCGCCACCGGCTACCTCGTCATCGATCCGGGCCCGAACGACGCCACGCACCTGCGGCGCCTGCACGACGCGGCCGGCGGCGACATCCGCCTGATCGTCTGCACGCACTCGCATCCCGACCATTCGCCGGGAGCGCGGCCGCTGCAAGCGATGTGCGCGGCCCGCCCGCCGATCCTGGGCCTGTCGTCGCGCCCGACCTCGCGTCCGGACAGCCGTTTCGAACCCGATCGCGAGCTGGGCGACGGCGAGGTGCTGCGGCTCGAGGGCGGCGGTGCGACGCACAGTCTGCTCGTGCTGCACACGCCTGGCCACGCATCGAACCACGCCTGCCTGGTGCTGCTGGAGGACGGCCTGCTGTTCTCCGGCGACCACGTCCTGAACGGCAGCACGACGATCGTCAGTCCGCCCGACGGCGACATGACGGCCTACCTGGCCTCGCTGGACCGGCTGGACGCGGCCTGCGGCGAACACGGCATCGAGTTCATCCTGCCCGCGCACGGCCACGTGCTGGGCTTCGCCAGGCAGGCGATCGCGCGCCTGAAGGTGCACCGGCTGCAGCGCGAAGCGAAGGTGCTCGCCGCGATGCGCATGCGGCCGGATGGCGACCTCGACACCTGGGTGCCGCTGGCCTACGACGACGTGCCTGCCGCGATCTGGCCGATCGCCAAGCGGTCCCTGCTGGCCCACGTCGAGCGCATCCGCGCGCAGGACCTGCTCGCCTGAGAGCCCTGGAACACGCGGGATCCAGAAAAAAGCCCGGAAACGCACGACGTTTTCGGGCTCGAAGAAAAAGTGTGAAGCGCGCCGTAGGCCGGATTCTGTGCGGCGCGGTTGCCCGCTCCGTGACCGCCATTCCTCTGGGCCGGGGGTCGCCCCACCGGCTCGGTGCTACCTACCCGCCAACTCCCCGGGACACAGGTCGACGTTGGCCTACTTGGTATTGCTGCGCGTAGAGATTGCCCGTTTCACCCTCGCGCCCTGGGATGCTCGCCTTCGGCTTTCGCCTGCGGCGCGGTCCCACGGCGGGCGCGAGACTCGTCTCTGTTGCTCTGATCCTCACCTCGCGGTGGACAGGTGTTGCCTGCTACGCTGCCCTGTGCAGTCCGGACCTTCCTCCAGTGCGGCCTTTCGGCACTTGCACCAGCGGCGGTCTGGCGTGCTTCACCCCGGTATGATCGCACGCCTTCCGGCGCGTTCCCGCCCGCCGGGCCAACTGCTTGATCGACACAAGCCGTGATCCGCATCTCCGAACTCAAGCTCTCCCTCGCGCAGGCGGAGCAGCCGGAAGCGCCGCTGCGTGAAGCCGCGGCCCGGCTGCTCGCCATCGCGCCATCCGACATCGCCTCGCTGGCGGTGTTCAAGCGCAGCTTCGACGCCCGCAAGGCCGAGCTGCTGGCCGTCTACATCGTGGACCTCGCCCTGGTCGATCCGGCGCGCGAAGCCGCGTTGCTCGCGCAGTTCGAGCGCCACCCGCACGTGGACGCGACGCCCGACATGGAATGGCGCCCGCCCGTCACCGCCACCACGGCGCCCTCGCCGCGGCCGGTGGTGATCGGCTTCGGCCCCTGCGGCATCTTTGCCGCCCTGGTGCTGGCGCAGATGGGGCTGCGGCCCATCGTCCTCGAGCGCGGCAAGACCGTGCGCCAGCGCACCAAGGACACCTGGGGCCTGTGGCGCCAGCGCGTGCTGCAGCCCGAGAGCAACGTGCAGTTCGGCGAAGGCGGCGCGGGCACGTTCTCGGACGGCAAGCTGTACAGCCAGATCAAGGATCCGCGCCACCTCGGCCGCAAGGTGATGGGCGAATTCGTCAAGGCCGGCGCGCCGGCGGAGATCCTGTACGTCGCGCATCCGCACATCGGCACCTTCAAGCTGGTCAAGGTGGTCGAGTCCATGCGCGAGCAGATCGTGGCGCTGGGCGGCGAGATCCGCTTCCAGCAGCGCGTGACCGACTTCCTCGTCGAGGACGGCCCCGGCGGCAGGCACCTGCGGGGCCTGCGCATCCTGCACCAGGACACCGGCGCCACCTCCGAGCTGCGGGCCGACCACGTCGTGCTGGCGCTGGGCCACAGCTCGCGCGACACCTTCGAGGCCCTGCATGCGCGCGGCGTGTTCATGGAGGCCAAGCCGTTCTCGATCGGCTTTCGCATCGAGCACCCGCAGGGCATGATCGACCGCGCGCGCTGGGGCCGGCACGCCGGCCACCCGCTGCTGGGCGCCGCCGACTACAAGCTGGTGCACCACGCGAGCAACGGCCGCGCCGTCTACAGCTTCTGCATGTGCCCGGGCGGCACCGTCGTCGCGGCCACGTCGGAGGCGAACCGGGTCGTCACCAACGGCATGAGCCAGTACTCGCGCAACGAGCGCAACGCCAACGCCGGCATGGTGGTGTCGATCGACCCGCGCGACTACCCGGGCGGTCCGCTCGCCGGCATCGCGCTGCAGCGCGAGCTCGAGTCGCGCGCCTTCGTGCTGGGCGGCGGCACCTACGAGGCGCCCGGCCAGCTGGTGGGCGACTTCGTCGCCGGCCGGCCCTCGACGTCGCTGGGCGAAGTGCTGCCCTCGTACAAGCCGGGCGTGAAGCTGGACGACCTGCACCCTGCCCTGCCCCCGTACGCCATCGAGGCGCTGCGCGAGGCGCTGCCGGCCTTCGGCCGCAAGATCCCCGGCTTCGACCGGCACGACGCGGTGCTGACCGGCGTCGAGACCCGCACCTCGTCGCCCCTGCGCATCACGCGCGGCGAGGACTTCCAGAGCCTGAACGTCCGCGGCCTCTATCCCGCGGGCGAAGGCGCCGGGTACGCCGGCGGCATCCTGTCCGCCGGCGTCGATGGCATCAAGGTCGGTGAGGCGGTCGCGCGCAGCATCGCCCCCACCCTTGCAAATGAACCATGAGTGATCCCGTGACCGACAGCTCCCCCGCCCAGCCCGCCGCCCCGGCGGCGAAGAAGCGCCGCAAGCCCGCCGGGCGATCCGTGCACCCGCTGCTGCACACGCTCTACGAGCTGCACCCGCTCCTGTTCGGCGCGCGCTTCCTGCCCCTGAAGCTCGGCGTCTTCGAGGACCTGCGCAGCGCGCATCCGGACCGCCTGCCGGCCGAGGAGCTCAAGGTCGCCCTGGGCTTGCACACCCGCTCGACCCGCTACCTGGAAGCCGTCGCGGGCGGCCTGCCGCGCCACGACCTGGCCGGCCAGCCGGTGGAGCCGGTCGCCCCCGAACACGTGCACCACGCGATCCTGGAGCTGTACCGGCGCAAGAGCGGCACGCCGCAGGAGCCGGCGGCGCGCAGCCGGGCCGTCGAACAGCTGGCCGGCGCCATCGAGCGCTCGGGCCTGGGCCGCGACGCCTACCGCGAGCGCTTCGGCCAGCACGAGGCGAGCCGCCCGCTGCTGGACGACGCCCTCGCGGCCGTGGGCCAGAAGGCCGCGCGCCAGGAAGCCTTGCTGCGCGCGTTCCGCGCCAGCGGCAAGTCGGTCGAGGAGTTCGCCGAGATGTACGGCATGGACCCCGCCGACGTTGCCGCGCTGGTGAAGGACTGAGGACGCCCCGCCCCATGAAGGAAGGCCGCCCGAGGGCGGCCTTCCTGCTGGCACCGGCCGGGCTCAGGCCTGCGCGTTCTGCAGCGCGGCGATGCGCTCCTCGATCGGCGGGTGGGTCGAGAACAGCTTGCCCACGCCCGAGGTGATGCCCATGGCCTGCAGGCTCCTGGGCAGCTCGCCGGGCACCATGCCGCCCAGGCGCGCCAGGGCGTTGATCATGGGCTGCCGGCGGCCCATCAGGTCGCTGGAGCCGCGGTCGGCGCGGAACTCGCGCTGGCGCGAGAACCAGGCCACGATGATCGCGGCCAGGAACCCGAACACGATGTCGAGCACCACGGTGGTGATCATGTAGCCGATGCCCGGGCCGCTGCGCTGCTCGCCGCGGTTGAGCCAGCCGTCCACCAGGTAGCCGATGGCGCGCGACAGGAACACGACGAACGTGTTCATCACGCCCTGGATCAGCGTCATGGTGACCATGTCGCCGTTGGCGATGTGCGCCACCTCGTGACCGATGACGGCCTCGACCTCCTCGCGCGTCATGCCCTGCAGCAGGCCGGTGGACACGGCCACCAGCGCATCGTTCTTGAAGGCGCCGGTGGCGAACGCGTTGGGCTCGCCCTGGAAGATGCCGACCTCGGGCATGCCGATGCCGGCCTTGTTGGCGAAGCCGCGCACCGTCTCCACGATCCAGCGCTCGTCGGGCGAGCCGCTGCCGTCGATGACCTGGACGCCGGAGCTCCACTTGGCGATCGGCTTGGACAGCAGCAGCGAGATGATGGCGCCGCCGAAGCCCATCACGAACGCGAAGCCCAGCAGCATGCCCAGGTTCAGCCCGTTGGCCGTGAGGTAGCGGTTGACGCCCAGCAGGCTGGCGACGATGCCCAGCACCACCACGACCGCGAGGTTGGTGGCGAGGAACAGGAAGATTCTTTTCATTGGACTGGCTCCATGTGAGTCAACGGGCTCGCGCGAAAGATGGGGCCTCCCCGGCCGAACTCAAGCGCGCTGGCTTGGCCGCATGCGCCCCGTGCTGCCTTCTCATGGCTTGCGCGGCCTGAACACCACTGAGTCAGCATAAAAAGAAAAGTTCTCGTTGTCAGGCCACCAGCCTGGAATTCCCAGTACCGGCAGCGGGGTCAACGGCTTGGCGGCCAGCCGCTGCGGGGTGCACTGGCCGGCCAGCCAGGCGTCGGCCGCGGCCGGATCGTGCAATGGGGCCGGAGCCGCCCAAACGTGCGCCGTCATGTCCTTGCGCGGCGCCGCCAGCTTCTCCAGCAGCGCATGGCCGACGATCACGACGCGCGCCTGCGCCCACAAGGGCCGCAGACCGACGAACAGCCGCTGCCAGTCGCGCTCGAGCAGCGCCGCCCACAACGGAGCCGGCGCGTCCAGCAGCAGCCCGTTCTCGTCGAACACGGTGATCGCATCGCGCACCGGTCCGCGCCGGCCGCCGATGCCGCCGCGTGCGATCTCCTGCGCCTGCAGCTCGTTGAGCCGCTTCTTGGTGCGCGGCCAGCCGATCCAGCACAGGCCGTTGAAGAAGTCGTGCAGGTTCTCGCGCGTCGGGCACTGCCCGGTGGCGTGGATGAAGCGCTCGTAGGGCTCGCCCTCGGGCAACGCGGACTGCGGCGCGAACCGGACCGGCGCGCCGGGCTCGGCGTTCAGCGCCTGCGGCAGCGCCGTGCCGGCCTGCCAGCGGCCGTGCACCCGCTCGCCCGGGCCACGCCACGGGGCGTACCAGGGCGCTGTCCAGTCGGGCGCGGTCAATCGTCCTCGCGCAGCAGCCGGATCTGGTTGGGCTGCCGGGCCGGCATCAGCTGGACCGGCAGCGCGAACTTCTTGAAGAAGCTCGACGCCCCGGCGCTCTTGCCCATCAGCCCGGCGTCGCGCAGCTTCTTGACCACCTCGTTCAGCGCCACGTCCTCGCCGCGGCGCAGCGCGGGAATCGACTCCAGCACGTCCAGCACCGCATCGGCGCCGTCGTCCGCGCTCTTGCGCGGCGCGGGAGCGGCGTGACGGGGCGCGGGGGCGGCGGGCGCCTTGGCGGCCCGGGGCGCCGGCGCCTTCGCCGCCGTCTTGCGCGCGCCGGCGGCGGCCTTCTTGGCCGCGGTCCGGGCGGCCGGCGCCTCGTCGACCAGCACAACGTCCGCATAGACGCGCTGCAGGTCGGCGACGGCGGCCTTGTGGCCTTGGGCGAAGCACAGCACCTGGCGCCCGGCCTCGCGCAGCCGCACGGCCAGGGGGGCGAAGTCACCGTCGCCCGAGCCGATCGCCACCGTGGCCGGCAGCTGCCCGGCATGCAGCAGGTCCATGGCATCGACGACCAGGGCGGCGTCGGTGGTGCCGACGCCGTGGTTCACGACCGCCTTGCCGCCGTGGCGCTGCAGGAAGGCCTTGGCCGCCGTCAGCGTCTCGAGGCTGCCGTACGCGCGCAGCACCGACAGGGCCAGCCCCCGCTCGCGCAGCGTGGCCAGGGCCTGCTCCATGCCGGCGGCCGACAGGTTGTCGGCATCGATCAGCAGCGCCGCTGGCTCGCCCGCCATCGCGTTCATGCCGCCCTCCATGCCAGCGCCTCGCCGCCGCGCAGCGGCTTGAGCTGCGCCTCGCCGAACGGCACCGTGTCCGGCACGGTCCAGGACTCGCGCCTGAGGGTGAGCGTGCCGGTGTTGCGCGGCAGGCCGTAGAAGTCCGCGCCGTGGAAGCTGGCGAAGCCCTCCAGCCGGTCGAGCGCGCCGGCGGCATCGAACGCCTCGGCGTACAGCTCCATGGCCCCGAGGGCGGTGTAGCAGCCGGCGCAGCCGACGGCGTGCTCCTTCAGGTGCGCCGCATGCGGGGCGCTGTCGGTGCCGAGGAAGAACCTGGGATGGCCGGACGTCGCGGCCTCCACCAGCGCCAGCCGGTGTGTCTCGCGCTTGAGGACCGGCAGGCAGTAGTAGTGCGGCCGCACGCCGCCCAGGAAGATGGCGTTGCGGTTGTAGAGCAGGTGGTGCGCGGTGATCGTCGCCGCCGTGTTGGCGCCTTCGTCGCGCACGTAGTGGGCGGCTTCCTTGGTGGTGATGTGTTCCATCACGATCTTCAGGCCGGGGAAGTCCTTGCGCAGCGGGATCAGCTGGCGGTCGATGAATTCGGCCTCGCGGTCGAACAGGTCGATGTCCGGCGAGGTGACTTCGCCGTGCACGAGCAGCAGCAGGCCCTCGCGCTGCATCGCCTCGAGCGTGCGGTACGTCTTGCGGATGTCGGTGACGCCCGCATCGCTGTTGGTGGTGGCGCCAGCCGGGTACAGCTTGACCGCGACCACGCCGGCTTCCTTGGCGCGCCGGATCTCCTCGGGCGGCAGGTTGTCGGTGAGGTACAGCGTCATCAGCGGCTCGAAGCGCATGCCCTGGGGCACGGCCGCGAGGATCCGGTCGCGGTAAGCCACCGCCTGCGCCGCGGTGGTCACCGGCGGCTTGAGGTTGGGCATGATGATCGCGCGCGCGAATTGCGCGGCGGTGTGCGGCACCACCGCCGCCATGGCCGCGCCGTCCCGCACGTGCAGGTGCCAGTCGTCGGGGCGGGTGATGGTCAGTTCGTTCAGCATGGGACGAATTGTCCCAGAGTGGATCGCGCGAATCGGCGGTCGTCCTTGTTGGGGAAGCAGCTCTGCGTTGAGTGCAAAGGTCTAGAGGGCTTCTCTACGGGCACGGGCACGGCACGGCACGGGCACGGGCACGGGCTGGGTGCGGGTGCGGGTGCGGGTGCGGGTGCGGGTGCGGGCAGGGCACAGGTGCGTTGGGTGGGCACCTGGGGCGGGCGGCAGGGCGATGCCCGCCAGGGGCTCATGCTGGCCTCTCCGTGCTTCGCCTGCGGCTCACGCACAGTCGCGCGCCGCCTTCCGGGGCGCGGGCCCACGCGGCACAACTCGCTGCGCCTACGGCTCCGCTCAGACACGTGCCGCGAGTCAGACGTTCATGTCGAGCTGCGCTCCCTGCGGGAGCTCGCCAGGGCCCGCGCCCCTGCGGCAACGCTCAGGCCAGAAATCGCCCCCGACGTGCATCGCCCTGCCGCCTGGCAGCAGCGGTGGGAGCCCCCACCGGGCCGAGCCGCCCGCGGAAGCCTTGGCCATGCCTCTCTTGGCCGCGTGCCCGGCCACCCATGCCCCGCCGCCCATGCCCCGCCACCCATGCCCCGCCACCCATGCCCCGCCACCCATGCCCCGCCGCCCATGCCTGGCACACATGCCTGTCCGCACATGCCTGTCCGCACATGCCTGTCCGCACATGCCTGGGCGCACATGCCTGGGCGCACATGCCTGGGCGCACATGGGCGCGCGCGCCGGACGCCCATGCGTGGCCGGCCACGCCCATGCACCCTCCCCTGTCATTCCCGCGAAAGCGGGAATCCACGCGTTCGCACGAGCGCTGGTCCTGGGCTGCGGCGGAGAACAGATGCGGCTTGACCGAGGCCCCTGCCCGATCGCGCACAAGGTGCCCAGCGCGGCAGGCGGTGTCTGGCGGGGGCGATTTCCGGGGCGGCACGCCGCAGTGGCCGGCCCGCTGCGAGCGACGCAGGAGCGAAGCTCGTCGATGAACCACTGGCTTGCGGCCGCTTGTCTGAGTGGCGCGCGCAGCGCGCAACGAGTTCGGCCGCTGCGGGCCGGCCACGCAAGGCGCGCGATGTTCCTGTGCGAGCGCAGCGCAGCACGGAACCGCCACGGCATGAGCCCCCGACGGACGCCGCCTGCCGCGCCGCCCCCGCGGCTTCATCTGACCAGACAGTCGCGACCCGAGCTTCGAGGCGTCCGCAGCGCACGGAGCGCTTCCGTGCGACACGCCTCCGCGCGACACGCTTCAGTGCGAAGCGCTTCAGTGCGACAGGATCTTGTTCAGGAAGTCCTTGGTCCGCGGCTGGCGCGCGTCAGGGTTGCCGAAGAACTCCTCCTTCGAGCAGTCCTCCAGGATGCGGCCGCCGACGTCGATGAAGATCACGCGATTGGCCACCTTGCGGGCGAAGCCCATCTCGTGCGTGACCACCATCATGGTCATGCCTTCCTTGGCCAGGCCCACCATCACGTCCAGCACCTCGCCCACCATCTCGGGGTCGAGCGCCGAGGTGGGCTCGTCGAACAGCATCACGATCGGGTCCATCGACAGCGCGCGGGCGATGGCCACGCGCTGCTGCTGGCCGCCCGAGAGCTGGCCGGGAAACTTGTCCTTGTGCGCCATCAGGCCCACGCGGTCGAGCATCTTCAGCCCGCGCGCCTTGGCCTCGTCGGTGCTGCGGCCCAGCACCTTCATCTGCGCGATGGTCAGGTTCTCGGTGACCGACAGGTGCGGGAACAGCTCGAAGTGCTGGAACACCATGCCCACGCGGCTGCGCAGCTTGGGCAGGTCGGTCTTGGGATCGTTGACGGCGATGCCGTCGACGCTGATTGTGCCCTTCTGGATCGGCTCCAGGCCGTTGACGGTCTTGATCAGCGTGGACTTGCCCGAGCCGGACGGGCCGCAGACGACGACCACGTCGCCCTTGTTGATGGTGACGGAGCAATCGGTCAGCACCTGCACCGGGCCGTACCACTTGGAAACGTTCTTGATCTCGATCATCAGTTGCTCCGATCAGGGGCGAGGTTGGTCGGGCGCGCGCGGCACGCAAGCGCGAGGCGGAATACGGGGGCCACCACGGAACCGGCTTTGCCGGGCCGCTGGTGGCGCCCCCTTGAGGGGGAGGCGCCGAAGGCGCTTCGGAGGGGAACCATTACCGGATGATGGCGATGCGGGCCTGCAGGCGCTTGACCAGGAACGACAGGCCGACGCAGATGATGAAGTAGACGATCGCGGCGAGCAGGTAGGCCTCTTCCGGCCGGCCATAGATCTTGCCCGCGGTGACGAAGCCCTTGAGCAGGTCGTAGGCGCCGATGGCATAGACCAGCGACGTGTCCTGGAACAGGATGATGGTCTGCGTCAGCAGCACCGGCAGCATGTTGCGGAACGCCTGCGGCAGCACGACCAGGCGCATGTTCTGGCCGTACGTCATGCCCAGCGCCTGGCCCGCGAACACCTGCCCGCGCGGGATCGACTGGATGCCCGCGCGCATGATCTCGCTGAAGTACGCGGCCTCGAAGGCGATGAAGGTGATGATGGCCGAGTATTCCGCGCCCACCGGCCGGCCGATGATGATCGGCACCAGCAGGAAGAACCACAGGATCACCATCACCAGCGGGATCGACCGCATGCCGTTGACGTAGATGGCGGCCGGCAGCGCCAGCACCGGCTTGCCCGACAGGCGCAGCAGCGCCAGGATCGTGCCGAACACGATGCCGCCGAGCGTGGAGATGAGGGTGAGCTGGACGCTGAACCAGAAGCCGTTGATGACGTACTTGCTGATCAGGTCCCAGCTGAAGAACGAGAGGTCCATGTCAGTGGCCCCCGCCGGTGCCGCCGGCCACGATGAAGCCGGGGATCTGCACCTTCTTCTCGATGAACGCGAACACCCGGTTCACCGCGAACGCCGACAGCGCATAGAGCCCCGTGACGGCCAGGTAGATCTCGATGCCGCGCGAGGTCTCTTCCTGCGCCTGCATGGCGAACATGGTCAGCTCGGCGATCGAGACCGCAAAGGCCACCGACGAGTTCTTCAGCAGGTTCATCGATTCGCTGGTGAGCGGCGGCAGGATGATGCGGAAGGCCATCGGCAGGATCACGTAGCGGTAGGTCTGGGCGGTCGTGAAGCCCATGGCCATGCCGGCGTAGCGCTGGCCGCGCGGCAGCGCCTGGACGCCGGCGCGCACCTGCTCGGCGATGCGCGCCGAGGTGAAGAAGCCCAGCGCCAGCACCACGAGCAGGAAGCCGGGCACCTCGCGGAAGGCGGGGAAGATCTTCGGCACCACGAAGTACCAGATGAAGATCTGCACCAGGATCGGGATGTTGCGGAACAGCTCGACCCAGGCATTGCCCAGGCGCACCAGCCACGGGCTGTTGGGCAGGGTGCGCGCCGTGCCGACCAGGGCGCCGACCACGATGGCCACCACCCAGGCGCAGGCGGCCACCGAGAGCGTCCAGCCCCACGCCTGCATCATCCACTGCAGGTACGTGACGTCGCCGCCCCGGGCCCAGCACCCCGCCTCGAGCGTGCCCTCCGTCGTGTTCTTGCAGAAAACCTGCCAGTCCCAAGCCATGGATCGTTCTCCCCCTCCGGGGCCCCTCGTCAGTTGATCGTTGCGCGGTGTGCCGCCGCGGGCGACGCCGGCGCGCTCCGGCAGACCATAAGCACAAACCCCGCCTGCGGCAAGGCGCAGGGCGGGGTCTGTTGCTGCGGCACGGCGGGCCGCTTACTTCTTGGCGTACTCTTCGACCGGCTTGTCGTTCGGGTTGGCCCAGGCGGCCTTGGTCGCGTCGCTGGCGGGCAGGCCCACCTTGGTGTTCTTCGGCGGGATCGGCTGGACGAACCACTTGTCGTAGATCTTGGCGATCTCGCCCGACTTCATCAGGTCCTTGAGCGTGTCGTCGGCCAGCTTCTTGAAGGCGGGGTCGTCCTTGCGCAGCATGATCGCGATCGGCTCGACGCTGATCGGCTCGCCGACGATCTTGAAGTCGGCCGGGTTCTTGCTGGTGGCGATGTTGCCGGCCAGGATCTGGCCGTCCATCACGAAGGCGTCGGCGCGGCCCGATTCGAGCATCAGGAAGCTGTCGGCGTGGTCCTTGCCGAACACTTCCTTGAAGTCGATGCCGGCGGCGCGCTCGTGCTTGCGCAGCAGCTGCACCGAGGTGGTGCCGGTGGTGGTGGCCACGGTCTTGCCCTTGAGCTGCGCCAGCGAGGTGATGCCGGAGTTGGCCTTCACCGCGATGCGCACTTCCTCGACGTAGGTGGTGACGGCGAACGCCACGTCCTTCTGGCGGGCCAGGTTGTTGGTGGTGGAGCCGCACTCGATGTCGACGGTGCCGTTGGACACCAGCGGGATGCGGTTTTGCGAGGTCACCGGCAGGTACTTGACCTCCAGCTTCTTGCCGACCTGCTTCTCGAGGTTGGCGATGATGCGCTGGCACAGCTCGTAGTGGAAGCCGGCGTACTTGCCGTCGCCCAGCGTGTACGACAGCGCGCCCGACGAATCGCGCACGCCCATGGTGACGACGCCCGAGTTCTTCACCTTGGCGATCGTGTCGCTCGCCTGGGCGAACGCCGTGCCGGCGGTGGCGGCGGCGATCGCGGCAGCCAACAGAACCTTCTTCATGTCTATCTCCTGGGAAAATTGGGGGGTGTGCCTGAGAACGAAATTCTAGGGTGTCGGCCTTCGGGGATTACCCTGAATGGCTGACAACCGGATCCCGGGGCGGTCCCCTCAAGCACGCTTCATGCCGCCGCCTTGCCCTGCGCCTCCAGGCGCAGCGGCTGGGTCAGCTTCTCGGGCACGAGCAGCGCCTCGATCTCGGCGCGGGTCAGGATGCCCAGCGATTCCGCCACTTCGTCCAGCGGCGCGCCGGTGGCGATGGCCGTCTTGGCCATGAGGGCCGCCTTCTCGTAGCCGATGACCGGGTTGAGCGCCGTCACCAGGGTCACCGACTCGCGCACGCGGCGCGCCAGCAGGGCATGGTTGGCCTCGATGCCGGACACGCAGTGGGCCTGCAGCGTGATGCAGGCGTTGGACAGGTGCTGGATGCTCTTGTACAGGCTCCAGCCCATGATCGGCTCGAACGCATTGAGCTGCAGCTGGCCGCCCTCGGAGGCCAGGGTCACGGTCACGTCGTTGCCGATCACCTCGAAGGCCACCTGGTTCATCACCTCCGGGATCACCGGGTTGACCTTGCCGGGCATGATCGACGAGCCGGCCTGGCGCGCGGGCAGCTTGATGTCGCCGAAGCCCGCCTGCGGTCCGCTGGAGAGCAGGCGCAGGTCGTTGCAGGTCTTGGACAGCTTGGTGGCCACCCGCTTGAGCACGCCCGACAGCTGCACGAAGGCTCCCGTGTCCTGCGTCGCCTCGACCAGGTTCTTGGCCTTGACCACCGGCACGCCGCTGATGTCGGCCAGCAGCCGGCAGGCCAGCTCCGCGTAGCCGTGCGGCGCGTTGATGCCGGTGCCGATGGCGGTGGCGCCCAGGTTGATTTCCTGGATCAGGGCCCGGGCCTCGCGCAGGCGCGCCTCGTCCTCCTCCAGCATCACGGCATAGGTGGAGAACTCCTGGCCCAGGGTCATCGGCACCGCGTCCTGCAGCTGCGTGCGCCCGATCTTCAGGACCGACTTGAATTCCTCGGCCTTGGCCTCGAAGCCGGCGCGCAGGAAGGCCATCGAGTTCAGCAGCGTGTCGATGCCGAACCACAGCGCCAGGCGCACCGCGGTGGGATAGACGTCGTTGGTGCTCTGCGAGGCGTTGACGTGGTCGTTGGGGTGCAGCACGTCGTAGCGGCCCTTCTCGAACCCCAGCCGCTCCAGCGCCAGGTTGGCGATCACCTCGTTGGCGTTCATGTTGGTCGAGGTGCCGGCGCCGCCCTGGATCACGTCGACGACGAACTGGTCGTGGTGCTCGCCCGCGATGAGCTTCTCGCAGCCGGCCATGATGGCGTAGGCCCGGCTGTCGTCCAGCACGCGCAGCTCGAGGTTGGCCCGGGCCGTCGCCTTCTTCACGTAGCCGAAGGCCTTCACCAGCTCCGGCATCGCCGACACCGGCGTGCCCGAGATCGGGAAGTTCTCCACCGCCCGGGCGGTGTGCACCCCCCAGTACGCATGCGCGGGGATCTGTTTCTCGCCGAGGAAATCACGTTCGGTGCGGTGGGCGTTGGCCATGGACTTCAGGGGTTGCGAAAGTGGCGCGAACTGTAGTCGGGCCCTGTCGCGCCAGCCAATGCCGTTTGGGCGAAGCCCCATGCAAGGAATGCATGATGCAGGCGCCACGCGGCCTGCGAACTCGTCAGCGGGGCGTTGCCTGGCCCAGGAGATAGCTCCAGAGAGCCTGCGTGGTGCCCTTGGGCGGCTCGCGGCCGGAGGGCTTCTCGCGGTAGGCGCGCACGTCCATGGCCATCTCCAGCGGCAGCCCCGGCGGCGCCGCCGGCACCAGCTTGCGGGCGCGCAGTTCCTTCTTCACCGCGCTGTGCGGCAGGAACGCGACGCCGTGGCCTTCCAGCGCCATCACCTTCAGGCCCTCGGCCATGTCGGTCTCGTACACGCGGTCGAGGTGGATGGCGGTGCCCGACTGCTTGAGGATGAGGTCGGTCACCCGGCCGAGGTAGGCGCCGGGCGCATAGCCCAGGTACGGCAGCGGATTCGCCGCGCGGCCGGGCAGGCGGTACATCGGCTCGCCGGACGCGTCGGGCTTGCAGTACGGCGCCAGCACCTCCTCGCCCAGCGTGACCATCTCGTAGCGGTCGGCATCCAGTTGGAACGGCTGCGAGGCGTGGTGGTACGCGATCAGCACGTCGCAGCCGCCCTCGACCAGGCGCATCACGGCGTCGTGCACGTTCAGCGCGATCAGGCGGCTCTTGATCGGTCCGAACTTCTCGCGCAGGCTGGACACCCACGCGGGGAAGAAGGTGAAGGCCAGCGTGTGCGGCACCGCGAACTCGATGACGTCCTGCGCCGCGGACGAATGCCCGCGCAGCATCGCGCGGGCCGTCTGCAGCGCCTGCAGCACCTCGATCGACTGCGTGTACAGCGTCTCACCCGCCGGCGTCAGCCGCGTCGGGTACGAGCTGCGGTCCACCAGGTCGGTGCCGGCCCAGGCCTCCAGCGCCTGGATGCGGCGCGAGAAGGCCGGCTGCGTGACGTGCCGCAGCTGCGCCGAGCGGCTGAAACTGCGCGTTTCGGCCAGGCTCACGAAGTCCTCGAGCCACTTGGTCTCCATGCGCGATTATTCACCCAAGCGCGACCGCGCCTTCAGTCGGCCAGGATCGCCCAGCGCTCGTGGTCGCGCCAGCGGCCGCCGATCTTCAGGTAGCGCGGCGAGTAGCCCTCCAGCCGGAAGCCGCACGCACGCACGAGCGCGATCGAGGGCGCGTTGGCCGGCTGGATGTTGGCTTCCAGGCGGTGCAGCTTCAGCGCGCCGAAGGCCTGGCGCACCACCGCCGCGAGCCCCTCGCGCATCAGCCCCTGCCCCTGCTGCCCGGCAAACGCGTAGTAGCCCAGGTAGCCGCTGCGGAAGCTGCCCAGGATCACGTTGGTGAGGTTGATGACGCCGACCATTTCGCCGCCGTCGCGGCGGCACACGAGGAACGGATGCTGGCCGGGCGCGGCCATGCGCTCGAGGTACTGCAGGAAGTCGGCGCGGGTCTGCGGCGGGCGCACCCACGGGTGGTGCAGGCGACGGCTGGCGCGGACGGCGGCGACGAACTCCGCCTCGTCGCCGGGCTGCGGCGGGCGCAGCACCACCCGCGGCGCCGTCCGCCGGCCCGCGCCTGCCTGCGTCACTTCGCGCAGTCGCACACGGGGTTGCCCTTGTCGAAGACGACGCGCCACTGGCCGTCGGCCTCGAGCCGCCACACGGAGGTGAAGCGCGCCACGAGCTTGCCCTGCGGATCGCGCACGGGGCCGCTGCTGATCGCCAGGTTGCCGCTGGGCAGCACCTCGACTTCCTGCGGCTCCCACGAGAACGGCGCCTGCGCGCCCGTGTACCAGCGCGACCAGTGCTGCACCACGGCGGCGCGGCCGCGCAGGGGCTCGGGCGTGCCGAAGAACACGGCCTCCTCGGACACGTGGCGGCCGAAGGCCTGCAGGTCGCGCTCGGCCATCGACCTGGCGAAGGCCCGCTCGGCGGCGATCACCGCGTCGCGCGCGGCGCTGCCGCCCGCCGGGGCCGGCGCCACGGCGCAGGCGCCCAGGCTGCCGCACAGCGCCACCATTCCAATCCATTCCCGCATTCGCATCTCCTCGTGCCGTTCCTTGCCTTGCGCGCGCCTTCAGCCTTCGGCCGGCCCGCGCGGCGACCACAGCGCCACGCGGTACGGAAACAGCTGCGCGCGCATGACGCCCTCGCGCACGGCGGGATCGCCCTCCATGAGCGCGCGGGCCTGCGCCTCGTCGGCGGCCTCGAACACCGCGATGCCGAAGGTGCTCTCGTCGGCGTTCAGCGTGCGGCCCGCCATCAGCAGCGTGCCGCGCGCCACCAGGGCCTGCAGGTACGCGAAGTGCTCGCCCACGATGCGCGCCTCGCGCTCGGTCGGGCCTTCGGTCAGCATGCCGATCCGGGTCGGCTCGATGCGGTAGAGGAACTGGGGCACGGGTGGGGGTCGGTCGTCGCGCCGCGCGCGGGCAGCGGACTATAGACGCGCGCCGTGGCGCGGTCCAGCCAGCGGGAGGTGGGCGTCAGGGGGCCGGCACCAGCCGGAAGGTGCGCTCCACGATGCGGCGGTCCTCCTCGTCGGCGACCGCGGCCAGCGCCGCCACGGCGAGCGCGTGGGACCGCACGTGCTCGTCGCGCCGGCCGGCCGCGTGGGCGGCATGGGCGTGGATCGCGTGCGCGAAAGCCAGCTCCCAGTCGGGGGTCTCGGGACGGGCGACGAAGTAGTCACGCACCCGCGTCGCATGGGCATGCGCGCTGTCGGCCAGGCCCGCGAGCGCATGGGCCTGGGCGAGCAGCATGGCGGCGCGCATGCGATGCAGCTCGGTGCCCACCGCGTTCCAGTGCCAGGCCGCTGCGTGCGCGGCGTCCAGCAGCGGTGCGGGGTCGGCGCCGGCCGTCCACGCTTCGGCCAGCGCCCAGGCGCCGTTGTTGGCTTCCATCGCGAAATGGCGGTGCCAGCTCGCCGGCTGGACGTCCTCGGGGATCTTGGGCATGGGGCGCTCTCCGTCCTTGGGAGCGCAGTCTAGCGGGCGGCCGCCTCAGGGATCGAGGTGGACGATGCGCGCCTCGGCCTTCCCGCCTTGCACCAGCAGTTCGCCCACGGCGATCGGCAGCTTGAACCGGCGCGGTCCCGCGCTGCCCGGATTGACGTGGAGCACGCCGTCCTCCTCGCGGACCGAGGGCCGGTGCGAATGGCCCGAGACGACCACGCGCGCACCCGGCGGCCGCGCCTGCCGGCGCAGCTGCGCCAGGTCGTGGATCACGAACAGCAGGACGCCACCGAGCTCCAGCTGCTCGGTTTCGTTCAGCGCGGCGGCCCAGGGGCCGGTGTCGTTGTTGCCGCGCACGGCCGTCAACGGCGCGATGCGCGCCAGCTCGTGCAGCACCGACGCGTCGCAGACGTCGCCGGCATGCACGATGTGGTCGCTGCCGCGCAGGAACGCCAGCGCCTGCGGGCGCAGCAGGCCGTGGGTGTCCGAGATGAGGCCGATGCGCATCGGCGGCCCGCCGCCGGGCCTCAGGCCGCGCCGATGTCCGGCACCAGCGCGCCGGGCGGCATCCCGTTCTTCAGTGCCGCCGTGAAGGTCAGCATGCGATCGATCGGCAGCCGGGCGCGCTCACCCACGGCCGCGTCGACCAGGATCTCGTTGGCGCCGGTCTCCAGCACCTGCGCCAGCCCGGCCAGGCCGTTCATCGCCATCCACGGGCAATGCGCGCAGCTCTTGCACGTGGCGCTGTTGCCCGCCGTCGGCGCCTCGTAGAACACCTTGCCGGGGTTGAGCGTGCGCAGCTTGTGCATCATCCCGTTGTCGGTGGCGACGATGAACTCCGTGGCATCCAGCTCTCGCGCGGCTTTCAGGATCGCGGACGTGGAGCCCACCGCGTCGGCCAGGGCCACCACGTCGGCGGGCGACTCGGGATGCACCAGCACCTTGGCGTGCGGATGCTCCTTCTTCAGCGCCTCCAGCTCGAACGCCTTGAACTCGTCGTGCACGATGCACGAGCCGCTCCAGAACACCATGTCGGCGCCGGTCTCGCGCTGGATATAGCCGCCCAGGTGCCGGTCGGGCGCCCACAGGATCTTGTGGCCCTTGTCCTTGAGCGCACGCACGATGTCAAGCGCGCAGCTGGACGTCACCAGCCAGTCCGCGCGGGCCTTCACCGCGGCGCTGGTGTTGGCGTAGACCACCACCGTGCGGTCCGGGTGCGCGTCGCAGAACGCGCTGAACTCCTCGATGGGACAGCCCAGGTCGAGCGAGCAGGTGGCGTCCAGGTCGGGCATCAGCACGCGCTTTTCGGGCGACAGGATCTTGGCCGTCTCGCCCATGAAGCGCACGCCGGCGACGACCAGGGTCTGGGCCGGGTGGTCGCGGCCGAAGCGCGCCATCTCGAGCGAATCGCTCACGATGCCGCCGGTCTCCTCGGCCAGGTCCTGCAGGTCGGGATGCACGTAGTAGTGCGACACCAGCACCGCGTTTCTCTCGCGCAGCAGGCGCTTGATCCGCGCCTTGAGCTCGGCGCGTTCGGCGGCCGACGGTTCGGCCGGCACGCGCGCCCACGCATGCCTGGTGCTGCAGGCGTCGCCGACGGGCTGCTCGTACTCGACGTCCTTGATGGGAATGACGGCCGACATGGTCAGAGGTCCTGGAAGCGCATGGAATAGTCCGTCGCCTTGACGTCCTTGGTGAGTGCACCGATGGAGATGCGGTCCACGCCGGTTTCCGCAAGGGCCCGCAGGCCCTCCAGCGTGACGCCGCCCGAGATCTCCAGGATGGCGCGGCCGGCGTTGAGGCGGACCGCCTCGCGCAGCGTCGGCAGGTCCATGTTGTCGAGCAGCACCATCTTCGCGCCGGCGGCCAGCGCCTCCTCGAGCTGCGCGAGCGTCTCGACCTCGATCTCGACGAAGGCGGCGCGCGGCGCGACCTGGGTGGCAGCGGCCAGCACGGCGCCCACGCCGCCGGCGGCGGCGATGTGGTTTTCCTTGATGAGCACGGCGTCGTAGAGGCCGATGCGGTGATTGGTGCCGCCGCCGGTTCGCACGGCGTACTTCTGCGCCAGCCGCAGGCCCGGCAGCGTCTTGCGCGTGTCGACGATGTGGGCGCGCGTGCCGCGCACGGCCTGCACGTAGGTGGCGGTCTTGGTCGCCACGCCGCTGAGCAGCTGCAGGAAGTTGAGCGCGGTGCGCTCGGCCGTCAGCAACGACCGGGCGGCGCCGCGGAGCTCCACCACCGGCTGGCCCACGCTGGTGCGGCCGCCCTCGGGCACGGCCCAGGTGATCGTGGCCTGCGGGTCCATCTGCCGCACGGCGGCGACGAACCAGGGACCGCCGCACAGGACGGCCGCCTCGCGGGCGATGACGACCGCGCGGGCGCGCCGGCCGGGGTCCACCAGGCCCGCGGTCAGGTCGCCGGCGCCCACGTCTTCCTCCAGGGCGCGCGCGGCGTCGCGGCGCGCGAGCTCGGCCACGGCCGCCGCGCTGAAATCGAATGCTTCGGGCATGCGGCGAGCATAGCCGCATCGGATTCGCACCGGAGCGGGCCGGGTCGCCCACGGCGGCGCGCGGCCGGTCGACAATGACGCGATGGAAACGACCTATCTCGACAAGGAGCCGGCGCGCGACGAGGTCGATGCGTGGACCGGCCCGGCCCTGATCGAATTCGGCACCGCCTGGTGCGGCTGGTGCCGCGGCGCCCAGCCCAAGATTGCGCAGGCGCTGGCGGCCCATCCCGGCGTGCGGCACGTGAAGATCGAGGACGGCAGCGGCCGCCGCCTCGGCCGCTCGTTCGGCGTCAAGCTCTGGCCGACCCTGGTGTTCATGCGCGACGGCCAGGAGGTGGCCAAGCTGGTGCGCCCGCAGGACGCGCAACCCATCGCCGACGCGCTGGCGCAGATCGATCCGCGGACCTGAGCGCGGGCCGGGGACCGGCGCTCTTCCCGCTGCTGGTGGAGAAAGCATCCAGCGGGGCGGTGCCCGCCGGGCCAGCGGTCGGACGCTAGCGGCCTTCGGCGGCCGGATCGCGTCCCATCAGCCCGGCCACGGCCTGCGCCGGCTGGACGGTGCCATCGAGCACCGCCACCACGGCGCGGGCGATCGGCATCTCCAGGCCCAGGCGCTGCGCGCGCGCCACGACCGTGCGGGCGCAATACACGCCCTCGGCCACGTGGCCCAGGGACGCCACGGCTTCGGCCAGGCTGCGGCCTTGCGCCAGCAGCAGGCCCACCTGCCGGTTGCGGCTCAGGTCGCCGGTGGCCGTGAGGACCAGGTCGCCCAGGCCGGACAGCCCCATGAAGGTGTCGGCGCGGCCGCCCAGGGCCACGCCCAGGCGCGTCATCTCGGCCAGCCCGCGCGTGATCAGCGCCGCGCGGGCATTGAGCCCCAGCGCGAGACCGTCGCACAGGCCACAGGCGATGGCCAGCACGTTCTTCACCGCGCCGCCCACCTCGGCGCCGACCAGGTCGTCGTTGGCATAGACGCGGACGCTGGCGCTGTGGAAAGCCGCCACCAGCGCCTCGCGCACGACGGCGTGGGGGCTGGCCGCGACGAGCGCGGTGGGCTGCCGGCGCGCGACCTCCTGCGCGAAGCTCGGGCCGGTGAGCGCGCCACCCTGCAATGCCGGGGCGACCTCGGCCTGGATCTCGTGGCCAAGCAGGCCGTGCGGCTGGAGGACGGGTGCCTCGAAGCCCTTGCACAGCCAGGCCACCGGCGCGCTGCAGCCGGCCAGGGCCTGCAGCATGGCGCGCAGGCCGGCCACGGGCGTGCCGATGACGACCAGGTCCTGCGCGGCGGCCAGTGCTGCCGGTGCGTCGCCGGCGGCGATGCGCAGCGACGGCGGCAGTTCGATGCCCGGAAGGTAACGGCGGTTCTCGCGCTGCTCGCGCAGCGCCTGCGCCTGGGCGGCGTCGCGCGCCCAGAGCGTCACGTCGTGCCGCGGTGCCGCGCTCGCGGCCAACGCCGTGCCCCAGGCACCGGCGCCGAGCACGAGCAGCTTCATCGCGGCGCGCCGGCCGTCAGGCCGAGGTGATGATCTGCGAGGACGCGCCCACCTGCTGGGCCATCTGCGCCTGCTGCTGCTCGTACATGGCCTGGAAGTTGATCTCGGCCAGGTGCACGGTCGGGAAGCCGGCGCGGGTGATGATGTCCGACACGTTGCCGCGCAGGTACGGGTAGACGATCTGCGGGCAGGCGATGCCCATCACCGGGCCCATCTGGTCCTCGGGCAGGTTGCGGATCTCGAAGATGCCGGCCTGCTTGGCCTCGACCAGGAACACCGTCTTGTCCTTGATCTTGGTCGTGACGGTGGCGGTGACGCACACCTCGTACATGCCCTCGGCCACCTGGCCCGCCTCGACGCCCAGCTGGATGTCGACGGAGGGCTGCTCCTGCTCGAGCAGGATGGCGGGCGAATTGGGCTGCTCCAGCGAGGCCTCCTTGAGGTAGACGCGCTGGATCTGGAAGACGGGGTCCTGTTGGTCGGCCATGGTGTGCTCTCGTGAAATGGAAAGGCCCGCCGGGTCGATGCCCGCGGGCCGGGGGTTCGGTTCAGCGCGGGATTATCTCAGGCCCGCGTTCAAGCCCCGTTGAGCAGCGGCATCAGGCCGCCGCGGCCGTCCAGGGCCATCAGGTCGTCGCAGCCGCCTACGTGGGTGTCGCCGATGAAGATCTGCGGCACGGTGCGCCGGCCGGTGATCTCCATCATCTTCATGCGCTCCTGCGGCTGGGCATCGACCCGGATTTCATGGATGTGCTCCACCCCGCGCGCCTGGAGGATCTGCTTGGCCCGGATGCAATACGGGCAGACGGCGGTGGTGTACATCGTGACGGGTTGCATGGTGCTCCTGACTTCAAGCCTTCTCGACCGGCAGGTTAGCGTCTTTCCAGGCCTTGAGCCCGCCGGCCAGCACTTGGGCCTTGTCGTAGCCCAGTTTCTTGGCGGTGGCGAGCGCCCGGTTGGCGCGGGCGCCGCTGGCGCACACCAGGATCACCGGCAGGGCCTTGTTCTTGACCACCTCGGGCAGGCGCTGCTCCAGCTGGCCCAGCGGCACGTTGCGCGCGCCGGTCACGTGGCCGGCGGCGAACTCGTCGGGCTCGCACACGTCCACGACGATCCCCTTCTCGCGGTTGATCAGCTGCACGGCGCCCGAAGCGGTCAGTCCGCCGGCGGCCGCGCCGCGCATCGCGGGCCACAGCAGCATGCCGCCGGAGGCCAGCGCCACGGCAATGAGCATCCAGTTCTTGATGATGAAATCCATCTTTGTCCAGTCGCGCGCCTCACGGCGCAAACCCGCGATTCTAGAATCCATGGTTTTGCCCGGCCCCGACTGCCCATGTACAAGCTCGTTCTGGTTCGCCACGGCGAATCGACCTGGAACCTCGACAACCGCTTCACCGGCTGGACCGACGTGGACCTCACCGCCGCCGGCGTGGAGCAGGCCAAGGCGGCCGGCCGCCTGCTCAGGGCGGAGGGGTACGAATTCGACGTCTGCCACACCAGCGTTCTCAAGCGCGCCATCCACACCCTGTGGCACTGCCTGGACGAGATGGACCGCGCGTGGCTGCCGACCGTCAAGTCGTGGCGGCTCAACGAGCGCCACTACGGCGCGTTGCAGGGCCTGAACAAGGCCGAGACGGCCAAGAAGTTCGGCGACGACCAGGTGCTGGTCTGGCGCCGCAGCTACGACGTGCCCCCGCCCGCGCTGGAGCCGGCCGACCCGCGCTCCGAGCGCGGCGACCCGCGCTACGCCGGCATGGACGGCCAGGTGCCGCTGACCGAGTGCCTCAAGGACACGGTGGCGCGCGTGCTGCCCTACTGGAACGAATCGATGGCCCCGGCCATCCGCTCCGGCCGCCGGCTGCTGGTGTCGGCCCACGGCAATTCGATCCGCGCCCTGGTCAAGTACCTCGACGGCATCTCGGACGACGAGATCGTCGGGCTGAACATCCCCAACGGCATCCCGCTGGTCTACGAGCTGGACGGCGACCTGCGCCCCATCCGCCACTACTACCTGGGCGATGCCGAGGCGGCGGCCCGGGCCGCGGCGGCGGTCGCCAACCAGGGCAAGGCCTGACCGCCATGGCCCCCGATCGCCAGGCGCACCGACGGCGTGCCCGGCGCGGTCTTTTTGCACGTGAGTACGCGCTCTTCCGGAACCCCGGCGGAATGCTGGGGTCTGAACGTGTTCTCAGGTGTATAAATTGCCTTCGCGAGAGGACCTTGACTTTCCCATGAGCCAGAAACTGAAGATTGCCGGCTGGATTTCGGTGGGCGCGCTCGCCGGCGCACTGACCACGGTTTCCCTGCAGACCGTCGCCCGCGGCTCCCTCGCCCCGCTGCCGCTGGAGGAGCTTCAGCAACTGGCAGCCGTGTTCGGCATGGTCAAGACCGACTATGTCGAGCCGGTCGACGAGAAGAAGCTGATCAGCGATGCCATCTCCGGCATGGTGGCCAGCCTGGACCCGCATTCGCAGTATTTCGACAAGAAGTCCTTCAAGGAATTCCGCGAGGGCACGTCCGGCCGCTTCGTCGGCGTGGGCATCGAGATCTCGCAGGAGGACGGCCTGGTCAAGGTGGTCTCGCCGATCGAGGGCTCGCCCGCCTACCGCGCCGGCCTCAAGCCCAACGACCTGATCACCAAGATCGACGACACCGTGGTCAAGGGCCTGTCGCTGTCGGACGCCGTCAAGAAGATGCGCGGCGAGCCGAACACCAAGGTCACCCTGACCATCTTCCGCAAGGACGAGAGCCGCACCTTCCCGGTCACGGTCACCCGCGAGGAGATCAAGACCCAGTCGGTCAAGGGCAAGGTGGTCGAGCCCGGCTATGCCTGGATCCGCCTGTCCCAGTTCCAGGAGCGCACCGTCGACGACTTCGTGCGCAAGGTCGACGAGATCTACAAGGCCGAGCCCAACCTCAAGGGCATGGTGCTGGACCTGCGCAACGACCCGGGCGGCCTGCTCGATGCGGCCGTGGCCATCTCCGCGGCGTTCCTGCCCGAGAACGTCACGGTGGTGTCCACCAACGGCCAGCTGCCGGAGAGCAAGTTCGTCTACAAGGCCGCGCCCGAGTTCTACCAGCGCCGCTCCGGCGCCGACCCGCTGCGCCGCCTGCCGGCCGCGCTCAAGTCCGTGCCGCTGGTCGTGCTGGTCAACGAAGGCTCCGCCTCCGCCAGCGAGATCGTGGCCGGTGCGCTGCAGGACCACAAGCGCGCCGCCATCCTGGGCAGCCAGACCTTCGGCAAGGGCTCGGTGCAGACCGTGCGGCCGCTCGGCCCCGACACGGGCCTGAAGCTCACGACGGCCCGCTACTTCACGCCCAGCGGCAAGTCCATCCAGGCGCGCGGCATCGTTCCCGACGTGCTGGTCGACGAGAGCGCCGAAGGCAACCTGCTGTCGCTGCTGCGCGTGCGCGAGGCCGACCTCGAGAAGCACCTGTCCAGCGGCCAGGGCGCCGAGGCGCGCGACCCCGCGCTCGAGAAGCTGCGCGAGGAGGCCCGCAAGAAGGCCGAGGAGGAAGCCCGCAAGCCGCTGGCCGAGCGCAAGATCCCCGAACTGGGCTCCGACAAGGACTTCCAGCTCGCGCAGGCGCTCAACCAGCTCAAGGGCCGCCCCGTCCTCGTGAGCAAGACGCAGATCATCGAGAACAAGAACGAGAAGAAGGAACAGTGACCTGCCGCGGGCGCCAAGCCCGCAGGCAGGTCGGCCCCGGCCCGCGCCGGGGAACGAGAAAGCCGGCGCGAGCCGGCTTTCTGCTTTTCGCCACAATCGACCCATGACCGACGACGATCTCCTGCGCTACTCACGCCACATCCTGCTGGAGGAGATCGGCGTGGAAGGCCAGGAGCGGCTCGCCCGCAGCCACGTGCTGGTGATCGGCGCCGGCGGCCTGGGTTCGCCGGTGGCGCTGTACCTGGGCACGGCCGGCGTGGGCCGCATCACGCTGGTCGACCCGGACGAGGTCGACCTCACCAACCTGCAGCGCCAGATCGCGCATGCCATGCAGCGCCTCGGCCAGCCCAAGGCGGAATCGGCGCGCACCGCCATCGCGCAGCTCAATCCCAACGTGCGGGTGGAAGCGGTCGTGGGCCGCGCCGACGACGCGTCGCTCGACCGCCTGGTCGCGCAGGCCGACATCGTGGTGGACTGCTGCGACAACTTCGCCACCCGCCAGGCGATCAACGCCGCCTGCGTGCGCCACGCGCGGCCGCTGGTGTCGGGGGCGGCGATCCGGTTCGACGGCCAGCTGGCCGTGTTCGACACCCGCGATGCGCAGGCGCCCTGCTACGCCTGCGTGTTCCCGCCCGACACCCCGCCGGAGGAGACCCGCTGCGCCACGATGGGCGTCTTCGCGCCGCTGGTGGGCATCGTCGGGTCCATGCAGGCGGCCGAGGCGCTCAAGCTCGCCAGCGGCGCCGGAACGCCCCTCACGGGGCAGCTCCTGATGCTGGATGCGCGGACGATGGAATGGACCCGGCTGCGCACCCCGCGCCGCGCCGGCTGTCCCGTGTGCGGCAGCCGCACGGCGCTCTGATCAGCGCGCGGCCTTGCCGGCGCCCATGCGCTTGGCCGGGTCGTCGACCGACTTGCCGCCCGAGCCCGCCACGGGCGGCGCCGTCTGCTCCACCCGCGCCTCGGCGCGCGGCGCCGCGGACCGCTTGAGCGTGCCCACGCAGTCCGCATCGTGGCCCGGCCCGGTCTCGATGGTGGCGAACAGCGCCAGCAGCGGGTTGACGGCGCCCAGGCCCACCGCGGCGAGGGCGCGCTTGGCGATCGCCGCCTTGTCCAGGCCGGCCTGGGGCGCGCCGAACGTGCCGCCGACCTTGAGCGGCGAGCGCAGGCTGAGGATGCTCTGGTCCTTGGGCTGGGGCTTGATGTAGACGTCCATCGCCTCGGTGGCGAGGTTGATCTTCGCCGCGCCGTTGAACACGGTGTCGTTGGTGTCGAACAGCAGCGCGCGCGAGGTCATGAGGCCGTTCTCGACGTCGAAGGCGGCGACCCCGCAGCGCACCTGCACGCGCTGGTCGCCCTCCATGAAGAACTTGAGGATCTCCCCGCCGTCCAGGCCGGCGATCTCCAGCGCGAGGTTGCTGATCTCGCCCTGCCCCATGAGCAGCGCCAGGCGCCCGTTGGACGAAGCCAGCATCTGCCGCACCGACGCGCCGCGCGCCGTCAGGTCGACCTGCGCCTGCAGCTTGCCGATGCTGTTGCGCAGGGACTTGGAGACCGGGACCAGCTTGTTCAATTCGAGCGCGCGGCCGTCCAGGCGCGCCTGCGCCTGCACGGGCCTGGCGTTCGCGTCGATGCGCATGGTGCCCGCCACGTGCCCGCCGGCCACGCCCAGGTCCAGCGGATCGAGCACCAACACCCCGCCGCGCAGCAGGACGTGCGTGGCCATGCGGTCCAGCGGCAGCCCCTTGGCATTGACGATCCGGGCCGCGTCGACCCGCACGTCCGCATCCATGGTCCGGAGCCGGCTCACGTCCAGCGGCGCGTCGGGCAGGACCTTGCGGTTCGGGTCCTTGGGACGCTTGTCCTTCTTGCCGGCAGCGCCCTCGCCGGCGCGGGCCACCTGCTGCGACGCGCGCTGCGCCTTCGGGGTGTCCTTCATCCCGATCAGGGGCGCCAGGTCCTCGAAGTCCAGCATGCGCGATCGCACCTGGCCGGTGAGCACGGGCCGGTCCTTGGCCAGGTCGAATGCCAGGTCGCCCGCGATGTCCGAGCGCCCGAGCCGGCCGTCGATCTGTCGCACGCTCCAGGTCTGGCCCTGCTTGGACAGGTGCCCGGCCATCGCATAGCGCGGCGTGTCCGGCAGCACCACGCCGACCAGCTTGTACAGGTGGGCGAGGTTCTCGCCCTGCAGGCGGAAGTCCACGTTGGCGCCGTCCAGGCTGGCCAGGCTCGCCACCGAGCCGCGCGCGCGCACGCTGGTGGCGCCCGCGACCGCCTGCACCTCCGCCGGAAACGGCTTCTGCAGCGGGCCGCTGAGCGCCAGCACGTCCCCGGTGCGGCCCTCGGCCGTGAAGGCCTGGTCCCGCCACTTGCCGGTGGCCTTGAACCGCAGCGGCAGGTCGGCGCCGGTCCCGGCGGGCTGGGCCTCGCGCTGCATCGCGAATTCGGCCCGCACGTCCGCGCCCTGCTCGCGCGCGACGTAGTGCGCGGTGCCCTGGTCCACCACCAGGGCGCCGATCTCGGGGACGTTGCGACGGTCCTGGGTGTCGCCGCCCAGCGCCCAGGTGCGGCGGCCATCGGGCTCGGCCTGCAGCCCGAGTTGCGGCCGCGTGAGCTTGATCAGGGGCAGTTCGATGCGCCGGTGCAGCAGCAGCGGCAGCAGGTGCACGTCGACCTCGGCCGCGTCGGCCTTCACCAGGTGGCGGTCCTGCGCCCAGTCCGGATTGGCGAATTCGATGCCGTCCATCCGCACCCGCGTGGTCCGGCCCAGCTTCACGTCCAGGTGGCGCGTGATCTCGAAGTGGCGTCCGGTCTTCTGGCTGACGTAGCGGCTCACCGGCCCGCGCAGCGTGTCCCAGGGAAAGAATGCGAGCAGCAACACGAGGGCGAGCAGCAGCACGCCCAGCGCCAGCAGCGCCTTCGCCCACCAGGGAGATCGGCGCACCCGGGCGAGGACGGCACTGCTCATGGACGTGTTCCGCCTAGCGTGCCGGTGCGTCGGGAAGGATGAAGAACGGCAGGCTGCCCGTGTCCATCGGCTCGCCCAGCGCGACCAGGGCCGCCACGGCCAGCGTGGCGAAGAAGATGATCAGCGTGTGGAGGACGAACTTCATGCACTGGCCGCCAAGATGCGTGTGTCAGGCCAGTGTGGGGGGTGAGAAAGTGTTGCCCGGTCAGTGCCGCGCGTGAGCTCCTGTCGGCACGTGCCTACACCCGGGGGAGCCCCCAATGCGCGCGCGCCGCTGCATCTCTGCAGCGGCGCGGGACTCGGAGCGCGTGCCGCGCGGAGCGCGGCGGGCCGATCAGTCGATCAGCTTGTTCTTCAGCGCGTAGTAGGTGAGGTCGCTGTTGGACGCGAGGCTCATCTTCTCCATCAGGCGCGTGCGGTACGTGCTGACGGTCTTCACGGACAGCGACAGCGCCTTGGCGATGTCACCGGCCGTCTCGCCCTTGGCGAGCTTGAGGAACACCTGGAACTCGCGCTCGGACAGCTGCTCGTGGGGAGCGCCGCCCTCCTTGCGATTGAGTTGCTGCGCGAGCAGTTCCGCCACCGCGGGCGAGATGTAGCGGCGCCCGAGCGCGATGGTGCGGATCGCGTTGACGATCTCCATCGGCTCGCATTCCTTGTTCAGGTAGCCGCTGGCGCCCTGGCGGATCAGGTTCATCGCGTAGTGTTCCTCCGGGTAGCCCGAGAGGATCAGGATGCCGACGTCGGGCGCCTTGGCCCGGATCATGCCCAGGGCATCGATGCCGCTTTGCCCCGGCATGGACAGGTCCATCACCAGCACGTCGAGCTCGGTCGTGCGGACCAGGTCGATCGCCTCGCGTCCGCTGGCGGCTTCGCCCACGACGCGCAAATCCACCTGTTCGGAGAAGAACTGCTTCAGTCCCGACCGGACGATGGCGTGGTCATCCACAATGCCGACTTTGATCATGTCTGTTCTCTTTCCAGCGCTGTGCGCCGAGCCATTGTGGCCCAAAGCAACGCGCAAATGGCCTACCCTTCAGCCATGATTATTTCGGATTTTGCGCTCGCCGGGGGCGAACACCGTTGAACTTCCTGCGAGCCTCATCCTTGCCCAAGACGGCGATCAGCCTGGCGCTGGCCGTTCTGGCCGCCCTGGTGCTGATCGGCATCAACGAAGCGGGGCACGCCCGCTCCACGGCCGCGCTGGGCACGATGGAGCGCGAATTCGAGACCCGCTCGTCCCTCAACCGCCTGCTGCAGCACGTGCTGGACGCCGAGACCGGCTCGCGCGGCTTCCTGCTCACGGGCGACCCGCGCTACCTCGAGCCGTACAACGCGGCCGTGGCGAGCATCGGGCAGAACCTGGAGGCGTTGCGGCGCAACTATGCCGGCTCGCCCGGCGAGGTCGCCGTCCTGGATGAGCTGGGCCGCAACGTGCAGCGCAAGCTGGCCGAGATGGACCTGTCGGTGCGCATGCGCCGCCAGGGCAACGAGGACGCCTGGAAGTTCGTGCTGCTCTCCGACGTGGGCAAGGAGCACATGGACGCGATCCGCGAGCAGGCGGCGCGGCTGATCTCCGGCGCCGCCGCGCGCATCGCGCAGAGCGAGGACGAGGTGCGCCAGACGCTGATGCTCTCGCGCCTGGGGATCGCGCTCGCCACGGTGGTGGCGCTGCTGGCGTTCTGGCTGTACCTGCGCCAGACCACCGAACTGGAGCAGGCCGGCGACCGGCAGCAGCGCGCGCTGCAGCAGGAGCGCGACCTGCTGGAGCGCCAGGTCCGCGACCGCACCGCCACGCTGGCGGAACTGGCGACCCACCTGCAGCAGGTGCGGGAAGAGGAGCGCGGGCACCTGGCGCGCGAACTGCACGACGAACTGGGCGCGCTGCTCACGGCCGCCAAGCTGGATGTGGCCCGCCTGAAATCGCGCCTGGGCGCGCAGGCCCCCGAGGTCGGGCAGCGGCTGCAGCACCTGACCGAGACGCTGAACAGCGGCATCGCGCTGAAGCGCCGCATCATCGAGGACCTGCGCCCCTCGTCGCTGTCCAACCTGGGCCTGACCGCCTCGCTGGAGATCCTCGCGCGCGAGTTCTCCGAGCGCTCGGGCATCGAGGTCGCCACCAGCCTGGAGCCGGCGGAGCTGGACGAGGCCCACCAGCTGACCGTCTACCGCATCGTGCAGGAGTCGCTCACCAACGTGGCCAAGTACGCCGAGGCGCACCACGCCGAGGTGGCGGTGCACGGCCACGGCAACCACGTGGAAGTGATCGTGCGCGACGACGGCAAGGGTTTCGATCCGGCGCGCGCGCGCCCGTCCACCCATGGCCTGGCCGGCATGCGCCATCGCGTCGAGGCGGCCGGCGGCCGCCTCACGGTCGACTCGGCACCCGGCAAGGGCACGCGCATCCGCGCCATCCTGCCTGCCCGCGCGGCGAAGGCCTGAGGGCCACGCGGCTGTCGGCCGCCTCCTACGCGGCCCCGCCTCGCGCACCGACAGCCGTTCACGCCTGCCGCTGATCAGCCAGGGGTCGGGCCGCCACTTACGCTTGCCCGCGTAGCGCATGTGACACCGCGCCGCCACCGGTGCCGCGCTCGCACCGAGGCGCAAACAACGAGGAAGGACCGACATCATGGCCATCACCAGCAGGACATCCCGCGCGCAAGCCGCCACCCAGTCGCTCGCCGAAGACGCAATGGACAAGGTCCGCGACCTGCGTTACGGCGTGCAGGACCTCGCCAACCGCGGCGCCAGCGTCGTCGGCGAGACCGCCAGCGCCGCCCAGGAACGCCTGGGCCGCTACGCGGGCGTGACCACCCGCTATGTCTCCGAGCAGCCCGTCAAGTCGGCGCTGATCGCCGCCGCCATCGGCGCCGCCGTGGCCGCCATCGTCATGGTGGCGCGCAGCCGCCGCGACCGCTACTACTACTAAGACCGGGGACGTCGCGCCATGAGCATCGTGCACCCGATCTTTTCGGTGCTGGTCAGCCGGCCCGAACTGGTCATGGACCATGTGGCCGGCTACGCCGCCCTCGTGCAGGAGGAAGCGACCTCCATCGGCACGGAGGTGACCAAGCGGGCGATCGCATGGGTGGTGTGCGGTGTCGGCGCGCTGCTGTTCCTCATCCTGGCCGGCGTCGCCGTGATGATGGGCGCCGTGCAGGACGAATTCCACTGGGCCTTCGTGCTGGTGCCGGCGGTGCCGCTCGTGGTGGCCGCCGTCGCCTTCACGATCGCCCGCAAGCGCCTGCCCGCGCGGGCCTTCGCCGAACTGCGCGCGCAGCTCGACGCCGACGCGCAGACGCTGCGCACGCTGGGAGGGCGCCCGTGAGCGCCGGCAGCGACCGCCTGGAGCGCTCCCGCCTCGCGATCCTCGAGCACGTCCAGCACAAGGAGCAGCGCCGCGAGACCTCCCGCGCGCAGGTCTCGGCCGCCATGCACGGCGAAGGCCCGCGCGCGCGGGTGAGCGGCGAAGGCGGCAGCTGGTTCGACAAGGCCCACGACGCCATCGACGCGTGGTGGCGCTACCACCCGGCGCACGTCGCCGTCGACATCGCGCGGCCGGCCATGGCCGCGTATGCACGGCGCAAGCCCGTGCAGTACCTCGGGCTGTCCGCGCTGGCGGGCGGGGTGCTGTTCATGCTGCGTCCGTGGAAGCTGATCTCGGTGACCGGCGTGCTGGTCGCCCTGGTGAAGTCGCCGCAGGTGGCAGGGCTGGTCATGTCGGCCCTGTCGTCGTCGCAGAACCCGGCGGACGATCCGCCGGTGCCCGGCGAATGAGGGACGCAAGCTGGCGGGTATGGTGCGGCCGGCCGGCGAGCGAAAGGGAATCCGCACTGTCACACATGGATCGAAGGAGAAGATGATGAACAAATACGCACGCGCCCTGGCCATCGCGGCCCTGGCCGGCGCCACGCTGGCCGGCACCGGCTGCGCCGTCGTTCGCGGCCAGGAGACCGCCGGCGCCTACGTCGACGACGCGGCGATCACCACCGCGGTGAAGGCCAAGTTCGTGGAAGACAAGACCGTGGACGCCGCCGCCATCAAGGTCGAGACCCTGAACGGCACGGTGCAGCTCTCGGGCTTCGCCAAGTCCAACGCCGAGAAGGCCCAGGCCGAGTACCTGGCTCGCAACACGAAGGGCGTCCGCGGCGTCAAGAACGACCTCACCGTCCGTCCCTGAACGTCACAACCGCCTAACCTTCCCTCGCCCGGCGTTGCGCTTGCGTGCCGCCGGGCGCGGCATTTTCATGAGAACCTTCCGCTGCGACCATTGCGGCCATCCGCTGTTCTTCGAGAACGTCCAGTGCCTGCAGTGCGGCAGCGACCTGGCATTCCTGCCCGACCGGCTGGCGCTGTGCGCCATCGAAGCCGTCCCTTCCGAGCCGGGGCTGTGGCAGCGCAAGACCCCGCGCGGCCGGGGCGCGGGTTCCCCGCACTACCGCCTGTGCCGTAACCACACCGAGCACCAGGCCTGCAACTTCGCCGTGGCCGCCGCCGACCCGAACGGCTACTGCGTCTCGTGCCGACTCACGCGCGTGCTGCCGGACCTGTCGGTGCCGGACAACGTCGAGCGCTGGTACCGCATCGAGATGGCCAAGCGGCGCCTGTTCTACACCCTGGCCCGGCTGGGGCTGGTGTCGGTGAACCCGCCCGACGGCCAGCGCGACGGCCCGGTCTTCGAGTTCCTGGCCGACACGCCCGGCAACATGGTGCTGACCGGCCATGCCCAGGGCGTGATCACGCTCAACGTGGCCGAGGCCGACGACGCCGAGCGCGTGCGGCGCCGGCTGGAGATGCACGAGCCGTACCGCACGCTGCTCGGCCACCTGCGCCATGAATCCGGCCACTACTACTGGGACCGGCTGATCGACGAGGAAGGCCGCATCGACGCATTCCGCGCGGTGTTCGGCGACGAGTCGATCGACTACGCCGAGGCCCTGCAGCGCCACTACGCCTCGGGCGGCCAGCCGGCCGGCTGGCAGGACCGGTTCGTCAGCGCCTATGCCACGTCCCACCCCTGGGAGGACTGGGCCGAGACCTGGGCGCACTACCTGCACATGGTGGACCTGCTGGAGACGGCGGCCTCGTACAACACCCGCGTCGAGGTGCCGGGCACCGGCGGCGACGAGGTCGACGACCCGTTCGGCGCCGGCGAGCCCGACTTCGACCGCCTCGTCGAGCACTGGGTGCCGGTGACGCTGCTGGTCAACAGCATGAACCGCAGCCTGGGCCAAGACGACGCCTATCCGTTCGCGCTGACCACGGGCTCGCTGGCGAAGCTGCGCTTCGTGCACGAGGTGATCCACAGTACGCGCCGCAACACCGCCGGCGGGGACGGCCAGGCGCGGCCGGGCGCCGCGATGGCGGCACCGTCGCCGGCGCCGCAGGCGGGTTGACGCTCAGCTGGCGCTGAGCGTCAGCTGGTCGTTGACCGACTTCACGTCCTTCACGTTCTTGGCGATCTCGCTGGCGCGGGCCTTGGCCGACGCGCTGGGCACCGAGCCGCTGAGCGTCACCACCCCGCCCTGCGAATCGACGTCGATGCGCAGCGGGTTGAGTTCCTTGTCGGCCTTCAGGCCCGTGATGACCATCGAGGTGATCTTCCGGTCGTCCACCCTGTCGCCGGCCGCCGCCGGCTTCTCCGGCGTCGCGGTCGCGGGCGCGGCCCCCATCGCGGCGGTGCTGCCGCCGGCCGCGTCGGCCGTGGGGATCTGCTTGTCCGCCGTCGCTGCGGTCGTGGGACGGCTGTCCTCGCGTGGGGCGCGCTCGGCCTTCACCGTGCGGTTGGCTGGCGCGTCCGTGCGGCCGGCGGTGGCGTCGTCGCCGCGCTCGCCACAGCCCGCCAGGCCGCCGGCGAGCGCCGTGGCTGCGAGCGCCGCGAGCAGGCGGGATGCGATGCCGTGCTTCATCGTGCTTCCTTTCAGCTGGACGCGGGGCGCTCGGCCCCGCACAGCCACACTGTAGGAACCGGCACGGTCGCGCCACGGCGGCACGGGCCGCGACTGCCTGTAGGAAGCGTCGCGCGCCCGCGGCTCAGGCGTCGCGCTCCATGTCACGCAGGATGCGGTCCAGCCGCACCGAGAGCTGCTCGGTCGTGAGCTGCTCGCGGAAGCGCTCGACCATGAGCGGCAGGCTCATCGGGCTGGGATGGCGCAGGTGCACTAGGTCGAGCGTCCGGGCGGCGATGCGCTCGAGCGTCGCGCGCAGGCGCGAGAGTTCCAGCTCCTGGCTCAGCACCTCCTGCTCGGCCTGGGACAGCAGCAGGTTGCCGCGGTCGTACTTGCGGAACACCTCGTAGAACAGGCCGCTGGACGCTTGCAGCTGTCGCATGCTCTTGGGCTGGCCGGGGTAGCCGGTGAACACCAGGCCCGCCACCCGCGCGATCTCGCGGAACCGGCGCTGCGCGAGCTCGGACGAATTGAGCGACGCCAGCACGTCGTGCAGCAGCTCGTCGGTGGAGAACACGCTGCGGTCCTCCACCGGCCCCAGGTCGAACGGCTCGGCGCTCACCAGCTCGAAGCCGTAGTCGTTGACCGAGAGGCTGAAGGTGTTGGGCCGGTCGCGGGCCAGCCGCCAGGCGACCAGGCTCGCCAGGCCCAGGTGCACGTGGCGGCCGGCGAAGGGATGGACGTACAGGTGCTGGCCCTCGCGCGAGCGGTACGTCTCCGCCAGCAGCGTGGCCGGCGTGGGCAGGCGCGACAGGCGCTCCTGGGTCTCCAGCATCGGGCGTGCGGCGCGCAGCTCGGGGTGCCGGTACTCGCCGCGCGCGGCCATCTGCATCATCTCCAGCACCGCGTCGCCCAGCTCGGTCGACAGCGCCATCTTGCTGCCCTGCCAGGTCGGCACCGTGCCCTTCTTGCGGGTCGCCTTGCGCACGTAGGCCGCCATGTCCTGCACGCGCACGAACTCCAGCAGGCGGCCCGCGAAGTAGAAGCAGTCGCCCTTGCGCAACCGGGCGATGAAGCCCTCCTCGATCGTGCCGAGGTTGCCGCCGGTGAGCCACTTCACCTGCATGGAAGCGTCGCTCACGATGGTGCCGACCGACAGCCGGTGCCGGCGCGCGATGCCGCGGTCGGGCACGCGCCACACCCCGTGCTCGTCCTGCCGGATGCGGTGGTAGTCGGGATAGGCCGTGAGGCTCTCGCCGCCGCGCTCGCAGAAGGCCAGCGCCCAGTCGAACTCCGCGCGCGTGAGCGAGCGGTACGACCACGCGGTGCGCACCTCGTCGAACAGCTCGTCGGCGACGAACCCGCCGCCCAGCGCCACCGTGACGAGGTGCTGGACGAGCACGTCGAGCGGCCTGGCCGGCGCGTCGCGCCGCTCGATGCGCCCCTCGTACGCGGCCACGCGGGCGGCGGCCGCCTCGACGATCTCCATCGTGTTGGTCGGCACCAGGGTGAGCCGGCTCGCGCGGCCGGGCGCATGCCCGCTGCGGCCGGCGCGCTGCATGATGCGCGCGACCCCCTTGGCCGAGCCGATCTGCAGCACGCGCTCGACCGGCAGGAAGTCCACGCCCAGGTCGAGCGAGGAGGTGGCGACCACCGCGCGCAGCCGGCCCTCCTTGAGCCCCAGTTCGACCCATTCGCGCGTGGCGCGGTCCAGCGAGCCGTGGTGCAGCGCGATCTCGCCGGCCCACTCGGGCCGCGCCTCCAGCAGCAGCTGGTACCAGATCTCGGCCTGCGAGCGCACGTTGGTGAACACCAGCGTCGTCGAGGCCTTGCCGATCTCCTCCACCACCGGCTGCTGCATGCGCGCGCCCAGGTGGCCCGCCCAGGAGTACTTGCCTGGCTCGGGCGGGATCAGCGTGTCGATCACGAGCTTCTTGTCGATGCGCCCGCGCACCAGCAGCGGCTCGGGCAGCGCCGCCTCGCCGCACAGCACCGCCATCGCTTCTTCCAGGTTGCCCAGGGTCGCGCTCAGGCCCCAGGTCACCAGGCCCGGGCTCCAGCGCCGCAGCCGGGCCAGCGCCAGCTGCGCCTGCACGCCGCGCTTGCTGCCGATCAGCTCGTGCCATTCGTCGACCACGACGTATTCGACCGATTGCAGCTCCTCGCGGGCGTGCTCGCGGGTGAGCATCAGGCTCAGCGATTCGGGCGTGGTCACCAGCACGGTGGGAAAGCGCCGGTCCTGCCGGGCGCGTTCCGCGCTCGCGGTGTCGCCGGTGCGCTGGCCGATGGTCCAGCCGGGTGCGAGCTCGCGCAGCGGCTCGGTCAGGGCGCGCGTGGTGTCGGCGGCGAGCGCGCGCATCGGCGTGAGCCAGATCGCGCGCAGCGGCTCGGCGGCGCGGCCGGGGGGATGGGCCGCGAGCAGCCGCTCGAGCATGCCCAGCCACACGGCATAGGTCTTGCCGGCGCCGGTGGTCGCATGCAGCATGCCGCTGCGCCCGCGGGCGATGGCGCGCCAGACCTCGCGCTGGAAGGCAAACGGCTTCCAGCCGCGCCCCGCCATCCAGCGCGCGACGGCCGTCATCCGCCGCCAGCCCGGGTTCGCCCGCCGCGCCGCCGGTGCGCCTTGGGCAGCACCGCGGCGGCCTGCAGGGCCTCGGCCTGCTGCTGCAGCCGCCCCAGCGCGCCGTCCAGGACGTCCAGCTCGCGCGCATCGAGCACCGCCAGGATGTCGTGGTTGACCGCCGTGACCAGCGGGAACAGGGCGTCGTGCAACGCCTGCCCCTGCGCGGTGAGGGCCAGGTGCGCCTGGCGGCGGTCGGCGGGACCGGGCTGGCGCTGCACCAGCTGCTTGGCCACCAGCGAGGTGACGGCGCGCGAGGTGCGCGCGCGGTCCAGCTGGGCGCGTTCGGCCAGCTGCGACGACAGCAGTCCCGGCTGGCGGGCCAGCAGGGCCAGCAGCCGCCATTCGCGCCGGGTGATGCCGAAGCGCCTCTCGCACAGCCGCGTGACCATGCTGCCGCCGCTCGCCAGCAGCCGGCTCAGCCGGTAGAGCAGCAGGTCGTCGAGCGTCGACGGGGCCAGCAGGCGCTGCGCCCCCACAGGGTTTCCACGCACCATGGTTGATTTGATCAATCGATTGTCGCCGCACTACAGTGCGGCGACCCTACTCTGCCCCCAAGGAACCGCCATGCAACGCCGAACCTGTGCCCTCGCCCTGGCCGCCCTGCCCTTCGCGCGCCCCGGATTCGCCCAGACCCTCGACGGCCCGCTGCGCATCGTGGTCCCCTACGCCCCCGGCGGGTCGACCGACCGCGTGGCCCGCATCGTCGGCGACAAGCTCCAGGCCAGCCTCGGCGTGCCGGTGGTGGTGGACAACCGCGTGGGCGCGGGCGGCCGGCTGGCGGCCCAGCAGCTCAGGAACGCGCCCGCCAACCAGAACGTCCTGCTGGTGGCCAATCCAGCCGTGATGGTGGTCGCGCCGCTGGTCTTCAAGGACAACGGCTACGACCCGGACAAGGACTTCGTCCCCCTGTCGTACGTCAACGACTACGAATTCGGCCTGGCCGTCGCCAGCGCGGTACCGGTGCGCGAGCTGAGCCACCTGCTCGCCTGGTTGCGCGCCAACCCCGAGAAGGCCAACTTCGGCGTGCCGGCGACCGGCAGCCTGCCGCATTTCTTTGCCCTGATGATGGGCGAGAAGGCCGGCGTCAAGGCCCAGGTGGTCGGCTACCGCGGCTCGGGCCCGCTGCTGACCGACCTGATCGGCGGCCAGGTCCCGGTCGCGTTCGACACGCTGGACACCCAGCTGCAGCAGAACGAGGCGGGCAAGATCCGCGTGCTGGCGAGCTCGGGCGCCAAGCGCTCGCCGTTCGCCCCCAACGTGCCGACCTTCAAGGAGGCCGGGCTCGACCTGGTGGCGACGGGCTGGAACGCCTTCTACGCGCCGGCCAGCATGCCGGCCGCCAAGGCCGACATGCTCGCGGCGGCCATCCAGGCGGCCATGCGCGATCCACAGACCCAGCGCCGGTTCGCCGAGGCCCAGATGACGCCGGTGGTCAGCTCGCGGGCCCAGACCGAGGCCATGCTGCGCGCCTACCGGGCGCAGTGGGCGCCGGTGGTGCAGAAGTCCGGCTACCAGCCCTGATCGCGCGGCAAGACCGAATGCGCGCGCGCCCCAACTTCGTCTTCATCGTCGCCGACGACCTCGGCTTCGCCGACCTGGGCTGCTACGGCGGCCGCGACGCCGCCTTCGGCCCCGTGTCGCCCGTGCTCGACGGCCTGGCCGCCGCGGGCCTGAAGTTCACCCAGGGCTACTCGAACTCGCCGGTGTGCTCGCCCACGCGCTTCGCGCTGATGACGGGCCGCTACCAGTACCGGCTGCGCGGCGCGGCCGAGGAGCCGATCAACAGCAAGAGCAGGGGCAGCACCACGCTCGGCCTGCCGGCGGAGCACCCCACCTTGCCCTCGCTGCTGCGCGACGCGGGCTATCGGACCGCCCTGGTCGGCAAGTGGCACCTGGGCTACCCGCCCGCCTTCGGCCCGCTCAAGTCGGGCTACCAGGAGTTCTTCGGCCCGATGTCCGGCGGGGTCGACTACTTCACCCACTGCAGCAGCAACGGCACGCACGACCTGTACCTGGGCGAGCAGGAGAAGCACGAGGAGGGCTACCTCACCGACCTGATCTCGCGCCGCGCGGTGGACTTCATCGACCGCACGGCCGCCGACGGCGCGCCGTTCTTCCTCAGCCTGCACTACACCGCGCCGCACTGGCCGTGGGAGACGCGCGACGACGCCGCCCTCGCGCAGGAGGTCAAGGACAACCTGTTCCACCTGCACGGCGGCAACATCCACACCTACCGCCGCATGATCCACCACATGGACGAAGGCATCGGCTGGGTGATGGACGCCCTGCGCCGGCACGGGCTGGCCGAGGACACGCTGGTGGTTTTCACCAGCGACAACGGCGGCGAGCGCTTCTCGGACAACTGGCCGCTGGTGGGCGGCAAGATGGACCTCACCGAAGGCGGCATCCGCGTGCCCTGGATCGCCCACTGGCCGCGCGCCATCGCGCCCGGCGGCGTCACCAGGCAGCAGTGCATGACGATGGACTGGTCCGCCACCATGCTGGACGCGGCCGGCGTTGCCGCCGACCCGGCCTATCCCCTCGACGGCGTGTCCCTGCTGCCCGTGCTGCGCGAGCCCGGGCGCGAGTTCCCTCGCCCGCTGCACTGGCGCATGAACCACCGCGGCCAGCGTGCGCTGCGCGACGGCCGCTGGAAATACCTGCGGGTGGACGGCCACGACTACCTGTTCGACATCCCGGCCGACGAGCGCGAGCGCGCCAACCTCGCCGGCCGCGACCCTGGCCGGCTGGCGCGCATGCGCGACGCGTGGGAGGAGTGGAACACCACCATGCCGCCGATCCCGCAGGATGCGACCGTGAGCCTGGGCTACGGCGCCAAGGACATGCCGCAACGCTAGGAGCGCCGGGCGGCCCGGCCGCCCTCGCGTAAGCTCGAAGGATGCCGAGGCTGTCCCACTGGTTCCCCTTCCTTCGCTGGCCGCGCCCCGATGCGGCGCTGCTGCGCGGCGAGACGATCGCCGCCCTCACCGTCGCCGTCGTGATGATCCCGCAGTCGGTCGCCTATGCGGGCCTGGCCGGCATGCCGCTCGTCACGGGGCTCTATGCCACTTTCCTGCCGATGCTCGCGGCGGTGCTGTTTTCCAGCTCCACGCGCCTGTCGGTGGGGCCCTCGGCCCTGAGCAGCGTGCTGGTGGGCGCCTCGCTCGTCGGGATGGCCGAACCCGGCACCGCGCAGTGGATCGCGCTCGCGGTCTGGCTGGCGCTGCTGTCCGGCGCGATGCAGATCGCCGTCGGCGCGAGCCGCTCGGCGTGGATGCTGAACCTGGTCAGCTCCCCGGTCCTCACCGGCTTCAGCCAGGCCGCCGCCGTGCTGATCATCGCCTCGCAGCTGCCGCGGCTGCTCGGCCTGCAGGGCCCGCTGTCCTCGCTGCTGCACGGCCCGCGGTTCGAACTGGAGGGGCTGGCCTACGGCGTGGCGAGCGTGCTGCTGTTCGACCTGGGCAAGCGCTGGGCGCCGCGCCTACCCATCGTGCTGGTGGTGCTGGCCGCGGCCGCCGCGCTGTCCGCGGCCACCGGGTATGCGGCCCGGGGCAGCGTCGTCGGCGCGCTGCCGGCGGGCCTGCCCGCCTTCTACTGGCCCGCCCTGCCCGACTGGGACACGCTGCGCACGCTGGTCGCGCCCGCCCTGGTGATCGCGCTGGTCAGCTCGATGGAGATGGCCTCCAGCGCGAAGATCGAGAGCCAGCGCGACGGCAAGCGCTGGGACGCGAACCAGGACCTGATCGGCCAGGGGGTGGGCAAGCTCGCCTCCGCGTTCTCGGGCAGCTTCCCGACCAGCACCTCGTTCTCGCGCTCGGCGATCACCCTGTACGCCGGTGCCAGGACCGGGTGGGCCACGGTGGCCGCCACCGTGATCGTGCTGCTGGTGCTGCTGGTCCTCACGCCGGCGCTGTACCACGTGCCCTCGGCGGTGCTGTCCGCCGTCGTCGTATCCGCCGTGATGGGGCTGCTGCGGCCGAAGGTGTTCGCCTCGCTGTGGCAGGTGGACCGCGTCGAGGCCGTCACCGCCGGCATCACCTTCCTGGTGACGGTGCTCTCGTCCCCGCGCATCTACTGGGGCGTGCTCACCGGCGTGCTCGTCGGCCTGGCGCACTTCCTGTACCTGCGGCTGCATCCGCGCATCATCGAGGTCGGCCTGCATCCGGACGGCAGCCTGCGCGACCGCCACCTGTGGAAGCTCGAGCCGATCGCGCCCCAGACCTACGCCGTGCGGATGGACGCCGAACTGGATTTCGCCTCCGCCACCGCGCTGGAGCGCGCGATCGTCGAGCGCCTGGCCGCCCATCCGGACACGCGCCACGTGTGCCTGTTCGCGCAGCCGATCAACCGCATCGACGCGACTGGCGTGGAGGTGTTCGCGGCGCTGCGGCGCCTGCTGCAGGGCCGCGGCATCCTGCTGCACGTCATCGGCGTCAAGCTGCCCGTGGAGCGCGTGCTGCGCAAGGCGGGCGAGCTGGAGGAAGGACCGCTGCTGCGGCTGTACCGCACGGATGGCGATGCGCTGCTCGCCTTCGGCCGGCTCAAGCCCGAGACCTGAAGGCGAAGTGCTTGCTGCCCAGGTAGTTGAACACCAGGGCGGCGATCGATGCGATGGCGAAGGGCAGGATCGGCCGCGCCGCCATCGCCGCCGAGCCCAGGACCAGGCTCGTGTAGATGCCGAAATTCACGCTGGTGCCCACCATGCTCACCGCCACGTAGCGCGCCAGGCTCGCCCACGCGGGGCCCCGGTCGGCGCCGGCGAAGGTGACCTGTCGGTTCAACCACCAGGTCGCCAGCACGGCTGCCGGGAAGGAGACGGCGCGGGCGGCGATGGGGCCCCAGGCCGCCAGCGACACCAGCAACTGCAGCAGGCCGCCGTCGACCGCGAAGCCGACCACGCCCACCAGGCCGAACCGCACGATGCCGGGCAGTGCGGCGACACGATCGCGCAGCGTCACATGAAGCCCCGGAAATCGAGCAGCCGGGCGGCGACGCCCACCAGCACGACGCCGGCGACGATCGCGCCGCTCACGAGCAACGGACGCGGCCGCGCGCGCATCGCCCACAGCGCCGGCGCGGCCACGATCGACGCGAGCAGCACCGCCAGCAGCGCCCAGTAGTGGTACCGCATGTCCGTGGCCACGCCGATCAGCAGGTAGGCGCACGAGTAGCCCAGGGCCGACACCGCCAGCACCCGGGCGAGCAGCACGCCCGGCGCCGGCGGGGCGTTGCGCAGCAGCACGAGCAGGCAACCGGCCCACGCGAGCCAGGTGACCGGCCAGACGAAGGGGTTCTTGCGCAGCAGGTCCATCCGCACGTCGCGCGCCGACACCACCTCCAGCGGCGGCACGGCCGGATCGTCGGCGCGGTATTCGGGCGTGAGCCGGATGTGCTTGAGCGGCACGGCGAACAGCAGCGCGGAGTTGAAGTGCTTCAGGCGGTGCTCGGCGTAGGCGACCGGGTGCGCGGCGATGCTGCGCAGCCACTGCGCGGCCAGGCCGTCGGGCAGCGTCTGGGTGTCCGGGTCGGGCCGGTGCACCTTGGAGGCGCAGCGACCCCAGGTGCTCAGGCTGTCCCACCAGTACGGCGTGTAGCAGGCGCGCAGGTCGTCACGCGTGAGAGTCGCGCGCGGCTCCAGGATCGCCGGGTCGCCCGTGTGCACCGCGATGCCGTTCAGGTCGTACAGGAAGAGGGACTGCAGCGCGTTCTGCGGCGTCGGGTGGAACAGCACGCGGTTGGCGACCATGCTCACCGGCAGCGCGACCACGGCGACCACCACGGCGGCCAGCATCAGCCGAACGCTGCGCAGCCAGCGCGCCGGCGCGAACGCATAGACCAGCAGCGGGCCCAGGCCGAAGATGGCGTTGGTGCGCACCATGGTGCCGTAGAAGACCAGCGCCGCGATCGCGAGGCCGACGGCGACGGGGATGCGGCGGTGCTGGCTGCGGTACCAGAACAGCGCGCCGACGCCGGCCAGCCAGGCGGCGGCCATGCCGACGTCCTTGACCACCTGCGCATTGACGTACAGGAACGGCGGGAACGCGCCCGCCAGAACGACCGCGATCGCGGCCTTGGGATGGCCCAGGCGGCGCACCGCATCGGCGACCAGGCCGAAGCCGGCCCAGTACAGCGCCAGGTGCAGCAGCAGCATCGGCGCCGGCCCGTGGCCGAACGGCAGCAGCAGCGACCACAGCCACGCCATGATGGGCGGGTGCCAGTCGCCGTACTGGCCGCTGATCGCCTGGCGCAGCTGGATCACCGAGTCGTTGTTCATCACACCCGGGAAGTGCAGCAGCGCATTGGCCATGAACAGCCCGATGGCGAGCGCGGCGACCAGCCAGCCCGTCACCATGCCCATGGCGCCCGGGCGCGCGATGGCGTCGCGGCGCTCCCAGCCGAACAGGAAATCCGGTTCCGTCTGCATGGCCGCGCCCCGCTCAGGACAGCGCCAGCGGCACGCCCGGCAGGGTGGCGTCCAGGTCCTCGGCTTCGGCGCGCAGCGTCCGCTGCTCCTGGGCGGCACCGAGGCGCCGGGCCAGCGAGGGCTGCGCCGCCTCCTTCGGCCACGCCGGCGCGGGGATGTCCAGGTAGGCCAGGCGCTTCAACTCGCGGCGCGAGTGCGTCACGGTGTCGAGCACCAGGCCGCACACCATCGACAGGAACGCGACCAGCATGATGCCCACCGCCAGCACCGCGGTCGGCAGCCGCGGCACCAGCCCGGTGCGCAGGTACTCGAGCACCACCGGCGTGGCCAGGCCGATCGACAGCAGCGCCAGCACGAGGAAGGTGCAGCTGAAGAACATCAGCGGCCGCTCCTCCTTCACCAGCAGGCCGATCATGCGCAGGATGCGCAGTCCGTCGCGGATCGTGTTGAGCTTGGACGCGGAGCCCTCCGGCCGGTCCTTGTAGCGCGTGGGCACCTCCGCCGTCTTCATGCGCAGCTCCAGCGCGTGGACGGTCAGCTCCGTTTCGATCTCGAAGCCGGCCGAGGCCGCGGGGAAGGACTTGACGAAGCGGCGCGAGAACACGCGGTAGCCCGAGAGCATGTCGCCGAACTGCTTGCCGAAGATCACCTGCACCATGCCCGTGAGCAGGCGGTTGCCGAAGCGGTGGCCGAAGCGGTACGCCTCCTTGATCTGCGTGACGCGGGCACCGTTGACCATGTCCAGCTGGCCGTCCAGCAGCGTGCGCACCAGCGCCGGCGCGACCGAGGCGTCGTAGGTGTCGTCGCCATCGACCAGCACGTAGACGTCGGCATCGACGTCGCTGAACATGCGGCGCATGACGTTGCCCTTGCCGGGGAACGGCTCGTGGCCGACGATCGCGCCCGCGGCGGCGGCGACTTCCGCGGTGCGGTCGGTCGACGCGTTGTCGTAGACGTAGATGCGGGCACTCGGCAACGCCCGGCGGAAATCCCTGACCACCTGGCCGATCGCCACTTCCTCGTTGTAGCAAGGGATGATGACGGCGACGTCGACGCGGTCCAACTCGTTGTGCATGTAGCGGCTCCTGGTGCCGACCGGCCCGCAGCGCGGCCGTCCTCGGCACATGCAGGGCATGCTAGGTCGACCGTCGCGTCCGAGGGGCCCGGATGGCCCTTTGGAGCCATGGCCCGCGCGGGGGGTGCGGCTCAGGCGCTGACGATCCAGCCTTCCAGCGGATCGAGCGCTTCGGGCAGGCCGTAGCGCGGCGGGCCGGCGCGCAAGGCCCACGCGGCCTGCACGAGGCACAGCACGGCGTCGAGCGCATCGCCGCTGGCGTCCGCGGCCAGCGCATCGCGCTGCGCATGGCTGAGCTTGAGGCGCAGCGCGAGCCGGGTCCGGCCCGCCTCCAGGCCGGTGAGGATGTCCTTGCGCGCGATCAGGCGCTCGGCCGTCTGCTTGGCCGGATCGTCGTTCTTGTAGCTGCGCCGGCCGATCAGCTCGCGCGCGAGCAGGCCCGGATAGGCCTCCAGCGCCACGCGCGACGGATCGCCCCCGCGCAGGCCGGGCAGGTCCACGCCGGCCGCCAGCAGCAGCGGCAGCGCCGCATGCAGCATCCAGGCGACCGGCGGGTTGACCCACTTCATCGACGGGCTCGACCCGGCGCGCCGGTCGAAGGCCCGGTGGGCGAACTTGCCGCCGGCCGGCCGGGCATCGCAGAAGGCGGCGAAGCGCGCGCGGATCTCCTCGCGCGGCAGGCTGCAGTAGTGCCGGATGCAGTCGAGCCACCGGGTGGGCCAGCCGAGCGTCTCGACCAGTTCGCGCGGCAGGCCGAACGGGACGTCGAAGCCGCCGACCCAGGCGCCGGGCTCGGCCAGCCAGTGGCCGAAGGCGGGCAGGTTGTCCAGCCGCTCGAGGCGGTCGAGCACCACGCGGTCCTGCACGAGCCGGCCGAAGGCCAGCACGATGGGCTTGCGGCGCGAGGGCGCGCTGGAGAAGTCGCAGCCGACCAGCGCCGGGGCCGGCGTCACGCGGGCGGCGCCCCGAGCGCCGCGCGGACCTCGTCGGGGATGCGCGCGCTGCGCAGCGGGCTGCCGGGCCCGGCCTCGTAGCGGCACCACACGCGCGATTCGCTGCCCCGGGCCAGCACGCGCGCGTCGGCCGCCAGCACGACCTCGTGGCTCACCGTGAACGAACTGCGGCCCCAGCGCGAGACGTGCGAGCGCACCTCGCACTCGTCGCCGAAGGTGGGCGAGCTGAGGAACGCGCACTGCGAGTCCACCAGCGGCAGCGTGAACTGCTCGGCCCGGATGCGGGCGGCCGGATAGCCGGCCTGCGCCACCAGGGCCCAGGTGGCCGCGTCCATCCAGCGGTAGTAGGTCGGGTAGTAGATGATGCCGGCGGGGTCGCAATCGCCCCAGCCGAGCGAGCGCCGCAGGATGCCGGTGACTTCCATCGACGACCGTGCAGCGGCGCGCTCAGGCCCGGCCGCAGATGGCGGCGGTGGCCATCAGGTCCTCGAGCAGCGCGAGCGACACCTTGCCGGAGACGGCGTACGGGTCGAGCTCGGCCTTTTCGGAGTACTTGAGCAGGATCGAGTGGTTGAGCTTGGTGAGGTTGACCTGGCCCATGGTCCAGCCGCCGAAGCGCCGCTCGAAGATCTCCTCGTAGTGCAGCAGCGCGACGTCCTTGTGGCGCGGGTCCTTCTGGATGTGGCCGAACAGGTCGGACACCTGCATGCGGCCGCCCTCGATGGCCTGCAGGAAGATGCCGCCGCCGTAGCACAGGATGCCGGTGATGCCGCTCACCGGGTTGTGCTGGCGGGCCTGGTGCAGGATGGATTCGATCGCGTCCGCGCCCGGATCGACCGCGCGGCTGCAGTACAGAAGGCGCACCAGCATGTCAGCCCCCATTCCGTTTCGGGATCAGCGCGAGGAATTCGCGCCGCAGCGCGGCGTCCTTGAGGAACACGCCGCGCATGACCGAGTTGATCATCTTGCTGTCCATGTCCTTCACCCCGCGCCAGGCCATGCAGTAGTGGCTGGCCTCCATCACGATGGCCAGCCCGTCGGGCTGGGTCTTCTCCATGATGAGGTCGGCCAGCTGCACCACCGCCTCCTCCTGGATCTGGGGCCGGCCCATCACCCACTCGGCCAGCCGCGCGTACTTGGACAGGCCGATCACGTTGGTGTGCTCGTTGGGCATCACGCCGATCCAGACCTTGCCGATCACCGGGCAGAAGTGGTGGCTGCAGGCCGAGCGCACCGTGATCGGGCCGACGATCATCAGCTCGTTCAGGTGCTCGGCGTTCGGGAACTCGGTGATGGTGGGCGGCCTGACGTAGCGGCCGCGGAACACCTCGTTCAGGTACATCTTGGCCACGCGGCGCGCGGTGTCGGCGGTGTTGTGGTCGCTCACCGTGTCGATGACCATGCTGTCCAGCACGGCCTGCATCTTCACCTCCACCTCGTCGAGCAGCGCCTCGAGCTCGCCCGGCTCGATGAACTCGGCGATGTTGTCGTTGGAATGGAAGCGCTTGCGCGCGGCCAGCAGCCGCTCGCGGATCTTCACCGAGACGGGCGTGCCCTCGTCGGCGGCCGCGCGGACCGGCGGGTTCGGATCGGCTTTCATGAGCATGTTCGATCGTAACACCGGGGGCGCAGCCCCTGTGCCGCGCAGGTGAACCCTTCCGGGCCATGCCGGCGCTTGCGAGCCAGCTACAGATTCAGGAGCGCCTCGAGGTCCTGCAGGGTGTTGGCCTCGTGCAGCGGCTTGTCGTGCCGGATGCGCAGCATGCGCGGGAAGCGCACGGCGATGCCGCTCTTGTGGCGGCTGCTGCGGTTGATGCCCTCGAAGCCGAGCTCGAACACCAGCGAGGGCCGGACGCTGCGCACCGGCCCGAACTTCTCGATGGTGCTGCGGCGGATCAGCGCGTCGACCTGCCGGAACTCCTCGTCGGTCAGGCCCGAGTAGGCCTTGGCGAAGGCCACGAGCTGCAGCGCGCCGGGCTGGGGCGGCTCCTTGCGCGCGATGGCCTCGAGCACCGCGTCGGCCTCGGCCCGGCCGGCCGGCGGCCGGTTCCAGACGGCGAAGGTGTAGTCGGTGTAGACCGAGGCGCGGCGGCCGTGCCCCGCCTGCGCGTACACCAGCACGCAGTCGATGGTCATGGGCTCGACCTTCCACTTCCACCACAGGCCGTCCACCTTGGTGCGGCCGGTGCCGTAGGCGGCGTCCAGCCGCTTGAGCATGAAGCCCTCGACGCCCAGCTCGCGGGAGCGCTCGCGGCGCCGCGCGAACTCCAGCCACGAGTCGGCCGTCTCCACCGGCGAGAGCTTGATCCGCGTGCCGGCCAGCAGGGCCTCCAGCCTCGCGCGCCGCTCGCGCTGCGACAGCTCGCGCACGTCGACCCCGCCCTCCTCCAGCAGGTCGTACGCCACGAAGCTCACCGGCGCCTCGGCCAGCACCTTCTTCGTCAGCGTCTTGCGGCCGATGCGCTGCTGCAGCAGCGAGAATGGTGCGGGGCGGCCGGCCAGGCCGGGGGGCGAGGCGACCTCCTCCCCCGGCTCCCCGGGCTCCGGGTCGGCCCACACCAGGATCTCGCCGTCCAGCACCGTCCCATCGGGCAGTGCCTGCGCCAGCGCGACGATCTCGGGGAAGCGCTCGGTGACCAGTTCCTCGCCGCGCGACCAGATCCACACCCGGCCGCCGCGCTTGACCACCTGCCCGCGGATGCCGTCGTACTTCCACTCCACCTGCCAGTCCTGCACCGGGCCGAGCCGGGAGCCGAACACCTCGGCCGTGCCGTCGAGCTGGTGCGCGAGGAAGAAGGGATAGGGCTGGCCCTCGTCGGCGCGGTGCGGCGCGCCCTCCTCCACCTGCGCCACCAGGGCGGAAAAGCGCTCGGCCGAGGGCATCACCTTGCCGTCGGTGTAGCCCATCATGCGCTGGGCGACCCGCTTGGTGTCCACGCCGCTGTGCGCCGCCAGGGCGCGCTGCACCAGCAGCTTGCTCACGCCGACCCGGAAGCCGCCGCCCACCAGCTTGGTGAGCAGGAAACGGCCCTGGTCGTCCAGCTCGCGCCAGTAGCCGCGCACGCGTTGCGCGATGTCCGCGGGCGGCAGGCCGCGCAGCGGCAGCAGGCGCTCCTCGATCCACTCGGCCAGCCCGACGTGCGACGTCTCGCCGGCGCGCGGCAGCACGTGGGCGATGGTCTCGGCCAGGTCGCCGACCGCCTGGTAGCACTCGTCGAACAGCCAGGGCTCGATGCCGGCCTCCTCGCAGGCCAGCTGCGCGAGCAGGCCCATGTTCAGCACCTGGCGGGGCTTGCCGCCGGCCAGGAAGTAGACGGCCCAGGCGGCATCGGCGGGCGTGGCCTGGGCGAAGTAGCGCTGCAGCGCCTCCACCTTGGCGTTGGTCGAGGTCGTCGCGTCGAGTTCGGCGAAGAGCCGCGAGAACTGTTCCACGTCAGGAGCCCGCCGCCTCCGGCGTCTCCGGCGCCGTGTCGGCCTCGACGGCGTCGTCGCCGTACTCGGTGTCGAACCCTTCGGCCTGCAGGCCCTGCTCCTGCAGGTAGCGCACCATCACCGGGATGCTGCCGTGCGTGACGATCACGCGCTGCGCGCCGGTGGCGCCGATGGCGGCCAGCAGGCCGGGCCAGTCGGCATGGTCCGAGACCACGAATCCGCGGTCGTAGCCGCCGCGCCGGCGCGCCCCGCGCAGCTGCATCCAGCCGCTCGCGAAGGCCGTGCTCGCGTCGCCGAAGCGCCGCAGCCAGGTGCTGGCCACCGCGCTCGGCGGGCACAGCACCAGGGCCCGGCGCAGGTCGGCCCGGTCCTTCACCTCGGTCACCATCTGCGTCTGCGGCAGCGGCACGCCGGCGGCCCGGTAGGCCGCGTTCAGCGGGGTGACGGCGCCGTGCACGATGATCGGCCCGATGGTCGGGTCGACGCCGCTCAGGATGCGCTGGGCCTTGCCGAAGCTGTAGCAGGCCAGCACGCTCGCGCGGCCGGCATCGACGTTGCGCGCCCACCAGGCGTTGATGTCCGCGAACAGCTCGTCGTCCGGCCGCCAGCGGTAGATCGGCAGGCCGAAGGTCGACTCGGTGATGAACACGTCGCAGCGCACCGGCTCGAACGGCTCGCAGGTGGGGTCGGGCGCCACCTTGTAGTCGCCGCTGGCCACCCAGACGCGCCCGGCGTGCTCGAGCCGCACCTGGGCCGACCCCAGCACGTGGCCCGCCGGATGGAGCGACACGCGCACGCCGTGGTGCTCGATCGCCGCGCCGTACGGCAGCGTCATCAGGTCGATGTCGCCCAGGCGCGAGCGCAGCACGCCCTCGGCCGGCTCCGCCGCCAGGTAGTGCCCGTGGCCGGTGCGGGCGTGGTCGGCGTGCGCATGGGTGATGACCGCGCGCGGCACCGGGCGCCAGGGGTCGATGTAGAAGTCGCCGGGCGGGCAGTACAGGCCCTCGGGCCGCTGCACGACGAGGTCGTCCGGCGCGCTCACCAGTAGCTCCGCTTGCCGTGCACCGCGAGCGCCAGCCGCATCAGGCCCAGGGCCAGGTGCTCCAGCAGCCGCTCGTGCCAGGGGCGCTGCGCGTACTGGCCGGGATCCATGAGCTGGCCCTCGCGCTCGACGGCCTGCAGCAGCCGCGCCCGCAGGCCGGCGGCGAAGCCGGCGTCCTCGATCACCACGTTGGCCTCGCGCGCGAGCAGCAGGCTGAGCGGATCGATATTGGACGAGCCCACGGTGGCCCAGCGGCCGTCCACCACCGCCACCTTCGCGTGCAGGAAGCTGGGCGAGTATTCGTGGATCACCACGCCGGCGCGCAGCAGCGCGCCGTAGACCGGGCGCGCGGCGTAGTACTGCATGAAGTATTCGTAGCGCCCCTGCAGCAGCAGGACGACCTTGACGCCGCGGCGGGCCGCCTCGACGAGCGCGCGGCGCATCTTGTGGCCGGGCACGAAGTACGCGTTGGCGATCACGATCTCCGAGCGCGCGCGGCCGATCGCGCGCCGGTACGCGCGCTCGATGCGGGCCCGGTTGCGCAGGTTGTCGCGCAGCACGAGGGCGGCGCGGGTGCGCCGGCTCTCGGCCGGCGCCGGCGCGCGCGCGTCACGGGGGCGCATGCGGCGGCTTGCCCGCAGCTCGCGCAGCGACGTCAGCGCACCGGCAAGCTGGCCGTGCCGCAGGTCCTGGAACGTGCGCATGCGGTCCCACAGCCGCAGCATCGTCTGGCGCACGTCGGCCACCAGCGGACCCTCCACCCGCACGGCGAAGTCCAGGCGCGGCGCCTCCAGGGCGCCATGGTTCGGGTCGTGCAGGTCGTCCAGGATGTTGATGCCGCCGCAGAAGGCGACGGACTCGTCCACCTGCACCAGCTTGCGGTGCAGGCGCCGCCAGCTCGAGGGCCGGAACACGCCGAAGCGGCCCGGCGGCGCGTACACCCGCCACAGCACCCCGGCGGCCAGCAACCGGTCGCGCCAGGCATCGGGCACCGGGCCGCTGCCGAAGCCGTCGACCAGCACGCGGACCGCGACCCCGCGCCGGGCGGCGCGCTCCAGCGCGAAGGCGACCTCCTCGCTCGCGCCGGTGAAGTCGAAGATGTAGGTCTCCAGCCAGACCTCGCGCTGCGCCGCGTCGATGGCGGCGGCCAGGGCGGGGAAGTACCCGGCGCTGCCTTCCAGCAGCTGCAGCGCATGGCCCGTTCGCAACGGCGGGATCCGGTGCGCCATGGTGCCTACAGCTTGAAGCTGGCGACGAGCGGCAGGTGGTCGGACATCTTGCCCCACACGCGACCACGCGGGATCTCGACGCCCACCGGCTTGAGCCCCCGCGCATACACGTAATCGAGCTGCGCGAGCGGCAGCCGCGAGGGATAGGTCGCCGCCTTCTCGTGCACGAAGTCCTTCAGGCCCAGCTCGCGCATCGCGGGGCGCAGCTTGCCGCCCCAGTCGTTGAGGTCGCCCGCGACCACGAGCGGCGCGCGCGAAGGGATCTCGCGCTGGATGTACTGGCCCAGCTGCTGGACCTGGCGCACGCGGCTGGCGGCGATGAGCCCCAGGTGCAGCACGATGACATGGACGGTGCGGCGCTCCACGCGCACCTGCACGTGCAGCAGGCCGCGCTGCTCGAACCGGTGGTCCGACATGTCCTCGTGGCCATGCGACACCACCGGCCAGCGCGAGAGCAACGCGTTGCCGTGCTCGCCATGGCGGGTGGTGGCGTTGGTCTGGTAGACGGAGGCATAGCCCTCGGGCGCGAGGAATTCGGCCTGCGGCAGCTCGGGCCAGCGGGTGAAGTAGCGCTCCTCGCGGCGGTGGAGCTTGCGCACTTCCTGCAGGCACACGAGGTCGGCGTCCAGCTGCTCCACGGCATGGCCGATGTTGTGGATCTCGAGTCGCCGCACCGGTCCGATGCCCTGCACTCCCTTGTGGATGTTGTACGTCGCAACACGCAGCACGGTCATTGCGCAAATTGTGGCAGCAACAGGATCGCTTCGGCGTTGGACGGCGAGAAGCACGCGTCGGCGGCCGCCTGCCACGGCAACCAGCGGTAACCGCAGTGCTCGCGCGGATCCAGGCGCACCGGCGTGCCGGCGGGCACCCGCAGGCCGAACACGTGCTCGGTGTTGTGCGTGACGCCGGGCCCGTAGCGGTGCAGCCAGCGTGGATAGATCTCGTAGACGTTCTCCAGGCCCCAGTCGCGCAGGCTTGCATGCAGCGGGGTGCCCGGCGCGCAGTCGATGCCCGTTTCCTCCAGGACCTCGCGCACGGCGGTGGCCACGAAGTCCTCGTCGTCGCTGTCCTTGCTGCCGGTGACCGATTGCCAGAAGCCCGGCGCGTCGGCCCGATGGATGAGCAACACGTCCAGCGCCGGCGTGTGGATCACGACGAGGACGGACTGGGGAATCTTGAAGCGCACGGGCCTGGATCGCTGGTTCGCGGGCCTGGAGCCTACCAGCGCGCCCAGCTCAGCATGGGCGCCGGGCCATCGCTTCCCGCAAAGAAAAAGGGCGCCGAAGCGCCCCTGTTCCCGAGCCCTTGCGAGCCTGACCTCAGGATGCCTGGGGGTTGCGCAGGCGGATGTGCAGCTCGCGCAGCTGCTTCTCGTCGACCGGGCCCGGGGCCTGGGTCAGCAGGTCCTGGGCGCGCTGGGTCTTGGGGAAGGCGATCACGTCGCGCAGGCTCTCGGCGCCCGTCATCAGCATGACGAAGCGGTCCAGGCCGATGGCGATGCCGCCGTGCGGGGGCGCGCCGTACTGCAGCGCGTCCAGCAGGAAGCCGAACTTGGCCTTGGCCTCCTCCGGGCCGATCTTGAGCGCGCGGAACACCTTGCTCTGCACGTCCTCGCGGTGGATCCGGATCGAGCCGCCGCCGAGCTCGATGCCGTTGAGCACCGCGTCGTAGGCCTTGGCGACGCAGCGGCCGGGGTCGGTCTCGAGCCAGTCCTCGTGGCCGTCCTTGGGCGAGGTGAACGGGTGGTGCACCGCGTTCCAGCGCTGGCCCTCGTCGTCGAACTCGAACATCGGGAAGTCCACCACCCACAGCGGCTTCCACTCGCCCTGCACCAGGCCCTTGGCCTTGCCGAAGTCGCTGTGGCCGACCTTCACGCGCAGCGCGCCGATGGCGTCGTTGACCACCTTGGCCTTGTCGGCGCCGAAGAAGATCAGGTCGCCGTCCTTGGCGCCGGTGCGCTCGAGGATGGCCGCGATGGCGGCGTCGTGGATGTTCTTGACGATCGGCGACTGCAGGCCCTCGCGGCCCTTGGCGGCGTCGTTGACCTTGATCCAGGCCAGGCCCCTGGCGCCGTAGATCTTCACGAACTCGGTGTAGCCGTCGATCTCGCCGCGGCTCATCTCGCCGCCGCCGGGCACGCGAAGGCCCACCACGCGGCCGTCGGCGTCGTTGGCCGGGCCGGAGAAGACCTTGAAGTCGACGTCCTTCATGACGTCGGTGAGCTCGGTGAACTCCAGCTGCACGCGCAGGTCGGGCTTGTCGGAGCCGTACAGTCGCATCGCGTCGACGTGCTTCATCACCGGGAAGCCGCCGAGGTCCACGCCGATCACGTTCTGGAACGTGCTGCGGATCATGCCCTCGAACATCGTGCGGATCTCCTCCTCCTTCATGAAGGAGGTCTCCACGTCGATCTGCGTGAACTCGGGCTGCCGGTCGGCGCGCAGGTCCTCGTCGCGGAAGCACTTGGTGATCTGGTAGTAGCGGTCGAAGCCGGCCACCATCAGCAGCTGCTTGAACAGCTGGGGCGACTGCGGCAGCGCGAAGAACATGCCGTCGTGCACGCGGCTGGGCACCAGGTAGTCGCGCGCGCCTTCGGGCGTGCTCTTGGTGAGCATCGGCGTCTCGATGTCGATGAAGCCGTTGGCGTCGAGGAACTTGCGCACCTCCATCGTGACCTTGTAGCGCAGCATCAGGTTCTTCTGCATGTACGGCCGGCGCAGGTCCAGCACGCGGTGCAGCAGGCGGGTGGTCTCCGACAGGTTCTCGTCGTCCAGCTGGAACGGCGGGGTGACCGAGGGGTTGAGCACCACCAGTTCGTGGCACAGCACCTCGATCTTGCCGCTGCGCAGGCTGTCGTTGGTGGTGCCGGCCGGGCGCGCGCGCACCAGGCCCGTGACCTGCACGCAGAACTCGTTGCGCAGGCCCTCGGCGGCCTTGAACATCTCGGCGCGGTCGGGATCGCACACCACCTGCACGTAGCCCTCGCGGTCGCGCAGGTCGACGAAGATCACGCCGCCGTGGTCGCGCCGGCGGTTCACCCACCCGCACAGGGTGACCGTCTGACCGAGCAGCGTCTCGTCGACGAGGCCGCAATAGGTGGAGCGCATTTGTTGTGAAGACATGGGAAAACCTCGGGGAAAGGTGGCGCGCCGCGGCAGCGGCGCGTCAGCGGGGATTGTGGGCCGGCGCAGCCGGCACGACCACGCCCATCGAGATGACGTAGCGCAGCGCCTCTTCGACGCTCATCTTCAGCTCGATGCAGTCGCGCCGGCGCAGCATGACGAAGTAGCCGCCGGTGGGGTTGGGCGTCGTGGGGACGTAGACGCTCACGAAATCGTCGGGCAGGTGGGTGGCGACATCGCCGCCCGGCGAGCCGGTCACGAAGGCGATGGTCCAGACGTCGGCGCGCGGCCACTGCACCAGCACCGCGGTGCGGAACGCGTTGCCCGAGGGCGAGAACAGCGTGTCCGAGACCTGCTTGACGCTGGAGTAGATGGACCGCACCACCGGGATGCGGTGCAGGATGGCATCGCCCCAGGCGACCAGCTTGCGGCCGACGAAGTTGCTGGTGACGGCGCCCACCACCAGCAGGATGGCCAGCGCCAGCAGCACGCCCAGGCCCGGGATGCGGTAGCCGATCAGGCGCTGCGGCTGCCAGGCCTCGGGCAGGATCAGCAGCGTCTGGTCGAGCGTGCCGACGATCCACTGCAGCACCCACAGGGTGATGCCCACCGGCGCAAGGACGAGGAGGCCGGCAAACAGCCAACGGCGGAGTGCGGCCATCGCGGGTCCCGGGCCGTCAGTGGCAGGCGCAGGCACCGCCGCAGCCGCCGGCCGAGGCCGAAGGCGTGTCGGGCTTGGCCGCGGTGGCGCCCTCGGAGGGCTTGGCATCGCCTGACTTGTCGGTGGACTTGTCGGCGGGCTTGGCGTCGTCGGACTTGGCGGCGGTGGACGTGGCGCTGCTGCCGCCGCCCCCACTGTTGTTGCGGAAGTCGGTGACGTACCAGCCGGATCCCTTGAGCTGGAAGCCGGCGGCGGTGATCTGCTTGCTGAACGCCTCGGCCCCGCAGGCCGGGCAGGTGGTCAGCGGCGCATCGGACACTTTCTGCAGGACGTCCTTGGCATGGCCACAGGAGCCGCACTTGTAGGCGTAGATGGGCATGGCTAGGAAGGAAGTGACGCGGGGTGCAAAGCCTTCAATTATAGGCGGGGGGCCGGAAACCAACCCCGCGTCCGCTGGCGCGGCGGCTCAGGCGACCATGCTGTGCATCCGCGGCTCCTTGCGGTTGCGAAGCACCTGGGGCGCCAGCGAGCCGGCGACCATGCCCGCCAGCGCGGCGAGCAGGCCCGCCAGCTGGCCGGGGAACAGCTTGCTCCACGCCTCGTTGAGCTGCGGGAAGAACAGCACCCAGGTGGTGATGCCGGCCACGATGGAGACGATGGCGCCCTGGGTGGTCGCGCGCTTCCAGTACAGGCCCACCACCAGCGGCACGAACGCGCCCACCAGCGTCACCTGGTACGCGGCGGAGACCAGGTCATAGATGGGCGTGCCCTTCATCGCGACGGCGTAGGCCAGCACGATGGCGGTGAAGACGACGATGGTCACCCGCATGGCCAGCAGCTGCTGCCGGTCGCTCATGTGCGGGCGCAGGTTCTTCAGGATGTTCTCGACGAAGCTGGTCGAGGGCGCCAGCAGCGTGGCCGACGAGGTGCTCTTGATGGCCGACAGCAGCGCGCCGAAGAACAGGATCTGCATCACGAGCGGCATCTTGGTCAGCACGAAGGTGGGCAGCAGGCGCTGGTAGTCGTTGCGGGCCAGCTCCATCGCCTGGTCGCCCATGACCACCACCGCGCAGGACACGATGAACATCGGCACGAAGGCGAACAGGATGTAGCTGACGCCGCCGATGACGGCGCCGTTGCGCGCGGTGGTCGCGTCCTGGGCGGACATCACGCGCTGGAACACGTCCTGCTGCGGGATGCTGCCCAGCATCATCGTGACGCCGGCGCCGACGAAGAAGGCGATGTCGGTGAACGAGGCGGGCGGCAGGAAATTGGCCAGCTCCTTCGAGCGGGCCATCGCGAGCACCGGTTCCGTGCCGCCGGCCAAGTCGGTGGCGAAGACGGCGATGACCGACAGGCCGATGATCAGCACGATCATCTGGATGAAGTCGGTCCACGCGATCGCCAGGAAGCCGCCGATCACCACGTAGACCAGCACCGCCATGGTGCCCACGATCATGCCTGTGGTCTCGGACATCGCGCCGTTGGTGAGGACCGAGAAGACCAGGCCCAGCGCCGTGATCTGCGCGGCCACCCAGCCCAGGTAGCTGAGGATGATGGCGCCCGAGCAGAACACCTCGACGCCGCGCCCGTAGCGCTGGCGGTAGAAGTCGCCGATGGTCAGCAGGTTCTGGCGGTACAGGCGGGCGGCGAAGAACACGCCCACCAGGATCAGGCAGGTGCCCGCCCCGAACGGGTCCTCGACGATGGCGTTCAGCCCCCCCTGCACGAACTTGGCCGGGATGCCCATGACCGTCTCGGCGCCGAACCAGGTGGCGAACGTGGTGGTCACCACCATGGCCAGCGGCAGGCTGCGGCCGGCGACGGCGAAGTCGGCCGTGTTGTGGATCCGGGTGCCGGCCCACACGCCGATGCCGAGCGTGCCGAGGAGGTACAGGACGACGAACGAGATGAGTGTGTAATTCACCAGCACCCCCGTGGATGGGCGGCGGAATTATGCCCGAGGGGCCCCTGCCTTCAGAGCCAGCGGACCCAGGCCGCGAGGTGGGTCGCCGCCAGGCCCAGGGCGAATCCCAGGCCCAGCGCCAGCATGGTCTGCAGCAGGCGGTTGGTGCGGCGCTGCTCGGCGAGCAGCAGCTGCAGTTCCTCCTTCTTCTGCGCCTCCGGCCGGCGGCGCAGGTAGTCGTGCAGCAGGCGCGGCAGGTCCGGCAGCAGCTTGGCGTAGCGCGGGGCCTGGTCGCGCAGTTCGTCCAGCAGGCGCTGCGGGCCGACCTGCTCGAGCATCCAGCGCTCCAGGAAGGGCTTGGCCGTGGCCCACAGGTCCAGGTCGGGATCGAGCTCGCGGCCCAGGCCCTCGATGTTCAGCAGCGTCTTTTGCAGCAGCACCAGCTGCGGCTGGATCTCGACGTGGAAGCGGCGCGAGGTCTGGAACAGGCGCATCAGCACCATGCCCAGCGAGATCTCCCGCAGCGGCCGGTCGAAGTACGGCTCGCACACGGCGCGGATGGCCGACTCGAGCTCGTCGACGCGGGTCTCCGGCGGCACCCAGCCCGATTCGATGTGCAGCTCGGCCACGCGCTTGTAGTCGCGGCGGAAGAACGCGCTGAAGTTCTGCGCCAGGTAGTCCTTGTCGAACTCGGTGAGCGTGCCGATGATCCCGAAGTCCAGCGAGATGTAGCGCCCGAACGTGGCCGGGTCGGTGCTCACCTGGATGTTGCCCGGGTGCATGTCGGCATGGAAGAAGCCGTCGCGGAACACCTGGGTGAAGAAGATCGTGACGCCGTCGCGCGCCAGCTGCTTCATGTCGACCCCGGCCTCGCGCAGCCGCTCGACGTGGCTGACGGGAACGCCGTACATGCGCTCCATCACGATCACCTCGGAATGGCACCAGTCCCAGAACATCTCGGGGATCAGCACCAGGTCCAGGCCGTCCATGTTGCGCCGCAGCTGGGCCGCGTTGGCCGCCTCGCGCAGCAGGTCCAGCTCGTCGTGCAGGTACTTGTCGAATTCGGCGACCACCTCGCGCGGCTTGAGCCGCTTGGCGTCGGCCGACAGGCCCTCGATCCAGCCGGCCATCATGCGCATCAGCGCCAGGTCCTTCTCGATCACCGGCAGCATGCCGGGGCGCAGCACCTTCACGGCCACCTCGCGCGTGCGGCCCTGGCGGTCCTTCAGCGTGGCGAAGTGCACCTGCGCGATCGACGCGCTGGCCACCGGCTCGCGCTCGAAGCTGGCAAAGATGCTGCCGACCGGGCGCCGGAACGCCCGCTCAATGGTGGCGATGGCCACCGCGGGGTCGAACGGCGGCACGCGGTCCTGCAGGCGCGCCAGTTCGTCGGCGACGTCGGCGGGCAGCAGGTCGCGCCGGGTGGACAGCACCTGGCCGAACTTGACGAAGATCGGGCCGAGGCGCTCCAGCGCCTCGCGCAGCCGCTGCCCGCGGGGCGCGTCGAGGTTGCGCCCCACCGTGAGGACGCGGGCGACCCGCTGCAGCCAGGGCAGGCGAAAGCTTTGGAGGAAGAGCTCGTCGAGCCCGTAGCGCAGGACGATCCAGAGGATGAACGCGCTGCGAACCACCCGCCTCATGCCGGCCCCGAGCCCTTGCCGCCGACCCCCGGCGCGGGGGTCGCGGCCGGCGGCGGCGCGCCGGGAACGAACCGCCGCAGGGCGTCGGCCATCGCCCGCGCCGCCTGCGCGGCCGAGTGGGCCGGGGCGTCACCCACCAGGCGCGACAGGTCTTCCTCGACATCCCAGCGCACGTGGTCGACCAGCCAGTTCACCTCGGCGGCGAACTGCACGTCGCCGGCGATGCGCACCGGCGGCTTTTCGCCGCGCAGCGCCGCCTGCGCGAGCGACCAGGGCGAGTCCTCGGTGACGGTGAGCGTGAGGTCGGGCGCGGTGCCTGGATCGGCCAGGTCCAGCAGGCCCGCCGGGGTGGCGGCCAGGCGGATGTGGAAGACGCGCCAGCGGGCCTCGACGACGCGGCCCTGCTGGCGGCGCAGGCGCTCCATGGCCTGCGGCTCCTGCATCAGCACGTGGTTCAGGACCAGCACCAGGCGGTGCTGCGCCTCGTGGACCGCCCAGGGCGGCGGCGCGAGGCGCGAGCCGATCGCATCGAGGAGGCTGTCGACGAAAGGAAGCGGCGGGGTGGAGGCCATCGGCCGCCATTATGGGGCGCGGCCCGCGCCCCGAGGGCAGGCGCCCCGTCAGGCCAGCGCCTGCACCCCCGCGACCAGCCAGCCGCTGGCGCCGTTCTTCGGCTTGGTCATGTTCCAGACCTCGCGGAAGGGGCTGGGGCCGGCCGAGGGCTGCTCGCGGATCATGCCGGAGAACTCCACGCTGGCCATGTAGTCGTTGCCCAGGTCCTCGATGCCGAGCAGCTGCGCCTCCAGCATCACGACGTCGGTCTTGTTCGGCTGGCCGTCCAGGTGCGCCTCGCGCTCACCCAGCTGGGTGCGGATCTCGGACAGCATCTCGTCGGTCATCATCGAGCGCAGCGTCGCGATGTCGGCGCGGTCCCAGGCGTCCTGCAGCGTCATGAAGTTGCGCTTGGCGGCGCCGACGAAGCCGGTGGTGTCGAAGCCGGCCGGCACGCCCCAGGTCTGCGGGCCGGACAGCGCGGAGCCGATCTGGAGGCCCGAGCCACCCGCCTTCGAGGCATCGAAGGCCATGCTGCTGCGCTCCCAGGGACGGGCGGACGCGTCGTTGCCCACCTTGGCCGGGTTGTACTGGGGCGGCTCGCGCGCCGATTCGGGCGACGTGGGCTGGTAGGCACCGGCGCCGGCCAGCGCCGGCCGCCGGTTGCGCATCAGCATGCCGATCACCGCGAAGGCGAGCAGCGCCAGCAGCACGACGAGCAGGATGTTGGCCATCGCCGGGCCGAGCCCCAGCGAATGCGCCAGCCACGCCAGGCCCAGGCCTGCGGCCAGGCCGCCGAGCATCGCCCCCCAGGGGCGCCGCTGCGGCGCGGCCGCCGTCGCGGGCTGGGCGGGGGCCGGGGTGGCCGGCCGGGCAGCCTGGTTGGCCGGCGCGGCCTGTTGCACGGGTGCCGCCGGGGCGGGCTGCGCCGCCTCGCGCTGCGTCACGTTGCCCGATTGCCTGCCGATGGAGCGGCCGCCACCGAGGCGCCGCGCCGCATCGGCGTCCAGGCTCGCCATGGCCAGCAGGACCGCCAGGGTGACCGTCCAGAACTTCATGCGTCTTCCTTCCTGCGTGCTTGCGTGCCGCGCGTCAGCACTTGATTCCAACATGGAGGGCCACCACGCCGCCGGTCAGGTTGTGGTAGTCCACGTGGCCGAATCCCGCTTTGTGCATGAGGGCCTTGAGCTCCTCCTGCCCCGGGTGCATGCGGATCGACTCGGCCAGGTAGCGGTAGCTCGACGCATCCCCCGCGACCGCCTGCCCCAGGCGCGGCAGCACCTGGAACGAGTACCAGTCGTAGGCCTTGGTCAGCGGCGCCGCCACGCGCGAGAACTCCAGCACGAGCAGCTTGCCGCCCGGCTTGAGGACGCGGTTCATCTCCGCCAGCGCCGCGTCCTTGTGGGTCATGTTGCGCAGCCCGAAGGCCACCGTCACCAGGTCGAAGTGGCCGCTGGCGAAGGGCAGCTTCTCGGCGTCGCACACCAGCGTGGGCAGGGCGATGCCGGCGTCGATCAGGCGGTCGCGGCCGGTGCGCAGCATCGTCTCGTTGATGTCGGTGTGCACCACGCGGCCCCCGGGGCCGACCTTGCGGGCGAAGGCCAGCGCCAGGTCGCCCGTGCCGCCGGCGATGTCCAGCACCTGCTGGCCCGGCTGCACGTTGGCGACCATGACCGTGTAGGCCTTCCAGGCGCGGTGCAACCCCATCGACATCAGGTCGTTCATCAGGTCGTAGCGCGAAGCGACCGAATCGAACACGCCGCGCACGCGGCGGGCCTTGTCGCGCTCGTCGACGGTCTCGAAGCCGAAATGGGTGCTGCTCATGCCCGGATGGTAGGGGCAATCGGCGGGCTGCCGGCCGCATCCCGGCGGCAGCCCGGGGTCTCTCGGGCGGGGATCAGTGCGAGCAGCCGTGCTGCCCGGCCGGGGCCATCGGCGCGTCGCGGTCGACGCCGGCCTCGCCGAGCCTGCGCTCGTAGTCGGCCCACAGCTGCTCCTGCTGCGAACCGAGGTGGTACAGGTAATCCCACGAGAAGATGCCGCTGTCGTGGCCGTCGGAAAAGCGCGGCTGCACGGCGTAGTTGCCCACGGGATCGAGCGCGAGCAGCCCGACGTCCCGCTTGCCGGTCTGCAGCACCTCCTGGCCGGGGCCGTGCCCCTGCACCTCGGCCGAGGGCGAGTAGATGCGCATCAGCTCGAACGGGATGCGGAACACCGCCCCGTCGGAGAACCCGACCTCGAGGACGCGTGACTTGGAGTGGACGGTGATCGACTGCGGCGTCGCACCGCCGCGTTGCAGGCCTGCCATGGTGCGAGTCTAGACGCTCAGAAGCGCAGCGCGACGCTGAGGTACACGCGGTCGTTGCCGGCGCGCGGCGCGGCCGAGCTGGCCGACAGCGGGACGCGGCTGCCGGCGACCAGGTGGCCGTAATCGGCGGTGGCGGCGAACGGCCCGTTGAAGTAGCGCAGGCCCACGCCGGCGCTGGCCAGCTGGTCGTGCGACGGCTTGGTGGCGCCGTTGGGGCTGTTGTTGCCCAGCCAGCCGGCGTCGGCGAAGGCCAGCGCGCGCAGGCCCGGCAGCAGTTCCGGGGTGCTCACTTCCAGCGTGCCCGAGAGCCCCTTGTCCCCGGAGATCGGGCGCTCGATGGAGGTGCCGCGCACCGAGGCGGCGCCGCCGAGGCCGAACTGCTCGCCCGAGATCAGCACGTCGGGGCTGTATTGCCAGGCCCCGCGCAGCGACAGCAGCCAGCCCTTGGCGAACGGCGCCAGGTACTGGATGCCGCCGCGCAGCGCCTTCCAGTGGACGGTGCCGATGCGGGGATCCTCGCTGCGGTAGGCCTGCAGCGTGTTGGCCTCGCCGGAGCCGGTGTTGAACGCCAGGTCGACGTTGTAGCCCCAGACCGAGGCGTCGCTCTCGGTGCGCGCGTTGTAGCCGAGGGTGATCGGGCGGCTGCGGCGGTCCAGCGCGCCGGGCACCACGATGTCGTTGATGCGGGACGCCTTGAAGACCTTGTCGTCCAGGGACAGCGCCACGTAGCTGCGGCGGCCGCCGTCGGGCGGCAGGTACAGGGTGTAGCTGCCGCCGAACGTGTGGCCGGCGCCGGTGCTGGTGAAGGCGCCGAAGTTGCCGACCACGTCCGAGCGGGTGTAGCTGGCGCCGACGACGGAGCCCAGCGCATACAGCGGCACCTTGTAGGCCAGGCCCAGCTGCCTGACGTCGCTGGTGCGCTCGAGCGAGGTGGTGTACGCACCCACGAACTGGTGGTCGCGATCGAACAGGTTGGTGTGGCCGCCGGTGACGGTCAGGCGGTCGCGGCCGGACGAATCGGTGCCGGAATTCGACGCGCTGATGCCGAAGGTCCAGGGGCGCTGCTCCTTGACCGTGATGGTGGCGTCGATCTTGTCCGGCTCGTCGCCCTCGCGGATGCCGACCTGGATCTGCTTGTTCGGGTTCTCGTTGGCGATGGCGGTCTCGACCGCCAGCCGCCTGAAATTGGGCGTGCGTCCCTCCTGCAGCTCGGGCAGGGTGCGGCGGATGTTGTCCGCGTCGTAGATGCCGCGGCCCTCGATCGCCACCTTGCTGATGGTGAAGGTGACGATGTCCAGGCGCACGCTGGCGCCCACTTCCTGCGGCGGCAGCGCGACGCGGTGCAGGCCGTAGCCCTTCTGGCGCAGCGCCGCTTCCAGGGCCGCGGTGGCCTGCTGCAGCGTGGCGATGGTGGCGTCGGCCCGCACGAACGGGGCCAGCACGCGGGCGGTTTCGGCGTCGCCCAGCGGGTTGTCGCCGCGCACGTCGAAGCCCCGGATGGCGAACACCGCGGCCGGAGCCGGCGCGAGCGGCGCCGCCGGTGCGGCTGCAGGGGAGGCGGCAGGCGCCTGGGCCGCCGCCGGTTGAGAAACCGCCAGCGCCAGCGCCAGCCAGGCCGGCACGGCCGCCCCCATGCGCAGCCCTGCGGGTCCGCGATGCCCCTTCTCCATTGCTTTCGCCCCTCTTGTTCTCGCCCGTGGACGGGCCGGATTGTTCCATCGCCCGCCGCGGGTTGTCACCCGCGCGGGGCTACTTGCAGACCGCCGCCGGCTTGATCTCGCTCTCCGTCAGCACCGACACCAGCAGCGGGTTCTTCGCGGTGGGCAGCGGCAGCTTGTCGAAGTCGATGAACTTCGGGATGCTGACCGGCCGCGCCGTCTCGCCGTTCTGGCCGGCAAAGCCCGCCTCCCCCTTGCCCAGGTGCAGCACCTCGCCCGCCGTGGCCACCTCGATGTGGCCGTCGCGAACGAAGACGAACAGGCCCTCCTGCGTGTCGGAGACCGCCTCCTTGGAAAACAGCTTGGGCGGCGGCACCACCAGGTCGGGACGCGGACCTTCGATCGGCGGCGGGACGCTGATCGGGAGGCTGCCGGTGGGGCTGAAGACCACGCCCTGGCCCGCCGGCAGGTATTGCGTCGCGGGCTGGCCGTTCTGCTGCGCCGTGACGGCGCCCAGCCAGGTGTACACGGTCAGGTTGCCCTCGCTGCAATCGCCGGGGCACGCCAGGTCGAAGCCGGTGCCGCGGATGCCGATGGTGGCGGTGGAGGTGGCAAAGCCCACGTTGCGGTTGTTCGCCTTGGCGATCAGGCCGGTCAGCGCCCGCACCGAGCCGCGCAGCAGCGACGCGAGGAAGCGCCCCTCGCCGGCGTTCTGCTCGTCGTAGACGAAGTTGTCGACACGGAAGCGCGTGTTCGGGCCGACGGTGACGCGGCTGTCGTCGCGGAACGCCAGCACGCCCCGCCCGCCCGTGGTCTCCACCACGTCGCCCGGATAGATGCTGCCGCCGTCGACCAGCCGGCGGCGCACGGCGTTGGCGTCCACCGCGTAGACCTCGCCCTGCGACTGGATCAGCTTGGCGCTGGCCAGCACCGCGTTGGGACGCGCCTGGTCGGCGACGCGGGCCGACTCGGCGCCGCAGTCGCGGGCGCACAGGCGGGCGTCGAAATCCGTGCCGCGGATGCCGATGGTGGCCGTGCTGGTCTGCACCCGCGCGGCGTTGGGCGAGCCCTTGGAGATCAGGCCGGTCACGGCGCGGAAGCCCCCGCGCACCAGCTGCATGAGCATCCCGTTGTCCGGCGCGTTCTCCTTGAAGTGGTACTGCTGCAGCACCAGCTCGGAGTTCGGGCGCACGGTCATGCGGGTGCCGTCCTGGAGCTTGATGATGGCCGACGCGCCCTCCGAGGTGGTCAGCCGGTCCCCTTCACGCAGCTCCAGGCCCTTGCCGAGCGTGCGCGGGGTCTGGCCGGCGGTCTGGGCGAAGCCGACGCCGCGCGAGAACTCGACCTCCCCGGCCGTCTGGGCGCGCCCCGGCCCGCAGGCCAGCGCCAGCAAGGCGCCCGCCGCGAGCAAAGCGAGGGTCTGAGTCTTGGGCCCGAACATGGCGTCCTCCGGAAACGTCTGGTTTCCCGTGTGTATTTGTGTTGCCGGAGGTTTATACACGCTGTCGAGCTCGCGGCTGCGCGCCGGCGCGCCGGGTGGCGTGCGAATTTCACGCCGGCCGGTGCTCGTCCGCCAGGCGGCCGAAGGCCGCCGCGAGGTCGGCCTCCAGCGCCGGCAGGCGCCCGGCGATCTCGCGCAGGCGCTCGGCGGGCGCCGGACGCTGCTCGGCCGCCCAGACGGGGGCCGGGAAATGGCTGTCCCAGGACCAGCGGGCGATGACGTGCCAGTGCAGGTGCGGCACCGCGTTGCCGAGCGCGGCGAGGTTCACCTTGTGCGGCTGCAGGTGACGGCGCAGTGCCTGCTCGACCAGCACGACGGCCTCCATGCAGTGCTGCCGGTCGGGCGGCGTGAGGTCGGAGAACTCGGCCGCATGGGCCTGCCAGACGACCCGGTAGAAGGCGGGAAAGCGCCCGTCCTCCTGGGCCCGGATCACGCGCAGGCGCGGCGTGCGCGCGACGAGCAGGCCGCCGTCGGTCTCGCAGAGCACGCAGCCGGCGACCGGGCCCATCGCGTCAGACCAGCACGCGCTCGATGCCGCCCTGGTTGGCCGCGTGCACGTACTGCGGCAGCCAGTCGGGGCCGAGGATCTTGTTGGCCATCTCGACCACGATGTAGTCGGCCTCCAGCAGGCCGTTCTGCAGGTCGTGGTTGTAGCGCGACAGGCCCTGCAGGCAGCTCGGGCAGCTGGTGAGGATCTTGATGTTCTCGCGCTCGCCCACCGCGCCCGCGGCGCGCAGGGCCGCCTCGTCCATGCGCAGCTGCTCCTCCTTGCGGAAGCGCACCTGGGTGGAGATGTCCGGGCGCGTCACGCCCAGCGTGCCCGACTCGCCGCAGCAGCGCTCGGACTTGCGCACGTTCTCGCCCACCAGCGCCTTGACGGTCTTCATCGGCTCCTGCAGCTTCATCGGCGTGTGGCAGGGGTCGTGGTACAGGTAGGCGCCCGCCCCTTCCAGCTTGATGCCCTTGTCCAGCAGGTACTCGTGGATGTCGACGATGCGGCAGCCGGGGAAGATCTTGTCGAACTCGTAGCCCTGCAGCTGGTCGTAGCAGGTGCCGCAGCTGACCACCACGGTCTTGATGTCCAGGTAGTTCAGCGTGTTGGCCACGCGGTGGAACAGCACCCGGTTGTCGGTGATGATCTTCTCGGCCTTGTCGTACTGGCCCGAGCCGCGCTGCGGGTAGCCGCAGCACAGGTAGCCCGGGGGCAGCACCGTCTGCACGCCCGCGTGCCACAGCATGGCCTGCGTGGCCAGCCCCACCTGCGAGAACAGCCGCTCGGAGCCGCAGCCAGGGAAGTAGAAGACGGCCTCCGTCTCGGCGGTGGTCGCCCTGGGGTCGCGGATGATCGGGACGTAGTCCTTGTCCTCGATGTCCAGCAGCGCCCGCGCCGTCTTCTTCGGCAGCCCGCCGGGCAGCTTCTTGTTGACGAAGTGGATCACCTGATCCTTGAGCGGCGCGCGCTCGTGCGTCGACGGCGGCAGGGTCACCTGCCGGCGCGCGAAGCCGCGCAGCAGGTCGTTGGCCAGGCGCTGGGCCTTGAAGCCGATGTCCACCATCGCGGTGCGCGCCAGCTTGATCGTCTGCGGGTTGGTCGCGTTGAGCATGAACATCGCCGCGGCATTGCCGGGGCGGAAGCTCTTCTGCCCCATCTTGCGCAGCAGGTTGCGCATGTTCATCGACACGTCGCCGAAGTCGATCTTCACCGGGCACGGGCTGGCGCACTTGTGGCAGACGGTGCAGTGGTCCGAAACGTCCTCGAACTCCTGCCAGTGCTTGATCGACACGCCGCGGCGGGTCTGCTCCTCGTACAGGAACGCCTCCACCAGCAGCGAGGTCGCCAGGATCTTGTTGCGCGGGCTGTACAGCAGGTTCGCGCGCGGCACGTGCGTGGCGCACACCGGCTTGCACTTGCCGCAGCGCAGGCAGTCCTTCATCGAATCGGCGATCGCGCCGATGTCCGACTGCTGCATGATCAGCGACTCGTGCCCCATCAGACCGAAGCTGGGCGTGTAGGCGTTGGTCAGGTCGGCATAGACCGAGGTCGGGGAATCCATCTGCGCGTGGCGCAGCAGCTTGCCCTTGTTGAAGCGGCCCTCGGGATCGACCTTCTGCTTGTAGTCGGCGAACGGCGCGATCTCCGCGTCGGTCAGGAACTCCAGCTTGGTGATGCCGATGCCGTGCTCGCCCGAGATCACGCCGTTGAGCGCGCGGGCCAGCGCCATGATGCGCTTCACGGCCGCATGCGCGGCCTGCAGCATCTCGTAGTCGTCGCTGTTGACCGGGATGTTGGTGTGCACGTTGCCGTCGCCGGCGTGCATGTGCAACGCCACCCACACGCGGCCCTTGAGCACGCGCTTGTGGATCGCGTTCACCTCGTCCAGGATCGGCCGGAACGGCGCGCCGGAGAACACCTGCTCCAGCGGCGCGCGGATCTGGGTCTTCCAGCTGGCGCGCAGGCTGTGGTCCTGCAGCTGCGGGAACAGCGCATCGACGCCGGCCAGCCACTCCTGCCACTGGCCGCGCACCTGGCGCACCAGGGCGGTCGCCTGGGCCACGCGGTCCTCGAGCAGCTCCGCCGACGGGATCTCGCCGGCGTCGTCCTGCTTGCCCAGCGGCAGGTTGCCGCGGCTGAAGAACGCCTCCAGCTCGTCGGCCAGGCGGATCTTGTTCTGCAGCGACAGCTCGATGTTGATGCGCTCGATGCCGTCGGTGTACTCGGCCATCCGCGGCAGCGGGATCACCACGTCCTCGTTGATCTTGAACGCGTTGGTGTGCTTGCTGATGGCGGCCGTGCGCTTGCGATCCAGCCAGAACCGCTTGCGCGCCTCGGCGCTGATCGCCACGAAGCCCTCGCCGCTGCGCGAATTGGCGATGCGCACGACCTCCGAGGTGGCGCGGGCCACCGCGTCCGGGTCGTCGCCCACGATGTCGCCCACCAGCACCATCTTGGGCAGCCCGCCGCGCTTGGACTTGGTGACGTAGCCCACCGCCTTCAGGTAGCGGTCGTCCAGGTGCTCCAGGCCGGCCAGCAGGACGCCGCTGCGGTCCTTCTCGGCGAACATGAAGTCCTTGATCTCGACGATGCTCGGCACGGCGTCCCTGGCGTTGCCGAAGAACTCCAGGCACACCGTGCGCGTGTGCGCCGGCATTCGGTGCACCACCCAGCGCGCGCTGGTGATCAGGCCGTCGGTGCCCTCCTTCTGGATGCCCGGCAGCCCCGAGAGGAACTTGTCCGTGACGTCCTTGCCCAGGCCCTCCTTGCGGAAGGCCGGCCCGGGCACGGCGAGCCGCTCGCGGCGCAGCTCGGTCCTGCCGTCGGCGGCGAAATAGCGCAGCTCGAAGCTCGCCAGCTCGGCATCGTGGATCTTGCCGAGGTTGTGGTCCAGGCGGGTGACTTCCAGCCACTCGGCCTGCGGCGTGACCATGCGCCAGGACACCAGGTTGTCCAGCGCCGTCCCCCAGAGCACCGCCTTCTTGCCGCCGGCGTTCATGGCGATGTTGCCGCCGATGCACGAGGCCTCGGCGGAGGTCGGGTCGACGGCGAAGACGTAGCCGGCGCGCTCGGCGGCGTCGGCCACCCGCTGCGTCACCACCCCCGCCTCGGTCCAGATCGTGGGCACCGCCTCGGCGTGGCCGGGAATCGCCACCGGCTCCACCTCGGTCATCGCCTCCAGCTTCTCGGTGTTGATGACCACGCTCTTCCAGGTGAGGGGGATCGCGCCGCCGGTGTAGCCGGTGCCGCCCCCGCGCGGGATGATGGTCAGGCCCAGCTCGATGCAGGCCTTGACCAGCCCGGCCATCTCGGCCTCGGTGTCCGGCGTGAGCACCACGAACGGGTATTCGACGCGCCAGTCGGTGGCGTCGGTCACGTGCGAGACGCGCGACAGCCCGTCGAACTTGATGTTGTCCCGGGCCGTGTGCCGGCGCAGCACGCGCTGCGCCCGGGCGCGCAGGTCCGCCGTCTCGCGAAAACCCGCATCGAAGGCGCGCACGGCCTCGCGGGCCGACGCCAGCAGCTCGCCCACCAGGGCATCGCGCTCGGGGTCCTGCCCCGGCGTGCGGCGCTTCTCGATCTCGGCCAGGCGGTGGTCCAGCGCCTCGACCAGCAGGCGCCGCCGCTTGGGGTTGTCCAGCAGGTCGTCCTGCAGGTAGGGATTGCGCTGGACCACCCAGATGTCGCCCAGCACCTCGTACAGCATGCGGGACGAGCGGCCGGTGTGGCGCTCCTCGCGCAGCCGGGTGAGCAGCTCCCAGGCGCGCGGGCCGAGCAGCCGGATCACGATCTCGCGGTCGGAGAACGAGGTGTAGTTGTACGGAATCTCGCGCAGGCGCGGGGCCTCGTCCGAAGCCGCAGCCAGGAGCTGGTCGAGCGTGGTGGGTGCGTTCATCGTTCCGGGTCGCGTCCCTCGCAACAGGCGGGACGCTGCGTCAGCCGAACGATCAGGAAGGCGGCTGACCGGGGATGTTACCGCAGTGCAACACGACCTGGTCCGCCGGCGGGGTGCGCAGTCAGCCGCCAGTCATGGAAAGCCCGGTAGGCGCGCCGGGCGGCTGCACTTCTAATCGGCTGTCACAAATTGACTGTAGAGTCACGCCCCGGTGACCGACCCTCATCCAGGAGTATCCATGAAACTGAAGCTTTCCGCGCTCGTCCTCGCGGCCACGTGCAGCCTGGCCGCCCAGGCCCAGACCGAGATCCAATGGTGGCATTCGATGACCGCCGTCAACAACGAGTGGGTCAACGATCTCGCCAAGGACTTCAACGCCAAGCAGAAGGACTACAAGGTCGTGCCCGTCTACAAGGGCAGCTACGACGAGTCCATGACGGCCGCCATCGCCGCCTTCCGCGCCGGCAATGCGCCGCACATCCTGCAGGTGTTCGAGGTGGGCACTGCCACCATGATGGCCAGCAAGGGCGCCATCGTGCCGGTCACCAAGGTGATGACCGACGCCGGCAAGAAGTTCGACCCCGCGGCCTACATCCCTGCCGTCGCCGGCTACTACACGGCGCCCAACGGCCAGATGATGAGCTTCCCGTTCAACAGCTCGACCACCGTCTTCTACATCAACAAGGACGCCTTCGAGAAGGCGGGCCTGGACGCCAGCAAGCCGCCCGCGACGTGGCCCGAAGTGGCGCTCGCCGCCGCGAAGCTCAAGGCCAGCGGCCACAAGTGCCCGCTGACCATCGGCTGGCAGGGCTGGACCCAGCTGGAGAGCTTCTCCACCTGGCACAACACGCTGCTGGCGACCAAGGACAACGGCCTCAAGGGCATGGACGCCCGCCTGGTCGCCAACTCGCCGCTGCACGTGCGCCACATCGAGAACCTGGGCAACATGGCCAAGCAGGGCCTGTTCGTCTACAAGGGCCGCAACAACACCGCCGAGGGCTCGTTCGTCTCCGGCGAGTGCGCGATGATCACGACGTCGTCGGGCTTCTACGGCAACGTGTCGAAGAACGCCAAGTTCAAGTACGCCGTCGCCACCCTGCCGTACTACCCCGACGTGCAGGGCGCCCCGCAGAACACCGTCATCGGCGGCGCGAGCCTGTGGGTGATGTCCGGCAAGAAGGCCGAGGAGTACAAGGGCGTCGCCGCGTTCTTCGACTACCTGTCCAACCCCGAAGTGCAGTCGGCCAGCCACAAGCGCACCGGCTACCTGCCGATCACGATGGCCTCGTTCAAGCTGACCGAGCAGTCGGGCTTCTACAAGCAGAACCCGGGCACGGACACGGCGGTGAACCAGATGATCCGCAAGACCACCGACAAGTCGCGCGGCATCCGCCTGGGCAACTACGTGCAGATCCGCGCCATCGAGGACGAGGAACTCGAGCAGGTCTGGGCCGGCAAGAAGACCGCCAAGGAAGCCCTGGACGCCATCGTCCAGCGCGGCAACGAACTGCTCGAGCGCTTCGAGAAGGCGAACAAGGGCAAGTCCTGAACGTCGCGCGTTCCCGCCACCGGCGGGACACTTCGCACGAGCCCCGCAGCCGCGGGGCTTTTTTTTTGGCCGGACACCGTCGAGCTTCATGGACAATAGCGGCCCATGGAGAAGCGGGTCACGTTCAGGTCGGCATGGCTGCCGTGGGTGCTTTTGGCGCCGCAGGTCGCGATCATCGCGGTGTTCTTTTTCTGGCCGGCCGGCCAGGCGCTGGTGCAGTCGTTCCAGCAGCAGGACGCCTTCGGCACCTCGGTCGAATGGGTGGGGTTCGAGAACTTCCGCAACCTGTTCGACGACGCCAGCTACCTGGAGTCGTTCAAGACCACCGCCTTCTTCTCGATCCTGGTCGCCGTGCTGGGCATCGTGCTGTCCCTGGTGCTGGCGTACTTCGCCGACCGCACCGTGCGCAGCGCCCTCGCCTACCGCACGCTGCTGATCTGGCCCTACGCCGTCGCACCCGCGGTCGCCGGGGTGGTCTGGCTGTTCATGTTCTCCGGCAGCATCGGCGTGATCGCGTACTGGCTGCACAGCGTCGGCTTCCCCTGGGACCCGCTGCTCAACGGCAACCACGCGATGGCGCTGGTGATCATGGCCGCGGTCTGGAAGCAGCTGTCGTACAACTTCCTGTTCTTCGTCGCCGGCCTGCAGAGCGTGCCCAAGTCGCTGATCGAGGCGGCCGCCATCGACGGCGCCGGCGCCTGGCGCCGCTTCTGGACCATCCAGTTCCCGCTGCTGTCGCCCACCACCTTCTTCCTGTTGGTGATCAACGTCGTGTACGCGTTCTTCGACACCTTCGGCATCATCGACGCCGCCACGCACGGCGGCCCGGGCAAGGACACGGCCATCCTGGTCTACAAGGTCTACTTCGACGGCTTCAAGGCCCTGGACCTGGGCGGCTCCGCCGCGCAGTCGGCCGTGCTGATGGCCATCGTCATCGCGCTGACGGTCATCCAGTTCCGCTTCGTCGAGAAGAAAGTGAATTACTGAGATGGTCGAGCGCAATAAATTCCTGTCCGTGCTCACGCACGTGGTGCTGATCCTCGGCGTGGCCATCGTCGCCTTCCCGGTCTACCTGACCTTCGTCGCGTCGACGCACACCACGCAGGACATCCTGCAGGTGCCGATGTCGCTCACCCCGGGCGACAGCTTCGTCGACAACTACCGCGCTGCACTCTCCGGCGAGCGCAGCGGCGGCGGCTCGCACGCGCCGGTGGCGCGCATGATGACGGTGAGCCTGGTGATGGCGCTGTCCATCGCCATCGGCAAGATCGCGATCTCGCTGCTGTCCGCGTTCGCCATCGTGTACTTCCGGTTCCCGTTCCGGATGGCGTTCTTCTGGGCCATCTTCATCACGCTGATGCTGCCGGTGGAGGTGCGCATCCTGCCCACCTACAAGGTCGTGTCGGACCTGGGGCTGCTCAACTCGTACGCGGGCCTGACGGTGCCGCTGATCGCGTCGGCCACCGCCACCTTCCTGTACCGGCAGTTCTTCCTGACCGTGCCGGACGAACTCGCGGAAGCCGCCCGCATGGACGGCGCGGGTCCGATGCGCTTCTTCAAGGACGTGCTCCTGCCGCTGTCGGCCACGAGCACGGCGGCCCTGTTCGTCATCCAGTTCATCTACGGCTGGAACCAGTACCTGTGGCCGCTGCTGGTCACGACCAACGAGAGCATGTATCCGGTGGTGCTGGGCATCAAGGCGATGATGCCCACCGGCGGCGACGCGCAGATCGAGTGGAACGTGGTGATGGCCACCGCGGTGCTCGCGATGCTGCCGCCCGCGCTGGTGGTGACGCTGATGCAGAAGTGGTTCGTCAAGGGCCTGGTGGATACGGAGAAGTAATGACATCGGGGACAGACCAGCAAGCGCGACGCGCGGCTGCTCTGTCCTCGACTGATCAGAGATGAGGGACACCGAATGAGTGGAATCGCGCTGCGCAACGTCATCAAGCGCTACGGCAAGGGCAAGCAGGAACTGCAGGTCATCCACGGCGTCAACGCCGAGATCGGCCATGGGGAATTCGTGGTGATCGTCGGCCCGTCGGGCTGCGGCAAGTCCACGCTGCTGCGCATGGTCGCCGGCCTGGAGGAAATCTCCGGCGGCGAGATCGCCATCGGCGACCGCGTGGTCAACGACCTCGAGCCGGCCGAGCGGGACATCGCCATGGTGTTCCAGAACTACGCGCTGTACCCGCACATGTCGGTCTACGACAACATGGCGTACGGCCTGAAGATCCGCAAGATGCCGGTCGACGAGATCCGCACTCGCGTCGACAAGGCCGCCGCCATCCTCGAGCTGGGCCACCTGCTGGACCGCAAGCCCCGCCAGCTGTCCGGCGGCCAGCGCCAGCGCGTGGCCATGGGCCGCGCCATCGTGCGCCAGCCGCAGGTGTTCCTGTTCGACGAGCCGCTGTCCAACCTGGACGCCAAGCTGCGCGCGCAGACGCGCCTGGAGATCCAGAAACTGCACCGCGAGCTGGGCATCACCTCGCTGTTCGTCACGCACGACCAGGTCGAGGCGATGACGCTCGCGCAGCGCATGATGGTGATGAACGCCGGCGTGATGGAGCAGTTCGGCACGCCCGAGGAGGTCTACCACCGCCCGGCCTCCACCTTCGTCGCCAGCTTCATCGGCTCGCCGCCCATGAACCTGCTGAAGAACGCGCCCGGCGGCCGCGCCGGCGCCATCACCGGCATCCGCCCCGAGCACCTGGACATCGGCACGAGCGGCTGGCCGGTGCAGGTCGAGACCGTGGAACTGCTGGGCGCCGAGCGCCTGGTCTACGGCCGCCTGGACGGCGAGCAGCTGATCGTGCGCATCGAGGAGGGCCGGCCGTCGCCGAAGACGGGCGACCGCATCCACGTGCTGCCGCGCGAGGATCGCCTGCACTGGTTCGACGCCGCCAGCGGCAAGCGGCTCTCGTCATGAGTGCTGCTGGGGTGGGATCGAGCCCGGTGCGGCCACAGGCCATCGGGTCCGCGGGTCCCGGATGGCCGTATCCGCGCTGGATCGCCCACCGCGGCGCCGGCAAGCTCGCCCCGGAGAACACGCTGGCCGCCTTCCGGCTGGGCGCCGCGCACGGCTACCGCATGTTCGAATGCGACGCCAAGCTGTCGGCCGACGGCGTCGTCTTCCTGATGCACGACGCGACGCTGGACCGCACCACCAGCGGCACCGGCATCGGCGGCGAACGCCCCTGGAGCGAGCTGTCGCGCCTGGACGCGGGCGGCTGGCACTCCCGCGCCCATGCCGGCGAGCCCCTGCCGACGCTGGAGGCCCTGGCGCGCTTTTGCCGCGCCAACGGCCACCTGCTCAACATCGAGATCAAGCCCACGCCGGGCACCGAGCTGCGCACCGGCGAGGTGGTGGCGCGCGAAGCGGCCGGCCTGTGGGCGGACGCCGACGTGCCGCCGCTGCTCACGTCCTTCCGGCCCGAATCGCTGCAGGGCGCCCTGGCGTCCGCGCCGCAGCTGCCGCGCGGGCTGCTGGTGGACACGCTGTGGGACGGCTGGTTCGACGTCGCCCGGCGCCTGCAATGCGCGGCGATCGTGTGCAACCAGAACCTCTGGACGCCGGACCTCGTGCGCCAGGTGCACGAGGCGGGCATGCGTTGCCTCAGCTACACGGTCAACGACGAGTGGGCCGCGCAGCGCCTGATCGCACTGGGCACCGACGGCATCATCACCGACCGCGTGGACCTGTTCACGCCGACCTGAGGTCGCCGGCCAGCGAGGCCAGGGTCTCGGCCGCGATGGCCACGTGCGCCGGATAGTTGCGGTGGTCGCAGCCGGCCTTCACGCCGGCGCCGGCCTTGACGGCCTGCACCGCCGCGGGCGGAAGCTCGAAGCGCAGGAAGTGCACCGCCGAGGTCTTCTCGTCGGTCTCGCGATCGAGGTCCTCGTCGGCGATGGCGTAGACGCGCTCGTGGCCCTCGACCTCGACGAACATGCGGTCCGCCACCCCGATCAGCCGCGCCAGTTCGCGCTTGCGCTCGTTGACGTCGGGATACTCCAGCAGCAGCGTCGCCTTCCAGTTGGCGCCGTCCGGCACCAGCGGCGCATAGGCGTCGATCTCCTGCTGGATGCCCTCCTCCTCGAAGATCTTCTCGATCCGCAGCATCTCCTGGATCTGGTAGCGGATGCTCAGCTCGCTCTCGAACTGCAGCGTGAGGTGCTCGCCCAGGTGGACGGTGCGCAGCTTGCGGTGGGCGATCACCTGCGCCTGGTGCGTCTTGCGCCACTTGGCGTACGCCTCCAGCGTCATGAGGCTGCCGGGCGTGATCCTGCCGGTGAGCTGCATGGCCGTCAGAGCCCGTAGGCCTCGCGCACCAGCGTGAGCGGATGCGCCAGCCGCGGCGCGCCGAGCTGGTTCACCTCGAAGCCCTGCGCGATGTGGTGCCCGCCCAGCGGGCAGTCGGAGCTGATCACGTCCGGCACCCCGCCCTGGGGGTGCTCGGCCATGCGCTTGAACAGCGGCTTGCCGATCTTCATCGCCATGGCGTGGCCGGTGGTCTTGACGCCATAGGTGCCGGCATGGCCGGAACAGCGCTCGTGGGTCGCCACCTGGGTGCCGGGCACGAGCTTGAGGATCTCCTCGGTGCGCTTGCCGATGTTCTGCACGCGGCCATGGCAGGGCGTGTGGTAGCTCACCTTGCCCAGCGGCCGGCTGAAGCCGGTCTGCAGCAGGCCGTCACGGCGGCGGGCCGACAGGTACTCGAACGGGTCCCACATCGCCGCCTTGACGGCCTGCACGTCGGCGTCGTCGGGATACATCAGCGGCAGCTCCTGCTTGTACATCAGCGTGCAGCTGGGGACCGCCGCCAGGATGGCGTAGCCCTCGCGCGCGTAGCGGGCCAGCACCGGGATGTTCACCTGCTTGAGCGCATCGACGCCGTCGAGGTCGCCGAGCTCGAGCTTGGGCATGCCGCAGCACTTCTCCTTGGCGACCAGCACGTACGGCACCGCGTTGTGGTCCAGGATCTTCAGCAGGTCCTGCCCGATGCCCGGCTCGTTGTAGTTGACGTAGCAGGTCGCATAGATGGCCACCTTGCCCGGCGAACGCTCGCCGTCGCGCACCGGATGCTGCGGCGAGGGCGCGGCCGCCGAGCGGAACCTGCGGGTGGCCAGGTCGGGCAGCCAGGCCGTGCGGTCGACGTGCAGCACCTTCTCCATCGCCGCGCGCGCCATCCGCGTGTGGTTGAGCGCGTTGACCGCCTGCACGACGACGGGGATGCCGGCGAAGCTGCCGTGCATGTCGGTCGAGGCGAGCAGCTGCTCGCCCCGGCCGACCCGCCCCTGGCGGAACTTGATGGACTTGGCCCGCAGCATGGTGTGCGGGAAGTCCACGTTCCACTCGTGCGGCGGCACGTACGGGCACTTGGTCATGTAGCACAGGTCGCACAGGTAGCACTGGTCGACGACCTTCCAGTAGTCCTGCCTGTCCACGCCGTCGATCTCGCCCGTGCGGCCCTCGTCCACCAGGTCGAACAGCGTCGGGAACGCCCCGCACAGGCTCACGCAGCGGCGACAGCCGTGGCAGATGTCGAAGATGCGTTCCAGCTCCCCGAAGGCCGCCGCCTCGTCGTGGAACGACGGCTGCTTCCAGTCGAGCGGATGCCGGGTGGGGGCCTCCAGGCTGCCTTCGCGTACGCCCATGCGGAACCTCGTCAGTGGATGGGGCAAGAAAAGGGCGCTCGGCTCGCGCCGAGCGCCCCGCTCCGGCGCCGGGTGCTCAGTCGACCAGCTCGTTCAGCGCCTTCGTGTAGCGGTTGGCGTGCGAGCGCTCGGCCTTGGCCAGCGTCTCGAACCAGTCGGCCACCTCGTCGAAGCCCTCGTCGCGCGCCGTCTTGGCCATGCCCGGGTACATGTCCGTGTACTCGTGGGTCTCGCCGGCCACCGCGGCCTTCAGGTTGTCGCGCGTCGCGCCGATGGGCAGGCCCGTGGCCGGGTCGCCGCATTGCTCGAGCCACTCGAGGTGGCCGTGCGCATGGCCGGTCTCGCCCTCGGCCGTGGAGCGGAACAGGGCCGCGACGTCGTTGTACCCTTCCACGTCGGCCTTGCTCGCGAAGTAGAGGTAGCGCCGGTTGGCCTGCGACTCACCGGCAAACGCAGCCTTGAGGTTGTCTTCCGTCTTCGAACCCTTCAATGTCGGCATGGAGTGCTCCTGTGCGGTGGAAAGGATGAAAGAACCACTTTAGCGGCAATGAAGATCGCCTGGCAACGGGGCTGTCGCGCCCCCGCCGGGCCGCCCGAAACGATTACGTTATAGTAAATCCATTACGCATCGTTGAATGCAGGAGTTCCCCATGGCCGCCGTCCTCCGCGACGCGAGCGCGCTTCCCGCGCCTCCCCCGATCCAGCAACTGCACCACTACGCCTACAAGGCCCGGGATGCCGAGGAAACGCGGCATTTCTACGAAGACATCCTGGGCCTGCCGCTCTACCACATCATCCAGAGCGACCACGTGCCCAGCACGGGCGAGTACTGCCCGTACACGCACTTCTTCTTCCGCCTGCAGGACGGCTCGTTCATCGCCTTCTTCGACCTCGGCGACGACCAGGTGTGCGAGCCGTCGCCCAACACGCCCAAGTGGGTCAACCACATCGCGTTCCGCGTCGACTCGGTCCAGGCGCTGCGGGACATGAAGGCGCGGCTGGAGGCCAACGGCATCGAGGTGCTGGGCGTCACCGACCACCACATCTTCCACAGCATCTACTTCTTCGACCCCAACGGCATCCGCCTGGAGCTGTCGGCGCAGCTGGCCGACGAGTTCCAGATGCTGCAGGAGAGCAAGACCGCCCATGCGCGGCTGGCCGAGTGGACCGCGCGCAAGGAGCAGTGGCGCCGCGACCGTGCCGAGGGCAAGGCCGCCCAGCCGCTCAAGCCGCAGCAGAACGACCGCCCCGAATACGTGAAGAAGTGACGCCCGTGCGGCCTTTGCGCGCCAAGGCCGGGATCCGGAAGGAGTGGAGACATGGACGAGTCGCGCACCGGCTACGCCGACACCGCGTTCACCAACGGCTACCAATTCACCCAGGGACGCGGGTACGAGCTGCCCGTCTACCCGTTCACCGAGCCCGCCGAGCTGCGTGAGGGCAGGACGGGCCACCACCCGGTGGTGATCGTCGGGGCCGGCCTGGCCGGCCTCACGCTCGCCTGCGCGCTGGCACGCTTGCGCGTGCCGGCCATCGTGCTCGACGAGGACAACACGGTGGGCGTCAAGGGCGCGTCCTCGCGCGGCATCTGCTACACGCAGAAGTCGCTGGAGATCTTCCAGCGGCTGGGCATCTACGAGCGCATCGCGCGCAAGGGCATCCAGTGGAGCGTGGGCCGCACCTTCGCCGGCGAGGACGAGGTGTACTCGTTCGACCTGCGCCAGCAAAGCGGCTACAACCTGTCGAGCCAGCCGCCCTTCATCAACATCCAGCAGTTCTACATCGAGGGCTTCCTGGTCGAGCGGATCCAGGAGCTGGGCGGCGTCGAGCTGCGCTGGAGCAACCGCGTCACCGCCTTCGCGCAGGACGGCCAGCGCGCCACGCTGACCGTGAGCACGCCCGCGGGCGAGTACCGCCTGACCGCCGACCACGTCATCGACGCCAGCGGCTCGCGCTCGCCGTTCCGCCAGTGGGTGGGCGCCAGCGTCACGGCCAGGAAGGGCGACGACCGCTGGTGCATCGCCGACGTGCGCTTTTCCAAGCACCCGCCGGTGGAGCGCCACACCTGGATCGAGGCGCCCTTCAACGAGAACCGCGCCGTGTGGCAGCACCTGATGGGCGACGACGTCTGGCGCATCGACTACCAGATGGCGCCCAACAGCGATCCCGAGCAGGTCAGCCGCGAGGACGTGGTGCGCGCGCGGCTCGCCCGCCAGTTCGGCAACGACTGCGAGGTCGAGATCGTCTGGGTGGGGCCCTACGCCTACCGCAGCGAATGCGTCGACGCGATGCGCCACGGCCGCCTGTTCTTCATGGGCGACGCGGCCAAGGTGGTCAGCCCCTTCGGCGCGCGCGGCGGCAACACCGGCATCGCGGACGCGGACAACCTGGCCTGGAAGCTGGCTGCCGTCCTGCAGGGCCGCGCGCCGGCCAGCCTGCTGGACAGCTACCACGAGGAACGCCACGAGGCCGCGCAGCAGAACGTGCTGGTGACCAACCGCACGGCGCGCTTCCTGCGCCCGGCCGACGGCGCCGAGCGCCTGTTCCGCACGGCGGCGCTCGGCCTGGCGCGGCAGCACCCGTTCGCCCGCCAGTTCGTCAACACCGGGCGCATGGCGGTGGCCAACCCGTACACCCGCTCGAGCGTGTGCGACGCCACCGGCGGGCAGTCGGTGCAGAACGTCTCGTTCCAGTGGCCGGACGGCTCCGCCGGACAGGTCAACGACCTGCTGCTGTGGGCCGACGGCCGGCTGCTGCTCTTGGTGTTCGGCGACCCCGGCCGCACCGGCCTGGCGCGCCTGCGGGCGCTGGCGCAGCACGCGCCGGTGCGCTGCGTGCAGGTGCTGGGCCCGGCCGACCGGCCCGGCGCGATCGAGCACGTGCGCGACCCGCAGGGCCACCTGCAGGGCGCCTGCCACGTGTTCGGCCACGCCTGGGCGCTGGTGCGCCCGGACGCGTACGTGGCCGCCACGGGCGAGGCCATCGATGCCGGCGTGGTGGACGCGGTCGCCCGCGCGCTGGGAACCCACGGAGCCGACGCATGAAGACCACGCTCAACCTCCAGGACGCCGACGGCTTCTACGAGCAGCTGCTCGACGCCCACGCCGGCCTCAGCCGCGAGCAGTCCGAGCTCCTCAATGCGCGCCTCGTGCTGCTGCTGGCCAACCAGGTCGGCGACGCCAAGGTGCTGCGCGAGTGCGTCGCCGCGGCCGCCCAGATGCCGCCCGCCAAGGCCGCCGCCGGGGCGCCTGCATAGAATCGGGCGATCCTTGTCCAGGGCGGCACCCTCGGGTGCCGCTTTCGTTTCCAGCCCCGCCATGAGCGACACCCCTGCCCAACCCGGCCTGAACAGCCTGTCGAAATCCTTCGAACCCGCCGCCATCGAGGCCCGGTGGGGCCCGGCGTGGGAGCAGCGCGGCTACGGCCGCGCCGGCCACCGCGGCACGGGCCAGCCCCAGGACGGCGAACCGTCCTTCGCCATCCAGCTGCCGCCGCCCAACGTCACCGGCACGCTGCACATGGGGCACGCGTTCAACCAGACGATCATGGACAGCCTGACCCGCTACCACCGGATGCGGGGCTTCAACACGCTGTGGGTGCCCGGCACCGACCATGCGGGCATCGCCACCCAGATCGTGGTGGAGCGCCAGCTGCAGGAGCAGGGGCAGAGCCGGCACGACCTGGGCCGCAAGAACTTCGTCGCCCGCGTCTGGGAGTGGAAGGAGAAGTCGGGCAACACCATCACCATGCAGATGCGCCGCATGGGCGACAGCGTGGACTGGTCGCACGAGTACTTCACCATGGACGAGGGCCTGTCGGCCATCGTCACCGAGACCTTCGTGCGGCTGTACGAGCAGGGCTTGATCTACCGCGGCAAGCGCCTGGTCAACTGGGACCCGGAGCTCAAGACCGCGGTGAGCGACCTGGAAGTGGAGAGCGAGGAGGAGGACGGCTTCCTCTGGCACATCCGCTACGAGCTGTCCGACGGCTCCGGCCACCTGACCGTGGCCACCACCCGCCCCGAGACCATGCTGGGCGACGTGGCGGTGATGGTGCATCCCGAGGACGAGCGCTACCAGCGCCTGGTCGGCAAGACCGTGCGCCTGCCGCTGTGCAACCGCGAGATCCCGGTCATCGCCGACGAGTACGTCGACCGCGCCTTCGGCACCGGCGTGGTGAAGGTCACGCCGGCGCACGACGCCAACGACTACGCCGTGGGCCAGCGCCACCAGCTGCCCATCATCGGCGTGCTGACGCTGGACGCGAAGATCAACGACAACGCGCCGGCCGCCTACCGCGGCATGGACCGCTTCGAGGCGCGCAGGAAGGTGGTCGCCGACCTGGAGGCGCTCGGCCTGCTGGAGGAGACGAAGAAGCACAAGCTGATGGTGCCGCGCTGCGCGCGCACCGGCCAGGTGGTCGAGCCGATGCTGACCGACCAGTGGTTCGTGGCCATGACCAAGGTGAGCGAGCAGGACCCCACGGGCAAGTCGATCGCGCAGAAGGCCATCGACGCCGTGCAGTCCGGCCAGGTGCGCTTCGTGCCGGAGAACTGGGTCAACACCTACAACCAGTGGATGAACAACATCCAGGACTGGTGCATCTCGCGCCAGCTCTGGTGGGGCCACCAGATCCCGGCCTGGTACGACGAGCAGGGCGAGGTGTACGTCGCCCGCACGGAGCAGGAAGCGCAGGCCAAGGCGCCGGGCAAGACGCTGCGCCGCGACGAGGACGTGCTGGACACCTGGTACTCCTCGGCGCTGGTGCCCTTCTCCACCCTCGGCTGGCCCGACAGGACCAGGGACCTGGAGCTGTACCTGCCCTCGACGGTGCTGGTCACCGGCTACGACATCATCTTCTTCTGGGTCGCCCGGATGATCATGATGACGACCCACTTCACCGGCCAGGTGCCGTTCCGCGACGTCTACATCCACGGCCTGGTGCGCGACTCGCACGGCAAGAAGATGAGCAAGTCCGAGGGCAACGTGCTCGACCCGGTGGACCTGATCGACGGCATCGCGCTGGCGCCGCTGCTGGACAAGCGCACCACCGGCCTGCGCAAGCCGGAGACGGCGCCGCAGGTGCGCCGCAACACCGAGAAGGAGTTTCCCGAAGGCATCCCGGCCTACGGGGCCGACGCGCTGCGCTTCACGTTCGCCTCGCTGGCGTCGCTGGGCCGCAGCATCAACTTCGACGCCAAGCGCTGCGAGGGCTACCGCAACTTCTGCAACAAGCTCTGGAACGCGTCGCTGTTCGTGCTGATGAACTGCGAGGGCCGCGACTGCGGCCTGAAGGAGCACACCAAGGACGAGTGCCGGCCCGGTGGCCCCGCGCACGGCTACCTGCGCTTCTCGCAGGCCGACCGCTGGATCAGCTCCCTGCTGCAGAAGGCCGAGGCGGCCGTGGCCCAGGGCTTCGCCGACTACCGCCTGGACAACGTGGCCAACGCGGTCTACGACTTCGTCTGGAACGAGTACTGCGACTGGTACCTGGAGATCGCCAAGGTGCAGCTGCGCAGCGGCGACGACGCGCAGCAGCGCGCCACCCGCCGCACCCTGATCCGCACGCTGGAGGCCATCCTGCGCCTGGCGCATCCGGTGATCCCGTTCATCACCGAGGAACTGTGGCAGAAGGTGGCCCCCGTCGCGGGCATCGCGGGCGAGTCGGTCAGCATCGCGCGCTATCCCGAGGCACAACCCGCCAAGATCGACCCCGAGGCGATCGCCTGGGTCGACCGGCTCAAGACGATCGTCGACACGTGCCGGCAGCTGCGCGGCGAGATGAACGTCTCGCCTTCGACCCGCCTGCCGCTGTACGCCGTCGGCGACGCCACGTTCCTGCGCGACGCCGCGCCGGTGCTGCAGGCGCTGGCCAAGCTGTCGGAGGTCAAGGTGTTCGACGACGAGGCGGCCTGGGCCGCCGCCGCCCAAGCCGCGCCGGTGGCGGTGGCCGGCGATGCGCGCCTGTGCCTGTTCATGGAGATCGACGTCGCCGCCGAGAAGGCGCGGTTGTCGAAGGAGGCCGCCCGGCTGGAAGGCGAGGTCGCCAAGGCCAACGGCAAGCTGGCCAACGAGGCATTCGTCGCCAAGGCGCCGCCGGCGGTGATCGAGCAGGAACGCAAGCGCATCGCCGAGTTCGGCGCGACGCTGGCGCGCGTGCGCGAGCAACTCGCCCGCCTGGGCTGAGAGGCTCTTTTCGTCATCCCGGCGCAGGCCGGGATCCAGGCTGCCGCGCGCTGGCGCGGCTCCTTGGCTCGGTGGCTTCCAGGGCGGGCTGCGGGAGGTTGGGTCCACCCTGCCGCACAATCCCACCCATGAAGCGCCGCCACATCCTCCTCGCCAGCGCCGCCGCCGCGGCCCTGCCCGCCTTCGCCCAGAACCGCCCGATCCGCCTGGTCGTTCCCTACGCGCCCGGCGGGCCGATCGACGTCACCGCGCGCCTGCTCGCCGAGCGCGTGAAGGACAGCCTGGGCACGGTCATCATCGACAACAAGCCCGGCGGCGGCGGCAACATCGGCGCCGACGTAGTCGCCAAGGCCGCCCCGGACGGCCTGACCATCGGCATCTCGGCCGTCGCCACGCACGCGATCAACCCCTGGCTGTTCTCGAAGATGCCGTACGACGCGGCCAGGGACTTCGCCGCCATCACGCAGATGGTGCGCGTGCCCAACGTGCTGGTGATGAACGCCGAGACGGCCAGCCGGCTGAAGATCGCCTCCGTGGCCGACCTGGTCCGCTACGCCAGGGCCAACCCGGCCAAGCTCAATTACGGCAGTGGCGGCAACGGCAGCGCGGGCCACCTGGCGGGCGAGATGTTCAAGCGCGACGCCGGCATCTTCGCGGTGCACATCCCCTACAACGGCGGCAATCCCGCGCAGCTGGCCCTGCTGTCGGGACAGGTCGACTTCAACTTCGACAACCTGGCCACCGCGGCGCCGAACATCCGCTCGGGCAAGCTCAAGGCGCTGGGCGTCACGACGCTGCAGCGCTCGCCCTACCTGCCCGACGTGCCGCCGGTCGCGGACACGCTCAAGGGCTTCGCCATCGACACCTGGTGGGGCCTGGTGGCGCCGGCCGGCACGCCGCGCGACGCCATCCAGAAGATGAACCACGCCTTCGTGGCCGCGCTGCAGTCGCCCGAGGTGAAGACCCGCTTCGCCACGCTGATGGCGGAACCGGTTGCGACCACGCCGGAGGAGTTCGCCGCGTTCATGAAGGCCGAACTGGCCAAGTACGAGAAGGTCGTGAAGGCCTCGGGCGCCAAGGTCGACTGACGGCCGGCGCCCGGCCGGAGACGGGCGGCTCGGCCATTCCCCGGCGTCCTACCGCAGCTGTGCGAATTCTCTGACACTGGCTCAGCCATACGGGGCCTACAGTGGCTCGACGGGAACAGGGCAAACAGCAGAGAGGCGGCCAACCATGAACGCACGTCTTCGCATCGCATCGCTGGCGGCGGCCGGCATCCTGGCGGCCAGCGCGGCCGCCGCGCAGGGGGCCGACGTCGATGCCACCGGCTTCGACTGGCGCCCGCCCGCCGCCCGCCTCGGCCTTGATCCCACGAAGGTCCAGTACACGATCGGCTGCGGCGCATCGCTCCTGCCTTGCCGCGACCCCGCCGCCGCCCTCGCGGCCAGCCAGCTGCCCGGCAGCCTGCGCTGGAGCATGGAAGTCGGCGTGCTGAACCTGGGTGCGACCGGCCGCGCGCTGTCGCCCGGCCGCCAGGGCCTGAACGTGAGCCTGGTCGGCCGGCAGCCGCTGTTCGGCAGCCGCTTCTCGATGTACGGCAAGCTCGGGACCACCTACGGCTTTGCCGACCCGGCGCTGGCGGCCACGCCGGTGGCGAGCAGCGACACCGGCTACGGCCTGTCGTTCGGCGCCGGCCTGAGCATGGACTTCTCGTCGCGGCTGTCGGCCTCGTTCGGGTTCGACAACCACGACCTGCGCCTGGGAGGCGGCCCGCGCGACCCGGTGCGGGCCACGAGCCTGGGACTGCAGTACCGCTACTGACCGCGCGGCCCGGGCGGGCTCACTCGCCCAGGTAGGCGGCGCGCACCTTGGGGTCGCTGAGCATCTGGCGCGCGTCGCCGCTCATGGTGATGGCGCCCGACTCCATGACGTAGGCACGGTCGGCGATCTGCAGCGCGCGGCTGGCGTTCTGCTCCACCAGCAGCACGGTGACGCCCTGGCCGTGCACCTCCTTCACCACCTCGAAGATCTTGTCGACCATGATGGGCGCCAGGCCCATCGAGGGTTCGTCCAGCAGCAGCAGCCGGGGCCGGCTCATGAGCGCCCGGCCCATGGCCAGCATCTGCTGCTCGCCGCCCGACATCGTGCCGGCCAGCTGGGTGCGGCGCTCCTTCAGGCGCGGGAAGATGGCGAACACCTTGTCCAGGTCGGCGGCGATCTCCGCCTTGTCGTTGCGGATGTGGGCGCCCATCTGCAGGTTCTCGGTGATCGTCATGCGGGTGAACACGCCGCGGCCCTCGGGCACCATGGCCAGGCCGTCCTTCACCAGGTCCCAGGCACCGCGGCCGCGCACGCTGCGCCCCAGGTACTGGATGTCGCCGTCCACCAGCGGCAGCAGGCCGGTGAGGGCCTTCATGGTGGTGGTCTTGCCGGCGCCGTTGGAGCCGATCAGCGACACCAGCTCGCCCTCGCGCACCTCGAAATCCACGCCCTTGACGGCCTGGATGCCGCCGTAGGCGACCTTCAGCCCGCGCACCTGGAGCAAAGCGTCCGCCATCGTCAATGCCCCCCCGTGCCGAGGTAGGCCTCGATCACTTTTTCGTTCTTCTGCACGTCGGCCGGCGTGCCCTCGGCGATCTGCTTGCCGTAGTCGAGCACGGTGACGCGGTCGCACAGGCCCATCACCAGCTTCACGTCGTGCTCGATCAGCAGGATGGTGCGGTTGTCGCGGCGGATGCGGTCGATCAGCTCGCGCAGCTGCACCTTCTCGGTGGCGTTCATGCCGGCCGCCGGCTCGTCCAGGGCGATCAGCTGGGGGTCGGTGGCCAGGGCGCGCGCGATCTCCAGCCGGCGCTGGTCGCCGTAGGACAGCGTGCGCGCCTTGTAGTCGGCGTAGCGGCCGATGCCCACGTACTCGAGCAGCTCCTGCGCGCGCCTGGCGATCTCGGCCTCCTCGCGCACGAACTTGCGGGTGCGCAAGATCGCGCCCAGCAGGCCCGATTCCGTGCGGATGTGGCGGCCCACCATCACGTTCTCCAGCGCGGTCATGTCGGCGAACAGGCGGATGTTCTGGAACGTGCGCGCGATGCCGGCCTTGGCGACCTCGTGCACCGCGCTGGGCACGTAGGGCTTGCCGGCCAGCTCGAAGGTGCCGCTGTCGGGCGAGTACAGGCCGGTGATGACGTTGAAGAAGGTCGTCTTGCCGGCGCCGTTGGGGCCGATCAGGCCGTAGATCTGGCCGCGGCCGATGGTGATGCCGACGTCCGACAGCGCCTGCAGGCCGCCGAACCGCTTGGAGATGCCCGCCACGCGCAGCACGGTGTCCGTCATCGGGCGTCCCTCACTTCGCGCTGGCCGGCAGCGACTTGCCGTGCTCGGGCGTGGGCCAGAGCCCGCGCGGGCGCAGCAGCATGATGATGATCATCGCCAGCGCGATCAGCAGCTGGCGCAGGATGGAGGCGTCGAGCCGCCCGTCGGTCATGCGCTGCAGGTCGAACACGCCGGACACCCAGCGCAGCACCTCCGGCATCGCCGACAGCAGCACCGCCCCGAGGATGACGCCGGGCAGGTGGCCCAGGCCGCCGAGCACGACCATCGCCACGATCATCACCGACTCCATCAGGCTGAACGACTCGGGCGAGACGAAGCCCTGGAAGGCCGCGAACATCGTGCCGGACACGCCGCCGAAGGTGGCGCCCATGCCGAAGGCCAGCAGCTTCATGTTGCGGGTGTTGATGCCCATCGCCTTGGCGGCGATCTCGTCCTCGCGGATGGCCATCCAAGCGCGGCCGATGCGCGAGATTTCCAGCCGGTGGCAGATGACGACGGACACGAGCACCAGCACCAGGAACAGGTAGTAGTAGTTGGTGACCGCCGAGATCGTGAAGCCGAACACCTCGTGCGGCCGCCCGAGGTCGATGCCGTTGAAGCCCGCCGCCTTCCAGGAGAACAGCGTCACCGAATCGATCTGGCTCAGCCCCTTGGGGCCGTTGGTGATGTTGATCGGGTGGTCCAGGTTGTTCATGAACACCCGGATGATCTCGCCGAAGCCGAGCGTGACGATGGCCAGGTAGTCGCCGCGCAGCTTCAGCGTGGGCGCGCCCAGCAGGATGCCGAAGATGCCGGCCACCGCCGCGCCCAGCGGGATGATCCACCAGATGGTCACGTGCAGGCCGGTGGGGAACATCTGGGCGAACCAGGCGAACTGCTCCGACAGGTGGGGCGAGGCCGCCAGCCCGTACAGGTAGGCGCCGATGGCGAAGAAGGCGACGAAGCCCAGGTCCAGCAGGCCGGCGTAGCCGACCACGATGTTCAGGCCCAGGGCGAGCAGCACGTACAGCAGCGCGAAGTCGGCGATGCGGACCCAGAAGTTGCCCGCCGACTGCAGGATGAGCGGCAGGATCAGCAGCCCGATGGCGCTGAACACCAGGATCAGGATGCGGTCGCGGCGGTCGTTGCCGGTGGTCATGGCGTGTCCTCCTCAGGCCCGGTCCGCCACGCGCTCGCCCAGCAGGCCCGAGGGCCGCAGCGTCAGCATGATGATCAGCACGATGAAGGCGAAGATGTCGGCATAGTGGCTGCCCAGCACGCCGCCGGTGGCCACCCCGATGTAGCCGGAGCCGATGGCTTCGATCAGCCCGAGCAGGATGCCGCCGACCACCGCGCCGGCCAGGTTGCCGATGCCGCCGAACACCGCGGCGGTGAACGCCTTGAGCCCCGGCAGGAACCCCATGGTGTGCTGCACGCTGCCGTAGTTGGAGGCGTACATCACGCCGGCGATGGTGGCCAGCACCGCGCCGATCACGAAGGTGGCCGAGATCACCGTGTCGGGCCGCACGCCCATCAGCGCGGCGACGCGCGGGTTCTCGGCGGTGGCGCGCATGGCGCGCCCGAGCCGGGTGTAGTTCACCAGGTACATCAGCACCGCGAGCGAGACGGCCGTCACCACCAGCGCCATGATCTGGGTGGGCGTGATGACCGCGCCGGCCACCTGCAGCGGCGCGGCGGGCAGCAGCGTCGGGTACGGCTTGTAGTTCGGCTTGAAGACGATCATCGCCAGCGTCTGCAGCAGGATCGACATGCCGATCGCCGTGATCAGCGGCGCGAGCTTGGGACTGTTGCGCAGCGGCCGGTAGGCCACCTTCTCGATGACGAAGTTCAGGGCGGCCGCGACGACGCAGGCGATCAGGGTGGCCACCAGCAGCATCACCCAGCCGGGCAGGCCGGGCATGGACTCCTGCATCTTCACGATGATTGCCCAGCTGGTGAGGGCGCCGACCATCAGCACCTCGCCATGCGCGAAGTTGATCAGGTTGATGATGCCGTACACCATCGTGTAGCCAAGTGCGACCAGCGCATACATGCTGCCCAGCACGAGACCGTTGATGATCTGCTGCAGCAGGATTTCCATGTCCAGGGTTCTCCGTTGTCTCGCCTGCACGCCATCTAGCAAAAAACCCGCCATGCACGCAGGACGGGTTTCGTTGGCGGCCGGATTGTAGCCATGCGACCCCGGCAGTCTGGGCTCGGACGGGCCCGCCGCGCCCCCGGACAAACGCGGATGCCGCGCTAGGAATCTTCGGCGTTGCGCTGGCGCAGCTCGCGCAGCTTCTCGCCGATGCGCAGTTCCAGCCCGCGGTCGACCGGGCGGTAGAACTCGGGCGCCTGCATGCCGTCGGGGAAATACGTCTCGCCGGCCGCGAAGCCGCCCTCCTCGTCATGGGCATAGCGGTAGCCCTTGCCGTAGTCGAGGTCCTTCATCAGCTTGGTCGGCGCGTTGCGCAGGTGCAGCGGCACGGGCCGGGTGCCGTCCTGCCGCACGAACGCCTTGGCTTCGTTGAACGCCTTGTAGACCGCGTTGGACTTGGGCGCCATGGCCAGGTAGACCACGCACTGGGCCAGCGCCAGCTCGCCTTCCGGCGAACCGAGCCGTTCATAGACTTCGGCCGCATCCAGCGCCAGCCGCAGCGCGCGCGGGTCGGCCAGGCCGATGTCCTCGCTGGCCATGCGCACCAGGCGCCGCGCCATGTAGCGCGGGTCCGCCCCACCGTCGAGCATGCGCACGAACCAGTACAGCGACGCATCCGGGTCGGAGCCGCGCACCGACTTGTGCAGCGCGCTGATCGTGTCGTAGAACTGCTCGCCGCCCTTGTCGTAGCGGCGCATGCGCTCGCCCAGCACCCGCAGCAGCCAGGCGTCGGTGACCTCGCCGAGCTGTTCCTTGCCGGCGGCGACCGCCAGCGTCTCCAGGGTGTTGAGCAGCCGCCGGGCGTCGCCGTCGGCGTAGGCGATCAGGCGGTCGCGGGCGGCTTCCTCCAGCGGCGGCACCGCGCCGATCGCCTGCGCCTTGCCGACGATGCGCGCCAGGTCGTCCTCCGACAGCGGCTGCAGCACGTAGACCGCGGCGCGCGACAGCAGCGCCGAGTTGACCTCGAACGACGGGTTCTCGGTGGTGGCGCCGATGAAGGTGAACAGGCCCGACTCGACGTGCGGCAGGAAGGCGTCCTGCTGGCTCTTGTTGAACCGGTGCACCTCGTCGACGAAGACGATGGTGCGCCGCTGCTCCAGGCCGTCGCGCACCTTCTGGGCCAGGTCCACCGCGTCGCGGATGTCCTTCACGCCCCCCAGCACCGCGCTGATGCTGATGAACTGCGCATCGAACGCGTCCGCCATCAGGCGGGCGATGGTGGTCTTGCCCGTTCCCGGCGGTCCCCAGAGGATGCAGCTGTGCGGCTGGCCGGACTCGAAGGCGATGCGCAGCGGCATGCCCTCGCCCAGCAGGTGCTGCTGGCCGACCACCTCGCCCAGCGAATGCGGGCGCAGGCGCTCGGCCAGCGGTGCTTGGGGAGCGGCGGTGGTTTTCGGCACGGCCCGCAGTGTAGGCCCGGCGCCGGCGGCCTTACTGCCGCACGACGTCGGCGCCCTGCGGCGCCTTGAATTCGAAGGCGCCGGCGGGCAGCGGCGTGTTCAGCTGCAGGCGGTCGAACTTGATCACCGACAGCTGGCCGAAGCTGTCCAGGATCTCCAGCACCGCGAGCTCGTTGCCGCGGAAGCCCACCTTGACGCTGTTCAACTGGCCCTCGCGCGTCTTCGGCGTGGCCTGCACCCATTGCAGGCCGTCGCGGTCGGGCGCGGCCTCGAGGTTGAAGTCCTTGCGCAGGCTGGCCGTGTCCGGCGCGGCGGCGATGATGGCGGCGGGCGTCGAGCCGAGCACCTGGCCCTGCTTGCGGGCGGTGACCTGGTTCAGGTCCACGTCGTGCAGCCACAGCGTCTGGCCGTCGGCCACGATGGTCTGCACGAACGGCTTGCGGTAGTCGAAGCGGAAGCGGTTGGGGCGCGCGAACTCGAAGGTGCCGGTGGAAGTGCGCGTGCGCGCCGGCTGGCCCTCGCGGGCGGGGGCGGTGACCACCTGGGTGAATTCGGCCCGGCCGCTCCTGGCGGTCTTGACGAAGGTTTCCAGCGCGTCCAGCCCGTTCGCCTGGGCGGCGAAGGCAAGGAAGGCGGCGGTGGCGGCAAGGAATTGCTTCATGCGCTGTTGGGTCCTGCTGGCTCAGCGAAGTTCGCAACCAGCCGTTACTCGGCCCGGCTCGGGACCAGGATCTCGCGCTGGCCCTGGCCGTTCATGGCGCTGACCAGTCCGGCCTTCTCCATGTCCTCCACCAGGCGGGCGGCGCGGTTGTAGCCGATCTTCAGGTGGCGCTGCACGAGCGAGATGCTGGCCTTGCGGTTCTTCAGCACCACCTCCACGGCCTGGTCGTACATCGGGTCCTTCTCGCCGCCGCCCTCGCCCAGCAGGTCGCCGCCCGCGCCGTCGTCGTCCACCGTGCCGCCCTCCAGGACGCCCTCGATGTAGTTCGGCTCGCCGCCCTGCTCCTTCAGGTAGCCGACGACGCGGTGCACCTCCTCGTCGCTGACGAAGGCGCCGTGCACGCGGATCGGCAGGCCGGTGCCGCTGGCCATGTAGAGCTGGTCGCCCATGCCCAGCAGCGCCTCGGCGCCCATCTGGTCCAGGATGGTCCGGCTGTCGATCTTGCTGGAGACCTGGAAGGCGATGCGGGTGGGGATGTTGGCCTTGATCAGGCCGGTGATCACGTCCACGCTGGGGCGCTGCGTGGCCAGGATCAGGTGGATGCCGGCGGCGCGCGCCTTCTGCGCCAGGCGGGCGATCAGCTCCTCGATCTTCTTGCCCACCACCATCATCAGGTCGGCCAGCTCGTCGATCACCACCACGATGTGCGGCAGGCGCTCGAGCGGCTCGGGGCTGTCGGGCGTGAGGCTGAAGGGGTTGTAGATGAACTGTTCCTTCGCCTTGGCCTCGTCGATCTTGGCGTTGTAGCCGGCCAGGTTGCGCACGCCCAGCTTGCTCATCAGCTTGTAGCGCCGCTCCATCTCGGCCACGCACCAGTTCAGGCCGTGCGCGGCCTGCCGCATGTCGGTGACCACCGGCGCCAGCAGGTGCGGGATGCCCTCGTAGACCGACATCTCCAGCATCTTGGGATCGATCATCAGCAGGCGCACGTCGCGCGCCTCGGCCTTGTAGAGCAGCGACAGGATCATCGCGTTGATGCCCACCGACTTGCCCGAGCCGGTGGTGCCGGCCACCAGCACGTGCGGCATCTTGGCCAGGTCGGCCACCACCGGGTTGCCGACGATGTCCTTGCCCAGGCCCAGCGTGAGCAGCGAACGGGCCTCGTTGTAGACCTGCGAGCCCAGGATCTCGGACAGCCGGATCGACTGCCGCTTGGCGTTGGGCAGCTCCAGCGCCATGTAGTTCTTGCCCGGGATGGTCTCGATGACGCGGATCGACACCAGCGACAGCGAGCGCGCCAGATCCTTGGCCAGGTTGACGATCTGAGAGCCCTTCACGCCGGTGGCCGGCTCGATCTCGTAGCGCGTGATCACCGGGCCGGGCTGGGCCAGCACGACGCGCACCTCGACGCCGAAGTCCTTGAGCTTCTTCTCGATCAGGCGCGAGGTCATCTCCAGCGTGTCCGCCGACACGGTTTCCTGGCGCGCCTGCGCGCCATCGAGCAGGTCGACCTGCGGCAGCTTGCTGTCGGGCAGCTCGTTGAACAGGGGCTTCTGCCGCTCCTTGGCGACGCGCTCGCTCTTGGGCACCGGCGCGATCACGGGCTCGATCAGCACCGGCGTCGGGTGGTGCTCCTCGATCTCGACCCGCTCGACCTGCACCGTCTCCTCGCGCTCGCGCGCGGCCTGCTGGCCGAAGGCGAGGTCCTGCGCGATCTCGCGCTTCTCGCGCCGCTGCTGCACCAGCGCCTCGATGCGCGCGCCGATGCGTTCGGCCACGTGGCCCCAGGAGAAGCGGAACACCAGCCCCGCGGCGAGCACGACCAGCGCCACCGCCACCAGCCCGGAGCCGGTGAACCCCAGCCAGCTGACGGCCGCCGGGCCGATCAGGAAGCCCAGCGCGCCGCCGGCGTGGTCCGGCAGCCGCGATTCGAAGCGGTACAGGCGCGACCACTCCAGCGCCGTGCTCGCGCACAACAGCACCGCCAGGGCGATCCAGAATGCAAGCCGGCTGCGGTTCCAGCCGCCCGCGGGCGCCTCGGCGCCGCGCATCCAGCGCGCCAGCGTGGCCAGCCAGGCGCGCACGCCGGCGGCGAAGCACCACCAGGCCGAGAACCCGAGCAGGAAGTAGCTGCCGTCGGCCAGCCAGGCGCCGAGCTTGCCGCCCCAGTTGCGCACGGGCAGGCCGGCGCCGGAGGTGGAGAAGGCGGGATCCGTGGCCGAGTAGCTGGCCATCGCCAGCAGCCAGAACAGCAGGGCCGCCGCGCCGGCGATCAGCGCCAGTTCCTGCGCGAAGCGGATCGCGGCCGGACGGGACGCGGCGTCCGCCGCCGGGCCCGTCTGGTTGAGGGTGTTCAGCGAATAGGTCATCCGCCGCGAAGGATACCTGCCGCCTCAGCAGCGGGTGGAGCCGCCGGCCGGGGCTGTCGGCTTTTTGTCACGGCCGCGGCGCGGCCGTGGATCACCCCAGCGTGGACAGGCGGTCCTTGACCAGCATCGAGCCGTCCTCGCGGGTCTCGATGAAGCCGCGGTCCTCCAGGTCCTTCATGACCCGGCTGACCATCTCGCGCGAGGCGCCCACCATCTTGGCGATGTCCTGGCGCGAGATGCGCTCACGGATGAGCGTGTGGCCGTCGCGGTCCGGGACGGCGAATTCGAGCAGCGCGCGCGCGACGCGGCCGTAGACGTCCATCAGCGCGAGCGACTCGATCTTGCGGTCGGCATTGCGCAGCCGCTGCACCAGCCCCTTCATGATGGCGTAGGCCATCGAGCTGTTCTCCGGCAGGCAGCGGGCGAACTCGGCGCGCCCGAGCGCCAGCATGTCGGTCTGCACCTCGGCGCGCACGGTGGCCGAATGCGGCTCGTTGTCGATCAGGCTCATCTCGCCGATGTAGTCGCCGGGGTTGAGCGTCGCCAGGATGACTTCGCGGCCGCGCTTGTCGGAGGTGACGACGCGAACGCGGCCGGTGAGGATGATGAAGAGGGTGTTGGACTTCTCGCCCTGCTCGACGACCACCTCGCCGCGCTTGAAGCGGCGCTTGACCACGGCATCGGCGACGGCTTCGGCCTGGTTGGCTGTCAGCAACGCGAAGAGCGGCACCCGGCGAATCAGCTCCAGGTTGGACAGCATCGACATCCACATCCCTCCTGCAAGGTCGCCGACCGATGGGTCCATACAATCGGCGGCATAGAAATCGTCAAGGATCAGCGCGCTCGAAGGCGCTTGATACTTGCCTCCGTCGCCACGAAATGTACTCGACCTGTGGCGGATTCGACACAGGTTTTCGCACTATGACCACCTCCCGCCACGCCAAAGTCCTGATCCTCGGTTCCGGCCCCGCCGGCTACACCGCCGCCGTCTATGCGGCCCGCGCCAACCTCAAGCCGGTGCTGGTCACCGGCATCGCCCAGGGCGGCCAGCTCATGACCACCACCGAGGTGGACAACTGGCCCGCCGACGTCCACGGCGTGCAGGGTCCCGAGCTGATGCAACGCTTCCTGGAGCACGCCGAGCGCTTCAAGACCGAGATCGTGTTCGACCACATCAACGAGGTCGACTTCAGCAAGCGCCCGTTCACCCTCAAGGGCGACAGCGGCAGCTACACGTGCGACGCGCTGATCGTCGCCACCGGCGCCTCGGCCAAGTACCTGGGACTGCCGTCCGAGGAGCGCTTCATGGGCAAGGGCGTCAGCGCCTGCGCCACCTGCGACGGCTTCTTCTACCGCGAGCAGGTCACCTGCGTGGTCGGCGGCGGCAACACCGCCGTCGAGGAGGCGCTGTACCTGTCCAACATCGCGAGCAAGGTGTACCTGATCCACCGGCGCGACAAGTTCCGCGCCGAGCCCATCCTGGTGGACAAGGTGATGGAGAAGGTCGCGGCCGGCAAGATCGAGCTGAAGCTGTTCAAGCAGGTCGACGAGGTCCTGGGCGACGACACCGGCGTGACCGGCGTGCGGCTGAAGGACACGCAGACCGGCGCGACCGAGGAGCTCAAGACCCAGGGCTTCTTCGTCGCCATCGGCCACCACCCCAACACCGACATCTTCAAGGGCCAGCTGGAGATGAAGGACGGCTACATCCTCACCAGGACGGGGCTGAACGGCTTCGCCACCATGACCAGCGTGCCGGGCGTGTTCGCCGCCGGCGACGTGCAGGACCACGTGTACCGCCAGGCCATCACCAGCGCCGGCACCGGCTGCATGGCGGCGCTGGACGCCCAGCGCTTCCTCGAGCAGGAAGAGTGACGCTCAGGCCGCGAGCGTGGCCGGGTCCACGTTCGCGCCGCAGAGGATGAGGCACACCACCTCGTCGCGCGCGGGCACGTAGGCGCCCGACTGCAACGCGGCCAGCCCCAGCGCCGCGGCGGGCTCGACGGCCAGCTTCATCTGCTTCCAGAGCCAGAGTTGCGCGTCGCGGATCGCCGCATCGGGCAGCAGCAGCGCCTGCGGCACCCAGCGCTGCGTCACCTCCCAGGCGATCGCGCCGATGCGCCTGGCGCCCAGCGAATCGGCGGCCACGCCGCCCACGTCCACGTCCACCGGTTCGCCCGCCGCGCGGGCACGGAACAGCGTGGGCGCGAGCTCGGGCTCCAGCGCGACCACGCGGCTGCGGTCCTCGAACCAGGCCGCCACCCCCGCCACCAGGCCGCCGCCGCCCACGCTCACCAGCACGCTGTCCGGCAGGCCGCCGTCCTGCTCGATCTCGCGCGCGAGCGTGCCCGCGCCGCTGACCACCTCGGGCTGGTCGTAGGCATGCGTGAGCAGCGCGCCGGTCTCGCGCTGGCGCGCCAGGCAGGCCTGGAGCGCCTCGGCGTAGACGGCGCCCGTGACGACCACCTGCGCGCCCAGTTCGCGCAGCCGAACCTGCTTGGCCGGGCTGCACACGGTGGGCACGAACACTTCGCAGGGCACGCCGAGCGCCTGCGCCGCCGCCGCGGTGGCGATGCCGGCGTTGCCGCCCGAGGCGACGATCACGCCGGCGGCGGGAATCGGTTTGGCCAGCAGGCGATGCAGCATGCCGCGGGCCTTGAAGCTGCCGGCGGCCTGAAGCTGTTCGAGCTTGAGCCACACCTCGCGGCAGGGCAGTCCCAGCGCCGCGCCGGGCAGCTTCCACAGCGGCGTGCGGCGCAGGAAAGCCGGCCGGGTGGCCAGCCGTTCGGCGGCCGCCTCGATGGCCGCGCGGTTCACGCCTTCAGGCCCTTGGGCAGCGGGAACTTCATGGTCTCGACCACGCCGTCCATGCGGCGCACCGACACGCCGCCGAGCGCCTTGATGCGGTCGATGACCTGCGCGACCAGCACCTCCGGCGCCGACGCCCCGGCGGTCAGGCCGACCCGGCTCTTGCCGGCCAGCCACTCGGCGCGCAGTTCATGGGCGCCGTCGACCATGTGGCTCTCCACGCCCAGCTTGCGCGCCAGTTCGGCGAGCCGGTTGCTGTTGCTGCTGGTGGGGCTGCCGACCACGATGACGACATCGACTTCGCGCGACATGACCTTCACCGCGTCCTGGCGGTTCTGGGTGGCGTAGCAGATGTCCTGCTGCTTGGGCTCGCGGATCGAGGGAAAGCGGCGGCGCACGGCGGCCGTGATCGCGGCCGCGTCGTCCACCGACAGCGTGGTCTGGGTCACCACCGCCAGCTTGTCGGTCTGGCCCGGATGCACGCGGTCGACGTCGGCGACGTCCTCGACCAGGTGGATTCCGCTGTCGAGCTGGCCCATCGTGCCCTCGACCTCGGGATGGCCCTTGTGGCCGATCATGATGAATTCATAGCCCTCGCGCGCGAGCTTGGCGACCTCCACGTGCACCTTGGTCACCAGCGGACAGGTGGCGTCGAACACGTTGAAGCCGCGCTGGCGCGCCTCGTCCTGCACCGCCTTGCTCACGCCGTGGGCGGAGAACACCAGCGTGGCGCCGGGCGGCACCTCGGCCAGGTCCTCGATGAACACCGCGCCCTTGGCCTTCAGGTCGTTGACGACGTAGGTGTTGTGCACGATCTCGTGGCGCACGTAGATCGGCGCGCCGAACTTGGCCAGCGCGCGCTCGACGATCTCGATGGCGCGATCGACGCCGGCACAAAAGCCGCGCGGCTCGGCCAGGATGATTTCCTTGCTCCCGGCCTGCATCACAGCACCCCGATCAGCTGCACCTCGAACGTGACCGGCTGGCCCGCGAGCGGATGGTTGAAGTCGAACAGCACCGCGTCCTCGCTGCCCTCGCGGCCGACCTGCTGCACGGCGCCCGCGTAGCTGCCCAGCCCGTCGGGCGTGGGGAACTGCACGACGTCGCCGACGTGGTATTGCTCGTGCGGATCGCCCATCTGGCGCAGCAGCTTGCGCGCGACCCACTGCAGCATCTGCGGGTTGCGCTCGCCGAACGCCTCGCCGGCCGGGATCTCGAAGGTGGCACGCGTGCCCTCCTCCAGCCCGAGCAGGCGTTGCTCGACCGCCGGCGACAGCTCGCCGCTGCCCAGCGTGAGCGTGGCGGGCTTGTCCTGGAAGGTGTTGATGATGTCCCCGCCGGGGCCGGCAAGGCGGTAGTGCAAGGTGAGGAAGGAGCCCGGTTGGACCCGTGGCGTCGGGGAGGAACCCATGGCAGTCTCGGTGAACACCGGATTCTAGGTGGACCGCCGCTCCCCCCGCTCACCGCCCCGCCCAAGCCCCCACCACGCCACCGATGGCCCTGCAGGACCTGCCGCCCGATGCCCGCCCGCGCGAGAAGCTGCTCGCCCGCGGCGCCGGCGCGCTGTCGGACACCGAACTGCTCGCCCTGCTGCTGCGCACCGGCCCGCCCGGCCAGGGCGTGTTCGCCCTGGCCAGCGACCTCGTCGCCAGCTACGGCGGACTGGCCGGCCTGCTGCAGGCGCAACCCGAGGACCTGCGGCGGGTCAGGGGCCTGGGCGGCACGGCCAAGCGCGCCGAACTGGTCGCGGTGCTGGAGCTCGCGCGCCGCGCCATGGCCCAGCAGTTGCGCTCGCGCGAGGTGTTCACCTCCCCCGACACCGTCAAGCACTTCCTGCAGTTGCACCTCGCGCGCCAGCCGCACGAGGTGTTCGCGGTCATGTTCCTGGACGCCCAGAACCGGCTGGTGGAGATGGAGGTGATGTTCCGCGGCACGCTCACACAGACCTGCGTCTACCCGCGCGAGGTGGTGGTGCGCGCGCTGCACCACGAAGCGGCCGCGGTGGTGCTCGCGCACAACCATCCCAGCGGCACGCTGCAGCCGTCGCGGGCCGACGAGGCCCTCACGCACACCCTCAAGGCCGCGCTGGCGCTGGTCGACGTGCGCGTGCTCGACCACGTCATCGTGGCGCCCGGCGGGGCGGTCTCCATGGCCGAGCTCGGACTGCTGTAGCACGACCGCACTGCCGCTGGGGAGGTCGGCCATCGTGTCTAATGGCCAGGTCCCTTCCACCACGCTGCCCCGGCGTGGGCGTGCCGTGAAAGCCAAATCCCTCCAGGACCTGCAGCAGATCCAGCGCGAGCTGGCCGGGCAGCGCCGCCGCGCCGCCGAGGCCGAGGCCGCGCGGCTGGAGGCGCAGCGCAAGCTCGACGCCGAGCGCAACCTGTTCGTGCGCGCGGCCGGCGACGTGCAGCCGCTGCGCCACGCGCCGCGCGTGCTGCTGGCCGTCGACCCGCCGCCGCCGATCCCGGTGCAGCACCAGCTGGACGAGCAGCGCGTGCTGCTGGAGGCGATCAGCGACGAGTTCGACGCCAGCACGCTGCTGGACGTGGACGATGCGCTGAGCTTCCGGCGCCCCGGGGTCGGCCTGGACGTCACCCGCAAGCTGCGCAAGGGCCACTGGAGCATCCAGCGCGAGCTCGACCTGCACGGGCTGCGCCGCGACGATGCGCGCGAGGCCCTGGCCGATTTCATCCGCGAGTCGCACCGCCACGGCGTGCGCTGCGTGCGCGTCGTGCACGGCAAGGGCCTGGGCTCGCCGGGCAAGACGCCGGTGCTCAAGGGGCGCGTTCAGAGCTGGCTGGTGCAGAAGAAGGAAGTGCTGGCCTTCGTGCAGGCACGCGGCGACGAGGGCGGCGCCGGCGCCCTGGTGGTGCTGCTCAAGCCGCTGGGGCCCGGCGCCTAGACGTGCGTGTTGCGCATCCAGTCGGCGGTCTGGAAGAACGACTGCTTCAGCCGCTCGCGCAGCACGGGATCGACGCCCACCTCGCCCATGGCCTGGTCCATGCAGGCGAGCCACTGGTCGCGCTCCTGGATGCCGATGGCGAACGGCAGGTGCCGCATGCGCAGGCGCGGATGGCCGAAGCGGTCGGTGTAGTGCGCCGGGCCGCCCAGCCAGCCACAGAGGAACCAGAACAGCTTCTGGCGCGCGTCGGCCAGCGTGCTGCCGTGCGCCGCGCGCAGCGCGGCATAGCCCGGCTCCAGGTCCATCAGGTCGTAGAAGCGGTCGACCAGTTCCCGCACCTTGGCCTCGCCCCCGATCCAGTCGAACGGGGTCTCGAACGGCGGCTTGTCCTGCATGCCCCGATTGTCGCAGCCCATCGCTTGCAAACCCGGCCGACGGCCCCCAGCTACCGGGACATGAACACCCCGCTGACCACCCAACGCAACCTGGTCACGCTGGTGCAGGTGCTCCGCAAGCTGGAGCGCAGCAGCGTGCCCGTGGACCCCGAGCAATACCGCTCGCTCGTCGCCCGCATCGCCGACGACCTGCGCGACCATCCGGGCGACGCCGGCCTGGAAGCGCTGCTGGCCGCCGCGCCGGAACTGGCCGAGATCTACGAGAACCTGCACTACGACCAGGCCGGCCTGTGCCGCTCGCCGCTGGACGCCGCCGTGCACGCCGAACAGGCAGCGCGCGAGGCGATCTCGGCGGCGATGGGCAAGCCGGCCAGGCCGGCGGCGCGGCACTGACGGGATCGCGCTGCACTTCGAGGCGAAGCGTGGCCGTGCGCCGTGCGCCGTGCGCAGGCATGGTTGCCGGCTGAAGCTGCGCCTTGATCAACCTGCGTGCGCGGCGGCAGGGGGCTGCCGGCGGGGGCTCATGCTGCTCCACCCGCTCGCTGCCGCTTCGCCGGGCTTTCACAAAAATCACCCCCGCCGGCAGCCCCCTGCCGCCGAACGGGCCGCGGTGGCTCGATCGCCACAGGCAGTAGTGCCTCGATCGGCAGTGGTGGCTCGATCGGCATGAGCGGCGCTGGCTCGATCGCCGTGGGCAGCTGTCGTTCGTCCCGCTTGGCGCCGGTTCCTTGATCGGCCCCGGCCGGTCATCAGCACGCTGCCAGGCCGAGGCGCCGTTCCTGCCCGATGAAGCCCAAGGTACCCACGCGGCAGGCGGTGCCTGGCAGGGCCGATTTGGCTTTTGCCGGCAGGGCATCGGAGCGAGCGTCGGCGAAGCGGAGACAAAAGGGGATGAGGCCCTGCCGGGCGCCGCCTGCCGCGCACCCCCGATGCCAGGGTGCCGCCAATCCAGGGACTCCAGCATGGCGCACGCCGACCTCATCGCACTCGAGCGCCCCGTCACCCTGTTCGCCCTGAAGCTGCTGCGCGCCCTGACGGTCGCCCCCGGTCAGGGCACGAACGACCTCATTCCGCCGCCCGCCGCAGCGTCTCCACCACCGGCCGCTGCAGCACCTCCCGCAGTCCCCACCAGCCCGCGGCCAGTGCGAGGGCGGCGCCGGCGAACGCGCCGACCAGGGGCACCAGCGGCGAGGCGGTCCACGCGAAGTCGAACACGTAGCGCGCGAGCCCCCAGCCGACGATCGAGGCGACCACGCTGGCCAGGAAGCCGGCCAGCAGGCCGACGCCCGCCAGCTCGGCGCGCTGCACCTGCCGCAGCAGCGAGCCGCGCGCGCCCACGGCCCGCATGATCGCGAACTCGCGCGCGCGTTCCTCGCGCGTGGCGGTGACCGCCGCGAACAGCACGACCACCCCCGCGGCGAGCGTGAAGCCGAAGAGGAATTCCACCGCCCGGATCACCTTGTCGAGCACCGACTGCACCTGGTCCAGCGTGCTGGTCATGTCGACGTTGGTGATGTTCGGGAATTGCCGCACCAGCGCACTGTCGAAGCCCGGCCGCTGCGGTGCGCGGAACGCGCTCATGAACGTCTCGGGCACCTCGGGCATGCGGCTGACCGGAAACATCACGAAGAAGTTGGCGCGCATCGACCCCCAGTCGACCTTGCGCAGCGAGGTGATCCTGGCGTCGACCTGCAGGCCGCCGATGTCGAAGCGCAGCGAGTCCCCCATCCGCAGCCCCAGCGTGCTGGCGATGCCTTCCTCCACGCTCACCCCGCCCGCCTCCTCCGGCGTCCAGCGGCCGGCCACCACCTCGTTGTGCGTGGGCTGCGCGGCGCTGTGCGACAGGTTGAACTCGCGGTCGACCAGCCGCTTGGCGCGGTCCTCCTCGTAGTCGTCGGGGCCGACGGTGCGGCCGTTCACCGCCACCAGGCGGCCGCGGATCATCGGGTACCAGTCGAAGCGCTGCACCCCGCCGCGCCGCAGCGCCTGCTGGAACGCCTCGCCCTGCTCGGGCATCACGTTGATCACGAACCGGTTGGGCGCATCGGGCGGCGTCGCGCGGCGCCAGCTGGCCACCAGGTCGGTGCGCAGCAGCACCAGCAGGGCCAGGGCCAGCAACCCCACCGCCAGCGAACTCACCTGCACGACCGTGTAGACCGGGCGCGCGGAGACCTGGCGGGTGGCCAGCACCAGCCAGCGCGGCGCGGTCGCCTCGTTCACCGCCAGGCGCAGCAGCTTCACCGCCATCCAGCTGAGGCCGGCGAAGAGCAGCACCGCGCCCGCGAAGCCGCCCACCGCGATGGCGCCCAGCTTCAGGTCGCTGCTGGCGGCCAGCAGCAGCGCGGCGAAGCCCGCCACGCCGATGCCCAGCACGGCCAGCGAGGCCGGCTTGAGGTTGCCCACGTCGCGCCGGATCACGCGCAGCGGCGGCACCTGCGCCAGCTGCAGCACCGGCGGCAGGCCGAAGCCGAACAGCAGCGTGAACCCCATGCCCAGGCCCAGGGCCACGGGCCAGGCGCTGGGCGCCGGCAGCGCCGTCTCCACCAGGCCCGAGAGCAACAGCACGAAGACGAAGTGCACCGCGTAGCCGACCAGCACCCCGAGCACGCTCGCCACCAGCCCCACGAGGCCGAATTCGACCGTGTAGCCCCAGGCGATCGTGCGCTGCGGCAGCCCGAGCACGCGCAGCATCGCGCAGTCGTCCAGGTGCGCGGCCGCGAAGCCGCGCGCGGCGAGCGCCACCGCCACGGCGCTGAGCAGCGCCGACAGCAGCGCGACGAGGTTGAGGAATTTCTCGGCCCGGTCGAGCGTCTGCCGCATCTCGGGCCGGCCGCCCTCGAGCGACTCGATGCGCACGCCGCGCACGTCGCGCCTGGCCGCCTCGGCCACGGCCCAGTCGCTGAACGCCTTGACGCGCGCATCGTCGCCCGCGACGGCGAAGCGGTAGGTGAGGCGGCTGGCCGGTTGCACCAGGCGCGTGGCGGGCAGCTCGGACGCCGCGATCAGCACGCGCGGCGCGAAGGTGGAGAACCCCGTGCCGCGGTCCGGCTCGAGCAGGATCACGCGCGCGATCCGCAGCCGCGCGTCGCCCAGCAGCAGCGGATCGCCGGGCGCGAGCCCCAGCGCTTCCAGCAGTGCGCGGTCGACCCAGGCTTCGCCGGCGGCGGGGACGTCGCGCGTGGTCGCTCCGGGCGCGTCGGGCCGCCCGGCCACGGTGAGGCTGCCGCGCAGCGGGTAGCCCGCCTCGACGGCCTTCAGGGCCACCAGGCGCGAGGCGCCGCCCTGCCCCTCCGCCGCGCGGGCCATGGTGGGGAACACGATGCTGGTCGAGGCCTGCAGGCCCTGCTCGCGCGCGCGCTGCACGAACGCGGCGGGCGTGGGGTTGTCGCTGACCACCACGGCGTCGCCGCCAAGCAGCTGGCGCGCGTCGCGCGCGAGGCCGCCCTTGAGCCGGTCGGCGAAGAAGCCGACGGCGGTGAGCGCCGCGACGGCGAGCGTGACGGCCACCAGCAGCAAGCGCAGCTCGCCCGCCCGCAGGTCGCGCCGCAGCGTGCGCCAACCCAGGCGCCACGGGGAGGTGTTCATCGGCCCGACCTTAGCAAAGACGCCTTGGCCGGGCGCGGCGACAGGATTACGCCACCGGGCTGAGGCCCCGCGACACGCTCGGGCGCGTCGGGCCGCGGCCTTCGCTCGGCGGCGCCGCCTCCGCCCCGGGCGCGGCATCCAGGCGGGCCAGCTCGCGCCGGAACGCCTCGATCACCTCCGACACGCCCGGCTCGGCCATCATCGTGAAGTGCGAACCGCTGATCTGCGTGACGCGCACCTCGCCGGTCACGAACTCGTCCCAGCCGAGCTGGGGCCCGGCGTAGAGGTACACCGTCTCGGCGAGCGCGGCGCGGAACAGCACCACCTCGCCGTCGTAGGGCAGCGGCTTGTATTGCGCCTGCGCCTCGGTGAAGGTGCGGTACAGCAGGAAATCCACCAGCTCGGGCGTCAGCGGCTCGCCGCGGACCTGCTTTTCCAGCGCGACCTGGTAGCTGCGCTCCATCTCGCGGCCGCGCTTGCGGCGCGCCGGCGTGTCGAGCGCGAACGCCAGGGTCCAGTGGCGCTTGAGCCAGACCTTCTGCCAGAGCGGCACGCGCCGGCCGGCCGCCGTCGGCGAGAGCGTGTCGATCATCATGATCGTCTCGACCTCGGCGCCGTCGCGCCGCAGCTGCTGCGCCATCTCGTACGCGATGACGCCGCCACCCGAGTAGCCGGCCAGCCGGTACGGGCCCGTGGGGTCCACGGTGCGGATCGCCTCCACGTACTGCGCGGCCATGGCCTCGACGCTGGTGAGCGGCGGCAGCCGGCCGTCCACGCCCTGCGCCTGCAGCCCGTAGAACGGCTGCTGCGGCCCGAGGCGGTCGGAGATCACCTTGAAGTTCAGCACGTTGCCGCCGGCGCCGTGCACGCAGAACAGCGGCCGGCGCTCGGGCGCGCCGCGGCAGATCGGCACCAGCGGCGACCAGGCGCGCGGCAGCTGGATCACGTTGGACGGCGGCGCCGCCGCGGGCTGCGCGCCCGGCATGCTCGTGTCCAGGTTGCCGGCCTGCGCCACCAGCGCGGCCAGCCCGGCGAGCGTGGAACCCTGGAACAGCGTGGCCAGCGGCAGGTCGACGTTCCACTGCTTGCGGATGCGCGCGAACAGGCGCACGGCGGCGAGCGAGTGGCCGCCGAGGGCGAAGAAGTCGTCGTCGCGGCCGACCTCGTCGATGCCCAGCAGCTCGCGCCAGACCTCGGCGATGACCGCCTCCACCGGATTGAGCTGCGCGGCCGACGGCGCGGGCGAGCGGCTGGCCGCCACCGGCGGCAGCGGCTTGGGCGCCGCCTCGCTCATCGCGCGGCGGATCGCCGACAGGGCGATGGAGGACACCACGATGTCGCGCTCGCCGCCGCCGAGCACGCGCTCGAACAGCGCCGGCGCGTCCTCGATCCGCAGGCCACCGGCCAGCATCGCCTCGGTCAGGCTCGGCTCGCGCCGGGCCTGCGCCGCGGCATGGCGCGACAGCGCCTGCGGGTCGACGCCGCGCAGGCTGAAGCCCTCGAAGGTGGCGATGGGCGCGCCCTCGGGCGTGTGCAGCGCCACGTCGAAGGCGGCGAAACGCTCGTGCGACGCGCCCTTGAGCTCCACGCGGCTCGTGCAGCGCAGCGACAGCGGCGCGACGATGCGGATGCGGTCCACCGACAGCGGCACGAAGAGGTTGTCCTTGCGCTGCGCGGCATCGAGCAGGTGCAGCCCGAAGGTCGCGGCGATGTCGGTCACGGCCGGATGCAGCGCGTAGGGCTGCAGGTCAGCGGCGAAGCGATCGGGCAGCGCCATCTCGGCGATCCCGCGGCGGCCGTCCAGCTGCATGCGCGCGATGTTGTGCCAGCGCGGACCGAAGGCCACGCCCTGCTGCGGCAGCTCGCCGTCGCGCCAGCTGCCCGCGGGGTGGTGGGGGTTGGGCGACAGCGTGCCCTTGAAGCGGCCGACCATGGCGCGCGCGTGCTGCTGCCAGGGCTCGCCCGGCTCGGCGCGGCTGCGCACGAGGAACTCGTAGCCCTCGCCCGCGCGGCGCAGGTCGATGCGCACCTGGCGCCGGCCCGCGGGCTCGAACACCATCGCCTCCTCGAACGACAGCGAGCGGATCTCCACCCCGCTGCCGGGGTGCAGCTGGGCCATCGCGGCGCGCGCGATCTCGATGTAGGCCGTGCCCGGGAGCACCGGGCTGCCGGCCACCGAGTGTTCGCGCAGCACCCACAGGTCCTGCGCGTCGTACACGGCCTCGAACGCGGGGCCGCTCTCGGACTCGACCTTGCTGCCCAGCAGCGGGTGCATGCCAGGCGTCGCGGCGGGCCGCGGCGCCTTGCCGTACGCCCGCGCGGCCATGCCCTGGTCGCCCCAGATGCCCCAGTGGATCGCCAGGCCGTCCGGCCGCGACGCGGCCAGCGCGTCGAGGAAGGCGTTGGCCGCCACGTAGTCGACCTGCCCGGGCGGGCCGAGGTAGACGCTGGTGGACGAGAACATCGCGAACACCTCGAGCTCGCCGGGCGGCAGCAGCTCGTGCAGCACCTGCGCGCCGGCGGCCTTGGGCGCCAGCACCTCGCGCAGCGCCTCGGGGGTCTTGGCGGCGATCGGCGCGTCGTGCAGCGTGCCGGCGGCGTGGAAGACGCCGTGCACCGCGCCCCAGCGCCTGCGCACGTCGGTGACCACCTCGGCCATAGCGACCGCATCGGCCACGTCGGCGCTGTAGGTGGCCACCTGCGCCCCGCTGGCCTCCAGCGCGAGCAGCCGGCGCACCAGGCGTGCCGCCTCGCCGGCATCGTCGCCCGCGGCGAGCGCCGCCCAGCCCTCGCGGGCCGGCAACGCACGGCGGCTCACGAGCGCCAGCCGGGCGCGGTAGCGCCGCGCCAGGAACTCGGCCAGCGCGAGCGCGATGTCGCCGAGGCCCCCGGTGACCAGGTACACGCCGCCTTCGCGCACGAGCGGGCGCGTCGACGCGGCGGCGGCCGGCTTGCCCAGCCGCGCCACCGAGCGCGTGCCGTTGCGCCAGCCGACCAGGTCGGCGCCGGTGCCCGCGAGGCACTCGGCGACGATGGCGCGGCACGCCGCGGCCGACGAGGTGTCCTGCGGGTCCAAATCCAGCAGCACGCTGCTGACGTTCGGCACCTCGCGCGGGATCACGCGGCACGGGCCGAGCGCGAGGCCGCCCACCGGGCTGGTGACCGGGCGGCCATCCACGGCCTGGCTGCCCGCCGTGACGACGGCCAGCCGCACGGGCTGGCGCACGTCCAGCGTCTGCAGCGCGCGCGCGATGTTCACCAGGCTGTCGAACGCCAGCGCCTGGCCGGCGAGGCCCCGGGCCTGCGCGGCCTCCAGGGCCCACAGGTGCACGATGTGGTCCGGCAGGCGGCCGGCCTGCTCGAGGGCGGAGAACAACCGCTCGGCGTCGGCCGCTTCGGCCGGCGCCACCGTGAAGCTGCCGTCGGCGGCCGCGGCGAACGACGCGCCGTGGCGCACCAGGGTGGCCTTGCCGCCCTCCTCCGCGATCCGGCGCAGCACGCCGGCGGTGGCGGCCTCCTCGCCGCCGAAGACCAGCCACTGCGCACCGGCCTGCGCCGTCACGTGCGGCAGCGGCGACGGGCTCCACTGCGGCACGCCGAACCAGTCGTCCAGCTGCGGCAGCCGGGTGATGGCGCGCGGCGACGCGGCCTCTTCCCGCGCCGCTTCCACCGCGCCCTTGCCGGGCTCGATCCAGTGGCGCTGGTGGTCGAACGCATAGGTGGGCAGCGAGATGCGCCGCGGCTTGCCGCCGCCGCGCACCACGTCCCACTCGGGGGTGAGGCCGCGTGCCCACAGCGCGCCGAGCGAGTGGAGCATCAGTGCCAGGTCGCCGGTGGGCTCTTGCGGCTTGCAGGTGGAGGCCAGCACGGTGCGTTGCTGGCCCTGCAGGTTCTGGCGCGCCAGCGCGCCCAGCCCCTGGCCCGGGCCGGCTTCCAGCAGCACGGCGTCACCGAGCTCGAGCAGCCGCGCCAGGCCGTCGGCGAAGCGCACCGGCTCGCGCAGGTGCCGCACCCAGTAGCCGGGATCGGCCAGCAGCGCCGCGTCGGCCCAGTCGCCGCTCAGGTTGGAGATGAACGGGATCGTGGGCGCCGACAGCCGCACGCGCGACACGCCGTCGCGGAAGCGGTCCAGGATGCCGTCCAGCAGCCGCGAATGCGCCGCGACGTTGATGTGCAGGCGGCGGCCTTCCTTGCCCTGGGCGGCCAGGCGCCTGCCCAGCTCCTCGATGCCGGCCGTGGCGCCGGAGGCGATGCACAGGTCCGGCGCGTTGATGACGGCGATGTCGAGCTCCAGGCCCTGCAGCAGCGGGCGCAGCTCGGCCTCGGCGAGGTCCACGGCGAGCATCGAGCCGGCGGGCGCCTCCTCGAACAGCTGGCCGCGCAGCACGACCACGCGCAGCGCGTCGGCCAGGCCCATGACGCCCGCGATGGTGGCGGCGGCGTACTCGCCCGCGCTGTGGCCGATCACGGCCGCGGGGCGCACGCCCCAGCTCTCCCACAGCCGTGCGACGGCGTACTCCAGCACGAACAGCGCCGGGATGTTGTAGCGCGGCTGCTCGAGGGTGCGGGCAGCCTGCGCATCGCCCGGCTCGCGCTCGAACATGATCGCGTGCAGGTCGCGTGGCGCGTCGGCGGGCATCTGGGCGAAGCACTCGTCGACGGCGGCGCGGAACGCGGGCTGCGACAGCAGTTCGCGGCCGGCACCGGGATAGCCGGCACCGCCGCCGGGGAACATCATCACCACCGCCGGGGCGTTGGCGCCGGCCTTGCCGGTGGCCACGCGCTGGGGCTGGCGGGTGTCGAGCGCGGCGGCCAGCCCCTCGACGTCCTTGGCCACGATGACGCAGCGATGCGCGAACGCGCGGCGGCCCACCTGGGTGGTGAAGGCCGCGTCGGCGAGCTGGAAACCCTCGGGCGGCTGGGCCAGGAAGTCGCTCCACTTGGCCTTGAGCCGCTCGAGCGAGCCGGGCGTGCGCGCCGACAGCGTGAGCACCTGCCAGGGCTGCGACGGCGCCTGCGTGGCGATGACCGGCGGCTCCTCGACGATCACGTGCGCGTTGGTGCCGCCGACACCGAGCGAGTTGACGGCGGCACGCCGCGGCGCGGCGCCGCGTTGCCAGGGCCGCGCCTCGTTGACCACGCGGAACGGCGTCTTGTCCAGGTCGAAGCGGCTGTTGGGCCGGCGGAAATTCAGCGTCGCCGGCAGCAGCCCGTGGCGCAGCGCGAGCGACACCTTGATCAGCGACGCGGCGCCGGCGGCGGTGTCGAGGTGGCCGATGTTGGTCTTGAGCGAGCCGAGCCCGCAGAAGCCGCGCCCGCCCTCGCCGTAGGCCTGCGTGAGCGCGGCGACCTCGATCGGGTCGCCCACCGCCGTGCCGGTGCCGTGGGCCTCGATGTAGCTGACCGTGCCCGGCTCGACGTTGGCCACGGCCAGCGCCTCGACTGCGGCGCGCGCCTGGCCATCCACGCTGGGCGCCAGGTAGCCGGCCTTCTGCGAGCCGTCGTTGTTGACGGCCGAGCCGCGGATCACGGCATAGATGTTGTCGCGGTCGCGCACCGCGTCTTCCAGCCGGCGCAGCACGACCACGGCGGCGCCGCTGCCGAACAGCGTGCCGCTGGCGCCCTCGTCGAACGCGCGGCAGTGGCCGTCGGGCGAGAGGATCTCGCCTTCGGCGAAGCGGTAGCCGTGCCGGTGCGGCAGCTCGATGCTCGCCGCGCCCGCCAGCGCCATGTCGCACTCGCCGGCCAGCAGGCTCTGCGCCGCGACGTGCACGGCCACGAGCGAGGTCGAGCAGGCGGTCTGGATGCCGACGCTCGGGCCCTTCAGGTCGAGCAGGTAGGACACCCGGGTGGTGAGGAAGTCCTTGTCGTTGCCGGTGTGCCGCAGCAGGAACAGGCCGACCGACTTCTTCAGCTCGGGATTGGTGAGCAGGTTGTACGGCAGGTAGGCCTGCATGCCGCAGCCGCCGAAGACGCCGATGGCGCCCTCGAACTTCTCGGGCGGGTGGCCCGCGTCCTCCAGCGCCTCCCAGGCGGCCTCGAGGAAGTGGCGGTGCTGCGGGTCCAGGATGGCCGCGTCGCGCTTGGAGAAGCCGAAGAACTCGGCATCGAACATCTCCATGTCGGGCAGCACGAGGCTGGCGCGGACATAGTTGGGGTCGGCCAGCTCGGCGTCGCTCACGCCGGCGGCGCGCAGCTCCTCGTCGGTGAGCCACTGCGTCGCCTCGCGGCCCGCGGCCAGCAGCTTCCACAGCTCGCCGGGCGTGCGCGCGGCGGGGAAGCGGCCGGCCAGGCCGACGATGGCGATGCAGCCTGGTTCCAGTCCCTCGGGAATCGAATCGCTCATGAGTCGTTCTTGGTCAAGCGGTGGGCGTGGGCTGCAGGTGGCGCGAGCGCAGCATGCGGCGTGCCTGGGCCCGGCTCTGGCCCTGCGAGACGGCGGTGGACGTGGCGCCGCCGCCCAGGTGCGCGGCCAGGCCGCGGATCGTCGGCAGGCGGAACATGTCGGTGATCGCCACCTCCTGTCCGGTTGCTTCGCGCAGCCGGCGCTGCACCTGCACGACCAGCAGCGAGTGGCCGCCCAGGTCGAAGAAGTTCTCGTCGGTGCCCACCGACTCCAGGCCCAGCACGTCCTGCCAGATGCCGGCGATGGTGCGCTCGAGCGGGTTGTCTGGCGTGCCGGCCAGCCGGGCCGCGCCCGCGGCCGGCGCCGCGATGCGCGCATCCGGCAGGGCATTGCGGTCGATCTTGCCGTTGGGCGTCATCGGCATCGCATGCAGCACCATCACCGCCTGCGGCACCATGATCTCGGGCAGTGCCTGCGCCACGGCGTCGCGCAAGGCGGCGCCCTGCAGCGCCGCGCCGGGCTTGGCGGTCACGTAGCCGGCGAGGAACTTCTGCCCCGCGGCGTCGCCGCGCGCCACCACCACGGCCTGCTTCACGCCCTCCTGGCGCAGCAGCACGCTCTCGATCTCGCCCAGCTCGATGCGGTGGCCGCGCAACTTGACCTGGTGGTCGATGCGGCCGAGGAACTCGAGCGCGCCGTCCGCGAGGCGGCGCACCAGGTCGCCGGTGCGGTACCAGCGCTGCCCCTGCGCATCGGTGACGAACCGCTCCGCGTTCAGCTCGGGCCGGTGCAGGTAGCCCTCGGTCACGCCGTCGCCGCCGATGAACAGTTCGCCGGGCACCAGCGCCGGGCACTCCGCGCCCCAGGGCGTGCGGATCGACAGCAGCGTGTTGGCGATCGGCTCGCCCAGCGGCACGTAGCCGTCGATGCGCTGCAGGTTGCCGGTGGTGGACCAGACGGTGGTCTCGGTGGGACCGTACATGTTCAGCAGCGCGCCGGGCACGAGCGCCCGCAGCTGGGTGGCCATCTCCAGCGGCAGCGCCTCGCCGCCCACCATCAATGCCTGCAGCTTCGACAGCGCGGCACGGCCCGGCGCGTCGGCCAGCAGCATGGCGGCCATGGATGGCGTGCACTGCAGGTGGGTGACGCCGTGCTGCAGCACGTTGTCGGCGACCGAGGCGCGCCGGCTGGTGGCGCGCGGCGCCTTCGCCGCTTCCATGAGCTGCTTGAGGTCCTGCAGGTGCTCGAGGACCGTGTCCGGCGCGATGCCGAAGTCGACCAGGCAGGCGATCTCGTCCACGCCCGCGGCCTGCACCTTGTCGACGAGCTCCAGGCAGCGCTGCGGCGTGCCGATCAGGGCGCTGCTGCCGTAGTAGCGGTGGAACGCGTGCTCCAGCAGGGCGTCCATCTCCTCCTCGGTCAGCGGCGCCGATTCCATGATCTCCAGCGGCGTGCGGCCGTCCGCGGCTGCGCGCTGCACGAAGGTCGGGAAGGTCCAGGCCGCCTTGCGCACCAGGTCCATCGCGCTGCGCAGGTAGTTCTTCATCGGCTCGCGCGCGACCTCGCGCGTGGCGTCCTCGTCGGTGCCGACGAAGGTGTGCAGCATCAGCGTCACGTGGCCCTGGCCGGGGTGGCCCGCCTTCTGCCAGGCGGCGCGGTACAGGCGCAGCTTCTCGGCGACGTCCTCGACCGACTGCCCCAGCAGGTGGGTCAGCAGGCGGCAGCCGAGCGTGCCGGCCTGCTCGAACGTCTTGGGATTGCCGGCGGCGGTGATCCACACCGGGATCTCCTTCTGCACCGGCCGCGGGAGCGTGCGGGTGGGCACGTCGTTGCCGTTCGGCCCCGGGAAGGGCACGGCCTCGCCGCGCCACAGGCGCCGCACCACGTCCATGCGCGAGATCATCTCGTCCTGGCGCTTGGCGAACGCCTGCGGCTGCAGCACGAAGTCGTTGGGCTGCCAGCCCGAGGCGAACGAGATGCCCACGCGGCCGTTGGAGAGGTTGTCCACGAACGCCCAGTCCTCGGCCACCCGCACCGGGTGGTGCAGCGGCAGCACGCAGCTGCCGGCGCGGATCTGGACGCGGCTCGTGCAGCCGGCCAGCACCGCGCTGGTCACCACCGGGTTGGGATACAGGCCGCCGAACGCATGGAAGTGGCGCTCGGGCGTCCACACCGCCGAGAAGCCCTCGCGGTCGGCGAACTTGGCGCCCTCGAGCAGCAGCCGGTAGCTGGCGCTCGGGTCGCGCGAATCGTCGCTGGCAAAGTAGAACAGGCTGAACTCCGGCGCCGGGGCGGCGGCCTGCGCCGCGTCCGAGTGCAGCACCACCGTGACGCCACGCGCCAGCGTCCAGTACAGCTCCAGCACCGAGATGTCGAACGACAGGCTGGTCACCGCGAGCCAGCGCGAGCCGGGCTCGCGCGGCACGCGCTCGTCCATGCCGGCGAAGAAGTTCATCACGTTGCGCTGCGTGACCACCACGCCCTTGGGCTTGCCGGTGGAACCGGAGGTGTAGATCACGTAGGCCGGGCGGCGCGGATCCGCCTCGGGCAGGGGCTGCCCGGCCACGGCCTCGCCGGCCTGGTCGACGCGCAGCAGCTTCTCGCCCGCGATGTCCAGGGCGCCGGCCGTGGCCGCGCTCACCAGCACCAGCGGCGCGCGCGAATCCTCCACCATGAACTGCAGGCGGTCCTTCGGGTATTCCGGATCGAGCGGCAGGTAGGCGGCGCCGGCCTTCATCACGCCCAGCACCGCCACCAGCAGTGCCGGCGTGCGCGGCAGGCACAGGCCGACCACGTCGCCCGCGCGCACGCCGCGCGCGGCCAGGCGCTGCGCGAGCGCGGTCGACTCGGCCTCGAGCTGGGCGTAGGTGAGCGACTCGGCGCCGGTCGTCACGGCCAGTTGGTCCGGCGTGCGCGCGGCCTGCGCGGCGATCGCCAGCTGCACCGACCCCTGTTCGTCGAACGGCGTGGGCGCGCGGCGCAGCCGCCGCAGGCCCTCCGCCTCGGTCTCGGGCACCAGCGGCACCTGGCGCAGCGCCGTGCGCGCGCCGGCGAAGGCGCGCAGCCAGCCGGCCAGCTGGGCGGCGAGCGCGACGCCCGTCTCCGGGCTGAATGCGCCGCCATCGAGCAGGAGCTCGAGATTGCCGCCCGCGTCGGTGGTGACCAGCAGGTCGCAGCCGGCCGCGCGCGGCTGCGGCACCAGCGCGATCGCCAGCTTGCGCACGGCCGCCAGCGGCACGTTGCGCTCGCCCAGGCGCAGCGGCAGGTCGCGCGGCATCGGCCCGGCGGCGCGCGCGCGGCCGATGTCGACCTCGGCGGCGGCCGCGGCCTGCAGCGTGTCGGCGTCGGGGGCGACGGCGGTGGTCAGGGGCACCCAGGGGTCGAGCCAGGTGGCCAAGCCCTGGGCCTGCTCCTGCAGCGCGGCGTCGGTGTACAGGAGCGAGACGCGCTCCTGGCCCGCGAGCATGGCCAGCCAGCACTGGATGGCCGCCACGGTGTTCGCGCCATGCGGGGTGGCGTCCAGCGGAAAGCGCAGGTCCTGCACGGCCGGGGCGCCCGTGCGGCGGGGATACGGCAGTTCCACCGGCGCGAGCGCATGCAGCGCGTCGGTCCAGTGCACCTCACCGCGCGCGATCGCCTCGGCACGCTCGGCCAGCCGCGCGCGGGCCGGCTCCGGCACGCCCAGCACGGCGCCGGCCTGCAAATTGGCGGTGCCGGCGCGGCCCTGCAGGTCGGTGCAGCCGCCCAGTTCGAGTTCGCCGCCGACGGCGGCGACGCGCAGCGTGTCCCCCGCGGCGTGCAGCACCGTGCCCGGCGCGGCGCCGCTGGCCGCTTCGTGCACCGTGGCCGAGCGCACGAGCAGCAGTTCGTCGCCCGCCAGCACCTTCGCGCGGCCGAGCGGATTGGCGTAGGAGCCGAAATCGAGCGCGCGCACCAGGGCGGCCAACTCGTGCGCCGGGCGCGAGAAATCGAGGGTGCCGAGCAGCGCCGGCCGGCGATGGCGGCCGAAGTACTGGCGCTCGCCGTGCTGCGGGTGCAGCGCGAGGTCGCCGCGCGCCAGGTCGTCGGCGATCTGCACGAAGCTGGCCAGGCCCGCCTCGTAGCACTTGGCGTTCAGGCTCAGCGCCGTTTCGGCGGGCGAGACCTCGAACGACGCCTGGCGCACGATGCGGCCGGCATCGGCCTGCGCCGTCATCTCGTGCCAGGTCACGCCGTGCACCGGCTCCTGCGCCATCAGGGCCCAGCAGGTCGCATTCAGTCCGGCATACCGCGGCAGCAGGGCATCGTGGAAGTTGACGGCCAGCCTGGCCGGGCGATCGAGCACCGCCTGCGGCAGCATGCGCAGGTTCGCCACGCTGAACAGGTAGTCGAAGCGGTGCGCATCGAGTTGCGCGGCCCAGTCGCCCTCCATCGCGATCGCGGGCACGCCTTGCGCGCGCGCCCACTCCAGGTTCGCGGCGCTGGCCGACACGACGGCCGTGACCTGGTGGCCCGCGCGGCGGAAGGCCTCCGCGCATTGCACCAGCAAGCTCCCATCCCCTACGAATACCGCATTTGTTGTGATCATCTTGCCTTCACACCGGGTTACGGATCGACGATGCTAGAAGCGGGCGCTTCGTCGTAGCGACGGTCCTTACACATTGACAACGCTTCGTACGGATCAGCTGGCGGGCGCTCGGCCAGTCGGTCGAACTCGACCAGCCGCACGCCCGTCACCTCGTCGCACGCGAGGGCGAGCACGTGGCCGGCGGGCGCGGGCAGCCGCATGACCACCATGCCCGCAGGCGCCAGCGTTTCGCCATCGATGACTTCGTAACAGTCCTCTCCATCCATCGTCCGCAGGGCGATGCGCGGATGGGCCGTCGACAGGCCGACGCCGCGCGCCTTCCAGTACGCCTCCAGCGCGGTCCACTGCATGAACACATCGGGCGCCTCGGTCCACGGATCGGCGGGTCGCGCGGTCACCATGAACGGCTCGAGCAGCGAGGGCTGCACGCCGGCCCGCACGGGCTCGACATCGATGCCCACGCGCGTGGCCCGCGCGATGGCGCAGGCCACCACGCCGCGGCTGCGCGTCAGGCTGAAGGCGGGGGCATCGTGGGCATCCAGCAGCACCGGGCGTCCGTGCGACGCGACGCCGAATCGCAGTTCGGCGGGATCCGCACCGAGGGCGGCGGCCAGTGCGAGGCGGCGCATCGCGTGCGCCACGACGAAGGCCTTGCGGTCCACCTCGAAATGGAAGGCCGCCGCGCGTTCGAGCTCGTGCGGCTCCAGCAGCCTGCCCAGGGCGTCGGACGCCGCGGCGCCGACCTTCTCCGGCCGCGCCGTCCAAACCTCGATCGCTCCCCGCTGCATCACCATCCTTAGGTTGCTTCCTGTCACAGGCAATGGTGCACGCGAGTGCCACGCTTGTGCGCATCAGTGGCCCGGACGGACTACCGGTTCTGCGGATGACAGGACGACGGGGTCCGCGCCTACAGCAAGGCTGAGGCAGCGGTCGAAGATCAGCTTGCCCAGGAGACACCAAGCATGCAATCCCATCCGGCAACGCCAGGCATCGCGGCCCGTGAGCGGCAACCCATCGCCATCCTGTCGTACCACCAGACGGCGCGTCCGCCGGGCCGGGGCACGCCGGTGCGCGCGCTGGTCCTGCCGCCCTGGCGCTTCGCGCTCCAGCTGCGCATGCTCAAGGCGCTCGGCTGGCGCGGCTTGTCGATGAGGGACCTGGAGCCCTACCTGCGCGGGGAGAAGACCGGCAAGGTGTTCGGCATCACGCTCGACGACGGTTACCTGAACAATTTCCAGAACGCCCTGCCCCTGCTGCAGCGGCTGGGCTTCACGGCCACCTCCTTCGTCGTCAGCGCCCAGATCGGCGGCTCCAATGTCTGGGACCACGACAAGGGCGCGCCGGCGGTGCCCCTGATGCAGCTGGACCACCTGCGGGCCTGGCTCGCGGCCGGCATGGAGGTCGGCGCGCACACGCGCAACCACGTGAACCTCATGCAGTGCGACGACGCGACGGCGCGCGAGGAGATCGCGGGCTGCAAGCGCGACCTGGAGGCGGCGCTCGGCGTGCCCGTGCGCAGCTTCTGCTACCCGTACGGGGACCACCGGCCCGAGCACGCCGAGATGGTGCGCGAGGCCGGCTACGCCATGGCCACGACGATCATCAGTTCGCGCGCGCGCTGGGACGACGACGCCCTGCGCCTGCCGCGCATCTCGGTGCACCTGCACGACTCGCTGCCGCTGCTGGTGGCCCAGGTCACGAGCGACTTCGAGGACTGGCGCATGCAACGGCCGGGCCGGCGCAACCTGCCGACCGCGCGTCCGGCCTACCGCACGCCGGCCGGCCTCGGCCGCGAACTGCGCGCGAACTGATCTGCGCGCGAACTGATCAGGGCGCCGTGGCCGCCTGCCCGGCGAGCCCGGGCTGCCAGCGCAGGCGCTGCGCGCCCGTATAGCAGAGGAACCGCTTGTTGAGCGCGCGGCCGATCGTGCACAGGCCCAGCCGGGTCGCGATCGCGTGCCCCATCTCGGTCATGCCGCTGCGCGAGACGACGATCGCCACGCCCATCTGCGCGGACTTGATGACCATCTCGCTGGTCAGGCGGCCGGTCGTGTAGAAGACCAGCGGCTGCGCGCCGGCATCGACCGGCTGCGGCTGCAGCCACATCCAGCCCGCGATGGTGTCGATGGCGTTGTGGCGGCCCACGTCCTCGACGAACAGCAGCAGTTCGCTGCCGCGGAACAGCGCGCAGCCGTGCACCGAACCGGCGGACTTGTACGTGCTCTCCTGGTGCCGGATGGCCTCCAGGATGCCGTACAGCGCCTGCTGGTCCAGCGACGCCTCGGGCAATGCGAGGGCGCCCACCTCGTCCATGAGCGCGCCGAACACGCTGCCCTGGCCGCAGCCGGTGGTGACCACGCGCCGCGCCGTGCGTTCCTCGATGCGGTCGATGCCCGCACGGGTCTTCACGGCGGCGCTGGACACCTCCCAGTCGACGGTGATGGACTCGATCTCGCCGGGCGACTGCACCAGGCGCTGGTTGCGCAGGTAGCCCAGCACCAGCCATTCGGGATGGGCGCCGAGCGTCATCAGGGTCACGAGCTCGCGGCGGTCGACATAGATCGTCAGGTCGCGCTCGGCCGGGATGGCGATGCGCTGGGGCACGCCGTGTTCGTCGACGGCGTCGATCTCGCGCGTGAGGGGCGCGCGGGCCTCGGTCAGGCGGGGCAGCATCGCGCGCAGTGTAGGCCGGGCCGAAGGGACCCGGCGCCGTGCGGTTACTTGGTGCCGGGGGCGACCTTGGACGACTCGGCGTTCACGCTCGGCGGCTTGGTGGCCATGCCGGCGGGCGAATGCGCGCCCGAGGTCTCCAGCGGCGTCTGCTGCGGCGGGTTGTAGGCGAACGGGCCCGGATCGCTGCAGGGGGTTGGCGGCGCGCCCGCGGTGGACACCGGCGTCGGCTGGCTGGCCGGGGCGGCGCCGACGGCCGCGGACGCGGCCCCCACCGGCGCGGGTGCCGACGCTGCCTTGGCCACCGTGGCGGAGGCCGGCGCCGCCGGACGGGTCGCGCTCTTGTTGGCGAACTTCGCGGCGACGCGGTCCTGCGCCTTGCACAGCTGGTAGGCGTCGACCTTGTTCTGCCACGCGGCCTTGGCGGCGGTCTCGGCCGCCTTGGCCTTGGACGTTTCGTCCGGCACGGGCAGCTTGGCGAACGCGGCGCCACCGAAGGACGCGGCGAGCAGGACGATGAGGAGTCGCTGGGTCATGGCTTGTCTTTCAGGCGGTGCGGGCGGGATCGACCGGCAGGGGCGGAACCGCGGGCTTGCTGCGCTGGGCCGGGATCTTGCCGGCGGCGATCTCGTCGTACCAGTAGGCGTGGTGCTCGCGCGCCCAGTCGTCGCCGACCCAGCCGTCGCGCATGGCGCTGTAGGCCCCGCGCATGCCGATGGTGCCGATGTAGATGTGGCCGAGGAACATGGCCATCATGAGCACGGTGGCCACGGCATGGACCATGTGCGCGACCTGCATGGTCTGGCGCTCGTAGACGATGCCCGGCAGCAGCTTGTCGAGCACGAGGCCCGAGGAGGCCACCACGATGCCCAGCAGGAACACGCCGCCCCAGAACACGACCTTCTCGCCGGCATTGAAGCGGTGCGAGGGCAGCTCGTGGCCGTCGCGCGAGAGCATGCCGCCCAGGTGCAGCGCCCAGCGCAGGTCGCCCCGTTGCGGCAGGTTGTCGCGCAGGAAGGTGATGAAGACGATGACCAGCGACACCACGAAGAGCGGGCCGACGAAGTTGTGCAGGTTCTTCAGCACGTAGGTCAGCCAGCCGAACAGCTGGGCGCCCATGAGGGGCCGCAGGATGAACTGGCCGAACGCCATCACCAGCCCGGAGATCGCCAGGATGGAGAACGCGATGGCGTTGGCCCAGTGCGCCGAGCGCTCGAACGGGGTGAAGCGCTCGATGCGCCGGCCGCCGTCGCCCACCTCGTGCTCGCCGATGCGGCCGCGCGTGAAGAAGAAGATCGCCAGCGCGCCCAGCACGATCAGCAGCAGCGAGCCGCCGTAGGGAATGAGCCACTGGTTGCGCACCTGCCGCCACGCTTCGCCCGCGTTGGTGTGGCGCGAGCCGGGATAGACGACGAAGGGCTGCACCAGCACGCCCGCCTCGGGCGCCTCGGACCTGGGCAGGCTGGAGAAGCCCTGCGTGCCCGAGCCGACCTGGCGCCACATCGGCGCGTTGTTGCCCGGCTGCACCCGGGCGCGCTCGCCGTTGGTCTGCTTCGCGTAGTTGGGGTCGGCGCTGGCGTCCGGCCGCACCTGCCCGGGCACCGCGCCTTCGGGCTTGACGCTGAAGATGTTCTGGCCCTGGATGCCTGCCGGCGCGGGCTGCGCGCCGGGCGTGGTGTTGGCGGCCGGCTGGCTGGCCTGCGCCAGCGCGCCACCGGCGACCGTGAGCGCCAGGGCGGCCGCGGCCAGCCAGCGCGGAAGGCTAGTTGACCTTGGCATAGTCGTTCTGCCCCTGGGCGCGCGTCTTGAGCTGCGCCTCCCAACTGGCGCGGTCGCCCGCCTTCCAGCCCGGGGCCTGGAAGACATGTCCCGTGCCCTGGAACGCGGCGGTGTCGCTGCGGATGTTGCTGCCGATCGTCTGCGGCTTCTCGCCGCAGGCGGCCAGCGCGAGCGCGCCGGCGGTGAGGATGGCAAGACGCATCATGACTTGGCTCCCGACGGCTGGCCGGCCTGCTGCGAGCCGTAGGCGGTGCCCCAGCCCCACACCTCGGCGCCCTTGCCGCGCTTGACCACGCGGTTGCGGAAGATGTCGGCCACCACGTCGCCGTCGCCGGCGAGCAGGGCCTTGGTGGAGCACATCTCCGCGCACGCGGGCAGCTTGCCCTCGGCGAGGCGGTTGCGGCCGTACTTGTCGAACTCGGCCTCCGAGCCGTTGGCCTCGGGGCCGCCGGCGCAGAAGGTGCACTTGTCCATCTTGCCGCGCACGCCGAAGGTGCCGCTGGCGGGGAACTGCGGCGCGCCGAACGGGCAGGCATAGCTGCAGTAGCCGCAGCCGATGCAGACGTCCTTGTCGTGCAGCACCACGCCCTCGTCGGTGCGGTAGAAGCAGTTGACCGGGCACACCGCCATGCACGGCGCGTCGGAGCAGTGCATGCAGGCGACCGAGATCGACTTCTCGCCCGGCACGCCGTCGTTGAGGGTGACCACGCGGCGGCGGTTCACGCCCCAGGGGATCTCGTGCTCGTTCTTGCACGCCGTGACGCAGCCGTTGCACTCGATGCAGCGCTCCGCGTCGCAGATGAATTTCATTCTTGCCATGTCGATCTCCCCTTCGCTCAGGCGAACCGCTCGATGTTGCAGATGGTCGTCTTCGTCTCCTGCATCATCGTCACGCTGTCGTAGCCATAGGTGGTGGCGGTGTTGACCGCCTCGCCGCGCACCACGGGGTGCGCGCCGTTCGGGTAGTACGCCAGCATGTCGGCGCCCTGCCAGCGGCCCGAGAAGTGGAACGGCATCCACACCGTGTCCGGGCCCACGCGCTCGGTGACCATCGCCTGCACCTTCAGGCGCGCGCCCGTGGGGCTGTTCAGCCACACGTACTCGCCGTTGCGGATGCCGCGGTCGGCGGCGGCCTTCGGGTTGATCTCGACGTAGGCCTCCTGCTGCAGCTCGGCCAGCCAGGGGTTCGAGCGCGTCTCCTCGCCGCCGCCCTCGTACTCGACCAGGCGGCCGGAGGTGAGGATGAGCGGGAACTTCTGCGCCACCTTGTCGGCGACGTTCTTCTCCTGCAGCGTCTTGTACAGGGTGGGCAGGCGCCAGAACGCCTTCTTGTCGTCGTGGGTCGGGTACTTGGCCACCAGGTCGGGCCGCGTGCTGTAGATCGGCTCGCGGTGCTGCGGGATGCCGTCGGGGAAGTTCCACACGACCGCGCGCGCCTTGGCGTTGCCGAACGGGTGGCAGCCATGGTTCTTCATGACCACCCGGATGATGCCGCCGGAGTTGTCGGTCTTCCAGTTCTTGCCCTCGGCCAGCAGCTTCTCGGCGTCGCTGAGCTCGTCCCACCAGCCCAGCTTCTTGAGCAGCACGTGGTCGAACTCGGGGTAGCCGGTGGTGATGTCGGCGCCCTTGGAGTGCGAGCCATCCTCGGCCAGCAGGTTGACGCCGTCCTTTTCCACGCCGAAGTTGGCGCGGAAGTTGCCGCCGCCGTCCATGACGTGCTTGCTGGTGTCGTACAGGTTGGGCGAGCCGGGGTGCTTGAGGTCGGGCGCGCCGTAGCAGGGCCACGGCAGGCCGAAGTAGTCGCCGGCGATGTCGTAGCCGGTCTCCTTGTCGACCCAGCTGCCCTTGGCCTTGAGCGACTTGACGTCGAACATGTGCATGCCGCGCATGTGCGCCTTGAGCCGCTCGGGGCTCTGGCCCGTGTAGCCGATGCTCCAGCAGGTCTTGTTGATCTCGCGCAGGATGTCCTCGGGCACGGGCTCGTCCATGCCCTTGACCTTCTGCATCTTGTAGTTCTTGACCAGTTCCTTGCCGAAGCCGAGCTTCTCGGCCAGCTGGTACATGATCATGTGGTCGCTGCGGCTTTCCCAGAGCGGCTCGATCACCTTCTCGCGCCACTGCAGCGAGCGGTTGGACGCGGTGACGGAGCCGCTGGTCTCGAACTGGGTGGCCGCGGGCAGCAGGTACACCGCGCGGTTGGGGTTCAGGTCCTCGGGCTTGCCGGGCATGGCCGCCATCGCCGCGGTGGCGGACGGATACGGGTCGATCACCACCAGCAGGTCGAGCTTGTCCATCGCCCGCTTCATCTCCAGCCCGCGGGTCTGCGAGTTGGGCGCGTGGCCCCAGAACACCAGCGCACGCAGGTTCGCGTCCTGGTCGATGTTCTCGTTCTTCTCCAGCACGCCGTCGATCCAACGCGAGACGGTGATGCCGGGCTTGGTCATCATCGCGGGGCTGGCGTAGCGGCCCTTGATCCAGTCGTAGTCGACGCCCCAGCCCTTGGCGAAGTGGCGCCAGGAGCCTTCCACCAGGCCGTAGTACCCGGGCAGGGAGTCGGGGTTGGGGCCGACGTCGGTGGCGCCCTGCACGTTGTCGTGGCCGCGGAAGATGTTCGCGCCGCCGCCGGACACGCCCACGTTGCCCAGCGCCAGCTGCAGGATGCAGGTGGCGCGCACCATGGCGTTGCCGATGGAGTGCTGGGTCTGGCCCATGCACCACACGATGGTGCCGGGGCGGTTCTCGGCCATCTGGCGCGCCAGGCCGGCCATGGTCTGCTCGTCGACGCCGCAGGCCTCCTGCACCTTGTCGGGCGTCCACTTGGCCAGCACGTCCTCGCGGACCTTGTCCATGCCGTAGACGCGGTCGTTGATGTACTTCTTGTCTTCCCAGCCGTTCTTGAAGATGTGGTGCAGGATGCCGAACAGGAACGGGATGTCCGAGCCGGAGCGGATGCGCACGTACTGGTCGGCCTTGGCGGCCGTGCGGGTGAAGCGCGGGTCGACGACGATGAACTTGGCGCCGCTCTCCTTGGCGTGCAGCATGTGCATCATGCTGACCGGGTGCGCCTCCGCGGCGTTGGAGCCGATGTACAACGCCAGCTTGGTGTTCTGCATGTCGTTGTACGAATTCGTCATCGCGCCGTAGCCCCACGTGTTCGCGACGCCGGCGACGGTGGTGGAGTGGCAGATGCGGGCCTGGTGGTCGGTGTTGTTGCTGCCCCAGTAGCTGACGAACTTGCGCATCAGGTACGCCTGCTCGTTGTTGTGCTTGGACGAGCCGACCCAGAACACGGAGTCGGGGCCGCTGGCCTTGCGCAACTCCTGCAGCCTGGCGCTGATCTCGCCCAGGGCCTGGTCCCAGCCGATGCGCTCGTACTTGCCGTTCACCAGCTTCATCGGGTAGCGCAGGCGGTACTCGCCGTGGCCGTGCTCGCGCAGCGCCGCGCCCTTGGCGCAGTGCGCGCCCAGGTTGATCGGCGAGTCGAACACCGGCTCCTGGCGCACCCAGACGCCGTTTTCCACCACCGCGTCGACCGCGCAGCCCACCGAGCAGTGGGTGCACACGGTGCGCTTGACTTCGACCTTGCCCTTGCCGACGGCGGTGTCGCGGCCCTCGGCGGCGCGGGCCTTCTTCACCAGCGTCAGGCTGGAGGCCGCGATGCCGACGCCGACCCCCAGGCCCGAGCGGCGCAGGAAGGCGCGGCGGTCGAGCGTGGGAAGCGCGTGCGACAGGCCGCGCTGCAGGCTGTGGACGAAGGGCGAGCGCGCGCCGGGCGCGGCCGCCTGCGATTTCTTGGTGAGCAGCATGGGGGTCTCCGGGTAGCGGAGGGTTAGAGGCGGGTCGTGCGGTAGTAGCGCTTGACGTGCTCGGAGAGCTCGTAGCCGCCGCCCCGCTCCGGCGGCTGCTTCGGCGTGGCCGTCGTCTCGGCGGCCTCGCGTGCGGCGGGGATCAGGCTGGCCGCGGCGGCTAGTGCGCCCGCGGTCCCGGCGCCTGCGAACAGGGTGCGCCGGGAGAGCTTGCTGGGGGGCTGGCTCATGGTGCTGTCTCCTACGAACTGCATGGTTGCCGGCATGGAAGGCCTGCCGATGTGACCGGAATGTATCCCCTTGTACGCATTTGGATGGACCGGGTATTCACGGCAGCCGAAAGAATTGCTCGGTCGTAAGGCCCGTGTCAGGCCAGCAGGTCGAAGCCCTGCTGCTCCACGCTGGCGAAGGCCTGCGTGAAGCCGGCGAGCGCGCCGTAGAAGCGCGCCCGCGGGTGCGCGGCGATGGCGTCGCACAGGGTGCCGATCCACGGCTGCAGATGGGCCGAGAAGAACTCGCGCTGGCGCGCGAGGTTGGCCACCGCCACGTCGTCGCCGGCGATCAGGTAGCGCATCACCTCGCACAGGTAGGCCAGGTGGTCCTCGGTCTCCGGCATCGCCTCGTCGCGCGTCAGGCCCAGCGCCTGCAGGTCGCTGCGCAGCTGGGCGAGCGGCCGCTCGTTGAGGAAGCCACTGAGATAGTGCGAGCCGAACAGGAAGATGTCGGGCTTGCCCACGCCGCCGAACAGCGCATCGAACTCGGCGGCGATGGCGCCGGCGTCCAGGTCGCGGGCCGCGGCCACGACGGCCCGCCACGGCTCCTCCAGGAAAGCCCCCGCCGCCGGCGCCTCGGTGACGGCGACGCGCAGGGCCCCCAGCAGCTCGGCGGGCGGCGGCGCGTAATAGAGCTGCGCCAGCAGGCCGTAGACGTCGGCCCGGGCAGTCTCCTCGTCCAGCGCGGACGACACCGGCGGCGCTTCAGACATCGCTGATCCTCACTTCGTGCTCGGCCGAATACATGTCGACCACGCGGCAGTCGCCGCACATCTTCAGGCGCTCCTGCGCGGCGCCCTGGAACATGGGATGGCCCGAGAGCTTGCCCAGCATGGCCTCGATCGCCTTCAGGGTGCCGAAGGGCTTGCCGCAGCGCACGCAGGCGAAGGGTTTTGTCTCGTTCAGCACGCGCGCCTCGCGCCGCTGGGGCGTGAGCAGCAGGCGCGGCTGCAGCGTGATGGCGTCCTCCGGGCAGGTGGTGGCGCACAGGCCGCACTGCACGCAGTTGCGCTCGATGAAGCGCAGCTGCGGCGCCTGCGGGTTGTCCTGCAGCGCGCTGGCGGGGCAGGCGCTCACGCAACTCATGCACAGCGTGCAGCGGTCCTTGTCGACGGCGATGGCGCCGAACGGCGAGCCCTCGCGCGGCAGCTCGATCGTCTCGGGCAGCGCCGGGGCCTGGGCGACCAGGTGGTCCAGGGCCAGCTCGAGCGTCGCGCGCTTTTCCGTCGCGACGGCGAAGCGGGCCGGCTCCTTCGGCCCGGCCTGGCGGGTGGCCTGCAGCGAGCGCAGGCCGGCGTCCAGCGCCGCCGGCGAGTCGGCGCGCAGCAGCTCGAAGTGCGTGCCGGCGTAGCCCAGGCCGCGCACGATGGCCTGCGCCACCGCCATCTGCGCCTGCAGCCCCGCCAGGTACTGCGGCGCCTCTTCGCCCGTGACGAGCACCACCACCTGCCGGGCACCGAACGCGATGGCCGACAGCCACAGGTCGATGCCGGTGCTGGCGGTGTGCCACAGGGCCACCGGGATGACATGGGCCGGGATGCCGTGCGCGCGGCCCAGGCGGGCCTGGCGGCCGAGCGCCTCGACCAGCGACTGGCCACGCTCCTGGCTGTGCAGCAGCAGCGTCGCGTCGCGGCCGCCGGCCTGCGCGTACGTGGCCAGCAGGGTGCGCAGCTTGAGCCCCTGCTCGCCCGCGCGCGGGTACGCGTACGTCAGCGCGCCGGTGGGGCACACGGTGGTGCAGGCGCCGCAGCCGACGCACAGGTTCGGGTTGACCTGGATCTGCTGGCGCTCGCGGTCGCTCGAGATGGCGAGCGCCGAGCAGATCTCGACGCAGGCGTTGCAGCCCACCTGCTCGTTGCGGCTGTGGGCGCACAGCTTCTGCTTGTAGACGAAGAACTTGGGCTTCTCGAACTCGCCGACCAGCTCGCGCAGGCGCAGCACGGTGCGCAGCCCCTCGGGGCCGTCGGGCGCCGGCACGTGGAAATAGCCCTGGGGCGGCGCGTGCTGCGCGAACGCGGGCTGCGCGCGCAGGTCGAGCACCAGGTCGAAGGTGTCGCTGTCGGTGCGCGCGGGGCGCTCGAAGTCGATGGCGCCGGCGGCCTCGCACGCCTTCACGCACGCGCGATGGCCGGTGCAGCGCGCCAGGTCGACCTGGTAGTCCAGGCCGATCGCCTGCTCGGGGCATGCGGCCACACAGGCATTGCAGCGCGTGCACATGTCCAGGTCGATCGGGTTGGTGGCGGTCCAGGTGAGCTGGAAGGCGCCCAGCCAGCCGGTGAGCGCGTCGATGCGGCCGGCGAGCACGGGATGGCGCCGCTCCTGCGAGCCGGCGCCGCCCTGCGCGAACAGGGTGACGTCGAGGGCGTCCTGCAGCAGCGCCGCGGCGCGCTCGGCCTGCTCGAGCGCGCCGATCACCAGCACGCGGCCGGCGCTGCGGTAGGTGACCGTGGGCACCGGCTCCGGCTCGGGCAGCCGGGCGGCCGCCAGCAGCGCGGCGATCTTGGGCATGGCCTGCGACGCGTCGCGGCTCCAGCCGCCGGTCTCGCGGATGTTGACGAACCGCACCGGCGCGAGGGCGCCGGGCGTTTCCTGGCCGATCTCGGCGAACAGCCTGCTTTCCTGGGTGCAGGCGACGACCACGGGCTCGGCCCCCTGGATCGCCTGCTGGTAGGCGCCCGCTTCGCGGCGGCACAGCGTGCTGTGCAGCGCCAGCGGCTCACCCAGTGCCGTGCCCAGGCTCGCCGCCTTCAGCGGCATCGTCTTGTTGCAGTCGCAGATCAGGGTGGGCATCGGGCGCGGGGGAAATGGGGTCGGACAGGGGGGCGTCCGACTGTGCCACGGTTTGCGCGCCCGGCTCGTCGGTGGAACCACTTGGCCCCGAACCCGGCTCGTCTTCCCGGTCTTCCGCACGGAAGAGCCCCAGGAACTGCGCGCTGGCCAGTTGCCGCAGCATCGACTCCGGCATCGGGTCCGGCTGGCTGTAGTCGTCGATGTAGACGTCCAGCCCGTCCATCACGTTGTAGCGCGGGTCGGCGAACAGCTTGCGGACCGCCGCGTTCTTCACGTCCGGGGCCACGTCGCGCGCGACGAAGCGGCGGAAGTCGGACTCGGGCGTGAGCCGGCTCGCGTCCTCCAGCGTGGGCGGCGGCTCCGGGGCCGGCTGGGCCGGCGCGGGGGCCGCTTCGGCACGCACCGGCTGCGCGGGCGCGGGCGCGGGCGCCGCAGGCGCCACCGCCGGCGCCCCGTCCGGCGCCGGTGCGGCGGCGTCCTCGGGCTCGGCCTCCAGCGGCTTGCCCTCCCTGGCATCGAGCTTGCGGCGCGACCAGCGGCCCAGGAAGCCTTCAGACATGGCCGCCCCCGCCCTTCTTGCCGGTGCTCACGCTCGCGGGATTGCCGAAGCGGTCCTGCAGCGGCCGGAAGCTCTCGGGCCGCTTGCGCTTCTTGGGCTCCGGCACGTAGTGCGCCTCGACGAAGCTGCGCAGCCAGTCGACCACCTGCGGCGGCGCGGGCACCTGCTCCACCGTCTCCTGCGCGTCCAGCCAGCGCCCCGCGTCGTAGTAGCTCAGGGTGACGATCTGCGGCCGGGCGATGGGCTCGTCGGCCACGGTGGGCTCCTCCTCCATGCGCCAGAGCACGAACCAGCCGGGGGCGTCGGTGGTGGCGTTGAGGTAGTAGCCCTCGGCATCGTCGCGGAACAGCTCGACCGAGAAGCCGGGATGCAGCCAGCGCTCCTCACGCTCGCCGGCATAGATGCGCCGCGCCTCGGTGCCGAACGCAGGCTCGTGCTGCACGACGTCGTGCAGCACCCACCGCCATGGCTGCCAGCGGTTGTCGATGCGCTCGCGCCGCATCACGACGGCGACCGGCAGGCTCGGACGGTCGGCCATCGCGCGCCTCAAGTGTCCTTGGAGACGGTGATCGTCGGGAACTTGGCGGAGAAGTCCTTCGCCTTGGACGCGACCTTCACCGCGACCTGGCGCGCGACGTCCTTGTAGATGCCGGCCAGCTTGCCGTCCGGGTCGGCCACGACGGTGGGCTTGCCGCCGTCGGCCTGCATCCGGATCGACATGTCCAGCGGCAGCGCGCCCAGGTACGCCAGGCCGCGCTCGGCGGCGTAGCGCTTGCCGCCGCCCTCGCCGAAGATGTGCTCGACGTGGCCACAGTTGCTGCACACGTGCACCGCCATGTTCTCCACCAGGCCGACGATCGGCACGCCGACCTTCTCGAACATGGCGACGGCCTTGCGCGCGTCGAGCAGCGCGATGTCCTGCGGTGTGGTGACGATCACCGCGCCGGTCATGGGCACGCGCTGCGAGAGCGTGAGCTGGATGTCGCCGGTGCCCGGCGGCAGGTCGACCACCAGGTAGTCCAGGTCGCGCCAGTTGGTCTGCCGCAGCAGCTGCTCCAGCGCCTGCGTGGCCATGGGGCCGCGCCAGATCATGGCCTCGTCGGGGTTGACCAGGAAGCCGATCGACATGACCTGCACGCCGTAGTTCTCCAGCGGCTCCATGGTCTTGCCGTCGTCGCTCTCCGGGCGGGCGTCGATGCCCATCATCATCGGCTGGCTGGGGCCGTAGATGTCGGCGTCCAGCAGGCCCACCGAGGCGCCCTCGGCGGCCAGCGCCAGCGCCAGGTTGACGGCGGTGGTGCTCTTGCCCACCCCGCCCTTGCCCGACGCGACGGCGATGATGTTCTTCACGTTGGGCATCAGCTGCACGCCGCGCTGCACGGCGTGGGCGAGCACCTTGGTGGTGATGTTGACCGAGACGTTGGCCACGCCCGGCACGGCGCGGGCGGCGGCCACCAGCGCCTGGCGCAGCGCGGGCACCTGCGACCTGGCGGGATAGCCCAGCTCGACGTCGAAGGCGACGTCGCCGCCCTGCACCTGCAGGTTGCGGATGGCCTTGGTGGAAACGAAGTCCTGGCCCGTGTTCGGGTCCTTGACGGCCGCGAGCGCGGCGAGCAGTTGGTCTTGGGACGCCATGTCGGCTACTTCTTGGATGTGAACCGTCCAGTGTAGCGACCCCTCTAAAATCACGGGTTCCCCGCGGATTCCCTCCCCATGCCCCAGCGCAAGCTTTTCGTCACCACCGCCCTTCCCTACGCGAACGGCAAGTTCCACATCGGCCACATCATGGAGTACATCCAGGCCGACATCTGGGTGCGGCACCAGCGCATGGGCGGGCACATGGTGCACTTCGTGGGCGCCGACGACGCGCACGGCGCGCCCATCATGATCGCCGCCGAGAAGGCCGGCAAGACGCCGCAGCAGTTCGTCGCCGAGATCGCGGCCGGCCGCCGGGAGTACCTGGACGGCTTCCACATCCGCTTCGACAACTGGCACTCGACCGACAGCCCCGAGAACACCGAACTGGCGCAGGGCATCTACAAGGCGCTCAAGGCCAACGGGATGGTGACCACCCGCACCATCGAGCAGTTCTACGACCCGGTCAAGGGCATGTTCCTGCCCGACCGCTACATCAAGGGCGAATGCCCGGTCTGCCACGCCAAGGACCAGTACGGCGACAGCTGCGAGGTGTGCAGCAGCGTCTACGCGCCCACCGAGCTGATCGAGCCCTACTCCACCCTCACCGGCGCCCGGCCCGAGCTGCGCCACTCGGAGCACTTCTTCTTCCGGCTGTCCGACCCCCAGGTGGTCGACTTCCTCAAGGCCTGGACGCAGGACGGGAAACTGCAGCCCGAGATGGCCAGGAAGGCCGGCGAGTGGTTCGAGGCCGGCATGGCCGACTGGGACATCAGCCGCGAGTCGCCCTACTTCGGCATCGAGATCCCGGATGCGCCGGGCAAGTACTTCTACGTCTGGCTCGACGCCCCGGTCGGCTACCTGGCCAGCCTGAAGAACCACTTCGACAAGGGCCAGGCCCGCGGCCACTGGCACGCGCCCTCGCGCACCGAGGCGTCGTTCGAGCAGTTCATCGCCGACCCGCAGGTCGAGCAGGTGCACTTCATCGGCAAGGACATCGTGTACTTCCACACGCTGTTCTGGCCCGCCATGCTGCAGTTCTCGGGCCGCAAGACGCCCAGCCAGGTCAACGTGCACGGCTTCATCACCGTCAGCGGCGAGAAGATGAGCAAGAGCCGCGGCACCGGCATCGACCCGCTCAAGTACCTGTCGCTGGGCATGAACCCCGAGTGGCTGCGCTACTACATCGCCGCCAAGCTCAATGGCAAGGTCGAGGACGTCGACTTCAACCCCGAGGACTTCATCGCCCGCGTCAACGCCGACCTGATCGGCAAGTACGTCAACATCGCCAGCCGCGCGGCCAAGTTCGTGCCCGGCGGCAAGCTGGTCGGCCCGTTCCCGGGCAGCCAGGGGCGCAGCGAGCGCCTGCTGGACGAGGTGCGCAACCTGTACGAGGGCCGCGAGTACGGCAAGGCGCTGCGCGAGATCATGGCCTTCGCCGACGAGGTGAACCTGCGCTTCGACGGCGCCGCGCCCTGGAAGCTGGTCAAGGAAGGCAAGGCCGACGAGGCGGCGCTGGTGTGCTCCGAGTGCCTGGAAGCCTTCAAGGTCATGACCGCCTGCCTCAAGCCCGTGCTGCCGGCGCTGGCCGCCCAGGCCGAGGCGTTCCTGCGCTGCGAGCCGCTCGACTGGGCCACCGCCGCCCGGCCGCTCGGCCCCGGCCACCAGGTGGGCGACTACAAGCACCTGATGCAGCGTGTCGATCCCAAGCAGGTCGACGCGCTGTTCGAGCCGCCCGCTGCCGCGCCGGCGGCCGAAGCGGCGCCGGCCCTGCCCGGCGGCGAGGCCATCGCCCCGACCATCACCATCGACGACTTCGCCAAGGTCGACCTGCGCATCGCCAGGATCGTGAACTGCGAGGCGGTGGAAGGCTCGACCAAGCTGCTGCGCCTGACGCTGGACGTCGGCGAGGGCCGCACCCGCAACGTGTTCTCCGGCATCGCCTCGGCCTACCAGCCGGAGCAGCTGGTGGGCAAGCTCACGGTGCTGGTAGCCAACCTGGCGCCGCGCAAGATGAAGTTCGGCGTCAGCGAGGGCATGGTGCTGGCCGCCAGCCACGCCGACGACAAGGCCGACAAGGGCATCTACGTGCTGGAGCCCTGGCCCGGCGCGCAGCCCGGCATGCGGGTGCGCTGACCGGCGCTGGACTGCGGCGTCCGGCCCTAGGGCGCCGAACGGCGCCGGCGCGGCGCCGCGGGGGCCGGCACGCTGGCCGCGGCCTGCGCCTTGATCCAGTCGGTGAACAGGTCGGCCGCCGGATGCGCACCGAGAGCGCGCCGCCGGCACAGCCAGTAGCCGCGCCCGGTCGACGCGCTGCCGGCCACCGGCATCACCAACCGCCCGGCCGCCAGGTCGGCCTCGACCATGCAGGCCTGCACCACGGCCACCCCCATGCCGGCCCGCGCCGCCTCGATCAGGTTGATCACCAGGTCGAAGCCGGTGCCGCGCCAGCGCGCCGGCAGGCTGGCGCCCACGGCCCGTGCCCACAGGGCCCAGTTGTCGCGGTAGGACGAGTGGTACAGCAGTGGCTGCGCCAGCAGGTCGGCGGCCGAGCCGATGGCGCGAGCGCGGCGCGGCGCGCACACGGCCACGATCTCGCGGCCCACCAGGTAGCTGGCGGCCAGCTGACGCGGCCACTGCCGGCGCGCCGGATCCTTCAGCGCGATCCACAGGTCCACGTCGTCGCGCAGGAAGTCCTCGTCGTGGTGGTACTGCCGCAGCTCGAGTTCGACCTCGGGATGCCGCGCGCGGAAGTCCTCCACCCGCGGCATCAGCCACAGGTTGCCGAGGCTGGGCACCACCGACAGCCGCAGCCGCATGCGGTCGGACCGGCGGCGCAGGTGCACGGCGGCGGCCTCCAGCGCGGCGAGGGGCTTTTCGATGCGGCGCCGCAGCTCCTCGCCCTCGGGGGTCAGGCGCACGCCGGCGCCCGAGCGGGTCAGCACGTCCAGTCCCAGCTCCTCCTCCAGGCGCAGCACCGCCCGGCTCACGGCGGCCTGGGTCACGCAAAGCTGCTCGGCCGCCTTGCGGAAGCTGCCGCTGCGGGCCACGGCCAGGAAGGCATGCAACTCCACCAGCGAAGGGCTGCGGATCGGCATCGGCCGATTACAACATGTCATCACCGCCGACCCAAAAGTCGTTTGCCGCCGCCGCCGGCGCACCGTAGGCTCGCGGCGCACTTCGCTCCCACCTGTCGAGAACCATGAAAACGCGCCAGTTCCTCCAAACCATCGCCTGCGCCGCCGCCCTCGCGGCGACCGGCATCGCCGCCGCCCAGCAGCCCTTTCCCAGCCAGCCGATCAAGCTGGTGGTGCCGTTCGCCCCCGGCGGCTCGACCGACCTGGCCGCCCGCCTGATCGCCGAATACGGCGCCCGCGAGCTCGGCCAGCCGATCGTGGTGGAGAACCGCGCGGGCGCCGGCGGCTCGCTGGGCATGGAGTTCGTCGCCAAGGCCAAGGCCGATGGCTACACCCTGGGCATGGCCACCGTCAGCACCCACGGCGCCAACCCCGCGGTCTACGGCAGCAAGCTCAAGTACGACCCGGTCAAGGACTTCACGCCGATCACCAACGTCGCCACCACGCCCAGCGTGTTCGCGGTCAATCCGAAGGTGCCGGCCCAGGACATGAAGCAGTTCCTGGCGCTGGCCCGCGCCAATCCGGGCAAGTACAGCTTCGGCTCGCCCGGCACCGGCTCGCTCGGCCACGCCAACATCGAGCACTTCGCCGCCCTGGCCAAGATCCAGCTGCTGCACGTGCCGTACAAGGGCGCCGGGCTGGCGATGAACGACGCGCTGGCCGGCCAGGTGGACGCCATCACCGACAACCTGCCGACCGCGCTGCCGCACATCAAGGCCGGCAAGCTGCGCCCGCTGGCCGTGCTGTCGGAAAAGCGCTCCCCCGCGCTGCCCGACGTGCCCACCTACGGCGAGCTGGGCTATCCCCAGATGGGCGGCGGCGGCTGGTTCGGCCTGGTGGCCCCCGCCGGCACGCCGCCGGAGGTGGTCAACCGCCTGAACCAGGCGTTCCACAAGGCGATGAAGAACCCCGAGTTCGTGCACAAGATCGAGGAGTCCGGCGCGACGCTGATCCCCGGCACGCCGGCGGAGTTCGGCAAGCAGATCCAGCAGGCCATGGAGCGCTACCAGCGCGTGGCCAAGATGGCCAAGATCCAGCTGGACTGAGCGCGCGATGGCTCCGTTCACCCTGCTCGAGCCGCAGGCACCGGCGGTGCCGCTGGTGTGCGACTCCCCGCACAGCGGCACCTGGTACCCGGACGACTTCGGCCATGCCATCGCGCGCGAGCAGCTGCGCGGCGGCGAGGACACCCACGTCGAGGCCCTGTGGCAGGCGGTGCCGCAGGTCGGCGGCACGCTGCTGGCCGCGCACTTCCCGCGCACCTACATCGATCCGAACCGCACGCTCGAAGACCTCGATCCCGACCTGCTCGATGCGCCCTGGCCCGAGCCGCTGGCGCCGGGCGAGAAGACGCGCCTGGGCTACGGACTGGTGTGGCGCAACCTGCGCGCCGGCCAGCCGATCTACGACCGACGCCTCACCGTGGCCGAGGTCCGCCAGCGCATCGACCGCTACTACCGGCCCTACCACGCCGCGCTGGCGGCTGCCATCGAACGCAGCACCGGGCAGTTCGGCGCGGTCTGGCACCTGAACCTGCACTCGATGCCCAACGACGCCTACGAGCGCCTGCAGATCGTCAGCCCGCACCCGCTGGCCGACTTCGTGCTCGGCGACCGCGACGGCACCACCTGCGAGCCGGCCTTCGTCGACCTGGTCGAGCGCGAGCTGCGAGGTTTCGGCTACCGGGTGGCGCGCAACGACCCGTACAAGGGGGTGCAGCTGATCGCGCGCATCGGGCAGCCGGCCCGGCGCCGCCACAGCCTGCAGATCGAGATCCGCCGGCCGCTGTACATGGACGAGGCCACGCGCGAGCGCAACGCCGGCTTCGACTCGGTGCAGCGCGACCTGGCCGCGCTGGCGCAGACGCTGGCGGCCTACGTCCGCGAGCAGGCCGCGCGCTGACGGACAGGGCGCGGCTGCCCAACAACTGCTTACCGCTGGTCACCGGCGGGCGGGGGACTCATCCATAGAATGGGCCGGCTCATCCACGAGCCCCTCCATGCCGTCCCTTCGCTCCAGCCAGCCATGCCGTCGCGCCGCCACCGCCCTTCTTCTCGCAGCCTGCGTTGCTCCGCTGGGCGGTTGCGCAGTCATTGCCGTGGCGGACACCGCGGCCGGCCTCGCCGTCTCGGGCGTCGGCCTGGCTGCTGACGCGGCCATCGGCACCGCCCGCATCGCCGGCAAGGCCGTCGGCGCCGCCGCCGATGCGGTGATCCCGGGCGGCGAATGAGGCCGGCCACGGCCGGGATGCAGGCGTAAACTGGGCCGATGGCCTTGCTGCCACCCCCGCCCGCCACGCTGCCGCAGTCGCGGCGGCGCCGCTTCATCACCCGCCTGCACCACTGCGGCCCCCCGCGAACGCGCTGAGCCGGGGTCCGCGCGGGCGTGCGGACGCCGAATCTGGTCCAACTCCGGAGATCCGCGTGCGCATTCCCTTCACCTTCCGTCCACGGCTCGTGGACGCCCTTCGCGGCTATGGCCGCGACCGGTTCCTGCATGACCTGGGCGCCGGCGTCACGGTCGGCATCGTCGCCCTGCCGCTGGCCATGGCCTTCGCCATCGCCTCGGGCCTCAAGCCCGAGGCGGGCCTGTGGACCGCCATCATCGCCGGCGCGCTGGTCGCGCTGCTGGGCGGCAGCAACGTCCAGATCGGCGGGCCCGCCGGGGCCTTCATCGTCATCGTCTACGGCATCGTCGAGCGGTACGGCCTGGCCAACCTGATGATCGCCACCGCGGCCGCCGGCGTGCTGCTCTTCCTGCTGGGCCTGCTGCGGCTGGGCACGCTGGTGCGCTACGTGCCGGTCAGCATCGTGGTCGGCTTCACCAACGGCATCGCCGTCCTGATCGCGGCCTCGCAGCTGAAGGACTGGCTGGGACTGCGGGTCGAGCACATGCCGGCCGACTTCTTTGCCCAGCTGCGCGTGCTGTCCGGCGCGATCGGCACCTTCAATCCCTCGGCGTTCGCGCTCGGCACGGCCTGCGTCGTCGGGCTGGTCGTCTGGCCGCGCCTGTGGCACGCGCGTTCGCCGATGCAGCAGGCGCTGGAGGACCTGCCCGGCATGCGCAGCGCGGCCATCGTGGGCGCCCGCATCCCCGGGCCGGTGGTGGCCCTGGTCACGCTGACCGCCGTCTCGCTGTGGCTGCGCCTGCCGGTGGAGACGCTGGGCACGCGCTTCGGCGGCATTCCCCAGGGGCTGCCCGCCTTCGTGCTGCCCCGGGCCTCGTGGGAGACCGTCAAGCAGCTGGTGACCCCCACGCTGACGATCGCCGTGCTCGGCGCCATCGAGTCGCTGCTGTGCGCGCGCGTGGCCGACCAGGTGAGCGGCCTGCCGCGGCACGACCCGAACCAGGAACTGATGGCGCAGGGCGTGGCCAACTTCGTGGTGCCGTTCTTCGGCGGCATGCCCGCCACCGGCACGATCGCGCGCACCGTGACCAACGTGCGCGCCGGCGCGACCACGCCGGTGGCGGGCGTGGTGCACGCCATCACGCTGGCGGTCGTGGTGCTGGCGGCCGCGCCGCTGGCGCTGCACGTGCCGCTGGCGGTGCTCGCCGGCATCCTGCTGTTCACGGCGTGGAACATGGGCGAGTGGCGCGAGTTCGCGCACCTGCGCCAGTACAAGATGTACTACCGGGTGCTGATGCTCGGCACGTTCTTCCTCACGGTGGTGTTCGACCTCACCGTCGCCGTGCAGGTGGGGCTGGTGGCCGCCTGCGTGTTCTTCATCCGGCAGATGAGCTCGCTGTTCCAGGTCGAACCGGTGACCACCGAAGGCCCCGTGCTGCGCTACCGGCTGTACGGCTCGCTCTTCTTCGGCGCGGTGGCCCGGATCGACCCGGTGGTGCAGGCCGTGGAGAACGGCCCGCCGGCGCCGCAGGTGGTGCTGGACGCGCTGCACCTGGTGCACCTGGACACCTCCGGGCTGGATGCGCTGCGCCAGTTGCACAAGGCGGTGCAACTGCGCGGCGGCACGCTGCGCCTGGACCACGTGCAGCAGCAGCCGCACGACGTGATGGCGCGCGCCGGCTTCGTCGCCGAGCTGGAGGAGCAGCTGGCGCCGCCGCCGGCAGTGGCCGCCTAGGGGCCGCCCTTGTTCTCGGGCGCGTCGGGGTCGGGGCCGCTGGAGGCACGCACCACGTGAAGGTCGCGGTCGAACGACACGGTGAACATCATCGAGGTGTTGGGCGGCTGCATGTAGCGCCAGTCCCACGCCTCCTCGCCCTTGAGCGGGTAGGGCGTCTTCCTCGCCGGCTTGCCGAGCATGCGCCGCACCTCCTCCATCGGCATGCCCGGCTGCACCCGCGCGAAGTTCTCCGGCGTCAGCACCTGGCGCAGCGCGGACATCCTGCCGTCCGGGCCGATGGTGATCATGTAGTTGCGGTGCCCCTCCGGGCTGCGGTTGTATTCGAGGATGCGGGCGCCGCCCGGCCCGTCCCAGACGTTCTCGGGCTGCCCGAACTGCGCCCGCACGTCCGCCTCGGTCGAGACGCCCTCCTCCAGCTTGGCGATGCGGTGCTGGTCGCACCCGCCCAGCAGGGCCCCGAACGCCAGAAACCAGCTGCAAAGCCGCATGCACCACCCCGGGTAAAATCGCTCACTCATCGAGCCAGTCTATGTCCAAGTTGCTCCGCATCTTCCGCCGCCCCGATTACCAGTCCGACGTCACGCAGTTCATCGAAGGGCTCAAGGCGCAGCGGCCCGAGATCGAAGCCCAGCAACGCGCCGGCCGCTCCATCTGGTGGGACAAGCACCTCGATCGCGAGGCCCTGACCGAATACCGGCAGGCCCGCGTGCCGCAGAAGCCCTACGTCTACGGCTCCGGCGGCGGCAACGGCCAGGGCTGATGGACGACCCCGCCGAGACCACCCTGCCCGAGCCGCCGGCGCCGGAAGTCCCCGGCATGCCCGACGTGATCGACCAGGTGGCGCTCGCGCGCCTGTACGGCGAACCGCTGTTCGCCATGCCCAGCGACCTGTACATCCCCCCGGATGCGCTGGAGATCTTCCTGGAGGCCTTCGAGGGCCCGCTGGACCTGCTGCTGTACCTGATCCGCAAGCAGAACTTCAACATCCTGGACATCCCGATGGCGGCCGTGACCCGCCAGTACCTGCAGTACGTCGACGAGATCCGCACCCGCAACCTCGAGCTGGCGGCCGAATACCTGCTGATGGCGGCCATGCTGATCGAGATCAAGTCGCGCATGCTGCTGCCGCCCAAGAAGACCGCCGAGGGCGAGGAGGCCGAGGACCCGCGGGCCGAGCTGGTGCGCCGCCTGCTCGAATACGAGCAGATGAAGCTGGCCGCCGCGCGCCTGAACGCGCTGCCGCAGCTCGGGCGCGACGTGCTGCGCGCGCAGGTGTTCATCGAGCAGTCGCTGCAGCCGCGCTTTCCCGACGTCGACGTCGTCGACCTGCAGGACGCCTGGCGCGACATCCTCAAGCGCGCGCGGCTCGTGCAGCACCACAAGATCACGCGCGAGGAGCTGTCGGTGCGCGAGCACATGAGCATCGTGCTGCGCAAGCTCCAGGGCCGCCGGTTCGTCGAGTTCGAGAACCTGTTCGACGTCGACCGCGGCGTGCCGGTGCTGATCGTCACCTTCATCGCGATGCTGGAGCTGGCCAAGGAATCGCTGATCGAGGTGACGCAGGCCGAGGCCTTCGCGCCCATCTACGTCCGGCTGGCCTACCAGCCGGCATGAGCCCCGCGGCTGTCAATGCGGGCTCGATCCGCGATCCAGGCCCCGCGCCCGATGCGCACCCCGTCACCGGATGCCGGGTCGAGCCCGGCCTGACAAGGTCACAGACATGAGCACCACCCTCGATTTCGACGTCCTCATCGTCGGCAGCGGCCTGGCCGGCCTGTCGGCGGCCCTGCACCTGGCGCCCACGCACCGGGTGGCGGTCATCACCAAGCGCGCGCTGTCCGACGGCTCCAGCGGCTGGGCCCAGGGCGGCATCGCGGCGGTGATGGACCGCAGCGACAGCTTCGAGTCGCACGTGGACGACACGCTGGTCGCCGGCGCCGGCCTGTCCGACCCCACCGCCACCCGCTTCGTCGTCGAGCATGCGCCCGAGAGCATCGAGTGGCTGCGCGGGCTGGGCGTGCCGTTCTCGCAGGAGGACGGCCATCTGCACCTCACGCGCGAAGGCGGCCACAGCGCCCGGCGCATCGTGCACGTGACTGACGCCACCGGCGCGGCCGTGCAGCGCACGCTGATCGAGCACGTGCGCAACACGCCCAACATCCGCATCTTCGAGCACCACACGCTGGTCGACCTGATCACCAGCCGCCGCATCGGCCAGCAGCCGCAGCGCTGCCTGGGCCTGTACGCGCTGGACGGCCGCACCGACGAGGTGGTCACCTTCGGCGCGCCGCAGACCATCCTGGCCACCGGCGGCGCGGGCAAGGTGTACCTGTACACCACCAACCCCGACACCGCCACCGGCGACGGCATCGCCGCCGCCTGGCGCGCCGGCTGCCGGGTGACGAACATGGAGTTCATCCAGTTCCACCCGACCTGCCTGTACCACCCCAACGTCAAGAGCTTCCTGATCAGCGAGGCCCTGCGCGGCGAGGGCGGCCAGCTCAAGCTGCCCGACGGCACGCGCTTCATGCCGCAGCACGACCCGCGCGCCGAGCTGGCGCCGCGCGACATCGTGGCGCGCGCGATCGACTTCGAGATGAAGAAGCACGGCATCGACTGCGTGTACCTGGACATCTCGCACCTGCCCGCGGCCTTCATCCTCGAGCACTTCCCCACCATCCATGCGCGCTGCCTGGAGCTGGGCATCGACATCACGAAGCAGCCGATCCCCGTCGTGCCGGCGGCGCACTACACGTGCGGCGGCATCCACACCGACCTGGCCGGGCGCACCGACCTGCCGGGACTGCACGCCATCGGCGAGACGGCGTACACGGGACTGCACGGCGCCAACCGGCTGGCCAGCAACTCGCTGGTCGAATGCATGGTGTTCGCCCGCTCGGCGACGCAGGACATCCTGGCCGCGCCGCAGCCGGCCGTGCCCGCCCTGCCCGCCTGGGACGCCAGCCAGGTCACCGACGCCGACGAGTCGGTGGTGATCTCCCACAACTGGGACGAACTGCGCCGCTTCATGTGGGACTACGTGGGCATCGTGCGCACCAACAAGCGCCTGGAACGGGCCGCGCACCGCATCCGCATGCTGCAGGAAGAGATCCAGGAGTTCTATGCCAACTTCCACGTCAGCCGCGACCTGCTGGAACTGCGCAACCTGGTCACCGTGGCCGACCTGATCGTGCGCTCGGCGCAGGCGCGGCACGAAAGCCGCGGCCTGCATTTCAGCCGCGACTACCCGCAGCAGCTGCCCGACCCGCAGCCGACGACGCTCGTCCCGGGCACCAACTGACCACGCCCCGCCGATCCCGCCGGTCAGTGCGCCACCAGCAGCGCGCCGCGCGCGATGGCCAAGGCAGCCGGCTCAGGCAGCGGCCTTGCGCATGAACACGCTGTTCGGGTCGTCGGTGTAGGCACCGAACGGCCCGCAGCGCTCGTAGCCGGCGCGCGCGTACAGCAGCAGCGCCTCGGCCTGCAGGTACCCGGTCTCGAGCACGAACGACGTGCAGCCGCGCGAGCGCGCCTGGCCTTCCAGGAAGGCGAGCAGCCGCCGCCCGATGCCCAGGCCGCGGCAGGCGGGCGACGTGAACATGCGCTTGAGCTCGCCGGCATGGTCGCCCAGCACCATCGCGCCGCAGCCGACCGCCCGGCCCTGCGCATCGCGGGCAACAGCGAACAGCACGTTGGGGCGCGACAGCGCGTCCAGGTCGATGCCGTGGAAGCTCTCCAGCGGATAGAGCGGCTTCTGGTACGCGTCGAGTGCCTCGACCAGGGCCAGGACGTCGGGCTGGCCGGCGGGCTCGAGGCGGATGGTCGCGGTCATCGGCCGGTCATCCGTCGGTCAGCGGGACTCGCCGGGCGCGGCCGGAATGACCAGCTGCGTCTGCGTGACCACCGCGCACAGCTTGCCGTCCTCGGTCGTCACGAGCGTCTGCCAGACCTGCGTGGTGCGGCCGCGGTGAAACGGTGTCGAGGTGCCGATGACCGTGGTTCCGGCCGGCGCGCCCCGCGTGAACTTGGTCGACGAGTCGGTGGTGGTCGTGCGCGCGCCCTTGGGCAGGTTCAGGAAGGTGCCGATCGCGCCCAGCGTGTCGGCGAACGCCATGAACGCGCCGCCGTGCAGCGATTCGCCGGTGGTGCACAGGTCCGCGCGCACCCGCATCGCGGCGACCACGCGCTCCGGGCCGGCCTCGCGCAGCTCGATCCCCATCAGCCCGGGAAACAGCGGCGCGAGCAGCGCCTGCATGGATTCGACCTCGTTCATCGCCGGCTCCTTCGACAGGCCCGCATTCTCGCGCCGCTCACGCACCGCCGCCCGCCAGCCCGGCCTGGTACGCCTCGATCCGCGGCAGCAGCTCGCGGCGCCGCTCCAGGCTCTCGCGCGGCCAGTACGCCTCTCGGTCGTAGTACTGCGGCACGGCGGGCGTGCCCGGCGGCAGCACCACCCATGGCTGCTTCGACGCGGTGAAGATGTGGATGTCCGGCGGCAGGTGGTCGGGCTGGTCGAGCGTGCCCACGCGCACGAAGCGCAACAGCGGGCCCGCGCCCGCGTAGTTGCTCCAGACGGCGATCCGGCACCGCGGGCAGCGGGCGATCTTCTGGCCCTTGCCGCTTTGCGACGGCGTGTCCACCAGCTCGGGCTCGCCGGCCAGCAGCTCGACCCGGTCGGCCTCGACCATCGCGTTGAGCGCGAAAGCCGACCCGCTCTCGCGCTGGCACCAGCGGCAATGGCAGCAATGGACGAACAGCGGCCGCGTGCGCAGCCGGTAGCGCACCTGGCCGCAGTCGCAGCCGCCGTCGAGGGGGAAAGGGTCCGCCCGGTCCATGCCGTCGTTTATACCGTCGCCCGCGTGCCCGCGGCCAGCCGGGCAGCCCGCGCCGTGCGTCGGCTCGCGGGAAACCCCGCGGGCGCCGGCCCGGCGGCCGGCGAGACACTTGGGCTGCCGCCCTCGCGCGGACCTGCCCATGAACAGCGAACCGATCCCCCTCCACGTGCCCACCGGGCTCGCCGAGCACCTGCGCGGCGCCAGCCGCACGGTGGTGCAGAGCCTGCTCAACGTGCTGGGCCGGGCGGGCGATTCCGACGAGCGCAAGCTCGAAGCCGTGCGGCTGGAGGTGCTGCAGGCGCTGCAGGCGAGCGGCGCCGCCGACGCCGACCTGGAGATGCGGGTGCGGTACTGCACCGACCTGGAGAACATGTGGTTCCTGCGCCCGCAGGTGAACGCCGCCCTCGTGCGCGGCCTGGGCGAGGCGCGCGCCGCGCAGGCCCTGCACCGCATCACCGCGCTGTTCATCGGCGCCGGCTTCCCCGTCCCCGGCTCGCGCCCGCGGCGGCGTTAGCCCGGCCCTGCGCCGCTAGACTGCGCGGCGGAGGAACACCCGCCATGCAGACACCCGCCATCCAGGTAGCCGGCACATCGGGCCACGCCGCTCCGCCCTTGCGCGCCGGCTTCAACCCCCTGATCCGCCCCTACCTCGTGCTGCAAGTCGGCCTGGCGCTGGTGCTGACGATCGTCGGCATCCCGCTGGCGATCGTGTGGTTCCTCGGCCTCGGGCCGTGGTGGGCACGGCACTGGTTCGACAAGCTCGAATGCGAGCTCGGCCCGCACGCGCTGCGCTTCCGCAAGGGCATCCTGTTCCAGGTGGAGAAGACGATCCCGCTGGAGAACATCCAGGACGTGACCTTCATCGAAGGCCCGCTGCTGCGCCGGTTCAACCTGGCGGTGCTGAAGTTCGAGACCGCCGGCCACAGTGCCCGCCAGGCCAGCGACATGCAGCTGGTGGGCGTGCTCGACGCGCACGAGTTCCGGGCCGAGATCCTGCGCCGCCGGCAGCTGTTGCGCGATGCACACGCGCCGGCGCAGCGCACCACTGCTGCCCCGCAGGACGAGGTGGTGCAGGTGTTGCGCGAGATCCTGGCCCGGGTCGATGCGATCGCGGCCGCCGTGCGCGAGCCGCGCTGAGCGTCAGGCCCCGGCGGGCACGGCCTCGCTGCCCTGCCGCTGCTGCAGCTGCCACATGCGGGCGTAGCGGCCGCCGCGCGCCAGCAGCGCGTCGTGCGTGCCGCGCTCGACGATGTGGCCGGCTTCCATCACCAGGATCTCGTGGGCGTCGACCACGGTCGACAGCCGGTGGGCGATCAGCAGCGTGGTCTTGTTGCGCGAGGCGCTCTTGAGCTCGGCTTGGATGGCGCGCTCGTTGGCCGAATCGAGCGCCGAGGTCGCCTCGTCGAAGATCAGGATGGGCGGATCCTTCAGCAGCGTGCGGGCGATCGCCACGCGCTGCTTCTCGCCGCCCGAGAGCTTGAGCCCGCGCTCGCCCACCATCGTCTGGTAGCCCCTGGGCGTGGAGGCGATGAAGTCGTGGATGCGGGCCGCGCGGGCGGCTTCCTCCACCTCGGCGCGGCTCGCGCCGGGCCGGCCGTACGCGATGTTGTATTCGACGGTGTCGTTGAACAGCACCGTGTCCTGCGGCACGATGCCGATCGCGCGCCGCACGCTGGCCTGCGTCACCTCGCGCAGGTCGTGGCCGCCGATGGTGATGCGGCCCTGCTGCACGTCGTAGAAGCGGTACAGCAGCCGCGCCAGGGTGGACTTGCCCGAGCCCGACGGGCCCACCACCGCCACGGTCTTGCCGGCGGGGATCTCGAAGCTGACGTCGTGCAGGATCACCCGGGACGGCTCGTAGCCGAAGGTGACGTGCTCGAACCGCACCGACCAGTCGTGCACCGGCGTCGCGGGCGCCGCGTCCTGCGCGCCGGCGGGCGGCAGCTGCAGCGCGCGCGCCCCCGGGCGGTCGGCGACTTCGCGCTCGCGGTCCATCAGCGCGAACATCTTGTCCAGGTCGGTCAGGCTCTGCTTGATCTCGCGGTACAGCACGCCCAGGAAGTTGAGCGGGATGTACAGCTGGATCATGAAGGCGTTCACCATCACCAGGTCGCCCAGCGTCATGCGGCCGTCCACGACACCCTGGGTGGCGCGCCAGAGCATCGCCACCAGGCCGACGGCGATGATCAGCTGCTGGCCGGTGTTGAGGATCGACAGCGTCGTCTGGGCCTTCAGCCGCGCGCGCCGCAGGCGCTCCAGGCTCTCGTCGTAGCGGTGGGCCTCGAACGCCTCGTTGTTGAAGTACTTGACCGTCTCGTAGTTCAGCAGCGAGTCGATCGCCTTGGTGTGGGCGGCCGAATCGAACTCGTTGGCCTGGCGGCGGAACTTGGTGCGCCACTCGGTCACCGAGACGGTGAACGCGATGTACAGCGCCAGCGCCACCAGCGTGATCCAGGCGAACCAGGCGTCGAACTTCACCGCCAGGATGCCCAGCACCAGCGCCACCTCCACCAGGGTCGGCACGATGCTGTAGAGCGAGTACGAGATCAGCGACTCGATGCCGCGCACCCCGCGCTCGATGTCGCGCGTCATGCCGCCGGTCTGGCGCTCCAGGTGGAAGCGCAGCGACAGCGCATGCAGGTGCTCGAAGGTCTGCAGCGCGATGCTGCGCGCCGCGCCCTGCGTCGCCTTGGCGAACACCAGTTCGCGCAGCTCGGTGAAGAGGGACGTGGACAGCCGCAGCAGGCCATAGGCCAGCAGCAGGCCGACCGGCACGACCAGCACCGACACCGGGTCGCCGGGCTTGAGGCTCATCGTGTCGACCAGGTTCTTCAGCAGCACCGGCACGCCGACGTTGGCCACCTTGGCGGCGATCATGAACGCCAGCGCGGCCAGCACCCGCCACTTGTAGCCCCACAGGTAGGGCAGGAGGCGCTGGAGCGTGGACCAGTCCGGGCTGCCCGCGGCGGCAGCGGCGGCGGAAACGGGAGCGGTGGGGGCGAGCGGGGCGGGGGCGGCTTCGCCGTGGCGGCGCATCAGGGACAATCCGGGGGTTTGCGAGGGGAGATTGTGCCCATGTCCACGAAATCAAGCGCGCAGCCGCTCGGCCCGGCCGAGCCTCCGTCCGACAAGGAACTGGTGCTGAAGGTGATCCCGATGCCGGCCGACACCAACGGCAACGGCGACATCTTCGGCGGCTGGGTGATGGCGCAGGTCGACCTGGCCGGCTCGGTGATCCCGGCGCGCCACGTCAACGGCCGCATGGCCACCGTCGCGGTGAACGAGTTCATCTTCAAGCAGCCGGTGCGCGTGGGCGACATCCTGTCGTTCTACGCCGCGGTCAGCCGCATCGGCCGCACCTCGATCACGGTGCAGGTGGAGGTGTATGCCGAGCGCTTTCGCGCCCAGGGCCGGTTCGTGAAGGTGACCGAGGCGTCGCTCACGTACGTGGCCATCGACGACAGCGGCCGCCCGCGCCCCATCGAGGAGCGCGACTAGCCTGCCCCGGTCGGGCCGGCGTCGGCCACCGGCCGCGCATCCGATGCTACGCTCGCGCGCATGACCCAACCGCCGGACCCGCTGCGCTCGCCCGCGCTGGAGCACAAGACGCTGCTGTGGCTGGTGGTGGGCTTCACGGTGGCGTTCGGCTTCGTCCTGTGGCCGCTGGCCGGCGCCCTGCTGTGGGCGATGTTCCTGGCCATCGTCTTCTGGCCCATGCACCTGCGCTGCAAGCGGCTGGTCAAGCGGCCCTCGCTGGCGGCGTTCCTCACGCTGCTGTCCATCGTGCTGATCGTCATCGTGCCGCTGGCGCTGGTCAGCGCGTCGGTCGTGCAGGAGGCGTCGCTGCTGTACCAGACGCTGCGCTCGGGCGAGCTGCGCCCGGGCGACTACCTGCAGCGCGTGCTCGACGCCCTGCCCGCCTGGGTGCAGGCCTTGCTGGCGCGGTTCGGCCTGACCGACGTGCCGGCCCTGGCGCGCCGCGCCGGCGAGGTGCTTTCGAGCAGCAGCCAGTTCCTCACCACCAAGCTGCTGGGCCTGGGGCAGAACACGCTCAACTTCGTGGTGTCGTTCTTCATCATGCTGTACGTGCTGTACTTCCTGCTGCGCGACGGCCGCGAGCTGTCGGACCAGCTCACCCGCTCGATGCCGCTGCGGGTGAACCAGACCCGGCAGCTGCTGGAGCAGTTCGTCGCCGTCGTGCGCGCCACCGTCAAGGGCAACGTGGTCGTGGCGCTGATCCAGGGCGCGCTCGGCGGCCTGGCCTTCTGGTTCCTCGACGTGCCCGGCGCCACGCTGTGGGGCGCCTTCATGGCGCTGCTGTCGCTGCTGCCGGCGGTCGGCGCGGCCATCGTCTGGGGCCCGGTGGCGCTCTACAAGCTGTTCACCGGCGAGGTGGCCAGCGGCGTCGGGCTCATCGTCTGGGGCGTGCTCGTGATCGGCCTGGTCGACAACGTCCTGCGGCCGATCCTGGTGGGGCGGCAGACCAGCCTGCCCGATTACGTGATCCTGGTGGCCACCGTCGGCGGCATCGGGCTGTTCGGCCTGAACGGCTTCGTCATCGGGCCGGTGATCGCCTCGATGTTCCTGGTCTGCTGGAACCTGCTGAACGAGGTGCGCGGGCACGCGCCGGACTCAGGCGCCTGACGCGCGCCCCAGCACGTCGAGCGCCGCCCGCAGGTCGCCGATGGGCAGCTGCCCCGGCGCCGAAGCCGCCTGGCCGGCCGCGAACGTGAGCGCGGAACCGAACTGGCCCGCGCACACGCGCGACACCGCGCCCAGCCGCCCCATCGCCATGCCGGCCACCGCGATCGGCAGCTGCCCGCTCGCGCGCCAGGTGGCCTGCAGGAGCGCGAGCACGTCGCCGGGCGACTGCGGCATCACGGCGACCTTGCCGACGTCGGCGCCCAGCCGGTGCGCCTGCTCGAAGCGCGCGACCAGCTCCTGCTCGGGCGGCGTGCGCTGGAAATCGTGGAACGAGAGCACGAGTGTGAGCCCGTGAGTACGCGCGGCCGCCGCAATGGCGGCCAGGTGCCGCGGCTCGGCCCCCATCTCGGTGTCGAGCAGGTCCACCGCGCCGCCGGCCGCCACCGCGCCGTACAGGTCGGCCACCTGCGCTTCGTCGAGCGCGATCGCCTCGCCGCCCTCGCGCCGGGCGCGGCGCGTGAAGAGCAGCGGCAGGCCGCCCGCGGCCGCCTTCAGCTGCGCGGCCAGCGCCACCACGTCGGCGGTGCGGCCGATGCCCTCGTAGAAGTCGACGCGCCACTCCAGCAGGTCCGGCCGGCTCGCCGCGGCCGCGGCCGCCTCGCGCACCAGCGCGTCGGCCGTGCGCGCCACCAGCGGCACGCACACGGCAGGCAACCTGCCGCCGGCCAGGGGTTTGCCACGGACGGGGATGGCGCGCATGGTCAGGAGACGATGTAGGCAGCGGCGCCGGTGGACAGCAGCTTGCCGTCGGCGCCCAGGAATTCCATCCGCGTGGAAGCCACGCGCGAGCCCAGCCGCAGCACCTCGGCGCGCAGCTCGAACGCTTCGCCGATGGCGGGGCGCAGGTAGTCGATGCGCAGGTCGATCGTGCCCAGCTTGGAGAACCGGTGCAGCCGCGCGCCCGGCGGCTCGTCCATGTGGCGCGCGCCGATCGCCGCCATGCAGGCCAGGCCGCCCATCGCGTCCAGCCCGGCGGAAATGACGCCGCCGTGCAGGCGGTTGTAGGCGAAATGGCCGACCAGCTCGTGCTTCATGGCCAGCCGGCCCGCCACCCGGTCGGGCCGCAGGCTTGCGATCTTCAGGCCCAGCAGCTGGTTGAAGACGATGCGCTCCTCGAAGATCGCCTTGAGCCCGTCGACGAACTCGGGCTCGAACTCGGTCACGCCCGCCGGCGGGTTCTTGCTCATGCCGGCATTGTCCCGCAGATGGCCACGGCGCCCCCATGGCTGGGCCACACCGCAGCTTCATGCTGGGTCATACTGTGCCGGCGAACCCATCACCCGCCGGACCGTGAAGAAGACCTATAGCCAGATGCTGGAAGAGATCGAGCTGCTCAAGCGCCAGGCCGAGGAAGTGCGGCGGCGCGAGGTCGAGGACGTGATCGCCCGCATCAAGGTGGCGATCGCCTTCTATGGCCTGACCGAGGAAGACCTGGGCTTTCGCAAGCGCGCGGACAAGACCGCCAGCGCGCCGCCCGCGCCGGCACCGGCCAAGAAGAAGAAGCGCAAGTCGCGCTACACCGAGCGGCCGCTGGCCGGCCCCGTGCGGCGCTGAAGCGCGGCGGCGCGCTCGCGCATCAGCGCCTGCTCGCGCGCATTGCCGGCCAGCCCGGCGGCGGCCAGGAAAGCGGCCTGCGCCTCGGCCGCGCGGCCCAGCCGCTCCAGCAGGTCGCCCCGCACGGCATGCAGCCATGGATAGCGCTGCAGCGCGCGATCCTGCAGCAGCCCGTCGGCGATCGTCAGGCCCGCCTGCGGTCCGTCCGCCATGCCGACGGCCACCGCCCGATTGAGCTCCACCACCGGCGACGGCTGCACGCCGGCCAGCTGCGCGTAGAGCGCGGCGATGCGCGGCCAGTCGGTGTCGGCCGCGACCGCGGCGCGGGCGTGGCAGGCGGCGATGGCCGCCTGCAGCGTGTAGGGGCCGGGCGCGGGCGCGAGCGACTCGGCGCGCTGCAGGGCGGCCAGGCCGCGCCGGATCAGCAGGCGGTCCCAGCGCGCGCGGTCCTGGTCGGCGAGCAGGATGGGACGGCCCTGCGGATCGGTGCGGGCGTTCATGCGCGAGGACTGCAGTTCGAGCAGCGCGGCCAGGCCGTGCGACTCCGGCTCCTGCGGCGCGAGCTCGGCCAGCATGCGCGCGAGGCGCAGCGCCTCCTGCGCCAGCGCGGGCCGCATCCAGTCGTCGCCGGCGGTGGCGGTGTAGCCCTCGTTGAACACGAGGTAGACCACCTCGTGCACCGAGGCGAGGCGCTGCCGCAGCTGCTCGCCGCGCGGCGATTCGAACGGCACGCGCGCCTCGCGCAGCTTCTGCTTGGCACGCACGATCCGCTGCGCGATGGTCGGCTCCGGCACGAGGTAGGCGCGCGCGATCTCGTGCGTCGTGAGGCCCCCCAGCAGCCGCAGCGTGAGCGCCACCCGCGCTTCGGTCGGCAGCACGGGGTGGCAGGCGGTGAACATCAGGCGCAGCAGGTCGTCGCCGATCTCGTCCTGCCGCGCCGCGTCCAGCGCGTCGGTGAAGTCCGGCGTGACCAGCGCCTCCTGCGCCTGCAGGTCGGCGCCGATCTCCTCGTGCCTGGCGGCCAGCATCTGGCGGCGGCGCAGGTGGTCCAGCGCCTTGTGCCTGGCCGTCGTCATCAGCCAGGCGCTGGGCCGCTGCGGCAGTCCGTCGACCGGCCAGTGCTCCAGCGCCGCGACCAGCGCCTCCTGCGCCAGGTCCTCGGCCACGGCGACGTCGCGCACCATCCGCGCGACCGTCGCCACCACCTTGGGCGCGTCGATGCGCCAGATGGCGGCGATGGCATCGTGCGTGGCCGAATGCATCGGGGGCGCCGGCGCCTCAGGGCTGCGGCGGCATCGCCGCCGTGTCCATCCACGTCAGTTCCCAGACGTGGCCGTCCAGGTCCTCGAAGCCATGGCCGTACATGAAGCCGTGGTCCTGCGGCGCGTTGGGGACCTTGGCGCCCGCGGCCACCGCCTTGCGCACCAGTTCGTCGACCTCCGCGCGGCTGTCGCACGACAGGCACACCAGCACCTCGGTGGCCTGGGTGGCGTCGGCCACCGGCTTCCTGGTGAAGGTCTGGAAGAACGGCTCGACCAGCAGCATGACCGCGATGTCCTCGGCCACGACCATGCAGGCGCCCTGCTCGTTGGTGAACTGCGGGTTGAAGCCGAAGCCCAGCGCCGTGAAGAACGCCTTGGTGCGTTCCATGTTCCGGACGGGCAGGTTGACGAAGATCTTGCGTCCCATGCGCGATTTCCTTGGTGCGGAAAAATCAGGCGCCGGAAGCCAGCTCGGCTTCCAGGCGGTCGAGGTTCTGTTCGTTGGCGGGGCGGCACATCGCCTCCAGCTGAGTGCGCAGCGCGGCGGTGTCGAACACCTGCCGCCACTCCAGCAGGCAGCCGTCCGCGGCCGGCGCCAGCTGCACGCTGAGCGTGAACCCGGGCGCCGAGACGTGGCGGATCACCACGCGGCCCGGCTCGTCGACGGCCTCGAAGACGGCTTCGTTGGGGTACCGCTTGCCGTCGGGCCCCTCCATCTCGTGCGTCCAGCGGCCGCCGGTGCGGAACTCGAAGCGCTCGAAATGGTTGCGAAAGCCCGCCGGGCCCCACCACCGCGCCAGCCGGCGCGGATCGCGGAAGGCGGCGAACACCTGCTCGCGCGTGGCCGCCAGCCGGCGGCTGGTGGCCAGGGCGCGGTCGTCGTCGGCGCGCATGGTCACAGCGTCCCCAGCTCGCGGAAGCGCCCGGCGCCGCCGCCCAGGCCCATCTGCTCGAAGTGCTCCATCTCGTAGAGGGGGCGCACCTCGATCTCGCCGGCCCGCCCCTCGCCCATCGGGTTGGGGAAGCGCCGCGCCCATTCGAGCGCCTCCTCGCGGCTGCGCACCTGGATCAGCGTGTAGCCGGCGATCATTTCCTTGCTCTCGGCGAACGGGCCGTCGACCACGCGCTGGCCGCCCGCGTCCCAGCGCACGCGCCAGCCCGTGCTGGAGGGCTGCAGGCCGGACGCGTCGAGCAGCACGCCGGCGCGCGCCAGCTCCTCGTGGTACTCGGCCATGCAGGCCATCAGCTTGTCGGTGTCGGGCGGAAAGCGCCCGGCTTCGGTGTCCGGGTTGGCGCGGACCATGATCATGTAGCGCATCGCCGGCTCCTCACTGGCCGCCCATGGGCAGCGGCTGCAGGATGCTGGAGCGGTTGCCCTCGGTGTCCATGAACGAGACGTAGGCGCCGACCCCCGGGATGTCCATCGGCTCGCCCAGCACCTGGCCGCCGGCGTCCTTGATCTTCTGCATCGAGGCGCCGATGTCCTGCACGGCGATGACGATGCTCGGAAACTGCGCCGGCATGTCCTTGGTGCGGGTGTAGAAGCCGCCGCCGATCGCGCCGCGGTGCGCGTCGGGCCGGCCGTCCTGGTCGGACGTGGTCACCACGACGTAGTTGCCCATCTCGGGGCCGAGCATCTGGGTCTTCCAGCCGAAGGCCTGCTGGAAGAAGCGCGCGATGCGCTCGCGGTCGTCGCAGGGCAGTTCGAAGTGCACGACGGGATCCATGGCGTTCTCCTTGGTGGGTTGCAGTGGTCGCGGCCGCGGCGCGGCCTTCCGATGCACGACGAACGAGCGGACCGGAGATCGACACGGCCCGAATCCGGGCAAACCCTAGGCGCGCCTTAGGTGTAGCACGGCCCGACCGCGCGGACCTCGACCGTGGCCCACTGCGCCGCCGGGCACTCGCGCGCCAGCGCCACCGCCTCGTCGCGGCCCGCGCACTCGACGAGGAAGAAGCCGCCGACCATCTCCTTGGCCTCGGCGAACGGCCCATCGACCAGCCGCGTGGCGCCGCCGCGCACCTGCACGCGCGCCGCCGTCGCGTCGGGCGAGCTCAGCGACTCGACGGCGCGCAGCAGCCCGCGCCGCTGCAGGTCGCCTGCGTAGCGGACCATGCGCTCGTAGACCTCGCGCCCTTCGGCCTCGCTGCGCGTGCCGCGCTGGGCCGGATCCTCGACGATGAGCAGCATGTAGGCAGGCATGCGGCGGATGATAGTGGCAGCCCGTGTCGGCGTCGTGCGCCGGACAGTCGCGCGGCGGGGACCGCCAGTGCCCTTGCGCGCCGGCGACCGGACCGGCTCAGGTGTCCCAGTGCCGGCGGAACACCGGCGCCAGGCGAGCATCGCCGTCGATGCGTTGCAGCACCGCGTGCAACGCCGGCCGCTGCTCGGCCAGGTGCTTGCGGGTGCCGGCCCAGCGCGAGACCACGCCGGCCAGCAGGTCGAGCGCGCCGGGCGTGTCGCCGCCGAGGAAGGGCCGGCTGCCGGTGAAGGTGTCGGCAAAGATCTCCCAGTGCCGGTGCAGGCGCTGGCGCGCGCCGGCGCGGATGGCTTCGCGCGCCGCCTCGTCGTCCTGGACGGTCCAGCGCTCGGGGTAGTCCATGATGCTGATCGCGCTGTAGCAGTTGGCCGCGATGTACACCAGGCCGCGCACCTGCTGCGCGCGCGCCGGGGCTTCGGCCGGCAGCAGCAGCCCGGGCGCGGCGGCCGCGGTGCCCAGGTGGACGAGGATGGCCGCGCTCTCGGTGAGCACCGAGCCGTCGGGCAGCACCAGCGTGGGAATCTGCTGCAGCGGATTGACGCGCCGCAGTTCGTCGAGCGACGACTCGGGCAGCCAGGTCGCCGCCTCGACCACGCGGTGCGGCAGGCCGGCCAGGTGCAGGGCCGCCTCGACGGCCGCCGAGCCGGAGCCCTTGGCCCCGTAGAGAACGTAGTCCTGGGCCATGCGCTTCAGAGCTTGGAGAAGTCGGGCTTGCGCTTGTCCATGAAGGCGCCGAACGCCTCGCGCGCCGCCGGCTCGCGCAGCATGCGCGAGAAGATCGCGCCCTCCTCCTGCATCTGCTGCAGCACGAGCTGCTGCTGGCCTTTCTTCATCAGGCGCTTGGTCTCGACCAGCGAGGTGCTGGGCTTGGCCGCCAGCTTGCGGGCGATCGAGGCCGCATAGCCGTTGGCCTCCGTGGGCGGCAGCACGCGGTTGACCAGGCCCGCCTCCAGCGCCGCCTCGGCCATGAAGGGCTCGCCCAGCAGCAGCGCCTCGGCCGCGCGGAGGTGGCCGAACATCTGCGGCACCAGCAGGCTGGACGCCGCCTCGGGGCAGATGCCCAGGTTGACGAAGGGCATCGAGAACGCCGCGTTGTCGCCGGCATAGACCAGGTCGCAATGGAACAGCATGGTGGTGCCGACGCCCACGGCCGGCCCGCACACCGCGGCCACCAGCGGCTTGGGGAAGGTGGCGATGCCCTGCAGGAAGCGGAACACCGGCGCGCCCTCGGCCGGCTGGGGCGGCTGGTCGAGGAAGTCGCCGATGTCGTTGCCGGCCGAGAAGATGGTCTCGTGGCCCTGCAGCACCACCACGCGCACGGTGGGATCGTCCTTGGCGCCCGCGAGGGCGTCGGCCAGCGCGGCGTACATCGCGACCGTGATCGAGTTCTTGCGCGCCAGCCGGTTGAGCGTGAGGGTCAGCACGCCGGCTTCGGCGTGGATGAGGATGTCTTGCGTCATGGTGCCCTGCATTGTCGTGGGTCGGGAAGGGTCAGGCGAGCGCTTCGCGCACGAAGTCCAGGCGGTCCTGGCCCCAGAACATCTGGCCGCCGACGAAGAAAGTCGGTGCGCCGAACACGCCGCGCGCCACCGCGTCCTGCGTCTCGGCCTTGAGGCGCTCCTTGACCTCGGGATCCTGGGTCAGCGCCAGCACAGCTTGCGGATCGAAGCCGGCGCCCTGGAGCACGGCGGCGACCTCGGCCGGGTCGTTCATGTTGCGCGCGTCGACCCAGATCGCGCGGAAGACCGCATCACCGAACGGCACGAGCCGCGCCGGCTCGCGCAACTGCAGCCCGAGCGCGGCGCGCATGAGCATCAGGGTGTTGATCGGGAAGTGCGGGTTGTGCCGGAACGGCACGCCCTGGCGGGCGGCGTGGCGCGCCAGGTCCTGCCGCATCCAGGCGTTCTTGGCCGGCACCTCCATCGGCGAGCGGTTGCCGGTGGCCTGGAACACGCCGCCCAGCAGGATCGGCTTGTAGTGCACGGCCGCCCCGGTGTCGCGCGCGATGGCGGGCACCTGGGTCCAGGCCAGGTAGGCGGCGGGGCTGCCGACGTCGAAATAGAAGTCGAGATCCTTGGGCATCAGAACTTCTCCATCCAGGGGCGCAGGTCCAGTTCGTGGGTCCAGGCGTCGCGCGGCTGCATGTGCAGCATCCAGTACTGGTCGGCGAGGTGCTCCGGATTCAGGATGCCGTCCTGCGCCTTCAGCGCGTAGCGTTCGGGAAAATTGTCGCGGATGAAGGCGGTGTCGATGGCGCCGTCGATCACCACGTGCGCCACGTGGATGCCGGCCGGCCCCAGCTCGCGCGCCATGCTCTGCGCCAGCGCCCGCAGCGCGTGCTTGGCGCCGGCGAAGGCGGCGTAGTGGCTGCCGCCGCGCAGCGACGCCGTGGCGCCGGTGAACAGGATGGTGCCGCGACCGCGCGTGACCATGCGCCGGGCGACCTCGCGCGCATTGAGGAAGCCGGAGAAGCAGGCCATCTCCCAGACCTTGAAGTACCTGCGCGCCGTCTCCTCCAGGATGCTGCTGCGCACGTTGGCGCCGATGTTGAACACCAGCACCTCGATCGGACCGACCGTCGATTCGATCTGCTCGATCAGCGCGACGACGTCCTCCTCCTTGCGCGCGTCGCTGGCGAAACCCTTCGCGCGGCCGCCCTCGGCCTCGATGGCCTGCACCAGCGGCTGCAGCTTGTCGGCGCTGCGGCGCGTGACGCAGGCCACGTAGCCGCCGCGGGCGAAGCGCCGGGCGATCGCGCCGCCGGTGGCGTCGCCGGCGCCGACCACGAGGCAGACCCTGTCCTGCCCCGGGCCGGGTGAGCCTTCGGCCGGCGCGGCGGGCAGCGTCGGCGCGTCAGCGCGGGGCGTGGTGGCCATGCGGGCTCACTCCTTGTAGTAGACGACCTGGTGCGTGGTGGCGAGCAGGTCGCCCGTCTCGCCCCACAGCTGGGCGGTCTGGTCGAAGTAGCCGCCCTGGAAGGCCTGGGCCTGCGCCTGCCCGAGCAGGTAGCCCGTGCCCGCCCGGTGCAGCTGCGCGGCGCGGGCATGGAAGTACACGGTCATCGACACGGTGCCGATCGGCACGAGGACGGCGCGGCGACGCCAGATGCGCGGGTAGAACACATCGGCCAGCGCGGCGAGCGACGCATGGTCCAGCGGCCGCGGCGGCGCGTCGCGCAGCCACAGCCGCGTGCGGCTGACGCCGTGGTCCCGGCCGTCCCATCCGGCGGGATAGCCGCCCTCGATGAACCGCATCTCGTAGCGGTTGGTCCATTCCACCCGCTTGCCGCCCTGCGGCAGAGGAACGTCGGCCGGCGCGGGCACCGCCGGCATCGTGTGTTCCACCGCGCCCCAGGTGTCCCGGCGCAGGGCGGTGAACGCGGTGGCGGTCAGCGCCGTCTGGCCCTGCTGCCGGGCCTCGATGGTCCAGTGCTGGGTCGACCGGTTGGTGCGCGCGGGCCGGGCCAGGATCTCGAACGGCCCGTCGGCCAGCGCGGCGGCGAAGTTCACGGTGAGCGCCACCGGTTCGCCGAGCAGGCGCGGGTGGCGCAGCACCGCCGACAGCACCTGCGCGGCCATGATCCCGCCGAACGGGCCGACCATGTTCGCGTAGGCCGGGCTGGTGTGGCCGCGCCAGAGGTCGTCGCCGGCCGGCTCCAGGGCCGTCGCCACGTCGAAGGGGTGTGCCTGCGTCATCCCTGCTGATCCTCCTGTCGCCCCAGAAAAAAAGGCCATCGCTTGCGGTGGCCCGTGCGGCGCGTCAGACGCGCTCGAAGATGCCGGCGGCCCCCTGGCCCATCCCGACGCACATGGTCACCATGCCGTACTTCAGATTCTTGCGGCGCAGCGCGTGCACGACTGTCGCCGACCGGATCGCGCCGGTGGCGCCCAGCGGGTGGCCCAGCGCGATGGCGCCGCCCATCGGGTTGACCTTGGCGGCGTCCAGGCCCAGGGTGTTGATCACCGCCAGCGATTGGGCCGCGAACGCCTCGTTGAGCTCGATCCAGTCGAGGTCGTCCTGCTTCAGGCCGGCGGCCTTCAGCGCGGCCGGGATCGCCTCCACCGGGCCGATGCCCATGATGTGCGGCGGCACGCCACGGCTGGCGTAGCTGACGAAGCGCGCCAGCGGCTGCAGGTTGTAGCGCTTGAGCGCGGCCTCGCTCACCAGGATGAGCGCGCCGGCGCCGTCGGAGGTCTGCGAGCTGTTGCCGGCCGTCACGCTGCCGCGGGCGGCGAACACGGTCCTGAGCTTGGCCAGGCCCTCGATGGTGGTGTCGGGCCGCGCGCCCTCGTCCAGGCTCACCGTGCGCGTCTTGACCTCGACCTCGGCCGAATCCAGGTCGAGCGAGCGCTCGGCGACGTCCACCGGGGTGATCTCGTCGGCGAACTCGCCGGCCTGCATGGCGGCCAGCGCCTTCCTGTGCGACTGGTAGGCGAACTCGTCCTGCGCCTCGCGGCCGACCTTCCACTGCTGCGCCACCTTCTCGGCCGTCAGGCCCATGCCGTAGGCGATGCCGTAGCTCTCGATGTCGTCGGGGTTGGCAAAGATGGTGGGCGACAGCGAGGGCGAGTTGCCCATCATCGGCACCATGCTCATGCTCTCGGTGCCGGCGGCGATCATCACGTCGGCCTCGCCGACGCGGATGCGGTCGGCCGCCATCTGCACCGCCGACAGGCCCGAGGCGCAGAAGCGGTTGACGGTGATGCCGCCCACGCTCTTGGGCAGGCCGGCCAGCACCGCGCCGATGCGCGCCACGTTCAGGCCCTGCTGCGCCTCGGGGATGGCGCAACCGCAGACCACGTCCTCGATCGCCTTCGGGTCCAGCCCCGGCACCTGGGCCAGCGCGGCGCGCAGCGCCGTCGCCAGCAGGTCGTCGGGGCGCATGTTGCGGAAGTAGCCGCGGTGCGAGCGCCCGATGGGCGTGCGGGTCGCGGCAACGATGTAGGCGTCTTGCACTTGTTTCATCCGTGGCTCCTGTCTTTCGCTCCCTCCCCCTCCGGGGGAGGGGTGGGGTGGGGGCGCTCGCCGGCTGCCCCGAGTTGTTCAAGGATGGCCGCCAGAACACCTTCCATGTTCTTCAACGGTTCATCGGTCCAGAAACGCAGCACCTTGAAGCCCTGCGCAGCAAAGAAAGCATCGCGTCGATCGTCGTAGGCAGCCCGCTGCGCGTGCTGGGATCCGTCGAGTTCGACGATCAGCTTGGGGGACAGGCAGGCGAAGTCGGCGATGTAGCGTCCCAGCGGGTGCTGCCTTCGGAACTTCACGCCAAGTTGCTCCAGGCGCAATCGAGACCACAGCTTCCGTTCGGAATCGGTCATGCCCGCGCGCAACGCGCGGGCATTGGCGTGGGTCGTGGAATCGGCCTGGTTTCGCATGGGAGCGCCCCCACCCCGCCCTCCCCCGAAGGGGGAGGGAGAGGGGAAGGTCAGTTCCTCACCGGCTTCCCCGTCGACAGCATGCCCAGGATGCGCTCCTGCGTCTTGGGATGCTGCACCAGCTCGCAGAACGCCTGGCGTTCCAGGGTCATCAGGTACTCCTCGCTGACGAGGGTGCCCGCGTCGACGTCGCCGCCGGTCACCACGTTGGCGATCAGCGTGGCGATGCGGAAGTCGTGCCGGCTGATGAAGCCGCCGTCGCGCATGTTCACCAGCTGGCCCATGATGGTCGCCTTGCCGCTGCGGCCGGCGACCGGGAAGAGCCGCCTCATCGGCGCGCGCCAGCCGGCTATGGCCCTGGCTTCGGCGATGGCCACGTGCAGCAGCTCGTCCTTGTTGGGCACGATCACGTCGCTGTCCAGCAGGTAGCCCAGCTTGCGCGACTCGAGCGCGCTGGTGCCCACCTTGGCCATCGCCGCGGCGGTGAAGCCCTCGGTGAGGAACGGCAGCAGGTCCTTGTGCGTGCTCTGGGCCTGGGCCTCCGCGGCGCGGCGGGCGATGTAGGTCAGGCCGCCGGCGCCGGGCACCAGGCCCACGCCCACTTCGACCAGGCCGATGTAGCTTTCCATCGCCGCCACGCGCCGTTGCGAGTACACGGCCAGTTCGCAGCCGCCGCCCAGCGCCATGCCGCGGATGGCGGACACCACCGGCACGGCGGCGTAGCGCAGCCGCAGCATCGTCTGCTGCATGAAGCCTTCGGCGTCCTCGATGGCGCTGACGCCCACGGCCATGAAGGCCGGCAGCATCACCTGCAGGTCGGCGCCGACGGAGAACATCTCGTCGCCCGACCAGATCACCAGTCCGGCGAAGTCCTTCTCCGCGGTCTCCACCGCCAGCTGCAGGCCCTCGCACAGCTCGGGGCTGATGGCGTGCATCTTGGTCTTGATGCTGGCGATCAGCACGGGGCCACCGGAGGACCCCTCGTGGTCCGCGTCCAGCGTCCACAGTCGGATGTTGGCGTCCTCGTGCAGCGTGCGCCCGGCCGTGCGCCAGTCCGGCGCGTTGCTGCCCAGCACGTTCTCGGGGAAGTGCTGGCGCTGGTGCACCGGCAGCAGCCGGCGCGGCTCGAAGCGGCCGCTGGTGGGGTTCCACGAGCCCTCGGGCGTGTGCACGCCGCCGGCCTCGGCCACCGGGCCCTGGAACACCCACTCGGGCAGCGGCGCCGTGGACAGCGCCTTGCCGGCGTCGATGTCCTCCTGGATCCACTGCGCCACCTGCAGCCAGCCGGCTTCCTGCCACAACTCGAACGGGCCCTGCTTCATGCCGAAGCCCCAGCGCATCGCGAAGTCGACGTCGCGCGCGGTCTCCGCGATGGACGCCAGGTGCACCGCGGCGTAGTGGAAGCTGTTGCGCAGGATCGCCCACAGGAACTGGCCCTGTGGGCCGGTGCTGTTGCGCAGCAGCTTCAGGCGCTCGGCGGCCGGCTTCTTGAGCATGCGGCCGTAGACCTCGTCGGCCTTCTGGCCGGCGGGCACGTACGACTCGCTCTCCAGCTCGAAGCGCAGGATGTCGCGGCCGGCCTTCTTGTAGAAGCCGGCCTTGGTCTTCTGGCCCAGGTTGCCCAGCTCCAGCAGCTTGGACAGCACCGCCGGCGTGCCGAAGCTGGCGTAGAACGGATCGGTGTCGGCGCTCAGCGTGTCCTGCAGCGTCTTGATGACGTGGGCCATGGTGTCCAGGCCCACCACGTCGGCGGTGCGGAAGGTGCCGCTGGAGGCGCGGCCCAGCTTCTTGCCGGTGAGGTCGTCCACCACGTCGTAGGTGAGGCCGAACTTCTCCACCTCGCGCATCGTCGCCAGCATGCCGGCGATGCCCACGCGGTTGGCGATGAAGTTGGGCGTGTCCCTGGCCCGCACCACGCCCTTGCCCAGTCCGGTGACGACGAAGGTCTCCAGGTCGTCCAGGACCTGCGGCTGCGTCGCCGGCGTGGCGATCAGCTCCACGAGGGACATGTACCGCGGCGGGTTGAAGAAGTGGATGCCGCAAAAGCGCGGCCGGATCGCCTCGGGCAGCGCCTCGCTCAGCTTCGTGATCGACAGGCCGGAGGTGTTGGACGCCACGATCGCGTGCGGCGCCACGAACGGCGCGATCTTCCTGTACAGGTCGAGCTTCCAGTCCATGCGCTCGGCGATGGCCTCGATCACCAGGTCGCACTCGCGCAGCTGATCCAGGTGCTCCTCGTAGTTGGCCTGCTGGATGAGCGCGGCGTCCTCGGCCACGCCCAGCGGCGAGGGCTTCAGCTTCTTCAGGCCCTCGACGGCCTTGGTCACGACGCCGTTCTTGGGACCTTCCTTCGCGGGAAGGTCGAACAGCACGACGGGCACCTTCACGTTCACGAGGTGGGCGGCGATCTGCGCGCCCATCACGCCGGCGCCGAGCACGGCCACCTTCTTCACCTGGAAACGGCTCATGCGCGGTCCCTTCTCGCTGCTGGCCGCCACGGCGGCACGTTCACTCTGGTCGTTATTCATTTCAGTCCTTGGGCGTCACTGCGCCCGCACCCAGACCTGCGTCCGGTAGAACGGGCCGAAGTAGCCACGAACCTGCAGCTTGCTGCCGCCCTCGAGTGGCACCAGGCGCAGCGTGTAGTCGCGGCCGTTGTCGGGGTCGAGGATCTTCCCGCCCGTCCACGCGTTCTCGTCGGCGTCCTTGCGGCCGCCGCGGATGATCTCCATGCCCAGCTTGGGCTGGTCCTTGCGGTCGTCCTTGCACTGGCCGCACAGCGGCTCGGGCGACGGCTTGAGTGCGCGCTCGATGCGCCCCGACAGGCCATTGGCCGTCTCGGTGATGCGCACCTCGGCGCGCGCCTCGCCGGTCTTGTCGTCCAGCGTGCGCCAGAGGCCGAGGGGCGACATCTGGGCGACCGCCTGGCCCGCCAGCAGCAAGCCGACCAGCGCTGCCATTGCGGGCTTGATCCGCAATCCAGTCCCGCGCGTGGTGCAGCGACCGCTGCTGGATCCCGGGTGCAGCCCGGGAGGACAAGAGCTGGTCACGCCAGCGCCTCGTCCGTGTCCAGCAGCACCCGGGCGCCGGCGCGGGCCGTGCGCATCAGGGTCGCGGTCTCGGGGAACAGCTTGGCAAAGTAGAAGCGCGCCGTCTGCAGCTTGGCCTTGTAGAACGGGTCGGGGTTGCCGGCCTCGATCTCGCGCAGGGCGACCTGCGCCATCCGGGCCCAGAAGTAGCCGAACACCAGGTGGCCGGCCACGCGCAGGTAGTCGACCGCTGCGGCGCCCACCTCGTCGGGGTTCTGGAACGCCTTGAAGCCGATCTCGGTGGTGAACTTGGTCATCTGGTCGCCGAGCATGGCCACCGGGTTGATGAACTCGGCCATCTTCTCGTTGACGCCCTCTTCCTCGACCAGCTGGGCGACCAGCTTGCCGAACTTCTTGAGCGTGGCGCCCTGGTTGCCCAGCACCTTGCGGCCCAGCAGGTCCAGCGACTGGATGGTGTTGGTGCCCTCGTAGATCATGTTGATGCGGTTGTCCCGCACGAACTGCTCCATCCCCCATTCCTTGATGAAGCCGTGGCCGCCGAACACCTGCATGCAGGCGTTGGTGGCGATGTGGCCGTTGTCGGTGATGAAGGCCTTGACGATGGGGGTGAGCAGCGCCACCAGTTCCTCGGCCTCCTTGCGCACCTTGGCGTCCGGGTGGTGCAGCTCGCGGTCGATCAGCAGCGAGCAGAACATCGTGAGCGCGCGGCCGCCCTCGGCATAGGCCTTGGCGGTCAGCAGCATCTTGCGCACGTCGGGGTGCACGATGATCGGGTCGGCCGGCTTGTCCTTGGCCTTGGGGCCCGATAGGCTGCGCATCTGCAGGCGGTCCTTGGCGTAGGCCAGCGCGTTCTGGTACGCCACTTCGGTCAGGCCCAGCGACTGCATGCCCACGCCGATGCGCGCGGCGTTCATCATCACGAACATGGCCTGCAGGCCCTTGTTGGGCTCGCCCACCAGCGTGCCGACGGCGCCGTCCAGCACGAGCTGCGCGGTGGCGTTGCCGTGGATGCCCATCTTGTGCTCCAGGCCCCCGCAGTAGATGCCGTTGCGCTCGCCCAGCGAGCCGTCCGGCTTCACGTTGTACTTGGGCACGACGAACAGGCTGATGCCCTTGCTGCCCTTGGGCGCGTCGGGCAGGCGGGCCAGCACCAGGTGCACGATGTTCTGCGCCAGGTCGTGCTCGCCGGCGGAGATGAAGATCTTGTTGCCGGTGATCCGGTAGGTGCCGTCGGCCTGCGGTTCCGCCTTGGTGCGCAGCAGGCCCAGGTCGGTCCCGCAGTGCGGCTCGGTCAGGCACATGGTGCCGGTCCACTCGCCGCTCACCAGCTTGGGCAGGTACAGCTTCTTCTGGTCGTCGGTGCCGTGCGCGTGCAGCGCCTCGTAGGCGCCGTGCGACAGGCCCGGATACATGGTCCAGGCCTGGTTGGCCGAGTTCAGCATCTCGTAGAGGGCCTGGTTGACCACGATCGGCAGCCCCTGGCCGCCGTACGCCGGGTCGCACGACAGCGCGGGCCAGCCGCCCTCGACGTACCTGGCGTATGCGTCCTTGAAGCCGGTGGGCGTGGTGACCTCGTGCGTGGCCGGATCCAGCTTGCAGCCCTGCTCGTCGCCGGCCATGTTCAGCGGGAACGTCACCTCGCTGGCGAACTTGCCGCCCTCCTCCAGGATGGCGTTGATGGTGTCCACGTCCGTTTCGGCGTGGCGCGGCATGGCCTTGTACTCGTCCGCGATCTTGAGCAGCTCGTGCATGACGAACTGAATGTCGCGCAGGGGCGGGGTGTAGGTGGGCATGCGGAAGGACTCCTAGGTGGATTTGTGGCGCGGTTGCCGCACCGGCCGGGCCGCGGCGTCCGCGGCGCCGTAGCGGCGCAGGATGTTCTCGAACCCCGTGTTGGCGCGCGCGATGGCGCCGGGGTTCTTCAGGAAACGGGCTTCGTAGTGCAGGGCGAGGATCAGGCCGTGAATCTCGAACAGCATCTGCTCCTCGTCCACGTCGGCGCGCAGGTGGCCTTCTTCCTTGGCCACGGCGATGGCGCGCTTCATCGCGGCATGCCAGGTGGCCACGGAGCTGGCGAGCGCGTCGCGCACGGGGCCGGGCCGGTCGTCGAATTCGACCGCGCCGCTGATGTAGATGCAGCCCGAGTCGATCTCGACCGAGGTGCGCTTCATCCAGTTGGCGAACAGCGCGCGCAGGCGCGGCAGGCCGCGGGCGGCGGCCATGGCGGGGTAGAAGACCTCGTCCTCGAACCGCATGTGGTATTCGCGGATGACCGAGATCTGCAGTTCCTCGCGCGAGCCGAAGTGGGCGAACACGCCCGACTTGCTCATCCGGGTGACTTCGGCCAGCGCCCCGATCGACAGGCCCTCCAGGCCGATCTGCGTGGCCAGGCCGAGCGCCGCGTCGACGATGGCCGCCTTGGTCTGCTGGCCCTTCTGCATGGCGCGGCCCTCGCGCAATGCGCGCGCGGACTTCAGCGGAAAGTCGGTCACGGCCATGAGACGGCACCCCACAAAACGAACGGTCGTTCTATTTTGCAGGAAGTCGGGCCCCAACTGCGTGACCGCAAGGATTTAGAGCGGCGGACCTAAACCCGACGGCAAGGCCGCGCTCGCCACCCCGCCCCCATGCGGACTGCGGACGAGCCGGGCGGGAAGCTGGACGGTGACATCGGCGACCGCGGGCGCGCCGCGGCCGCACGCGCTTTCAGCGCGCCTTGAAGGCGACGACTTCCTGGCGCTGCTCGCCCAGGCCCTCGATGCCAAGGGTGACCACGTCGCCCTTCTTCAGGAAGCGCGGCGGCTTCATGCCCATGCCCACGCCGGGCGGCGTGCCGGTGGTGATGACGTCGCCGGGCTGCAGCGTCATGAACTGGCTGACGTAGCTGACCAGGTGCGCGGCGCCGAAGATCATGGTCCTGGTGTTGCCGGTCTGCATGCGCTGGCCGTTCACGTCCAGCCACATGCCCAGGCGCTGCACGTTCGGGATCTCGTCGGTGGTGACCAGCCAGGGGCCGATCGGGCCGAAGGTGTCGCAGCCCTTGCCCTTGTCCCATTGCGGGCCGCGCTCGAGCTGGTACTCGCGCTCGCTCACGTCGTTGACCACGCAGTAGCCGGCGACGTGCGACAGCGCGTCCTTCTTGGACACGTAGCGCGCCGTGCTGCCGATCACGATGCCCAGCTCCACCTCCCAGTCGGTCTTGACCGAGCCCTTGGGCAGCATCACGGCGTCGTCGGGCCCCTGGATGCACGAGGTCGCCTTCATGAAGACGATCGGCTCCTTGGGGATCGGCATGCCGGCTTCGGCCGCATGGTCGGTGTAGTTCAGGCCGATGGCGACGAACTTGCCGACGCCGGCCACCGGGCAGCCCATGCGCGGCTTGCCGCGCACCAAGGGCAGCTTGGCCGGGTTGGCCCGGGCGATGCGGGCCAGCGCCGCGGGCGCGAGCTGCGCCGGGCCGATGTCGGGCACCAGCGCGCTCAGGTCGCGCAGCTTGCCCTCGGCGTCGACGAGGCCGGGCTTTTCCTTGCCAGGGTTGCCGTAACGGACCAGTTTCATTTGCGTCTCACCTTTCGTGCTTCAGTTGTCGAAATCGCCATTGGACGGAATCCTCCCCGGAGCCTTCCAGCGGCCTCCGCGGAACCGGCTTGTCCGGGCCGCGGGTGGCGCCCCTCGAGGGGAGGCGGCCGCGGGCCGCCTCGGGGCGGGCCTAGTACGTGGAGCGGCCGCCGGACAGGTCGAACACGGCGCCGGTGGAGAACGAGCAGTCGTCCGTGCACAGCCAGCCCACCAGCGCCGCCACCTCCTCGGGCGTGCCGAAGCGGCCCATCGGGATCTTGCTGAGCATGAACTGGATGTGCTCGGGAGTCATCTGGTCGAAGATGGCCGTCTTCACCGCCGCGGGCGTCACGCAATTCACGCGCACGTCGACGTCGGCCAGTTCCTTGCCCAGCGACTTGGTCAGGCCGATCACCGCCGCCTTGCTGGCGCTGTAGGCGCTGGCGTTCGGGTTGCCGTCCTTGCCCGCCACCGAGGCGATGTTCACGATGCGCCCGTAGCCCTGCTGGCGCATCAGCGCCGCCACCTCGCGGCAGCAGTAGAAGAGGCCGTGCACGTTGACGTCGAACACCTTGCGCCATGCGTCCGGCGGGTAGTCCCACACCTTGGTGTTCGGCCCGGTGACGCCGGCGCTGTTGACCAGGGCGTCGATGCGCGGCGAGCGGGCCACGGTGCGCTTGACGGCCTCGAGCACCGAGGCGTAGTCGGCCACGTCGACGCGCACGGCCGCGGCCTTGGCGCCCAGCTTCATGGCGGCCTGCTGCGCGGCGGCCTCGTCGAGGTCCCACAGCGTGACGGAGCCGCCCGAATGCAGCAGCCGTTCGGCGATCGCGTAGCCCAGGCCGGTGGCGCCGCCCGTGATCACCGCGTGGCGGCCCTGGAAATCGAGCTGGTTCATATCGTGATACCTCCATCGACCGAATAGGCCTGGCCGGTGACGAACGTCGCCTCGTCGCTGGCGAGGAACACCACCAGCGGCGCGATCTCCTCCGCCTTGGCCAGGCGCCCCATCGGCTGGCGCGCGACGAAGCTCCTGCGCGCGGCCTCGGGGTCGGGATTGGCGTTGATGCGCTCCTGCAGCGACGGCGTGTCGACCGTGCCGGGGCAGATCGCATTGCAGCGGATGCCCTCGGCCACGTAGTCGGCCGCCACGCTCTTGGTGAGCCCCAGCACCGCCGCCTTGCTGGTGCCGTAGATGAAGCGGTTGGGCAGGCCCTTGATGCTGCTGCACACGCTGGCCATGTTGACGATGCTGGCGCCGCGCCCCTGCGCCAGCATCTTCGGCAGCGCCGCCTGGATGGTCCAGAACTGCGCGCGCACGTTGAGGTTGAACGCGAAGTTCCACTCGTCGTCGGTGGCCTGCAGCACCGTGCCGTTATGCACGTGGCCGGCGCAGTTGAAGAGCACGTCGATGGCCGGCATCTCGCCGACCAGCCTGCCGATGGCCGCCTTGTCCAGCACGTCCAGGCGCACGGCGCGCACGCGCTCCACGCCCTGGTACGCCGCGAGCGCCTGCTCGTTCACGTCGGTCGCCCACACCTGCGCGCCCTCGGCCGCGAGGGCCAGCGCGCTCGCGCGGCCGATGCCCTGTCCCGCGGCGGTGACGAGCGCCGTCTTGCCTTTCAGACGCATGGAATGTCTCCGTGGTTGTCCCTGCCCTCGGGTTTTGCCGGATGCGCCCGGGGCCGTTCGGCGTCGATATTAATTGGCCTGACCACTTGGCCAGTCATGGCGAACCCTGAGACGGGCTCGCCATCCGTCCGGTTCGCATTCCGCCCCCATCCATGCCCCTGCAAGCCGTCGAATCGCAGCGCCTGTACCGGCAGATCGCCGACCAGTTGCGCTCGCTCGTCGCCGGCGGCGAGTTCGCCGCGGGCAGCCGCCTGCCCGCCGAACGCGACCTGGCCCGGCAGCTGGGCGTGAGCCGTCCTTCCGTGCGCGAGGCGCTGATCGCGCTGGAGGTCGAAGGGCTGGTGGAAGTGCGCATCGGATCCGGCATCTACGTGCGGGCGCAGCCGGCCCACGGGCACGGCAAGGCCGCGGCCGGCCCCAACGAATGGGGCCCGCTGGAGCTCATGCGCGCGCGCGAACTCGTCGAGGGCGAAGTCGCCGCGCTGGCGGCGCGGCACGCCCGCAAGGCGCAGGTCGGCGCGATGGCCTCGGCCCTGGCGCGCATGCGCGAGGACGCCGACGCCGGCATCGTGCCGCGCGCCGGCGACGAGGCCTTCCACACCGCGGTGGCCGACGCCTGCGGCAACGAAGTGCTGCGCGACACCGTCTTCGGCTACTGGCAGGCGCGCAGCGGGCCGCTGTTCGCGCGCCTGGGCGACTACTTCGAGAACCCCGCCTCCTGGAGCGCGGCGCTGGTGGAACACGCGGCGGTGCTCGACGCGATCCGCGCGCACGATGCCGCGGCCGCGCGCGCCGCGATGCACCAGCACCTCAAACGGGCCTACAACCGATACAGCGCGAGCTGGCGCCGCGCCAACAGTTCCTGACGCCAGACCTGACCAACCACAAGGAGACAACGCGATGCGAAAGCGCCTGACTTTGAAACTGATCGCCGCCTGCGCGCTGGCGGCCGCGGCCGCCGGCCCGGCGTTCGCCCAGACCAAGCTCAAGTGGGCCCACGTCTACGAGACGTCCGAGCCGTACCACAAGTGGTCGGTGTGGGCCGGCGACGAGATCAAGAAGCGCACCAACGGCCGCTACGAGGTGCAGGTGTTCCCGGCCTCCACGCTGGGCAAGGAGTCGGACATCAACCAGGGCCTGCAGCTGGGCACGGTGGACATCGTCCTGACCGGCGCCAGCTTCGCCGCGCAGGCGTACAGGCCGCTGGCGATCTCGTACTTCCCGTTCGTCTTCCGCGACGCCGAGCACCAGTTCAAGTACGCCAAGAGCGACGTCTTCAAGGAACTGGCCGGCGGCTACGACAAGGCCAGCGGCAACCACATCACCGCGATGACGTACTACGGGGCCCGCCACGTCACCTCCAACCGCCCGATCGCCAAGCCCGAGGACATGAAGGGCCTGAAGATCCGCGTGCCCGACGCCCCGGCCTACCTGGCGTTCCCCAAGGCCCTGGGCGCCAACCCGACGCCGATTGCCTTTGCCGAGGTCTACCTGGCGCTGCAGAACGGCACCGTGGAGGCCCAGGAGAACCCGCTGCCCACCATCGAGGCCAAGAAGTTCTACGAGGTGCAGAAGAACATCTCGCTGACCGGCCACATCGTCGACTCGCTGCTGACGGTGGTGTCCGGCTCGCTGTGGGGCAAGCTGTCCGACGCCGACAAGAAGATCTTCGGTGACGTGATGGTCGAGGCCGCCGACAAGGCCAGCCGCGAGATCGCCGCCTCGGAGGTGCGCCTGGCCGAGGAATTCAAGAAGCGCGGCATCAACGTGATCACGGTCGACAAGAACGCCTTCCGCGAGGCGGTGCTCAAGTCCACCAAGCCGGCCGACCAGGGCTACCGCCAGGCCGACTACGACAAGATCCTGGCGATCAAATGACCCCCCCGAAGCGGCCTTCGGCCGCCTCCCCCCGAGGGGGCGCCACCGGCGGCCCGGCAAGGCCGGTTCCGCGGTGGCCGCTTGCAGTTCATGCCGTCCAGGCATCTCGCCCCGCGGTGGGCGCTCAGGAGTAATCAGACATGTCGAGCCAGACCACCGCCGCCGCAACGGCCGAGGACGACCCCTTCGGCGGCCCCAAGGTGATGGGGGACGACGGGCAGTTCCACGCGCAGGACGAGGCCGTGGACCTGTCCGGCACCTTTCCGGAAGCCTGGGTCGCCCTGGGCTTCTTCTGGGTGCTGGGGCTGACGGTCTTCTACCAGTTCTTCACCCGCTACGTGCTGAACGACTCGGCCTCCTGGACCGAGGAGATCGCGCGCTACCTGCTGATCGGCACCGTCTTCATCGGCGCCGCCATCGGCGTCGCGAAGAACAACCACATCCAGGTGGACTTCTTCTACCGCCACCTGCCCGCGGCGATGTGCCGCTGGATGGCGCGCGCGGTCGACGTGCTGCGCATCGCCTTCTTCGCCGGCGCGGTGATCCTCACCGTGCAGATGATGCTCAAGCTGGGCAACGCCCGCATGACCATCGTCGACCTGCCCATGAACCTGGTCTACGGCGTCTGCCTGGCCGGCTTCATCGCCATGCTGTTCCGCTCCGTCTGGGTGATGCGCGTGCACCTGCAGCGCGGCTACAGCGTGCTGGAACGTCCCGAGACCACCATGGAGGACCGGGCCTGAGCCCCGGTCGACAGCCTTGCTCAAGATCGTCTTCCTGTTCCTGATGGGCGGCGGCCTGCCCGTCGCCATCGCGATGGCCGGCGCCTCGCTGGTCTACCTGCTGTGGGCCCAGACCACGCCGCCCTTCGTGGTCATCCACCGCATGGTCAGCGGCATCGACAGCTTCCCGCTGCTGGCCGTGCCGTTCTTCATCCTGGCCGGCAACCTGATGAACAACGCCGGCATCACCAACCGCATCTACAACTTCGCCCTCGCGCTGGTGGGCTGGTTGAAGGGTGGGCTCGGGCACGTGAACGTGCTGGGCTCGGTGATCTTCGCCGGCATGAGCGGCACCGCCATCGCCGATGCCGCCGGACTGGGCACGATCGAGATCAAGGCCATGAAGGACCACGGCTACAGCACCGAGTTCGCCGTCGGCGTGACGGCCGCCTCGGCGACGCTTGGGCCGATCATCCCGCCGTCGCTGCCGTTCGTGATCTACGGGATGATGGCCAACGTCAGCGTCGGCGCGCTGTTCCTGGCCGGCATCCTGCCCGGCGCGCTGCTGGCCATCCTGATGATGCTGACGGTGGCCTACTACGCGCACAAGAACGGCTGGGGCGCCGACATCAAGTTCGAGTGGCCGCGCGTGATCAAGGCGCTGGCCGAGACGGCCGTGGTGATCGGCTGGCCGCTGGCGATGTGGCTGCTGGTCGCCAAGGCCGGCCTGCCCGCCCAGGCGACCGTGATCGCCGGGCTGGTGGTGCTGTTCGGCATGGACAAGGTGTTCAGCTTCCAGGCCGTGCTGCCCATCATGACCCCGGTGCTGCTGATCGGCGGCATGACCACCGGCATCTTCACGCCCACCGAGGGCGCCATCGCCGCCTGCGTGTGGGCGATGGTGCTGGGCTTCGCCTGGTACCGCACCCTCAGCTGGAAGATGTTCGTCAAGGTGTGCCTGGAGACCGTCGAGACCACGTCCACCGTGCTGTTCATCGTGGCCGCGGCCAGCATCTTCGGCTGGATGCTCACCGCCACCGGCGTGACGGCGGCCATCTCGTCGTGGGTGCTGGGCTTCACCAAGGAACCGTGGGTGTTCCTGCTGCTGGCCAACCTGCTGATGCTGTTCGTGGGCTGCTTCCTGGAGCCGACGGCGGCCATCACCATCCTGGTGCCGATCCTGGTGCCGATCTGCCAGCAGCTGGGCATCGACCTCGTTCACTTCGGCCTGGTCATGGTGCTGAACCTGATGATCGGGCTGCTGCACCCGCCCATGGGCATGGTGCTGTTCGTGCTGGCCCGGGTGGCCAAGCTGTCGGTCGAGCGCACCACGGTCGCGATCCTGCCCTGGCTGGTGCCGCTGCTCGGCTCGCTGGCCATCATCACGTACTTCCCCAAGCTCGTCCTGTGGGTTCCGAAACTGTTCTATTGACCACCGAGGTCGCCCTGCCGGGCCCGGCCCGGCATCCAGCAGCGCGGCCCGCCGCGGCGCCGCACTGGATGGCGGGCCCGGCCCGCCGCGGCGAGGCAACACCATGACTCCCTTCATCCGCCTCCACCCCAACGACGACGTGCTGATCGCGCGCGCCCAGCTCGTCGGCGGCACCGCCGTCGAGAACGTGCAGGTGCGCGGCCTGGTGCCGCCGGGCCACAAGGTCGCCACCCGTGCCATCGCGGCCGGCGAGCCGGTGCGCCGCTACAACCAGATCATCGGCTTCGCCAGCAAGCCCATCGAAGCCGGCGAGCACGTGCACACGCACAACCTCTGGATGGGACCGGAGGGGGGCGCCTTCGAGCGCGACTACGCCTTCGGCGCCGACGTCAAGGCCGAGCCGGCGCGCCGCAGCGCCACCTTCATGGGCTTGCGGCGCACCGACGGCCGCGTGGCGACGCGCAACTACATCGGCGTGCTCTCGAGCGTCAACTGCTCGGCCACCGCCGCGCGCGCCATCGCCGACCACTTCTCGCGCCAGACCAACCCCGCGGCGCTGGCCGACTACCCGAACATCGACGGCGTGGTCGCCCTCACCCACGGCACCGGCTGCGGCATGGACACGCAGGGCCTGGGCATGCAGATCCTGGAGCGCACGCTCGCCGGCTACGCCACCCACGCCAACTTCTGGGGCGTCATCGTCGTCGGCCTGGGCTGCGAGGCCAACCAGATCAATGCCTGGCTCGCGCACTCGAGCCTGCGCGAGGGCGAGACGCTGCGCGTCTTCAACATCCAGGACACCGGCGGCACGCGCAAGACGGTCGAACGCGGCATCGCGCTGGTGCGGGAGATGCTTCCGCAGGCCAACCGCGTGCGGCGCGAGCCCTGCGGCGCCGAGCACATCACCATCGGCCTGCAGTGCGGCGGCTCGGACGGCTACTCGGGCATCAGCGCCAACCCGGCGCTGGGCGCCGCGGTCGACCTGCTGGTGGCCCACGGCGGCACCGCCATCCTGTCCGAGACGCCCGAGATCTACGGCGCCGAGCACCTGCTCACGCGCCGCGCCACGCGCCGCGAGGTGGGCGAGAAGCTGGTCTCGCGCATCAGGTGGTGGGAGCAGTACACCCGCGCCAACGAGGGCGAGATGAACAACAACCCCTCGCCCGGCAACAAGGCGGGCGGCCTCACCACCATCCTGGAGAAGTCGCTCGGCGCCGTCGCCAAGGGCGGCACCACCAACCTGCAGGCCGTCTACGAATACGCCGAGCCGGTGAAGGCGCACGGCTTCGTCTACATGGACACGCCCGGCTACGACCCCGTCAGCGCCACCGGCCAGGTGGCCGGCGGCGCCAACATGATCTGCTTCACCACCGGGCGCGGCTCGGCCTACGGCTGCGCGCCCTCGCCCTCGCTCAAGCTGGCCACCAACACCGCGCTGTGGCAGCGGCAGGAGGAGGACATGGACATCAACTGCGGCGAGATCATCGACGGCACGGCGTCGATCCAGGCCATGGGCGAGCGCATCTTCCAGCTGGTGCTGGCCACCGCCTCCGGCGCGGCGAGCAAGAGCGAAAAGCACGGCTACGGGCAGAACGAGTTCGTGCCGTGGCAAGTCGGCGCGGTGATGTGACCATGACGATCCAGCTGCAAGCCCCCGACCTGCAGGCCCGCGTCGCGGCCATCCTGCGCGCCGCCGGCAGTTCGCCGCAGGAGGCCGACGCCGTCGCCGCCAACCTGGTGCTGGCCAACCTGTCCGGCCACGATTCGCACGGCGTCGGCATGGTGCCGCGCTACGTCGACGCCGTCCTCGAAGGCGGCCTGGTCCCCAACACCGCCGCGCGCGTCACGCTCGACGCCGGCGCCCTGCTCACCGTCGACGGCGACCGCGGCTACGGCCAGATCGTCGGCGCGCAGGCGATGGAGCTCGCGATCGGCAAGGCTCGCGAGCTGGGCAGCTGCGTCCTCGCGCTTTCGCGTGCGCACCACCTGGGCCGCATCGGCCACTTCGCCGAGATGGCGGTGGCCCAGGGCCTGGTGTCGCTGCATTTCGTCAACGTGCTGTCGCGGCCCGTGGTCGCGGCCTGGCATGGCGGCGACGGCCGCTTCGGCACCAACCCCTGCTGCATCGGCGTGCCGCTGGCCGGCCGCGAGCCGTTCGTGCTCGACTTCGCCACCAGCCGCGTGGCGCAGGGCAAGATGCGCGTGGCCCACAACGAAGGCAAGCGGGCCGAGCCCGGCACGCTGATCGACGAGGAGGGCCAGCCGACGACGGACCCCGGCGTCGTCGTCGTCGCGCAGCCCAAGGGCGGCTACGGCGCGCTGCGTGCCTTCGGCGAGCACAAGGGCTCGGGCCTGGCGATCGCCTGCGAGCTGCTCGGCGGCGCGCTGACCGGCGGCGGCACCTGGCACCGCGAGGCGGACCACAAGCGCTCGGTCTACAACGGCATGCTGGCCATCGTCATCGACCCCCGCAAGCTGGGCACGGCCGATGCGTTCGCGCAGGAGGCGCTGGCCTTCGTCGACTGGTTGCGCCAGGGCCCGCCGGCGCCGGACACCGAGGGCGTGCTGCTCGCCGGCGAGCCGGAGCGTGCGGCGCGTGCGCAGCGCGCGCGCGAGGGCATCGCGGTCGACGCCACCACCTGGGCCGAGATCACCGCCGCGGGCCGCAAGGTCGGCGTCGAGCCGGCGCCGGTGCGCTGAGGTGCGCTCAGGCCGCGCCCGGCAGCTCGCGCACCACGCCGTCGGCGACGGCGAAGATGCGGTCGCCCGCCACCGGCTCGATGCGGTGCATGCCGGTGAAGCTGCCGAACGCCGGCAGCACGCCCACGCCGCCGCCCGTTTCCCTGTCGGCGCTGTCATCCCCCAGCCAGAAGCACGGCAGCCGCAGGCTCTGGAAGGCGCGGCCGCGCACGCGCACGCACGGGTGCCAGTGCCCGGCGAGCACGTAGGCCCCCGCGACCGCGCCGGGGTGGTGGCGCAGCGCGAACGCGCCCAGCCGCAGCGGCTCGTCCACGACCTCGATCCCCAGCGACGCCGGCGGGTCGCCCGCCCGCGCGTCGTGGTTGCCGCGCACCAGCGTGAGCGCGATGCCGGCATGCCCGGCCCGCCACGCGTGCAGGGCCTGCAGGGTCTCGGGCGCATGCGAGCGGGCCGAATGCAGGAAGTCGCCGAGGAAGACGATGCGCCGGGCCCCGGTCGAGCGCAGGTCGGCGTCCAGCCCCTGCAAGGTGGCCGCGGTGGTCGCCTCGGGCACCGGCACGCCGAGCCGGCGGTAGCTCACGGCCTTGCCGAAGTGCGCGTCGGCCACGAGCAGGGTCGCATGGGCCGGCAGCAGCATGGCGCCGCTGGGCAGCAAGACGGCCTGGTCACCCGCCAGGGAGATGCGCATCGTGGAGACCGCGACAGGAACGGGCGGCGGTGGCCGCGCGCTCAGAGCATGCAGGCGAGGCTGGCCTCGAGATGCTCCGAGGGGCTGCGGCGAAAGCCCGAGCGCGCGAAGCGCTGCAGGCGGCCGACGAGGAAGGACGTGAGCATCGAGGCGCGCACCTGCGCGTCGACGCTGGGCATGGCCGAGCCGTCGCCCTCGGCCGCGCTGCGCAGGCACTGCTTGAGGGTCGACTCGATCTTGTCGAAGAACTGGTTCATCCGCTGCTGCAGGCGCTCGTTCTCGTAGACGAGGGCGTCGCCGACCATCACCCGCGTCATGCCCGGGTTCTTCTCGGCGAACTGCACCAGCATGGCGGCAATGCGCGCCGCCTGCCGCTGGCCGGCCTCGACCGGGCCGTCGGCGCCGGCCTCGCGCTCCTGGATCTGGTTGACCAACGTGAACACGCTCTGCTCGATGAACTCGATCAGACCCTCGAACATCTGCGCCTTGCTGGCGAAGTGCCGGTACAGCGCCGCTTCGCTGACCTCCAGCCTGGCCGCCAGTGCCGCCGTGGTGATGCGCTCGGCGCCCGGCTGCTCGAGCATCATCGCCAGCGCCTGCAGGATCTGCACGCGCCGCTCGCCCGGCTTGGGGCGCTTGCGGGCCGGGGCGGCGGCTTCGGCGGCGGATGTGGCGGGGAGGCTGAGCTCGGCGTCGGACATGGATGCGGGCTATGGATGGGTTGGGTCCATTCTCGCACATGGATGGGCACCCTTTCGCGGACAGGCCTCCTGCAGTCGCGCGGCTCAGCGGCCAAGTGCGCACTTACAACGTGGCGCGCCCGCCACGCTGCGCGGGCCCTCAGAGCAGGACCGAAACCCGCAGCCCGCGGCCACCCGCGCCGCACTGCAGCTCCAGCTGGCTGTGGTGCACGCGGGCGATCTCCTGCGCGATGGCCAGGCCGAGCCCGTTGCCTTCGCCATGCGTGCCCTGCACCCGGTAGAAGCGCTCCAGGACGCGGCCGCGCTCGGGCGCCGGGATGCCCGGTCCGTCGTCCTCGACTTCCAGCAGCGCGTGGCCGCCGCGCCGGCCGCAGCGGATCGTGACCGTGCCGCCTTCGGGCGTGTACTTGACTGCGTTGTCCACCAGGTTCGCCAGCAGCTCGCGCAGCAGCCAGTCGTGGCCCATCACCTCGACCGGCTCGGCGTCCAGGCCCAGGTCCAGGTGGCGCGCGCTGGCGGCGTCCAGGTGCGCGGCCAGGATGTCCTCGCACAGGGCCTTGAGCTCCACGCGCTGGCGCGGCTGTGCCTGCATGGTGCGGGCGTCCGCGCGCGACAGGGCGAGCAACTGGTTGGCCAGCTGCGAGGTCCGGCGGGTGGCGCCGCGCAGCTTGTTGACCTGCTCGGCGCGCAGCTGCAGCGTGCCGTCGCCGCCGCCGGTGTTGGCCGCCTGGGCCCAGGCTTCCACCTGCGCCTGCAGGCCGGCCAGCGGCGTGCGCAGCTGGTGCGCGGCGTCGGCGACGAACTGGCGCTGGCTCTGGGCCTGCGCGTTCACCAGCCCGAACAGGCGGTTGAGCGAGCGGACCAGCGGCCGCACCTCCTCGGGCGAGGCGTTCTCGTCGAAGGCGCTCAGGTCGCGCGGCGAGCGGCGCTCCACGGCATCCTTGAGGTCCAGCAGCGGCTTGAGCGCGCGCTCCACCGCCCAGCCGACGGCGAAGGCGGCGGCGGCGATCAGCACCAGGTTGGGCAGCAGCACCTTGAACAGGATCGAGCGCGCCCACTGCTGGCGCGGATCCGAGCCGTCGGCCACCGAGATCACGACCTCGCCCAGCACGGTCTGCTGCCGCTGGCGCACGATGCGCCAGGTGACGCCGCCGTGCTCCTCGCTGTGGAACTGCGGCTCGGCGGCGGTGGGCGCGAGGTCGGCGAGCCAGGCGTCGCCCGTGACGAGGCGGCCGTCGGCATCGGTGATCGCGAACGCCGCGAACCCGGCGTGGTCCTTGAAGAATTCCGCCACCGCCGGCGGCATCAGCAGCAGGGGCATCTCCCGGCGGCCGGTGTCGTGGCCGATGACCGAGTCGGCCAGCAGCGGCACCAGCGCGGCCAGGCGCCGGTCCTGCTGCTCGGCCACGTTGTCGGCCGAGCGGTAGTCGAACCAGGCGTTGAGCATCGCCAGCGCGCCCAGCGGCACCAGCAGCATCACCAACAGCCGCCGGCGCAGGCCGGACAGCATGCGCCCCGCCGCCGAGTCGCGGCGCCGCATGGCGGGCGCGAAGCGCATCACGGCCGCAGCGCGTCCTGCAGCTCGAGCCGGTAGCCGAAGCCCCGGATGGAGCGCAGCGCGACGCCGTGCGGCTCGAGCTTGCCGCGCAGCCGCGAGATGTAGACCTCCACCGCGTTGGGCGTGATCTCCTTGTCCCACCCGGTCAGCGCCTGCAGGAGCTTGTCCTTGCTGGCCGGCTTGGGCGCATGGATCAGCAGGTACTCCATGACGGTCCACTCGCGCGGACCGAGTTCGATCGGCACCTGCTGGCCGTCGCGGCGCGCGCTGGCGCGCCGGTTGGCCGTGTCCAGCTCGATCGGGCCGAAGGTCAGCACCGCGCTGGTGGCCGCCTGCGAGCGGCGCAGCAGCGCGCGCAGCCGCGCGAGCAGCTCGGGCAGCTCGAACGGCTTGACCATGTAGTCGTCGGCGCCCAGGTCCAGGCCCTGCACGCGGTCCTGCAGCGCGTCGCGGGCGGTCAGGATCAGCACCGGCATCTTGCGGCTGGCCATCTCGGGCTTGCGCAGCCGCCGCGTCAGCTCCAGGCCGTCCATCTGCGGCAGGCCGATGTCGATGATGGCGGCGTCGAACACCTCGGTGCGCAGCACCTCCTCGGCCCGTTCGCCGCTGCCGACCCAGTCGACCGCATAGCCGGCGCCCGTGAGGCCCAGCTTGATGCCGCTGGCCACCATGACGTCGTCCTCGACGAGAAGCAGCCGCACGTCAGCCCCGGCCGGCGCCCTTCGGGTCGGCGCGGCCCCATCCGGCGGCCACCGCGCCATCGGCGCGGCCGGGCCACGGGTGGCGCCCCGGCGAGGGGGTGGCGCCGAGGGCGCTTCGGGGCGGGACCGTCATTTGGAGCGGATCATCGTCCCGTAGGCCTGCTCGGTCAGGATCTCCAGCAGCATCGAGTGCGGCACGCGGCCGTCGATGATGTGCACGGAGTTGACCCCGCTCTTGGCGGCGTCGAGCGCGCCGCTGATCTTGGGCAGCATGCCGCCGGAGATGGTGCCGTCGGCGAACAGGTCGTCGATCTCGCGCGCCGTCAGGTCCGTGAGCAGGTTGCCCTTCTTGTCCAGCACGCCGGTGGTGTTGGTCAGCAGGATCAGCTTCTCGGCCCGCAGCACGGTGGCCAGCTTGCCGGCCACGACGTCGGCATTGATGTTGTAGCTCTCGTTGGACTCGCCGAAGCCGATCGGGCTGATGACGGGGATGAACTGGTCGTCCTGCAGCGCCTTCACCACCGCCGGGTCGATGGCGATGATGTCGCCCACCTGCCCGACGTCGTGCTCCTTGGTCGGGTCCTGGTTGTCGACCATCTTCAGCTTGCGCGCGCGGATCATCCCGCCGTCGCGGCCGGTCAGGCCCACGGCCTTGCCGCCGGCCTGGTTGATCAGGCCCACGATGTCCTGCTGCACCTCGCCGGCGAGCACCCACTCGACCACTTCCATGGTCTCGGCGTCGGTGACCCGCATGCCCTGGATGAACTCGCCCTTCTTGCCCAGGCGGTTGAGCGCCTGTTCGATCTGCGGGCCGCCGCCGTGCACGACCACCGGGTTCATGCCGACCAGCTTGAGCAGCACGATGTCCTCGGCGAAGTCGGCCTGCAGCTCGGGATCGGTCATGGCATTGCCGCCGTACTTGACGACGATGGTCTTGCCATGGAACTTGCGGATGTAAGGCAGGGCCTGCGCGAGGATCTCGGCCTTTTCGCGCGGCGCGATCTGGAGGGAATCGGTCATTGGGAGGGCGGGCGGCGGTGCAGCCGCAAATTGTGCCCTAGCGGCGCGGGCCGCTCGCGGCGCGGGGCGGCGCGGCCAGTCCGGTGTGCACCGTCGGGTGCGCGAGCCTCAGCCGCAGCTCGCGCTTCAGGCGCGTGTTGTCCAGGCGGCGCGATTCGCTCATGAAGCTCAGGAGCATGAGCGGCAATTCGTCCTGCGCGGTGCTGCGCGCCACCCGGGGCGGGCGCGGCAGGCCGTACAGGTCGGCAGCGAGGTCGAAGTAGTCGCCCATCTTCATCTCGCTGTCGTCGCTGGCATGCACCACGCGCTGCGGCCGGCCGCGCCACAGCGCCAGCACCAGCGCGCGCGCCAGGTCGTCGGCGTGGATGTGGTTGGTGTAGACGTCGTCCTGCGCCTGCAGCACCGGCGTGCCGCGCAGCAGGCGTACGCGCGGCGTGCCGCCGGCGCGATCGGGGGCGTAGATGCCGGGAATGCGCAGGATGCTCGCCCGCACGTGGGCGGCCCGGCCGAAGTGGCGCACCGCCGCCTCGGCGTCGACACGGCGCTGCGCGCGCGGCGTGCGCGGGGCCACCGGCCGGGCTTCGGTGACGCGCGCGCCGCCGCAGTCGCCGTACACGCCGCTGGTGGACCCATACACCAGCGAGGCGGGCACGGTGCGCAGCCGCAGCGCCCGCAGCAGCGTGGTGGTGCGCGTGTCGCGCCACCAGTTCGTGGCGGCGTCGCCGGGCGGGGGCGCCAGGTGCACGATGCGCGTGGCCAGCCCGGCCAGGCGGGCCAGCGACGCGGGGCGATCGAGGTTGCCCTGCAGCGGCGTGACGCCGCCGGCCCGCAGCGCGTCGACGCGGGACGGGCTGGAGGTCAGCGCCAGCAGCCGCACGCGGCCGCGCAACTCGCGGGCGACGCGCAGGCCGACGTCGCCGCAGCCCACGATGAGCACGCGTTCGCGGCGAAAGCGCGCCGGACGGGCGCCGAGGGGGCTCTGGTTTGAGGGCAAAATCCCGTCTGTTCGAGTGTGACGACGTCCCGTCGAGGATACCCAAAACATGACCAGCGCCCCGGCCGCCGCAGGCCCATTCCAGGTGACCGTGCAGCCCAGCGGCAGGACGTTCAGCGCCAACGCCGACGAGGCCCTGCTGGCCGCCGCCATCCGCCAGGGCATCGGCCTGCCCTATGGCTGCAAGGACGGCGCCTGCGGCTCGTGCAAGTGCAGGAAGCTCGAGGGCCAGGTCACGCACCGCGCCCACCAGAGCAAGGCCCTGTCCGCCGAGGAGGAGGCCAACGGCTACGTGCTGACCTGCAGCGCCGTCGCGCTGACCGACGTGGTGCTGGAGTCGCGCCAGGTCACCGACGAGAGCGCCTTCCCGATCCGCAAGATGCCTGCACGCGTGCTGTCGCTGGAGAAGAAGTCGCGCGACGTCATGATCGTCAAGCTGCAGCTGCCGGCCAACGACACGCTGCGCTACCACGCCGGCCAGTACATCGAGTTCATCCTGCGCGACGGCTCGCGGCGCAGCTACTCGATGGCCAACGCGCCGCACGCCGGCCCCGGCGTGGAACTGCACATCCGCCACATGGCGGGCGGCAAGTTCACCGACCACGTGTTCGGCGCCATGAAGGAAAAGGAGATCCTGCGGGTCGAAGGCCCGTACGGCAGCTTCTTCCTGCGCGAGGACTCCGACAAGCCGATGATCCTGCTGGCCTCGGGCACCGGGTTCGCGCCGATCAAGGCCATCATCGAGCACATGCAGGCCAAGGGCATCACCCGCCCCGCCACGCTGTACTGGGGCGGCCGTCGCCCGGACGACCTGTACCTGGACGACTGGGTGCGCGCGCGCTGCGCCGAGATGGGCAACCTGAAGTACGTGCCCGTGGTCTCCGACGCGCTGCCGGAGGACGACTGGAAGGGCCGCACGGGTTTCGTGCACCGGGCCGTGCTGGAGGACTTCCCCGACCTGTCGGGCCATCAGGTCTATGCCTGCGGCGCGCCCATCGTGGTCGATTCGGCCCGCGCGGAGTACAGCGCCGCCGCGCAGTTGCCGCCCGAGGAGTTTTACGCCGACGCCTTCACCACCGAGGCGGACAAGCATCGCGACTAGGGGCGCCGCGCCCTTTCTGGCCGGCGATGGCCGGCCGGGGGACTAATAGGCCGCCGAGCGGCGACCGCCTTCCAGGTCCATCATCCCCGTGGGCACCGGCTCGAAGCCGGTTGCGGGGGCGCTCAGCGTCTCGTGGATGCGGTGGACCACATACCAGCTGGCGCGCAGGCGGGCCTCCCGCGTGTGGGCCCCCAGCCGCGGCGTCAGGAAGAGGTTGTTGCACTCGTGCAGCGGCGAGCCCTTGGACGCGAAGCCGGATTCGGCGCCGTCCAGGATGGCCGATTCGATGCGGCCGTCGTTCAGGGCGCGGGCGAAGCCCTGGATGTCGAACAGCTGCGACCGGCTGATCCCCACCCAGACCTGCCCCGGCTTGCAGTGCGCCAGCAGCTTGTCGTTGATGAATCCCTGGTAGCGCGAGCCGTAGATCACCTGCACCGAGACGGCGTCGGCATGGGCCAGCAGCTCCTGCGCGCCCACCGGCTGGATGTTCAGGCGCCCCCAGATGGGCGCGGTGTGGTGCACCGCCGGGTCGTAGCCGATCAGGCGGGCACCGAGGGAGTGCAGCATCAGGGCGAGCGCGTGCGCGGTCGGCGCCAGGCCCAGGATGCCGACGACGCTGCCATGCAGTTCCCGGCCGAGCCGCAGCTCGGCATGCCGGTCGCCCGCGACGGCCGCGCCGATGCCGCGCCGGTACAGCAGCAGCAGGCTGGCCAGCAGGTACTCGGCGTTCGATCGCACGTTGGCGGTGCTGGCGTTGATGACGCGCACCTTGCGCTCGCGGCAGGCTTCCAGGTCGGTGTTGTCGGTGCCGCCATGCAGCCGGGCGACGGCCTTCAGGCGCGGGGCGAAGTCGAGGAATTCCTGGGTGACGGCGGCCTTGCGCGGCAGCACGACGGCCTGCGCCTTGTAGACGGCCTTGCGCAAGGCGCTCGGGTCGAGGGCGAGTTCGGGCCTCACCTCGACCGGGTGCCGCTCTTCCAACCAGCTCTGCGCCTCCGGCACGAGCCGTTCGACCAGTAAGATGTCCAAGGCAGTGATTGCGCCGTTGTCCGACAGGAAGTTCAGCCGCAGGCGAATGGATGAGACACCGCGGCGTGAAAGACTGCCTCAACTTTAACCACAACCTCCTCAGCAGTCGATGAGTACCCACCCCAAGATCAACAAGGCCGTCTTTCCCGTGGCCGGCCTGGGAACCCGATTCCTGCCGGCGACCAAGGCCCAGCCCAAGGAAATGCTGCCCGTCGTCGACAAGCCGCTGATCCAGTACGCGGTCGAGGAGGCCTACGAGGCCGGCATCCGCCACATGATCTTCGTCACCGGCCGCAACAAGCGCGCCATCGAGGACCATTTCGACACCGCCTACGAACTCGAGCACGAGCTGGAGGCCAACGGCAAGAAGGCGCTGCTGGAGCTGGTGCGCTCGCTGACGCCGGACGACATGTTCTGCTCCTTCGTGCGCCAGCCGCGCGCCCTGGGCCTGGGGCACGCCGTCCTGTGCGCCGAGCCGCTGGTCAACCACGAGCCCTTCGCCGTCCTGCTGGCCGACGACCTGATGTGCGGCAAGGAAGGCGGCTCCTGCGTGACCGGCCAGATGGTCGAGCAGTTCGCCCGCACGCCAACCTGCATCCTGGCGGTGCAGGAAGTGCCGCGCGAGCACGTCAAGCGGTACGGCATCGTCGCCGGCGAGCCGGTCAACGAGCGCCTGACCAAGGTGACCGCGATGGTGGAGAAGCCCAGCCCCGAGGAGGCGCCCTCTCGCATGGGCGTGGCCGGCCGCTACATCCTCACGCCGGCCGTCTTCGACATGATCCGCAACAATCCGCGCGGCGCCGGCGGCGAGATCCAGCTGACCGACGGCATCGCCCGCCTGATCGACACCGAAGGCGTGCACGCGTTCCTGTACGAGGGACGCCGCTACGACTGCGGCAGCAAGCAGGGCTTCCTGGAGGCCACCGTCGACCTGGCGCTCAAGCACGAGGAAGTCGGGCCCGACTTCCGCGAGTACCTGAAGTCGCTGAAGCTCTGAGGTCCGGCGGGGCGCCGCCTCAGCGGCGCCGCAGCACGTGGACGATGTCCTCGCCCTGCTGCTGCTGCTCGACCAGCTCGTTGCCGGTCTGCCGGGCGAACGCCTGGAAGTCCCGCACCGAGCCGGGATCGGTGGACACCACCTTGAGCAGCTGGCCGCTGGCCATGTCCGTCAGGGCCTTCTTGGCCCGCAGGATGGGCAGCGGGCAGTTCAGGCCCCGGGTGTCGATTTCCTTGTCGATGTGCATGGCGCGGCGGGAAGAGCTGCGGCCATTCTAGGCGCCGGTGCCGGGACGATTTGCTATCGTCCCGCTCCTCCCATGAAGATCCTCCTGTTCGGCAGCACCGGCCAGCTCGGCTGGCAACTGCGCCGCAGCCTGTCCGTGCTGGGCGACGTGGTGCCGCTTTCGCGCGCCTCCACGCCGCTGTGCGGCGACCTGCTGCGGCCCGACGGCATCGCGGCCGCCATCCAGGCGGTCCGACCCGATGTCGTGGTCAATGCCGCGGCCTGGACCGACGTGGACGGCGCGGAACGGGACCCCGCCGGCGCCCAGGCGGTGAATGCGACGGCCTGCGAAGCACTCGCGAGCGCCAGCCGCGAGGCGGGCGCGTGGCTGGTGCATGTCTCCTCGGACTACGTGTACGACGGCGCCGGCGAGCGGCCATGGAAGGAGTCGGACCGGCCGGGCCCGCTGGGCGCGTACGGCCGCAGCAAGCTCGCCGGCGACGGTGCCGTCATGGGCGGCAACCCGCGCCACCTGGTGCTGCGCACCGGCTGGCTGTTCGAGCCCTGGCGGCGCAATTTCGTGACCGCCGTCCTCGCGGCCGCCCGCAGGCGCGACACGATCGACGTGGTGGCGGACCAATGGGGCGCGCCCACCCGGGCGGCGCTGGTGGCGGACGTCGCGGCCCACATGCTGCGCAGCGTGGCGCAGGCGCCCTCGCCTGATGCGCTCGCCGGCCTGTACCACGTGGCCGCGGCCGGCTTCACCAGCCGGCACGGCTGCGCGCAGCTGGTGGTGCGGGAAGCGCTGGCGCTCGGCCTGCCCCTGCGGACGACGCCCCGCCAGGTGCGGCCGGTGGCCTCGGCCGCCGCGACCGGGGCCGCGCCGCGTCCGCTGAACTGCCGCCTGGACACGAGCCGCCTGCACCAGGCCTTCGGGCTCGCCCTGCCCCCCTGGGAGGAAGGCGTGCGCCAGGCCCTGGCGGACATCGCGCTTGCCGAGCGCGGCGTGGAGGCACCCCGATGAAAGTCCATCCGACCCGCCTGCCGGGGGTGCTGCTCCTCGAGCCCGATGTCCACCGGGACGATCGGGGCAGCTTCATGGAGACCTGGAACCAGCGCACCTTCGACGCGGCGGTGGGCGGCCCGGTGGCCTTCGTGCAGGACAACCACTCCCTGTCCCGCCAGGGCGTGCTGCGCGGGCTGCACTTCCAGCGCACCCAGCCGCAGGGCAAGCTGGTCCGCGTGGCGTCCGGGTGCGTGTACGACGTCGCCCTGGACCTGCGGCGCAGCTCGCCGACCTTCGGCCAGTGGGACGCCATCGAGCTGGACGCGGCCGCGCCGCGCCTGCTGTGGATCCCGCCGGGATTCGCCCACGGCTTCCTGGTCCTGTCGCCCCAGGCGGAGGTCCTCTACAAGGTGACCCGGCACCATGCGCCCCGCGACGAACGCGCCGTGGCCTGGAACGACCCCGCCCTGGCGATCGCCTGGCCGCTGGAGCGCCTGCCGGGGCCGCCAATCCTGTCGCCGCGCGATGCCGCGGCGCCCCGCCTGGCCGCGGCCGACCTGCCCGGCTGAGCGCGCGGGCGGCCTGCGCTATAATGGCCGGCTTTGCTGCCGCGAGCCTGGGAAGGACACCGCGACGGCACATGGGTTACCGCCACCCGACTTGGCGAGGTGAGGCGAGTTCGCGAGGCCCTCGGCGCAAGCCGGCCGGCCGACAGTGACCGCCGTATCGATTGACTGGAGTGCTCCATGGCACGCGTCTGTGAAGTGACGGGCAAGGGCCCGATGGTGGGGAACAACGTCTCCCACGCCAACAACAAGACCAAGCGCCGGTTCGAAGTGAACCTGCAATACCGCCGTTTCTGGGTCGAGAGCGAGAACCGCTGGGTGCGCCTGCGCATCTCCAACGCCGGCCTGCGTCTGATCGACAAGAACGGCATCGAGACCGTGCTGGCGGACCTGCGCGCCCGCGGCCAGGCTTAACCCCCCGCGAAGGAGCAGCACCATGGCAAGCAAAGGCGGCCGCGAGAAGATCAAGCTGGAGTCCACCGCGGGCACCGGCCACTTCTACACCACGAGCAAGAACAAGAAGACGATGCCCGAGAAGATGTCGATCATGAAGTTCGACCCGAAGGCGCGCAAGCACGTCGAGTACAAAGAGACCAAACTGAAGTAAAGCGGCACTGCCGCGATTTCAGTGTGTCCCCGCGCAGGCGGGGACCCAGGAAGCCCCGCACTGCGGGGCTTTTCTCTTGGGCCATGGCATCCTTGCGCCCTCCCCCACCGTGAAGGACACCATGACCACCCGCCAGCAACGCCTCGACGCCTGCATCGCCGAACTGGGCCACGGCTTCGAGGGCCCGATCCTCGCGGGCGGCGACTACGTGCCGGTGGTGCACGACGGCGACGTCGCGTACGTCAGCGGCCAGGTGCCACGCGTGGGACAGTCGGTGGTGGTCACCGGCCGCGTCGGCGAGGCGGTGAGCTTGCAGGACGCCCAGCAGGCCGCCCGCATCTGCGCCGTGCGGGCGCTGCTGCTGCTGGCGGCGCAGCTGGGCGGCCTGGACCGCATCGCCCGCGTGCTGCGCGTGGGCGTCTACGTGCAGTCGGCGGCCGACTTCACGCAGCAAAGCGAAGTGGCCGATGCCGCGTCGAAGTTGATCAAGACCGTGATCGGCGAGGCCGGGGCCCACACGCGCACCTCGGTGGGCGTCTACCAGCTGCCGAAGGATGCCTCCGTCGAGCTGGAGATGACGGTGCGCACCATCGGCTGAGCGCCCGCCGAAGAAGCGCCGTTCTCCGACACGCCGCGGCCCAGCTCGCGCCGAGGATGCCCCCGACATCCTCAGGAGACCCCAGCATGAGCATCCTCGGCAACATCTTCGGCCGCATCTTCCACCGTCGCGAGGAGCCGCAGGCGGAAGTCGCCACGGCCGGCACGCCCGCTTCCGCCGGCGCTGCCCCGTCCGCCACCGCGCAGGCCGCGCCCGCAGCCACCCAGGCAGCGCCCGCCTCGGCCACCGCGCAGCCCCAACCCGCCGCCCAGCCCGTGGACGTCGAGGCCGTGCTGAACGAGATGGCCGGCAAGAACCCGCAGAAGCTGAACTGGCGCACGTCCATCGTCGACCTGATGAAGCTGCTCGACCTGGACAGCAGCCTGCAGGCGCGCAAGGCGCTCGCCGACGAACTGCACTACAGCGGCGACAAGAACGACTCGGCCAGCATGAACATCTGGCTGCACAGGCAGGTGATGAACAAGCTGGCCGCCAACGGCGGCAAGGTGCCCGCGGACCTGAAGGACTGAGTCGGTCCGCGCATGAAAAAAGGCCCCCGCGGGGGCCTTTTTCGCTGGATCGCCCGGGCCGTCAGGCGTGGACGGACCGCAGCTTGAGCGAGAAGCGCTGCAGCGCGTCGATGCCGCTGGCCTCGGCGCGGTGGCACCAGGCCTGCAGGTCGGCGGCCAGCTGCTCGCGCGAGTGCGACGTGTTGAGCCACATCTGGCGCAGCTCCTCGCGCATGGTGACCATCTGGTCCAGCACCGGGTGGGCGGCGCGGGCCTGCTGCAGCTTGGCGCGGGCGCCGGCCGGCACGCGGTCGTCGTCGCGGTGCAGCCAGCGCTTGGCAGCCTGCAGCGGCGACACGTCGCCCTGCCTGGCCTTGAGCGTCGCCAGCTCGGACTTGCAGACCCGGCGCATCTCGCGCGCGTAGCCCGCCATCACCTCGTAGCGGTGGGCGATGAGCGCCTCGAGCGTCTTCTCGTCGGCCACCGGCTTGACCGCGCCCAGGCGCAGCTTCGGCGGCACCTTCTTGACCTTGGCCCAGCCGATCTTCTGCATCAGCGAGATGTACATCCAGCCGATGTCGAACTCGTACTTCTTGACCGAGAACTTCGCCGCGGTCGGGTACGTGTGGTGGTTGTTGTGCAGTTCCTCGCCACCGATGATCACGCCCCAGGGCGAGATGTTGGTGCTGGCGTCCGGCGCCTCGAAGTTGCGGTAGCCCCAGTAGTGACCGATGCCGTTGATGACGCCGGCAGCCGTGATCGGGATCCACAGCATCTGCACGGCCCAAACGGCCGCGCCGATGGCGCCGAACAGGGCCAGGTCCAGCAGCAGCATCAGGCCCACGCCCTGCCAGCTGTAACGGGTGTACAGGTTGCGCTCGATCCAGTCGTCGGGCGTGCCGTGGCCGAACTTGGCCATGGTCTCCTGGTTCTTCGCCTCGGCGCGATAGAGCTCGGCGCCGCGCCACAGCACGGTGTCGATGCCGCGCGTCTGCGGGCTGTGCGGATCCTCGGGCGTCTCGCACTTGGCGTGGTGCTTGCGGTGGATGGCGACCCATTCCTTGGTCACCATGCCCGTGCCCAGCCACAGCCAGAAGCGGAAGAAATGCGACGGGATCGGGCCCAGGTCCATGGCGCGGTGCGCCTGGGTGCGGTGCAGGAAGATCGTGACCGCGGCGATCGTGACGTGGGTGGTCGCCAGCGTGTACAGCACGATCTGCCACCAGAACAGGTGCCACAGGCCGTTGGCCAGCCAGTCGATCGCCGCGTTCAGCACGGCCCAGTCGGGAAGCAACATACGTTCGGGTGTCTCTCTTGGATTTTGGGGGGACGGCGGCACCGGAAGCGGCGCCTCAACCCATCCGATCCATTTTAGGGCCGGGGGTTCCCCCGCAAGCATGAATTCCGCCGGCCGGCCCGATTCGGGGCCGGTTTGTCAACGTTTCCGCCACGCGGCAGCAAAGAAGCCATCGGTCTGGTGCCGGTGCGGCCACAGCCGCAGGTAGGCGCGGCCGTCGGCACCGCCGCTGGTCAGGCCCGAACTGCCCAGCTTGAGCCCGTCCAGGATCTCCCCCACCGGCAGCACCTCGAAGTCCGGGGACTCCGCGCTGAAGGCCTGCGCGATCGCCTCGTTCTCGGCCGGCAGCACGCTGCAGGTGGCATAGACCAGCCGCCCGCCGGGCTTGAGCAGCCGCGCCGCGCTGCGCAGGATGGCGGCCTGCTTGGCGGCCATCTCCTCCACGCCCTGCGGCGACTGGCGCCACTTGAGGTCGGGGTTGCGCCGCAGCGTGCCCAGGCCGGTGCACGGGGCGTCGACGATGACGCGGTCGATCTTGCCGGCCAGCCGCTTGATGCGCTCGTCGCGCTCGTGGGCGATGGCCGCCGGATGCACGTTGCTGAGCTTGCTGCGCGCCAGCCGGGGCTTGAGCGCGTCGAGCCGGTGGGCCGAGGTGTCGAAGGCGTACAGCCGGCCGGTGTTGCGCATGGCCGCGCCGATGGCCAGCGTCTTGCCGCCGGCGCCGGCACAGAAGTCGACCACCATCTCGCCGCGCCGCGCCTCCAGCAGCAGCGCGAGCAGCTGCGAGCCCTCGTCCTGGACCTCGATGGCGCCGCGCGCGAACGCGTCCAGCCTGGTGAGCGGCGGCTTGTCGGCCAGGCGCAGGCCCCAGGGCGAATACGGCGTCGGGACCGAGGCGATGCCGGCGAGCTGGAGCTCCTTGCGAACGTCCTCCCGCTTGTCGGTCAGGGCGTTGACCCGCAGGTCGAGCGGGGCCGGCTGGTTGAGGCTCTGCGCCAGGGCCCAGAATTCGTCACCGAGCTGCTCCTTGAGCGGCTGCACCAGCCACTCGGGCAGGTTGTGGCGGTGGCGCTCCAGCAGGTCCTGCCGATCGATCGCGTCGCATTGGTCGAGCCAGCGCCGCTCCTGCTCGTCCAGCGCGCTCTTGAGGAAATCGCGCGGGCCATGGAAGCCCAGGATCGCCAGCCGGCGGTGCTTGGGGCCGCTGCCCGAGGGCGCGAGGTGGTCGAACAGCAGTTTCTTGCGCAGCACCGTGTAGACCGTCTCGGCCAGCGTGGCCCGCTCGCGCGGGCCAAGCGAGCGGTGCTCGCGGAAATAGCGCGACACCACGGCGTCCGCCGGGTGGTCGAAGCGCATGACCTGCTGCAGCAGGTCGGCGCAGGCATCGAGCAGGGCCTTGGGATGCATGGGTGTTCAGCGCGCCTCGCGAAGGAACGCCTCGACGGCGCGCGGGTAGATCAGGTGTTCTTGCGTCAGGACGCGGGCGGCGAGCGACTGCTCGGTGTCGCCGGGCAGCACCGGCACCGCCGCCTGCTCGAGGATGGGACCGTGGTCCAGCTCGGCCGTGACCAGGTGCACGGTCGCGCCGGCGACGCGGCAGCCCGCCTCCAGGGCGCGGCGGTGGGTGTGCAGGCCCGGAAAGGCCGGCAGCAGCGACGGATGGATGTTGACCAGCCGGCCGGCGTAGCGCTCGACGAAGCCGGGCGTGAGGATGCGCATGAAGCCGGCCAGCACCACCAGGGCGGGCGCGTGACGGTCGATCTCGGCCGCCAGCTCGGCGTCGAACGCCTCGCGGCTGTCGAATGCGCGGTGGTCGACCACCGCGGTGGCGATGCCGTGCTCGCGCGCGAAGGCCAGCCCGCCGGCGTCGGCGCGGTTGCTCAGCACGGCGGCGACTTCCGCGCCGAGCCGGCCCGCCCAGTCGCGCTGGCGCGCCGCGCGCACGATGGCCGCCATGTTGGAGCCGCCGCCGGAGATGAGAATCACGATCTTCTTCATGCAGACACCGATTGTCCCATCCCGCTCATGCGTTCCCTGACCCCGATCGAAGCCCGCGTGCTCGGCACGCTGATGGAAAAGGCCCGCACGGTGCCCGACAGCTACCCGCTCTCGCTCAATGCGCTGGTGGGCGGCTGCAACCAGAAGAGCAGCCGCGACCCCGTGATGGAGGTCACGGACACCCAGGCACAGGAAGCGCTCGACGAGCTCAAGCGGCTGGCGCTGGTGTTCGAGACCAGCGGCAGCCGCGTGCCGCGCTGGGAGCACAACGTGCAGCGGGCGCTCGGCATCCCGGACCAGTCGGCGGCCCTGATCGGCCTGCTCCTGCTGCGCGGGCCGCAGACGGCCGGCGAGCTGCGCATCAACGCCGAGCGCTGGCACCGGTTCGCCGACATCTCGTCGGTCGAGGCCTTCCTGGCCGAACTGGAGGAACGCGCGCAGGCCAAGGGCGGGCCGCTGGTGGCCCGACTGCCGCGTGCGGCCGGCGCGCGCGAGCAGCGCTGGGCGCATCTCCTGTGCGGGCCGGTGGAGGCGGCGCCCGCCGCCCAGGCCGCCCATCCTGCCCAGGCCGCGCCGGCGGCGGCGGCCGAGGGCGACCTGCGCAGCCGCGTGGACGCGCTCGAAGGCGAGGTCGCCGACCTGCGCGCCGCGCTCCAGTCCCTGGAGCAGCGACTCGCTTTGTCACGCCTCGGACAGGGCGATTAGCACGGGCGTGCTAGAACATCGGCTGCCGCAGACCGACCGGAGACAACGTCATGGATTTGGCCTTCACGCCCGAGGAACAGAAGTTCCGCGAAGACATCCGCGCCTGGGTGCGCGAGAACCTGCCCCAGGACATCGCGCACAAGGTCCACAACAGCCTGCACCTCACGCGCGAGGACATGCAGCGCTGGGCCAGGATCCTGGGCAAGAAGGGCTGGCTCGGCTATGGCTGGCCCCGGGAATTCGGCGGCCCGGGCTGGAACGCGGTGCAGAAGCACCTGTTCGAGGAGGAATGCGCCCTGGCCGGCGCGCCGCGCATCGTGCCCTTCGGCCCGGTGATGGTGGCGCCGGTGATCATGGCGTTCGGCAACGCGGAGCAGCACAAGCGCTTCCTGCCCGGCATCGCCAGCGGCGAGGTCTGGTGGAGCCAGGGCTACAGCGAGCCGGGCTCGGGCTCGGACCTCGCCTCGCTCAAGACCCGGGCCGAGCGCCGGGGCGACAAGTACATCGTCAACGGCCAGAAGACCTGGACCACGCTGGGCCAGTACGGCGAGTGGATCTTCTGCCTGGTGCGCACCAGCACCGAGGGCAAGCCGCAGACCGGCATCTCGTTCCTGCTGATCGACATGAAGTCGCCCGGCATCACCGTGCGCCCGATCATCATGCTCGATGGCGGCCACGAGGTGAACGAGGTGTTCTTCGACAACGTCGAGGTGCCGGCCGAGAACCTGGTCGGCGAGGAGAACAAGGGCTGGACCTACGCCAAGCACCTCCTGTCGCACGAGCGCACCAACATCGCCGACGTCAACCGCGCCAAGCGCGAGCTCGAGCGCCTCAAGCGCATCGCCAAGGCCGAGAGCGTGTACGACGACCTGCGCTTTCGCGACGAGATCGCCAGGCTCGAGGTGGACATCGTGGCGCTGGAGATGCTGGTGCTGCGGGTGCTGTCGGCCGAGAAGTCGGGCAAGAACTCGCTGGACATCGCCGGCCTGCTGAAGATCCGCGGCAGCGAGATCCAGCAGCGCTACAGCGAACTGATGATGCTGGCCGGCGGCCCGTACAGCGTGCCGTTCATCCTGGAGGCGATGGAAGCCGGCTGGCAGGGCGACTTCCCCGGCGGTGCCCTCGGCCTGGCGCCGCTGGCCGCCACCTACTTCAACCTGCGCAAGACCACCATCTACGGTGGCTCGAACGAAGTGCAACGCAACATCGTCGCCCAGACGGTCCTGGGCTGAGCCCTTCGACAGGCTCAGGATGAACGGAGGTTAGACATGGATTTCGATTTTTCCGACGACCAGGAACAGCTGCGCGACGCGGTGCGCAAGTGGGTGGACCGCAGCTACGGGTTCGAGCGCCGCCGCGCCGCGGTGCGGGCCGGCGGCTTCGACCGCAAGACCTATGGCGAGCTGGCCGACCTGGGCCTGGCGGGCCTGTACATCCCCGAGGACCAGGGCGGCATGGGCATGGGCCCGGTCGAGGGCATGGTGGTGATGGAGGAGCTGGGCCGCGGCATCGTGCTGGAGCCGCTGGCGCAGGCACTCATCGCCGGCGCCGTGATCAACGGCTACGCGCCCGACGCGGTCAAGGCCGCGTGGCTGCCCAGGATCGCGGGCGGTGAAGCGCTGGTCGTGCTCGCGTACCAGGAGCGCAAGGCGCGCTACCGCCTGGACGCATGCGAGGCGCAGGCGGCGCAGCAGGGTGGCGGCTGGGCCATCACCGGCACCAAGAGCATCGTGCCCGCGGGTGACCAGGCCGACGCCTTCCTCGTTCCCGCGCAGGCGAACGGCAAGCTGGCCCTGTTCCTGGTGGAGCGCGGCGCCCCGGGCGTGGGCACCAACGGCTACACCTGCATGGACGGCAGCCGCGCGGCCGAGGTCACGCTCAAGGGCGCGGCGGCCACGCTGGTGACCCAGGACGGCCTGGCCGCGCTGGAGCACGCCGTCGACGTCGGCATCGCCGCCACCTGCGCCGAAGCCGTGGGCGTGATCGACAGGACGATGGCGCTGACGGCGGAATACATGAACACGCGCAAGCAGTTCGGCGTGCCGATCGCCACCTTCCAGGCGCTGCGCCACCGCATGGCCGAGATGAAGATGCAGCAGGAACTCGCCCGCTCCATGAGCTACTACGCGAGCCTGAAGCTCAATGCGCCGGCCGCCGAGCGCCGCCGGGCCCTGGCCCGCGCCAAGTACCAGCTGGGCGTGGCGATGCGGTTCGTCGGCCAGAACTCGGTGCAGCTGCACGGGGGCATCGGCGTGACCGACGAATACGTGGGCAGCCACTACTTCAAGAAGCTCACGCAGCTGGAGCTGACCTTCGGCGACACGATGCACCACCTGGGCGAGGTGTCGGCCCGGATGCAGGACACCGCGGGCGTGTTCGCCTGACGCGCCGCCTCCTGCACAATGCCCGCGCCTGCCGCGGGCATTTTTCTTGCCCGCCGCCCGAAGGAGACCGCCCGTGACCACCCGCCGCCACCTGCTCGCCGCCACGGCAGCCGCCGCCATGCTGGCCGCCTGCGCCTCGCCCACCACCTCCATGCAGCAGACCGACCTGCCCCCCATCGTCTTCGTCCACGGCAACGGCGACAGCGCCTCGATCTGGCTGTCGACCGTGTGGCGGTTCGAGTCCAACGGCTGGCCGCGCGAGCGCCTGCATGCCATCGACGTGCCCTACCCGCTCGCCCGCGAGGACGACGCCAGGGCGCAGCCGGGCCGCACGTCGAGCGCCGAGCACATGGCCTACCTGAAGGGCGAAGTCGAGAAGGTGCTCGCGCGCACCGGCGCCAGGCAGGTCGTGCTGGTGGCCAACTCGCGCGGCGGCTACGCGGTGCGCAACTACATCCAGAACGGCGGCGGCGCCGCGGTCGTGAGCCACGCCATCCTGGGCGGCACGCCCAACCACGGTGTCTGGTCGGACCCCACCTACCTGCCCGGCAGCGAGTTCAACGGGACCGGCCCGTTCCTCACCGCCCTCAACGCGCCCAAGGACGCCGCCGGCAACGAGGTGGCCGGCCCGGTGAAGTGGATGACCATCCGCTCGGACCGCAACGACAAGTTCGCGCAGCCCGACGGGCTGTGGATCGGGCGGCGCGGCCAGCCGACCCACGTGACGTTCGCGGGCCCGGAGCTGCGGGGCGCCACCAACGTGGTGATCCCGCGCATCGACCACCGCGAGACGGGGTTCTCGCCGGCGGCGTTCGACGCCATGCACCGCTTCCTCACCGGCCGGGCGCCCGCCACGCTCGAGGTCGTGCCCGAGCAGCGCGTCGTCCTGGCCGGCAAGGTCAGCGGACTGGGACTGTCGTCCACCGATCCGGCCTCCGGCAGCTACGCCAACAACCTGCCCCTGCCCGGCGCCCGCCTGGAGGTCTTCGCCCTCGACCCGGCCACCGGCGAGCGGCGCGGCGGCCCGGTGCACGGCCAGGTGATCGGCGCCGACGGCGCCTGGGGGCCGTTCACCGCCGACCGCGAGGCACGCTACGAGTTCGTTCTCGCCGCTCCCGGCTATGCGACCACGCACATCTACCGCAGCCCGCTCCCGCGTTCGAGCACGATCGTCAACATGCGGCCCGAGCGGATCGCCGATGCGGACCGCGACGCACCCGCGCTGGCGATCATGAGCCGCCCGCGCGGCTACTTCGACCCGGGCCGCGACCGGATGGCCTTCGACGGCCAGACGCCGCCCCCCGGCGCGGTGCCCGGCGCCGGCGTGTCGGCCTCGCGCGTGAAGCCCGCGGGTCCGGCGCGCACCATCGTGGCGGAATTCAACGGCGAGCGCGTGGTCGGCCGCACCTGGCCGCTCGCGCAGGGCCACGTCAGCGTGCTCGAACTGCACTATTGAGCGGGCGGCATGGGCCGCTCGGGCGTGTTCATCAACCTGGACCGCAGCGGCGAGCGCCGCACGGCGATGCAGGCGCAGTTGCACCAGGCGGGACTGGGCTGGGTGACGCGCCTGGCCGCGACCGACGGCGCGGCCGCGCCCGTGCCGGCCGGCTGCCGCATCACGCCGGCGGAGCACGGCTGCTTCGTTTCGCACCTGCGCGCGCTCGAGGCGGGCGGCGAGGACGACTTCCGTTTCGTGTTCGAGGACGACGTCGAGCTCAGCCCCGACCTGGCCGCGCTGGTGCAGGCGCCGCAGTTGGCCGCGCTGGCGTCGCACGACCTGCTGCTGCTCGATTGCCAGCCCGACTGCGGCTCGCACGTCCTGGCGCAACTCTGGGCCTGCGTCGAGCGGCGCCTGTCCGAGCCCGCCGCGATGCTGGCCCCGGACGCGCCGCGGCGCATCACCGGGGTCGACCTGGTCGACGCGGCCGCGATCTACCGCTGGGGCCTGCAGGCGTACGTGGTCACGCCGCGCGGCCGCCCACGCCTGCTGGCGCTGCTGCGCGAGGCGCTGGCGCACGGACCCGCGCAACCCGTGGACCTGCTGGTGGGCGAGGCGCTGCGCCGGAAGCAACTGCAGGGCGTGGCGCTGGTTCCGTTCCTCGCCACGCCCAGGCTCGCCAGCCACGACGACAGCACGATCGGCCGCATCGGCGCCCGGGACACGCAGGCGCTGGCCGGCGCGGTGCGGCGGCTGCTGTTCGCCGGTCCGGTGCAGGGGCTGGAGTCGTATGCCGCGGCGCTGCTGCATCAGCCGCGCGCGACGTCGCCACAGCAGCAGGTGCTGGGCCGCCTGCTGGCGGAGCTGTTCGCGATCGAGGCGCGACAGGGGTCGCTGGACCTCGGCCGGCGGCACTGAGCCGGCCGGGCGGCGCTAGGCGTGCAGCCGGCTCGTCTTGGGCAGGTGCGCCATCAGGAACTCCATCTGGTCCGCCAGGATGCGGCGGTTGCGCAGGATGAAGTCCTCCCACAGGCTGGGCACGTAGGGCGTGTACAGCAGCGGCATGTTCGCCTGCTCCGGCGTGCGGTTGCTCTTGCGGTGGTTGCAGGCGCGGCAGGCCGTGACCACGTTCATCCAGTGGTCGCGGCCGCTCTGGGCGAACGGGATGATGTGCTCGCGCGTGAGTTCCTCGTCGCGATGCACGCAGCCGCAGTACGCGCAGACGTTGCGGTCGCGGGCGAACAGCTTGGCGTTGGTGAGGCCCGGCTTGAGGTCGAAGGGATTGATGTTGGGCACGCCCTTCGTGCCGATGATGCTGCTGATGGTGATGACCGACTGCTCGCCGGTGACCGCGTTGTGGCCGCCGCGGAACACGGCGACCTGCGCGCCCACTTCCCAGCGCACCTCATCGGCGGCGTAGTGCAGGACGGCCTGCTCCAGCGAGATCCACGACTGGGGCAGCCCCTGGGCCGACAGCTTCAAGACCTTCAACGAACGCTCCTTCATCGACGGCGGGCCAACACGGAACGGAACAGCAAGCACAATATACCCTGATTCACGTGCCAATTTCGCCCGCACGCGCTTGGCGGCGCCAGCGCGGCGCGCTATCAAAACGATACCGACCGGTCCCACGGCCCATGCAGATCTTCCGCGGCTTCCACCACCCCGGCATCGCCAAGGCGTGCGCGGTGACCATCGGCAACTTCGACGGCGTGCACCGGGGGCACCAGGCGATGCTGGCGCTGCTGAACAGCGAGGCGCGCCACCGGAACGTTCCCAGCTGCGTGCTCACCTTCGAGCCGCATCCGCGCGACTACTTCGCCCGCGTGGCGCGCCGGCCCGAACTGGCGCCCGCGCGCATCGCCACCCTGCGCGACAAGCTCACCGAGCTGGCTGCCTGCGGCGTCGGGCAATGCGTCGTGCTTCCGTTCGATGCGCGTTTGTCGAGCCAGGTTCCCGAAGCCTTCATCGACGAAGTGCTGGTGCGCGGGCTGGGCGCCAGGTACGTGCTGGTGGGCGACGACTTCCGCTTCGGCGCCCGCCGCGCCGGCGACTACGCCATGCTCGACGCGGCCGGCCAGGCCCGCGGCTTCGACGTCGCGCGCATGAACAGCTACGAGGTGCGCAACCTGCGCGTGTCCAGTTCGGCCGTGCGCGACGCGCTGGCCCGCGGCGACATGGGCGCCACCGCCGACCTGCTGGGCCGCCACTACGGCATCAGCGGGCACGTCGTGCACGGCCGCAAGCTCGGCCGCGACCTGGGCTTCCCGACCCTGAACCTGCGCTTTTCGCACTGGAAACCGGCCGCCAGCGGCATCTTCGTCGTCGAGGTCCACGGCCTGGGCGACGCGCCGCTGCCCGGCGTGGCCAACCTGGGCATCCGCCCCTCCCTCGATCCGCAGGACGTCAACGGCGGCCGCGTGCTGCTGGAGACGCATTGCCTGGACTGGCCGGCACGGCTGGGCCGCGAGGGGGGCTACGGTAAAATCATCCAGGTGGACCTGCTGCACAAACTGCACGACGAGCTGAAGTACGACGGCCTGGATGCGCTGCGGGCCGGCATCGCGCGCGATTGCGACGAGGCCCGTGCGTTCTTCGCTTCCACCCGCCGCCAGACCACCCGCGACCGAATTTAGGGGGCGCCCGCACCGCTCGCCGCCCGAAGGCAAGCTCAGGGCGGGCGGTCCTTGCGCACTCCGCCCCCTAGCGGCCCGCCCGGGCTGAGCTTGTCCCAGCCTTGCGAGGCCCCGATGTCCGACCAGAAAACCGATTACCGCGCCACCCTCAACCTGCCCGACACGCCGTTCCCGATGCGTGGCGACCTGCCCCGGCGCGAGCCCGGGTGGGTGAAGGCCTGGGAGGACCAGGGCCTGTACAAGCGCCTGCGCGAGGCGCGCTGCGGCCGCCAGAAGTTCGTGCTGCACGACGGGCCGCCCTATGCCAATGGCCAGATCCACATGGGGCACGCGGTCAACAAGGTCCTGAAGGACATGATCGTCAAGTCGCGCCAGCTCAAGGGGCTGGACGCCGCGTACGTCCCGGGCTGGGACTGCCACGGCCTGCCGATCGAGAACGCGATCGAGAAGAAGTACGGCCGCAACCTGCCGCGCGACGAGATGCAGGCCAAGAGCCGCGCCTTCGCCACCGAGCAGATCGCGCTGCAGATGGGCGACTTCAAGCGGCTGGGCGTGCTGGGCGACTGGGACCATCCTTACCGCACGATGGACTTCAGCAACGAAGCCGACGAGATCCGCGCCTTCAAGCGGGTGATCGAGCGCGGCTTCGTCTACCGGGGCCTCAAGCCGGTGTACTGGTGCTTCGACTGCGGCTCGTCGCTGGCCGAGTTCGAGATCGAGTACGCCGACAAGAAGTCGCAGACGCTGGACGTGGGGTTCCTGGCGGACGACCCGAAGGCCGTGGGCGCCGCTTTCGGCCTGCCGCAGCTGCCGGCGGGCAAGGACGTCTTCGCGGTGATCTGGACCACCACCGCGTGGACCATCCCGGCCAACCAGGCGCTGAACCTGAACCCCGAGCTGGACTACTCGCTCGTGGACACCTCGCGCGGCCTGCTGGTGCTGGCCTCGGTGCTGGTCGACAAGTGCCTGGAGCGCTTCCACCTTCAGGGCGGCACGGTGCTGGCCACCGTCAAGGGCGAGAAGCTGGGCCTGCTGCAGTTCCGCCATCCCCTTTACGAGGTGCACGAGGCCTACCGGCGCCTGTCGCCCGTCTACCTGGCCGAGTACGCGACGGCGGAGGACGGCACCGGCATCGTCCACTCCTCGCCCGCTTATGGCCTGGACGACTTCAACAGCTGCATCGCGCACGGCCTGAAGTACGACGACATCCTCAACCCGGTGCAGGGCAACGGCAGCTACGCGCCGGACTTCGCCCTGTTCGGCGGCGAGAACATCTGGAAGGCGGTGCCGCACATCCTGGAGGCGCTGGAGAAGGCCGGCCGCCTGTTCGCCACCCACGGCATCACGCACAGCTACCCGCACTGCTGGCGCCACAAGACGCCGGTGATCTACCGCGCCGCCGCGCAGTGGTTCATCCGCATGGACGAGGGCGAGGGCGTCTTCACCCGCGACAAGGCCCCCGCCACGCTGCGCCAGATGGCGCTGGCCGCCATCGAGGAGACCAGCTTCTTCCCCGAGAACGGCAAGGCCCGCCTGCGCGACATGATCGCCGGGCGCCCCGACTGGTGCATCTCGCGCCAGCGCAGCTGGGGCGTGCCGCTGCCCTTCTTCCTGCACAGGGACACGCACGAGCTGCATCCGAAGACGATGGAGATCCTGGACGTCGCCGCCGACATGGTGCAGGCCGGCGGCATCGAGGCCTGGAGCAAGGCCACGCCCGAGGAGATCCTGGGCCGCGTCGGCGCCGCCGCGGACGCGCCGCAGTACGCCAAGAGCGCCGACATCCTGGAGGTGTGGTTCGACTCCGGCACCACGCACACCACGGTGCTCAAGGGCTCGCATGCGGGCAGCGCGCACGAGGACGGCCCCGAGGCCGACCTGTACCTGGAAGGCCACGACCAGCACCGCGGCTGGTTCCATTCGTCGCTGCTCACCGCCTGCGCGATGTACGGGCGCGCGCCCTACCGCGGGCTGCTCACGCACGGCTTCACGGTGGACAGCCAGGGCCGCAAGATGAGCAAGTCGCTCGGCAACGGGGTCGATCCGCAGGAGACGTGGAAGAAGCTGGGCGCCGAGATCATCCGGCTGTGGGTGGCCGCATCGGACTACTCAGGCGACATCGCGGGCGACGACAAGATCCTGGCGCGGGTGGTGGACGCCTACCGCCGCATCCGCAACACGCTGCGCTTCCTGCTGGCCAACGTGAGCGACTTCGACCCGGCCAGGGACGCCGTGCCGCTGGCCGAGATGCTGGAGATCGACCGCTACGCCATGAGCCGCGCGGCGCAGTTCCAGGCCGAGGTGCTGGCGCACTACGAGGTCTACGAGTTCCACCCCGTGGTCGCCAAGCTGCAGGTCTACTGCTCCGAGGACCTGGGGGCCTTCTACCTCGACATCCTGAAGGACCGGCTGTACACCACGGCGCCGAAGTCGCACGCGCGCCGCAGCGCGCAGACGGCGCTGTGGAACATCACCCACGCGATGCTGCGCTGGATGGCGCCGTTCCTCAGCTTCACCGCCGAGGAAGCCTGGCAGGTGTTCGGCACGTCCGAGTCGATCTTCCTCGAGGAGTACGCCGAGATCGGCGCGCCGGACGAGGCGCTGCTGGCGCGCTGGAGCCGCATCCGCGAGATCCGCGACCTGGCCAACAAGGAGATCGAGGCGATCCGCACCGAAGGCCAGGTGGGCTCGTCGCTGCAGGCCAACCTGGTGATCACGGCGCCGGCCGCCGACCTGGCGCTACTGTCCGCGCTCGGGGACGACCTGAAGTTCGTCTTCATCGCTTCCGCGGTGCGGCTCGAGGCGGGCGACACGCTTGCCGTGCAGGCCTCGGCCTCGCCCGACACCAAGTGCGAGCGCTGCTGGCACTGGCGCGCCGACGTCGGCAGCGACCCGCAGCATCCGCAGATCTGCGGCCGCTGCGTCAGCAACCTGTTCGGAGCCGGCGAAGGCCGGGTGCACGCCTGATGGCCCGCGCCGCCACCGCCAAGGCAGGCGTCGTCTCGGCCGGGCTGCTGCCCTGGCTGGGCCTGGCCCTGATCCTGCTGATCGCCGACCAGTTCACCAAGGTGCTGATCCTGGGCTACTACAAGCTCGGCGATTCGACCTACGTCACCAGCTTCTTCAACGTCGTGCGGGCCCACAACACCGGCGCCGCGTTCTCGTTCCTCGCCGCGGCGTCCGGCTGGCAGCGCTGGCTGTTCACCGGCATCGCCGTCGCCGCCGTCGTGTTCATCCTGTGGCTGCTGCGCAGCCATGCCGGGCAGCGCCTGTTCTGCTTCTCGCTCGCCTGCATCCTGGGCGGCGCCGTCGGCAACCTGGTCGACCGCCTGCTGCACGGCTACGTGGTCGACTTCCTGCAGTTCCACTACGCCGGCTGGTACTTCCCGGCCTTCAACGTGGCGGACAGCGCGATCACCGTGGGGGCCATCGGGCTCATCCTGGACGAGTTGCTGCGGGTGCGGCGGGGCCGCTGATTTCGCGCAACGGCTGAGGCCGACTATCATCGGGTGCCTCAAGCATGAAGCACCTGCTCAACCTCCTGGCAGCGGTGGCGCTGCTGGTCTGGGGTACCCACCTCGTCCGCGTCGGCATCCTGCGCGTCTTCGGCGCCAACCTGCGCCACGTGCTCGCCCGCAGCATCGGCAACCGGTTCACCGCGGCCATCTCCGGCATCGGCGTCACGGCCCTGCTGCAGTCCAGCACCGCCACCGGGCTGATCGTCTCGTCCTTCGTCGGCCAGGGGCTGATCACGCTGCCGCTCGCGCTGGCCGTGATGCTCGGGGCCGACATCGGCACCAGCCTGATGGCGGTCGTGTTCTCGTTCGACCTGTCCTGGCTGTCGCCGCTGCTGATCTTCCTGGGCGTGGTGCTGTTCATCTCGCGCCCGTCCACCAACGCCGGCCGCTTCGGCCGCGTGCTGATCGGCCTCGGGCTGATGCTGCTGGCGCTGCGCCTGATCTCCGAGTCCACCCAGATCATGGTGCGCTCGCCCGTGGTGCAGGCGCTGCTGTCCTCCATCAACAGCGAGCGGCCGCTGGAGATCCTGGTGGGCGCGGGCCTGGCGCTGGTGTCGTACTCCAGCCTGGCGATCGTGCTGCTGACGGCGGCGCTGACCTCCACAGGCATCGTCTCGGTGGACATGGCGCTGGGCCTGGTGCTGGGCGCCAACCTCGGCAGCGGCCTGCTCGGCGTGGCCACGACGGCGCGCTCGGCGATCGAGGTGCGGCACGTGCCGCTGGGCAACCTGGTCTTCAAGGCGCTGGGCGTGCTGGTCGCCGTGCCCTGCATCCCGCTCTGGATGCGCTACGCGCGGCCGCTGGCCGGCAACGACGCCAACACGGTCGTGCTGTTCCACCTGGCATTCAACATCGCCATGGCCGTGCTGTTCCTCGGGCTGCTGCGGCCGGTGGCCCGGCTGGTGCTCGACATGCTGCCGCGCCCGACGCGCAGCGCCGTCGGCAGCCGGCCGCGCCACCTGGACCCGTCGGCGCTGGCGACCCCTTCGCTCGCCATCTCGTGCGCGGCGCGCGAGGCCCTGCACCAGGCCGACATCGTCGAGACCATGCTGCAGGGCGTCGTCACCGTCATCCGCACCAACGACCTGGCCCTGGCCGGCGAACTGCGCAAGCTGGACGACACCGTCGACGAGCTCTATTCGGCGATCAAGTACTACCTCACCAAGATCTCGCGCGAGGCGCTGGGCGAGGAGGAAAGCCGGCGCTGGACCGACATCATCAGCTTCACGATCAACATGGAGCAGATCGGCGACACGATCGAGCGCATCCTGATCGACATCGAGGACAAGAAGATCCGCAAGGGGCGCAACTTCTCCGATGCGGGCATGGCCGAGATCACCGAGCTGCATGCGCGCCTGATCGACAACCTGCGCCTGGGCATGAGCGTGTTCCTCAACGGTTCGGTGCGCGACGCGCAGCGGCTACTGGAGGAGAAGGCGCGCTTTCGCGACCTCGAGCACGCCTACGCCGCCACCCACCTGCAGCGGCTATCGGGCAACACGGTGCAAAGCATCGAGACGAGCTCGCTGCACATCGACCTGATCAGCGACCTGAAGCGGATCAACTCCCACATCTGCTCGATCGCCTACCCGATCCTGGAATCGGCCGGCGCGCTGGCACCCAGCCGGCTGCGCAGCGACGTGCTCGCCGCGGCCGACCCCGACGCGGTCGACTGACCCGCGCGACGCCCTGCCGGCAACAGCCGCAGGCGCCGATTTTCGAACCGGAGGCTCAGGCGGTCTCGAGCGCCCCGCGCGCCTTGACGCAATAGTCGAGCAAGGCGTCGATCTCGGTGGACTTGTCGAACACCGCGTCGGCGCCCAGCTGCGCGCAGCGGCGGCGCATGTCCGAGGTGGCGTGGTTGCTCAGCACGATGACCTTCTGCCACGGCTGGCGCTGGCGGGCCGCCTCGACCACCCGCAGGCCGGTGCCTTCGCGCAGGAAGAGATCGACCACGGCGATGTCCCAGGCGTCCTCGTGCTGGCGCAGCCAGCCCTTGGCCTCGGCCTCGGTGTCGGCCAGGCCCACGGCCTCGACCTGCGCCAGTTCCTGCAACGTCTCGATCAGGTTTTCGCGGATGGTCGGGCTGTCTTCGACGATATAGGCGCGCAACGCCATTGAGGCAACTCCAGTCCATGGCAGCCGCCCGGCCCGGGCCGGGGCGGTCGATGTCAATGACGCCAATCTACCGAAGGGCACGCAACGCGAGTGCAAGCCCGCCCGCCAAGCGGCTGTAGGAATGCGCGTTCAGGACCCGTCGCGGACTGCCGCGGCGAGCACGCCCTGCGCCTCGAGCGTGAAGTCGCCGGCCAGCAGTGCATCGCACAGTTGCGCCGCCCCCATGCGCTGGAAGCGGGCCACTTCGCCGTCCTGGTTGACCGGCTCGACACCGGCCGGGACCACGCAGGACCACCAGTCGATGGTCTCGACGATGTAGCCGCATTCGCCGGCCGACGTCGGCCGGCTGGTGCGGACGCGGCCGCACCAGCGCAGCTGTTCGAGCTGGCCCAGGCGCAAGCCCGCCTCCTCCCAGGTCTCCCGGGCCAGCGCCTGCTCGAGGCTGTCGCCCGCGGGGACCATGCCGCCCATGAGCGTGTCCCAGAGGCCGGGGTCGTTGGCCTTGGTGAGCGAGCGCTGCTGCACCCACTGCGCGCCGTCGCCGGTCCAGCCCACGAGGTGCACCGCGCGCGTGGCGATGCCCAGGGGGCGCACCACGGCGCGCTCGACGCTGCCGAGAACCGCGCCGCCGGGGCCGCAGACGGGCAGCTGCTCGTCGCGCCACACGTGCGCCAGGCCCGCGGCGCGCAGGCGCAGCGCCAGCTCGGCCAGGGCCGCCGTCAGCTGGGCAGCCTCGAGATGCACGCCGGCCGCGTCCTGCCGCAGCGCCAGCGGCGCCGCCGCCGCGCCGTGCTGCAGCGCCTGGACGATGGCCGGTTCGACCGAACCGATGGGAATGCCGCGCCAGAGCAGCGGGTCCCGCGGCCGTGCCGGCGGCTGCTCGAGGCGCGCGGGCAGCGCGGCGAGCCAGTCGCCGGGCAGCGGCTCGCGCGCGCTCACAGCGTGAGGATGGTGCAGCCGGTGGTCTTGCGCGCCTCGAGGTCGCGGTGCGCCTGCTGCACCTGCTCCAGCGGATAGCGCTGGTCGATGCGGATCTTCACCTGGCCGCCGGTGACGGCCGCGAACAGGTCGTCGGCCATGGCCTGCGTGGCCTCGCGGGTGGCGATGTGGGTGAACAGGGTCTGGCGCGTGACGTACAGCGAGCCCTTGGGGCCCAGGATGCCGGGGGCGAAGGGCGGCACCGGGCCGGAGGCATTGCCGAAGCTGGCCATCAGGCCGAACGGCTGCAGGCAGTCGAGCGACTTGTCCCAGGTGTCCTTGCCGACCGAGTCGTACACCACCTTCACGCCCTTGCCGCCGGTGATTTCCTTGACCCGGGCTGCGAAGTCTTCCTTCGCGTAGTTGATCATGTGGGTGGCGCCCAGCTCCCTGGCCAGCTGGCACTTGGCGTCCGAGCCCGCGGTGCCGATCAACTGCAGGCCCATCGCCTTGGCCCACTGGCAGGCGATCAGGCCGACCCCGCCGGCGGCGGCGTGGAACAGCACGAAGTCGCCCGCCTTCAGGCCGCCCTGCGGCTGGGTGCGCTTGAGCAGGTACTGCGCGGTCAGGCCCTTGAGCATCATGGCCGCGCCGGTGTCGAAGTCGATCGCGTCGGGCAGCTTGCACACGGTGGTGGCGGGCATCACGCGCACCTCGCTGTAGCTGCCCGGGGGGTTGCTGGCGTAGGCGGCGCGGTCGCCCGCCTTCAGGTGGGTGACGCCCTCGCCCACGGCCTCGACGATGCCCGAGGCCTCCATGCCCAGTTGCAGCGGCATCGGCAGCTTGTACAGGCCGGTGCGCTGGTACACGTCGATGAAGTTCAGGCCCACCGCCTTGTGGCGGATGCGGATCTGGCCGGGCCCGGGATCGCCGACCTGCACGTCGACGATCTTCATCTCCTCGGGACCGCCATTGCGTTCGATCTGGACGGCACGGCTCATGGTGTGTGTTCTCCTCGTTGGTGGCGACTGCGAAACGGCGCGCCATCCTGCCACGAAACCCGCGCGCCTGCCGGGCGCCACTACAGTTGCGCCATGCACCAGCGTTTGACTCCCGCCACCGCCGCCATGCTCGTCCTGCCACCCCTCCTCTGGGCGGGCAACGCGGTGGTCGGGCGGCTGATGGCGGGCCAGGTGCCGCCGATCACGCTCAATTTCCTGCGCTGGGCGATCGCGCTCGTGCTGCTGCTGCCGTTCGCCGGCCGGCTGTTGCGGCGCGGCAGCCCGCTGTGGCCCCGGTGGCGGCGCTTCGCGGTGCTCGGCCTGCTGGGCGTGGGCTGCTACAACGCGCTGCAGTACCTGGCGCTCAAGACCTCCACGCCGCTGAACGTGACGCTGGTGGCCGCCAGCATGCCGGCCTGGATGCTGGCGATGGGGGCCCTGTTCTTCGGCCAGCGCATCACGCTGCGCCAGCTCGCCGGCGCGGTGCTGTCCGTCAGCGGCGTGCTGGTGGTCCTGAGCCGCGGCGACTGGGACGTGCTGCTGCAGGTGCGGCTGGTGCCGGGCGATTTCTTCGTGCTGCTGGCCACCGCCGCCTGGGCCCTCTACAGCTGGCTGCTGGTGCGCCCGGGCGACCCGCCGGAGATCCGCGGCGACTGGGCCGCGTTCCTGATGGCGCAGATGGTGTTCGGCCTCGGCTGGTCGGCGCTGTTCGCGGCCGGGGAGTGGGCGGCCGGGCCGCAGCACATCGCGTGGGGCTGGCCGGTCATCGCCGCCTTGGTCTACATCGCGCTCGGGCCGGCGATCCTGGCCTACCGGTCCTGGGGACTGGGCGTGCAGCGCGTGGGCCCCAACATCGCCGGCTTCTTCTCCAACCTGACGCCGCTGTTCGCCGCCCTGCTGTCGGCGGCGTTCCTCGGCGAACTGCCGCACGTGTACCACGGCGTGGCGTTCGTGCTGATCGTCGGCGGGATCCTGGTGTCCTCGCGTCGCTGACGCGAGGACGTCCGTGAGGCGCTCCGGCGCCTTGCGCCGCTCAGTGCGTGCCCGGGTAGGCGCCGCCGTCGATCAGGACGTTCTGGCCGGTGATGTAGCTCGCGTGAGCGCTGCACAGGAATGCGCAGGTGGCGCCGAACTCGGCGGCGTTGCCGAACCGATGGGCCGGAATCGTGTTCAGCCGCGCGGCCTCGACCGCCTCCATGGTCTGCCCCGTCTTCTTCACAGCGCCTTCCATGGTCGCGCGCAGCCGGTCGGTGGCGAACGCTCCCGGCAGCAGGTTGTTGATCGTCACGTTGGCCGACGCCAGGTTGCGCGTGCGGGCCACGCCCGCGACGAAGCCGGTCAGCCCGCTGCGCGCGCCGTTGGACAGGCCGAGGATGTCGATCGGCGCCTTCACCGACGACGACGTGATGTTGACGATGCGCCCGAAGCCGCGCGCCGCCATGCCGTCGACCGTGGCCTTGATCAATTCGATCGGGGCGAGCATGTTGGCGTCCACCGCCTTGATCCAGGCCTCGCGGTCCCAGTCGCGGAAGTTGCCCGGCGGCGGGCCGCCCGCGTTGGTGACCACGATGTCGAAGTCCTTGCGCACCGCGAACACCGCGGCGCGGCCTTCGGCGGTGGTGATGTCGGCGGCCACCTGCTGCACCTGCGTGCCCTTCGGCAGGGCCGGGTCGGCCTCGAGCGTGTCGACCGCCTGCTGCAGTGCCGGCGCGCCGCGCGCGACCAGCAGCACGTTCACGCCTTCACGCGCCAGCGCCTGGGCGCAGCCGAAGCCCAGCCCCTTGCTCGCGCCGCACACCAGCGCCCATCTGCCCGCAATGCCCAGGTCCATAGAATCGCTCTCTTCAGTTGTTGAGTCAGTGGAGGAACGGATGATCATACGGTTCGCCTCCGATCGCGTGCGCCGCGGCGGGCCTCCAAGTGCTGAGCCGCGGGCCCGCGGTCGTACAATCCGCGGCCCACTTTCCCGCATGGTTCCGAGGGCGAACCGCGCCACCCCACCATGACGTACATCCTTTCCCACAAGGTGCTGGACGAGCTGCTGCAGCAGCACCGCATCAAGCCCAACGACCTGGCCGGCATCGACAAGCTGTTCGGCGGTGCCGACGGCTACTACTGGTACCACACCCTCAAGCACATGTGCCCGGCCAACGACGTGATCGTCTGGGACAGCCTGGAGGAGATGCGTGCCGCCGTGCAGGGCCACGAGAACGAGACGGCGGCCGAGGACGAGGTCAAGCCGCAGGTGCTGGGCCCGGCCCACCTGGACGCGCTGGCACGCCACCTGGCGCTCGACCGCTGAAGCGCCGCAGGCCGCCCGCCGACATGGCGCGCGGCCTCCGCAAGGGTGCGCTCGGCGCGCCGGGAACCACGCAGGAGACCTCGCCCATGGGATTCGCACGATTCGCCCTCGCGGCGGCACTGTGGCTGGCCGGATGCGCCAGCGCCCCGCAAGCGCCGACGGCGCTGGGCACGCGCCCGACCTATCTGGATGCGACGACCGAGGCGGTGCCCAACGTCGCCGCCCTGTCGCACCGCATCTGGACGCCGAGCCTGGACGACGGCTACGTGCCGCAGGGGCTGGCCAGCGCGGGCGGCCACCTGTTCGTGAGCAGCTACAAGCCCACGCCCGACCTGAAGGCCAATACCGGGCCCTGCCGCGTCTTCCGCATCGAGATGGCCACCGGCCGCACCACGGGCAGCTTCGACATTCCGCCCGGCACGTGCACGCACTCGGGCGGCCTGGCCCACGTAGGCAACGGCCGCCTGTTCCTGGCCGACACGCGGCAGCTGTTCCTGGTCGACATCGAGAAGGCGCTGGTCGCGGGCACCTCGGCCGGGGCGTCGCGGGCGGTGAAGATCGCCGGCGAGCTGCGCGGCTCCTATGCCACGTTCGACGGCCAGGCCCTCTGGATCGGCACCTGGACCCGGGAGCAGGCCAAGGCCCGCATGTTCCGCCTGGACCCGCGCCTGTTCGACGACTTCGACGGCCAGACGGTCAGGGAGGACCGCGCGGTCGAATCGATCCCGGTGCCGCTGGAGGCGCAGGGCGCCGCCTTCGACAAGGCGGGCCACCTGTGGGTGTCGGCCAGCAACGGCAAGTGGGGCCGGCTGTACCGGCTCGACCGGCAGGGCCGCGTGCTGGCCGAGCACGAAATGGTGGCCGGCCTGGAAGACCTGACCGTGGACGACCAGGGCCGGCTGTGGGGCCTGTCGGAGTCGGGCACCCGCAAGTACCTCGACTGGGCGACCCGGTTCCCCTTCATCTTCCAGATCGACACCGCACGGCTGAAGTAGCCGCAGGGCAAACCGGCCACGCGCCGATCGCCCGCAGTTGACGGCAATCAAGGCCGCCAGGCGCCCGCGGCCCAGGATGGGGGCGATCCCCCTCGGGGAGTCCGGAGGCGCCCCATGGACGACGGGATGCGACGCAAGATCCTGGCGCTGCTCGACCAGCACCGCATCATGACGGTGGCGACGCTGCGGCCGGACGGCTGGCCACAGGCGACCACCGTCGGCTACGTGAACGACGGCCTGACGCTGTACTTCCTCTGCGGCCTGGACAGCCAGAAGGCCAGGAACCTGGCCCACGACGACCGGCTGTCACTGACGATCGACCACGACACGGCCGACCTGATGGCGATCAGCGGCCTGTCGATGGCCGCCCACGCCCAGCCGGTCGTCGACCGCGCCGAGGCCGAGAAGGTCCTGCGCATGCTGCCGCTGAAGTACCCCGATGCCGCGCCACTGCCGATGAAGATGCCCACGCCCGACGAGGTGCGCCTGTTCCGCGTGACGCCGACGGTGATCTCGGTGCTCGACTACACGCAGGGCTTCGGCCACACCGACCTGGTCACCTGCTGAGGGCCGGCGGTCCGGAGGGCCGCCCCTGGGCCCCCGACCCCGCATGCGCCGGGAGCAGGACGGTGAACGTGGTCCCCTGCCCCGCCCCCTCGCTGTCGGCCAGGATGCGGCCGCTGTGCAGGTCCACGATGTGGCGCGCGATCGCCAGGCCCAGGCCCAGCCCGGTGTCGTTGTCGGTGCGCGCGCGCACGAACGGCTCGAAGATGCGCGCCAGCATGGCCCGGTCGATGCCGGCGCCGGTGTCGACGATCGCGATGCCGTGCATGCCTTCCCGGCGCGAATGCGCGATGGTCACCTTGCCGCCGCGCGGGGTGAACTTCACCGCGTTGGCGAGCAGGTTCCAGAACGCCTGCTGCAGGCGCCCCGGGTCGCCCTCGACCAGTTCGGGGACGGACCCGGACCAGAGGATCTCGACCTGCACGCCCTTGGCCTCGGCCTGCGGCTCGATGGTGGCGACGGCGGCCTGCACCACCTCCAGCAGGTTGCAGGGCACCGGCGTGATCGACAACTGGCCGGTGCGGCTTCGGGCCGAATCGACGATGTCGTCGATCATCCGCGACTCCTCGCGCACGTTGCGCACGATCGCCTCGAGGGCGGCCTTGATCTGCGGCGGGTTGTCCAGCGACGTGCTGAGCAGCGCCGACAGCCGCAGCATCACCGAGCTGAGCGGCGTGCGCAGCTCGTGCGCGATGCGCGCCAAGTACTCCTCGCGCATGCGGCTGATGGCGTTGATCTCGTTGAGCGTCTCGCGCAGCCGGGCGTTGGCGGCCACCAGGCTGGACAGCAGGCGCGTGTACAGGTCCAGGCGCGCGCGGCCCAGCGGGGTCTGCAGCCGCAGCGCGCTCCACAGGCGCCGGCCGTCGATGCCGGCGGCCCTGGCGATGCGCTCCGACCCCAGCGAGGTCGCGAAGGCCAGGGGCAGCCAGCCGAAGACGATCACGCCGAAGCACTGGCCGAACATCACGATGGGGACTGCCACCACCGCCAGCTGGTCGAGGTAGTTGCCTTCGATGGTCTCCAGGCGCAGCGCGGCCTGCGCCACCAGCGACACCTCGAAGGCCCGGCCGGGGCCGCCGGCGCGAAAGAATGCCGATTGCGCCAGTGCCTGGCCGGTTTCGCTGGCGGCCAGCGGGCCGATGACGACCTCGCCGTCGGCGGCGTACAGCGAGATGGTGCAGGAGGTCGCCTGCGCGAACTGCATCAGCATCGGCTCCCAGCTGGACCAGCCCGGATCCGGAAGCGCCGATGCCGTTCGCGGCTGGTTCATTGGCGCGCCGGCTCGCTGGGGACCGAATCCGGCAGGTCCTCGCCGTGCGCGATGGCCTCTTCGATCGCCGGGCTCTTGCGCGTGGGCGACCGCGACAGCAGTCCGTAGTAGGCGCTGAAGGGCAGCTGCGGGACCGCCAGTTCCGCCGTCTGCTCGGCGGCGGCCTCCTCGAGGATGCTGATCCCGCCCTTGCCGATGGCGTATTCGCGCGTCTCCTGCACGTTCTTGCTGCCGCGCACCTTGGGCACCGTGACGGCGCGCCGCAGCCGGGTCGAGATCTCCACGTAGCTCAAGAGGATGATGTTGTCGACCAGGTGCGAGCCCTTGAGCTCCTGGCTGATCTGCGACACGCCCAGCAGCTCGGGACTCTCGTAGTTGAAGTAGACGGTGGCCAGCCGCCCCTTGAAGAACGTGGCGAGGGCATAGAGGTAGTCGGCCGCCTCGGCCTGCGCCGCCATCTCGTACACGGCGATCGAGTCGAACACGATGCAGTCCAGGTGCTGCGACTCGCACAGCCGCAGGATGCGGTCGAAGTGGATGTCCAGGTCCAGCTCCAGCGGCGACTCGTAGTGGATCAGGATCCGCCCTTCGTCGACGTGGCGGCGCAGGTCGACGCCCAGCGTGGCGGAGTTGCGCATGATCTGGTCCGGATGCTCGTCGAGCGTGACCAGCAGGCCGCGCCGGCCCTGCATGGCGTTGGCGCACAGGAACTGCACGCCCGAGACGGTCTTGCCGGTGCCCGAGATGCCCGAGACCATGGTGACCGAGCCGCGGTACAGCCCGCCGTCCATCAGGGCATCGAGCTCGCGGCTGCCGGTGGTGATGCGCTCGGACGAGGTTGATTGCAGCGCGGTGACCTTCGGGCGCGACTGGGCCCGGCGGTAGACATGGATGCCGGAGCCGGCCTCGATCGTCAGCGTGTGCTCGCCGTCGATGAAGTCCTGGCCCCGGGACTTCAGGACCCGGAGCTTGCGCGAGCCGCGGCGGCGGTGTTCCTGCCTCATCAAGGTGATGATCGTATCGAAGACGAAGCGCTCGTGCTCCTGGCCCGTGGCCGTGGTGTCGCCGCGTTCGGCGGTGATGAGGGTGGTGACGCCCAGGCGGTTGAGCCCTTCCACCAGCGTGTGCATGTCCTCGCGGAAGGGCGTGTGGTGGTATTCGGCGTACAGCTTCAGCGGCGTGAGGCCGTCGATCAGCAGCCGCTTGGCGCCGATGGCCCGCAGCTCCTGGGCCAGCACGCCCTCGTCGGAGCGGAACTCCTCCAGCAGCACCGCCGGGCTGGTCTGGATGATCTTCACCTTGTTCTGCCGGATCAGCGCTTCCAGGTCCCAGTTGAAGCCGGCCGCGTCGCGCAGCAGCTTCTGCGGCTCCAGCTCGAACGAGATGATCACGCCCGGCTCGTCGAAATGCGCCGCGCCGGCATGGATGAATCCCAGGCCGAGCGTGGTCTTGCCGGCGCCCGGCGCGCCTTCGACCAGGATGTTGTTGTGGCGGCGGATGCCGCCCAGGAGGATGTCGTCCAGCCCGGCAATGCCGGTCGCGACGAGATCGTTGTGCTCTTCCAATTGCATGTGCTCCTTCGATGCGGTCGGCGCGACCAGCGTGGGCCGCCAATGCTGACTGTCGCAGCGGCGCAGGTCGTGACATGTCGGAAAAACATGCGGCAGAAGGTACGCAAAGGCCGGGTCGGGACAGGGCCATGCTCGAGGCAGCGGCTCTTCCGTGGCGATGTCCGTACACTGCGTGGATGAGCGCACCGCACCACGCGTTGACGAGCCTGCGAGCGGTGGGCCGCCACGACGTCCTGATCCTGGACGATTCCCCGTTCGATGCCGAGCTGATTTCCACCGAGGTGCTGGCCATCCTGCCGCGCGCTTCGGTCACGCGCGTGCATGCCCGGGAGCCGTTCCTGGCGGCGCTGGAAGGCGGGCGCTGGTCGTTCGTCGTGTCGGACTTCAACATCCGCGGCTATTCCGGCCTCGAGGCCATCGCCGACGTGCAGCGGCAGGCGCCGGCGACGCCGGTGATCGTCGCGTCCGGCTCGGCCGAGGTCGGCCACGCCGTCGATGCGTTGCGGGCCGGCGCGGTCGACTTCGTGGCCAAGGCCAGCCTGCGCCGGCTGCGTGGGGCGATCGCGCGCGCCCTCGCCATGCCGCACGCCACGGCAGCCCAGCCGGACTCCGGGTTCTCGCACGCGACGGCCTGGCTGATGGAGCGCCAGGCCATGTTCGCCTTGGACGAGACGTGGATCATCCGCTCGTGCAACCGCGGCGCCGCGCTGGTGCTGGGCTACGAGCCGCGCCATGTCGTCGGCCGGCCGGTCGACGCGCTGTTCGGCGCCGACGCCGGCGGCTCGGACATCGTCGGTCGCCTGCGGGCCGCCAGCCACGCCGGCGCGTGCACCGAGAGCGGCTGGATGCAGCGCCGCGACGGCCTGCGGATGTGGGCCGAGGTCTCGTGCCTGCCCGACAGCGTGGCGCCAGGCGCACGGCGCCGCTACAGCCTGCTGGCACGGGATGCGACGCTGCAGTACCGGGCCAGCCGCGCCCTGCGCAGCCAGGTCGAGAAGGCGGCCGCGGTGAACGCCGTGCGCGACGTGTTCATCGGCTCCATCGCCCACGAACTGCGGGCGGCGCTGGCGCCGATCGCCTCGTCGGCGGCGATCCTCGGCCGCCGGCTCGGCGAGGCCGGCGCCGACGAGGGCCTGGCGCGCAGCGTCCGGCGCCAGGCCGAGGCCGGCAGCCGCCTGGTGGACGACCTGCTGGACCACAGCGCGCTCGCCACGGGCAAGCTCGCCCTGCGCCCGCAGCGGGTCGACATGCACCGCCTGCTGCGCGAGTGCGTCGAGGCCGCCCGCCACGAGGCCGCGGGCCGGCAGCTACAGTTGCAGCTGCACCTCGATGCGGACGCCTGCGAGGTGCGTGCCGACCCGGACCGCATCCGCCAGGTGGTGGCCAACCTGCTGGACAACGCGTTCCGGTTCACCCCGGCCCCGGGCGACGTCACGGTGCGGACCCATTCGAACGACCGGTCGCTGGCGGTCGAGGTGGCGGACACCGGCGTCGGCATCGACCCCGCGGTGCTGCCGTTCATCTTCGACCCCTACGAGCAGGGCGGCCCCGACATCGCGCGCCGCTTCGGCGGGCTCGGACTCGGCCTGGCGGTCAGCGCCGGGATCGCGGCCCAGCACGGCGGCGAGATCGTGGCGTCGAGCGCCGGCCCCGGGCAGGGCGCGACCTTCCGCCTGGTGCTGCCGTTCGCCCCGGCCACGACCGGCGGGCCGGAGGAGGACGACGGCGCGCAGCGGCCGCTGCACGTGCTGTACGTCGAGGACAACGCCGACGCGGCCGATGCGATGCAGTTCGCGCTGTCCACGATCGGCTGGAAGATGACCCACGCCTCCACCTGCGGGCGCGCGCGCGAGATGGCGGCGGACGCGGACCTGCGCTTCGACGTGGTCCTGGCCGACCTCGGGTTGCCGGACGGCAGCGGCCTCGACCTCGGCCTGGAACTGAGCCGCTACCTGCCGGTCGTGGCGCTCACCGCCTACGGGGCGCCGCTGGCCCTGGACGGCTTCGCCGACCAGCTGATCAAGCCCGCGGAGATCGCCGAGGTGCGCAAGGCGCTGGTGAAGGCGGTGGCGAATTTCCGGGCCCGGGCGCTGACCTCGGCCTGATCGCGCTCACGCGCACGGTCGCGTGCTCAGCGCAGCACCGACGACATCGCCGACAGGCAGTTGACCATGCGCACCGCCGCCTGCGCCGACGGCGCCTCGAAGCCGACTTCGTCGGCGGCCAGGCGCTCGAGCGCCGGCCACTGGCAGAACAGGTCGGCCAGCGCCGGCGTCTGGGTGCGGATGCGCACCGCCAGCGGCGCGCGCAGCACATAGGGCGCCGGCCGCGGATGCCGCAGCGCCGCGGCCACGCCGGCGCGGATCGCGTCGCGGGCCGCCTGCGGCGCCAGGCTGATCCCGCTGGCCTGCCCCGTCGCCTGCTTGGTCTGCACGAACACGGCCTGCGGGAACAGCGGCCGGTGCTCGTCGATGAACACGTCGTCGCCGCTGGCCATCACCACCGGCACGCCGAACTCGCCGGCCAGGGCGCCGTACATGCCCGCCTCGCCCATCTCCTGGCCGTCGAACAGCACGCGCGCGAACGCGAAGCTGTTGGTCGTGTGCGCCAGGATGCCGCGGCCGCCGGCACGCGAGTGGTAGCCCACCAGGCAGACGGCGTCGACGCCCTGGTCGACGCCGGCCATCATGCCGAGCAGGCGCGGCTTGCCCAGCACCGACTGCGCGCGCGGATCCAGCAGTTCGGCCGGCATGTTGCGGAAGTCGCCGTGCGAGTCGTTGACCAGCACCTCGGTGGCGCCGGCGTCGAAAGCGCCGGCGATCGCGGCATTGGCCTCGTGCGCCATCAGCACGCGGGCGCGCTCGTACTCGGGATTGCCGGCGCGCGTCTGCTGCGGGTGCACCACCCCGGCGACGCCTTCGATGTCGGTGGAGATGAGGATCTTCATGCGGTCGGGCCTGCGAGGGACGGCCAGCCGGCCAGGAGGGTGGCCAGCGCTTCACGGTGGTGGCCGTCGCGGCCCGTCACCGGTGCCGCGTGCCACAAGGCATGCACGATGGCCTGCTCGCAGCTGTCGGCGGCGGCCTGGAACAGATCGTCCAGCCGCGCCTCGTGCAGCAGCGCGACGGCCGGCATCGGCCGCTCGGGCAGGTGCGGCAAGGTGTACGCCGTCGAGAACGCCAGCGCGATGTCGCCGCTGCCGTGGCCGAACACCGAGCCGGTGCGCGCCAGGCCCGCGCCGGCGCGCAGGGCCAGCCGGCGAAGCTGCCGCGCATCGAGCGGCGCGTCGGTCGCCAGCAGCAGGATGATCGACCCCTTCTCGGGCCGCCCTTCGCCGGCGCCGGTGCGCCCGGCCAGGTGGCGCCCCACCGGATGGCCGGCCACGACGAGCTGCTCGGGCTTGCCGAAATTGGCCAGCACCAGCGCGCCCACGGTGTGGACGCCGCCGGCGACGCGGCGCGACGCGCTCCCGATGCCGCCCTTGAGGCCGAAGCACGACATGCCGCGCCCCGCCCCCACCGACCCCTGCCCCACGTCGACGCCGCAGGCGCCCAGGGCCTGGGCGTAGTGCTCCCCGGTCACGGCCATGCGCTGGATGTCGTTCAGGAAGCCGTCGTTGCACTCGAACACCAGCGGGTTCACGGTGGGCAGTGCGCGGCCGCTCTCGGGATTGGCGGCGATGCAGTGGCGGATCTGGGCCTGCGCGACCGCCGGGACGGAATAGGTGTTGGTCAGCGCGATCGGCGTCTCCAGCACGCCCAGCTCGGCCACCTGCACCAGGCCGACGCTCTTGCCGAAGCCGTTGAGCACCACGGCCGCCGCGGGCACCTTGTCGCGGTAGGGATCGCCGGGATGCGGACGCACCACGGTGACACCGGTCTGCAGGTCGCCGCCGGCCAGGGTGTGGTGGCCCACGGTGACGCCGGCCACGTCGGTGATCGCGTCGCGCGGCCCGCCGGGCAGCGATCCGATGTGGGGCGGCGGCAGGGCCATCGGCGTCAGGTCCGGTCGATCTTCGGGTCGAGCGCGTCGCGCAGGCCGTCGCCCAGCAGGTTGAACGCCAGCACGGTGAAGAAGATCGCCAGGCTGGGGAACAGCGCCACGTGCGGCGCGTTCACCATGTCGGCCCGCGCCTCGTTGAGCATGGCGCCCCACTCGGGCGTCGGCGGCTGCGCGCCCATGCCCAGGAACGACAGGCTGGCCGCGGTGATGATGGACGTGCCCAGCCGCATGGTGAAGTAGACGACGATCGCCGAGATGCTGCCGGGCAGGATGTGGCGCATGACGATGGTCCAGTCGGAGGCACCGACGCTGCGCACCGCCTCCACGTAGGTCATCTGCTTGAGCACCAGCGTGTTGCCGCGCACCAGGCGCGCGAACGCCGGCACGCTGAACACCGACACCGCGACCACCACGTTGACCATGCTGCTGCCCAGGATGGCGACGACGCCGAGCGCCAGCAGGATGCCCGGAAAGGCCAGCAGCACGTCGGAGATGCGCATCACGATGCGCTCCCACCAGCCGCCGTAGTAGCCCGCCAGCAGGCCGAGCGCCGCGCCGACGATGCCGCCCAGCGCCACCGAGAAGAAGCCCGCCGCCAGCGACAGCCGCGCGCCGTACAGGATGCGGCTGAAGATGTCGCGCCCGAGCGGATCGACCCCCATCCAGTGCTGCCACGACGGCCCCTGGTTGATGCGGTCGTAGTCGAAGAAGTTCTCGGCGTCGTAGGGCGCGATCCAGGGCGCGAGCAGCGCCACGGCCACCAGCAGCAGCACGAACGCCAGCGCCACCAGCGCCACGTGCTGCCGGCGGAACTTGCGCCAGAACTCGGTCCACGGCGTGCGCACGGCCGCACTGGCGGCCACCGCCGGGGCGGCGTCCGCTTCGGGGGCCGCGGCGTCGACGACGGGCGGGAGCGAAGGTGCGGTCATCGGTAGCGGATCGTGGGGTTGATGAAGCCGTACAGCAGGTCCACGGTCAGGTTGATCACGATGAACTCGAGCGAGAACAGCAGCACCAGGGCCTGGATCACCGGGTAGTCGCGCATCGTCACGGCGTCCACCAGCAGGCGGCCCAGCCCGGGCCAGTTGAAGACGGTCTCCACCACGATCGAGCCGCCCAGCAGGAAGCCGAACTGCAGGCCCATCATGGTGACGACCGGAATGAGCGCATTGCGCAGGCAATGCTTGAGGATGACGACGCGCTCGTCCAGGCCCTTGGCCCGCGCGGTGCGCACGAAGTCCTCCTGGATGACCTCGACGAACGAGGCGCGGGTGAAGCGCGCCATCACGGCGGCGACACCGGCCCCCAGCGTGATCGAGGGCAGCAGGTAGTGGCGCCAGGTGTCGGCGCCCACGGTGGGCAGCCAGCCGAGCTGCACCGAGAACACCTGCATCAGCAGCATGCCCAGGGCGAAGGCCGGGAACGAGATGCCCGAGACCGCCAGCGTCATGCCCAGGCGGTCGGGCCAGCGGTTGCGGAACACGGCCGAGCCGATGCCGATGGCCATGCCGAAGACCACCGACCACACCATGCTGGCGACCGTCAGCCACAGGGTGGGCAGGAAGCGGTCGCCGATCTCGGTCGACACCGGCCGCTTGCTGCGCAACGAGTGGCCGAAGTCGCCGTGCAGCATGCGGCCGAAGAAATCGACGAACTGCACGGCCAGCGGCTTGTCCAGGCCCAGGTCCTGGCGCACCAGCGCGACCGTCTGCGGGTCGGCGTCGGGGCCGGCGGCCAGCCGGGCGGGGTCGCCCGGCAGCATGTGCACGAACAGGAACACCAGCACCGCGACGATCAGCAGCGTCGGCAGCAGGCCGAGCAGGCGCTTGAGGAGATAGCTGGCCATCGCGGGCGGGTTCCGGTCGGGTGGGTTACTTCAGGTCGACGTCGTCGAAGTTGAACGACGCGTCGGGCATCACGTGGAAGCCGGTGAGGCCCTTGGCGTGCGCCGACAGCAGCTGCTCGGTCACGAGGAAGGCCCAGGGCGCGTCGGCCCAGATGCGCTTTTGCGCGTCGGTGTACAGCTTCGTCTTCTCCGCCGTGTCGGTGGTGTTCAGCGCCTTGGCGATGTCCTGGTCGACGGCCGGATTCTTGTAGTAGGCCGTGTTGAACATCTTGGGCGGGAACGACTCGGACGCCAGCAGCGGACGCATCGCCCAGTCGGCTTCGCCGGTCGAGGACGACCAGCCGACGTAGTACAGGCGCACCGGTGCCGTCGCCGGGTCCTGCGCGCTCTCGACCTTCTCCACGCGCTGGCCGGTCTCCAGGGCCTGCACCGAGGTCTTGATGCCCACCTGCCCCAGCTGCTGCTGCAGGAACTGGATCACCTTCTGGGCCGTCGTGTGGTTGTAGGCCGACCACAGCTGGGTCTCGAAGCCGTTCGGATACCCGGCTTCCTTCAGCAGCTGCCGCGCCTTGGCCGGGTCGTACGGCCACGGGCCGAGCTTGACCGCGTACTCCACGCCCTTGGGCAGCACGCCCTCGGCCGGGATCGCGTAGCCGGAGAAGGCCACCTTGGCCAGCGCCTGCTTGTTGATCGCATAGTTGATCGCCTCGCGCACCTTCACGTTGTCGAAGGGCTTTTGCAGCGTGTTCATCGACAGGTAGCGGTGCACGATCGAGGGCGCGGCCACCAGCTCGAGGTTGGGCTTGCCCTTGAGCACCTCGGCCTGCTCGTAGGGCACCGGGAAGGTGAAGTGCGCCTCGCCCGTCTGCATCATCGCGCTGCGCGAGTTGTTGTCGGCCACCGGGCGGAAGGTGATGGTGTCGACCTTGGGGTAGCCCTTCTTCCAGTAGCCGTCGAACTTGGCGACCTTCAGGTAGTCGGTCTGCTTCCACTCGACGAACTTGAACGGGCCGGTGCCCACCGGGTTCTGCGCGATGCCCTTGCTGCCGAACTTCTGCAGCGCGGCCGGCGAGATGATCACGCCCGAGGGGTGCGCCAGCGAATTGATGAACGGCGAGAACGGCTCGTGCAGCGTGAACTTCACCGTCGACGCGTCCACCGCCTCGGTCTTGGCGATGTTCTTGTACAGGTTGTAGCGCTTGAGCTTGTTCTCGGGGTTGGTGACGCGGTCGAAGGTGGCCTTGACGGCGGCGGCATCGAAGTCCGTGCCGTCATGGAACTTGATGCCCTTCCTCAGCTTGACGGTGTAGGTCAGGCCGTCCTTGCTGGCCTGCCAGCTCTCGGCCAGCACCGGCACCAGCTTCATGTCCTTGTCGAAGCCGAACAGGCCCTGGTAGAACGACTTGACCACCGCCTGCGACAGCGTGTCGTTGGCGTCGTACGGGTCCATGGTCGTGAACGTCGACGCGACGGCGGCGACGACGTCCTTCGCGGCGAACGCCGGCGTGGACAGCGTCGCGGCCAGCGCCACGGCGGCGGCCATCGAGGGAAGGGAATGTTTCATCGGTGCGCTCCTCAGTGAAGAAGTGGGTTGCTCTTGCTCAGTACAGGCCGCCGACCGGGTGCCGCGCCACGAAGTGGCCCGGTCCCACCGGCTGCAGCGGCTGCACGACGGGTTCGTCGCCGACGTCCCGGATCGGGCTCGGCACCTCGCCCTCCAGCAGCTCGCGCCGCAGGTGGCGCCGCTTCGGGTCGGCGATCGGCACCGCCGCCATCAGGCGCCGGGTGTACGGATGCTGGGGATTCTCGAAGATCGCGCGGCGCGGACCGATCTCGACGATCTGGCCGAGGTACATCACCGCCACGCGATGGCTGATGCGCTCGACCACGGCCATGTCGTGCGAGATGAAGAGGAACGCGATGCCCAGCTCGCGCTGCAGGTCCAGCATCAGGTTGACGATCTGGGCCTGGATCGACACGTCCAGCGCCGACACCGATTCGTCGGCGACCACGACCTTGGGGTTGAGCGCCAGGGCGCGCGCGATCGCGATGCGCTGGCGCTGGCCGCCGGAGAACTCGTGCGGATAGCGGTGCGCCACCTCGACCGGCAGCCCCACCTTGCGCAGCAGCCAGTCGACGCGGTCCTGCGCCTGCCGGCCCTTGGCGATGCGGTGCACCAGCAGCGGCTCCATGATCGAGTAGCCGACGGTCACGCGCGGGTCGAGCGAGGCGAACGGGTCCTGGAAGATCAGCTGGATGTTGCGGCGCAGGGCCTGCAGCGTGCCGGTGCCCAGCGCGCGGATGTCCTGGCCGCCGAACTCGATGGCGCCGCCCTGGCTGTCGACCAGCCGCAGCAGCGAGCGGCCGGTGGTCGACTTGCCGCAGCCCGACTCGCCCACCAGCGCCAGCGTCTCGCCCGGATAGAGGTCCAGGCTCACCTTCTCCACGGCGTGCACGCGGCGCTTGACGCGGCCCAGCAGGCCGCCGGTCACGTCGAAGCGGGTGACCAGGTCGCGCACCCGCAGCACGGGCGCGCTGCCGGGCGGCACCGTGTCCTGCGGCGCCGTGTCGGCCCGGCGCGCACCGCCTTCACCGGCGTCCAGCAGGTCGAACTTGCGCGGCAGGTCGGTGCCCTGCATCGACCCCAGGCGCGGCACGGCCGCCAGCAGGGCCCGCGTGTAGCGCTCGCGCGGCGCCGAAAAGACCGTCTCGGAGGCGCCCTCCTCCACCTGGCGGCCGCCGTGCATCACCAGCACGCGATCGGCCACCTCGGCCACCACGCCCATGTCGTGCGTGATGAACATGACGCCCATGTGCATCTCGTCCTGCAGGGCGCGGATCAGCTGCAGGATCTGCGCCTGGATGGTGACGTCCAGCGCCGTGGTCGGCTCGTCGGCGATCAGCAGCGAGGGCCGGCACGACAGCGCCATCGCGATCATCACGCGCTGGCGCATGCCGCCCGACAGCTGGTGCGGGTAGCGGTCGAGGACGCTGCGGGCCTCGGGGATGCGCACCAGCTCCAGCATGCGCAGCGCCTCGGCGCGCGCCTGCGCCGCGTCCTTGCCCTGGTGCACGCGGATCGATTCGGCGATCTGGTCGCCGGCCGTGAACACCGGGTTCAGCGACGTCATCGGCTCCTGGAAGATCATGGCGATGTCGGCGCCGCGGATGCCGCGCAGCGTGGCCGCGTCGGCCCGCGCCAGGTCCAGCACCTGGCCGCTGCGGCGGCGCACCAGCATCCGGCCGCCGACGATGCGGCCGCCGCCGTGCTCCACCAGCCGCATCAGCGACAGCGAGGTCACCGACTTGCCCGAGCCCGATTCGCCGACGATGGCCAGCGTCTCGCCACGGTCGACGTGGAACGAGAGGTTGCGCACCGCGTCCACCGTGCGCTCGGAGGTCGAGAAGCGCACCGACAGGTCGGTGACCTGCACGACGCGGCGCTCCGGCAGCGCGGCGGCGGTCGGCGACGTCGGTTCGGAGGCGGCGACGGTCACGGGAGCGCTCAACGGAAGATCGCCGTCCGCGGCGCCTCGCCCACGCGTGCGTAGCCGCGGTACATGCCTTCGGTGTTGAACGGCATGGTGAAGTTGCCCTGGCGGTCGACGGCAATCAGCCCGCCGCGCCCGCTGATCGCCGGCAGTGCCTGCATCACCACCGCCTCGGCGGCCTGCTCGAGCGAGGCGCCCGCGTAGGCCATGCGGGCACAGACGTCGTAAGCCGCGGCGACGCGGATGAACATCTCGCCGGTGCCGGTGCACGACACCGCGGCGGTGCGGTCGTCGGCATAGGTGCCGGCGCCGATCACGGGGCAGTCGCCCACGCGGCCGGGCTGCTTGTTGGTCATGCCGCCGGTCGACGTGGCCGCCGCCAGGTGGCCCTGTGCGTCGAGGGCGACGGCGCCGACGGTGCCGAACTTGCGCTGCTCGTCCAGCGGCGACGTCGGGCCGGCGGGGCTGCGGAACTGCAGCGCGGCACCGTCGTGGTCCAGCACCGCCTTGTCGGTGGCCAGCGCGCGGCGCAGCTGCTCGCGCCGGTGCTCGGTGGAGAAGTACTCGGGCGCCACCATCTCCAGCCCCAGGCGCTGCGCCAGCGCCTCGGCGCCGGCGCCCACCAGCAGCACGTGCTCGGTGTGCTCCATCACCGCGCGGGCGGCGCGCAGCGGCCGCTTGATGCGGGCGACGCAGCCGACCGCGCCGGCACGCAGCGTCGCGCCGTCCATGATGGCGGCGTCGAGCTCGTGGGTCTCGTCGTGGGTGAAGACGGCGCCGTGGCCGGCGTTGAACAGCGGGCAGTCCTCCAGCAGGTCGACCGCGAGCGACACGGCGTCGAGGGCGCTGCCGCCCTTGGCCAGCAGGTCCTGCGCCGGCAGCAGCACGGCCTGCAGCGCGGCCTGGTAGGCCGCCTGCTGCCCGGCGCCTGCGCCGTCGCGGCTCATGGTGCCGGCGCCGCCATGGATGACGACGAGGGGACGGGGTCGGGACTCGCTCACTTGGTGGCCTTCTTCGTTCGTGGAGATGGGCGGCGCGGGCGCGGCGCCGGCGCGGCGGCGTCGCCGCGCAGCGCGCCGGTGCCACCCTGCAGCCAGGGCAGCACCGACTCGGCCAGCCGCGTCGCCGCCTTCACCGAGCCCTTGGCGCGGTGGGCGACGGCGCTGGCCAGGGCTTCGATCAGCCCCAGCACGCTGGCCTCGGAATTGGCGAAGTAATGGCTGTCGGCCTGCGCATACAGCGCCACGTCGGCCAGTGCCGCCAGCGGGGAGGCGACGCGGTCGGTCAACGCCAGCACCGGCACGCCGGCGTCGCGCGCCAGCCGCGCGAGCAGCATGGTGTCGGCGAGATAGCGCGGAAAGGCGATCGCCACGAGCAGGTCGCCCGGCCGCGCGCGGCTGAGCACCTTGGCCGCGAAGGAAGCGCCTTCCGGGGTGGCCAGCAGGTGGACCTGGTCGCGGTACGGATCGAGGTTGTGCTGCAGCAGGCCGCCGAGCCAGCTGCTGCTGCCGAAGCCGACGATGAAGACGCGCTGGGCGGTCAGCACGGCCTCGACCGCGCGCTCACAGCTGAGCGGGTCGAGCGACTGGCGCGTGCGCGCCAGGTTGCGCTCGGCGTCGGCCAGCGTGCTGGCGAAGACGTCGGCCACGCCGGCCGAGCGCTGCAGCTTGCTGCGCAGCTTCTCGACGGGCGCCAGCGTCGTCTCGAAGCCCAGCACCAGGGCGGCGCGGAACTGGGCGTAACCCTCGAACTCCAGCGCGCGCGCGAAACGGTTGGCCGTGGCGATGGACACGCCCACCGTGGCGGCGAGTTCGTCGATGGGCATGGTGGCGGCCTGCAGCGGATGCGCCAGCACCCAGTCGGCGACCTGCCGATGCGAGGGCGAGAGCGTGGGCAGCCGGCGCGCGATGCGCTGGGCCATCGAAGGATTGCCGGGAAGGGCGGCCATCACCGGTCGCGCTTCCGGCGCGAAGCCGGGCTGAACATATATTTACAGGCCGGCCCATGATAGCGAAATTTTTCCTCACGCCCCCCGCAGCCGCTGCTGCGTTGCGGGGGTGGGGGGATGAAGGCCGGCGCGCGCGGCACAGCGCAGGCGGCTGTGCGGGGTCTGCCCTCGGCTGCCGGTCTTCAGTTGTCGGTCTTCAGCTGCCGCAGATGGCCGATGCCGAAGGCGCCATAGATGCCGGCGGACAGCTGCTCGAGCTGCTCGTTGTACGGGCCGATGGCGGCGCCCATGCCCATCCTGTCGACGATGGTGCGGAACTGCCGCTGGCCGGCCGGCGTGCCGATCACGTCGGCAACGGCATCGGCCACCAGTTGCGGATCCTGCGCCGGGTTGGCCTCCAGGGCCGCTTCGAATTCGTGCAGGAATTTCTGCGTCGACTCGGCCATGCCGCCCAGCGAGGCGTCGCGGCTGCGGTCGCTCGGGCGCATCAGGGCGTCGATGAAGGTGGTCGGAAAACCGCCCGGCTCGACGATCGCGACGTCGATGCCGAAGCCGGAGAGTTCGACCCGGTAGTTCTCCGCCATCGCCTCCACCGCCCACTTGGACGCGTTGTACGGACCGTAGAACGGGATGGCGATGCGGCCCAGCAGGCTGGAAATCTGCAGCAGCAGGCCGAAGCCGCGCGCGCGCATGTGCGGCAGCACGGCGCGGTTGACGCGCTGCACGCCGAACACGTTGACGTCGAACAGCCGCCGCCAGTCGTCCGGCGTGAAGGTCTCCTGCACGCCCAGCACGCCCACGCCGGCGTTGTTCACGACGACGTCGAGGCGGCCGAGGGCGGCGATGGCCTGCGCGACGCCAGCCTCGACGCTGGCGTCCTGCGTCACGTCCATCTCGACGACGGTCGCGCCGACGCGGCGGAACTCGTCGGCCGCCGCGCGGTTCTTGCCGCCGATGTCGCGCATGGACGCGGCCACGGCGTGGCCGCGCTGCAGCAGGGTGTGCACGGTGCGCTGGCCGAAGCCGCCGCTCGCGCCGGTGATGAGGATGTTGCTCGTCATGGAGTTCTCGTCAATCAAGGAGGAAGGGCTTCAATAGGTGCCGACGTCGATCGGCGACTCGTGCTCGATCGTCGCCAGCCGTTGCGCCCAGGCGGCCAGCCAGGCCTGGCGCTGCGCGTCGTCGGCGCGCGCCGGCGCGTAGGTCACCTGCGGCGCCAGCACCGAGAAGCCGGTGAAATTGAGCATGCCGCGCTGGATCGGCTTGAGGATCGCGTCGAGGTCGCCGTTGAATCCGCCGGGCAGGTAGGCCGGCTGCGGGCCGCCGGTGGTCACCGACAGCAGCGCCCGCTTGCCGCGAAAGCGCCCGGTCTCGTAGATATGGCCGTTGCCGTAGGTGCGTCCCATGGCGAACACGCGGTCGACCCAACCCTTGAGGATGGCCGGCAGCCCGAACCACCACAGCGGGAACTGCCAGACCATCAGGTCGGCCGCCTCCATCTTGGCGATCTCCGCCTCGATCTCGGGCGCGAATCCGCCGGTCTCGGTGGCGTGCATTTCCTCGAGCTGCAGCTTCAGGTAGTCGGCGTCGTGGACGCTGGTGAAATTGCGTCGGCTGGAGACGGGGTCGAACCCCATCCGGTACAGGTCGCTGGTGGCCACGGTGTGGCCGGCCGCGCGCAGCGCCTGGGCGGCGGTGTCGGCCATCGCGCCGTTGAAGCTGCGTGGCTCGGGATGGGCGAGAACGATCAGTGCGTGCATGGTCGACCAGGCCTCACAGCGGCATGCGGGCGCCGCCGTCGAGGTCGAGCAGCACCCCGGTGGCGAAGCCATTGGCGATCAGCATCTCGACGGCCGGCGCGATGTCCTCGCTGCGGCCGGTGCGGCCGACGGGCAGGCTCTTGGCGGCCCCCGCGAACATGCCGGCCTTGGCTTCGGCGGGCATGCCGTCGTAGGCGGGCGTGTCGACCAGGCCCGGCGAGACCACGTTGACGCGCAGCGGCGCCAGCTCGCGCGCCAGCGTCTGCGCCAGCTGGGTGATCGCGCCGTTGACGGCGGCCAGCCCGGCGGTGCCGTTCATGGCCACGCGCGAAGCGGCGCCGGTCAGCATCACGACCGAGCCGTCCTTGCGCAGCACCGGCAGCGCGGCCTGCAGGGCCTGCCAGTAGCCCAGCAGCTTGAGGTCGAGCGCGTTGCGCAGCGCCTCCGGTGTCACCTGGGCGAACGGGCCCCAGGCCGCGCCGCCGCCGGCGGCCAGCACCAGGTGGTCGAGCCGGCCGATGCGGCCCATCAGTGCCGCCAGCGAGGCCGGATCGGTGGCGTCGGCCGCGATGCCGACCGCCTTGCCGTCCATGGTGGCCACGGCAGCGTCGAGCCTGGCCTGGTCGCGGCCGGCGATGAAGACTTCGGCGCCGGCGCGGGCCAGCCGCTGCGCGGTGGCCAGCCCCATGCCGCTGGAGCCGCCGATGATCAGGATGCGTTGTTGAGCGATGGACATATGCGTGTTCCGGGTGGGTTGCGAAGCGATGGGAGGACTGTAGGAACCGCTCACCAATCCGTAAAATGGATTGTTCTTATACATGCCATCCAAACAGCTAATACCCATGATCCCGCCGCGCCTGGACCTGAACCTGCTGGTGTCGCTGGACGCCCTGCTGGCGGAGTGCAACGTGACGCGCGCAGCGGCGCGGCTGGGGCTGTCGCAGCCGGCGCTGTCGGCGCAGCTGCGGCAGCTGCGCGAGGCCTTCGGCGACCCCCTGCTGGTGCCGGCGCCCCGCGGCATGACGCCGACCTCGCGCGCGCTGGCGCTGCGCGAGCCTCTGCGCGACCTGCTGGGCGGCGTGCACGGGCTGATCGCGGCCGGCCGGCAGTTCGATCCGCTGGCGGCCCGCCAGGTGTTCCGGATCGCGGCGACGGATGCGATCCACGTCATGGCCAGCACGCCGCTGGCGGCCCGGCTCGCGGCGCTGGCGCCGCACTGCCAGCTGGCCATGCAGGGCGTCGAGCTGCGGGCCCTGCCCGAGCAGCTGGCGGCCGGCGAACTGGACCTGGCGCTGCTCACGCCCGGCGCGATGCCGCAGGCGCTGCATGCGCGCCGGCTCTACGAAGAGACCTTCCTGTGCGTGCTGCGGCGCGACCATCCGGCGGCGCAGCGGCCGCTGGACCTCGACACCTTCTGCACGCTGGCGCACGCCATGGTGTCACCCGCGGGCGGCGGCTTCACCGGCGCGGTCGACGATGCGCTGCAGGCGCTGGGCCGCAGCCGGTCGGTGCAGGTGTCGCTCAACAGCTTCCTGCTGGTGCCGGCCCTGATCGAGCGCTCGGACCTGGTCGCCACTGTCCCGGCGCGGCTGGCGCGGCGCTGGTCGACGCAGCTGGCGGTGCTGTCGCCGCCTTGCGAGGTGCCCGGCTTCTCGGTGGCCATGGGCTGGCATGCACGGGCCCACGCCGACCCGGCGCAGGTCTGGCTGCGCGAGGTGCTGCGCGAGGCGGTGGCGGGCGACGGGACGGCGTGACGCGGCCCCGGCTGAACGCCGGCGCCGGCGTCACTGGTCCCCACGGCGAAGTCATTCCCCGCCTCCAACCCCTGCCCTCGCCCGGCGGCCTGCCGGCGTGGCGGCCCTTAGTCGCGCGGCTCGATCTGCGCCGCGTCCGGGCACTGGCCGGCGTTCTGCGACGCCTGCGCGTCCAGCACGCCGTCCTGGTAGCGGCAGTCGAAGGCCGGGCCGCCCGGCATCGTCCCGACGAACCGGCGCACATGGCCCTGCTGGAAGTAATAGGTCGCCAGGATCTTCATGGCCTCGGGCCGCTGGCGCTCGCCGTACCAGACCCGCTGGCAGCCGGTCAGGTCGCGCGGGATCCGCGACGGGTAGGTGGCCGTGTCGACGCCATGGCGGACGCCGAACACGGCGTCGGCCGGGACGGACGTGAGCTCGCAAGCGGGCTCGGGGTGGGTCGCGCAGCCGGCCGCCAGGACGACGCACGGCAGCAGGAGTGCAGCAAAGGATCGCATGGGCCACCTCGGGGTTGGTTCTCGGCGCGCGACCGGGTCGGGAAGTGCCCCGCGCGCGGCACGGTCAGCGTAGCACGGGCCTGCTCCGCGCGGGGGGCGCCAACGCGGCAGTGCGACCTCGGCGCGGCGCGCGGCGTCAGCGCGCCCGGGGCGCCGCGTCCTCGCCGGCGCCCACCCGGTCACCGGTGCCGGCCGCCGGCGCGGTCCGGCCGCGGGTGAACACGAAGATGCCCGCGATGACCAGCGCGGTGCCGGCGACGACCCCGCCGGTGAACGGCTCGTCCAGGATCAGCACGCCCATCAGGATGGTGGACAGCGGCCCGACCATGCCGGTCTGCGCCGACAGCGCCGGGCCGATGCGCTCGATGGCCATCATCACCAGCAGCACCGGCAGCGCCGTGCACAGCGTCGCGTTCAGCACCGACAGCCAGATCACCTCTGGCGCCACGGCCAGCGCGGTGTCCCAGGGCCGCAGCACGGCGTACTGGACGATGCAGCACAGGCACGCGACCGAGGTCGCCAGCCCCACCAGCCGCAGCGAGCCGATGCGCTGCACCAGCTGGCCGCTGTAGACCAGGTACACGGCGTAGGTCACGGCGCTGGCGAACACCAGCGTCGCCCCCCAGGCCGCGTCCGGCCCCACGACGCCGATCTCGTGGCCGAACACCAGCAGCACGCCGGCATAGCTGATGGCCATGCCCATGACCTGCACCCGGTGGAACGGCCGGCGGTACAGCACCCATCCGAGCAGCAGCACCAGCGTGGGGTTGAGGTACAGGATCAGGCGCTCGAGCGACGCCGTCACGTACTGCAGGCCGGCGAAATCGAGGAAGCTGGAGATGTAGTAGCCGCTCACGCCGAGGCCGACCACGCCGGCCCACTCGCGCGGCTGCAGTGCGTGCTTGCCGCGGCTGGCCCACCAGGCCATCACGAGAAAGATCGGCAGCGCGAACAGCATGCGCAGCATGATCAGCGTCACCGGATCGACGCCGTGGCGGTACGCCAGCTTGACGATGATGGCCTTGCCGCTGAAGGCGATGGCGCCAACGACCGCGTACAGCAGCCCCGGCATCAGGGCGCGGGAAGCGCTCACTGGCTGTCCTGCAGCACGCGCTCGTGCAGGCGGCGCAACGACAGCCACACGCCAGCCGCGACCAGCGGGATGGCGGTCGCCGCGGTGGCCTCGGGCGTGAACGGCCAGCCCAGCGCGTGCGCACCCTTGGCGAGGTAGCTGACGAGGCCCACCACGTAGTAGGTGATGGCGGCCACGGACAGGCCCTCCACCGTGGCCTGCAGCTGCAGCTGCAGGCCCTGGCGCCGGTTCATCGCGCTGAGCACGCCTTGCGCGCTCTGCTGCTGCTCGATCTCCACCCGGGTGCGCAGCAGGTTGCTGATGCGCGAGACGCGCTGCGACAGCGCCTCCTGGCGCCGCGCGGCCCATCCGCAGGTGCTGCGCGCCGGCGACAGCCGCCGCGCGATGAACTCGCCCAGCGTCTGCTGGCCGGCCAGGCGCGATTCGCCGATGTCGGCGATGCGGCGGTCGACCAGCTCGAAGTAGGCCGCGCTGGCGGAGAAGCGCGAGTGGGTCGCCGCGTACTGGCTCTCGACTTCGCCGGCCAGCTTGGTCAGCCGGTCCAGCAGCTGCGGCTCGTCGCTTCGCCCGGCCACGCGGATCGCACCTGCCAGGCCCGCCAACTCGCGTTCGGCCTGGCCCAGGGCCGTGAACGCGTCGCGCGCCGCCGGCAGCCCGAGCAGCGCAGCCATCCGGTAGGTGTCGATCTCGAGCAACTGCTGCACCAGCCGGCCCAGCCCGCGCGGCGACATCGTCCCGGCCAGCAGCACCATGCGGGCGAAGCCGTCGGCATGCAGCGCGAAGTCGGTGTAGACCTCGCCGTGGCCATCGGCGACGGTCGAAGCCACCAGCGTGTCCTCGTGCAGCACGTGGCCGGTGAGCGGGTCCTCGCCGAAGGAGCGGCTTGGCAGCACCCACAGGTGCAGGCCGGCCAGCCACTGGCCAGGCAGCGCTGCGAACCAGTCCCGCGGCACGTCCTGCAGTGCCGATTCCGGCTCGCGGCTGCCGAATCCCGCGGCATCGAACTGGCGCTGGAATGTCCAGCTGACGAACTCGGTGTGCAGCTCCCAGCGCAGCCGGAAACTGCCGACGTCCATGCGCAGGTGGGTGGTCTGGCCGTCCGGTTGCGGCAGGTGGTGCTCGCGCAGGAGCACCGCCAGGTGATTCCGGCTCGCTTCGCGCTCGGCCGCGTCGCACGCCATCACCACGTGGGTGATCGCCAGTGGTGGGGCCATGGCGTCCGGCGGCCGGGCATGGATCTCGTTGTGCAACAGGGCGCGCTGCGGATGCTTGCGTGGATGCGTGATGGAAGCAGGCATCGGTCCTCCTCTCGGCATTGTGCATGGCGCACAAACGCCAACGGCGCCCGGGACGGGCGCCGTTGGAGGGAAGGGAGCAAGACGGGGACGAGCGGCTCCTTCGCCGTGTCCGGAAGCGGCGAGCCGCGGCGCCCCAGGTCGCGCCAGCGGCGCTGGACCCCGCCGCGCTCAGTCCTCGTCCTGGAACGCTTCCTCGCGCTTGGCCTTGATCGACGGCAGCAGCACGATCACCAGCAGGGCCAGCGCGGCGGCCAGCAGGCTGGCCGACAGCGGACGGGTGACCAGCACGCCCCAGTCCCCGCGCGAGAGCAGCAGCGCCCGGCGCAGGTTCTCCTCCATCATCGGCCCCAGGATGAAGCCCAGCAGCAGCGGCGCCGGTTCGGCCCCGAGCTTGATGAACAGGTAGCCGATCACGCCGAACAGGGCGACCATCCAGATGTCCCAGGTGTTGTTGTTCGTCGAGTACACGCCGATGGCGCAGAACAACACGATGGCGGGGAACAGCCAGCGGTAGGGCACCGTGAGCAGCTTGATCCAGATGCCGATCAGGGGCAGGTTCAGGATCACCAGCATCGCGTTGCCGATCCACATCGAGGCGATCAGGCCCCAGAACAGCTGCGGGTTGCTGGTCATCACCTGCGGGCCCGGCTGGATGTTGTGGATGGTCATCGCGCCCACCATCAGCGCCATCACGGCGTTGGGCGGAATGCCCAGCGTCAGCAGCGGGATGAACGAGGTCTGCGACCCTGCGTTGTTGGCCGACTCGGGTGCGGCGACGCCGCGGATGTTGCCCTTGCCGAACGGCACCTCGCCCGGGCGCAGCGCCGTCTTCTTCTCGATCGTGTAGGCGGCGAAGGCCGACAGCAGCGCGCCGCCGCCGGGCAGGATGCCCAGCGCCGCGCCGAGCGCCGTGCCACGCAGCACGGCCGGCGCCATGTTCCTGAAGTCTTCCTTGGTCGGGAACAGGCCCTGCACCTTGGCCGTGAACACCTCGCGCTCGTCGGCGTGCTTGGACAGGTTGCTGATGATCTCGCCGTAGCCGAACACGCCCATGGCGATGACGATGAAGCCGATGCCGTCGGTCAGTTCCGGAATGTCGAACGAGAAGCGCGCGACGCCGGAGTTGACGTCGGTGCCGACCAGGCCGAGCAGCAGGCCCAGCACGATCATCGCGACCGCCTTGACGAGCGAGCCCGAGGCCAGCACCACCGCGCCGATCAGGCCCAGCACCATCAGCGAGAAGTACTCGGCCGGGCCGAACTTGAACGCCACTTCGGTCAGCGGGGCGGCGAACGCGGCCAGGATCAGCGTGCCGACGCAGCCGGCGAAGAACGAGCCCAGGCCCGCGGCGGCAAGCGCCGGGCCGGCGCGGCCCTGGCGGGCCATCTGGTAGCCGTCGATCACGGTCACCACCGAGGACGATTCACCCGGCAGGTTCACCAGGATGGCGGTGGTGGAGCCGCCGTACTGGGCGCCGTAGTAGATGCCCGCCAGCATGATGAGCGCGGACACCGGCGGCAGCGCGTAGGTGGCCGGCAGCAGCATCGCGATGGTGGCCACCGGGCCGATGCCGGGCAGCACGCCGATCAGCGTGCCCAGCAGGCAGCCGATGAACGCGTACAGCAGGTTGATCGGCGTGAAGGCCACGCCGAAGCCGAGCGAGAGGTTGGTAATCAGGTCCATGGTGCCGGGGTCCTCAACCGCTGATGAAACTCGGCCACACCGGGAACTGCAACTTGAGCAGGACCACGAAAGCCAGGTAGCTGCCGATCGCGAGGACGGTGGCCAGGATGGCGACCTCCTTCGCGTTGAACTCGTCGCCCGCCAGGGCGGCGACGAACGTCAGGCCGTAGATGGCGACGATCAGTCCCATCGCCGGGACGCCCAGGCTCGGCAGGCCCGCCAGCAGGATGCCGAACAGGATGTTCGAGCCGATGATGAAGCCCAGCGGGCGCCAGGCGAAACGCCCGACCGGCTCGCCGTCCTCGGTCTCGACCACCAGGGCGCCGAACGTCACGATCAGGCCGAGGATGGCGAGCAGGATGCCCAGCATCAGCGGGAAGTAGCCCGGGCCCATGCGGGCTCCCGAGCCGATCGTGTAGTTGGTGGCTCCCCAGGCGAACGCGACGCCGGTCGCTGTGAACATCAGGCCGGCGAAGAAGTCTTTCTGGCTCTTGATCCTCAAGACACGTCTCCTCGATTCTTTCCGAAGGGACGGATTTTGGAGGTCAGGTGACAGTCAGCCGGGTGTGGGTTTCACGTACTCGTTTCCACTCGTTGGGCGAACTCAGGGGGCAGCCGGGCGTCTGCGGGGCGCCTCAGCCTTCCAGCGGTGGGGTGGCGGTGAGCACTTCCTCGAGCGTGGTCAGCCCTTCGGCCACGCGCAGGGCGCCGGCCAGCCGCAACGGGCGCATGCCGTCGGCGACCGCCTGGCGGCGCAGCGCGTCGATGGAGGGCTCGCGCGAGACGCGCTCCTTGAACGCCTCGCTGACCGTCAGCAGCTCGTACAGGCCCATGCGGCCCATGAACCCCGTCATGCGGCAGTCCACGCAGCCCACCGGCCGGTAGGGCCGCCAGCCACCGGTGAGCTTCCAGGGCCGGACCACCTCCTCGACCGGGCCGCGCGGCGCCTCGGGGTCGGGCTCGCGGCACTGCTTGCACAGGGTGCGCACCAGGCGCTGGGCGAGCACGCCCAGCATGGTGGCGTTGATCAGGTAGCCCGGCACGCCCAGTTCCATCAGGCGGGTGATGGCGCTGGGCGCATCGTTGGTGTGCAGGGTGGAGAACACCAGGTGGCCGGTCAGCGCGGCCTGCACGGCCATCTCGGCCGTCTCGAGGTCGCGGATCTCGCCGACCATGATGATGTCCGGGTCCTGCCGCATCAGCGCCCGCAGCCCCTCGGCGAAGCCGAAGTCCAGCTGTGGCTGCACCTGGGTCTGGTTGAACGCCGGCTCGATCATCTCGATCGGGTCCTCCACCGTGCTGACGTTCACCTCCTCGGTGGCGATGCGCTTGAGCGTCGAGTACAGCGTGGTCGTCTTGCCCGAGCCCGTCGGGCCGGTCACCAGGATGATGCCGTGCGGGCGCTTGGCCAGGGCCTCCCAGCGCTGCGCGTCGTGCTGCGAAAAGCCCAGCGCATCGAGGTCCTTGACCGCCGTGTCGGGATCGAAGATGCGCATGACCATCTTCTCGCCGAACGCGGTGGGCAGCGTCGACAGGCGCATCTCGACCTCGTCGCCGCGCGGGTTGCGGGTCTTGATCCTGCCGTCCTGGGGTCGGCGCTTTTCCACCACGTCCATGCGGCCGAGCAGCTTGATGCGCGCCGTCATGGCATTGAGCACGCCCATGGGCATCTGGTAGACCGGGTGCAGCACGCCGTCGATGCGAAAGCGGATCACGCCCTGCTCGCGGCGCGGCTCCAGGTGGATGTCGCTGGCGCGCTGGTCGAAGGCGTAGGTCCACAGCCAGTCCACCACCTGCACCACGCCCTGGTCGTTGGCGTCCAGCTGGCGGTTGCTGCGACCGAGCTCGACGAGCTGCTCGAAGCTGGCGCCGCCGGCGTTGCCGCCCGACTTCTGCGCCGCGCGCACGGACTTGGCGAGCGAGAAGAATTCGGCCGTGTAGCGGACGATGTCCTGCGGGTTGGCCACCACGCGGCGCACGCCGCGGCGCGACTGGCGCTCGACCTCGCCCACCCAGTCGGTGACGAAGGGCTCGGCGGTCGCGACCACCACTTCGCTGGCCGTGACCTGCACCGGCAGCACCCGGTGGCGCTCCGCATAGCCGGCGCCCATCGCGTCGGCGACGCGGCCGACGTCGACCTTCAGCGGATCGATGCGCAGGTACTCCAGCTCCGCGCGCTGCGCCAGGTACTGGGTCAGGGCCTCGATGTCCAGCGGCTTGCCGTCGCTGGCGCGCGCCATCGACACCGCCGCCAGCCGCACCAGCGGGTGCTGCGAGCTCTCGGCCTGCGCGCAGCGGGCGATGGTGCGCCGCGCCTCCTCGGCGCTGATCACGCCGTCCTCGCTCAGCCACTCGACGAGGACGCGCCAGTCCAGGAGGCCGCGGAACGGCGTGCGGGCGGAGGGCTTCAGGCGGGCGCTCGGGCTCATCCCCCCGATCATTCCACAGGCTTGAAGACGCGCAACCACTTGGGCGCGGGCAGTCCCCAGCGCTCCCGGATCACGTCGGCGCGCTGCGCGAGCTCGCCGCGCGCCGGATGCTGCGGGGTGCGCAGGGCCAGCACGATGGTGTTGCCCTCGCGCGTGGGCCGGAACGCCCACACGGCGCCGGGCCCGAAGGCGGCGCGGATGCGATCGAGGCTGCGCTCGAAGCTGGAGGAGCGCCCGAACAGGTTGACGGTCATGCAGCCGTCCTCGGTCAGCAGGCGGCGGCAGTCGGCATAGAAGTCCTCGCTGTCCAGCACCGGCGCTGCCGCCTCGTGGTCGTACAGGTCCACCTGCAGCGCATCGACCTGGCCGCGCCAGTGCTCGTGCGCGGCGACCTCGCCCGCGTCCCCCAGCACCACCGACAGGCGGCTGTCGTCCCGGGGCAGCTTGAACCACAGGCGGCAGGCGGCCACGACCTGCGGGTTCAGCTCGATCGCGGTGGTCTTCATCCGCAGCTTGCGGTGGCAGAACTTGGTGAGCGACGCCGCCCCCAGCCCGAGCTGCATCGCATGGCGGCGCGGCACGCTCGCCGGGTCGACGAACAGCAGCCACGCCATCATGCGCTGCACGTATTCGAGGTGGATCTCGAACGGCTCGTCGAGCCGCATCGAGCCCTGCACCCACTCGGTGCCGAGGTGCAGGTACCGGATGTCGCCGTGGTCGGAGAAATTGACTTCGGGCAGGGGCGGGCGTTTGCTCATGCCCCCGATGATCGCAAGTCCGCGGGCGCGGCCTCCGCGAGCAGCCGTGCCAGCCGGGGCAGCGCCGCGATCGCATTGGCGGTGCAGGCGTGCGCCAGGTCGTCCAGCGCGATCCCGCGCAGCCCCGCGATCACCGCCGCGATCCGCGGCAGCTCGCCCGGTTCGTTGCGCCCCTGCCCGTGGCCGGCGGCGCGATCGGCGGCCGTGCGGTAGAGCCAGTGGGGCGGGATGTCGGGCGCATCGGTTTCCAGCACCAGCGCGGACAGCGGCAGTTCGGCCGCCAGCCGGCGCAGTTGCAGCGCACGCTCGAAGGTCACCGCGCCTCCGAAGCCGAGCTTGAAGCCCAGGTCCAGGAACTGCCGGGCCTGCTGCGCGCTGCCGTTGAACGCATGCGCGATGCCGCCGGCGACCGGTACCTCCCGCAAATGCTTGAGCAGCCGGTCGGCCGAGCGGCGCACGTGCAGGATGACCGGCAGCCCGTGCCGCCGGGCCAGCAGGAGCTGCTCGCGCAGGAAGACTTCCTGCCGCCGCGCATCCAGGCCGGGCGCGAAGAAGTCCAGCCCGATCTCGCCCACCGCCACCAGCTCCGGATCGGCGGCGTGCGCGGCCAGGCTGCGGTCGAGCAGGGCCAGGTCCTCGTCGCGCGCCTGCGGGGTGAACAGCGGATGGATGCCCAGCGCGTAGCTGTCGCCGCCGCGCCGCGCGAGCTCGCGCACCACCTCGAACTGGGCCGCGGCCACCGCCGGAATCACGCAGTGGCACACCCCCGCGGCCGCGGCGCGGCGGCGCACATCCATGGCATCGCGAGCGAACTCGGGTGCGTCGAGATGGCAGTGGGTGTCGACGAAGTCCGGCACGCGGCGATGATGCCGCATCCACCGTGCAGCGCCCGCCAAACCGTGCTACCGTGTGCCGTCGCCGCGCGGTTTTCCCCAGTGAAACCGCCCCTTTTTCCGAAGGTGTTCCGATGCGCAGGCCAGCTCTCTACAGCTCCAGCCGTCCGGCTCCTGCGCAGCAGGCCAGCGCCGCCGCGCAGCAGGCCCCGGAGACGGCCCCCGCCGCTCCCGCCCAGGCCCGCCGGCCGCGGCTCACCGCCTCCAGTCCCGCCCTGCTCTGGGCCGCCATCGCGCTGCTGTCCGCCCTGCTCGTCCTGAGCTTCTCGCTCGGGCTGCGGCCGGTGCAGCGCAAGCTGACCCAGCAGGACATCAACGCCGCCGTGCTCAAGACGCTGGAGACGCACGTCCTGCCGTCCGAGTACGCCAAGGCCTACGACAACATCCGCCCCTCCGTGGTGCGCGTGGTCAGCTACGTGAAGAAGAGCCGGCTCAAGGAAGAGTGGGTGCAGCGCCATGCGCAGCGCGACGCCAAGCCCAAGCCGCTGGGCCCCGCGCGCGGCAGCCCGGAGGCCGACGCGGACGAGGACGAGATCGAGGCCGGCGTGGGCACCGGCGTGGTCATCGTCGACAAGGGGATCATCCTGACCAACCTGCACGTGGTGTCGGGCGCCGACAAGGTGAAGGTCACCTTCTTCGACGGCCTGGAGGCCACGGCGTCGATCACCGGCGTGCAGCCGGAGAACGACCTGGCGGTGCTGCAGGCCCACAAGATCCCCGACGACATGATCGCCGCCACCATGCGCTCCACGGGCGACCTGCAGCCCGGCGACAAGGTGGTCGCGGTCGGGTTCCCGTTCGGCATCGGCCCGTCGGCCTCGGGCGGCATCGTCTCCGGGCTCCAGCGTTCGTTCCGCTCGCCCGAGGGCAAGCAGGAGATGAACAACCTCATCCAGTTCGATGCGGCGGCCAACCCCGGCAACTCCGGCGGACCGCTGGTGACGATGGACGGCGAGGTGGTGGGCATCGTCACCGCCATCCTCAACCCGACGCCCGCGCGCACCTTCCTGGGCATCGGCTTCGCCGTCCCGATCGAGAACGCCGCCACGGCCGCCGGCCTGCCGCCGTTCTGACGCGCCTTCCCTCCCCTTGCACGAAAGTCGACCGATGGACCAGAGCACCCGCCAGGACAGCGCCACCGCCAAGCTCATGGAGCAGATCCTCTACGAGGTCAAGCGCGTGGTCGTCGGCCAGGACCGCTTCCTCGAACGCGTGATGGTGGCCATGCTGGCGCAGGGGCACCTGCTGGTCGAGGGCGTGCCCGGGCTGGCCAAGACGCTGACGGTCAAGACGCTGGCGAGCACCGTGCGCGGCAGCTTCAAGCGCATCCAGTTCACCCCCGACCTGGTGCCGGCCGACCTGGTCGGCACGCGCGTGTACAACCAGAAGACCGGCGACTTCTCCACCTCGCTCGGGCCGGTGTTCGCCAACCTGCTGCTGGCCGACGAGATCAACCGCGCGCCGGCCAAGGTGCAGAGCGCGCTGCTCGAGGTGATGCAGGAGCGCCAGGTCACGATCGCCGGCGAGACCCACCGGGTGCCGAACCCGTTCCTGGTCATGGCCACGCAGAACCCGATCGAGACCGAGGGCACCTACCCGCTGCCCGAGGCGCAGGTGGACCGCTTCATGATGAAGGTGCTGGTCGACTACCCCACCGACGAGGAGGAATACGTCATCGTCGAGCGCGTCACCGGCCCGGCCGTGCAGGTGACGGCAGTCGCCACCACCGAGCAGCTGGCCGCCCTGCAGCAGGAGTGCCGGCGCGTCTATGTCGATCCGTCCCTCGTGCAGTACGCGGTCAAGCTGGTGTCGGCCACCCGCACGCCGGAAAAGCACGGCCTGAAGGACCTGCGCAAGTACATCACCTTCGGCGCCAGCCCGCGCGCCACCATCAACCTGACGGAAGGCGCCCGGGCGCTGGCCATGCTGCGCGGCCGCACCTACGCCCTGCCCGAGGACATGACCGACCTGGTGCCCGACGTGCTGCGGCACCGGCTGGTGCTGTCGTACGAGGCGCTCTCCGAGGGACTGACGTCGGACACGGTGATCGGCCACATCATGGGCAAGGTCGCCGCGCCGCCTCGTCCGCTCGAGCATGAAAAACTGGCTGCGTAGGTCCCCCCCGCCCGCCGCCGCGCCGGCGCCCGCGCCCGCGTCCGTCGCGGGAGCCGAGCACGTGCTGCGGCGCCTGGAGTGGACCGTGATCCGGCGCCTGGACGGGCTGCTGCAGGGCGACTACCGCACGCTGCTGCGCGGCGCCGGGCTGGACCTGGCGGACCTGCGCGAGTACCAGCACCAGGACGACGTGCGCCACATCGACTGGAACGTCACCGCCCGCAGCGGCGTGCCGCACGTGCGCGTCTTCACCGAGGACCGCGAAATGGCGGCCTGGTTCCTGCTGGACCTCAGTCCCTCGGTGGACTTCGGCTCCGGCGAGCAGCGCAAGCGCAACGTCTCGGCCGATTTCGTGGCCGTGCTGGCGCGCATGCTCACGCGGCACGGCAACCGCGTCGGCGCCATGCTGTACGGCAGCGGGGTCGACTCGGTCATTCCCACGCGCGGCGGCCGGCGCCACGTGCTGCACATCCTGCACAGCATCCAGGCCCGCCCCGCGTCGACCGAGAGCGGGCCGACCAAACTGCGCGACCTGCTCGATTCGGCGGCCGCGCTGATCAAGCGGCGCTCCACGCTGTTCGTGGTCTCCGACTTCATCAGCGAACCCGGCTGGGAGCGCGCGCTGGGGCTGCTGGCCCAGCGGCACGAGGTCGTCGCGGTGCGCGTGCTCGACCCGCTGGAGCTGCAGCTGCCGGACCTGGGCCTGCTGACGCTGCGCGATGCGGAAACCGGCGAGCAGGTGCTGGTCGACACCCACGACCCGGGCTTTCGCAAGCGCTTCGCGCGCATCGCCGCCCAGCGCGAGGCCGAGTTGCGCGAGTCGCTCGCGCGCGCCGGCGTCGACGCCCTGGAGCTGTCCACCGACGCCGATCTCGTCGAGGCCATGGTCCGGTTCACCGAGATGCGCAAGCGGCGCGCCCGCCTGGCCACGGGCAACCTGCCGGCGCACCTGAAGCAAGTCGCCTAGAAGGAAGAGACCCATGCAGTTCCTCTGGCCCGATTTCCTCTGGCTGCTGCTCGTGGCGCCGCTGCTGGTGCTGCTGTACCTGTGGCTGCTGCGGCGCAAGAAGAAGCTGGCGGTTCGCTACGCGTCGCTCGCGATCGTGAAGGAGGCGATGGGCCCGGGGCAGAGCTGGCGCCGCCACCTCCCGCCCGCCCTCTTCCTGCTCGCGCTGGTGGCGATGCTGCTGGCCGCCGCGCGGCCGACGGCGGTGGTGACGCTGCCCTCGCAGCAGCAGACCATCATCCTGGCGATGGACGTGTCCGGCAGCATGCGCGCCACCGACGTCCAGCCCAGCCGGCTGGAGGCCGCGCAGGCGGCCGCCAAGGCCTTCCTGGCGGAGCTGCCGCGGCACGTGAAGGTGGGCATCGTCGCGTTCGCCGGCTCGGCCCAGGTCGCCCAGCTGCCCACCATCAACCGCGAGGACCTGGTCACCGCCATCGACCGGTTCCAGCTGCAGCGCGCCACCGCCACCGGCAATGCCATCGTGATCTCGCTGGCCACGCTGTTTCCCGACCAGGGCATCGAGCTGGCGGCACTGCAGGGCGGCCGCGACCGGCCGCGCGGCTTCGCCATCGACGGCGAGAAGAAGGAGAAGAAGGAGTTCACGCCGGTGGCGCCGGGCTCGTACAACTCGGCCGCGATCATCATGCTCACCGACGGGCAGCGCACCACCGGCGTCGATCCGCTGGAGGCGGCCAAGATGGCGGCCGACCGCGGCGTGCGCGTGTACACCGTGGGCATCGGCACCGTGGACGGCGAGACGATCGGCTTCGAGGGCTGGTCCATGCGCGTGCGCCTGGACGAGGACACGCTCAAGCAGATCGCGCAGAAGACCAATGCCGAGTACTTCTATGCCGGCACCGCGCAGGACCTGAAGAAGGTCTACAACGCGCTCAGCTCCAAGCTCACGGTCGAGAAGAAGGAGACCGAGATCTCGGGGCTGTTCGCGCTGGCCGCGGCGGCGCTGGCGGTGGTGTCCGCCGCGCTCTCGCTGCTCTGGTTCAACCGGATCCTCTGACGCGCGCCGGCAAGCTCGCCTAGGCGAGCTTGCCGGTGACCAGGCGCAGCTGGCGGCCGCAGCGGGCGGCCAATGCCTCGTCGTGGGTGACCAGCACGAAGGCCGTGCCGCGATCGCGGGCCAGCTGCAGCATCAGGTCGAATACCGCGTCGGCCGTGGTGCGGTCGAGGTTGCCGGTCGGCTCGTCGGCCAGCACGCAGTCCGGGCGCGTGACCAGCGCGCGCGCGATGGCGACGCGCTGGCGCTCGCCGCCCGACAGCTCGGCCGGCCGGTGCGCCAGCCGGTGGCCCAGGCCGACCGAGGTGAGCGCCTCGGTGGCGCGTTCGGCGCAGACCTCGGGCGGCTCGCGCCGGATGCGCAGCGGCATCGCCACGTTCTCCAGCGCGCTGAATTCGGGCAGCAGGTGGTGGAACTGGTAGACGAAGCCTAGGTGCCGGTTGCGCAAGGCGCCCTGCGCCGCCGGGGCGAGCCCCGCCAGCAGCTGGCCGGCCAGCCAGACCTCGCCCTGGCTGGGCGCGTCCAGGCCGCCCAGCAGGTGCAGCAGCGTGCTCTTGCCCGAGCCCGAGGCGCCGACGATGGCCAGCGTCTCGCCCGCACGCACTTCCAGGTCCACGCCGCGCAGCACCTCGACGTCCAGGTCCCCCTCGTGGAAGCGCTTGGTCAGGCCTCGGGCCAGCAGCACCGGCTGCACCTCGTCACTCATAGCGCAGCGCCTCCGCCGGATTGACCCGGCTGGCGCGCCAGCTGGGATAGAGGGTCGCCGCGAACGCGAGCAGCAGCGAGATGACGGCGATCGGCACGATGTCGGCGCTTTGCGGGTCGCTGGGCATGCGGCTGATGAGGTAGACGTCGCGCGGCAGGAAGCTGGCGTGGAACACCTGCTCGATCGCCGGCACGATGACGTCGATGTTGAACGCGACCGCCAGGCCGAGCAGCAGGCCGGCCAGGGTGCCGATGACGCCGACCGCGGCGCCCTGCACCACGAAGATGCCCATGATGCTGCGCGGGCTGGCCCCGAGGGTGCGCAGGATGGCGATGTCGGCCCGCTTGTCCGTCACGGTCATCACCAGCGTGCTCACCAGGTTGAAGGCGGCCACCGCGACGATCAGCGTGAGGATGATGAACATCATCCGCTTTTCCAGCTGCACGGCGGCGAACCAGGTGCGGTTCTGCCGCGTCCAGTCGCGCACGATCACCGGGCCGGTCAGGGTGTTGGCCAAGTCCGCGGCCACCTCGCGCGCGCGGTTGAGGTCCTTGAGTTTCAGCCGCACGCCCGTGGGCCCCTCGAGGCGGAAGATGCGGGCGGCGTCGTCCTGGTGCAGCAGCGCCAGGCCGCTGTCGTACTCGTAGTGGCCCGAATCGAAGGTGCCGACCACCACCATCTGCTTCAGGCGGGGCACGATGCCCGCCGGCGTGACCTGGCCGCCGGGGGCGATCAGCGTGACCGGATCGCCCTCGCGCACGCCCAGGTTGCGGGCCAGTTCCGAGCCGAGGACGATGCCGAACGAGCCGGGGACCAGCCGCTGCAGCACACCGGGCGCCATGCTGCGACCCAGGTCCGTCACCTCGCCCTCGCGCGCCGGATCGATGCCGCGCAGGATGGCCCCGCGCATGTCCTCGCCGCGGGCGAGCAGGCCCTGCGCCGAGATGAAGGGCGCGGCCCCCACCACCTCGGGGTTGGCCCGCGACTCGCGCAGGGTGCGCTCGATGTCCGGAAGCACGCTGCCGCCCTGGCCGTAGATCTCCACGTGCGACACCACCGCAAGCATGCGGTCGCGCACCTCCTTCTGGAAGCCGTTCATCACCGACAGCACGATGATGAGCGCGGCCACGCCCAGTGCGATGCCGAGCATCGACACGCCGGAGATGAAGGAGATGAAGCCGTTGCGGCGGGCGGCGCGCCCGGCCCGGGTGTAGCGCCAACCCAGCGCCAACTCATAAGGGACGCGCATGGTAGGGCGGCATTGTGGCATCCACGACAATCGCGGCCATGTCGGACGGTCTCCACTTGTTGGTGCCCTTCGCCGCCCCCCAGGCGGCGCAGGCCCGCCGCGCGCTGGAGCAACTGGCGCTGCCCCGGCTCGAACGGCTGCTGGCCAGGCTGGCCGTCGGGCCCGAGCTGCACGGCGACGAGATCGCCCTGTCCATGCCCCACGAGCGCGTGCTGGCGCGCGCCTGCGGCCTGCCCGACGAGGACGGCCGCACGCCCTGGGCGGCCTGGCAGGTGGCGCAGTCGGGCGGCGACACCCTGGACGCGGCCTGGGCCTGGATCACGCCGTGCCACTGGCGGCTGGGCACGGGCCACGTGTTCATGCACCACCCGCAGGAGCTGCGGCTGGATGCGGCCGGATCGCAGGCCCTGCTGGCGGCGATGCAGCCGTACTTCGAGCAGGACGGCCTGGTGCTGCAGTACGAGGCGCCGACCCGCTGGCTGGCGCGCGGCCCGCTCTTCGGCCGCATTGCCACCGCCTCGCTCGACCGGGTGGCGGGCCGCGTGATCGACCCCTGGATGCCGCGCGGCGACGCGTCGCGGCCGCTGCGCCGGCTCCAGCAGGAGATGCAGATGCTGCTGTACACGCATCCGGTCAACGAGGAACGCATCCGCGCCGGCCTGCTGCCGGTCAACTCCTTCTGGGCCAGCGGCGCCGGCCAGCTGCCCGCGGGCACCCCGGCGCGCCTTCCCCAGGCCATGCAGGTGACGCAGGCGCTGCGCGACGCCGCGCTGCTGCAGGACTGGCCGGCCTGGGCCGCGGCCTGGCAGCAGCTGGAGCACGACGCCGCGCGGCTGCTGCAGGCGCTGGATGCCGGCGCGCCGGTGGCGATCACGCTCTGTGGCGAACTCGGCGCGCGCACGTGGCACAACGCACGCAGCAGCTGGCGGCAACGCGTCGCTGCGCTGTTCTCGCGCCGCAGGACGGCAGAATGGGTGCAGGACCTATGAAGATCGTCACCCGCGACATCCCCCCGCGCGCCGCCTGGGCGCTGGAGCAAGCCGGCGTGCATCCGTTGCTGGCCCGCCTGTATGCGGCCCGGGGCGTGAGCGCCAAGGAAGAACTCGACGACGGCCTGGCACGCCTGCTGCCGCCCGCCGGCCTGCGCGGCGCCGCCGAGGCCGCCGTGCTGCTGGCCGATGCCATCGCGCAGGACCGCCGCATCTGCATCGTCGCCGACTACGACTGCGACGGCGCCACCGCCTGCGCCGTGGCCGTGCGCGGCCTGCGGCTGCTCGGGGCGCGCCACGTCGACTACCTCGTGCCCGACCGGGTGGTGGACGGCTACGGCCTCACCGCCGCGATCGCCCGGCGCGTGAAGGAGGCCGGCGCCGACGTGCTGGTCACCGTGGACAACGGCATCGCCAGCGTCGAAGGCGTCGCCGCCGCCAACGCGCTGGGCCTGCAGGTGCTGGTCACCGACCACCACCTGCCCGGCCCCGAGTTGCCGCAGGCGGCCGTGATCGTCAATCCCAACCAGCCCGGCTGCGGCTTCGAGAGCAAGTCCGTCGCCGGCGTGGGCGTGATGTTCTACGTGCTGCTCGCGCTGCGGGCCGAACTGCGCGAGCGCGGGCTGTTCGATGCCCGCAGCCAGCCCAAGCTGGACGCCCTGCTGCCGCTGGTGGCGCTGGGCACCGTCGCCGACGTCGTCAAGCTCGATCCCAACAACCGCCGGCTGGTGGCCCAGGGCCTCAAGCGCATCCGCGCCGGGGCCGTGCCGCCGGGCCTGTCGGCGCTGTTCGGCGCCGCGGGGCGCAATCTGGAGGCGGCCACCACCTTCGACCTCGGGTTCGCGCTCGGCCCGCGCATCAACGCGGCGGGGCGGCTGTCGGACATGCGGCTGGGCATCGAGTGCCTGCTCACCGACGACGCTGCCCGCGCCACCGAGCTGGCGGCGCAACTGGACGGCATCAACCGGGAACGCAAGGGCATCGAAGGCGAGATGCGCGACCAGGCGCTGGAAGTGGCCGAAGCCCTGTTCGAGGAGGGCGAGGAGCCGCCGGCGGCGCTGTGCGTGTTCGACCCCGACTTCCACGAGGGCGTGGTGGGCATCGTCGCCTCGCGCCTGAAGGACCGCTTCCACCGCCCGACCTTCGTGTTCGCGGCGAGCCAGGCCCCCGGCCGCGAGCACGAGCTCAAGGGCTCGGGCCGCTCGATCCCCGGCTTCCACCTGCGCGACGCGCTCGACCTGGTGGCCAAGCGCCATCCGGGCGTGCTGCTGCGTTTCGGCGGCCATGCGATGGCGGCCGGCTGCACCGTCGCGGAGGAACACCTCGACACCTTCGAGCAGGCCCTGGGCCAGGTGGCGCAGGAGTGGCTGGACGCGGCGACCCTGATGCGCCGCCTGCACACCGACGGGCCGCTGGCGCCCGAGTACCGCCGCGCCGACCTGGTGGACACGCTGCACGAGCAGGTGTGGGGCCAGGGCTTCGCGCCGCCGGTGTTCAGCGAGGAAGTGGAGATCGTCTCGCAGCGGCTGGTGGGCGAGAAGCACCTGGCGCTGAAGCTGCGCCACCAGGGCCAGCCGGTCGACGGCATCTGGTTCGGCCGCACCGAGCCGCTGCCGGCGCGGGCGCGCATCGCGTTCCGCCTGGATGCGGACGAGTGGCAGGGCGTGCGCCGGGTGCGCTTCCTGCTCGAGGGCGCGGAAGTCTAGGCGTTCAGAAGCGCGCGCCGCCGAGGCCGCGCGGCTCGTCGAAGTAGGCGAACAGGCGCAGCGCCACGGCGCGCAGGGCCTCGTCGGGCAGGGTCTGCGCCCGCGCCAGTTGCCACATGGCGTACTCGCGGTCGCCCAGCATCATGGACGAGTTGACGCAGCGGCCATGGCCGGCCATCAGCAGCGTGAACGTGCCCAGCAGTTCGGTGGGACAGTACCGGTGCGACGTCGCCGGCAGCTCGAACTCATCGGAGGCGTCCAGCGAGGGGGAATCCTCGGCGGCGGTGGCCTGCGGCGCGGGATCGAGGTCGACGAAGTTCATGGTGGGCTCCCCTGGCATCGTGTGCTTGCAGGATAGGCAAGGGGCCGGGGCGACCTCGTCGGCGGCCGCAGCCTGGGGCTGTCGGACGCAAGCTCAACACGGACAGCGGGAGTTCGGACGGGGCTGTCGGCCGGAGCGCGCGTCCGGCCGCTCAGCGGGCGCTGGCCGTGGTCGTGTTGCCGGGGCAGCCGCCCATGGCGGGCAGCGCGAAGCCGGGCCTGCACTCCTGGGACGCCGGCGCCGACTCGGCGGCCTGGCGTTCCTCGGCCTTGCGCACCTGGCTGCTGCACACGGCCCAGAAGGCGAGCAGCAGCGTGGCCGCCATGGCGGCGAGCACCAGCCAGGTCGCGCGGTCGCGCGGCGTGCCGTCGGAAGGATCGAAGTAGCGGGACAACATTCGGGGCTCCTGGGAATCGGATCCATGCTACGAACTCATGCACGGCCCACGGAGCCACCCACGGCCGTCACCCGCCGTAGGACAAAATCCGAAGCGACCATGCCCATCCTGGACGCCACCGACACTGCGCGCCGGCTTCCCGCCCGGGCGCTCGCCGGCGCCGTGGAAGCCCTGCTGCTCGATCCCACGGTCCAGGTGCCGGCGCGGCTGGTCCAGGCCCTGCCCGGCGGTGGCAGCCTGTTCGTCATGCCCGCGCTGGACGGGCGCATCGCGATCACCAAGCTCATCACCTTCACGCCCGCCAATGCCGGCACGGGGCGGCCCGCGATCCAGGGCGACGTGGTCGTGTTCGACGTCGCCACCGGGGAGCGCGTGCTGGTGCTCGACGGGCCGACCGTGACCGCGCGGCGCACCGCCGCCGTCTCGCTGCTGGCGGCGCAGCGGCTCGCGCCCTGCCCGGCCGGGCCGCTGCTCATCGTCGGCGCCGGCGTGCAGGGGCGCTCGCACCTGGAAGCGTTCGTGCAGGGATTGGGCGTGCGCGAGGTGCGCGTCGCCTCGCGCTCGCGCGGCAGCGCCGAGGCGCTGGTGCGCCATGCGCGGGAGTTGGGGGCGGCGGCCAGCCTCGCCGAGGATGCCGACGCGGCGATGCGCGACTGCCCGCTCGTGGTGACATGCACGCCGGCGGCGGCCGTCGTGCTGCACGGGCCGGTGCGCGACGACGCCTTCGTCGCCGCGGTCGGCGCCTTCACGCCGGCGATGGTGGAGCTGGCACCGGCGCTGTGCCGGCACTTTGCCGAACAGGGGCAGGTGGTGCTGGACACGCCCGATGCCCGCCACGAGGCCGGCGACCTGCTCCAGGCCGGCCTGGACCTGCAGGCCTTCGCCTCGCTGGGCGACGTCGTCCGCGCGGCGGCCCCGCGCCGCCCCGGCCCGGTGCTGTTCAAGAGCTGCGGGTGGGCCGGCTGGGACCTCGCCGCGGCGCGCTGCGCGCTGGCCCAGCGCAGCTGAGGCGCGGTTCGTCCATAGGGAAATGCGCGGGCCGCGCGGCGCCCACGGCGCGGCCGGGACCCTGTACAAAGCGCGCACCCAAACAATCAAGGAGACAAACCATGGGCAAGACTGCGCGCCGGCTGGCAGCGCTGGCGCTCGCGACGGCCTCGATGGCCGCCGGCGCCGCCGTGAGCCTGGGGTCGTACAACGTCAAGCTGGACGAGACCTCGGTGTCCGGCATCTCGTCGGGTGGCTACATGGCCGTGCAGTTCGGCGTCGCCTGGTCGTCCATCGTCAAGGGCGTGGGCGTCGTGGCGGCCGGCCCGTACGCCTGCGCCCAGATCGCCAAGCCGGGCTCGGCGTACACCAACAACCTGTTCACGGGCTACTACTACTGCTCCAACCGCAGCACGGCCCCCGACCTGGCGCCGATGCTCTCGCGCACCGGCACCTTCGCGGCCGACGGCCGCATCGACCCCACCTCGAACCTGGCGCGGCAGAAGGTCTGGATCTACAGCGGCTACAACGACGGCGTCGTCAAGCAGCGCACCTCCGTCGACCTGCTGTCCAGCTACTACGCCAACTACGTGCCGGCGGAGAACATCTTCTACAAGAACAACCAGAACGCCGGCCATGCGATGGTGACCAACCGCAGCTCGCACGCCAGCTGTTCGAGCACCGCATCGCCGTACATGAACAACTGCGGCATCGATGCGGCCGGCGAGATGCTGGCGCACACCTACGGCAGGCTCAACCCCAAGGCCGGCACGCTGGGCGGCCAGCTGCTGGAGTTCTCGCAGACCGAGTTCGCCAGCACCTCCAGCATCAGCATGCTGTCCACCGGCCGCGTCTACGTGCCCGCGTCGTGCGCGGCCGGCCAGCCCTGCCGCGTGCACGTGGCGCTGCACGGCTGCCAGCAGAACACCAGCGCCATCGGCACCACCTACGTGAGTGAGGCGGGCTACAACGAGTGGGCCGACACGAACAACCTGATCGTGCTGTACCCGCAGGCGGACAGCCGCACCTGGGACTACAACGGCGTGTTCCAGGACCGCAACAACACCGAAGGGTGCTGGGACTGGTGGGGCTACAACGTCGACTACGACCAGAACACCAGCGGCAACCAGAACTACGCGACCAAGAAGGGCGCCCAGATCACGGCGATCCGCGCCATGCTGACGCGCCTGGCCGGCGGCTACACCGGCTGGCAGCCCACGCCTTCGGGCAGCTTCGGCGCACCGGCCAACCTCACCGCGCAGGACAGCACGCATGGCCGCGTGGACCTGGTGTGGACGCCGGTGTACGGTGCCACCGGCTACCACGTGTACCGCGCCACCTGCAGCACCTGCACGTTCAGCCGCCTGACCTCGTCGCCGACGGCCGGCCCCAGCTATGCCAACGCGGGCCTGGCCGCGTCCACCACCTACTACTACCGCGTGACGGCGGTCAATGGCTCGGGCACCGAGAGCGCGGCGTCGGCGACCGTCAGCAAGGCCACCGCCGCCACGCCGGCGTCGTGCGACCCGTACCGCAGCAACAACTACACCCACGTCGACCTGGAGGGCTACACGGGCGAGTACCGCGCCAACGCGGCGTGCCTGAACTGCTGGGCGTACACGCGCGGCGGCGGCGACTACATCGGCATCTACAGCGTGGCCGACAGCGCGCAGGTGCGGCGCACCGGCACGCAGTACTACGTGTACGGGGTGTGCAACTGAAGCGGGGTCGGGTGCCGGCGGCGCCGGCGCCCGTCAGGCCTTGGGCAGCGTGACGCCGCGCTGGCCCTGGTACTTGCCGCCGCGGTCCTTGTAGCTGGTCTCGCAGACCTCGTCGCTCTCGAAGAACAGGACCTGCGCGCAGCCCTCGCCGGCGTAGATGCGGGCCGGCAGCGGCGTGGTGTTGGAGAACTCCAGCGTCACGTAGCCTTCCCACTCGGGCTCGAACGGCGTGACGTTGACGATGATGCCGCAGCGCGCGTACGTGCTCTTGCCCAGGCAGATGGTGAGCACGTTGCGCGGGATGCGGAAGTACTCCAGCGTGCGGGCGAGCGCGAAGCTGTTGGGCGGGATGATGCACACGTCGTCGTGGAAGTCGACGAAGCTCTTCTCGTCGAAGTTCTTCGGGTCCACCACCGTGCTGTGGATGTTGGTGAACACCTTGAACTCGGGCGCGCAGCGGATGTCGTAGCCGTAGCTGGAGGTGCCGTAGCTGATCACCCGCCGGCCGTCCACCTCGCGCACCTGCTTCGGCTCGAACGGCTCGATCAGTCCGTGCTGCTCGGCCATGCGCCGGATCCACTTGTCGCTCTTGATCGTCATGTCGCCGCTCCTGGGGCCGGATTGTAGGTGGCGCCGCCGCGGCGCCCTGCGGGGGCGGGGGCACGACCGCCCGGCAGCTACCGCGCCAGGTGCACCCGCTCCACCACGCGGTCGTCGCCCAGCACGATGAGCGAGAACAGCAGTTCGTCCAGGTCGCGCGCGTGCGTCACCTTGCGCGCCAGCAGCGGCGTCGCCTGCGGGTCCAGGACCACGAAGTCCGCGTCGCATCCGGGCTGCAGGTTGCCGATCACGCCCGCCAGGCCGAGCGCCTGGGCGGCGCCCGCCGTGTGCTGCCACCACAGGTGCTGCGGCGACAGGCTCACGCCGGGCTTGGTCTGCCCCTCGCGGCCGACGTAGTACGCGGCCAGCATGGTGTGGAACGGGCTGAAGCTGGTGCCGCCGCCGACGTCGCTGGCCAGCCCGTACTTGAAGCCGATGCGCCGCGCGCCCTCGTAGTCGAAGAAGCCGCTGCCGAGGAACAGGTTGCTGGTGGGACTGACGGCCGCCGCCGCGCCCGTGCTGCGCATCAGCCGGCGGTCGTCGTCGTCGAAGTGGATGCAGTGCGCGTAGATGGCGCGATCGCGCATCAGGCCATAGCCGTCGTACACCGCGAGGTAGCTGCGCGCATCGGGGAACAGCTCGCGCGCCCAGCGGATCTCGTCGCGGTTCTCGGCCACGTGCGACTGGATCCACACGTCCGGATAGCGCGCCGCCAGCTCGCCCGCGCCGCGCAGCTGCGCATCGCTGCAGCTGGGCGCGAAGCGCGGCGTGATGGCGTAACCCAGCCGGTCCTGGCCGTGCCAGCGGCGGATCAGGGCCTCGGTGTCGGCCAGCGACTGCTCGGTCTCGTCGCGCACGCCGTCGGGCGAATGGCGGTCCTGCAGCACCTTGCCGGCGATCAGGCGCATGCCGCGGTCCTGCGCCTCGGCCATCAGGGCATCGACGGACGCCGGATGCGAGGTGGCGAAGGTCAGCGGCGTGGTGACGCCGTGGCGCAGCAGCTCGTCCAGGAACACCTGCGCGACGTCCCGCGCGTAGGCCGGGTCGGCGAACCGGGCCTCGTGCGGGAAGGTGTAGTTCTCCAGCCAGGGCAGCAGCCCCTCGGCCGGCGAGCCGATCACGTCGGTCTGCGGGAAATGCACGTGCAGGTCGATGAACCCCGGCGCCAGCAGGCGGCCCGGCAGGTGCTCGACGCTCACGCCCGGGTAGTTGTCCGCCAGCGCCTGCCAGGCGCCCGCCGCGCGCACCACCTTGTGGCCGTCGGGACCGGGCCCCACGAGCAGTAATCCGTCGGCGTCATAGACGGCCGAACCGTCGTCGGCGAAGCGCAGGAGGGCGGCCCGGTAGGCTTTCATGGCGGGCTCATTGTCCCAGCTTGCCCTGCACGCCTGCGACGAAATAGTTCATGGCGAGGATCTGCTCGTCCGTCAGGGCGGCGCCCGCGGGCACCACCTGCTTGCCATGGTTGTCGGTGATCGGGCCGGCGAACGGCCGCAGCTTGCCGCCGGCGATGTCGCGCTGGCGCGCCAGCACCTCGTCGCGCACGGCCGCCGGCACCTTGGGGCCGAAGTGCTCGACCCGCACCATGCCTTCGCGCACGCCGCCCCAGGTGCTGGTGGGCTTCCAGGTACCCGCCAGCACCTCGCGCGCGCGCCGCGTGTCGTAGTCGCCCCAGTGGTGGGTGACCGCCAGCACCTGCGCGTCAGGGGCGGCAAAGCGCATGTCGGAGTGGTAGGCGATGGCCAGCTTGCCGCGCTCCTGCGCCGCCGTCATGACGGCGGTGGACGCGGTGTGGAACGCGATCACGTCGGCGTCCTGGTTGAACAGCGTCATGGCCGCCTCGCGCTCGCGCGGCGGGTCGAACCAGGCGTTGAGCCAGACGACCTTGACCTGCGCCTTCGGATCCACCGACCGCATGCCCAGCGTGAAGGCGTTGATGCCCTGCAGCACCTCCGGGATCGGAAAGCCGGCCACGTAGCCGGCCACGTGCGTGCGGCTCAGCCGGCCGGCCGCGATGCCGGCCAGGTAGCGGCCCTCGTAGTAGCGGGCGTTGGCCGTCGCCACGTTGGGCGCCGTCTTGTAGCCGGTGATGGACTCGAACTTCACCTGCGGGAACTCGCGCGCCACCTTCAGCGTGGGCTCCATGTAGCCGAAGCTCGGCGTGAAGATCAGCCGGTAGCCCTGCTGGGCCAGGTCGCGGATCACGCGCTCGGCGTCGGGGCCTTCCGGCACGTTCTCGACGGCGCGCGTCTGCACCTGGCTGCCCAGCGCCGCCTGGAGCGCCAGCCGGCCCTCCTCGTGCTGGCGCACCCAGCCGGCCTCGGTGAGCGGAGCGACCTGGACGAAGCCGACCTTCAGGGGCGCGGGCGGTTGCGCGGCGGACGGCAGGATGAGGGATGCGGCCGCGAACGCGGCTGCGAGGTTTTTGAGCATGGTTGTCCTCGACATGGCCCCGGCAGACGGAAAAAAGCCGCTGCGGGGCACAGCGGCTCGGAGGTGATTCTAGGCGCTCAGGCGATCGCGAAGCGGCGCCGCGCCAGCTCGAGCAGGCCGTCGAAGATCAGCCCCTCCACCAGCTCGAACGGCACGGTCATGTGCGGGGCCATCTTCCAGCCGGCGCCGCCGGTCATGAAGCAGGCCGGCTCCGCGCCGCAGTGCCGGCGCACGTGCTGGACCATGCGGTCCACGGCGCCGGCGATGGCGTAGGTGCCCCCGCTGGTGAGGGCGTCGCTGGTGTTGGTGGGGAACTCGCGTACGTCGCCGGTGGGCACGTGCAAGCCGGCGGTGCCGGACTCGAGCGCGCGCAGCATGATGCCGTGCCCGGGCAGGATGAAGCCGCCGAGGAAGCGCCCGTCCTGGTCCACCGCCTCGACGGTCACGGCCGTGCCGACCATCACGACCACCATCGGGCGCGCGGGGCCTGCGGCCAGCATGCGGTGGCGCGCGCCGACCATGGCGACCCAGCGGTCCGCCCCCAGCCGCGCCGGATGGTCGTACCCGTTGGTCAGGCCCGCCTCGGCGGCGCTGGCGTACACCCATTGCGCCGGCAGGTCCCACAGCTCCTCCATCTGCGCCTCGGCACGCCGGCGCACGGCGTCCGCGGCGACCGTGCAGCCCAGCATCCGGGCCGGCTTGGCGAGCGTGGCCCAGGGGCCCTCGGAGAGGTGCTCGATCTGCTCCAGGAACTCGGCGCCGTGCGTGAGCACGGTGGCGCCGGGGCGCGGCGCGTCGTACAGCGCCCACTTCAGGCGCGTGTTGCCGATGTCGATGGCGAGGAAGCTCACGCCGGGTTCGTCGTCAGCTGGCGGCGCGCAGCTGCTCGCCCATGGCGGCCAGCTGCTTCACCAGGGTGGTCTCGTGGGCCTGCAGCTGCGCGCAGTCGGCCAGCAGGGCGTCGAGCTGCTTGCACAGCCGCGCGTGCGCCTGCTGGGCGTCCTCGATCGCGGGGGGCTGCGCCTTCGCCTCGCTCGCGTCCTGCGCGAGCGCACCGACGCTGGCACGCCAGGCCTGCACGTCGTTGGACAGGAACCGGGCCGCGGCCTGCACCACCTCGACGCGACGGCCGGCGGTGGCACGCGCTTCCTGGTGCGCCTGCTGCGACGCACCGGCGGCCGTTCGCAGCACCTTCAGGCGCTCGACCAGCAGTTCGCAGCGCGCGGCGTCGGCATCGATCTGCCGCTGCGCATCGGCGTCCTGGCCGGCCTGGGCCTGGCGCGCCTTGAGCTGGGTGCGCATGTCCTGCAGCCAGCGCGCGCCCTGGTCGATGACCTTGTCCAGCGCCTTGTACTCGACCTCGAATTCCACCATCGTGCGGTCGTGGGCCGCCGAGCTGGCGCCCTGGCGCTTGTGCAGCGGCGACACCTCCTCGCCGAGCGCGCGCGCCACCTTGTCGATCTTCTCGAAGCGGGCCGCGAACGCCTCGCCCGCCGTGCGGCTCTTGCCCGTGAGGTTGGCCCAGAACCCGCGCACGCCCAGCGGCGCGAAGTCCAGCTTGCCGAGGGCGCGGGCGAGCTTGTCCAGGGCCGCCTGCAGGCGCTCGGCCTGCGCGAGCTGGCCCTGCGCCTGCAGCTCGTGCTGCAGCTCGCCCAGGCGCTCGACGGAGGGATGGCCGACGTCCGCGGCCATGCGGTCCAGGAACGCCGAGCCGGTGGCCGGCGCCCGGGCTGCGCCCGCCACCTTGGCCAGCTTGGCGGGCGTCATCAGGGAAGCGGTGCGGTCTTCGGAGTCGTCCATGGCGGGGCGCGGCAGGCGGGTGGGCGCCAATATACCGCCGCGGCGGCCCGTGCTCCAGCTAGATCGCGCCCAGCCAGCAGGCGCGCTGGATGGCCGCCAGCTTGTTGTCGACCTTGAGCTTGGCCATCGCGTTGGCCAGGTGGTAGTTGACCGTGCGCTCGGCGCACTGCAGCCGCACCGCGCTTTCGCGCGCCGTCAGGCCCTGGAAGGCGAGCACCAGGCACTCGCGCTCGCGCGGGCTGAGGGTGGAGCGCTGCAGCCCGATCGAGCGCTTGATCAGCGGCCACACGTTCAGCGCCGACCACACGAGCAGGGCGGCCTCGCCCCGGTCGGTCAGCTCGCGGTGCGTGAACATGAAGCACTCGAAGGCACGGCCGGCCGGCAGCGGGAACTCCACCCGCACGACCGTGTGGAAGCCGTGCGCGGTCCACTGGCCGCGCCAGGACGCGGCGGCCGAGCCTTCCAGCCGCGACAGCGACTGCCAGGCCACCAGCGGCGCGCCCGACTCGCGCCACGGCGCGCCGAAGTCGGCGCTGGCCGCCAGCGCCTTGGCCGCCAGCTCCATCGCGGGCGGGTGCACGGCCACCAGCTGCCGGTCGGCGCTGTCGCCGAACGGGTCGGGGCCGATCACCACCACCGCCTGCAGCGGCGATTCGCCCGCGTCGCCGAGCCATTCGCCCAGCACCGTGTCCACGTCGACACTGTCAGAGTTAACAGGGGCTACCATGGACACGAACGGGGCTTTGAAACGGGCTGAGACAATAGCAGCATCGCAGAGCCACCGGGCTGCGCGGCTCCTGCTTTCCCATGTTCCACACGACCGACCACGCATCACCAGGCACGAGGGTGCCGGCATGAGCTTTCCCCTGTTCCAGCGGCCAGGCACCATCGTCTTCCTGGACGACGATCCCGATTACCTCGAGATGCTGGCGCTGGTGCTGCCCAGGCAGTGGCACGTGCGCCTGTTCGCGCGGCCGCAGGACTGCATCGCCAAGCTGCGCGAGGAGCCGCCGTTCTGGGAAGCCGACGCCTGGCACCAGCAGCAGATGGTCGACCAGTGGCGCGCGGGCCGGCCGCTGGTGCCGCAGATCCTGGAGTACTGGTCGCGCTCGACGGAGCGCTACGGCCTGTCGCGCGTGTGCGTGGTGGACTTCTCCATGCCCGAGATGGACGGCCTGCAGGTGCTCTCGGCGCTGGCCGACTGGTCGGGTTCGCGGGTGCTGCTGACCGGCCAGGCCGACGAGCAGGTGGCCGTCAATGCGTTCAACAGCGGCCTGATCGAGCAGTTCATCGCCAAGCAGATGCCCGACATGTCGCGGCACCTGGTGCAGGTGATGCACCGCCTGCTGGGCACGACGCACCCGCGGCATGCGCAGACCTGGCGCGCGACGCTCAAGCCCGAGCAGCACGCGCTGCTGCGCGAGCCGAGCGTCGCGGCGGCGCTGGCCGACTTCGCCGCCCGCCGCTGGGTCGAGCATGTCGTGATCGGCGAGCCGTTCGGCGTGCTGGGCATGGACGCGGCCGGCTACGTCAGCTGGCTGCAGCTGGAGTCGCCGCTCGGCCTGTCCGGGCTGGCCGAGGTGGCGGTGCAGGCCGGCCTGGATCGCGAGGCGGTGGAGGACATCCGCGCCGGGCGCCGGCTGGCGGACGCGGAACTGGCCTCCGCGCTGGGACGGCCGGCGCAGCTGGCCGACGCCTTCACGATCGGCGCGCGCCAGCAGCTGCTGGGGGCCGTGCACGAGGTGGCGCAGGACCCGGGCGACGGCGGGCACACCCGCTGGCTGGCGCGCCAGCCGCGCCGGCACGTCGAGCACTAGGCAGGCCAAGGCGCCGCTCGCCTCAGGCGAGCTTGCCGTGGCACTGCTTGTACTTCTTGCCGCTGCCGCACGGGCACGGGTCGTTGCGGCCCACGCGCGGCACCATGCCGGCGGCGGCCGCACCCGCGACCTTGGCGGCGGTGCTTTCGTCCACGCGGCTCTCCGCTTCGCCGGTCTCGGTGGGCGCGGTGTAGGTGACGTTGGCGATGCGCTCGGCGCGCTCCTCCAGGTCCTCGGCCGCCTGCTCCAGCTGCTCGCCGGACTGCACCTTCACGGTCATGAGGATCTTGGTCACCTCGTTCTTGACCGAGTCGAGCAGCTGCCCGAACAGCTCGAACGCCTCGCGCTTGTATTCCTGCTTGGGCTGCTTTTGCGCGTAGCCGCGCAGGTGGATGCCCTGGCGCAGGTAGTCGAGCGCGGCGAGGTGCTCGCGCCAGTGCGTGTCGATGCTCTGGAGCAGGACGATGCGCTCGAACTGGGTGAAGTTCTGCGGGCCGACCTGCGCCACCTTGGACTCGAACACCTCGTTGGCCGCCTTGAGCACCTTCTCGAGCACGTCCTCGTCGGTGATGGCGGTGGCCGACTGCACGTCCTGCTGCAGCGGCAGCTGGATGCCCCACTCGTCGGCCAGCGCCTTCTCCAGCCCGGCGATGTCCCACTGCTCCTCGACCGACTCGGGCGGCACGTACTGGTGCACCAGGTCGGTGAAGCAGCCCTCGCGCAGGGCCGCGATCTGCGCCGAGAGGTCGGCGGCATCGATGATCTCGTTGCGCTGCTGGTAGATGACCTTGCGCTGGTCGTTGGAGACGTCGTCGTACTCGAGCAGCTGCTTGCGGATGTCGAAGTTGCGCGCCTCGACCTTGCGCTGGGCGCTCTCGATGCTGCGCGTCACGATGCCCGCCTCGATGGCCTCGCCGTCGGGCATCTTCAGGCGGTCCATGATCGCCTTGACGCGGTCGCCCGCGAAGATGCGCATCAGCGGATCGTCCAGGCTCAGGTAGAAGCGCGAGGAACCGGGGTCGCCCTGGCGGCCCGAGCGGCCGCGCAGCTGGTTGTCGATGCGGCGGCTCTCGTGCCGCTCGGTGGCGATGATGCGCAGGCCGCCCAGCTTGACGACCGCCTCGTGGTCCTTCTGCCACTGCGCGCGCAGCTCGGCGATGCGCGCCTGCCTGGCGGCATCGTCGAGCGACTCGTCGGCCTCGACGGCCTCGATCGCCTTCTCCACGTTGCCGCCCAGCACGATGTCCGTGCCGCGGCCGGCCATGTTGGTGGCGATGGTGATCATCCTGGGCCGGCCGGCCTGCGCCACGATGTCGGCCTCGCGGGCGTGCTGCTTGGCGTTGAGCACCTGGTGCGGCAGGCCGACCTTGGTGAGCAGCTGGTCGATGATCTCGGAGTTCTCGATCGAGGTCGTGCCCACCAGCACGGGCTGGCCGCGGTCGTGGCACTCGCGGATGTCCTGGATGGCCGCTTCGTACTTCTCGCGCGTGGTCTTGTAGACGCGGTCGAGCTGGTCCTCGCGCTTGCTGGGACGATTGGGCGGGATCACCACGGTCTCGAGGCCGTAGATCTCCTGGAATTCGTAGGCTTCCGTGTCGGCCGTGCCGGTCATGCCGGAGAGCTTGGCGTACAGGCGGAAGTAGTTCTGGAACGTGATCGAGGCGAGGGTCTGGTTCTCGGCCTGGATCGGCACGCCTTCCTTGGCTTCCACGGCCTGGTGCAGGCCGTCGCTCCAGCGGCGGCCCGCCATCAGGCGGCCGGTGAACTCGTCGACGATCACCACCTCCATGGTGCCGTCCTCGCCGCGCTGCACCACGTAGTGCTGGTCGCGGTGGTACAGGTGCCTGGCCCGCAGCCCCGCGTACAGGTGGTGCATCAGCGTGATGTTGGCCGGGTCGTAGAGCGAGGCCCCCTCGGGGATCAGGCCCGCGTTGGCCAGGATGCGCTCGGCGCTCTCGTGGCCCTGCTCGGTCAGGTAGACCTGGTGCGTCTTCTCGTCGACCGTGAAGTCGCCCGGCTTGGTGACGCCCTGCCCGGTGATCGGGTCGGCCTCGCCCTCCTGCTTCGTGAGCAGCGGCACGACCTGGTTCATCGCGATGTACAGGTCGGTGTGGTCCTCGGCCTGGCCGCTGATGATCAGCGGGGTGCGCGCCTCGTCGATCAGGATCGAGTCCACCTCGTCGACGATGGCGTAGTTCAGGCCGCGCTGCACGCGATCGCCCGGCTCGTACACCATGTTGTCGCGCAGGTAGTCGAAGCCGAACTCGTTGTTCGTGCCGTACGTGATGTCCGAGCCGTAGGCGGCCTGCTTGTCGGCACGCGGCATCTGGGGCAGGTTGACGCCCACCGACAGGCCGAGGAAGTTGTACAGCCGGCCCATCCACTGGGCATCGCGGTTGGCCAGGTAGTCGTTGACCGTCACGACGTGCACGCCCTTGCCGGACAGCGCGTTCAGGTACACGGACAGCGTGGCCGTGAGCGTCTTGCCCTCGCCCGTGCGCATCTCGGCGATCTTGCCGTTGTGCAACGCCATCGCGCCCAGCATCTGGACGTCGAAGTGGCGCATCTTCATCACGCGCTTGGAGCCCTCGCGCACGACGGCGAACGCCTCGGGCAGCAGGGCGTCGAGCGTCTCGCCGTTGGCGACCCGGTCCTTGAACTCCTGCGTCTTGCCGCGCAGCTGCTCGTCACTCAGGCTCTCGAACGTGGGCTCCAGGGCATTGATCTGCTCCACGACCCGGCGGTACTGCTTGAGCAGGCGGTCGTTGCGGGATCCGAAAATCTGGGTGAGGAAATTCTTGGCCATGAACGCGGTCCTGCCCTGCCGCCCGGGTGGGGCCGCAGGGCAGCGGGATCCTTGTGTTGCTGCAGCAGTTGGGGCCGGGGCGAACCGGTGCAAGCACCGGCAGCCGCGGCAAAGCTGGCGATTTTACCGCCCGGCACGCCCGCCCATCGGGAGCGGGGACACGGCGGCCACCTGGGGACCGCCCGTCGGGCGGGAGCCCGCGTCCAGGAACTTCTGCGGGTCCTGCGGGACGCCACCGACCAGCACCTCGAAGTGCAGGTGCGGGCCGGTCGAGCGGCCGGTCGTGCCGACCTCGGCGACCTTCTGCCCGCGCTTGACCAGGTCGCCCTGCTTGACGAACACCCGGGAGGCATGGCCGTAGCGGGTGACGATGCCGTTGCCGTGGTCGATCTCGACCATGTTGCCGTAGGCCGGGTGCAGCTCCTGCGCGACCACCACCCCGCCCGAGGCGGCCCCGATGGGCGTGCCGGGCACGGCCTCGAAGTCGAGCCCGGTGTGCAGGGCCTGGCGGCCGGTGAACGGGTCGATGCGCCAGCCGAACGCCGAGCCCATGTGGGCGGACGCCACCGGCCGCTGCGTCGGCATCATCATGGTGCGGATCTTCTGGTCCAGCAGGCGCGACTCGACGACGGTGAGGACGTCCACGCGCACGCCGGTGGAGCGGTCCAGTTCGGCCAGCGCGGCCTGCAGCTCCTCCAGCGAGAGCGGCCGGCCGGACACCAGCGCGCCGCCGCGGCCGGGCGAGGACTTGAGCTCGGCGGGGCTGACCCCGGCCAGGCCGGAGACGCGCTCGCCCAGGGCCTCCAGCTGCACCAGCTTGGCCTGCATCTCGCCCAGCTTGCGCGCCATGGCGTCGAGGTTCTCGCGCATGAAGCGGTCGCGCTGCTCGAACTCGTCGCGCACGACGAACTTGACCAGCGCGCCGACCACCGGCCAGCCCTCGCGGGCGCCCTTGAGGAACACCCAGTGATACAGGCCGGCCGCGACCAGCATCAGTGCCAGCGACAGGCCGGCCAGCGCGAGCAGCAGCTTGGTGCCGCTCAGGTGGATGGCGCGGCTCTTGGCCACCCAGGCATCCGTGATAATGAAATGCACCGCCTACCCCTCCGTCGCGCCGCCGATGCAACGCCAACTCCATCCCGTGACCTTGCAGCAGGCCGCGCAGGACTCGCCCACGCTGGCGAGGCTGACGCAGCTCGCGCGCGAATCGGGCGAGCGGCTCAAGGCGGTCGAGTCCCTGATCCCCAGACCGCTGCGCTCCAGCATCAAGCCCGGGCCGATCGACGGGACCGCCTGGTGCCTGCTGGTGGAAGGCAACGCCGCGGCCGCGAAGCTGAGGCAGGTGCTGCCCGCCCTTCAAGCTCGACTGTGCGACCGGGGTTGGCAGGTTACCGCAATCCGCATCAAGGTCCAAGCAAGGTCGGCCTGAGGCCAGCCGCCGCCGGGCGGGTGGATGGTGCCGACTGTCGGGATCGAGCCGACGACCTGCCGGCGGCGACTCGCCGGCTCCGCGTCGCCTGCGCGGGTCGATTGCCAATCCGTACACGATCCGTAATCCCTGGCTGCCTACGATCCGCCGCGTCCTTCGGCCGTCCTCCACGGCGCGAAGGACGTGCATCGTCATGGAGGCCAGAAGGAAAACAATGGGATCACGTGTCATCGGCGCCGCGCTGTGGGTGTCCGCGCTGCTCGCCGCGGGCTGCGCGAGCGTCGGGCCGGGCGAGCCGCCCGCCCAGGCGCAACTGCAGCCGACCCAGGGCAACGGCGCCAAGGGGCGGGTGGAATTCAGGCCACGGACCGGCGGCCTCGAGGTCGTCGCGACGGTGAGTGGACTCTCGCCGGGGCCGCACGGCTTCCACGTGCACGAGAAGGGTGACTGCAGCGCCCCCGATGCCATGAGCGCAGGCGGCCACTTCAACCCGGCCGGCCAGCCGCACGGCCACCCCGGCCATGGGCAGCACCACCTGGGTGACATGCCGATGCTGGAAGCCGACGCGAACGGCAACGCGACGTTGACGGCCGTGCTGCCGGGCCTGGGCCTGGGCGGCGGCCCGTCGGGGATCGCGGGCCGGGCGGTGATCGTCCATGCCGCGGCCGACGACTTCAGGACCCAGCCGACCGGCAATTCCGGCGCACGCGTCGCGTGCGGCGTCATCGCGGCGCGCTGAACGCCGCCACGCACCGCGAGCGGCATGGCCTGCTCGCGCCCCCCCGCCGAAGGCGAGCGCCTTCGGCTCCGCGTTTCCTGAAGGCGCCCCGCCTTCGGCTGCGCGTTTCCTCGATCAGGAGAAGAGATGTTCGTCCCAACGACCAAGCGACTCGTGCCCGTCGCCTGCTGCGTCCTGCTGGGCTTGATGCTGGGGGGCTGCGGCGGCGGCGACCCCGTGGCGAGTGCCGACACCCCTGCAGCGCCTGCCGGCACGCCGCCCGCGCCCGTCGCGGCACCGGCGGAGACCCCCGCCACACCCGTTGTCCAACCGCCGGCCGTCACGGGCAACACCTTGGCCGCGGCGGCCACGCCTGCGGGGGCGATCCGGGTCACGGTCGGACAGAGCCAGGTGGTGAGCATCACCTTCTCGCCCAGCGACGCCCAGCCGGCGACGAACGTGCGGGTGACCACCAGCCTCGCGGGCCTGCCCGCCGGCTGGCGCAGCGCGGGCAGCGACTTCACCTGCGCCAGCGTCGGCCAGGATGGCGGCTGCAAGCTCGAGCTGACCTATGCGCCGCTGCAAGTGGCGCCCAGCGACACCCTCGCCCTGGCCTATTCGTACACCGACAGCGCCGGCCAGGCGAAGACCGGTTCGATGGCCGTCGTGTATGAAGCCGTCGCCGCGACGCGGGCCTACATCGTCAACTACGACGACCACAACGTCCGCCAGTGCGCGCTCGCGGCCGACGGCTCGCTCACCGCCTGCAGCACGGCGGCCGAAGCCCCGCTCTACCGGCCCACCGCCGTGGCGTTCAACGGCTCGACCGCCTACGTGCTCACCGACGGCGACGACAAGATCTACCGGTGCGACGTCGACCCCGCGGGGCCGTTCGCCAACTGCAGGGATTCGGGCGCCTCCGGCTTCGACAACCCGACCGGCCTGGCCGTCCACGGCTCGCGCATCTACGTTGCCAACCCGGGCAACGACACCCTGACCTGGTGCGCCATCGGCGCCGACGGCGGGCTCGGCGATTGCGGGGGCGCGGGCGACGCGATGTTCCGGCAGCCGTTCAACGTGGCCTTCCACGGCGGCAGGGTCTACCTCACGAACACGGCGACCAGCGTGCTGAGCGTGTGCGACCTCGAGGCGGACGGCATGTTCGCGAACTGCAGGAATTCCGGCGCCACCCTGCTGGACCGGCCGGAAGGCCTGGCCATCGCCGGCTCCACCGCCTACGTCACCAACTACGGGAGCAGGACGGTGACCCGATGCACGATCGGCGGCGACGGGCTGGCGTCCGCCTGCACCACCGCGCTCACCACCGCCTGGAGTTCGGCCGCGATCGCCGTGAGCGGCCCGCACGCCTACATCGCACAGGGCAGCGACCACTCGGTCCTGCACTGCGACGTCGCGGCCGACGGCGCGCTGCAGAACTGCGGCAACGCCGGCGCCACCGGCCTGAACTATCCGCTCGGCATCACCTTGCGTTGAGGAGCACCCGTGTCCAATTCGACTTCGACCAGCACCGCCCTGGCCCGCTTTGCGCTGGCCTGCACCGTCGCCGTGTCGGCCGCCTGGTGCAGCGTCGCCGGCGCCAAGGAGGCCAGCGCGGAGCTCGATCCCGCCAAGGCCGGCATCGCCGTCTACCCGGGGGCCCGGGTCGACGCCGGAGTGAGCGCGTTCGTGCGTGACTCGCTGCAGATGACAGGCGCCGCCTACCGCACCACCGACGACGTGGCCAAGGTGACGGCCTTCTACGAGAAGCAGGCCGGGTTCAGCAAGATGCCCGGCGCGTCGCGCGAGCAATCGGGCTTCTCGGCCGGCTGCAAGGCCGAGTTCAATCCTTACCTGAAGAAGGACATGCACAAGTGCGGCTACCAGGTGACCGTGCAGAACCCGTGGATGGACATGAAGACCGGCAAGCTGGTGCGCGACACGCTCATCACGATCGTGAAGCAGTGATGCACCGGACCGCACGCCACCCACGACGCGAGGGAACCATGACCAAGCACCTCCTGGCGGCCGCGTTCGCGGCCGTCGCCATCGCCGCCCCGGCCTCGGCCCAGCAGGCGCTCAAGCCCGGGCTGTGGCAGGTCGAGACCCGCATGCCCGGCGACCCCGAGTTCGACAAGAGCATGGCCGAGATGCGCGAGCAGCTCGCCTCCATGTCGCCGGAAGAGCGCAAGCAGATGGAAGCCATGATGGGCAAGAGCGGCGTGCAGCTGGCCGCCAGCGCCAAGGGCGGCACGGCCACGCGGTTCTGCATGGGTCGCGAGCAGGCCCAGCGCCAGGAAGTGCTCGGCACGCAGGGCGACTGCACCGTCACCAGGCAGGGACGCAGCGGCAACACCGTCACCGCCAGCTTCACCTGCAGGAATCCCAGCAGCACGGGGGAATCGGTGGTCAGGTTCGCGAGCCCCGAGGCCTACACCTCGAAGATGACGATGGTCACCGAACAGGCCGGCAGGAAGGACAGGACGGTGATCGAGAGCGACGCCAGGTGGCTGTCCGCCGACTGCGGCTCGCTCAAGCCCATCGCGCCGAAGGCGAAGTGAACCGCCCGGCGTGCGCCCGGGCCGTCTCTTCGTGCGGTGGAGCGGACAGCGCTTGAGGCCGAAGCCGCGCCGGAAGTGGTGCCGATTGTCGGGATCGAACTGACGACCTACCGCTTACAAGGCGGTTGCTCTACCACTGAGCTAAATCGGCACGGGCGAAATTCTAGGACGCGAAGCCCGGCGGGTCACTTGATGCGCTTGAGCGCCGGGCGCGGGCCGGAGGGGGGCCTGGGCGGCTCGGTGCCGGGCGGCGCATCCGGTGTCACCAGCTGCACGACCTTGGCCTCGCCGTCCCCATTGCCATGGCCGTTGCCCGCCGCCGGGACGCTGGACAGCGGCGTGCCGCGCGCCGGCTCCTCGCCGGGCGCGGCCGGGGCGGACACCGGGAAGGCCATGCCCTGGCCGTTCTCGCGCGCGTAGATGGCGATGACCCGGTTGACGGGCACCATGATCTCGCGGGCGGTGCCGGCAAAGCGCGCCTTGAACTCGATGAAATCGTTGCCCAGCTTGAGCGAGCTGGTCGCGTCGAAGCTGATGTTCAGCACGATCTCGCCGTTCTTCACGTACTCGCGCGGCACCTGCACGGTGTCGTCCACCTGCACCGCGACGTACGGCGTGAGGCCGTTGTCGGTGCACCAGTCGTACAGGGCGCGAATGAGATACGGACGGGTGGACGTGGATTCCAGGGCGTTCATCGTGCAGGCGGCATCCCGCTTTACTTGCGCATCACCTTCTCGGACGGCGTCAGCGCCTCGATGTAGGCGGGCCGCGAGAAGATGCGCTCGGCGTACTTGAGCAGGGGCGCCGCGTTCTTCGACAGCTCGATGCCATAGTAGTCCATGCGCCACAGCAGCGGCGCGATGGCCACGTCGAGCATGGAGAAGTTCTCGCCGAGCATGTACTTGTTCTTGAGGAACACCGGGGCCAGCTGGGTCAGGCGGTCGCGGATGTGCGAGCGCGCCTTCTCCAGCGCCTTCTCGTTGCCCTTGGACGCGCGCGACTCGAGCGTGCTCACGTGCACGAACAGCTCCTTCTCGAAATTGAGCAGGAACAGCCGCACGCGCGCGCGGTCGACCGGGTCGCCGGGCATCAGCTGCGGATGCGGGAAGCGCTCGTCGATGTACTCGTTGATGATGTTCGACTCGTACAGGATCAGGTCGCGCTCGACCAGGATCGGCACCTGCCCGTACGGGTTCATCACGTTGATGTCCTCGGGCTTGTTGTAGAGGTCCACGTCGCGGATCTCGAAGTCCATGCCCTTTTCGAACAGGACGAAACGGCAGCGGTGGGAGAAGGGGCAGGTCGTCCCCGAATACAGCACCATCATGGTCAATGGCTCCTTGAAAAAGTGAAAACACGGTCTGGCTGTCGCCAGACCGTGTCCTTCAGCGAAACGATCGGTCGGCCGCGGTTAACGGACGTCCTTCCAGTAGGCGGCGTTCAGGCGCCAGGCGATGACGGTGAAGGCCAGCAGGAACAGCAGCACCCAGACGCCCACCCGCACGCGGGAATTCTGCGCCGGCTCGGCCATCCACTGCAGGTAACCCACGAGGTGGGCGACGGCCTGGTCGTATTGCACCGGCGTCATCGCGCCCGGGGTCACCTGCTTCCAGCCCTTGAAGATCTTCACTTCGTGGCCGTGTTCCTCGGCGGTCTCGTAGACCGGCTCGCGCTCGCCCTGCAGCTGCCACAGGGCATGCGGCATGCCCACGTTCGGGAACGTCAGGTTGTTCCAGCCGGTGGGACGGGTCGGGTCGCGGTAGAAGCTGCGCAGGAAGGTGTACAGGTAGTCGGGGCCGGTGCCGCCGTGGCCCGCGCGCGAGCGCGCCACCAGGGTCAGGTCGGGCGGGTTGGCGCCGAACCAGTCCTTGGCCTGGCGCGGATCGATGGCGGACTTCATGGTGTCGCCGACCTTGTCGGTCGTGAACAGCAGGTTGTCCTTGATCTGCTGCTCGGTCAGGCCGATGTCGCGCAGGCGGTTGAACCGCATGAACGCGGCCGAGTGGCAGCTGAGGCAGTAGTTGACGAAGATGCGCGCGCCGTCCTGCAGCGCGGGCAGGTCGTTCGTCATGTTGGGCGCCTTGTCCCAGTGCACTTCGTTCTCGGCGGCGTGGGAGGCCAGCGGCAGCACCGCGGCCAGCGACAGCGCCAGGGAGAGGAGGAGCTTCTTCATTCTTGTCGTCCCGTTCAGTGCGCCGCGAAGGTGATGCGGTCGGGCACGGTCTTGAACTCGCCCAGTCGGCTCCACCACGGCATCAGCAGGAAGAAGCCGAAGTAGAACAGGGTGCCCAGTTGCGAGACGCGCTCGCCCACCGGCGAGGGCGGCTGCACGCCCAGGTAGCCCAGGACCAGGAACACCGCCACGAAGGCGCCGTACACCCACTTGTGCCAGCCCGGACGGTAGCGGATGGACTTGACCGGGCTGTTGTCCAGCCAGGGCAGGAAGAACAGGATGATCACCGCGCCGCCCATCACGACGACGCCCCAGAACTTGGCGTCGATGGACAGCATCAGCGCCACCACCACGAGCGCGCCGATGCCGACGATGGCGCGGCCGACCACGCCCATGCGCGACTTGAACACGCCCCAGGCGGCGCCCAGCAGCACGCACGCGATCAGGGCGTACATCATCTCGGCCGTGATGGCGCGCAGCATCGAGTAGAACGGCGTGAAGTACCACACCGGGGCGATGTGCGTGGGCGTCTTCAGCGGGTCGGCCGGGATGAAGTTGTTGAACTCCAGGAAGTAGCCGCCGGCTTCGGGCGCGAAGAAGATGATGGCCGAGAACACCATCAGGAACACCGACACGCCCATCAGGTCGTGCACCGTGTAGTACGGGTGGAACGGGATGCCGTCCAGCGGCTTGCCGTTGGCGTCCCTGGGGGCGTTCGGGCCCTTGATCTCGACGCCGTCGGGGTTGTTGGAGCCGACGTCGTGCAGCGCCAGCAGGTGGGCGACCACCAGGCCGAGCAGCACCAGCGGCACCGCGATCACGTGGAAGCTGAAGAAGCGGTTCAGCGTCGCGTCGCTCACCACGTAGTCGCCGCGGATCAGCAGGGCCAGGTCCGGGCCGATGAAGGGGATGGCGGAGAACAGGTTCACGATCACCTGCGCGCCCCAGTACGACATCTGGCCCCAGGGCAGCAGGTAGCCCATGAAAGCCTCGGCCATCAGCGACAGGAAGATCGCGCAGCCGAACAGCCAGACCAGCTCGCGCGGCTTGCGGTAGCCGCCGTACATCAGGCCCTTGAACATGTGGAGGTAGACCACGATGAAGAAGGCCGAGGCGCCGGTGGAGTGCATGTAGCGCACCAGCCAGCCCCACGGGACGTCGCGCATGATGTATTCGACCGAGGCGAACGCCAGCGTGGCGTCCGGCTTGTAGTTCATCACCAGGAAGATGCCGGTGACGATCTGGATCACCAGCACCAGCAGCGCCAGCGAGCCGAAGAAGTACCAGAAGTTGAAGTTCTTCGGCGCGTAGTACTCGGTGACGTGGTAGCGCATCTGCTCCCCGAAGGTCGGGAAGCGGTTGTTGAACCAATTGGCCAGCTTCTCGCCGGCGCTGGCGTTCGGGGAGATTTCCTTGAATTCAGCCATGCTCGCCTCGGGTTACGCCTTGCTGCTCTTGTCCTCGCCGATGATCAGGCGGGTGTCGGACAGGTATTGGTGCGGCGGCACTTCGAGGTTGTCCGGCGCGGGCTTGTTCTTGAACACACGGCCGGCCAGGTCGAACGTCGAGCCATGGCACGGGCACAGGAAGCCGCCCTGCCAGTCATCGGGCAGCGACGGCTGGGGGCCGGATTGCAGGCGGTCGGTGGGCGAGCAGCCCAGGTGCGTGCAGATGCCCACGCCGACGAAGATCTCGGGCTTGATGGAGCGGTATTCGTTGCGGGCGTACTCGGGAGTCGGGTAAGCCTTGCGCTCGGACTTGGGGTCGGCCACCAGGGCGTCGGTCTTCTTGAGCGACGCGATCATCTCCGGGGTCCGCTTGAGGATCCACACCGGCTTGCCGCGCCACTCCACGGTCACCTTCTCGCCCGGCTGGAGCGACCCGATGTCCACCTCGACGGGCGCCCCGGCGGCCTTGGCCCGCTCGGACGGCTGGAAGCTGCTCACGAAGGGAACTGCGGTGAATGCAGCGCCTGCCGCGCCCGCGCAAGTGGACGCGATCAGCCACGTCCGCTTGCTGGTGTCCGCTGGGGTGTCACTCATGAAATCCTCGAAGGGGGAGCTGGTGGAAGGTCAACCCGCGATTGTAGCGGAGCGTATCGGGACAAATCGAGGCCGGATGGGCTGGCCGGGGTTCCGCCATACTTGCGCCGCGTTCCACCCAGGAGGAGCAAGCGATGGGCATGTTCAAGGAATTCCGCGAGTTCGCGGTCAAGGGCAGCGTCGTCGACCTGGCGGTCGGCGTCATCATCGGCGCGGCGTTCGGCAAGATCGTCGATTCGGTCGTCAACGACATGGTGATGCCGGTGGTCGGCGCCATCGTCGGCAAGATCGACTTCAGCAACCTGTTCGTCGTGCTCGGGCCGGTGCCGGCGGGCACCGCCACCACGCTGGACGGGCTGAAGAAAGCCGGCGTCCCGGTGCTGGCCTACGGCAATTTCCTGACCGTCGTGGTCAATTTCGCCATCCTGGCGTTCATCATTTTCCTGATGATCCGGCAGATCAACCGCCTCAAGCGGGCCCAGGCCGAGCCGGCCGCCGCCGCCCCGTCCGCGCCGCCGGAGGACATCGTCCTGCTGCGCGAGATCCGCGACAGCCTCAGGCGCTGAGCGACCGGGCCATGCGGATGGCCGCGAGCAGGCTGGCGGCGTCCGCCCGGCCCGTGCCCGCGATGTCGAAGGCCGTGCCGTGGTCGGGGCTGGTGCGCACCAGCGGCAGCCCCAGCGTGACGTTCACGCCCTGCTCCACGCCCAGGTACTTCACCGGGATCAACCCCTGGTCGTGGTACATGGCCACGACGGCGTCGTAGCCGCCCGGCCGCCCGTGGGCGGCGCGCGCGCGCATGAAGATGGTGTCGGGCGGGTGCGGCCCGTCGGCGTCGATCCCCTCGGCGCGCGCGGCCGCGATCGCCGGCGCGATGGCCTCGATCTCCTCGCGCCCGAACAGGCCGCCCTCCCCCGCATGCGGGTTCAGGCCGGCGACCGCCAGCCGGGGCGGGCGGCCGAGCATCCGGCGCAGCGACACGTGGGCGATGCGCAACGTCTGCAGCACCTGCTCCCGCGTGACGGCATCGATGGCGTCGCGCAGCGAGACATGGATGCTGACCAGCACGGTGCGCAGCTCCTCGTTGGCCAGCATCATGCGCACCGGCATCTGCTCGAGCGGCACGCCGGCGTGCCGTGCGGCCTCGGCCTGCAGCAGTTCCGTGTGGCCGGGAAAGTGCACGCCGGCCGCGGCCAGCGCCTCCTTGTGCAGCGGCGCGGTGACGAGGCCCGCGACGTCGCCGCGCAGCGCGGCGCGCGCCGCCCAGGTGACCGCATCGGCGGCGATGCGCCCGGCCGCGGCGTCCACGCGGCCCCAGGCCACGCACCGGGCGTGCTCGTCCCCCACCTGCAGCAGCGGGATGCAGCGCGGCGGCACGTCCGGCGCCTCGGCGATCGACTCGATGCGTGCCACGGGCATGGGCAGCCCGCCCGGGCCCTGCACCACGGCGCATGCGCGACGCAGGTGGGCGAGGTCGCCGACGACGACGCAGCCGGCGGTCAGCCCGGGCGCGTCCCGGAATGCCTTGGCGATGATCTCGCCGCCGATGCCGGCGGGGTCGCCGAGCGTGACCGCCAGCGGCCGGATGCGAGCGGGGTCCGCCGTGCTCATGCGGGGTTGTCGATGTCGATGAAGCGATGGGCCAGGCCGAGCGCGGCGGCCACGTGCGCCGCCACGGCCGGCGCGCCATAGCGCTCGGTGGCGTGGTGCCCGCACGCGAGGTAGGACACGCCGCATTCGCGCGCGTAGTGCGCCTGCGGCTCGGAGATCTCGCCGGTGAGGAAGGCCTGCGCGCCCGCGGCGATGGCGTCCTCGAAATAGCCCTGGGCGCCGCCGGTGCACCAGGCGATGCGCGTGACGGGGCCGGCACGGCCGGGCACCAGCGTCACCTGCCGGCCCAGCACCTGCTGCGCGTGGCGTGCCAGCGCGGCTGCGTCCTCGAACGGCGCCTCGCCGGCGCGCCCGCCGATGAATCCCAGGTCCTGCTCGCCGAAGCGCCCGTCGGCCTGCAGCCCCAGTGCGCGCCCCAGTTGCGCGTTGTTGCCCAGCTCCGGATGCGCGTCCAGCGGCAGGTGGTAGGCGAACAGGTTGATGTCGTGCGCGAGCAGCAGCGCGAGCCGCTGCTTCATCCAGCCGGTGACGCGGCCGTCCTGGCCGCGCCAAAACAGGCCGTGGTGCACGAACACGGCGTCGGCGCCGTCTTCGATCGCCGCCTCGATCAGGGCCCGGCTGGCCGTGACGCCCGACACGATGCGTCGCACCTGCTCCCGGCCCTCGACCTGCAGCCCGTTGGGCCCGTAGTCCTTGAAGCGCTCGGGCTGGAGCAGCTGGTCGAAAGCCTGGGCGAGTTGCTGGCAGGAAACCATGGTCGGGACGCGCAAAACATCGATTGTGGGGCAAGCCGCAGCGCCCCCCGGGGGCGCCGGACGCGGTCTACACTCGCGCATCCCCCCGCCCCCCCCGAGTGCCGCATGCGCCGCTACTGGCTTCTGTTTTCCCAGGCCGTCACGATCCTGCTCGCCGCCTGGTTCGTGGTGGCCACGCTCAAGCCCGAGTGGGTGCGCCGGCCCGCGCTGCTCACCCAGGACACGGGCGTGCCGCTGGTGCAGTCGCCCGCGCCGGCAAAGGGTCCGCCCCCGCCAGGCAGCTTCCGGCTCGCGGCGCAGCGCGCCTCCGGGGCCGTGGTGAGCATCAACACGAGCAAGGCGCCGCCCCGCAACCCGCAGGCCAACGACCCCTGGTTCCGCTTCTTCTTCGGCGACCAGGGCGACCAGCCCCAGGTCGGCCTGGGCAGCGGCGTGATCATCAGCGCCGACGGCTACATCCTCACCAACAACCACGTCGTCGAGTCCGCCGACGAGATCGAGGTCACCCTGAACGACAGCCGCACGGCGCAGGCCAAGGTGATCGGCACCGACCCCGACACCGACCTGGCGGTCCTGAAGGTCAACCTGGACCGGCTGCCCGTCCTGGTGCTGGGCAACTCCGACTCTCTGCAGGTGGGCGACCAGGTGCTGGCCATCGGCAACCCGTTCGGCGTCGGGCAGACCGTCACCAGCGGCATCGTCAGCGCGCTCGGGCGCAACCAGCTGGGCATCAACACCTTCGAGAACTTCATCCAGACCGACGCGGCCATCAATCCCGGCAATTCGGGGGGCGCGCTGGTGGACGTGAACGGCCAGCTGATGGGCATCAACACGGCGATCTATTCGCGCTCGGGCGGCAGCATGGGCATCGGGTTCGCCATTCCCGTGTCCACGGCCCGGCAGGTGCTCGAAGGCATCGTGAAGGACGGCGTGGTGCGGCGCGGCTGGATCGGCGTCGAGCCGGCCGACCTGTCGCCGGACCTGATGGAGACCTTCGGCGTGAAGGCCAGGCACGGCGTGCTGATCACCGGCGTGCTGCAAAACGGCCCGGCGGCGCAGGCGGGCGTGCGGCCTGGCGACGTCATCGTCGAGGTGGCCGGCAAGCCGGTCGCCAACGTGTCGGAGCTGCTGACCAACGTGGCCGCGCTCAAGCCCGGCACGCCGGCGCCGTTCCGCCTGCAGCGGCGCGACGATTCGGTGCAGGTGAACGTGACGCCCGGCCTGCGGCCGCGGCCGCAGGCGGCGGCCCGGCGTTAGGCGCCGCCGTCGGCGGCGGCGGATTCCTCGCCCGGCGCCGGCGTCTTCTTGATGAACACCTGGGCGGCGAGGATGCCGACCTCGTACAGGCCGCCCACCACGCCCAGCAGGATCATCATGGAGCCGGCATCCGGCGGCGTGACCAGGGCGGTGCCGATGGCCGCGATGACCCAGAAGTAGCCGCGCCATTCGCGCAGCTGCGCCACCGACACCACGCCCATGCGCACGAGCAGGATGACGGCCACCGGCACTTCGAAGGCCAGCCCGAAGGCCAGGAACATCCCGAGCACGAAGCTGAGGTATTCCTCGATGTCAGGCGCCGCCGTGATGCTCTTGGGCGCGAACGTCTGGATGAACTTGAAGACCTGGCCGAAGACGAACCAGTAGCAGAAGGCCACGCCGGCGAAGAACAGGATCGTGCTGGAGATCACCAGCGGCAGCACCAGCTTCTTCTCGTGCGCGTACAGCCCCGGTGCCACGAAGGCCCAGGCCTGGTACAGCACCACCGGCAGGGCGACCAGGAAGGCCGCCATGAACATGATCTTGAGCGGCACCACGAACGGCGAGATGACGTTGGTGGCGATCAGCGTCGCGCCCTTGGGCAGGTAGGCCACCAGCGGCGCGGCGAGCAGGTCGTACAGCGCGGACGGGCCGGGGTACAGCGCGAGCACCGCGGCGGCGATGCCGATGGCGATGACGGCCTTGATCAGCCGGTCGCGCAGTTCGACGAGGTGGGCGACGAAGGGCTGCTCGGTGCCGGCGAGCTCGTCTTCCGGTTCAGGGGTGGACATGCAGTCAGTCGAACTTCTTCGGGCGATAGCGCGCCACGCGGGCGGCGCCCGAGAGCGCGCGGGTGCGGACGCCGTTGCGGGCCTTGTACCACTGCGGCGTGGCGCCCTGCTTCAGGCGCCAGTTCTTCTTCGGGTGACGGTATTGGGGGTACGCAGGCTCGATCGCCGGCGGCTGCGCCTCGGGGGCGGACAGCGCCTCGGACCACTGCTTCTCGAAATCGGCGGCGCCGGTTCGCACCGACTGCTCCACCTCGCGGGCGGCGGTCTCCACGCTTTCCTTCATCTTGCGCAGCTCGTCCAGCTCCATCGAGCGGTTGACCTCCGCCTTGACGTCGTTGACGTAGCGCTGCGCCTTGCCGAGCAGCGTGCCGACGGTGCGGGCCACGCGCGGCAGCTTCTCGGGGCCGACGACGATCAACGCCACCGCCCCGATCAGGGCCATCTTGGAAATGCCGAGGTCGATCACCGCGCGCTGGCTCCGGACGGACGAATCACGACTTGTTGCGAGCCTCGACGTCGATCGTGGATTTGTCGGCGGCCGGCGGGGCGCTGGTCACCTGCTGGTTCGGCGGGACCGGGGTGTCCGGGGCCGAGCCGTCGCGCATGCCTTCCTTGAAGCCCTTGACGGCGCCGCCGAGGTCGGAGCCGATGTTCTTGAGCTTCTTGGTGCCGAACACCAGCACGATGATCAGCAGCACGATCAGCCAGTGCCAGATGGAAAACGAACCCATGGACTACTCCTGAATGAATCTGTGGATTTTAAGGCGGCGGGTGATGAGCCCCGCCGAAGACCCTACGTCGCGGAGCGAGCGCTAACCGCCCGCCCTAGCCCTTGAGCCACGGGCGGGGGCCGCCCATGACGTGGATGTGCAGGTGGTGGACCTCCTGCCCGCCCTCCTGGCCGGTATTGATGACGACCCGGTGGCCGCCCTGCGGGTACGGCCGGCAGCCTTCCTGCAACGCCAGCCGCGGCGCCAGCGCCAGCATGCGGCCGAGCAGCGGCGCGTGCTCGTCGCCCACCTGGGCGAGCGACGGCACGTGCGCCTTCGGGATGAGCAGGAAATGCACGGGCGCCCACGGGTGGATGTCGTGGAAGCCGAGGATCTCGTCGTCCTCGTAGACCTTGCGCGAGGGAATCTTGCCCTCGGCGATCTTGCAGAACAGGCAGTCCGGGTCGCGGTGCGTGGCGCTCATTGGGGCAACTGGTTGTCGTTGAAGCGCAGCCAGCCGCGGATGCAGCGGTACAGGTACCACAGGCCCACGACGCCCCAGGCGATCATGCCCGGCACGACCAGCAGCAGGAACAGCGGCGAGGTGACGGCCAGCCACAGCACGGTCCACCAGAATGTGCTGATCATGTACGTGTGGTGCGCCGCGTACAGGGCGTCGTGCTCGTCGGCGCGCCGGATGTAGTTGACGATGACGGCGATGACCGCCAGCGTGTACATGCTCGCCCAGGAGACGGTGTGCATCGCGTACAGCACGTGCATCACCGTGCGGTCGCCCTGGGTCTTGGCGTCGAACGACGCATAGTTGGTCTGGCTCATTCGCCTGCTCCTTCCCGCTGCTGCGCCTTGCGCAAGGCCTTTTCCTCGATGCCGCTGGTGCCTTCGCGGCGCTCCAGCTCGGCGATCACGTCGGCCGGCGACAACCCATAGTGCGCCAGGGCGATCATGGTGTGGAACCACAGGTCGGCCACCTCGCCGACCAGCCGCGCGGGATCGCCCCCGTGGCCGGCATCCTTGGCCGCCATCACGACCTCGGTGGCCTCCTCGCCGATCTTCTTCAGGAAGGCGTCGGGGCCCTTGTGCAGCAGCCGCGAGACATAGCTGCGCTCGGGGTCGCCCCCGTTGGCGGGCTTGCGGCTCTCGATGACGCCGGCCAGGCGGGCGAGTGAATCGTCGGAACGCATCGCGGTCTCAGGTGTAGATGGTGGCCGGGTCTTTCAAGACCGGCTCCACCACCTTCCATCCGGCGCCGTCATGCAGCTGGAAGAAACAGCTGTGACGCCCCGTGTGGCAGGCGATGGACGGGTCGTGCCCGAGCTGGGTGACCTTGAGCAGCAGCACGTCGTTGTCGCAATCCATGCGGATCTCGTGCACCTGCTGGACGTGCCCCGACGCCTCGCCCTTGGGCCAGAGGCGGTTGCGCGAGCGGCTGAAATAGACGGCCCGGCCGGTCTCCGCGGTGCGGCGCAGCGCCTCGCGGTCCATCCACGCGAACATCAGCACGTCGCCGCTGGACCGCTCCTGGGCGATGACGGGCACCAACCCATTGGGATCCCACTTGACCTGCTCGAGCCACTCCATGCGGGGATTGTCCGCGATTCGTGCCGGCGTCCAGCCAACGCAGCGAAAAGCGTATCGGACGTAACGAGGGACGACCGACCGCAAACTTGTTTGTCTAAAAAAATACCATCCGGTCACCGCCATCGGACAAGGGGTTCGGTGCGGCTGTCCAGCAACCCATTTGCGAAAGGGCTAGTGATGCAACGCAGAGCATTCTTCGTGGCGACTGCCGCGACAACCTTGCCGTTCCTGCTTCCGGCGTGCGGCGGCGGCGACAGCGACGGCGCCACCGGCCCCCTGGCGGCGGCCAGCGCCGCGCAGGACGTGGTCCAGGTCGCGCAGGCCAACGCAGACCTGAGCATCCTGGTCGAGGCCGTGGCGGCGGCGGGCCTGGTAACGACGCTCGAGGGCGCGGGCCCGTTCACCGTGTTCGCGCCGAGCAATGCCGCCTTCGCCTCGCTGCTGACCGAGCTCGGCCTCACCAAGGCCCAGCTGCTGGCCAATCGGACCCTGCTCACGGCGGTGCTCACCTACCACGTGCTGCCGGCCCGGGTTCAGCGATCGGAGGTGCCGCTGGGCAGCGCGATCCGCACCGCGCAGGGAGCGGTCCTGAAGGTCGATGCCGCGGGCAGCGGGCTGGTGCTCACCGACGGCCGCAACCGCACCAGCAACATCACCGCCGCCGACATCCAGGCGTCCAACGGCGTCGTGCACGTGATCGACCGCGTGCTGCTCCCGCCGGACCGCGACATCGTGCAGGTCGCGCAGTCGCTGCCCCAGTTCAGTACCCTGGTGCAGGCCGTCGTCGCCGCCGACCTGCAGGGCACCCTGGCCGGCACCGGGCCCTTCACGGTGTTCGCGCCGACCAACGACGCTTTCGCGGCCCTGTTCGCGGAGCTGGGCCTCACGCCGGCCCAGTTGCTGGCCGACAAGCCGCTGCTGACGAAGGTGCTGACCTACCACGTGCTGCCCGCGCGGGTGCTCAAGGCCGAGGTTCCTGTCGGCCGGCCGATCGCCACCGTCGAGGGCGAGACGCTGCAGGTGAGCGCCGCCTTCGAGATCACCGACCAGCGCGGTCGCACCGCCAGGATCGTGACCACCGACGTGTTCGCCACCAATGGCGTGGTCCACGCCATCGACCGGGTGCTGCTGCCGCGAGCCTGAGCAGCCGGCTCAGAGCCGCACCGGAATGCCGCGCTCGGCCATCCGCGCCTTCGCCTGCCCGACCGTGTACTCGCCGTAGTGGAAGATGCTGGCGGCGAGCACCGCGTCGGCGCCGCCCTGCTGGATGCCGTCGGCCAGGTGTTCGAGGTTGCCCACCCCGCCGGAGGCGATGACCGGCACGCTCACGGCGTCGCTCACGGCGCGTGTGAGCGCCAGGTCGAAGCCGGACTTGGTGCCGTCGCGGTCCATGCTGGTCAGCAGGATCTCGCCGGCGCCGCGGCGGGCCATCTCGGCGGCCCACTGCACCGCGTCCAACCCGGTGTTGCGCCGCCCGCCGTGGCTGTACACGTCCCAGCCCGGACCGCGGGCCAGGGCGTCCTCGCCGGTGCGGCGCTTGGCGTCGATGGCCACCACGATGCACTGGGCGCCGTACTTGTGGGAGGCGGCGTCGATCACGTCGGGGTTGGCGATCGCGGCCGAGTTGAAGCTGGTCTTGTCCGCGCCGGCATTGAGCAGCCGGCGCACGTCCTCGACGGTGCGCACGCCGCCGCCCACGGTGAGGGGGATGAAGACCTGCGCGGCCACCGCCTCGATGATGTGCAGGATCAGGCCGCGCTCGTCGCTGGTGGCCGTGATGTCCAGGAACGTGAGTTCGTCGGCGCCCTGCTCGTTGTAGCGGGCAGCGATCTCCACCGGGTCGCCGGCATCGCGCAGCTCGACGAAGTTGACGCCCTTGACCACGCGGCCGCCGGTCACGTCCAGGCAGGGAATGATTCTCTTGGCCAGCATGGGATGGAATGGCTGGGCGGCCGCGCCCCGGGGCGCGCGGCGCCTCAGCCGGTGGAAAGTTCGTCGGCCTTGGCCTGCGCCTGCACGAAGTCCAGGTCGCCGGAATAGATGGCGCGCCCGCAGATGACGCCCTCGATGCCCTCGTCCTCCACGGCGCACAGCTGCTCGACGTCCGCCAGCCCGGCCAGCCCGCCCGAGGCGATGACCGGGATGGTCAGGGCCTGCGCGAGCTTCACCGTCGCCTCGACGTTGATGCCCGTGAGCATGCCGTCGCGGCCGATGTCGGTGTAGACGATGGACTCCACGCCCCAGTCCTCGAACTTGCGCGCGAGGTCCGCCACCTCGTGGCCGGTGAGCTTGCTCCAACCGTCGGTGGCGACCTTGCCGTCCTTGGCGTCCAGCCCCACGATGATGTGGCCGCCGAAGGCGCTGCACGCGTCCTTCAGGAAGCCGGGGTTCTTGACCGCCGCGGTGCCGATGATCACGTAGCGCAGCCCGGCGTCGATGTACTTCTCGATCGTGTCCAGGTCACGGATGCCGCCGCCCAGCTGCACGGGAATGTCGTCGCCCACGGCCTTGAGGATGGCGCGCACGGCGGCGAAGTTCTGCGGCTTGCCGGCGAAGGCGCCGTTCAGGTCGACCAGGTGCAGCCGGCGGGCGCCCTTGGACAGCCAGTGGCGCGCCATGGCCGCCGGATCCTCGCTGAAGACGGTGGCTTGGTCCATGTCGCCCTGTTTCAGGCGCACGCAGTGACCGTCTTTCAGGTCGATGGCGGGGATCAGCAGCATGTGACGGCGAGAGGGATGGCGGAGACTGCGGGGGGTGATGGATGGCGGCGCACCGGGCCGTCAGGGAGTCCAGCGCAGGAAGTTTCGGTAGAGGGCCAGGCCGGCGTCAGCGCTTTTCTCGGGGTGGAACTGGGTCGCAAAAATATTATCGCGGGCCAGCACGGCGGTAAAGCGGCCGCCATAGTCGGCCTCGCCCGCGCTGTGGCGCGCATCCGACGGCCTGGCGTAGAAGCTGTGCACGAAATAGAACCAGGCTCCCTCGGCGATGCCGTCCCACATCGGGTGCGGCTGCGTCTGCAGCACCTGGTTCCAGCCCATTTGCGGCACCTTGTAGCGGCTGCCGTCGGGCTGCAGCCGGCCGGCCAGGTCGAACCGGCGCACCTCGCCGGGGACGAGGCCCAGGCCGGCGCTCGGGCCCTCCTCGCTGCGATCGAGCAGCATCTGCATGCCCACGCAGACGCCGAACAGCGGCTTGGCGGCCGCCGCTTCCAGCACCGCTTCGCGCAGCCCCGAATCGCGCAGCTCGCGCATGCAGTCGGGCATGGCGCCCTGCCCGGGCAGCACGATGCGGTCGGCGGCGCGGACCTCGTCGGCGCGCGAGGTGATCACGGCCTCGAAGCCGCTGCCCTGGGCTGCGTGCAGCACGGCCTGGGACACCGAGCGCAGGTTGCCCATTCCGTAATCGACGACCGCGACGGTTTTCATCTGTGAGGCGACGCCGGCACGGCGCCCGGCAGGATCAGAGGGAGCCCTTGGTGGACGGGATGGTGCCCGCGGCGCGCGGGTCGAGCTCGACCGCCGCGCGCAGGGCGCGGGCGAACGCCTTGAAGACGGTCTCGCACTGGTGGTGCGCGTTCTCGCCCCGCAGGTTGTCGATGTGCAGCGTGACGAACGCGTGGTTGACGAATCCCTGGAAGAACTCGTGCGCGAGCTGGGTGTCGAAGGTGCCGATCGCGCCGCTCTTGAACGGCACGTTCATCACCAGGCCGGGGCGGCCCGAGAAGTCGACCACCACGCGCGACAGCGCCTCGTCGAGCGGCACGTAGGCATGGCCGTAGCGGCGGATGCCCTTCTTGTCGCCGATCGCCTTGGCGACCGCCTGGCCGAAGGTGATGCCCACGTCCTCGACGGTGTGGTGGCCGTCGATGTGCAGGTCGCCCTGGGCCTGGATGTCCAGGTCCACCAGGCCGTGGCGGGCGATCTGGTCCAGCATGTGGTCGAAGAAGCCGATGCCGGTGGCCAGGCGCGCCTGCCCCGTGCCGTCGAGGTTGACCTTGGCGGTGATGCGGGTCTCGGCGGTGTTGCGGGTGATCTCGGCGGTGCGAGCGGTCGTGGTCATTCGGAATCCTCCGTGCTTCGCGTTGCGAAGCGGGCACCTTCGGTCGGCCGGGCGGTGCTCACAGGCTTGCCTGCAGGGCCGCCAGCATCTGCGCGTTCTCGTCCGCCGTGCCGACGGTCAGGCGCAGGCAGTTGGCCAGCAACGGGTGCATTGTAGAAACGTTCTTCACCAGCACGCCGCGCGCCTTCATGCCCTCGAAGGCGCGGCGCGCATCGGGCACCCGAACGAGCACCATGTTGGCGTCGCTGCGCCAGGCCTTCACCGCCGGCATGGCGGCCAGGCGTTCGAGCAGCCGGGCGCGCTCCACGCGCAGTTCGGCGGCCTGGGCGGCGAACACGTCCGCGTGCTCCAGCGCGAACAGCGCCGCTTCGGCGTTCAGCACGCTCACGTTGTACGGCGGGCGCACCTTGTCGATCTGGGCGACCAGCGCCGAGCGGCCCACCAGGTAGCCGATGCGCACGCCGGCCAGGCCGAACTTGCTGAGCGTGCGCATCAGCAGCACGTGCTCGTGGCGGCCGATGCGGTCGATGTAGCTGCGGCTGGCGAACGGCTGGTAGGCCTCGTCCATCACCACCAGCCCCGGCGCGGCGTGCACGATGCGCTCGATGACGGCGTCGTCCCAGAGGTTGGCGGTCGGGTTGTTCGGATAGGCCAGGTAGACGATGGCCGGCTGGTGGCGCTCGATCGCGGCCAGCATGGCGTGCTCGTCCAGCTCGAAATCGGCCGTGAGGTCCACGGGCACGAAGCGCAGCCCCTGCAGCTGGGCGCTCATGGCGTACATCACGAATCCCGGCGCGGGCGCCAGGATGGTGGCGCCGGGCAGGTCGCAGGCCATCGCCAGCAACGAGATGAGCTCGTCCGACCCGTTGCCCAGCACCAGGCCGAAACCGGCCGGGACCTCGGCGTACGCCTTCAGCGCCTGGCGCAGCACCTCGATGCGCTCGCCGGGATAGCGGTTCAGGGCGACCGCGCCGAGGCGCTCGCCCAGCTCGCGCTGCAGCGTGGCGGACAGCCGGTGCGGGTTCTCCATCGCGTCCAGCTTCACCAGGCCGGCGGACGGCTGGACGGCGTAGGCATGCATGCCCTGCACGTCCGAGCGCAGCAGGCGCGCGATGCGGTCGGGCAGCGGATTCATGGCTTGAGCCTCATCTCGGCCGCGCGGGCATGGGCCTGCAGGCCCTCGCCGTGCGCCAGCACAGAGGCGATGCGGCCGAGCGTCTGGGCGCCCTGCTCGCTCACCTCGATCAGGCTGCTGCGCTTCTGGAAGTCGTACACGCCCAGCGGGCTGGAAAAGCGCGCCGTGCTGCTGGTGGGCAGCACGTGGTTGGGGCCGGCGCAGTAGTCGCCCAGGCTCTCGCTGGTGTAGGCGCCCAGGAAGATGGCGCCGGCATGGCGCAGCAGCGGCTCCCAGCGCTGCGGCTCGCCGCTGGCGATCTCCAGGTGTTCGGGCGCGATGCGGTTGCTGATCTCGCAAGCCTCCTGCATCGAGCGAGTGTGGATCAGGGCGCCGCGCCCGTCGAGCGACTTGCGGATGATCTCGGCCCGCGGCATCTGTGGCAGCAGGCGGTCGATCGCCTGCTGCACCTGCTCGATGTAGCCGGCATCCGGGCACAGCAGGATGCTCTGCGCCAGTTCGTCGTGCTCGGCCTGCGAGAACAGGTCCATCGCCACCCAGTCGGCCGGCGTGGTGCCGTCGGCGAGCACGAGGATCTCGCTCGGGCCGGCGATCATGTCGATGCCGACCTGGCCGAACACGCGGCGCTTGGCGCTGGCCACGTAGGCGTTGCCCGGCCCGGTGATCTTGTCCACGCGCGGCACGGTCTCGGTGCCGTAGGCCAGCGCCGCCACGGCCTGCGCGCCGCCGATGGCGAACGCGCGATGCACGCCGGCCACGTGGGCCGCCGCAAGCACCAGCGGGTTGCGTTCGCCGCGCGGCGTGGGCACCACCATCACGATCTCGGGCACGCCCGCCACGTGGGCCGGAATGGCGTTCATCAGCACCGACGACGGGTAGGCCGCCTTGCCGCCGGGCACGTAGATGCCCACGCGGTCGAGCGGCGTGACCTTCTGCCCCAGCAGCGTGCCGTCGGCGTCGCGGTAGCTCCAGCTCTCGCCGCTGGCGCGCTTTTGCGCCTCGTGGTAGCTGCGCACGCGGGCGGCGGCCGTCTCGAGGGCGGTGCGCTGCGCGGCCGGCAGCGCGTCGAACGCCGCCTTCAGCTCGTGCGCGGTCAGCTCCAGCTGCTGCAGGCTGTCGGCCTGCAAGCCGTCGAACCGGCGGGTGTACTCCAGCACCGCCGCGTCGCCGCGCTCGCGCACGGCGGCGAGGATCTCGCCCACCGCCTGTTCGACCTGCGCATCGGTATCCGCCGACCAGTGCAGGCGGGCCGCGAACGCGGCCTCGAAGCCGGCATCGGCGGTGGACAGGCGAAGGGGTCGGGCTGCAGCAGTCATGGGGCGGCGGCGCCGCTGGCGCTGGCGCGGGCGAAGGCGTCGATCAGGCGCCGCATCGGCACCTGCTTGAGCTTGAGGGCGGCCTGGTTGACCACCAGGCGGGAGCTGATGTCCATGATGCGCTCCACCTCGACGAGGTGGTTCGCCTTGAGCGTGCCGCCGGTGGACACCAGGTCGACGATGGCGTCGGCCAGCCCCGTGAGCGGCGCCAGTTCCATGCTGCCGTACAGCTTGATCAGGTCCACGTGCACGCCCTTGGCGGCGAAGAACTCGCGCGCGATGGCGACGTACTTGGTGGCCACGCGCAGGCGCGAGCCCTGGCGCACGGCGCTGGCGTAGTCGAAGTCCGCGCGCACGGCGACGCTGACGCGGCACCGGGCGATGCCCAGGTCCAGCGGCTGGTACAGGCCCTGGTTGCCGTGCTCGATCAGCGTGTCCAGCCCCGTGACGCCGAGGTCGGCGCCGCCGTACTGCACGTAGGTGGGCACGTCGGTGGCGCGAACGAGCACGACGCGCACGTCCGGCTGGTTGGTGACCAGGATCAGCTTGCGCGAGGTCTCGGGGTCCTCGAGCACCTCGACGCCGGCCGCCTTCAGCAGCGGCAGCGTCTCGTCGAAGATGCGTCCCTTGGACAGGGCCAGGGTGATCATGCGGACACGCGCTCGATGTCGGCGCCGATGGCGGCGAGCTTGGCTTCCATCCGGTCGTAGCCGCGGTCCAGGTGGTAGATGCGGTCGACCAGCGTCTGGCCCTCGGCCACGAGGCCGGCGATCACCAGGCTGGCCGACGCGCGCAGGTCGGTGGCCATCACGGCCGCACCCGACAGCTGGGGAACGCCCTCCATCACCGCCACCTTGCCGTCCACCTGGATGCGCGCCCCCAGGCGCAGCAGCTCGTTGACGTGCATGAAGCGGTTCTCGAAGATCGTCTCGGTGACGTGCGAGGCGCCTTCGGAGATGGCGTTCAGGGCCATGAACTGGGCCTGCATATCGGTCGGAAAGCCGGGGTATTCGGTGGTGCGGAAGCTCTGCGCCTTCAGCCGGCCCTGCGACGCCACGCGGATGCCGCCGTCCACCGCGGTCACGGTGGCGCCGGCCTGGCGCAGCTTCTCGATCACCGCCTCCAGGTGGTCGGCGCGCCCGTGGCGCAGCAGCACGTCGCCGCCGGTGGCGGCCACCGCGCACAGGAACGTGCCGGCCTCGATGCGGTCGGCGACCACCGGGTGCGTGCAACCGGCCAGCCGGGGCACGCCCTGGATGCGGATGCGGCTCGTGCCATGGCCTTCGATGCGCGCGCCCATGCGGATCAGCATCTCGGCCAGGTCGGCGATTTCGGGCTCCTGGGCGGCGTTCTCCAGCACCGTCTCGCCCTCGGCGAGGGCGGCGGCCATCAGGAAGTTCTCGGTGCCGGTGACGGTCACCATGTCGGTGGTGATGCTCGCGCCGCGCAGGCGCTCGCGGCCCTTGGGCAGCCGGGCGATGATGTAGCCGTGCTCGACCACGATCTCGGCGCCCATCTGCTGCAGGCCCTTGATGTGCTGGTCCACCGGCCGCGAGCCGATGGCGCAGCCGCCCGGCAGCGACACCGTGGCCTCGCCGAAGCGCGCCAGCAGCGGCCCGAGGGCGAGCACCGAGGCGCGCATCGTCTTGACCAGCTCGTACGGCGCCTCGGGCGACGTGAGCGAGCCGGCGCCGATGCGCACGCTGCCGTCCTCGCCGCGGTGCGTCTCCACGCCCATGTTGCGCAGCAGCTTGAGCATGGTGTTGACGTCCTGCAGGTGCGGGACGTTCTCGAGCGTGACGGGCTCGTCGGTGAGCAGCGCGGCGCACAGCTCCGGCAACGCCGCGTTCTTGGCGCCGGAAATGCGGACCTCGCCGTGGAGCTGTCGGCCCCCGCGAATCAGTAGCTTGTCCATCGAGGCAGGATCAGTGGTGTTGGGCGGCCCACTCGGCCGGTGTCAGCGTGCGCATCGACAGCGCATGGACCTCGTCCGTGTGCATTCTCGCACCCAGGGTGGCGTACACCTGCTGGTGGCGCTGGATCGGGCGCTTGCCCTCGAAGGCGGCCGAGACGATGACGGCCGACCAGTGGCGGCCGTCGCCTTCCACCTGCAGGTGGTCGCACGGCAGCCCGGCGGCGATGAGGGAGCGCAGTTCGTCGGCGGTCATGGGGAGGTGGTGCTGTTTTCAGCCCCGGATCTTGTAGCCGATGCGCAGCAGGTGCACCGCGACGGCGCTCACGACCAGCATGGCGGTGCCGACGATGGCCAGGCTGAGCCAGGGCGAGACGTCGCTGACGCCGAAGAAGCCGTAGCGGAACCCGTCGATCATGTAGAAGAACGGGTTGAGGTGGCTCACGCCCTGCCAGAACGGGGGCAGCGAATGGATGGAATAGAACACGCCGGACAGGAACGTCATCGGCATGATGACGAAGTTCTGGAACGCGGCCATCTGGTCGAATTTCTCCGCCCACAGGCCGGCGATGACGCCCAGCGCGCCCAGCATGCCGGCGCCCAGCAGCGCGAACACGAGGATCCACAGCGGGGCGGCGAACTGCGGGCGGGCGAAGAACGAGGTAACCAGGAACACGCCCAGGCCCACGGCCAGCCCGCGGGCGACCGAGGAGCCGACGTAGGCGACGAACCAGCTCCAGTGCGACAGCGGCGTGAGCAGCACGAAGACCAGGTTGCCCATGATCTTGCTCTGGATCAGGGACGAGGAGCTGTTGGCGAACGCGTTCTGCAGCACGCTCATCATCACCAGGCCGGGCACCAGGAAGGCGGTGTACGGGATGCTGCCGTAGACCTTCACCTGGCCCTCGAGCACGTGGCCGAAGATCAGCAGGTACAGCATCGCGGTCAGTATGGGCGCCGCCACCGTCTGGAAGCTCACCTTCCAGAACCGCAGCACTTCCTTGTACAGCAGGGTCTGCCAGCCGCCGGCGAAGGTCGTCATGCGGCCACCCGTTGCTGGTACTCGGCCGACATGACGTCCAGGAACACGTCCTCCAGGTCGGGCTTGCGGATCTCGACGTCCTCCACGCGCAGGCCGGCCTGGCGGATGGTGGCCAGGTAGGTCTCGATCTCGTGCGCGTCGTGAGCGGGCAGCTGCACGATGCGCCCCGTGACGCGGGCCTTGTCGGCGAACTGCGGCGGCAGGTCGCGGTCGATCTTGAAGCGCAGCACGTTGCTGGAGGCGGCCTTGAGCAGGTCGCTGGTGCGCTCCAGGGCGACCACGCGGCCGGCCTTGAGCATGGCGATGCGACCGCACAGGGCCTCGGCCTCCTCCAGGTAGTGCGTGGTCAGCAGCACCGTGTGCCCCTGCCGGTTCAACTTCGCGATGAACTGCCACAGCGTCTGGCGCAGTTCCACGTCGACGCCCGCGGTCGGCTCGTCGAGCACGATCACCGGCGGCTTGTGCACCAGCGCCTGGGCGACGAGCACCCGGCGCTTCATGCCGCCGGACAGCTGGCGCATGTTGGAGTTGGCCTTGTCCGCCAGGCCCAGGCTCTCGAGCAGCTCGGAGATCCAGGCCTCGTTGTTGCGCATGCCGAAGTAGCCGGACTGGATGCGCAGCGCCTCGCGGACGGTGAAGAAGGGGTCGAACACCAACTCCTGCGGGACGACCCCGAGGTCGCGGCGCGCCAGCGCATAGTCGGCCTGCACGTCGTGCCCACGCACGGCGATGCGGCCTCCGGTCGGCCGCGCCAGGCCCGCCAGGATGCTGATGAGGGTGGTCTTGCCCGCGCCGTTGGGCCCCAGCAGGCCGAAGAACTCGCCGTCCTCGATGTCGAAGCTGACGTGGTCCAGGGCCGTGAGGGAGCCGCGCGCCGACCGGAAGGTCTTGCTGACAGACTGAAACGAGATCGCGGGCATGAGAGCCCGCCATTTTAGGCGGTGGGCATCACCCGCGCCGGCGCCGGGACTCCGGCCACCCCGGGCACCCTAGGCCGCGGGCGCGGCCAGCAGCTCGGAGACGCCGTAGACGCCGGCCAGCTCGCGCAGCCGCGGCGGCATGTTCGCGACGGCGAACGTCAGGCCCAGCGCCATCGCCTCCCGGCGGGTTTCCAGCAGGACGGCCAGCGCGGAGGAGTCGAATTGCTGCAGCGCCGCCCCGTCCGCGACGGCCTGCGGCTTGGGCTGCGAGCGCAGCGCCTGGGCCAGCATCCGGGCGCAGGCGGGCGCCTCGTCGTGCGTGAGACGGGCCGGCAGCACCAGCATGCGGCCTCAGCCCTTCTTGCCGTTGCCGGCGTTGCCCGCGTTGCTGCGATTGCGGTCGGCCAGCGCGGCGATCAGGCCGTCGACGCCCTTGGCGTTGATCTCCTGCGCGAACTGGCTGCGGTAGGTTTCCACCAGCCACACGCCCAGCACGTTCAGGTTGTAGATCTTCCAGCCGGTGCCCTCGCCCGGCGTCTTCTCCATCCGGTAATCCAGCTGGATCGGGTCGCCCCGGCCGCGGATCTCGGTGCGCACGACCACTTCCTTGTCGTCCGCCGACGAACGCATCGGCTTGACCGTGATGGTCTGGTCGTCCACCTGCGACAGCGCGCCCGCGTAGGTGCGCACCAGCAGGATCTTGAACTCGTCCTGCAGGCGCTTCTTCTGCTCCGGGGTGGCCTGGCGCCAGGCCGGGCCGACCGCGGCGGCCGTCATGCGCTGGAAGTTCACGTTCGGCATGATCTTGGTGTCCACCAGCGCCATGATCCGGTCGATGTCGCCGGACTTGACGGACTTGTCGGACTTGATCGCGCCCAGGGTGTCCTCGGACAGGCGCTTGATCATCACGTCGGGCGCCTCGTCGGCGGCCCAGGCGACGGAGGGCAGGCCGGCGCCGGCGACTGCCAGAGCCAGGAAAGCGGCCGCGAGGCGGCCCAGGGTACGTCGGTTCATCAGGGGTCCTTCTTTTTCGGATGCGGTCGAGCCGCCTTCCCAGTTGGAACCCGGCAACGCGGCCGGGTTCCGGCGCAGGCGGCCCGCCTGCAACAGGATGCAACTCTAGCGCGTCGATCCGCCGCCCTTGGGGGCGGGTTCGGGCTTCTCCGCGTCGCTGCCCTCGTCCGGATCCTCGCTACGGGGGCCGGATTCGAAGATTTCCGAACGGCGGCGCTGCAGGTAGGCGTCGCGGGTGAAGCTGTACTTGTCCAGCGCGGCGCCTTCGAGCACGTCGCCCACGCGCAGCAGGTTGGCGCGCACGTCCACCACCCGCAGGGCGTAGAGGCTGTCGCGCGTCGCCTCGGGATTGAGGTGGTAGAGCGGGTCCCCGCGCCAGTCGACCGGCAGGGCCGCCGTGTCGCGCAGGGTCGACGGGCCGAGGATCGGCAGCACCACGTACGGGCCGGCGGGGACACCCCAGCGGCCCAGGGTCTGGCCGAAGTCTTCCTTGTGGCGCTCGATGTTCATCTCGCTGGCGATGTCCAGCACGCCCGCGAAGCCGAACACCGTGTTGACCGAGAAGCGCATCCAGTTCTCGGCCGCGTTCTGCAGTTTCAGCTGCAGCACACTGTTGACGGACGACCAAGCGTCGCCGAGGTTGCCGAAGAAGTTCGAGACGCCGGTGCGCGCGAGCGGCGGCACCTTCTCGCGGTAGAACGTGGCGGTGGGCTTGAGCACCACGGCGTCGACGCCCTCGTTGAACTTGGAGACCTCGCGGTTGAACGGCTCGAACGGGTCGCGCGGATTGCGGGCCGGCCCGCTGGCGCAGCCGCCGACAGCGAGCAGCGCCCCGGCAAGCACTGCCAGGAGCGCCGGCCGCCAAGCGGGAAACGGTCGCGCCAGCTTCATTGTTTCTTGTTCGTGGTTGCCGGTTGTGCGCTGCTGCCACCCTCGGCCGCCTTGCTGTAGAGGAACTGGCCGATGAGGTTCTCGAGCACCACCGCGGATTGCGTGCTGGAGATGGTATCCCCCTGCGCCAGGGTCTTCTCGTCAGACCCCGCCTCGACTCCGATGTACTGCTCGCCCAGCAGGCCGCTGGTGAGGATCTTCAGCGAGCTGTCCTTCGGGAACACGTAGCGGCTCTCCAGCGCCAGCGTCACGCGGGCCTGGAAGCTCTTGTCGTCGAAGGTGATGTTGTCGACGCGGCCGACCACCACGCCGGCGCTCTTGACGGCCGCCTTGGGCTTGAGGCCGCCGATGTTGTCGAACTTGGCCGTGACGCGGTACGTCGGCTGGAAGCTCAAGGTCAGCAGGTTGGCCGACTGCAGCGCGAGGAACAGCAGGGCGGCCGCGCCGATCAGCACGAACAGGCCCACCCAGACGTCGTTCTTGTTTCTTTCCATGGCTCGTTTCCTAGATGCTGAACATCATCGCGGTCAGCATGAAATCCAGTCCCAGCACGGACAGCGACCCGACGACCACCGTGCGCGTCGTCGCCCGCGAGACGCCCTCCGGGGTCGGGTGGGCCTCGAAGCCTTCCAGCAGCGCGATGAAAGTCACCGTGATGCCGAAGACGATGCTCTTGATCACGCCGTTGCCGACGTCCTTCCAGACGTCGACGCCGCCCTGCATCTGGCTCCAGAAGGCGCCCGGGTCGACGCCGATCATGATCACGCCGACGACGTAGCCGCCGATGATGCCCACGGCATTGAAGGCGGCGGCCAGCAGGGGCATGGTGATCACGCCGCCCCAGAAGCGCGGCGCCAGGATGCGGCGCACGGGATCGACCGCCATCATCTCCATCGCCGAGAGCTGTTCGCCGGCCTTCATGAGGCCGATCTCCGCCGTCAGCGACGTGCCGGCGCGGCCGGCAAAGAGCAGCGCCGTCACCACCGGCCCGAGTTCGCGCACCAGGGACAGCGCGACCATCAGGCCCAGCGCCTCGGACGAGCCGTAGCGCTGCAGGATGTAGTAGCCCTGCAGGCCGAGCACGAAGCCGACGAACAGGCCCGAGACGGTGATGATCGCCAGCGAGTAGTTGCCCAGGAAATGGATCTGGTCGCGCACCAGGCCGAAGCGCCGCAGGGCGGGGCCGGACAGCTGCAGCAGCCGCCAGAACAGGCGCGTCCCGAGGCCGAGATTGGCCAGCATGCCGCGCGTGGAGCGGCCCACATCGCGGGGATTCCACCAGCTCATCGCGACAGCCCTCCGCCGAAGTCTTCCGCGATGCCGGGGCCCGGATAGTGGAAATGCACGGGACCTTCCGGCCGCGCGTGCACGAATTGCGCCACGAGCGGGTCGGTCGACGCGCGCACCTGCTGCGGCGTGCCCTGGGCGGCGATGCGGCCGTTGGCCAGGATGATCACCTGGTCGGCGATGCGGAAGGTCTCCTCCAGGTCGTGCGAGACGACGATGCTGGTGATGCCCAGCGTGTCGTTCAGCTGTCGGATCAGCTGCGCCGCGGTGCCCAGGGAGATCGGGTCGAGGCCGGCGAACGGCTCGTCGTACATCACCAGGTCGGGGTCGAGCGCGATCGCGCGCGCCAGGGCCACGCGCCGGGCCATGCCGCCCGAGACTTCGCTGGGCATCAGGTCGCGGGCGCCGCGCAGGCCGACCGCATTGAGCTTCATCAGCACGATGTCCCGCACCAGCGTTTCGGACAACCGGGTGTGCTCGCGCAGGGGAAAGGCGACGTTGTCGAACACCGACATGTCGGTGAAGAGGGCGCCGAACTGGAACAGCATGCCCATGCGACGGCGAATCGCGTACAGGCCGGCGCGGTCGAGCTTGGCGATGTCCTGCCCGTCGAACAGCAGGCTGCCCCCCTGGGCGCGGACCTGGCCGCCGATCAGGCGCAACACCGTGGTCTTGCCGCCGCCCGAGGCGCCCATGAGCGCGGTCACCTTGCCGCGCGGCACCGTGAAGCTCACGCCATCGAGGATGCGGCGATCCCCGTAGCCGAAGCTCAGGTCGCGGCAGTCGACGAGTGCGCTGTCGTTCGGGTCGGGCATGCGATGGGGCGGGGCCGGGCTGCGGCCGGCCGGTGTTGGGGAAAACACGGATGATACGGCCCGCCCCGCGATCCTGCCGAGCTGGGCCGCCCGACGGAACGGGCGGCCAGCGTGACGAAAGTCGCAGTCAGCGCGGCAGGTCGCTGAAACCCATCAGGAATTCGTCGACCGACCGCGCGGCCTGGCGTCCCTCGCGGATGGCCCAGACCACCAGCGACTGGCCACGGCGGATGTCGCCGGCGGCGAACACCTTGGGCACGCTGGTGGCGTAGCCGCCGATGAATTCGGTGCTGGCCTTGGCGTTGCCGCGCGCGTCCTTGTCGACGCCGAAGGCGTCGAGCACCGTGGCGACCGGGGCGACGAAGCCCATGGCCAGCAGCACGAGGTCGGCGCGCAGCGTCTGCTCGCTGCCCGGCACCTCGGACATCTTGCCGTCCTTCCACTGCACGCGCACGGTCTTGAGGCCGGTGACCTTGCCCTTCTCGCCGATGAATTCCTTGGTGGCGATGGCGAACTCGCGGTCGCAACCCTCCTCGTGCGAGGAGCTGGTGCGCATCTTGTACGGCCAGTAGGGCCAGGTCAGCTCCTTGTTCTCGTGCTCGGGCGGCTGGGGCATCAGCTCGAACTGCACCACGCTCGCGGCGCCGTGCCGGTTGCTCGTGCCCACGCAGTCGCTGCCGGTGTCGCCGCCGCCGATCACGATCACGTGCTTGCCGTCGGCGCGGATCTGGCCCTTGACCTTGTCGCCGGCGTTGACCTTGTTCTGCTGCGGCAGGAATTCCATCGCGAAGTGCACGCCGTCGAGGTCACGGCCCGGCACCGGCAGGTCGCGCGACTGCTCGGCGCCACCGGCCAGCAGCACGGCGTCGAAGTCCTTGCGCAGCTGCTCGGGCGAGACGGTCTCCTTGGCCCAGTTGGTGACCTTGGAGCCCTTGGGCAGCTCGCCCACCATCACGCCGGTGCGGAACGTCACCCCCTCGGCCTTCATCTGCTCCACGCGGCGGTCGATGTGGCGCTTCTCCATCTTGAAGTCGGGGATGCCGTAGCGCAGCAGGCCACCGGCGCGGTCGTTCTTCTCGAACACCGTCACGTCATGGCCGGCGCGCGCGAGTTGCTGCGCCGCCGCCAGGCCGGCGGGGCCCGATCCCACCACCGCCACCTTCTTGCCCGTCTTCACGCGCGGCGCGCGCGGCTGCACCCAGCCGTGCTCCCAGGCGCGGTCGATGATGGCGTGCTCGAGCGACTTGATGCCCACCGGGTCGTCGTTCACGTTCAGCGTGCAGGCCGCCTCGCAGGGCGCGGGGCAGATGCGGCCGGTGAACTCCGGGAAGTTGTTGGTCGAGTCCAGCACCATCCAGGCGTTCTGCCAGTCCTGGCGGTACACCAGGTCGTTGAAGTCCGGGATGACGTTGTTGACCGGGCAGCCGCTGTTGCAGAACGGCGTGCCGCAGTCCATGCAGCGCGCGCCCTGCACCTTGGCCTGCGCGTCGTCCAGGCCGATGACGAATTCCTTGTAGTGCTTCACGCGCTCGGGCACGGGCTTGTAGCCCTCCTCGACGCGCTCGAACTCCATGAAGCCGGTGACTTTTCCCATGTTCCGTTTCCTCGTTCTTCTGGACGCCTACTTCGCCGCCGCCGGCTCGTGCCTCAACGCCACGTGGGCGTCGTTGCCGGTGCTGGCCTCCTCGACCTCGCGCTCGTGCATCTCGGCCAGCGCCCGCTTGTATTCGTTCGGGAACACCTTGACGAACTTGGCGCGCGAGGTGCTCCAGCTGTCCAGCAGGTCGCGTGCGCGGCGGCTGCCGGTCCAGCGGTTGTGCTCCTCGAGCAGGCGCTTGAGGATCGCCTCGTCGGTCTGGCCGGCGTGGAACCGCGTGCGCGGCGTGGCCGACTTCTGCTCCGCCGAGCCCAGCACGCGGTCGAGCGACACCATGGCCGTGTTGCAGCGGCTGGCGAACTGGCCGTCTTCGTCATAGACGTAGGCGACGCCGCCGGACATGCCGGCGGCGAAGTTGCGGCCGGTCTTGCCCAGCACCACGACCGTGCCGCCGGTCATGTATTCGCAGCCGTGGTCGCCCGTGCCCTCGACCACCGCGGTCGCGCCGGACAGGCGCACCGCGAACCGCTCGCCCGCGACGCCGGCGAAGAACGCCTCGCCGGTGGTGGCGCCATAGAGCGCGGTGTTGCCGATGATGATGTTGCGCGTGGCCTCGCCGCGGAAGTCGATGCTCGGGCGAACGACGATGCGGCCGCCCGATAGGCCCTTGCCGGTGTAGTCGTTGGCGTCGCCGATCAGGTACAGCGTGATGCCGCTGGCCAGGAAGGCGCCGAACGACTGGCCGCCGGTGCCCTCCAGCTGGATGCGGATGGTGTCGTCGGGCAGCCCCTCGGGATGCACCTTGGTCAGCGCGCCCGAGAGCATGGCGCCCACCGAGCGGTTGACGTTGCGCGCCCGTTCCATGAACTGCACGCGCTCGCCGCGCTCGATGGCCGGCTTGCTGCGCTCGATCAGGATGTTGTCCAGGCTCTTGTGCAGGCCGTGGTCCTGCGCGTCCACGTGGAAGCGGGCCACCTCGGTGGGCACGCTGGGCTGCGCCAGCAGGCGGGTGAAGTCCAGGCCGCGCGCCTTCCAGTGCGCGATGCCCTTCTTCATGTCGAGCAGGTCGGTGCGGCCGATCAGGTCGTCGAACTTGCGGATGCCCAGCTGCGCCATGATCTGGCGCACTTCCTCGGCGACGAAGAAGAAGTAGTTGACGACGTGCTCGGGCTTGCCGGCGAACTTCTTGCGCAGCAGCGGGTCCTGCGTGGCCACGCCCACCGGACAGGTGTTCAGGTGGCACTTGCGCATCATGATGCAGCCCTCGACCACCAGCGGCGCGGTGGCGAAGCCGAATTCGTCGGCCCCCAGCAGCGCGCCGATGGCGACGTCGCGGCCGGTCTTCATCTGGCCGTCGGCCTGCACGCGGATGCGGCCACGCAGGCGGTTGAGCACCAGCGTCTGCTGCGTCTCGGCCAGGCCGATCTCCCAGGGGGAGCCGGCGTGCTTGATCGACGACCAGGGCGAGGCACCGGTGCCGCCGTCATGGCCGGCGATCACCACATGGTCGGCCTTGCACTTGGCCACGCCCGCGGCGATGGTGCCCACGCCCACTTCCGAGACCAGCTTGACGCTGACGGAAGCGTGCGGCGCCACGTTCTTCAGGTCGTGGATCAGCTGGGCCAGGTCCTCGATCGAATAGATGTCGTGGTGCGGCGGGGGCGAGATCAGGCCCACGCCCGGCACCGAATAGCGCAGCTTGCCGATGTAGGGCGAGACCTTGCCGCCCGGCAGCTGGCCACCCTCGCCCGGCTTGGCGCCCTGCGCCATCTTGATCTGGATTTGGTCGGACGACGCCAGGTACTCGGCCGTCACGCCGAAGCGGCCGGACGCGACCTGCTTGATGCGCGAGCGCAGCGAATCGCCGTCCTTGAGCGGGATGTCGACCTCGACCACGTCCTTGCCGATGATCTGGGCCATGGTCTGGCCCTGCTTGATCGGGATGCCCTTGAGTTCCTGGCGGTAGCGCGCCGGGTCCTCGCCGCCTTCGCCCGTGTTGCTCTTGCCGCCGATGCGGTTCATCGCGATGGCGAGGGTGGCGTGCGCCTCGGTGGAGATCGAGCCGAGCGACATGGCGCCGGTGGCGAATCGCTTGACGATCTCCTTGGCCGGCTCGACCTCGTCGACCGGGATGGCCCGGGACGGATCGACCCTGAACTCGAACAGGCCGCGCAGCGTCATGTGGCGGCGGCTCTGGTCGTTGACCAGCTGGGCGTACTCCTTGTACGTGCTCCAGTTGTTGGCGCGCGTGCTGTGCTGCAGCTTGGCGATGGCGTCGGGCGTCCACATGTGCTCCTCGCCGCGCGTGCGCCAGGCGTATTCGCCGCCGGCGTCGAGCATGGTGGCGAGCACCGGGTCGCTGCCGAAGGCGGCGCGATGCATGCGGATCGCCTCCTCGGCGATCTCGAACACGCCGATGCCCTCGACGCGGCTGGCGGTGCCGGTGAAGTACTTCTCCACCGTGTCGCTGTTCAGGCCGATGGCCTCGAACAGCTGGGCGCCGCAATAGCTCATGTACGTGCTCACGCCCATCTTGGACATGATCTTGGACAGGCCCTTGCCGATCGCCTTGACGTAGTTGTAGATCGCCTTCTCGGCCGACATCTCGCCGGGCAGGTCCCGGTGGATGGACACCAGCGTCTCCATCGCCAGGTACGGATGCACCGCCTCGGCGCCGTAGCCGGCCAGCACCGCGAAGTGGTGCACCTCGCGCGCGGTGCCGGTCTCGACCACCAGGCCGGCGGTGGTGCGCAGGCCCTCGCGCACCAGGTGCTGGTGGATCGATGACAGCGCGAGCAGCGCGGGGATGGCGACCTGGGTCGCGCTGACAGCGCGGTCGCTGATGATCAGGATGTTCTTGCCGCTCTTGATCGCGTCCACCGCCTCGGCGTTGAGCGAGGCCAGCTTGGCCTCGACGCCTTCGTGCCCCCAGGTCAGCGGGTAGGTGATGTCCAGCTCGTAGCTGCGGAACTTGCCCTGCGTGTGCTTCTCGATGCTGCGCAGCTTGGCCATGTCGGCGAAGTCCAGCACCGGCTGGCTCACCTCCAGCCGCAGCGGCGGGTTGACCTGGTTGATGTCCAGCAGGTTCGGCTTCGGCCCGATGAAGGACACCAGCGACATCACGATCGCCTCGCGGATCGGGTCGATCGGCGGGTTGGTCACCTGCGCGAACAGCTGCTTGAAGTAGTTGAACAGCGGCTTGTTCTTGCTCGACAGCACCGCCAGCGGCGTGTCGTTGCCCATCGAGCCGATGCCCTCCTCGCCGGCGGCGGCCATCGGCGCCATCAGGAACTTGATGTCCTCCTGCGTGTAGCCGAACGCCTGCTGGCGGTCCAGCAGTTCGACGTTGCTCTCGGGCGCGTCACCCGCGTTGTCCGACAGGTCGTCGAGCTTGATGCGCAGGTTCTCGATCCACTGCTTGTACGGGCGGCTGTTGGCCAGCTGGGCCTTGAGCTCCTCGTCGTCGATCATGCGGCCCTGCTCGAGGTCGATCAGGAACATCTTTCCCGGCTGCAGGCGCCACTTGCGCACGATCTTGTTCTCGGGCACCGGCAGCACGCCGGACTCGGACGCCATGATCACCAGATCGTCGTCGGTGACGCAGTAGCGCGAGGGCCGCAGGCCGTTGCGGTCCAGCGTGGCGCCGATCTGGCGGCCGTCGGTGAACACGATGGAGGCCGGGCCGTCCCACGGCTCCAGCATGGCCGCGTGATACTCGTAGAACGCCTTGCGGCGCTCGTCCATCAGCGTGTGCTGCTCCCACGGCTCGGGGATCATCATCATCACGGCCTGGGCCAGCGGGTAGCCGGCCATCGTGAGCAGCTCGAGGCAGTTGTCGAATGTCGCCGTGTCGGACTGGCTGGCGAAGCTGATCGGATAGAGCTTCTTCAGGTCGGCCCCGAGCACCGGCGAGGACATGACGCCTTCGCGGGCGCGCATCCAGTTGTAGTTGCCCTTGACGGTGTTGATCTCGCCGTTGTGGGCGACGTAGCGGTACGGGTGGGCCAGCGGCCACTCGGGGAAGGTGTTGGTCGAGAAGCGCTGGTGCACGAGGGCCAGCGCCGAGACGCAGCGGCGGTCCTTCAGGTCCAGGTAGTAGGTGCCGACCTGGTCGGCCAGCAGCAGGCCCTTGTAGACCACGGTGCGGCTGGACATCGAGGGAACGTAGTACTCCTTCGAGTGCTTCAGGCGCAGGTTCTGGATGGCGGCGCTGGCGGTCTTGCGGATCACGTACAGCTTGCGCTCGAGCGCGTCCTGCACGATCACGTCGGTGCCGCGGCCGATGAACACCTGGCGCAGCACCGGCTCCTTCTGGCGCACGGCGGGCGACATGGGCATGTCGCGGTCGACCGGCACGTCGCGCCAGCCCAGCAGCACCTGCCCTTCGGCCTTGATGGCGCGCTCGAGCTCCTGCTCGCAGGCCAGGCGCGAGGCGTGCTCCTTGGGCAGGAACACCATGCCGACGCCGTACTCGCCGGGCGGGGGCAACTCGATGCCCTGCCTGGCCATTTCCTCGCGATAGAGCGCGTCGGGCAGTTGCAGCAGGATGCCCGCGCCGTCGCCCATGAGCTTGTCGGCGCCGACCGCGCCGCGGTGGTCCAGGTTCTCCAGGATCTTCAGGCCCTGCGTGACGATTGCATGGCTCTTCTCGCCCTTGATGTGGGCCACGAAGCCGACGCCGCAGGCGTCGTGCTCCTGGGTTGCCGAATACAGGCCGTGGTCTTGCAGGTAGGAAATCTCGGCAGCCGTCGTCATGGGCACTCCGGGTCAATACTGATGGCAGGGCCCGCGATCGTAGTGCAGCGCAGCACTCCCGCCAAGCAGAATAATTCGGGGTCAGATTCCAATTTCTGCGGCGGCGCCGACGTCCCCCAATTTAATTGGGGACAGATTAATCGCCGGAAATCTTCCGCGGGCGCCCCGCCGGCTTCGGACTCGGCCGGCGCGGCCCCTCCTGCGCGAGCCGCGAGAGGTACGCCGGATCCCCCACCGCCCAGCCGCGGAACGTCGAGTCGGTCAGCAGGTCCCGCACGGGCGCAGCCACCCCGGCGCCAACCAAGTCGGCGTACGCCTGCTCACGGGCGAAGGGCGTGTTGCCCAACGCCCAGAACAGCGGATGGGGCGTGACAACGCGATCCGAGACGTGGCCCAGGTAGTGGCGATGGCTGGACCAGGGATAGTCCGCCGCCTGGTTCACCATGCCCGCGCGCACGGGGTTGAGGTCGATGTAGACCATGCAGGCCAGCAGGTAGCGCTCGGCCTGGACCAAGGTCGAGCGGTAGCGGCCCTCCCACAATGTGCCGGTGCGCGCGTACCGATCGTTGAAGTAGCGCACATAGCGCCTGCCGACCGCCTGCATGAGCTTGGGCAGGGCCGTGTCGGTCGACGGGGTGGCGAGCAGGTGGACGTGGTTGTCCATCAGCACGTAGGCGTGGATCGCGACGCCCTGCTCCTTCGCGTGCTGCTCGAGCAAGTGCAGGAAGAACTCGCGGTCGGCGTCGCTGGCAAAGATCGCCTGGCGGTTGTTCCCGCGCTGGATCACGTGGTGGGGGTAACCGGCGACGGTGAGGCGGGGGAGGCGGGCCATGAGGCGGTGCTGAATTGGAATCTGACCCCCATTATCAGCGCGCGCCGACGGCGGGGTGGCGCACCCGCCGACAGCCATGGCACGGCAGGGGGCGAAGAATGGCCCGCAGGAGTACAGGCCGATGACTTTCGCGGCTTACATGATCGGGTTCCTGGCCTTCATGGCCGGGGTGGTGTGGGCGGCCGTCGTGGTCGGGGTCCCACAGCAGTACATCGCCATCGGCGCGGCCGTCCTGCTGGGCGCCGGGGTGGTCGGCGCAGCCATGCTGGGCCGGCGTTTCCGGCCGCCCAGGCGCTAGCCGGGCAGGCCGGGGAAGCGCACCGGCTCCAGCGCTTCGAGGCCGAATTCGGCGAGCAAGGCCCGCAGGCGCTCGGCCGCGCTGCGCTTGCGCTGGCCCGTGTGACGCGCCACGATCAGTTCGTTCTTCAGGCTGTGCTCCCAGCCCACCAGTTCCGTCACCGTCACCTGGTAGCCGCTGGCTTCCAGGTAGAGGCAGCGCAGCACGTTGGTCAGCTGGCTGCCGACCTCGCGGGTGTGCAGCGGGTGCCTCCACAGCTCGGCCAACGGCGTGCGCGAGAGTGCCAGCGCCTTGTGCTGGCGCAGGCTGGCCGCGACCTCGGCCTGGCAGCAGGGCACCAGCAGCATCGAACGCGCCTCCTTCTGCAGCCCGAAGGCGATGGCGTCGTCGGTCGCCGTGTCGCACGCATGCAGGGCGGTCACCAGGTCGAAGCGCGCAGGCAACGCCTCGTCGCCGGACGCGTCCGCCGCGCTGATGTTGAGGAACCGCATCCGATCGAACCCCAGCCGGCGGGCCAGGTCGCGCGAGCGCTCGACCAGCTCGGCACGGGTCTCAATGCCGTACACCTGACCCCGGCCGAGGCCCTTGAGCGTCAGGTCGTACAGGATGAAGCCGAGGTACGACTTGCCCGCGCCATGGTCGGCCACGAGCGGCCCCTGCGAGTCCGCGGGCACGTCCCGCAGCAGCTCCTCGATGAACTGGTGCAGGTGGTAGACCTGCTTGAGCTTGCGGCGCGAGTCCTGGTTCAGCTTGCCCTCGCGCGTGAGGATGTGCAGTTCCTTGAGCAGCTCGATCGACTGCCCTTCGCGCCATGGCTGGCCGGCGGCGCTCATTCGCTCCTCCCCACGCCCAGGGCGGCCCATCCCTCGTGGCCCAGGCGGCGCAGCGTCTCGACGTTCGCGCCGAAGATCGCCTCCGCCTCCGGGAACGCGGCGACCGCGCGGTCGATGCTCGACTCGCGCAGCAGGTGCAAGGTGGGATACGGCGACTGGTTGCTGCGGTTGCCCGGATCGTCCTCCTCCGCGCCGGCGAACCGGAACCGCGGATGGAAGCTGGCCAGCTGCACGGTGCCTTCGAGCCCGCGCCGCGCCACGAGGCGTTCGCCCTGGCGCACGAGATCGTTGAACAGCAGGAATTCGTCGAAGCCCTGGGGCAGCACGAGCAGCGTGGTGTCGCGCTGCGCCGCGGGACGGTCCAGCAGCTCGGTCAGCTCGCGATCGAGCGCTTCGAGCACGCCGGCGAACTCGCCTTCGGTGCTCACGGCGAAGTGGACCTGCTCCTTCACGTAGACGGACTTGGCGAACGGGCACAGGTTGAGCCCGATCACCGCACGCTCGAGCCAGCGGCGGGTGTCGGCGATCGCTTGCTCAGGAGTGGGTGGGAGCGTGGCCATGGCGGGAAGGCGGCGATTCTAGGCGCTGCCGATGCAGCAGCCGGCCCGCCCAGCCCGCCAGCAGCAGGCCGGCCAGCGCACAGCTGCTGGTGACCACCCAGCTCCATTGCCAGCCGCCCGCACGCGCGGCCACCCACGCCACCAGCGGCGGTCCCGCGAATTGGCCCAGCGCGGACCATTGCTGCATCCAGCCGACGGTGGTCGAGACGGTGTGCTCCGACGGCGCGAGGCGCACCGCCAGCGAGAACAGGGTTCCCGGGATCACGCCTCCCACCATCGAGAACGCCAGGACCGCGGCATACCGCAGCAGCGGCGCCGCGCCGCCCTCGCCGAACCAGCCCGTGAACGCGAGGAAGCCGCCCAGGCCCATCACCACCGAGCCGACGGCGAGCAACCGCTGCGCAGGAACGCCGCGCTGCAGCAGGCGCCCCGAGGCCAGGTTGCCCACCATGTTCACGGCCGCCGCCAGGGCCGTCGCGACCGCGGCCCACGAGGGCGCGAAGCCCGAGGCGAGATAGATCGAAGGCAGGAAGCCGATGACCGCCAGCCACTGCGCCGAGTAGACGCCGAACGCCAGGGCGACCAGCCATGGCCCGGGCGCCCGCAGCGTCTGCACCACCCTGCCCTTCCAGCCGGCCTGCGCCACGTGCCGCACCGGATCGGGCGGCAGTGCGAGCGCGAGCCAGGCCGCCATCGCGAGCGAGAACGCACCGAGCAACCACCACCAGGCCTGCCAGCCGGCGAGCGCCATCCACGCCGGCCCGCACAACAAGGCCGTGGCGGTGGCGAACGGCATGTACGCGCCCCACACGCCCAGCATGCCGTTCAGGCGGTCGCTGGAGACGAGCCGCCGGATGAGACCCGGCGCCGGCATCGACGCGGCCAGGAAGCCCAGTCCTTCGAGCGCGCGCAACGCGAGCAGCGGCGCCGGCGAGGCGGCCCCGCCACCGGCCACGCTGGCCGCTCCCACGACCACCAGCCCGAGCACCATGGTGCGCTTGAGGCCCAGGCTGTCGGCAGCCAGGCCGATGGCAAGGCCCAGCGTCATGCCCGCCAGCTGCACCAGCGAGAGCAGGAAGCCGGCCTGCACGAGGCCGAGGCCCAGCGCATCGCGCAGCACGGGCAGCGCGGGCGGCAGCTTGCCGACGTGGATCGCCGCCGCGACACCGCCCAGCACCACCAGCCAGGCCGCACTGGTGCCCTCGCGCCTCACGGCAGCAGCCGGTGGCCCGTGAGCCGCTCGTGCTCGCGCGCCGCGAAGCGGTCCGTCATGCCGGCGATGTAGTCCGCCACCGCGCGCTCGCGGTCCGCGCGGGCGGTGAAGCCGGCCTGCATCTGCGCCGGATCGTGGAGATAGGCGGCAAAGAGGTCGCGCACCACCTGCCGCGCGCGCTGGGTCGTCTCGACCACCTGCGGGTGCCGGTAGAGGTTGCGCAGCAGGAACTGCTTCAGCACCGAGGACCGGTCGCGCATCGCGTCGCTGAAGCACACGAGCGGGCCGGCACGGCGCGCCCCGTCCGCGGTCGCGACGCCGGTGCGCTCGATCGCCGCGGTGGTGGCATCGATGACGTCGTACACCTGCGCGCTGAGCATGCGGCGGATCGCTTCGTACAGCAGGCGCCGGCCCGAAAGCGTGGGGTGGTCCGCCAGCGCCTGGTTGCGGTGGTCCGCGAACAGGGCGATGGCATCGAGCTGCTCGAACGTGAGCAGGCCCGAGCGCACGCCATCGTCGATGTCGTGCGCGTTGTAGGCGATCTCGTCGGCCAGGTTGCACAGCTGCGCCTCCAGGCTGGGCTGCGTGCGCTCGATGAACCGGCGCCCGACGCCGCCGGGCTCCTGCGCCTCGAGCCGCTCGGCGTTCGCCCGCGAACAGTGCTTCAGGATGCCCTCGCGGGTCTCGAACGTGAGGTTCAGGCCGTCGAACTGCGGATAGCGCTCCTCGAGCGCATCGACCACGCGCAGGCTCTGCAGGTTGTGCTCGAAGCCGCCGAAGCCGTCCATGCACTCGTTCAGCGCATCCTGGCCGGCATGGCCGAACGGCGTGTGGCCCAGGTCGTGCGCCAGCGCGATGGCCTCGACCAGGTCCTCGTTCAGGCCCAGCGGGCGGGCGATCGAGCGCCCCAGCTGCGCCACTTCGAGCGAATGCGTCAGCCGCGTGCGGAACAGGTCGCCCTCGTGGTTGAGGAACACCTGTGTCTTGTAGACGAGCCGCCGGAAGGCGGTCGAGTGGACGATGCGGTCGCGGTCCCGCTGGAAGTCCGTGCGCGTGGGCGGCACGGGCTCCGGATGCCGGCGGCCGCGCGACTGCGCCGGATCGCTGGCGTACGAAGCCAACGTGCCGTTCCCGGCGTCCTTGCCCCCAACCTGCTGCATCGGGCTCAGCCCCCGCTCGTGCAGGCGGCGATCACCTCGCGCACGACCGGCTCCGGGGCGGGCCGAACGCCGGCCCGGCCGGGCGCCTCGATCACGACGAAGCGGATGCCGCCGCCCTCGGATTTCTTGTCCAGCCGCATCAGTTCGAGGTAGCGATCGGCCCCGAGGTCCGGTGCGCGCACCGGCAGCCCCGCTTCGCGCACCAGGCGCGTGAGCCGCTCGACCAGCGCGGCGTCGATGTGGCCGAGGCGCTGCGACAGCTGCGCGGCCATCACCATGCCGCAGCCGACCGCCTCGCCATGGAGCCACTCGCCGTAGCCGAGGCCGGACTCGATCGCGTGCCCGAAGGTGTGGCCGAAGTTCAGGATCGCGCGCAAGCCGCTTTCGCGCTCGTCCTGGGCCACGACCCCGGCCTTGATCTCGCAGCTGCGTTGCACCGCCCGGGCGAGCGCCGCCGGATCACGGCGCAGCAGGGCCGGCAACGATTGCTCGATCCAGTCGAGGAACGCCATGTCGGCGATCGGGCCGTACTTGATCACCTCGGCGAGCCCGGCGCTGAACTCGCGCGCCGGCAGCGTGGCCAGGGTGTCCAGGTCACAGACGACGCGCACCGGTTGGTGAAACGCGCCGACCATGTTCTTGCCCAGCGGATGGTTGATCGCCGTCTTGCCGCCCACCGACGAGTCGACCTGCGCGAGCAGCGTCGTGGGCACCTGCACGAACGGAACCCCCCGCATGTAGCAGGCGGCCGCGAACCCGGTCATGTCGCCGACGACGCCGCCGCCCAGCGCGAACAGCACGGTCTTGCGGTCGCAGCCGTTCGACAGCAGCCCGTCGAAGATCGCGTTGAGCGTCTGCCAGTCCTTGTGCGACTCGCCGTCGGGCAGCACCACGACGTGCACGGCCCGGTAATGCGCGGCCAGCGCATCGCGCAGGGGCTGTAGGTACAGCGGCGCCACGGTGTCGTTGGTGACGACCAGCGCCGCCGAGGCGCGCGGCAGGCCGGCCCACGTGCCGGGCGAAGCGAGCAGGCCGGTCCCGATGACGATCGGATAGCTGCGTTCGGCGAGGTCGATGGCGACCTCGTGCAGCACGCGCGGCGGGGCGGAAAGCATCCCCGCAGTGTAAGGCGCGGCCCCGCCTCAGCCGGGGCCCAGCACGCCGGCCAGCTCCAGCTGCATCACCACCATGTTCACCAGCGCCGGCACCGAGGGCCGGCCCGTGTCGATGACGAAGTGCGCCGTCTCGCGGTACAGGGGGTCGCGCTCGGCGAACAGCTGCCGCAGCTTCTGCAGCGGATCGTCGACCTGCAGCAAGGGCCGCTTGGTGTCGCGGCGCAGGCGGCGCCACAGCTCCTCGGGCGTGGAGCGCAGGTAGACCACGGAGCCGGCGGACTTCAGCGCGGCGCGGTTCGCCTCGCGCAACACGGAGCCACCACCGGTCGCGAGTACGCAGGGCGGGCCGGACGCGATCTCGGCCAGCACCTGCTGCTCCAGGTCGCGGAAGGCGGCTTCGCCTTCGCGCGCGAAGAAATCGCGGATGGAGCAGCCGATGCGCTGCTCGATGACGTGGTCGGAATCGAGGAACGGCAGCCCCACCCGGCGGGCGAGGCTGTGTCCGATGGTCGACTTGCCGGACCCCGGCAGGCCGACCAGCACGAGGCTGCGCATGCCGCCGGTCCGGCTGGATGGCGCCTTAGCGGGCGACGCCGCGGTCGGCCACCATCTTGGGCGTGATGAACACCAGCATTTCCTGCTTGCTGGAGCTGCGCGCCTTGTTCTTGAACAGGTTGCCCACCGCCGGGATGTCGCCCAGCACCGGCACCTTGGTGTCGGTCTCGGTCTCTGTCAGCTCGAAGATGCCGCCGATCACCACCGTGCCACCGTTCTCGACCAGCACCTGGGTGCGGATGTGCTTGGTGTTGATGGCGATGCCCGCCGCCGTGGTCTCGCCGCGGCTGTCCTTGCTGATGTCCAGGTCCAGGATGATGTTGCCCTCGGGCGTGATCTGGGGCGTGACTTCGAGCTTCAGGGTCGCGCGGCGGAAGGCCACCGACGTGGCGCCGCTGGACGTGGCCTGCTGGTACGGGAATTCCGTGCCCTGCTCGATCAGCGCCTTGGTCTTGTCCGCCGTGACGACGCGCGGGCTGGACACCAGGCGGCCCTTGCCGTCCGCCTCCAGTGCCGACAGCTCCAGGTTCAGGAACCGGTTGGCGCCGGCGCCGAACAGCGAGATGGCGAAGCTGGCCGGGTTGTAGCCGCCCTGGCCGACGGCCGGCAGGTTCACGAAGCTCGTGTTGATGGTGTCCAGCTGCGTGGTGCTCTCGCCCGTCTGGCCGGTCACGGCGTCGTAGGTGGCCCCCACCGAGGCACGCTGGTTGTTGAACACGCCATAGCCCGGCGTGCCGCCGCGCGCGTTGCCGGCGCGCAGGTCGGAGCCGCCCAGGCGCACGCCCAGCGACTTGCCGAAGGTGTCCGAGGCCTCGACGATGCGCGCCTCGATCAGGACCTGGCGCACGGCGATGTCCAGCTTGGTGATCAGTTCCTGCACCTGCTCCAGGCGGCTGGCGATGTCGGTGACGAACAGCTGGTTGGTGCGCGGCTCGGCGATCACGCTGCCGCGGGCGCTCAGCACGCGGTTGGCGACCGGGCCGGCGGTCAGCTGCGCCGCCACTTCGGCGGCGCGGGTGTAATTGAGCTGGAACGACTGGGTGCGCACCGGCTCCAGGCCCTGGATCGCGACGCGCGATTCGAGCTCGAGCTTCTCCTTGGCGGCGATCTCGTCCTTGGGCGCGATCCACAGCACATTGCCGGTCTTGCGCATGCCCAGGCCCTTGGCCTGCAGGATGATGTCCAGCGCCTGGTCCCACGGCACGTCCTTCAGGCGCAGCGTGACGGCGCCCGAGACCGAGTCGGAGGTGACGATGTTGAAGTTGGTGAAGTCGGCGATCACCTGCAGCAGCGAGCGCACCTCGATGTTCTGGAAGTTCAGCGACAGCTTCTCGCCGGCGTAGCCCGGGCCCTGGGCGAGCTTGTTCGGGTCGTTCTTCTGCTGGCGTACCTCGACGACGAACTGGTTGTCGCTCTGGTAGGCGCTGTGCTCCCAGGCGCCCTTGGGCTCGATGACGACGCGCACGCGGTCGCCCTGCTGGAAGGTCGTGACGGTCTGCACCGGCGTGCCGAAGTCGGTGACGTCGAGCTTGCGGCGCAGGCCCTCCGGCAGCGTCGACTTCAGGAAGTCGACCACCAGGGAGTGGCCCTGCTGGCGGATGTCCACGCCGACCTGGTTGTTCGGCAGTTCCACCATGATGCGGCCCGAGCTGTCGGGGCCGCGGCGGAAGTCCAGGTCCTTGATCGGCTGGGTGTCGCGGTTGCGGCTCTCGGCGAACGTGGCGGCCGGCGCGGTGACGGCCGGCGCGCTGGCGACGCCCACCGGGTCGAGCGACAGCAGCAGCGACTTGCCCTGCAGCTGCGCCTTGTAGCCGGTGGGCGACTTCAGGTTCAGCACGAGGCGGGTGCGGTCACCGGCGGTGACGACGTTGACGGAACGCAGGTTGCCCTGGTTCAGCTCGACGGAGTTGCGGCCCATCGCATTGGTGGCGCCGGGCACGTCGAGCGCGATGCGCGCGGGGGACTGGATGGCGAAGCCGGCGGGGACCGCGGTCAGCGGCTGCGTGAAGTCGATGCGGACCACTTCGACGCCGCCCTGGATCGAGCTGGTGACCGATTCGACGGCCGTCTGCGCCTGCGCGGATGCCGCGAAGGCCATTGCGAGGAGCCATCCGAAGCAGGCAAGCAGCCGCCCCCAGGCCATGTGGTTCTGTTTCTTCATTTCGCCCTCTCTTGCAATTGCAGCGTCGCGGTGCGCTCGATCCATTCGCCCGCGGCGTCCTGCACGATCTCGCGCAGCACGACCTCGGTCTCGCCCACCTTCATGATCCGGCCGTAGTTCTGGCCGAGGTAGTTGCCGGGGCGGACCTGGTACAGGAGCTTGTCCACCTGCACCAGGGCGACGGGCTGGCCCTTTTTGACCAGGCTGCCCACCATGGCCATGCTGTCGAGCGGATAGCTCTCCAGCGGCTCCTTGCGGCGGGCGAGCTCCGGCGCCAGCAGGGCGGCGCTGGACGTGGACTGCGTCGTCTCGCGCTTGAGCGCCTGCGTGAGCTTCTGGCTGCTGAACGGATCGATGGCCGCTTCCTGCGTGTAGGCCTGCGGCGTGAACTTCTTGGGCTCCGGGATCGGCTGAACCTTCGGCCGGGTCTGGGCGCGCTGCTCGGCCATCCACTGCTGGATCTCCTCCTGGTTGGAGGAGCTGCAGCCGGCCGCCAGCAGCACGGCGGCCAGGGCGGGGGCGAGTCGGACCATCGTCATTTCTTGGCTCCCGCGGCCGGCGCAGCGGCCTTGCGCTGCCGGTTCACTTCCTCGGTGTCGAGGTAGCGGAACGTCTTGGCCGTGGCGTCCATCGACAGCGCCCCGTCCTTGGCCCCCCCGATCGTGAGGTTGTTCAGCGTCACGATGCGCGAGAGGTTCGCGATGTCGGAGGCGAACGAGCCGATGTCGTGGTAGCGGCCGGTGACCTTCACCGCGATGGGCAGCTCGGCGTAGTACTCCTTGACGTTCACCTGGCCGGGGCGGAACAGCTCGAACGTGAGGCTGCGGCCCAGGCCCGCCTGGTTGATGTCGGACAGCAGGGCGTCCATTTCCGCCTTGCTGGGCAGCTGCTTCTCGAGCTGCGTCACGTACTGCTGCACCTGCTCGCGCTGCTTCTTCAGGGCATCGAGGTTGATGGCCTGGCCGAGCTTCTTGGTGTAGTCCGCCTTCAGCGTCTGCTCCTTGGCGCGTTCGCCTTCGAGTTCGGTGTCCGAGTTCTGCAGCCAGACGAACCACAGCGCGATGACGATGGCCGCCATGAGGGCGAGGCACGCGAGCAGCCGCGGCAGGATCGGCCAGGTGGCCGGGTCGTTGGGGTTCAGGCCCTTGAACTGGCCGACGACCTTCTGCTGAAGGGCGGCCAGGTCGAGCTTGGGGACGGCGATGGAGGCCATGGTGCGTCAGGTCTTGTTCGCGGGGGTCGAGGCCGAGGCGGAGGCCGCCGCCGGGACCGGCGCCCCCGAAGCGGCCGGCGAGGCGCCCGTGGCCATCTGCACTTCGCTGGAGCGAAGCAGCCGCACGCGCATGCTGAAGTTGGAGACCCGGCGCTGGTCGCGCGGGCCGAGGGCCACCGAGCCGGCAACGATCTCGACCAGCTCGGGCTTGGTGAGCCACGGGCTGTTGTTGCCCAGGTTGCGCAGCAGCTCGGACACGCGCTCGTTCGACTGGGCGCTGCCCTGCACGGTGACGACCTGGTTGTCCTGCTTGAGGCTGCTGATGTAGACGCCGTCGGGCAGCTGGCGCACCAGCTCGTTGAGCAGGTGCACGGGCATGTTGCGGTCGGCCTGCAGGTCTTCCACCGCCTGCTGGCGGGCGCGCAGCGCGGCGATCTCCTGCTGCAGGGTGGAGATCTCCTTGATCTGCCCCTCCAGCTTGGTGATCTCGGTCTGCAGCAGCTGGTTCTTGCTCTGCTGGCCGGAGATCTGGGCCTGGTACCAGAGGAACGTGGCACCAGCGATGACGCCGCCGCACAGGCCGGCGACGCCCAGGGACACGAAGAACGCCTCGCGTTTGCGCTTGCGCGCGGCCTCGCGGTGGGGCAGCAGGTTGATCAGGATCACTGCAGGAACCTCCGCATGGCCAGTCCGCACGAGGTGAGGTACGAAGGCGCCTCGCGGCGCATGCGCTTCTCGCGCACGTTCTCGCCGATCAGCATGCCCTCGAACGGGTTGGCCAGCGCGCAGGGGAAGGACGTCTGCGCCGTCACGGCCTCGTTCAGGCCCGGCAGCGCGGCCGAGCCGCCCGCGAGCATGATGTGGTCGACGCGGTTGTGCGGCGTGCTGGTGAAGAAGAACTGCAGCGCCCGCGCCACTTCCTGGGCCATGCTGTCGACGAACGGCCGGAGCACCGTGGACTCGTAGTCGTCCGGCAACTCGCCGCTGCGCTTCTTGGATTCGGCCTCCTCGGGCGAGAAGCCGTACTGGCGCACGATCAGCTGGGTGAGCTGGGCGCCGCCGAAGGCCTGGTCGCGGTCGTAGAGGACCTCGTCGTTGCGGATCACCTGCATGCTGGTGGTGAAGGCACCGACCTCGAACAGGGCGACCATGCCGTCCACCCCGCCGTTGGGAAGGCCCTGGATCAGGCGGCCGGCCGCCAGGCGCGACGAATAGGATTCGACATCGATGATCACGGGCTTCAGGCCCGCGGCCTCGGCCAGGCCCTGGCGGTCCTGCACCTTCTCCTTGCGGGAGGCCGCGATGAGGACCTCGACGTCGCCGGAGGACGTCGGGCTCGGGCCGACGACACAGAAGTCCAGGCTCACTTCGTCGAGCGAGAACGGGATGTACTGGTTCGCCTCGGTCTCCACCTGGACCTCGAGCTCCTGCTCGGACATGCCGCCCGGCAGGATGATCTTCTTGGTGATGACCGCCGAGGGCGGCAGCGCCATGGCGACGTTCCGGGTCCGGGTTCCGCTCTTCTTGAGCAGCCGCCGGATGGCTTCGGCGACCTCGTCGAATTTCTCGACGTTGCCGTCCGTGATCCAGCCACGCTCGAGTTGCTCGATCGCGCACCGCTCCAGCACGTAGGCCCCGGAGCTGTCACGGCCGAGCTCGACCAGCTTGACGCTGGATGAGCTGATGTCCATCCCCAACAGGGGTGCCGGTTGCCGGCTCAACAACGATCCCAAAGAGATCAACTTGGTCTCCCGCCCAAACGTTTCAGGCCGTCACAAACTTAAGATTCCACTTCAATGCTAGCAGTAACATCCTTGTCGCCCAAAGGATTTTTCCCCACGCAACCGCAGCAAACGTTGCCAAAAACCGACGAGCTTGCGCGGTCGTGCGCAAGCTCGACCGCATCCCCGCCGGCCGTCCGTCAGCATCGACCGCCGGGCGGCCCCCGACCCCATCCGTTCCTGCGGAGGGCGATTTTTATAATTGCCGCCGGGCTTCAAGCCCCCCATCCTTATGCCCTCTGACACCCCCTCCGACGACAAAGCCGCCAAGCGCCCGCGCGCCAACGAAGGGGCCTCCTGGAAGCGGCGGCTGAGCCGCGCGCTGCTCTGGCTGGGCGGCGGCGCGCTGGCCGGCGCCGTCTCGCTGGTGATCATTGCCGGGGTCGCCCTGGCGGTCGCCTACCCCAACCTGCCGGACATCTCCGAGCTGTCGGACTACCGGCCCAAGCTGCCCATGCGGGTGTGGTCGGCCGACGGCGTGCTGCTGGGCGAGTTCGGCGAGGAGCGCCGCAACCTGACCCCGATCGCCGAGATCCCGGCGGTGATGAAGAACGCGGTGCTGGCGATCGAGGACTCGCGCTTCTATTCGCACAGCGGCGTCGACTACCGCGGCCTCGCGCGCGCGGCCGTCGCCAACCTGGGCCGGGTCAAGAGCCAGGGCGCCTCGACCATCACGATGCAGGTGGCCCGCAACGTCTACCTGTCGTCGGAAAAGACGTTCACGCGCAAGCTGTACGAGGTCCTGCTGACCTTCAAGCTGGAGCACCTGCTCACCAAGGACCAGATCCTCGAGATCTACATGAACCAGATCTATCTGGGGAACCGGGCCTATGGCTTCGCCGCGGCGTGCGAGACCTATTTCGGCAAGCCGCTCAAGGACATCACCGTGGCCGAGGCGGCGATGCTGGCCGGGCTGCCGAAGTCGCCCTCGGGCAACAACCCGATCGCCAACCCGACCCGGGCCCGCTCGCGCCAGCTGTACATCATCGAGCGGATGGAGGAGAACGGCTTCATCACGCCCGGGCAGGCCGAGGCAGCCAAGCGCCAGGACATCAAGGTCCGCCCCGCCAACGACCACGGCCGCTCGCACGCCGAATACATCGCCGAGACGGCGCGCCAGCTGGTCTTCGCCCAGTACGGCGAGGACGCCTACACGCGCGGCATCAACGTGGTGACCACCATCAACGCCGTGCAGCAGGAGGCCGCGTACAAGGCCCTGCGCAAGGGCATCATGGACTACGAGAAGCGCCAGATCTACCGCGGCCCCGAGGAGTTCATCGAGCTGCCGGCCGACCGCAAGGACCTGGAGGACGCGATCGACGACGCGCTGGGCGACCACCCGGACAACGGCGACGTGATGTCCGCCGTGGTGCTGGAGGCCGGCCCGAAGAAGATCGTCGCGGTGCGCCAGAACGCCGAGCGCTTCGAGATCGTGGGCGAAGGCCTGCGCGCCGCGCAGTCCGGCCTGTCCGAGAAGGCGCCGCCCAAGACGCGCATCCGCCCCGGCGCCGTGATCCGCGTGATGTTCAACGCCACCAAGAAGGCCTGGGAGATCACCCAGCTGCCCGAGGTGGAGGGCGCGTTCGTGGCCATCGACCCGCGCAGCGGCGCCATCCACGCGCTGGTGGGCGGCTTTGACTTCTACAAGAACAAGTTCAACCACGTCACCCAGGCGTGGCGCCAGCCCGGCTCGGGCTTCAAGCCGTTCATCTATTCGGCCGCGCTCGAGAAGGGCTTCACGCCCTCGACCATCGTCAACGACGCGCCGCTGTTCTTCGACGCCGGCGTCACCGGCGGCCAGCCTTGGGAGCCGAAGAACTACGACGGCAAGTTCGAGGGCCCGATGCCGCTGCACCAGGCCCTGGCCAAGTCGAAGAACATGGTCTCCATCCGCATCCTGCAGGCCGTGGGCACGCAGAACGCGCAGGACTGGATCACGCGCTTCGGCTTCGAGGCCGAGAAGCACCCGGCCTACCTGACGATGGCGCTGGGCGCCGGCTCGGTCACGCCGATGCAGATGGCCACCGGCTACGCGGTGTTCGCCAACGGCGGCTACCGCGTCAACCCGTGGCTGATCAGCAAGATCACCGACCACAAGGGCAAGGTGATCGTGGAGACGCAGCCGCCGCTGCCCACCGAGGCCATGCGGGCGATCGATTCGCGCAACGCGTTCATCATGGACCGGCTGCTCAACGAGGTCGCCCGCTCGGGCACGGCCGCGGCCGCGCAGCGGCTGCTCAAGCGGCCCGACCTGTACGGCAAGACCGGCACCACCAACGATTCCATCGACACCTGGTTCAACGGCTTCCACCCCTCACTGGTGGGCATCGTCTGGATGGGCTACGACAACCCCAAGCCGCTGGGCGACCGCGAGACCGGCGGCAGCATGAGCCTGCCGGTGTGGATCGACTTCATGCAGACCGCGCTCAAGGGCGTGCCCGAAGCGGTGCCGACCGCGCCGGCCGGCGTGGTGAACGTGGGCGGCGAGTGGTACTTCGAGGAGTACGCCCCCGGCTCCGGCGTGAGCAGCCTCGGCCTGAACAGCGCCGCCGCGGGCGACCCGGTGCCGGGCGCCCCCGCGGGCGCCGTGCCGGCCACGCCCACGGCGCCTGCCACCGCGCGGCCGGGCACGGGAACGGGCCAGGGCACGCCGGGGTCGCCGACGGACAAGAGCCTGATGAACTCGGACGGCCTGCCGCCGTCGCGCCCGGCCGAGGAACGCCGCAGCATCCTCGACCTGTTCCGCAACTAGCCGCCGAACCGCAGCGCAGCGCCCGCCTGGCTGGAGGCGTGGCGGCTGAGGCCGGCGAAGAACTCGCCCTCGCCCTTGGTGTCCATCCAGCGCTGGCCGTCGAAGCGATAGTGGAAACCTCCTGCCTTGGCGGCGAGCCACACCTCGTGGAGGGGTTTCTGCAGGTTGATGATGATCTGGGTGCCGTTGCGGAAGGTGAGCGTGACCATCCCGCCGACCCGCTGGCTGTCGATGTCCGCATCGGTGCTGTCGTTGATGCGGTCGCAGCTGGCCTCGACCTCGCGCAGCAGCGCTTCGGCATGGTCCATGTACTCGAGGTCGGTCATTACAATTTTGCGATGTTCGAAGTCGTCCGGATTCTATGCAGCGGCCTTCCCGGCCGTGGCCTGCTGGCGGCAGTGACCCTGGCGGCCGTGGCAGGTTGCGGCCAGCGCGGTCCGCTGTACCTGCCCACCGACCCGGCTGCCGCCGGCCGCCCCACCTTGCCGCAGATCCTGGTCCCCGGCACGCCCACCAACCCCACCCCACCCGCAACCGACAACCCGCCGCCCGGCAGCTCCGGCGCCGGCACGGCCAACCCGGTGCGCTGACCATGACCCACCCAGGCCACCCGCACGTCCACTGGCAGGACGGGCAGCTGCACGTCGAGCAGCTGCGCGTCGCCGACCTCGCGCGCCGCTACGGCACGCCCCTGTTCGTCTACTCCAAGGCGTCGATGCTCGACGCGCTCGGCGCCTACCAGCGCGGCCTGCGCGGCCGCAAATCGAAGATCTGCTACGCGATGAAGGCCAATTCGTCGCTCGGCGTGCTGCAGGTGTTCGCGCAGGCGGGCTGCGGCTTCGACATCGTCTCGGGCGGCGAACTGCAGCGCGTGCTCGCCGCCGGCGGCAAACCCGCCGACATCATCTTCTCGGGCGTGGGCAAGACGCCCGACGAGATGGCCAACGCGCTGCAGGCCGGCATCGGCTGCTTCAACGTCGAGAGCGAGGCCGAGCTCGAGGTCCTCGACGGCGTCGCCGGTGCGATCGGCCACAAGGCGCCGGTCAGCCTGCGCGTGAACCCGGACGTGGACCCCAAGACCCATCCTTACATCTCCACGGGCCTGAAGGGCAACAAGTTCGGCATCTCGCACGACGCGGCGCTGGCCGCCTACCGGCGCGCGGCCGCCCTGCCCCACCTGCGCGTGGTGGGCATCGACTGCCACATCGGCTCGCAGATCACCGACAGCGCGCCCTACCTCGATGCGATGGACCGCATCCTCGACCTGGTCGCCGCGGTGGAAGCCGAGGGCATCCGGCTGCAGCACATCGACTTCGGCGGCGGCCTCGGCATCGACTACCGCGGCGACCAGCCGCCGGCGGCCGACGCGCTGTGGGCGCAACTGCTGCGCAAGCTGGACGCGCGCGGCTACGGCGACCGCGAATTGATGATCGAGCCCGGGCGCTCGCTGGTGGGCAATGCCGGCCTGTGCGTGACCGAGGTCCTGTACCTCAAGCCGGGCGAGCAGAAGAACTTCTGCATCGTCGACGCGGCCATGAACGACCTGCCGCGGCCCGCCATGTACCAGGCGTTCCACGGCATCGAGCCGGTTTCGCCGCGCGGCAAGGAGGCCCAGCCCGCGGTGTACGACGTCGTCGGCCCGATCTGCGAGAGCGGCGACTGGATCGGCCGCGACCGCGAACTGGCGGTGCAGCCCGGCGACCTGCTGGCGGTGCTGTCCACCGGCGCCTATTGCATGAGCATGGCCAGCAACTACAACACCCGCCCGCGCGCGGCCGAGGTGCTGGTCGACGGCGAGCAGGCCCACCTGATCCGCGAGCGCGAGCAAGTCGCCGACCTGATGCGCGGCGAGCGCCTGGTCCCCTGACCGCCTAGCCGCGCTGCGGCCGCAGCGCGGGGGTGCGCAGGCGCCGCCACACCCGCCAGCCGAGCAGCACGCCGAGGATGGCCGCATAGACCGCCACCTCGGCGAAATCGTGCTTGCCGGCACGCATCCAGAAGAAGTGCAGGATCGCCAGCCCCGCCACGCCGTAGACGGCGCGGTGCAACGCCTGCCAGCGGGCGGCGCCCAGTGCCCGGATGGCGCGGTTGAACGAGGTGGCGGCCAGCGGCGTCAGCAGCAGGAACGCCGAGAACCCCACCAGGATGAAGGGCCGCTTGGCGATGTCGCGCGTGATCTCGCCGAAGTCCAGCCCCATGTCGAACCAGGCATAGCCCACCAGGTGCCAGAACGCGTAGAAGTACGTGAACAGGCCCAGCATGCGGCGGAACCTGGCCAGCGCGGGCTGGTTGAAGGTCGTGCGCACGGGCGTCACGGCCAGCGTGAGGCACAGGAAGCGCAGCGTCCAGTCGCCCAGGGCGCGGATCAGGTGCTCGGCGGGGTTGGCGCCGAGCTGGTCGGCCAGCGCGCCGTAGAACAGCCACGCGAACGGCAGCAGCGACAGGATGAACAGGGCGGGCTTGGCGGCGGGATGCAGCCAGATCACGCGCCGCCCGCGCGGTGCGGGCCCGGCCATCAGTAGTTCTTCTTCAGGTCCATGCCGGCATAGAGCTGCCCGACCTGGGCCTCGTAGCCGTTGAACATCAACGTCTTGCGCTTCCTGGCAAAGAGGCCGTCCTCGCCGATGCGCCGCTCGGTGGCCTGGCTCCAGCGCGGATGGTCCACGTTCGGGTTGACGTTGGAATAGAAGCCGTACTCGTTGGCGGCGGCCTTGTTCCAGGCGGTCTTCGGCTCGTGGTCGGTGAAGCGGATCTTCACCAGGCTCTTGGCGCTCTTGAAGCCGTACTTCCAGGGCACCACCAGCCGCACCGGCGCGCCGTTCTGGTTGGGGAGCACCTCGCCGTACATGCCGAAGGCCAGCAGCGTCAGCGGATGCATCGCCTCGTCCAGGCGCAGGCCCTCCACATACGGCCAGTCCAGCACGCGCGAGCCGACGTACGGCATGGTCTTGGGGTCCGCCAGGGTGACGAACTCGACGAACTTGGCATTGCCGGCCGGCTCGACCTTCTCGGCCAGTTTGGAGAACGAGTACCCCACCCACGGGATCACCATCGACCAGCCTTCGACGCAGCGCAGGCGGTAGATGCGCTCCTCCTGTGCGGAGAGCTTGAGCAGGTCCTCGATCGCATAGCGGCCCGGCTTCTTCACCAGCCCCTCGACCTCCACCGTCCAGGGCGTGGTCCTGAGCGTGTGCGCATTGCGCGCCGGGTCCGACTTGTCGGTGCCGAACTCGTAGTAGTTGTTGTAGCCGGTCGCGTCCTTGTACTCGGTGACCTTGTCCATGGACACCGCCCCGGGCACCGTCGATTTCACGGCGGGCAGCGCCGCCAGCTTGCCGGGCCGCTGCTGCTGCGCCAGCGCCTGGCGCCCGGCCCAGGACGCGAGCGCGGCCCCGGCGGCGCCGCCGGCCATCAGGCGGATGATGTCCCGGCGCTGCCGGTACACCGCCTCGGGCGTGATCTCGCTGGAAATCGCGTGGGTGAAGCCGTCGCGGCCGGTCTTGATCAGCATGGAATCCTCCTGGCTGGCAGGTTGCGCATGGGACGGAGTACGCGCCGGGACGTCACGGTGGATTCACAGCGTGCCGTAACTGTGCAATCCCGACAGGAACATGTTGACGCCCAGGAAGGCGAATGTGGTGACCACCAGGCCCACCAGCGCCCACCAGGCCGAGACCGTGCCGCGCAGGCCCTTCATCAGGCGCATGTGCAGCCAGGCCGCGTAATTGAGCCAGACGATCAGCGCCCAGGTTTCCTTGGGGTCCCAGCTCCAGTAGCCGCCCCAGGCCTCGGCCGCCCACAGCGCGCCGAGGACGGTGGCGATGGTGAAGAACGCGAAGCCGACGGCGATGGCCTTGTACATCACGTCGTCCAGCACCTCCAGCGGGGGCAGGCGGGTGGCGATGTGGCGGCGCGCCGCCAGGATGCCGCCGACGATCAGAGCGGCGACGCCGAAGTAGACGACCCAGTAGCTGCCGCCGCTCTCCAGGCTCTTGCGGAACACGACCGGCTCGAAGCACAGCACGATGCCCAGCAGCCACAGCGGCGCGAGCTTCCACCAGTGCGTCTCGCCGGCCTGCTGCTTGATCAGGTAGGCGAAGGCGACCATCGCCGACAGCGCGAAGGTGCCGTAGCCGATGAAGTTGGCCGGCACGTGCAGCTTCATCCACCAGCTCTTGAGCGCGGGCACCAGCGGCTGGATCTCCTGCGCCTCGCGCACGACCGTGTACCAGAGCAGGAAACCGACCGCGGCGCTGACGACCAGCAGGACGAAGGCGCCGAGCGAGCGCGTGTTGTACTGCGCCTCGAAGTACAGGTAGAACAGCGCGGTAAGCCAGCAGAAGAGGACGAACACCTCGTACAGGTTGCTCACCGGGATGTGGCCGATGTCCGGACCGACGAGGTAGCTCTCCCACCAGCGCACCATGGTGCCCACCAGGGCCATGGTGACCGCCACCCAGGCCATGCGCGAGCCGATGCGCTCCATGGTCGCGGCCTGGCCGCCCGAGAACATGCCGATCCAGTAGAAGGCCGTGCTCATGAAAAACAGCACGCTCATCCAGAGGATGGCCGACTGGCTGGACAGGAAGTACTTGAGCCAGAAGACGTCGTCGGCGCGTGCCAGCGACCCCTGGTAGGAGCCGATGGCCAGCAGCGACAGCGCGGCCACGGTGACCATCAGGCCCTGCAACGGCCGCCAGAACCAGCCGAGCCAGACCGCCGCCGGCATGGCGGCGAGCAGGATGCCCTTCTCGTACACGTCCATGTGGGCCGCGTAGCGGCCGAATGCGAACAGGCCGCCGGCCAGCACCAGCAGCGCGAACACCCAGTCGAGGGGACGCCGCCGCGACAGGAAGCCTTCGTTGAGCGTGATCGTTTGGGTGGCAGTGTTCATCAGGATCCCAGCAATTGGTGGCGCAGGCGCTCGAACTCGCGCTCGACGTCCAGTGTCTCGCGGTTGGCCGACAGGGCCATCGTGGCGGCGCTCGTGCCCGCGGCGGCCGGGCCGAGCCAGACCCACAGGCGGCGCTCGCGGATATAGAGCATCGCAAAAACGCCAAGGATGAGCAAAGCGCACCCCAGGTAGACAACGTTCTTGCCGGGGGATCGCGTGACCTGGAACACGCTGGCCTGCACCTGCTGGAAGTCCTTGAGCTGGAACGACATCGGCGCCGGATAGAGGAACGAGTCGCTCAGGGCCACGATGGCCTGGGCCATGAAGGCCTGGCTGCGCTCGCCGCCGTCCATCGGCTGGAGGCCCGCCCGCTCGCGCGTGAGCTGCGCCAGCTCGTACAGCACGCCGCCCAGGATGCGCACCACCACTTCGCCGGCGCGATTGCGCTCGGCCTCGGGCACGCGCGCCTCCAGGTAATCGGAGACGGCGGACAGGCCCGCGCCCTTGCCGCCGGCCGCGGTGTCGCCGGCATACAGGGCCAGCGCCTGGCCGGCGGAAGCGGCCAGTTGTTCGGCCACCGCCGGACGCGCCGGGTCCGTGGCCTTGGCGGCATAGCGGCGCACCGCCTCCGCGCGCAGGGCCGGGTCGGCCAACGCCGCCTTCAGGCGCACGAAGCCGTCCAGGCTGCCCTGGTCGTCGGCCGGCACGCGCAGGTAGCGGAACGCCTCGCCCGGGTTCTCGCGCATGCCGAGCAGGAAGACCGGCACGCCCTCGCCCATCTCGACCGGGAGCATGTAGTTGTTGAACTCGCGCGCCTGGCCGGCCGCGTCGCGCAGCTTGTAGCTGATGCTCGGGCCGATGTTGCGCAGGTCCTTGCGGCTGGCGGTCCGGTTGGCCGCGCCGAGGTGCTGGCCGAGCGACTGCTGCAGGTCCACCTTGCGCGGGTCGGCGCCGCTGCGGCTGGCCTCGGCCATGTTCTCGACGTTGATGACACGCAGGCCCGTGTATTCGATCGTCATCTTGTCGGCCTTCTCGCCTTCGCCGCGGGCGAGTTGCGAGTTGCCGCCGATCACCCCCTGCACTTCGAACGGGCGGGCGGCGCCGTTGATCGGCACCGCCGCCAGCTTCACGCTCGAGCCGCCGTCGTCGAAGCTGGATTGGTAGATCTCGACGCCGCGCCAGCGGGCGGGATGGTTCACCTCGACGCGCGCCGGCACCGCCTCGCCGGTCTCGCGGTCGTGGATCACGATGTCGCTGGCGAACAGCTTGGGCATGCCGGTGGAGTAGTACTCCACGATGAATTTCTTCAGCTCGATGGTGAACGGCAGGTCCTGCAGCAGGATGCCGTCCGACTGGTTCAGGATGGCCGTGCCCGATTGCGTGCCCTCGGCCACCAGCACGTTGCCGCGGAAGGTCGGGTTGCCCGGCGGCAGGCGGTGCTCGGGCTTGACGTCGGCGATCATGCCGCCGCCCGTGTAGGGCGTCTTGCCGCCCAGCAGCATCTGCGCGCGCACGATCAGGTCGCCGTCGAACAGGCCGCCCAGGCACACCAGCACGATCGCGCCGTGGGCAGCCAGGTAGCCGAGCTTGTTGGCCGCGCCCGCGCGGGCAGCCACCATCCAGCCCTCGCCCGCCGCGGTGCTGCGCTGCTGCAGCTTCACCTTCCAGCCGGCTTGGGCCAGGGCGCCGCCGATGCGGCGCGCCGCCGCCTCCGGCGCCTCGGCGAGGCCGGCCTGCGCGCGGTGGTGGAACGCCTTGAGGCTCTGCTCGCGCAGGTTCTCCTTGCTGCTGCGCAGGTCGGCGACGATCTTCGGCGCGTTGCGCGCGATGCACAGCGAGGTGCTGGTGACCAGGAACGCCAGGATCAGCAGGAACCACCAGGCGCTGTAGACGGCGTTGAGCTTGAGCGCCAGGAACAGCTGGGCCCAGAACGGGCCGAACTGGTTGACGTAGTTGGCCGCCGGCTCCCCCTGGCGCAGCACGGTGCCGATCACCGAGGCGATGCAGATGACGGTCAGCAGCGAGATCGCGAACCGCATCGACGACAGCAGTTCCACCGCGGCGCGCAGGCGGTGGGACGGCGTCGCGATGCGCAGGCCCTGGGTGGAAACGGTCATCCTTGAAAAATGAAAAAGGCGGGGTCCGAAGATCCCGCCTGACTGTAGAGTCGGCGACCGCCCGGGAGGTTCCCTGCGCGGCGCCCGGTGCTGATCTAGCGCAAGCCGGCGATGTAGTCGGCCACGGCGCGGATCTCGCGGTCGTTGAGCTTGGCCGCCACTTGCGCCATCTGCGGACTGTTCTTGCGCACGCCGTCGCGGAACGCCGTGAGCTGGGCGACGGTGTAGTCGGCATGCTGGCCGGACAGGCGCGGGTACTGGGCCGGGATGCCGGCGCCGTTGGGGCTGTGGCAACCGGCGCAGGCGGCGATCTGGCGGTCGGCGATGCCGCCGCGGTAGATCTTCTCGCCCATCGTGACCAGTTCCTTGTCCTTGGCAAAGCCTTCCTTGGCCTTGTTGGAGGCGACGTAGTAGCCGATGTTGCGCATGTCGGCGTCGCTCAGCTGGGCCGCGAAGCCCTGCATGACGGCGTTCTGCCGCTTGCCGGCCTTGAACTCCTGCAGCTGCTTGATGATGTATTCGGGGTGCTGCTGCGCCAGCTTGGGGTTGGCCGGGATGCCCGAGTTGCCGCCGGCGCCGTGGCAGGCCACGCAGACGGCGGTGAACTTGGACTCGCCCTGCGCCAGGTCCGGCTTGGCGGGCTGCTGCGCCTTGGCCTCGCCGGCGGGCTTGGCTTCGCCCGCGGGCTTGGCTGCGGCAGCCGCAGGCTTTTCGGCCGCGGGGGCCTGGGCCAGGGAATCGAGCGCGGGCAGGCCGATCAGGGCCGCCGTCAGCAGGGAAGCGAGCAACTTCATGAGCGTCTTCGGAGTTCTTGGGCGCAAAACCGCACGATTCTACAATGCGCCCTTCAGCCACCGACCGAGTCGGGATCCATCGCATGACCGCAACACCGGGCGCCGGCGCCCCCCACCCGAGCCCGGCCGATGCGGCCGTCGCGTGGATGCACACGGCCCGCTTCCTCACCACCGCCCCCAAGCTGGAGTTCCTGCCGCCGCACGAGCACCCCGAAATCGCCTTCGTGGGGCGCTCCAACGCCGGCAAGTCCACCTGCATCAACACGCTCACGCAGCAAAAGCGCCTGGCGTTCGCCTCCAAGACGCCCGGCCGCACCCAGAGCATCAACCTGTTCTCCCTGGGCAAGCAGGGCATCACCGACGCCGTGCTGGCCGACTTGCCCGGCTACGGCTACGCCGCCGTGCCCAAGCAGGACAAGCTGCGCTGGCAGCAGGTGATGGCCAACTACCTCGTGAGCCGGCCGAACCTGCGCGGGGTCGTCCTGCTCACCGACCCGCGGCTCGGACTGACCGAGCTGGACGACGTCCTGCTGGAAGTGATCCGGCCGCGCGTCGAGCAGGGCCTGAAGCTGCTGGTGCTGCTGACCAAGGCCGACAAGCTCACCCGCAGCGAGGCGGCCAAGGCGCTGTCGATCGCCCGGCTGCAGACGGCCGGCGGCGAGGTCAAGCTGTTCTCGGCCCTCAAGCGCCAGGGCGTGGCCGAGACCGCCCTGCTGCTGTGGCAGTGGACGCACCCGGAGGCCGGCGCGTGATCGAGACCTGGCTGCAGCCGCTGCCGCACGGCATCACGCTCAGCTGCCGGGCCGCCGGCGCGCGCGGGCGGCCGGTGCTGCTGTTCCTGCACGGCTTTCCCGAGGCCGCGTTCGTGTGGGACGAGCTGCTCGAGCAGTTCGCGCAGCCGCAGCACGGCGGCTACCGGTGCGTGGCCCCCAACCTGCGCGGCTTCGAGCGCTCCAGTGCGCCCGCGGAGGTGAGTGCCTACCGGGCCAAGCACCTGGTGCAGGACATCGCGGCGCTGATCGCCAGCGAAGGCGGGCGCCTGGAATGCCTGGTGGCGCACGACTGGGGCGGCGCCGTGGCGTGGAACCTGGCCAACCAGCTGCCGCAACTGGCCCGGCGGCTGGCGATCATCAACTCGCCGCACCCGGGCACGTTCCTGCGCGAGCTGCGCGACAACCCCGCCCAGCAGCAGTCCAGCGCATACATGAACTTCCTGATCCGGCCCGACGCCGAGCGGCTGCTGGCCGAGAACGACTACCAGCGCCTGTGGGGTTTCTTCACCGGCTGGGGCGGCGCCGACTGGCTGACCGAGCCGGTCCGGCAGCAGTACCGCGAGGTGTGGAACGGCCCGGCGGGCGGGCCGCCCGGTGCGGGGCTGACCGGCGGCTGCAACTACTACCGCGCCTCGCCGCTGCGCCCGCCGCGGCCGGAGGACCCCGCCGCCGCCGCGGTCACGCTGCCGCCGGAGATGCTCACCATCGCGTTGCCGACACTGGTGCTGTGGGGGATGGAGGACGCCGCGCTGCCGCCCGCGCTGGTCGACGGCCTGGAGCAGTTCATCCCCGACCTGACGCTCGAGCGCGTCGCGGGCGCGACGCACTGGATCGTGCACGAACGGCCGCAGTTCGTGGCCGAGCGGCTGGGCGCCTTCCTGGCGCGGCCGGCCTAGAGCGCCGTCAGTAGACCGGCCGCGCGCCGGGCGGGCGCGACTTGAAGCGCTTGTGCACCCAGTAGTACTGCTCCGGCATGCCGTCGATGTAGTCCTGCAGCCGCTCGTTCATCAGCGCGGTGTCGGCCTCGAGGTCGTCGGTCGGGAAGTCGCGCCAGGCGGGAAGCACCTGCACGTCGTAGCCCTGCGGCGTGATGCGCGTGAGCAGCGGCACCACCTTGGCCCGGCCCAGGCGCGCGAAGCGCGAGAGCGACGGCACGGTGGCCGCGGGCACGCCGTAGAACGGCACGAAGATCGATTCCTCGGCGCCGAAGTTCATGTCCGGCAGCAGGCACAGGGGCACGCCTTCGCGCAGCTTGCTCACCACCGCCTTCACGCCGTCGGCGCGCTGGAACAGCCGCACGTTGCCGAACCGCTCGCGGCCCTTGCGGATCCAGGCGTCCACCACCCGGTTCTTCTGGTGCGTGTAGATGGTCATGAACGGCCGCGGGTTGTCCAGCGTGAGGGCGGTCCAGCCCGCGTCCATGCCCACGAAGTGCGGCCAGAAGATCACCGTCGGCTCGTTGCCCTGCAGCTCCGCCAGCGCGCCGGTCAGCCGCACGCGCGCGCGCACCTGCTGGGGCGTGCCGTGCCAGATCCAGCTGCGATCGAGCCACGCCTGCGCGAACGCGATGAACACGCGCGGCACCACCGCGCGCCGCTGCGCCTCGGTCCAGTGCGGGAAGCACAGGTCCAGGTTCACGCGCACCACGTGCCGCCGCGCGGGCACGACCAGGAAGAGCACCCAGCCGAGCGCCCAGCCCAGGGCGCGCACCCACGACAGCGGCAGCGGTGCCATCAGGCGCATCGCCAGGACGCCCAGCCGGCTGAACATCAGGTGGCCTCCCGCGGCGTCTTGTAGCGGGCGTAGCCCCACAGGTACTGGGCCGGGCATTCCCGGATGAGCGATTCCATCGCCCCGTTGACCTGCTCGGCGGCGCGCCCGGCCTCGGCGGCCAGTTCGCCCGTCCAGGGGCGCAGCCGGATGCGGTAGCCGCGCCCGTGCGCGAGCCGCTCGCCCCAGGCCAGCAGCACCACCGCGCCCGCCTGCCGTGCGAGCCGCGCCGACAGCGTCATCGTGTAGGCCGGCCGGCCGAAAAACGGCGCCCACAGGCCCAGCCCGTTGGGCGGCACCTGGTCGGGCAGCAGGCCCACGGCCTGGCCCGCCTGCAGGGCCTTGAGCATCTGCTTGACGCCCGACAGCGTGGTGGGCGCCGTGAACAGGTTGTGCCGCCGGCGCGCGCCGTCGACCAGCGGACGCAGCCAGGCCTTGCGCGCCGGCCGGTACAGCACGGTGATGGGACCGTAGCGCTGCGCGTACCCCTGGGCGGTCGCCTCGAAGCAGCCCAGGTGCGGCGTGAGGAACACGATGCCCCGGCCGGCGGCCAGGGCTTCGTCGATGAGGTGCTCGCCCGACCATTCGATGCGCGTCGGCCGGCCGAACCACAACCGCGGCACCTCGGCCACCAGCCGGCCCGCGGCGGCCACGGCCCCGCGCACCTCGGCAAAGGCATAGCCGGCCTGGCGGGCGTTGGCCAGGAAGCGCTGCCGGTAGGTGGGCGAGGCCAGGAAGGCCAGCCAGCCGAGGGCCCAGCCGATCGCGTGGAGGAGCGCCAGCGGCAGCACGGCCAGCACGCGGAACAGTGTGGTCACGAGGCTTGAATTAAAATCGGGTCGTCGCCGAGTTACTGAACTACTTGCGGGGCGACGTAAAAAAAATTCTGCTAAAGCGTTCGCCCGAAGCTCCGGCCAAGGCAACGCGCCTTGCAACCGAACCGCTGGAGTTTATTCAAATGGCGAACGACTTCCTCTTCACCTCCGAATCGGTGTCGGAGGGCCATCCGGACAAGGTGGCGGACCAGATCTCCGATGCGATCCTGGACGCGATCTTCCAGCAGGACCCGCGCAGCCGCGTGGCCGCCGAGACGCTGACCAACACCGGCCTCGTCGTGCTGGCCGGCGAGATCACCACCAACGCGCACGTGGACTACATCCAGGTCGCGCGCGACACCATCAAGCGCATCGGCTACGACAACACCGAGTACGGCATCGACTACAAGGGTTGCGCGGTGCTGGTGGCGTACGACAAGCAGTCCAACGACATCGCCCAGGGGGTCGACCACGCGAGCGACGACCACCTGAACACCGGCGCCGGCGACCAGGGCCTGATGTTCGGCTACGCGTGCGACGAGACCCCCGTGCTGATGCCCGCGCCGATCTACTATGCCCACCGCCTCGTGGAGCGCCAGGCGCAGCTGCGCAAGGACGGCCGGCTGCCGTTCCTGCGCCCGGACGCCAAGAGCCAGGTCACGATGCGCTACGTCGACGGCAAGCCGCACAGCATCGACACCGTGGTGCTGTCGACGCAGCACAGTCCCGAGCAGAGCGATGGCCACAAGATGAAGCCCTCGTTCGTCGAGGCGGTGATCGAGGAGATCATCAAGCCCGTGCTGCCCAAGGAGTGGCTGAAGGACACGCGCTACCTGATCAACCCCACCGGCCGTTTCGTCATCGGCGGCCCGCAGGGCGACTGCGGCCTCACCGGCCGCAAGATCATCGTCGACACCTACGGCGGCGCCTGCCCGCACGGCGGCGGCGCCTTCTCGGGCAAGGACCCGTCCAAGGTGGACCGCTCGGCGGCCTACGCCGCCCGCTACGTGGCCAAGAACATCGTCGCCGCGGGCCTGGCGCGCCAGTGCCAGATCCAGGTCGCCTACGCCATCGGCGTGGCCAAGCCGATGAACGTGACGGTCTACACCGAAGGCACCGGCGCCATCCCGGACGAGAAGATCGCCGCGCTGGTGAACGAGCACTTCGACCTGCGCCCCAAGGGCATCGTCCAGATGCTGGACCTGCTGCGCCCGATCTACGAGAAGACCGCCGCCTACGGCCACTTCGGCCGCGAGGAGCCCGAGTTCAGCTGGGAAAAGACGGACAAGGCTGCCGCGCTGCGTGCAGCGGCCGGCCTCAAATGAGGCCGGCAACCGCGTAGCGGTTCGGCAGACTTGGGGGACCGCTCATCTCGCGCAGCGAGGTGATGCGGTCACCACACGGCCCAAGCGCTGCGTGCAGCGGCCGGCCTCAAATGAGGCCGGCAACCGCGTAGCGGTTCGGCAGACTTGGGGGACCGCTCATCTCGCGCAGCGAGGTGATGCGGTCACCACACGGCCCAAGCGCTGCGTGCAGCGGCCGGCCTCAAATAGAGCAGGCAGCGGAAACAAGGGGCCGGCGCCGCGAGGTGCCGGCCCTTTGTCCTTCAGGCCTCAGTCGATCAGCTTCTGCTGGCGCTCGATCTCCTCGCGCTTCATCGCGACGTAGGTCGGGCGGTCCATCTCGTGCAGCTGGGTCGCATAGTGCTCGCTGGCGTTGAACCAGACCTGGATCCGCTTCTCGGCCTGCTGGGCGGCCGGCGCCGACAGCGACTCCATGTAGGCGTCGATGGCCAGGTAGTAGCGCATCGAGGTGCGCTCGATGGCCCCTCGAACGCCCCGGATGTACTCCGGCTTGCCCTTCGCGTCGCGCCCGACGACGGTGAAGCCGACCTTGTCCGCGCCCACGCTCCCCAGGTAGGCCTGCATCGCCACCCGGCCGGTGAAGCCGAAGCCGTACGAATACGTCAGCCGCAGGAAGGTCCGGCCCGAGTCGATGGGCACCGCCGCGATCACGATCCGGTAGTCGTGCGTGCCCATCGGGCCGTTGCGCGCATTCATCCTCGCCTCGAAGTGGTCGCTGGCGGCATCGACGTTGCGCCAGGCGAACTGCAGCTTGAAGGTCTGCGCCAGCGGCTGGTCGTACTTGCGACCGATGCGAAGCAAGAGGGCCGGCCCGTCGTCGGCGGTGATGGCGTGGCAGTACTTGGTGTTGAACGGCAGGATCAGGATGTCGCACCAGTGCACCGGGTCCTTCAGCGCCGCGGAGACCGTGGCGAACGGATGGTCCAGCACCGCGAAGACGTCGCCGGTGAGCCGGTTCTTTTCCTCGGTGGAGTCGACGTGCAACGCGTGCCCGAATTCGTTGGGCCGCAACTCGTCGCGCAGCTGCGCGTAGCGCGCGCGCAGCTCGCCGCCATCGGCCCACGCCCCGAGCGGCAGCCACGCAGCGGCCAGCCCCAGCAGCAGGCTGGCGGCGAGGCGGCGGCAGGCAAGGCGAAGCGGCTGCATGACAACGATTGTGCGATGGAAGGCGAGCGTGCGCGCACCGGCTTCGCGGGGCTGTAGGACGGATCAGCGACCAGCTGTGCGGCGCCCGAAATCGCGCATCGGGACCGCGCCGCCGTTTTCCTACACCCGGTGCAACGCTTGACTGACGGCCCAGTTTGGAGCGCCCGCCGGAAGATGGGTCTTGCCGCGGCCGCGCCGGCCGCATCAGGACACACATCCAAGGAGAGCATCGCCATGGCAGCAGAAGACAGGGAAGACAGGGACTTCAACCGTGACCCGTTGACGGACGAACCCGGTGCGCATCCGGTGGGCACCGGCGTCGGCGCCGCCGGCGGGGCAGTGGCCGGCGCGGCCGCGGGCACCATCGGCGGCCCCGTGGGCACGCTGGTCGGCGGTGTCATCGGCGCCGTGGTCGGCGGCCTGGCCGGCAAGGCCGCTGCCGAGGCGGTGAACCCCACGGCCGAGGAGGCGCACTGGCGCGACAACTACACGCGCGAGCCCTACTACGAGAAGGGCCGCACCTTCGACGACTACGGTCCGGCCTACATGCACGGCGTGCGCGGCCGCATGCAGCACGACACCGACTGGGACCTGGCGGAGCCCCGCCTCGCGTCCGAATGGGACGACGCGCGCGCCGGCTCCGGCCTCAGCTGGGACCAGGCCCGTCCGGCCAGCCGCGCGGCCTGGGACCGCGTGGAGACCACGCGCGGCAACGCGACGGGCAGCGCCATGGCCATGAGCGGCGGCACGGACATGGCGCGCAGCCGCGCCGGCCTGGGCCGCGACACGGGCGCCGCCGGCCTGGTGGGCTCGGCCCAAAGCGCCGGCAACATGAGCGGCGACCGCGGCGACGTCATCGACGCGCTGCAGGACCTGGTGGAGTGCTGCAAGGACGGCGAGTACGGCTTTCGCGAGAGCGCCGAGCAGGCGCAAAGCGCGGAGCTCAAGTCCATCCTGCAGCAGCGCGCGCAGGACTGCCGCCGCGGCGCCGACGAACTGAACGAGCAGATCCGCAACCTGGGCGGGACGGTCAAGGACAGCGGCAGCGCCATGGGTGCGATGCACCGCGGCTGGGTGTCGGTCAAGTCGGCGCTGAGCACCCAGGACGACAAGGCCGTGCTCGAGGAATGCGAGCGCGGCGAGGACAACGCGGTGGCGCGCTACCGCAAGGCGCTCAAGCAACCGCTGCCGGCCGACGTGCAGCGCATCGTCGAGCGCCAGTTCCAGGGCGTGCAGCGCAACCACGACCAGATCCGGCAGATGCGGGACCGCTATCGCAACCAGGGCGACCTGGGCCGCGACACCGGCGCCGCCCTCGGCGCCCGCTCGACGGCGGACACGGGCACGACGATGCGCAGCACCCTGGGCGGCTCGACGATGACGGCCGGCCCCGGCGGCATGGCCATGTCGATGAACGACGGCACGATGGACTCGCGCATGGAGCCGGCCGCCGACCGCAACACCGGCGTGGCCGGCATGGTCGGCGCCGCCCAGAGCGCGGGCAACATGAGCGGCGATCGTGGCGACGTGATCGATGCGCTGCAGGACCTGGTCGAGTGCTGCAAGGACGGCGAGTATGGTTTCCGCGAGAGCGCCGAGCAGGCCAAGCGGCCGGACCTGAAGTCGCTGTTCCTGCAGCGGGCCGACGACTGCCGGCGCGGCGCCGAGGAGCTGAACGAGCAGATCCGCGCCCTGGGCGGCTCGCCCAGGGACAGCGGCAGCGCGCTCGGCGCGATGCACCGCGGCTGGGTGTCGGTGCGTTCGGCCCTCACCACCTACGACGACCGCGCCGTGCTGGAGGAGTGCGAGCGCGGCGAGGACAACGCGCTGGCGCGCTACCGCAAGGCGCTCAAGCAGCCGCTGCCCGCGCAGGTGCAGCAGGTGGTGGAGCGGCAGGCGCAGGCCGTGCAGCGCAACCACGACCAGGTCAAGATGCTGCGCGACGCCACGCAACGCACGTGACACGGGGCGGGGGCAACCCCGCCCTCCCGCCCTGCATGGCCGACGACGACCGACCGACCCCCGCCGATGCGCTGAGAACCTACCGGGCCAAGCGCAGGTTCGATGCCACGCCCGAGCCCGCCGAGGGCGGCGTGGCCAACGAGGCCGAGCGGGCGTTCGTCATCCAGAAGCACTGGGCCACGCGGCTGCACTACGACTTCCGGCTCGAGCTGGACGGCACGATGAAGAGCTGGGCCGTCCCCAAGGGGCCCAGCTTCGACCCGCACGACAAGCGGATGGCCATGCCCACCGAGGACCATCCGATCGCCTACAACCGGTTCGAAGGCACGATCCCGCCCGGCAACTACGGCGCGGGCAAGGTGATCATCTGGGACAAGGGCACCTGGATCCCGCTGGAGGATCCGCACCGGGGCTTTCGCGACGGCAAGCTCAAGTTCGAGCTGCGCGGGCACAAGCTGCGCGGCCACTGGACGCTGGTGCGCATGAAAGGCCGGGCCCAGGGCAAGCGCGAGGACCCGTGGCTGCTGATCAAGGAGCGTGACGAATTCGCGCGGCCGGCCGCCGAGTACAGCGTCGTCGACGAGCACGCCGACAGCGTGGCCGAGCTGGACGACCGCCCCGCTGCCGTCGCCGCCGCGGCAGACCCGGACCCTCCCGCGGCCGAGGCGGCCGCCTCCGGCCCGCCGCCGGGCTCGGTGCCCGCGGGGCTTCCCGAGCAGATGCAGCCGCAGCTGGCCACGCTCGCCAGCGAACCGCCGGCCGACGACGGCAACTGGCTGTACGAGATCAAGTTCGACGGCTACCGCATGCTGGCGCGCGCCGAAGGCGGCCGCGTGCGGCTGGTCACCCGCAACGGCAACGACTGGACGCCCCGCCTGCCCGCGCTGCGCCAGGCGCTGGAGGCCATGGAGCTGCCCGACGGCTGGTACGACGGCGAGATCATCATGCCCGGCGAACAGTCGCCGTCGGACTTCCAGGCGCTGCAGGGCGCGTTCGACACCTCGCGCACCGCCGCCATCGTCTACTACCTGTTCGACCTGCCCTACTGCGCCGGCTATGACCTGCGCCGGGCCACGCTGCAGGATCGCCGCGCCGTGCTGCGCCGGATCGTGGAGCGCAAGCCCCAGCCGCAGGTGCGCTTCTCGGAGGTGTTCGATGCCCGGCCGCAGGACGTCGTGGCCTCGGCCTGCAAGCTCGGCCTGGAGGGCGTGATCGCCAAGCGGCGCGACTCGGCCTACGTGACGCGCCGCTCGGCCGACTGGCTCAAGCTCAAGTGCACGCAGCGGCAGGAATTCGTGATCGCCGGCTGGACCGACCCCAAGGGCTCGCGCACCGGCATCGGATCGCTGCTGCTGGGTGTGCACGACGCGCAGGGGCGGCTGCAGTACGCGGGCAACGTCGGCACCGGCTTCAACGAGCGCTCGCTGCGCGACCTGCGCCAGCGCCTCGATGCGCTGGCGGCGGATGCGAGCCCGTTCACCTCCGCGGCCGGCGTGCCGCGCGGCGCGCACTGGGTGCAGCCGCAGCTGCTGGCCGAAGTCGCGTTCGGCGAGTGGACGCGCGAGGGCCGCATCCGGCACTCGGTGTTCCACGGACTGCGCGCGGACAAGCCGGCGTCGGCCATCACCCGCGAGCAGGCCAAGCACCCGCCCGCGCGGTCTACGGCGCCCGCGGGCGGTGCGCGCGCGCGCACCAGGGCGGCGAAGGCCGCGGCCGCGGCGCCGGCCGATCCGCCCGCGCTGCCTTCGACGCTGCGCGTGAGCAATCCCGAACGCGTGGTCGATGCCGAGAGCGGCATCACCAAGATCGAGCTCGTGCGCTACTACGCGCTGGTGGCGCCGCTGATGATGGAGCACCTGCGCGGCCGGCCGATCGCGATGGTGCGCGCACCGGATGGCATCGGCGGCCAGCTGTTCTTCCAGAAGCACCTGGACCGCTACAAGATGCCCGGCGTCGTGCAGCTGGACCCGGCCGTCTTTCCCGGCCATCCGCCGATGCTGGAAGTCGCCGGCCCCGAGGGCCTGCTGTCGGCCGCACAGATGAACGTCGTCGAATTCCACACCTGGAATGCCGTCGACGGCGCCCGCGACACGCCCGACCGCATGACGTTCGACCTCGACCCCGGCGAGGGCGTGACCTGGGCGCACATGCAGGAGGCGGCGATGCTCGTGCGCGCCTTCCTGGAGGAGCTCGGGCTGCCCGCCTGGCTCAAGACCAGCGGCGGCAAGGGCCTGCACGTGGTGGTGCCGCTCAAGCCCAGGTTCGGCTGGGATCCGGTCAAGGACTTCTCGCAGGCGATCGTCACCCACCTGGCGCGCACCATCCCGCAGCGCTTCGTGGCCAAGAGCGGGCCGAAGAACCGGGTCGGCCGCATCTTCATCGACTACCTGCGCAACGGCCTGGGCGCCACCACGGTGTCGGCCTGGTCGGCACGCGCGCGGCCGGGCCTGGGCATCTCAGTGCCGGTGCGCTGGGAGGAGCTGCCGGCGCTACGCAGCGGCGCGGAGTGGACCGTGCGCACGGTGCACGAGCGGCTGGCCGAAGGCAACGCGCCGTGGGACGGCTACGCGGCCAGCAGCGTGTCGCCCGCGGCCGCGATGAAGAAGCTGGGCTTTCGCCCCGCCGAAGAGGCCCGCACGCCGTGACGAACGACTGGCCCCGATCGCTGTGGATCGTCCGGCACGGGCAGAGCGCCGGCAACGTGGCCCGCGACGCCGCCGAAGCGGCGGGGCTGCACGTCATCGACATCGCGGAGCGCGACATCGACGTGCCGCTGTCCCCGCTGGGCCGTGAGCAGTCGCACGCGCTCGGCCACTGGTTCGGCCAGCTGCCGCCCGACCGCCGGCCGGAGGTGGTGCTGACCTCGCCCTACGTGCGGGCGCGCCAGACCACGCGCATCCTGATGGAGGCGGCGGGGCTGGATCCGCGCCACGTGCGGGTGCGCACGGACGAGCGGCTGCGCGAGAAGGAGTTCGGCCTGCTCGACCGGCTGACGGTGCTGGGCATCCGCAACAAGTACCCGGAACTGGCCGAGCAGCGCCTGCACGTGGGCAAGTTCTACTTCCGGCCGCCGGGCGGCGAGAGCTGGTGCGACGTGATCCTGCGGCTGCGCAGCGTGGTGGAGATGGTCTCGCGCGAGCATGCCGGCCAGCGCGTGCTCGTGGTCGCCCACCAGGTCATCGTCAACTGCATGCGCTACCTGCTCGAATGCATGGAGGAGCACGAGATCCTCGCGCTCGACCGGCAGGCCGACGTGCCCAATTGCGGCGTCACGTCGTACGAGCACGACCGGGATGCCGGCGGGCTGGTGGTCGACCTGGTCAATTTCGTCGCGCCGCTGCGGCAGGCCGGCGCCCCCGTCACGACGGAGCCCGATGCACTGGCCGCGCCCAAGCCCTGACGACCCGCTGGCTGCCGCGCCCCGGCGCCTGGACGCGGCCGCGCTGCGCGGCTGGCCGCTGCCACCGCTGGCCGCCTCGGTCGACAAGGAAGCGCGCGGCCGGGTGCTGGTGATCGCGGGCAGCCGCGAGGTGCCCGGCGCCGCGGTGCTGGCCGCGACGGCGGCGCTGCGCGCGGGGGCCGGCAAGCTGGCGGTCGCCACCGGCCGCTCGGTGGCCGCGCAGATGGCCTTCGCGCTGCCGGAGGCGCGCGTGATCTCGCTGCCCGAGACGAGCGAAGGCGGCTTCGATCCGGCCGGCGTCGCGGCGCTCGAAGAGGCGGTGTCGGCCGCCTGCTGCGTGCTCGTCGGCCCGGGCCTGATGGACGCGCAGGCCACTTGCGACTTCGTCGCCGCGCTCGCGCCGCTGCTGCCCGGCCGGCGCGTGGTGCTGGATGCGCTGGCGATGGACGCCGCGCCGCACCTGGGCCGCTTCGCCGAGCCCGTGCTGCTCACGCCGCATGCCGGCGAGGTCGCGCACCTCACCGGCCTGACGAAGGACGAGGTGTTGGCGGACCCGGTGCGCGCGGCCGTGGAGACGGCGCAGCGCTGGAACGCGGTCGTGGCCGTCAAGGGCCCCGCGACCGTCATCGCGGCGCCGGACGGCGCGCTGTGGCTGCACGAGGGCGGCAACTCGGGGCTGGCGACCTCCGGCTCGGGCGACACGCTGGCCGGGGCCATCGCCGGGCTGTGCGCGCGCGGCGCCGGCCTGGTGCAGGGCTGCGCCTGGGGCGTGGTGCTGCATGCGCAGGCCGGCGACCGGCTGGCGCGGCGCCTCGGGCCGGTGGGCTACCTGGCGCGCGAGCTGCCGGTGGAAATGCTCGCGGTGCTGCGCGACCTGGACGCGGGCGTCGCGCCGTGAGCCGGTGCGGGCAGCGCATGCGCCTGCATCCGGCCACCGGCACCCCCGCTCCCCACGGCGCCGCCATCAGGCCGGCGGCGCGAAAAGCGACGCGAGGCGCGCCACGGCTCCCTCGGTGAGCGCACGGTCGACGGACGTGTCCTCGTTGTTCCAGTCGTGCTCGCCCTGGGCCTGCACGAGCAGGCCATCCCGGCGCGGCACGACCAGGATGTTGTGGCCGCGCCAGGCAATGCCGTAGTCCACTTCAGACTGCGGAACCAGCCGGGCCGTCTGCCCGCGCACGGGCACCAGGCTGCGGTCGGCGAACAGGGCTCGCGCGCCGTAGCCGGTCGCATGAACGATCGTGCGCTCCCCCAGCCCCGCGAGCTCGCGCGCATGGGTGAACTCGCGCTGCTCGATCTCGCCGCCTTCGCGGAAGAAGTCGTCCAGCAGCAGGCGCGAGTAGCCCGGCAGGTTGAACACCAGCTGCGTGTAGCGCCGCGCGTGCGGCACGCGGAACGGATGCTCGCCCGGCCGCAACGGCACCGACCGCGGCCGCAGGTCGCCCAGCAGCGCCTCCAGGTCGGGGTAGTCGGGCTCGCCGTCGTGCGGCGGCTGCGGCGCGGGCTGGTCGAACGGCACGTCCGAGAGCGCGTAACCGTCGTGCCAGCGCACCGGATCGCCGGCCAGACCGAGCAGCGACTGGTAGGTGCGGAACGACGATCGCGCCATCGCCTCCCAGCGGCGCGCGAATGCCGGCGTGGCGTGCTCCGCCGCGCACAGCCGCGAATCGGGCGACCACACGCCGGTGGCGGCCGAGGAGCGCACCTCCGGCGGCCGCTCCTTGCAGTAGATGCGCACCCGCAGTCCGGCGCGCTGGGCCACGCGCGCGGTCGTGAGCCCGATCGCGCCGCAGCCGATCACGGCCAGGCGCTTCTCGCGCGTGGCCAGGGCCATCGCCACCGCGAGCCTGGCCGAGCCCCAGGAGAGCGACCAGCCGCTGCCGCCGTGGCCGTAGTTGTGGACGATCGTCTTGCCGAAGCGCTCCTCGGCTTCGATGCGCGGGCCGGCGGCGCGGAAGGGCCGCGTGCAGACGCTGATGTCGATGATGCGGTCCGGCGTGGCCCGCATCGGCGCCAGCGGCGCGGGCGAGGCGAACGTGGCGGCCGGTTGCGCGCCCGCGTGCAGCGTGGCGCCGGCGAGCACTGCGCCGCCGGCCTGGATGAATTCGCGTCTTTGCACCACTTGGATCCGGTTCCTGCATCGACCGGTGCGGTCCGGCCGTCGCGGACTGTAGCGCCTCGCGCGGCCCCCGCCCCCTGCGCGCCAGGTGCGAGCGCGAGGGCCTGCACGCCCGCGCGTGCTCAGAACCGCCGCGTGTAGCGGATGGCGACGAAGTTCTCGCCGGGATTGGGCCGCTTGAAGTGCGCGTTCGAATAGTGCTCGAGGCGCAGGGAGACCTCATGCTCGAGGCCGTCGCCGAAGCGCCGGCCCACGCCCAGGTGGTCGCCGAAATTGAAGACGGTGGAGAAGTGCCGGTTTCCGTCGCGGTACACCGGCCAGATCCAGTTCGCGCCGATGCCGACGTCGACGAACCAGCCGGTGCCCCATGCGCGAGGGGACCAGCGCAGCACGGGCGTGATGCCCACGTGGGTGAACGAGCGGTCCTGCAACTCGTCGTGGGTGCGCCAGTTGCCGAGCGTCGCTTCGGTGTAGGCGGTGAGCGTGCCGCCTTGGCCGTCGTACCGCCAGCGCCAGTCCCAGAGCGCGCCGACCGTCCCCGCATCGACGTGGGCCCTGCTGCCGCCCCACTTCAGGAACAGGCCCGAGGGCCGCAGCGTGTCCGACACGCCGCTCGCGACGCAGGGCCCGGCGGCGAGCGCGAGCAGCAGCGCGGTGGCCGCGCGGCACCTCGGCCTTGCCGGCATCGACGCTCTGCCTTGGTGGGCATTCATGGCGCGTGCAAGTATTGCACTCGCATCCCCGCCGTGGTCCGCGAACCAGCCCATGACGCGCGCGACGGCGTCGAATGCTGAGATGCCGCGCCCACGCCGCGGGGCGGCCCGGCCGGCCCGACGGGTGGCCCATCGACCTCGACCGCAGGCAAGCTGCTGGGCCACCTGCCATCCGCCGCCTGCCGTGAGCAGCCGGCAAGCAGCAGGCGTCCGGGCCGCCTGCCGGCTCGCGGACGCCGGGGTCCGACTCGACGGCGCTAGGTGCGAAGCACCTCGCCCTTCATCGAGTAGAGGATGCCGACGACTTCATTGACTTCGGGCGCGCCGACGCCCTGCGTCTGCAGCGCGGCAACGATGTCATCGATCGCGGCCATGAACTCCTGCTCGCTGATGTTCATGCCGGCGTGCGCGGACCGCAGGTCGCGGCCTTCGTAGCGCTGCGGTCCGCCGGCGCCCATGCAGAAGAACTGCGTGCCGATGTGCTTCAGCCGGGGCAGGTCCTTGCCCTGGAAGCGCGGCGCGATCACCGGGTTGACGGCGTGGCGATCGACGAAGTCGTCGACGACGGCAGCGATGGCTCGGGCGCCGCCGAGGCGGTCGTAAAGGGATGCATTCATCATGGCCTCCTGCATGGTTCAGCCGGGAAAACGCAGCCAGGACTCGTACTCGACCATGCCGGCCCAGGCGCTGCCGGGGGCCTCATGGGGAGTGGCGGGATCGGCTGGCGGCGTCGACGGATCCGGGCAGGGGCCCGGCAGGTCCGCACCGTGGTCGGGCGGCGTCGGAATCGGCAGTTCGGTGCTCATCGCATCTCCTGGTGATGATGGGAGTGCGCAGCATCGGCGGCCGCCGTTCCTGGATCGTTCCCGGGCTCGCCCGCCATTGCGGCGCGCGCACGCGCCCTGCAAACTCCCAGCCATGCACCACGACCCACCGCAGCGGGCCGCCACCGTCCGCCTCGGCGTGCGTCTCCTCGGTGGCTTCAGCGTCACGCTCGGCGGCGCGACGGTGCCCGGCCAGCGCTGGACGAGCCTGCGCGCAACGCACCTGGTGCAGTTGCTCGCCCTGGCCGAGCAGCATCGCCTTCCGCGCGAGCAGGCGATCGACGTCCTGTGGCCGCACCTGGATCCGGACGCCGGCGCTGCGAACCTGCGCAAGGCCGCGCACCACGCACGGCATGCGATCGGGCGCCAGGACAGCGTGGTGCTCCAGGGCGGCCTGGTCGTCCTCGGGCCCGCGCTGGAGGTGCTGGTCGATGCGCAGGAGTTCGAGCGGCAGGCGCGCAGGGCGCTGGCCGCGGGCGTCCCGGGCGCCTGTGCGGAGGCCGCGGCCCTCTATGCCGGCGGGTTGCTGCCGGCCGCGCCGTACGAGGCCTGGCTCGAGCCGGCGCGCGAGCGGCTTCATGCCTTGCAGGCCCGGCTGCTGCGCGCCGCGGGTCAATGGGAGGCATTGGTCGACTTGGAGCCGGCCGACGAGCCCGCGCACCGTGCCTTGATGGAGCGCGAACTGGCCAGCGGCAACCGCTCGGCGGCGATCCGCTGGTATGGACGGCTTCGCACCACGCTGCAGAAGACGCTGGGCGTCGCGCCCGACGAAGCCACCCAGGCGCTGTACCGACGCGCCGTGCAAGGGCTGGAGGACCGCGGTCCCGCGCTCGTCGGCCGGGAACTGGTGCGTGCGCGCATCGACGCCTGGCTGGCCCAGCCGCCGCGCCAGCGGCCGGGTGGCGTGCTGCTCGAAGGCCCCGGCGGCATCGGCAAGTCGGCGCTGGCCCGCGCCGTCGGCGCCGACCTGGACGAGGCCGGCTGGACCATTGCTTCGGTCACCGCGGCCCTGCCAGGACGCCCCTACGGCGCGCTGGCCGCGCTGGCCGGGCAACTGGTGCGAGGCCGGCGCGAACTGCTCGACGTCATCGGCGAGGCCGCGCGGGCGGTGCTCGCGCGCCTGGTGCCCCTGGCGGGGCCGGCCGATGCCTTGCCCGGGCCGCTGGGCAGGCACCAGGTGATCGGTGCGTTCCATCGCCTGCTGCTCGCGGCTTCCGATGGCGGCAGCGTGATGCTGCAGGTCGACGATGCGCACCTGCTCGACCATGCCGAGGTCGAAGTCGTGCTGCACCTCGTCTCCGCCGGGCCGCCAGTGTTCGTCTGGCTGTCCGCCCGCCCGCTCTCGCCGGCCACGCCACTGGCGCGCGGCGTGGCGCGGCTCGTGGCGCTGGGCCGCTTGCAGCGGCTCGAGCTCGGCCCGCTCGAGCCGGCGGAACTGCGCCGGCTGGTCGCGGCGGCCGCGTCCGCACCACTGGCCGGCCAGGCGGCCGAACGCATCGTGGCGATGGCGGACGGAAACCCGTTCGTGGCGCTCGAACTCCTGCGCTGCGCGACCGTGCCATCGGCGCGGTTGCCGGCGAGCGTGGCCGAGGCGATCACCGATCGGCTGTGCGACGTCCCCGAGGCCGCCCTGGACCTGCTGCGCCGGCTCGCCCTGGCCAACGATGCCTTCGATGCGCCCACCGCGGCGGCGCTCGCCCCCGGAGGCGAGGCACAGGCCTTCGCGGTGCTCGACCTGGCGCTGCGCCTGGGCACGCTGGTGGTCGACGATGCGCGCTACCGCTTCTGCCACGAGCTGGTGCGGCAGGCGCTGGTCGACCTTGTCGCGCCGCACCACCGCCTGAAGCTGCACCGGGACATCGCGCAGCGCTTGGCCGGGCTCGACGTGCCACCGGCGCTGGTGGCCAGGCACTGGCTCGCCGGTGGCAGCGTGCGCGAGGCGCGCCCCTGGTTGCTCGATGCCGCGCAGGCCGCCTTGCGCCTGGCGGCCTTCAGTGACGTGCTGCGCCATCTCGAGCCGGTGCTCGCCCACGACGGCCGGCACGCCGTAGCCCTGCGGCTGCGCGCGGAGGCGCTGGATGCACTGGGCCATCCGCTCGCGGTGGCCGCCTACCGCGCGGCCGCCGATGCCGACGGCGGGCCGCTCGCCGACGATCTGCGCGTCAAGGCCGCGCTGGCGCAGATCAAGCAGGGCGACCCGAAAGGCGGCGTGCAGGCCCTGCAAGGGCTGTCTCCCTGCACGGACGAAGGGCGGCTGTGCGAGGCCCTGGCCTACAGCGGCGCCGCGGCGCTCGGCGCGGTCGATCCCGCCATCGGCAGCGCGAAGTCGGCCGAAGCGCGCCGCCTCGCGCTGGTGTCGGGCGACACGGGTGCGCTGGTCATCGCGTCATGGGCACATGCCGCGGCCGCGCATGCCCGCGGCGAGCTCGCACAGGCCGTGCGCGTGGACCTGCGCGACACCGCCCAACTGCCGCATCTCGCCGTGCGGGTCTTCGATGGCCAGCTGTGCATGGTGCAGCGCTTCCTGTACGGCGCGCGTCCGTACCCGGAGGTGATCGCCTTCGCGCAAGCCCTGGCCGACGAAGCCAGGCGCCTGGGTTCACGGCGAGGCGAGGCCTTCGGCATCACCATCCGTGGCGAGGCGGAACTGCTCGCCGGCGACATCGACAGTGCCGAACGGCACCTCTCGCAGGGAGTGGACCTCCATCGCGCCATCGGCGCGGCGACCGGCGAGTCGTTCGCGACGCAGCGCCTGGCCGAAGCCTCCATGGCCCGCGGGCGGCTGGACGAGGCGCACGACCGCCTGGCACAGGCGCTGGACCTGGCGCGCCAGACCGACGTCGGCTTCCACCTGCTCGACCGCATCTATGGCGCGCGCATCGCGCTCGCCGACCTCGAAGGCGATGCCCGCTGGACGCTGGAAGACGCGATCGAGTCCGTGCGCGGGCCCCTGGAGACCTGCCCCGGCTGCCGGATCACCTTTGCGGTGCCGGCGGCCATCGCCGCCGCCCGGGCGGGCGATCTCGATCGCGCAGGGGCCTTCGAGGAACAGAGTGCCTACCTCGCCAGGGTCGTCATGCGGCTTCCTGCCTGGCATGCCGCGCACGCGGAGGTCGAAGGGCACATGGCGCTGGCGCGCGGCGCGGACCGCGATGCGGCCTCGCGCTGCTTCGAAGCCGCCACGGCGCAGTTTCGCGATGCCGGCCATGTCCTCGATGCGGCCCGGTGCGCGGAAAAGCTGCGCGCCCTGCGCGGCTGAGTCGCGACTTGGTTCCGGGTCTTTCCGTCGCCCCGTGGCCCCAAGGCCTTGCTCGGGGCGCTGGCACGCGACAGCATGCCGCGAGACCGCCCGTGTCGAGCGCCAAGCCAGGACGACTCGAGCCCCGAGGGGCCAGCTCACTCCACCGTGACGCTCTTGGCCAGGTTCCGCGGCTTGTCCACGTCCGTGCCGCGCGCGCAGGCGGTGTGGTACGCCAGCAGCTGCAGCGGCACGACGTGCAGCAGCGGGCTGAGCGGGCCGTAGTGCTCGGGCATGCGGATCACGTGCAGGCCCTCCTCGCTCTCGATGCGCGAGTCGGCATCGGCCAGCACGTACAGCACGCCGCCGCGGGCACGCACCTCCTGCATGTTGCTCTTGAGCTTTTCCAGCAGGGCGTCGTTGGGCGCCACCGTCACCACCGGCATCTGGCTCGTGACCAGGGCCAGCGGGCCGTGCTTGAGCTCGCCGGCGGCGTAGGCCTCGGCATGGATGTAGGTGATCTCCTTGAGCTTGAGCGCGCCTTCCTGGGCGATCGGGTAGTGCAGCCCGCGGCCCAGGAACAGCGCGTTCTCCTTGCCCGCGAACTGCTCGGCCCAGCCGATGATCTGCGGCTCGAGCGCCAGCACGGCGCCCAGGGCGGCGGGCAGGTGGCGCATGGCCTTCAGGTGCTCGGCCTCCTGTGCCTCGGTGATGCGCCCCTTCGCCTGGGCCAGCGCCAGGGTGAGCAGGAACAGGCCCGCCAGCTGGGTCGTGAACGCCTTGGTGGACGCCACGCCGATCTCGGCGCCGGCGCGCGTGATGTAGGCCAGCTTGCACTCGCGCACCATCGCCGAGGTCGCCACGTTGCACACGGTGAGCGTGTGCTCCATGCCGAGCGAGCGCGCGTGCCGCAGCGCCGCCAGCGTGTCGGCGGTCTCGCCCGACTGGCTGATCGTCACCACCAGCGTGCGCGGATTCGGCACCGACTCCCGGTAGCGGTATTCGCTGGCGATCTCCACCTGCGTCGGAATCCGGGCGATCGCCTCCAGCCAGTACTTGGCCGTGCAGCCGCTGTAGTAGCTGGTGCCGCAGGCCAGGATCAGGACCGAGTCGATCTCCTGGAAGACCTTGTGCGCGCCGTCGCCGAACAGCTCCGGCACCACGGACTGCACGCCCTCCAGCGTGTCGGCGATGGCGCGCGGCTGCTCGAAGATCTCCTTTTGCATGTAGTGGCGGTACGGGCCCAGCTCGGCCGCGCCGCTGTGGACCTGCACGGTGCGCACGGGCCGCGTGACGGCCTTGCCCGCGCGGTCGGCGATCCAGTACTTGCCCAGCTGCATGTCGACGACGTCGCCCTCCTCCAGGTACACGATCTGGTCGGTCACGCCGGCCAGCGCCATCGCGTCGCTGGCCAGGAAGTTCTCGCCCTCCTCGGTGCCCACGCCCAGCACCAGCGGCGAGCCGGCGCGGGCGCCGACCACGCGCAGCGGCTCGTCCTTGCAGAACACGGCGATGGCATAGGCGCCGTGCAGCCGCTGCACCGCGGTCTTCACCGCCTCGAACAGGTCGCCGTCGTAGAGGCTGTCGATCAGGTGGCTGATGACTTCGGTGTCGGTCTGGCTGGCGAAGGCGTAGCCCTTGGCCTTGAGTTCGGCGCGCAGCTCGTCGTGGTTCTCGATGATGCCGTTGTGCACCAGGGCGACCCGCCCCGGCCGGTTGGCGGCGCCCTCACCGGGCCCGTGGCTGAAGTGCGGATGCGCGTTGTGGACGGCCGGCGCGCCGTGCGTGGCCCAGCGCGTGTGGGCGATGCCGGTCGTGCCGGACAGGTGCTCGCGCTCGACCTGCGTCATCAGTTCGGCCACGCGCGAGGTGCTGCGGGCGCGGCGCAGGCCATCCGCATACACGGCGACGCCGCACGAGTCGTAGCCGCGGTATTCCAGCCGTTGCAGGCCCTGGACGAGGATGGGGACGATGTTGCGGGTCGAGACCGCGGCGACGATTCCACACATGAGGCGTGACTCCTTGGTGGCCGGGACTGTAGGCGTCGCGTCGAGAAATTTGCAATCTGAATTCGATGATGAATGGAACGATCTTTCGTGGCGCCCTAGAATTGCAATATTCGTTCATCAGTTAGTGATTCATGGAATCAATTTCCATCGACGCCGTCGACCTGGCTCTGCTGGACCAGCTGCAGGCGGACGCCTCGCTGACCAACCAGGACCTGGCCGCGCGGGTCCATGTCTCCCCGCCGACCTGCCTGCGGCGGGTGGCCCGGCTACGCAAGCTGGGCCTGATCGAGCGGCAGGTCGCGATCCTGGACCGGGACCGGCTGGCGCCCCTGGTCGGCCACGGCCTGCAATCCATCGTCGAGATCACGCTGGACCGCCAGGACGACGAGTCAATGCGCGCCTTCGAGCAGCGCGCGGTCGCCGACGAGGCCGTGCAGCAGTGCTACCGCGTCTCGCCGGGGCCGGACTTCATCCTGGTGGTGCAGGCGCCGGACATGCCGGGCTACCTGGCCGTCGCGCAGCGGCTGTTCACGGCCGACGCGAACGTGCGCAACGTGAAGGCGTTCTTCGCCGTGCGGCGGGCCAAGTTCGACCCGCGGCTGGCCCTGCCCCGGCGGGGCTGAGGCTCACTGCTTGGCCGGCTTGACCGGGCGCTTCCAGCCGGCGATGCTGACCTGCTTGCCCCGCGCGACCGACAGCACGCCGGGCTCGGTGTCCCGGGTGATGGTCGAGCCGCCGCCGATGGTGCCGCCGCGGCCGATGCGCACCGGCGCCACCAGCACGCAGTTGCTGCCCACGTGGACGTCGTCCTCGATCACCGTCAGGTGCTTCTTGGCGCCGTCGTAGTTGGCGGTGATGGAGCCGGCCCCGTAGTTGACCCGCTCGCCCACCTGCGCGTCGCCCAGGTAGGCCAGGTGGTTGGCCTTCGAGCCGCGCGCCAGGCTGGCGTTCTTGACCTCGACGAAGTTGCCGATGTGCACCTCGGGGCCGAGGTCGGCGCCCGGGCGCAGCCGCGCGAACGGCCCGATCTCGGCGCCTTCGCCGATGCGCACGCCGGCGCGCTCGCCCTGGATGTGGGTGAACGCCTGGATCTGGGCGTCCGCGGCGATGGTCGCGTTGGCGATCACGCAGTTCGGGCCGATGCGCACGCCGTCGCCCAGCACCACGCAGCCTTCGAACACGCAGCCGACGTCGATCTCGACGTCCTGGCCGCACTCGAGCGTGCCGCGCACGTCCAGCCGCGCCGGATCGGCCAGGCGCACGCCCTGCTCCATGAGCCGGTCCGCCACGTGCGACTGGTAGGCCCGCTCGAGCTGGGCCAGCTGCACGGGGCTGTTGACGCCCTCGACCTGCAGCCGGTCGTCGCAATCGACGGCGACCACCGGCTCGCCGTCCTCCACCGCGTGGCGCACGATGTCGGTGAGGTAGTACTCGCTCTGGGCGTTGTCGTTGGTCAGCCGCGCCAGCCAGCGCTTGAGCAGCGCGTTGGGCACCGCCATGAAGCCGGTGTAGACCTCGCGGATGGCGCGCTGCGCCTCGGTCGCGTCCTTGTGCTCGACGATGGCGGTGACGCGCTCGCCCTGCCGCACGATGCGGCCGTAGCCCGTGGGATCGGGCAGCTCCACGCCCAGCAGCGCGAGCCGGGTGCCGCCGCAGGCCCGCAGCAGCGACTGCAGCGTGTCCGGGGAGATCAGCGGCACGTCGCCGTTCAGGATGAGCGCCACGCCGTCGTCGGGCAGGTGCGGCACGGCCTGCTGCACGGCGTGGCCGGTGCCCAGCTGCGGCTCCTGCCGCACGAAGGCGACGGGCGTGCCCTCGCGCACGGCGGCCAGGTCCCGGACCGCCGCCTCGACCGCTTCGGCGCCATGGCCGGTGACCACGACCATGCGACGCGGGGCCAGCGCGGCCGCGCTGGCGACCACATGGTCGATCAACGCACGGCCGGCCAATCGATGCAACACTTTGGGCCGCCTGCTTTTCATGCGCGTGCCCTTGCCGGCGGCCATGATGACCACGTCTACTGCTGTCATGTCGTTTCCTTCGATTCGCTTCAATGCTGCGCCGCTGCTGGCGAGGATTATCGGGCTGCTCAGTCTCACGGTGGCGCTCGCGGGCTGCAGCGCCATCAAGCTCGGCTACAACACGCTGCCCGAAGTCGCCTACTGGTGGATCGACGGCTACGTCGATTTCGACGATGCGCAGCGGCAGCCCGTGCGCGAGGACCTGGCGCGCATCCACGCCTGGCACCGCGGCGAGGAACTGCCCCGGTACGTGCAGCTGCTGCAGCGGATCGAGCAGCTGGCGGCCGCCGACTTCACGCCCGAGCAGGCCTGCGCGCTGGAGCCGGCGTTGCGCGAGCGCGTGGCGGCCCTGCTGACGCGCATCGAGCCGGCAGTGACCGCCCATGCCTTGTCGCTCCGGCCCGCGCAGCTGGAGCACCTGGAGCGCAAGTACGCGCAGAAGAACGGCGACTACCAGAAGGAATGGGTGCGCCTGTCGCCGGCCGAATTGCTCGACAAGCGCACGCAGGCGATGGTGGAGCGCGCCGAGACGGTGTACGGCACGCTCACCGAGGCGCAGGCGACGCAGCTGCGCCGCCAGCTGCAGGCCTCGGCCTTCCGGCCGGCGACCGTGCTCGCCGAGCGCCGGCGCCGCCAGCAGGACACGCTGGGCGTGCTGCGCCAACTCGGGGGGCAGGCCATCACCATTGCCGACGCCCGGACCGCGGTCCACGGCCTGCTCGGGCGCTTCCTCGCCTCGCCCGACCCGGCATACCGTGCCTACCTGGAGACCCAGCGCAACGAGACCTGCCGGATGGTCGCGACGCTGCATGCGAGCGCCAGCGCCTCCCAGCGCGAGCATGCCGTGCGGCGGCTGCGCGCCTGGCAGCGCGACTTCGGCGAACTCGCGCGGCCCGAATGACCGGCGCCGCTCGCGACGACGCCATGGGCGTGGTGTGGCGGTTCGCGTTCACCACCACGCTGATCGTGCTGGCCGCCGCGATGGCGGCACCGGTGCTCGCGGTCAGCCTGCAGCAGGCCGGCGCCAGCACCTCCGCAGTCGGGTTGTTCGCCATGCTGCCCTTCCTCATGGTCGGCCTGCTGATCCCGATCGTGCCGCGGGTGCTGGCGCGCTGGGGCGTCGTGCGCACGTACCGCGCCGGCTGCCTGCTGCAGCTGGCCGGCGTCCTGCTGTACGCGCTGGCGGACCCGTGGCTCGCCTGGGCCGTGGGCTCGCTGGTGAGCGGCGTGGGGGCGGCGGCGCTGTGGAACGCCACCGAGGCGCTGCTCGCGCGGCAGGCCCCGCCCGACCAGCGCGGCCGGGTGATGGGCCTGTACCAGACCGCGCTCGGCGCGGCGCTGGCGCTCGGGCCGTTCGTGCCGGCCCTGCTCGGCTGGGGCGCCCGGCCCGTGCTGTGGGCGTCGGTGGCCCTGGTCGCCTGTTGCTGCGCGGTGGCCCTGGCGATCCCGAGTCGTTCGGCGCTCGAGCCGCCGCCGGGCCAGGCCGGCACGTGGGAGGCGCTGCGCACCGTGCCGTTGCTGGCGCTCATCGCGTTCAGTGGCGGCGTGTTCGAGGCGGGCCTCGGGTCGGTGAGCGCCGCCAACGCGTCGGCCAGCGGCCTTAGCCTGAGCCAGGCAGCCAGCGTGGCGGGCGCCATCGGCGTGGGCAGCTTCCTGTGCCAGCTGCCGGCCGGCCTGGCGGCCGACCGCTTCGCGCTGCGCCGGGTCTTCACGGGGGCGGCGCTGCTGCTGCTCGCGGCGAGCATCGCGTTCGGCTTCGCCGCGCAGGCCGCGTGGCTGCTGTGGATCGCGGGCGTGGTGTGGGGTGGGGTCGGCGGCGCGCTCTACACGTTGACGATGGTGGAGGTGGCGCACGTCTTCGCCGGCCGCGCAACCGCCGGCGGCGCCGCCGCGATGATCACCGGCTACACGGTGGGCGCCACCGCCGGCCCGGTGGCCAGCGGGGCGGCGCTGCAGTTCGGCGGCACCATCGGGATGGCCGCCCTGCTGGCGGCGCTGGCGTGCGGCACGCTGGTGGCCGCGCGCAGCGTGCCGGACTGACGGCCGTCAGTCCTCGCCGCGCGCGTGCGACTTGCCTTCCTTTTCGGCCTGCTCCAGGTCGCGCGCCTCCTGTTCGGAGCGCGGCCTGGCCTTTTCGGCGTCGGACTTGACGTCCGCCTTGTCCATGTAGCGGCCGATGCGCTGCTGGTAGTCGCGGGTGGCCTCGTAGCTGCCCTCGCCCATCTGCTGCTGCGGCTTGTCGCCCGCGCCCTTGGGCTCGCCGGAGCCCTTGGGCTGGTCGTCCGAGCCCTGCGGCTTGGCGCCCGAGCCAGGCTGCTGCGGCTGGAACTCGTTCGAGCCGGCCATCTGCTGCATCCGGGCGATGCGGTCGCCGGGGCGTTGCTGTTGCTGCATGTCGCGTCTCCTTGGAGGAGCGGGCAGCTTAGGCAACGCGACGGCAACGCGCTGTCGGCGCCGGCCGCGACGGCCGCGTCAGCGCCGTCCGACAGCGGCCGGCCCCAGGGGGTCAGGACTGCAGCGCGGCCCACATCTCCTTGTCGCGCTCGGCCGTCCAGATGCGCGGGTTCTTGATGCCGCGCGCCTCGTCGTACGCGCGGCTGACGTCGAACGGCAGGCAGTGCTCGTAGATGAACACGTGGCCGAACACCGGATCCATGCTCTTGCGCACGTGCGCCATGGCCGCCTTCAGGTCCATGTTGGCCGCCGCGGCTTCCTTGCCGGCCGCGAACAGCGTCTCGACCCAGCGCTTGGTGTAGTCCAGGGCCTTGTTGACCTGCGCATTGCCGCGCATCGCCTCGCCGCGCCCGGGCACCAGCGCCTCGGCGCCCAGCGCGCGCAGCGCCTCCAGCGTCGCCGGCCACTCCTCCAGCTGGGCGTCGCCGGTGTAAACGCCGGCCTCGTACTCGACCAGGTCGCCCGAGAACAGCACCTTCTCCGCTTCCACCCAGGCGATGGTGTCGCCGCGCGTGTGGCCCGGGCCCGGATGCCAGACCTGCACCGTCACCCCGCCCAGGTCGAGCGTGAGCTTGCCGGGCACCTCGCCCTTGGCCGGGTTGCCGCCGCCGATCACCATCGTCGGCCACGTGAGCCCCGGCACGCTCTCGGCGTTGCGGAACAGTCGCGGGAAGCGCTCCATCTCGGACTGCATGTCCTGCTGGCCGCGCTCGACGATCAGCTCGTAGGTGCCCTGGCTGGCGATGATCTCGGTGGCGCCTTCGGCGGCATAGGCGCTGGCGCCGAGCACGCGCACCGCGTGGTAGTGCGTGAGCAGCACGTACTTGATCGGCTTGTCGCTCACGGTGCGGATGCGCGCGATCAGGTCGCGCGCCATCGCCGGGGTGGCGGTCGCGTCGCTGACCATGATGAACTTGTCGCCGATGATGACGCCCGAGTTCGGGTCGCCCTCGGCCGTGTAGGCCCAGCAATGCGGCGACAGCTGCTCGAAGGTGATCTTCTTGTCGGCCAGGTCGGCCTGGCTCGCGAAGGCTTTGGTCACGGGGTGCTCTCCTGGCGCCGCCACGGCGCCACTGGGACCAATTTTACGATGCGTAATGCGTTACGCATTGTTGAACTGGCCCGCGGCGCCGGACGGGGCGAGCGCCCCCTCCCGCGTCGGTCAGGCGGGCAGGCCGCCGCCCGCGCCGGGCATGCGGCGCGGCAGCGAGGCGATGCCCACCGCCACCAGCGCCACCACCAGGCGCGCCGCCGCGGCGCCGGCCAGGGCGGTGGCGCTGCGCAGTTCGCGCCACGGCTGCAGCACGCACTCCCAGCAGGCGGGCACGGGCTGCGGCGCCGGCGCGAGGTCCCAGCCGAAATAGGCCGGCTCGTCGCGCTGCGTCGACTCGATGACGATGCGCCGGCCCGCCCGCACGCGCAGCGATTCGCCGGCGTCCACCAGCAGGTCGCCGCCCGCGGGCCCGGCCGGCCCGTGCGGCCCGTCGAAGGTCGCCCACAGGCGGCCCTGGGCGACGCGCAGGACCCCGTCCTCGCGCGGGCGCAGCGTCAGCGCGCGGCCCGGCTCGAGCTTCCACGTGCCCGGCGGGCGGGGCGTGGATTGATGCGATTGGCGCAGCGCGAGCGTTTCCATGGCGTTTCTCCTGGCAGGTCTGTTCGGGGATGAATCTTCGTGCGGGCACGGTTGGCAGTCCAATGAAAAGCAGCTAGGCTATTCATTCCAGACACGCATCAATCCGCGCCCATGCTGCATTCCCAGACCCACCTGCGCACCCGACCGGTCTCGGCCGGCTACCTGCGCGCCTTCGAGGCGGTCGCCCGGCACCTGAACTTCCGCGCCGCCTCGGAGGAGATGGCCCTGACGCAGTCGGCCGTCAGCCGCCAGATCCAGGCGCTGGAGGACGAGGTGGGCGTGAGCCTGTTCCTGCGGCACACGCGGGCGGTGGAGCTGACCAGCGCGGGCGCGGTGCTGCTGCAGGCCGTGACCGGGGCGCTGCCACGGGTCGATGCCGCCGTGCGGCAGATCCGCCAGAGCGCGGGCCGCAAGACGGTGTCGGTCACCACGTTCGCCTCGTTCGCCTCGATGTGGCTGATCCCGCGGCTGGAGCAGTTCCAGCGCGACAACCCGGAGATCGACATCCGCATCGACGCCACCGACACCTCGCTCGACCTCGAGGTGGCCGACGTCGACCTGGCGCTTCGCTACGGGCCGGCGGCCAACATGCCGCCCAAGTCCATCCGCCTGTTCGGCGAGCAGCTCACCGCGGTGGCCAGCCCCTGGCTGCTCAAGGGCAGCGCGCCGGTGCGCAAGCCCGCGGACCTGGCGCAGTTCGCACTGATCGAGGCCGGCGACGCGCATCGCTCGCACCTGGAGTGGCTGACCTGGCGGCGCTGGTTCGACGAGCAGCAGCTCACCCGGCTGCAGCCCAAGCGCTGGCTGTACTTCAACTACGCCTACCAGATGGTGCAGGCCGCCCTGACCGGCCAGGGCGTCGTGCTGGCGCGCCTGCCGATGGTGGCCGAGAGCCTGTCCAACGGCGACCTGGTGGAACCGCTGCCCAAGCTGCGGATGGATTCGCCCATGGCCTACTGGCTCATCATGGTGCCGCGCAGCGTGCACCGGCCCGAGATCCGGGCCTTCTGCGACTGGCTGCTCGCGCAGGGGCAGGCCACCCGGCAGGCGATCGGCGAAGTGCCCGACCCGGACACCATCGACCACATCGATTGAAGCGGGGGCGTCGCCGTCCTACAGCGCGGCCGGCCGCCCAACAGCAGAATCGGCGCTCGTTTTCCGCGAGCCATCGAACACCTCATGCACCCGCCAGGCCTCGGCCCGACCGCAGCGCGCCCGGATGACTTCCGGCCCGCCCCGATCCGTCCCGACTGGGTGATCTCCGGCCAGCCCCAGGCGCGCGCCGTCGAGCTCGTGCGTTCGCCCGACGGCACCTGCACCTCGGCCCACTGGGACTGCACCGCCGGCACGTTCCACTGGTACTTCTGGGTGGAGGAGACGGTGCACATCCTGGAAGGCGAGGTGCTGGTGCGCGACGCGGCCGGCCGGCACACGCTGCTGCGCGCCGGCGACGTGGCCGTGATGCCCGCCAACACCTGGATGGTCTGGCACGTGGAGCGCTACGTGCGCAAGCTGGCGTTCTGCCGCTACCCGGTGCCCAGGCTGTTCCGGCGGCTGGTCCGCATGCTGCAGGAGTGGCGCACCAGGCACGGCCTGCGCCGCCAGCCCGCCGCGCCCCCGCTGCGGCGCCGTGGCGGCACCGCCACCATGCCGACCTGAGGGCGGCTCAGCCGACCGGCCAGACCACGCCGTTGTCGTTCAGGATCGCGTCCAGCGGCACGTCGTGCGCTTCGGGCTCGAGGTCGGGCACGAAGCCGCAGGTGAATCCCAGTCCCACGGTGTACGGGCGCGGCTGCAGCTTGGCGAGCGTGCGGTCGTAGAAGCCGCCGCCGTAGCCCAGCCGGAAGCCGCCCGGCCCGTAGCCCACGCAGGGCACGAACAGCAGGGTCGGCTCGATGACCTCGGTGTCCTTGGGCTTGGGAATGCCGTACGCATCCTCTTCCATGGGGCAGCCCGGGAACCAGGCGTGGAACTTCAGGGTCTTGTGCAGCTTGTCCACCACCGGCAGGCCAATGCGGCGCAGCTGCGGCTCGTCCAGCAGCTCACCGTCCTCCTTCCAGCGGTGCAGCGCCGGCAGCGGATCGAATTCGCCCTTGATGGGCCAGTAGGCGCCGATCACGGTGTCGGGGCGGCCGACCAGCCAGATGCGCATGACCCGCTGCAGCAGGTCGGCGCGCCGCAACCGGTCGGGCAGGTCGAGCCGCTGTGTCACCAGTCGCTTGCGCAGCGCGTGTTTGTCCTCCGGCGTGTCCATAATTCTTCCGATGAAGTCGCGAACGATTCTGACACTGATCCTTGCCGCGTTCGCCGGCGCCGCCCAGGCGCAACAGCCCCCGGCCGACGCCACGATCCTGGAGATGGCCCAGGCCTTCCGCCAGAACAACAAGGCCCGCCTCACGCAGCTGCTGCCGCTCGCGCGCGGCCACGCGCTGGAGCCCTGGGCCGCCTACTGGGAGCTGCGCGCCCGCCTGGACACCGCCACCCCGCAGGAGGTGCGCGACTTCCTGACGAGCTACGCCGGCACGTACCAGGAAGACCGGCTGCGCAACGACTGGTTGCTGCTGCTCGGCCAGCGGCGCGACTGGTCCAGCTTCGCCGACGAGCATCCGCGCTTTCGCATGAACGACGACCCGCAGGTGCGCTGCTACGCCCTGCTGGTCAAGGCGCTCGCCGAAGGCGCGGACACGCCGCCCGAGGTGGCCGACGAGGTCAAGCGGCTGTGGTTCGCGCAGCGCGACCTGGACGACGGCTGCACGCTGGCCGCCAGCCGCCTGATCGCCGATCCGGGCGGGCGGCATCGCATCGGTCCGTCCGATGCCTGGCGCAAGGCGCGACTGGCCATGGAATACAACCGGCCGCGCGCCGTCGCCGCGGCGGTGGAGATGGTGTCGCCCGAGTCGCTGCCGCTGCTGGCCGAGCTGAACGCGAGCCCCTCGAAGTTCCTCAACAGCCGCGTCACCGCCATCCGCCGGGTGCGCCGCGAGCTGGTGGGCCTGGCCCTGATCAAGCTGGCCACCAGCGACCCCGACAATGCCGCCGCCCTGCTGGAGAACAAGTGGGGGCCGCAGCTGGCAGCGGAGGAGCGCAACTGGATCTGGGGCGTGCTGGGCCGCCAGGCCGCGCAGAAGCTGGATCCGCAGGCGCTGGCGTATTTCGCCAGGGTGACCCGCCAGGCCGACCTGAGCGACGAGATGCTGGCCTGGAAGGCCCGCGCGGCGCTGCGCGGCAACGGCGCCCCGCAGTGGCCCCTGGTGCTGGCCACCATCGACGCCATGGGCGAGGCGATGCGCAAGGACCCGGCCTGGCAGTACTGGCGCGCGCGCGCCCTGCTGGCCGCGGGCGGCGAGGCCGATCGCGCCGAGGCGGCCACCGTGCTGCAGTCGATCGCCTCCACGCGGGGGTTCTATGAGCAGCTGGCGCTCGAGGAGCTCGGGCAGAAGATCGCGCCGCCGCCCCGGCCCGCGCCGCTGACGCCCGAGGAGAAGGAGGCCGCGCGCCTGAATCCCAGCCTCAACCGGGGGCTGTACGCGATCGAGCTGGGCCTGCGCGGCGAAGGCGTGCGCGAGTGGAACTACGGCACCAACCTCGCCCGGCCGGGCGGCCTGTCCGACCGCGAACTGCTGGCCGCCGCGCAGTTCGCCTGCGACCGCCAGGTGTGGGACCGCTGCATCAACACCAGCGAGCGCACCAAGGGCGAGATCGACATCGAGCAGCGCTTCCCCACCCCGTACCGCGACGCGCTGCTGCGGCGCACCCAGGACATCGGCATCGACCCGGCGTACGTCTACGGGCTGATCCGGCAGGAAAGCCGCTTCGTCACCGACGCGCGCTCCGGCGTCGGCGCCTCCGGCCTGATGCAGGTCATGCCCGCCACCGCGCGCTGGACCGCGCGCAAGCTGGGCATGGGCAGCTTCTCGCCCGAGTTGCTGTCCGACCGCGACACCAACATCGCCATCGGCACCGGCTACCTGAAACTGGTGCTGGACGACTTCGGCGGCTCGATGCCGCTGGCCGCGGCGGCCTACAACGCCGGCCCGAACCGGCCGCGCGCCTGGCGCAACGGGCCGGTCGTGGACGCGGCGATCTGGGCCGAGAACGTGCCGTTCGGCGAGACGCGCGACTACGTCAAGAAGGTGCTGTCCAACACCACCATGTACGCCGCCCTGCTGACCGGCCAGCCGCAGTCGCTCAAGGCCCGCCTCGGGCTGGTCGGGCCGCGCGACGCCGCGGTGCCCGAGCCGAACCGCGACCTGCCCTGAGGCATCAATGCCGGGCCGATCGGGCATCAATCGCCCGCCGGCCCGGCGCTAGCATCGTGCCTTTTCGCGGGGACACGGGATGCTCAGGCTCTACATCGCCAACAAGAACTATTCGTCCTGGTCGATGCGGCCCTGGGTGCTGCTGCGCCAGGCGGGCATCCCGTTCGAGGAGGTGATGGTGCGCTTCGATGCCATGGACGAGGGCTCGCCGTTCAAGCGCACGCTCGCCGGCATCAGCCCCGTGGGCCAGGTGCCGGTGCTGGTGGACGGCGAGCTGGCGGTGTGGGACACGCTGGCCATCGCCGAGTACGTCGCCGAGCGGTTCCCCGACCGGCAGCTGTGGCCGCGCGAGGTTGCGGCCCGCGCCCGCGCGCGCAGCGTCTGCGCCGAGATGCACGCCGGCTTCGCCGCGCTGCGCACCCATTGCCCGATGAACATCGAGGCGTCGCTGCCGCAGGCGGGTGCCATCCTCTGGCGCGACCAGCCCGCCGTGCGCGCCGACGTGCGGCGCATCACCGAGATGTGGACCGGCCTGCTCGCAGCCCACGGCGGCCCGATGCTGTTCGGCGAGTTCGGCATTGCCGACGCCTTCTTCGCGCCCGTGTGCATGCGCCTGCGCACCTACGCGCTGCCGGTGCCGCCGGCCGTCACGCAGTACGTGGAGCGCGTGTGCGCGCTGCCGGCCGTGCGGGCCTGGATCGACGGCGCGCTGGCCGAGCACGACTTCGTGCCCTTCGACGAGCCGTACCGCGCGGCCCGCTGAGCGCGCCGGGCGGCCGCGGCGCGTGGCTACACTGCCGCCATGCAGACGTACATGGTGGGCGGTGCGGTGCGCGACGCGCTGCTGGGCCGCCCCGTCCACGACCACGACTGGGTCGTCGTCGGCGCCACGCCGGAATCGATGACGCTCGCGGGCTACCTGCCCGTCGGGCGCGACTTCCCGGTCTTCCTGCATCCCGAGACGCGCGAGGAATACGCGCTCGCCCGCACCGAGCGCAAGACCGGGCGCGGCTACCACGGCTTCGCCTTCCACGCCGACCCCGGCGTCACGCTGGAGGAGGACCTGGCGCGGCGCGACCTGACCATCAATGCGATCGCGCAGGACGCCTCGGGCACGCTCATCGATCCCTTCCACGGCCGGCGCGACCTGCGGGACAAGGTGCTGCGCCACGTCACGGACGCCTTCCGCGAGGACCCGGTGCGCATCCTGCGGCTGGCGCGTTTCGCGGCCCGCTTCGCCGACTTCCGCGTGGCCGACGAGACGATGGCGCTGATGCACGGCATGGTCGAGGCCGGCGAGGTCGACGCGCTGGTGCCCGAGCGCGTGTGGCAGGAGCTCGCTCGCGGCCTGATGGAAGACCGGCCCTCGCGCATGTTCGAGGTGCTGCGCGCCTGCGGCGCCCTCGCCCGCCTGCTGCCCGAGGTGGACCGCCTGTGGGGCGTGCCGCAGCGCCCCGAGTACCACCCGGAGGTGGACACCGGCGTGCACCTGATGCTGGTGCTGGACATGAGCGCGCGGCTCGCGGCGCCGCTGCCGGTGCGCTTCGCCTGCCTCACCCACGACCTGGGCAAGGGCACCACGCCGGCGTCGGTGCTGCCCCGGCACATCGGCCACGAGGAGCGCAGCGCGCGGCTGCTCAAGGCGCTGTCGCAGCGCCTGCGCGTGCCCAACGACTGCCACGAGCTCGCCGACGTGGTGGCGCGCGAGCACGGCAACATCCACCGCAGCCAGGAGTTCGGCGCCGCCGCCGTGGTGCGCCTGCTCGAGCGCTGCGACGCCTTCCGCAAGCCGCAGCGGTTCGGCGACATCCTGCTCGCGTGCGAATGCGATGCGCGCGGCCGCCTTGGCCTGGAAGAAAAGCCCTACGGGCAGCGCCAGCGCCTGCTGGGCGCGCTGCAGGCGGCGCAGCGGGTCCACACCGCCGAAGTCGCGGCGGCCGCGCAGGCGCGCGGGCTCACCGGTCCCAAGGTGGGCGAGATGATCCAGGCCGCGCGGGTGGCCGCGGTCGACGCCGTGCTGGCGCCCGCGTGACGCGCCGTGGCCGGCGCCGTCAGGCGACCAGCGCGAGCGCGGCGTAGTCGCCCACGCGCGCGCCCAGCCCCGCGGGCACCAGCTCGCTGCCGCCGGTGAGGGCCGGGAAGTGCGCGTGCAGCTGCGCACTCAGTCGCGGCAGCAGGTAGTCGCGGTTGTTCCAGAACACGCTGCCCCCGAGGCTGATGCGCTGCAGGTCGAGCGTGGCGACCAGGTTGTAGAGCGCCCGCCCGAGCACGCGGCACAGCTCGTCGACCGTCTGCGCGGCCTGCGCGTCGCCCGCCTGCGCCCGCTGCAGCAGCGTGGCCGCGTCGGCGCCGAACCGGCGCTCCACCGCGCTGCCGGCCACCAGCGCCTCGACGTCGCCGATGTTGCCGCAGCCGCACAGCGCGCTGTCGTGGTCGCTCACGAACATGTGGCCGGCATGGCCGGCGTTGCCGTTCTTGCCGCGCAGCACGTGGCCGTCCACGCACAGGCCGGTGCCCACGCCGGTGCTCCAGGTCACGTAGGCGCAGTGGTCCACGCCCTGCAGCGCGCCCCAGCGGCGCTCGGCCTCCAGCGCCGCGACGCAGTCGTTCTCGACCCGCAGCTGCTCGAAGCGGTGCGCGAGCGGCGCTTCCAGCAGCGCCGTGCGCCAGTCGTTGGGCAGGCCCCGCTCCGGCCCGGCCAGGCCGCCGCAGATGTTGGGCGCGGCCAGCTCGATGCGGCCGGCGACCATCACGAACGGCCCGCACGACGACACGCCGGCGGCGCGCACGGTCGCCGGGTCGACGCCTGCCTCGACGCACGCCGCGTCGACCATGCGGATCACCTGCAGCGCGAGCGCGTCGTTGCGGCCGGTCTTGGCCGTCGGCTCGCTGCGGCGCGCGAGCAGGTCGAGCCCGTCGCCACGGTTGAGGCTGACGGCGACCTTGGTGCCGCCGATGTCGATGCAGGCTTTCATACGAACTTGGCGATGAGGCTGGCCAGCAGGCTCAGCAGGATGGTGCTGGTCAGCGGAACGGACCAGTCGCGGCCGAACAGCTTGAAGCGAAGGTCACCCGGCAGGCGGCCGAAACCGAGCTTCTGCAGCGCCGGCGTGAGCCAGCTGATCAGCATCAGCGCGAGGAAGACGACGAAGAACCACCGGATCATCCGGGCAGTGTAGGTGCAGGGGCTGCGCCCGTGGGCTCTACAGCCGCGCGGTGCGGTCGCCCTGCGCGAAGCCCATCGCGTCCCAGTCGCCGCCGGCGGCGAGGCCGACGACCTTGAACAGCTCGCCCATCTCGTGCTCGTTGACCAGCTTCTGCAGCGCCGCGTTCTGGGCCGGCGTGCCGCCCGCGCCGAGCTCCAGCAGGCCGCAGTTGAAGAGGAAGTGGGCCTGGCTGGTGTAGCCGAGCACGGACAGGCCCGCTTCCTGCGCCGCGACCGCGATGCCGGTGAAGTCCACGTGCGCCGTGATGTCCTTGGCGCCGGGGTCGGCGAGCGGGTCGGGATCGGCGAGGTGGCCGCGGTGGCACATCAGGGTGCCCATGTGGCGCTGCGGGTGGTAGTACTCGGCTTCCGGAAAGCCGTAGTCGATGAAGAAGGCCGCCCCCGCCGCCAGCCGGTCGGCCAGCGTGCGGATGAACGCCTGCGCCTGCGGGTGGATCTCGGTCAGGTAGTCGTGCGGGCCGGGCACCTCCAGCGGCGGCCGCAACGCCGTCGGCCGGTCCTCGAACCGCAAGCCCCCCTCGCCGTGCACCACGCCACGCTCGTGCCAGGCGCCGCCCAGGCGGTGCAGCAGCTTGACCGGCATCGCATCGAGCACCTCGTTGCCGACGACCACGCCGCGCAGCTGCGCCGGCAGCTCCGAGGCCCACTGCACCCGGGCGCCGAACCGCGCGAGGTGCTGCTGCTGGCGCTCGCGCAGGCTGCCCGACAGGTCCACGATGGTGTAGCGCTCCACGCGCTCGCCCAGCGCGTCGAGCAGGTCGCCCGCCAGCGCTCCCGAGCCGGCGCCGAACTCCCACACCTCGCGCGTGCCGGTGACCTGCAGCGCCTGCCCGACCTGGCGGGCCAGGGTGCGCCCGAACAGCGGCGTCAGCTCCGGGGCGGTCACGAAGTCGCTGCCCGACTGCGGCAGCGCACCGAACTTGCGCGAGCGGTTGGCGTAATAGCCGAGCCCGGGCGCATAGAGCGCCAGCGCCATGTAGCGGTCGAATGGCAGCCAGCCGCCCGCGCGGTCGATGCTGGCCCGGATGAGCGCCGCGAGGGCGCTCGTTACACTGCCTGTTTCCTTCGTCACCCCCCGATTGTCCGTGAGCGCGTCCCCGTCCGTCCGCACCGTGCTGGTCACCGGCGCCGCCCGCCGCCTCGGGCGCGAGATCGCGCTGGCGCTGGCGGCCGCGGGCTGGCGCGTCGCCGTGCATTTCCGCGGCTCCGCCGAGGAGGCGCGGCAGACCGCCGCCGACTGCGACGCGCTGTCGCCGGGCCTGCGGTGCGCCGCCTTCCAGGCCGACCTCGCCAGCGAGCAGGCAGCGCGCGACCTGGTGCCCCAGGTCGTGGCCGCGTTCGGCCGGCTGGACGCCGTCGTCAACAGCGCCTCGCTGTTCGAGCACGACACTGCGCAGTCCTTCGGCCACGCGAGCCTGCAGGCACACCTCTTACCCAACACCGCGGCGCCGATCCTGCTCGCGCAGGCGCTGCACGGCCATGTGCTGGCGCGCGGCGGCGAGGGCGCGGTCGTGAACCTGCTGGACCAGAAGCTGTGGAACCCCAATCCCGACTTCTTCAGCTACACGCTGTCCAAGGCCGCGCTCGAAGCGGCCACCACGCTGCTGGCGCAGGCCCTGGCGCCGCAGCTGCGCGTGGTCGGCGTCGCGCCCGGACTGACGATCACCAGCCACCTGCTGTCGCAAGAGAAGTTCGAACAGCTGCACAAGCTGTCGCCGCTGGGGCGCTCGTCGACGCCGCAGGACGTGGCCGCGGCGGTGCGGTTCGCGCTGGAGAACCGCTCGATCACCGGCACCACGCTGCTGGTCGACGGCGGCCAGCACCTGATGAAGTTCGACCGCGATTTCTCGCTGATGTGACGCGGGGGAGCAAGCAACGATGAGCAAGGCAGGCACCCGCACCCTCACCCTCACCGGCCTCGAGTTCGACGCCAACCTGGGGATCCTCGACCACGAGAAGACGGCGCCGCAGCCGATCCGCGTCGATGCCGAGCTGAACCTGGGCACGCAGCCGCTGCTGCCGCGCGACGACGACATCCTGCACGTGCTGGACTACCGTAAGGTGCGCCGCATCATCATCGACGAGTGCACGGCCGAGCACGTGAACCTGCTCGAGAGCCTGATCGGCAAGCTGGCTTACCGCCTGATGCAGCTGCCCGGCGTGCTGGGCGTGCGCGTGAAGATCGCCAAGCTGGAGATCTTCGACGACTGCGAGGTCGCGATCCGGGTCGAGACCGGGCAGTGGTGAGCGCAGCCTCGGCCGGAGGAAGGCACGCCGCCTTCGTCCCCAAGGTGCCTGACTGCCGCTGACCGCGCGCTGCCCACCGCAGCGCACGGCGCGCCTTCCTACAGCGCCGCACCGTCGCGCGGCGCGACCATCGGTGCAACACCATGCGCCGGTCCCTCCGTCCCTGCCTCACCGTGGTCCTTCTTGCCGCCGCCTTGGCGGCAGGCTGCGCGACGCCCAGCCGCGAGGTCACGGTGCAGGCCTTTTCGGGGCTGCCCGCCCTGCCGGCCAAGCCGACGTACCGCTTCGAGCGGCTGCCCTCGCAGGTCGGGCAGCCCGCCCAGGACCAGCTCGAGGCGCTCGCCGACGGGCCGCTGTTCCGCGCCGGCCTGCGCCGCGACGACGCCGCGCCGCGTTTCGGGGTGCAGGTGCGCAGCGGCTACGACCAGCTCGCCGCGCCCGGCCCGGGCTGGGGCGTGTCGACGGTGGGCGTGGGCATCGGCGTCGGCGGCCACCACAGCAGCGTCGGCGTGGGCGTGGGCAGCGTGTTTCCGGGGGGCGTCTCGGCCCCACGGACGATGCAGCGTGCGGACGTGTACGTGCGCGAGCTCGCCACCGGCCGCATCGTCTTCGAGTCGCACGCCAGCGGCGACGCCTCGCTCGGCACGCCGGCCCTCATCGAGGCGGCGCTGCAGGGCTTTCCCAACCCGCCGCCCGGCGTGCGCCGTGTGACCTTCGCGCCGCCGGTGCCGCCGCCTACCCCCGCCAGGTGAACAGCGGCGGCGCCACTTCCTCCAACGGCTTGCGTTCGGCATCGACGCCATGCCGCCAGGCCACGGCCGCGGCGGCGATCACCAGCACCGCGCCGACCACGTAGCCGACGAACACCTGCAGCCGGCTGCCGCTGGCCACGAGGGCGCCGAACAGGGCCGGGGCCGCGAAGCCGCCGATCGCGGTGCCCACCGCATAGAAGATGGAGATGGCCACGGCCCGCATCTCGAGCGGGAACACCTCGCTGACCGTCAGGTAGGCCGAACTGGCGGCCGCGGAGGCGAGGAAGAACACCGCCGACCACGCCAGCGTCTGCCCCACCGCGTCCAGCCGCTCGGCCAGGAACCCGGCGCCGGTGGCCAGCAGCAGCACTCCCGACAGCGCATAGGTCGCGGCGATCATGCGCCGCCGTCCCCAGTGGTCGAACAGCGGGCCCAGCACGAGCGGGCCCAGCACGTTGCCGAGCGCGAACGGCAGGATGAACAGGCCCACCCGCGCGGGGTCGACGCCATAGAAGCGCGTGAGCACCAGCGAGTAGGTAAAGAAGATCGCGTTGTAGAAGAAGGCCTGCGAGACCATCAGCGACAGCACCAGCGCGCTGCGGGCACGGTAGCGCCGCACCAGCACGTGCACCACCTCGCGCCAGCTGGGCAGCGTCGCGCGGTGCCTGGCGATGGGCGCGGCGGTGGCGGCCTCGCCGCCGGCTTCCCGCTCGATCGCCGCCACGATGCGTTCGGCCTCTTCCGCCCGCCCGTGCGCGGCCAGCCAGCGCGGACTCTCGGGCACGTGCCTGCGCACCAGCAGGATGGCCAGCGCCAGCACCGCGCCGGCGAGAAAGCCCGCCCGCCAGCCCAGCTGGGGCCCGAGCACCCGCGCGTCCAGCAGCACCAGGCTGAGCAGCGCGCCGAGCGCCGCGCCGATCCAGAAGCTGCCGTTGATGGCCAGGTTGACCCGGCCGCGCACCCGGGCCGGGATCAGCTCGTCGATGGCGGAGTTGATGGCGGCGTACTCGCCGCCGATGCCGATGCCCGTGACGAAGCGGCACAGCGCGAAACTGGTGAAGCCGGTGGAGAACGCGGTGGCCACCGTGGCGCCCATGTAGACCAGCAAGGTCAGCAGGAACAGCCGCTTGCGGCCGACGCGGTCCGCCATCCGGCCGAACACCAGCGCCCCCAGCACGGCGCCGGCCACGTACAGCGAGCCCGCCCAGCCGATCTGGGTGGCCGTCAGCCCCAGCGTGTCGGGCCGCTCCAGCACGCTGCCGACCGAGCCGACGATCGTGACCTCCAGCCCGTCCAGCACCCAGGCCACGCCCAGCGCGAGCACCACCCGCTTGTGCCAGCCCGACCAGGGCAGGCGGTCCAGGCGGGCGGCGACGGAGAGCGATTCGGGCATGCGGCGCATCATCGCCAAAACGGCCCCGCGCGGGTGCGGATGCCAGGGTGGATGAGACAATCGGGCCACCATGGCCGCCGTCTGGATCGACAACGAACCCAAGCCCCTCGCGCGCGAGGCGAAGATCGAGCGCGAGACGCACAAGCTGGAGAAACGCCTGTGCCGCCAGGTCGGCCAGGCGATCGCGCACTACAACATGATCGAGGAAGGCGACCGCGTCATGGTCTGCCTGTCCGGCGGCAAGGACAGCTACGGCCTGCTGGACGTGCTGATGAAGCTGCGGCAGCGCGCGCCGGTGCGCTTCGAGCTGGTGGCCGTCAACCTCGACCAGAAGCAGCCCGGGTTCCCCGCGCACGTGCTGCCCGAGTACCTGAAGGGGCTGGGCATCCCGTTCCACATCGAGGAGCAGGACACCTACTCGATCGTCAAGGACAAGATCCCCGAGGGCAAGACGATGTGCAGCCTGTGCTCGCGCCTGCGCCGCGGCATCCTGTACCGCGTCGCCGACGAGCTGGGCGCCACCAAGATCGCGCTGGGCCACCACCGCGACGACATGCTGCAGACGTTCTTCCTGAACATGTTCTTCGGCGGCAAGCTCAAGGGCATGCCGCCCAAGCTGGTCAGCGACGACGGCCGCCATGTCGTGATCCGGCCGCTGGCCTTCGTCGCCGAGAAGGACCTGGTGCGCTGGGCCGAGCACCGCCAGTTCCCCATCATCCCCTGCACCCTGTGCGGCAGCCAGGAGAACCTGCAGCGCAAGCAGGTCGGCGCGATGCTGCGCGAGTGGGAGAAGAAGCATCCGGGCCGCCTCGAGAACATGGCCAACGCGTTACAGAATGTCGTTCCTTCGCACCTCGCCGACGGAACGCTCTACGGCTTCCAGGGTCTGAAAGCCACCGGCGTCGCCGACGCGGACGGTGACAAGGCGTTCGATGCCGAGGAGTTCGGCGAGGCGCCCAGCCTTCCCGGCCTGGCGGTCGTCAAGCTCTGACCCGACCGAGGACAAGCCATGCAGCGCTTCCTGCGCTCGCTCGCGCTGGCCGGCGCCGCAACCGCCGTCCTCGCGGGCTGCGCCACCACCTACCGGCTGGACAACACCGTGCAGGCCTACTCCGGCCTGCCGTCGCTGCCGGCCACCCCCACCTACCGCTTCGAGCGCCTGCCCTCGCAGGTCGGCCAGCCGGTGCAGGACCAGATCGAATCCCTGGCCGACCCCGCGCTGTTCAAGGCCGGCCTGCGCCGCGACGACGCCGCGCCCAAGTTCGCGGTGCTGGTCAGCGCCCGCGTGCAGCGCGTGCTGTCGCCCTGGGCCGATCCGTGGATGGACCCGTGGTACGGGCCGTATGGCTGGGGCGGTTGGGGCGGCTGGGGCGGGCCCTACTGGGGCGGCCCCTTCCCGCGCATGGAGCAGCCCTGGTTCGTGCGTGAGGTGAGCGTGCTGGTGCGCGACCTCGCCACGAGCAAGGTGGTGTTCGAGAGCCACGCCAACAGCGACGGCCCCTGGCTCGACAGCCCGGTGGCGCTGGCGGCCATGTTCGACGCCGCGATGCAGGGCTTTCCGAACCCGCCGCCCGGACCGCGCCGCGTGGACGTCATCGTCGGCGGCAAGCCGGCCGCTGCGCCCGCGCCCGCTTCCGGTGCATCCGCGCCGCGCGCGGTCCCGCAGGCCGCGCCGGCCGCGCCCGCTGCCTCGGCCGCGCGCTGAGCGCGCGCCCGCGGGCGGCGCTGGCACGCTGAGCCCGCTTGCCTAGAATGCCTCGCATGGAAGCGACCCGCATCATCGCCATCCGCCACGGCGAGACGTCCTGGAATGCCGACGCCCGCATCCAGGGCCAGCGGGACATCGGCCTGAACGAGACCGGCCGCTGGCAGGCGATGCGCGTGGGCCTGGCGCTCGCCGACGAACCGGTCAGCGCCGTGTATTCGAGCGACCTGTCGCGCGCGCATGCCACCGCGCAGTCGATCTCGCAGGTCAAGGGCGTGCCCGTGATCGCGCACGAGGGCCTGCGCGAGCGCTGCTTCGGCATGTTCGAGGGCAAGACCTTCGAGGAGATCCACCAGGGTTGGCCCGACCACGCGCACAACTGGCGCAAGCGCATTCCCGAGTGGCAGCCGCCCGAGGGCGGCGAGTCGCTGCTGCAGCTGCGCGAACGCGTCACCCGCACCATCGCGCAGCTGGCGTGCCGCCATCCGGGCGAGCAGATCGTGGTGGTGGCGCACGGCGGCGTGCTCGACGCGCTGTACCGCGTGGCCACCGGACAGGACGTCAATTCGCCGCGCACGTGGGAGCTTCCCAACGGCGCCATCAACCGCCTGCTCTGGACCCCCCAGGGCTTCACCCTCGTCGGCTGGTCCGACACCCAGCACCTCGACGATGTCCCGGCCGACGAAAACACCGCATAGCGACACCCTCAAGCACCTGGTCGGCCAGCCGGTCGGCGCGATCGACACCCCGGCGCTGGTGATCGACCTGGACGCGATGCAGCGCAACCTGAGCCGGATGGCCGAGTTCTGCCGCAAGCACGCCATGCGCTGGCGTCCGCACGCCAAGATGCACAAGAGCGCCGCCATTGCGCGGCTGCAGGTGCAGGCAGGCGCCGTCGGGGTGTGCGTGCAGAAGACCGCCGAGGCCGAGGCGATGGTGGCCGGCGGCGTGGGCGACGTGTACATCAGCAACGAGGTGATCGCCCCGCACAAGCTGGCCCGCGTGGCGGCGCTGGCGCACCGGCTCGCGGCCGAAGGCGGCCAGCTGTCGATCGCGGTGGACAGCCGCGAGGGCATCAGCCGGCTCGCGCAGGCGATGAACGAGGCGCGGCAGTCCCAGGGCGGCAGCGCCGTCATCGACGTGTACGTGGAGATCGACGTCGGCCAGGGCCGCTGCGGCGTGGCGCCGGGCCGCGCGGCGGTGGAGCTGGCGCTGGAGGTGCGCAAGCACCCGGCCCTGCGCTTTGCCGGCCTGCAGGCCTACCACGGCAAGGCGCAGCACATCCGCGGCGCGCGCGAGCGGCGCGAAGCCATCGCCCGCGCCGCGCAGGACGCCGCATTCACCAAGCGGCTGATCGAGGCCGAGGGCATCCCCGTGGCCCTGGTCACGGGCGCCGGCACCGGCAGCATGGTGTGCGAGGCCGCCAGCGGCGTGTACGGCGAGCTGCAGGCCGGCTCGTTCCTGTTCATGGACGCCGACTACGCGCAGAACGAGCGCGACCCGGCGCAGCCGAACTTCGAGCACGCGCTGTTCGTCAAGACGCAGGTGATCAGCGCCGGGCTGCAGCACGCGGTGTGCGACGCCGGCCACAAGAGCCATGCCATCGACTCGGGGCTGCCGCGCGTGCACAGCTTCGGCGGCGCGCACGAACTCGAGTTCGCCAACGGCGGCGACGAGCACGGCCTCCTGCGCCCGGCCAGCAGCAGCCACCGCGTGCCCGAGATCGGCCGCATGCTGTGGCTGATCCCGGGCCACTGCGACCCGACCGTCAACCTGCACGACCAGATGATCGGGGTCAAGGGCGGCCTGCTGCACGGCGTGGTGGACAAGATCATCCGGGTGGACGCGCGCGGCGCGCTCACCTGAAGGCGCCGCTTCAGGGTTCGCTCGGGAGTGCGGCCGCCGGCCGCGGCGCCACAATCCGGCCGTGTCGCCCAGCCAAGTCATCGTCCTCGCCACCCCGGTGTTCCTGGGCCTCATCGCGGCGGAATTCGCCTGGGGCCTGACCAGGGGCCGCAACACCTACCGCCTGAACGACGCCATCAGCAGCATCGGGCTGGGCATGCTCAGCCAGGTGACGGCGGTGCTCGCCCCGCTGCTGCGCGTGGGCCTGTACACGGCGGTGTTCGAGAGCGTGGCCCTGTGGCGCAACGACGCCTTCTGGACCGCCTGGCCCGGCTGGGTGCTGGCGCTGGTGTTCTACGACTTCTGCTACTACTGGCTGCACCGCGCCGGGCACGAGACGGCGCTGTTCTGGGCCGCGCACGTGGTGCACCACCAGAGCCAGGACTACAACCTGTCGACCGCGCTGCGGCAGACGTCCAGCGGCGTGCTGCTGGGCTGGGTGTTCTACCTGCCGATGGCGCTGGCCGGCGTGCCGCCGCTGGTGTTCGGCATCGTGGCGCTGGTCGACCTGCTCTACCAGTTCTGGGTCCACACCGAGCACGTGCCCAGGCTGGGCTGGTTCGACCGCTGGTTCTGCTCGCCGTCCAACCACCGCGTGCACCATGCGGTGAACGACTGCTACCTCGATCGCAACTACGGCGGCGTGCTGGTCGTCTGGGACCGCCTGTTCGGCACCTTCCAGGAGGAAGGCGAGCGGTGCGTCTACGGCACCCGCAGCCCCCTGAACAGCTGGGACCCGCTGTGGTCCAACCTGGAGGTCTACTGGTCGCTCGCGCAGGACAGCTGGCATGCGCGCCGCTGGTCCGACAAGGTGCGGGTCTGGTTCAAGCCCCCGGGCTGGCGGCCGGCGGACGTGGCGGCGCGCTTTCCGCGGCCCGCGTTCGACATCGCCCGCGTCGAGCGCTTCCATCCGCCGATGACGCGCGCCGCCGCCTGGTTCGGCGTCCTGCAGTTCCTGGCGCTGCTGGGCGGTGTCTCCATCTTCCTCTGGCACGCCGATGCGCTGCCTGCCGCCACGGCCGTCGTGTGGGTCGCGGTGCTGGCCGCCGTGCTCTGGGCGGTGGGCGCCTCGATGCAGGGCCGCATCGGCATGCTGCAGGCGTTGTTCATCGAGGCCGGCGCGCTGGCCACCGGCACCGCGGCCGCGGGCCTCGTGCAGTGGCACCAGCTGTTCAAGCCGCTGGCGCTGGCGCTCGCGCTGGCGTTCGTGGCGTTGCGCATGCGGCGCGAGCAGCGGTCGCCACGGTTCGACGCGCTGCTGCTGGCCGGGCTGGCGCTGTCGCTCGCCGGTGACGTGCTGCTGATGCTGCCGGGCCGCTTCATCCAGGGCCTCGTCGCCTTCCTGCTGGCCCACCTGTGCTACCTCGCCCTGTTCCGCCAGGGCGTGGGCTGGTTGCCGCGTCCGCGCGCCCTGCTGGCCACGCTGGGCGTGGGAGCGGCGATCTATGCCGTGCTCTTTCCCGCGCTCGGGCCGGTCCTGAAGGTGGCCGTGGCCGCCTACGTGGTGGTGATCGCCACCATGGCGGCGCAGGCGATCGGCCGCGCCGCCGTCCTGCGCGACGCCGCTTCGCGCTTGGTCGCCGCCGGTGCGCTGCTGTTCATGGTGAGCGACTCGCTGCTGGCCCTGAACCGCTTCTGGTCGCCGCTGCCGCTGGCGCCGCTCTGGGTGCTGGCCACCTACTACGCAGCGCAGGTGCTGATCGCCAGCGGCAGCCAGCCGCCGGCACCGGTCACGGCCCGCGAGGCCCCGCCGGAGCCGGCGCCGGCGATGGCGGCGCGCTGACCGGCTCGTCGCGCGCGATCCGCCCGTCCACCAGTTCCACCACCCGGTCGCAGCGCGCCGCCAGCCGCGGGTCGTGCGTGACGACGATGAACGCGGTGCCCCGCTCGGCGTGGATGCGCCGCAGCTCGCGGAACACCTCGTCGGACGAGGCGGTGTCCAGGTTGCCGGTGGGCTCGTCGGCCAGCACCAGCGGCGGCTGCATCACCAGCGCGCGGGCGATCGCCACCCGCTGCTGCATGCCGCCCGACAGCTGCGAGGGCCGCTTGCCCATCGCGGCCGCCAGGCCCACGGCCGCCAGCAGGTCGCGCGCCTGCGACAGCCGCCTGGCGCTCACCTCGCCTTCGGCCATCAGCGCGGGCAGCGTGACGTTCTCCAGCGCCGTGAACGCCGGCAGCAGGTGGTGGAACTGGAACACGAAGCCCAGCGTGCTGCGCCGACGCAGCGTGAGCGCCTCGTCGCCGAGCGCAGCGACCTCCTCGCCCTGCAGCCGGTAGCTGCCCGCCGTCATGCGCTCGAGCAGGCCGATGACGTTGAGCAGCGTGCTCTTGCCCGAGCCCGACGGGCCGATCAGCGCGACGAACTCGCCCGGCTCCAGCCGCAGGGCCAGGCCGTGCAGCACCTCGGCCTCGGTGGGCTGGCCGACGTTGTAGCTCTTGCGCACGTCGCGCAGCTCGACCAGGGGCGTGGCGGCCATGGCGGTCAGAGGCGGATCGCCTGCGCCGGGTCCATCGCCGCGGCCCGGCGCGCCGGCGCCAGCGCGGCCAGCACGCCGCAGGCCAGCGCGAGCGACGCCACCTCCAGCGCCGTGCGCCAGTCGAGGCCGATGGCGAACAGCGGCTGGCCGTCGCTGCCGCGCACGAACTGCGTGAACAGGAAGATCATCAGCGCCGCCAGCAGCAGTCCGGCCACTGAGCCGACCGCGCCCACGATCGCGCCTTGCAGCAGGAAGACCCGCAGCACCTGCCCGCTGGTGGCGCCCATCGCGCGCAGGATGCCGATCTCGCGGCGCTTCTGCACGACCGAGACCACCAGCACGCTCGCGATGCCCAGCACCACGACGATGGCGACGACCACGCGGATCAGCGCCGTGCTGATCGACTGCGCGTTCAGCGCGGTCACCAGCTGCGCGTTGGTCTCCTGCCAGCTCTCGACCTTGTAGGGCAGCTGCGCCCGCAGCCGGTCGGCCAGGCCCTGCGCGGCCCACACGTCCTGCAGCCCGAGGTCCAGGTTGGTCGCGCCGCCGGGCAGCCCCAGCATGTTCTGCGCGGTGCGCAGCGGCACGATCACCGTGCGGCGATTGAGCTCCTTGGCGCCCAGGTCCACCAGCGCCGTGACGCGCAGCGCGTCGCTGACCGAGCCGGTCTGCACCGTGAGCTTGTCGCCCGGGCGCAGGCCCAGGTCGGCGGCCAGCTGCAGGCCGACGATGCACTCGCCCGGATCGAGCCGGGCCGTGCCCGCGACCACCTTGCCGCGCAACCCCACGATGCGGTCGTAGCGATCCAGCTCCACGCCGGTGAGCGCGATCGCCTGCGTCGCCTCGCCGCGCAGGGCCAGGCCGGCGCCCGCCACGGTGGGCGAGACGACCGCCACGCCGGGCTGCGCCTCCAGCAGCGGCACCAGGGCCTGCCAGTTGGCGACCGAGCGCAGCCGCTGTGCGCGCGCCTGCGTCTCGCTGATCGAGCGCCCGCCGGCCGGCACCTCCAGCGCCGGAGTGACCACCTCGTCGGGGGCGTGGATGGTCACGTGCGGCTGCGCGCCCAGCGTCTTGGCCAGCGTGTTGCCCTGCAGCCCGCTCACCAGCGCCGAGATGTAGGCGATGACGGCCACGCCGGCCGCGACGCCGACCATGATCAGCAGGGTCTGGAACCGGCCCTCGCGCAGGAAGCGCACCGCCACGCGCCGCTCGAATCCCAGCAGGCTCATCGCGTCACCGGCCGAAGCCCTGGCTGAAGCCGGTCATGGGGTCGCCGGGCTTGCCCGTCGCGCCGGCGGGCGTGGTGCGCGCCGGCTGCCACTCGATGGCGCGCGTGCGCACCCGGGCGCCCGGCTGCAGCGCCGGCGCGAGCAGCACCTGCTCGCCTTCGCGCAGGCCCTCGACGATCTCGACCGCGTCGAGCGTGCGCAGGCCGGTGCGCACCGTGCGCGCGACCGCCCGGCCGTCCTGCGGCACCAACACGGCCTCGGCGCCCTGCGCGCCGGCCCGCAGCGCCTGCGCCGGAACGACCAGGGCGCGATCGCGCGCGCCGGTGACCACCTCGACCGACAGGGTCATGTCCTCGCGCAGGAAGTCCGGGGGCGCTCCTTGCAGCGACAGCTTGACTTCCACAGCGCCGCGCTGCGCATCGACTTCGGGCGCGATCGACAGCACCTGCGCCGGCAGGCGCTGCTGCGGGAACGCGTCGGCCACGACGGCGGCGGCCTGGCCCACGCGCAGCTGCTGCAGGAAGCGCTCGTCGACCTGGGCGACCACCTGCGTCGGGCCGGCGAGCGCGAGCCCCACCAGCGCCTTGCCCGGCTGCACGATCTGCCCCGGCTCGACCAGCCGCGTGAGCACCTTGGCGTCGGCCGGTGCCTGCAGCGTGGTCTGCTCGAGCCGCACGCGCGCGGCTTCGGTGGCGGCGCGCGCCGCATCCAGCTGCGCCTGCGCCTGCCGCACGTCCGTGCCCTGCTCGGCGTTGGCGCGCGCCTGCGCCGCCGCGGCGTCGCGCTGGCCGCGCGCCACTTCGACCGCGCGGCGCGCATCGTCCAGCCGCGAGCCGCTGACGAAGCCCTGCGCGACCAGCTGCTCGGCGCGCCGCAGCTCGGCCTGCGCCGCCACGAGGTTGGCCTCGGCCTGGCCCAGCTGCGCGCGGGCGGCGCTGCGCCCGGTGCTGCGCAGGCCGGCCAGGCGCGACTGCGCCTGCTGCTCGGCGGCCCGGGCCTGCAGCAGCGCGGCGCGGGCCTCCTCGGGCTCCAGGCGCACCAGCGCCTGCCCGGCCCGGACCCGGTCGCCCTCGCGCACCAGCACCTGCTGCACCCGGCCGGTGAGGGTGCTGCCGACGTCCACGCGCGACAGCGTGGCGACGCGGGCCGAGAACTGCAGGGTGCGCACCAGCGGCATCGGGCGGGCGGCGACCGCGTCGGACGCCACCCGCCCGCGCAGCAGCAGCAAGGCGGCTGCCGCCGCCACCACCAGCACTGCCGCCACCGCCCACCACCAACGCAGTTTCGGCAGCGGCACCGGCCTACTCCGCGAAGAGGCCGCCGTCCGTGCGTGGCGGCGTGACGCCCAGGTGCCGGAACGCCGCGAGCGTGGCGATGCGCCCGCGCGGGGTGCGCTGCAGGTAGCCCTGCTGGATCAGGTACGGCTCGATCACGTCCTCGATCGTGTCGCGCTCCTCGCCGATCGAGGCGGCGATGTTGTCCAGGCCCACCGGTCCGCCGTCGAAGCGGTGGATCACCGCCTCCAGCAGCTTGCGGTCCATCACGTCGAAGCCCTGCGGGTCGACGTCCAGCATGGCCAGCGCCTTGTGCGCGATGTCCTGCGTGATGCGGCCCGAGCCCTTGACGTCGGCGTAGTCGCGCACGCGCCGCAGCAACCGGTTGGCGATGCGGGGCGTGCCGCGCGAGCGCCGGGCGATCTCGGCGGCGCCGGCGTCCTCGATCGGGGCCTCCAGCAGCGCGGCGCTGCGCCGCACGATGCGGGCCAGCTCCTCGGGCGTGTAGAACTCCAGCCGCGCGACGATGCCGAAGCGGTCGCGCAGCGGGTTGGTGAGCATGCCGGCGCGGGTGGTGGCGCCCACCAGCGTGAACGGCTGCAGGTCCAGCTTGATCGAGCGCGCCGCGGGGCCCTCGCCGATCATGATGTCGATCTGGTAGTCCTCCAGCGCCGGGTACAGGATCTCCTCGACGACCGGCGACAGCCGGTGGATCTCGTCGATGAACAGGACGTCGTTCTTCTCCAGGTTGGTCAGCAGCGCCGCCAGGTCCTTGGGTTTCTCCAGCACCGGCCCGGACGTCTGGCGCAGGTTCACGCCCAGCTCGTGCGCGATGATGTGCGACAGCGTCGTCTTGCCCAGGCCCGGCGGGCCGAACAGCAGGACGTGGTCCAGCGCCTCGCCGCGCATCCTGGCCGCGCCGATGAAGATCTCCAGCTGCTCGCGCGTCTTGGCCTGGCCGACGTAGTCGGCCAGCATCTTGGGGCGCAGCGCGCGCTCGATCGCCTCCTCGTTGGGCGAGGCCGGGGCGGCGGAGACCACGCGCTGGGGCGTGGGGGGGACGGCGAAGTCGTCGGTCTGGATCGTCACCCGGGCCTCACTTGGCCAGCGCCTTGAGCGCGGCCTTGATGCCTTCGCTCACGCCGATGTCCTTGGGCAGCGCCTTGAGCGCGGCCTGCGCTTCCTTGTCGCTGTAGCCCAGGGCCACCAGCGCCTGCACGATGTCGGCCTGCGCATCGGTCGCCGGACCGGCGCCGGGCGTGGCGCCCAGGTCGGCGCCGATCTTGCCCTTGAGTTCGAGCAGCAGCCGCTCGGCGGTCTTCTTGCCGATGCCCGGCACCTTGACCAGCCGGGTGGCGTCCTGCGCCGTCACGGCCTGCGCGATGTCGGCCACGCTCATGCCGCTGAGCACCGACAGCGCGGTGCGCGGGCCGACGCCGGAGATGCGGATCAGCTGGCGGAACGCCTCGCGCTCGGCGCCGCTGCCGAAGCCGAACAGCACCTGCGCATCCTCGCGCACCACGAAGTGCGTGAGCAGCGTCACCGGCTCGCCGACGGACGGCAGGTTGTAGAAGGTGCTCATCGGAACGTCGACCTCGTAGCCCACGCCATGGCAGTCCACCAGCACCTGCGGGGGGTTCTTGTCGGCCAGCGTCCCGTTCAATCTGCCTATCATTCCCAGTCCCGGGCTTCGCGCCCCCTCCTGCTCCACGGATTATCAGCTTGATCCTTCGCCACGCCTTCGCGCCCCCCAACAACTCCCGCCTGGCCCACCTGTGCGGGTCCATGGACGAACACCTGCGGACCATCGAGACCGCGCTGCAGGTGCGGATCACCCGGCGCCAGGAGCACTTCAAGGTCGAAGGCCCCAAGGCGAAGGCGCAGCGCGCGATGGACGTGCTGCAGGCACTGTACGAGATCGCCGGCCGCACCATCTCCACCGAGAAGGTGCAGCTGATGGTGGCCGGCGAGCAGGCGATGGACGAGGACGAGGAAGGGGCGCTGGTGCTGCACACCCGCCGCACCGACCTGAAGGCGCGCACGCCCAACCAGAGCGTGTACCTGGACAACATCGCCAGCCACGACATCACCTTCGGCATCGGGCCGGCCGGCACCGGCAAGACCTACCTGGCCGTGGCCTGCGCGGTCGACGCGCTGGAGCGCAGCAGCGTGCAGCGCATCGTCCTCACCCGCCCCGCCGTCGAGGCCGGCGAGAAGCTGGGGTTCCTGCCCGGCGACCTGACGCAGAAGGTCGATCCGTACCTGCGCCCGCTGTACGACGCCCTGTACGACCTGATGGGGTTCGAGCGCGTCACCAAGGCGTTCGAGCGCAACGCGCTGGAGATCGCGCCGCTCGCCTTCATGCGCGGGCGCACACTGAACAACGCCTTCGTCATCCTGGACGAGGCGCAGAACACGACGCCGGAGCAGATGAAGATGTTCCTCACCCGCATCGGCTTCGGCAGCAAGTGCGTCGTCACCGGCGACATCAGCCAGATCGACCTGCCCAAGGGCAGCCTGTCGGGGCTGGTCGATGCCGAGCGCGTGCTCCGGCGGGTCAAGGGCATCGCCCACACCCGCTTCACCAGCGCCGACGTCGTGCGCCACCCGCTGGTGGCGCGCATCGTCGACGCGTACGACGCGGCGGGCAAGCGCGATGCCCGCTGACGTGTCGGTCGACCTGCAGTTCGGCACCTTCGCCGGCAGCGCGAAGCACAAGGCGCTGCTCGCGCCGGCGCAGGTGCGGCGCTGGGTCGGCTTCGCCCTGCAGGGGGCCGCCGAGATCACGGTGCGCATCGTCGGCGAGGACGAAGGACGGGCCCTGAACCACCAGTACCGGGGCAAGGACTACGCGACCAACGTGCTGACGTTCGACTACGCGCGCGAGCCGGTGGTCAGCGCCGACCTGGTCCTGTGCGCGCCGGTGGTCGAGCGCGAGGCGCAGGCGCAGGGCAAGCCGCTGCGCGACCACTACGCGCACCTGCTGGTGCACGGCGCGCTGCACGCGCAGGGCTACGACCACGAGAGCGGCGAGCGCGATGCGCTCGAGATGGAGGCGCTGGAGATCCTGCTGCTCGGCGCGCTCGGGATCCCCAATCCCTACTGAGCCGGCTGCCCCGGGGGCGCGATGCGCAGCGGGATGGTCACCGGGCCGTCGTTGACCAGTTCGACCTGCATGTCGGCGCCGAATTCGCCGGCCTGCACCAGCGGATGCGCGGCGCGGGCGCGGGCGACGAAGGCTTCGTAGAGGCGACGCCCCTCCTCGGGGGCGGCGGCGTTGCCGAAGCTGGGGCGGTTGCCGCCCGAGGTGTCGGCCGCCAGCGTGAACTGGCTCACCACCAGCAGGCCGCCGCCGGTGTCCTGCAGGCTGCGATTCATCTTGCCCTGGGCGTCGCCGAAGATGCGCAGCTTGAGCAGCTTGGCCAGCAGCCGCTCGGCCTGGGCCTCGCCGTCGCCGCGCTCGGCGCACAGCAGGAGCAGCAGGCCGGGGCCGATTTCGCCGACGGTGCGGCCGGCCACCTGCACGCGGGCGCGCGCGACGCGCTGGACGAGGCCGATCAGAGCAGGTCCTCCTCGCCCTCGACATGGGCTTCGACATCGCTGGGCAGCAGCTGGATGGTGGCGCGCAGCCCCGGCACCGCGCTCATGAGCGCCTGTTCCACCGACATCCGCAGGGCCGCCGCGCGGCGCAGCGTCCAGCTCGCCGGCATGTGCATGTGCATGTCGACGAACCGGCGGCTGCCCGAGCGCCGCGTCGTGACATGGTCGAAGCGGATGGCCGGATGCTCGAAGCCCTTGAGCACCTGCTCGATCTCGGCCTGCACCGCGCGCTCGACGCGCTTGTCCATCAGCCCCTGCGACGAGCGCCAGACGAGCTGGCCGCCCTCGCGGACGATGTTCAGCGCCACGCCGATGGCGACCACGGGGTCCAGCCACAGCCAGTGGGTGACCCCGACCAGGCCGATGCCGGCCACCACCCCGGCGGAGGTCCAGACGTCGGTGACCAGGTGGCGCGCGTCGCCCTCCAGCGCCATCGAGCGGTGCGAGCGCGCCGACTGCAGCATGGCCCAGGCCAGCGCGCCGTTGAGCGCGGAACTCACCACCGACAGCAGCAGCCCCAGCCCCACCTGCTCCAGCGGCTGCGGCTGGAAGAACCGCTGCGCCGCGGTCCAGATGATGGCGAGCGCGGCGACCAGGATGGCCAGCCCCTCGAACGCGGACGAGAAGTACTCGGCCTTGTGGTGCCCGTACGGGTGCTCGGCGTCCGGCGGCTGCTGGGCCACGCGGACCATCAGCAGGGCGAACGCCGCGCTGGCCAGGTTGACCAGCGACTCCATGGCGTCGGACAGCAGGCCGACCGAGCCGGTGAGCCACCAGGCCAGCGTCTTGAGCCCGATGGTCAGCACCGCGACCCCGATCGACACCCGCAGCCAGGCCTGGGGCGGGACCGCGCGGGCGCGTTCGGCCAGGGTCATGCGGTGGGCACCGGCATGCAGCGGCCGCTCAGGCCAGCGTCACGCGCGCGAACTTGCGCTTGCCCACCTGGACCACATAGGTGCCGGCCTGCAGCTTGAGCGCCTTGTCGCTGACCACGCCCGAGTCCACGCGCACGCCGCCACCGTCGATCAGCCGCATCGCCTCGCTGGTCGAGGGCGCCAGGCCCGCCTGCTTGAGCAACGCCCCGATCGCCAGCGGCGCGCCGGCCAGCTGCACCGCCGGAATGTCGTCGGGGATGCCGCCCTTGCTGCGGTTGACGAAGTCCTGCTCGGCGCCGTCGGCCGCGGGCGCGCCGTGGAAGCGCGCGGTGATCTCCTTGGCCAGCATCACCTTGGCGTCGCGCGGGTTGCGGCCGCCCTCGATCTCGGCGCGCAGCCGCGCGATGTCGGCCGACGGCCGGAAGCTGAGCAGGTCGTACCAGCGCCACATCAGCGTGTCGGAGATCGACATCACCTTGGCGAACATGGTGTTGGCCTCCTCGGTGATGCCGATGTAGTTGTTCTTGCTCTTGCTCATCTTCTCGACGCCGTCGAGGCCTTCGAGCAGGGGCATGGTCAGGATGCACTGGGGCTCCTGGCCGTATTCCTGCTGCAGGTGGCGGCCCATCAGCAGGTTGAACTTCTGGTCGGTGCCGCCGAGTTCGAGGTCGCTCTTGAGCGCGACCGAGTCGTAGCCCTGCATCAGGGGATAGAGGAACTCGTGCACGCTGATCGGCCGGCCGTCGTGGAAGCGCTTGTGGAAGTCGTCGCGTTCCATCATGCGGGCCACCGTGTAGCGCGCCGCCAGCTGGATCATGCCGCGCGCGCCCAGCGGGTCGCTCCACTCGCTGTTGTAGCGGACCTCGGCCCGCTCCATGTCGATCACCAGGCCGATCTGGTCGAAGTAGGTCTTGGCGTTGGCCTCGATCTGCTCGCGGGTCAGCGGCGGACGGGTGCTGTTGCGCCCGGACGGGTCGCCGATCATCGTCGTGAAGTCGCCGATCAGCGGAATCACGGTGTGGCCCAGGTCTTGCAACTGCCGCAGCTTGTTGAACACGACGGTGTGGCCGAGATGGATGTCCGGGGCGGTGGGGTCGAGCCCGAACTTGATGCGCAGCGGCACGCCGGTGGCCTCCGAGCGGGCCAGCTTGCGCTGCCATTCCTCCTGGGGAAGCAGCTCCTCGCAGCCGCGCAGGCTGACCTGGAGGGCCTGCCGCACACCCTCGCTGGCGGCTGGCTCTTCTGTAACAAGTTGTTGATTCATCAGGAGTTTTCCGCGACTTGAAGGGGTTCCGCCGTCGCTATACTGGCGCCGCAAAATGCCGGCCGGCAGATTCTAAAAGGGTGCCCCAAGCAGGCACGCCGGCCCCGATGAACCGCGAGGGCAGCCACACCAGGGTGGCGTCGCACCCCGCAATCGAGGACGAGGCTTGAGAAGAAACGGATTGGCAGCCGCCATCGAGCAGGCCCTGTGGGCCGCCGCGCGGGTGCTGGAACACCATCCCCGGCAGGTGACCGCGCTGATCGCGGCCCTGCTGCTGGGCGGCGGCGGCGGCGCCTTCGCCGTGGCCTCGTTCGGCCCGGATGCGGCCGCACTGCCGGTGCACGAGGTGGTCGAGGCCGTGGAGCCGCTCGCGGTGCGCGAGCAGCTGGAAGTGCTCGACGCCCACACCTTCAGCCTGTGGCGCAGCGAGGTCGTGCGTCCCTCCGACACGGTGGAAGCCCTGCTCACCCGCCTGGGCGTGAGCGACCCCGAAGCCGCGGCCTACCTGCGGCAGGACGCGCTGGTGCGCGCGCAGCTCCTGGGCCGCTACGGCCGCACGGCGCGCGCCGAAGCCACCGACCAGCACGCACTGCGCGCGCTCACCGTGCGCTGGGTCGCCGACGACAGCGGCAACTTCAAGCGCCTGGTCGTGCAGCGCGGCGCCAACGGCAAGTTCACCACCGCAGTGGAGACCGCGCCCCTCGTGGCCACCGCCCGGCTGGGCAGCGGCACCGTGCGCACCTCGCTGTTCGCGGCCGTGGACGAATCGCGCCTGCCCGACGATGTGGCGGTGCAGCTGGCCGACATCCTGTCGGCCGAAGTCGACTTCCGCCGCGGCCTGCGCAAGGGCGACCGCTTCAGCGTGGTCTACGAGGCGCTGGAAGCCGATGGCGAGCCGCTGCGCACCGGCCGCGTGCTGTCCGCCGAGTTCGTCAACAACGGCAAGACGCACCAGGCGATGTGGTTCCAGCAGCCGGGCATCAAGGGCGCCTACTACACGCTGGACGGCAAGAGCCTCACCAGCTCCTACCTGGCCTCGCCGATGGAGTTCTCGCGCGTGACCAGCGGCTTCGCGATGCGCTTCCACCCCATCCTGAACGCCTGGCGCGCCCACACCGGCGTCGACTACGGCGCGCCCACCGGCACGCCGGTGCGCACGGTGGGCGACGGCGTCGTCACCTTCGCCGGCGTGCAGAACGGCTACGGCAACGTGGTCATGGTCAAGCACAACGCGAGCGACATCACCGTCTACGCGCACCTGAGCCGCATCAACGTGCGCCTCGGCCAGGCCGTCTCGCAGGGCCAGCGCATCGGCGCCGTCGGTGCCACCGGCTGGGCGACCGGGCCGCACCTGCACTTCGAGTTCCGCATCAACGGCGCCTTCCGCGACCCGATCGAGGTCGCCCGGCACGCCCAGGGCGCCGTGCTGTCCGCCGCCGCGCGGCCGGCGTTCGACCGGATGGCGCGCTCGATGCGAGCGCAGCTGGACGCCGCGGCGCTCGCCACCGTCGCCAGCGCCGACTGACCCTTTCCTCGCGCCCGGCCGCGATGCCCGACCTGTTCATCGGCCTGATGTCCGGCACGTCGCTGGACGGCGTCGACGGCGTGCTGGCGGACTTCGGCCAGGGCGTGCGCGTGCTCGCCCATGCCAGCGCCGGCTTCGCCCCGGAGCTGCGCGCCGAACTGCTCGCGCTCAATGCCCGCGGCGACGACGAGCTGCACCGGGCGCAGCTGGCCGCCAATGCGCTCATGCGCGTCTATGCCCAGGTGGTGCACCAGCTGCTCGCGCAGTCCGGCCTGGCGCCAGCGGCGGTGCGCGCCATCGGTGCGCACGGGCAGACGGTGCGGCACCGCCCGCAGGAGTTCGACGGCACCGGCTACACGATCCAGCTCGCCCAGCCGGCGCTGCTGGCCGAGCTGACCGGCATCGACGTGGTGGCCGATTTCCGCAGCCGCGACGTCGCCGCGGGTGGCCAGGGCGCGCCGCTGGCGCCCTTCTTCCACCGCGGCATGTTCGGCCGCCCCGGCGAGACCGTCGGCGTGCTCAACATCGGCGGCATCTCCAACGTCACGCTGCTGCGCGCGGACGGCTCGATGCTCGGCTTCGACTGCGGCCCCGGCAACGCGCTGATGGACGCCTGGATCCAGCAGCACCGGGGCCAGCCCTACGACGCCGGCGGCGCCTGGGCGGCGGGCGCCGCGGCGCAGGCCGACCTGCTGGGGACGCTGCTGGCGGAGCCGTACCTGGCCAAGGCGCCGCCCAAGAGCACGGGCCGCGACCTGTTCAATCCGCCCTGGCTGGCCCGCCACCTGGCGGCCTGCGGGCCGCTCGAGCCCCGGCAGGTGCAGGCCACGCTGGCCGAGTTCACCGCCCGCTGCTGCGCGGACGACGTGCTGCGCCACCAGCCCGACCTGCGTCGGCTGGTGGTCTGCGGGGGTGGGGCACTGAACACGCACCTGATGGGCCGGCTGCAGACCCTGCTGCCGCGGGCGCAGGTGGTGTCGAGCGCCGAAGCGGGGCTGCCGCCCTTGCAGGTGGAGGCCACGGCGTTCGCGTGGCTGGCCCAGCAGGCGCTGGACCGCAGGAAACTGGCGCTCACAAGCACCACGGGCGCCCGAGGCGCCCGTGTGCTGGGTGCGGTCTGGCCCGCTTAGCCGGGCTTACGCGCTGAAGCTGGACCCGCAGCCGCAGGTGGTGCTGGCGTTCGGGTTCTTGATCACGAACTGGGCGCCCTGCAGGTCTTCCTTGTAGTCGATCTCGGCGCCGACCAGGTACTGGTAGCTCATCGCGTCGATCAGCAGCGAGACGCCGTTCTTGGTCATCACCGTGTCGTCGTCGTTGGCGATCTCGTCGAACGTGAAGCCGTACTGGAAGCCCGAGCAGCCACCGCCCTGCACGAACACGCGCAGCTTGAGGTCGGGGTTGCCTTCCTCGGCGATGAGATCGGCGACCTTGGCCGCGGCGCTGTCGGTGAAGATCAGCGGGGCGGGCATCTCGCTCTGGATGTTGTCGGCAACTGCGCTCATGGATGGGCCTCTCGAATGCGAGCGTGAATAGTAAGGCAAACGCCTCGGGAATTCCCGCTAGAGGTTGTTTGCCGCCAGCTTGAGTAAGGGCTTTTCTTCCCCGCCCTCGAGCGGCTTCAGCTGTCCGGAGATGACCGCGCCCTGGTGCATTTCAAGGGCCCGGTACGACACGTCGCCCTCGATGCGCGCCTTGGGCTGCAGCTCGAGCAGCTCGTGCGCATGGACCGGGCCGCGCACGACGCCGTTGACGATGACGTGGTCGGCCTGGATCTCGCCCTGCACGACCGCGGCCTCGGAGATCACCAGCATGCTGGGCTCCTCCGTGAGCGCCTGCACGTCGCCCACCACCTCGCCGTCGATGCGCAGGCCCTCGGTGAACTTGAGGTTGCCTTCCACGCGCGTGCCGTGGGCGATCAGGCTCTTGATGGGTGGCTGGGCTTTCTTGCCGAACATCGATGGTCCCTTGAATACGTCGTGGGTCAGGCGCCGAGCTTGATGCTCTGCACGGCTCGGGTGGCCGACCCCTCCACCACCTTGGCGGACACGTTTTTTACCACGGCCTGGCTCGGCAGGTCGACCGTGCCTTCCAGACGGCCGTATTGGCGGAACCGAAGGTCGCGCGCCCCGCCCGGCAGGTCCATCGACCAGGGCTTGCCGTCCAGCGTGCCGTCCACGAAGAGCTGCAGCTGGCCATGGAATTCCGGGGCGTTGCGCGCCGCCTGCATCACCAGCACCTGCCAGCGCATCTGGCTGCCCGGCAGCATCTCCGCCTGCAGGCCACGGATGGCCACCGGCGCGTTGGCGCTGGCGGGCATCAGCTTGTCGAAGAATCCGAGCTCGTCGCGCAGGCGCCGGTTCTCGCCCTCGAGCTGGCGCACCTGGGCCGCCAGCCGCTCCTGGGCGGCGCGCTCGGCCGTGAGGGCGATGCCCGACGTGTTGAGGATGGACTGCGCCTTGTCGTGCTCGCCGCGCAAGCGGCCGACTTCGGCGCGCAGCTGCTGCAGCTCGTCCTTGTCGCCCGTGCCCACGCCCGCGAGGCTCTTGCCGAGCTCGAAGGTCCACAGGCTGATGGCGGCGCAAAAGCCCAGCACCATCGCCATCCCCACCCACCGCAGGGGCCAGGAGAGCGTGCTGCGCACCTTCATCTGGGGTGCGCTGATGGTCAGGCGGCGACGGAGGAGCTTCCAACGCATGAGCTAGGAGACGAGCATGCCCTGAAACGACAAAGCCGCAACAAGCGAACTTGTGCGGCTTTGTAACGGGGGCGCAGGCCGATCAGCGCTTGCTGAACTGCTTGCGGCGGCGTGCGGAGTGCAGGCCGACCTTCTTGCGCTCGACTTCGCGCGCGTCGCGGGTCACGAAGCCCGCGGCCGACAGCGCCGGCTTGAGCGTGGCGTCGTAGTCGATCAGGGCGCGCGTGATGCCGTGACGGGTGGCGCCGGCCTGGCCGGATTCACCGCCGCCGTGCACGTTGACCTGGATGTCGAACGTCTCGGCGTGGTTGGTCAGCATCAGCGGCTGCTTGACGATCATGATCGAGGTCTGGCGGCCGAAGAACTTCTCGATCTCCTTGCCGTTGACCGTGATCTTGCCGGTGCCCTTCTTCAGGAAGACACGGGCCACGCTGCTCTTGCGGCGGCCGGTGCCGTTGTTCCATTCACCAATCATTCGGGCGCTCCTCAGATTTCCAGCGGCTTGGGTTGCTGGGCGGTGTGCGGATGCTCCGCGCCGCCGTAGACCTTCAGCTTCTTGATCATGGCGTAGCCGAGCGGGCCCTTGGGCAGCATGCCCTTGACGGCCTTCTCGAGCGCGCGGCCGGGGTGCTTGGCCTGCATGTCGCGGAAGTTGGTGGCACGGATGCCGCCCGGGAAGCCCGAGTGGCGGTAGTACATCTTGTCCAGTTCCTTCGCGCCGGTGACGCGAAGCTTGGAGGCGTTGATGACGACGATGAAGTCGCCGGTATCGACGTGAGGCGTGTAGATGGCCTTGTGCTTGCCGCGCAAACGGAGTGCTGCTTCGCTGGCAACACGTCCGAGCACCTTGTCGGTGGCGTCAATCACAAACCACTCGTGCGTCACGTCAGCGGGTTTGGCGCTGAACGTTTTCATGTGAGGCTTTCGAGGAGTTCGCGGGCCCTTTTCCGCGGTCGGTGTCTTTCTTGCGAAGACCTCTTAGGCGGGGGTTCGGGGCCTGCCGCGACGGCCTGCCCTTGATCTGCCGCGGGACCCAGATGGCGCTGCAGAGCCCAAGATTCTACGGCAAATCAAGCACTTACCGCAAGGTCGGGGTGGTCACGGGGTACGATCGCCGGATGTTCAGTTACCGCCACGGGTTCCACGCGGGCAACCACGCCGATGTCCTGAAGCACCTGGCGCTGGTGGCCGTGCTGCGCCACCTGACACAGAAGGACACCCCCTTGTGGGTGGTCGACACCCACGCGGGCGCCGGCCTGTACCGGCTCGACGGCGACTATGCCGGCACCTCCGGCGAGGCCGCCGACGGCATCCTGAAGCTGGCCGCGGCCACGGCCGGCAAGCCCCAGGAAGGTGAGCAGGCGCTCGCTCCGGCGCTGGCCGACTACCTGGGCGTCGTACGCGCCTTCAATCGGGACGGTCGCTGGCGCATCTATCCCGGCTCGCCCTTCATCGCCCAGCACCTGCTGCGCCACGACGTTCGCGACAAGCTCAAGCTGTACGAGCTGCACCCGTCCGACAGCGGCGCGCTGGCGGGCAACATCGCGCAGCTGGGCGCCGGCCGCCAGGTCAGCGTCGCGCGCGAGGACGGCTTCGAGGGGCTCAAGTCGGTGCTGCCGCCGCCCAGCCGCCGCGCGCTGGTGCTGATCGACCCGAGCTACGAGATCAAGACCGACTACGCCAAGGTGCCCGCGGTGCTGCGCGACGCGCTGCAGCGGTTCGCCACCGGCACCTACATGGTGTGGTACCCGGTGATCCCGCGGCCCGAGGCGCACGAGCTGCCGCGCAAGCTCAAGACCCTGGCCAACTCGTTCCGCAAGCCGTGGCTGCATGCGACGCTGGCGATCGGCCAGCCGGAGCAGGCCGCCCCCGCCGCCCCCGGCGAGCCGCGCCGGATGGGCCTGACGGCCAGCGGCGTGTTCCTGGTGAACCCGCCGCACACCCTCAAGCCCGCGCTGCAGGCCGCCCTGCCCCAGGTGCTGGAGGCGCTGGGCCGCGGGCGCGGCAAGGCGCACGTGGTGGAGAGCGGCGGCGGCTAGCGTGCCGCGTCAGAAGTGGTATTCGACGCGCACCATCGGCGTCCTGGCGAACGCGCCGGAGCCGGCCGGGCCCTTGTACGCGTTGCCGAACTTGTTGCGCCAGTACTGGTACTCCAGGCCGGCCTTCAGTGAGTTCTTGGCCATGCCCATCGCGGTGCCCACGTCGTACATGACCTGGCCGTCGAAGTTGAACTCGGTGGCGGTGGCGCCGCCGAACTCGTTCCTGCCCTTGGGCGCGATCCAGTTCAGGTAGCCGTCGAACTCGACGCCGCCGCCCAGCGGGACGCCCCAGCTCGCGCCCAGCATCGGATGCAGGTCGTAGGTGTAGCGGGACGCCACGCCGACCGGCTGGTTGCTCTCGTGCAGCAGGTAGGCGCCGACGTTCAGGAACCCGGGCACGTCGAGGAACAGCGTCGGTCCGAGCACCAGCATGCGCTTCCTCGAGCCGTAGCCGGGGTCGTTCTTGGTGTTCCAGTCGAAACCGGCCGTCGCGCCGAGGCCGCGCACCGGGCCGAAGGCGAACGACTTGCCGCTCACCTTGCCCACGTCCAGCGTGTAGCGGTAGACGACGTACGCCTCCTGCGCCTGGGCGTCCTTGCCGTCGGACTGCAGCAGGTCGACGTTCAGGAAGTTGGTGCCCGACTTGAACCCGCTCGCGTGCGTGAGGCTGACGATGTTCTTGTGGACGTCGTTGCGGCCGAACGGCTCGGCGAACCTCGAACCGGTGCGAAAGCCGATGGCGGTGTCGCCCCATTCCGCGGCGTGGGCGGCGGCACCGGCCGCCAGCAGGGCGGCGGCCATCCAGGGTCTTGCTTGCATGCTCTTTCTACTCCGTTGAAAAACCAACGGATGGGCCGCATGCAAGAAGGGCACCCGCCGGCGCGCTCCTTCAGGAACGTGTCAGCCGCCCACCGGCGGCATGGGCGTGACGACCACCCGCGCGGCGCCCCACGTGAGCAGCCCCAGCGATCGCGCCGCGGCAAAGCTCAGGTCGATGATGCGCCCGGCCACGTGCGGCCCGCGGTCGTTGATGCGCACTTCGACGCTGCGGCCGTTGCGCAGGTTGGTCACCCGCACGCGCGTTCCGAACGGCAGCGTGGGATGCGCCGCGGTGAGCGCGTTCATGTCGAACCGCTCGCCGCTGGCGGTGCGCCGGCCGTGGAACCCCAGTCCGTACCAGGACGCGAGGCCGCGGAACTCCTGCGGCGTGGCCGAGCCCGCCGCCGTGGCGTCCTCGCGCACCGATCCGGTGCCTTGCACCGAGTCGGTGCCCTCCTGTGGAACGGGCAACTGCGCGCATGCGCTGCAGATGCACGCGAGCAGCAGGGCCGAGGCGAACGCGCCGCGCATCAGGTCGCCAGGCGGCGACAGATCTCCACCGTCGCCGCCGCCTGGTTCATGGTGTAGAAGTGCAGCCCCGGCGCGCCGCCGGCGCGCAGCCGCTCGCACAGGTCCGTCACGACGTCCAGCCCGAACGCCCGGATCGACGCGGTGTCGTCGCCGAAGGCCTGCAGCCGCAGCCGGATCCAGCGCGGGACCTCCGCGCCGCAGGCGTCGGAGAACCGCAGCAGCTGGCTGGAGCTGGTGATCGGCATGATCCCCGGCACCACAGGCACCTGCACGCCGCGGCGGCGCAGCTCGTCGACATAGCGCAGGTAGGCGTCGGCGTTGAAGAAGTACTGCGTGATGCCCGCGTCGGCCCCCGCCTCCACCTTGGCCAGGAAGGCCTGCAGGTCGGCGTCGGGGGACCTGGACTGCGGGTGCACCTCGGGGTACGCCGCCACCTCGAGGCGGAACTGCCGCCCCGTCTCGGCGCGGATGAAGGCCACCAGGTCGCTGGCATAGCGGAACTCGCCGCCCAGCCCATAGCCGCTGGGCAGGTCGCCGCGCAGGGCGACGATGCGCTGCACGCCGGCGCTCGCGTAGGCCGCCAGGCGCTCGCGGATGCTCTCGCGCGTCTGGCCGATGCACGACAGGTGCGGGGCCGCGGGGCAGCCCTCGGCCATGATCTCGCGCACCGTGGCCAGCGTGCCCTCCTGGGTGGAACCGCCGGCGCCGAACGTGACCGAGCAGAACTCGGGCCGCAGGGCATAGAGCTGCTTGCGCGCCGCGCGCAGCTTCTGGGCGCCCTCGTCGGTCTTGGGCGGAAAGAATTCGAGGCTGATCGGAAGATTCATCGGGACCTCCTGGTTGCCAGGACAAAGAACTCGCGGTTGCCGTCGCCACCGCGGATGGGGCTGTCGAACCAGCCGTCGACCGCCAGGCCGCAGGCGCCGCACGCATCGCGGATGCGCCGCTCCACCGCCGGATACAGCGCCTCGTCGCGCACGATGCCGCCCTTGCCCAGCTGGCCCGGCTGCAGCTCGAACTGCGGCTTGACCAGCATCAGCAGCCGCCCGCCGTCCCGCAGGAGCGGCGCGATGGCCGGCAGCACCAGCGTGAGCGAGATGAAGGACAGGTCGCCCACGGCCAGGTCGAACCCAGCCTCCTCGCCTGCCCGGCGCAGCGCCGCTTCGTCCAGCTCGCGCGCATTGCACTTTTCGATGCACACCACGCGCGCGTCGTTGCGCAAGCGCTCGTGCAGCTGGCCGTGGCCGACGTCCACGCCGACCACCCGCGCCGCGCCGCGCTGCAGCAGGCAGTCGGTGAAGCCGCCGGTGGACAGGCCGACGTCGAGGCAGCGCAGCCCGGCGGGGTCGAGCCCCGCCGCCTGCAGCGCGCCTTCGAGCTTCAGGCCCCCGCGCGACACGTAGCGCGCCTCGGCATCGTCGAGCAGCTCGAGCCGCGCGGCGTCCGGCACCTCGTCGCCGTTCTTGGCGACCTCGTGCCAGGCCCGGCCGTCATGCCAGCGCAGGCCGGCGGCGATCAGCCGCTGCGCCTGCGAGCGCGTGGCGGCCAGGCCGCGCAGGACGAGGAGTTGGTCGGCACGCATGGTCGTCTTGCTCCCTCTCCCTTCCGGGGAGAGGGCTGGGGTGAGGGGCACGCGCGGGGGCGCCCCCACCCCGGCCCTCCCCCCGGAAGGGAGAGGGAGAAAGCGATCAGTACCGGTACGTGTCCGGCTTGTACGGACCCTGCCTGGGCACGCCGATGTAGCCGGCCTGCTCCTCGCTCAGCTCGGTGAGCTGGGCGCCGAGCTTCCTCAGCTGCAGGCGCGCCACCTTCTCGTCCAGGTGCTTGGGCAGCACGTATACCTTGCCGGACTCGTAGTAGTCGCTGTGCGTGAACAGCTCGATCTGCGCGATGGTCTGGTTGGCGAACGAGGAGCTCATCACGTAGCTGGGGTGGCCCGTGCCGCAGCCCAGGTTCACCAGCCGGCCCTTGGCCAGCAGGATGATGCGCTTGCCGTCCTCGAAGATCACGTGGTCGACCTGCGGCTTGATCTCTTCCCACTTGCACCGGGCCTCGAGCGACGCGACGTCGATCTCGTTGTCGAAGTGGCCGATGTTGCAGACGATGGCCTGGTCCTTCATCTTCGCCATGTGGGCGTAGGTGATGACCGACTTGTTGCCGGTGGCCGTGACGAAGATGTCGGCCTTGTCGGCGGCGTAGTCCATCGTCACGACGCGGTAGCCTTCCATCGCCGCCTGCAGCGCGCAGATCGGGTCGATCTCGGTCACCCACACCTGGGCCGACAGGGCGCGCAGGGCCTGGGCCGAGCCCTTGCCCACGTCGCCGTAGCCCGCCACCACGGCGACCTTGCCGGCCACCATCACGTCGGTGGCGCGCTTGATGCCGTCCACCAGCGATTCGCGGCAGCCGTACAGGTTGTCGAACTTGCTCTTGGTGACCGAGTCGTTGACGTTGATCGCGCGGAACATCAGCGTGCCCTTGGCCGACATTTCCTTCAGGCGGTGCACGCCGGTGGTGGTCTCCTCGGTCACGCCGATGATCTGGGCGCTCTTGCGGCTGTACCAGGTCGCGTCCTCGGACAGCTTCTTGCGGATCGAGGCGAACAGGATGCGCTCCTCTTCGCTGTGGCCGTTGCCGGCGACCAGCGAGGCGTCCTTCTCGGCGCGCTTGCCCAGGTGCATCAGCAGCGTCGCGTCGCCGCCGTCGTCCAGGATCATGTTCGGGCCTTCGCCCTCGCTGCCCTTGGCGCCGAAGTCGAAGATGCGGTGCGTGTAGTCCCAGTAGTCCTCCAGCGACTCGCCCTTGATGGCGAACACCGGCGTGCCACTGGCGGCGATGGCCGCGGCGGCGTGGTCCTGGGTGGAGAAGATGTTGCACGAGGCCCAGCGCACCTGCGCGCCCAGCGCCTGCAGCGTCTCGATGAGCACCGCGGTCTGGATCGTCATGTGCAGCGAGCCGGTGATGCGGGCGCCCTTCAGGGGCTGGCTCTTGGCGAATTCCTCGCGGATCGCCATCAGGCCGGGCATCTCGGTCTCGGCGATGCGGATTTCCTTGCGGCCCCAGTCGGCGAGCGAGGGGTCGGCGATGGCGCAGTCTTGCGTGGGCTTGAGAACGGCGTTCATGGTGGCTCCAGGTCTTGGGTCAGCCACTGCCGGTGCGTCGGTCGGGGACTCACCGCACCAGGACAGTGGGTGAGCGTCGTTGCGAAGGGTCCGAGCCTCACGCCGTGCGGCGCTGCAACGCTCCTCGGATGGGTGCGCATTATACGGAAGGCACCCACCGCCGAGCCAAGCTAAGCGAGCCCTTCCGCGATGTGCGCGTGCATGGTGAACGCGAGCTGGCCGTCGCGCACATGGGCCGCCAGCGTCGGCGCGACGGCCTCGCGCACGCGCTCCAGCATCGCCACCCGGTCGCCCGGCGGGAGCTGCGCGAAGGCGGGGATCGCCGCGGCCGAGCTCGCGACCGCGGTCGGCACGAAGCGGTCCGCGTCGGCGAAGCGCACCTCGGTGGAGACCGGGATCACCCGGCCGCCGCGGAAGCCGGCCGAGCCGTTCAGCAGCTCCAGGGTGGCGGCCTCCGGCACCGCGAAGGGGATCGCCACCTGCGCCAGCGGCAGCCCCAGTTCGCCGGCCACCGCCGTCATCAGGCTCTGGAACACCGCGTGGCGGTCGATCGACTGCAGCACCATCACCAGCGCCCGGCCGCCCGGCACCAGCACGCGCCGCATCTCGCGCAGGGCCTGCACCCGGTCGGGGAAGAACTGCAGCCCGTGCTGGCACAGCACCACGTCGAAGCTCGCGTCCTCGAACGGCAGCGCCTGCGCGCTGCCCTCGACCCAGCGCACGCGCCCGGTCGCTTCGCTCGACCTGGCCACCGCCAGCATGGCGGGGCTGAGGTCCAGCCCCGTCACCTGGCCCTGCGGGCCGACGGCTTCGACGGCCAGGCGCGCCACGATGCCGGTGCCGCAGGCCACGTCCAGCACGCGCTCGCCCGGCGCCAGCCGCGCTTCCTGCAGCAGCAGGCGGGCCCAGGGTCGGAACATCGCCGGCACGAAAAAACTTTCGTAGGCCTGGGCCGGATCGGGCGCGGAAGGTTGCATCGCGGGCTCCTGCAGCTGCGGGTCACTATAGGACGCGAAGGCCCGGTTGTGTGGCCGGCGCACGCCCCTCAGCGCGACCGTGCGCCGGCCCGGCCGCGCAGCGCGCGCCGGTGCGGTACAACCTCCCCATGGCCACCACATCGCTGTTCTCCGCCCCCATCGACCCCATGCTGGCGAAGATCGCCGACGCCCTGCCCGAGGGCGAGGGCTTCCTGTTCGAGCCCAAGTGGGACGGCTTCCGTGCGCTCGTGTTCCGCGGCCCCGATGGCGTGGTGATCCAGAGCCGCGACCTCAAGCCGCTCAACCGTTACTTCCCCGAGCTGGAGAAGGTGCTCGCCGAGCAGCTGCCCAGGGGCTGCATCGTCGACGGCGAGGTGGTGGTCGCGGGTCCGCGGGGGCTGGACTTCGATGCCCTGCAGCAGCGCATCCACCCGGCGGCCTCGCGCGTGGCCAGGCTGGCCAAGGAAACGCCCGCCGGCTTCGTCGCCTTCGACCTGCTCGCGGCCGGCGGCAAGTCGGTGATGGAGCTGCCGCAGCGCGAGCGCCGCGTGCGGCTGGAGCGCCTGCTCGGCCAGGCCAAGGCGCCGCTGTACCTCACGCCGGTGACGACGGATCGCGCGCAGGCCCAGGACTGGCTCGAGCGCTTCGAGGGCGCCGGGCTGGACGGCGTGATGGCCAAGCCGGCCGAGGCTCCCTACCAGCCGGCCAGGCGCGCGATGTTCAAGATCAAGCACGCCCGCACGGCCGACTGCGTGGTGGCCGGCTTTCGCTGGTACAAGGACACGCAGGACGCGGTGGGTTCGCTGCTGCTGGGCCTGTACGACGAGGCCGGTGTGCTGCAGCACGTGGGCGTGACGTCCTCGTTCACCATGGACACGCGGCGCCAGCTCGCGCAGGAACTGGCGCCCCTGCGCGAGAACGCGATGGACAACCATCCCTGGCGCGACTGGGCGCAGGCCACCGCCGCCGACGCGGACCGCATGCCGGGCGCCAGGAGCCGCTGGAGCGGCGGCAAGGACCTCGGCTGGGAGCCCCTGCGTCCCGAGCGCGCCTGCGAGGTCCGCTACGACCACCTGCAGGGCGACCGCTTCCGCCACGCGACCACGTTCGTGCGCTGGCGCCCGGACAAGCCGGCGCAGGACTGCCGCTACGACCAGCTGGAGACGGCGACGCCGTTCGAGCTGCAGCAGGTGTTCAAGACGAAGTGAGCCGCTCCGCTGGCATGCGGGCTGGACCCGGCATCCAGCGGCGCGCCTGTATCCCGCGGAGCTCGACCCGGCATCCAGCGGCGCGCCTGTATCCCGCGGGGCTCGACCCGGCAGCATCCAGCACTCCTCCTGTGTCATGCCGGGCTTGACCCGGCATCCAGCAGCGCGGTCTGGACAGGCACCGGGCTGGATTGCGGGTCGAGCCCGCAATGACAAGCTATGTGCCTGACCAGCCTTGCCCATTGACAAGCCTCGCGCATGAGCCACTCCGTTGTCATGCCGGGCTTGACCCGGCATCCAGCAGCGCGGTTTGGCAAGGCGCGCGATGCCGTGAGCCCCTTCAGCTCTCGCCCGGCTTGTCGTCCCCGGCCTGCTTCGGCCGCAGCCGCGCCGGCACGTGCTCGAGGTTGATCCGCACCCGGTACCACAGCGACGAGCTGCCGCGCATGCGGTCCACCAGCACGTCGGCCGGCTCCAGGTGGGCGGCCGCGTTCGGGTGCCTGTGCTTCCAGTCCTCCGCGGCGGCGATGGCATCGGCCTCGCGGTCCGCCCGCGCCACCTCCACCAGCGGCTTGGCCTTGCGTGCCTGTCCCGAACCGCGTCGAAGGGCCGACGGCGGTGCGCGCGGCGGCTCGCCGGCCTGCTTGCGGTAGTGCGGCGGCCAGGGCGCGTCGCCCTGCCCCTCGCGCTCCTGCCGTGCCGACAGCTCGAGCAACGAATCGATCGACCCGGCGGCGGCATCGATGCCCGCGTGCGGATCGCCCAACTGCTTCAGCCGCGCCGGCACCGTCAGCAGCGTGAAGTCGCCCGGCTCGCACGAGGGCAGCTCGTCCCAGGTGACCGGCGTCGAGACCCGCGCATCGGGCTTGGGACGCACCGAGTAGGCGGAGGCCACCGTGCGGTCCTTGGCGTTCTGGTTGTAGTCGACGAACACGCCCTGCCGCTGCTCCTTCCACCACTGGGCGGTGGCCAGCCGCGGCGCGCGCCGCTCGACCTCGCGCGCCAGCGCCAGCGCCGCGCGCCGGACCTGGTCGAAGCTCCAGCGGCGCTCGATCCGCACCAGCACGTGGATGCCGCGCGAACCGGACGTCTTGGGCCAGCCCTGCAAGCCGTGTTCGACCAGCACCTCGCGCGCGATCGCCGCCACCTCGCGGATCTGCGGCCATTCGACGCCGGGCACCGGGTCCAGGTCGACGCGCAGCTCGTCCGGATGATCCAGGTCGTCGGCGCGCACCGGGTGCGGGTGCAGTTCGATGCAGCCCAGGTTGGCCATCCAGGCGAGCGTGGCGGCGTGGCGCGGCACGACCTCCTCCGCGGTGCGCCCGGACGGAAACCGGATCGTGCTGACCTCGACCCACGGCGGCCGTCCCGCCGGGGCGCGCTTCTGGAAGAAGAACTCGCCCTCGATGCCCTGCGGATAGCGCACCAGCACGCAGGGCCGCCCGCCCGCCCCGCGCAGGGCCCCCTCGGCCACCTCGATGTAGTACTGCACCAGGTCCAGCTTGGTGAGCTTCGCGGCGGGGAACAGAATCTTGCCCGGGTGGCTCACCGCCACCCCGTGGCCGTCCACCTGCAGCACCACCGTGTCGTCTGCCTTCGCCATCCGGCCAAGGTACACCCATCGGCGACAATAGGGGCCCGGCTGCAACGCTTTGCAGCTCATCGAAAGCTCCTCTTCCCGTGTCCGCTTCGCCCTTCGCCGCCGAAACCCGGCGCCGCCGCACCTTCGCCATCATTTCCCACCCCGACGCGGGCAAGACCACGCTGACGGAAAAGCTGCTGCTGTTCTCCGGCGCGATCCAGATCGCGGGCGCGGTCAAGGGCCGCAAGGCGTCGCGCCACGCCACCAGCGACTGGATGGAGATCGAGAAGCAGCGCGGCATCTCGGTGGCCTCGTCGGTGATGCAGATGCTGTACCGCGACCACGTGATCAACCTGCTGGACACGCCGGGCCACAAGGACTTCTCCGAGGACACCTACCGCGTGCTCACCGCCGTCGACTCGGCGCTGATGGTGATCGACGCGGCCAACGGCGTGGAGGCGCAGACCAAGCGCCTCATCGAGGTCTGCCGCCAGCGCAACACGCCCATCATCACCTTCGTCAACAAGATGGACCGCGAGGTGCGCGAGCCGCTGGACATCCTGGACGAGGTGGAGCGCGAGCTGGGCATGCCCTGCGTGCCCATGACCTGGCCGGTGGGCAAGGGCAAGAGCTTCGGCGGCATCATGAACCTGCGCACCGGCGCGATGACGGTGTTCGAGGCCGGCAGCGAGCGCCGCCCGCAGGACTTCGAGACCATCCCGCTGTCGGACGCCGCCACGCTGCGCGCGCGCTTCGACGGCGAGTACGACGCGGCCGCCGAGAGCATGGAGCTGGCCACGGGCGCCTCGCCCGAGTGGAACCACCAGGCCTTCCTGGACGCCAAGCAGACGCCGGTGTTCTTCGGCTCGGGCGTCAACAACTTCGGCGTGATGGAGGTGCTGGACGCGCTGGTCGACCTGGCGCCGGCGCCGCAGCCGCGCAAGAGCTCGCTGGTCGTGAACCGGCAGCCGGTCGAGAAGATCGTGCAGCCGGACGAGCCCAACTTTGCCGGCGTGGTGTTCAAGGTGCAGGCCAACATGGACGCCAACCACCGCGACCGCATCGCCTTCGTGCGCATGGCCTCGGGCAAGTACACGCCGGGCATGAAGCTCAAGGTGCAGCGCACCGGCAAGGAGCTGCGGCCCACCTCGGTCGTGACCTTCCTGTCGCAGCGGCGCGAGGCGGTGGACGAGGCCTACGCCGGCGACATCATCGGCTTCACCACCCACGGCGGCGTGCAGCTGGGCGACACCATCACCGACGGCGCCAACCTGCAGTTCACCGGCCTGCCGTTCTTCGCGCCCGAGCTGTTCATGACCGTGCTGCTGAGGAACCCGCTGCGCACCAAGCAGCTGCAGCAGGGCCTGGCCCAGCTGGGCGAGGAAGGCGCGATCCAGGTCTTCCGGCCGCAGGCCGGCGGCGCGATGCTGCTGGGCGCGGTGGGCCAGCTGCAGTTCGAGGTGGTGCAGCACCGCCTGAAGGCCGAGTACGACGCCGACATCCGGCTGGAAGGCTGCCAGTACACCGGGGCGCGCTGGATCACCGCCGACACGCCGCAGGAACTGCGCGCGTTCACGGATGCTTACCCGCAGCGCATGGCGCTGGACGCCGCCGACGCCCTGGCATTTCTTTGCACTTCGCCGTACGACGTGCGGCTGGCGCAGGAACGATTCCCCAAGATCCACTTCCACCTGTTGCGTGAGCACGCCGGGCTGGCGCTCCAGAGCTGATCAGCCGCCCTGGCACGGCAATAATCGGCGCTCCATGGTGGAGTTGCCCGTGTCCGTCGTTGTCCCGCTGCGCCGCGCAGCCCGCCTGGCCGCCGTCTCGCTGGCCGTCGCCCTGTCGGCCTGCGGCGGGGGCGGTGGAGGCGGCTCGACGGCCGCCAGCACGGCCACGGCCGTCACGACGAGCGCCCTCGCCTCGTCCGCATCGCTGGCCAACGTCTGCACGCCCGAAGGCGAAAAGGCCTGGGCGCGCAGCTACCTCGACGAGGCCTACCTCTGGTACGACCGCGTCCAGCCCGTGGACGCCGCCAACTACAGCACGGTCGCGAGCTATTTCAATGCCCTGCTCGTCCGCACGCCGGACGCATCCGGCCAGCCGCTGGACCGGTTCAGCACGGTGATGACCGCCGCCGCCGCCGACGTCATGCAGGGCGTGAGCTCGGCCACGAGCGATCCGTCGGCCGCCAGCCGCACGCCGGTGCCGCTGACCAAGACGCTGCTGAGCAGCGGCGGCCGCCAGGTCGGCTACGTGCTGTTCAACGAGCACAGCAAGGGCGCGCAGGACGCGCTGATCACCGCCTTCACGCAGCTGCGCGACGCGGCGGTGCAGGACCTCGTGCTGGACCTGCGCTACAACCCGGGCGGCTTCCTCTACGTCGCGCAGGCCGCGGCGTCGATGGTTGCCGGGGGCGGCGTCGATGGCCGCGTCTTCGAACGCGCGCAGTACAGCAACAAGCGCCCGACGGACAGCGCCAACGGCACCTTCCTGTTCTCCTCCCGCGTGGAGACGGCGGAGGCGCAGTACCCGCGCGGCACGCCGCTGCCGCAGCTGAACCTGCCGCGCCTGTACGTGCTGACGTCCACCTACACCTGCTCGGCGAGCGAGTCGATCATCAACAGCCTGCGCGGCATCGGCGTGCAGGTGATCCTGGTGGGCGACCGCACCTGCGGCAAGCCCTATGGCTTCCACCGCAAGGATAATTGCGGCCAGTCCTACTTCCCGATCGAATTCCAGTTGTCCAACTCGCTCGGCTTCGGCGATTACACCGGCGGTTTTCCCGTGCAGTGCCGCGTCCAGGAGAACCCCAACACGGCCCTGGGCGCGACCAACGAGCCGCTGCTCGCGGCGGCCCTGCAGCACATCGACACCGGCAGCTGCCCGGTGCAGCAGCAGGCCACCGGCGTGCTGGTGGAAGCCGCTCCCGTCTCCCCCTTCCAGCGGGCCGGCGCGCCCGCCCAGAGCTCGCCCATCTACCAGCCCGGCTGGGACGGCCGGAAGCTGCTGCAGTGAGCACGCTGCGGCCCCTGGCCGACTGGCCCGCGTCCGAGCGCCGCGCGCTCGCGGGCGTGTTCACCGACATCGACGACACCCTCACCACCGAAGGCGCGATCACGCCCGACGCGCTGCAGGCGCTCGGCCAGCTGCGCGACGCCGGCCTGCACGTGATCCCGATCACCGGCCGCCCGGTGGGCTGGAGCGAGCCCTTCGCGCTGGCCTGGCCGGTCGACGCCATCGTGGCCGAGAACGGCGCGGTGGCCCTGGTGCGCACGCCGCAGGGGCGCCTGCGCAAGCTGTACCAGCAGGACGGCGCCACGCGCGACGCGAACTACGCGCGCATGCAGGACGTGCTGGCGCGCATCGAGCGCGAAGTGCCCGGCGCGGTGCGGGCGCAGGACAGCGCCGGGCGCGAGACCGACATCGCGATCGACCACAGCGAGTTCGTGCACCTGCCGCAGGACCGCATCGACGCGGTCGTGGCCCTGATGCGCGGCGAAGGCATGACGGCGACCGTCAGCTCGATCCACGTCAACGGCTGGTTCGGCAACCACAGCAAGCTCGAAGGCGCGCGCTGGATCGTGCGCGAGCTGCTCCAGGCCGAGCTGGAAACCCAGCTGGACCGCTGGGCCTACGTGGGCGACTCCACCAACGACGTGCTCATGTTCGAGCACTTCCCGCACAGCATCGGGGTGGCGAACATCCGCCGCTTCCTGGCGCAGCTGAGCCACCCGCCGCGCTACCTCGCGCGCGGCGAGCGCGGCGCCGGCTTCGCCGAGGCGGCCGGCGCCATCCTGGCGGCGCGTTAGGGCGCGGCTTTCCTGGCCGACGCCGGCTTGCCGTCGAGCCAGGCGAGCAGCTCGCCCAGGCGCTTCTCGCCGCCGGTGTCGAAGCCGGCGATCCCGATCGACCTGAGGACCTCCGGGCCCTCGGGCAGCGACTCGATCGCGGCCAGCTGCTTCTGCACCGCCTCGACCTGCCGGGCGCTGACGTTCTTGCCCGCGATCAGCGGAAAGTAGGGCTGCGGCTTGCTCTTGTGCAGCACGGTGTGGCCGGCCTTCTGCCACTCCTTGGCCAGCCCGGAATACGACGCGACCCCGCCGACGTCGGCGAAGCCGCCTTCCAGGTACTGGCCCACCGTCGCCTGCTCGCGCACGTACGAGACCTTCTCCTTGTCGATGTCGATGCCCTGGTCGCGCAGCTCGGCGCGGCAGAACTTGGTCATGTAGGCGGCCTTCTCGGGCAGCACCCAGCGCTTGCCGTGGGCGTCGGCCAGGGTCTTGAGCGGCGAGGTCTTGGGCACCACGATCAGGCACTGCCCGTCCGGGTTCGCGTTGGCGACGTAGCGGTAGCCGTAGCTGCGCACGCCGCGCGCCGGGTAGTCGCTCGGCCGCGCCATCACGAAGTCGAACCGGCCCGCCTTCATGCCCTCCTCGAGCTGCGCGAACTCGCGCACGAAGACGACCACCACCTTGTGCCTGGCCGCCTCGCCGATCACGCCGGCCAGGCCGCCGTACTTGGCGATCACCCGGGCATGGTCGGTGCCCCCCGAGGTGCCTTCGCTGATCGCCAGCACCCAATCCTTGCCTTGCGCGCTGGCGGCCAGCGGCACCAGGGTCATGGCGAGGGCGGCTCCCCAGGCCGCGATGGTCTTCTGCATGTCTCTTCCTGTTGTTGTGTGAAGGAAGGCGCATTGTTGGGTGGCGAGCGCATGCGGACCCGGCACTTTTTCACGACCGATCGTGACGGCGTGTTACCGAAAGCAACGAGCGCCCGCGGCCTTGCCGCTGCGCCGGCAATTGCAACGCGAAAGCACTCGTGCCCGGGCCTTTCCACCACCGGACGCGGGACGGCGCGCAAGCCGGCGACGCCGCGTCAGGCCGCCCGGCGCCGGCAGTGCTCGCGGCACGCCTGCGCGAACGCCTCCAGCGTGCGCGCATAGAAGGGGTGGGCCGCGTGGCGCCACTCGGGATGCCACTGCACGCCGAACGCGAACGACGAGGCGTGGGCCACGCGCACGCCTTCCACCAGGCCGTCCGGCGCATGCGCCTCGGCGATCAACCCCGCGCCCAGCTGGCGGATGCCCTGGCCATGCAGGGAGTTGACCAGCGCCCGCGTGCCGCCCGCCCACTGCGCGAACGCGCTGCCGGGCGCCAGGTGCACCTCGTGGCGCTCGGCGAACTGCGCGTCCAGGTCGGCGGTGTCGGGCTCGCGGTGGTCGAGCATGCCCTGCTCGCCGTGGACCCGCTGGTACAGCGTGCCGCCCAGCGCCACGTTCATCTCCTGCAGGCCGCGGCAGACGCCGAACAGCGGCGTGCCGCCCTGGACGGCGGCGCGCACCAGCGCCATCGTGAGCGCGTCACGGCGCGGATCGAGCAGGTCGGTCGCCAGTGCGGCGGCACCGAAGTGCGAGGCGTCGACGTTGGAGGGCGAGCCGGTCAGCAGCACGCCGTCCACCATCGGCAGCAGGTCGGCCACGTCGGCGGCGCCGGCCATGGGGAACAGCACCGGCTGCAGGCCGAGCTCGCACACGGCGGCGGCATAGCGGTCGGCCAGCACGGTGTAGCCGCCCGGATCCGACAGGTCCAGGTTGCGGTGGCAGGCAGGCAGCCACACGAGCGGCTTGTGCGGACGCATGGACCCATTGTGCGTCCGGGGCCCGGCTGGCGCGGCGGCACGGCGGCGCGTCCCGGCGTCGGACGCGGCGGATGGGCCGCGGCCGCGCGCGGGTGGCTAGTTCGCCTTGGCCAGGCCGAGCTTCTCGACCAGCGCCTTCTCGGTCGCGAAGGTGTCCTGCGCGAACTTGGTGTATTGCGCCGAGTTCATGTAGATGGGCACCATGTCGTAGCGCGCGAGCGCCTGCACGTAGGCCGGATCGTCCATCGCCTTCTTGAACGCGTCGTGCAGCTTGGCCACGATCTCGGGCGGGGTGCCGCGCGGCGCGCCGATGCCGAACGGCGAGTTCTGCACCACGTTGATGCCCAGCTCCTTGAGCGTGGGGGCGTCGGGGAACTTGTCGAGGCGCTTGTCGCCCCAGGTGTTGAGCACGCGCAGCTTGCCGGCCTGCACCAGCGGCGCGAAGCCGGTGGAGTCGGCGGCGGCCATGATGTGCCCGCCGGTGATCGCCTGCGCCAGCTCGGCGCTGCCCTTGTAGGGAATGTGGTTGAGCTGCAGGCCCAGCTGCTGCGCGACCAGCTCGGTCGTCAGGTGCGGGCTGGTGAGCGTGCCGGTCGAGCCGTAGCTCAGCTTGCCGGGGTTGGCCTTGGCGTAGCTGACGAAGTCGTTCCAGTTCTTGATCGGGCTGTCGGTCGGCACGACGATGCCGAACGCATAGCCGGTCACGTTGATGACGTAGGCGATGTCCTTGACCGGGTCCCAGTTGATCCTGGTGGTGTACGGCAGGCGGAACACGCCCAGCGGAATCTGGGCGAGCGTGTAGCCGTCGGCGGGCACGGTCTGCAGCTGCTGCGCGGGCAGCGTGCCGCCGGCGCCGGGCTTGTTCTCGATCACCACCGGCTGGCCCAGGATCCGGCTCGCGTTGTCGGCCAGCGAGCGCATCGTGATGTCGGTGGGCCCGCCGGCGGGGAAGGCGATCAGCAGGCGGATCGGCTTGGCGGGAAAGCCCGCCGCGCCCTGCGCGAAGCTGGGCAGGGCGGCCATGGCGGCGACGGTGGTGGCGAGTTGCACGAGCTGGCGACGGCGCATCGAATGGATCTCCTGTGGGGTGTGCCTGGCAAAGCGCCGATTGGGCACGATGGCCCGCGCGCCCTCAACCGGGAAACCACCCGGCGCTGTCACCTGCGAGTCTCGATGCCACCCGTTCAGGCGCGCGCCAGGCTGCCCAGGTAGCGCTCGAGCACGGCGAACTCGGCCGCCGTCGGCGCCCCGCGCCCGGTGACCGCCGCGTACAGGTGGCCGCGGAAAGTGGCTTCCGCGCCGCGTTGCGGATCGCCCCAGCCGAGCAGCAGGTCGCCGAACGACGCGTCGGCGAAGCTGCGGGCCGCGCTCGCGACCTGTGCGCCGTCGACACGCAGCTGCTGCCCGCCCTGGCCGCCGGCGAGCGTCAGCACCGCGGGCGTGCCCACCGGCAGCGGCGGGCCGGCCAGGACCAGCGACGCGCCGGTCGGATCGGTCCAGCGCGCCTGCGCCTGGCCGCCGGCCACCGCCAGTTCGGCGCGCGGCGGGGTGCCGCGCACGGTGGCCTGGAACACCGTGCCGGCCGCGCCCGCGTCCGGCAGCGCCACCACCGCGATCGCGAAATGCGGATCCTGCAGGCCGTAGCGCAGCCGGTTGCTCGCGTTCGGGTACGTGCCACCCGGCACCAGCTTGTGGCACCACAGGCCGGTGCAGCCATCGGCGGTGAGGTCCGCGTGCGGGCGCGGCGCCAGGCGCATCACCGGCGGCCGCAGCGGCCCCATGCCGGTCGTGTCCTGGTTCATCCAGTTGACCATCTCCATCGGGTTGCCGGCGCTGGAGCCCCACCCCGTGTCGGCGATGGCGCGCACCGGATCGCCCTCGCCCGCCGGCCGCCCCAGCAGGAAGTCGGTGTGGCCGTCCGCCGCGTTCCACAGCGACGCGGAGTAGCGCGCCAGGATCGCCCGCGCGGCCTCGGGCAGGCTGGTCGCGGCGTGGGCCACCGGATCGGCCAGCGCGTACACCGTGCGCGCCGGCGGCACCTGCCGCGCCGCCTCGTAGCGCAGCGTCGCCACGGTGCCGGGGACCGGCGCGAAGGTGAAGCTGTCCTGCCCGTTGGCCCCGGCCGGGATCACCAGGGCACGCTTGCTGAACGTGCCGCCGTTGTCCGAAGCGACCGTCAGCGCGACCGGGCTGGCCAGGTGGCCGCGCGCATAGACAGTGATCGTCACCGGCGCGCCGCCTTCGGACCAGCCGCCGCCGTCGTCGAACAGCGTGGCGACGTCGATGCCGGCCACCGCCTTCATCTCGCCGCCGACCAGCGGCTCGACGGTGCGGTTCTGGTGCCAGCCGGGCACGTGGTTGATGCCGTGGCTGCGCGCCACCCAGTGGCTGCCCCCGATCCAGCTCTGGATCTCCCAGCCGTTGTCCCAGGTGTGGCCGATCATGCGGCGGAAGGCCTCGATCCAGCGCGGATCGTCGTAGGGCATCCCGGTCTCGGTGAGCGCCACCACGCTGCTGTGCGCATGCGCCCAGTCGGTCGAGATCCGCATGCGGTTCAGCCCCGTGTCCAGCGTCTGCGGACCGGGCCCGAAGCCGGCGGTGAAGTTCTTGGCCGCCTCCAGGTCCCAGTCGAAGCCGTTGCCGTTGTTCCACGCGTCGACGTAGCTGTGCACTTCGTAGACGAGGTTGGGCCCCGCCAGCGGCCACTCGGGGTTGAATTCGGGGCCGATGTTCATCGCGCCGCCCCAGGCATTGCCGCTCAGGTAGATCAGCCCCTGCGGGTCGACGCTGCGGATCGCGGCGATCGCGGCGCGTGCGAACACCGGCCAGATGGTGAGGTCCTCGCGCGCGCCGGTGCCGTCCGATTCCACCACCTCGCCCGGCCGCGGCATGTCGTGCGGCTCGTTCATCAGGCAGTAGCCGCCGAAGCCCGGGTGGTCCTTCCAGCGGCGCGCCGCGCGCAGCCAGAAGTCGGCGAAGGCGGCCGGCTGGAGCGTCGCGCCCGGCGCGGTGGCGAAGATGCGGTCGATCACCTGCGAGCGGTCGGTGGTGTACGCCTGCGCGGTCGGATCGTCCGGCCGCGTCAGCCCGGCCACCGAGCCGTCGGGCTGGAAGCGGAAGTCGCGGTAGCGGCAGTAGTTGTGGCAGTCCAGGATGCAGCGCGCGCCCGCGGCGGCGTGCGCATCGAGCACGCCGTCGATGAAGCGGGCATGGGCCTCGTGCAGCGCGCCGGGCTCGCCGATCAGGGCGCGGGCCTGCGCGTTCGCCACCGTGTCCACCAGCATCGGCTGCAGCAGCTCCCACATGAACGGCAGCCGGTTCTTGCCGAAGCCCTGCGTGCCCAGCCAGCGGATGTCGGCGGCGCGCGGCACGGTCAAGTCGAGGTTGGGCCGCGTCTCGGGGCTGACGCGGACGCCGCCGGCCCACTCCATGCCCGAGAGGTTGGTGCCGATGCGCGCGACCACCTGCACGGCGGGCGGCGGTGCCGGGGTGGGAGCGGGCGCGGGTGCAGGCACCGGTGCCGGCGCCGGCGCGGGACCGGGCGCGGGCGGCGGGACCGCCGGTCCGGCGGCGCTGGCGGTGTCGGAGCCGCCGCCACCGCCGCCACCGCACCCGCCGAGCAAGGCGAAGACCGCCGAGCCCACCGCGCCCTTGTTGAAATCACGTCGGTCCATCGCGGCCCTCCTGGCAATGCCAGGCCAGTGTCCGCACCGCCCGCGCGCCCGGCTGTAAGCCGGACGGAACAGCGGTAACGCGCTGCGCGGCCGGGCATGGCCCGATCGGACCGCTTGCCAGTAGCGGGCGCGGCGCCTAGGCGCGTTCGAGCACCGGCTGCAGCGCGATGCCCGTGTGCGTGCGAAGCCGCACCACGTCCTCCGGCGGCGCGCTCGCCACCACCTCGCCGCCGGCGCTGCCGCCCTCGGGTCCGAGGTCGATGATCCAGTCGGCCTCGGCGATGACGTCCAGGTCGTGCTCGATCACCACCACGCTGTGGCCACCGTCGACCAGCCGGTGCAGCACGCGGATCAGCTTCTCCACGTCCGCCATGTGCAGGCCCACCGTCGGCTCGTCCAGCACGTACAGCGTGTGCGGCGCCTTCTGCCCGCGGCGCGTGACGTCGTCGCGCACCTTGGACAGCTCGGTGACGAGCTTGATCCGCTGGGCCTCGCCGCCCGAGAGCGTGGGCGACGGCTGGCCGAGCGTGAGGTAGCCCAGGCCGACGTCCTTGAGCAGCTGCAGCGGGTGGCTGATGTTGGGCATGGAGGCGAAGAACTCCACCGCCTCGTCCACCTCCATCTGCAGCACGTCGCCGATGCTCTTGCCGCGCCAGGTGACGGCCAACGTCTCGGGCGCGAAGCGCGCGCCGTGGCACGACTCGCACGGCACCTTCACGTCCGGCAGGAAGCTCATCGCGATGGTGCGCATGCCCTGGCCCTCGCAGGTCGGGCAGCGCCCCTCGCCGGTGTTGAACGAGAAGCGGCCCGGGCCGTAGCCGCGCGCCTTGGCCTCGAGGGTTTCGGCGAACAGCTTGCGGATGGTGTCCCAGAAGCCGATGTAGGTGGCCGGGCACGAGCGCGGCGTCTTGCCGATCGGCGTCTGGTCGACCTCGAGCACGCGGTCGACCGACTGGTAGCCGTCGAGCGACGCGCAGCCGGTCCACGCCGGATGCTTGCCGCGGTCGTCGGCGTCGCGGCCGGCCTTGGTGCTGCGCTGCTGCACGGCGGCCTGCACGTTGTGCAGCAGCACGTCGCGCGCGAGCGTCGACTTGCCCGAGCCCGACACGCCGGTGACCACCACCAGCCGCTGCAGCGGCACGTCGACGTCGACGCGGCGCAGGTTGTGCAGGTCGGCGCCGCGCAGCTGGAGGAAGCGCGCTGGTGCGGGAGCGCCCCCACCCCCGCCCTCCCCCGGAGGGGGAGGGAGTGTCCGCGTCTTGGCCCTGCTCCCGCTGGGGGAGGGTTGAGACGCAGTCTCGCCTCCCTCGCCGGGGGAGAGTTGGGACGGACTCTTGCCTCCCTCGCCGGGGGAGATTTGCGATGAACTCTTGCTCCCTCCCCCTCCGGGGGAGGGTTGGGGTGGGGGCATGCCGGCCCCGTCCACCGCGCGCCGCGGCTTCAGCGGATGCCGCATCGCATGCAGCAGGTACTTCCCGGTCAGCGACTCGGCGCTGTCGGTGATGTCCTGCGCCGTGCCTTGGGCGATGACCCGGCCGCCGCGCTTACCGGCGCTGGGGCCGATGTCGATGATGTGGTCGGCGCGGCGGATGGTGTCCTCGTCGTGCTCCACCACCACCAGCGTGTTGCCCTTGTCGCCCAGCTTGTGCAGGGCGTTCAGCAGGATCTGGTTGTCGCGCGCGTGCAGGCCGATGGTGGGCTCGTCCAGCACGTAGCAAACGCCCTGCAGGTTCGAGCCCAGCTGCGCGGCCAGCCGGATGCGCTGCGCCTCGCCGCCCGAGAGCGTGGGCGCGCCGCGGTCGAGCGTGAGGTACCCCAGGCCCACCTCCTCCAGGAACTCCAGCCGGCTGCGGATCTCGGGGATCAGGTCGCGCGCGATGCCCTGCTCGCGCACGCTGAGCGAGCCCTTGGCCTGCAGCTTCTCGATCCAGCGCCGCACATCGCCCACCGACAGCGCCGCGATCTCGGCGATGCCCACGCCGTCGAACTTCACGGCCCGCGCCTGCGCGTTCAGGCGCGTGCCGTGGCAGGCCGGGCAGGCCTCCTCGTCCACGTCCTCGACCTCGGGCTCGGCGAAGGTCTGCTCGCGGCCCTTGTTGTCCTCGGCCTGCACGGTGTCGTCGAACGCGTTGCGCTGCTCGCGCGTGAGCTTCACGCCGGTGCCCACGCAGTCGGGGCACCAGCCATGCTTGCTGTTGTAGGAGAACAGGCGCGGATCCAGCTCGGGGTAGCTGGTGCTGCACACCGGGCAGGCACGCCGGGTGGAGAACACCTCGACCTGGCCGATGTGGTGGTGCCGGTCCGCGCCGGCGGCGAAGGCCGCGCGCAGGCCGTCCAGCGGCGCCAGCAGGTGCAGCACGCCCTTGCCGTGCTCCAGCGCCTCGGCCAGCTTGCGCCGCAGCAGGTCCTCGTTGGCGGGCGTGACGTCCAGGTCGCACACCGGCAGCTCGATGGTGTGCTCCTTGAAGCGGTCGATGCGCGGGAAGCCGGTGGTGGGCAGGAAGTTGCCGTCCACCCGCAGGTGCGTGTAGCCGCGCGGGCGCGCCCACTCGGCCAGCTCGGTGTACACGCCCTTGCGGTTGACCACCAGCGGCGCCAGCAGGCCCACGTGCTGGCCGCGGTAGCGCTTGAGGATCTGGGCGGCGATGCTGTCCGGCGTCTGCGGACGCACCTCGGCGCCGTCGTTGACGCAGTGCTGCACGCCGAGCTTGACGTACAGCAGGCGCAGGAAGTGCCAGACCTCGGTGGTCGTCCCCACCGTGGACTTGCGGCCGCCGCGCGAGAGGCGCTGCTCGATCGCCACCGTGGGCGGGATGCCGTACACCGCGTCCACCTCGGGCCGGCCGGCCGGCTGCACGATGCTGCGCGCGTAGGCGTTGAGCGACTCCAGGTAGCGCCGCTGGCCCTCGTTGAACAGGATGTCGAAGGCCAGCGTCGACTTGCCCGAGCCCGACACGCCGGTGATCACGCTGAACCTGTTGTGCGGGATCGCCACCGACAGGTTCTTCAGGTTGTGCTCGTGGGCGTTGACGATCTCGATCGCGTCCGTGCGCTGCTTGCGCACCACCTTCTGCAACGGGCGGCCCTCCTCCACGCGGGCGCTGCCGGCGCCCAGCGCATGGTCGTACTCGCGCAGCGCCTTGGCGGTGTGCGAGCTCGGGTGCTTCTTGACCTCCTCCGGCGGCCCTTCGGCCACCAGCAGGCCGCCGGCGTCGCCGCCCTCCGGGCCCAGGTCCACCAGCCAGTCGGCGGCGCGGATCACGTCCAGGTTGTGCTCGATCACCACCAGCGAGTGGCCGGCCTCGAGCAGCTTGCGCATGGCGCGCATCAGCTTGGCGATGTCGTCGAAATGCAGCCCGGTGGTGGGCTCGTCGAACAGGAACAGCGTGCCCCTGGTGGCCAGCCCCTGGCGCGACCTGGGCGACGACTTCGCGGCCTCGGCCAGGAAGCCGGCCAGCTTCAGGCGCTGCGACTCGCCGCCCGACAGCGTGGGCACCGGCTGCCCCAGCTTGACGTAGTCGAGGCCGACGTCGACGATGGGCTGCAGCGCGCGGATCACCTCGCGGTCGTTGGCGAACAGCGTGGCCGCTTCGCTCACCGTGAGCTCCAGCACGTCGGCCACGTTCAGCGCGCGCGGCTGCAGCGCGCCGATCGGCTGGCGGTCGATGGTGACTTCCAGGATCTCGGGCCGGTAGCGCTTGCCGTCGCAGTCGGGGCAGCGCAGGTACACGTCGGAGAGGAACTGCATCTCCACGTGCTCGAAGCCCGAGCCGCCGCAGGTCGGGCAGCGCCCGTCGCCGCTGTTGAAGCTGAACTTGGCCGCGGTGTAGCCGCGCTGGCGCGCCAGCGGGCTGGTGGCGAAGATCTCGCGCACGGCATCCCAGGCGCCGACGTAGCTCACCGGGTTGGAGCGGGCGGTCTTGCCGATCGGCGACTGGTCGACGAACACGACGTCGCCCAGGTGGTCGGCGCCGAGCAGCCGCTCGTGGTGGCCCGGCGTCTCGGTGGCGCGGCCGAAGTGGCGCAGCAGCGCCGGCGCCAGGATGTCCTGCACCAGCGTCGACTTGCCCGAGCCGGACACGCCGGTCACGCACACCAGCCGCTGCAGCGGGAATTCCACCGACAGGTTCTTCAGGTTGTGCTCGCACGCGCCTTCGAGCACCAGCCGCGGCGTGGCATCGGTGACCGCGCGCTTGAACCCCATGCCGACGTGCTTGCGCCCGCCCAGGTATGCGCCGGTCAGCGTGTCGGCGCCGCGCAGTGCGTCGGTGGTGCCGTCGAACACGATCTGCCCGCCCTTCTCGCCCGGGCCCGGCCCCATGTCGATCATGCGGTCGGCCGCGAGCATCACCGCGGGGTCGTGCTCCACCACCACCAGCGTGTTGCCCGCGTCGCGCAGGCGCTTCATCGCCTCGGTGATGCGGTGGATGTCGCGCGGGTGCAGCCCGATGCTGGGCTCGTCCAGCACGAACAGCGTGTTGACCAGCGAGGTGCCGAGTGCGGTGGTCAGGTTGATGCGCTGCACCTCGCCGCCCGACAGCGTGCGGCTCTGGCGGTCCAGCGTCAGGTAGCCGATGCCGACGTCGACCAGGTACTTCAGGCGCGTCGTGATCTCCTCGAACAGCAGCTTGAGCGCCTGCCGTTCTCCCTCCCCGGCCTTCGTTCCTTCCCCCTCCGGGGCAGGGTTAGGGTGGGGGCGCTCCGCGCCTTGCGAAGCCGCGGTGTCCGCTTCAGGCCCCGCGTGCCCCCACCCCGGCCCTCCCCCAGAGGGGGAGGGGGGAGACAGGCGCGCGAAGAACGCGCGCAGCTTGTCGATCGGCAGCAGCATCAGGTCGTGCAGCGACAGCCCCGGCAGGGCCTCGAGCTGCTCGCGCGTCCAGTCCACGCCCACCGGCAGGAAGCGCCGCGAGGGCTCGAGCACGGCATCGGCGTCGGCCTTGCTGCCCAGCCGCCACAGCAGGCTCTCGAGCTTCAGGCGCGCGCCGCCGCAGGCCTCGCACGGGGTGTAGCTGCGGTACTTGGACAGCAGCACCCGGATGTGCATCTTGTAGGCCTTGCTCTCCAGGTATTCGAAGAAGCGCTTGACCCCGTACCACTGCGTGTTCCAGTTGCCCTCGCAGTAGCTGGGCGTGCCGTGGATCACCCAGTGCTTCTGCTCCGGGGTGAGCTTGGCCCACGGCGTGTCGCGCGGGATGCCGGCCGCCTCGGCGTGCCGCATCAGGTCGTCCTGGCTCTCCGACCAGGCCGGCGTCTGCATCGGCTTGATGGCGCCGGCGCGCAGCGTCAGGCGGTCGTTGGGGATGACCAGGCCGTAGTCGACGCCGATCACGCGCCCGAAGCCGCGGCACACCTCGCACGCGCCCACCGGCGAGTTGAACGAGAACATCGAGGGGATCGGGTCGGCGTAGCGGATGTCGCTGTCCGGGCAGTGCAGGCCGGTGGAGAACTTCCAGACCTGCGTGCTGTCGTCACCTTCGCCGGCAGAACAGTAGACGGCCATCCGCCCCGCCCCGCGCTTGAGCGCCACCTCGATCGCCTCGATGGCGCGCGCCTTCTCCACGCCATGGATGCGGAAGCGGTCGGCCACCACGTCCAGCACCTTGCGCGGCCCGGTGGGCGTGGCCACCTCGCGCTCGGCCTGCACGCGGGTGAAGCCGCTGGCGGCGAGCCACTGCTCGACCTCCTCGGCCGTCGTGCTCGCGGGCAATTCGACCGGGAACGTCACCACCAGGCGCGGGTCATTGGCGCCCGCCGAAGCGTTCGGCACCTCACCCCCGAGCGGGGCATCGCCGCCTTCGGGCGCCCGTGCGGCGGCGATCGCCTGTGTGCGCCTCAGCAGCTCCGCATACACCGTCTCGGGCGTGTCGTGCCGCACGCGGCGCGCGCTCTGGCGGTCGAACAGGTCGGTCGCGCGCGCGAACAGCAGCTTGAGGTGGTCGTTCAGCTCGGTCATCGTGCCGACCGTGGAGCGCGACGAGCGCACCGGGTTGGTCTGGTCGATGGCGATCGCGGGCGGCACGCCGTCGACCCGGTCCACCGCCGGCTTGTCCATGCGGTCCAGGAACTGGCGCGCATAGGCGGAGAAGGTCTCCACGTAGCGGCGCTGCCCCTCGGCGTAGAGCGTGTCGAACACCAGGCTGGACTTGCCCGAGCCGCTGGGGCCCGTGACCACCGTCAGCTCGCCGGTGCGCAGGTCGAGGTCGAGGTTCTTGAGGTTGTGCTGCCTGGCGCCGCGGATGCGGATCAATCCCTGGGTCATACCGGCCGTTCTGTGCGTCGAAGGCGGAACATTCTAGGGATCCGCGGCCGCCGAGCCCGGCGCAGGGACATGCGTGACAAATGCCCGCTCCGGGCGCCGGGCCGGTTTGCACCGGGGCGATGGGGCGGCGCGCGACGCCCCAAAGAAAAAACCCGCGGCCGGGGCCGCGGGTTTCGTTGGCGAGCGCCTGGCGGCGTCAGTCGTGGGCGTAGATGTCCACGTCCTTGGTCTCGCGCACGAACAGCATGCCGATCACGAAGGTCGCGGCGGCAATGACCACCGGGTACCACAGGCCGTAGAAGATGTCGCCGGTGGCGGCCACCATCGCGAATGCGGTGGTGGGCAGCAGGCCGCCGAACCAGCCGTTGCCGATGTGGTACGGCAGGCTCATCGAGGTGTAGCGGATGCGGGTCGGGAACAGCTCCACCAGCATGGCGGCGATCGGGCCGTACACCATGGTGACCAGGATCACCAGGTAGGTCAGGATCACCAGCACCATCACCGTGTCCATCTTGGCCTTGTCGGCCGGCTGGGTCAGGCCGCTGGCCTTGGCCGAGTCGCCCAGCTGCTTGCGGAAGTCGCCGATCGCCTTGCCGCTCTCGGTGGAGAAGCCGTGGCCGGCGGCGTTGAGCTGGCCCGCCGGGGCGGTCAGCACCTTGTCGCCGATGGTGACGGTGGCCGGCTGGCCGGGGGCGCCCGCCTTGTTCTCGTACGGGATGTACGCCTGCGTCAGGGTGCGCTTGGCGATGTCGCAGCTGGTGCGGAAGTCGATGTCACGCGCGATCGGGCTGCCCTGGAACGAGCACTCCTTGGGATCGGCGGTGACCGTCACCTTGGACTTCTCCTGCGCCGCCACCAGGCCCGGGTTGGCGTACTTCAGCAGCATCGGGAACGCGGTGAAGTAGGTCAGCGCGGCCAGCAGGCAGCCGGCCATGATGATCGGCTTGCGGCCGATCTTGTCGGACAGCGCGCCGAACACGACGAAGAACGGCGTGCCGATCAGCAGCGAGCCGGCGATCAGCAGGTTGGCCGTCGTGACGTCGACCTTGGCGATCGTGGTCAGGAAGAACAGCGCGTAGAACTGGCCCGTGTACCAGACCACGGCCTGGCCGGCCGTCAGGCCCAGCAGCGCCAGGATGACGATCTTGAGGTTCTTCCACTGGCCGAACGATTCGGACAGCGGCGCCTTGGAGGTCTTGCCCTCGGCCTTCATCTTCTGGAAGGCGGGCGACTCGTTCAGCGACAGCCGGATCCACACCGAGATGGCCAGCAGGGCCAGCGAGACCAGGAACGGGATGCGCCAGCCCCACTCCTCGAAGTCCTTGGGCGCCATGGCTTCGCGCACGCCCAGGATCACCAGCAGCGACATGAACAGGCCCAGCGTGGCGGTGGTCTGGATCCACGAGGTGTAGGCGCCGCGCTTGCCGTTGGGCGCGTGCTCGGCGACGTAGGTCGCGGCACCGCCGTACTCGCCGCCGAGGGCCAGGCCCTGCAGCAGCCGCAGCGCGATCAGGATCACCGGGGCGGCGACGCCGATGCTGGCGTAGCCGGGCAGCAGGCCGACGATGAAGGTCGACGCGCCCATGATCAGGATGGTGACCAGGAAGGTGTACTTGCGCCCGATCATGTCGCCCAGGCGGCCGAACACGATGGCGCCGAACGGGCGCACCAGGAAGCCGGCGGCGAACGCGAGCAGCGCGAAGATGTAGGCGGAGGTGGGATCCAGCCCGGCAAAGAACTGCTTGGCGATGATCGCGGCGAGCGAGCCGTACAGGTAGAAGTCGTACCACTCGAACACCGTGCCCAGCGACGAGGCGAAGATGACCTTCTTCTCTTCGCGCGTCATCGGCCGGGCAGCGATGCCGGCGGCGGCGGTTGCTGTTGCCATGCGTTTGTCTCCAACTTGGTTCGCGTCCGGGATGGGCGCGTGCGGCACATTCTTCGGGAGCGCTCTGACCGCGTCCTTGCGCCAATCCAACAGAGGCTTGCGCGAAACTGAATCGGCTCTGACGATTTAAGGTGAAACCCGCAGGATGCGTTTCACCATGCGGAGAAATGCAGACTCAGCCGCGCGCGGGCCGCACCGGCACAGCCGCCGCGCGGGCCGCGTCCTCCCAGTGCCGGTCGAACCACGGGTCGCCCTGCAGCCAGGCCCGCAGCATCGGCAGGGCGTCGAAACCCCAGAAGAGCTTGTCGTCGACGGCGAAGGTCGGCACGCCGAACAGGCCGCGCGCCACCGCCTCGGTACCCGCGGCCCGCAGCGCCTCCTTCACGTCGTCCGACGCGGGGTCGCGCGCCGGCGCCAACTGCTGCTGCAACACCTGCAGGCGCGCGGGATCGGCCGCGTCGGCGCCGCCGCGCCAGGCATGCCGGAACACGGTCTCGCACACGTAGCGGTTGGGGCCGCAGGCCAGCGCCAGCCGCAGCAGCGCGAGCGGGTTGAACGGGTGCGCGGCCGGCATGTCCATCGGGATGCCATGCACGTGCGCCTGCCACAGCGCCTGGCGGTAGGTCCATTCGCGCTTGCCGGGGATCTCCGCCGGCCCCAGCTGGCCGTGGTGCTTGAGCAGGCCGGCGAACAGCACCGGCCGGTACTCCACCGAGCAGCTGATGCCCTCCAGCGCCTGCGGCAGCGCCTCGAACGCCAGGTAGGCGTAGGGCGAGATGAAGTCGAGCCAGAAGGTGATCTGTTTCATGCGGCACTCCCGCCCCGGCGGGCGCGTTCGCCGAGCCGCTGCCACACGGCACGCTTGCCGTCGTCGTCCAGCGAACTCCAGGCGGTGATCTCGTCGATGGTGCGCAGGCAGCCGTCGCACAGCCCGCTGCGCTGGTCGATGCGGCAGACGCAGTTGCAGGGCGAGGGCACCGGCTCGCCGGCCGGCAGCGCCTGCACCTGCGGCAGCAGCTGCAGCACGCGCGCGGCGGCCTCGCTCACGGCGCGGGCTCCTGCACCACGTCGGCGACCGGCGCCCCCGTGAGGCGTTCCAGGTCCTGCGGGCGCAGCCGGAAGACGCCGTGCGGATGGCCCGCGGCGGCCCAGATCTCCTCGAAGCGGAACAGCTCGCGGTCGATCAGCGTGACCGGCGGCTGCACATGGCCGACCGGCGAGACGCCGCCGATCGAGTAGCCCGTCCTCGCCTTGACGAAGTCGGCGTCGGCGCGCCCGGTCCTGCCCACCAGCGCGTCGACCTTCTTCTCGTCCACCCGCCGGTCGCCCGAGGTGACCACCAGCACCGCGGCATCGTCGGCCTTGCGGCGAAAGATGATGCTCTTGGCGATCTGGCCTACGTGCACGCCCAGCGCGTCCGCCGCCTGCTGCGCGGTGCGCGCGGCGCCGTCGAGCATCACCGGCGCGTGCGGATGGCCGTGGTCCTGCAGCACGCGCGCGACGCGCTGCACGCCTTCGGGCAATGACGTCAATTCAGCGCCGCACATGCAGGCTTCCCTCCGAAGCGACGATCGCTCCGTTCATCCCGGCGCAGGCCGCCGTCCTCCCGGCTGTCATCCCGGCGAAGGCCGGGATCCAGTCCGGTGCGTCGACTTGCCGCGGGACTGGATTGCGGGTCGAGCCCGCAATGACAGCGCTGGGCTTCACCTCGGTCCTTGACAACGCTCTGTCCCGACGCGGCACCTGCGCGGGGCTTCGACACGGCACTCACGCCTGTCATCCCGCCTTCACCCGGCCCGCTTGTTCAGGATTGCCGTGGCGGCGCGCGAGTTGGGCTGGCGGTGCAGGAAGTCGCTGATGTACTTGCCCGCATCGACCAGCTTGTCCAGGTCGATGCCGGTCTCGATGCCCATGCCGTGCAGCATGTAGACCACGTCCTCGGTGGCGACATTGCCGGTCGCGCCCTTGGCGTACGGGCAGCCGCCCAGGCCCGCCGACGAGGTGTCGTACTGCCAGACGCCCATCTCCAGCGCCGCCAGCGTGTTGCCCAGCGCCTGGCCGTAGGTGTCGTGGAAGTGGCCCGAAATCTCGTCCAGGCCGTAGTGCCGCAGCGCCGCCTCCATCGCCGCCTGCACCTTGCGCGGCGTGCCGACGCCGATGGTGTCGGCGACGCCGACGTGCTGCACGCCGATCTCCTTCATCAGCCGGGCCACCAGTTCGACCCGCTCGGGCGCGACCTCGCCCTCGTACGGGCAGCCGACCGCGCACGAGATCGCGCCGCGCACGGCGATGCCCTTGTCGCGCGCGGCCTGCACCACCGGGCGGAAGCGCTCGATGCTCTCGCCGATCGAGCAGTTGATGTTCTTGTGGCTGAACGCCTCGCTGGCGGCGCCGAAGACGACGATCTCGTCGGGCCGGGACGGCAGCGCGGCCTCGAAGCCCTTCATGTTGGGCGTCAGCACCGAGTAGCGCACGCCCGGCTTGCGGTGGATGCCCGCCATCACCTCGGCCGCGTCGGCCATCTGCGGCACCCACTTGGGCGACACGAAGCTGGTGACCTCGATCTCGGTCAGCCCCGCGTCCTGCAGGCGGTGCACCAGCCCGATCTTGACTTCGGCGGGCACGTGGCCCTTCTCGTTCTGCAGCCCGTCGCGCGGGCCGACGTCGACGAGCTTGACCCTGGTTGGCAGCTTCATGTGGACCTTCTTTCGGATGCGTGAGCCTCAGTATCCCCGCTCGCGGTCGACCACGCCGGCCACCGGCTCGCCCCGCTCGAGCGCGCGGATCTTGCCGGCGATCTGGGCGATGCTGGCGTCGCGGTCGGTGCGCGCCGAGGTGTGCGGCGTCACCGTGATCTTCGGGTGGCGCCAGAACGGGTGGTCCGCGGGCGGCGGCTCTTCGCGCAGCACGTCGAGCGTGGCGCCGGCCAGGCGCCCCTCGTCCAGCAGCGCCAGCAGGTCGGCCTCGACCAGGTGGCCGCCGCGCGCGACGTTGACCAGGTAGCCGCCCGGCTGCAGCAGCCCGAGCGTGCGGCGGTTGAGGATGCCCTCGGTCTGCGGCGTCAGCGGCAGCAGGCAGACCAGCACGCGGCTGGCGGCCAGGAACTCGTCGAACTGCGCGTCGCCGGCGAAGCAGCGCACGCCGTCGACCTGCCTGGCCGAGCGGCTCCAGCCCAGCACCGGGAACTCGAACTGCCGCAGCGCCCGGGCCACGCGCGCGCCGAGCACGCCCAGCCCCATGACGCCGACCGGGAAGTCCTCGCGCGAGCGCGGCTTGCGGAACGCCCACTGGCCCTGGGCCATCGCGGCCTCGTACAGATCGAACTCGCGGAAGTGCCGGATCACGGCATGGCAGACGTACTCGGCCATCTGCACCGACATGCCGGCATCGTCCAGCCGCACCAGTTTGGCCTGCGGCGGCAGCCGCAGCTTGAGCAGCGCGTCGACGCCGGCGCCGGTGTTGAAGACGGCCTTCAGCCGCGGCTGCTCGTCGAACAGCTGCTGCGGCGGCGACCAGACGACGGCGTAGTCGGCCGCGGGCGCGCCCGGGGCCCATTCCTGGACCTCGGCACCGGGCAGGGCCGCCTGCAGGCCCTGCACCCAAGGCGCGGCCTTGGAGGCGCTGGCGAAATAGAGGATGCGCATCGCTTGCATTGTCGTGCGGGCCGGGCCCGCGCCGGCGACAGGCAGGTTCAGGCGAGCTTGAGCAGCTCCGCCCCTTCGGCCACCTGGTCGCCCGGCCCGTACAGCACCTCGGCCACCGTGCCGTCGGCCGGGGCGGCGATGGTGTGCTCCATCTTCATGGCCTCCATCACCGCCAGCGCCTGGCCCTTCTTCACCGCGTCGCCCGCCTTGACCGCGAACGACACCACCTTGCCCGGCATCGGCGCGGTCAGCCGGCCGCCCTCGGCATCGCCCTCGCCCGCATGGGCGAGCAGATCCACCGAGACGATGCGCGTCGCGCCCTGCGGCGTGAACACATGGTCGGTCTCGCCCGAGGCGTACACGTGCGCCAGCGTGCGCACGCCCGCGAACTGCAGCTCGATGGCCTCGCCGCGCGGCTCGAACACCAGCGGGCCGCTGGCCTGCCCGACCTTCAGATGCAGCGCGCCGTCGTGCAGGTAGGCCAGCTCCGCCTGCTCGGTGGCCTCGCCGAACTCGAAGGCGAAGCGGCGCGTGGCGGTGCCGTGCGCCCGCCAGCCGTCGCGGCGGCTGAACGGGTCGGCGCCCTCCTCGCGCCGCTCGGCCAGCAGGGTGCTGGCGACCGCGGCCGCGGCGGCCAGCGGCAGGCCGACCGGCTCCTGGCGGAACAGCACGTCGGCCTCGCGCTGGATCAGTGCCGTGTCCAGGTCGGCCTCGGCGAACGAGCGCGTGCGCACCACGTGGCGCAGGAACTGCACGTTGGTCGCCAGGCCCACGATGCGCGTGCGCGCCAGCGCCTCGTCCAGGCGGGCCAGCGCCTGCTCGCGCGTGGCGCCATGGACGATCAGCTTGGCGATCATCGAGTCGTAGAAGGGCGAGATCGCGTCGCCTTCGCCCACGCCCGAGTCGATGCGCACCGGCGCCGGTTCGTGGAACGGCTCGGCATCGGTATTGCGGGCGAAAGCCACGTGCTCGGGCCAGCGCGCCACGTCCAGCCGGCCGGTCGCGGGCAGGAAGTTGTTGTCCGGGTTCTCGGCGCAGATGCGCGCCTCGATCGCGTGGCCGTGGATCTTCAGTTCGTCCTGCTTCAGCGGCAGCGGCTCGCCGGCCGCCACGCGCAGCTGCCACTCGACCAGGTCGACGCCGGTGATGGCCTCGGTGACGGGGTGTTCCACCTGCAGCCGCGTGTTCATCTCCATGAAGAAGAACTCCATGGCGCCGTTGGCCCGTTGCTCGACGATGAATTCCACCGTGCCGGCGCCGACGTACTGCACGGCCCGCGCAGCGGCCACCGCCGCCTCGCCCATGCGTCGGCGCAGCTCGGGCGTCATGCCGGGCGCGGGCGCCTCCTCCAGCACCTTCTGGTGGCGCCGCTGCACCGAGCAGTCGCGCTCGAACAGCCAGACGTAGTTGCCGTGCGTGTCGCCGAACACCTGGATCTCGATGTGGCGCGGCCGCTGCACGTACTTTTCGATCAGCACCGCGTCGTCGCCGAAGCTGTTCTTCGCCTCGCGCTGGCAGGACGCGAGCGCGGCGTCGAAGTCCTGCGCCCTCTCGACCGCCCGCATGCCCTTGCCGCCGCCGCCGGCGCTGGCCTTGATCAGCACCGGATAGCCGATGCGGTCGGCCTCGCGGCGCAGCAGCGCGGCGTCCTGCGCGGCGCCGTGGTAGCCCGGCACCAGCGGCACGCCGGCCTGCTCCATCAGCCGCTTGGACTCGGCCTTCAGCCCCATGGCCTGGATGGCCGAGGCGGGCGGGCCGATGAAGACCAGGCCGGCGTCGGCGCAGGCCTGCGCAAACTCCTCGTTCTCGCTCAGGAAGCCGTAGCCGGGGTGGATCGCCTGCGCGCCGGTGTCGCGCGCGGCCTGGATGATGCGGTCCCAGCGCAGGTAGCTGTCCCTGGGCGCGCTGCCGCCGATGTGCACGGCCTCGTCGCAGGCGGCCACGTGGCGCGCGTGCGCGTCGGCATCGGAATACACGGCCACGGTGCGCACGGCCATCCGCCGGGCGGTGGCCGCCACGCGGCAGGCGATCTCGCCGCGGTTGGCGATCAGGATCTTCTTGAACATCGGCTCAGATCTCCCGGGGCAGGCGGCGCCCCGCAAAAAAGTCGCGCAGCCCGCGCGCCACGACGCGCAGGAACTTGACCAGCACCACCAGCAGCACCACCGCGAGCACGATGCTCACCAGCAGCACGACGGTGAAGATGGCCGGATGCGTGGCCGACAGCCACAGCAGGAAGACGACCAGCCCGTCCTCGAACAGCGACACGAACCAGTTGCTGAACGGCTCGGGCGAGGTGTTCACCGCCGCGCGCGTGGTCATCTTGGTCGCATGGCTGGTGGCGGCCAGGCTGCCGCCGACCAGGGCCGCGATCCAGCCCATGGCCGCGTTGTCGGCACCCAGCGCGCCGGCAGCCAGCGCGGCGCCGGCCGGGATGCGGATGACCGTGTGCACCGCGTCCCAGACCGAATCGACGTACGGGATCTTGTCGGCGAAGAACTCGACGAACAGCATGAAGCCGCTGGCGGCCAGCACGCCCGGGTGCTGCAGCACCTGCAGCCCGTGCGGCAGCTCGATCCAGCCCATGAACCCCGCCAGGCCGGTGAGGAACACGGCCGCGTAGAGGCGAAAACCACTGGCCCAGCCGAGCGCGGCCGCCAGCGCCAGCAGCTGCGGGGGCTCCATCAGTGCGGGAATGTTGTCCATGGTCAGTGGCCCCTGCCGTCGTGGCGGGCCGTCATCGCGGCAGCAGCCAGTTCGGCTTGCGCTTCTCGAGGAACGACTGGATCCCTTCGCGGCCCTCGTCGCTGGCTCGGATGTCGGCGATGCCTTCGACGGTGCGGCGAACGAGCCCGGGCGTGATCTCGCGCTCGGCGACCTCGTGCACCAGGCGCTTGCTGGCCTTGACGGCCTCGGGGCCGGCGCCGACCAGGGCGAGCGCGATCTCGTGCACCTTGGCATCGAGCTGGTCCTCGCCCGGCATCACCTCGTGCACGAAGCCGATGCGGTGCGCCTCGGCGGCGGAGAAACGCTCGGCGGTCAGGAACCAGCGGTGCGCCGCCCGCGCGCCCATGGCGCGGATCACGTACGGGCTGATGGTGGCCGGGATCAGGCCCAGCCGCGTCTCGCTCAGGCAGAACGTCGCGCTGTCCACGGCCACCGCGATGTCGCAGGCGGCCACCAGGCCGGTGCCGCCGGCGTACACGTCGCCCTGCACGCGCGCGATGGTCGGCTTGGGGCAGGTGTAGATCACCTCCAGCATGCGCGCCAGGCCGCCGGCGTCCTCCAGGTTCTGCTCGCGCGTGTAGCCGGCCATGCGCTTCATCCAGTTCAGGTCGGCGCCGGCGCAGAAGGCCGGGCCGTTGGCGGCCAGCACGACGCAGCGCACCTCGGGCCGCTTGCCCAGCTCGAGGAACACGGCCGTGAGCTCGGTGATGACCTCGTCGTTGAAGGCATTGCGCACGTCGGGCCGGTTGAGCGTGACCGTCGTGACGGCGCCCTTGGTGTCGAGCAACAGGTGGTTCATGGGGTCTCCGGCTTCGGTGGATGGTTCATGCCATTGTTCATGGGCCGCCTCAGTAGCGCTTGGCGACCTCTTCCAGCATCACCTCGGTGGCGCCGCCGCCGATGGCCAGGATGCGGGCGTCGCGCCACAGGCGCTCGATCGCCGTCTCGCGCATGTAGCCCATGCCGCCGTGGAACTGCTGGCAGGTCTGCACCACCTCGTTGACGAGCTCGCCCGTCAGGGCCTTGAGCATCGAGACGTCCTGCACGATGTCGTGCCCCTGCGTCACGCGCCAGGCGCAGTGGTACATGAACTGCCGCGCCGCCCGCGTCTTCGCATCCAGCATCGACAGCCGCTGGCGGATCACCTGCTGGTTCCACAGCGGGCCGCCGAATGCCTGCCGCTGGCGCACGAAGTCGAGCGTGAGCTGCAGCGCGCGCTGGCAGTGGCCCACGGCCATCGCCGCCAGCGCGATGCGCTCGGTCTGGAAGTTCTTCATCACCGAGTAGAAGCCCTTGCCCTCCTCGCCCAGCAGGTTGGCGGCGGGGACGCGCACGTTGTCCAGCACCAGCTCGGCGGTGTCGCTGGACAGCCAGCCGGTCTTCTTCAGCGCCCGGCCGACCGAGAAACCCGGCGTGCCCTTCTCGACGATGAACATCGAGACCTCGCGCTTGCCCGGCCCGGTCTTGGCGGCGATGAAGTACAGGTCGGCGTGGACACCGTTGGTGATGAACATCTTGGTGCCGTTGAGCACCCAGGAGCCTGCCCCGGACGACGCGGCGCCTGCGACGCGGCCCGATCCGGGGCCCCCTTCCCAGCGCGCCGTCGTGCGGATGCCCGCCACGTCCGAGCCGGCGCCCGGCTCGGTGATGCCCACCGCGGTGATCAGCTCGCCCGCGATCACGCGTCGCAGGTACTTGTCCTTCTGCGCCGCGCTGCCCGCATGGTGCAGGTGCGGGCTGGCCATGTCGGTGTGGACCAGCACGGTGATGATGAAGCCGGCATAGGTGGACTGCGACAGCGCCTCGGCGAACACGAGGTTGGTCAGCGCGTCGGCCTCGGCGCCGCCGTACGCACCTTCGTACATCAGGCCGAACAGGCCGGCCTGGCCCATGCGGCGCAACACCTCGCGCGGCACGAAGCCCTGCTCCTCCCAGGCGTCGGCCTTGCCGTCCACCTCGCGGGCAAGGAAGCGCGCCACCTGGTCGCGCAGCGCTTCGTGGTCGGGGGTGTCGTAGATGCTGGTGGAGTCCATGGTCCTTGTCTCGACGTTGCCCTGTCATGCCGGGCCTGACCCGGCATCCAGTGACGGGGCCGTTCGAGGCGCCGGACTGGATTGCGGGTCAAGCCCGCAATGACGGGGTTGCTTCATCACATCCTGAACACGCCGAACTTCGGCTCGCCGATCGGCGCGTTGAGCGCGGCCGACAGGCCCAGCGCCAGCACGCGGCGCGTGTCGGCGGGGTCGATCACGCCGTCGTCCCACAGCCGGGCGGTCGAGTAGTAGGGGTGCGACTGGTGCGCGAACTGGTCCAGCAGCGGCTGCTTGAACTTGGCCTCCTCGTCGGCCGACCAGCTGCCGCCCCTGGCCTCGATGCCGTCGCGCTTGACGGTGGCCAGCACGCTGGCGGCCTGCTCGCCGCCCATCACCGAGATGCGCGCGTTCGGCCACATCCACAGGAAGCGCGGTGAGTACGCGCGGCCGCACATGCCGTAGTTGCCGGCGCCGAAGCTGCCGCCGATGATGACCGTGAACTTGGGCACGCTGGCCGTGGCCACCGCCGTCACCATCTTGGCGCCGTGGCGCGCGATGCCCTCGGTCTCGTACTTGCGCCCGACCATGAAGCCGGAGATGTTCTGCAGGAACACCAGCGGCACCTTGCGCTGGCAGCACAGCTCGATGAAGTGCGCGCCCTTCTGCGCCGACTCGCTGTACAGGATGCCGTTGTTGCCGATGATGCCCACCGGCATGCCCTCGATGTGGGCGAAGCCGCACACCAGCGTGGTGGAGGCGCCGCCGGGCGTGCCGCCCCAGCGGGCCTTGAACTCGTGGAACTCGCTGCCGTCCACGATGCGCGCGATCACCTCGCGCACGTCGTAGGGCTTGCGCACCTCGGTGGGGATCACGCCCCACAGCTCCTTCGGGTCGTACCTGGGCGGGCGCGGCTCGCGCAACTCCACCGGCGGCACCTTCTCGCGGTTGAGGCTGGCGACGGCCTGGCGCGCGATGGCCAGGGCATGCAGGTCGTTCTGTGCCAGGTGGTCGGCCACGCCCGACAGGCGCGTGTGCACGTCGCCGCCGCCCAGGTCCTCGGCGCTCACCACCTCGCCGGTGGCGGCCTTCACCAGCGGCGGGCCGCCCAGGAAGATGGTGCCCTGGTTCCTGACGATGATGGTCTCGTCGCTCATCGCCGGCACGTAGGCGCCGCCGGCCGTGCACGAGCCCATCACGACGGCGATCTGCGCGATGCCCTGGGCCGACATGTTGGCCTGGTTGTAGAAGATGCGGCCGAAGTGGTCGCGGTCGGGGAACACGTCGTCCTGGTTGGGCAGGTTGGCGCCGCCCGAGTCGACCAGGTAGATGCACGGCAGGCGGTTCTGCATCGCCACTTCCTGCGCGCGCAGGTGCTTCTTGACCGTCATCGGGTAGTACGTGCCGCCCTTGACGGTGGCGTCGTTGCACACGATCACCACGTCGCGCCCGCTCACCCGGCCGATGCCGACGATGACCCCGGCCGACGGCGCGTCGCCGTGGTACATGCCGTGCGCGGCCAGCGGCGCCAGCTCGAGGAACGGCGTGCCGGGATCGAGCAGCATCTGCACCCGGTCGCGCGGCAGCAGCTTGCCGCGCGCGGTGTGCTTGGCGCGGGCGGCCTCGCCGCCGCCGGCCGCGGCCTTGGCAAGCTGCGCGCGCAGGTCGTCGACCAGCCCGCGCATCACTTCGGCGTTGGCCTGGAACTCCGCCGAGCGCGGATTGAGTTGGCTTTCGAGAACGGTCATGGGTCGGTCGCTTTCAGCGCGCTGTGGCACCGCGCCGGCGCGCCATCGAACGGCGCAAGCCCGGCTGGCCCCGGCGCGGGGCCAGGGTGCGGCGATGCCGCCGAGCGTACGCAAGCGCCCTTCGCAGCGTCTGCCCGGCAGGTTGCAAATCCTGCCACACTGTCGGGCATGCCCGCGCCTGCCCGCCCCGCCGCCGCCCGCCCGCCTGCCGCCGTCACCCCGATGGCCTTTGCCCGAGCGATCGCGGCCGCCTACCGGCGGGCCGGCCGGTCGCCCGAGGCGGCCCTGCGCGCGGCACAGATCGCGCCAGCCCAGCTGCGCGAGCCCGGGGGGCGCATGACGGCGCGCCAGATGGAGGCGCTGTCGGCCGCTGCGATGCAGGAGCTGGACGACGAGGGCCTGGGCGCCTTCGCGCGCCCGCTGCCCTGGGGCAGCTATGGCCTGCTCGCGCGCGCCTCGCTGACCGCCCCGGACCTGGGCGTGGCGCTCAAGCGCTGGTGCCGCCACCACGGCCTGCTGGTCGGCGACATCCGGCTCAGCGTGGCGGCGAGCGGCGCCACGGCGACCATCGCGCTGCAGGAACTGCGGCCGCTGCCCGCCGACGTGCGCGAGCTGTCGATCGCCTTCATCCTGCGCAACGTGCACGGCCTCGCCTGCTGGTTCGTGGACTCGCGCATCCCGCTCGTGGGCGCGAGCTTTCCGTACGCCGCGCCGCCGCACGCCGACGCGTACGCCCACATGTTCCCCGGCGGGCCGCTGTCGTTCGACCCCGCCGCCGGCGGCGCCCGCATCGACTTCGACGCGCAGTACCTCGCGCTGCCGCTGCGCCGCGACGAGAAGGCCCTGACCCAGCTGCTGCGCCAGCGCGCCCTGCAGCTGACGGTGCTGCAGTACCGCCGCGACCGGCTGCTGGTGCCGCAGGTGCGCCAGGCGCTGGCCGCGCAGCCGGCGCGCGCGCACAGCGCGGAGGCGCTGGCGCACCTGCTGCACGTCTCGCCGCGCACGCTGCACCGCCAGCTGAAGGAGGAAGGCGCAAGCCTGCAGCAGCTCAAGGACGAAGTGCGGCAGGACCTCGCCCGCGACCTGCTGCTGCGCACCTCCAGGCCGGTCAAGCAGGTGGCCGCGGCCGTGGGCTTTCGCAACGAGAAGAGCTTCGCGCGGGCCTTCCGCCAGTGGGTCGGCGTGGCGCCGGGGGAATTCCGCGCCGGGGCCTGAGCGCTCGCGCGCTGCACGGGACGGCCCGGTCCCTGCGCTGCACTGTTGCGCCAGCCCCGGGCCATGGCGTCGGACCAGGCTCCTGCGCGGGGCGAATCATCAGGAGCGGACTACAAGCTGCTGTCGCGCACCGGCGCACGATGGCCGCATCTTTCGCCAACGAGGACGTTCCCATGAGACAGCGCATGCTCCCCGTGGCCGTGGCGGTCCTGTTCGCACTCGCGGGGTGCAGCAAGACCGACAGCGGCGGCACCGCCACGCCGTCATCGACAGCCACCGCGCCGGCCACCAGCCCCGCACCGGCTCCCGCGCCGCCTCCTGCACCGGCTCCCGCGCCCGCTGCGGTGTCTGCCGCCTCCGCCGAGGCACCGGCCGCGGGGGCCGCTTCGAGCACCGCGTCACCGACCGGCGCGACCGGCAGCAGCGCCGGGCCGGGCGGCTCCAGCAGCAGCGCCTCCAGCGGTGGCGGCACGCAGACCGCGTCGGCGGCCAGCGGCGGCGGGCAGGCCATCTACTCGCAGACCTGCGTCGCGTGCCATGCCGCCGGGATCGCGGGCGCGCCCAAGCTCGGCGACAAGGCCGATTGGGGCCCGCGCGTCGCGCAAGGCAAGGACACCCTGTACACGCACGCCATCCAGGGCTTCCAGGGCAAGAAGGGCGTGATGCCGCCCAAGGGCGGCAACACGGCCCTGCCCGATGCCGACGTGAAGTCGGCGGTCGACTACATGGTGTCGCAGGCCCAATGAAGGCGAAGGGCCGGCACCGCTTGCGCGATGCCGGCCCGTGAGGAAGCCCCATCGGGCGGCGGCGCCGCCCGCGGAGCGTCAGGCGCCCGTCGAGGTGCGCAGCGTGCGCGGCTCGTTCTGGATGCTGGTGCCGCTGGACACGCGCAGCGTGTTACCCTCGACCTGCACGCGGGTGCCGGCGGAGATCGGCTCGCTCTGGCGGAAGGTGCGGACGCTGCCGTCCTCCATGCGCACCTGCACGTCGTACACGGTGGTGGCGCGCACGCGCTTCTCGACCTCGTTGCCGGCCAGCGCGCCGCCCAGGGCGCCGATGACCGTCATCGCCGTCTTGCCGTTGCCGCCGCCCATCTGGTGGCCGAGCAGGCCGCCGGCCACCGCGCCGCCGGCGACGCCCAGGCCCGAGCCTTCGCCCTTCTGCTGCACCGCCTGCACGGACTGGACCGTGCCGCACGAGGCGCAGATGGCCGCGCGTTGCGTGGGCATCAGAGCCGGCGTGGACCAGCCCTGGCTGGCCGAGCCCTGCGCGACCTGTTGCGGCGCGGGCGCCTGGTGGGGCACCGGCTTCTTCGCCGGCGCGGGCTTGTGCACCTGCGCCTGCGCGGGGGCGGGCGCCGGCTGGGCATTGGTCTGCGGCGTGGCCTGCAGCTGCGCCACCGGGGTGCCGTCGGCCGGCGCGATCTTGGGCAGCGCGGACTGCTGCGCGACCGGCGGCGTGGCTGCGGGCTGGTCCACCGAGCGCATCACCAGCGCACCGGCCAGGCCGGCGGTGGCGATGGCCAGCGCGCCGAGCGCGACCCAGATCGCCTTCGGGATGGCGCTGAGCGACGACGGATTGGAGGACGGGGCTTCGGACGTGAGGACAGTGGACATGTGGCTGTTGGTCAGTTGTTGTCGTGCTGTTTATAACGGTCGAGCTCCCTTGCTGGCGACATCCGCCCGATGAAGGTTGTGACCGGGCGTTTCCGCTGCGGGGGTTTTCGCGAACTACTTCACGCGGCGCGGCGCCGTGCCGTGCGCTGGCCAGTGCTCACTCAGGGGCGCACGGTCTCAGCGGCGCGACGAACGGCCGAGCCAGCGGGGCAGCATGGACACCAGGACGCCGTCCTTGAGCACGAAGTGATGCGCCAGCGCGGCGACGGCATGCAGCCCGGCGAGCCAGAGGATGGTGTCGCCCAGCAACCCGTGCAGCTCGGTGATCTGGTGGCCCCAGGCATGGTCGGGTTCGACCCAGGGCGCGATCGCCACCCCGCCCAGCAAGGTGATCGGGTGCCCCTCGAGCCAGGCGCCGACGATGGCCGTGAGCGGCACCAGGAACAGCAGCACGTACAGCAGCACCTGCACGGTGGTCGCGACCAGGCCCATCCAGCGGGCCACCGGCACCGGGTCGGGGTGGCGGTCGCCCAGGCGCCACAGCAGGCGCGCCGCCGACAGCACCAGCACGGCGAAGCCCAGGGTCTCGTGCAGCGAGCGTGAGAAGTCGTTCTCGGGCGCATAGATGCGCCGCTCCGCCCCCTCGGGGCCGAGGAGGAAGGCCGCCAGCACCAGCAGCGCGACGATCCAGTGGAACGCCTGCGCGGGCGCGCTGTAGCGGGTGGGAGAGACTTCGTCGGGGTTCGGGGCCATGGGGGTGGATGATGCGCCGACTGCGGCGATGGAAGTTGATCCGGTCCAGCCCTCAACGCGAAGCGGCGCTGTCGCCGGGACGCAGGCGCAGCTTGCGGGTCACGCCGTCGGGACCGAACAGCACGACCAGTTCGGGCTGCGTGGGGCGCACCGGACGGGCGCGGTACACCCACACCTCGTAGCCGTTGTCGAACCGCAGCGCCTCCGGCTCGCCCAGCGCGGCCGCGACCTCGGCCTTGGTGCTGCGGCCGACGGCGACCGTGCCCGCGGCCGCCTGTGGCGGCATGCGCGGGTCGCGGAACATCGGCTTGTCGGGCAGTGAAGGCGCCAGGCCCGCGCAGCCGGCCAGCAGCGAGGCGGCCAGCAACAGCTCAGCGCGGCGCATCGGGCTCGTCCATGAAGTCGAACACGACCAGCGTGTCGTGCGGCCAGCCCGGATCGGCCAGCGGCAGGAAGTAGGTGCGATCGACCAGCATCTCGCAGTCGCAGTACGGCAGGTCCTGGCGCAGCCCCGGATCGTCGAACGCGCCGGCCCACAGGCGCCCGACCGGCAGCTGCTCGCGGCGCGCGCCGGCCACCAGCGTGACGCCGAACAGCGGCCGGTCGGCGAAGAACAGGTACTCGTTGTTGCGCCGGTCGCAGTAGGCCGGGGTGGTGTCGAGCTTGTCGTACAGCCACACGATCCACGAAGGGCTGTTGGACACCAGCGCCGCCTCCATGCCGACCCGGCACTCCAGCCGCAGGTCGCCCAGGCGCCGCGTGTCGGGCGGCAGCCCCGGGGTGCGCACGTCGGCGCGCCAGGTCATGGTCAGCGCCTTGCGGTTGGGCGTGACCACCGCGTCCTCGGCCAGCGCCCGCGCGTCGCGCGGCAGCACGAAGGTCCGGTCGGGTGCGATCTTCAGCGGGATCTCGACGTTGCGGCTGAGCACGTCCATCTCGAGGCGGTCCAGGCTCACGCCCGGCTTGCGCTGCAGCAGCTTGAACCGCAGCGTCGCGTTCGGCGCCATGGCCGGCCGGTCGCGCTCGAACAGGTCCATGCCGCTCACCATCTTGCGGTACGACTTCTCCACCGGGTCGCGCAGCGCCGTGCCCGTCACGCTCACCGGCGGCAGCGCCGAGGCAGCCGGCCGGTCCTGTGCCTGCGCGCACCCGGGCACGGCCAGGCCCAGCAGCCATGCCGCCGCCGCCACGGCCGAGCCAACCGGAAGAACGAAGCGCGAGCCCATACGAGTAGCTCAGCCTAGCGGCCGGCCCGCGGGCGCGCCGTCGGGAGGGGCCGCGTGCGGCTGTCGGCGCGTTCACGCATCCACGCGTGACGACCGCTGCAAAGTGTCAGCGCGAGCGCTGCCATGCCAGCCGGGCCGCTATCTTGTCCCGATCCCTCGGTGCCGCCATGGACCCCTATCTCGCCAACCTCAGTTTCGATCCGCCCAAGCGCAGCTCCGAGCTGCTGCGCGGGCTGCTGCCCGCGATCGCGTTGAACGCGCTGTTCTTCGGCATCGTGCTGTCCGGACTGCATTGGCCCGACCAGGGGCCGGGCGACTTCGCCGAAGGCGCTTCGTCCGCGACGCGGCAGATGGGCGGCCCGGCCGCGCCGCAGCCGGCCGGGGCGCCCGACGCACCGGTGCCGGAGAGTCCTGCCCGGCTGCAGCCGGCGCCGTTGCCGCCGGCCGGGACCGCGCCATCGCAACCGCTGACGCAGGCGCCGCCGACGGACGCGACGCGCCGCCCGGCCGCCGCAGCGGCGCCGGCCACGGTCGCCCGGCTCGATCCGCAGGCGGGCAGCGTCGCACCGAAAGCGGCGTCCGCGACCGCCGCCTCGGCGGCGCGCAACGGCAGCAGGCCCCAGCCCAGTTTCGACTGCAGCCGCGCGCGGCTGAAGACCGAGAAGGCCATCTGCAGCGACGCCGAACTCGCGCAGCTCGATCGCGACCTGGGCCGCCTGTATGCGCAGGCCCGCGCGGCATCGCCGGACCCCGCCGCCTTCAAGCGCCAGAGCGACCGGGCCTGGCTGCGGCGCGAGGCCGAATGCGGCGGCGACCGCGACTGCCTGCGCCGCTGGTACGCGGAGCGGCGCGCGCAACTGCAGGCCGGCCTGGACGGCCGCCAGCAGGCGACCGGGCGCGCGACGCGCTGAGCGCCGCTAGCGCGGGAACCGCTCGCGCAGCTTCAGCTTCCAGAACTTGCCGGTCGACGTGCGCGGCACGGCGTCGATCCATTCGTAGCGCTCGGGCAGCTGCCATTTGGCGAAGCCGCGCTGCAAGAGGTGCGCGCCGAGGTCCTCGGCGCCCACCTGCTGGCCGGGCTTGCGCACCACGCAGGCCAGCGGCCGCTCGCTCCACTTCTCGTCGGGGATCGCGATGACCGCGGCCTCGGCGACGGCCGGGTGCGCCATGAGCGCGTTCTCCAGGTCCACGGAACTGATCCACTCGCCGCCGGACTTGATCAGGTCCTTGGTGCGGTCGGTGATGCGCACGAAGCCGAGCGCATCGACGCTGGCGACGTCGCCCGTGCGCAGCCAGCCGTCGGCGGTGAACTTCTCGCGCTCCACCGGCACCTCGTGGTAGCTGCCGGTGATGAAGGGGCCGCGAACCTGGATCTCGCCCACGCTCTTGCCGTCCCAGGGTTCGTCGGTGCCGTCGTCACCGCGCACGCGCAGGTCCACCAGCGGCACCGGCACGCCCGCCAGCGCCGCGCGGCGATAGCGCTCGTCGGCATCGGCGTCGCGCAGCTCGGCGCGCGGATACGAGATCGTGCACACCGGCGACGTCTCGGTCATGCCCCATCCCTGCAGGATCCACACGCCGTGCCGGTCGAAGGCGCGGATCAGCGCCTCGGGCACCGGCGCGCCGCCCACCAGCGAGCGCATGCCGCGCGGCAGCCGCCAGCGCCCGTGGTTGGGCGAGCCTTCGGCCTGCGCCGCCTCGTAGGCCTGGATCAGCGACATCCAGATCGTCGGCACGCCCAGCGCCAGCGTGGGCGGCTCCTCGCGCATCAGGTCCAGCAGGTCGTCGGGATGCAGGTGCGGCCCCGGAAACACGAGCTTGACCCCCAGCATCACGGCGCCGTACGGCATGCCCCAGCTGTTGGCATGGAACATGGGCGTGACGGGCAGCACCACGTCGGTGCCGCGCAGGCCCCAGAAGTCGGCCAGGCTGGCCACCAGCGTGTGCAGCACGGTGGAGCGGTGCGAATAGACGACGCCCTTGGGCCGGCCGGTGGTGCCGGACGTGTAGCACATGGCCACCGGGTCGTTCTCGTCGTGCGGCGCGTAGGCAAAGCCGTCGGGGTCGGCGCCGGCCAGCAGCGCCTCGTAGTCGTCGAACGGCGCCGCCACCGGCTGGCCGCCGAAGGGGAACACGATCACGCGCTCGAACCGGTGCAGGTGCGCGAACTTCTCGTACAGGGGCAGCAGCACGTCGTCGACGACCAGGAAGCGGTCCTGCGCGTGGCCGGCGATCCAGCCGATCTCCTCGGGCGCGAGCCGCAGGTTGAGCGTGTGCATCACGCCGCCGGCCGCGGGGATGCCGAAGTAGCACTCCAGGTGGGCGTGGTGGTTCCAGCACAGGGTGGCCACGCGGTCGCCCTTCTGCAGCCCCAGCGCCTGCAGCGCGCTGGCGAGCGAGCGCGTGCGGCGGTGGAACTCGCCATAGGTGTGCCGGCGCAGCGACTTGTCCGGCAGGCGCGAGACGATCTCGTTGCCGGCGAACAGTTGCCCGGCCCGCTCCAGCAGGTGGTTGAGCGAGAGGGGGATGGGCATCATGGTGGACCGCATGCGACTGATCTCCTGGGGTGCTGCGAGCCACTCTCGGAGACGCGCCGCGCGGTCGCAATCGGGTGAACCCGCGGGCCGGTTCGCCCGCGGAAGAGCACAGGGCGCGAGCCGCCCCGATGGCGTGCGCAGGGCAGTCCCAGCGCCGCGTCCATGGCGTGCGATGCCATGCCGTGGCATGCCATGTCATGATGCGGCGCGCCCGGGCCGCGAGCCGGCCGTCGACCGGCGCCACCTTCCTGAAGTTCCCCGCATGACGACCTCCCCCGCACCGGCCCCGGCCACGCGCACCGTGCACGCCGCCGTCCTGGTCCTGGCCGCCGCGTCCTTCCTCAGTGGCGCGGCCCTGCGGCTGTGCGACGGGCTGATCCCCCGCCTGGCGCAGGACTTCGGCGTCACCGCCGGCGTGGCCGGCCGCGTGGTGATCGTCTACTCGATCGCCTACAGCCTGATGCAGCTGGTGTTCGGCCCGCTGGGCGACCGGTTCGGCAAGATGCGGCTGGTGTGCGTGGCGCTGTTCGGCTGCGCGGCGCTGGCGCTGGCGGCCTCGCTCGCGCAGGGCTTCGACGCCGTGCTCGCCGCGCGGGTGGGCTGGGGCATGGCCGCGGCCGGCATCATCCCGCTGGCCATGGCGTGGATCGGCGACGCGGTGCCCTACGAGGAGCGCCAGCCCACGCTGGCGCGCCTGCTGACGGGCACCCTGTCGGGGATGATGGCCGGGCAGCTGGCGGGCGGGCTGTTCGCCGAGAGCGCGCTCGGCTGGCGCGGCGCGTTCGCCATCATGGCCGCGGCCTACGCGCTGCTGACGGCGCTGCTGCTGCTGCGCCCGCGGGCGCTCGTGCCGCCGCCGCGCCACGAGGAGCAGCGCCACATCGTGCGCCAGTGGCAGCTGGTGCTGTCCTCGTCCTGGAGCCGCAAGGTGCTGGCCGCCGCGCTGGTCGAGGGCATCTTCCTGCTCGGCCCGCTGGCCTACATGCCCGCGCTGCTGCACCAGCGGTTCGGGCTCTCGGTGGCCGCGGCCTCGGGAATGATCGCGCTGTATGCGGCCGGCGGCCTGGCGTATGCGCTGGCGGCGCGCCGCATCGTGAACAGCCTGGGCGAGCGGCGCATGGTGCTGGCCGGCGGCTGGATCATGGGCGTGGGCGAACTGCTGTGGCTCGCCTCGCCGCTGGCGTGGACGGCAGCGCCGGTCGCGCTGGCGGTGGGGTTCGGCACCTACCTGTACCACAACACCCTGCAGACCAATGCGACGCAGATGGTGCCCAGCGCGCGCGGCACGGCGGTGTCGCTGTTCGCCACCAGCCTGTTCCTGGGGCAGGCGCTGGGGGTGATGCTGGCCGGCTACGCCTTCGACCACTTCGGCGCCACCGCGATGCTGGTCGGCCCCAGCATCGCCCTGCCGCTGGCGGGCTGGGCGTTCGCCCGCGCGCTACGCGCCCGCGGCTGAGAGCCGGGCGGCGGCGTCCAGCGCCGCCTGCACCATGTCCTGCAGCACCGGCTGGATCTGCTGCGCGCGCGCTTCCATGTAGTCGAACGGCGGCGCCTCGCGCATGTACAGCTTCTGCACCATCTCCAGCTGCACCGCGTGCACGTGCTCGGCCGGCCGGCCGTAGTGGCGCGTGATGTAGCCGCCCTTGAAGCGGCCGTTGACCACGTGCGTCGCGGCCGGCGCGCGACCGGCGGCCTGCGCGACCGCCTCGGTGATCGACGCGTGCGCGCTGGCGCCGTCGGCGGTGCCGATGCTCAGGTCGGGCAGGAGGCCTTCGAACAGCCACGGGATCTCGCCGCGGATGCTGTGCGCGTCCCACAGCAGCACGTGGCCGTGCTCGGCCCGCAGCCGGTCGAGTTCGCCGCGCAAGGCGGCGTGGTACGGCTCCCAGTAGGCCGCGCGCCGCTGCAGGCGCTGCTGCGGCGACGGCGCCGCGCTCTCGCGGTACAGCGCGGCCCCGGTGAAGAAGCGCGTGGGGCACAGCTCGGTGTTCGAGGCGCCGGGATACATGGGCGTGTCGTCCGGCGGCCGGTTCAGGTCGATCACGTAGCGCGAGACCACCGGCCGCAGCACGCTGGCGCCCAGCGCGTGCACGAAGCCGTACAGCCGGTCGAGGTGCCAGTCGGTGTCCTCCACGTCGAGCGCGCGCGGCACGTAGGCGGCCCGCAACGGCTCGGGAATCTCGGTGCCCAGGTGCGGGATGCTCACCAGCAGCGGCGCGCTGCCGCGGTGCAGGCGCCAGGTGTCGGCGCCGGTCATGCCTGGGCCTCGATCCACAGTGCGTCCTGGCCTTTCACGATCCCGTGCGCGTGCCACACCCGGTGCCCCCAGGCCAGGTGCCGCGGCGGGATGTGCAGCTCTTCCTCCAGCAGCACGACCCGCGCCGGATGCTCGTGCGCATAGACGGCGATCACCGCCTCGCCCTCGGCCTTGAAGGTGTATTCGGTGCCCACCCGCACCAGCCTGGCCTTGCCGGGATCGGCCATCACGTTGAAGGCGAGCGCGGACCCGCCGAGCAGCGAGCAGTCGACCGACGCGCCGCCGTTGAAGCGGAACGCCGGACTGTCGGCGCCCAGGTGCTGCGCCCCACCGCCCACGCGCAGCATGACGCCGCTGCCTTCGAGCACGGCGAACCAGCGCTCGACGCCGTCGAAGGGCGGAAAGGGGCCCGGCTCGGTGATCTCGGCCACCGACAGGCGCAGCTTCCACAGCTGGCCGCCCGGCCAGACGAGCAGCTCGTGCGTGAGGCCGCCGCCGTTGTGCCAGGGCTGCCGCTCCGCGGCGTCGAGGGAGACGAGGTGCCAGGTCATCGGGGCGATTGTCGCCTTCAACGACCTGGCGCAGCCAGCGCTGCGATGCAGCGGGCCGCGCGCGCGGCGGCCGGCTGCAGCGGCATCACTTGCGCGGCTCGGGGTAGAGGAACTCCGGCCGCAACGGCTGGATGCCGTTCGGGTAGTAGCGCTCCGGCCCGAGGGGCGGCAGCGGCGCCCCGATGATCTGCGTCTGCGCCACCGGCGAGGGCGAGGCGCCCATCACCGCCGTGGATGCCACCGTGGCCGGGACGGCCGGGCTGTAGGCCACGACGGCGGGCTGGACGCGGCGCGCCGCCGTCGCCGTGCCCCCCGGCGCGGCACCGGGGCTGCTGCCCACGCCGCCCGGGCCGGCATTCACCGCCTCGGCGGGAGCGGCCACCGTGCCGACCGCGACCGCGCCCCCCGGCGTGCCGACCGCCGTCGAGGCGGAGACGGCGCCGCTTCCCGGGCCGGCCGCTGCGGCCGTGCCCGTGCCGACGCCCGCGCTCGCCGCGCCGGCGCCGGTTCCAGTTCCCGCGGCGCCTGTTCCGGCGCTGGCGGACGTGCCGGCACCGGCGCCACTGGCGCCAACGCCCACACCGCCACCGCCGACACCACCGCCGACGCCACCAGCTCCTGCACCGGATCCCGCGCCAGCTCCTGCGCCGCCGCCCCCGGCGCCCGCACCGCCGCCACCTGCGCCAGCACCACCGCCGCCTGCGCCTCCGCCACCGGCACCGCCGCCGCCAGCACCACCACCTCCGGCACCTCCGCCGCCGCCGCCGCCTCCTCCACCGCCGCCGCCTCCTCCGCCACCTCCGCCGCCACCTCCGCCTCCGCCTCCGCCTCCGCCGCCTCCGCCTCCGCCTCCGCCGCCTCCGCCTCCGCCTCCGCCTCCGCCACCGCCACCGCCACCGCCGCCACCACCGCCGCCTCCGCCACCCCCGCCACCGTGGGCGTAGGCATCCGTGGGCCAGGTCAGGGCGGCGGTTGCGCTGAAGGCGCCGACCACCAGTGCAATCGCGATCGGTCGCAGGGTCGCTTTCATGGCTGTGTCCTCGGTTCGTTCGATGCCCCGCATGATCTTTTTTCCCATTCGTGCGCGTGGTCGGACGCGCACCGACACGGCCGTCAGCGGACGCTTGCGCTGACTTGGCCAGCTGGCTCGGCCGTCGGGCGGCGCAGGCAGCACCGCCCCCTATAGTCAGGGCCCGGAGGCCGCATGATCGAACTGGACAAGGACACCCGCAAGGAAGCCATCGCGTCGATCGAGCGCTGGTTCCGCGAGAACATGGACGAGCCGATCGGCAATGTGGCGGCCGGCGGCCTGCTGGGCTTCTTCGTGGAGGAAATCGGCCCTGCCATCTACAACCTCGCCGTGAGCGACGTGCAGAAGCGGCTGCGGGCCCGCCTGGACGAACTGGACCTCGAGGTGCACGAGGACCCGTTCCAGTACTGGCGCCGGCACGACAAGGCCACGAGGAAGCGCTGACGCCCGGGCGGGCCATCTGTCCGGCTCCGCGTTCCGGGCGGATCGAGTCGCCCAAGGCTTGCCGAAGGCTCGGTAGACTGCGCCGATGCGAGCCATCCACCGCCACGTCGAACGCCACCGCACCGCCCACATCGGCTGGCTGCGCGCCGCGGTGCTCGGCGCCAACGACGGCATCGTGTCCACGGCCAGCCTGGTGGTGGGCGTGGCGGCGGCGAACTCGGGCCGCGACAGCATCCTGGTGGCGGCGGTCGCCGGGCTGGTGGCCGGCGCGATGTCGATGGCGGCTGGCGAGTACGTCTCGGTGCATTCGCAGGCCGACACCGAACAGGCCGACCTGTCGCGCGAGCGCAAGGAACTCGAACACGATCCCGGTGCCGAGCTGCGCGAGCTGCAGGGCATCTACGTCCACCGCGGCCTGGAGCCCGGCCTGGCGCGCCAGGTGGCCGAGGCGTTGATGGCCCACGACGCGCTCGGCGCCCACGCGCGCGACGAGCTGGGGATCTCGCAGGAGCTCGCGGCCAAGCCGGTGCAGGCGGCGCTGGCGTCGGCGGCCAGCTTCGCGGTCGGCGCCGCGCTGCCGCTGGCGGTGGCCGCGATCGCCCCGGTGGCCGGCCTGCTCGCGTGGGTGGGTGGCACCTCGCTGTTCTTCCTGGCCGTGCTCGGCGCCGTCTCGGCCCGCGCCGGCGGCGCGCCGCTGTGGGTCGCCACCTGGCGCGTCACGTTCTGGGGCGCGCTGGCCATGGGCATCACCGCGGCGATCGGCGCGGCGTTCGGCACCGTGGCCTAGCTGTCGAACCTCAGCAGGTCGTTCACACCGCTCTTGCGGGCCCGCTGCGCCACTCGTCGGCCAGCAGGCCATAGACGTTGGTGTCGTAGGCCACGCCCTTGGCCACCCAGCGCAGGCGCATCGTCCCTTCGTGCACGAACCCGGCCCGCTCGAGGAGCCGGCAGGACGCGGCGTTGGCCGGATTGACCTCGGCCTCGATGCGGCGGATGCCGTTGGCGAACAGGTGCGCGCAGGCGGCATCGACCGCTTCGCGCATCCACCCGCCGCCCCAGTGGTCGCGCCCGAGCGCGTAGCCCAGCTCGAGCCGGCCGCTGCCCTCGTCGTGCTTGAACAGCAGCAGCGTGCCGATCGCGCGGCCATCGCTGCGCCGCTCGAGCACGAGCTGCTGCGCCGTGCCCGACGCCGTGATCGCCCGCATGCGGTCCAGCCAGCGCGCGGCGTCGTCGATCGAACCCCAGGTCGCGTACGGAAGAAACCGCGTGACCTCGGGGTCGCCATTCACTTCGAGCAGGTCCGCCAGGTCCCCCTCGTCGACGGGGCGAAGGATCAACCGCGGCGATGCGATGCTGGTGACCAGGGGGAACGGCATGGGGGGAAGTTGCTGGAGCGGCCGCTGGACGTGACGGGCCCTGGCGGGTCCGCTCGCCTAGGCGTTGAGCTGGGCCAGCGCCGCCTGCAGGCCGGCGACGCCGCCGACGCGCTGGTCGTTGATGAAGACCTGCGGCATCTGGCGCACCGACGGACCGCACTTTTCATAGAACGCCAGCCGCTGCGCCTCGTCGTCGATCCGGATCTCCTCGAAATCGAGCGAGCGGGACTTGAGAAGCATCTTGGCCGTGTCGCATTGCGGGCAGGCGGACTTGGAGTAGACGACGATCTTCAGTGCCATGCGCGCAGTTTATCGGGTGGCCTGCGTCGCCGCCGCCGGCCCGCAGGCGCGGCGCCCCTCAGTCCGAAGCGCGGATCCAGTCCAGGGCGGCCTCGAACGACTCGAAGGTGCGCAGCATCAGCCCGAGCTTCTGCGCCGTCTTCTCGGTGGCGCCGACGCGCGTGGATGCGCGCACGACGGAGGCCAGCCGCTCCAGGCCGGCCAGCTTTTCGGCCATGTAGAACCCGAGCTCCAGGTGGTCGGTGAACATGAGGCCGTGGTCCAGCCCGCGCAGGTCCAGCAGCACCCGCTTGCGTTGCCGGCTGCTGCAAAGCGCCAGGACGTGGTCGACGCCGGCCCGCATGTCGTGGATCGACGCCGGCCCCGATGCTTCCACGAGCAGGAACCGGGGCTCGTGGTCATGGACGGTGAATTCGAGGGCCATGCCCGCAGTCTAGCGAGGCGGCTCGGCGGCCAGGCGCGATCCGGCGTGCCGCGTGGTTGCGGGTGGCTAGTGGCTGGTGGCTCGCGCTACTTCTTCGCGGCGGCGCGCTGGCTGCGCGCCGCGGTATTGGCGGCCACCGCGGCGCGGATCAGTTCCTTGAACGCGGCCTCGTCGGGCCGTTCGCCTTCACGGATGTCGATGGCGCGGCGCGTGTTGCCGTCCAGGCTGGCGTTGAACAGCTGGCGCGGATCCGGCAGGGACGCACCGCGGGCGAAAGTGAGCTTGACCACCTGCTTGTACGACTCGCCCGTGCAGACGATGCCGTCATGGGACCAGACGGGCGTGCCGCCCCACTTCCATTCCTCCTGGATCTGGGGGTCCGCCTCGTGGATGCGCTGGCGGACCCACGCGAGCGTCGCGCCCCGCCAGTCGCCCAGCGCCTGGATCTTGTCGGTCATGTGGGTCGAAGCATCTGCGCCGTCCGCAGCAGGTCTTGCCGTCATGTTGCCTCCCGAGTCGATGCGCCGCCCGCCTCCTAGAAGAATCATCCGACGGGCGCCTTCGAAGAGGATGCCATCGATGGACTGCCGACCGCAACCGGCGACCCTCAGCCCGCCAGCACCTGGCAGGCCTCGAGCCGATTGCCATCGAGATCCTGAAAACTGAAGTACCGCACCCCTGCGCCCTCCACCAGACTCCCGGCGCTGACGCCACGGCGCTGCAATTCCAACAATGCCGCCGCTGCATCCGGCGTCGCGAAGATCGGGAAGGCGCCGGGCGCCGTCCGATCCGGCACCGGCTCTCCGGTCTTGCGCTCCCACAGCGTCAGGCTCGAGCCGTGTGCCAAGGGCAGGACTGCCAGGCGCTCCGCAGTGTCCGTGTACGAGGCCTTCAGGCCGAGGGTGGCGGCGTACCAAGCAGCGGCCGCCTGGTAGTCAGCGACCCGAAGAATGAACGTGTCGATCTGGTCGAAGAGCGGTGTTGGCTGGGTCAAGCGAATCTCCTCTTGAAGATGGTCGGATGCGGCCTTGGCAATGGCCCGCTGTCACCTGCGCCCGCCATCGAGCAGCCCGGTCCATCGCAGGCCCAGCCAGGCCAGCAGGACCATCAGCCCGAGCCCGATGCAGCATGTGACAATGAAGGCGAGGTATTGAACGGATCCGTCGCCATGGATGGCGCCCAGCTTGCCGGGGGACCAGCCCGCCCAGAGCGCGCGCGCCAGCTCGCGGGCGATGAACCCGCCGCCTGCCAACGAGAACGCGAGCGCGAGCACGCCAGCCAGGGGATTCTTGCTGTCCACGTCCGAGCTCCTTTGCATCCCTTGCCGGATCAGCGACGGGCCATGCCCGCCAATGGCGGCTCCGGATCGGCGAGGTCACGCAGCGAGGGCCCGAACGACCAGGTCTCGGCGACCGAGATCAGCGTCTGGACGGCAATGGCCAGGATGACTCCGGTCGCCACGATCTGGTCGTGCTTGCGCATGATGTGTTCTCCTCCCTCTGCAATCTAACGTCGAACGCGACTGACGCGCAAGGGGCGGTGCGCGCGGCGCAGCAGCACAGGCGCGATCGTGTCGAAGAATCAGACGGCCTTCATCGCCTGCTCGCGCAGTCACGGCAGAAACCGATGCACGCCAGAATACGGTGCATGGACCGCCGGCTATTGATCACCGCGCTGGCCTGCTGGCCCGCCGCGAGCCTGCGCGCGCAGGGCGAGGAACGGCCTCGCTACAAGCTCTCCGCCGCCCAACTGCACGAGGCGCTTTCCGCTCGCTTCCCGGTGCGCCTGGCCGTCCCCGGCCTGCTGGAGCTGCAGGTCAGCGCGACCGAGCTGCTGATGCTGCCCGCGCGCAACAAGCTCGGTGCGTCGCTGCGCGCGGATGTGAGCGGCTCCGGGGCCGAAGGCGTTCTGCAGGGCATGCTGGACCTGGTCTTCGCCTTGCGCTACGAAGGCCATGACCAGACCATCCGCGCCCATGAGCCGGAGATCCTCGACATCCGCCTGCCGGGCATGGCGGCCGAGTCGCTGCAGGCGTTGCAAGGCATCCTGCGGGGGATGGTCCGCGAGACCATGGCCGAACTGGTCCTGCACAGGTTCACGTCGCGCGAACTCGCGCTGCCCGACACCATGGGCTTCGAGCCGGAGACGGTGACCGTCGTCGAAGACGGGGTCCTGGTCGTCTTCCGGCAAAAGCCCTGGCGCTGAACACCGCTGCCGCGTCGGCACGCTTCCGAGCGCGCACCTGGCCTCCCCGGTCCACACACTCCCGAAACGCGTCGACTTCCTGTCCAACGGCTCGCGGCCGAACCCACGGGTGCCGATGGGCGCCTCTTGCGGTGCGCCTAGGGGTTGCGCGACCCGGGCTCCGTGGACACCCGCAGCAGTTCCTGGCGCAGTTGCTGCAGCTTCGCCTTCAGCACCTTGCGGTTGTCGGCGCCCATGCGCAGCAGCATCTTCTGGCCAGCGGCAAGGCGCTGGAAGCGGGCATCCTGGTACTCGTAGCGGGTCCAGGGACGCGGGGCGGCGATCGGTCCCCTGACCTCGGTCAGCCTGAGTTTCGGCGGCTGCGTGGGTTCCGGCGTCGCCAGGAGCAGGTCGATGATCTCGAACACCCGCGCGTTCAGCCGCTGGCCGGGAAAGCCGAGGTCGCCGTAGGCCCGCTCCAGCGCCGGGTACATGCGCCGGTACACGTCCACGGCCTGGGCCGCATCGACCGAGTCGACGAAGGCCACGAACGGCGCATAGCGCAGATCGTTCCGGGCGGCCACCTGCGTCGAGTCGTCCTCGCCCGTGGTGAGGAAACGCCCGGGGGTGGGTTGCACCGGCCACACCGACAGCGGCGCATGCTCGCGCCCCAGGCTGTCCAGGGTCGCGGCGAACCGGCGCGGGAAGTCGGTGGTGTCCAGGAACTTCAGCACCCCCTCTCGGCCCAGCAGTCGCATGAGGGTGGCGGGGATGTCTTGCGCCTGGACCACGTCCTGCGCCGCGGCGGGCACCAGCGTCGGCGATGGCGAGTCGGACGCGGCTTCCTGCGCCGGCGGTGGCGGCACCTGGGCCGCGGGCGCAGGCTCGCTGGCCAGCCTCTCGGCAGGCGACCCGAACCGGGACCACGCGTACCAGCCACCCGCGGCGACAGCCACGGCCAACAGGGCCACGGCGATCGGCGCGGACGACCCCCGGCGGCGAGGCGCGTGGACGCGAACAGGGCCGGAGGAGGAAAAGCTGGGTTCCAGTCGGTCGTCGGTCATGCCCCGCATGCTGCGCCCATTCGGGGCGCCGCCTCAAGGGCGAGGCTCATCCGTTACCGCTTTTACGTGGACCGGAAGCCGACTCCCTGGAGCGCCTGCTCGGTGCTCACCCGGCCCGCAACTGCGGCAACCGCTGCAGCCCGTTCATGCTCGACGCCAGGATGATCACCGCCTGCAGCACAAAGCCGGCCAGCGCCAGCCACAGGCAGGCCGGCTCTCCCCACAGGCCGCCGACGATGGCGCCGACGCCGGCACCCACGGGCCGGGCGCCGGCATTCACGGTGAGGAACACCGAGCCCACGCGCCCCAGCATCGCGCCGGGCGTGATCGCCTGGCGCAGCGTCGTGGTGGTGATGGTCCAGATGATGGGGCCGACGCCGAACAGGAAGAAGGACAGGCCCGCCAGCACGCCGCTCGGCACGACCAGGGTCGCCACCATGGCGCCGATGGCGAGGACCGAGACGGCGGGGCCCAGCTGGATCGTGCGGCCGAACGGCATGGCGCCGATCACGCGCGGCGCGAACAGGGCCCCCACCACCATGCCTGCGCCATAGCAGCCCAGCGTGACGCCCACCGCCTGCGCCGACAGGCCCAGGATGCGCACGGCATACGGCACGTACGCCGCCTGCAGCACGAACCACGCGATGTTCCAGGCCATCCCGGTCAGCAGGATGGGCCGCAGCAGGGCGTCGTGCCAGGCGAAGCGCGCGCCCTCGCGGATCTCCACCAGCACATGGCGCGCAGGCGCGGCCGCGCGTGGCGGCTCCGAGACGCGCCAGAGCAGGGCCACGGCGCCGAGCGAGAGCATCGTCGCCAGCACGAACGCCGACGCCGCGCCGGCCCAAGCCACCAGCGCACCGGCAAGCGCCGGCCCGCCGGCGTAGGCCGCGCTGCGCGCCAGCTCCAGCCGGCCGTTGGCACGCGCATGCAGGTCGCGCGGCACCAGCGCCGGCACGAGCGCCGGGGCCGCGACCGTGAAGCCGACCGTTCCCAGCGCACCGACGAATCCGAGCACGGCCAGCGCGACGAAGCTGGTCCGGCCCGAGGCCACCATCAGGAGCAGCAGCAGCAAGGCGAGCGTGCGCAACGCCTCGGAAGCCAGCATCACCCGGCGGCGCGGCATCCGGTCGGTGAGCAGGCCCATCGGAATGGACAGCAGCAGGAAGGGCAGCGTCTGCATGGCGCCCAGCAGGCCGATCTCGCCGGCGCCGGAACCGAGCGCCAGCACGGCCACCAGCGGCACCGCCGCCAGGCTCAGTTGCTCGGCGGACTGGGCGCCCAGGTTGGCGGCCGCGAGGCGCTGGAAGGCACGGGAGAACCGGTTCGTCATGCGCCGCATCATGCCGGGGCCCGGCGTGGCGGCTCGCCGGTTCCGGACATGCGATCGCCGGTGCGGCCGTCATCCATCGATCGGGCATCCCGGCGCTGGTGCCTGCAACCGATCGATGCCGAGCTCGTCCGCCGCGCCAGCCACCGCGCCACTCGCCGACGGACCGCAGCGATGTCCGAAGCTGCAATCGCGCGCCGTCCTACAGCAACAACTGCCGAGCTGGAAGCCGGCGCCGCGCCCTCTGCCCGAAGAATGCAATCTCTTCGCTACACAGGAGACCGCCCCATGGCCGACGAAGCAGATCTCGCGTTCGACTCCGAGCAGCGCCACCTCGCGCAGGCGCTCGCCGCCCAGACCCAGCGCAGCAGGATCCTGCAACAGCCCACCGGCTGCTGCCACTACTGCGGCAACACCGAAGGCCTCGCGGATCGGCTGTTCTGCGACCGCGACTGCGCGGACGATTGGGAGTACGAACGCGCGCTGCGACGCAAGGTCGGCATCGCGGACCCCGCGCCCCTGCACTGAGCCCGGCCGGTCGGCCGCGCGAGCTGGGAAGGGGTCGAGCACCGCCGGTGCCCGGTCCGTCGCGGCGTCGATGGCACAGTCCAGCCATGACATGGACATTGATTCGGCTTTCGGACGCCCCGGCCACCCCTTGGCGCAACGGCGGCGGCCTCACCCGCGAACTCGCTGCCTGGCCCGAGGGCCGGGACTGGGCCTGGCGCATCTCGGTCGCGGAGGTCGCGGCCGACGGGCCGTTTTCGCACTTTCCCGGCGTGCAGCGCTTCTTCGCGGTCCTGCGCGGCCAAGGCGTGCGGCTGACTGCGGACGGCCATCCCCATGAAGTCACGGCGGCGAGCGCCCCGCTCGAATTCGACGGCGCGGCGACGGTCGATTGCCGGCTGCTCGCGGGGCCGACGCAGGACCTGAACCTGATGCTCCAGCGCGGCCGCGCGACGGGGACGATGACGCGCCTCGCGGGTGCGCGCAGCTGGGTGACCGCCGCGGAGGTGGTCGTCGCGATCTATGCGCTCGAGGCCCCGGCCGTGGTGCGCGAGCCTGGGAACGGCACCTCCGTGGACCTGCCACCGCAATGCCTTGCCTGGAAACAGCTGCCGGCGGGCACGGCCCTCGACGTCGGGACTTCGGGCGCGATCTGCATGGAGATCCTGCCGCGCTCCTGAGCGCCCGACCGCTTGCGGCAAACTCCGGGCCTTCGAAAAAATGCGCACCCATTCCCACCGAGTGGGACTGGCGCCTTTTCAATGCTTCGCGAACGCCGGGATACTGCCCCGATGCCCACTGGAGAGGCCCCGACCCCCGCCACGTCCGACCGCGTCCTGCAGGTCCTGGCCGTGCTCGCGCGGCAGGGACGGGTCCTCAGCGCCGGCGAACTGATGGCGCACACGGGCCTCGCACGCAGCACCTTGTACCGGCAGCTGGCGCGGCTCAAGCGCTGGGGCTTCGTCGTGGAAACCGATGGCTGCTACGCACCCGGCCCCCTGAGCCTGCAGCTTGCGATCGGCTTCGACCTCTCGTCGCACCTGGTGCGCCAGGCGCGCGAGGACATGGTCGCCCTCGCCCGCCAGTCGCGCGAGAGCGTCGGCCTGATCGTCGCCGTCAACGGACAGGCGATCTGCCTGGAGATGGTCGACAGCGAGCAGGCCCTGCGCTGCTCCTTCGAGAAGGGCCGCAGCGTGCCCCTGCGCGCGGGCGCCTCGGCCAAGTGCCTGCTGGCCCACCTGCCCGAGCCGGACCGCCTCGCGGTGCTCGCGGCCCACTATCCCGACCCCGCCGAGCGACAGGCGGCCGATGCGCAGCTCGCCGCCATCCGGCACACCGGCTACGCGATGACGGCCGGCGAGGTCGATCCAGGCGTGTGGGGCGTGAGCGCGCCGCTGTTCGGCGCCGCGCGCCGGGCCGTGGGCGCGATCACGCTGATGGCGCCGGTCACCCGCGCGCAAGGCCAGGAGGCCACCCTCGCCGACATGACCATCGTCGCGGCCGCGCGCATCACGCGCGGGCTCTCGCCGCCCTGATTCCACGTTCTTTCAACCCGAGGAGATGCACCCATGAACTTCCGCCGCCAATTCCTGCTCGCCGCACTCTGTGCCACTTTCGGCGCCGGCATCGCGCATGCCCAGGGCAATGTGCTGAAGGTCGGCACCGACGCGACCTTCCCTCCCATGGAGTTCACCGAGAACGGCAAGCGCACCGGGTTCGACATCGAGCTGGTCGAGGCCGTGGCGAAGAAGCTGGGCAAGCAGGTGGAATGGGTGGACATCGACTTCAAGGGCCTGATCCCCGGCCTCATCTCGCGCCGCTTCGACATGGCCGTCTCGGCCATCTACATCACCGACGAGCGCAAGAAGGTCGTCGACTTCACCGAGCCGTACTACGCCGGCGGCCTCGTCGCCATGGTGAAGGAAGGCAGCAGCGTCAAGAAGCTGTCGGACCTGGAGGGCAAGAAGGTCACCGTGCAGGTCGGCACCAAGTCCGTGGGGTACCTGCAGGAGCACTTCCCCAAGGTCCAGCGCATCGAGGTGGAGAAGAACCAGGAGATGTTCAACCTGGTGGACATCGGCCGCGCCGACGCCGCCGTGACCGGCAAGCCGGCGGCGTACCAGTACGTGCGCACCCGTCCCGGCCTGCGCGTGCTCGAGGAGCAGCTGACCACCGAGGAGTACGGCATGGCCATGCGCAAGGACGAGCCCGAGCTGAAGAAGGCCGTCAACGGCGCGCTGGCGCAGCTCAAGGCCGACGGCACCTATGCGGCCATCGTCAAGAAGTGGTTCAGGACCGCCGCCAACTAAGCCCGACGTCGCGGATCGACTCGCATGGAACTTGATTTTTCCCCTGTCTGGTCGGGCTGGGTCGAGCTGCTGCACGGGGCGCTGGTGACGGTGGAGATCACCGCCGTCTCCCTGCTGCTCGGATGCCTGCTCGGCCTCCTGATCGGCATCGGCCGCCTCAACCCGCGACGTCGCATCCTCTATCGGCTGTGCACTGCGTACGTGGCGGTGATCCGCGGTACGCCCCTGCTGGTGCAGCTGTTCATCCTCTTCTTCGGCCTGCCGCAGTTCGGCATCATGTTGCCCGCCTTCGCGTGCGGCATGCTGGGGCTGGGGATCTATTCGGCCGCGTACGTCTCGGAGATCGTGCGCGGCGCGATCCAGTCGGTGGATCGCGGCCAGATGGAGGCCGCGCGCTCCATCGGGATGTCCGGAGGGCAGGCGATGCGCAGCGTGATCCTGCCGCAGGCGGTGGTGCGCATGATCCCGCCGCTGGGCAACGAGTTCATCGCCCTGATCAAGAACTCGGCGCTGGTGTCGCTGCTCACCATCCACGACCTGATGCACGAAGGACAGAAGATCATCAGCGTGTCGTATCGCTCGCTGGAGGTGTACCTGGCCATCGCGGTGATCTATTTCGTGCTGACCGGACTCACCACGCTGGCGCTCGGCCGGCTGGAGCGGCGGCTGCGCTCAGGGGGAATGGTCCAATGAAGCCGGAACGATCGGGCACGCCGCCCATCATCAGCATCCGGGGCCTGCGCAAGTCCTTCGGCGACCACGTCGTGCTGGACGGCATCGACTTCGACGTGCAGCCGTCGCAGGTCGTGGTCGTGATCGGCCCGAGCGGCTCGGGCAAGAGCACCTTCCTGCGCTGCTGCAACGGCCTGGAGCAACCCGAAGGCGGACGCATCGACATCTGCGGGCGCACGCTGGTCGACGATGGCCGCATGCTCGCGGACGCCGAGTGCAACGCGCTGCGGCAGGACGTGGGCATGGTGTTCCAGTCGTTCAACCTGTTCCCGCATCTCTCGGTGCTGCACAACATCACGCTCGGCCCTCGCATGCTGCGCGGGTTGAGCCGTGCAGCGGCCGAGGCCAGGGCGCGCGCACTGCTGGACAAGGTCGGTCTCGCGCACAAGGCCGACGCCATGCCCGCGAGTCTCTCGGGGGGCCAGAAGCAGCGCGTGGCGATCGCGCGCGCGCTGGCGATGGAGCCGCGCGTCATGCTGTTCGACGAACCGACCTCGGCGCTGGACCCGGAGCTCGTGGGCGAAGTCCTGCAGGTGATGAAGCTGCTCGCCGGCGAAGGCATGACCATGATGGTGGTCACGCACGAGATGGGGTTCGCCCGCGAGGTGGCCGACGTGGTGGTCGTGATGGACGGCGGCGGCATCGTCGAATCCGGCCCGCCGGCGACCATCTTCAGCAACCCGACGCAGGAGCGCACGCGCAGTTTCCTGCAAGCGGTGCTGACGCGCGCATGAGCCAGCCCCTCGCCCTCTTTGCCGACCACGCGCTGCTGCCGACAGGCTGGGCGCGTGACGTGCTGCTGGAATGGGATGCGGACGGCACGCTGCGCGGCGTGACCGCGGGTCGACCGCCCGGCCCGGAGGTCGAGCGCGCCGCCGGCCCCGTGCTGCCGGGCATGCCCAACCTGCACTCGCACGCGTTCCAGCGCGCGTTCGGCGGCCTCACCGAATACCGCGGCCAGGCGCAGGACAGCTTCTGGAGCTGGCGCACGCTGATGTACCGCTTCGCCGCCGCGATCGAGCCGCAGCAGCTGGAAGCGATCGCGACCGGGCTCTACGTGGAGATGCTGGAGGCCGGCTACAGCAGCGTCTGCGAGTTCCAGTATGTCCACCACGATGCCGCGGGCCGGCCCTATGCGGACGACGCCACGCTGTCGCAGTGCCTGCTGCGGGCGGCGGCGCGCGCCGGCATCGGCTTCACATTGCTGCCCGTGCTGTACCAGACGGCCGGGTTCGGCGGCACGCCGCCGCGCGACGAGCAGCGGCGCTTCATCCGCAGCACCGAGTCGATGCTGCGCCTGCTGGAGCGCCTGCGCCCCGCGTGCGACGCGCAGGGCGCGCGCCTGGGACTCGCGCCGCATTCGCTGCGTGCGGTTCCGCCGGACAGCCTGCGCGAGGTGCTGGCCGGGCTCGATGCGCTGGACGCCGAGGCGCCCGTGCACATCCACATCGCCGAGCAGGCGGCCGAGGTCGAGGCCTGCCTCGCCTGGAGCGGCCGGCGACCGGTGGACTGGCTGCTCGATCACGCGTCGGTGGACCGGCGCTGGTGCCTGGTGCACGCGACCCACATGACAGCCGGCGAAAGCCGGCGCGCTGCGGCGACCGGTGCCGTGGCGGGCCTGTGCCCGACCACCGAGGCCAATCTCGGCGACGGCATCTTCGACGTGCCGGCATGGCGCGACGCCGGCGGTCGCTGGGGCGTGGGCTCCGACAGCCATGCCTGCGTGAGCGCGGCCGAGGAGCTGATGCTGCTCGAGTACAGCCAGCGCCTGCAGGCGCGCCAGCGCAACGTCATCGCCGGCGGGGCCCAGCGCTTCGTCGCGACGGCCATGACGCTGGAGGCGGTGGCCGGCGGCGCACAGGCCAGCGGCCGCCCCGTGGCGGGGCTCGCGGCCGGCCAGCGCGCCGACCTGGTCGTGCTGGATGCCGCGCACCCGCTCATCGAGGGCCTGCCGTCGCCCGATGCGATGCTCTCGGCCCATGTGTTCGCCAGCCACAGGCGCTCGGCGATCGACGCGGTGTGGGTGGGCGGACGTCGGGTGGTGCGGCGCGGCCGCCACGACCTGCACGAACCTGCGGCGCGCGACTTCACCGAGGCACGGCGCGCGCTGGTGCACACCCCGCTCGGTTGAATTCCCCAACAGTTTCCAAGCATGCCGGATCCCGCTCCCCCGCCTTTCGTCTTCCATCGCGGCACGCAGCCCCTGCTGCTGTCCATTCCGCACATGGGCACCTACGTGCCCGCGGCCATCGCCGGGCGGCTCACCGACGAAGCAGTCCGCGTGCCCGACACGGACTGGCACCTGGACCTGCTCTACGCCTTCGCGCGCGAGCTGGGCGCCTCGGTGCTGCAGGCCACGCACTCGCGCTATGTCGTCGACCTGAACCGCCCGCCGGACAACGCCAGCCTCTACCCCGGGCAGGCGACCACGAGCCTCTGCCCCGACGCGACCTTCGACGGCACGCCCGTGTACCGCGACGGGCAGGGCGTGAGCGATGCGGAGATGATCGAGCGGCGCGAGACCTGGTGGCGCCCGTACCACGCGCAGTTGCGCCGCGAGCTCGATCGCCTCCGCGCCGAGCATGGCGTCGCGATGCTGTGGGACGCGCACTCCATCCGTTCGGTGCTGCCGCGCTTCTTCGACGGCAAGCTGCCCGACTTCAACATCGGCACCGCCAACGGTGCGAGCTGTGCCCCCGAGCTGGGGCAGCGCATCCATGAAATCGCGCAAGCCGCACCGGGGCAGACGTGCGTCCTCAATGGACGCTACACGGGCGGCTACATCACCCGCCATTACGGCAAGCCGGAGGCCGGGTTCCACGCCGTGCAGCTCGAACTGACCCAGTGCAGCTACATGCAGGAGCAGTGGCCGTTCGAGTACCTGCCCGCGAAGGCCGAGGCGGTCCAGCCGCACCTGCGGCGGATGCTGGAGGCGGTGCTGGCGTTCGCACGCACGCGCGGGTGAAGGAAAGCCCCGGCCGGCGCGCCACGCCCTTCAGCGGCGGCGCAGCAGACGCTGGGTGCGCGCGCCGGACTGGTTGACCAGCAGTCCGCGGGCGAGAGCGGCGCCACGCCGCAAGCCGGCCTGCCGGCGAAACGCTCAGCGCTTTGGCGCCTTCTCCGCCAGCGTGGTCACGGCCACGCCGGCGAGGACCAGCAGCGCGGCGATGCTGAAGCCGACCGGCCCTTCGGGCACGAACCAGGTGGGGTACTGCGGATAGGCCTCGGCCACGGCGTGCAGCGGCGGCTGCTTCGCCTCGGCCCGCTCCGCGTTGGCGGCCACCAGCCCGGCGCGCGCGAACACCGCGCAGACGATGAGGATGCTGCCGGCCAGCAGCAGGCCCTTGCCGAGTGCCATGGCGTACCGGGGGGTGCGGGCGATGCGGGAGCGGAGCCAATCCATGGGTCGACTCTAGCGCAGCCTGCCGCAGTCTCATGGTTGCGACCCGGCAGGCCGGTGTGCAGCGTGCGGGATGGCTGACACCAGCGTCGGCGCAGGACGGCAGGACGACGCGCGGATCCGGGCTGTGCACGCGCGCCGCGATCCATAAGCTGTGTGTTCAACCTCATTCCGACTGGAAAGGAACAACGCATGAAAGATCGAAGCGACAAGCCCATGGCCAAGGACGTCGAAAAGCAGCGCGCCGCCACCACCACCGGAGCCGTCGTCGGCGGGGCCGCTGGCGGGATCGCCGGCGGTGCCGCGGCTGGCGCCGCCGTCGGCGGCATGACCGGGCCCGTCGGTGCGGCGATCGGTGCCGTTGCCGGCGCCGTGGTCGGCGCGGTGGCCGGCAAGCGCATGGCCAAGGCCGACCCCGTGGTCGAGGACCAGTACTGGCGGGACAACTATGCGGGCCGGCCGTACATCGCCAGCGGATCCACCTACGACGACTACGGGCCTGCCTACCGCTACGGCGTCGACGCGTACACGCGCTATCCGGACCGCCACTTCGACGACCTGGAACCGGACCTGCGCCGCGACTGGGAAACCTCGCGCGGCAGCTCCAAGCTGGAGTGGGAGCACGCCAAGCATGCATCGCGCGATGCCTGGCACCGCGTGAGCAACGCGGCGGAGCGTGCCATCCCCGGTGACTCGGACGGCGACGGCAGGTAAGCGCGCCTTCCGGTCATCCGGCGAGGGCCCCGCGCGCGAGTGCGGGGCCTTCGCTCATCCGGGCCCGTTGCCGGCCTTCCTGGCGAGCTCGGCCGCGAACCGGGCCATGTCGATCAGCACGCGCTCGTGGGTGCCGGTGCCGATCACCTCGTCGCCGTCCGTGGCGCGCACGGTGAAGGCGATGCGCCGGCCCGCCACGCGCGTCACCTGCGCGGTGGCCGTGATGCGCCGGCCCAGCGGCGTGGCCGCCAGGTGCTTCACGTCCACGTGGCTGCCCACCGCGCTCTCGCCGGGCTCCAGGTAGGGCTTGAGCGCCTCCAGCGCGGCGTTCTCCATCGCCAGGATCATCACCGGGGTGGCCAGCACCGGCGGCAGTGTGGGGTCCTTGAAGCGGCTGGCGAGGTGCTCGGGCGAGACCACCATCGCGTACGAGCCGCTCGTGCCGGGGGGTAGGGGCCGCATGGGGTCGCTCCTTGAAGACGTCGGCCCCAGTATGCGCGGATTCGCGGGAGCGACGGCACGGCACGGCACGGCACGGCACGGCACGGCACGGCACGGCACGGCACGGCACGGCACGGCACGGCACGGCACGGCACGGCCAGGATGAGGCATCGCGCCGGCATCCCCGGCCGTGATGCGTGACGCAATCCGTCCCCTCAGACGTTCAGCACCGTCCTGGCGATCAGTCCCAGCTGGATCTCCGCCGCCCCGCCGAAGATGGTGAAGGCGCGGCTGTTGCAGTATTCCGGCACCAGCGTCTCGGCCAGCCCGGCATCGAGGCGTCCCCCGCTGCGCCAGCGCAGGGCGCCGGCGCGCATGGCGTCGACGCCCAATTCGCCGATCGCCTGCTTCAGCCGGCTGGCGCGCAGCTTCAGGATCGACGCGACCGGCCCGGGGTTGGCGCCCGGCGGCAGCGCCGCCATGGTGCGCAGCTCGAGCCACTCGAAGGTGTCCAGGTCGGCGGCGGTCTCGCCGAAGCGGCGGTGCAGTTCGGCGCTGATGGCGCCGCCGACGCAGGCCGTCCCGAAGGCCTCGGCCACCCGCTTGAACTGCGAGCGCAGCCGCGGACTGAAGATGCCCGCGCCGCGCTCGAACTCCAGCAGGTACTTGGCGCATTCCCAGCCCGCGTTCTCCTCGCCGACGCGGTTGGCCTGCGGCACGCGCACGTTGTCGAAGAACACTTCGTTCACGTCGTGGTCGCCGCCGATGGTGGCGATCGGCCGCACCGTGAGCCCCGGGCTCGTCATGTCGATCAGCAGGAAGCTGATGCCCTGCTGGCGCTTGCCCTCGTTGCTGGTGCGCACCAGGGCGAACATGCGGTTGGCATGGTGGGCGTGCGTGGTCCACAGCTTGGTGCCGGACAGCACGTAGTCGTCGCCGTCGCGGGTCGCGCGCAGCGACAGCGAGGCCAGGTCCGAGCCCGCGTTCGGCTCCGAGAAGCCCTGGCACCAGTAGTCGTCCCCCGACAGGATGCGCGGCAGGTAATCGCGCTTTTGCGCCTCGGTGCCGAAGCGCAGGATCACCGGGCCGACCAGCCGCACGCCCATCGGGTGCACCAGCGGCGCACCGGCCAGCGCGCATTCGGTCTCGAAGATGAAGCGCTGCAAGCCGGTCCAGCCGGTGCCGCCCCACTCTCTCGGCCACAGCGGCACCAGCCAGCCCTTGGCCTGCAGCGCGCGTTGCCAGGGGCCGGAGATCTCCGGCTCCGGATACATCGCGGTGGTGGCGCGCTGGCCCTGCCGCATCGCGTCGGTCAGGTGGGTCGCCAGGAAGGCGCGCACCTCGTGGCGGAACGCCCGGTCGGCCGGGCTGAGTTCGAGATTCATGCGCTACTTCTCCAGCGTCGCGCTGAGCGCGTAGCCGCCGCTCGCCAGCAGCGCGGCGCCCAGGTCGGCCGCGTGGTCGGCCGCGCAGCCGCACTGCTGGCCGAACGCCAGCAGGGCGCGGAACGTCGCGGCCACCGGCAGCTCCTCGCACACGCCCATGGCGCCGTGCAGCTGCACGGCTTCCTGGGCGACGAAGCGCGCGGCGCGCCCCACCTTGGTCTTGACCATCGCGGCCACCGCGCGGCCCGAGGCGGGTTCCTGCGCCAGGCGCATCGCGCCCAGCTCGCAGGCCGCTTCGGCCTCGTGCGCCTGCACGGCCATCTCGGCCAGCCGGTGCTGCACGACCTGGAACTGCGACAGCGGCTGGCCGAACTGCCGGCGCTGCTGCGTGTACTGCGTGGTCTGCTCCAGCACCGCCTGCATCGCGCCGGTGGCCTGCCAGCACTGCGCCACGATGCCTTCGGCCAGCACCTGCTGCAGCAGCGCGGCCGCCTTGCGTGTGTCGTCGCCCAGCAGGTCGTCCGGCGCGAGCGAGACATCGGTGAACATCGCGTCGGCGGCGCGGCCGCCATTCGTCGTGTCGTAGGCATCGACGGCGATGCCGGCCTGCGCCGGGTCGACCAGGAACAGCAGCTCGTGGCCGCTGGCCGCATCGCGCGCCGACACGATCCAGCTCTGCGCCCCGGCGCCGCCGGCCACCAGTTGCTTGGTGCCGTCGAGCCGCCAGCGCTCGCCCTGCCGCTGCGCGGTGCACCGGCGCGCGCTCCAGGGCAGCAGGTCGCCCGGCTCGGCGTGCGCCAGGGCCAGCCGCGCGCTGCCGTCGATGGCGCCGGGAAGCCAGCGCTGCTTCTGTGCCGCCGTGCCCGCCAGCGCGAGCAGCCGGGCGGCCTGCGCGGCGCCATCGGCGAAGGGTTCGACCACCAGGTGGCGGCCGAACGCCTGCAGCAACAGGCCGGTCTCCACGGGCCCGCCGCCGAAGCCGCCGGCGTCCTCGGGCAACGGCAGGCCGAGCCAGCCGAGCTCGGCGAACGCGGCCCAGGCGGCGGGCGCGCCGCCATCGAGATGGACGCCGGCCTCGCGCTGGCGGAAGTCGTAGTTGCGCGAAAGCCAGTCGAGCGCGCTGGAGCGGATCAGCTGCTGCTCGTCGGTCAGGCCGTACTGCATCCGGTCATTCGCCCTTGATGTTGGCGCCGCGGATCACGCGGCTCCACTGGTCGATGTCGCGCTTGATGAAGGTGGCGAACTCCGCCGGCGTGTTGCCGATGATGTCCAGGCCCCAGCCCTTGAAGCGCTCCTTGATGTCCGGCTCCTCCAGCACCTTGGCGACTTCCTTGTGCAGGCGGTCGACCACGGGCTGCGGCGTGCCGGCCGGCGCCACCAGGCCCAGCCAGGGCATGGCTTCATAGCCGGTCACGCCGGCTTCGGACAGCGTGGGCAGCTCGGGAATCGACTGCGACCGCTTGGCCGTCGTCACCGCCAGCGCGCGCAGCTTGCCGGCCTTGATGAACGGGCCGGAAGAGCCCAGCGCATCGATCATCACGCCCAGCTGCCCGCCCACCAGGTCGTTCAGCGCCGGGCCGCTGCCCTTGTACGGCACGTGGACCATGTCGATGCCGGCCATGCTCTTGAGCAGCTCGCCTTCCAGGTGCGTGGAGGTCCCGGTGCCGGTGGATGCGTAGCTGAGCTTGCCGGGATTGGCCTTGGCGTAGGCGATCAGTTCCTTGACGTTCTTGACGGGCAGCTTGGGGCTGACTTCGAGCACGTGCACCACCGAGGCCACCTGCGTGATCGGCGCGAAGCTCTTGACCGCGTCGTAGCTGACCTTGTCGTAGATCAGCGGCGCGGTGCCAAGCGACGAGGCCGCCAGCAGCACGGTGTAGCCGTCCGGCGTGGCGCGCGCCACGTAGTCGGACGCCAGCACGGTGCCGGCGCCCGGCTTGTTCTCCACCACAACCGGCTGGCCCAGGCGCACGGCCAGTTTCTCGGACAGCGCGCGCGCCAGCAGGTCGGTCACCCCGCCCGGCGGGAAGGGCAGGATCATGTGGATCGGCTTGTTCGGATAGGCCTCCTGCGCGGACGCGGCGTTCGGTGCGATGAACGCGGCGGCGGCCAGCAGGGCGACGGACAGCTTGAGGGCCAGCTTCATGGGACTTGTCTCCTTCGGGTTGGATGGTCAGGACTGCAGCAGCACCAGCGCGTCGAGGGCGACGGCGCCCTCGCCTTGCCGGCGCACCTGCAGCGGATTGATCTCGATCTCCTGCGCGCGCGGGCCGAGCGCCAGCGCCGCGGACGACATCGCGGCGATGGCCCGGCATGCCGCCTGGACGTCCGCCTGCGGCCGGCCGCGAAAGCCGTCCAGCAGCGGCCACGCCTTGAGCTCGCGCAGCATCTGCGCCGCCATCGCCTCGTCCACCGGCAGCAGCCGGTGGCTCGCGTCCCGGTACAGCTCGGTGAGCACGCCGCCCAGTCCGACCGTGATGGCGGGACCGAACACGGGGTCGTGCGTGACGCCCGCGATCAGTTCGGCGATGCCGCCCGCGGCCATCGGCTGGACCAGGACGCCGTCGATGCGGGCCTGCGGGTCGTAGCGGGCCGCGGCGGCGAGGACCTCGGCGCAGGCGGCGCGCAGGCTCGCCTCGTCGCGGATGTCCAGCCGCACGCCGCCGGCCTCGGTCTTGTGCGCGATGTCGGCGCTCAGGATCTTGAGCGCCACCGGGTAGCCGATGCGGGCCGCGGCCGCCGCGGCAGCGTCCGCGTCGGCCGCGGCGATGTCCTGCAGCGACGGGACGCCGTAGTCGGCCAGCACGCGCTTGGTCTGGTGCTCGTTCAGCCGCGCGGGCAACGCCGAGGCGGCAGTGCCGTGCTTCTGCGCCGCGCGCAGCGCGGCCCAGCGCTCGACGGCGGGTCGGCGCGCGAGCCACTGGCAGAACGGCGCCAGGGCCTGCGTGGCGCGGCCGATGTCGTCGAACACGGGCACGCCCGCCTGCACCAGCCGCTGCCGGCAGGTGGCCGCGCCGGTGTCGATGGCGACGAACAGGCGCGGGTGGCGCGCGCACACCTCGACCAGCGCGTCGGCCATGCGGTCCAGCAGGTAGCCGGGCGCATAGACGATCACCGTGTCGATCTCGTCGGAGCTGGCCAGCGCCTCGAAGATGGTGCGAACGAACTCCGGCGAATTGACCACGTTGCCGGTGACGTCCACCGGGTTGGAGACCATGCCGTAGTCGGGGATGCCGGCGCGCAGCGCCTGCTGCAGCGGCGCGGAGAGCGTGGGCACCTCGAGGCCGGCGCCGATCATCTTGTCGGCCAGGATCGCGCCGAGCGCGCCGGACATCGTGACGATGGCCACGCGCGCACCGCCGCTGCGCTGGCGGAACCCGCTCAGGTAGGCCAGGTCGGCCATCTGCGCGAAGTCCGTGCCGCGGATCACGTTCAGCTGCTCGAAGCCGGCCTTGTACAGCGCCAGGTCGCCGGCCAGCGCCGAGGTGTGCGAGCGCACCGCCTCCGAGCCCTTGTCGGTCTCGCCCGCCTTGTAGATCACCAGCGGCTTGCGGGCGCGGGCGAAGGCCAGCGCCGCGTCGATGAAGCGCGCGCCGTCGCGCAGCTGCTCGACATAGCCGATCACGCAGTCGGTCTGGCCGTCCTGGGCCATGTAGGCGAGGTACTCGGAGAACTCGACGCAGGCCTCGTTGCCGGTGTTGATGAAATGGCTGACCGGCACGCCCAGGCGGCGCATGAGCGCGAACACCGCCGAGCACACGTTGCCGCTCTGGGTGATCACGCTCGCGCGGCCCGGCTCCGCCTGCGCCGGCACGTTGCGGAACACGGACGCGAACGCCGTGTAGGCGTGCAGGTTCAGGTTGGCGAAGCCCATGCAGTTGGGTCCGGCGACGACCATGCCGCTGCGCTGTGCGAACTGCTCCAGCGTGCGCTGCAGCGCCGCGCCCGCCTCGCCCGCCTCGGCGAAGCCCGCCGCATAGACGATCGCGGCCGGGATGCCCTTGGCGTGGCAGCGCTCCAGCATGGGCGTGACGTCCTCGGCGCCGATCGCCAGCACCACCAGGTCGGGCGCCTCGGGCAGCGACTCGACGTCCGGGTAGCAGCGGTAGCCGAACACCTCGTCGTACTTCGGGTTGATCGGGTACACGGCGCCCTGGTAGCCGAAATGGCGCAGCAGGTCCAGCGGCATGCCGCCGATGCGGCCGGCGTTGTTGCTGGCCCCGACCATCGCAATCGAGCGCGGTGCCAGCAGCGGATCAAGTCGGTGCGTCATGCCTTGGCGCCCCGCTGGATCGCGTTGGCCAGGCCGGCGTCCCTGGACCGCTTGTATTCCTCGGTGACGTGACTCAACTGGTGGACGTCGAAGTGCGCGGAGAGCGCCTGGCGCATGCCGCGCACGTCGACCGAGCGGTTGAGCGACTTCTTGAGCACCTGCATCGCGAACGGCGGGGCCTGGGCGATGCGCTGCGCCAGCGCCATCGTGTCCTCGGCCAGGCTGGCGCTGGGCACCACGCGGTTGACCATGCCCAACTCCTTGGCCTGCGCGGCGCCCAGGCGCTCGCCGGTGAACAGCAGTTCCTTGGCCTGGCGCAGGCCCAGCACCCAGGGGTGGATCAGCACCTCGGTGGCGGCGGCGCCCAGGGTGTGCGTGACCGGGTCGCTGAAGAAGGCGTCCTCGGCGGCGACCATCAGGTCGCACATGTTGGCCAGCATGAAGCCGGCGGCGACGCAGGCGCCCTGCACCTGCGCGATGGTGGGCTTGGGAAAGTCCCAGATGCGCATGCAGTAGTCGAAGTAGCGCTGCTGCTCGTAGGCCCAGCGCTCTTCGACGGTGAATGCGGCGCGCTCGGCCTGGGCCTGCTTCAGGTCGTGTCCGGCCGAGAAATGCGCGCCCTTGGCCGCCAGCACCACGACGCGCGTGCCCGCGTCGGCCTGGGCATCGCGGAAGGCCGCGTCGAGCTGGTCGAGCATCTGTTGGCTCTGGGCGTTGCGGGCCTCGGGACGGTTGAGCCAGATGCGGCGCACGGCATCGGACTGCTCGATCAGCAAAAGGGGTTCGCTCATGGATGGGGCGTTCGGTTGGAGGTGCGAAAAGGGCATCTTCGGGAGGGTATGCTCACATCACAAGCATTTTTCCCATGCCATCCCATATCATGAGCAACACGCCCGAAACGCCCGGGGCCCAGAACATGCGCCGGGCCCTGCAGGTGCTGCGCGTGCTGGGTCGCCAGCACGACGAAGGCATGAGCGTGAGCGAGGTCGTGGCCGCCACGGCGCTGGAGCGCTCGACGGCGCACCGGCTGCTGACCTGCCTGGTGGAGGAGCAGTTCGCGGACCGCGACCCGGCCACGCGCCGCTACCGGCTCGGCCTGGAGGCGATGCGCCTGGGCTTCGCCTCGCTCAGCCGCGCGCCGCTGGTGGCCCGCTACGAAGGCGTGGTGCAGCGGCTGGCGCGGATGTCGGAGGACACGGTCTACCTGCTGCTGCGCCAGGGCGACTACACCGTTTGCCTGCGCCGCGAGGACGGCGCGTTCCCGGTCAAGATCTTCAGCACGCGGGTGGGCGACCTGCGCCCGCTGGGCATCGGCGTGGGCGGCATGGCGCTGCTGGCGGCGGCGCCGGACGAGGACGTGGCCCGCATCCACGCGCAGCACGCGAAGGCCTTCGACACGGCCGGCCTGACGCCGAGCCGGTTCGAGAAGGTGATTGCCAGGACGCGGCGCCTGGGCTTCGCCGAGATGACCGACACGGTGACCCAGGGGGTGGCCGGCGTCGGGGCGGTCATTCCCGATGCGCCGTTCGCCGCCATCTCGATCGCCGCCATCAAGCCGCGCATGACCCCGGCGCGCCGGGCCGAGCTGGGCGAGCTGCTCCTGGCCACGCTGCGCGAGCCGCGCACCGCGTGAGCGATTCCTTCCCACGCCAGGCGGCCCGCGCACCTACATGCGGTGTGGAAGGGTTCGGATGTCCCCGCTGCTGCGGCGCGGCGAAGCTGCCCACCAATGAACCAGCAGGACACAACCCAGACGAGGCCGAGCCAACCGCCCGTGCCGCCGGTCCAGCCGCCCAAGGACGAAGCGCAGTGGGAGCGCACCTCCGGGCAGGGAGCCGCTTCGGCGCTGGCGCGCCTGCGGCAGGTGGAGCGCCGGCGCGCGCACTGCCCGCCGGGCCAGGAGAAACCGCGGTCGTGAAGGCCGCTCTCAGCCGCCCAGGCCTTCCGCGACCTCGGCGCAGGCGTCCATGACCGGCTTGCCGGCCGGGGACAGCGAATCGGCCGAGTCGGCGCGATCGCTGGCCACATGCGGCTGGCATGCGCGAGAAGCGCCATGGGTTCGCACGGCGGCTGCTGCCGGCTGCGCGAGCGTCAGTGCCGCGGACTCCGACTGCCGGGCCTCGCGCATCGGCAAGGCCGCTAGCACCGCCAGGAACGCCAGCCAAGCCACGCTTTTTCCGATGTCCATCTGGTCACCCCACGACATGGGTGAGTGCCAGGGCACCGGCGATGGCGGCAGCCAGGATCGCTGCCGTGCGCCAACGAATCGCCGAGGCGACGCGGCCTGCCTGGCCGGGGACCTGCGCCCACTCCGGGTCACCGAACTCACTGTCTTCGAACGAGGGCTGCTGCATGGGTGCATGTTCATTTTTCCCACGGCAGCGCGAGGTAGGAAAGGAGAGCGCCCCGCTGTAGTCGGCGCGCTCCAGTGCGTGCGCGGCGTCAGCCGGCCCGGCGATCCGCGCCAATTTCCGCGGAGCTTGCCTGCGCGGCGTCGAGCAGCCGCGCCCACTCCGGGCCGCAGGCCGCCTCGATGCGCGGGCCGCCCGGCAGCTCGACGCTCACCGCATGCAGCCACAGCCGCGACGTGCCCAGCCACGCGGCCACGGCGCGGTTGTGCGCGCCCTTGCCGTGCGTGGTGTCGCCCACCAGCGGATGCGCGATGTGCTTGAAGTGGCGGCGGATCTGGTGGCGCCGGCCCGTGAGCGGCTCGACGTCCACCAGCGCGTAACGGCTGCTCGGGTGACGGCCGTCGACGCTGAAGGGCCAGTCGAAGCACGCCAGCCGTCGAAAGCGCGTGACGGCGGGCACGCGCGGCTGCCCGGCCGAGGGCAGCTCGGGGTCGCGCGCGAGCGGGTGGTCGACCTCGCCCGCCGCCGGCGGCCAGCCGCGCACCAGCGCGAGGTAGCGCTTGCCGACCGTGCCGGCCTCGAACGACGCGCCCCACCGGCGGGCCGCCGGCGCCGAGCGCGCGAACAGCAGCACGCCGCTGGTGGCCTTGTCCAGCCGGTGCAGCGGAAAGAGCCGCTCGCCCCGCTGGTCCTGCAGCAGTTGCAGGGCGCTGCGCTCCTCGTGCGCATCGAGCGCGCTCGGGTGCACCAGCAGGCCGGGCGGCTTGTCCACGGCCACCAGGTCGTCGTCGAGATGGACGATGCGCAGCGGGTCGGGCGGCGCAGCCGGAAGGGAAAGCGGCATCGGCCGCAGCTTACGCGCGGAAATGGGGGCGCCTGGGGCGGATGCGTCCCATCGGCGGCCGAGGTTCAGAAATCGCGCTTCTTGCCCACCGTGGCGAACGGGTCGATGTCATCGAGCTGGCTGGGCCGCGTGTCCCGCACGCGCACGCGGGTCGAGGGCGCCAGCTCCTGCATCTGGCTGTCCAGCGCGGTCATGGAGTCCTCCCAGGCGCTCCAGTCGGCCTGCGTGTTGCCTTCGGCCACGACCTCGGGCAACGCGGCCGGGTCGGCCGGACGCCGGGCGGAGGAAGACCGGGACTGCGCCAGGCGCGGTGCGGGTGACCGCAGCGGCAGCGGGGCGGTGTCCTGCGGCCGGGCCGGCCTGGCGCCGCGGCGCTTGAACCACTTGAACCACTTGAACCACTTGAACATGGACGGCGGCTCCAGAGCGGACCGGCCGGCATCTGTGCGCACCGGCTCCGTTCGCGATGACTGCTTGCTCCCTGCGAGCCATTCTGTGGCTGAGCCGCACCGAGTGCAAGGGGAGCGGTGCGGAGGCGAGGCGTTTGCCCCGTCAGGCGTGGCTGCGGGGCGTCGCGAGCGAGAATCGATGCCCACGCACTCGGGTTTCTTCACGCCTCATGCCCTCCGACACCGGCAGCTTCCTCGTCATCCTCGTCAGTTTCGCCCTCACCTTCCTCGTCGCGCGCATCGCGGGCCGGACGTGGCGGGCCCGCCGGCGCGACCGCGCGGCGCAGGCGGCGCGTGCCGGCGAGAGCCGGCAGGTGCGGCGCGCGCGGGAGCGCAGCCGGGGAAAATGACGCAGGTGTCTTTCAGTTCCCGTCTCGCATCGTGCCGCGCGCAGGCGCTGGCCATCGCCCGCCGGCCGATGGTCCGCGAAGGAGCCGGCGATGCCGTGCCGATGGCGATCGGCATTGCCGCATGGGGCGTCGTCGCCGGGGTGGCGATGGCGAAAAGCGGCATGGGCATCCCGCTGGCCATCTTCATGTCCGTGCTCGTGTACGCCGGCTCCGCGCAGATCGCGGCCTTGCCGCTGATCGCCGCGGATGCGCCGATGTGGGTGGTCTGGGCCACCACGCTGTGCGTCAGCTTGCGTTTCATGGCGTTCAGCTTCCACTACCGCCCCTACTTCGCCCACCTGCCGCGCGGACACCGCATCGCCCTCAGCTACCTGATGGGCGACACCAACTTTGCGCTGTTCATCCGCCGCTTTCCCGAGCCCGTGCCGGGCTGCAGGCACGAGGACTACTTCCTGGGCAGCGCGCTGGTGACCTTCGGCGTGTGGCAGCTGGCGATCATCACCGGCATCGTCGCGGGACACGGCATCCCGCCTTCGTGGGGCCTGGGCTTCGCGGGAACGATGGCACTGCTGGCGCTCACGTGCACGCAGGTGCGCAGCCCGTCCACCTGGGTGGCCGCCGTGGTGGCTGCCAGCGCTGCGGTCGCGGCCTACGCCCTTCCCCTGAAGCTGAACATCGTGGTCGCGATCGCGGCTGCAGTGGCCGTGGGGGTGCTCGCCGACCATGCGCGGTCCGCCCGTGCGGGCGCGAAGTCGTGAGCGCGCTCGAGATCTTCTTCACCGCGCTCGGCATGGCGGTCGTCACGCTGCTGTGCCGCTCGTCCTTCCTGTTGCCCAAGGACGACCTGCCGATGCCGCAGTGGCTGCGCGAGGGCCTTCGCTATGCACCGACCGCCGCGCTCGCCGCGGTCGTCGCGCCGGAACTGGTCCTGACCCAGGGCCACCTGATCGACACCTGGCGCGACGCGCGCATCTTCGGCGCCCTGGCGGGCCTGGCGTTCTATGCGTGGCGGCGCAGCCTGTTCGGCACGATCGTCTGCGGCACCGGCGTCATGCTGGCCTTGCGGTTCGGGCTGGGCTGGTAGGAGGCGTTCGCCCGAAGCCAGCTCTTGAAAGTCAACGCTGGCGCGTCGCCAGTTCGATGGCCTGGCGCATGGCCTCGACCATGCTGCCGTCGTCGACGATGCCCTTGCCCGCGATGTCGAAAGCGGTGCCGTGATCGACCGAAGTGCGGATGACGTCCAGGCCCACGGTGACATTCACGCCCGCTTCGAGTCCGAGCACCTTGACCGGCCCATGGCCCTGGTCGTGGTACATCGCGACCACGAGGTCGAAGTCGCCCCGTCCGGCGCGAAAGAACAGCGTGTCGGCGGGCAGAGGGCCCGTGACGTCCAGCCCACGGGCCTGGAGGAGCTTGACGGCGGGGATGATCTTTTCCTCCTCCTCCCCATAGCCGAACAACCCGTTCTCGCCCGCATGCGGGTTGATGCCGCACACCCCGATCCGCGGCCTGGCGATCCCCGCCTTGACCAGGGTGGCGTGGCCGCGTTCGATGGTCCGCTGGACCAGCCCGGGCTCGATCTTGCGGATCGCGTCGATGATCCCGATGTGCGTCGTGACATGGATGACGCGCAGCTTCGGCGCGACCAGCATCATCGAGACTTCCTCGACGCCGGTCAGCTGGGCCAGCATTTCCGTGTGCCCAGGGTACTTGTGGCCCCCGGCATGCAGCGCTTCCTTGTTCAGCGGCGCCGTGCAGATCGCGTCGATCTCGCCCGCCTGCGCCAGGGCCGCGGCGCGCTTGATGTACTGGAATGCCGCATCGCCGGCGATCGGCGAGATCTGGCCGAAGGGCAGGTCGTCGGGGATCAGCCCCAGGTCGATGCAGTCGATGGTGCCGGGCTCGTAGCGGGCCTGCGAGGCGCTGGCGATGCTGCAGATCGCCACGTCCCCCTTCACGATGCGGTTGGCCAGCTCGAGCCGCTTCGTGTCTCCGATCACGAGCGGACGGCACTGCGCGAACAGGGACCGGCGCGACAGGGTCTTGACGACGACCTCGGGGCCGACGCCCGTGGCATCGCCCATCGTGATGCCGACAACAGGAAGGTAATTGCTCATTCAACGTCCGTGGTCAAGCAGGACGCAGGCGGGACCAGGCCGCGTACAGCGCCTGGTCGTCCCCGAATGCGCCTGCCTTGGTGACTATATAGGGGCGATGCGCGCGTCCGTCGCACGGAATGCCCGCGGCCACGCCGGTCTGCAGCTCGGCCACCAGCTCCAGGCTGTCGATCCGTGCCTCCACCAGCATCGCGCGGGCCGTCTCGCCGCCCGTGGCGATGATGGCGCCAGGTTTCGCGTGATGGGGCCCGACCAGCCTGGCCAGCGCCGCTGCCAGGAGCGCGCCCTCCGAGGGATCCAGCGCCTGCTCGCGCCCGATGCGCAACAGGAGGTCGTCGCCGGCGGCCAGTGTTTCGCCGATGCGCGCGTGGAGGGATTGCCATTCTGCGTGCGCCGGCCCTTGCCTCAGGACGGCGGGCGGCGCCACCAGCTGCCCCACGGAACCGGACTCCCGCAGCACGGCGCACTGGCGATCGGTCACCGCCGACAGGCTGCCCACCAGGATCAGCGCGGGCCCGGGCGATGGCGCAAGGTGCGCCTCGCCGGGCACCGACCGCGACGGCTGGAGCGCTGCGATCTCCCGCGCCAGTCCGCCGGATCCCACCCAGAAGAAATCCGCCGGGCTGGTCGCGGTCGCAACGGCCACCGTGCGCAATGCGTGCTCGGTGCAGGCGTCGACGATCAGCGCGTCGAGACCGCGGGCTGCAAAGGCGACGATCCGCGCCGAGAGTTCTTCCGGGTCGTCGCGCAGCGAATCGGCATCGAGCGCCGCGGTCTGCAGCCCAGCCTCGTGCAGCTGGGCGTCGATCGATGCGGGCCGATGTTCGTGTTCCAGCTTCCACAGTTCGGTGTCGACCAATGCGCGACCGCCGACGTAGACGTTCCCGCCACGCACGGTCCGGCCCAAGGCAGGGTGGGCCGGGGCCACGATCGCCATCCCCGCGAGCGGCCGCAAGGCCGCGACTTCGGCCGCCCAATTGCCACGCAGCGTGGAGTCGATCTTCTTGTACAGACGTTGGCCCGGCCGCCTGCGCGCGGCGTAGACGGCGCGCGTTCGCTGTGCGGCCTCGTCGCCGCTCAGGCGGCGGGTGTCGGCGTCCACGGCCAGCGTGAGGTTCCCCGGATCGGCCTCCGGGCCCAGCGGCTGCACGGCGACGACAGTTCGGTGCGCGCCTCGCGCGAACGGGATGGCGCAGTCCGCGGCGCCGGAGAGGTCATCGGCAATGATCAGGATGCTCATCGAGGGGTGGGCTGCTCAACCGGCCAGCGCGGCCGCATGGTGCGCGAAGTGGTCGCCCAGGAACGTCGCGATGAAGTAGTAGCTGTGGTCGTAGCCCGGATGCATGCGCAGGGTCAACGGATGGCCGGCCGCGGCGCACGCCGCGCGCAGGAGCTCGGGCCGCAGCTGCGCCTGCAGGAACTCGTCGCCCTGGCCCTGGTCGACCAGCAGCGGCAGCCTCTCCGTCGCCGCCCCGACCAGTTCGACGGCATCCCACGACTTCCAGGCTTCGCGGTCCGCCCCGAGGTAGGCGCCGAAGGCCTTCTGGCCCCACGGCACCTGCACCGGTGCGGTGATCGGCGAGAAAGCCGAGACGCTGCGGTAGCGGCCCGGGTGGCGCAACGCGGTGACCAGGGCGCCATGGCCGCCCATCGAATGCCCGAAGATGCCGCGCGCCGCCGTGGCGGGGAAGTGGCGCTCGACCAGTGCCGGCAGTTCCTGGGCCACGTAGTCCTGCATCCGGTAATGCGCGGACCAGGGCGCCTGCGTGGCGTTCAGGTAGAAGCCCGCGCCCTGCCCCAGGTCATGGGCGGGGTCATCGGCCACGGCCTCGCCGCGCGGGCTGGTATCGGGCGCCACGACGATGAACCCGTGCCGCGCCGCATGCTCCTGCGCGTTGGCCTTGGTGATGAAGTTCTGCTCGGTGCACGTCAGGCCCGAGAGCCAGTAGAGCACCGGGCGCCGCTCGCCGCGCAGTGCGGCCTCGGGCAGGTAGATGCCGACCCTCATCTCGCACCCCAGGGCGTCCGAGGCGTGCTTCCAGACCTCCTGCCGGCCGCCGAAGCTGGCGTGCTGTTCGACGCGTTCCATCAGTAGTGCACCACGGAGCGGATCGACTTGCCTGCGTGCATCAGGTCGAAGGCCTCGTTGATGTCCGCCAGCGGCATCGTGTGCGTCACGAAGGGCGCCAGCTGAATGGTGCCGTTCATGGCGTCCTCCACCATGCCCGGCAGCTGGCTGCGGCCCTTGACGCCGCCGAAGGCGGTGCCCAGCCAGCGCCGGCCCGTGACCAGCTGGAACGGCCGCGTGCAGATCTCCTGCCCCGAGCCGGCCACGCCGATGATGACGGACTGCCCCCAGCCACGGTGGGCGCACTCCAGGGCGGCGCGCATCACATTGACGTTGCCGATGCACTCGAACGAGTGGTCCACGCCCCACCCCGTCATCTCCACGATCACCTGCTGGATCGGCTTGTCGTGGTCCTTGGGATTGACGCAGTCCGTGGCGCCGAAGGTGCGCGCCAGCTCGAACTTGGCCGGGTTGGTGTCGACGGCGATGATGCGGCCGGCCTTGGCCATCCTGGCGCCCTGCACCACCGCCAGGCCGATGCCGCCCAGCCCGAACACCGCGACCGAATCGCCCGCCTGCACGTTGGCCGTGTTGCGGACCGCGCCGATGCCCGTGGTGACGCCGCAACCCAGCAGGCAGACCTGTTCGGGATCGGCCTTCGGGTTGATCTTCGCCAGCGACACCTCCGCGACCACGGTGTACTCGCTGAACGTGGAGCAGCCCATGTAGTGGTAGATGGGTTGGCCGTTGTACGAGAAGCGGCTGGTGCCGTCGGGCATCACGCCCTTGCCCTGCGTCGCGCGCACGGCCACGCACAGGTTGGTCTTGCCGCTCTTGCAGAACAGGCACTCGCCGCACTCGGCGGTGTAGAGCGGGATCACATGGTCGCCGGGCCGCACGCTGGTCACGCCCTCGCCCACCTCGACGACGATGCCGGCGCCTTCGTGGCCCAGCACGGCAGGGAACAGCCCTTCCGGGTCGTCGCCGGACAAGGTGAACGCATCCGTGTGGCACACCCCGGTGTGCGTGATCCTGACCAGCACCTCACCCTTGCGGGGCGGGGCGACATCGATCTGGACGATCTGCAGCGGCTTGCCGGCTTCGAAGGCGACGGCGGCACGGGACTTCATGGTTCGGGACTCCAGGTGCAGGCGCAGGAACGCAGGCGGCCGGAGGCGCCGACCCCGCGGGCGATCGAACGGAATTCTCCGGCGAATCGCGCTCCGGGGCGGCCGAAGGGACAACATGCCGGCCCACGCAGGCCCCTGCCTAACACAACGGGGACCCCGCGCTGCCCACAGCGGACGGGGAGAAGGCTGTGGACAATCATGTGCAATTCCGGCGCAACCCGCGCCAGCGCTGGGTTCCCGGCTCCTGCTCATCCTTTGTGCAGACCCTTGCCAAGTCCTGACGCCTGCAGCTGCGCACCTTCGGCAAGGTCGCCGACGCATGCCGCGAGCACTTGCCACGCGACGAGCCGACCCCAGATACAAATGATGTCCATCGCCCTTTCGGTCCTCGACCTTGCCCCCATCACCGAGGGCAGTGACGCCTCGGCTTCCTTCCGCCGCTCGCTCGAGCTCGCGCAGCATGCCGAGCGGCTCGGCTACCGCCGGTTCTGGCTGGCCGAGCACCACGGCATGCCGGGCATTGCCAGTGCCGCGACGGCAGTGCTGATCGGGCACATTGCCGGCGGCACGCGTTCGATCCGCGTCGGCGCCGGGGGCATCATGCTGCCCAACCACTCGCCGCTCGTGATCGCGGAGCAGTTCGGCACGCTGCAGGCGCTCTATCCCGGGCGCATCGACCTGGGGCTCGGCCGCGCACCCGGGTCCGACCAGGCGACCTCCCGCGCGCTGCGGCGCGACCTGGCCGGCCACCCCGATGCGTTTCCGCAGGACGTGGTGGAACTGCTGGATTTCATGTCGGACGAGCCGCGCCAGGCGGTGCAGGCCGTTCCCGGCCGGGGCGCCAAGGTGCCGGTGTGGATCCTGGGGTCCAGCCTGTTCGGCGCGCGGCTCGCCGCGATGCTCGGTCTACCCTATGCCTTCGCGTCCCACTTCGCGCCGGCCCAGATGATGGAGGCCATCGCGCTCTACCGCGCCGAATTCCAGCCGTCCGCGCAACTGGCACAGCCGTATGTCATGCTGGGGTTCAACGTGTTTGCCGCAGGAAGTGACGACGAGGCACGCGTGCTGGCGACGTCCATGCAGCAGGCCTTCGTCAACTTGCGGACGGGCCGCCCGTCGAAACTGCAGCCGCCTGTCCCCGGTTACCTCGAGAGCTTGCCTGCGCAGGCGCGCGCGATGCTGGACGACGTGCTGTCCTGCAGCGCCGTGGGCTCGCTCGCCACCGTGCGCCAGGCGCTGCGCGCGTTCGTCGAACGCACGGGCGCCGACGAGCTCATGGTCACGTCCCAGATCTTCGACCCAGCAGCGCGCATCCGGTCCTACGAGATCACGGCGCTCGCGGCGCAGCCCGCCTGACGGGCGAAGGGACCCACTCGGCTGCATGCGACCCGATTCGATCAACGCCTCCGCGTTGGCGCGGTCCCGGACGCGACGTAGGCGCTGCGGACTGGCGTTACCCTCGTCGGTCCAACGACAAGGAGACACAAGCATGCATTTCAGACAAGTCGCGGCGCGCCTGGCCGTCTTCGGCGTCCTGGCTGCCGCCAGCTTCGCCGCCTCGGCGCAGGGGGCCTGGCCGGCCAAGCCCATCCGCTGGATCGTTCCTTACCCGCCGGGCGGCATCACTGACGCGGCGACCCGCATGGTGGTGCAGAAAGTGCAGGAGAAGACGGGCTGGCAAATCGTCGTCGACAACAAGCCGGGCGCGAACTCCATGCTCGGCGCCGATCTCGCCGCCAAGGCGGCGCCGGACGGCTATACGTTCCTCACGGTGATCGCAGCGCACGCGGCCAACCCGACGCTCTACCAGGGCCGCATGCAGTTCGACGCCGTCAAGAGCTTCGCGCCGGTGTCCCTGGTGGGCATCGCGCCGCTGATCATGACCGCCAGCAACAGCTTCCCACCCAAGGACGCGAAGGAACTCATCGCGTACGCCAAGGCCAACCCGGGCAAGGTGTCGTTCGGCTCGTCGGGCGTGGGCGCCGCGGCGCACCTGACCACCGAGCTGTTCAAGCAAACCACCGGCACTTACATGGTCCACATCCCCTACAAGGGCACGGCGCCGGCCATGCAGGACCTGATGGGCGGCCAGATCCAGATCCTGGTGGACACGCCCAGTTCGCTGATGCCGCAGGTGCGCGCGGGCAAGATCAAGGCGATCGGCATGTTCTCGGGCAAGCGCCTGCCCGCCTTCCCCGAGGTGCCGACGATCGCCGAGGCGGGCGGTCCCAAGCTGGAGTCGTCGACCTGGGTGATGTTCCTGGCGCCCGCGGGCGTTCCCAAGGACGTGGTCAACCGCCTCTCCTCGGAAGTGGCCAAGGCCGTCGCCTCAGCCGACATCAAGACCAGGTTCGAGGCGCTCGGCATCGAGCCCGTGGGCGGCACGCCAGAGCAGGCGGCCACCTTCCTCAACGAGGAGATCGCCAAGTGGGCCAAGGTGATCACCACCGCGGGCGTGAAAGCGGAGTGAGCGGCATGAACGGAGCCAAGAGCCTGGTCGAGACCCTGCTGGCCAATGGCGTCGACACTTGCTTCGCCAACCCCGGCACGAGCGAGATGCACTTCGTCGCGGCGCTCGACCAGACACCCGGCATGCACTGCGTGCTGGGCCTGCAGGAGAACGTGGTCACGGGAATGGCGGACGGCTACTGGCGCATCGCGCGCAAGCCCGCCGCCACCCTGCTGCATTGCGGCCCCGGCCTGGCGAACGGCCTGGCCAATCTGCACAACGCGCGCCGCGCCCGCAGCGGCATCGTGAACATCGTGGGCGACCATGCGACGGACCACCGTCCGTTCGACCCGCCGCTGGCCGCGGACACGGAAGGCCTGGCACGCACCGTCTCGGCCTGGGTGCGCACGACCACGCGCGCGAAGGACGTCGGGCGCGACGCCGCCGCCTGCGTGCAGGCGGCCCGCACCTGGCCCGGCCAGGTGGCGACGCTCGTGCTGCCCTCCAACGTGTCGTGGGACGAAGGCGGCGCGGCCGCGGGCGAGCTGCCGCCGCCCGCGGCGCCACCCGTCGACGGCGCCGCCGTGGACCTGGTCGCGCGGACGTTGCGCACCGGACGCCCGACCGTGCTGCTGCTGGCCGGCAGCGCCGTGACGGCCGAGGGGCAGCAGCTGGCCTGGAACATCGCCCAGGCCACGGGCGCGCGCCTGATGGTCGACTACGTCAACGCGGCGATCGCGCGGGGCCAGGGCCGCGTCCCGCTCGAGCGCATGCCGTACGTGACCGACCTTGCGATGCAGGCGCTCGCGCCCTACGAGCACGTCGTGCTGGTCAATGCCAAGGCGCCGGTGGCCTTCTTCGCGTATCCGGGCAAGCCGTCCATGCAGCAGTCCCCCACGGCGCAGGTGCACGTGCTGTCACGGCCGGAGCACGATGCCGTGCCGGCGCTGCGCGCGCTGGCGGAAGCGATCGGCGCCAAGCCGGCGCCGATCCCCCCGGCGGGCGAGCGTCCGTCCCGCGCACAGGGCGCGCCAACGCCCGAAGGCCTGGCACAGACCGTGGCCGCCCTGCTGCCCGAGCATGCCATCGTCTCCGACGAGAGCATCTCGTTCGGCCGCGGCTTCTACAAGTTCACGCACGCGGCGGCACCCAACGACTGGCTGCACGTCACCGGAGGCGCGATCGGCGGTGGCCTGCCCGTCGCGACCGGCGCCGCCATCGCCGCGCGTCGCCAGCGCCGCGTGGTCAGCCTGCAGGCCGACGGCTCGGCGATGTACACGCTGCAGTCCCTGTGGACGCAGGCGCGCGAGCAGCTGCCCTGCACCACCGTGCTGCTGTCCAACCGCAAGTACAACATCCTGATCGGCGAGTACAGCGCCGTCGGCGCGACGCCCGGCGCGACCGCCATGCGGATGCTGGACTTGGGCAACCCCAACCTCGACTGGGTGCAGCTGGCCCGCGGCATGGGCGTGGAGGCGGCACGGGCGCAGACGATGGAGCAGTGCGCGGACCTGATGGCCGCGAGCTTCGGGCGCGAGGGGCCGTTCCTGGTCGAGCTGGTCATCTGAGGCGAACCGGGCCCGACGCTCGGCACGCACGGGCGTGGGCGGGTTCACAGGCACGCGCGCCAGTCAGTTGACGCCGCCTCGCGGCGACGGGCTCTGGCCGGAAGCGGACGTCCCATAATCCGCAAGATGGATTTCCACATCTCCGGACAATGCGCTTGCGGCACGGTTCGCTATCGATGCTTGAGCGCGCCCCTCGCCATGCTGAACTGCCATTGCCGCGACTGCCAGCTTTCAAGCGGCGCGCCTTTTGCTTCGGGCGTCATCGTCAAGAGTGCAGATCTCGAGGTCGACGGTTCGCCAGCAGACTACTCGGTCCGCGCAAGCAGCGGCCGGCAGGCAACTCGCAGCTTCTGCGCCGGATGTGGAACTCCGTTGTTCACGCGAAGCGAGTCCAACCCACAGTTCACGTCCATCCGATTCCCGTCGCTCGACGATGCGTCGATCTTTGCCCCCATGCTCGACATCTGGACGTCCAGTGCGCAGCCGTGGGTCTGCCTGGACGACAAGCTTCCACACTTCGAGCAGTCGCCGCAGCAGCCCGAGTGAGTCGCACGCAGGCGGAGTGAGCTTGGAGCTCATTCGCGTGCCCCGTCGAGCAGCCATCCTGGTCGCTCACTCCAGTGCTCGGTCCGGCGCTATCCTCTCGCCGGGGCTGACTCAGGAGACGCCGTGCCTCTCATCCGCCTCGCCGCTCTCACGTCGCTGGCCATGATCGCGTTCGCGGGCAATTCGCTGCTCTGCCGCATGGCGCTGAGAGGCACCGGCATCGACCCGGCAAGCTTCACGGCGGTCCGCATCATCTCGGCGGCCGCGGTGCTCGCGGTCATCACACGATGGACACACCGGCCGTCCCATGCCGCCGGCAACTGGCGTTCGGCGCTCGCACTGTTCGCCTACGCAGCGGCGTTCTCCTACGCGTATGTCTCTCTCACGGCGGCCACAGGCGCGCTTCTGCTGTTCGGCGCCGTGCAGGCCACGATGATCGGGTGGGGGGTGTGGAAGGGGGAGCGCATGGGTCCATGGCAGCTCGGTGGCCTGGTGTTGGCCTTGGCCGGCCTCATCGGACTGCTGTTGCCGGGACTGTCCTCGCCGCCGCTGGCCGGGTCGCTGCTCATGCTCTTTGCCGGCATGGCCTGGGGCGTCTATTCGCTGCGGGGCCGGGGCGCGGGCGATCCCACGCAGGTGACTGCCGGCAACTTCTTGCGCGCCGTGGTGCCGGCGTTGCTCTTGAGCCTCCTGAGCCTGTCCAGGGCGCGGTGGGACCCACCCGGTGTGCTCTGCGCCGTTGCCTCAGGCGCGATCGCCTCGGGGATGGGCTACGCGGTCTGGTATTCCGTGCTGCCCGCGCTTCGCGCGACGAACGCAGCCGTCGTGCAGCTCAGCGTCCCGGTCATCGCAGCGTTCGGCGGCATCCTGTTCCTGTCCGAATCGCTCAACGCACGGCTGGTCCTCGCCTCTGTCGCAGTGATCGGTGGCATCGCGACCGTCACAACCAACAGCCCGCAACCGCGCGAGCCGAGCCCTACCCGCTGATTTCTCCCGCCGCAGCTCTTGCCTGTCGTCAATCCCGCTGGCGGCTCGCCAACCAGCCGCCTGCCAAGGCGGTCGCGAAAGGCGATCGCAACGGTCTCGCAGGCACTCCCGCAGCTGCTGTCGATCACCACGACTCCACGGGCAGCTGTGCGCAGGCGCCCGGCCCCCGCGGAGAGAAGCGCCTCGCCGTCGTGAGTGAGAGGCGGGGCGAACACGCCAATCCTGGAGAATGGCTCCATGCTCGCCCCGATCTCCCCCATCCGCTCGCGCATCGACAACCTGCGCAACGCCATGCGCGACGCCAACGTGCATGCCGTGCTCGTGCCGTCGTCCGACCCGCACGTCTCCGAATACCTGCCCGAGCGCTGGCAGGGCCGCGCGTTCTTCAGCGGCTTCACGGGCTCAATGGGCACGCTGGTCGTCACGCTCGATGACGCGGCTCTCTTCGCCGACAGTCGTTACTGGGCGCAGGCCGAGAAGGAGCTCTCCGGCACGGGTGTGTCGCTCGTGAAGGTGCCTCAGGCTGCGATCAAGCCCGCGCTCGACTGGATCGTCGCCGAACTGAAGCCCGGGAGCACGCTGTCGTTCGACGGACAGGTTCTCAGCCTGGCCGCGGCGCAGCAGGTGCGCGGCGCAATGCAGGGAGCGGGCATTCGGCTGAAGACCGACGTGGACCTGCTCGATGCTGCATGGCCCGATCGTCCCGGGCTGCCCGATGCAAAGGTGTACGAGCACCTCCCGCCGGAAGCAACCGTGACGCGAAGGGCGAAGCTCGAAGAAATCCGCCACGCGATGCGCAAGGTCGGCGCGACGCATCACTTCATCTCGTCGCTCGACGACGTCGCCTGGCTGCTGAACCTGCGCGGCGCCGACGTCTCCTACAACCCGGTCTTCCTCGCGCACGTGCTGCTGGACTCGCAATCGGCAACGATGTTCCTCGCCGGCGGCAAGGTCGACAGTGCCCTCGACGCGCGGCTTGCGGCCGACGGGGTGAAGCTCGCGCCCTACGCTGATGCACCGCTTTTCCTTGGATCGCTTCCGAAGGATGCGGTGCTCCTCATGGACCCGCGCCGCATCACGCTCGGCTTACGCGAAGCGGTGCCTTCGCATGTTCCTGTCGTCGAAGCCGTGAATCCCAGCACGTTCGCCAAGAGCCGCAAGAACGCACAGGAGGCGGAGTTCGTGCGCCGCGCGATGGCCGAAGATGGCGCTGCGATGTGCGAGTTCTACGCGCGTTTCGAGGCCGCGCTCGCGCGCGGCGAACGCGTGTCCGAGCTCACCGTCGACGAATGGATCACTGAAGCTCGCACGCGTCGTCCCGGCTTCGTTGGCCGCTCCTTCAGCACGATCGCGGGCTTCAACGCCAACGGTGCGCTCCCGCACTACCGTGCGACGGAGGACTCCTACGCCTGGATCGAGGGCGACGGCCTGCTGCTGATCGACTCCGGCGCGCAGTATCTCGGCGGCACGACCGACATCACGCGCGTGTGGCCCATCGGCAAGATCACCGCCGCGCACAAGCGCGACTTCACGGTGGTGCTCAAGGGCATGATCAACCTGTCGCTCGCGGTCTTCCCGCGCGGCACGCCGGGGCCGATGCTCGATTCGATCGCGCGGCTGCCTCTCTGGCAAGCGGGTTGCGATTTCGGGCATGGCACTGGCCATGGCGTCGGCTACTTCATGAACGTGCATGAAGGCCCGCAGACAATCTCGCGCGCTCTCGTCGAGCCGCACATGGCGATGGAGCCGGGCATGATCACGTCGAACGAGCCGGGCCTCTATCGTGCTGGGCAGTGGGGCGTACGCATCGAGAACCTCGTGCTCAACGTGCCCGTCGAGACGCCGGAAAAAGGGCAGTTCGGCGATATGCTCGCTTTCGAGACGCTCACGCTGTGCCCGATCGATACGCGTTGCATCGACAAGTCATTGATGCGCGCCGACGAGATCGCGTGGCTGAACGATTACCACGCGACAGTGCGCAAGCGCCTGATGCCGCTCGTCACGGGTGTCGCGCTCGACTGGCTGGCCGCGCGGACCGAGCCGATCTGAGGGAGACCAGGCGGCGGCGCCACGCAGAACGGACGCCCATGCTCGGCGCGATCGCCATGTAACCGCCGCGGCGGAGAGAAGCGGCCATCCTGCCCCACACCGGCTTTCTACGGCGCCGGACCCGCTTCATCCAGGATCGCCTGCGCGCGCAGCAGCACGGGGCGGTCGACCATCGTTCCGTCCACCGCGACCGCCGCACCGTTGGCCTGGCCTGCAGCTGCGAGGATGCGGGCCGCCCAGCGCACGTCGGCCTCGGACGGACCGAACGCCGCGTTCACCACCGGCACCTGCCTCGGGTGGATGCACAACTTGCCGCCGAAGCCCAGACGCCGGGACCGCGCCGTGTCGGCGGCCAGGCGATCCGGATCGTCGATCGCGGTGCTCACGCCATCGACCGGCGGGGCCGCTCCGGCCAGCCGCGAGGCCAGCACCAGCCCCGAGCGGAAGGCCAGCAATTCCTCCTCGTCGCCCGTGATGCCGAGGTCCAGCTGGAAGTCGATCGACCCGAACACCAGCCGCTGCACGCCGGGCGCGCTGGCCAGCGCGCGCGCCTGGTCGAAGCCCGCCGCCGTCTCGATGAGCGGCAGCACCATGGACGCCCCGGCGGCGCGCAACGCCTCGACGTCGCCGAGCCGCTGCGCCTTGGGCAGCATGATCCCGGCCACGCCCGGGCGGCCCGCGAGCGCGCAGTCGTCACGGAACCACGCGGTGTCAGCCGCGTTGATCCGCACGATGACCGGGCGATCCGGGTGGAGGAACGCCGCCAGCGCGGCCCTCGCTTGGGCCTTGCGCTCCGGGGCGACCGCGTCCTCGAGGTCCACGATCACCGCATGGGCGCCGCTGGCGCGGGCCTTGTCGAAGCGCTCCGGCCGGTCGCCGGGAACGAACAGGTAGGTGCGCGGGGGCGAGGCCATGCCGGTCCGCGCCTCAGATGGCGCGCTGCTCGCGCAGCGCGGTGATGTCCTGCTCGCTGCGGCCGAGCTGGCGCAGGATGGCCTGCGTGTGCGCGCCGACGGCGGGGATCGGGTCCATGCGGTACTGGAAGCTGCTGTTGCGGCCCGGCGGCAGCAGTGCCGCGATCGGGCCCACCGGCGTGTCGACCTCGGCCAGCCGCCCGCGGGCACGCAGCTGCGGGTGCGCCCACAGGTCGGCCATGGTGTTCACCTGCGCGTTGGCGATCTTCGCGCGCTCCAGGCGCTCGACCACGCCGGCCGCGGTGAGCTGGCCGAGCTCCTGCAGGATCAGGGCGCGCAGCGACTCGCGGTTCTCGTTGCGCTGGGCGTTGCTGCAATACAGCGGATCGTCGGCCAGCGCCGGGCGCAGCAGCACGTGCTCGCAGAAGGCCTTCCACTCGCGTTCGTTCTGCAGGCCCAGCATCACCGACTTGCCGTCGCCGGCCTCGAACGGGCCATAGGGATAGATCGTCGCGTGCGACGCGCCGCTGCGCGGCGGCGGCGGCGCGCCGTCGTACGCGTAGTACATGGGAAAGCCCATCCACTCGGCCAGGCACTCCAGCATCGAGACGTCGATGTGGCTGCCCTCGCCGGTGTGCTGCCGTTGCAGCAGCGCGGCCAGGATTCCGCTGTAGGCGTACATGCCCGCCGCGATGTCGGCGATGGAGTTGCCCGACTTGCACGGCTCGTCCGGCGTGCCCGTCACCGACAGGTACCCGGCCTCGCTCTGGATCAACAGGTCGTAGGCCTTCTTGTCCCGGTACGGGCCGTCGTTGCCGTAGCCGGAGATGTCGCACACGATCAGGCGCGGAAACCGCGAGCGAAGTTGCTCGTAACCCAGGCCCATGCGCGCCGCGGCGCCGGGGGCGAGGTTCTGCACCAGCACGTCGGCGCCGGCCAGAAGGTCCTCGAGCACGGCCAGCGCGGCGGGCTGCTTGAGGTCCAGCGTGAGGCTCTCCTTCGAGCGGTTGACCCACGTGAAATGCGACGACAGGCCCTTGGCGCGCTGGTCGTACGCGCGGGCGAAGTCGCCTTCGCCCGGCCGCTCCACCTTGATCACGCGCGCGCCCAGGTCGGCCAGCTGGCGCGTGCAGAACGGCGCCGCGATCGCGTGCTCCAGCGACACGACGGTGATGTTGTCCAGGGGGCGGGTCATGGCCGCGCTCAGTCCACCGTGGCGCCGGACGTCTTGACGATGCGCGCCCACTTCACCAGGTCGTCCTGCAGCAGCCGGGCGAACTGCTCGGAGCTCACCGGCTGGGTGGGGGTGCCGGCAATCTCGACGCCCTGCTGCTCGAGCTTGTCCCGCAGGTCCTTGGACGCGAGCGCCTTGGCCATCGCGTCCTCCAGCTTCGTGGCAACGTCGGCGGGCACGCCGGCGGGCGCGAACAGGCCGATCCACAGCGTGCCGCTGTAGCCGCGCACGACTTCGCCGATGGTGGGCACGTCGGGCAGCACAGGCGAGCGCGTCGGACCGCTCAACGCCAGGGCGCGCAGCTTGCCGGCCTTGATGTGCGACAGCGACGAGGGCAGGCTGCCGAACAGGATGGGCAGCTGCCCGCCGAGCACGTCGTTCATCGCCGGCGCGACGCCCTTGTAGGGCACGTGCTGCAGCTGGATGCCGGCCATGGAATTGAGCATCTCGCCCAGCAGGTGGTTCAGCGTGCCGTTGCCGGCGGAGGCGAACTGGTAGCCATTCGGCTTGGCCTTGGCCATCGCGATCAGCTCGTTCAGGTTCTTCGCCGGGAACGACGGATGGACCAGCAGCACGTTGGGCACCGCGCCGATCAGCGCGATCGGGCGGAAGTCCTTCACCGGGTCGAAGCCGGGGTTCTTGTACAGCGCCGGGTTGATGGCCTGGCTGCTGCTGATGGTCATCAGCAGCGTGTAGCCGTCCTTGGGCGCCTTGGCCGCCAGCACGGTGCCGATGTTGCCGCCGGCGCCGGGACGGTTGTCCACCACCACGCTGGCCTGCAGCACCTCGGCCAGCTTCTGGCTGACGACGCGGCCGACGATGTCGTTGGTGCCGCCCGGGGCCTGCGGCACGATCATCGTGATGGGCCGGCTCGGGTAGGGCGACTGCGCCGCGGCCAGCAGGGGCGCGGCCATGGCGGCGGCGAGCAGCGCGCGACGCGCACCGCTGAATCGGGATCGGTTCATGGGACTTGTCTCCTTGGAGCGGCGATCGTCGCAGCGCGGCGAGCCGCCCACAATCACTGATTTCGCAAGCCATCGTTCGGAATCCCCGAAGGCTTTAGGATTCCGCATGGACTTCGACCTGACCGACCTGCGGCTGTTCGCCGCCGTCGCGCGCGAAGGCAACCTCACGCGCGGCGCGCAGCTGCAGCATCTGTCGGTGGCCGCCGCCAGCGCACGCATCAAGGCGCTGGAGCAGCGGGCCGGCGTGGCCCTGCTCGAGCGGGAAGCCCGCGGCGTGCGGCTGCTGCCGGCGGGCGAGGCGTTCCTGCACCACGTCCGGGCCGTCCTGCGCGAGGCGCAGGCCTTGCGTGACGAGCTGGACGAATACGGCGCCGGGCTGCGCGGGCACGTGCGCGTGTTCGCCAACACGACGGCCGTCACCGACTTCCTGCCGGAGATCCTGCCGGGCTTCTTCCGGTCGCATCCGGGCGTGAACATCGACCTGCGGGAGAAGCCCAATGCGGAGATCGCGAATGGCGTGCTCGAAGGCCGGGCAGACGTCGGGATCGTGGCCGGCGAAGTGGACACGCGCGGCCTGCGCGCCATCCACTTCAGCACCGACCACCTGGTCCTGGTGGTGCCGCGCGGGCATCGGCTCGCGCGCCGCAAGCGCGTGGCCTTCGCCGACACGCTCTCGGAGGATGCCGTGGGCATGCATGGCGGCAGCACGCTGCAGGCTTTCCTGTCGAACATCACCGAGGAACTGGGCAGGCCCCTGAAGCTGCGCATCCAGGTCTACGGCTTCGACGCCATGTGCCGCATGATCGCGGCGGGAGTCGGGGTGGGCGTCGTCCCCGAGAGCGCGGCAAGGCGCAACATCGCCAGCCTGGACCTCGTGCAGGTGGACCTGACCGACGCCTGGCGGGTGCGCAAGCGCTACATCCTCGTGCGCGACGGCGACGCGCTGGCAACGTACGCCCGTTCGCTGGTCCGGACGATCTGCACGCACTACGAGTGCGAAGTGCGGATCTGATCCTGCCCTAGTTGGCGAGGCCCCGAGCTTGCGGCCTGGCCTTGCTGCGCCACTCGGTCGGCGCTGCGCCGACGGCGCGCCGGAACTCGCGGGAAAAGTGGGACGCGTCCGAATAGCCGCAGCGTCCCGCCACTTCGGCGATGGGCAGGCGGGGGCGGGGCGACGCAAGCAGCCGGGCGGCGTGATTCATCCGCAGCTCACGCAGCATGCCCGCCACGGTGATGGCATCGGCGCTGAATGCGCGGTGCAAGGTGCGCACCGACACGTGCAGTTGCCGCGCCAGCTCCGCCGCGGTGAGGCCGGGACGATCGAGCTGCTCGTGCATCAACGTGCGCACCCGCTGGACGAGGTCGCGGGGACCGGCCGCGCCGGGCATCCTGGGTTCCAGGCAGGCCGCCAGCAGTGCGCCGATCTGGCTGCCGAGCATTCCGGTGGGGAAGTGCGCCGCCTGCGCCAGGTCGTCGCCCAGCTGCAGGCACAGCGCCGACAGCGTGCGGCCCCAACCCTGCTCGCGCCAGATGATGCGCGGTGTCGCACTGCCGACGTTCTTGAGCCAGTTGCCCAGAAACGGTCGCGGCAGGGCGATGCACACGTACGCGCACCCGTGGGAGAAGTGGGCTTCGTACGGCTCGCTCGGATCCACCAACACCAGGTCGCCGGGGCGCAGGTGAAGCAACTGGCCGCCCTGGCGCAATGTCCATGGCGACGCCAGCTGGGCGTACAGGTAGAGCGATCCGGCGGAATCACGCGTGATGGCGGAGCCCGTTCGGTACACTTCGTGCGGACTGGCCACGACCTGGCTGCACACCACGTCGTCGACGGCCACACTGCGAAGGATGCCCCCGAAGCTTGCCGCTTCCCGCGACCCCACATCCAGCTCCAGCAATGCACTGCAGATTGCTTCGGCCCAATAGCAGAGCCTGTCCGGCTGCGCCACTGCGTCGGTGTTCCAGCAACGCAGGCCGCCAATCTCCATGTATCCAACTGTAACACGCCCCCATCTCCCGGCGGGCGCAGGGGAGATCGACCATGCATAGGGACGATCGCCCGCAGGACCGTGGGGCCGGCGCGGAGTCGTTGGCGGTCCGCCATGCGCGGTTGGCTCACCGCCACAACTTGAACATCATGGGCACCGGCGAGGTGACCTTGCTGATGGTGCACGGCTACGGCTGCAACCAGACGATGTGGAGGCACATCGCCCCTGCGATGGCTGGCCGTTTCCGGGTGGCGCTTCTCGACCTCGTCGGCTTCGGCCTGTCGGACCACGCGGCCTTCGACCCGCAGCATTACGTTGGCCTGCAGGCCCACGCGGCGGACGTGGCGGAAGTCGCCGCCCTGCTGTCCGACCAGCCGGTGGTGATGGTGGGCCATTCGGTCGGTTGCATGATCGGGCTGCTGTCGGACGTGATGTACGGAGCGGGGTTCGCGGCGCACGCCATGGTTGCGCCATCGCCGTGCTTCATCGACGACGGCGAGTACCCGGGGGGCATGTCGCCTGGCATGGTCGACGAGTTGCTGCGCCAGCAGCGCCAGGACATGACGGCCTGGTCCCGTCAGGTCGCCAGCCTGGTCGCGGGCGAGCCCGAATGGGGCCAACTCACGGGAGAGCTGGTCGCCAGCTTCTGCCGTGCCGACCGACGCGCCGCGCTGCAGCTGGCGCACGACACCTTCACCTCCGACAGCCGCGCCATGCTTGCCTTCCTGGACAAGCCGACGTTGCTGCTGCAATGCTCGCACGACCCGATCGCGCCCGTGGGTGTGGGCGAATTCATGCACGGCAGGATCGCGGGAAGTCGTCTGAAGGTGATCCAGGCGAAGGGGCACTGCCCGCACCTGACGCATCCGGCCCAGTGCCTGACGCACATCGCCGCGTTCTTCGCGGAACTCGAGCAGGCCGCGCTGTGGCGGCGGCCCGCGACGCCCATGGCCTGACAGGCCGCGCCTGATCTCCCCGGCTTGGCGCGATCCGGCCGGAACCTGGCGCGAACCGGCCAATCGGCCACCGCGGCGCTCCTTACGCTGGCGGCATGTCGTTCAGTACGCGCAAAGCCAGGGTGGCGATTTGAACAGCGCCTCCATTCAGCACCAGATGGGATCCATCGCGGGCCTTCCCGGCGTGCTTGGGGCCTCGTTGCTGGAATGCGAGGGCAGCCTGCCATGGTGCACGGCCGGCAACGAGGACACCGTCCGCATGGCGGAGGCGGCCACCAACCACTGGCGGCTGACGCTGCGCCATGGGGGCACCTTCGGCGACCTCGGGCCGCTGCGCGTGCAGGTGCTGATCCACGACCAAGGCCGCATCACTTCCGTCGCTTGTCCGAACGACCTCATCCTGGTCACCGTGTCGCGAGAACCCGACACGGTCGACTGGGGCGTATGGAAGTCGTGCGTGGGCCTGCTGCATGCAGTCCTGCGCGCGCGCTGAAGCCCACCAGGTGCAGCGTTCCAAGATCCCGCAACCAACCAGAAAGCAGATTCTTCATGGCTACCGTCAAGCAAACTCTCGAAGACCTCATGACCGTGGACGGCGCCCTGTGCGCCGCCGTGGTGGACTCCTCCAGCGGCATGATGCTGGGCTCCATCGGCTCCGGCGTCGACCTGGAAGTTGCCGCCGCCGGCAACACGGAGGTGGTGCGTTCCAAGCTCAAGACGATGCGCGCGCTTGGACTGAGCGATGTGATCGAGGACATCCTGATCACCCTTGGCAAGCAGTACCACATCATCCGTCCGTCCTCGCGCAAGGAAGGCGTCTTCGTCTACTTCGTTCTCGACAAGCAGCGCGCCAACCTCGCCATGGCGCGACGCAAGGCGCTGGACGTCGACAAGGACATGATGTTCTGACGGCGCGCAGGCACCGCGAATCCTCGAATGACGTTCTCGGCCGTCTGCGTGAGCCGGCTGGCGCCCGGCCAGCTCGGGGGTGATCCTGACACGGTGCAGGCCTCCCTTTCCCGCCTGCATGCCGAGTCCGCGCAGCGCAACCAGCGGTCGAATGTCCGCGCCCTGTCGGTCTGGGGCGACGACGTCCTCGTGCAATGGCTCGAGGGCCAGGAGGCTGCCGTGCGCAGCCTGCTGGCGCCTGGCTCGGCGCAGGCACCGGATCGGGTGATCAGCTGCACCGAGGGGCAACCCAGGCTCGACGCGTGGTCGACAACCTTGCACCTCCCCACGATGGGACAGCGGGAGCTGGGCCGCCTCGCCAGCGACGTCGACGCCGGCACTTCGGACCTCAGCGTCGCCACGCCGGCGACGATCGTGCGCCAGCTGCTCGATCCCGAGCCCGTCGACAGAACCTGCCAGCGGGTCGGACTGCTCGGGCAGAACGGTGTCTGGCCGGGTGCGCTGCTTTCCGCGCTGGAGGCGAGATGGCACGAGATCGTGCATCGCACTCGAGTGCTGGGCAGCTTGGGCCTCGAGCGGCAGTCGCTCATCGAGCATCTGGACCGCGTCGACCCCGATGCCGGCCCGATCACCGTCGTGAACTATTCTGCCGAGCTGCTGTCGGCAGCCTGGATGCAAGGCGGGATCGCGCCGCTGCGGACGGCCGCCTTGTTCTTCACCGGCTCGACCGAAAATTCCGTGTTGCAATTCGCGCGCACGGCCATGGCGCATCTCGGGCCGGGCAACCGGAACACCCCGCTCGTTTGCCTGCTCGGGCGCGCGGCAGAGCGCTTCGAAACGGCGCTGGAGGCCCTGTTCGCCGAGGCGGGGCGGCCGGCGCGGGTGATGGCCGTCGCCCTGGCGGACGCCCAGGCCGTCTGGCGCGAAATCGCATCGGAACTGGACGTGAAGCCCGCGCCGGAGGCGCCCGCGGCCGCGGTCGATGTGCACCTCGCCCCTCTTCCGAACCAGCTCTCGCCGCGTGCAAGTCTTGCCGATCAGCCCGCCCCTGACAGGCACTCGTGGCTCGACCGACTGCTCGCGATCGACGGCGTTGTTGCGGCTGGATTCCTGCCATTGGAGGCGGGGGCGGCGCCTGTGCTGCGGCACCGCCAGGGGCAGGCGCCTGCGCAGATCCGCGTCGAGTTCCAGGCATGGGCACAGGCGCCGGTGCAGTTGCACGGCGAGGATGCCGGCCACCAACTGCTGGTGCGCTGGAAGGACCGGCTGACCTTGCTGCAACTCACACCCGAAGGCGATGGTTATCTGCTCGTCGCGAGCCAGGAGGGCTTCACCAACGAGTCCTGGTTGCGCGTGGAAGTCGGCGCAGTGCTGCAGGCTCATCCCGGGCTGGCATGAATGGGCGGCCCCGCGTTCTTCGAAGGTGACCTGGTGCTGGGCCAGGAGAGACTGATGGTCGTCCTCGCATCGGACGAGGGGGCCAGCCGGGCCCGGTGCGTCTGGTACGAGGCCGGACAGCGTTGCCTGGCCATCTTCGCGCACGAACAGCTCGAGATGGTCTCGCCATCGGCCCTGCGCCCCGGTCACAGTTTCGTGCGCATCCCGGGCAACAGGCTGCCGGGGCGGTGAAGGCTGAATGCGGCCCCGACAGGGGGCCTGAGTCACAGTGCGACTGTGACATCGGGGAGGGCCTTCCCCCACTGAAGCAGCTTGTAGTTGCGCCTGCTGTGGAGGAAGTAGGGATCCTGTTCGACGAGTTCCACAGCCCGTTCCCTGGACGGCACCGCCAGAACCCAGAGCCCACCTCCGAATGGGTGCCCGGGACCCTCTCTCAGGCCGCCAGCGAGCAGGATTTCTGCGCGATTCGCCCTCAGGTAATCGAAGTGCTCTGCCTCGTGCTTCGCCCGGACTTCAGGCATCCCGGGCGAGTTGTCGAAGATGGCAACCCAATGCATCTCTCCCCCTCTGAAGCGCCCATGGTACTCAGACGGCCGCAACGACTGACCCCGCCGCCTGATCCAAACGTCGACGTTGACCGCACATGAACTGAGTGCCCGAAGCGCACGGAGCACGTGTGCATCCGTGTCGAACGACCCTTGGACCGCTGGCGCACAGCCAGCAGGTCCAACGTCACTGAAAGCCACTTGAAAGCAGCACCCCTCTAAGGTGCGCCCTCGCCCGGCCCGGTCTGCCGGGTCCAGAGGATTGCTATGAACCACACGAGACGTACCCTGCTGGCCGCCGCCGGCGCCTCCACCATCGCCGGCATGCTGCCGCTGCGCGCCTTCGCGCAAAGCTGGCCGTCCAAGCCGATCCGCTTCGTCGTGCCGTTCGCGCCCGGCGGCAGCTCGGAGATCATCGCGCGCTCGGCGGCCGCGGAAATGGCCAAGACGCTGGGCCAGAACGTGTTCGTCGACAACAAGCCGGGCGCCTCGGGCAACATCGCGATGGCCGAAGTGGCGCGCGCGGAAGACCAGCACACGGTGATCCTGGGACACATCGGTACGCTGGCGGTGAATCCCTACATGTACGAGAAGCTCCCGTACGACGCCAACAAGGACTTCAAGCCGGTGAGCCTGCTGGCCAAGGTGCCGAGCCTCTACGTGGTGAACCCCGCGGTGCCCGCCAAGGACCTGAAGGAATTCATCGCGCTGGCGAAAGCGAAGCCGGACACCCTGAACTACGGCTCCGCGGGCAACGGCAGCGCCGGCCACCTGGCGATGGAATACCTGAAGATGACGGCCGACATCCCCCTCGCGCACATCCCGTACAAGGGCACAGGGCCGCAACTCACCGACCTGCTGGCGGGCCGCCTGCAGGCCGCCTCCGTGGGCGCCTCGGCCATCCTGCAGCACATCAAGGCAGGCAAGCTGCGCTGCATCGCTACGGGCTCTGCGCAACGCCTTCCGCAACTGCCCGACGTGCCCACCGTCGCGGAACAGGGTTTCCCGGGCTTCGAGATGACCCAGTGGTACGGCCTGCTGGCGCCGGCCTCGATGGCGCAGGCGAACGTGGACAGGCTGGCCGTCGAAGCCCAGAGGGCGATGAAGTCGCAAGGCGCGCTGGAGCGCCTGAACCAGGACGCGGCGCAGTCGGTGGGCGGAAGTCCAGCGCAGTTCACGCAGTTCATCGCCAGCGAGCAGAAGCGCTGGAAGCAGGTCGTGGAACGGGCGAAAATCAAGGCCGAGTAAACCGCTGGCGCCCGGAGGGCGCGGCCCCTGCCCTGCACATGCGCATCCTCCTGGTCGAAGACGAACACGCCTTGGGCACCTGGCTGTCCAAGGCGCTGGGCGCGGCCGGCATCGTGGTGGAATGGGTGGACGACGGTCGCACCGCCCTGGCGGCGGCCAGCGCCGGGCAGCACGACGTCATTGTTCTGGACCTGGGGCTGCCGGACCGCCACGGCCAGGAGGTCTTGGCGGATATCCGGCGGCGGGACCCACACGTGCCCGCCCTGGTTCTGACCGCGCGTGACGCCCTCGACGACAAGGTGCGCGCCTTCCACGCAGGCGCGGACGACTTCCTGACCAAGCCCTTCGAGCTGGAGGAGCTGCAGGTCCGCCTGCACGCGCTGCTGCGCCGGGCGCGGGGGATGGAAGCGGCGCGGCTCGCCTGCGGCCCACTCGCCTACGACCTCGCGCTGCGCCGCTTCCTGCTCGAGGGCGAGCCGCTGGCGCTCTCGCCACGGGAATCCGCGGTGCTGCGCGTGCTGCTGGAGCACGCGGGCGAGCCCATGTCCAAGCAGCAGATCCTGGAGCGCGTCGTCTCCGACGAGAAGGACATCCACCCGGAAGCGGTGGAGGTCATCGTGCACCGGCTGCGCAAGCGCATCGACGGCCCGGGGCTGCGCATCACGACCTACCGGGGACTGGGGTATGCGCTGGAAACGGCTTAGCCGCATTCGGCTCGCCCCGCAGCTCCTGCTGCTGCTCCTGCCCGTCCTGACCCTTCTCTCTGCCGCGGAATTGCGCCTCACGGCGCAGGACGTCCGCCGGGCGGCCGATGCCGCCTACGACCGTTCCCTGCTGGGTGCGCTGAAGTCCATCGACGCGAACGTCTCCACGGAGTCCGGCGGCCTCGCCGTCGAACTGCCTTACCGTCTTTTCGAGTTCTTCGAGCTGAGCGCCAGCGGGCCCGTGCAGTACAGCGTTGCGACCGCAGACGGGCTCGTGCAACTGGGCAGCCCCGACCTGCCCGCACCGCCCAAGCCACTGAAGCCCGGGGTGCCCCAGTTCTACAACGGCACGTATTTCGGCGCGCCGGTGCGCATCGCCGCCTATGCGCGGGACCTGGACAAGCCGGCCGAGGGCTCCGCTTCACGCCGCCTCGTGATCCAGGTCGCCGAAGGGACGCAGTCACGCGACGAATTCCGCCGCACCTTTGTGCGCCGCGCAGCCTGGTCGAGTGCCGCCTTCCTCGTGCTCACCCTCGCGGCTTGCGTCGCAGCGGTGGTGTTTGTGTTGCGCCCGCTCGCTCGCCTGTCGTCCGAAGTCGCGCAACGCTCGGCCGGCGAGCTGCAGCCGCTGCCGGCGCACGGGCTGGCGGGCGACATCCGGCCGATGGTGGAGGCGATCAACCAGCACATGCAGCGCACCCATGCCCTTGCGGCGCAGCAGCGCATGTTCCTGGACGATGCGTCCCACCAGCTGCGCACGCACCTGACCACCTTGCGAATGCAGGTCGAATTCGCCTTGCGCGAGAAGGACGCGCGCGAGGTGCACGCCACACTGGCGGCCCTGGCCGAGGAGTTGCAGCGCGCCACCCGCAGCACCAATCAGCTGCTGAGCCTTGCGCGCAGCGAGTCGGTGGACCTGCAGCTCGCGCCCTTCGACGTGGTCGCCCTGCTGCAGGAGGTCGCACGCCAGTTCCTGCCTGCCGCGCGCGAAAAGGGCCTCGATCTGGGCGTGGAATGCGAGCCGTTGCAAGCTTGGGGCGACGCGCCGCTGCTGCGCGAGGCCCTCGCCAACCTGGTAGCCAACGCGGTCGCCTACGTGCCTGCCGGGAGCGTCACCTTGCGCTCTGCAGGGGACGCGCTGGGCTGGAGCCTCGCAGTGGAGGACAGCGGACCCGGCATGCCGGCCGACCTGCAGGCGCGCGCCGGCACCCGGTTCGCACGCGGCCACGGCGGCCGCGGCGGCGGCTCCGGGCTGGGACTGGCCATCGCGGCCTCCATCGCGACCCGTCACGCCGGTACCCTTCGCCTGGAAGCTGGTGCCAAAGGCCGCGGATTGCGCGCGACACTGTGGTGGCCCCGTGCCGCACCGATGCCGGAAAGCTGAATGCGCCTGAATCCTTGGCTGCTCGTGACGGCCGCCCTCATCGCGGCGCCGGCCCACGGTGCTGCCCGCGCCGAATGCATCGCCCCGGCCAAGGCCGAGGGCGGGTTCGACCTCACCTGCCAGTTGCTGCGCGACATGCTGCGCCTGCCCGCCGGGGCCCCGTCCGCGGAGGTGGACATCCGGTACCTGCCGGGTGGCATCGGCGCGGTCGCCTTCGACAGAGCCGTGACGCAGCGCTGGGGCGACCCACGCACCTTCGTCGCATTTTCCACGGGATCGCTGGTCAACCTAGCGCAAGGCAAGTTCGGCCCGCACACGCCGGATGCGGTGCGCTGGCTGGCGACACTCGGCACCGAATACGGTGTCGTGGCAGTTCGCAGGAACTCGCAAATCGATTCCCTCGCGACCCTGCGAATGCGACTACGGGCCGACCCGGCGGGACTCGTCTTTGGCGCCGGTGGGGGCGTCGGCAGCCAGGACTGGATCAAGGCGGCGCTGCTCGTCAAGGCGGCCGGCAAGGACCACCGCGCCATGCGCTTCGTCTCGTTCGAAGGCGGCGGCCAGGCCATCGCCGCCTTGCGCGGCGGCCACGTGGATGTTTTCTGCGGCGATGCGGCCGAAGCGACCAAGGCCTTCGTCTCAGGAGAGCTCAAGCTTGTGGCGGTGCTGGCGCCGCACCGACTGGCGGGGCCGTTGGCGCAGGTACCGACGGCGCGCGAGCAAGGGATCGAGCTCGTGTGGCCGACCGTTCGCGGCCTGTACATGGGCCCGGCTGTCCCCGCCCGCGACTACGAGGAGTGGGTGCGGACGTTGCGCCGCATCATGGCGACGCCGGAGTTCGCCCAGGCCGCGCGGGCGCGCGGGCTGGAGCCGCTGCCGATGGTGGGCAGCGAAGTGCAGCAGTACGTTCGTGCGGAGGTGGAGCGCATGCGCGAACTCGCCCGATCCCTCCACCTGGTGAAGTAAATCCTAGCCGCGAAACATGGGCGTATTCGCTACATCAATGTGCACTCGGCGTACGAAGCAGTTGTTCCGGATCGTCGGGTTGAGCTCAGCGCTGTCAGACATGCGCTTGCACACCCGGTAACCAGCCTAACGCGACCATCAGTTCGGGCTGCCCTAGAGGCTCAATTCAGTGGGCACCGCATTGATCTCAAGCTGCACGAGCACAAGAAGGTCTATTACCGAAACGTAGCCGAGATGCTCATGGCTGTCGACGAAGCCGTGTTCAACGCGTTTACGTCCAGATGGGGCGAGCTGCGTTACGTCGGCTAGCCATCGCTCGGCGCAAGGCTTGTACTGGGCGTCCGCTCGTGGCCGAATGCGGACGTACCGCAGAAGCCAAGGCTTCCGCGCCGACGCCAACCGGCTTCGGTTCGGAACGAGCCTTGGAAAGCAGGCGGGACCGCAGTCGAAACAGTCACCGCCTCCGGAGGCGGTCTGACTTCTGCAGGATCAAGTGCCCGCCAGGCTAAAAGGCACAGCGCCCCTAGCGCGGCCAGGGGCGCAGCAACCTTCAACCGGACTTTGTCGGACGGCACCAGCTGACCCTGAAACTTGCCGCAAGTATGCTCGAGTCGAGGTGAAGCCCCGTTCGGACCACAGCAGTTGCCGGTGGGGCGCAACGACGGGTCAGGTGATGACGAAGGCGAGAGCGACCGCCACCAACGTCAACAGCCCCAATCCGCCGATGAAGACGCCTTCGGCCAGAGCTTCATAGCGCCCGCCAGACTCGCGCGAGCGCATCGACAGGAACGACAGCGAGGCGCTGACGAGGAACACAAGCGCGTCGGCCGCCAACAGCTTGTCAAGCACGATGCGGACCTCTCCACGCGGCGACAGATGTCCGATTGACAGCACCGTCATGCAGACCCCGACCATGGTGGCCGACGACGGCAGGATGTGCGCAGAGAGTCCATTGGGCGGCGAGCGTTCATCGCCTGCATGATCGGCGCCTCGGCGGTTGGATCGCATCCCGCCGAGCATGGAGGCTTGTTCTTAAGGCAAGCTTAGGACGTCGTCGCCGCCGCAGATCGCACTGGCCTCTCCGGGTGGCAGCTCCTGGCCGCTTGCCACCAGGGGCGGCCACGCGCCGCATGGAAGACTCCTTGTGTGAGGAGTCTCCATGGTTCGGGGCAGCGGTTGAACCGACGCTGAATGCCGCGCGCACGGCGCGTATCCCTTGTGCAAAGTTCGCGTGAACGCCTGCCCCGGCCCCTGGTGGATGCCCGCACATCGCGGCGGCATCCACGAACTGCGGCAACGGATTCCAGCTGGGCCTCCCCGCGAAGCGGCGTCGGGTCACCCCACGCGCACTACGTTCCTAGAATGTGGCCAAACGGAACAGGCATGGATCGCATGGCAGCACGCTGGTACTACGGATGGAACATCGTCGCTGCGGCGGCCGTCCTCACGCTTCTGTCCTCGGGCATGCGCCTGAGTTTCGGGCCCTTCTTCCTGCCGATGGCGCACGACCTGGGCTTCAGCCGCAGCCTGCTCGCGACCATCGTGGCTGTCGGGATGCTGGTGTACGGGCTGGCGATGCCGCTGGCAGGACTGCTGATCGCGCGCTGGGGCACGCGGCCCGTGCTGCTGGCCGGCAACGGGTTGGTCCTGGCCGCCGTGCTGTGGACCGTCACCACCTCCGACGTGTCGGGCTTCCTGCTCGCATTCGGCGTGCTTCTGTCCGTCGGCCTGGCCTTCACCAGCCCCGTGGCAGTGACGCCCGTGATCAGCCAGTGGTTCACCCGCCGGCGCGGGATGGCGCTGTTCTTTCTCTCCACGGGCTCGATGGCCGGCATGGCAATCATGACCCCGGTGCTGAGCCTCGCCATCCATCACTTCGGCTGGCGTCCCACGCTCGTGGGATTCGCCGCCGTCTTCACGCTCTTCACCCTGCCCGTGGCGATGTGGGTGATCCGGGACGGCGCACCCGAGCACACCGACCTGAGCGCCGAGGAGTTTGCTGCCCAGCGCGCCCGCCTGGGCACGCTGCCGCCAAGCCTGCGGGTGCGCGATGCCATGCGCACAGCGCCCTTCTGGAAGATCTTCTTCGGCCTGTTCTGCTGCGGCTTCAGCATGAACCTGCTGGGCACGCACGGCATGCCCATGCTGATGGACCATGGGTTCGACACCTTCACCAGTTCGATGGGCATCGGGCTCATCGGGTTCGTGGCGATCGGCGGCACGCTGATGCTCGGACGGTTCGCGGACCGCCTGCCGCGCCGGCACATCCTGGCTGCCATCTACTTCGTCCGGGGGCTCGGCTTCTTCTGCCTGGTCATGGTGGGCACGCACTGGGAGCTGTACCTCACCTCCAGCATCGGCGGGCTCGTCTGGGCAGGCAGCATCGCCCTGTCCTCCGCCATCCTCGCCGACGTTTACGGAGTGCGACTCGTGGGCGTGCTCTATGGAATGACCTACCTGGGCCATCAGATCGGCGGCATGCTCAGCGCCTGGCTGGGCGGTTGGGGCTACGAGCATTACGGCACGCATTGGGTCGCGTTCGGCGGCGCAGGCTTGCTGCTGATGGCCGCCGGGCTGGTGGCATTGCAGCTGCCACGCAAGGGCTTCACGCTGATGGCGGCGCCGGCGGCGGCTTGAGGGGCCGCAGGGGCGGATGCCGCGCGCGCCGCGAGCGCAACGCAATGATTCTTGGCGTGTTCGTGAGGACGGCGAACCGCCGCAGTCAACGCCCGGTGAACCTGGCTGCGCGCCGTTCCTGGAAATGGGCCACGCCTTCCTTGAAGTCCTCGCTCTGCAGGCTGGCGAACATCTCGGCATTGGCCAGCGCCACGGCCTCGCCCAGCGTCTGGTAGGGCGCCTCCCAGAGCTGGCGCTTCATCACCCGCACCGAGCGCGGCGAGACTTCGGTGGACAGCGTGCGCGCCAGCGCCAGCGCCTGCGGCAGGAGCTGGTCCGCCGGCACAACCCGGTTCACCAGCCCCATCGCCAGCGCCTCGCGCGCATCCACCTTGCGCGAGGTGAGCAGCAGGTCGGTGGCGTGGGCATGCCCGACGATGCGCGGCAGCATCCAGGCGATGCCGTGCTCGGCGATCAGCCCGCGCTTGGCAAAGGCGGTGGCGAACACCGCCTGCTCGGACGCGATGCGAAAGTCGCTGTACAGCGCCATCACCAGGCCCAGGCCCGCCGCCGCGCCGTTGATGGCGCTGATGATCGGCTTGGGGGCCATCGGGAAGTACGAGTAGCGGGTCTGGTAGTCGGCGCGCCGGTTCATGTCGTAGGGCCGCATCCACTGCTCGGACTGGATGTCCTCGGGCGGCAGCACCTCCAGTTCGTCCATGTCCATGCCGGCGCAGAAGGCGCGGCCCGCGCCGGTGAGCACGATGGCGCGGATCTCGGGATCGCGCCCGGCCCGCTCGACGGCGTCGCGCAGCTGCGCCTCCAGCACCTTGGTCAGCGCGTTCATGCGATCGGGCCGGTGGAAGGTGATGACGGCGGTCGCGCCGTCGACGGTGGTCAGGATCTGTTGCTCGCTCATGGCGTCTCGAAGTAGGTGGGAGGCAGTTGCAGGGACACCGGCTCGAGGAACTCCTCGATGCCGAAGCGGCCGTTCTCGCGGCCGAGGCCCGAGCGCTTGAAGCCGCCGAAGGGCGCCTGCGGGTTGAAGGGCGCGCCGTTGATGTCGACCTGGCCGGCGCGCAGTCGGCGCGCCACCGGCAGCGCGGCGGCCGGTGTCTCGGCCCACACCGCGGCGGCCAGGCCGTAGTCGGTGCCGTTGGCGATCGCCACCGCGTCGTCGATGCCGTCGTGCGGAATGATCACCAGCACCGGGCCGAACACTTCCTCGCGCGCGATCGCCATCGCCGGCGTCACCCGGTCCAGCACCGTGGGCGGGACGAAGAAGCCCTGCGGCGGCAGCGGCCCGTCGCGGGTGACCAGCTCGGCGCCCTCGGCCAGGGCCGCATGCACCATGCCGCGCACCTTGTCGCGCTGCGCGGCCGAGATCAGCGGGCCCAGGCGCGTGCCGGCCTCGGCCGGATCGCCCATCGCCCAGGACGGCGCGAGGTCCGCCGCCAGCTGCGCGGCCTGTCCGGCCTGCGCGCGCGGGACCAGCAGGCGGGTGGTGGCCGAGCAGGTCTGGCCGGAATTGAGGAAGCAGCTGCCCAGCGTCGCCTTGACGGCGGCCTGCAGGTCGGCGCCGGGCAGCACCACGGCGGCCGACTTGCCGCCCAGCTCCAGGGCCACGCGCTTGATGTCCGTCGCCGCCAGCGCGGCGATGCGCCGGCCGGCCCGGGTCGAGCCGGTGAAGGACACCATGTCCACGTCCGGGTGCGTCACCAGCGCCTCGCCGACCTCGGGGCCGTTGCCGTGCACCAGGTTGAACACGCCCGCCGGCAGGCCGGCCTGCTCGATGGCCTCGGCCAGCAGGAACGCGCTGGAGGGCGCCAGCTCCGACGGCTTGAGCACCACGGTGCAGCCGGCCAGCAGGGCCGGGGCAACCTTGCCCGTGACCTGGTGCAGCGGATAGTTCCAGGGCGTGATGCAGGCCACCACGCCCACCGGCACCTGCTGCACCAGCGAGTGGCCGATGCGCCGCTCCCACTCGAGTTGCGAGGCCTGCTCGGCATACAGGTCCCAGGCCGCGATCGGCGCGCCCGCCTGGATGCGGGCGGACAGCTTGGCCGGCATGCCGACCTCGCGCGAGATCACGCGTGCGATGGCGTCGCTGCGCTCGCGCAGGGCGGCGGCCACGCGGCGGACGGCGGCGACGCGCTCGGCCAGCGGCGTGGCCGACCAGCCGTCGAAGGCGGCACGGGCCGCCTGCACGGCCGCATCGACATCGGCGCGCGAGGCACTGCGGTAGGACGCGAACGCGGCTTCGGTGAAGCTGTCGGTGACGGGCAGGTCGGCAATGCCGGTGGCGGCGCGCCAGGCGCCGGCGATGTACAGGGTCTGCTGTGTCTTCATCATGTGTCCTTGCGTTGGCGGCGGGCGAGGAAGGCTTGCATCACTTGCGCCGGCTCGCCGCTGGCGTAGCACTCGAGCTGGTAGCGGATGCCGGCGTTGCAGGCTTCCTCGAAGCCGGCCTGGGTGCGCTCGCGAAAGCGTTGCTTGGTCAGGCGCACGGCGGTGCGGGGCAGTGCAGCGAGCTCGCGCGCCCGCTCCAGCGCGCGCGCGAGCACCTGCGCCTGCGGCACCAGGTCGTTCACCAGGCCCAGCGCGTGGGCGCGTTCGCCGGAGACCAGTTCGCCGGTCAGCGACAGCTGCTGGTTGAGCGAATGCCCGATCTGCAGCGACATGAGGTAGGAGCCGACGATGCTGGCCAGGCCGGCACGCACCTCCGGCTGTCCCATCCGGATGCCGGGGTGGGCCACGCGCAGGTCGCACATCAGCGCCATCTGGAAGCCGGCGCCCACGGCCGTGCCGTTGAGGGCGGCGACCATCGGCTTGGTCACGTCGCGCACGGCCTGGTACATCGCGTGCTGGCGATTGAGCCAGCCGGCCAGCGTGCCCGTGTCGACCGAGGCCGACTCGTCCAGGTCCTGCCCGGCGCAGAAGGCGCGCTCGCCGCTGCCGGTGAGCACGATGGCATCGGCCTCGTCGCCGGCATCGAGCGTCGCCAGCGCGCGCGTGAGGCCGCTGCGGATGGAATCGTCGACGGCGTTCATCGCCGCCGGGCGGTTCAGGCGCACGATGGCGATGCGGCCCTCGTGCGCCACGGTGACGGCGTCGCGGTCAGCCATGGGCGGGCTCCTTGCGTTCGATGACGGCGTCCACCGCCCAGCCGCCCGCGCCGGCGGCGCCGGCGATCAGCGGGTTGAGGTCGATCGAGGCGATGCGGCCGGCCTGCGCCGCGGCGAAGCGGCCCAGGGCGACGGCGGCGCCCGCCACCACCTGCAGGTCCACCGGCGGCTCGCCGCGCACGCCGGCCAGGATGGGCGCAATCCGCAGCCGGGCGAGCTGGTCCAGCACGTCCTGTTCGGTGAACGGATGCAGCAGCACGGCGAAGTCGCGCAGCGCCTCGACGTACTTGCCGCCGTCGCTGACCATGACGGCGGTGCCGAACAGCGGGTCCTGCTTCACCCCGAGCGCGAACTCGCGCTGGCCACGCACGCGCCGGGCGACCAGCACACCGTCCAGCGGCTGGCCCAGGGCGCTTGCGCGGGAGACGCAGTCCTCGTAGGCGCGGCGCACGTCCTCCTCGCTGCGTTGGTCCAGGAACACCAGCCCATGCTCCGACTTGTGCGGAATGGCGGCGGAGCAGGCTTTCACGACCACCTCCGGCCCGAGCTCGCGCCAGGCCCGCACGGCGTCGCTCGCGCTGTGGCACAGGCGGTGCGGCACGACCGGCACGCCGGCTGCCTGCAACAGGACGAGGCTGTCGGCTTCGCTGAGCGTGCTGGTGCGGCAGGGCGCGACGTCGTGCGTGCGCGCCGCGGGCTCGCCGGCGGATCGCAGGGCCGCGGACTGCGAGAGCGCCGCGTGGCGGCTGACCTGGTGCAGCGCGGCCAGGGCGTCGGTCTCGTGGCCGAACACCGGCACGCCGGCGGCGCGGAAGGCTGCGCGCACCGACGCCTGCGGGGCCGACACGGCCACAGGCTTGCCGGTGCGCCGCAGGAAGCGCGCCGTGTCCGCGGCCATGCCGGGCAGGTCGTAGCCCTCCCCGGCCACGGGCACGCCGATGAGGAACATGTCGCCCTGCGGGTCGGCCTCCAGGGCATCGAGCGTGCGGCCGAACATGGTGCCGTCGGACAGCAGCGCGGCGGTGAGGTCGACCGGGTTCTGCGCCGTGGCGAAGCCCGGCATGATGCGCGCCAGCGCCTGCACGGTGCCGCGGTCCAGATCGGCCAGCGGCAGGCCCAGGCGCTCCGCCGTGTCGGCGCAGACCACGCCGACCGCGCCGCTGTGGCTCATCACCACCAGGCGCTGGGCCGGCCGCAGGCCGCAGGCGAGGTACAGCTCCACCGCGTTGACCAGTCCGTGCACGTCGTCGGCGCGCCAGATGCCGTGGCTGGCGAAGAAGGCGTCGACCAGCGCGTCGTCGTTGACCATGGCGCCGGTGTGCGAGGCGGCCGCCTTGGCGCCGTGGGCACTGCGGCCCGACTTGAGCGCCACCACCGCGGCGCCGCGCGCCCGGGCGACGCGCGCCACCTCGGCCAGCATGGCGGGGTCGGCCAGCGACTCGATGTACAGCAGCAGCACGCGGATGTCCGGGTCGGCCGCGGCGGCCAGCGCCAGTTCGCTGACGGATGCGTCGGCGTCGTTGCCGCTGGCAACCACGTAGCGCACGCCGATCCCGCGCTCGCGCAGCAGGGCATAGGGCATCACGCTGGCGGCGCCGCTCTGGCTGATCACGGCCACCGGGCCGTCCTGCGGCGGCACCTCCATGAACATGGTGCTGAAGTTGAGCACCGCGCCGCTGCGGAAGTTGGCGACGCCTTGCGCGTTGGGTCCGACCAGGCGAATGCCCAGGGCCCGCGCCTCGGCCACCAGCTGCGCCTGGCGCTGCGCGCCCTCGGCGCCGGTCTCGCTGAAGCCGGAACTCATGATGACCGCGCTGTGGACGCCGCGCGCCGCGCACTGGCGCAGCACGCCCTGCACCTGGTCGCCGCCCACCGCGACCACCGCCACGTCGGGCGCTTCGGGCAGGTCCTGCAGCGAGGCGTAGGCGCGGTAGCCCTGCACCGTGTCGCGCTTGGGGTTGATGGGGTACACGGCCCCCTCGAAGCCGAAGGCGCGCAGGTAGTGCAGCGGCCGCCCGCCCACGCGGTTGCGGTCTTCGGTGGCACCGACCACGGCAACGCTGCGCGGCCGGAACATCGCGGCCAGCCGCGGATCGATCGTCGTCACGGGAGTCGTCCTCAGTCGAGCGTGGCGCCGGACGCTTTCACGATCGGGCCCCACTTGGCGATGTCGTGCTTGATCAGCGCGGCGAATTCGGCCGGCGTGGTGGGCCGCGCCTCGGCGCCGTCGGCCTGCATGCGTTTCTTCATCTCGTCGGTCGCCATGACGGTGGAGATCTCGCGCGCCAGGCGATCGACCACCGGAGCCGGCGTGCCGGCCGGCGCCAGCACGCCGTACCAGATCGTGACGTCGAAGTCCTTCAGGCCCGCTTCCTGCGCGGTGGGCACCTCGGGCAGCAGCGGCGAGCGCTTCGGCCCGGTGACGGCGAGCGCGCGCACCTTGCCCGCGGCGATGTTGCCGGTCTGCTGGGCGATGGTGTCGAACATCATCGTCAGCCGCCCGCCCAGCAGGTCCACCAGCGCGGGCGCGCTGCCCTTGTACGGGACGTGGGTGATCTGCAGGCCGGCACTGGTGCGGAACAGCTCGCCGGACAGGTGGTTGGAGCTGCCGTTGCCGGCCGAGCCGAAGGTGAGCGTGTTGGGCTTGGCCTTGCCCAGCTTGATCAGATCGCCGAGGTTCTTCACCGGCACCTCCGGACTCACCACCAGCACGTTCATGGTCGTGGCCATCAGGCTGACCGGGGAAAAGTCCTTGACGGGGTCGTAGCGCAGCTTCGCGTAGAGGCTGGGGTTGATGGCCATCGTGCCGGTGGTGCCGAAGAACAGCGTCTGTCCGTCCGGGGCCGCCTTGGCGACCGCCTCCGCCGCGATGCTGCCGCCGGCGCCGCCCCGGTTGTCCACCACCACCTGCTGGCCCAGGCGGTCGCCCAGTTTCTGGGCCAGCTGGCGGGCCATGGCGTCGGTGGGGCCGCCGGCGGGGAACGGCACGACCAGGGTCACCGGCCCGCGCGGATACGTCGACCCTTGCGCCTGGGCCAGGGGAACGAGGGTGATGGCGGCTGTGACGGCGACGATCAGCTTGGCGAATTGCATGAACTTGTCTCCTTGTGGTGGGCGCAGCTTAGGCCGCGCTCGCCTTGCCAGAAAGAGAGGCTGATGCAATCCAGGATTGCATTAGAGTGAAAGCATGAACTTCAAGCAACTGAAGTCGTTCGTGCACGTGGCGGAGCAGGGTTCGCTGGCGCGCGCGGGCGCCGCCACCGACCTGGCCGAGTCACTGATCAGCCGGCACATCGCCGCGCTGGAGGCGGCCTGGGGCGACCGCCTGTTCGAGCGCACCGGGCGCGGCATGGCACTGTCGGAGTTCGGCCGGCGCATGCTGCCGGAGGTGCGCGCGGCGCTGGAGCAGGTCACGCGGCTCGATGCCCTGGCGCGCGAGTCGGCCGGCGCGCTCACCGGCACCGTGCACGTGGGCGTGCTGCCCTCGCTGGCGCCGCAGCTGCTGCCGCTGCTGTTCGCCGACCTGCGGGCCGGCGCGCCCGGCGTGACGCTGCACGCGGCGGAGGGCTTCAGCGGCAACCTCGACGAGCAGCTGGCCGGCGGCCGGCTCGACGTCGCCGTGATCAATCGCTACGGGCCCGCGGCCGCGAGCCGCGAAGAGGTGCTCGGCACGGCCGACACCTACCTGATCGGCAAGGCCGGCAGTCCGCTGCTGGCGCAAGGCAGCGTCGCGTTCAAGGCCCTGGCCGGGGTGCCGCTGGTGCTGCCGTCGGTGCCGAACGGGCTGCGGGCGACGCTGGACCAGCTCGCGCGCCGCCATGCCGTGCGACTCGACATCGTGATGGAGGTCGACAGCTCCGGCAGCATGAAGGACGTGGCGCTGAGCGGCCATGCCTACACGCTGCTGCCCCTGATGGCGGTGAAGGAGGAGCTGGCGCGCCGCACCCTCTCGGCCGTTCCGCTCGCCAAGCCGGCCATCCGGCGCACGATCGTGCTGGCCGTCACGACGCAGCGGCCGCTCTCCCGCGCGGCGCGCCACGTGGCCGCAAGGATCCGGGCGCTCGCGCCGCAGTTGGTGAAGTAGGGCGGCTCGAGCCGGTTCTTGCCCGGCCGCCGACAGCGGCGTCAGCCGGCCAGGATCGATGACAGCTCGGGCATCAGCCCTTGGCTGCCGCCAACCTGCAGCGCGTGATCCAGCGTTTCCAGCACCGCGGCGGCGATGGCCTGCTGCGCCCCGGCGTCACGGGCCATGGCGTTGTAGTAGTCCAGGTCCTTGCGCGCATTGGCGATGGAAAACCGCAACCCCGAGGGATCGCGCGCGAGCAGGTAGGGACGCACGCGCTCCAGCGCCGTGCCGCCGGCGCCTCCCTTGGCCAGGACGTCGACGAAGGCTTCCGGCGTCACCCCGCTGCGCTGCGCACACGCGGCCGCCTCCGACACCAGCGCGACCATGCCGAGCGACACGTAGTTGTGCAGCAACTTCATGCTGTGCCCGGCGCCCACGGGGCCGGCATGCGTGATGTTCTCGGCGAAGCACCGCAGCAGCGGCCGGCACGCCTCCAGCAGATCGGCGTCGCCGCCCACCAGCAGGTTCAGCCGTCCTTCGGCGGCCTCCTTGGGCGTGCGCGTCATGGGACTGTCGAGGAAGCGGCTCCCGGCCGCCCGGACTGCGGCGTCCATGCGCACGCTGGAGGACGGGATCGCGGTGGAACAGTCGATCACCACGCTGCCCGGGCGCAGACCTTCGAGCACCCCGCCGGCCCCGGCCAGCACCGCTTCGACCTGGGGCGAGCCCGTGAGCACCAGGATGACGACGTCCGAGCCGGCCGCCAACTCCTTCAGGCTGGCGCAACTCCTCGCGCCGCCGGCCTTGAGATCCTCGATCGGCTGGTTTCCGGGGTGCTCGAAGACCGTCAGCTCGTAACCATGCTTGAGAACGTTGCTCGCGATCCCATGGCCCATCATCCCGATGCCGACCATTCCCAACTTCTTCATGCCATTCTCCTGTGCGGCCGTCACTCGACCTTGATGTTCGCCTCGGTCACGACCTTGCCCCACTTCGCGATCTCGGACTTCACCAGTTCCGAAAAGCGCGCCGCGCTGCTTGCCTCGACCTCCACCCCCTGCGCCGCGAAGGCCTTGCTCACCTCGGGGGACCGCAGGATTTTCGCCACTTGCGCGTTGAGCTTGGCGATGATGGGCTCCGGCGTGCCGGCCGGAGCCTGCAGGCCGAACCAGGCCAGGACCTCGTAGCCCGGCACCCCGGACTCGTCGATCGTCGGCAGGTCCGGGAACAGCTTCGAGCGCTGGCGGCCGGTCACGCCCAGCGCCGCCATGGTCCCGGCCTTGATGTGCGACATCACGTTGGGCAGGTTGTCGAACAGCAGGTCGGCCTCGCCGCTGAGGATGGCCTGCACGGCCGGCGCGCTGCCCTTGTACGGCACGTGCGTGATCTCGGTGCGGGTCATGCTCTTGAACAGCTCGGCCGACAGGTGCGTGGACGAGCCCGACCCGCTGGACGCATAGTTCACCTTGCCCGGGTTCCTGCGCAGGTACTCGATCAGCTCGCCCACGTTGCGGGCCGGCAGGCCCTTGCGCACCACCAGCACGTTCTGGCTGTAGGCGCCCCAGATGACCGGCCGGAAGCTCTTGATCGCGTCGTAGGGCAGCTTGGCGCCATACAGCGCGGGCAGCACCGCAAAGGGCAGCGGCGTCACCAGCAGCGTGTAGCCGTCGGCCGGCGCGTTGGCCACGGCGGCATTGCCGATCACCGTGTTGCCCCCTGGCTTGTTGTCGATGACCACCGCCTGCTTCCAGTCGTCGGTGAGGTGTTTTCCGATCACCCGCGCGAAGACGTCGTTGAAGCCGCCGGGCGGATAGGGAACCACCACCCGGAGGGGGCGCTCCGGGTAGTTTGCCGGCGCCGCGGTCGCCTGGGCGAGGGCTGCCGGCGGCAGCCAGGCCGCGGCGCATGCCGGCAGTGCTGCGCGCAGGATGTCGCGTCGAATCATGGTGTCTCCTTTGTCGGTTGTTGCGGGCTAGAACTTCACGACGTAGCCGGGGCCGTCGATCGGCGGGAAGTCGCCGAAGATGCGCTCGTCGACCTCCAGGCCGATGCCCGGGCGGTCCAGCGGCTCCACGCAGCCGTCGGCGCCGATCTCGAACGTGGTGCCGAACATGTCCCGCAGCGGGTTGTACCGGGAGACGCAGGCCTCGAAGTAGCCGGGGTTGTCGATCGCGGCCAGGAAGTGCACGGACACGGCATGGTTGATGCCCGTGGCGGAGCTGTGCGGATGCACCGGGATGCCCCAGGCCGACGCCAGCGCCGCGATGCGCAATGCCTCGGTGATCCCGCCTGTCTTCGACAGGTCGGGCTGGAACACGCGCACCGCGCCATCCTCCAGCAGGCGGGCGAAGTCGAAGCGGGTGTAGTGGTTCTCCCCCGCCGCCAGGCACAGGCCGGGGGCGATCGCGGCGGCGGCGCGGTAGGAGCCGAAATCCAGGCTGCTGAAGGGCTCCTCCAGCCAGCCCACGCGCGCCTCGACGAGGGCGGGGATCGCGCGGCGCGCGTCGTCCAGCGTGTAGTTGGTGTTGGCGTCCGTCAGGATGTCGATCTCGTCGCCCAGGGCCGCGCGCACCGCCTGCACGCGCCGCACGTCGTCGCGCACGTTGTCGCCCAGCCGCAGCTTGATCGCCTTGTAGCCGGCACGCACGTATTCCGCGGCCTCCTCCACCAGGCTCGCGGCCGGCTGGAAGCCCAGCGAGATGCCGCCGGCATAGGCCTTCACGCGCTTGCGGCTGCCGCCCAGCAGGCGGTACAGCGGCATGCCCGCCACCTTGCCGCGGATGTCCCACAGCGCCATGTCGATGCCCGAGATGGCGAGCGCCGCGCCGGCGCCCATGCCGTGGCTGGACAGCTGCATGCGGTTGACGCGCCCCCACACGCCGACGACGTCGCAGGCATCCATGCCGGCCACCATCGGCGCGATGGTGTTGTGGACCAGGCTGGCGACGGCGCCCGGGCTGCGGCCGGGGTGGGCCTCGCCGTAGCCGGTGATGCCTTCGTCGGTCTCCACCTTGATGACGATGGTGTCGCGCTTGATGGTGGCGCCGACGCCGACGGTGACGGTCTTGCCTTCCGGCAGCCGGTAGGACAGCGGAATGGCGGTGATGCGGATGATCTTCATGGACTGCCTGCTGGAATGGATGAATGGGGTGGGATCAGGCCTCGAGCTCGCCGAGGCACAGGTACTTGAGTTCCATGAACTCGTCCAGCCCGTACCTGGAGCCTTCGCGCCCGAGGCCGGACTGCTTGACGCCGCCGAACGGCGCCGCTTCGTTGGAGACCACGCCGGAATTGACGCCGACGATGCCGAACTCCAGCTTCTCCGCCACCGACCACAGCCGCCGCAGCGCGCTGCCGTACACGTAGGCAGCGAGGCCGAACTCGGTGGCGTTGGCCGCGCGGACCGCCTCGGCGTCGCTCGAGAAGCGGAAGATCGGCGCGACCGGGCCGAAGGTCTCCTCCTTCGCGATGTCCATGCCGGCATGGCAGCCGGTGACCACGGTGGGCTCGAAGAAGCCGCCGCCGCGCGCGTGGCGCCGGCCGCCCTCGACGACGGTGGCCCCCTGCGCCACGGCGTCGCCCAGGTGGGCCTCGACCTTGGCCACCGCCGCGTCGTCGATCAGCGGGCCGATCGTCACGCCCTCCTCGGCGCCGTCGCCCACGCGCAGCGCCTGCACGGCCTGCACCAGGCGCCGCACGAACTCGTCGTGCACGCCGTCCTGCACGTAGATGCGGTTGGCGCACACGCAGGTCTGGCCGGCGTTGCGGAACTTGGAGGCGATGCACCCGCGCACCGCCGCATCCAGGTCGGCGTCGTCCAGCACGATGAAGGGGGCGTTGCCCCCGAGCTCGAGCGACAGCTTCTTGACCGTCTCGGCGCTCTCGCGCATCAGCACGCGGCCGATCTCGGTGGAGCCGGTGAAGCTCAGCTTGCGCACGCGCGGATCGCGCGTCAGCTCGGCGCCGATCACCGATGCCGAGCCGGTGACCACGTTGAACACGCCCGGCGGCACGCCGGCGCGGTGCGCCAGCTCCGCCAGCGCCAGCGCCGACAGCGGCGTCTGGCTGGCCGGCTTGAGGACCACGGTGCAGCCCGCCGCCAGCGCCGGCCCGGCCTTGCGCGTGATCATGGCGCTCGGGAAGTTCCAGGGCGTGATCGCCGCGCAGACGCCCACCGGCTGCTTCACGGTGACGATGCGGCGCGTGGGGTCGCCCGGGGATGGTGTCGCCGTAGGCGCGCCGGGCTTCTTCGGCGAACCACTCCAGGAAGCCGGCCGCATAGCGGATCTCGCCGCGCGCCTCGGCCAAGGGCTTGCCCTGCTCCGCCGTCATGAGGCGCGCGAGGTCTTCCGCGTGTTCCATCATCAGCTCGAACCAGCGGCGCACGATGCGGCCCCGCTCCGCCGCCGGGCGTTCCCGCCAGCCGGGAAACGCCGCCTCGGCGCTGTCGATGGCCGCGCGCGTCTCCGCGGCCGCCAGCGAGGGCACGCGCGCGATGGTGCGGCGGCTGGACGGGTCGCGGACCTCGATGGTGCGGCCGCTGGCCGCCTCCAGCCACTGGCCGCCGACGTAGCAGCGCTCGCGCAGCAGCGCGGGATCGGCCATTGCGTCAATCAATTTCGACATGTTCCTTGCTTCCTGTGGTGAATTGCGCCCGGAGGTGGCGCTCGATGCCCTGGACCAGCTGGCGCGCGAGCCGCTCCATGGCGAGCGGCGTGCGCCACGCGATGTGGGGCGTGACGATGAGGTTGCTGCGGCGCTTCGCCAGCAACGGGTGGCCGGCCGCCGGCGGCTCATGCTCCAGCACATCGAGCGCGGCGCCGGCGATCCAGCCTTCGTCCAGCGCCCGCAGCAGCGCCGCCTCGTCCACGAGCGCGCCGCGGGCGGTGTTCACGAGGAGCGCGCCCGGCTTCATCGCGCGCAGCTCGCGCTCGCCGACCAGGCCGCGCGTGGCGGCATCGAGCGGGCAGTGAAGGCTCAGCACGTCGGCCTCGCGCAGCACCTGGGCAAAGGGCGTGTAGCCCGGACGCACGGCCGCCGCCCGGGGCCGTTCGGCGCGCAGCACGCGCATGCCGAAGGCCTCGGCCAGCTGCGCGGTGCGGCGCCCGAGCGCGCCGCTGCCGACGATGCCGAGCGTCGTTCCATGCAGGTCGCCGACCGGATGCAGTTCGGCGTAGAAGGACGCGGCCTGCGACCAGGCGCCGTCGGCCACGTCCTGCCAGTAGCCCAGGAGGTTGCGCCGCAGCGCGAGGATCAGCGCCATCGCGTGCTCGGGCACCGACAGCGCGGAATAGTCGGGACAGTTGAGCACGGCGATGCCGCGCGCCTCGCAGGCCTGCCTGTCCACGTGGTCGGTGCCGGTGGCGGGCACCGCGACCAGCTCCAGCCGCGGCAGTTGCGCGAGGATGGACGCCGTCAGCGGCACCTTGTTCGTCACGATCACGTCCGCGTCGTGGCAGCGCGCGACGACCTGCCCGGCGCTGCTGGCCGCGTGGTCGGTCCAGGCGTGCGGCAGTTTCAGCGGCGGCAGCGTGGCCGCCAGGGTGGCGCGGTCCAGGAAGACGATGTGCTTCAGGGCGGCGGTGTCCGGCAAAAGAGAGCTCCTGCGTCGATGCACCCGCCATGCGCGGGCACTTCACAAGCGCAAGCCATGTGCCACCGCCCGCCCCAATGAAATCAACGACTTGCGTTTCCGGGTTTTCCCTCGACTGGAAAGATTCATTGCCAAATCGGTTGACAGTAGCCTCCCAAACTCGCCAAATGGCACGTTTTCTTTCCACCCCGGAGGCCCCGTGCGGCTGCAGGTCGTCAAGCGTCGGCGCATGAACATCACCAGCGACCTGCTCAACGTGCTGGCGCGCAAGCAGACCCACATGCGCGTGGTGGAAGGCCTGTACGGCTACCTGTTCATCGACGCGCCGGAGATGACGCAGGCCGAGCTGGAGGCGCTGCGGCCGGACCTGCTGGCCGTGCCGGGGGTGGAGAGCGTGCGCCAGATCGACCTGCTGCCCTCGGAGCGCCGGCACCTGCAGTTCGACGTGCTGCTCTCGGCCCTGCCGGACCCCGTGATCGTGGTGGACGTGGACGGCCAGGTCCTGGGCTGCAATGCGCGCGCCCAGGCGATCCTGCGCGAGGCGGGCGCCGGCAGCCTGCAAGAGCCGGTGTCGATCGACAAGTTGCTGCGCCGACCGGTCACCGCCCGGCTCGCGTCCTCGGACAACGCGGACCCGCTGGGCGAGGTGCAGCTGGGCGCGCGCTCGTTCCTGGTGGAACTGGTGCCGGCGCTCGCGCAGGACGAGGAAGGCCGCCACGCCGCCGGCGGCATCGTGATCCTGCGTTCGCCGCAACGCTTCGGCCAGGCGATCTTCGCCGTGCAGAAGAAGTCCGACGACGCGCTGGCCAAGATGATCGGCGAGTCGCCCGCCATGCGCGAGATCCGCCAGAAGGTGCTGCGGTTCGGGCCGCTGGAGGCGCCCGTGCTGGTCACCGGCGAGACCGGCACCGGCAAGGAGCTGATCGCGCGGGCGATGCACGACGCGAGCGGCCGGGCGGCGGCGCCCTTCCTCGCGCTCAATTGCGCGGCGATCCCCGACAGCCTCGCCGAGAGCGAGCTGTTCGGCTATGCCCAGGGCGCGTTCAGCGGCGCGCAGCGCGGCGGCAAGCCGGGCCTGTTCGAGATGGCCGACGGCGGCACCGTGTTCCTGGACGAGGTGGGCGAGCTATCCCCCTACGTCCAGGCCAAGCTGTTGCGCTTCCTGCAGGACCGCACCTTCCGTCGCGTGGGCGCCAAGGCCGAGACCAAGGTGGACGTGCGCATCATCACGGCGACACACAGGGATCTGGACCCGGAAACGTCCGACGGCCGCTTCCGCCCCGACCTGTTCTACCGGATCAATGTCCTGCGGATCCAGGTGCCGCCCCTGCGCGAGCGGCGCGAGGACATCCCGGCGCTGGCACAGGCCTTCGTGGCAGCCGCTTGCCGCCAGGTGCGGCGCCCGCCGATGCGCATCGACCCGCTGGCGCTGGACCTGCTTGCCCAAAGCGACTGGGGCGGCAACGTCCGGCAGCTGGAGAACACGCTGTTCCGCATCGTCTCGCTGGCGGACAAGGACACCCTGGACGTCGCCGACGTGCGCGCGCAATGCGGCGGCGAGCGCGCCCCTGCGGCGCCGGCACGCGCCCCGGCGATGCGTGACGCGTTCGAGTCCTACGACGAGGCGTTCGCGGCGTTCGAGCGGGACTTGCTCGAGCGCCTGCTGCCGCACCACCCCTCGACCCGCCGGCTCGCCCAGCGGCTCGGCCTGTCCCACACGGCGGTGGCCAACAAGTTACGCAAACATGGCCTGACGTCAACGTGACGTGGAAGCAGGAGCCGTCCGTTCGCGGCCGAACAAGACCCATGACCCGCCGGCGTGACACCTCCGTCCCGCTGTTGCGTCCTTGCACCGCCGAGCAATTGGTCACAGACGCCTCGGCCGCGTCCGCATACAAACGCCACCCATGAGAATCCCGAGCACTGGAACCATCATCTTCGCCCTGGCCGCCATGCCCCTCGCGGCCATCGCAGGCGGGGACAAGTACGAATACTGGGACGGCAACTGCAAGGTCAAGGTCAAGCACAAGAAGGGCGAGTACCAGGAGAAGCGCAAGTGCAAGGGACACGACCACGTCCATGCACCCGCTCCCGTCTATGTCGCTCCACAGCCCGTGGTGCTTCCCCAGCCCGTGTACGTGCCGGCACCGGTCGTGGAGCCCGGCGTCGTGATCCAGGGCACCGTTCGCGTCAAGTGATCGGCAAGCAGGCGCGCGGGCCGCGCTTCGCGCCTCCTTGCTTCGCGCCTCGTTGGTGAGCGCAGCGGGATCGCTGCGAAGGAGGCGAGACTAGCCGCCGGCCCTCTTGACCTTGTAGCCATGCCCCATGAGCAGGGCCAAGACCTTGTCGCAATGATCGCCCTGCACTTCCACGACGCCGTCCTTCACGGTTCCCCCGGAGCCGCACGCGGCCTTGAGCTGCCTGGCGATCTTTTCCAGAAAGACGGAGTCCACCGGCAGGCCTCGAACGACGGTCACCGCTTTCCCACCGCGGCCCTTGGTCTCGCGCGAGATTCGCACCATGCCATCGCCCGCCGGGGGCAAGGCCGCGGAAGTCGAACAGGTGCATTGCGCGATGGCCCGGCGGCAACCGGGACACATTCGGCCTGAGTCCGTGGAGTAGACCAGGCCGCCGATGGACGAGCGGGACTTCATGGCCTGCGCATTGTCATCCGAGTCTGCCTCCCGAGACTCGGCAGCCACTCACGGGGCGAGGTGCATCGCCCTGGGCGTGGACGGGGCAGGTCCCGCCAGGCAGGCGGACTGCGCCGCCCGCCTGGCCCGGAGATCAGTTCCGGTCGGCGCGGGCCGCGCGGCGCTCGGTGTCCTGACGCGGGCCGGCGCCGGCACGGCGCGTGTCGGCATCGCCGGACTGCTTGCGCGTGTTGCGCACGTCGACGTCCACGCCCGGCACGCCCGAGTTCGCGCCCCGGTCCTTCGTGCCGACGTCGACGTCCACGCCAGGCACGCCACGGCGCACTTCCTGGTCGCTGCTGACCGAACCGGTGCCGCTCGGGCTGGTGGGCGTGTTCTGGGCGGAGGCGGCGCCGGCCGCGGCGAACAGCGCGAGGGCGATGACAGAGGTGGTGATCGACTGCTTCATGTGCGAAATCTCCCTGAAGTGAAGAGCAGCCATCGTCGAATCCGCACCGCGCTGCGCGCGTGGGAACGCGCCGGCGTGCCTTGTGGGAGGCGGGCGCGGCATGGCATCGGACCGAACGAGCCGCCTCTGGCCCGTCACGGAAAGAGGCGCGGGGTGTTCGCTCGGCCCCGGGAGGAGCCCGGCACGCTCCCCGCCCTCACTTCACCCGCTGCTTCTCCAGCTTGCGCGCCAGGGTGCGGCGGTGCATGCCCAGGCGCCGCGCGGCCTCCGAGATGTTGAAGCCGGTCTCGGCCAGCACCTCGTGGATGCGCTCCCACTCCAGCGTCTTGATCGACGTCTGGCGCGCGGTGAGTTCCACGTCGGCGTCGCCCGAGTCGCGGCCGAAGGCGGCCTCGATGTCGTCGGTGTTGGCCGGCTTGGCCAGGTAGTGGCGCGCGCCCAGCTTGATCGCCTCGACCGCCGTGGCGATGCTGGCATAGCCGGTCAGCACGACGATCACCATGTGCGGGTCGTGCTCGTGCAGCTGCTGCACGCAGGCCAGGCCGGAGTCGCCCGCGGCCAGCTTCAGGTCCACCACCGCATGGGTGGGCACATGCACGGCCAGCAGCTTGCGCATCTGCTCGCCGTCGCCCGCGCGCAGCACCGAGTAGCCGCGCCGCTCGAACGAGCGCTGCAGCGTGCGCGCGAAGGCATCGTCGTCCTCGACGATCAGCAACTGCCGGTCGGTGTCGTCAGCGTCCATGGGGTTGGAAGGCACGGGTGCGGGCCTCGGGGTCCAGGCTCGCGAGCGGAATGGTGATCAGCACCTCGGCGCCGCCCTGCGGTCGATTGTGCGCATGGATCTCGCCGCCCAGGGTGCGGGCGACGTTGGTGGCCAGGAACAGGCCCAGCCCGCGGCCCGGGGCGCCCTTGCTGCTGCGATAGGGCGTGCCCAGGCGCGCCAGCACGTCCGGCGCGAAGCCGGGGCCGCGGTCCTGCACGCGCAGCAGCAGCTGCTCGTCCTCGCACGCGGCCTTGAGCGCGATCGGCGTGCCCGGCGCCGCCTCCAGCGCGTTGTCCAGCACGTTGTCGACCATCTGCCGCAGCGCGGTGTCCGAGACGATCGGCACGTCGGGCACGCCGTCGGCGCGCGCGTAGTCGAGCACGGCGCCGGGCCGGCTGCGCTGCCAGTCCGCCGCGAGGCCATCGAGGAAAGCGTGCAGCGACGCCCGCACCACCGCGTCGGCGCGCGAGCTGCCCGCCGACGTGAGGATGCCGCTGACGATCGCCTTGCAGCGGTCGATCTGGCGCTGCATCTCCTCGATCTCCTCGCGCAGCTCGGGCTCGGCTGCGAACGGCGCCATCCGCGCCCAGTCGCCCAGGATCACCGACAGCGTCGCCAGCGGCGTGCCCAGCTCGTGCGCGGCGCCCGACGCCAGCAGCCCCATGCGCACGATGTGCTCCTCCTCGGCCGCGCGCTGGCGCAGGCGCGCCAGGCTGGCGTCGCGCTGGCGCAGGTTGCGGCCGATGCGGCCGATGAAGACCACCACCAGCGCGGCGTCGAGCACGAAGCACACCAGCAGGCCCGCCACGTAATACGTCGACAGCACCGGGGCGCCGAGCCCCGGCAGGGCCAGCGGCACGTGCCACTGCGTGAGGCCGACGAAGGCCAGCGCCGCCGCGACGACGATCGCCCAGATGAACACCGGCCGCAGCAGCACCGACGCCACCGCGACCTGCAGCAGGAACAGGAAGATGAAGGGGTTGGTGATGCCGCCGGCGGCATACAGCTGGCCGCTAAGCGCGGCCACGTCGACCAGCAGGGCGCCGAACAGCTCGCCGTCGCTCACCGGCAGCCGGATGCGGCTGCGCAGCGCACTCGCGACGTTGAACAGCGCGAGCAGCGCCAGCACGGTGAGCATCTGCTGCAGCGGCAGCGTCACCCCCATGAGGAAGTGGACCGCCAGGATGGTCGCCAGCTGGCCGCCCACCGCCAGCCACCGCAGCTCGACCAGCTGCAGCAGGTTCTTGCGGCCGGCCAATGCCTGCGGCCGGTCGGCCTCGGGGCCGGCCGGCGCGGGGGCGGGCTCAGGAACGTCGTCGGATGTCAACGGGCGGCACTCCAGGCGGCGGGCGCCGGCGGCGCGCGTCGTGCAGCAGGAAGCCCAGCGCCCCCACGCTGCCGGCGGCCAGCGCGAACCAGGTCAGAGCGTAGCCGAGATGGCTGTTCGGGAACTGCACGACGGTCAGGCCCGGCCGCGGCCATTGCGGCTGCGCACCGGCGGGCGCCTGTGCATCAACGAAGTACGGCGCGACCGGCCCCTGCAGTCCGCGGTCGGCGGCGATCGCTGCCACGTCGCGCGAGTACCAGCGGCCGGCGGCCGGGGCGTTGCGCTGCAGCAGGCTGCCGCCCGGCTCGCTCAGGCGCAGCAGGCCGACCACCTCGACGGCGCCGGTGGGCGCGTCGGGCACCTGCTGGCGCTGCTCCTGCGGCACGAAGCCGCGGTTGACCAGCAGCCAGCTGCCGTCGCCCTGCCGCAGCGGCGCGAGCACCCAGTAGCCGGCGCCCAGCTCGGTGCTGGCGCGCACCAGCACCTGCCGGCCGCCATCGAAGCGGCCGCTGGCGCGCACCCGGCGGTACTCGGCGTTGTCGCGCGTGAGGCCGGCCCAGTCGGCCGGCCCGGGCGCCGCGACCGGCGCGGCGTGGATGCGCTGCTCCACCCGGGCGATGAGCGCGTTCTTCCAGCCCAGGCGCTGCAGCTGCCACACGCCCAGCGCGACGAACGCCGCGGCCGCCAGCGCCAGCAGTCCGGCCAGCGCCACGAGCGGCGCGGCGGAACGGGGGCGCGGCGCGTCCGCGGGCATGGTCAGGGCATGTGGCGCATGGCCTGCGGGTCGGGCGTGGGCATCATGTTGGCGTTCATGTGGTACATGACCCAGATCGAGCCGGCCAGCATGATCACCACCACGATCACGGTGAACAGGAACGCCAGCATCGTCCAGCCGCCCTCCACCTTCGCGTTCAGGTGCAGGAAATAGACCATGTGCACCACCACCTGCACGGCGGCGAAGCCCAGGATGATGAACTTGGTGGCCTCGGGCGGCAGCACCTTGGCCATGACCAGCCAGAACGGGATGGCGGTGAGCACGACCGACAGGACGAAGCCGACCACGTAGCCCTTGACGGTGGCGTGGTAGCCGACGTCGTCGTGCGCGTGGTCGTGCGCGTCGTGGTGCCCGGCGGCTTGGGCGGCGCTCATGGCAGGACTCCCATCAGGTAGACGAAGGTGAAGACGCCGATCCAGACGACGTCCAGGAAGTGCCAGAACATCGACAGGCACACCAGGCGGCGCTTGTTCTCGCGCGTCAGGCCCAGCTTGCCCACCTGCAGCATCAGCGTGACCAGCCAGATGCAGCCGAAGGTGACGTGCAGGCCGTGCGTGCCCACCAGCGTGAAGAAGCTGGAGAGGAAGGCGCTGCGCTGCGGGCCGGCGCCCTCGTGGATCAGGTGGCTGAACTCGAACAGCTCGATCGACAGGAAGCCCAGGCCCAGCAGGCCGGTGATGGCCAGCCAGGCCAGCAGCTGCTGCTTCTTGCCGTGCTGCATCGCGATCATCCCCAGCCCGTAGGTGATGGACGACAGCAGCAGCAGCCCGGTGTTCACCGCTACCAGCGGCAGGTCGAACAGGTCGGCGCCCGAGGGGCCCGCCGCATAGCTGCGGCCCAGCACGGCGTAGGTGGCGAACAGCACGGCGAAGACGAGGCAGTCGCTCATCAGGTACATCCAGAACCCGAACAGCGTGCTCTGCTCGGGGTGGTGCTCGCCGTCGTCGTAGAAGACCGGGGCGGGCCCGGCGGCTTTCAGCGTGGTCGAAGACATGGGGCTCTGGTTTCTCAGGCGGCGGCCAGGGCGCGCGTGCGCGCATCCTCGCTGCGCGTCACGGCGTCCGCCGGGATGTGGAAGTCGCGGTCGTAGTTGAAGGTGTGGACGATGGCCGCGCCCACCATGGCGACGAAGGCGACGGCGGCGGGCAGCCACATGTGCCACACCAGCGCGAAGCCCATCGCGGTGGCCAGCATGGCGATCACGAAGCCGGCCGCCGTGTTCTTCGGCATGTGGATCGGCTTGAAGCCGGCGGTCGGGCGCACGGCGCCGCGCTGCTTCATGTCGTGCCAGGCATCGGTGTCGTGCACCACCGGGGTGAACGCGAAGTTGTAGTCGGGCGGCGGCGACGCGGTGGACCACTCCAGCGTGCGGCCGTTCCAGGCGTCGCCGGTCGTGTCGCGCAACTGGTCGCGGCGCAGGTAGCTCACCACCAGCTGCACCAGGAAGCAGCCGATGCCCAGGGCGATCAGGCCGCCGCCGACGGCGGCGATCTGGAACCAGATCTGCAGCGACGGGTCGTCGAAGTGGCTCATGCGGCGCGTGATGCCCATCAGGCCCAGCACGTACAGCGGCGTGAAGGCGACCCAGAAGCCGATGAACCAGAACCAGAACGAGGCCCGGCCCCAGAACGGGTCGAGCTTGTAGCCGAAGGCCTTGGGGAACCAGTAGTTGATGCCGGCGAAGATGCCGAACACCACGCCGCCGATGATCACGTTGTGGAAGTGCGCGATCAGGAACAGGCTGTTGTGCAGCACGAAGTCGGCCGCCGGCACCGCCAGCATCACGCCGGTCATGCCGCCGATGACGAAGGTGACCATGAAGCCCACGGTCCACAGCATCGGCACCTCGAAGCGGATGCGGCCGCGGTACATGGTGAACAGCCAGTTGAAGATCTTCGCGCCGGTGGGGATCGAGATGATCATGGTCGTGATCCCGAAGAACGAGTTCACGCTCGCGCCCGATCCCATGGTGAAGAAGTGGTGCAGCCACACCAGGTACGACAGGATGGCGATCACGCAGGTGGCATAGACCATCGAGGCGTAGCCAAACAGGCGCTTGCCGCTGAAGGTGGACACCACCTCCGAGAAGATGCCGAACACCGGCAGCACCAGGATGTAGACCTCGGGGTGGCCCCAGATCCAGATCAGGTTCACGTACAGCATGGCGTTGCCGCCCAGGTCGTTCGTGAAGAAGTTGGTGGCCAGGTAGCGGTCGGCGGTCAGCAGCGCCAGCGTCGCGGCCAGGATCGGGAAGGTCGCCACGATCAGCACGTTGGTGCACAGCGACGTCCAGGTGAACACCGGCATCTTCATCAGCGTCATGCCCGGCGCGCGCATCTTCAGGATGGTGGCGATCAGGTTGATGCCCGACAAGGTGGTCCCCACCCCGGCCACCTGCAGCGACCACAGGTAGTAGTCCACCCCCACGTCCGGACTCTGCAGCAGGCCCGACAGCGGCGGGTACGCCAGCCAGCCGGTCTTGGCGAACTCGCCCAGGAACAGCGAAATCATCACCAGCACGGCGCCGCCGGCGGTCATCCAGAAGCTGAAGTTGTTCAGGAACGGGAAGGCGACGTCGCGCGCGCCGATCTGCAGCGGCACCACGTAGTTCATGAAGCCGGTCACCAGCGGCATCGCCACGAAGAAGATCATGATGACGCCGTGCGCCGTGAAGATCTGGTCGTAGTGGTGCGGCGGCAGGAAGCCGGCGTTGTCGCCGAAGGCCATCGCCTGGTGCATGCGCATCATGATGGCGTCGGCAAAGCCGCGCAGCAGCATCACGATGCCCAGCACGATGTACATGATGCCGATGCGCTTGTGGTCGATGCTGCAGATCCAGTCGCGCCACAGCGGGCCCCACAGCCGCATCTTGGTGAGCAGGGCCAGCATGGCCAGCCCGCCCAGCGCCACGGCGGCGAAGGTCGCGACGAGGATCGGCTCGTGGTAGGGAACGGCCTCCCAGTTGAGGCGTCCGAGGACAAGTTCACTCAGGGTCATGTCGAATCTCTATCGGGCGTCCGCGACGGGCAGTCCCAGGGGGTTGTCGGGCGTGCACAGGGCCGCGACGAAGGTGCGGCGACCGTTGGCCTGCGACTGGTGCCGCACGCCGTCCACGGCGCCCTTGCCGGCACCGCCGGCGGCGTCGATCGCCATCATCTGGTGCGCGCACATCTTCTGGCCGTCCACGCAGCGGTTCAGGATGGCGTCGTACAGCCCCGCGTCCACCTTGGCGAAGCGGCGCACCGCCTCCTTGTGGCTGGGCTTTTCGAGCGCCAGGTAGCGGGCGCGGTCGAGCGACTCGCCGCCCTGGCGGCTGGCCTCGACCCAGCGGGTGAAGCCGGCATCGTCCAGGCTCAGCACCTTGAAGCGCATGTCCGAGAAGCCGGCGCCGCTGTAGTTGGCGGACAGGCCGTCATAGGTGCCGGTGCGGTTCATCACCGCGTTCAGCTTGGTCTGCATGCCCGGCATCGCGTACACCATGCCGGCCATGGCCGGCACGTAGAAGGCATTCATCACGGTCGAAGAGGTGATGCGGAATTCCACCGGCCGGTCCACCGGCAGGGCCAGCTCGTTGACGGTCGCGACGCCCTGCTCCGGATACAGGAACAGCCATTTCCAGTCGAGCGCAACCACGTTCACCACCAGCGGCTTCGTGTCGGCGGGCAGCGCACGCTGCGCATCGATGCGGTCCAGCGGCCGGTACGGGTCGAGCTTGTGGGTGCTGATCCAGGTGATGGCGCCCAGCGCGATGATGATCAGCAGCGGCACGCCCCAGATCACCAGCTCCAGGCGGGTCGAGTGGTCCCAGTCGGGCGTGTACGGCGCGTCAGTGTTCGACGCCCGGTAACGGAACGCGAACCACAGCGTCAGCGCGATCACCGGGACGATGACCAGCAGCATCAGCAGCGTGGACTGCACGATCAGGTGCGCCTGCTGCACGGCGATGTCGCCGTGCGGCTTCATCACGATCAGGTCGCAGCCGGCCAGCAGCGAACCGGCGGCAAGGGCGGGAGAGAGGCGGAAGGCGCGGCGGCGCAGGGAGGATGTGGGCATCGTGCTTGGGCTGCGCACGCAAGACTCCAGTCGCGCAGCGACGGCAATGTAGTCCGCGCCCCCGCTTCGCGCGATTGGACAAATTGTCCCAGCCCCTCCCCGCGCGCGCCGCGGCCCGCTACATTGCAGCCATCGCCGCGGCGCCGCCGCGCGCCTTCGCTCACCCCTTCGTTGCCATGACGACCTCTGCCACTCCCGCCATCCTGGCGCCCAATGCCGGCGCGCACGGCGCCAATCCCGCCAACTCGGCCGAGGAGGCCCAGCTCGCGCCCGGCGACATCGCCGTCGGCGTGGTGATCGGCCGCGCCTCGGAGTACTTCGACTTCTTCGTCTACGGCATCGCCTCGGTGCTGGTGTTCCCGGCGGTGTTCTTCCCCTTCGCCGACCGGCTGGAAGGCACGCTGTGGGCCTTCGCGCTGTTCGCGCTGGCGTTCGTGGTGCGCCCGGTCGGCACGCTGGCCGGCATGGCGCTGCAGCGCCGCTTCGGCCGCGGCACCAAGCTCATCGTCGCCCTGCTGCTGCTGGGCAGTTCGACGGTCTCGATCGCCCTGCTGCCCTCGTACGCCTCGGCGGGCGTGCTGTCGCTGGTGCTGCTGACGCTGGCGCGCATCGGCCAGGGCCTGGCGCTGGGCGCCAGCTGGGACGGCCTGCCGTCGCTGCTGGCGCTGAACGCGCCCGAGCACCGCCGCGGCTGGTACGCCATGCTGGGACAGCTGGGCGCCCCGCTGGGCTTCTTCGTGGCCTGCGGCGTGTTCGCGTACGTGTACGCCAACGCCTCGACCGCCGACTTCCTGGGCTGGGGCTGGCGCTTCCCGTTCTTCGCCGCCTTCGCGATCAACGTGGTGGCGCTGTTCGCGCGCCTGCGCCTGGTGGTCACGCACGAGTACGAGCGCGGGCTGGAGGCCGCCGAGCTGGAACCGTGCGACGTGCGCGAGCTGTTCTCCTCGCAGGGCGGCAACATCCTGATCGGCGCGTTCGCCGCCCTGGCGTCGTACGCCCTCTTCCACCTGGTGACCATCTTCCCGCTCTCGTGGGTCACCATCTATGCACAGCAGGAGGTCGGCGGCTTCCTGCGGGTCGAGCTGATCGGGGCCGTGCTGTGCGCGCTGGCGATCCCCGTCTCGGGCCTGGTCGCGGACCGGATCGGCCGCCGCCAGACGCTGGGCTCGCTGGCCATCGCCATCGCCGTCTTCAGCGGCTTCGCGCCGTCGCTGCTGGACGGCAGCGCCTGGGCACAGGACGCCTTCATCTTCATCGGCTTCATCCTGCTGGGCCTGTCGTACGGCCAGGCCGCCGGCTCGGTGACGTCCAACTTCCTGCCGCGCTTCCGCTACACCGGCGCGGCCCTGACGGCCGACCTGGCCTGGCTGCTGGGCGCCGCCTTCGCGCCGCTGGTGGCGCTGGGGCTGTCGGTGCGCTTCGGGCTGGTGGCGGTGAGCCTGTACCTGCTGTCGGGCGCGATCTGCACGCTCGTCGCCCTGCGCGCGAACAAGCTGTTCAAGGCCTGAGCGCGCCGCAGGCGGCGCCTGCCGTCACGGGCGCCGCGCCACCACGCCGACGAGCGCCGAGCGGCCGTTGTGGCCGCTTCCTTCCTCGATCACGGCCTCGTACTCGCGCAGCTCCAGGATCTCCAGGCCGGCGAGTTCGGCGCGCAGCATCGGCTCGGTGTACAGGTGCGAGGCGATGCCCGGCCCGCCGGTGCGGTACTCGAGCTGGCGCGGCGTGTAGCCTTGCAGCACCAGCGTGCCGCCGGGCTTGAGGCTGCGGGCGACGTTCGCGAAGATGCGCGCGCGCAGCGCCGGATCGGCGAACTGGATGAAGATCGCCGCGATGCCGTCGTAGGTGTCCGCCGGCCAGTCGAAGCCGTCGCAGTCGGCCACGGTGAACGACACCGCGGCGCCCTTGTCCGCCGCCAGCCGGCGCGCCTTCTCGACGCCGGTCGGGGACACGTCGAACGCATCCACCACCAGGCCGCGGCCGGCCAGCCACACGCTGTTGCGCCCCTCGCCGTCGGCGACGCACAACACGCGCGCGCCGGGTTGCCAGACGCCGGCGTGCTCGCGCAGCCAGGCATTGGGCTCCTTGCCGAACAGGTAGTCGTCGCCGGCGTAGCGCTTGTTCCAGGTCCCGGTCGGATCGTCGAAAGGCGAAGGCTGGTTCATCGTGCGTTTCCGAATGGCAGGGTGCGCGGCCGCGCTCAGGCGCCCGGCGCGTACACGGCCGGCGGCCGCTGGCCGGCCAGCGCCTGCAGCAGGTTGGTCGTGGCCAGCACGGCCATGGCATGGCGCGTCTCGTGCGTCGCCGAGCCGATGTGCGGCAGCGCGGTGACGCGCGGGTGGCGGCGCAGCGGCGAGTCGAGCGGCAGCGGCTCGGTGGCGAACACGTCCAGGCCGGCGGCGCGCAGCGGGCCGTGGTCCAGGGCGTGCAGCAGCGCGTCCTCCTGCACGGTGGCGCCGCGGCCGCCGTTGATGAAGATCGCGCCGGACTTCATGCGCGCGAACTGTGCCGGCCCCATGAGGCCGCGCGTCTCGCCGGTCAGCGGCAGCGTGGCCACCACGAAGTCGGCGCGCGCGAGCAGCTCGTCCAGCGGCGTGTGCGTGGCGCGGCCCATCAGGTCCGCAACGTCCACCGGCCGCCGGCTGTGGTACAGCACCGGCATGCCGAAGCCCAGCGCGCCGCGGCGCGCCACGGCCTGGCCGATGCGGCCGAAACCCAGGATGCCCAGCGTCTTGCCATGCACGTCCCAGCCGAACAGGTCCTCGCCGATGTTGCGCTGCCAGTGGCCCTCGCGCACCAGGTTGGCCAGTTCGACCACGCGGCGGCTGGTGGCCATCAGCAGCGCGAACACCGTGTCGGCGGTGGTCTCGGTCAGCACGCCCGGCGTGTGGCACAGCACGATGCCGCGCCGCTGCAGCGAGGCGAGCGGATAGTTGTCCACGCCCACCGAGATGGTGGAAATCACTTCCAGCCGCGGCGCCTGGTCCAGCAGCGCGTCGGTGATGGCGTAGCTGGAGCCGATCAGGCCCTGCGCCCGCGGCAGCGCCGCCTCGAACGCGGCCTGCTCGGCCGGCTTGCGGGGGTTGGCCACCGTCACGTCGTGCAGCGCCGTGATGCGCGCCAGCTGGTCGGGCGGCAGCTCGCGGAACACCAGCACCGACTTGCGGGCGGTGGTCACAGCCCGGCCTCGTGCAGCTGGGCGCGCGTGGGCAGGCCCTCGGTGTCGCCCAGCACCTGCACGGCGCGCGCGCCGATCCAGGCGCCGCGGCGCACCGCCTCGGTGACGGTGCGGCCTTCGAGCAGCGCGCTGATCACGCCGACCGCGAAGCCGTCGCCGGCGCCCACGGTGTCGACCACCTCCAGGACCGCAAAGCCCGGGACATGGCCGCGGGCGACGGCGCTGTCGAAGTAGGCGCCCTCGGGGCCCAGCTTGATCGCCACCAGCGACGCGCCGCGCTCGCGATAGAAGCGCGCGATCGCCTCGGGTGTCTGTTCGCCGGTGAGGAAACGCCCTTCCTCCAGTCCGGGCAGGACCCAGTGCGCCTGGAACGCGAGCTCGTTGATCTCGCGCCGCATGACCTCGGGCGACGACCACAGCGTCGGCCGCAGGTTGGGGTCGAAGGAGACGGTGCCGCCGGCCGCCCGCATGATCTGCACGGCCTGGCGCGTGGTCGCCAGCGCGGTGGCGGAGATGGCCGGGAACACGCCGGTCACGTGCAGCAGCCGCGCGCCGGTGAGCCAGTCGGCATCGATGTCGCCCGGCACCATGTGGCTGGCGGCCGAGCCCTTGCGGTGGTATTCCACCGGCGGATCGCTGCCGTCGGTGACACGGCCCTTGAACTGGAAGCCGGTGCGCTGGGTGGGGTCGCACACGACGCGCGAGCAGTCCACGCCTTCGCGCTGCATCTCGCCCAGCAGGTAGCGCGCCATCGAATCGGTGCCGAGCCGGCTGGCCCAGCCCACGCGCAGGCCGGCCCGCGCCAGGCCGATGGCGACGTTGGTCTCGGCGCCGGCCGTGCGCTTGTGGAACGACGGCACGGACTCCAGCGGCCCGGGCCGGTCGGCCACCAGCAACATCATCATCTCGCCGAACAGCGCGACGTCGAGGCGGCTGTCACTCATGCAGTGGCTCCCAGGGTGGCGGCGATCTCGCGCAGCTGCGCGACCTCGCGCCGGGTGACGGCCGCGAGGTCATCGCCGGCCAGGGGATATTCGATCGCCCACGGCATGGCGGCGGGCATGGCGCGCAGCACGGCGCGCCAGGGCGCGGCCGACTCGGCGATGGGCACCGCCACCCAGCGCTGTGGCTGGCGCTGCACGCCCTTGCAGTGCACGTAGCGCACGCGGGGGCCCAGGGCACCGGCGCACTGCAGCGGGCACTCGCCCATCCAGTGCCAGTTGCCCATGTCGAAGGTCATGCCCAGCGGCAGGCCGGCCGCGTCGGCGGCGGCGAAGAAGCGCTGCAGCGGGGCCAGCGTGCCCGCGGGCACGGTCTGGTCGTTCTCGATCACCAGGTCGATGCCGGCGGCCTGCAGCGCCTGCGCCAGCCGCGCGAAAGTGGCGGCCGACGCCGGCGCGAAGCCGCCGATCGACATCTTCAGCCGCGGCGCACCGAGCGTGCGCGCGAAAGCGATCGCGCGGTCCAGCGCGGCGGCATCGAGCGTGCCGTCGGCGGCCCACAGGCCCTCGGGGCTGGAATAGACGAGCGCGGCGCCGTCGGCGCGCATGGCCTCGGCAATGGCGGGCAGTTCGCGATCGGGCTGCAGCAGCAGCTCGCCGCGCACCTCGACGCCGTCGGCCCCGGCCTGGCGCGCCAGCCTGGCGAACCACAGCTGGCCATGGCGCCGCACTTCGGCCGCCCCGAAGGCGCCGAGCGAGATCAGCACCTGCTGCATCACGCCGCCGCCGTCGACGGGTGGTGGTGCGAGCTGAGGATCTGGCCCAGGAAGGTGCGGGTCTTCTCGTTCTGCGGCTGGGTGAAGAACTGCTGCGGCGGCGCCTGTTCGACGATGCGGCCGTCGGCCATGAAGATCACGCGGTCGGCCACGCTGCGGGCAAAGCCCATCTCGTGCGTGACGCACAGCATGGTCATGCCCTCCTCGGCCAGCCCGATCATGGTGTCGAGCACTTCCTTGACCATCTCGGGGTCGAGCGCGGAGGTGGGCTCGTCGAACAGCATGATGCGCGGCGTCATGCACAGCGCGCGGGCGATCGCCACGCGCTGCTGCTGGCCGCCCGAGAGCTGGCTCGGGTACTTGTTGGCCTGCTCGGGGATGCGCACCCGCGTGAGGTACTTCATCGCCGTCGCCTCGGCCTCCTCGCGGCTGACGCCGCGCGTGCGCATCGGCGCCAGCGTGCAGTTCTGCAGGATGGTCAGGTGGGGAAACAGGTTGAACTGCTGGAACACCATGCCGACCTCGGCGCGCACCTTGTCGATGTTGCGCTTGCCGGCGGTCAGCTCGATGCCGTCGACCACGATGCGGCCCTTCTGCACCGTCTCCAGGCCGTTGATGCAGCGGATCAGCGTGGACTTGCCCGAGCCCGAGGGCCCGCACACCACGATGCGCTCACCGGCGGCGACCTGCAGGTCGATGCCGGAGAGCACCTGGAACTTGCCGAACCACTTCTCCACCGCCTCCATGCGGATGATGGGGTCGCCGGCCGCTTGGGCTCTGTCGCTCATTGCGTTCCCCGCCCCTGCGTCACTGCATCTTCGGCAGGTCGGTCTCCAGCCACTTGCGGTACAGCTTGTTCAGCTCGCCGTTGGCCGTGTTCTTGGCGACGAACTCGTTCACGGCCTTGAGCAGCGGCTCCTGGCCGGGGCGCATCGCGACGGCCATCTCCTGCTGCTTGAGCGTGAACTTGGGCTCGAACGTGTTGGGCTCGCGCTTGTTGATCTGCGCGGCGACGGTGGTGGAGCAGCCGATGGCATCGACTTGGCCGGAGATGAGGGCCTGCATGGCGGACGCGTCGTCGTCGAAGCGGCGGATCTCGGTGCCCTGCGGCGCGGTGGCCGTCAGCGCGATGTCCTGGGTGCTGGCGCGCGCGACGCCGACCTTCAGCGGCTTGAGGTCGGCCGGGCCCTTGATCGCGACCTTCTTGGGGCCGAACAGCACGATGGTGGCGGCCGAGTACGGCTTGGAGAACGCGACCTGCTTGGCGCGCTCGGGCGTGATGGCCAGCGAGGCGATCAGCAGGTCGACCTTGTTGGTCAGCAGGAACGGGATGCGGTTGGGGCCGGTCACCGGCACCAGGTTCACCTTCACGCCCCAGTCCTTGCCCAGCAGGCGGGCGACGTCGGCGTCGTAGCCGTCGGGCTGGTTCTGGGCGTTGGTGGTGCCGTAGGGCGGGAAGTCCACCAGCAGGCCGACGTTGATCTCGCCCTTTTTCTTCAGGTCCTCGGGCGACTGCGCGAAGGCGGGCGCGGCGGCGATGGACACGGCGGCGGCGACGCCGAGGGCCGCGAAGGCGCGGCGGGACAGGCTGGAGGAAATCATGCGAACAGTCTCCGTTGGTGGATGAAAGGGGACGGCCCTAGCGGGCCAGGGCGCGCGCCTGCCGGCGCTCCATGCGCGCGGCCAGCAGCGACAGCGGCCAGCACAGCGCGAAGTAGATGGCCGCCACCAGGCTGAACACGATCAGCGGCTGGAAGGTGGCGTTGTTGATGATCTGGCCGGCGCGCGTGACCTCGGCAAAGCCGATGATGGCGGCCAGCGACGTGCCCTTGATCACCTGCACCATGTAGCCCACGGTGGGCGGCAGGGCGATCTTGAAGGCCTGCGGAAGGATCACGTCGCGCATGCGCGCCACGTAGTGCAGGCCCAGCGCCTGCGAGGCCTCCCACTGGCCGCGCGGGATCGCCTGGATGCAGCCGCGCCAGATCTCGCCGAGGAAGGCGCTGGTGTTCAGGATCAGCGCCGCGCCGGCGGCCAGCCATGGGTTCAGCTCGATGCCCAGCACCGGCGCGCCGAAGAAGATGAGGAACAGCTGCAGCAGCAGCGGCGTGCCCTGGAACACCTGCACGAACACGGTGGCCGCGCCGCGGGCGGCGGCCGACTCGCTGGTGCGCGCCAGCGCCACCAGCAGCCCGCCGATCGCGCCGCCGACGAACGCCATCAGCGACAGCGCGATGGTCCACTTCGCGGCCTCGAGGATGAACAGGAATTCGGGAAAGCCGAAGGTGCGCATCAGCGGCGGTCCGGGTAGTCGAGGGCCAGGCGGTAGACCAGGCGGAACAGCAGCGAGAAGGCCAGCGCCAGCGCCAGGTAGATGCCCGCCACCACGATGTAGATCTCGAAGCTGCGGAAGGTCTGCGACTGCAGGTTGGCCGCCACCGAGGTCAGGTCGTCGGCCGAGATCGCCGACACGACGGCGGAGCTGAGCATCAGCAGGATGAACTGGCTGGTGAGCGCCGGGTAGATGGCCTTGAGCGCGGGCTTGAGCACGATGTGGCGGAACACCTGGTGGCGCTTGAGGTTCAGCGCCAGCCCCGCCTCGACCTGGCCGTGCGGGATCGACTCGATGCCGGCGCGCAGGATCTCGGTGGCGTAGGCCCCCAGGTTGACCACCATCGCCACCAGCGCCGCCGCGTGCGCCGACCAGCGCAGCCCCAGCGCCGGCAGCGCGAAGAAGAAGAAGAACAGCTGCACCAGGAACGGCGTGTTGCGGATCAACTCGATGTACGCGTTGACCACCCAGCGCGCCGCGACCGGACCCGAGGTCTTGGCCCACGCGCACACCACCGCCACGGCCAGGCCGAGGACGGTGGCCGTCAGCGACAGCTGGATCGTCGTCCAGGTGCCTTGCAGCAGCAGCGGCCAAGCGTCGAAGACGGCTTGGAACTGGAAGTCGTAGTTCAAGGAAAAAACGCCTGAAACCGGTTTCTGACGTCGATTATAGAAACCGGTTTCAGGATGCCATCAGGGGTTCCACGGATGCCGCCGCCGGCACGGACGAGCCGCGCACCACCAGCCGGCCCTGCAGCAGGATCTGCCGCGGCGGCAGGTCCAGGCCCTGCAGGCGCTCGAGCAGGCAGGCGGTGGCCAGCCGGCCGAGGTCATCGGTGGGCTGGGCGATGGTGGACAGGCCCGGGCCCACCAGCGGCGCCCACTCCGTCTCGTCGATGCCGACGAAGCCGATGTCCTGGCCGAAGCGCCAGCCGAGGCGGGCCACGGCGTCGGCCACGCGCAGGGTGACCACCGCATTGCTGGCCAGCACCGCCGGCCGGCGCCCGCGCGCGCGCAGCCGGCGCAGCTGCGCCAGCAGGTCGTCGGCCGCCCCGCCGTGCGATTCGAAACTGGCGCCGTGCACCTGCGGGTGCTCGGCCAGGAAGGCGCGGAAGGCGACGTCGCGCTCCTGGCGCGAGCTGACGCCGGCGACCGGCTCGGTGACGAACAGCAGCTCGTCCCAGCCCGCCTCGACCAGGTGGCCGGCGGCCAGCCGCACGGCGGCGGCGTTGTCGAGCGAGACGAAGTCGGCGTGCATGTTGCCGTGCCGCCGGTCCACCAGCACCACCGGCCGGCCCTGGCGCGCGGCGGCGGCCGCGGCGCGGTCGTCCTGGCCCAGCGTGTTGAGGATCAGGCCCTCAACCTGGTAGGAGGCCAGCGCCTCGATCGCATTGCGCTCGCGCCCGCCGTCGTCGCCCAGGTTGAACAGCATGAGCATGTAGCCCGCCTGCTGGCAGGCCTTCTCGGCCCCGCGCAGCACGGCCACGGAAAACGGATTGGTGACGTCGGCCACCACCAGCCCGATCAGGCGCGAGCGCCCGCGCTTGAGGGCCTGGGCCATGGGGCTGGGCGAATACCCCAGCGCCGCGATCGCCGCCTCGACCCGGGTGGCGATCTCGGGCGTGAGCAGCTCGTCGCGCCGGTTCAGGAAGCGCGACACCGTCGCCTTGGACACGCCGGCCTTCTGCGCCACCTCGGCGATGGTCACGCGGGACCGGCCGGCCAGGCCGTCGGCGGGCGGGGGAGGAAGGAGCGACATCGGTGGGCAGAAACCAGTTTCAGGGATGGTAACGCTGTGGGGGCTGGGGGCGGGCTGTGCGTGGCGAAGGCGCCCCAGGGTCCGCATGGGATGGCAGCAAGGAGGGGGCGGTCGTCTGATCCAGCAGCCGGGTGGGTGTGGAAGGAGAGGCGGAGATGCGGGCGTCCACTCGCCTTCGAGCGAACCACGACGTTTGCATGCTTGCCCGCGCCGTTGTGCACTGGCAGACTCCCGCGCGGCAACGGACCGCAACAGGAGGTTCCGTTCTGCGGGATAAGAGGTCCTGTGTTCAAGGACCTCGCCTTGGGGGGAGGAGAAGAGAAATGCTTTCGCGTCAACAGCTTGCGACGCTGCCGCCGGCAGTTTCATTCCGCATGTGCGGGATAAGAGCTTTGGACCTGCGGTCTACATTACGTTATATGGCATGAACGGGAGCCGTCTTCTTGCGAGCGCAGCGGCGGGCGCCCTAGCGGCGATGCCTTTGCTGGTGGCGGCTCTAGTGCAGCTTGCGAGTGCCAGTTCTGGTGCAACGTCGCTGGGGAGCGCCGACGAGGATGGTGCCATGCGAATGGCGGGGCTGGGTCTCCTTGCCAGTCCGCTCCTTGTGCTGCTGTTTGCGCTCATCTCCCACGGCTTCGGCGCAGTTCTCCTTCGTGCCGGCGCTGTTCGTCTGCGCGCCTTCGTGCTTGCGTCAGTGTTTGCGGCGCTCTGTACTGGCGCCGTGCTCGGTTCCTTGCTGCTGCGCGATGACGCGCCAGCTCCAACGCTGCAGGTGCTTGCGCTTTGCATCGGAGCTTGCGTGGCCGTGGCGCTGCCGGCGGCCGTCGCATGGTGGTTCATCGGAGTGAGGCGCGATGCCACATAACCTGGCAATCGACACGGACGTTCTATCGGCGGGCTTACGCCCGCCTACTGTCCGCCGGTCATTTCTACGTTAGCCCTCACGAGAAGCACCGTGTCACACGAAGGAGCAGCATGAGCGATCTTTCTGCCGTCTTGGCAAAGCTCTCGGGCATCCGGAAAGCACTTGACTCCGCGATGAATGAGAACGTCAGCCGGAACAGGGGCGCCGGAGAAGTGCGCACGCGCGCAAGTTTCCCGCCTGAAGCAGTTCGCCACTACTTCGAGCAGGCGGCGAAGCTCGTGGAAAGCCTCCGCACGTTGGCGCCGCTGCTCTTCGAGGATTTCCAGAAAATTCCCACGGATCCGACTATGGAGATGGCGAGCCCTGGACCAGGGCAGCCAGGCCCGGTTCATTATTCGCGCGCCCAGCTTCAACAGTTGGTCCGCGACATCGAGCAGATCTTCGAGATCAGAGCCAACAGCGAACTCGCGCAACCGGCGGTGCACCGCGAGCGCAGAGTCTTCATCACCCACGGGCGCTCCAACGATTGGCGGGCAGTTCAGGCGTTTATTGAGAAGGATGTGGAGTTGCCGACGATCGAGCTCGCTCAACAGCCAAATGCGGGACAGACTTTGATCGAGAAGCTGTTCGAGAGCGCGGACCGGTGTGACAGTGCAGTGATTGTGATGACTGGGGACGATTTCGCTAATGACAATGAGGCCCGCGTGAGAGAGAACGTCATGCACGAGATCGGCTTTTTCCAGGGGTGCTATGGGCGAAAGTTCGTCATCCTGCTGCACGAAGAAGGCGTCAATACGCCGACGAACCTTTCGGGCATTGCCTACATTCCCTTTCCGAAAGGGAACATCGAGGCGGGATTTCACGTCCTGCAGCGCGAGCTCAAAGCCATGTACGGCGCGGCGTGATGGCTAACAGGTCGTTCGACACGGACACGCACCGGCAAGGCGCCGCGAGCCGCGCGCGGGAGCATACGTCTCGCGGCGCCTTGCCGGTGCGTGCCGGTCAACTCCGACGTTATACCGCCAGGGCACAGAGCGCGATCGCAGCCGGCGGCGTGGAGCCTCTTTAGGCATGGAACGATCCCTCGGTCTCGCGCTGAACAAGTACGCGGTCATTCCCCACACACTCAGGGCGGATCCGACTAAGAACCAACCAGCTGCTTCCATTACGGTCGGTTTAGCAAATCTGTTTCATCACTACTATCTGGATTCGTTCGGGACAGCTCCGCCGCAGCCAGATCCAGTCCAGTTCGAACACGTGCGCTTCCTTCTGCCTTGCTCCGAGTTCAGATTTCAAGGGCGAGGACTGGGTATTTCACCTGCAATTAAGCGGAGCCGGTCAACGGAGTTGGGACAAGCGTTCTGTCGCTGGTTCCTTCACGATCACTTGAATATCACGTACTTTGCTCACATGGAGCACGTACTTGATCGCCAACTTCACAGGGCGTTTGAAGGGTGCCGGATCGAACGGACGGCGACGGGTGACGCGCCTGACTACTTTTGCGCCGAGAACGTGAATCGGGTGTTCTTGGCAGAGGCAAAGGGCCGCTATTCCGCCGTCAGCTTCAGCAACCAAGAATTCACCACCTGGCGCCAGCAGTTCGGACGCGTCACATTCCTAGATGCTGCGGGTTCCCCGCGCAGCATTAAGGGCCATATCGTTGCGACTCGCTTCGCCACGGAACAGAGTAGTAGCCGCGTGCAGTCAGGCATATGGGCTGAGGACCCGCATAGCCCTGGGCAGCGGCCTGCTGGAGAGGACGACCTTGGGGAAGTGGGCCGCGCGGTGATCGCCTCCCACTACAGCGGTATCGCAAACAAGCTCTCCCAGCCCGTGCTGGCGGGTGCACTTACTACCGGCGTCCCGCTTCCCGAAGAACTCACGGTGGTCGGAGTGGCGTGGCGGGTCTTGGCCGGACCCCTGGAGGGGCGTCGCTTTGTCGGAGGGTATTTTTCGGAGGGCGACCGAGCACCAATTCCGCGGGAGATCAACGGGCGAATTGTCTTCGGCCGTCCGGACCGGCTGCGGCTCGACAGGCCGAATGCCACTTTCTTCGGCGTCGAAGAACGTATCTTCAAGCAAGTCGTTGGCCTCGCAAGAGCACGGACGGGACAGACGCCTGAGATTTCGCGGTTTGAAGAAACAGCTTTCTTCTATAGCGGCTTCAGCGTGCTCCGGGACGGAACCGCAATGGGGCCACTTGACTGGTTCTCGCCAGAAGAGGAGGTAGCATTCTAAAAAACGAAACAAAAGGCAGGGTTGCATGCGAGCGTGCGTCGGGCGGTATAACAGGTCGTTCGACGCGGACACGCACCGGCAGTGCCGGTCAACTTCGACGTTAGACCACACAGATGCCTGGCGTGCTCGGTGGACGACGCTCCACCTACCTCTTAGTAACCGGCCTAGTACCTACCCGCCGCATCAAGCTCGCCACGGGTGTAGAGCTCCTACCTGTCACGGCCGTCCCAAAGCCCGACGACGTCCTTTTCCGAGTAGACGGCATCGACATCCACTTCGTGGCTTTGTTCATCCCGTGGGTCGAAGCTCAGTTGAAAGTCAGCGGCAACGGATCGAAAGATGTCGCAATCCGTGCATGGAATGCTCAGTGGGATGTCCTTCTTCTCAGTGCAATCTATAACGTCCCGACGTCGTGTGCGCTGCAATCTACGACGCGCGTCGACCGCTTGGGGAAGAGTAGCAAACTTGATGTGATTCACCACTTCTTCTACGATCACCCTGCCAGGCAGGATGCGTATGAGATTGGAGAACCCGAGGCCCAATGGTTGGAGGCGAACTTCAGCACCGCGCAGTCTCTGCTCGATGACCACAGGTTTCAGACGGCGGTGCACTGCCTGGCTACGTACCGCTGGCATTCGTTGCCGAGGGCTCGGTTGTCTTTGCTATGGGCGGGAATCGAAAGCCTCTTCGCTGTAGACTCAGAAATCGTGTTCCGCGTTAGCCTATACACGGCCAAGTTCCTTGCTCCGGATAACCCGCAAGAGCAGAAGACACTGTTTGATTCTGTCAGGTCGTTGTACAAGCTCAGGTCACAGGCCGTTCATGGAGGAAAGATGAAGGGCGAACCGGGGCAGAGCGTTTCTGAGTCCTCTCGCTTGCTGAATCGTTTAGTGCGGGTTTGCATCGAACGGAATGCACTTCCAGATGTCGCGAGTTTGGCGCCGTGAGGGTGAGGTCTAACAGAACGGTCGACGGACACGTTGCGGCAAGGCGCCGGTCACCTTCACGTTGATTGCGATGACCTTCAGTGACTTAGACGGCGACGACTTTGCGCTGCTTGCCGCCATTGTCGTATCGACCACCGCTGCGTTAGTGGATGCTGTGTACGGGAGCGTTTTTTTCAAGGCGCTCAAGATCGCCGGCCTCTTCCTGAGCTTCGGCCTGGCAATTCAGAAAATCCGCACATCCAAGCCGTTCCGGAAGGATCTGTCCGAATCAGACTGGACTCATCTAGACATCGGTGAGTTTGAGGTACGAATCTCGAAGAAGGAGCACGGTCGCGGTAAGTTTCCCCAAGCCCGTAGCCTTGTGCTAGGCGATGACGGGGGCTACTTGGAAACTTGGACCGAGCCTGTAGTGCGCGAAGGGGGCGATGTCGTGATGCGCGCTAATCGACCCGCGGCGTTGCGTTTGGAAATTCGGAAGTGAGAACCGACTGCGGACGCGGTTCTTTCCTCTCTTTCCTTGACCCGATGCGCTTCGACGGCCTGATCAAGTCCTGGAACGACGAGCGCGGCTTCGGTTTCATCGAGCCGACGCAGGGCGGGCAGGACATCTTTGTCCACGCCAAGGCGTTCCCGCATCGCTTCGGCCGGCCGCAGGCCGGGCAGCGCGTCACGTTCGAGCTGGAGTTGAACCGCGAGGGAAAGAAGCGCGCCAGGTCGGTCCAGCCTGCTCGCGCAGCGAAGCCGGTCGTCCCGCGTCGGCGGGCGAGGCCCACGACCTGGGGCATGTCGAGCCGCCTGGCCCTCGCGGCCTTCGTGCTCCTCTATCCCGCGGCCGCCATCTTGTGGCACGTGCCGCTCTGGGTCGGCGGGCTGTATGCGGGCGCGAGCATCGTGTGCCTGCTCGCGTACGCCATCGACAAGTCCGCGGCCCAATCCGGTGGCTGGCGGGTGGCGGAGTCGACGCTGCTGTCGCTGGGCCTGGTCGGCGGCTGGCCGGGCGCGATCGTGGCGCAGCAGGTGTTGCGCCACAAGTCCAGCAAGGCGTCGTTCCGCGCCGCGTTCTGGGCGACGGTGGCGCTGAACGTCGCCGGCTTCATCCTGCTGTCGTCGCCGTTGCGGTCGCAGGTGCTCGGCGCATAGATTGCGGCCGCGCGGCCAGCACCAGCGCCGCGCCCACCAGGGCCGCTCCGGCCAGCTCGTGGCCTGCGGGCGCCTGGCCCAGCGCCGTCGCGATGGCCAGGGCCGATAGCGGCACACAGTTGATGAACAGCGTTCCGGTCGCGGCGCCCAGCTGCCGCACGCCGAAGTTGAAGGCGATGGCCGCGGTCACCGTCGGCAGCACGGCCACGTAGGCGAGCTTGCCGGCCTCGCGCGCGACCGCCGCGGCATCGGGCCAGTGCACGACGCCCGCCAGCGACGCCAGCACCGCCGCGCCCAGCAGGAACGGCGCGCTCGCCATCGCGGTGAACGCGGTGTAGTCGAACGGCGAGACATCCGGAAAGCGCGCGGCGCCGCGCGTGTACATCACCCAGCCGAGCGTGCCGGCCAGGGCCAGCAGGTCGCCCAGCATCGCGCGCCGACCGGTGCCCGCGAGCGCCAGCCCCGAGACCAGCGCCACGCCGGCGAGGGCCAGCGCGCAGGCGGCCAGCACCCGCCGGGTGGGCCGCAGGCCGTCGAGCCCCCAGCGCACCAGCACGGTGGTGACCGGCATCGTGGCCATGATCACGGCGCCGTGCGACGGCACCGACAGCGCCACGCCCAGGAACACCAGGATGCTGAACGCACCGTACCCCGCGAGCCCGTAGGCGGCGAAGGTGCGGGCATCGCGGATCAACCGGCCGATCGGCGCCCGGGCGAACGCGGGCCGCAGCGCCAGCAGCAGCAGCGTGGCCAGCAGGTAGCGGATCGTCGTGAACCACACGGGGTCCAGGCTGTGCAGGATGCTCTTGCCGACAAAGAACAGCGATCCCCAGGCGCCGGTGGCCAGCAGCAAGCAGGCGATGGCGGCGTGCGCGGGCGGCGTCTGGGTGCGAGGAAGGGGGGAACACAGGGTCTGGGACATTCGGGCCTCCGATGCGAGGAGGCGAAGTCTGGTCGCGGGCTTCCGGCGCGTCCATGTGCACTTGTGGAACGCCGCCTTCCACGCAAACGAATGGCGCGCCGCGCAGCGTTGCGCACAATGGCGCCATGGAGCTCTACCAGTTGCGCACCTTCCTGGCCGTGGCGGAGGAAGCCAACCTCACCCGGGCCGCCGAGCGCGTCCACACCAGCGCCCCGGCCGTCAGCGCGCAGCTCAAGGCGCTGGAGGAAGAACTGGGGGTGCGGCTGTTCGACCGCACCTCCAAGGGCATGGCGCTCACGCCCGCCGGCGAGCGCGTCGCCGCCGATGCGCGTCGCACGCTGGCCGCGGCCGAAGGGCTGAAGGCCACCGCCGACGAACTGCGCGGCACGGTGGTGGGCGCCGTGCGCATGGGCGCCATGAGCGACCCGGTGGGCCTGCGGCTGGGCGACGTCTTCGTCAAGCTGGCGGAGCGCCATCCGCAGCTCACCATCCACATGCGCCAGAGCCTGTCGGTTGCCGCCATCGACGACGTGCGCCGCGGCGCGCTGGACTGCGCGTACGTGATGTCGGCGCAGGCGTCCGACGACACGCTGGAGGTGCGCCGGCTGGCCCCGCTGGGCGTGGTGCCGGTGCTGCCCGCGCGCTGGGCTTACAGCGGCCTGCCGGCCGACAACGCCGAACTGGCCCGCCGGCCCTGGGTGGGCACGGCGCCGCAGTGCGGCCTGCGCAGCACGCTGGAGCGGTTCTTCCAGGAAGCGGGCACCGCGCCCTCGATCGCCGCGGTGGCCGACACCGAGGCGGCCATCCGCGGCATGGTGGCCAGCGGCCTGGGCGCAGGGCTGGTGCGCGAAGACCAGGCCCGCGACGCCGAGCGCCGCGGCGAGGTCGTGGTGTGGAACGGCTGGACCTCCACCACCTGGCTGTGCTGGGTTGCCGCAACGCCATCCAAACAAGGCCCGGCGGTGCGGGCAGTGCGCGAGATCGTGCTGGAGGCGTGGCAGTGAGCCACGGGCTTAGCGCGCCGCCAGGTTCAGCGGCCCCTTGCCAACGAGCGGCGCACCGGCGCTGACGCTGCCGGCGCCGCGCGAGCGAATCAGCCTTCCGTCCACTTCGTGTGGAACTTGCCCGGGCGGTCCAGCCGCTGGTAGGTGTGGGCGCCGAAGTAGTCGCGCTGGGCCTGCAGCAGGTTGGCCGGCAGGCGGCGCGCGCGGTAGCTGTCGTAGTAGGCCAGCGCGCTCATGAAGGCGGGCACCGCCACGCCGTGCTGCGCGGCCGTGGCGACCACCTCGCGCAGCGCCGAGTGCGACTGCGCCATCACGCCGGCAAAGTGCGTGTCCAGCAACAGGTTGGGCAACTGGGGCGAGCGCACGTAGGCGCGGCGGATGTCCTCCAGCAGCCGGGCGCGGATGATGCAGCCCGCGCGCCAGACACCGGCGATGGTGCCGAAGGGCAGGTCCCAGCCGTACTCCTGGTCGGCGGCGGCGAGCAGCTGGAAGCCCTGCGCGTAGGCGCAGACCTTGGCGGCCAAGAGCGCGCGGCGGATCTTCTCGACGAACGCGTCGCGATCGCCGGTGAACTTCGCCTGCGGGCCGCTCAGCACCTCCGACGCCGCGGCGCGCTCGGCGCGCACCGCGCTCACGGTGCGCGCGAACACCGCGTCGGCGATGGTCGGGGCGGTCACGCCCAGGTCCAGCGCCGCCTGGCTGGCCCACTTGCCCGTGCCCTTCTGCTCCGCGGTGTCGACGATCACGTCCACCATCGGCTTGCCGGTCTCGGGGTCGGTGCGCGACAGGATGTCCGCGGTGATGCCCACGAGGTAGCTGGACAGCTCGCCGTGGTTCCACTGCGCGAACACCTCGCTCATCTCGCGCGGCTGCAGGCCGGGCAGCTCGCGCATCAGGAAATAGGCCTCGCAGATGGTCTGCATGTCGGCGTACTCGATGCCGTTGTGGACCATCTTCACGTAGTGGCCGGCCGCTGCCGGCCCCATCCAGTCGCAGCAGGGCGCGCCGTCCTCGGCGCGGGCGGCAATTGCCTGCAGGATGGGCTTGACGCGCGGCCAGGCCTGCGCGTCGCCGCCCGGCATGATCGCGGGCCCGCGCAGCGCGCCCTCCTCGCCCCCGCTCACGCCGGCGCCGACGTACAGGATGCCGGTGCCTTCGAGCTCGGCGATGCGCCGGTGGGTGTCGGTGTAGCGCGTGTTGCCGCCGTCGATGACGATGTCGCCGGCCGCCAGCAGCGGCCGCAGGTCGGCCAGCACGGCGTCCACGGCCGCGCCCGCCGGCACCATCAGCAGCAGCACGCGCGGCGTGCCCAGGCCCGCCACCAGTTCGCGCAGGGACCGCGGCGCCACCGCGCCGGTGCGTTGCGCGAAGCTCTCGCGCTTGTGGTCTTCCAGGTCGTAGCCGCTGACCGCGAATCCGTTGCGGTCGAAATTCAGCGCCAGGTTCTCGCCCATGACACCCAGGCCGACGATGCCGATGTCCGATTGCTTCAGGGAATTCATCCCCGAATTGTCCCCGAGCCTCAGCAGTGGCCACGGCGCGCACGGGCCCCGCGCCAGGCCGTCGGCGACGCGGGCGGATGCCGCGACAGTGTCTGCCCGCGGCGACAGGATGTCACGGTGACAGCTTCCGGTCAGCCGGTGCCCACCAAAGCATCAACGCGTCGCAGGCCGCGCCAGTGCTGGCGATGGCACGGGTGTGAAGTCCTTTTCCACAGCCTTCTCCACGGAATCTGTGTGCAGGCGCGGGCCGCTCCTGTGGTAGCGGCCATGGCGCCGCCGTCTAGAGCAGCCACTCCAGCGGAAACAGCGACAGCAGCCCGGTCCAGAAGCCGCGCAGTCCGCCGCCGGCCGGCGGCGTGGCGTGGCGCACCTCGCCCTGCCCGGTGCGCTCGACCCACTCCAGCGCCTCGCCGTTGCGCCGCACCTCGTAGGCATTGCGCGGCACGAAGCCGTCGAAGGCGTCGGTGATGGTGTTGGCCAGCGCGGCGCTGTCGAACACGATGCCCATCTCGGTGTTGAGGCGGTCCGAGCGCGGATCGAGGTTGAACGAGCCGACGAACACCCGCGCGCGGTCGACCGCGAAGGTCTTGGCGTGCAGGCTCGCGCCCGAGCTGCCCAGCAGCCCGCGGCGCTGCCGGGCCTCGTCGGGCTCGGCCAGCGCGGGCTTGAGCTCGAACAGCCGCACGCCGGCGCGCACCAGCGCCTCGCGATACCGCACATAGCCCGCGTACGTGGCGGGCACGTCGGTGGCCGCCAGCGAGTTGGTGAGCACCAGCACCTTGACCCCGCGCGCGGCGGCGGCGGCGAGGATGTCGGTGCCCTCCTTGCCCGGCACGAAGTACGGCGACACCAGCACCAGCTCGCGCTGCGACTTGCCCAGCGCCGACTCCAGCTGCGTGACGATGCGCGTGCCGCTGGGGCGCCCGGCCGCCTGCACCTTGTCCGGCGAGTCGCTCACCAGCCGCGCGCGCACCCACTCCAGCGGCACCGTGCCGGCGCGCATCTGCCGCACCAGGTCGACCTGCGCCGCCGCCTCCAGGTAGCGGGCGGCCTCGGGACTGTCGTGCAGCTGCTCCCAGTCGGCCAGCACGTGGTGGCGGCCCACGTCGCTCAGGGGGCGCAGGATCCACGCCGCGGGCCAGGCCCACGGGCTGTTCCAGTAGGCGTCGAAGTCGGCCGAGACGTCGCGCACCACCGCGCCGGCGGCGGCGACGTCCAGGTCGATGAAGGCGACGGCGGCGCGCGCGCCGAAGTACTCGTCGCCGATGTTGCGCCCGCCCACCACCGTCACCTGGTTGTCGACGGTGAACGACTTGTTGTGCATGCGGCGGTTGATGCGCGCGAAGTCGCCGGCGAAATCCCAGACGCGGAACAGCCGGTCGCGCAGCGGGTTGAACAGCCGCACCTCGATGTTCGGGTGGGCATCCAGCGCGATGAGGAACTCGTCCATCCGCGCGGTGTTCGAGTCGTCCAGCAGCAGCCGCACGCGCACGCCGCGCCCCGCGGCTTCGTGCAACGCGCGCGCCAGCAGCGTGCCGCTGACGTCGGCGCGCCAGATGTACATCTCGATGTCGACGCTGCGCTGCGCGGCCTCCAGCAGCGCGAGCCGGGCACCGAAGGCCTCGAGGCTGTTGGACAGCGGGCGCACGCCGCTCAGCCCCGCGTGCTCCCGCGCCAGCGGCTGCAGGGCGCGCCCGAGCACCGTGTCCTGCGTGTCCTCGATGAAGGTGCTGGGCACGCGGTCCTGCGCGGGCGGCAGGCTGGTGCAGGCGCCCAGGCCGGCGAGCAGCAGGCCCGCCACGATGCGCACGAGGAGGATTCGCACGCGGGCCAGCGTAGCACGCACCCTGCCCGGCGCGCGGGCGGCAAGCTCTGCCTGGAGGGGATGCGGCGCGTCGGCCGCGTCAGGCGCGGGATGCGCGGGCCGCGATGGCCTGGGCGGCCACCGGCGCCAGCGCGGCGACGTCGGCCATCTCCTGCGCGGTGGGCTCGCGGCTCTCGCGGAAGTACGTGCCGAAGGTGCCGACCACCTGGCCGCCCTTGGTGATCAGCGGCATGCTCCACGCCGCGCGAAAGCCGATGGCGATCGGCAGGTGGCGCAGCTCCGACCATTTCTCGTCGGCCTGGAAGTCCGGCGTGACCACGATCTTGCCGGTGGCCGCCGCGGCGGCGCAGGTGCCCACGTCCGGGTGCGGCCGCAGCCGGTCGATCTTGTCGAGGTAGTCGGCCGGCAGGCTGGGCGAGGCGCCGTTGCGCAGCAGGCCCTCGCGGTCCAGCGTCAGGATGGACGCGACCGACGAGCCACGCGAGAGGGTCTCCACCGCACCCGTCAGCTGCGACAGCACTTCGCGCAGCGCAGCCCCCTGGGCCAGCAGCGTCTCGGCACGCGCGCGGGCGGTCTCGATGACCTGCTGGCGCTGGGTCGCTGGTTGGACGTCGGCGGACATAGGCTCAGTGTAAGGGGTCGCTCCCCTTCCTGGCTCAGCACTGGGGCCATGGCGTGCACGGTCCAGCTTGGGCCCCGCCGCTTTTTTCGGCAGACTCGCGCATCATGCAGCCGCCTGCCGCCGACAGCCGATTCGCGGGCTCCATCCCGCAGCTCTACGACCGGTACATGGTGCCGCTCCTCTTCGAGCCGTACGCGGCCGACATCGGCCGCCAGGTCGTCGAACTGCAGCCCCGCAACGTGCTGGAGCTGGCCGCCGGGACGGGCGTGGTCACCCGGCACCTGGCGCGGCTGCTGCCGCCGGAGGTGGAGATCGTCGCCACCGACCTGAACCAGCCGATGCTGGACCAGGCGGCGAGCGTCGGCACCGCGCGCCCGGTGCAGTGGCGCCAGGCGGATGCGATGCAGCTGCCGTTCGCCGATGCGGCGTTCGATGTCGTTGTCTGCCAGTTCGGCGCGATGTTCTTCCCCGACAAGGCGCACGCATTCGCGCAGGCCCGGCGCGTCCTGCGCCCCGGCGGCACCTTCATCTTCAATGTCTGGGATCGCATCGAGGACAACGAGATGGTCTTGACGATCTGCGAGGCACTCGACGGCCTGTGGCCGGACGATCCGCCGCGCTTCATGCACCGCGGGCCGCACGGCTACGCGGACAAGGCCGCCATCGAGCAGGACCTGCGGCGCGGCGGCTTCGCGCGCGCCGACATCGCCACCGTGGCGCACCGCAGCCGCGCGCCCTCGGCGCGCGAGCCGGCGCTGGGTTACTGCCAGGGCTCGCCGATGCGCGCCGAGATCGAAGCCAAGGGGCCCGAGGCGCTGGCCCAGGCGACCGATGCGGCGACGGCCGCGCTCACGCGCCGCTTCGGCGCCGGCGCCATCGAGGGGCGCATCCAGGCGCACGTGGTGCTCGCGCGCGGCTGACGTCAGCCCCTCAGCAGAACATCAGGGCCAGCCAGGCCGGATCGTCCAGCAGGTTCAGGACGACGAAGCCGCCGAGGCGGTAGGCCCAGTATTCGGCCAGCTCAAGGACCTGTGCTGCGGTGACGCAGCCGGGTGGGCGGAGGAACATCGGCACCACGCGATCAGCAGGACGAAGCGACGGCGGCGCGCCAGAACGCCTCGGCCGCCTGGCCCAGGCGATCGCGCTCGCGATAGAGGCGGATGTCCACCGGCACGCGCCAGTCGGGCCCCGCCGCCGCGACGAGCCGGCCCGCGCGCAGGTCGTCCTGCACCAGCGAATCGGGCAGCCACGCGAGCCCCCTGCCGTCGATGGCCATGGTGCGCAGGACGGAGGCGAGGTGCGCCGTGAAGACCGCCTGCACGGGGAACGCCTCGAGCCGGCGCCCGAGCACCACGCGGATGATGCGGCCGAGGCCGGACTCCTCGGTGAAGTGCAGCACCGGCACGGCCTGCGCCGACCCGTCCGCCAGCGCATGCCGCGGCCGGCCCTGCGTATCGGGCTGCGAGACGGGGACCAGGACATCGTCGCCCACGCGCGTCGACAGCCATGCGGGCCCGTCCAGCGCGCCTTGCGCCTGGGCATGCCCGTGGCTCAGGACGAACTGCACCTTGCTCTGCTGCATCAGGGCCTCGCAGCGCTCCAGGACATCGGAGACCAGCTGCACCGGACCCAGGGTCGTGGTCGACTCCAGGCCGCGCAGCCATGCCGGCAGGAACGTGAAGGACAGCGCGTGCGTGGCCGCGATGCGCAGCGTGACGGCGCTGGCCTCGGCCACGCGCCGGGCGTCACCGGGGATGCGGGCCACGCGCGCCAGCAGGTCCTCGGCCACGCCGCGGAACCACTCGCCGGCGTCGGTCAGGGGGGCCGGCTGCGTGCTGCGGTCGAAGAGGTCGGCGCCGATCCACTCCTCCAGCGCCCGGATGCGGCGGCTGAAGGCGGGTTGGGAGGTGTGCCGCGCCTCGGCGGCGCGGGAGAAGTTGCCGCTGGCCGCCAGGGCCAGGAAGTCTTCGAGCCAGATCAGGTTCAAGGGCGGTTCTTCCCATGCATGGAAGCAGCGAAAAAGAACATTGGCCGCCATCCGCCGGCCCGACCATCATTCGCGGCCTCACCACACATCGAGACCCGCCATGAAGATCGTCGAGATCCGCGAGAAGACCGTTCCCATCAGCTCGCCCATCCGCAACGCCTACATCGACTTTAGCAAAATGACCCTGAGCCTCGTGGCGGTCATCACCGACGTCGTGCGCGATGGCAAGCCGGTGGTCGGGTACGGCTTCAACTCCAACGGGCGCTATGGCCAGGGCAAGCTGATGCGCGAGCGCTTCATCCCGCGCGTGCTGGAGGCCGGGGCCGACTCGCTGCTGGATGCGAGCGGCGCCAACCTCGATCCGCACCGGATCTGGAACACCATGTTCACCAACGAGAAGCCGGGCGGCCATGGCGAGCGCTCGGTGGCCATCGGCACGATCGACATGGCGGTGTGGGACGCGGTGGCCAAGATCGAGGGCAAGCCCCTGTTCCAGCTGCTCGCCGACCGCTACGGCGACGGCAAGCCCAATCGCAAGGTGTTCGTGTATGCGGCCGGCGGCTACTACTACCCCGGCCAGGACCACCGCAAGCTGCAGGACGAGATGCGCAGCTACCTCGACCGCGGCTACACGGTGGTGAAGAAGAAGATCGGCGGCGCGTCGCTGGACGAAGACCTGCGCCGCATCGACGCCATCATGGACGTGCTGGAGGACGGCCAGAAGCTGTGCGTGGACGCGAACGGCCGCTTCGACCTGGACACCGCGATCGCCTACGCCAAGGCGCTGTCGCAATACGACCTGTTCTGGTACGAGGAGCCGGGCGACCCGCTGGACTTCGAGTTGCAGGCGGCCTTGCGCAACTATTACCAGAACCCGATGGCCACCGGCGAGGACCTGTTCTCGATGCAGGACGCGCGCAACCTGATCCGCTATGGCGGCATGCGGCCCGACCGCGACTGGCTGCAGTTCGACTGCGCCTTGAGCTACGGCCTGGTCGAATACCTGCGCACGCTGGACATGCTGCGCCAGCACGGCTGGTCGCCCAGCCGCTGCATCCCGCACGGCGGCCACCAGATGTCGCTGAACATCGCAGCCGGCCTGGGGCTGGGCGGCAACGAGTCGTACCCCGACCTGTTCCAGCCCTTCGGCGGCTTCCCCGACGGCGTGAAGGTCGAGGACAGCCACGTCACGCTGCCCGAGCTGCCCGGCATCGGCTTCGAGGGCAAGGCCGACCTGTACCGCGAGATGCAGGCGCTGTCGGCCTGACCCGTGCGCGCGCGATCGCGCGCCGGGGCGCTCGCTCAGGCGCGCTGGGCCGCCGTGGCTTGCAGGTGGCGCTGCGTCGCGTCCCGGCCCACCGCGAAGACGCCGATCACCGCGCCATCGCGGTTCTTCACCATCCCGAACGAGAAGTCGACGTACAGCCGGCGGCCGTCCTTGGGCGTGGCGCGCGTGGTGAGCACCTTGCCCTGCGCCTTGAGTTGCCCGCTGGCGACGGCACGGCGGAAACCGCCGTCGTGCGCGGCGCGCAGCTTCTCGGGCACGATCAGGTCCAGCGTCTGGCCGATCGCCTCGCCGGCGGGGAACCCGAACAACTGCTCGGCGCCACGGTTCCACAGCCGGATGACGCCGTCACCGTCGGTGGCGACGACCGCCTCGGTCATCTGCTCGACCAGCAGGGACGGGAATTCCGGCGGGAAGGCATCTTCGCTGTGTGATTGCATGCATCGGCTCCTCGACCAGGCACACGATAGACCATCGCGCCGAAACCCGACACTTGAAGAGCTGCACGGCATGCTAGGGTGCGCGCACCATGGCGCTCGACCTCCCGCGCATCCGCGCGCTCTGCTTCGATGTGGACGGCACGCTCGCCGACACCGACGACCACCTGGTGGCGCGGCTGGCCGGCCTGCTGGACGCGGTGCCGCTGGTGAGCGGCCGCCGCGCGGAGCGGCTGGCCCGGCAGGCGGTGATGGCGGCCGAGACCCCTGTCCACGCCGCCTACGCCAAGCTCGACGCCCTCGGCCTGGACGTCCCCGCGTTCGCCCTGCGCGAGCGCCTGCGGGCCGTCAGGCAGCGCGGGGCCGATCCCGCCCACACGCGCAACGCGCAGGCGATCGACGAAGTGCCGCACGAGATGATCGCCGGCGTGCAGGAGATGATCGTCACGCTGGCCCGCCACTTCCCGATGTGCACCATCTCCACCGGCGGCGCGCCGCGCGTCGAGCGCTTCCTGCTGCACTACGGGGTGCGCGAACACTTCGCGGCGGTCATCGGCGCGCAGACGACGCGCCGCATGAAGCCGCACCCCGAGCCCCTGCTCTTTGCCGCCGCCGCGATGGGCGTGGCGCCGCAGGAGTGCCTGATGGTCGGCGACACCACCATCGACATCCGCACCGGCGTGGCGGCCGGCGCGCAGACCGTGGGCGTGCTGTGCGGCTTCGGCACCGAGGCCGAATTGCGGCAGACGGGCGCGCACCTGATCCTGCGCACCACGTCCGACCTGCTGGCGGTGCTCAAGCCGGCGGAGGATCCGCTGCACCAGACCGCCAGCCCGGATCCGGACGCCGCGCACGCCGATCGGTAGCGCGCGCGCCTGGCCATGCGCCGCCGGGGCGGATCGGCCTCATACCACAGCGCGCGCCGCCGGCTGCGCACAGATTCCGTGGAGAAGGCTGTGGAAAAGCCTGGGGCACTCGCGCCATCGCCAGCACCGGCGCGGCCTGCGACGCGATGATGCTTTCGTGAGCAGCGGCCGCCGGCGCCTTCTTTTTTTTTTCGCGCGGCCTGGCTGCGCTCGGACAACGCACCCGGAGCGCGGCACATCGCACACCGGGCGGCTATTTGTCGGCCTCCTCCAGCGGGTTGCGACATCGAGGGCCTGGATGGCGCGACACTCATGCATTCGTCCGAGCGCCGGCCGATCCCGCGGCCCGCGGCCCGCGCGCAGTTGCATGACCGATTCCTCCCCGACCGTTCCCGTCCCCACCCCGCCCGGGGCCGCGCAGGCCGAAGTGCCGCAGGCGGACGAGGCGGCCGCCCTGCTCGGCGAAGCCGCGCGGCTGGGCGGCTTCGGCGCCTGGTCGACCGACCTGCAGACCGGCGTGACGGCGTGGTCGGCGGAACTGGAGCACATCCACGGCTGCCCCTGGACCCGCCAGTGCACCAACGAGCAGGCGCTGCAGCTGTACACCCCCGACAGCCGCCCGGTCCTGCAGCGCGCGTTCCAGGCCTGCCTGCAGCACGGCACGCCGTTCGACGTCGAGATCCAGGTGCAGTCCGGCGACGCCCAGCCCGTGTGGGTGCGCGTGATCGGGGTCGCCATCCGCGACGCCGCCGGCCGCACCGTGCGGGTCCAGGGCGCCTACCAGGACATCCAGAAGACCAAGGGCCCGGCCGAGCAGTACCGCGTGCTGGCGGAGCGCTTCCGCTCCACCCTGGACAGCCTGACCGACGGCTTCGCCATCATCGACCGCGACTGGCGCGTGGTCTACGCCAACACCGTGGCGCTCACCACGCTCGGCCTGCGGCTGGAGGACGCGGTGGGCGCGAACTACTGGCAGCTCTTCCCGGAAGCGCGCGGCAGCGTGTTCGAGACGCATTACAGGCGCGCGATGCACGAGCGCGTGGCGCAGCGGTTCGAGGCGTTCTATGCCCCGCTGCAGATGTGGTTTCGCATCAGCGCCTTCCCGACCGAGGAGGGCATGGCCATCTCGTTTTCCGACATCACCGCGGCCCGGCACGCGCACGACGCGCTGCTGGAGACCAACACGGAACTGGAGCGCCGGGTCGAGCAGCGCACGGCGCAGCTCAAGGCGGCCAACGAGGACCTGCAGGGGTTCTCGTACTCCATCGCCCACGACCTGCGCGCGCCCGTGACCACCGTCGCCGGATTCGCGCAGGCGCTGGCCGAGAGCAACGAACAGCAGCTCGGCGAGCGCAGCACCCACTACGTGCGCCGGATCGTGGCGGCGACGCGGCAGATGGAGGCGATGATCGGCGCGCTGCTGGAGCTGTCGCGCGTGGGCCAGAGCGAGCTGCGCCGGCAGGACGTGGACCTGGCCGTGATCGCGCGCGACTGCCTGCAGGCGCTGCAGGCGATGCACCCCGAGCGGCAGGTGCAGGTGCGCCTGCCCGCGTCGCTGCCGGCCGTGGCCGATCCCGTGCTCAGCGCGCTGCTGCTACAGAACCTGCTGTCCAACGCCTGGAAGTACAGCCGGGACCGCACTGATGCATGCATCGAACTGGGCGCCACCGCGGGCCCGGACGGGCGGCCCTGCTTCTATGTGCGCGACAACGGCGTGGGCTTCGATGCGCAGTTCGCCGGCCGCCTGTTCGAGCCGTTCTGCCGCCTGCACGGGGCGGAGTTCGAGGGCTCGGGCATCGGCCTGGCCACCGTGCGCAAGATCGTCTCGCGCCACGGCGGCCACGTCTGGGCCGAGTCGGCCCCGGGCCGGGGCACGACGCTGTTCTTCAGCCTGGATTGAGCGGCAGGTCGCCGGCCGCGGTCAGTCGCCGGCGCCGAACACCTGGCGGAACGCCGCGCAGAACGCAGGGGAGCCGCTGACCGTCAGCGTCACGGTGGTCCGCGCAGCAGGCGCCGCGGGCGTGAGCGTGACCTGGCCGGTGGCCGGGTCGCAGGCGGCATCGAGCGGCTGGTCGGGCTCGGCGATGGCCTGCAGGTCGTAGTCCCACTCGCCTTCGTCCTGCAGGGTCCCGGCAGGCCCGAACCCCTGGCCGGCCCAGCGCAGCACGGCGGCCACCTCCGCCAGCAGCGCGGGCAGCCGCGCCGGCATCACCGAGGCCATGGCATCGAAGCTGCCGCGGCCGGACTCTTCGTCGCTGAAATCGAACTCGAGGTACTGCAGTCGCATGGCGCGAGCATGCACCAGGCGGCGCCCAGGCAAGCGCAAGCGAAACCATGAGGGCGGGCGCGGCCCGCCCGCCTCAGTGCTGCAGGGTGCGCGCGGCCCGCGCCTCTTCCAGTCGCACCCGGGCCACGCTGCGCAGGAACGCGGCACGCCGCTCCAGGTCGGCGGACGGCGCCGGCTTGCCGCGCCGGAAGAAATCCACCCAGGCATCGTGGAGTTCGCGCTCGACCCGGCGCGCCTTCTCCTCGGCGTCCTGCCAGAGCGCGTACGCGCGTTCGGCTGCGCCCGGTCCCTCGGAGGCGGAGTGCACGCTGCCTCGCACGTCCGCGCCCCAGGGATCGGCGTCCACGCCGCCGCGCGCCTGGCCCTGCTGATCATGTTGCTGCATCTTGCCGATCCAATCGGAAAACGCGAATTCTGACGCACATGCGATGTGCCAGCGGTGTGCCAGGGGCGGTGTTACACGGCTGAGTTGTGCGCCCGCCATCCGCGCAGCGCCGGGTGCGCCGCGCCGGCGTGGCCGCCCGGACCCGCCGCGATGCCCGGCTGTCAAGCGGCGGCGCGCACGCAGTCGCAGGCCCGCGACAGCCCCCGCAAGCAGTTGCAACACCGCGCGCCGGGCGCGGGACGGGCGCGGCCACGCAGGCAGAATGCGGCCCCTTCTCCACCTCAACCATTGCCGCCTTCGCGCATGCCCCTGTTCAAGAACATCGTCGTCTATCGCATCGGTCCGGAGTGGACCGCCCCCGCCTTCGATCGCCTGGAGGGTGAACTCCAGCGCCTGGCCTTCACGCCCTGCCAGCCGAGCCAGGAGCTCTCGGTCGGGTGGGCGCCGCCGCGCGGCAAGGAGCACGGCGCGATGGTGGAGGTGGTGGGCGGCCAGTGGATCCTCAAGCTCGCGGTCGAGCGCAAGGCCGTGCCGGGCGCGGCGGTGCGCGCGGAGCTGGAGGAGCGCTGCAAGGCGATCGAGCAGCAGACCGGCCGCAAGCCCGGGCGCAAGGAGAAGAACGAGATCAAGGAGGAGATCGTCCACAGCTTCCTGCCGCGCGCGTTCAGCAAGCGGTCCTCGCACACGCTGTGGCTGGACGCCGAGAACCGCTCGCTGGTGGTGGCGGCGTCGAGCATGAAGTCGGCCGAGCCCGTGCTCAAGTCGCTGGTGGACGTGATGGCCGAGATCGGCCACGTGCTGCCGCTGGCGCCGCTGAACACCTCGACGGCGCCGGCCGCCGCGATGAGCGAGTGGCTCACCACCCGCCAGGCGCCCGAGGGCTTCACGATCGACCGCGACCTGGAGCTGAAGAAGCCCGGCGAGGAGAAGTCGGTGGTGCGCTACGCCCGCCACAGCCTGGAGCTGGACGAGATCGGCCAGCACATCCAGGAAGGCAAGCTGCCGACGCAGCTGGCGATGACGTGGAACGACAAGGTCTCCTTCGTCCTCACCGAGCAGCTGGCCATCCGCAAGATCGACATCCGCGACATCGAGGAGACGCCCAAGGGCGAGGACGGCTTCGATGCCGACGTCGCCATCGCCACCGGCGAGCTGTCGGCGCTGCTGCCCGAGCTGCTGCAGTCGCTCGGCGGCGAGATGGCGCAGGCCTGAGGCCGGCGCCGGCTCAGGGCGGGCTGCCTGCCGCGGCCCGCCGCCGCACCGCCCGCTGCCAGCGCAGCAGCCCGGCGGCGTACGCGGCGTAATAGCCCGACAGGAGCCCCAGCAGCGCCAGCGTGGCCGGGCTGTGCAGGAAGGCCTCGGGCGGCTCGGCGATCAGCACGGGGTTGGTGGCCAGTTGCACCAGCCGGTACAGGACACGGCCGACCAGCAGCAGCGACAGGCCGATGCCGATGTGGGCGTACGGCTTGTAGAACAGGCCCTCGGGCGTGTCCTCGAAGCAGGTGCGCCGCAGGCCGACGACGGCCAGGGCCACCCCCACGGCCACGCCGGCCGCCTCGGCCGCCATCGGGCCGGGATCGCCCCAGAGATTGGCGAAGACGCCGACCGCCATGTAGGTGAAGAGCCCCAGGCTCAGCCAGGCGCGCCAGGGCCGCAGCGGCTGGCGCAGCACCAGCTTGCGCACGCGCGCCACCACGCGCCAGGCGATGAAGAGACCGAGGGCGATGACGCCGGCCAGCGGCAGGTGGAAGGCGGGAAGCGTGGTGCCGTTCATGGGCGCGCCAGTGTCCCATAGCGCCCGCCTCGCGGGGGCCCGCCGGGACGGTCCGCGCCGCGTCCGGCCGCTGTTCGCGGACACCGGGCGGACAGCCCGGACAGTGCGCCGGACACCCGCGGCCCCTTGCAGATCAAGTACTTAGCGCGGGCACGGTTGCTGCAAAGCAGGTGCCGATGATCCGAGACACCTCCGCCCAGGACCAGCCGATCGCGCCGCGGCCGCGCCAGCGCGCGCGGCGGCTGGCCATCGCCGCCGCCGTCGTCGTCGTGCTCGCCAGCGGCGCGGGCGTGCTGCTGGCCGACTGGCATGCCGGCACGCCCGTCGTGCAGGCCGAGCGGCTGCGCATCGCCGAGGTGACGCGCGGCACGCTGGTGCGCGACGCCAGCGTCAACGGCCGCGTCGTCGCCGCCGTCAGCCCCACGCTCTATGCGCCGGCCGCGGCCACCGTGAACCTGAAGGTCAACGCCGGCGACACCGTCAAGCGGGGCGACGTGCTGGCGGTGCTGGAGTCGCCCGACCTGGCCGATGCCCTGAAGCGCGAGCAGTCCAGCTACGAGGAACTGCAGGCCGAGGTGGCGCGCCAGCGGATCCTGGCCGGCAAGGCACGGCTGTCGGCCCGGCGCGAGGCCGACCAGGCCGAGATCGACCGCATCGCCGCCGAGCGCCAGTTCGAGCGCATCGAGCAGGCCGGCATCGTCGGCGTGGTGGCCAAGAACGACTTCGAGAAGGCCCGCGACGCGGTGCGGTCGGCACAGATCCGCAGCCGGCACGCCTCGGCCGCCGCCAGCCTGGAGAACGACGACGTCGACCTGCAGCTCAAGACGCGCCTGTCGCAGCTGCAGCGGCAAAAGCTCGCCCTCGACCTCGCGCGCCGCCGCGTCGACGACCTGACCGTGCGCGCGCCGGGCGACGGCTTCATCGGCAGCGTCGCGGTGAGCCAGCGCGCCGTGGTGGCCGCCAACGCGCCCCTGATGACGCTGGTGGACCTGTCGCGCCTGGAGGTGGAGCTGGAGATCCCCGAGATGTACGCCGCCGACCTGGGCCTGGGCATGAAGGCCGAGATCCAGGCCGGCGAGGTGAAGGCCACCGGCACGCTGTCGGCGCTGGCGCCCGAGGTGGTCAAGAACCTGGTGCTGGCCCGCGTGCGCTTCGACGGCCGGCACCCGGGCGGCCTGCGCCAGAGCCAGCGCGTGTCGGCCCGCCTGCTGATCGACGAGCGGCGCAACGCCGTGATGCTGCCGCGCGGCCCCTTCGTCGACGCGCAGGGCGGCCACTTCGCCTATGTCGTCGACGGCGGCGTCGCCACCCGCCGGCCGATCCGGCTGGGCGCCACCAGCGTGTCGGCGGTCGAGGTCGTGTCGGGCCTGCAGCCCGGCGAGCGCGTCGTCATCTCCGGCACCGAGGCGTTCCAGGACGCCGCGCGCGTGAAGATCAACGAATAACCAACCGAGGACGTCCCCATGCTTCGCATGCAAGACCTGAGCAAGGTGTACCGCACCCACATGATCGAGACCCACGCGCTGCGCGGGCTCGACGTCCACGTGAAGGAAGGCGAGTTCGTCACCGTCACCGGCCCCTCGGGCTCTGGCAAGACCACGTTCCTGAACATCGCCGGGCTGCTGGAGGACTTCGACGGCGGCGAGTACCACCTGGACGGCGTGAACGTCACGGCGCTCGACGACGACCAGCGCTCGCGGCTGCGCAACGAGAAGCTGGGTTTCGTGTTCCAGGGCTTCAACCTGATCCCGGACCTGAACCTGTTCGACAACGTCGACGTGCCGCTGCGCTACCGCGGCTTCGCGGCGGCCGAGCGGCGCGAGCGCATCGAGCACGCGCTGGCCGAGGTGGGCCTGGCCTCGCGCATGAAGCACTACCCGTCGGAGCTCTCGGGCGGCCAGCAGCAGCGGGTGGCCATCGCGCGCGCGCTGGCCGGCACGCCCAAGCTGCTGCTCGCGGACGAGCCCACCGGCAACCTGGACACACAGATGGCGCGCAGCGTGATGGAGCTGCTGGAGCGGATCAATGCGCGCGGCACCACGATCCTGATGGTGACGCACGACCCCGAGCTGGCCGCGCGGGCGCAGCGCATCGTCCACATCATCGACGGCTGCGTGCACGACCTGGTGCGCCGCCGCCCCTCGCTGGTCGAAGCCGACGCCGCCGTCGGCTGAAAGGACGCGCCCATGTTCCGCTACCACCTGATGCTGGGCGTGCGCAGCCTGCGCCGCAACCCGGTCCTCACGGCGCTGATGGTGCTGACGCTCGCGGTGGGCGTGGCCGCCAGCGTCGCCACCGCCACCGTGCTGCACGTGATGTCGGGCGACCCGATCCCGGCCAAGAGCGACCGGCTGATCGTGCCGCGGCTGGACGTCGCGCCGCGCAAGACCTGGGTGCCCGGCGAGAAGCCGCCCTGGTTCCAGAACCAGGTGACGTACAAGGACGCGGTCAACATGCTCGCCGCGCCGCAGGGCGTGCGCCGCACCGTGGTGCTCGACGTGGCCGGCGCGATCGAGCCCGCGCGGCCCGACCTGCCCATGACCAGCGTGGACGGCGTGGCCACCACCACCGACTTCTTCCGCATGTTCGACGTGCCGTTCCGCGACGGCGCGCCGTGGAGCGCCGAGCAGGACCGCGCCGGCGCCAACGTCGCGGTGCTCAGCGCGGCCAAGGCCGACGCGCTGTTCGGCAAGGGCAATGCGGTCGGCAAGCGCTTTCGCCTGTGGAATCGCGAGTACCAGGTGATCGGCGTGCTGGAGGACTGGAACCCGGTGCCGCGCTTCACGCACATCATCAACGGCAACGGCGGCAGCTTCAACGGCCGGGACCACATCTACCTGCCGTTCGCCAGCGCCATCGCCGCCGAGCAGCAGTCCAACGGCAGCACCAGCTGCTCGGGCGAGCCGGCGCGTCCGGGCTACCAGGGCTTCCTGGAGTCGGAGTGCATCTGGCTGCAGTTCTGGTTCGAGCTCGCCTCGGCCGCGGACCGGCCCGCGCTGCACGACTGGCTGGACGGCTACGTGCGCGAGCAGCGGCGCCTGGGCCGCTTCGAGCGGCCCGACCCGGTGGCCCTGTACGACGTGAACGAGTGGCTGCAGTACATGGAGGTGGTGCCCAACGACCACAAGGCGGCGGTGTGGCTCGCGATCGGCTTCCTGCTGCTGTGCATGGTCAACACCATGGGCCTGCTGCTGGCCAAGTTCTCGGCCCGCGCACCCGAGGTGGGCGTGCGCCGGGCGCTGGGGGCCACGCGCGGCACGGTGTTCCGCCAGTTCCTGGTCGAGGCGGGCGTGATCGGCCTGGCCGGCGGGGTGCTCGGACTGGCCCTGAGCCTGGCCGCGCTGTGGGTGATCCGGCGCCAGTCGCGCGACCTGTCCGTGGTGGCGCACATGGACTGGCAGATGCTCGCCGTGACCTTCGCCGTCGCCATCGCCGCCGCCCTGCTGGCCGGCCTGCTGCCCACCTGGCGCTCCAGCCACGTGACGCCGGCGCTGCAACTGAAGTCGCAATGAGGACCGCCATGGAAATCCGCCCCATCCTCTCGGCGCTGCTGCGCACCCGCACGGCGCCCCTGCTGGTCGCGATCCAGGTGGCGCTGAGCCTGGCCGTGCTGGCCAACGCCCTGTTCATCGTGCACCTGCGGCTGCAGGCGGCCGACCGCCCGAGCGGCATCGCCGACGAAAGCACCGTGGGCTACCTGGCCCGCCTGCTGCCCGACGACATGCCGCACCGCCAGATGCTGGCCGAGCGCGAGCGCGACATGGCGATCCTGCGCGGCGTGCCGGGCGTCGTGTCGGCCAGCTGGACCAGCCAGATGCCGATGTCGCGCTCGGGCTCGTCCAGCAGCGTGCGGCAGGACCGCGCGCAGACGCAGGAGCTGGCCACGCCGGCGGTCTACTACGCCGAGCCTGGATTCGTGCGCACGCTGGGGCTGCAACTGGTCGAGGGCCGCGACATCACCGAGGCGGAGATGTCCGAGCTGGACCCGGCGGTGGACAGCTACTTCGACAAGTTCCCCCGCTCCGCGATCGTCACGCGCGCGCTGGCGCAGCGGCTGTTCCCCGGCGCCACCAGCTTCGTGGGCCGCAGCTTCATCTTCGGCCTGTCCGACGGCGCCGAGGTGCGCGTGGTGGGCGTGGTGGACCGGTTGCAGAGCACGCAGGCGCAAGACTCGATGGAGGGCGAGTACTCGGTCATCCTGCCCTGGCGCGTGTCCAACATCCGCATCCGCTACGCCGTGCGCACCGAGGCGGGCCAGCGCGAGAAGGTGATGGCCGCGGCCGACCAGGCGCTGCGCCGGGCCGCCACGGCGCCCCTGCGCCTTTCCGTGCGTTCGGTGGCCGAAGACCGCATCAACCGCTACCGCAACGAGAAGGCGCTGGCCTCGATGCTGATCGCCGTCGCGGCCCTGCTGCTGCTGGTGACCGGCAGCGGCATCGTGGGCCTGACCAGCCTGCGCGTGACGCAGCGGCGCAAGCAGATCGGCGTGCGGCGCGCGCTCGGGGCGCGGCGGCGCGACATCCTGCGCTACTTCCTGGTGGAGAACGTGCTGATCACCAGCGCCGGCATCGCCGCCGGCCTGTTCCTGGGCCTGGCGCTCAACCAGCTGCTGGAGCGCAAGCTGGGGCTGCCGCGCCTGCCGGGCGGCTACCTGGCCGGCGGCGCGCTCGCCCTGTGGGTGCTGGGGATCGTGGCGGTGTGGGGGCCGGCCGCGCGCGCGGCGGGCACCTCGCCCGCGATCGCCACCCGCACGGCCTGATCTAATCCCAGGCCATGCCCACGGTCCTGGTCATCGACGACAACGCCTCCATCGCCACCGCGCTGGACGTGCTGCTGTCGCTGCACGACATCCACAGCGCGCATGCGGCCTCGCCCGACGAGGGCCTGCGCCGGCTGGCGCAGGGCGACATCGACCTGGTGATCCAGGACATGAACTTTGCCGCCGACACCACCTCGGGCGAGGAAGGCCGGGCCCTCTTCCACCGCCTGCGCGAGCGCCATCCCGACCTGCCGGTGATCCTGCTGACCGCCTGGACCCACCTGGACATGGCGGTCGACCTGGTCAAGGCCGGCGCGGCCGACTACCTGGCCAAGCCGTGGAACGACGAGCGCCTGGTCACCACCGTCAAGAACCTGCTCGAACTGGGCCAGGCCACGCGCGAGCTGCACAGGAAGCTGCGGCGCGAGCGGCGCCGGCACGAGGAGCTGGAGCGCGCCTGGGACCTGCGCGGCATGGTCTGGGGCGACGCCGCCACCGAGCGCGTGATCGAGCTGGCCTGCCAGGTCGCGCGCGCCGACCTGCCGGTGCTGGTGACCGGCCCCAACGGCGCCGGCAAGGAGCGCATCGCCGCGATCATCCAGGCCAACTCGGGCGTGCGCGACGGCCCCTTCGTCACGCTCAACTGCGGCGCCCTGCCGGCGGAGCTGGTCGAGGCCGAGCTGTTCGGCGCCGAGGCCGGCGCGTACACCGGCGCGGGCCGGGCGCGCGCGGGCAAGTTCGAGGCCGCGGACGGCGGCACGCTGTTCCTCGACGAGATCGGCAACCTGCCGCCGGCCGGGCAGGTCAAGCTGCTGCGCGTGCTGGAGACGGGGCGCTTCCAGCGCCTGGGCTCCAACGAGGAGCGCCAGGTGCGCGTGCGCGTGGTCAGCGCCACCAACGCCGACCTGCGCGCCATGATCCGCGCCGGCACCTTCCGCGAGGACCTGTTCTACCGGCTCAACGTGATCGAGATCGCGCTGCCGCCGCTGGCCCGCCGGCCCGACGACATCCTGCCGCTGGCCCTGCACTTCCTGGGCGCCGGCAAGCGGCTCGATGCCGGCGCCCAGGGCGCGCTGCTGCGGCATGCCTGGCCGGGCAACGTGCGCGAGCTGAAGAACACCATGCAGCGCGCCGCGCTGCTGGCTGCAGGCGACACGATCCGCGCCGCCGACCTCGGGCTGCCCGCCGCCGGTGGCGCCGCCGCGGCGCCGGCCGCCGATCCGGAGCTCGATCGCGCGGCCATCGAACAGGCCCTGGGCCGGCACGGCGGCGTCGTCGCGCAGGCCGCCAGCGAACTGGGCCTGAGCCGGCAAGCCCTCTACCGCCGCATGGAGCGGCTGGGCATCGGCCGCACGCCCGCCGCCTGATGGCAGCCGCACGCGCACGCCGTTTCACGCTGGTCGCCCGGCTGTCGCTGGTGGCTGCGGCGCTCGTCGTCGCGAGCACGGTGCTGGCCCTGGTGCTGGCCGCCTGGCTGGGGCCCACGCCGCAGGCCGCGCTGCTGACGCTGGCCGTGCTGCTGCCGGTGGCGATCCTGCTCGCGCGGGCGCAGCTGCAGCCGTTGCTGGCGATGCTGCGCGCGCTGGGCGGCACGGTGCTCAGCTACCGCGACGGCGACTTCTCGGTCGGCCTGCACTGGCAGCGCAACGACGAGATCGGCGACCTGGTGCAGGCCCACAACGACCTCGGGCGGGTGCTGCGCGAGCAGCGCCAGGGGCTGGCCGAGCGCGAGCTGCTGCTGGACACCATGGTGCAGAACACGCCGGTGGCGATGCTGCTGGTGGGCCAGGCGGGCCACGTCGTGTTCGGCAACATCGCCGCCCGCCAGCTGCTGCATCGCGGCCGCCGGCTGGAAGGCATGGACCTGGAGCGACTGCTGCGCGAGGCGTTCGGCTCGCTGCGCGAGGCCTATGCGCGCGGCGGCGACGGCCTCTTCACCGTGCGCCCCGCGCGCGGCAGCGACGCCGAGGACGAGATCTACCACCTCGCGCGGCGCCAGTTCACGCTCAACGGCCAGCGGCACGAGCTGCTGCTGCTGCGGCACCTGACGGCGGAGCTGCGGCGGCAGGAGGTGCAGACCTGGAAGAAGGTGATCCGGGTGCTGAGCCACGAGTTGAACAACTCGCTCGCCCCCGCGGCCTCGCTGGCCAGCTCGGGCGCGGAGTTGCTGCGCCGCGGCCAGACCGAGCGGCTGCCCGAGATCCTGCGCACGATCGAGGAGCGCACGCGCCACCTGCACGGATTCATCGACGGCTACGCCCGCTTCGCCAAGCTGCCCGCGCCCCGCATCGAGGACGTGCCGTGGGGCACCCTGGTCGCCTCGCTGCAGGCGCAGGTGCCGTTCCGGCTCGCCGGCGAGCTGCCGGCCGAACCGGCCCGCGTCGACGCCGGCCAGCTGGAGCAGGCGCTGCTGAACCTGCTGAAGAACGCGCACGAGTCGGGGTCGGAGCCGGCCGAGGTGGCGCTGGGCGTGCGCCGCGCCGGCGACGCGGTGGCCATCGACGTCCTGGACCGCGGCAGCGGCATGACCGAAACGGTGATGGCGCAGGCGCTGGTGCCGTTCTATTCGACCAAGCGCAGCGGCACCGGCCTGGGCCTGGCGCTGGCGCGCGAGATCGCCGAGGCGCACGGCGGGCGCATCGTGCTGGGCAACCGCGACGGCGGCGGGCTGGTGGTGTCGCTGGTGCTGCCGGCCTGAGGCCGCGCAGCCCAGCCGCCCGCGGATACAGCCGCGCCATCGCTGTTACCGGAAGCGGCGCGCGCGCGCCAGGCAAGTGCCCACAATGGGTTCGCGCCCGGTGGCGCGAGCCGGCGGGCGCGGCATCGGTTGCCGCCTGCGAAGCGATGCTTCTCCCAGCAGGCGCTGCAGGAGAACGCCATGCGTGACTCGCCCTCTCGATCCGGCGTGCCGGCCGTCCTCGTCGACCTGTGCCTCGCCACCGCGCTGCTGGCGGCGTGCGGCGGCGGCAGCGATGGTGGGGACACGAGCAGCAGCGCCACGCCGGCGCCCGTGCCGGTGGCCAGCGGGCCGCCCGCGCCGGCGACTCCGGCGGCCCCGGCGCCCTCCGCGACGCCCGCCGCGCCGTCACCGCCGCAAGCCGGCGGCCCGGCACCCTCGCCCGCACCGTCGGCCACCCCGCCGGCTCCCGCGCCCGCCGGTGCGCTGGCGGCCACCTTCCTCGCCACGCGGCTGGACGACGGCGCCCAGGCCGGCGCGCTGAGCCTCAATGCGAACGGGCAGGTGACGTACACCTCGGCGGATGGCCACCCGCGCTTCTACGATGGCAGCGCCGTGCGCGACATCTCGACCGAGCCGGGACGCGCGGTGGCGGTCAACGCCGCGGGCGTGGTCACCGGCTTCCTCGTGCGTTCGTCGCCGCACCTGTTCTGGTGGCAGTCGGCCACGAACACGCTGACGGTGGTCGACCATTCGCCCTCGGTCTCGACCGTGCCGGCGGCGATCAACGCCAGCGGCCAGGTGACCGGCACCACCTCCAACCGCGGCTTCGACGACGCGTTCCGGCGCAACCTGGACGGCACCGGGGAGGGGCTGGGCGCGATCGGCACCAACGCGCTGGGCCCGGACCCTACCCATGGCCTCTTCATCAACATGTCGGGCACAGTGGCGGGCCTCTCCGCCACGCCGGATGCGCACACCCATGCAGCCTTGTGGGTGGTCGGCGAACTGGTGCGGGACCTCGGCACGCTGGGCGGCGCGAATTCGTCGGTGGCGGGCCTCAACGACGCCAACCAGGCCGCTGGGCAGGCCGACCTGGCCAGCGGGGCGCAGCACGCGTACCGCTGGAGCGCCGCGGATGGCATGGTCGACCTCGGGACGCTCGGCGGGTCGATCTCCGCCGCCGCGGCGATCAACGCCGCCGGCTGGGTGGTCGGCTCGTCGACGACGGCCGGCGGCCAGACGCAGGCGGTGTTGTGGCGCGACGGCGCGACCGTGCCGCTGGGCACTCTGGGCGGGTCCGGGTCGGCAGCGACGGCCGTCAATGCCAGTGGCCAGGTCGGCGGACAGTCGAGCGCCGCGGACGGCAGCGCGCGGGCCTTCCTGTGGAGCGATGCCGATGGAATGGTCGACCTGAACAGCCGCGTCGCGCCGGGACTGCCCGTGTTGCGGTCGGTGATCGCGCTGGCCGACGACGGCTCGGTGCTGGCCGACGCGGGCGGGACGCTGGTGCTGCTGCGGCCGAAGCCGGCCGGTGGCTAGTGCCGGGTGGAAGCGGACCGGGCCGCGGCGTCGCCTGCACCGGCGCGCGGGAACAGCGGCTTGCGCCACTGCACCGATTTCTGCTGGCAGTGGGTGCAGTAGTACGCCGCGCTGAACGGGATCATGCGCATCCACCAGGCCCGCTCGATGCGGATCTCGTAGGCGTGGGGAACGATGCAGCGGCACTTCATGGTCGAACTCGGGCGGGAGCTTATCGGCTGGGGCGGGAAGTTCCGAGGTACTCCGTCACGGATCGCGCCATGGATGTGTAAAAGATGGGGGCGCCAGGGGCGATTCCCGGCGTGCAGCGGGGCCGGCCGGCAGGGGGGCTGGATGGCGGGTCGAGCCCGCCATGACGACCTCCGGGGCTGGTCTTCGCGGCGCCGCGAGGCGCCCTGTCCGCCGCGCGTGAGGTGGCGGACGCTCCGATGCTCGATCCCGGCGATGCGGCGGCGCCTTCCGGGCGCGGCGAGGGGTTGGCCGCGCCTTCCTACATCGCGCGCGCGATCACTTCCTTCATGATCTCGCTGGTGCCGCCGTAGATGCGCTGCACGCGCGCATCGGCCCACATGCGCGCCACCAGCGTCTCCTGCATGTAGCCGGCGCCGCCCCACAGCTGCAGCAGTTCGTCGAGCACCCGGCACTGCGTCTCCGAGCCCCACAGCTTGGCCATCGAGGCGGTCGCGGTGTCCAGCGTGCCGGCCAGCAGCTGCTCGACGCACCGGTCGATGAACGCCCGGCCCACGGCGATCTGCGTGGCCACCTCGGCGAGCTTGAAGCGCGTGTTCTGGAACGCGGCGATCGGCTGCCCGAACGCCTGCCGCTCGCGCACCCAGGCCAGCGTCGCCTCGTAGGCGCCTTCCATGGCGGCCTGGGCGACCACGCCGATGATCAGGCGCTCGTACGGCAGGTCGCTCATGAGCTGGTAGAACCCCTGGCCCTCGCGGCCGCCCAGCAGGTGGTCGGCCGGCACCTCGACGCCGTCGAAGAACAGCTCGGAGGTGTCCTGCGCATGCAGGCCCAGCTTGTCCAGCCGGCGCCCGACGCGGAACCCGGCGCAATCGTGCGTCTCCACCGCCACGATGGAGGTGCCCTTGGCGCCCTGCGCCGGGTCGGTCTTGCACACCACGAGCACCAGCCCGGCCAGCAGGCCGTTGGTGATGTACGTCTTGCTGCCATGGAGCACGTAGCGCTCGCCGCGCCGCTCGGCGCGGGTGCGGATGCCCTGCAGGTCGGAGCCGGCGCCGGGCTCGGTCATCGCGATCGCGCCCACCAGTTCGCCCCGCGCCATGCGCGGCAGCCAGCGCAGCTTCTGCGCCTCGGTGCCGTGGTTGAGCAGGTAGTGCGCGACGATCGAGTGCACCGATGTGCTCATGCCCGACAGTCCGCGGCGCGCCATCTCCTCGTCGAACACCGCCTGGTGGCGGAAGTCGCCGCCGGCGCCGCCGTAGGCCTCGGGCACGTCGGTGCACAGCAGGCCGAACTCGCCGGCGCGGCGCCACAGCGCGTGGCCGACGTGGCCGCGGTCGCGCGCCTGCGCATCGCCGGGCAGCATCTCCTGCTCGACGAAGCGCGCCACGTTGTCGCGCCAGGACGCCAGGTCGGCGTCCTCCCAGGAACGCTGGAAGTGCAGGGGCATGCGGGCATTGTGGCGGCAGCGCCCGCGCGCGGGGGTGCAGGGATTCCCGCAGCGCCGGGCGGCTGGCGGCGCCGGGCGCGCTCAGGCCGCCGGTGACTCGACGCCGTCGGCCGCCACCCGGTCCATCCGCAGCAGCGCGGCGACCACGCCGAGCGCGACCAGCGGCCCGGCCAGCGGATGCAGGATGAAGGCCACCGGCGGCGCCACCGCGAGAAGGCTGCGCAGGCTCCAGCTGTAGAGGACGCCCGCCTTGCGCAGGTGGCCCGCGCCCACGCCCTGCCAGCGCGCGCGCTCGGGCGAGCCGACCGGCATGCCGGCGATGAAGCCGGCGTGGTGGTAGTAGCGCGCGGCCAGCGCCGAGGTGGCCAGCGAGAAGAACAGCAGCACCAGCAGGCCGAGCGCGGCGCCCAGGCGCGGCGTCACCGCGGCCAGCGCCAGGCCGGCGGCGGCCTGCGGCTCGCCATGCAGCGACGGTGCCGCGAGCGTCATCGTTCCCATCAGGCCCAGCACGGCGGCCGAGGCGACCATGGAGGCCGACATCATCGAGTTGCGCAGCGTCTGCACGGCCAGCACCTCGGACCCCTTGGCGCGCGAGACGGCGTCGAGCCAGTCCTCGCGCAGGTCCGCGTGCGCGTGCCGGGCGTGCCGGCCCGGCCGGTCGCGGTGCGCCAGCGCCATGGCCAGCTCGTACAGCGCCACGATCGCGAAGGTGGCGGTCAGCGCGCCCCAGGCCATCACGTCAACCGGCCCGGCCGGCCCGCGGCAGCGCGAAGAAGCGCCCGTGCAGCTCGAACAGCGCCATGCCCGCGAGCATGGCCACCACGAACACCCCGGCCTTGGCGCTGCCCATGCCCAGCGCCACCAGCGCGGGCCCCGGACAGAAGCCCGCCAGGCCCCAGCCGACACCGAACAGCAGCCCGCCGACGACCAGGCGGCGGTCGATGGTGCGGCGGTCGCCCGGCAGCTTCATGTCCAGGCCGAGCAACGACACGTTGCGGCTGCGGGTGAAGCGGAAGGCGACCAGCCCGACCAGCACCGCGCCGCCCATGACGAAGGCGAGCGACGGATCCCAGCGGCCGAACAGGTCGAGGAAGCCCAGCACCTTGGCCGGGTTGGCCATGCCCGACAGGAGCAGGCCGATGCCGAACACGAGGCCGGCGGCGAAAGCAGCGATCTGGACCATGGTGGCTCTCCTCAGGCGCCCAGCAGGTGGCGGGCGACGAACACGGTGACGAAGCCGGCGCCCATGAAGGCCCCGGTGGCGACGAGCGAGCGCAGCGACAGGCGCGACAGTCCGCAGACGCCGTGGCCGCTGGTGCAGCCCGAGCCGTAGCGGGTGCCGAAGCCCACCAGCAGCCCGGCGAACACGAGCACGGACGTGCCGGCGTCGATCTGCGGCTGCGGCAGCGCGGTGACGAGCGCCCAGGCCGCCGGTGCCAGCACCAGGCCGGCGATGAAGGCGACGCGCCAGCCGATGTCGCCGGTCACCGGGCGCAGCAGCCCGCCGAGCACGCCGCTGATGCCGGCGATGCGGCCGTTGAGCAGCGCGAACATGGCGGCCGCCAGGCCGATCAGCAGACCGCCCGCGAGGGCGGGCCAGGGCGCGAAGGCATTCCAGTCGATGGTCATGGTCACTTCTCCGGACAGTAAAGGCGGTGCAGCACGGCGACGACGTCCAGCACGGAGTGGTCGGCGATGCTGTAGTGGATGTTCTTGCCCTCGCGCCGCGTGGTCACCACGCCTTCGTTGCGCAGCACGGCCAACTGCTGGGACAGCGTGGGCTGGTGGATGTCGAGCGCCTCTTCCAGGTCGCTGACGCACATCTCGCCCTGCGACAGCTGGCACAGCAGCAGCAGGCGGTCCTCGTTGGCCAGCAGCTTGAGCACGGACACGGCGGCGCCCGCGCCTTCGCGCAGGGCTTCAGGGTGGAGCTGGATCGTCTTGGGCATGTCTGTCAGTCGTTCCTCTTGCGCTCATTCTATCACATGATATATTGTTCGCAAGTAGATTGTTCAAGGAGCACGTGGTGAACCACCCTTCCATCCAGGCCTTCTTCGACCCCGTCACGGGAACGGTGACGTATGCCGTGACGGACCCCGCCACCGGCGCGGCGGCGGTGGTCGACCCGGTGCTCGACTTCGACGCCAAGTCGGGCCACACGGGCACGGGCTCGGTGGACCGGGTGCTGGCGCACCTGAAGGACCACGGCCTGAAGCTCGAGTGGATCCTGGAGACGCACGCCCATGCCGACCACCTGTCGGCCGCCGGCCACCTGCGCGAGGCGACCGGCGCGCCGGTCGCCATCGGCGAGCACATCGCCACCGTGCAGTCCGCGTTCGCGCCGCTGTTCGGGGTGGCGCCGCCGAAGCACGCGTTCGACCACCTGTTCCGCGACGGCGAGACCTTCCGCATCGGCACACTGCAGGCGCAGGCGCTGCACGTGCCGGGCCACACGCCGGCCGACCTGGCCTACCTGGTGGGCGACGCGGTGTTCGTGGGCGACACGCTGTTCATGCCCGACGTGGGCACCGCCCGCGCCGACTTCCCCGGTGGCGATGCGCGCGCGCTCTACCGCTCGATCCGCAAGCTGCTGGACCTGCCGCCGGCCACGCGCATGTTCGTGTGCCACGACTACCCGCCCGGCGGGCGTGGCCCTGCCTGGGAGACGACGGTGGCGCGCCAGCGCTCGGCCAACATCCATGTGCACGAGGGCGTGGACGAGGACGCGTTCGTGGCCATGCGCACCCGGCGCGACGCGACGCTGGACGTGCCGACGCTGATCCTGCCGTCGCTGCAGGTCAACGTGGCCGGGGGCCGGCTGCCGCCGGCCGACGCCAACGGCATCGCCTACCTGCGCATTCCGCTCAACGCGCTGCCGGTGCACGCGGGCGCCGGCCAGCCGGCCGCGGAATAAGTCACTGCCTCGGCGCGCTCCTACGGCGCGCTTCCGGGCTTCCTACGGGGCGATCTGGTGCAAGGAGGCTAGTTTGGATGTCCCATTGAAGGAGACATCCATGCTCGCGCGCATGCTCGGCCGCCTGGCCGTCCTGCTGGGCCTCGGCTGGTGCGCCGCTTCGCAGGCGGCCGTGCCCTGCGAGGCCCTCACCGGCGTCAACACCGACGGTGCCAAGGTCACCGCCGCCGTCACGGTCCCGGGTCCCACCTACACCGCGGCCGACGGCCGCACCTACGACAAGCTGCCGCCGTTCTGCAAGGTCAGCGCCGTGGCCACGCCCACCGCCGACTCGCTGGTCAACATCGAGGTCTGGCTGCCCGCCACGGCCGACTGGAACGGCCGCTTCGAGGGCATCGGCAACGGCGGCTACGCGGGCACCATCGCCGCCGGCGCGCCCGCGATGGTCGTGGCGCTGCGCCGGCAGTTCGCCGTCGCGTCCACGGACATGGGCACGGCGCCTTCCACCAACAACGACGGCGACCCGCTGATCGGCCACCCGCAGAAGTGGGAGGACTGGGGCCACCGCGCGACGCACGTGATGACCACCGTGTCCAAGCAGCTGGTCGCGGCGTACTACGACCGCGGCCCGGTGCGGTCGTATTTCAACGGCTGCTCCACCGGCGGCGAGCAGGCGCTGATGGAAGCGCAGCGCTACCCGGACGACTACGACGGCATCCTGGCGGGCTCGCCGGCCAACAACCGCACCCACATCCACACCGGCATCCTGTGGAACTTCGTGGCGCAGAAGGCCACGGCCACCAGCACGTTCAACTCCGACACCGCCAAGCTGGTCACCGCGGCGGTGGCCAGGGCCTGCGCGGTCAAGAGCGGGGGCCTGGCGAGCGATGCCTTCCTCACCGATCCGCGCACCTGCGACTGGGACCCCGGCGAGCTGCAGTGCAAGAGCGCGCTCGACACCAACTGCCTGTCGGCCGACCAGGTCAATGCGGCTCGCAAGATCTACGCCGGGCCGGTGAATCCGGCCACCGGCCGGCGCATCTCGTCCGCCGCCACCCGCGGCGGCGAGAGCGACTCGCTGTTCGGCTGGCAGTCGCAGGGCCGGGCGGAGCCGCAGTTCGGCTCGCTGTTCAAGTGGGTCTTCGGGCCGACGTGGCTGGCGACGGGCTTCGACTTCAACAACGACATGGCCTCGGTGGACCAGCTGCTGGCGCCGATCCTGAACGCGAACAACCCGGACCTGGGCGCGTTCGCCGCCCGCGGCGGCAAGCTGCTCGCCTACCACGGCACCGCCGACCCGCTGATCCCGGTGCAGGAAACGATCGACTACTTCCACCGCGTGGCGCAGACGCAGGCCGGCTCGCAGCAGGTGCAGTTCAACCGCACGCGGCAGTTCTTCCGCCTGTTCGTCGTGCCCGGCATGTCGCACTGCGCCGGCGGGGCGGGGCCCAATGCGTTCGGCAACCTGTTCAGCGGCGCCGTGGTCGCGGCCGAGCCGCCGTCGGTCGATCCCGCGCACGACGCGATGGCGGCGCTGCAAAGCTGGGTGGAAGGCGGCGCGGCGCCCGACAGCCTGGTGGCGACCAAGTACGCCAATGACCAGGCCGCCCTCGGCGTGCAGGCCCAGCGGCCGATCTGCGCCTACCCGCAGTTCCCCAAGTACCGCGGCGCGGGCGACCCGAACGCGGCCGCGAGCTTCACGTGCGCGGACAACGGCAACACCACCGCCACCCTCAATCCGATGGCGGGACAGGAGTACCTGCGTTAGCCCAGGGGCGCCGGCTCGGCGGCGGCGAACGCCGGGCCGGTGACCCGTGTTCCCGGGGCGATGCCCCGCTCGCGGAACCAGCCCTGCGGCACCTCGAGCACGTAGCGCACCGGGTGCTCGCTGCTGTGCGAGTCGAGCGAGTGCGGCTCCATGTCGGCCAGGCGCAGGATGGTGCCGTCTTCGTCGAGGAAGGCGATCGACAGCGCGAGCGGCGTGTCCTTCATCCAGAAGCTCTGCACGGCGAGCTCGTCACAGATGAAGAGCATGCCCTCGCCGTCGGCCATCTCCGTGCGGTGCATGAGGCCGAGCGCGCGCTGCTCGGGCGTGCGCGCCACGTAGGCCTCGATCTCGTGCTCGCCCGCGGCGAGCTTCATGCGAACCTGGTTCATGCGTCGTGTTCCCTGGGCGGGCATTCTGCGGGCTCAGCGGCCGGGACGCTGCCCGCCCCGGCCGCACGGCCGTGTAGGCGGCCGGCTTGGCAGAGCCGCACGAGGAGGCCGTGGAGGCAGGATGGATGTCGTTGCGGGCGCGCCCAGGGACGGGCATGGGGACTGGATCCCGGCCTTCGCCGGGATGACAGGCCAAGTCGCGCCGCCGGGCCGCGTCACTCGGGATGACAGGCCAAAGACGCGCGGCCGCGCCGCGTCACTTCGGCCGCGGGCGCTGCAGGTGGGCGTCGGCGGGTTGCAGGCGGCCGGCGCGCCGCTCGCGCACGCCGTGCAGCACGGCGCGGGCGACGTTGCGCACCTCCTCCTGCACGCACTCGTCCTTGTCCAGCGTGTCGTGGCTGGTGGCGTACGGCTCGTAGTAGCCGATGTAGCGGTCCAGGCGGGCCTGCATGCCGGCCTCGACCAGCCCCATCCAGTCGAGCCAGTCGCACAGCGACCGGCGCACGCCCTCGATGCCCGCGACGTCCCCATGGACCACCACGCCGTACACGCGGCCGGCCAGGTGCTTGGGATAGTTCCAGCCCGCCAGTTCCAGCGCCTTGGCCTGGTCGGCATGCTTGCCGTGCGTGCTGGTGGGGTCCGGGTTGCCGCCGTCGGCGCAGACCATGCGGTCCATCATCAGCTTCAGCGGGCTGGCGGCCTGGTACCAGTAGACGGGCGTGAGCAGCACGACCCCGTGCGCGCCGACCCACTGCTCGTAGATTTCGTTCATCCAGTCGTTGGTCTGCCGCGTGGCGTGGTTGGGGTAGCAGCTGCACGGCCAGTGGCACAGCGGCATGGCGGTGGACGCGCAGCCCTTGCACGGATGGATGCGGCGGTCGTAGTCCGAGGTCAGCCGGCTGAGGTCCAGCACGTCGACCTCGGCGCCCTGCCCCTCGCGCTCGATCACCTCGCGCGCCAGCTGCGTGAGCCGGAACGTCTTGGACATCTCGCCCGGGCAGCTGCCGTCGTTGCGCGCCGAGCAGCAGACCAGCAGGATCCGCGAGGGCGTCGCCGGCTGCGCCCAGCGCTGCTGCGCCGCCGCCAGCCGGTCGCGGGCCGCGCGCCACTCCACCGACAGCTCGTAGTCCGGGTCGGCGAAACCGGGCCCCGCCCTGGCGGTCACCGGCGCCTTGCGGCCCTGCTGGTAGGCGTCCCAGGCGATCGCCTCCAGCCGGCCGATGGCGGCGTCTTCCGCGCGGTAGGCCGGGTCGTGGAAGGTCTGCAGGAAGCGCTGCCGGAATTCCTCGCGCGGCAGCATGGGCCCTGCCTGGCCTTTGCGGACGGTCGTCATGGCGAGGCAGTGTGCGGCAAGCACCCGCTGGCGTGGGGCGGCGCGCCCGATTGCCCATACGGCCGGGCTGCACCGCAATCCATCCGCGCTGCGCGCTCCGCGGTTCGGCGGTGACGGGCAGCGAGAGGCGCCGTGGCGCCCGCGTCCGGGCGACTGCTCAGCGGCCGCGGCGCGGCGCGCCCGCGATCTCCGGCGGCAGGCGCTTGAGCAGGAACCGGATGGCCAGCGGCACCAGCACCAGGTCGTCGACCACGCCGACGAAGGGGATCACGTCGGGGACCAGGTCCACCGGCGAGATCACGTACAGCACGATCAGCGCCGTGCCCACCTTCAGCCAGGCCGGCGCGGCCGGGTGGCGCAGCGCGAACCACAGCTGGCGCGCGTCACCGCGCACGACGGTCCACAGGAAGGTCAGCCGTTTCCACATGAGGCAGGTCTCCAGTCGAGAGACGCCAGTTGGGGGCCGGCGGTTCCCCTGCAAGGGCCGGCCGCCCATCCGTTACAACCTCCCGCGCGGCCGGTCGTGGCCGCCAGCGCAGCCGTGCGGCGCGTCGGACGGATCCCGGGTTGCCGGCTCAGGCGAACAGCTGCTCGTGCGCCTGGCGCAGGTTGCGCTTGAGCAGCTTGCCGCTGGGGTTCTTGGGCAGCGCCTCGACGAACACGATCGCCTTGGGGCGCTTGAAGCTGGCCAGGTGCTGCTCGCAGTGCGCCAGCACGTCCTGCTCGGCGAGCGCCTGCCCGGCCTTGGGCACCACGACGGCGACCACGGCCTCGACCCAGCGCGGATGCGGCACGCCGATGACGGCGACCTCGGACACCGCCGGCAGCCGGTAGATCATCTCCTCGACCTCGCGGCTGGCGACGTTCTCGCCGCCGGTCTTGATCATGTCCTTCTTGCGGTCGACGATGGTGATGAAGCCCTCCTCGTCGATGGTGGCCAGGTCGCCCGAGTGGAACCAGCCGCCCTCGAAGGCGGCGCGCGTGCGCTCGTCGTCGTGGAAGTAGCCCAGCATCAGGTGCGGCGAGCGGTGCACCACCTCGCCCACCTCCCCGGGCCCCACGTCGCGCATCTGGTCGTCCACCACCCGCGTCTCGACGTTCAGCACGGCGCGGCCGCACGAGCCGGGCTTGCGCAGCTGGTCCTCGGGACCCAGCATGGTGGCCAGCGGCGCGATCTCGGTCTGGCCGTACAGGTTCCAGAAGCCCACCTGCGGCAGCCGCCGGGCCATCTCGCGCAGCACCTCCACCGGCATGATGGACGCGCCGTAGTAGCCCTTGCGCAGCGCCGACAGGTCGGTGCCGTCGAACTGCGGCGAGCGCAGCAGCGAGATCCACACCGTGGGCGGCGCGAAGAACGAGGTGATGCCGTGCCGCTGCAGCAGGGGCAGCAGGTTGTCCGGCGTCGGCCTGGCCGTCACGATGCTGGTGGCACCGACATACACGCAGGGCCCCAGGAACACGTCCAGCTGCGCGCAGTGGTACAGCGGCAGCGCGTGCAGCATCACGTCGCCGGCGGCGATGCTGGCATCGACCGCGCAGCTGGCGTACTGCCAGATGACGGCGTCGTGGGTGAGCATCGCGCCCTTGGGGCTGGACTCGGTGCCGCTGGTGTAGACGATCTGTGCCAGGTCGCCCGACTGCACGGGCGAGGCCGGCGGCGCGCCCTCGGTGCGCGCCAGGTCCTCGAACGACACCATGCCCGCCACCGGCTCGGTCGGATCCTCCGAGGGCAGCCAGATGAACTGCCTGACCTGCGTGTCGAGCCCGGCGGCCGCCTGCGCGAGCGGCGCCAGCCCGCTGTCGGTGGCCAGCGTCCGGGCCTGCGCGTGCCGCAGGATGTAGGCGACCTCCTCGGCCTGCAGCATGAAGTTGATCGGCACCAGCACCGCGCCCAGCCGCGCCAGCGCGAAGCGCAGCGCCGCGAAGCCATGCGAGTTGCGCGCGAGCACCGCGACCCGGCTGGCGTGCCCGACGCCCAGCTGCGACAGGCCGGCGGCGACACGGTCCACCACCGCGTCGAACTCGGCGAAGGTCCAGCGGGTGGCGCCGCAGACCAGCCCGGTCTTGGCGGGCAGCCGGCGCGCGGTGCGGTGGAGCAGGTCGGCCAGCGTCTGGCGGCGAACGGCGGGGTCCATGGGGGCATCTCCTGGCGTGAATCGCGGCCAGTATCCTGGTGCGCGCGCGGTCGCGGCCGGAGGGAAAACACCGAGGCACCGGAGCGTCGCGCCCGGCGCTTGGTAGAGTCCGCCGCCAGGGAGGTCGGTGGCACGGCAATGTCGTTCGAGGAACAAGGCTTCGAGGTCGTGCCGGGCGTGCTCGACGAAGTGCAATTGCGCCTGGCGCGCGCGCTGTGCGGCCGGCTCGTCGAGCGCCACCGGCGCGGCGATGCCGACGTGATCGCCGCCAGCGTCAGCGCTGCCGCCGCCACGGCGAAGCATCCCGACCGCAACCCGGGCGTGACCGCCGCAGACTGCGGCTGCGAACCTTTCATCGTCGGCGACCTGCTCGCGCTGGAGCCCGAGCTCATGCAGCTGTTCGGGGCACGGGCACTGTGGCTCCTCGCGGCCCGCCTGCTGCACGTGGACCTGGAGGACGTGGTCTTCCACTTCTCCAACCTCACTTGCAAGGCGGCCCGCGTGGGGCCGGCGATCGGCTGGCACCGCGATGCCGACAACACCTATTTCGCGGCCGAGGACGGGCGCACCGTGCGGCTGCTGCTGCCCCTGCAGGAGATGACGGCCGCCAACGGCGGCACCGAGATCCTCGCCGGGTCACACCACACTCCGTCGGCAAATGGCCCGCCGCAATCGAGCGCGTTCGCACCCCTCGTCGTGCCCGGTCACTGCTTGGTGATCCACAGCCGGCTGCGGCATGGCGGCGGCCCGAACCGCAGCGCCGCGGACCGGCACCTGCTGGTCCTGCAGTTCGGCATCCGCTCGGCCGTCTTGCGGCACCGCGCTGCCGAGCGCCTCTCGCTGGCCGGGCACGGCGCGTTCAGCCAGGCGAGACGGCAGTCCGACTGATCCGACCTGCCCTGACGGCGGCGACGACTCGCGGCGCCCGCGGCAGGGGTCACGCAGTGGCGATCTGCTCGCAGGCCTGCTCGCAGCGTCGGCACGCCTCGGCGCATTGCTGGCAGTGGTCCATGTCGTGTTTGATGCACTCGTCGCCGCAGGCGCGGCAGGCCTTGGCGCACAGGCGGCACAGGTCGGGCGCCAGTTCGCTGGCGCCGGCCATCAGGCCGACGGCGACCTCGCACAGCTGCGCGCAGTCCATGTCCAGCGCGATGCAGCGCGTCATCATCTTCACGTCGGGCTCCTGCAGGCACGAGGCGGCGCAGTGCTGGCAGGCGACCGCGCAGGCGTGGCAGGCGGCGATGCAGTCGAGGTAGCGGGTCAGGGCATCCTGGGACATGAAAGATCCTTCGTCGGTCGTTGCCCCGACTCTAGGCAGCGCCGTGGCCGCGCCGGGGCGCCGCTTGCAGACGCTGACCGCTGACGCGCGCCGTCACCGTGCCGTCGTGCGTCGGCTCTTCGCGGTGCTGTGCTTGCGGGGCGCCGTGGCCTTGCCGGCCTTGCGCGCCTTGACGGCCTTCTTCTTGGCCGCCGGCGCGGCCGCCTTCGGGGCCGCGGCCTTGGCGCCCACCTTGGGCCGCACGCCCGGCGCGCCCATCGAGGCGGTCTGGTTGCCCTTGGCGACGACCACCGTCCAGTAGTGGCCCCACTCGGTGCCGGGGCGGCTGGTGCAGCCGGCGCCGATGTCGGTGTAGGCGGGGTTGAGCAGCGCCGTGCACTGCTTCTGCTGGCCGAGCCAGGCCTGCGCCACGCTCTCGCCGGTGTAGTCGCCGGCGGCCTGGCTTTCCTGCGCCGCGGTGGACTGGTAGCCCTGCTGGCGCAGGCGCTGCGCCACGTCGCCGCCGTCGCTGCCGAAGGCGCCGCGTTGCGCGATCTCGCCCGAGCGCCGGGTGGCCACCGAGGCCAAGGCCGGCTGCCACACGAGCGGCTTGGCCGGGCCGAGGCGCGCATCGCCGCACACCTGGCCGGCCATCCGCGCCTCGTTCACGCGCCGCAGCACCGACTGCTGCAGGGCCGCCGCGTTGCAGCCCATCGCCGGCGCCGTCGCGGGCGGCCCGGCCATCGACGTCGTGGTGCCGTCGCCCACCGTGGCGCATCCCGCGAGCACTGCAGCGGCGCCGAGGACCACCGCGAGTGCCGCTCTCCCATTGTTGTTGCGGCTCATCGTTCACTCCCTTTGGAGCGCAGGATGGCGCCGCGCGCGGCTGGGAACGCTTCCCAGACGGCGACGTTACGCGTCAGACGACGCCCCGTGCCTCAGGCGTCGACGACGAGCGCCGGATCGACCTCGCGGATGCGCTGCTCGTGGTAGTAGCCGCCGTACTCGGTGTAGCGCAGGTAGACGCGCGAGCAGGTGGCGCACTGCCAGGCCTCGCTCTGGTTGAAGGGATGGAAGCGCGGCGCGATCGGCGCATCGGCCGACCACGTGTGCGTCCCGGCAGGGTGGTGTTCCTCCACCGTCGGGTCCTCCACCGCCGGGTCGCGCAAGGTGCCCACGCGGCGCAGCGTACCGGCGTCGAAGCCGCCCGGCAGCGTCTCCCAGCCCGGGCAGCGCAGGCCCCCGCAGTCCGGGCAGCGCGCATCGCGCCGCGCCTGCGATGCCAGTTCGCGCAGCGAGGCGGCCGTCAGCAGCGGGACGTCGCTCATTCGGCCAGCGCGCGCATCTCGCGGATCAGGTCGGCCTTGCCCTCGAAGCCGATGCCGGGCAGCTCGGGCAGGACCACGTGGCTGCCCTGCACCTTGACCCCGTCGGGGAAGCCGCCGAAGGGCTGGAAGAGGTCGGGGTACGACTCGTTGCCGCCCAGCCCCAGGCCGGCGGCGATGGCCAGCGACATCTGGTGGCCGCCGTGCGGGATGCAGCGGCTGGGCGACCAGCCGTGCTGGCGCAGCATGTCCAGCGTGCGCAGGTACTCGACCAGCCCGTAGCTCAAGGCACAGTCGAACTGCAGCCAGTCGCGGTCGGCGCGCAGGCCGCCGTAGCGGATGAGGTTGCGCGCGTCCTGCATCGAGAACAGGTTCTCGCCGGTGGCCATCGGGTTCCGGTAGTAGTTGCGCAGCGTGGCCTGCAGCTCGTAGTCGAGCGGGTCGCCGGCCTCCTCGTACCAGAACAGGTCGTACGGCGACAGCGCCTTGGCGTAGGCGATGGCGGTGTCCAGGTCGAAGCGGCCGTTGGCGTCCACGCACAGGCGCTGGCCGTCCTGCAGGATCGACAGCACCGAGTCGATGCGGCGCCGGTCCTCGTCGAGCGAGGCGCCGCCGATCTTCATCTTGACCACCGTGTAGCCGCGGTCGAGGTAGCTGCGCATCTCGTCCTTGAGCTGGCTGTCGTCCTTGCCCGGGTAGTAGTAGCCGCCCGCCGCATACACGAACACCTTGCGGTTCGCCTGGCCGGTGCCATAACGCTCGGCCAGCAGCTGGAACAGCGGCTTGTCCTCGATCTTGGCGACGGCGTCCCAGATCGCCATGTCGATGGTGCCGATGGCCACCGAGCGCTCGCCATGGCCGCCCGGCTTCTCGTTCCTGAACATCGTGGCCCAGGCCTTGTGCGCGTCGATGTTGGCGCCGCTGTCGTCCAGCAGCGATTCGGCCGGCGCTTCCAGCAGGCGCGGGATGAACCGCTCGCGCATCAGCTGCCCCTGGCCGTAGCGGCCGTTGGAGTTGAACCCGTAGCCGACCACGCGGCGGCCGTTGCGCACCACGTCCGTCACCACCGCCACCAGGCTCAGCGTCATCTTGCTGAAGTCGATGTAGGCGTTGCGGATGGGGGAGGCGATCGGACAGGTCTTCTCGCGAATGTCGATGATCTTCATGGAACTGCTCGCAAAACTGCTCGGGGATCGAAGCCGCGGATCATCGCCGATCGGCCGCCGGCGCCGGGCGGGCGAAGTGGGCGGCCAGGTGGTCGACGAAGGCGCGCACGCGGGCGGCCGACTGCACCTCCACCGGGCAGACGGCGTAGATGTCGGCCGGCGGCGTCTGCCACTGCGGCAGCACCTGGCGCAGGCGGCCGCTTTGCAGGTAGCGGCCGATGTCCCACTCGGCGCGCATCACGATGCCATGGCCGGCCAGCGCCCACTGCACGGCGATCTCGCCGTCGTTGGTCGACAGCGGGCCGTGCACCTTGACGGTCTCGGTGCGCTTGCCCGAGCGCAGGCGCCACACGCCCGAGCCCTCGTCGCCCTGCCGGATGCCGATGGTCTGGTGGCGCGCCAGGTCGGCCGGCGCGCGCGGCGTGCCGTGGCGCTGCAGGTAGCCGGGCGAGGCCACCAGCAGCCGGCGATTGGCCGCCAGGTGCCGGGCGACGACGCGCGCATCGGGCGGCTCGCCAAAGCGCACGCAGACGTCGAACGCGTCCTGCGTCAGCGGCGGCGGGTTGACCGACAGCTGCAGCTGCACCTCGACCTGCGGGTGGGCGCGCACGAAGCTCGCGATCAGCGGCGCCACGTGCATGCGCCCGAAGCCCAGCGTGGCGTTGACGCGCAGCAGTCCGGCCGGCTGCGCGGACGCGCCCTGCAGCTCGCGCTCGACGGCCTCGATCTCGGCCAGGATGCGCCGGGCATGGGCCAGGTACGCCTCGCCTTCGGCCGTCAGCGCCATGCGCCGCGTCGTGCGCCGCAGCAGGCGCACGCCCAGGTGCTGCTCCAGCTGGGCCAGGCGCTTGCTCACCGCCGGCGGGGTGACCTGCAGCTCGCGCGCCGCCGCGGCCAGGCTGCCGCTGCGCACCAGCAGGCTGAAGAAGTGCATCTCGGCGGAGGCGGCGGGGATCGGACTGGCCATGGCGCGCGCAAGTGTGGCGGATGCGCCATTCTGCTCGGCGGTGAAAACGCTACAGTGGCGGTTCGTCGCAGGAGGACGCATGGCCACCGGCTCGCGCCAGGACAGGGAAGCCCTCGAGGCTGCCATCGACAGGATCCAACGGCTCACCAAGGAGTTGCGGGGCACCGACCTCGCCGGCATCCAGGACCGGTGGGACCAGCGGATCGAAGCGCTGCAAAAGCGCGTGAACACCACGCTCGCCGACGTGCTCGGCCACGGCACGCCGGATTTCAAGGACCTGAAGGTCGGCGTGCTGACGGCGTCGCTCGAGACCGGCTTCGACGACCGCTACTCGTCCGAGGAGCTGCGCGAGGCGATCCGCACCGGCCTGGACCGCGCCACCGCCAACCTGAACATCGCGCGCAAGCTGCTGGAAGGCCGCCTGGACGCCGCCCCGGCCAAGGGTGCGGCCGCGCCGAAGCCGACACCGACACCGACACCGACGTCGGCGCCGACGCCAGCACCGACATCAGCCCCCACGCCAGCGCCGAGCCCGGTGCCGACGCCGGCGCCCACCCCCACCCGTGCGCCGAGCGCCACGCCGGCACCCACGGCCGCGCCGACACCGGCACCCACACCCGCACCCAGCGCCGCTCCGGCGCCGACCCCGACCTCCACGCCTCGCCCCGCCAAGACCCCGATGTCCACCGCCCAGCCCCTCCCGACCTCCGCACCGACCACTGCCTCCACCGCCGCCCGGCGGGTGGCGATCATCAGCAACCTCGGCGATTCGACCGGCCACGCCGTGGCCGCCTTCCTCGGCCAGCTCGGCCTGGAGACCGTGGTGCTGGGCGACTCGCCGGTCAGCGACGACGTCACCTTCATCGACCGGCTCGAGGGCGCGCGCGGCGCCGACTACGCGGTCGTTCTCACGCCCGCCGCCGGCCTGGGCACCGAGCCGGGCACGGCCGGCCCGCGCACCGAGACGCTGCTGGAAGTGGGCTTCCTGTTCGGCGTGCTCGGCCGGCGCAAGGTGTGCTTCCTGGTGCAGGGCCAGTCCGCCATCGCCCCCGAGCTGCAGGACATGGTGCTGGTGCACACGATGGACGATGCCCAGCTGTGGCACCTGCTGCTGGCGCGCGAGATGCGCAAGGCCGGGCTGGAGGTCGACATGAACCGCGCGGTCTGACCGGGCCGCGGGCATTCTTCACCCCAGGGTGAAGAATGCCTTGAGCGCACCGGCGATCCGTTCCTTGCATGCGGCGCTAGATTGGGGGCCTTCCCCTTTCGTCACCACGAGCACCGCATGAAGACATACAAGATCGCCTGCATTCCCGGCGACGGCATCGGCAAGGAGGTCGTCCCGGCCGGCCAGCAGGCGCTGCAGGCGCTGGCCTCCGCGCAGGACCGGTTCCGCTTCGAGTTCCAGACCTTCGGCTGGGGCGGCGACTGGTACCGCGCCCACGGCGAGATGATGCCCAAGGACGGGCTGGACGCGCTGCGCGGCATGGACGCCATCCTGTTCGGCTCGGCCGGCGACCCCGACATCCCGGACCACGTCACGCTGTGGGGCCTGCGGCTGAAGATCTGCCAGGGCTTCGACCAGTACGCCAACGTGCGGCCCACGCGCATCCTGCCGGGCATCGACGCGCCGCTCAAGCGCTGCGGCCCGAAGGACCTGGACTGGGTGATCGTGCGCGAGAACTCCGAAGGCGAGTACGCCGGCGTCGGCGGCCGCGCCCACCAGGGCCACCCGATCGAGGTGGCCACGGACGTGAGCATGATGACCCGCGCCGGCGTCGAGCGGATCATGCGCTTCGCGTTCAGGCTGGCGCAGTCGCGCCCGCGCAAGCACCTCACGGTGGTCACCAAGTCCAACGCGCAGCGCCATGCCATGGTGATGTGGGACGAGATCGCGCTGCAGGTCAGCAAGGAGTTCCCGGACGTCACCTGGGACAAGGAACTGGTGGACGCCTGCACCGCGCGCATGGTCAACCGCCCGGCGTCGCTCGACACGCTGGTGGCGACCAACCTGCACGCCGACATCCTGAGCGACCTGGCCGCAGCGCTGGCCGGCAGCCTGGGCATCGCACCGACCGGCAACATCGATCCCGAGCGCCGCTACCCCAGCATGTTCGAGCCGATCCACGGCTCGGCCTTCGACATCATGGGCAAGGGCCTGGCCAACCCGGTGGGCACGTTCTGGAGCTGCGTGATGCTGCTCGAGCACCTGGGCGAGGACGCCGCCGCCGCCAAACTGATGCGGGCGATCGAGGCCGTCACGGCCGACAAGGCGCTGCACACCGGCGACCTGGGCGGCTCCGCGACCACCGCGCAGGTCACCGATGCGGTGTGCCACCGATTGCTCGCCGCCTGAATTTCTGCGACAAGCGACGCTCCCCTCTCAAGCACGCACAACGACCCGAAGGAGACAAGGATGAGACGACTGTTCGCCGCGCTGGGGCTGGCCCTGGCCGCCCCGCTGGCCCTGGCGCAGGCCTGCCCCGACAAGAACGTCCAGTACTGGCAGGCCTTCCCGCCCGGCGGCGAGTCGGACCTGTCGGCGCGCCACCAGCAGATGGTGCTGCGCAAGAAGTGCCCGAACGTGGAGACCATCATCCAGTACAAGGCCGGTGCCGGCGGCGCGCTGATGTGGACACAGATGAACCAGCTGCCCGGCGACGGCGTGAACGTGGTGGGCGTCAACCTGCCGCACATCGTGTTCCAGCCGATCCAGGGCGACGTGCAATACAAGACCGCCGACGTCACGCCGGTGTTCTGGTTCCACTTCACGCCCGACATCCTGGTGGTCAACGCCAAGAGCCCGATCAAGAACTTCAAGGAATTCCTGGCGGCAGCGAAGGCCAACCCGGGCAAGCTCAGCCTCGCGGGCTCGGGCCAGTACTCGGCCAACCACGCGGCGCACGAGCGCCTGGACGCCGCCTTCGGCATCAAGACGCTGTACGTGCCGTTCAAGGGCACGGGCGACCTGGCCACCTCGGTCATCGGCGGCCAGGTGGACGGTGCGATGACGTACACGCCGTTCGCGATCGCCAACAAGGACAAGGGCGTGCGGCCGCTGGCCGTGGCGATGGACAAGCGCCATCCGCTGATGCCCGACGTGCCCACCTTCAAGGAGCTGGGCGTCGACTGGGTCGACGGCGCCTACCGCGGCATCGGCGTGCCCAAGTCCACCCCGCCGGAGGCGCGCAAGAAGATCTCCGACATGTGGATGGCGATGAACAACGACCCGGAGATGAAGGAGCTGGCCGCCAAGTCGGGCTTCGAGCTCGTCAACGTGGGCGTGGACCAGATGGACGCCTTCATGGCCGAGAAGACCAAGCTGTACACCGAGGGCGCCGCCCGCATGGGGCTGGGCAAGAAGTAACCTCGCGGCGGTGGACGATCCGCGTTTCACCGCCGACGCCATGCTGGCCCGGCTCGCGCGCTGGCTGCGCGTGCTGGGCTGGGACACCCGGCTGGATCCGCACCTGGACGACCACTCGGTCGTCCAGGTCGCCAACGCCGAGGGCCGCATCCTCCTCACGCGCGACCGCCACCTGCTGCGCGAGTTGCGCCCGGCCCGCGCGGTCGAGATCCTGCACGACGCGCCGCTGCAGCAGCTGGCCCACACCGTGACCACGCTCGCGCTGCCGGCGCCCGCCGAGCTCTTCACGCGCTGCACGGTCTGCAATGCGCCGCTGTCGGCCCCGCTCGACCCCGCCGAGCGAGCCCGGCTGTTGCCCGAAGACGTGCGCGTGCTGCCCGGCCCAGCCCGGCGGTGCCCGGGGTGCGGTCGCGTTTACTGGATGGGATCGCATGCTCGACGGATGCGATCGGCGCTCGAAACCGCAATTCCCGGCTGGTTCCGTGAGAAAGGTCCGACACAGCTGTAAGAGAACACGCCACGTCTTTGCACCACGACACGGGTGTAAGCCGCTCAGCCATCGAAGAATGCCTGGTCCGAAACGCGAGCAGGAGAACTTTCGCATGATGAGAGACGGAAAACGGTTTGCGATCGGCGCGCTCGCCTGGAGCGCGCTCCTGGCCATGGGACTGAGCGCCTGCGGCGGCGGTGGCGGCGGGGCCGTGGGCTCCGGCGGCACCGGCACCGCGGCGGTGGACCCGGCATCGCTGGGCAGCACGCCTGCCAGCACGGCGGCCAGCCCGGGCCCGGATTCCCCCTCGACCACCGCCTCGACGGCTCCGGCGCCCACCACGGCCCCGGCAAGCAGCATCGCCGCCGCAGCGCCCGTGCTGGCCGACTGCGAGGTCTTCCCGGCGCAAGCGGTGTTCAACACGCGCATCGACGACACCGCGCGCTTTCCGGCCCACCCCAACAGCGCGGCGTGGGTCAACGCGGTCGGCGGCGCGACGCCTTTCCATGCAGACTGGTGGCTGGGCGTGGATCCGACCCAGCGCACCGCCTACTACGGCATGCCGATCAACGTGGTCGACGGCACCGCGGCCACGACGAACTGGGCGGCGCTGCAGTACGACTTCTCCGCCTCCGGCCTGAGCACGCTGGCCGGCTGGCCGGCCGAGAGCGACTGCGCCGTGGGCGACGGCTCGGGCTTCTCGCTCACGCGCGGCTGCGGCAGCGTGCCGGCGGCGCAGCGGCGCTTCCCGTTCCCGCTGGCCAACGTGCTCAACGAAGGCGGCACCTGCAACGACCCCAACAGCTGCGGCGACCACCATGTGCTGGTGGTCGAGCGCGGCGCCTGCCGGCTGTGGGAGGGCTACGCCACCTACAACCTCGGCGGCCAGTGGTACGCCATGACGACCGCGGCCTGGGACATGAAGTCGCTGTCGCTGCGCCCGTCGGGCTGGACCTCGGCCGACGCCGCGGGCCTGCCGATCACGCCGTTCGTGGTCAAGGCCGCCGAGGCGTCGAGCGGCGAGATCCGACATGCGCTGCGGGTGACGTTCCGCGACGACGTGATCGCCAACAGCGCCGTCTGGCCGGCGCGCCACAGCGCGGGCAGCGCGGCCGGCACGGTCCCGTTCGGCGCGCTGCTGCGCCTGCGGTCGGACTTCGTGATCCCGGACAACTGGACCACGCAGGCCAAGGCGATCGCGACCGCGGCCAAGCGCTACGGCATGTACGTGGCCGACATCGGCGCGGACTTCCACGTGCAGGGCGAGCCCAGCGCGGCGTGGGACGAGAACACGTTCCGCCAGCTCGGCGCGATCCCGATGTCGCAGATGGAGTTCGTCGACCTGGGCGCCGTCACGAGCGATCCGCGCTTCTCGCCGGACTCGATGGCCGCCAGCTGGTGACGGCGGGCGGGGGCGCGGCCCCCGCCTGGCCCGTCAGGCGCGCGCGATGCGGTGCACCGCCGCCGTGACGGCCGGATCCACCTGCCCGAGCTTGCCGGTGCGCGCGACGATGCGGCCGCTGCCGTCGAGCACGTCGACCACCGTCGAGTGGTTGAACTCGCCGTTGGACAGGCGCCGGTACTGGATGCCCAGCACGGCGGCCAGCTTGCGCGTGGTGCCCTCGTCGGCGCGCGTGAGCAGCCAGCGGGCGTCGCACTCGTGCGCCTCGGCCGTCTTCTTCAGCACGGCGACGGTGTCGCGTGCCGGGTCGACGCTGGCCATCAGGATCCGCACCCGCCCACGCTCGGCGGCGGGCAGCGCCCGCAGCGTGGCATGCAGCGTCTCGAAGATCATCGGGCACACCATGTCGCACGAGGTGTAGAACATGCTCGCGAGCACCGGCGCGCCCTGCAGCGAGGCGAGCGGGAAGGCCCGGCCGTCCTGGTCGACCAGCGAGGCGTCCAGCCGGTAGATCGAGTCGGTCGGCAGCGCGGCCTCGCCAGCGGCATGCGCCGCGGCGGGCAGCACCAGCGCCGCGCCCAGCGCCAGCAGGGCGTCGCGGCGCCGCGGGGCGAAAGCGGAATTCATGGCGTTCCTTGGAGGGGGCGGACGCAACGGAACCCGAGGGTGCCGGTCGTGTCCGCGGCATTCAGGGACGACAGCAGCGCGATGCGCATGAGCACCGCATAGCTGTCGCGATCGATGATGTTGAGCGCGCCCGAGCCGCAGAACTTCAGCTTGTCGGGATCGCCCTGGGTGCGGCTGTCGCCGGCGATGAACAGGGCGTTGGCGTCCTCCACCCATTCCCAGACCAGGCCATGCAGGTCGCGCACGCCATAGGCGTTGGCGGCGCCGCCGACCGGCGACAGCGCCACGCCACCGGGCTTTTCGTACCAGGCCAGGATCTGCCGCCGCCAGGCGGGGTCGCGCCGCGCGTCGCTGCGCGTGGCGTCGGCGCTGGCCGCGTACTCCCACTCCAGCCAGGTCGGCAGGCGCGCGCCCTCGCTCTCGCAGAACGCGCGCGCCGCGAACCAGCTGACGTCGGTGACCGGCGTGGCGGCGCCCAGCCCGGGGCCGGGGTCGCGCGGGGAGGACCATTGCAGCAGGTAGCGCGCATCGGCCAGCACGGCCGGCGCCTGGCCGCGCTGCCACTCGGGGTGGCCGCGCACGAAGGCCGCGAACTCCGCCACGCTCACCGGGGTGGTGCGCATGGCAAAGGGCGCGACGTCGACCGGCGTGGACACGCTGGCCACGGGCCCCTGCGGCAGCACGCTCTCGAAGCGCCCGCCCGGCAGGCCGGCGTACTCGGCCCCCTGCCCCGCGGTGCAGGCCAGTGCCAGGGCCAGGGCGGCGAGCGGCTTCATGGCGTGCTCCATCGCGGGGCCGTTCAGTGCCCGCCCTGGTTCTTGGGCGCCGGGGCCGCGGCACGGGCCTTCTTCACGTCCTCCTTGGAGACGGTGCCGCCCGGGTTGCCCCAGCTGTTGGCCACGTAGGTGAGGATGTTGGCCACCTCGTCGTCGTTGAGCTGGTTCATCGGCGGCATGACCGAGTTGTAGTCCTGGCCGTTGACCGTGACCTTGCCCGACAGGCCGCGCAGCACGACGTCGATCGCCTTCTGCATGCCGCCGGCAAAGTAGTCGGACTTGGCAAGGGGCGGGAACACGCCGGGCATGCCCGCGCCGTTGGCCTGGTGGCACACCGAGCAGGTGCCGGCGAACAGCGCCTGGCCGGCCTTGATCTGGTCGTCGGGCGTCAGCTTGCCGGCCGCGGCGGTCTGGGTGGCATGGGCCACGGCGGCGAGGTTGGGGCCGGCGCGGTCGCCGAGGTAGACCGCATCGAGCTCCTTGCCCGAGTAGATGCCCTTGTTCTCGGCGCCGTCGATCTTCAGGATCGCGAGCGCGCCCTTGTTGAAGGCGCGGAAGATCGAGTGGTCGACCATCACGTAGCTGCCCGGCACGCGCGCCTTGAAGGTCGCGATGGCGGCGCCGCCGGCGGGGATCAGGGTGGTCTGCACGTTCTTCTGCACGTTGCTGCCGCCCTCGAAGCGCACCTGGTCGAAGATGGCGCCGATCACGTGGAAGCTGGACACCAGGTTCGGGCCGCCGTTGCCCACGTACAGGCGCACCGTCTCGCCGACCTTGGCGGTCATGGCCTTGTCGCCGGTGAGCGCGCCTTCCGCGCCGTTGAACAGCACGTAGGTGGGCTTCTCGTCGATGGCCTTCTCCATGTCGAACGGCTGGTCGCCCTTCTCGCGGTACTTGCCGGTGGTGTAGAAGTCGCCCTGCATCACGTAGTACTCGCGATCGACCTTGGGCAGGCCGTTGGGCGGCTCCACCAGGATCAGGCCGTACATGCCGTTGGCCACGTGCATGCCCACCGGCGCGGTGGCGCAGTGGTAGACGTAGATGCCTTCGTTGAGGGCCTTGAAGGTGAACTGCGACTCGTGGCCGGGCGCGGTGAAGCTGGAGGCCGCGCCGCCGCCCGGGCCGGTGACGCCGTGCAGGTCGATGTTGTGCGGCATCTTGCTGCCCGGATGGTTCTTCAGGTGGAATTCCACCGTGTCGCCCTGGCGCACGCGGATGAAGCTGCCCGGCACGGTGCCGCCGAAGGTCCAGAAGGTGTAGTTCACGCCCTCGGAGATCTGCATCGTCTTCTCGACCACCTCGAGGTCGACGATCACCTTGGCCGGATAGTTGCGGTTGGTCGGCGGCGGCACGTGCGGCGGGCTGGTGAGCACCGCGTGGATCGGCGCGCCCTTGGGCGGGCCGAAGTCGCCGGAGGCCTTGGGCGCGGCGAGCGACAGCAGCGGCGCGCACACAGCGGCCGCCAGGACGAGCATGCGCGACGTGCGCAGCAGCGGGGGGACTCTCAGGCTGGTCATGTTGTTGTTCCTCGATCGATGCATGAGGTGCATCCGGGATCAACCTTAGGCGCCGCCCTGCTCGGCCGTGTTGACGCACGTCAAGCGGGCATGCGCGCCGCGGCGCGGGCACCACGCCGCCGACCGGCGCGACCGCGCGCACGCCCCGCGCGGGCTCGCGGGGCGATCGATGCGTTGCGGGAGCGGGGACCCCGTCAGCCGGGCTTGCCGTCCAGCCGCGGGCGCGCCAGCACGGGTGCGTAGCGCACCGTGAAGAGCGCGAAGCCGGCCGCCCACAGCAGCGCGGCGCCCAGCAACGCCTGCAGCGTGGCGGCAGGCGCGATGAGCGGCAGCAGCACGCGCACCAGCGCCGCGGCCGCGACGAGGACGTAGCACGCGGTGTCCCAGCCGTCGGCGCGCAGCGGCCGCGCGGTGTGGCCGCGCGAGGTGCGCGTCATCATGCCGATCACCAGCGCGCCGAGCGCGCCGGTGGTGAGCGCATGCGTCGCGAGCGACGGCGTGGCCGCACCCACCGCCGCGGCCGCCCGCAGCGCCAGGTGCAGCGGGATCCACGCGTACCCGAGGTGCAGCACCCACACCAGCGGCACGCGCAGCGTGCGCCAGGGCTTCCACAGCAGCCAGCGCGCCAGGTGCGCGGCCGCGGCGAGGCCGGCCACCAGCGCCACCAGCGCGGGCGGGGCGCGCAGCACGTCCAGCGCCAGCAGCGCGAGCACCGCGCCGAGCGCGGACCGGTCGACCCACTCGCGGCGCTGCGCATCCGCGCCCGGCACGCCGTTGTTGGTGAACATGGGGATCACCCGGCCGGCCATCACGCACAGGATGAACAGCACGACGTCGAGCGCGAGCTGGATGCCGGCCCAGCCGGGCACCGTCCAGGCGCCCAGCTGGTGCAGGTGCACCGCCAGGGTGGCGAGCGACAGCAGCACCAGCAGCGCGGGGAAGAAGTAGTTGCGCCGGTTGCGCGCCGCGAGGAAGGGGATGGCCAGCGCGATCGCGGCGGCGAGCGGGAACGCGGCGTTCACCAGCGCGGAGGCCCACCCGAACGGCGACAGCACCAGCACGCGCCCGGCCAGCCACAGCGCGGCCAGGCCCGCCAGCGGCCAGCCGGTGGGCGTGGGCCGCTGGCTCCAGTTGCGCCCGGCGGTGAAGAGAAAGCCCACGATCACCGGCAGCGCGAAGCCGAACAGCATCTCGTGCGCGTGCCACAGCGGCCCCGGCAGGTACGGCGCGCGCAGCCAGCCCGTGACCTGCAGGCCCCACAAGGCGATCGACAGCGCGCCGAACGCGCCGGCGAGCAGGTAGAAGGGCCGGAACCCCAGCTGCCAGAGCGCGAAGCCGCCACCGGCGCGGCGGGCCGGTTCCTCGATGTGCAGGAAGCCGGTCATCCGCAGGCCCCCACGTGGCCGCACTGGGTGCAGAACTCGCAGCCGTCCTTGCGGATCACCGCGTGGGCGCCGCACTCGGGGCACTTGGTGCCCGCCATCGCGGTGCCGGCGACGCCGACCGCCGGCGCGGGGGTGGCCAGCGCCGGCGCGCTCTCGCCGCGGCGGCGCGCGATCAGCGTCTGGATCGCATAGGCGATGGCGGCGACCTCCGAGTCGTGCCACAGCGGCACCTCGGCGCCGTCGGCGCGCCGGTACGTGCCCAGCCGCACCGGGCCGCGGTCCCACGCGACCTTGCGCATGTCGGCCAGCGCGCGGTCGAGGAAGCCCCCGCGCGCGGCCAGCGACAGCAGCCGCATGCTGGCCGTGATCCACTGCTGCGACTCGCCGTGCTGGCCCACCGGCATGAAGAACTCGATGGCGCGCTCCTGCCCGCCCGCCACGGGCAGGAACGAGACCACCAGGTACAGCGTCTGGCGGCCCTGCTGGGTCCAGTACTCGACCTTCTCGGCCATCGCGGGCAGCGTGCCGCGCGGGCGGCTCTCGATGACGGCGCGCATCGGGTCCGGCGCCGGCACCGCGGGCCGGTCCGGCGCCGCCTGCGGCACGGGCCCGGCCTCGAGCACCGAGCCGACGATGGTGTTGGGGCGGTAGGTGGCCAGCCCCTTGAGCCCCGCGCGCCAGGCCTGCAGGTACAGGTCCTTGAAGTCGTCGTAGGGGTAGTCGGCCGGGATGTTCACCGTCTTGGAGATCGCGGTGTCCACGTACGGCTGCACCGCTTCCATCATCGCCAGGTGGGCCGATGCGGGCATCTCCAGCGCCGAGACGAAGTAGTCCGGGCGTTGCGCGCCCTCGCCGGCCAGCGCGCGGTACAGGCGCCAGGCGTGGTCCACCACCTCGTACTCGGCGGTGCTGCCGTCGGCCTCGCGCTTCTTGCGCCGGTAGGTCCAGGAGAACGGCGGCTCGATGCCGTTGGATGCGTTGTCGGCGAACGCCAGGCTCACCGTGCCGGTGGGCGCCACCGACAGCAGGTGGCTGTTTCGGATGCCGTGCGCGCGGATCGCCTCGCGCAGCGGCGCGTCCAGCCGGCTGGCGAAGGTGCCTTCGCGCAGGTAGCCGTCGGCGTCGAACGCCGGAAAGGCGCCCTTCTCCCGCGCCAGCTCCACCGACGCGGCATAGGCGGCATCGCGCATCGCGCGTGCGATGCGCACCGCCATCGCCCGGCCGTCCGGTTCGTCGTAGCGCAGGCGCAGCATGGCCAGCGCGTTGCCCAGGCCGGTGAAGCCCACGCCGATGCGGCGCTTGGCCCGCGCCTCGGCCTGCTGCTGCGGCAACGGCCAGTGCGTGAGGTCCAGCACGTTGTCCAGCGCGCGCACCTGCACGGCGGTCGCCTGCGCGAACTGCTCGAAGTCGAACGCCGGCTCGCCGCCGAAGCCGAACGGGTGGTGCACGAAGCGCGTCAGGATGATGGGGCCGAGGTCGCAGCAGCCGTAGGCGGGCAGCGGCTGTTCGCCGCAGTTGTGGACGTAGAGGCCGTTGGCATCGAACGCATGCACGTCGCGCACCGTGACGTCGTACACCTCCTCGTCGCCATCAGTCTCGAGGGACTCGACGGTTGCCGTGAAGCGCTCCCGGTTGAGCGCGCGCCGGTAGGCCCCCATGGCCTGCTCCAGACGCTGGCGCTTCTCGGTGTCGGCGAAGCCGACGCGCTCCTCGAAGACCTGCAGGTTGGAGCCGCTGACCACCAGTTCGTGCACCGGCCGTGCGTCATCAGCCGCCCGGCCGCCCCTGCCGTCGGGCATCACCCGCCGCAAGGCGGGCTTGCGGTTGCGGTACAGCGTGCTCGCGATGCCCAGGCGCAGGAGCATGCGTTGCGCGGCAGCCAGCAGCGCAGGATCGCTCTGCGTCAGGCGGACGTTCACGCCCTTCTCCTGGTTGCCCTGCACGGAGCCGTCCGCATCGAAGAGGCCGCGCAGCAAGCCGCACGCGAAGTCGCTGGACTGGCGTTCGATGTCCGGCGTGATGGTCTTGTTCCCGGGTCGCAGGCCCATCCGGGTCGCGAGATCGCGCAGGGCGGCAGAGGCCAGCCTCATCTCTCCGCGACCGTCTCCGACCGGGCGCTGGAAGCCGCGGAAATCGGCGCGATGCGGCAGCGTGCGCGCAGCGGCTTCGGCCGCCGCCACGATGCCCGCGGCGCCGCCCAGGTCCGTGTGCTCGGCGCCGACCGCCCGCAACCCAGGCGCCCAGACGGACAGGACGGCCTTGTCCTGCTTGAGCGTGCCGTCGCCGATCAGCAGGCCGACCAGGTAGCCCTCCTGCTCGGTGCCCGCGCCTTCCCAGCCCGTCGCCGCGCGATGGTCATGCAGCACGATCTCGTCACCGGCCCCCAGTGTTCCCGCCTCGACCCACGCGACCTCGCGCACGTACCGCGTGCGGCGCACGACCTTGCGGATGCGATGGTTCGCGGTCAGCCGCAGCTCATGACCCTCGCGGGTGCGCAATCGCAGCACGGGCTTCACCCCCGTGCTGAAGAACCCCTGGCTGTCCAGCGGCCACGCCTGGCCGTCGACGACCGCCTGGAACGAGCGGCCCACGAGCTCATGGACTTGCCGCGGGCCCTCGGTCGTGAATACCCAGGCGTCCGCCGTGACGCACGGGTTGGTGGCCGCGATGCGCTCGCAGTAAGCGAGGTTGTTGTCGGCGTTGATGGTGTCCAGGAACAGGATGCCCGGCTCGGCGAAGTCGTAGGCCGAGCGCATGACCAGGTCCCACAGCTCGCGCGCCGGCACGCTGCGGTAGACCCACAGGCCGTCGGCGCGCCGGTGCGCGCCCTGCGCGAGCAGCGCTTCGCCCGGCTCGGCGCGATGCACCAGCGGCCAGTCGGCGCCGGCTTCCAGCGCGCGCATGAACTCGCCGGGGACCGCCACCGACACGTTGAAGTTGGACCAGCGGCCGCTCTGGCGCTTGGCGGCGATGAACTCCTGCACGTCGGGGTGGTCGATGCGCAGCACGCCCATCTGCGCGCCGCGGCGCGAGCCGGCGCTTTCCACCGTGGCGCACGAGCGGTCGAAGACGTCGATGTAGCCGCAGGGCCCCGAGGCCAGCGAGCGGGTCTTGTGCACGACGGCGCCGCGCGGGCGGATGGCCGAGAAGTCGTAGCCCACCCCGCCGCCGCGGCGCATGGTCTCGGCCGCCTCGCGCAGCGCCTCGTAGATGCCGGGCAGGCCGGCCTCGTCGCGGCCCTGGATCGCGTCGCCCACCGGCTGCACGAAGCAGTTGATCAGCGTCGCCTCCAGCCCGGTGCCGGCGGCGCTCATGATGCGGCCGGCACCGATGGCGCCCAGCCGCAGGTTGTCCAGGAAGCGCTCACCCCACGCTTCGCGCAGCGGCGACGACTCCACGCTGGCCAGCGCGCGCGCGACGCGCCGGTACAGCTCGTCGGCGGTGGTCTCGCCGTCCTTGAGGTACTTCTCGGCCAGCACGTCGGTGCTGATCGGCTGCGGATCCAGCAGCGGCTCCGCCTGGGCGGCGGCGCGCCGGGCTGCGTCGTCACGGTGCATGGTCATCCCTCCATCGCGGCGGCCCGGGGGCGGATGCTCCCCAGCAGCCACTGCATCAACTCGTTCACGGACCGGATCTCGGCGCCGAACGGCAACCGGCCGGCCCCGCGGAAGAACAGGCCGCGGCGCACGTCGCCGTCCAGCGCGTGGCCCAGCACCTTGTCGATGCAGAACTGGCCCCACGCCGCCTTGCCGTCGCGCAGCCCGCATTGCGCCAGGCAGTCGAACCACATCGTGCAGTGGCGCTTGACGTGCGCGGCGGCCTTCATGCGGTCCTGCAGGCGCAGGTACTTGTCGAGCCACGGCGTGCGCACCGCCCGCGCCGGCAGGCCGGCCACGCTGGTGAATTCGACCACGTCCTCGGGCTGCGCCTGCGCCAGCACGCGCTTGAACTCCGGGTGCGCGTCGCACTCGCGCGTGACGGCGAACGGCGTGCCGACCTGCGCGGCCGCCGCGCCCAGCGACTGCACGCGGGCCAGGTCCTCGCGGCTGCGGATGCCGCCCGCGGCGATGACCGGCACGTCGCGCTCGAGCCCGGCGTCGCGCAGCAGCTGCACCACCTGCGGCAGCACCACCTCGAAGTCGAAGCGCGGGTCGCGCAGATCCTCGACGCGCGCGGCGCCCAGGTGACCGCCCGCGTGCGCCGGATGCTCGATCACGATCGCGTCCGGCCGGCGGCCGCGCTTGTCCCAGCGGCGCAGCACCAGCTGCACGCCGCGCGCGTCCGACAGGATGGGCACCAGCGCCACCTCCGGATGGTCCTGCGCCAGCTCGGGCAGGTCCAGCGGCAGGCCCGCGCCGACCACCAGCACGTCGGCTCCGCTGGCGAGCGACTGGCGCACGTAGGCGGCGTATTCGCCCACGGCGCGCATCACGTTGACGGCAACCAGCCCGCGGCCTCGCGACAGCTCGCGGGCGCGCCGCAGCTCGCGCGCCAGCGCCTCGAGGTTGGCCGCGTCGATGGCGGCCTTGGCGCCCTCGCCCTCGAGGTCGCGCGTGCGCGCCATCAGGTCCGGATGCAGCCGCCGCAGGTCGACCGAGGCGATCGTGCCGACGGCGCCGCACGCGGCCACCGCGCCGGCCAGCCCGCCGGCGGAGATGCCGACGCCCATGCCGCCCTGCACCACCGGCAGCAGCGCGCCGCCGCGCCAGCGCAGCGGCGCCAGGCCGCTGTCGTGCGCGAGTCGCGCCAGCGACGCGGCCGACATCTCGCCGGCGGCCATCGTCTCGGAGGAAGTTCGTTCGGTCATTGCATGCATGTGTGGAAAGGGAAATGGGGCCGCCTTCAGCGCAGGCGCACCGGCGCGGCCATCTGTTCGGGCGTGGTGAACCAGGCGGCCGAGGCGCCGCGGCGCTCGCGCGCCCGCGCCAGCTCGTGGCGGGCGACGGCGCGCAGGTGTACTTCGTCCGGCCCGTCCATCACGCGCAGCGCGCGGCCCCAGGTCCACAGCCAGGCGAGCGGCGTGTCGGGCGACAGGCCCATGGCGCCGAACACCTGCATCGCCCGGTCGACCACGCGTGTCTGCAGTCGCGCCGCCACCAGCTTGATGGCGCTGATGTCCGCGCGCAGCCCCGCCGGCGGCACGGCCTGGTCCAGGCCCCAGGCGGCGCGCAGCACCAGCAGCCGGGCCTGTTCGATCTCGATGCGCGACTCGGCGATCCACTCCTGCACGTTGGCCTGCCCGGCCAGCGGGCGGCCGAACGCGCTGCGCTCCAGGGCGCGGTCGCAGGCCAGGTCCAGCGCCAGTTCGCACTGGCCGATGGTGCGCATGCAGTGGTGCACGCGGCCGGGCCCCAGCCGCGCCTGCGCGAGCGCGAAGCCCTCGCCCCAGGCACCCAGCAGGTTGGCCGCGGGCACGCGCACGCCCGCCAGGCGCAGCTCGCAATGCCCCTCGGGCGACAGGTGGTGCATCAGGGCGATGTTGCGAATCCGCTCGACGCCGGGTGCGTCCGCCGGCACCAGCACCAGGCTGTGCGCGCGATGGCGGTCCGGCGCGGCCGGGCGCGATCCGTCGTCGTCGTTGCGGCACACCACCACCAGCAGCCGGCAGTCCGGGTGCGCCGCGCCGGTGATGAACCACTTGCGGCCGTGCAGGACCAGCTCGTTGCCGTCCCGCCGCACCGAGGTCTGCAGCCCGGTCGGGTCCGACGAGGCGACGTCGGGCTCGCTCATGGCGAAAGCGGAGCGGATCTCGCCGCGCAGCAGCGGATCGAGCCACTCGCGCTGCTGCGCGGGCGTGGCGTGCCGCAGCAGCAGCTCCATGTTGCCGCTGTCCGGCGCCTGGCAGTTGAAGACGTCGCTGGCCCAGTGCAGCCGGCCCATCGCCTCGGCCACCGGCGCGTAGTCCAGGACCGGCAAGGCGGTGCCGGGCGCGCCCGCCGGCAGGCGCGGCAGGCACAGGTTCCACAGGCCTTCCTCGCGGGCCAGCGCGCGCAGCTCGGCGACGAAGGGCGCGACCTCGCCCGCGGCGCAGTGCCGGTGCCACTGCGCGTTGTGCGGCAGCAGCCAGCGCTCGACGAACGCCTCGGTGCGCTCGCGCCAGGCCTGCGCGCGGGGGGACGGCATGAAGTCCATCGGCGCTCCCGGCTCAGGTGGGGTGGCGGCGCCGCCAGGCGCGCGCCGCGGCGACGGCGACCGCCGCGAACAGCGCGAGCGCGGCGACGTTGAGCACCGCGCCGCCCGCGCGCCAGGCGGGGTCGAAGCCGCCGGCGCCCAGCCGCGCCAGCAGCGACAGGTGCAGCAGCGCCAGCGGCAGGTAGAAAACGCCGCTGAACTGGAGCTTCCAGCGCGCGACCGCGGGCAGGATGACCGGCGCATGGCCCATCACCATGCTGCCGACGAAGCCGAGCCCGAGCGCGTGCAGGGCCGCATCGCGCACCGGCAGGCCCACGGCCGTGGCCATCCAGGCGATGCCGCCCACGGCCAGCCAGCCATAGCCGCCCAGCAGGCACACCGCCATGTAGCGCGGCAGCCCCTCGGTGTGCAGCGTGCGCCGCGCGAGGTCGTGGCGCAGGAACCAGACGGCCAGCAGCAGCAGCGCCGCGCCGTACAGCAGCCCGCCGGCGGCCGGGTGCGCCAGCGTGAGCGCCGCGCCGGCTGCGAGCAGGCCCAGCACGGCGTGCAGGCGCAGTTGCACGCCCGGGCGGCGGCGCATCAGCCGCGTCATCTCCAGGCGCTCGGCCGCGATGGTGACGACCAGGAACGCGAACCACCAGGGCAGGACGGCCGCCAGCGGCGCGCCGGCGGCGAACAGCAGGTTGCCCGCCAGCCAGGCGAGCGCGGCGCCGGCGAGCAGCGCCGTGTGCGCGGCCGGCTGCCGGCGCACCAGCGCGATGTTGACGAGGACGAAGGCCGCCGAGGCGGCGACCTGCAGCACGCCCCCGAGGGCGAGCTGCGCGAGCAGGAACGCCACGACCGAGGCCGCGGAGGCCGTCGGCCCGAGCCAGCCGAGCGGGTGCTTGAGCGCGACGGCGCGCTCGACGCCGATCATGGTGCCCATGACGCCGCCGATCACGAGCGCGCCATGGAGCGCCGCGGCGGCCGCCCAGGCGGTGGCGCCGGCGCCCGGCCAGGCGACACCGGCGCGCAGCAGCCCGCCGCCGAAGGCCGCCAGGGCGGCGGCGATCACGGCCGCGACCAGCACCGGGCCGGCGACGGCGCGCAGGTTGCGCGAAGCCGCCGGCCGGGAGAGTCGCAGGCCGGTGGTCATCGCCTCACCAGCCCATGAAACGCCGCGCGCCTTCGCTCAGGCGCTCGGGGGTCCACGCCGGCTCCCAGACGAGCTGCACGCGGATCACCAGGTCCTGCGGCACGGCGCGATCGAGCTCGCGCTCGATGTCCTCGACGATCACGTCGGCCACCGGACAGGCGGCCGACGTCATCGTGACCTGCACGTGCAGTTCCCGGCCATGCAGCGCGACCCCGTACACGAGTCCGACGTCGACGATGTTCAGCGCCACCTCGGGATCGACCACCCGCCGCAGCGCGGCGGCGATGGGCTCGCCCAGCTCGGGCGGCCCCTCGTACGGGAACGGCGGCGCGCTCATGCGCGCTTCCTGCCCGCCGCCGGCAGCGGCAGGAACAGGATGGTGGCCAGCTGGTCGCGGTTGCGCACCACGTCGGCCAGCGTATAGCGCGCCAGCACGGCATAGAAGGCGGCCACGGCGTCGCCCAGGACGCCGCGCAGCTTGCAGCACGGCGCGATGACGCAGCCGTCCTTCTCCTCGCCGAAGCACTCGGCGACGAGCGCGTCGCCTTCGGTGTCGCGCACCACGTCGGCAATGTTGATCCGGTTGGCGGGCCGGGCCAGCTCGAGGCCGCCGCCCTTGCCGCGCACGTTGGCCAGCCAGCCCGCCTTGCCCAGGAAGTGCACCACCTTGACCAGGTGGTTCTCCGAGATGCCGAACGACGTCGCGATCTCGCCGATGGTGGCGCGCTTGCCCGGCTGAGCGGCCAGGTACATCAGCACCCGCAGGCTGTAGTCGGTGAAGGCGGTGAGTTTCATGGGGAGTTCCTGCGATCGCGGGAAGCGGGCCGGCCGCGGCCGGCCGCGCTTCCCGCAACCATCCTAGCGTCCGCCCAGCGCGGCCGCTTGCGCGGGCGCAAGGGCCCCGCGGGTGCGGCCCGGGCCGAGCAGCCGCAGGACGTAGACGGCCAGCAGCACGGCGCCGATGGCGAACACGATGTCGCCCGGCACGCGCAGCCACACCATGGTCTCGATGAACTTCGAGTGGATGACCTCCGGCGAGCGGGCGTACCACAGGCCGCGGCTGATGCTGGCGGCGGCCTGGTAGATGCCGGCCGGCAGCAGCGACAGGAAGACCATCAGGGCCAGGCCGATGTTCAGGCCCCAGTAGGCGGGCTTGAGCAGCGCGTCGGCGTGCAGGTGGCGGGCATACAGGCCGCGCAGGCAGAACAGCATCAGGCCGATGCCCAGCATGCCGTACACGCCGAACAGCGCGCCGTGGCCGTGGGCGGCCGTCATGTTCAGGCCCTGCACGTAGTACAGCGAGGCCGGCGGGTTGATCGCGAAGCCCAGCAGGCCGGCCCCGACGGTGTTCCAGAAGCCCACCGCGACGAAGCACAGCACGGGCCACTTGTAGGCGGCCAGCCAGGCGACGCCCTGCGAGCGCTTCCAGTTCTGCAGCGCCTCCAGGCCGATCAGCGTGAGCGGCACCACTTCCAGCGCCGAGAACACGGCGCCGACGGCGATCACCGAGGTGGGCGTGCCGGTCCAGTACAGGTGGTGCAGCGTGCCCAGGATGCCGCCGAACAGGAACACGATGGTCTCGGCCACGATGGCGCGGTTGGCGCTGGAGGCGCGCACCAGGCCCAGCTTGGTGAAGAGCAGCGCGATCACCGCGGTGGCGAACACCTCGAAGAAGCCTTCCACCCACAGGTGCACCAGCCACCACCTCCAGTACTCGACCATCGAATAGTGGGTGTGCTGGCCCCAGGCGAGCGAGGTGGCGTAGAAGCCGCCGATGCAGGTGGCCGACAGGAACACCATGGCGATCAGGCCGCGGCTTTCCGAAGGCGTCTTCAGCGCCGGCCACAGCGCGCGGCCCAGCAGCACGGCCCACAGCAGCAGGCCGACGAACAGCAGGACCTGCCAGACGCGGCCCATGCTGGTGAATTCCAGGCCCTGGTTGCCCACCCAGAAGCTGAAGTCGACGCCGCGGTGCTGCAGCGTGCCCAGCCAGCCGGTGGCGGTGGAGCCGACCACGATGGCGATCAGCGCCCAGAACAGGAAGTCCACGCCCAGCTTCTGGAACTTGGGCTCGCGGCCGCCGAGCAGCGGCGCGATGTACAGGCCGGTGGCCAGCCACGCGGTGGCGATCCAGAACACGCCCACCTGGGTGTGGATGGTGCGGCTGGTGACGTAGGGCAGCAGTTCGGAGATCGGCAGGCCGAAGAACGAGCTGCCCTCGACGGCGTAGTGCGCGGTGACGGCGCCCATGCCGATCTGCAGCAGCAGCAGGCCGGCGACGGCGAAGAAGTACTTGCGCGTGGCCTTCATCGAAGGCGTGACGGTGGCTTCGAGCATGGGGTCGGCCTTCGGCGGCACGGCCTCCTCCTCGTGCTTGCCGGCGCCGTGCAGCCACAGCATGGCGGCGATGCCCGCCAGCAGCAGGATGATGCTGGCCATCGACCACATGGCGGCCGAGGTCGTCATGGTGTTGCCCACCAGCGGCTCGGGCGGCCAGTTGCTGGTGTACGACAGGCCGGCCTCGCCGGGCCGGTCGGTCACCGCCGACCAGGCGCTCCAGAAGAAGAACGCGGCCAGGTCGGCGCGGTCGGCGGCGTCGGGCACGGTGCCTTCGCGCATGGCGTACTGCTCGCGCAGGTGGGCCAGCGAGGGCGCGTCGCCGAACAGCGCGCGGTAGTGGTCGCCGACTTCGGTGATGGCGCGGCCGCGCACGTCGGACACCGTCACCTTGCCGGTGGCGGCGTCGTAGGTGTTGCGGCGCATCTCGTCCTTCAGCGAGGCGTCGACCGCGCCGCGCTGGGCGGGCGTGAGGCCGCTGGCGTCGCTGGCGATCTCGCGGGTGCGCAGCGCCTGCAGCGTGGTGGCCTCGCGGTGCAGCCAGTCGGCCGACCAGTCGGGCGCGACGTAGGCGCCGTGGCCCCAGACGCTGCCCTGCTGCTGGCCGCCGGCGGCCAGCCAGACCTGCTGGCCGTGCTGGATCTGCTCGCCGGTGAACAGCACCTTGCCGCCGGTGGTGACGACCGCGGCGGGAATGGGCGGCGCCGAGACATAGATCTGCCAGCCCAGGTAGCCCAGGGCCCCGAACGACAGGACGAAGATCAGCCCCAGCCAGCGCCAGAGCGTGTTGTTGTTCCTCATGGTTTCCTCCGGTGTTTCAGTGGCCGCCGCCGCCGCAGGCGCCGCAGCAGCTGCCGGCGGGTTCGGCGGGACGCACGCGCGTGATGCCCACGCGCCAGGTCTGGGGGCCGCGCTCGAGGTACGCCCACTCGTATTCGGCGGGCGCGAGCAGCTCGAACTGCCGCTGCAGCGGCTGCGGGTCGTGGTCGTTCACGAGTTCCAGCGTCTGGCCGTTGGCGAGTTCCTGGAACGTGGCGAAGATCAGGGGGTGCCGGTGTCGCGGCTCGATCTTGCGGACGTCGATGCTGGCGGCATATGCGGACATGTCGGGGAGCTCCTTTCCAGAAGGTGTATTGCGAATGCACCTATTAGACGAGCCGGCCCCCGGGTTGCCGTTGATCTAGATCAAATCGTGTCCGTCCGCCCCCAGTCAGCCGCGCGCAACGACAATGCGGGCATGTGCAGCACGAGTCCCGGGGCGGTGCGATGAAACGGCCGAAGCGGCTTCGGCTTCCCCCGCTCAAGCAACTGGGCCCCGGCCTGATCACCGGCGCCGCCGACGACGATCCGAGCGGGATCGCCACCTATTCGCAGGCCGGCGCCCAGTTCGGCATGTCCATGCTGTGGACGATGGTGTTCACGCTGCCGCTGATGACGTCGATCCAGAACATCAGCGCCCGCATCGGCTACGTCACCGGGCACGGGCTGGCCGCCAACATCAAGCGCAGCTTCCCGCGTCCGGTGGTGCTGGGCGTGGTCGGCCTGCTGCTGCTGGCCAACACGCTGAACATCGCGGCCGACTTCGCCGCCATGGGCGAGGCCCTGCGGCTGCTGGTGGGCGGCTCGCCGCACGTCTATGCCGTCACCTTCGGGCTCGCCACCCTGGTGCTGCAGGTGTTCCTGCCGTACCGGCGCTACGTGGCCTGGCTCAAATGGCTCACGCTGGCGCTGCTCGCCTACGTCGGCGTGGCCTTCCTGGTCCACCTGGACTGGCGCGAGGTGCTGGTGCGCACGGTGACGCCGCACCTGCCCATGAACCGCGACAGCCTGCTGACCATCGTCGCCGTGTTCGGCACCACCATCAGCCCCTACCTGTTCTTCTGGCAGGCGGCGCAGGAGGTGGAGGACAAGGAGGCCGGGGCGCCGCACACGCGCGCCGAGGTGCGGCGCCACCTGCGGCGCATCAAGTGGGACACGCGCATCGGGATGGCGTTCTCCAACCTGATCGCCTACTTCATCATCCTGGCCACTGCCGCCACCCTGCACGCGGCGGGCATCACCGACATCCAGACGTCGGCGCAGGCCGCCCAGGCGCTGCGGCCGGTGGCCGGCGACTGGGCGTTCCTGCTGTTCGCGCTGGGCATCATCGGCACCGGCCTGCTGGCGGTGCCGGTGCTGGCCGGTTCGGCCGCCTACGCGGTCGCCGAAGTGGCGGGCTGGGAGGGCAGCCTCACGCTGCGCCTGGAGGAAGGCGAAGGCCGGGGCTTCTACGGCGTGATCGCGGTGGCCACGCTGGGCGGCGTGGCGCTGTGCTTCACGCCGTTCGATCCGGTCAAGGAGCTGTTCTGGTCGGCGGTGCTCAATGGCGTGATCGCGGTGCCGATCATGGTGGTGATGATGCTGCTGGGCACGCGCGAGTCGGTGATGGGCGCGCACGTGATCGGCCGGCGGCTGCGCTGGCTGGGCTGGGCCGCCACCGCCGCGATGGCCGGCGTGGTGGTCGCGCTGGCGGTGACGAGCCTGGGCTGACGCGCGGCCGCGGGGCGGCGGCGGGCGGCCCGTTCAGGCGCCGATGACCTGGCAGCCCCCGACGCCGGCCAGCAGGTGGTTGACCTGCTGCGCCAGCGAGCCGAACCAGCGCTCGCCCGCCGGCGCGCAGGACGCGTCCAGCACGATGCGGTCGCAGCCCAGTTCCTGCGCGGTGCGGGCGATCGTCTCGGCGCGCCGGCCGACGCGCACGACGGCGCGGTGGCGCACGTCGGCGGCGGCCAGGAGCGCCTGCGCCGGCGCGAGCTCCTCCAGGCCGGCTTCGTGCTGCAGGCGCTCGAGTTCGGCCGGCCGGAAGTACGACGCCACATGGCCGGACACCGGCGGCTGCACGCTCAGCAGGTAGACCGGAACGTCCTCGCGCCGGTGGATCCGGATCGCTTCGGCCAGGGCGCGCTGGGCTTGCGCGCCCTGGCCGTCGATGGGCACCAGGATCTGGGCCAAGGGAGCGTCCTTCAGGCCGCGGTCTTGTCGGCGACGGTCTGCTGGGCGGCCAGGCGCGCCAGGTACTTGCCCACCGCGATGACCAGCAGCGCGCCGGCGGCGGGGGCGATGACGTGCAGCGTGTGCTGCTGGGCCGCCCAGACGTTGATGGCGGGATCGGACAGGGCCATCTCGCCCGCGACCCAGCCCAGCAGGCCGGCGCCCAGCGTGATGATCATCGGGAAGCGCGTCATCAGCTTCAGGATGAGGGTGCTGCCGAAGATGATCAGCGGGATGCTGATCACCAGGCCGATGACCAGCAGGCCCACGTGGCCCTTGGCGGCCGCGGCGACGCCGATCACGTTGTCCAGGCTCATGACCAGGTCGGCGATGACGATGGTCTTGATCGCGCTGATCAGGTTCGAGTGGCTCTCGAGATCGCCCTCGTCGTCCTCGCCCTTGAGCAGGCCGATGCCGATCCACACCAGCAGCGCGGCGCCGATCAGCTTGAGGTACGGCAGCGTGAGCAGGTAGACGGCGAAGAACGTGAGGACCAGGCGCAGCACGATGGCGCCGACGCTGCCGAAGATGATGGCCTTCTTCTGCTGGTGCGCGGGCAGCGAGCGGCACGCCAGGGCGATGACGACGGCGTTGTCGCCGCTCAGCACGATGTTGATCAAGATGATCTGGGCCAGTGCGATCCAGAACTCGGGGGTGGACACCACGTCCATGTCGTCTCCTCGGAATGCGATGGGGCGCGCCACCGGCGTGGGGGCGCCCGCCGAGGATAGAGAGGCAGGCTGTCGGCTCCTTGTCGCCCAGCTGTCTGCAGCCTTACACGGGCGTGGCCGTACGGGGTTCGGGGGGCGGGAAGTGCACCGTGAAGCGGTTGCCGGTGCCGTCCTGGTCCTCCTGCACCGAGATGCGCGCGCCGTGCAGCGCCGCGATCTCGCTGACGATCGCCAGCCCCAGGCCGCTGCCATCGGTGCGGCCACCGAGCAGCCGGTGGAATCGCTCGAACACGCGGGTGCGCTCCTCCGGCGGGATGGTGGGGCCGTCGTCGCTGATGGACAGCAGGCGCTCCTCGCCGTCGCGGCCGACGGCGACGGTCACGCGCCCGCCCTCGCGGCTGTATCGCACCGCGTTGTCGATCAGGTTGTTCAGCAGGTCGCGCAGGCGGTCCGGGTCGGCGTCGATCCGCAACGGGCCCTCCGGGCCCTCGAAGCCCAGGTCGATGGCGCGGTGCAGCGCCTGCGGCACCCACTCCATGCTGATCTCCAGCGCGAACGCCGCCAGGTCCACCGCCTGCAGGCGCACCGCGGCGGCCGCGCCCGGTTCGTTGCGGGCCAGCGCGAGCAGCTGCTGCACGATGCGCGCGAGCCGCTCGGCGCTGACGTACAACTGCGCGAGCGAGTGGCGCACCCGCTCGGGGTCGCGCTCGCCCAGCGCCAGCTCGATCTGCGCCTTCAGCCCCGCCACGGGGGTCTTCAGCTGGTGCGCCGCGTCGGCGACGAAGCGGTTCTGTGCGTCCAGCGTGGTGCCCACGCGCAGCATGAGCGCGTTGACCTCGTCGACCAGCGGCCGCACCTCCTCGGGCACGCCGTGCGGCTCCAGCGGGCTGAGGTCCTGGTGCGAGCGGCGGGCCAGCGCGCCGCGCAGCGCGCCCAGCGGGCGCAGGCCGCGGCCCACGCCCCAGTAGACCGCGCCGCAGGCCATGGCGATCAGCACCAGCTGCGCCGCCACGATGCTGGCGACGATCTCCCAGGCCAGGCGCTGGCGCTTGTTCAGCGTCTCGGCAACCTGCACCAGCACCTTGCGCGCCGGGTCGGCCTCGTCGTAGGGCAGCCACGAGACCACCACCCGCGCGGGTGCGTCGTCCAGGCGCGCCGCGTAGTACAGCGGCGGGCCGTTGCGCGCGGGCAGCCGGGGGGGCGCGGGCAGCGACGCGTCGCCGCCGATCGGCACGCCGGCGTCGGTCCACACGCGCAGCGCCAGGCGGTCGTCCTGGTCGACCAGCAGCGCGCGCTCGGCGGCCGGCGAGAGGTCCAGGCGCGGGCCGCCGGCGCCGTCGTGCACGTGCAGCGCGGCCTCGCGGGCGATCTCGTGCAGGCCGCGGTCGTAGGCGCGGTCGGCCAGATCCGCCGACGCCCACCAGCCCAGGGCCGAGTCCACCAGCAGCAGCACGAGCAGCGGCCCCAGCAGCGAGGCCAGCAGCAGGTCGCGCAGGCGGCTAACCCGCCCCATGGCTGCGTTCCATCAGGTAACCCATGCCGCGCACCGTGCGGATCTCGCAGCCCAGCGGCTCGAGCTTGCGGCGGATGCGGTACACGTACACCTCGATGGCGTTCAGGCCCACCTCGTCGCCCCAGCCGTACAGGTGGCTGGAAATCGTTTCCTTGCTCACCACGCGGCCGGCGCGCAGCAGCAGCACTTCGAGCACCGCGAGCTCGCGCGCGGACAGCTCGATCGGCTTGCCCTCGAACGACACGCGCCGCCCGACTGTGTCGAGCGTCAGGCCGCCGTGCTGCAGCAGCGGCGCGACGGCCGCGGCGCTGCGCCGCAGCTGGGCGCGCACGCGCGCCTCGAGCTCGGGCAGGTCGAACGGCTTGGTCAGGTAATCGTCGGCACCGGCGTCGAGCCCGGCCACGCGATCGGCCAGGGCGTCCATCGCGGTCAGGAGCAGCACCGGCGTGGTGGCGCGCCGTGCCCGCAGCCGGCGCAGCACGTCCAGGCCGTTCATCCCGGGCAGGTCGATGTCGAGGATGACGAGGTCGTAGCTGGCGGCGGCCAGCGCGCGGTCGGCCTCTTCGCCGGTCGTCGCGACGTCCACGGCGTACGCCGAGCGCGCCAGCGCGCGGGAGAGCGCGTCGGCGAGCACCTTGTCGTCTTCGGCGAGGAGGATGCGCACGGGATCGGTCCGGGGCTGGTTTGCCGTCATTGTGCGCGAGCGACCGGGGTGGGCGGTGGCCGATGCTTTCGCGGAGACCGCGCGGCGCGTCCAAAGCACCTTGGGCCAGGGACCGGCTTCGCCGGGCCTGGCCCAAGGTGCTGGAACCCATCGAAACCGCGCATGCGATTCCGATGGGATGTGCGTCAGTCCTCGACGAACGCCTCTTCGCGCTTGGCCTTGATCGACGGCAGCGCCACGATCACGACCAGCGCCAGGGCGGCCGCCAGCAGGCTGGCCGACAGCGGGCGGGTGACCAGCACGCCCCAGTCGCCGCGCGAGAGCAGCAGCGCCCGGCGCAGGTTCTCCTCCATCATCGGCCCCAGGATGAAGCCCAGCAGCAGCGGTGCCGGTTCGCAGCCCAGCTTGGTGAACAGGTAGCCGATGATGCCGAAGCCACCGACCATCCAGATGTCGAACGTGTTGTTGTTGGTCGAGTACACGCCGATGGCGCAGAACAGCACGATCGCGGGGAACAGGAACCGGTAGGGCACCGTCAGCAGCTTGATCCACATGCCGATCAGCGGCAGGTTCAGGATCACCAGCATCGCGTTGCCCAGCCACATCGAGACGATCAGGCCCCAGAACAGCTGCGGGTTGCTGGTCATCACCTGCGGGCCCGGCTGGATGTTGTGGATGGTCATCGCGCCCACCATCAGCGCCATCACGGCGTTGGGCGGGATGCCCAGCGTCAGCAGCGGGATGAAGGAGGTCTGGGCGCCGGCGTTGTTGGCCGACTCGGGCGCCGCGACGCCGCGGATGTTGCCCTTGCCGAACGGCACCTCGCCGGGGCGGCTGGCGACTTTCTTCTCCAGCGTGTAGGCCGCGAAGGCCGCCAGCAGCGCGCCGCCGCCGGGCAGGATGCCCAGCGCGGAGCCCAGGGCCGTGCCCCGCAGCATGGCCGGCGCCATGGCCTTGAAGTCTTCCTTGGTCGGGAACAGGCCCTGCACCTTGGCGGTGAACACCTCGCGCTGGTCGTCCGGCTGCGCCAGGTTGCTGATGATCTCGCCATAGCCGAACACGCCCATGGCGATGGTCACGAAGCCGATGCCGTCGGTCAGTTCCGGAATGTCGAACGAGAAGCGCGCCACGCCGGAGTTGACGTCGGTGCCCACCAGGCCCATCAGCAGGCCGAGCACGATCATCGCGATCGCCTTGACCAGCGAACCGGAAGCCAGCACCACGGCGCCGATCAGGCCCAGGATCATCAGCGAGAAGTACTCGGCGGGGCCGAACTTGAACGCGACTTCGGTCAGCGGCGCGGCGAACGCGGCCAGGATCAGCGTGCCGACGCAGCCGGCGAAGAACGAGCCGATGCCGGCGGCGGCGAGTGCCGGGCCGGCTCGGCCCTGGCGCGCCATCTGGTAGCCGTCGATGCAGGTCACCACCGAGGACGATTCACCCGGCAGGTTGACCAGGATGGCGGTGGTGGAGCCGCCGTACTGGGCGCCGTAGTAGATGCCCGCCAGCATGATGAGCGCGGACACCGGCGGCAGCGCGTAGGTTGCCGGCAGCAGCATCGCGATGGTGGCCACCGGGCCGATGCCGGGCAGCACGCCGATCAGCGTGCCCAGCACGCAGCCGATGAAGCAGTAGAGCAGGTTGATCGGCGTGACGGCCACGCCGAAACCGGTCATGAGGTTGGAGACGAGATCCATGGTGTGTGGCTTCCTGCGCTTAACTGCCGATGAACGTGGGCCACACCTGGATCTGCAGCTTGAGCAGCCAGATGAATGCGACGTAGCTGCCGATCGCGAGGACCGTGGCGAGGATCAGCACACCCTTCCACTCGAACTCGTTGCCGGCCAGGCTGGAGATGATGGTCAGCGCATAGATCGCGACGATCATGCCCATCGCCGGCACGCCGATGGACGGCAGGCCGCCCAGCAGCACGCCGAACGCCAGGTTGGCGCCGATGATGAACAACAGCGGCTTCCAGGCCCACTTGCCGATCTTCTCGCCGTCCTCGGTCTCGACCACCAGCGCCTCGAACACGATGAACGCGCCGAGGATGGTGAGCACGATGCCCAGCATCAGGGGGAAGTAGCCGGGGCCCATGCGGGCGCCCTCGCCGATGTTGTAGGTGGTGGCGCCGAAGCCGAACGCGGCCCCGACGGTGCAGAACATCAGTCCCGCGAAGAAATCCTTCTGGCTCTTGATCCTCATGCCTATCCTTCGAACGTGCCGGGCCCCGTCCGGGAAGGCGGACCGACCGGGGGATTAGGTCCGCGCCAAGCTGACCATTGGCTGACCCGCCCGGTTGGTGAAAGTGCGTAGCATCCCCCCGCAAGACGGAGGTACATCGGTTCCCATGCGAATCCTGCTGATCGAAGACGACGTGGTCCTGCGCGACGTGATGGTGCGCAGCCTGCGCGATGCCGGCCACCGCGTCGACATCGCCGGCACGCTGGAGGAGGCCGACCAGCTGTGGCAGATCCCCGGCTTCGACGCCGTGCTGCTGGACCTGAACCTGCCGCACAACGCCAACCCGCGCAGCGGGCTCGGCAGCGGCCTGTCGGCGCTGCGCGCGGCCCGCGCCCGCGGCGACCGCACGCCGGTGCTGGTGCTCACGGCACGCAACCGCACGGACGAGCGCATCGCCGGCCTCAACGCCGGCGCCGACGACTACCTGGGCAAGCCGTTCGACCTCGCCGAGGTGGAGGCCCGGCTGCGCGCCCTGGTGCGCCGCACGATGGGCACGCAGGACCAGGTGCAGGTGGGCGGCCTGGCGCTGGACCGGCAGAACCGGCGCTTCTCGGTCCACGGCCAGTCGCTCGAGCTGCCGGCGCGCGAATTCGAGGTGCTGTGGGAGCTGATGACGCCCGCCGGCCGGGTGGTGAGCAAGCGCGAGCTGGCCAACAAGCTGTCCGACCTGGACGACTACCTGGGCGACAACGCGCTCGAGGCGTTCATCTCGCGCCTGCGCAAGAAGCTGGTGGGCAGCGGCGTGCACATCCGCACGCTGCGCGGCCTGGGCTACCTGCTCGAGGCGGAGACTTGAAGCAGCCGGGCAACCCGCCGCGGCTGGCATCGCGGCTGCTGCGGCACGTGCTGCTGCCGCTGGCCTTGACCTGGCTGGCCGGCACCGCCGCGTCGGCCGGCATCGCCTACTACTTCACGCAGCGCGCATTCGACCGCTCGCTGCTGGACGATGCGGCCCTGCTGGCGGCCAACGTGCAGACCCATGGCGAGAACCTGGAACTGGCGCTCACCACGCGCGAGGTCAACCGGGTGCTGTTCGACCAGGTCGAGACCACCTACTTCAGCGTCACCGAGAGCGACGACACGCTTGTGGCCGGCGTGCGCGACCTGCGCGTGCCGCCCGTGGAGCCGCCGGCGACCCACCGTTTCCAGGACGTTGTGCTGCGCGGCGAGAAGCTTCGGGCGGTCACGCTGCACCGCGACGCGCCGGTGCCGTTCGACGTCGTGGTCGCCGAGACCACGCTCGGCCGCAGCGCCGCGCTGCAGCGGCTGGCCTGGTTCTCGTTGCTGCCGCAGCTGCTGCTGCTGGTGGTGCTGGGCTGGTGGCTGCACCGCGCGATCCGCAACGACCTGCAGCCGCTCGCCCAGCTGCAGGAGGCGCTCGGGCGGCGCAGCGCCAACGACCTGGCGGCGATCCACGTCGAGGCGACGACGCGCGACGTGGCGACGCTCGCCGCCGAGCTGAACGCGCTGTTCGCGCGCCTGGAGCGCAGCGTGCGCGCGCAGCGCGAGTTCGCCGGCAACGTCGCGCACGAGCTGCGCACGCCGCTGGCCGGCATCCGCGCGCTGGCCGATTACGGGCTGTCGCAGACCGACCCCCAGTCCTGGCGCGAGCAGCTCGAGCGCATTGCCACCAGCCAGGCGCGCGCCAGCCGCCTGGTGGACCAGCTGCTGGACCTGGCGCTGGCGCTGGAGGCGGAGGCGGGCCTGAAGCTCGAACCGGTGGCGCTGGACCAGCTGGTGCGCGACGCGGTGCTGCGCTTCCTGCCGCGCGCCGACGCCGCCGGCGTCGACCTGGGCGCGCTGGGCATCGACGCGCCGTGCACGGTGAACGCGGACGCGACGCTGGTGGACGGCATCCTCACCAACCTGCTGGACAACGCGCTGCGCTACGGCGGGGCCACGGACGGCCAGGCGTCCGCCGTCACGGTGTCGATCGACCGCCGGCCCGACGAGGTCGTGCTTTCCGTGCAGGACAACGGCCCCGGGCTGCCCGGCGAGTTGCAGGCGCACCTGGTGCACCGCGGCGCCCAAGGCCAGCTCGGCCAGCTGCTCGGCCAGGGCGCGGGGCTGGGCCTGGCGCTGGTGTCGCAGTACGCGACGCTGATGAACGCCCAGATGACGCTGGGCAACGGCCCCGGCGGCCGCGGCTGGCTGTGCTCGATCCACTTCCGCGACGCGCCCGGGCCCTGAACCCGCGTGGCCCGCGTGGGCCGGCGCGCTCCGGTCAGCCGGTCAGCCAGCCAGCAGGGCGGGCAGGTGCCGCATGTCGGTGAAGATCTCCACCGCGCCGGCCGCGCGCAGCGCGACGGGCGCGTCGTGGCCCGCCTCGGGCGGGCTGTAGCCGAACACGACCGCGCCGGCGGCGACGCCCGCCGTCGTGCCCGGCACCGTGTCCTCCACCACCGCGCACCGGCGCGGGTCCACGCCCAGCGCCGCGGCCGCGGCCAGGTAGACGTCGGGTGCCGGCTTGGAGCGCGGCATCTCGTGGCCGCTGAAGATGCGGCCTTGGAAGAACGGCATCAGCCCGCAGCGGTCCAGCTGCAGCTCCACCTTGAACCGGTCGGCGCCACTGGCGCAGGCGATGCGGCCCTCGAAGTGGGCGTGGATGCGCTCGACGGCCTGCGGTGCGCCGGTCACCGGCCCGACGGCCGCCTCCAGCCGCACGTTGCGCCGCTGGCGGAACGCGGCGAGCCACGCCTCGGTGAGCGGCCGGCCGGTGTTGGCCTCGATCAGGGCACGCTCGTCCTTCACCGCCTTGCCGAGGAACAGGCGCATGCATTCGGACGCGGTGAGCGACCAGCCGGCCTCCTCCAGCATGTCGCGCAACACGCCGTTGGTGATGGGTTCGCTGTCGACGAGGACGCCATCGCAATCGAACAGGATGGCGTCGAATCGGGGATGCAGGGTCACGGGCGGCGCATGGTACCAAGCAGGCGCGAGGCCACGCCCGGATGAGTCCCGCGGGCGGGCGATTGTCGATAGCATCGCCGCATGCCGACCGCCCCTGCCGATGCCTCGCCCGCCGCCAACGACGCCGCGGCGCCGGCGCAGGAGGAACTGTTCGACGCCGCCGTGCTGTTCACCGACATGCGGCGCTCGTCGGACCTGATCGCGCGCATCCCGCCGCGCGAGTTCTTCCGCCTGCTCAATGCATCGCTCAGCGCCCAGGCCGGCTGCATCCGCGCCGTCGGCGGCGAGGTGATCAAGTACACGGGCGACGGCGTGCTGGCGATCTTCCGCGGCCCGGACCGCGCCGCGGTGGCACTGGCCTGCGCCGGGCAGCTCGCCCACGCCTGCGACCACGGCCCGGGCGCGCCGTTCGGCGTCGGCGTGGCCGAGGGCCGCGTGCTGGGCGGCCTGGTCGGCCCGGACGATCCGGGCCAGCGGCGCCAGTACGACGTCATCGGTACGACCGTGCACCTGGCCGCGCGGCTGTGCGCGATGGCGGCAGCGGGCGAAGTCGTGGCGACCCGGGCGGTGCAGGCCGCCTCGCGGCTGGACGCCACGCGGATGCGCTCGCTGGGCCCGGTGGCGATGGCCGGATTCGCGGCGCCGGTGGACTGCGTCGTGATGGCCGCGGCAACGACGCTGCAGGACCTGCCGGCGCAGGCGCGGATCGCCTGACGCGCTCAGCGCATCTCGCCGTCGACGTACAGCCAGCGTCCCTGCGCGTCGCGCACGAACCGGCTGCGCTCGTGCAGCCGCGCGCCGCGGCCCTGCACCCGGTAGCGCGCGACGAACTCCACCTGCGCATGCCCGGCGTCGATCGGCCGGTGCTCGCGCACCTCCAGGCCGAGCCACCGGGTGCCGGGCTCGGGCGAGAGGTCGGCCGGACAGGTGTCCGGATGCCAGGTGGCGCGCAGGTAGGCCTGGTCGCCCAGCACGTAGGCCGTGTACCGCGAGCGCATCAGCGCTTCGGCATCCGGCGCCGGGGCGCCACCGAGCAGCGGGCCGCAGCAGCGCGCGAAGGCAAGCGGCCGGCCGCGCGCATCGAGCCGGCCACAGGGACAGGAAGAGGACGGACTGGCCGTCACCCGGCGCTCTTGCGCGAATCGAGCGCCGCGCCGTAGAGGTCGCGGAAGAGCTCGTTGGCCCGGTCGCGCAGGTCCTTGGCCTTCAGCGCCAGCGACTGCAGCTCGGGCGAGGCCTGGAACTGGCCCTGGGTCTTGAACGCGGCCTCCGCGAGGATGGCCTCCCGCTCGGCCAGCAGCCATGCCTTTGTCTTGTCGTCCTGGTTCATGGCTGATGAGTGATTCATCGCATTATCATCCGATGTGCAAACTCGGGGGACGCCACCCATCGGAACGCCGGTCGCCATGTGCGTTCCCGCCGCGTCGGAGATTTCCGACAAGCAGCTCAGCGGCATGCCGACAGCGCACGGCCCGCGCCAGCGCGTCCAATGGACCGAAGCACTGGTTGAGCTGGAGAACGACTGTGAATCCCGAGCATGACACCCGAGGCGACGACGAGCCGGAGCGGCGCGGCGGCGCCGCCCCCTCGGGGGTGAGCCGCAGCGGCGAGGGCCTGGAAAGCGTGCTCAAGCACCTGCGCGACCAGCTGCACCAGAGCAAGGTCGACCGCCCCGCCGACGACGACCAGGGCGCCAACGACACCCGGCCCTGATCTCCCCTTCGGCCGGCCGCTCAGGGCGGCTTCACGCCAGCGCGCGCTGGATGAGGATCTTCTGCACGTCCGAGGTGCCCTCGTAGATCTGGCACACGCGCACGTCGCGCCAGATGCGCTCGACCGGGAAGTCGTTCACATAGCCGTAGCCGCCCAGCGTCTGGATCGCCGCGCTGCACACGCGCTCGGCCATCTCGCTGGCGAACAGCTTGGCCATCGCCGCTTCCTTCAGGCACGGCCGGCCGGCGTCGCGCAGGCTGGCCGCATGCCAGATCAGCTGCCGCGCCGCCTCCAGTTGCGTGGCGCAGTCGGCCAGGCGAAAGCCGACGGCCTGGTGGTCGAAGATCGCCTTGCCGAAACTCTGCCGGTCCTTGGCGTACGCGAGTGCGACCTCGAACGCGCTGCGCGCCATGCCCACGCTCTGCGCGGCGATGCCGATGCGTCCGCCCTCGAGCGCCGACAGCGCGATCTTGTAGCCCTCGCCCTCCTCGCCGATCAGGTGGTCGGCCGGGATGCGGCAATCGTCGAAGCGGATCTGCGCCGTGTCGCTCGAATGCTGGCCGACCTTGTCCTCCAGCCGCGCGACCACGTAGCCGGGCGTGTCGGTGGGCACGAGGAACGCGCTCATGCCCTTCTTGCCCGCGCCCTTGTCGGTGACGGCGATCACGATCGCCACCTGCCCGTTCTGGCCGCTGGTGATGAACTGCTTGACGCCGTTGAGCACGTAGCCGTCGCCGTCGCGCGCGGCGGTGGTGCGCAGCGCGGCGGCATCGCTGCCCACGTGCGGCTCGGTGAGGCAGAACGCCCCCAGCAGCTCGCCCTGCGCCAGCGGCACCAGCCAGCGCTGCTTCTGCGCCTCGGAGCCGTAGCGCATCAGGATCGCGTTCACCGGGCAGTTGGTCACGCTGATGGCGGTGCTGGTGCCACCGTCGCCGGCGGCGATCTCCTCCAGCACCAGCGCCAGCGTGACGTAGTCGAGGCCGGCCCCGCCATAGGTCTCGGGCACGCAGATGCCGTAGGCGCCCAGCGCGGCCAGGCCACGGTGCGCCTCGCGCGGGAAGTGGTGGTCCTTGTCCCAGCGCGCGGCGTGCGGCCACAGTTGTTCCTGCGCGAACGCGCGGACCGCGTCGCGGATCATGTCCTGGTCGGGGGTGAGCAGCATGGTGTGTGAGGGAGGGAAATCGAATCAGAACTCGCCATGCCACCGCACCATCCAGATGGTGACGGGGCCGCGATCGCGGTTGTAGCCTGGGTGGTTCAGGTGCTGCACGCCCGCGCTGAGCGCGGTCTGCAGCCGGGCGGGGCCGGCGTCCACGTCGGCGAGCACCCAGCGGTAGTAGCCCTCCAGGACCTGCTCGCTGCCGTACGCCAGGCGGCCGTCGCCGAGGAACGCCGCCTGCCCGCCGAGCGCGAGGAACGCGCGATGCGCACCGGACAGGCCGTTGACCGCGTACGCGACGCCCCAGCGATCGCGCCCGCGTCCCCAACGCGCGCCGGAGAACTGTCCGCCGACCGCGACCTGCCGGTCGATCTCGGTGAACGCGTAGGTCTCGACCGCGCCGTCGTTGCGGCTGGCACGCAGGAAGAGTCCCTGGTCGTCGCCGAGCGGCCACTCCAGCGTGAGGCCCCAGCCCGACTTGGCCTGCAGGCGCCGCACCGGCGCGAGGTCGGGCACGCCGCCCGCGGCGGCGGCGATCGCCGCGTCGAAGCGCGCGCCGTCGACGCGGTTGCGGAAGACCAGCGCGCGGGCGCGCAGCGGCCCCGCGGCCGCGCGCCAGGGCAGGTCCGATTCGACCTCCAGCTGGTCGCCGGACTGGCGCCGCAGGTCGTGGTCGAGCGCGAGGCCGTTGCTCAGGCGCGGCTGCATGAACCGGCCTGCCCGCACGGCCCAGCCCGGGGCGCGGTACTCCGCCATCGCCCCGCTGGTGTAGCCGCGCGCATCGGCCGCGTAGTCCCAGGCGCCATGGGTCAGGAACGACCAGTTGGTGAACTGCTCGCGCGGGTCCTTGGCGTACGGGTTGGGATCGAATTCGTCCAGCAGCGAGAACGTGCCGACGGTGAAGGTCCAGCGGCGCCGGGCCGCGCGGCCGCCGATCTCGTTGAAGTCGGCATCGATGCGCTCGCCGTCGCCCTCGTCGCCGGCGTCGATGCGCTGGCGCAGGAACATCCGCGCGCGGTAGGTGCGCAGCTCGCTCGAGCTGCCGCGCTGCAATTCACCATTGCTGATGCCGCCCGCCCCCGTGAGCTGCGACAACGGCTGTCCCTGCGCGCCCTCGGGGTTGAGGTGGACCTGCGCGCCCTTCCACAGTCGCGCGCCCAGGTCGATGGTGCCGGTGAACGAGTACGACCACTCGCGCTCGGGGCGCAGCGAATGCGCTGCGCTGTACGGCGCGGAGAACGCCGGCTTGAACTGGCGGATCCAGGTCGCCTGCGCATGCAGCGCGAACGGCCCCGGCTCGTCGTCGGCGTCGGCCGCGTGGACGCAGGCTGCCGCGGCGAGCAGCGCCCACGCCAGCACACCGGGCCGCCAGGCACGCGCAACGGCTGCGCCGCGGCCGGGCCGAGACTCACCAGCCGGGAAACGCACTGCCGTCGTGGCCGAGGAAGGCGCCGGACTGGCGCGGCGTGGTGGCCGCGATGGCCTGGCGCATGCCGGCCACGCTGCGATCCACGGCCAGGGGCGCGCCGGGCCCGCCCATGTCGGTCTGCACCCAGCCCGGGCTCATCGCGATGAAGGTCGCCTGCGGATAGTCGTGGCTCGCGGCCTTGACGGCCATGTTCAGGGCGGCCTTGCTCGTGCGGTAGAGCCAGCCGAAGCTGGAACTGGTCCCAGCGATGTGGCCCATGCCGCTGCTGATGAAGACGAAGCGCCCCCTCGCCGCCTCGACCAGCGGCGCCACCTGCGGGATGGCCTGCATCGCCCCGAGCACGTTGGTGTGCATCAGGCGGTCGAACTCCTGCTGCGTGGGCGGCTCGGTCGCACCCGCCGTGCTGTACACGCCGGCGACATAGATCGCCAGGTCCAGCTTCTCGCCGGCGAGCTGCGAGCCCAGGCCGCCAACGCTGGCCGGGTCGGCGACATCGAGCTGCAGCGGCCGGGCGCCCAGTGCTTCGAGTGCCTGCAGGCTGGCGCCGTTGCGCGCCGTGGCAATCACGCGGTCGCCCGCCGCGCGGTATTGCCGCACGAATTCGAGGCCGATACCACGCGACGCGCCGAGGATGAGGATGGTGGCCATGGGGAAGATTGCGTCATGGCGGGCTTCACCCGCCATCCAGCGCCGGCGCCAGAACGAGCGACGGCGCCGGATGCCGGGTCGAGCCCGGCATGACACCCTCTGTCAGATCAGCTCCAGCGCCACCGCCGTGCCTTCGCCGCCACCGATGCACAGCGTGGCGACGCCGCGCTTGCCGCCGCGGGCCTGCAGCGCGTGGATCAGCGTGACCATGATGCGGGCGCCGGAGGCGCCGATCGGGTGGCCCAGCGCGCAGGCGCCGCCGTTGACGTTGACGATGTCGTGCGAGACCTTGAGCTCGTGCATCAGCGCCATCGGGACCACGGCGAAGGCCTCGTTGACCTCCCACAGGTCGACGTCGCCGACCTTCCAGCCGGCCTTGGCCAGCGCCTTCTGCGTGGCGCCCACCGGGGCCGTGGTGAACCACTCGGGCTCCTGCGAGTGCATGGCGTGCGACACGATGCGCGCGATCGGCTTGCAGCCCAGGCGCTTGGCCGTGCTCTCGGTCATCATGACCAGGGCGGCGGCGCCGTCGTTGATGCTGGAGGACGAGGCGGCGGTGATGGTGCCGTCCTTCTTGAAGGCCGGACGCAGCGTTGCGATCTTGTCCAGCTTGGCCTTGCCCGGGCCCTCGTCCTTGGCGATCACGGCCTCGCCGGCGCGGGTCTTGACCGTCACCGGCGTGATCTCCTTGGCGAAGGCGCCCGACTCGGTGGCCTTCTGCGCGCGCGTGACCGACGCCACGGCGAACGCGTCCTGCGCCTCGCGGCTGAACTTGTACTTGGCGGCGCAGTCCTCGCCGAAGGTGCCCATCGCGCGGCCCGGCTCGTAGGCGTCCTCCAGGCCGTCCAGCATCATGTGGTCGTAGACCTTGTCGTGCCCCATGCGGTAGCCGCCGCGGCCCTTGAGCAGCAGGTACGGCGCATTGGTCATGCTCTCCATGCCGCCGGCGACCATCACCTCGTGGGTGCCGGCCAGCAGCATGTCGTGGGCGAACATCGCGGCCTTCATGCCCGAGCCGCACATCTTGGACAGCGTGACGGCGCCGGCGCTCTTGGGCAGGCCGCCCTTGAACGCGGCCTGGCGCGCGGGCGCCTGGCCCTGGCCGGCCATCAGGCAATTGCCGAACAGCACCTCGCCCACCGCATCGGCGGAGATGCCGGAGCGCTCGACGGCGGCGCGGATCGCGGCGCCGCCCAGGTCATGGGCGGAGAGGGTGGAGAAGTCGCCCTGGAACGCGCCCATCGGGGTGCGTGCGGCGCTGACGATGACGACGGATTCAGCCATTTGATGTGCTCCTTGGAAAACTCAGTGGGGGTGAAGGACCGCGCCGCGCTCCTCGGCGGCGATGCGGCGCAGGTAATCCTGGAATTGGGGGTCCTCGCCGCGCAGCAGCAGCGGCAGCGCGTTGTGGAAATCCTCGCGGCGGCACCACTCCCGCATGTAATCGTCCCAGCTGTTCCAGCGCCGGCGCTCGTCGCCGCCCATGCGCGGCTTCCAGGCGACCAGGTAGGCGCGCTCGAACAGCGAGATCAGCATATCGAAGATCACGAGCATGCGCTCGCGCTGTTCGGACGTCGGGCTCGGCAATGGGGTCGAGGCGCGCAGCTGCAGGTCCGGATGGGCCAGCACGACCTTGAGGAACTCGTTGTAGGCGTTGGAGAGCAGCTGGTACTGCTCTTCCTCCTCGTTGTCGCGCTCCTTGCGCTGCTCCCAGGCGAAGAACACGATGGCGCACGGCAGGCCCAGCGTGGTCACGATGAAGCTGGCCAGCTCCCAGGCGTCCCGCGCGCTCAACGGCAGCCCCCGATGCAGGCGGACAGGGCGCCCGGCAGCGACCAGCGCACGCGCCTCACGCGACGGCCCCTTCCGCCCGCTGCTCGAAGCGCTTCTCGTGGTCGTAGGGGAACACGTCGTGCACGTGGCCGGCGGCGATGCGCGCCTTGTGGGCCTGCCAGAAACCGGGGTCGAGCAGGTCGGCATGGTGGCGCATGAACGCCTCGCGCACCGAGGGGTTGCCCAGCAGGAAGGGGGCGAACGTCTCGGGAAAGACGTCGCGCGGGCCGACCTGGTACCAGACCTCGCCGGACAGCTCCTCCTCCTCGTTGCGCGGCGCGGGCACCGGGCGGAAGTTGCAGTCGGTGACGTACTCGATCTCGTCGTAGTCGTAGAACACGACCTTGCCGTTGCGGGTGACGCCGAAGTTCTTCCACAGCATGTCGCCGGGGAAGATGTTGGCGGCCACCAGGTCCTTGATGGCGTTGCCGTACTCGAGCACGGCGTGCTCGATCTGGTCGCGCGCGGCCGCGGCCGTGGCGGCGTCGCCGCTTTGCAGCGCGTCGAACGCCTCGGCCAGGTAGATGTTCAGCGGGATCATCCGGCGCTCGATGTACAGGTGCTTGATGATCACCTCGTCGTGGCCGTCGCCGTCGCGGTCGCCCACTTCCAGCTGGCTCGGCGCGTGCGCGCGGATCTCCTCGATCAGGTCGTCCTCGAAGCGCTCGCGCGCGAACGCCACCTCGCTGTATTCCAGCGTGTCGGCCATGCGGCCGACGCGGTCGTGCTGCTTGACCAGCAGGTACTTGCCCTGGATCTGCTCGCGCGTGGTGTCCTTCTGCGGCGGGTAGTGGTCCTTGATCACCTTGAAGACGTACGGGAACGAGGGCAGGTCGAACACCAGCATCACCATGCCCTTGATGCCGGGCGCGATGCGGAACTTGTCGCTCGAGTGCTTCAGGTGGTAGAGGAAATCGCGGTAGAAGAGCGTCTTGCCCTGCTTGGCCAGGCCCAGCGCGTTGTAGATCTCGGCGCGGGGCTTGCGCGGCATCAGCGAGCGCAGGAACTGCACGTACGCCGCGGGGATCTCCATGTCGACCATGAAGTACGCGCGCGCGAACGAGAACAGCATCTGCAGGTCGTCCTCGCCGAACAGGCAGGCGTCGATGACCAGCCGGCCCTGTTCGTCATGCAGGACCGGCAGCGCGAACGGCACCTCGTTGAAGCCGTTGATCAGCTTGCCGACCACGTAGGCGCCCTTGTTGCGAAAGAACAGCGACGACAGCACCTGGATCTGGAAGTTGGCCCGCAGCTTCACGTGCGCGAGCCGCGCGCTCATCGCCTCGAGCACCCGCCGGGCGTCGCGATCCAGGTCCTCGAACTCCCGCTTGAGCTGGAAGTTGGTGACGATGCGCACGATGTTCTCGTGCAGCGTTTCGCGCGTGGGGTAGTAGGCCCGGTAGGTGGGCGTGGCGGCGGGCTCGTCGTTCTCGATGTACTCCGTGCTCACGGCCGGGCGCACGAAGATGAAGTCGTTGTGGAAGTACGTGCGGTGCAGGATCTTGGTCGTGACCGAGTTGAAGAAGGTCTCGGCCAGCTCGGGCTGGTGGTGCTCGATCAGCAGGCCGATGTAGTGCAGCTTGGCCTGGTGCCACACCTCCATCGGCTGCTCGCCCGCCTTGAATTCCTTCTCCAGCCGTACCACCGCCTCGCGCACGCGCAGGTCGTAGAACTCGATGCGTTCGCGCTGGGCGCGCTGCTGCCCGTGCCAGTCGGCCGCCTCGAAGCGCTGCTTGGCCGCCGCCGACTCCATGCGGAACAGCCGGTAGTGCCGGTTGAAGCCGTCCAGCATCGCCTTGGCGATGTCGTACGCCAGCGGCGAGTCCAGGCGCTGCGGGAACATGGCCGCCTTCAGCTGCGCGCGGCGATCACCCGCGCCACCGCGCCGTGGTACAGCGGCTCCAGCGCCTCCTGGCTGGACACCGACATCCCCAGGTCCTGCAGCAGGCCGTCGTGCACGCCGAACGCCCAGCCATGCACGGTGACGTTCTGGCCCTTGGCCCAGGCATCGACCATCACCGTGCTGACGCCGATGTTGACCACCTGCTCGATCACGTTCAGGTCGACCAGCGCGTCGCCGCGCTGCGCCTCGGGCAGCTTGTCCAGCAGCGTGCGGTGTCGGTCGCGCACGTCCTGGATGTGGCGGATCCAGTTGTCGGCCAGCCCGATGCGGGCGCCGTGCAGGGCGGCCATCACGCCGCCGCAGCCGTAGTGGCCCACCACCATGATGTGCTCGACCTTGAGCATCTCCACGGCGAACTGGATCGCCGACAGCGCGTTCAGGTCCGAGTGCACCACCACGTTGGCCACGTTGCGGTGCACGAACACCTCGCCGGGCTCCAGGCCCGTGATCTGGTTGGCCGGCACGCGGCTGTCGCTGCAGCCGATCCACATGAACTTGGGGCGCTGCTGCTTGACCAGGCCGGTGAAGAAGCCGGGCCGGTCGCGTTCCATCTGCTCGGCCCATGCGCGGTTGTGGTCGAACAGGTCGTGGATGGTGGTCATCTGGGGATTGTCGCCTTGGGGTGGTGAAAAGAGCGGCTCGTGGGATTACCTAAGGTGCGGACCCGAGCAGGCGCGTGTCGACCGGCAGCAGGGCGCCGCCCTCGTCGACGCGCACGGCCGCGAGGCCGGGACGGTCGGTCACTGCCTCGACGCAGGACCCGTCTTCGAAGCGCAGCAGCACGCCATCGGGCGCGCCGTGGGCCGGGCGCAGCGGCGCGCCGCCCAGCACGGGCTGGCGCCATGCCTCACTGTCGAGGTGCGGGCAGAACGTGCCGCGGATCCAGCCGAGCCCCTGGCGGATGCCGCCGCCGGGCACGCTGTCGGTCACGTAATCGCTGAACCAGCAGTTTGCGCCGGCACTGATGCCGGCCAGCACGGTGCCGTCCGCCCAGGCGGCGCGCAGCGCCTCGTCGAAGCCGAACTCGCGCCACACGGCGAGCATCGCCACGGTGTTGCCGCCGCCGACGTACACGAGGTCGGCCTCGCGCACGGCCCGCGCGTAATCGCGCTTCATGTCGTAGGGAAAGAACGCCAGCGTCTGCGGCCGGCAGCCCAGGTCGCTGAACAGGCGCATGAACTTCAGCTGCGACCGCTCGGCGTCGCCCGACGCCGTGCCGAGGTACAGCACGCGCGGCACGTCCGTGCGCCGGCGCAGCTGCGACAGGATGTAGCGCTCCTGCAGCCCGCGGGTGTCGTCCATCAGGAAGCCGCCGCCGCCGATGGCCAGGATGGGTGTGCTCATGCCGAGGTCTCCTTCCGGTAGGTGGCGTACACCACGCGATCGATCACGCGGCCGGCCTGGATGGCCTGCGCGGCGCGCGGCCTTCGAGGATGCAATCGCACGCGCGCGTCACATCGTTTCCGCGAACAGTTCCCGGCCGATCAGCATGCGGCGGATCTCGCTGGTGCCGGCGCCGATCTCGTACAGCTTGGCGTCGCGCCACAGGCGGCCGAGCGGGTACTCGTTGATGTAGCCGTTGCCGCCATAGATCTGGATGCCCTCGCCGGCCATCCAGGTGGCCTTCTCGGCGCACCACAGGATGACCGAGGCGCAGTCCTTGCGCACCTGGCGCACGTGTTCGCTGCCCAGCTGGTCCAGGTTCTTGCCCACCGTGTAGCAGAACGCGCGGCCGGCCTGCAGCACGGTGTACATGTCGGCGACCTTGCCCTGGATCAGCTGGAACTCGCCGATGCTCTGGCCGAACTGCTTGCGGTCGTGGATGTAGGGCACCACGTTGTCCATGACGGCCTGCATGATCCCGATCGGGCCGGCGGCGAGCACGGCACGCTCGTAGTCCAGGCCCGACATCAGCACCTTCGCGCCGCCGTTGACCGCGCCCAGCACGTTCTCGTGCGGCACCTCGACGTCCTGGAACACCAGCTCGCCGGTGTGGCTGCCGCGCATGCCCAGCTTGTCGAGCTTCTGCGCGATCGAGAAGCCCTTCATGCCCTTCTCGATCAGGAAGGCGGTGACGCCGCGCGCGCCCAGCTCGGGCTCGGTCTTGGCATAGACCACCAGCGTGTCGGCGTCGGGGCCGTTGGTGATCCAGAACTTGCTGCCGTTGAGCAGGTAGTAGCCGCCCTTGTCCTGGGCCTTGAGCTTCATCGAGATGACGTCACTGCCGGCCCCGGGCTCGCTCATGGCCAGTGCGCCGACATGCTCGCCGGAGACCAGCTTGGGCAGGTACTTCCTGCGCTGCGCATCGGTGCCGTTGCGCTTGATCTGGTTGACGCACAGGTTGGAGTGCGCGCCATACGACAGGCCCACCGAGGCGGACGCGCGCGAGATCTCCTCCATCGCGATCATGTGCGCGAGGTAGCCCATGTTGGCGCCGCCGTACTCCTCGGGCACCGTGATGCCCAGCACGCCCAGCTCGCCCATCTTGCGCCACAGGTCCATGGGGAACTGGTCGCTGCGGTCGATCTCGGCGGCGCGCGGGGCGATCTCGCTCTCGGCAAAGGCACGCACGGCGTCGCGCAGCGCGTCGATCTCTTCGCCCAACTGGAAGTTCAGGCCCGGCAGGTTCATGGCGTCTCCTTGTGTCTCGGGGTCGTTCAGTGCTTGACGTCGTCGCGGCCGCTGACGGCCATCATCGTGGCGGTCATGGTGGCCACCAGCTTCTCGCGGCCGTCCTCGAGCGCGTACGCGCGGCCTTCGGCGACCGTGATGGTGCGGCCCGGCTTGACGACGGTGCCGACCATGCGGAAGCGCTGCCCCTTGGCGGGGGCGACGAAGTTGATCTTGTATTCGATGCTGAGCACGCCGACCTCGGCCGGCATCAGCGTGGATGCGGCGTAGCCGCAGGCCGAGTCGAGCGCGGCGCCGACGATGCCGCCGTGCACGAAGCCGTGCTGCTGGGTCAGGTGGGCCGCCCAGGGCAGCTCGATCACCACCTGCCCCGGCTCCACCGCCGCCAGGCTGGCGCCCAGCGTGGCCATCGCGGTCTGGCGGTCGAAGCTGGCGCGCACGCGCTGCGCGAACTGCGGATCGGCAGGCTGGAAGTCGGTGGCGGGCATGGCGGCGCGTTGACGTTTACGTAAACGTCAATTATGCCTGCCGGGCGCGGGCGTGGTCCTTCTCCAGGCGGGCCAGCAAGGCGCGCGCCTCGCGCTCGTGGACCTTCACCTCATCCAGGTTGGCCTGCAGGTCGGCCATCTGCTCTTCCAGCTGCTTGCGGTGCTGGGCCAGCACCGCCAGGAACCTGCGCAGCTGCGGGCCGGTGTCCCGCGGGCTGTCGTACATGTCGATGATCTCCTTGGCCTCGGTGAGCGAGAGGCCAAGGCGCTTGGCGCGCAGCGTGAGCTTCAGGCGCGTGCGGTCGCGCGCGCTGTAGGTGCGGTTGCGCCCGCCGGGGCCGGTGCGCTCGGGCTGCAGCAGGCCCATGTCCTCGTAGAAGCGCATGGCGCGCGTCGTGAGGTCGAATTCCCGGGCGAGATCGCTGATGGTGTAGGTGGTGGCCATGTCGGTGGACGCGCGGGAGACAGGCGCCGCTCGGGGCGCTTCCTAGAATGGCGAGATTACATCTGACGTTTACGTCAACGTCAATTTCCACGCCCCGCCCCGCATGAATTCCCTGGAAGCACAACTGCACTACCCCTTCGGCGACGCCCTGCCCGCCGCCGGCGCCACGCTGGACGTCGCCCCCGGCGTGCGCTGGGTGCGCATGGCCCTGCCCTTCGCGCTGGACCACATCAACCTCTGGCTGCTGCGCGACGAGCTGGACGGCCGCCGGGGCTGGACCGTCGTGGACTGCTGCATCGCGCGCGACGAGGCCAAGGCCCAGTGGGAGCAGGTCTTCGCCGCATCCCTGGACGGGCTGCCGATCCTGCGCGTGCTGGTGACGCACATGCACCCGGACCACATCGGCCTGGCGCACTGGCTGTGCGAGCGTTGGAGCACGCCGGACCATCCCTGCCGCCTCTGGATCAGCGCCACGGACTACAACGCGGCGCGCATGGCGTCGCAGAGCACCACCGGCTTCGGCGGCGAGGCGGCCGCCGCGTTCTTCCGCTCGCACGGGCTGACCGACCCCGAGTCGCTGGAGAAGATCCGCGCCCGGGCGAGCTATTACCCGAGCATGGTCCCCGCCGTGCCGCGCGGCTACCGCCGCCTGCTCGATGGCGAGACCGTGCGCATCGGCGGCCACGACTGGGAATGCATCAGTGGCTACGGCCACGCGCCCGAGCACATCTCGCTGTTCTGCCCGGCGCTGCGCGTGCTGGTCAGCGGCGACATGGTGCTGCCGCGCATCTCGACCAACGTGAGCGTCTACGACATCGAGCCCGAGTCCGATCCGCTGCGGCTGTTCCTGGCCTCGATCGACAAGTTCCGCCGCCTGCCCGAGGACACGCTGGTGCTGCCCTCGCACGGCAAGCCGTTCACCGGGCTGCACCGGCGCATCGAGCAGCTGCACGCGCACCACGAGGAGCGCCTGGCCGACGTGCTGGGCGCCTGCCGCGGGAAGCCCGCTTCGGCGGCGGAGATGCTGCCGGTGCTGTTCAGGCGCCCGCTCGACCTGCACCAGACCACGTTCGCGATGGGCGAGGCGGTGGCGCACCTGCATGCGCTGTGGTTCGCGGGGCAGCTGCGCCGCAGTTGCGACGCCGACGGCATCTGGCGCTTCGCGCCCGCCTGACGCTCACCAGGGCGGCAGCGCCTCGTCGCGCAGCTGCCCGCGCAGCCGGGCGTAGTCGGGCACCACGGTGGCCACCGTGTCCCAGAACCGCGGGCTGTGGTCCATCACGCGCAGGTGGGCCAGTTCGTGCGCCACCACGTAATCGATGACGGGCAGCCGGAAGTGCACCAGCCGCCAGTTCAGGCGAATGGTGCCGTCCGAGTGCGCGGTGCCCCAGCGCGTGCCGGCGTTGCTCAGCACGAGCTTGCGCCATTGCACGGACAGGTGCGGGGCGTAATGGTCGAGGCGTTCGGTGAACAGGCGCTTGGCCTGGCGCATCAGCCACGCCTGCACCACGTCGCGGATCTGCTCGGGGCTGGCGTGCTGGGGCAACGCCACGTGCAGCGTCAGCCGCGGCACGCCAGGCAGGGCCTGGCCGTCGGTGTTGAGCGTGGCGCCGGCGCCGCCGCGCGGATCGAGCACCACGATCACCTGCTCGCCCAGGAACGGGAACGTGGCGCCGTCCTTCCAGGCGATGCGGGCGGCGTCGATGCGATCCTGGCGCTGGCGCGCGCCGTCGAGCTTGGCCAGGATCCACGCCGCCTTGCCCTGCACGGCGGCATCGACCTCGCCGAGCGGCACCCACTTGGGCGCGCTCACCGTGAGCCCCTCGACCCCGACGACGAAGCCGATCGTGCGCCGCTTGGCGCGCTTGAACTCGTAGGCCACGAAGGTGTGGCCGAGCACGGCCTGGCGGTTGGCGCGCGGGTGGTGGAAGGTGGCCGGCGCCAGCACCGCATCGAGCGGCTCGGCCGGCGCCGCGGCGGGCTCGGCCAGGCGGGGCGCGGGCGGTGGCGCAGCCGGTGGCGGCGGTGCCGCCGGCGGATCGAACAGGTCCAGCGTGAGCTGAATCAGCTTGAACATCGACAGCGAGTCTAGCGGTACGCCTGCGGATCGATGCGGCGCATCTCGCCCTCGATCCAGGCCTCGACCTCGCGCATGAGTTCCTCCGGCTGGCGGCCGACGCTGGGAATGGGCTTGCCGATCACCACGTCGACGACGCCCGGGCGCTTGATGAACGCCTTGCGCGGCCAGACCTTGGCGGAGCTGACCGCGATCGGGATCACCGGGGCGCCGGTGGCCACCGCCAGCCGGGTGCCGCCGCTCTTGTACGTGCCGGCCTGCCCGCGCGGGATGCGCGTGCCCTCGGGGAACATGATGATCCAGATGCCCTGGGCGAGCAGGCGCTTGCCCTGCTCGACCACCTTGTTGAACGCCTGCGCCCGCTGGCTGCGGTCGATGTGGATCATGTCCAGCCGCGCCATCGCCCAGCCGAAGAACGGCACGTACAGCAGCTCGCGCTTGAACACGTAGGCGAGCGGATGCGGCATCAGCACCGGCATCAGGAAGGTCTCGAGCGTGGACTGGTGCTTGACCAGCAGGATCGCGGGCGCGGTCTGGCCGACCGGCAGGTTCTCCATGCCGGTCACGCGCCACTGCACGCCGCACAGCACGCGCAGGCCGTGCATCGCCCAGCCCAGCCAGCGCGCGGCCATCCAGTACATGGTGACGCTGCTGCGCCAGAGGGAGGAGACCACCATGATCAGCCCCCAGGGGATGACGGTCACCAGCATCCACAGGGCGTGGAGGATCGATCTCAGGAGGGCCATGCGGTTGTCAGTTCTGCGGCCGCGGCGCGGGGCGCGCGACCAGGTCGTCGGCGAAGGCCGCCAGGTCCTCGTGCACGCGCGTGCCGGGCGGGAACGTGTCGGGCAGCGCGCGGCCGCGGAACTGCGCGCCCTTGCCGGTGAGCACCAGGTTCGGCTCGCAGCCGGCGGCCACCCCGGCCTGCAGGTCGCGCAGGCTGTCGCCGACCACGGGCACGCCCTTGAGCTCGATGCCGAAGCGCTCGCCGATCTGTTCGAACAGCCCGGGCTGGGGCTTGCGGCAGTGGCAGGCCTCGTCGGCCGCATGCGGGCAGTAGAAGATCGCGTCCACGCGGCCGCCGTGGGCCGAGAGCAGCTTGTGCATCTTGGCGTGCATGGCGTTGAGCGATGCGACGTCGAACAGCCCGCGTCCGAGGCCGGACTGGTTGGAGGCGATCACCACGTGCCAGCCGGCATGGTTCATCTTCGCGATCGCCTCCAGCGCCCCGGGCAGCGGCTGCCACTCCTGGGGCGACTTGATGTACTCCTCGCTGTCGGCATTGATGGTGCCGTCGCGATCGAGGATGACGAGTTTCATCGCACTGCCGCCCGGCCGCCCGCAGGCAGTCCAGCCCCGTCGGGGGGCAGCCAAGACACCAAGTGCGCAGCGTGGGGGCTCATTTCTCGACCACCAGGCGCGACAGGTCGGCCACGCGGTTCATCGCCCGGTGCAGCGTGGCCAGCAGGCCCAGCCGGTTCAGGCGCAGGTCTTCCTGCTCCGCATTGACCATGACGTCGTCGAAGAACCGGTCGACCGGCCCGCGCAGCGCGGCCAGCGTCTGCAGCGAACCGGTGTAGTCGCCCGCGTCGAACTGGCTGGTCGCGCGCGGCGCCACCTGGCGCGTCGCCTCGTACAGCGCCTTCTCGGCCGGCTCCCGCAGCAGCGGCTCGCTCACGTGCGGATCGGCGCGCTCGGCCTTCTTCAGGATGTTGCCGATGCGCTTGTTGGCCGCGGCCAGCGCGGGCGCCTCGGGCAGCGAGGCGAACGCGCGCACGGCGGCCAGCCGCTGGGCGACATCGCCCAGGCGCTGCGGCCGCAGCGCCAGCACGGCGTCGACCTCCTGCGCGCTGTAGCCCTGCTCGCGCAGCAGCCCCGCCAACCGTTCGTAGATGAAGTCGGTCAGCTGCTCGGCGGTGCCGGGCTGGGCCTGCGGGAACAGCCCCAGCGCCTCGATCACCAGCTCGTTCAGCGCGATCGGCAGCTGCTTTTCCATCAGCATGCGCACCACGCCCAGCGCGTGGCGGCGCAGCGCGAAGGGGTCCTTGTCGCCGGTGGGCAGCTGCCCGATCGCGAACAGGCCCGCCAGCGTCTCGATCTTGTCGGCCAGCGCCACGGCCACGCCCAGGTCGTTGCGCGGCAGCGCATCGCCGGCGAAACGCGGGCGGTAGTGGTCCTCGATGGCCATGGCGATCTCGTCGCCCAGCCTGTCGTGGCGCGCGTAGTAGCCGCCCATGACGCCCTGCAGCTCGGGGAACTCGCCGACCATGTCGGTCAGCAGGTCGGCCTTCGCCAGGCGGGCGGCGATGTCCGCCTCGTGCGCCAGGTGGTCGCTGCCCATCTGCGCGCCGATCACCTTGGCGAGCGCGCGCACGCGCTCGATGCGCTCGCCCTGCGTGCCCAGCTTGTTGTGGTAGACCACCTTGGCCAGCCCCGCCACGCGCGACTCGAGCGTCTTCTTGCGGTCCTGGTCGAAGAAGAACTTGGCGTCGGCCAGGCGCGGGCGCACCACGCGCTCGTTGCCGCCGATGACGGCGCTCGGGTCCTCGGGCCGAATGTTGCTGACGACCAGGAACTTGTTGGTCAGCCGTCCGTGCGCATTGAGCAGCGGGAAGTACTTCTGGTTGGCCTTCATCGTGAGGATGAGGCACTCCTGCGGCACGTCCAGGAATTCCTTTTCGAATTCGCAGGTGAGCACGTTGGGCCGCTCGACCAGCGCGGTGACCTCGTCGAGCAGGGCGTCGTCCTCGATCGGGCGCGCGCCGCCGCCCACGCGATGGGCCGCCTCGCGCAGCTGGCGCTCGATGTCGGCGCGGCGCTCGGCGAAGCTGGCGATCACGGCGCCCTGCTCGCGCAGCGTGGCGGCGTAGCTGTCCGCGTCCGCGATGCTCACCGTCGCGGCCCGGGCCTCGAAGCGGTGGCCCTGCGTCGTGCGGCCGGCCTGCAGCCCCAGCGCCTGCACCGGCACCACGTCCTTGCCGTGCAGCGCGACCAGCCCGTGCGCGGGGCGCACGAACTTCACGTCGGTCCAGCCGTCGGCCAGCTGGTAGGTCATCAGCTTGGGGATCGGCAGGCGGGCGATGGACTCGGCCAGGGCCTTCTGCAGCCCCTCGGCCAGGGTGACGCCTTGCTGCGTGCTCTCGAAGAACAGGACCTCGGCCTTGCCGTCCATCGCGCGGCGCAGCTGCGGCACGGCCGACGCGTCGGCCCCGAGCGCCTGCAGCTTCTTGACGAGGGCGGGGGTGGCCTGGCCGGCGGCGTCGAGGCCGACGCTCACCGGCATGAGCTTTTGCGAGACGGCCTTGTCGGCCGCCTGCCCGCGCACGCCGTGCACGAGCACGGCGAGCCGGCGCGGGGAAGCGAAGGTGTCGCTGGCGGCGGGCGCCTGGACCAGGCCCTGGGCGGCGAGCGAGGCCTCGATGCCCGTGGCGAAGGCCTCGCCCAGCTTCTTCAGGGCCTTGGGCGGCAGTTCCTCGACGAACAGTTCGACGAGCAGGTTCTGGACGGACATCAGGCGGCCTTCTTCTGGAGTTGGGCCACCCACTCGCGCGGCGCCATCGGGAAGCCCAGGCGCTCGCGGCTGTCGTGGTAGCTCTGGGCCACGCTGCGCGCGAGGTTGCGGATGCGGCCGATGTAGGCCGCGCGTTCCGTGACGCTGATCGCGCCGCGCGCGTCCAGCAGGTTGAAGGTGTGCGCCGCCTTGAGCACCTGCTCGTAGGCGGGCAGCGCGAGCTGCTGCTCCATCAGGTGCCTGGCCTGCTTCTCGTGCGCGGAGAACGCGGTGAACAGGAACTCGCTGTCGCTGTGCTCGAAGTTGTAGGTCGACTGCTCGACCTCGTTCTGCTTGTAGACGTCGCCGTACGACAGCCCCTCGGTCCACTTCAGGTCGTAGACGTTGTCCACGCCCTGCAGGTACATCGCCAGGCGCTCCAGGCCGTAGGTGATCTCGCCGGTGATGGGCTTGCAGTCGATGCCGCCCACCTGCTGGAAGTAGGTGAACTGGGTCACTTCCATGCCGTTGAGCCAGACCTCCCAGCCCAGCCCCCAGGCACCGAGCGTGGGGTTCTCCCAGTCGTCCTCGACGAAACGGATGTCGTTCTTCTTCAGGTCGAAGCCCAGCGCCTCCAGCGAGCCGAGGTACAGCTCCAGGATGTTGGCCGGCGCGGGCTTGAGCACCACCTGGTACTGGTAGTAGTGCTGCAGGCGGTTCGGGTTCTCGCCGTAGCGGCCGTCCTTGGGGCGGCGGCTGGGCTGCACGTAGGCGGCCTTCCAGGGCTCGGGTCCGATGGCGCGCAGGAAGGTGGCGGTGTGCGAGGTGCCGGCGCCCACTTCCATGTCGTAGGGCTGCAGCAGCGCGCAGCCCTGGGCGTCCCAGTACGCCTGCAGCTTCAGGATGATTTGCTGGAAGGAGAGCATCGGCCCGATTTTACGGGCGTGCACCCCGTCGAAGCCGCAGCAGCGCTCCGAAAACAGGAGCAAGCCCGAGCAGCCAGAGCGGCCACAGCCCCAGGCGCGACGCCCACCAGGCGAACGGGGTCGTGCCGCTGCGGCCCTGGACCTCGCCCGTCAGCACGCCGCGCGTGAAGCGGGGCAGCACCTGCGCGACCCGCGCGCGGTGGTCGACGATCGCCGTGGCGCCGGTGTTGGTCGCCCGGATGACCGGCCGGTCGAACTCCAGCGCCCGCATGCGGCTGATGTGCAGGTGCTGGTCGATGGCCACCGTGTTGCCGAACCAGCCGATGTTGCTGACGTTGACGAAGATGGTGGGCGCGCGCGCCGGGTCGGCGAAGCGCGCCGCCAGCTCCTCGCCGAACAGGTCCTCGTAGCAGATGTTGGGGGCCAGCCGCTGGCCCTGCCAGTCGAACGAGGGCTGGCCGACGGCGCCGCGGTTGAAGTCCCCCAGCGGAATGTGCATCAGGTCGGTGAACCAGCGGAACAGCGGCGGGATGAACTCGCCGAAGGGCACCAGGTGGTGCTTGTCGAAGCGGTAGGGCTGGGCGCCGGGCTGCAGGCCGATCACCGAGTTGGTGTACCCCTGCTCGTAACTGCCCAGCGGCATCCCGGCCAGCAGCGCCTGGCCGCCCTGGCCGAAGCGCTGCGCCAGCGCTTCCAGGTAGCCCACGGGCAGCTGCTGCGGCAGCAGTGGAATGGCCGTTTCGGGCGCGACGACCAGGCTCGTGCGGCTGCCGGCCAGCTGCTCGCCGTACCAGGCCAACGCCAGCGGCACGCCCGTGTTGCCCTCGAACTTCTCGTCCTGCGGAATGTTGCCCTGCAGGAGCGACACCGACAGCGCCCCCCCGGCGGCGGCGCCGCGCGGCGGGCCCGCCAGCAGGGCGCCCGCGCCGAGGCCGGCGACCGCGAGCCCCCAGACCAGCACGGTACGCGAACGCCGCGCGAACGCCAGGGGCAGCGCCGCGGCCAGCAGCGTGGCGACGAAGCCGATGCCGTAGACGCCGATCCACGGCGCCAGCGCCGCGAACGGACCGTCCACGTGCGCGTAGCCGCCCGCGCCCCACGGGAAGCCGGTGAACCACCGCCCGCGCATGAGCTCGGCCAGCGTCCACGACGCCGCGAAGGCCGCCGGCGCCCAGGGCGCGTCGGGGGGCAGCAGCCACCGAGACAGGCCCGCCGCGAAGGCGTAGTAGCTGCCCAGGAACGCCGCCAGCGCCAGCACCGCCAACGCCGCCAGCGGCGCGGGCAGGCCGCCATAGGTGTGCATCGAGATGAAGAGCCACCAGAACGTGCCGCACAGCCAGGCCGTGGCGAACGCTCCGCCCAGCAGCGCCGCCTGCTTCCAGCCGGGCGCGATGCGCAGCAGCCAGGCGAGCAGCGCGAGCGAGGCCACCTGCAGCCACCACAGCGGCTGGCCCGTGGCGGGCCAGGCGATCGATGCGGCCTGCGCCAGCCCGCCGGCCAGCGCCAGGGGCAAGGAGAGCGGCAGACCGGCGAGGCGGCGCGTCACCCGGTGTTGTCGTCGGTGCGCGCGGGCGACACCTTGAACCAGCGCACGGCGCCGCCCTTGGTGTGCAGCACCACGAAATTCAGGCCGGCGAGCGTGTAGTGCTCGCCGCGCTTGGGCACGTGGCCCATGGCGTGCGCGATCAGGCCGCCGATGGTCTCGAAGCGGTGCTCGCCCTCCTGGCCGGCGTCGATGGGCGCCAGCACCACGCCGAAGGCCTCGTTCACGCGATCGATGTCGGTGTCCCCGCTCACGCGGTAGGTGCGATCGGCCAGCGCGAAGATGTCGCCCTCTTCCTCGCCGATGTCGAATTCGTCCTCGATGTCGCCGACGATCTGTTCGAGCACGTCCTCGATCGTGATCAGGCCGGCGATGCGGCCGAACTCGTCGATCACCATCGCCAGGTGGTTGCGGTTGCCGCGGAACTCGCGCAGCAGGTCGTTCAGGCCCTTGCTCTCGGGCACGAAGACCGCCGGGCGCAGCAGCGCGCGGATGTTCAGCTCGGGGGCCCGTTGCAGCTTCAGCAGGTCCTTGGCCAGCAGGATGCCGATGATGTTCTCGCGATCGCCCTCGTAGACGGGAAAGCGCGAGTGCGCCGTATCGATGACCAGGTGGAGGATCTCGTCGTAGGGCGAATCGATGTTGATCAGGTCCATCCGGGGCGCGGCCACCATGACATCGCCCGCGGTCTGGTCGGCCATGCGGATGACGCCCTCGAGCATCACGCGCGACTCGGCGCCGATGATGTCGTTCTCTTCGGCGTCGGCCAGGGTTTCGATCAACTCGTCGCGCGAATCCGGTCCGGGATGGATGAACTCGGCGACCTTCTGCAGGAACGTGCGGCGATCTTCCTTCTCGCGCGCAGGGTGGGGGTCGGACACTGCCTTCTGTTGCAGGACGTGCGGTGGTTGGGGACCTGCAAGGATAGCGGAATCGGGTTCCGGCGCCGCGGCCCCCCCTGCGGCTCAGCTGCCGGACTTGTGCCGTGCGTCCCGCACCCCTTGGCGGGTCTCCTGGACGCCGGCCAGGAAGTCCCAGAAGCTCTTGACCTGCTGCTTGAGCCGGTAGTCGGTCTGCGCGAACCGCTCCACGACCAGCTCGCTCATCCGCGTGTCGAGCGTGGCCGGCGGCAGGCGCAGGTGCGCCTCGGTCTCGGTGCCGTAGCGCTCGAGCGTGGCGCCGGCCTTGCGGGCGATCTTCAGCATGGCCGTGTTCTCGCTCAGCGCGTGGATGAAAAGCAGTTCCACCCCTTCGTTGCGCGCATGCATCGCCGCGCGCTCGAACAGCCGCGAGCCGTAGCCACGCCCGCGCGCCTTGGCCAGCACCGACACGCCGAACTCGGCGCACTGGCTGGCATTGGGATCGCGCGAGAACGCCAGGTGCGCCATCGCGATCAGCTCCAGCTTGCGGTTGTAGATGCCGAAAATGTCGTCGTGGTCGAAATCCAGCGCGTCCACATAGCGCTGGATCTGCTCGTCCGTGGCCGGGTAGCCAAAGCGCAGGTAGCGGTCGTCGGCGTCCAGCGCGAGCAGGTGCTTGAGGATGCGGCCCCGGTGGCCGGGGCCGAGGGAGCGGATCGGCACCACCACCGGCGCAGGTCGGGAATCGCGGTCGGAACCCATGGGCTGAATTTACGGGGTTTCGCTCGGGCATGCGCTCCGGCGACCCGGCGGCATCATCAAAACGTGAGTCCTTGCTATCCGATTCACACCGGCATGGCCGTGGTGGTCTTGACGCGGTCGAGCACGAAGCTCGTCTTGCAGTCCTGCACGCTGGGGTGCTTGAGCAGCGTCTCCAGGATGAAGCGGCTGTAGTGCGCCATGTCCTCGACGACCACCCGCAGGAGGAAGTCCATCTCCCCGGTGAGCGCCACGCATTCCACCACCTCCGGCCAGCTCTGCACGCTGGCGCGGAACACGTCCATCGGATTGCGCTTGTGGAGCTCGGTGTGCTTTTCCAGCCGCACGTTGAGGTACGCGGTCAGGCCCAGGCCGACCGCCTCGGGCCGCACCAGGGCCACGTAGCGGTCGATGATGCCGGCTTCTTCCATGCGCTTGACCCGCCGCAAGACCGCGCTGGGCGACAGGCCGACCTGCTCGCCGACCACGTCGTAGGTCTCGCGCCCGTTCAGCTGCAAGGCGCGCAGGATGCCTTTGTCGAGCTTGTCGAGTGCGGTGATTTCGGCCATGGCGCAATTTTATTGAGGAAGGCGCGACTTTCGAGCCGGACTCCGGCGGAAAACTGCTGTCCAACGCCCCTACAGTCGCGCGATCACTTTCCACGATGCCATGAACGCCGCCCTGCCCACCCCAACCGCCCAAGCCGTCTCCCAGTGGGAGAACCCCATGGGCACCGACGGTTTCGAATTCATCGAGTACGCCGCGCCGGATCCCAAGGCGATGGGCGAGCTGTTCGAGCGCATGGGGTTCCGGCCGATCGCGCGGCACCGCCACAAGAACGTGATCCTGTACCGGCAAGGCGGCATCAACTTCATCATCAACGCCGAGCCCGACTCGTTCGCCCAGCGCTTCGCGCGCCTGCACGGGCCGAGCATCTGCGCCATCGCCTTTCGCGTGCAGGACGCCAAGTCGGCCTACGAGCGCGCGATTTCGCTGGGGGCCTGGGGCTACGCCGGCGGCGCCGGCCCGGGCGAGCTGAACATCCCCGCCATCAAGGGCATCGGCGACAGCCTGATCTACCTGGTGGACCGCTGGCGCGGCAAGAACGGCGCCCGCGACGGCGACATCGGCAACATCGGCTTCTACGACGTCGACTTCGAGCCGCTGCCCGGCATCGGCGCGCAGGAGGCGCTGAACCCGGCGGGCTTCGGCCTGACCTACATCGACCACCTGACGCACAACGTGCACCGCGGCCGCATGGCCGAGTGGTCGGAGTTCTACGAGCGGCTGTTCAATTTCCGCGAGATCCGGTACTTCGACATCGAAGGCCAGGCCACCGGCGTCAAGAGCAAGGCGATGACCAGCCCCTGCGGCAAGATCCGCATCCCGATCAACGAGGAAGGCAACGACAAGGCCGGCCAGATCCAGGAGTACCTGGACAAGTACCGCGGCGAAGGCATCCAGCACATCGCGCTGGGCTCGACGAACCTGTACGAGACGGTCGACGCGCTGCAGCTGGCGGGCGTGAAGCTGCTCAGCACCAGCGAGACGTACTACGAGCTGCTGCCCAAGCGGATCCCGCACCTGCAGGAAGACATCGAGGGCCTGCAGCAGCGCAACATCCTGGTCGACGGCCAGCCCGGGGAGCTGCTGCTGCAGATCTTCAGCGAGAACCAGCTCGGCCCCATCTTCTTCGAGTTCATCCAGCGCAAGGGCAACGACGGCTTCGGCGAAGGCAACTTCAAGGCGCTGTTCGAGACGATGGAGCTGGACCAGATGCGCCGCGGGGTGCTGGCGGCCAAGGCGCCGGCCTGAGCAGGGCCCGGCCTACCAGCGGGCGGGCAGCTTGCGCTTGAGCGTGATCTGCCGCACGCCCAGCGCCACGTAGCCGCCGCGCTCCAGGTCCTTGAGCAGGCGGCTGACCATCTCGCGCGAGGCGCCGATGCGGCTGGCGATGGTCTGGTGCGTGATGGGGTTCAGCGTGACCGGGGCGTCCGGCGCCGCCGGGCCGCGCAGCCCCTCCAGCGTGCTGACGACCCGGCCGTAGACGTCCTTGAGCGCCAGCTCGCGCAGCTTGCCGGTGGCGGTGCGCGTGCGGCGCAGCACGTGCGTGATGAACTCCAGCGCGTGGCCGGGATCCTCCATCAGGTGCTCGCGCAGCTGGGCGCGCCCGACGACGGCGCAAACGCACGGCTCGAGCGTCAGCACGGAGGCGAGGCGCGGCCCGTCGTCCAGGCACATCTCGGCGAAGTAGTCGCCGGCCTCCACCGTCTCGTAGATGATCTCGTGGCCGTCGGCGTCGTTCGAGTACACCTTCACGCGGCCTTGCAGCAGCACGAAGGTGGAATCGGCCATCTCGCCCTCGTTGACGATGACGGTGTTCTTGCCGTAGCTGCGCAGCGTACCGCGCACGGCGAGCGCCCGGACGGGCGGGGACAACGCGTCGAACAGGCGGTCATGCACCGCCGCATTGGACGATCTCATGGTGGCTCTCCCCCCTGCGGGCCACTCTAGCAATCCCGCACGCACCATGCAATCGGCTGGAAGGACCGTCGCCACGGTCAGTGCACGCTCTCGCCCAGGACCGCCGGGGCGATGGGTGGCAGCATGGCCACCCGGCTGACCAACTCGCGCACGCCGCTGGAGCGCGTCTTGGAGCACAGGCTGCGGACGTGGCTGCGGACCGTGGAGACGGCCACCTTCAGCTGGCGCGCCGCCTGCGGCGCCGAATGGCCCTGGCACAGGATGGCCAGCACGTTCTCCTCGGCCGAGGTCAGCGAGTGGCTGCGGGCAAAGAAGCACAGCATCAGCGACTCGCAGACGCTGGCCCGGGCGAACAGCAGGCCCGCGTGCACCGACTGCGCGCCGCCGCCGCCGCCGCGGCCGACCGGGACCAGGGCCAGGGTGAGCGGCGCGCCCTGCGGCGCCGACAGCGTGACCAGGCTGCGCTTGCCGGCCGTGGCCCGCAGCAGGGCGTCGGCGAGCGTGCGTCCGTCCGCGCTGGTGTGCGCCTGCAGCCGGCCCTGCTGGAGCCACAGGGCGCGGTGCGCCCCCAGCTCGTGCCGCGCCACCTGGTTGGCGTGGAGCAACTCGCCGTCCGCCGTGGCGATGGCGACGCCATAGGCCAGCTCGTCCAGCACCAGGTCGACGCCGGCTGTCTGGCCCCAGCGCAACTCCGACACGGGCAGCGCCGGCTGGCCGCCCATCCTCGTCCTGTCTTCCATGAATCCCTCCCGTTTTGGTGGACGGACAGATTAGGAAGAGCAGTGCGCGGGAGGAAAGTGAATATCTACGGCTGCGGCTGTGATGCCTTTCACAGGAAGCGCGCTCACAAGCCGCGCAAGAGCGCGAAGGTCTGCTCGCGAACGGCCGGCTGGAAGGCCAGGTCGACGTGCGCCGCGCCCGGCACGAACCGGTTGTCGGCCCACGGCAGGGTTGCCGTCGTCGGCGGGAACACGATGTTGTCGCAGTTGGAGTACCAGCAGGTGAACAGGCCGGCGGGCGGGGGCGGCGCGTCCTCAAGCTCGCGCAGCCACTCGCCGCCGATGCGCATCTGGCGCCCGTTGGCCAGGTGGCTGAAGCGCGCCAGCCACGTGCCGCGGTGCGGCGAGCCGATGGTGACGATGTGCGCGACGCGCCCGGGACCCGCGCGCCGGCGCAGCCAGGCGCGCGCGGCGAGCCCCCCCATGCTGTGGCACACCAGCACCGGCGCCCGCCCGGTTGCCTGCCACATGCGCTGCACGGCCGCGTCGATGATGTCCGCGTAGTCGTCGATCGAGCCGAACACCGGCTCCAGGTTGACCGCCAGGCAGGGGTGCCCGCGTGCGGCAGCCTCGCGCATCCAGGGATTCCAGAAGCCCCGGTTGCAGACGAACCCATGCACGAAGACCAGGCCGCGCAGCGCCGGCCGGCCGGCCAGGTCATCGGGGACCGCGCGCCAGGCGAAGGGTTGCCGCCACGCGAAGACGCGAAAGCCCTGGAGCGTCTCTCGCCACCACGCGGACAGCAGCTGCGACGCCGCCGCGCGCGGTGCCGGATCGCCTCGGCTGGCCGGCCGCAGCAGCAGGAACTCGATGGCCAGCACGATCGCGTGCACGCACAGGATGGCGACCGCGCCCCCGAGCGCCAGGCGGGGATGCGTGGGCCACCACGCCGCCAGCCACATGGTGGCCGCAGCGAGCACGCCGAAGACCACGCCCTGCAGCAGGCGCGCCAGGCTGGACGATGGGGGCATCAGGCGAGTATGACGTCCCGCCCCGTGAGGCGCCGGGCCAGCCCCTGGGCGAGCCGGTTCACGATGCCGTAGACCGACAGTTGCGGGTTCGCGCCGATGCTCGTGGGGAACAGGGAGCCGTCGTGGATCGACAGGTTCTCGATCTGCCAGTGCAGGCCGTCGGGCCGGGCGACGCCCAGCGACTCGGTGCCCGCGAAGCCGCAGCCGCCCATCACGTGCGCGCTGACCACCTTGGTGAGCAGCGGCTCCATCGGCAGCGATGGCAGCGCTTGCCGCGCCTCGGCCCAGGAGCGGTAAGGGTGCGCGAGTTCGTGGATCGGCATCACCTCGCGCGCGCCGGACGCGAACTGGATCTCGGCCATGCTCAGGAGCGCGCGGCGCGCCCCGTCCATGACGAACGCCGTGAGCGGGTAGTCGAGTTCGGGTGAACCGTCCGCGCGCAGGTGGACGGTGCCGCCGGGAGACTGCGGATGGAAGCCGTCGCGCATCAACGCCAGCAGCACGTGGGTGTGCGGGAAGTTGCGCAGCGCCTCGGCCTGCGCCTGGCCGAAGCCGGTCACGGTCGAGGCGAAGATCACCGGGTGCAGCGGCGGCGCCTCCAGCTTGTAGCCGATGGGGCCGTCGATCGGCTGGGTCTCGAGGAAGTGGTCGCTGTAGATGGTCTGTGGGGCGCCTTGCCAACCTTCCACGGGCTGCGGCATGACGGCGGCGGAGATCACGACCGGGTGCAGGAATGTGCGGCGACCCAGCCGGCCATGGGGGTCCGGAGCCTGCGAGCGCAGCAACAGGGCCGGTGAATTGATGGCGCCACCGGCAAGGACGTAGTGCCTGGCTTCGACGCGAACCGGCGCGCCACCGCCGACCGGCACGCACTGCAGGGACCGTACCTTGCCATTGGCCAGTTCGAACCGCTCGGCGCGTGTTTCCACCAGCAGCGTGGCACCGCGCTCGAGCGCGGCCGGGATGGTGGTCACCAGCATGGACTGCTTGGCGTTGGTCGGGCAGCCCATGCCGCACGAGCCGAGGTTCCAGCAGCCCTTCACGTTGCGGGCGATGGACGCGGCGGGAATGCCCAGTTGCGCGGCCCCGCGGCGCAGCAGGTCGTTGTTCTGGTTCGGCGGCAGCAGCCAGGGGCCGATGGACAGGCGCCGCTCCGCCTGCGCGAAGTACGGCGCGAGGTCGTCGTTCGCGAACCCGGAGAGCCCGAACTGCTGCCGCCAGTGGTCGAGCGTGCCCGCCGGCGTCCGGAACGAGCTGGTCCAGTTGACCGTGGTGGAGCCGCCGACGCAGCGGCCCTGCAGGATGTTGATGGCCTTGTCGCGCGTCTTGCGCGCCGCGCTTTCCTGGTACAGGGCCGGGTAGGCCTCGGCTTCCTGCTGACGGAAGTCGCTGCTGGTGCGCAGCGGGCCCTCCTCGATCATCAGCACCTGCAGGCCGGCACGCGACAGCAGTTCGGCCGTCACGCCCGCCCCCGCGCCGGTTCCCACGATGGCGACGTCGCACACCAGCCGCGCGGCGGGCTGGCCATGCGCGCCACCGAGGACGCGCCAGCCGCGGGCGATGCCTTCGCGGAACGGATCGGGTTGCCTGCTCATGTCAAACGTCCACCGGGCCCGGATAGCCCAGCACGCTCCAGGTGGAACGATCGGAGAAGTAGGCGGCGCCCGTGATGTCGTGCAGGGCCTGGTAGGCCTGGCGACGCAGCACGAGCGACGATGTGCGCATCTCCTGCAGCGCCGCCTGGATCCGTGTCGAGCTGGCCTGCGGCCAAGGCGTGTCGAGGCCGGCAAGGACGCGCCGGCCCGCGCCGGTGGCGAGCAAGGCCAGCAGTTGTGACAGCTCCTGCTGCGCATGCGGTGCCAGTGCGCCCACCAGTGCCTCGACCCGGGGCAGATACGCCTCGATGGCGGCGGTGCGTTGGTTCTCGCCGCCGGGCAGGACGCCGTCGAGAAAGCCTCGCGCCATCGCGGCGAACACCATGCGTCCCGCACGGGTGAGCTGGCCGCCGCGCCATCCCGGCTCCAGCAGCGCGACGGTGCCTCCGCCCACCGCCAGGATGGCGGCCGCGCCGAGTCCGAGTTTGAGCCAACCGCGCCTGCGCATCGGAGCACTATGCCGCGCGCCACAACCAGCAGGTAGAGCGGGTCGCCTAGTTAGACTGCGGATCTGCATGGAATCCGCCCGCACCATCCGCGAGGCCGTCGAGGCGGTCTCCCTGTTTCGGCGGCAGGCCGTGACGCAGGCCGGGCTCGCGCAGGCGCTCGGCGAGGTCAAGCGGCTGCAGTCGCGGCGCTTTTCGGGCACGTATGCGGACCTGCTGCGCGGCGGGACACATGCGGCGGCCGCGCGCTTCTTCCTCGAGGAGCTGTACGGCGAGCGCGACTTCGCGCGGCGCGACGAGCAGTTCGCGCGCATCGCCGGCGCCATCGAGAAGCTGTTCCCCGCCCAGGTGACGCAGACGGCGGCCAGCCTCGCGCAGCTGCATGCCCTGACGGAGGATCTGGATCTGCAGGTGGCGCGAGCCTGGCAGGCCGATGCGGGGGCGCGAAGCGAAGCGGCCCGTTACGCCGGCGCGTGGCGGCGCGTGGGCCGCGAGGCAGACCGGCGCCGGCAATTGCACGGCGTGTTGGCGCTCGGGCAGGAACTGGCGTTCCTCACCCGCACGCCGGGGCTTCGCACCATGTTGCGCATGATGCGGGGCCCGGCCAGCGCCGCGGGCCTGCGCGACCTGCAGCGGTTTCTGGAGTCCGGCTTCGACACCTTCGCCGGCATGGCACGCGAGCACGGCGCCGCCGAAACCTTCCTGAACACCGTGAACCAGCGCGAAACCCACCTGCTGGAGCTGCTGTTCGAGGCCGACCTTGTCGCCTGTGAGACCGAACTCGCCCGCATCCTAGGACAAGCCCCGTAGTGCTTTCGCCTGCGCGCTGCCGACAATCGCGCCAAGGAGATCACGGATGGACAAGCACTGGCTGCGCAGCTACCCCGAAGGCGTTCCGCACAGCATCGATCCGGGTCAGTACACCTCGCTGACGCAGCTGCTCGAGGAATCGTTCCGCCGCCATGCGTCGCGGCCCTTCTCGGTCTGCATGGAATCCTGGATGTCGTACCGCGAGCTCGACGAGCGGTCGGCCGCGCTGGGCGCCTGGCTGCAGGCCCAGGGACTGGAGCCCGGAGCGCGCGTCGCGCTCATGCTGCCCAACATTCCCCAGTTTCCCGTCACCATGGCGGCGATCCTGCGCGCCGGGTACACGTGCGTGAACGTCAATCCGCTGTACACCGCCCGGGAGCTCGAACACCAGCTGAAGGATTCCGGCGCCAGCGCGATCGTCATCCTCGAAAACTTCGCCCACACGCTCGAGGAGGTGATCGACCACACGCAGGTCAAGCACGTGGTGGTGGCCTCGATGGGCGACCTGCTGGGCTCGTGGTACGGACTCTGGATCACGTTCGCGGTCCGCCACCTGGCCAAGATGGTTCCGGCCTATCGGCTTCCGCTGGCCGGTGGGCGCCAAGTCGTGCCGTTCGCGAAGGCGCTGAAGCAGGGTTTTCGCCTGCAGCTCAAGCCGACGCCGCAGACCCTCGACTCCATCGCCTTCCTGCAATACACGGGCGGAACGACCGGGCTGTCGAAGGGGGCGGTCCTCACGCACCGGAACATCGTGGCGGCCATCCTGCAAGCCGAGGCGTGGTTCACGCCGGCGCTGGGCAAGGTCGGCGACGTCGGCAAGTGCAACCTGATCGCCGCGCTGCCGCTGTACCACATCTTCGCGCTCACGCTGTGCCTGCTCGGCATCCGCTGGGGCGCGCACCTGACGCTGATCCCGAATCCGCGCGACATCGGCAAGTTCATCGAGGTGCTCAAGCGCCGCCCGTTCCACATCCTGCCGGCCGTGAACACGCTGTTCAACGCCCTGCTGCAGCATCCGCAATTCCGCAGCGTCGACTTCTCTCAGCTGTGCGTCTCGCAGGCGGGCGGCATGGCCGCCTCGGAAGGCACGGCACGGCAGTGGCAGAAGGCGACGGGCTGCGCCATGGTCGAGGGCTGGGGCATGAGCGAGACCTGCGCGATCGGCACCAACAACCCGGTGATGACGCGGGAGTTCTCCGGCACGATCGGGTTGCCGCTGCCCTCCATCGAGGTTGCCATCAAGGACGACGCGGGTCGCAGCCTGCCGCTGGGCGACGCCGGCGAGATCTGCATCAAGGGCCCGAACGTGATGACCGGCTATTACAACCAGGCGGATGAGACGGCCAACGCCTTCACGCCCGACGGCTACATGCGCACCGGTGACATCGGCGTCATGGATGAGCGCGGCTACACCAGAATCATCGACCGCAAGAAGGACATGATCCTGGTGAGCGGCTTCAACGTGTTCCCCAACGAGCTCGAGAACGTGATTTCGCTGTGTCCCGGCGTCGTCGAGTGCGCCGCGGTCGGCGTGGCTGACGACAAGCAGGGCGAGGCGATCAAGATCTACGTCGTCAAGAACGACCCGATCCTCACCGAGGAAGACGTGGCCAAGTTCTGCCGCCAGAACCTGACCGGCTACAAGCTGCCCAAGTACATCGAATTCCGCGAGGACCTGCCCAAGTCCAACGTGGGCAAGATCCTGCGACGCGAGCTGCGGGCGGGCAAGTAGAGCCACCCGGCCCCAGGCGCGTTGAGTCGCGCCATTCGCTGATTCGCACCTATTCGAGGGCTTTGCGACCGCCGCGATTCGCGCGCGGCCAGCCTGTGCGCGCGTGATGACCGAGTCGCGTGCGTCACGCGTCTGGCGTCGCATGGCGTGGCACGCATGACGTCGCGCGAAAGTCGAAGTCCAAGCAGATAAGTGAGTTACGACGCACGCCGCCAAAGTTTCGCCGAATTGAAATTCGCGCGCCCCAATGGCGAAAGCCCCGTCACAGGGTGAACTGTGGCGGGGCTTTGCTCGGCGTAAGAGCCTGACGATGTCCTACTTTCACACGGGAATCCGCACTATCATCGGCGCAGAGGCGTTTCACTGTCCTGTTCGGGATGGGAAGGAGTGGGACCACCTCGCTATGGTCATCAGGCATAACTTGTCGTCATCTTGACTGGGTCAAGACAACCAATTCATAGAGCAAATCAGCTTATTTGGATTGCGTCACTTGGCATAACAACCGTGATCGAACGATCAAGGTTATAGGGTCAAGCCGCACGAGCAATTAGTATCGGTTAGCTTAACGCATTGCTGCGCTTCCACACCCGACCTATCAACGTCCTGGTCTTGAACGACTCTTCAGGGGGCTCGAGGCCCCGGCAGATCTCATCTTAGAACGAGTTTCCCGCTTAGATGCTTTCAGCGGTTATCTCTTCCGCACATAGCTACTCGGCAATGCCACTGGCGTGACAACCGATACACCAGAGGTGCGTCCACTCCGGTCCTCTCGTACTAGGAGCAGGCTTCTTCAAATCTGCAGCGCCCACGGAAGATAGGGACCAAACTGTCTCACGACGTTTTAAACCCAGCTCACGTACCTCTTTAAATGGCGAACAGCCATACCCTTGGGACCGGCTACAGCCCCAGGATGAGATGAGCCGACATCGAGGTGCCAAACACCGCCGTCGATATGAACTCTTGGGCGGTATCAGCCTGTTATCCCCAGAGTACCTTTTATCCGTTGAGCGATGGCCCTTCCATACAGAACCACCGGATCACTATGTCCTGCTTTCGCATCTGCTCGACTTGTCAGTCTCGCAGTTAAGCACGCTTATGCCATTGCACTATCGTCACGATGTCCGACCGTAACTAGCGTACCTTCGAACTCCTCCGTTACGCTTTGGGAGGAGACCGCCCCAGTCAAACTGCCTACCATGCACTGTCCCCGACCCGGATCACGGGCCTAGGTTAGAACCTCAAACACACCAGGGTGGTATTTCAACGTTGGCTCCATGCGATCTAGCGACCGCACTTCAAAGCCTCCCACCTATCCTACACAGATCTGTTCAAAGTCCAATACAAAGCTACAGTAAAGGTTCATGGGGTCTTTCCGTCTTTCCGCGGGGAGATTGCATCATCACAAACATTTCAACTTCGCTGAGTCTCGGGAGGAGACAGTGTGGCCATCGTTACGCCATTCGTGCAGGTCGGAACTTACCCGACAAGGAATTTCGCTACCTTAGGACCGTTATAGTTACGGCCGCCGTTTACTGGGACTTCGATCAAGAGCTTGCACCCCATCACTTAATCTTCCAGCACCGGGCAGGCGTCACACCCTATACGTCCACTTTCGTGTTTGCAGAGTGCTGTGTTTTTATTAAACAGTCGCAGCCACCGATTTTTTGCAACCTCATTGGGCTCCATCCGCGAGGGACTTCACCTACTAAAGGCACACCTTCTTCCGAAGTTACGGTGTCAATTTGCCGAGTTCCTTCTCCCGAGTTCTCTCAAGCGCCTTAGAATACTCATCTCGCGCACCAGTGTCGGTTTGCGGTACGGTCGTGTGTAGCTGAAGCTTAGTGGCTTTTCCTGGAAGCAGGGTATCACTCACTTCGGCGGCAAGCCGCCTCGTTGTCACCTCTCATCTAAGCCCGGCGGATTTACCTACCAGGCACGACTACAGGCTTGAACCGGGACATCCAACACCCGGATGAGTTAACCTTCTCCGTCCCCACATCGCACTACACATCGGTACAGGAATATTGACCTGTTTCCCATCAGCTACGCATCTCTGCCTCGCCTTAGGGGCCGACTCACTCTACGCCGATGAACGTTGCGTAGAAAACCTTGCGCTTACGGCGAGCGGGCTTTTCACCCGCTTTAACGCTACTCATGTCAGCATTCGCACTTCTGATACCTCCAGCATCCCTCTCGAGACACCTTCACAGGCTTACAGAACGCTCTCCTACCACTTGCACTTGCGTGCAAATCCGCAGCTTCGGTAACTGGCTTAGCCCCGTTACATCTTCCGCGCAGGACGACTCGATCAGTGAGCTATTACGCTTTCTTTAAATGATGGCTGCTTCTAAGCCAACATCCTGACTGTTTTAGCCTTCCCACTTCGTTTCCCACTTAGCCAATTTTAGGGACCTTAGCTGGCGGTCTGGGTTGTTTCCCTCTTGAGTCCGGACGTTAGCACCCGGTGCTCTGTCTCCCAAGCTGTACTCTTCGGTATTCGGAGTTTGCATAGGTTTGGTAAGTCGCCATGACCCCCTAGCCTAAACAGTGCTCTACCCCCGAAGGTAATACTTGAGGCACTACCTAAATAGTTTTCGGAGAGAACCAGCTATTTCCAAGTTTGTTTAGCCTTTCACCCCTATCCACAGCTCATCCGCTAGTTTTGCAACACTAGTCGGTTCGGACCTCCAGTACCTGTTACGGCACCTTCATCCTGGCCATGGATAGATCACTTGGTTTCGGGTCTACACCCAGCGACTGAACGCCCTGTTCGGACTCGGTTTCCCTGCGCCTTCCCTATTCGGTTAAGCTTGCCACTGAATGTAAGTCGCTGACCCATTATACAAAAGGTACGCCGTCACCCTTGCGGGCTCCGACTTTTTGTAAGCATGCGGTTTCAGGATCTATTTCACTCCCCTCCCGGGGTTCTTTTCGCCTTTCCCTCACGGTACTAGTTCACTATCGGTCGATTACGAGTATTTAGCCTTGGAGGATGGTCCCCCCATCTTCAGACAGGATTTCTCGTGTCCCGCCCTACTTGTCGCTAGCTCAGTACCACACGTCTGTTTTCACGTACGGGGCTATCACCCGCTATGGCCGGCCTTTCCATGCCGTTCCGTTAACAGTCGTGCTATCACTAGCAGGCTCTTCCGATTTCGCTCGCCACTACTTTCGGAATCTCGGTTGATGTCTTTTCCTCGAGCTACTGAGATGTTTCAGTTCACCCGGTTCGCCTCGCATGACTATGTATTCATCATGCGATACCCCTAAGGGTGGGTTTCCCCATTCGGAAATCTCCGGATCAAAGCTTATTTGCCAGCTCCCCGAAGCTTATCGCAGGCTATCACGTCCTTCGTCGCCTGTAATCGCCAAGGCATCCACCACATGCTCTTATTCACTTGACCCTATAACTTTGACCCCTCTCACGAGGCTTCGCAGTCCATCAAGGAATTGCCAGGTCTTTCACCTGGCGCGTTATGCCGTCTTCATTCGAATTGCTTCGAAGTGAAGTTCATTTGACGCAATCAAAATTGTCGCTCGCGGCACGGTCCGCCATGAAGCGGTTTCCGCGAGCAACGCTGATTCGACTCTATGAATTGTTAAAGAACAGCCGATTGCTTCCAGGCAATCCTGGAGACAACAACAAAACAGCCTCTTGCGAAGCCGCTTTGGTGTTGCGCATCTTGTTGTTTGGTGGAGGATGACGGGATCGAACCGACGACCCCCTGCTTGCAAAGCAGGTGCTCTCCCAGCTGAGCTAATCCCCCAAGGTGTGCAGGAGGGATGGTGGGTCTGGTTGGTCTCGAACCAACGACCCCCGCCTTATCAAGACGGTGCTCTAACCAACTGAGCTACAGACCCAAGCCGGTCGCTAGCAACTCAAGCTGTTTCCAGCCTGGCCGTTGGCGACAACCTTCCAACAACCGATAAGTGTGGGCGTTCAATTTTGACCGCTGTTTTCCAGAAAGGAGGTGATCCAGCCGCACCTTCCGATACGGCTACCTTGTTACGACTTCACCCCAGTCACGAACCCTGCCGTGGTAATCGCCCTCCTTGCGGTTAGGCTAACTACTTCTGGCAGAACCCGCTCCCATGGTGTGACGGGCGGTGTGTACAAGACCCGGGAACGTATTCACCGTGACATTCTGATCCACGATTACTAGCGATTCCGACTTCACGCAGTCGAGTTGCAGACTGCGATCCGGACTACGACCGGTTTTATGGGATTGGCTCCCCCTCGCGGGTTGGCTGCCCTTTGTACCGGCCATTGTATGACGTGTGTAGCCCCACCTATAAGGGCCATGAGGACTTGACGTCATCCCCACCTTCCTCCGGTTTGTCACCGGCAGTCTCATTAGAGTGCCCTTTCGTAGCAACTAATGACAAGGGTTGCGCTCGTTGCGGGACTTAACCCAACATCTCACGACACGAGCTGACGACAGCCATGCAGCACCTGTGTTACGGCTCTCTTTCGAGCACTTCCACATCTCTGCGGAATTCCGTACATGTCAAAGGTGGGTAAGGTTTTTCGCGTTGCATCGAATTAAACCACATCATCCACCGCTTGTGCGGGTCCCCGTCAATTCCTTTGAGTTTCAACCTTGCGGCCGTACTCCCCAGGCGGTCAACTTCACGCGTTAGCTTCGTTACTGAGTCAGTGAAGACCCAACAACCAGTTGACATCGTTTAGGGCGTGGACTACCAGGGTATCTAATCCTGTTTGCTCCCCACGCTTTCGTGCATGAGCGTCAGTGCAGGCCCAGGGGATTGCCTTCGCCATCGGTGTTCCTCCGCATATCTACGCATTTCACTGCTACACGCGGAATTCCATCCCCCTCTGCCGCACTCCAGCGATGCAGTCACAAATGCAGTTCCCAGGTTGAGCCCGGGGATTTCACATCTGTCTTACATCACCGCCTGCGCACGCTTTACGCCCAGTAATTCCGATTAACGCTTGCACCCTACGTATTACCGCGGCTGCTGGCACGTAGTTAGCCGGTGCTTATTCTTACGGTACCGTCATGAGCCCTCTGTATTAGAAAGAGCCTTTTCGTTCCGTACAAAAGCAGTTTACAACCCGAGGGCCTTCATCCTGCACGCGGAATGGCTGGATCAGGCTTGCGCCCATTGTCCAAAATTCCCCACTGCTGCCTCCCGTAGGAGTCTGGGCCGTGTCTCAGTCCCAGTGTGGCTGGTCGTCCTCTCAGACCAGCTACAGATCGTCGGCTTGGTGAGCCTTTACCCCACCAACTACCTAATCTGCCATCGGCCGCTCCAATCGCGCGAGGCCTTACGGTCCCCCGCTTTCAACCTCAGTTCGTATGCGGTATTAGCTACGCTTTCGCGTAGTTATCCCCCACGACTGGGCACGTTCCGATGTATTACTCACCCGTTCGCCACTCGCCACCAGGGTTGCCCCCGTGCTGCCGTTCGACTTGCATGTGTAAAGCATTCCGCCAGCGTTCAATCTGAGCCAGGATCAAACTCTACAGTTCGATCTTGATTTGTTTGCCTCTTTCGAGGCCACTCATTTGGAATCGACAAGGTGCTTCACTTTCGCGAAGCGTCTTGTCTATCTATGAGCGTTTGTAGGTCCTTGCGGACCCAGTTCCGAAGAACTTGGCAGTCGCCATCAAACGCCCACGCTTATCGGCTGTATGTTGTTAACGAACCCGCTTGCAATCCACCACGTTTCCGCTTTGTCTTGCTGCTGTCGCTGCGATCAGCGAAGCCTGCGATCATAACAGGTTTTTTGAAGTCCTGTCAAACTCTAGGGTTTTTGCTGATTCGCTGCGTCGTTGCTTGCGCTACGTTGCTGCGTTCAGCAGAGCCTCGAATTCTATACCGGTTTTTTCGTCCCGGTCAATCAAGGTTGCTTTTTTCTTCTTCGCCCTATCTCTGCGTCGGTCGGCTGGCTGTTCGCTTCGCCGTCATCAGCTGAGCCCGCGACTATAGCACGCTTTGGCTGAAGCCCCAAGGCGCGATGCACACTCTTACGACGCGTCCACTATCAGCGGCAAGCTGCGCAGCCGCCGCCCGGTGAGCGCGAACAGCGCATTCGCCACCGCGGGCGCCAGGGGCGGGACGCCCGGCTCACCGATACCGGCAGGCGGTCGCTGGCTCGACACCAGGTGGGTTTCCACCTTCGGCGTGCGCGCAGCTGTGAGCATCCGGTAATCGGGAAAGTTCCGCTGCCGCACGCGGCCTTCCTGGATGTCGATGTTGCCGTGCAGCGCCGCGGTGAGCGCGAAGACGACGGCCCCCTCCATCTGCTGGGCCACGATGCCGGGGTTCACCACCGTGCCGCAGTCCACCGCGCAGACGACCCGATGGACACGGATCCCGCCCGCATCGAGCGACACCTCCGCCACCTGTGCCACGACGGTACCGAACGACTCGTGCAGCGCCACGCCGCGCGCGCGGCCCGCGGGAAGCGTCGAACCCCATCCCGACTGCCGCGCAGCAAGGTCCAGCACCGCCTGGTAGCGGGGAGCGTGCTTGAGCAGCCGCCGGCGGAATTCGACCGGATCCTGTCGCGACTGCGCGGCCAGTTCGTCGATGAACGACTCCGCCATGAAGGCGTTGTGCGAATGCCCGACCGAACGCCAGAAGCCGACGGGCACCCCGGTGTGCGTCGCCACATGCTCCATCCGCTGGTGCTCGAAGCCGTAGGGAAGATCGAACAGGCCCTCGGCCGTGGTCTTGTCGGGCAGGTCGACGCGGCCGGCGAGCGAGGGCATGGCGCGCTCGAACCAGCGCGGGGTGATCGCATCGCCGGCTGACTTGATGCGAAGGCTCTGCACGTTGCCGGCCCCGTCGATGGCCGCGCGCAGCTGGGCCACGTGCATGGGTCGGTAGAAGTCGTGCGTGGTGTCCTCGTCGCGCGGCCACAGCACCTGCACCGGCGCCCCGCCCGCATCCATCGCCACGCGCACCGCCACCGCGACGTAATCGACCTCCAGCCGCCGGCCGAACCCACCGCCCAGGAACGGCACGTGCACCTGGACGTCGTCGGGCCGCACCCCGGCCACCCGGGCGGCGACGTCCCGCGCCATCACGGGCACCTGCGTCGGCGCCCACACCTCGACCTTGCCGCCCGCCACGCGCGCCGTGCAGTTCATCGGCTCCATCGTGGCGTGCGCGAGGAAGGGCGCGCGGTACCAGGACTCGACCAGCCGAGCCGCATGCCGCTCGGCGGCGTCGACATCCCCGCGGGAATGGAAGGCGAAACCGCTGCCGCTCCGAACCGCCGCCTCCAGCTGCCGCTCGACCGCCTGCGAGTCCAGCGGCCCGGCGGGCCGCTGCTGCCAGTCCACGTCCACGGCCGAGGCCGCCCGCATCGCGTGCCAGGACGTCCTGCCGATGACGGCGAACCCCGCCGTCGAACCGGCATAGGACGGCAGCAGCACCAGCCGCTCGGCGCCGGGCAGCTTCAGCGCCGCCGACGCGTCGATCCGCCCCGGCGAGCCGCCGAGCATCGGGCACAGACGCACCGCCGCGAACTTCAGCCCGTCCGGACGCACGTCGGTGCCGAACTGCGCCGAGCCGTCGACCTTGGCCGGCACATCGAGGCGCGGCGCGGGCCGGCCGATCAGCTTCCACTGCGTGCCGGGCTTGAGCCGCACCGTGCCCGGCGGCGTCGCGGCGGCGTACCGCGCCAGTTCGCCGTAGCGCGCCGACCGGCCGGAGGCGTGCGTCACGACACCGTCCCGGACCGCCAGCTCGTCGACCGGCAGCTTCCATTGCAGCGCGGCCGCCCCGAGCAGCGACGCGCGCGCGGTGGCCGCCGCCATGCGCACGACCTCCCACGCGTCCACGACGCTGGTGGAGCCCCCGGTGGCATTGATGCCCAGCTCGCGCGCGACCTTGCCGACGACCCAGCGGGCAGCCCGCACGCGACCGAAGCCGTCCTCGCGCTCGTCGTCGAGCGGGTGGAACGGCAGGCCGGCCAGCAGCGTCGCCACGTTGCCGTAGATGGCGTCGCTGCCGGCGCGCTCGATGCGCACGCCCGCCAGCGGCACGTCGAGTTCCTCGGCGGCCAGCATGGGCAGCGCCGTGTAGACACCCTGTCCCATTTCGCTGCGGGGCATGGCCAGGATCACGGCCCCGTCGGCGCCAATCTTGATCCAGCCGTTCAGCGCGACCTCGCCTTCCCCGGCGGCCAGCAGGCCCGGCGACCCCAGGCGCGAGCGTGGCGGCAGGGCAAGCCAGCCGACGAGCAGCGCGCCGGCGCCCGCGGCGCCGGCCAAGAACAGCGTGCGCCGCCTCACGTGGCCATCCCCGCCGCCCGCTTGATCGCGGCCCGCACGCGCTGGTAGGTGCCGCAGCGGCAGATGTTGGTCATGGCCGCATCGATGTCGGCGTCGGTGGGCTTGGGCTTGCGCTCCAGCAGCGCGGCCGCCGCCATCAGCATGCCGCTCTGGCAGTAGCCGCACTGGGGCACCTGCTCGGCGATCCACGCCGCCTGCAGCGGGTGCGGCCGGCCCGGCGTGCCGAGCGCCTCGATGGTCACGACGCGCTTGCCCACCGCGGACGACACCGGCGTCACGCACGAGCGCACCGGCTGGCCGTCCACGCGGACCGTGCACGCGCCGCAGGCCGCGACGCCGCAGGCGTACTTGGTGCCCGTGAGGTGCAGCAGGTCCCGCAACACCCACAGCAGCGGCATCTGCGGCTCGGCATCGACTTCCACCTGCTGACCATTCACCGTGAGCTGCACGCCCGCCTCCTTGTTGTGCCGGACCACTATATCGGGCCGCCCCGCGGCCCCGATAGGGGCGCCACCCCAGACGGCGCGCCCATAATCGCGCGCTCCATGGCGCTCCTCACCCTCTCCGATGCCCAACTGGCCTTTGGCCATGTCCCTCTGCTCGACCATGCCGAGTTCGCCCTCGAATCGAACGAGCGCGTCGGCCTGATCGGCCGCAACGGCGCGGGCAAGTCCTCGCTGCTGAAGATCCTGGCCGGCCTGGAACGCGTGGACGACGGCACGCTGCAGCGCCAGCAGGGACTGCGCACGGCCTACGTCGCGCAGGAGCCGGCGCTGGATGAACAGGCCACCGTGTTCGACAGCGTCCAGGCCGGCCTCGCCGGCGTGCTGGCGCTGATCGCGACCTACACCCGCGGCGAGGGCGACCTGGACGCGCTGCAGGGACGCATCGAGGCCGAGGACGGCTGGAACTGGGAGCAGCGCGTGCAGGAGACGCTGCAGCGCCTGCACCTCGATCCGCAGGCGCGCGTGGGCACCCTGTCGGGCGGCACCCGCAAGCGGGTCGCGCTCGCACAGGCGCTGGTGACGCGGCCCGACGTGTTGCTGCTGGACGAGCCCACCAACCACCTGGACCTCGAAGCCATCGCGTGGCTCGAGGGCCTGCTGCTCGACTTCAAGGGCAGCGTCGTCACCATCACCCACGACCGCGCCTTCCTCGACCGCGTGGCCACGCGCATCGTCGAACTCGATCGCGGCCAGCTGCGCTCGTACCCCGGCAATTTCACGCGTTACCAGGTCCTGAAGGACGAGCAGCTGGCGCAGGAGGCGGTGATCAACGCCAAGGCCGACAAGCTGCTCGCGCAGGAGGAGGTCTGGATCCGCAAGGGCGTGGAAGCCCGGCGCACGCGCGCGCAGGGTCGCATCTCGCGCCTGGAGCGCCTGCGCGAGCGGCGCGCGCAGCGGCGCGATGCGCTCGGGCGCGTGCGCATGGACGTGGCTTCGGGCGCGCCCAGCGGCAAGATCGTCGCCGAGCTGCAGGACGTGTCCAAGTCGTTCGGGGGCCGGCCGATCGTGCGCGATTTCAGCGCCACCATCCTGCGCGGCGACAAGGTCGGCCTGATCGGCCCCAATGGCGCCGGCAAGACCACGCTGCTCAAGCTCATCCTCGGCGAGATCGCGCCCGACAGCGGCAAGGTGCGCCAGGGCGCCAGCCTCCAGGTGGCGTATTTCGACCAGATGCGTGATGCGCTGGACCTCGACGCCACGCTCGAGGACTTCATCAGCCCGGGCAGCGAATGGATCGAGATCGGCCGCCAGCGCAAGCATGTCAAGAGCTACCTCGGCGACTTCCTGTTCTCGCCGGCCCGGGCGGCCTCGCCCGTGCGGTCGCTCTCCGGCGGGGAGCGCAACCGCCTGCTGCTCGCGCGCCTGTTCGCGCGGCCCGCCAACGTGCTCGTGCTCGACGAGCCGACCAACGACCTGGACATCGACACGCTCGAATTGCTGGAAGACCTGCTGCAGGACTACGAGGGCACCGTGTTCCTGGTCAGCCACGACCGCACCTTCCTGGACAACGTGGTGACCAGCACCATCGCCTTCGAGGGCGACGGGCGCTGGCGCGAATACGAAGGGGGCGTGCAGGATTGGCTGCTGCAGTCGCAACGGTCGGCGGCGTTGCAGCCGTCCGCCGCGGCGCCGGCCAGGCCCGTTCGGGCCGAAGGCGGCGCGGCGCTCGACGCCAGTGCCCCGGCGATCGCGAAGCGCAAGCTCAGCTACAAGGAGCAGCGTGAACTCGAGTCCCTGCCCGGGCGCATCGAGGCGCTGGAGCAGGAGCAGGCCGCGTTGAGCGCGGAACTGGCCGACGGAGCGCTTTATGCGACCGACCCCGGCCGCGCGGCGCAACTGGCCACGCGCAGCGCCGCCATCGAGGACGAGCTGATGGGCGCGCTCGAACGCTGGGAAGCGCTCGGCAACCTGTAAGGCTGCGCTGTCGCCAACAGGCGGCCACGGCTGACCTTGCCGGGCCCCCGCCGCAGCCGGGCCGGGGCTACAGTGAACCGGCCATGGTCGTGCCAATCCCAGCCCATCTCCCGGCCTCCGTCGCGCAGCTGCGCGACTGGCTGTTTCGCCTGCTCGCCGTCCTGCTGTTGTGCACCGCGACCGCCGGCTGCGCCAGCGTGCCGCCCAATGTGCAGCGCACGCCATCGCGGGCGCTCGACACGCCGGAACAGACGGCCCTGGGCCAGCTGGCCGCCGCCCGCCGCGGCCAGGCCCGCAGCGATTCCGGCTTCACCCTGCTGGACAGCGTCGACGCGGCGTTCAGCAGCCGCCTGGCACTGATTGAGGGTGCGCAGCGCACGCTCGACCTGCAGTACTACGCCATCCATGCGGATGCCAGCACCGAGCTCCTGCTCGAAGGGCTGCGCCGGGCCGCGCGCCGCGGCGTGCGCGTGCGCATCCTGCTGGACGACTTCAACACCGTCGGCCAGGACGCCCAGGTGCTGCGGCTGGCCTTCGAACGGGGGGTGGAGATGCGCCTGTTCAACCCGCTGCCCGGTTCGCGCGGCTCCCTGTTCGGCAAGGTGCTGGGCTCGCTGCACGAGAGCGGCCGCATCCAGAAACGGATGCACAACAAGCTGTTCATCGCCGACAACGCCTGGGGCATCGCCGGCGGCCGCAACCTGGGCGATGCGTATTTCGGTGGCGACGACAAGAGCGCGTTCGTGGACCTGGACGTGCTGGCGGCGGGCGCCATCGTGCGCCAGATGTCCGCCAGCTTCGACCGCTACTGGAACGACGAGCTCGCCTATCCGGTGCAGACCCTGCTGGACAAGAAGGAGCTGGATCGCCTGCAGAAGGACGAGGGCAACCGCACGCCCACGTCCGACGCCTCGCGCATGCCGGCCCTGCCGGGCCTGCCCTCGGCCGTGGCCTCGCAGCCCGCGCGCACGGTGCTGCCCAACGCGACGCCGACGGCGGTGATCAGCGCGCAGCGGCCGCCGATGGACCTGCGGCAGGTGCCCCTGACCTGGGCGCCGGCCACCTTGCTGGCCGACAAGCCCGGCAAGGTCGCCCCCGACGAGGACGAGGTGCGTGCCGGCGACACGGTGGTGGACGGCCTGCTGCAGCTGATGGGCCAGGCGCGGCAGGAGCTGCTGATCATCTCGCCCTACTTCGTGCCGGGCCCCGAGATGATGAAGGTGTTCGCGCAGCTGCGCCAACGCGGCGTCGCCGTGCGGGTGCTCACCAATTCGCTGGCGTCCAACGACGCGCCTGCCGCGCACGCGGGCTACCGCCGGTACCGCCGCGACCTGCTCGCCATGGGCGTCGAGCTGCACGAGATGCGCGCCGACCCGGCCACCGCCGGCCTGGGCGACGACGCCAAGCAGCGCGGCAGCGGCGGCAGCGGGGGCCTGGGCAGCGGCGCCGGCGGATCCAAGAGCGGCACCTCGCGCGCCAGCCTGCACTCCAAGGCCGTCATCGTCGACCGCAGCCTGTCCGTGATCGGCTCGATGAACCTGGACCTGCGCTCGCAGCAGAAGAACAGCGAAGTGGCGCTGCTGATCCGCAGCCGTCCGCTGGCGCAGGCCGCCGCGCGGCTGGTCGAGGGCACCTTCGCACGGGGCGCCTACCGGCTCGAACTGGCGGACAACCAGCTCGTCTGGCGGGCGCCGCCCGGCGCCGGCTTCCCCGACGCGACCAGCGAGCCCGAGGCGGACTTCAAGCTGCGCACGCTGGTGAACCTGCTGGCGCCGATTGCGCCCGACTCGATGCTCTAGCCGCGGGCTACATCTTGCGCACCAGCGCCGAATAGGTCTTCCAGAACGCCGCGTCCTGCGTGGTCGCGAAGTTGATGCGCATCAGCGTGCTGGGCTTGCGCTCGGCGTGGAACAGCGCCCCCGGCGCGAGCAGGTAGCCCTCGTCCAGCATCCGCTGCGCCAGGGCATCGGTGTCCACGCCGGTCTCGACCCAGCCGAACAGGCCCGCGGGCTCGGCGGCGAAGCGGCAGCCGGCCGCCAGCGCGAGCTTCACGCTGCGGCTGCGCGCCACGTCCAGCCGCGTGCGCAGCCGCTCGGCATGCCGCCGCAGCTGCCCCTGCTCCATGCACAGCGCCAGCGCGCGCTCCAGCAGCGCGGGCGTCGTCAGCGTGGCCAGCAGCTTGGTATCGAGCAGCCGCTCGATCAGCGACGGGTGGGCCGCGAGGAAGCCCACGCGCCAGTTGGGCGCCAGCACCTTGGCGAATCCGCTGACGTGGATGGTGCGCTGCAGGCCGTCCAGGGCGCACAGGCGCGTCGCGTGCTCGGGCGCGATGTGGCTGTAGGTGTCGTCCTCGACGATGTGGAAGTCGTGCTGGTTGGCCAGCTGCAGCAGGCGGTGCGCGCTGCCCGGCGACAGGCAATAGCCGGTCGGGTTGTGGAAGACGCTCACGCTCACGTACATCTTGGGCCGGTGGGCCTCGCAGTAGCGCGCCATGACCTCCAGGTCGGGGCCGTCCGCGCGGCGCGGCACCGGCAACAGCCGCATGCCCAGGGCGGTCAGGCGCGCGAACTCCACCGCCCAGCCGGGCTCCTCGACCATCACCGGGTCGCCCGGGCGCAGCAAGCTGCGGCTGACGATGTCCAGCGCGTGCGTCGCGCCGACGGTGGTGATGATGTTCTCCGGCCCCGCGTGCACGTTCAGCGTGGCGAGCTTCTTCGACAGGGCGCGCCGCAGGCTGCTGTCGCCCAGGGGCTCGCCGTACTGCAGCGAGAACTCGTGCAGCGACCGCGTGCCCGTGACCTTGCGCACCGCCGCCGGCATGAAGGTGGACTCCAGCCACTCCGGCGGGAAGGCGCCCATGCCGGGCTGCGGCTTGGCACTCACCCTGTGGAACATGCCGCGGATCAACGCCGTGGCGTCGATCGGGGTGTGCGCGCGCGCGGTGGTGAAGCCCGTGCCCGTGGCCCACACTTCCGCCGCGCCGGGCGGAGGCGACGCGTCCGACGCCCGGGCGGCCGGCTCGCGCACGAAGAAGCCGCGGTTCTTGCGCGCCTCCACCAGTCCCTGCGCCAGCAGCTGGTCGTAGGCGGCGACGACCGTCGACGCGCTCACGCCCTGCTGCTGCGCGCATTGCCGCACCGAGGGCAGCCGGGCACCGGGCGCCAGCAGGCGATCGCGGATGCGCTGCGCGAAGCGGCTCGACAGCTGCTCGGTCAGCGATTGCGACGAGGCCTTGGTCAACATCGATGCACTCCCGCGTGTATTGCCGACAGGACCAATACAGAGGCCCATCTGATCCGGCCAACTGTACTGCTCGTGTACTGGCCCCGGAGCTTACAGTGACCCTCGCACCGCGGCAACCGGCTGCCCCCGAAGGCCCGGCCCGCACCCGCCCGCACTGCCCCTTGGAGGACCCCGAATGAAACCGAACGACCTGCCCACCCAGCCGTGGGTGCTCGCGCGACGCGCCGCCCGCATGAACCCCTCGGTGATCCGGGAGATCCTCAAGGTCACCGAACGGCCCGGCATCATCAGCTTCGCCGGCGGCCTGCCCTCGCCGACCACCTTCCCGGTCGCCGAATTCGCCGCCGCGAGCGCGCAGGTGCTGCAGCACGACGGCGCGGCCGCCCTGCAGTACGCCGCCAGCGAAGGCTTCGGGCCGCTGCGCGAGTCCATCGCCGCCGCGCTGCCCTGGCCGGTCGATCCCGCCCAGGTGCTGATCACGACCGGCTCGCAGCAGGGCCTGGACCTGGTGGCCAAGGTGCTCGTGGACCCCGGGTCGCGCGTGCTGGTGGAGACGCCCACCTACCTGGGCGCGCTGCAGGCGTTCGCGCCGATGGAGCCGCAGGTCGTCGGCGTGGCCGGCGACGACGAAGGTGTCCGCATCGACGACCTGGAACGCCAGGCCGCGGACGGCGCGCGCTTCCTGTACGTGCTGCCGAACTTCCAGAACCCGACCGGCCGCACCATGAGCGAGGCCCGCCGCGCCGCGCTCGTCGAGGCGGCCACGCGGCTCGGGCTGCCGCTGGTGGAGGACAACCCCTACGGCGACCTGTGGTTCGACCAGCCGCCGCCGGCGCCGCTCACCGCGCGCAACCCGCTCGGCTCGATCTACCTGGGTTCGTTCTCCAAGGTGCTCGCGCCGGGGCTGCGGCTGGGCTTCCTGGTCGCCCCGCCGGCGCTGTACCCGAAGCTGCTGCAGGCCAAGCAGGCGGCCGACCTGCACAGCCCCAGCTTCAACCAGCGCATGGCCGCGCAGGTGCTGCAGGGCGACTTCCTGGCCCGCCACGTGCCGCGCATCCGCACGCTGTACCGTGCCCAGCGCGATGCCATGCTCGCCGCCCTGGAGCGCGAGATGGCCGGGCTGGGGCTGGAGTGGAACCGTCCCGACGGCGGCATGTTCCTGTGGGCGCGGCTGCCGCGCGGCCTGAACGCGCTGGAGCTGCTGCCGCGGGCGGTCGACCGCGGCGTGGCCTTCGTGCCCGGCGCCGCGTTCTTCGCCGGCGAGTCGCCGGACGCGGAGGCGCTGCGCACGCTGCGCCTGTCGTTCGTCACGGCCACTGTCCAGCAGATCGACACCGGCATCGCGGCGCTGGCGCAGGCGATCCGGCAGGCCCGGGCCGCGTGATCCGCCTCTGGGGCCGCCTGTCCTCGATCAACGTGCGCAAGGTGGTGCTGACGGCGCAGTGGCTCGAGCTGCCGCTCGAGCGCCTGGAAGCCGGCGGCGCCTTCGGCGTGGTGTGCACGCCCGAGTACCTGGCGCACAACCCGAACGCGCTGGTGCCGCTGCTGGACGATGAGGGCTTCATGCTGTGGGAGTCGAACGTCATCGTGCGCTACCTCGCCGCGCGCTACGGCAACGGCCGGCTGTATCCGGCCGACCTGCGCCGGCGCTTCGACGCGGAGCGCTGGATGGACTGGCAGCAGACCACGCTCAACGGCGCCGGGCGCGAAGCGTTCGTCCAGCTGGTGCGCACCGCGCCGGCCGAGCGCCGGCAAGAGCGCATCGACCAGTCCGTCGCCGCCACCGAGCCGCTGTGGGACCTGCTCGACCGCCACCTGGACGGCCGGGCGTGGATGGCGGGTGACGCGCCCACCGTCGCCGACATTCCGATCGCCTGCGAGATGCATCGCTGGCGCGGCCTGCCGCTTGCCCGGCGCGAGCGGCCGCACCTCGACGCCTGGTACGACCGCCTGCTCGCGCTGCCCGCCGCACGCGGGGTGCTCGACCTTCCTCTAACCTGACGCCACACTCCATCCCATGTCCCAGCGCCCCTTCAAGCAAGTCGACGTCTTCACCGCCGTGCCCTACCTCGGCAATCCCGTCGCGGTCGTGCTCGACGGCCGCGGCCTGACCACCGGGCAGATGCAGGCGTTCACCAACTGGACGAACCTCTCGGAGGCGACGTTCGTGCTGCCGCCCGAGGATCCGCGGGCCGACTACAAGCTGCGCATCTTCTGCCCCGGGCGCGAACTGCCCTTCGCTGGCCACCCCACCCTGGGCAGCTGCCACGCCTGGCTGGAGGCCGGCGGGCGGCCGAAGGCCGACCTCATCGTGCAGGAGTGCGGCGTCGGCCTGGTGACGCTGCGGCGCGACGCCGGGTCGGGCCGCCTGGCGTTCGCCGCGCCGCCATTGCGCAAGAGCGGCCCGCTGCCCGAGGAGGACGTGGCGCTCATCGCCCGCGGCCTGGGCGTGCCGCGCGGCGACATCGTCGCCCATGCCTGGTGCGACAACGGACCCAACTGGCGCGGCGTGATGCTGCGCGATGCCCAGCAGGTGCTCGCCCTGCGCCCGGATGCATCCGTGCTGGCCGGCCTGGACGTGGGCGTGGTCGGGCCGCGCGGCAAGGTCGGCGTCGTGGGCAGCCGCGCTGCCGGTGACGACTGCGCCTTCGAGGTGCGGGCGTTCTTCCCCGGCAACAACGGCATGGCCGAAGACCCGGTCACGGGCAGCCTGAACGCCGCCCTGGCGCAGTGGCTGATCGGCGCGGGCCTGGCGCCGGCGCGCTATATCGCCTCGCAGGGCACCGCGCTCGGCCGCGCCGGCCGGGTGCACGTCGAGCGCGACGGCGCGGGCGAGATCTGGATCGGCGGCGCCTCGGCGACCTGCATCGACGGTTCGGTGCAGCTGTGACGCCCGCCGCCCGCATCGACCACCTCGTCGTCGCCGCGGACTCGCTGGCGCAAGGCGCGGCGTGGTGCAGGCATGCGCTCGGCGTCGAGCCGGGCGCCGGCGGCGAGCACCCGCTGATGGGCACGCACAACCGCCTGCTGCGCGTCGCGACGGTGGACCACCCGCGCGCCTACCTGGAGATCATCGCGGCCGACCCGGCCGTGGCGCAGGCGCCGCAGGGGCGGCGGCGCTGGTTCGACCTGGACGAGCCCCACCTGCGCGAGCGGCTGCGGCAGGACGGCCCCGCCCTCGTGCATTGGGTGGTCGAGGTCCCCGACCTGCAGGCCGCGGTGGCAGCGCTGCGGTCGCTGGGCATCGACCGCGGCCAGGTGCTCGCCGCCTCGCGCATGACGCCACGCGGCCTGCTCCAGTGGCAGATCACCGTCCGCGACGACGGACGCCGCCTGTTCGACGGCTGCCTGCCCACGCTGATCGCCTGGGGCGACGCGCATCCGGCCGCGGCCATGCCCGGCAGCGGCATCCACCTGCAGTCGGTGGCGGTCCGCCATCCGGCGGCGGGCGAGTTGCGGCGCGCGTTCGCGGTGCTCGGGCTGGACGTGAGCGTGGCCGAAGGGCCGGCCAGCCTGTGCGCGACGTTGCTGACGCCGCGCGGGCCGGTGCGGCTCGAGTCGAACGGCGCCTGAGCCCCCCGCGCGTTCAGACCGCGGGCCAGTCGCCCGTGGGACCGACGCCCGCCCGCGCACTCGCCACAATCGGGGCATGGGAACGCTGTACCTCGTCCGTCATGGGCAGGCCTCCCTCGGGGCCGACGACTACGACCAGCTCAGCGAGCTCGGCCACCGCCAGAGCCTGCGCCTGGGCGAGCACTTCGCCGAGCAGGGCCTGCACTTCGACGCCGTGATCGCCGGCACGCTGCACCGCCATCGCCAGACGCTGGCCGGCATCCTGCAGGGCATGCGCCACCACGCTGAGCACCTGCCGTGGGCCGGCCTGAACGAATACGACAGCGAGGCGGTGATCCGCGCCATCCACCCGGAACCGCTCGAACGCCCCGACAGCCCGGAGCTGGTGCGAAGCCACTTCCGGCTGCTGCGCGAGGGGCTGGCGGCCTGGATGGCCGGCAGCACGCGGCCGCAAGGGATGCCCGCCTACTTCGAGTTCGTGCACGGCGTCACCAGCGCGCTCGACCACGTGCGCGCCAACCACTACGGGCAATCGGTCCTGGTGGTCACGAGCGGCGGGCCGATCTCCACCGCCGTCGGGCAGGTGCTGGGGACGTCGCCGGCCGCCACGATCGAGCTGAACCTGCGCCTTCGCAACACGTCGGTCAGCGAGTTCGCCTTCAACCCCAAGCGGTTCGCGCTGGTGACGTTCAACACGCTGCCGCACCTGGAGGCGCCGGCGCTGCGCGAGTGGGTCACGTACGCCTGATGGGCTGCGTACACTGGCGGCGATGGATTCCAGCAGCCAACTGCCGAGCCAACCGTCCACGCCCGCCTGGCAGGTGATCTGCCTGTGCGCCGCCTGGTGCGGCGTGTGCCGCGATTGGACGCCGGTGTTCGACGCGCTGGCCGCCTCGCACCCCCAGGTCGCGTTCGCCTGGGTGGACGTGGAGGACGAGGCCGACGCGATGGGCGACGTGGACATCGAGACCTTTCCCACGCTGCTGGTCGCCCAAGGCGACAAGGCGCGCTTCTTCGGCCCGGTGCAGCCCTCCGCGACGCAGGTGGGCCGGTTGCTCGACAGCCTGCTGGCGAGCCCTTCCAGCGACCGCGCGGCGGCTCCCGAAGCGCACGCGCTGCTTGCCCGGCTCCAATCTTCGGTGCTCCGAAAACGCTAGCGTCGGATACAGGCCTTGTCTGGATGTAACCCAGCAAGGCCCCTTCCTACAGCGCTCACCACCGCGCCCTGACGAGGCGTTCTCTGCTTTGCACGTCGAATGCGTCCCATGGTTGGCGCATCGGCCGCCATGCAACTTCCCCAAAGCTTTTAAGGAGTACTCAGATGGCATCGAACAATCCAGGCACCCAGGGCAAGTCGAACCGCGGTTTCGCATCGATGGACCCGGAGCGCCAGCGCCAGATCGCCAGCGAAGGCGGCAAGGCGGCCCACGAGAAGGGCACGGCGCACGAATTCACTTCCGAAGAGGCCCGTGAGGCCGGCCGCAAGGGCGGCCAGGCGCGCAGCGCCAATCGCAAGAAGGCCCAGTGAGGCCGGGACCGGCGGCGCGGCGCAGCGCCGCCCGCCAATGCGAGACGGGCCGCCGCGAGGCGGCCTTGTCGTTGGCGGTCAGTCGGCTCCGAGCGGTGGTCCGTCAGCCGGCCTGGCCCTGGCGCTTGCCCGCGCCTTTCGACGCGGCGCGCGGCGTCGCCCCCGGGCCCGAGCGATCCGGCTCGGCGGGCGAGGAGATGTCGCCCAGCGACACGCCGACGTCCTCCTCGTCCTGCGGGCTCTTGGCCGCGATGTCGCCGATCGACAGGATGCCCACCAGCTTGTCCTGCGCATCGACCACCGGCATGCGCCGGATCTGCGCGCTGCCCATCTCGCCCAGCACCTCGTCGATGTCGTCGTCCTGGCGCGCGGTGCGCACATGGCCGCTCATCACGTCGGCGAGCCGGCAGGTCTTGGGATCGAGGTCGCGGGCGAGGCCGCGCACCACGATGTCGCGGTCGGTCACCACGCCCACCAGCCGGTCGCCGTCGCACACCGGCACCACGCCGACGTTCAGTTCGTCCATCAGCCGGGCCGCCTCGGCCAGGGTCTGCTGCGGGGCCATGCTGCGCACGTCGCGCGTCATCACGTCTGCCACGGTTGCCATTGCTTGCTCCTTGGGGAATGGCGCCGGCGGCGCCGGCTTGCAAGCACTCTAGGCCGCGGGCGCCGGTGCGGCAGCGGCCGCCTCGCGCCGGCGCGCGTAGGACACCAACGACGCGGCGCGGACGCGGCCGAGGCAGCGGCCCGCGCGTGCGCGGGGCGAACGCCGCCCAGGCGTCAGAGCGGAATCTGCGGCGAGTCGGCCAGCGTGGACAGCGGCAGCCGCACGACTTCCTGCAGCAGCACGGCCAGCTGCCGGCCCGCGGCCTCGACCACGGCGCGGCCCTTGCCGGCCGTGGCCAGCGTCGCGTTGCCGGCCGCGCCCATCGGGTTGTAGTCCTGCATCTGCCAGCCCAGCTTGGCGCTGGTGCCGTTGCCCAGGATCGGGTAGCCCGCCGCCCGCTCGCGCGAAGTGGAGCGGAAGTCGCGGGCCTGGTCCATGTCGACGAACTGCGGCCGCAGGGCCAGCATCATCGAGGTCTCGATGTCGCCGGCGTGGATGCCGAAGCGGTGTTCATCGGGCGTGAACTGGCCGTCGACCGCCTCGCCCAGCGGCAGCGTGAACCAGTTGGTGGCGTACACGAGCAGGTCGCACTTGGTGCGCAGTTCGCGCGCCACGATGTCCATCACGCTGACCTGGCCGCCGTGCGAATTGAACAGCACCAGCTTGCGCACCCCCGCCCGCGCAACCGATTCGCCCAGCTCCACCCAGACGCGGATCAGCGTCTCGGCCGACAGCGTCAGCGTGCCCGGAAACCGGATGTGCTCGTTGCTCTTGCCCACCTGCTGCGTCGGCAGGAACAGCACCGGCGCGTCGGCCGGCAGGTGCGGCAGGCTGGCCGCGATGACGCCGTCCACCAGCGTCTGGTCCACGCTCACGGGCAGGTGCGGCCCGTGCTGCTCGATCGCGGCCACGGGCAGCACGGCGACCGTCCGCGCCGCCTCGCCCGAGGCTTGCCGCTGCGCGAACTCGCGCGTGCTGAGGTCGGCCCAGAAACGGGATTTGGCTGCCATGCGGGCGATTATGGCAACGGCATCGCGTCCGGCGCGCGGCGCCGCCATCAGCAGCACGCGCGCGATCTTCGCTCTTCAGGCACCCAGCAGGTGCCGCGCGGCCTGGGCGATGTGCGCCGCGTCGACGCCGAAGAAGGCCCGCAGCGCCGCGCGCGTGTCGCTGCGCCCGAAGCCGTCGGTGCCCAGGGTCAGGTAGCGGCGGCCGGCGGGCAGGAAGGCGCGGATCGACTCGGGGACCGCGCGCACGTAGTCGGTGGCGGCGACGATCGGGCCCGCGCCGCCGGCCAGGAGCTCGTGCAGGTACGGAGTGGTGTGCGCCTCGCCGCGCAGCGCGCGCTGCTCGCAGTGCAGCCCGTCGCGCGCCAGCTCGCTCCAGCTGGTCACGCTGACCACTTCCGTGGCCACGCCCTGCGACGCCAGCAGCCGCGCGGCCTGGATCACCTCGGTGAGGATCGCGCCCGAACCGAGCAGCGTGAGCCGCGACGCACCCTCGCCGTACACCGCGAACCGGTAGCCGCCCCGCACCACGCCGCGCGCCGCACCCTCGGGCAGGTCCGGCTGGGCGTAGTTCTCGTTCATCAGCGTGAGGTAGTAGAAGACGTCCTGCTGGTCGACCAGCATCTCGCGCATGCCGTGGTCGACGAGGACCGCCAGCTCTCCGGCGAACGCCGGGTCGTAGGCCTTGCAGTTGGGGATCGTGGCCGCGACCAGGTGGCTGCTGCCGTCCTGGTGCTGCAGCCCCTCGCCGCCCAGCGTCGTGCGGCCCGAGGTCGCACCGAGCAGGAAGCCGCGCGCGCGCTGGTCGGCCGCCGCCCAGATCGCGTCGCCCACGCGCTGGAAGCCGAACATCGAGTAGTAGATGTAGAACGGAAGCATCGGCACCCCGTGCACGCTGTAGCTGGTGGCCGCGGCCGTCCAGCTGGCGATGGCGCCCGCCTCGCTGATGCCCTCCTCCAGGATCTGGCCGTCCAGCGCCTCGCGGTACGACAGCACCGAGCCGATGTCCTCGGGGTCGTACAGCTGGCCGGCGCTGGCATAGATGCCCACCTGCTTGAACAGGTTGGCCATGCCGAAGGTGCGCGCCTCGTCGGCCACGATGGGCACGATGCGCGGCCCGAGCTCGCGGTCCTTCAGCAGGTTGCCCAGGAGGCGCACGAACGCCATCGTGGTGGACATCTCCTTGCCCGCGGCCTGCACGGCGAACTGCGCGTACGAAGCCAGCGGGGGCACCGGCAGCACCGGCGCCGCGGTCTCGCGGCGCGGCAGGTAGCCGCCCAGCGCCGCCCGCCGCTCGTGCAGGTAGCGCATCTCCGCGCTGTCCTCGGCCGGCTTGAAGAACGCCAGCGTGCGGGCCTGCTGGTCCGACAGCGGCAGGTTGAAGCGGTTGCGGAACTCCAGCAGCGCCGCCTCGTCCAGCTTCTTCTGGCTGTGCGTGGTCATCTTGCCCTGGCCCGCCGTGCCCATGCCGTAGCCCTTCTTGGTGTGGGCCAGGATCACCACCGGCTGCCCCTGGTGGCGCGCGGCCACGTGGTAGGCCGCGTGGATCTTCACCAGGTCGTGGCCGCCGCGCTTCAAGCGATCGATCTGCTCGTCAGTCATGCCCTGCGCCAGCCGCGCGAGCTCCTCGTTCTGGCCGAAGAAGTTGTCGCGGTTGAAGCGGCCGTCCTTGGCGGCGAAGGTCTGCATCTGGCCGTCGACCGTCTGGGCGAACACCTTGACCAGCGCGCCGGTGACGTCGCGCGCGAACAGGCCATCCCAGTCGCTGCCCCACAGCAGCTTGATCACGTGCCAGCCGGCGCCGCGGAACAGCTTCTCGAGCTCGTCGACGATGCGGCCGTTGCCGCGCACCGGGCCATCGAGGCGCTGCAGGTTGCAGTTGACCACCCACACCAGGTTGTCCAGCTTCTCGCGCGAGGCGAGCGTGAGCGCGCTCATGCTCTCGGGCTCGTCCATCTCGCCGTCGCCGAACACGCCCCACACCTTGCGCCCGCCGCAGTCGAGCAGCTGGCGGTGCGTGAGGTAGCGCATGAAGCGCGCGTGGTAGATCGAGCTGATCGGCCCAATGCCCATCGAGCCGGTCGGGAACTGCCAGAAGTCGGGCATCAGCCACGGGTGCGGATAGCTCGACAGGCCGCGCGCGCCGTGCTGCGGCGCCGAAATCTCCTGCCGGTAGTGCGCCAGGTCGTTCTCGGTCAGGCGTCCTTCCAGGAACGCGCGGGCATAGACGCCCGGCGCGCTGTGCGGCTGGAAGAACACCAGGTCGCCCCGGTGCGCGTCGCTCCTGGCGCGGAAGAAGTGGTTGAAGCCGACCTCGAACAGGTCGGCCGCGCTCGCGTAGCTGGCGATGTGGCCGCCCAGTTCGCCGTAGGCGCCGTTGGCGCGCGCCACCATGGCCAGCGCGTTCCAGCGCATCAGCGAGGCGAGCCGCTCCTCGATCGCCAGGTCGCCGGGGAAGGCCGGCTGCTGCTCCACCGCAATCGTGTTGACGTACGGCGTGACCAGCTCGGGCGACCAGCCCACCTGCGGCGCGCGCGCCTGCGCGGCCAGCTGGTCGAGGATGAAGCGGGCGCGCTCGGGTCCCTCGTTGGCGACGAGCGCGGCCAGCGCCTCGCGCCACTCGGCGGTTTCGGCCGGATCGCTGTCGGCGCCGGGCGTGAGGAGGAAGCGGGAGATGCTCTGGTCGGTCATGGGCAGCAGGCGGCTGGCGGGGCGTCCATTCTGGCGCACCCGGCGACGCCGAGCTGCCGGGCGGTCAGCGCGCCGGCGCCATGCGCCACACCGCGTTGCCCACGTCGTCCGCCACCAGCAGCCCGCCCTTGGCGTCCAGCGCCACGCCGACCGGGCGGCCCCAGGCCTTGCCGTCCGGGCTCACGAAGCCGGTCAGCACGTCGACCGGCGGGCCCGCGGGCTTGCCGCCCGCGAACGGGACGAACACCACCTTGTAGCCCGAACGCGGGCGGCGGTTCCACGACCCGTGCTCGCCGATGAAGGCGCCGCTGGCATAAGGCGCCGGCAGCTTGCCGTCGGAGAACGCCAGGCCGAGCGGCGCCACGTGGTTGCCGAGCGCGAAATCCGGCCGCACGGCATTGGCCACCTTCTCCGGTTGCGCCGGCTGCACCCGCGCGTCGACGTGCTGGCCCCAGTAGCTCCACGGCCAGCCGTAGAAAGCGCCCTCGCGCACCGAGGTCAGGTAGTCGGGCACCAGGTCGCTGCCCAGTTCGTCGCGCTCGTTGACGACCGTCCACAGCGCGCCGGAGGTCGGCTCCCATGCCAGGCCGTTCGGGTTGCGCAGGCCGCTGGCGAACAGGCGCTTGGCGCCGCTGGCGAGGTCCAGCTCCCAGATCGCCGCGCGGCCTTCCTCGGCCTGCAGGCCGTTCTCGGCGGCATTGCTGTTGGAGCCCACGGTCGCATAGAGCCTGCGGCCGTCGCGGCTGGCCAGGATGTTCTTGGTCCAGTGGTGGTTGATGCCGGCCGGCAGGTCGGTCACCTTCTGTGCCGCGGCGGTGATGCGCGTGTCGCCGCTGCGGTACGGGAAGCGCACGATGCCGTCGGCGTTGGCGACGTACAGCCACTCGCCCACCAGCGCCATGCCGAACGGGGAATGCAGGCCCTCGAGCAGCGTCGCGCGCGTCTCGGCCACGCCGTCGCCATCGGCATCGCGCAGCAGCACGATGCGGTCGGGGCTGGGAACGCCCGCGCCGGCGCGCTTCATCACCAGCTTCATGGCCCAGGCGCGAAAGCCGCCCGGCTCCTTCGCCTCGGCCGGCTTGTTGCTTTCGGCCACGAGCACGTCGCCGTTGGGCAGCACGTGCAGCCACCGCGGATGCGCCAGGTCGCGGGCGAGCGCGGTCACCCGCCAGCCGGACACCGGGGTCGGTTGTCCGCCCGCCGGCCAGCCTTCGGCCGGCGCGATGTGCACCGTCGGCACCAGGCTGCGCTGCGGCGGCGGCAGTTCCGGGCTGGCGCCGACCGTGCGCTCCGGTGGCAGTCGTGCGGTGTCGGCGCACGCGGCGAGGCAGGCCGCGCAAAGCAGGTGGATGAGCAGCTTGGGCATGGCGGGCAGTGTCCCTTGCCCCGGCACGGGCGGGCTGTAGGGGAAAACCGCGAAAATCCGGGCATGACGCAAGACCTGTTCCGCGACGACGGCTACCTGCGCGAGTGCCAGGCCACCGTGCAGGCGATCGCGCCCGAGGGCATCGTGCTCGACCGGACCGTGTTCTATCCGCTCGGCGGCGGCCAGGCGGGCGACAGCGGATGGCTGCGGCTACCCGATGGGCGCGAGCTCGCGATCGCGGACACGCGCAAGGCCAAGGATGCGCAGGGCCAGCCCACGCAGGACATCTGGCACGTCCCGGCCCCCGGCCAGGAGGCGCTGCTGGCCCAGCTGCAGCCGGGCACGCCCGTCACGGCGCGCCTCGACTGGGAGCGGCGCCACAAGCTGATGCGCTTCCACACCACCACGCACCTGCTGTGCCACCTGGTGCCGCAGCTGGTCAATGGCTGCTCGATCACCCCCGACTACGCGCGCCTGGACTTCAACATGACGGAGCCGCTGGACAAGGACGCGCTCACCGCCGGCATCGCCGGCCTGGTCGCCGCGGCGCTTCCGGTGGCCGTGGGCGCGATCACCGACGAGGAGCTGGACGCCAACCCTTCGCTGGTCAAGAGCATGTCGGTGCAGCCGCCGCGCGGCAGCGGGCGCGTGCGCACCATCCGCATCGGCGCCGAAGCGCTGGTCGACTACCAGCCCTGCGGCGGCACCCACGTGGCCAACACCTCGGAGATCGGCGCCGTGGTCGTCACCAAGATCGAAAAGAAATCGGCCACCACCCGACGGGTGGTGCTGGGTTTTGCCTGAACGGCGGAACTTCATGCCACTGTCGCGCTCGCACTTCACGATGTCCCGTTTCCTGCGTCTCGTCCTCCTCGGCTGGCTGGTCCTGCTCGCCGCCCCCTCCTTCGCCCAGGTGGCCGGCAGCCCGGGCAGCGTGGTCGCCAGCGAGCGCGTGCGCGCCGAACTGCTGGCCCAGGCACCCGAGGGCATCGCGCCCGGCAAGCCGGTCTGGGTGGGCCTGCAGCTGGCGCACCAGCCGGGCTGGCACACGTACTGGAAGAACTCGGGCGACTCGGGCCTGCCCACGCAGCTGCAGTGGACGCTGCCCGCCGGCGTGGTCGCCGGCGACATCGCCTGGCCGGTGCCCAGGAAGATCCCGGTCGGCACGCTGGCCAACTACGGCTACGAGGACACGGTGCTGCTGGCGGTGCCGCTGACCATCACGCCCGGCTACAAGCCGCCGCTCGTGGGCGGCGACCTCGAGGTGAAGCTCAAGGCCAGCTGGCTGGTGTGCAAGAAGGAGTGCATCCCGGAGGACGGCGAGTTCGCGCTCAAGGTGCCGGTGCGCAGCACCACGGCGCTGCATGCGCCGGCTTTCGAGGCCGCCCTGGCCGCGCAGCCGCAGCCGGTGCTGCAGGGCACCGGCCCGATTCCGCCCAGCGTCGCCAAGGTGGGACCGCAGGGCCTGGACATCGAGGTGCAGGGCCTGCCCGTGGCCGTGCGCGGTCGCCAGCTCGAGTTCTTCCCGGAGACGCCGGAGATCGTCGAGCCGGCCGGCGCCTGGACCCAGGCCTGGAAGGGCGCCGTGTGGACCGCGCACGTGCCGCTGTCGGCGCAGCGCACCAGCAGCCCCGGCCTGCTGCCGGTCGTGCTCGCCGACGGCGCCAAGGGCTGGCGCGCGGAGCTGCAGGTGGCGGGCACCTGGCCCGCGGCAGCCGCCGCCCCGGCCGGCGTGTCGCCGGCGCTGCAGGAAGCGCTGCGCACCAACGCGGCGGTCCCGCCCGCGTCCGGCACCGCGTCGATCGGCCTGGCCGCGGCGCTGCTGGGCGCCCTGCTCGGCGGCCTGATCCTGAACCTGATGCCGTGCGTGTTCCCGGTGCTCGCCATCAAGGTGGTGGGCTTTGCCCGCCATGCCGACGACGTGCGCAGCCACCGCATCGCCGGCTTCGCCTACACCGCCGGCGTGGTCGCCTCGTTCCTGCTGCTCGGCACGCTGATGCTGTCGCTGCGGGCCGCGGGCGAGCAGCTCGGCTGGGGGTTCCAGCTGCAGTCGCCGCTGGTCGTCGCGTCGCTCGCGGCGCTGTTCACGCTGATCGCCCTGAACCTGGCCGGCGTGTTCGAGTTCGGCGCCTTCCTGCCCTCGTCGGTGGCGGCGCTGGAGGTGCGGCACCCGGTGGGCAACGCCTTCATCTCCGGCGTGCTCGCCGTCGCCATCGCCTCGCCGTGCACGGCGCCCTTCATGGGCGCGTCGCTCGGGCTGGCCGCCACCCTGCCGGCCGCGCAGGCGCTGCTGCTGTTCGCGATCCTGGGCCTGGGCATGGCCCTGCCCTACCTCGGGGCCAGCCAGCTGCCGGCGGTGGCGCGCTGGCTGCCGCGCCCCGGCGCCTGGATGGACGTGTTCCGGCGCCTGATGGCGTTCCCCATGTTCGCCACCGTCGCCTGGCTGGTCTGGGTGCTGGGGCAGCAGAGCGGCATCGACGGCGCGGGCGCGTTGCTGGCCCTGCTGGTGGGCCTGAGCCTGCTGGCGTGGACGCTCACGCTGCGCGGGCGGCTGCGCGCGGTGCTCGCGGGCCTGGCGGCGCTGGCGCTGGTCGCCCTCGCCTGGACCATCGGGCCGCTGCTGGCTGCGCCGGTGCAGGCGGCGCAGGCCACGCGTGCCGAAGGCGAGTGGCAGCCCTGGTCGCAGGCCAAGGTGGCGCAGCTGGTGGGCGCGGGCCAGCCGGTGTTCGTCGACTTCACCGCCGCCTGGTGCGTGACCTGCCAGGTGAACAAGAAGACCACGTTGTCGAACACCCAGGTGCTGGCCGACCTGCGCCAGCGCAACGTCGCGCTGCTGCGCGCCGACTGGACGCGGCGCGACCCGGCGATCACCGAGGCGCTGGCCGCGCTGGGCCGCAACGGCGTGCCGGTGTACGTGCTGTACCGGCAGGGGCAGGCGCCGGTGGTGCTGTCCGAGCTGCTCGGCGTCGACGAGGTCCGACGCGCGGTCGCCGCGCTCTGAGGCGCCGGCCATGCCGCGGCACATCGGCATCGTGGGCTGCTCGGCCGAAGGCGCGGCCCTGTGCTACCGCACGATCTGCGCCGAAGGCTCGCTGCAGCTGGGCGGGCATGCGCATCCCGAAGTGACGATGCACACGCCGTCGCTGGCCGAGTACGTGCGCTGCCTCGACGCGGGCGACCTCGAGGGCGTCGCCCGCCTGATGCTGGCTTCGGCCCGCAAGCTCGCGGCGGCGGGGGCCGACTTCCTGGTCTGCCCCGACAACACCATCCACCAGGCGTTCGACCTGGTGGCGCCGCGCAGTCCCCTGCCCTGGATCCACATCGCCGACGAGGTCGCCGCCGAGGCCCGGCGCAGGGGCCTGCGCCGCGTCGGCGTGCTCGGCACCACCTGGCTGGCGCGCAGCGAGGTCTATCCCCGGGCGCTGCGGTCCGCCGGCATCGGGTGCGTGCGGCCGGCCGATGCCGACCGCGACGAGGTCGGGCGGATCATCATGGACGAACTGGTGCCGGGCGTGGTCCGGCCCGGCTCGGTCGCCGCGCTGCAGGCCGTGATCGGCCGCCTGCGCGACGCCGGCTGCGACGGCGTGGTCCTGGGCTGCACGGAGCTGCCGATCGTGCTGGACGACGGCAATTCGCCCTTGCCCACCCTGGACTCCACCCGCCTGCTGGCGCGCGCCGCGCTGCGGCACGCGCTCGCGCCCTGACGGCTCAGCGCCGGCTCGGCTCGCGCCCTCGCCACCACTTGCGGCGCTCGGCCAGCCGCTCGAACGGGAACAGCGCGCCGACCGCGCTCGACGACAGGTTGTTGATCGAGCGCCAGGCCTCCAGCGCGAACTCCTGCATGACCTGCCGCTCGCTCACCTCGCGCCCTTCGCGCACGCGCGACAGCGCATGCAGCACGTACAGGCCCAGCAGCGAGGCGAGCGCGAACAGGAACTCCCAGTGGGCGAAGCTCATGATCGCCATCTCGCGCCACTTGCCCGGCGAGGTCCAGCGCACCACGGCCGACAGCTCGCTGGTCTGGAACCACTGCGCCAGCGCCCCGGCGGCGATCGGCGCAACGCCGCCCGCGACGGCCGACACCAGCCCGATCGCGGCCAGGTAGATCGTGCCCTCGCCCTGCGGCGCGAGCTTGAGCCCCAGGTTGCCGGTCGCCAGGCCGATGCCGCCGGAAGCCACGCCCATGACCAGGTGCAGGCCATAGAGCAAGCCGAGCTGCCAGCGCGGGCTGGGCGCGGCATCGACGAAGCACAGCGCCATCACGCACGCGAAGTACACCGGCAACGCCGCCGCCAGCACGCCCTTGTTGGACAACCGGTCCGACAGCCGCCCCCACAGGTACAGGGTCAGCGCGTTGGCGAGCTGGCTGGTCACCCACAGGCTGGTCACCGTGCCCACCGGGTAGCCCAGCTGCTCCATGAGGTAGACGGTCAGGAACGGCGCGGCCAGGTTGGAGGCGACGATCCACGCGCCCAGGAACACCAGCAGGCTGCGGAAATTGGGGTCGCGAAACGGCAGCCGCAGCCGCTCGCGCAGGCCCGACGTCGGTCCGGCATCGTGCATCTGCGGCTCCGGCGCACGGGCGAGGAAGGCCGAACTGACGAACCCCGCCAGGCCCGCGATCGCGAAGCACAGCGCATACGCCTGCACCGTGCGGTGCGGCGGAACGTGGTCGACCAGGGCGCCGGCGGCGAGCGTGCCGATGCAGGCGACGGAGGTGCCCGAGAACAGCCGGCGGGCGAAGAAGCGGCCCAGGCTCTCGTGCGGGATCAGCTGGTGCAGCCAGGAGTTGACCGCGCAACCGCCGACGGCCCCCAGGCCCGCGATGGCCACCTGGAACAGCATCAGCAAGGCCAGCGCCCCGGAGGGCGGCAGGAACGGCAGCACCGCCATCGACAGCACCAGCACGCGGGCCCCGGTGATGGCCAGCACGCCGATCTTGCGGCGCTGGCGCATCCGCTCGATCAGCAGCGTGGCCGGCAGCTGGGCGGCCTGGGTGAGGAAGGGAATGGCGGCGAGCACGCCGATGACCAGCGGCGAGGCGCCCAGCGCGAGCGCGAAGGCGACCAGGATCACGCCGCCGCTGAAGGCGCCGGACATGCTGCCCCAGGCGATGTCGAGCACCAGGGCCCGCTGGCCGGCGGCCAGCGCGGCCGGGTCGACGGAGGGAACGGGACGCAGCATCAGCGGCGGGGCGGGCGGCGGGCCGAGCGCGTCGGCGCGGCCCGGCGGCGGTGCAGGGGTCGGAACATCGGTCGACCTTGTACCCCGCGCGCCGCCGGGCTGGTGTCAGCGCGCGCCGCGTCCGCCCGCTCGCCGCCGTGGATCAGCCGGCCAGCGAGCGCAGGTAGCGCTCCAGCACGCCGAGCTCGCCGTCGCTGGGCCGCCCGCGCCCCGCGACGGCCGCGAACAGCTGGCCGCGAAAGCCCGGCCGCGGGTAGTAGCGCACGAAGCCGGCGCCCAGCAGCAGCTGCGCGAACGGCGCGGGCCCGAACACCTGCGCCGCCCGCCCGGCGAGCTCGCCGTCGATGCGCAGCGCCTGCGCGCCGCCCGCGCTCGTCAGCGACAGCACGGCGATGCGGCCGGGCTCGAGCGGGCGCTGCGCCTTGAGCACCACCTCGCGTCCGCCCGCGTCGATCCAGCGCGCCTGCGGCCGCCCGTCGTCGAACGCGAGCTCGGCGAGTTGCCCGTCCTCCGCCTTGGACGCCTGGAACGCGACGCCAGTCGCGCCCGCGGCAGCCGTGCGCACGGCCACCAGCATGAAGTGGTCGTCCTGCAGGTCGAACGGCGAGCGGTTGCGCGGCCGCGGCTGGATCCCCGGCTGCGGCGCGCTGTTGCGGCACCACAGGCCGAACGTGCCCTCGGCGCCGCATTCCAGCGCCGGCCGGCCGCCGGCGGCGCGCAGCAGCGGCGGCCGCCAGCCGGCCAGCTGGGCGTTGTCGGTGCCCAGGAAATGCAGCATGTCCATCGGATTGGCGACGCTGGCGCCGAATCCCGACTCGGCCAGCGCGCGCACCGCCTGTCCGTCCTTCGCCGGCGCGCCGTTGACGTAGTCGGTGAACGCATCGGCCAGGTCCCACTTGCATGCCCGGTGGCGGCCCAGGATCGCCAGCGCGGCGTCCGCCAGCTGCCGCCCGGCCTGGGCCACCGGATCGGCGAACGTGGCCACCTTGCGCGGCGGCGGGACCGCGACGCCGCCGGCGGCCGCATAGGTCACCGTCGACGCGCCTTCGAGCGCCGGCGTCCAGGTGTAGCTGGCCGATCCGTTGGCCCCGGCGGGCAGGACCAGCTCGCCCTTGTCGAGCCGGCCGCCCTCGGCCTTCAGGCGCACCGTGAGCGGCGCGGCCAGGGCGCCGCGCACCCGCACCGTGACGGCCAGCGGCTGCCCCGGCACCACGGCGCCGCCGAGCTCGTCGTACAGCACGGGCTGCTGCAGGCCGGCGGCGTGCTGCACCACGCCCGCGACCGCGGGCGCCAGCGTGCGGCCCTGGTACCAGCCCGGCACGTGCTGCAGGGCGTGGCCGCGCACGGGCCAATGGCTGCCCGACATCCACGTCATCACCTCCACGCCCTGCTGCAAGGCGTAGGCCACCGTGCGCTCGAACATCGCCTGCCAGCGCTCGTCGTCCACCGGCATGCCGACCTCCGTCAGGGCCAGGCGCGCGCCATGCCGCTCGGCCCAGCGCACCGCGGGCTCCAGCCGCTTGACGCCGGTGTCGGCGTCGATCGCGCGGTGGCGGCCGACGCCGGCGCTGAACCCCTTGCGCTGCTCGGTCTCGTAGTCGAACGCTTGCCCCGTGCTGCCGGCATCGAGGTACAGGTGCACCTCGTACACGAGGTTCTCGCCGGCGAGCGGGAAGCCGGGGTTCTTGTCGGCCAAGCTCATCGCGGCGCTCCAGCCGTTGCCGCCGACGTAGATCGCGCCCTTGCGGTCCACCTGGCGGATGGCCTCGACCGCCGCGCGCGCGAACGTGGGCCAGATGGTCAGGTCCTCGCCGCCGCCCTCGCTGGCCTCGACCGCGCCGCGGGCCGGCAGGTCGTGCGGTTCGTTCATCAGGCCCCAGCCCGCCAGCCCGGGGTGGTCCTTCCAGCGCTGCGCGATGCGCCGCCAGACGTCGGCGAAGTGCGCGGGCGTGAGCGTGGCGCCCGGGGCCAGCCCGAAGATGCGCTCCTGCACGCCCGCCGGGTCCTCGGTGAAGGCGCGGTGCAAGGGCGTCGGCGGCATCTGCAGGCCCGGCACGCCGCCGTCCGGCGCATAGCGGAAGTCGCGGTAGCGGCCGTAGTTGTGCAGGTCCAGCACGCAGGTCGCGCCCGCGGCCGCGTGGGCATCGAGCACGTCGGTGACCAGCTGGGCGTACAGCGGATGCAGCTCGCCGGGCTCGCCCACCAGCGCGCGCGTGGCCCCGTTCGGGCGGCTGTCGTGCAGCACCGGCTGCAGCATCTCCCACAGCACGGGCAGCCGGTTCTTGCGAAAGCCCTGCGCGGCCAGCCAGCCGATCTCCGCCTTGCGCGGCGGACTGAAGTTCACCAGCGGCAAGGTGCTGGCGCTGCGCCGGATGCCCGGCTGGGCCCATTCGAGCCCCGAGAGGTTGGTGCCGATCACTGCCGGCCCGGCCGCGGTGCGCGCCTTGCTCTCGCCGGGCACGCAGCCCGCGAGGGCGGACGTGGCGAAGGCGCCCGCGGCCGCCTGCAGCAGCAGCCGCCGGCGCAGCAGCAGATCATTGTCGTGTTCGTGCACGGCCCCACCTTAGGCTGAGCCACCTGCCGCCGCGGTAGGACGGCGGCGACGGCGGGTGGCCCGAAAGGGTGCTTGCGTACACTGGGGCGCATGAGCTCCATCAGCGACCTGCGCCGCATCCTGGGCACCTGCCGCACGCTGGCCGTCGTGGGCCTGTCGCCGCAGTGGCACCGGCCCAGCTACTTCGCGGCCAAGTACATGCAGGCCCACGGCTACCGCATCGTGCCGGTGAACCCCTCGGCCACCGAGATCCTGGGCGAGCGCTGCCACCCGTCGCTCACCGCCGCGGCGCAAGCCCTGGCCGCGCAGGGCGCGCGCATCGACATGGTGGACTGCTTTCGCCGCAGCGAGGACATCCCGCCGCTGGCCGACGAGGCGATCGCCATCGGCGCCCGCTGCCTGTGGCTGCAGATCGGGGTGGTGAACGAGGCCGCCGCCGCGAAGGCGCGGGCCGCCGGCCTGGACGTGGTGGTGGACCGCTGCGTCAAGATCGAGCATGCGCGCCTGTTCGGCGGGCTGAACTGGGCCGGCGTCAACACGCGCGTGATCTCCTCGCGCCGGCCGCAACAACTTCCCTACTGACATGAGCCAGGACCACGAGTACGGCTTCGGCACGCGCGCGATCCATGCCGGCGCGACGCCCGATCCGGTGACCGGCGCGCGCGCCACGCCGATCCACCAGACCACCAGCTTCGTGTTCGACTCGGCCGAACACGCGGCGAGCCTGTTCAACCTGCAGACCTTCGGCAACGTCTACAGCCGCATCAGCAATCCGACCGTCGCCGTGCTGGAGGAACGCGTCGCCTCCCTGGAGGGCGGCCGGGCCGCGCTGGCGTGCGCCACCGGCATGGCCGCGCAGATGGCCGCGCTGCTGGCGATCCTGAAGGCCGGCGACCACATCGTGGCGGCCTCCACGCTGTACGGCGGCACGGTGGGACAGCTGGGCGTGGGCTTCTCGCGCCTGGGCATCGAGACCACCTTCGTCGACCCGGGCGACCCGGACAACTTCCGCCGCGCGATCCGCCCGGGCACGCGCGCGATCTATGGCGAGACGCTGGGCAACCCGCGCGTGAACGTGTTCGATATCGAACCGGTCGCGGCGATCGCCCACGACCACGGCCTGCCGCTGGTGATCGACAACACGGTGGCCAGCCCCTACCTGTGCAACCCGTTCGCCTTCGGCGCCGACATCGTGGTGCACAGCGCGACCAAGTACCTGGGCGGCCACGGCACCACCATGGCCGGCGTGGTGGTCGAGTCCGGCAAGTTCGACTGGGGCTCGCCGCTGGCGCGCGGCAAGTTCCCCGAGATGCTGGAGCCCAGCCGCGCGTACCACGGCGTGAAGTTCTACGAGACCTTCGGCGACTTCGCCTACACGATGAAGGCGCGCATGGAGGTCAACCGCACCTTCGGCGGCGCGCTGTCGCCGCTGAACGCCTGGCTGATCCTGCAGGGCATCGAGACGCTGCACCTGCGCATGCAGGCGCATTGCCGCAACGCGCTGCGCGTCGCGCAGTTCCTCAGCGACCACCCGCTGGTGGGCTGGGTCAACTACCCGGGGCTGGCGTCCTCGCCCGACCACGCGCTGGCGAAGAAGCAGTTCCGCGCGATCGACGGCGCGCCGGGCTGCTCGGGCATCCTCACCTTCGGCATCCGCGCGGCGGATCCGGCCAAGGCGGGCGAGCGGTTCATCGACGCCTGCGAATTCCTCAGCCACCTGGCCAACATCGGCGATGCCAAGACGCTGGTGATCCATCCGGCGTCGACCACGCACCGCCAGCTGAGCGAGGACGAGCTCGCGCGGGCCGGCGTCGGCGCCGACATGATCCGGCTGTCCGTCGGCATCGAGGACGTGGACGACATCCTGTGGGACATCGACCAGGCGCTGCGCCAGGCCGTCAACGGCCGACCAGGTTGATCGTGCTGCCCGCCTGCCAGCTGTCGTAGGCGGCGACGAAGTGGTCGTCGCCGCCGCCGGCCAGCGAGGTGGTGCCGCTGGCGGCGCCGGTCGTGGTGACCAGCCCCAGGCTCGCCACGACCTGCGGCTCGTCCCGCGCGGCTCCGGCCGGGCCGAACCGCTGCGTGATCAGGTCGGCGGACGTCTGGCGGATCGAGACCGACCGGCCCGCCAGCCAGCCGACCACGAAGCCATTGCCGCCGAGCGAGGCGACCTTCGGGGCGCTCACGGCGGCCCCGACGGTCGACGGGACGTCGGCCGGCCCGCTCACGGGGTCGCCGTTCGGGGCGAACAGCTGCAGGTTGATCCGCGTCACCCCGCTCGAGATGCCGAACGACTGCCACACCAGCGCCAGGTTGCCGTTGGCCAATCCGGCCATCGAGAACTCGAAGGCCAGGTTCTCCGTGGCCGAGGTCAGCTGCCGCTCGGCCGCGACCGGCGCGCCGGTGGCATCGAACCGGCGGATCGCGACCACGTAGGCGGGCAGCACGTTGCTGGGCGCCGCCTGCCGCCAGGCCAGCACGACCGAGTCGTCCGGCAGCACGGCCAGCCGCGGCAGGCGCTGCGCGCCCGTGGCCTGGCTGGCGGCCGCGGCGGCGCCGACCGGCTTGCCGCTGGCATCGAACCGCTGCAGCCCGACCCGCGCCTCGCCGCTGCCGGTGGGCGCGGCCGCCCAGGCGACCACGTAGCCGCGATCGGCCGTGGCCTCGGCGGTGACCTCGGCGATCGAGAACAGGGTGCCGGTGCCCACCGGCTGCGCTGCGGCCAGCGGCGCGCCGCTGGCGGAGAACCGCCGGGCCAGCAGGGCCGGCCCCGATGTCCCCGCCGCCGCCGTGGCCCACGCGACGACGAAACTGCCGTCGCGCAGCGCCGCGAGCGCGGGCTTGCCGCCATCCGCTCCGGTGGCCGCGACCTCGATCGCCGGGCCGGACAAGGCGCCGGTGTCGTCGACCCGCTGGGCCAGCAGCGGCCCGGCCGCCGCGCGCCAGGCGACCACCGATCCTCCGCCGGCCAGCCGCGCAACGACCGGGGGCAGTGACTGGTTCGCGTTGGTGGCGACCACGATCGGGCCGAAGGCCGCGAACGTGGACGCGGGGGAACCCGGCGCCGGCGTGCCGCTGGCCGAAGGCGGCGAGACCGTCGTGCCGCCCCCGCCGCCGGTCGTCGTGACGCCGTTGCCGTCGCCACCGCCGCCGCACGCGGCGAGCCCCAGGGCGAGCAGCCAGCCGGCCGCCCGCCGCGTCGTGTGCCATTCCATCAGCCACCTCGCGTTCGGTTGTCGCCCCCGATGGTGCGGGTGCGCTGCAGCCAAGGGCGTGTGGCGGTGCTTCAGATGCGCCGCTTTGTTTCGCGCGCAGAGCGGCGAAACGAGCGCACGCGCCTGGTGGCGCGCGTCCCACGCGGCCACACAGCGCAGCTCAGCTCAGAACACCACGGTGTAGCGCGAGCCGCGGAAGCCCAGCACCGCGCTGTCGCGCCTGACCTCTTGGAGCACCACGCCCGAGCCGAGGTCGGCGCCTTCGCGCATCACCTGCCCGTTGACGATCAGCATCCGCTTGGCCCGGTCGGACGAGTAGACGCCGCCGCTGATCACCAGCCGCGGCGCATCCGGCGGCAGTCCGCGCACGGCCTGCTGCTGCGCGCTGGCGGCGGTGGCCGGCCGCGCTGGCGCCGGGCTGCCCCCGAATGGCGGCGTGACCGATGCCGGCGCACCGGGCGGCGTGGGGGCCGGGGCGGCGCCGGTGGGTGCTGGCGGGGTCGGTGCCGGCGGGGTCGGCGCCGGCGCGGCGGAGGGGGGCGTCGTGGTCCCGGAGGCAGCCGGGGCGGCGGGCATGGACCGCGCCGTCGGCGCGGGCGCCGGCGCGACCGCGGGCGGCGGCGGCGCAGGAACGGCCGGCACGGCCTGCGCCGCCGGCGGCACCGTCACGGGCGCGTTGCCCATCACCGCCGCGCTGCCCGGCTGCAGCACCACCGCCGGCGGCACGCTGGCGCCCGGCTGGGCGGGGACGTTGTCCGCTGCCGCGGGAGCCACGGCAGGCGCGGCGGGCGACGTGCCCGGCGGCGCGCCGAAGGGCCGGCCGCCGAACGGCTCTTCGGGCGTCACCTGGGCCTGGACCGGGTGGCCCGCCGCGGCGGCGGCGAGCGCGACGAGCAGGGGCAGGGGCAGGAAGGATCGGGATGGCATCGCAGGACTCCTCAACCGGGGGCGGCGGGCACCAGCACCCTGCCGGTGTGCCCGGCGCGGCGGTAGGCATCGAGCACGGCCGAGGCGACCTCCGTGACGGCCTCGCTGCTGCACAGCGCGACGCAGGCCCCGCCGAAGCCGGCGCCCGTCAGGCGCGCCCCGTGCACGCCGGGCTGGCGCTGCAGCAGCTCGACCAGCAGGTCCAGCTCGGGCGTGGACACCTCGTAGTCGTCGCGCAGGCTCGCGTGCGAGGCATTCATCAGGGCGCCCAACGCGGCCGCGTCGCGGCACTGCGGGGCCTGCAGCACGCGCTGGTTCTCGGTGAACACGTGGCGCGCGCGCCGCCGCGGCAGCTCGGGCAGCGCCTCGATCGGTTCGAGATGCGCGACGTCGCGCAGCGAGGGCACGCCCAGCAGCCGCGCGGCCTCCTCGCACTCGCTGCGCCGCGGACTGGCGCCGCCGGCCGCCAGCGACCGCGCCCCGCCCGAGTCGAGCACCAGCACGGCGCTGCCCTCGGGCAGCGGCACCGCGCGCCACTGCAGCGAGCGCGTGTCGAGCAGCAGCGCCTGGTCGGTGCGCGCCAGGCTCGCGGCCATCTGGTCCATGATCCCGCAGCGCACGCCGGCGAACTGGATCTCCGCCTGCTGCGCCAGCTGCGCGAGCCGCACGTCGTCCATGTCGACCTGCAGCAGCGCGCGCAGGCAGCGCAGTGTGGCGACTTCGAGCGCCGCGCTCGAGGCCAGGCCGACCTCCATCGGGACGTCGGACGCCACATGGATGTCCAGCGCCGGCACCTCGACACCGTCCTCGCGCGCCAGGCGCAGGCACCCGTACACGTAGGTGGCGAAGTGCTCGGGCGGGGGATCCTCCAGCGTGAAGCGCGCCGAGCTGCCCAGCTCGGCGGAATGCAGGCGGCAGTGCGACTGCCCGTTGCGCGCCATGGCGACGCGGGTCTGCTGCGGGATCGCCACCGTCAGCACCAGGCCCTGGTTGTCGTCGGTGTGCTCGCCCAGCAGGTTCACCCGGCCGGGGGCGGCGGCCTCGGCCTGCGGCAGCGCGTGGAAGACCTGCTCGAACGCGTGCAGGCCGGACGGGCGCGGGTGTTCGGCGCGCGCGGCGATTTCCGCTTCGAGGGCGGCATGGCTCATGGCAGGAGCACCTCCAGCTGTTGCAGTGACCCCGGCCCGGGCATCGATGGCCGCGCCCGCGCGGTGCGCAGCGGACCTAGGCCGCGCGGCCGGGCCGTTCCAGCCAGGCGAACAGGCCCTCGACGGGCCGTCCCTGGTCCAGGCGCAGAGGATGCCGGGCGCACTGCCGGACAGCGAAACCGTGTTGCCGTGCCAGCATCCGGATGTAACGCTCGGAGTGGGCGTAGCGAAGGCTCATGCGCAGCAGCCAGTCGTGGTCGTCGCCGGCCGCCTCGACCGAGAAGCAGAACTCGCCGCCCGGCTGCAGCGCGCGGGCGACGCCGGCGAACACGGCCTCCAGCGCGCCGACATAGATGAACACGTCGGCGGCGAACAGCAGGTCGTAGCGCCGCGGCGTGGCCGCCAGCCATGCCGCCAAGTCGCCCTGCACCACCTCGTCGTACACCGCGCGGCCGCGCGCGCGCTCCACCATCGCCGCCGACAGGTCGATGCCATCGAGCCGGTCGCACCGCGGCCGCAGCCAGGGCGCGGCGAGGCCCGTCCCGCAGCCCAGGTCCAGCACCGCGCCGTACCGCGGCCGCGCGAGGCCCGCCGCCAGGAGTTCGGGCGCGCGGTACTGCAAGGCGTCGACCAGGTGGTCGTCGAAGCCGTCCGCGTAGGCATCGAACAATTGCTCGACGTAGTGGCGCGGCGGTGCCGTGGGCGCCGCACCGGCCTGCAGCGCACCGAGCGCGAACCGCACCAGTTCCGGATCCGCGCCGGCGTCCAGCGCGCGGCGGTACGAATGCGCCGCGGCGGCCGCGTCGCCGCGCTCGCGCAGCAAGGTGGCGCGCAGCATCCACGCCGCGCCGGCGCTCGGCTGCAGGTGGACGGCGCGGTCCACGGCCCGCAGCGCCTCGTCGGCCCGGCCGAGTTCGGCCAGGCCGGCGGCCAGGTGGCCCAGCGCCTGCGCGTTGTCCGGCTCCGCCGCCAGGGCCTGCCGCATGACGTCGACGGCCTCGCCGGCGCGGCCCAGCTTCAGCCGCGCCGCGCCCAGGTTGGTGAGCGACGAGGGCCGGCCCGGCACCAGGGCCACCGACGCGGCGAACTCGCATTCCGCCTCGGCGTAGCGGCCGGCCTCGTAGTGCGCGACACCGCCCAGGAAGCGGTCGCGGGCCTGCGCGAAGCGGTCGTCGTCCATGGCCGATCATAGAAAGACCCGGCGGACCCGCCTGCGACAATCGGGCGATGACTTTCGCCCCGCTCCAGAACGACACGTTCCTGCGTGCCTGCCGGCGCCTCGCCACCCCCTACACCCCCCTGTGGCTGATGCGCCAGGCCGGCCGCTACCTGCCCGAGTACCGCGCCACGCGCGCGCAGGCCGGCAGCTTCATGGGCCTGGCGACCAACGTCGACTACGCGACCGAGGTGACGCTGCAGCCGCTGGAGCGCTATCCGCTCGATGCGGCCATCCTGTTCTCGGACATCCTGACCGTGCCCGATGCCATGGGCCTCGGGCTGAGCTTCGCCCTCGGCGAGGGGCCCAAGTTCGCCCACCCGGTGCGCGACGAGGCCGCCGTGCGCGCGCTGGCCGTGCCCGACCTGGAGAAGCTGCGCTACGTGTTCGACGCCGTCACGTCGATCCGCAAGGCGCTCGACGGCCGGGTGCCGCTGATCGGCTTTTCGGGCAGCCCGTGGACGCTGGCCTGCTACATGGTCGAAGGCCAGGGCTCGGACGACTACCGCCTCGTCAAGACCCTGCTGTACAGCCGCCCGGACCTCATGCACCGCATGCTCGAGGTCAACGCGGACGCGGTCGCCGCCTACCTGAACGCCCAGATCGATGCCGGTGCCCAGGCGGTGATGGTGTTCGACAGCTGGGGCGGCGTGCTGGCCGACGGCGCGTTCCAGGAATTCAGCCTGGCCTACACCGCCCGGGTGCTCGCGCAGCTCAAGCGCGAGAGCGGCGGCGCCGTCATCCCCCGCATCGTGTTCACCAAGGGCGGCGGCCCCTGGCTCGAGCAGATGCGCGAGCTGGACTGTGACGTGCTGGGCCTCGACTGGACCGTGAACCTGGGCCGCGCCCGCCAGCTGGTGGGCGACCGCAAGGCGCTGCAGGGCAACCTGGACCCGAACGTGCTGTTCGCCCCGCCCGAGCGGATCGAGGCGCAGGTGAAGGCACTGCTGGACAGCTTCGGCCCGCCCCACACCGGGCCGGGCGAGGGGCCCTCGCTCATCTTCAACCTGGGGCATGGCATCAGCCAGCACACGCCGCCCGAGCATGTGTCGGCGCTGGTCGAGGCGGTGCATCGGCTGTCGCGCCGGACCGTGCTCGGCTAGCCTGGCGTCATCCGGGCATCCCCTAGTGGACAGCGCGCAGGCGCCCGGCGGTCGGCTTGACTTATGCACAAAACCGGTGTTGCGGCGCAGCGAGACAGCGGCCCGGCGCCGGCCGGCGCTACGATTTCCATAGCCACGCTAAGTGCTTGATTTTGTTGAAATTGTCGGAATGCCGTTTTTCCGTGCACCGTAGCCAAGCCCTTGATTTTCCGGGCCCTGCGGGCCGTCGTCCGGGTTCTATCAACAAAGTTATCCACAGAACTGGTGAAGATCTGTAAAGAGCTTTGAAATCAACGACTTGGCCCCGACTCCGAAGCTCAACATGAAGAAGCGTTTGCAAGGATGAGCTCCTCGGCCTGCCGGCTCGAGGTGGTGGTGGCCGCCCCGGCCCACAGCGGCATCGGCCGCTCGCTCACCTACCGCAGCGAGTCGCCGCTGGCGGCCGGCTCGCTCGTGCGCGTGCCGCTCGGCCGGCGCGAGGTCCTGGGCGTGGTCTGGGGCGAGACGGCGGCGCCGGACAGCCCGGACCGGGAAGAGAAAAGCGTCGCGGCGGCACTCGAAGGCATCCCGCCCCTGTCGGCCGCATGGCGACAACTGGTTGCATTCGCATCGGCCTATTACCAGCGCAGCCCGGGCGAGGTGGCCCTGGCCGCGCTGCCGCCGCAGTTGCGCGAGCTCAGTCCCGCGCAATGGCAGCGGCGCCTGGCCCGGCGCACGGCCGAGTCCCAGGACACTGCGTCGCAGGCAATGCCGACGTTGACGGCCGAGCAGGCCGCTGCGCTCGAGGGGCTGCGGGCCGGCGGCGGGCCGTTCCTGCTCTACGGCGCCACCGGCAGCGGCAAGACCGAGGTCTACCTGCGCGCCACGGCCGAGGTGCTGCAGACGGATCCGCACGCCCAGGCGCTGGTCATGGTGCCCGAGATCAACCTCACGCCCCAGCTGCAGCAGCGCTTCGAGGAGCGCTTCGGCGCCGCCGCCATCGTGTCCATGCACAGCGGCATGACGCCCGCCCAGCGGCTGCGCGCCTGGCTGGCCGCGCACACGGGCGCCGCGCGCATCGTGCTGGGCACGCGCATGGCGGTGTTCGCGTCGATGCCGCGGCTGGCGCTGCTGGTGGTCGACGAGGAACACGACCCCAGCTACAAGCAGCAGGAAGGCGCGCGCTACTCGGCGCGCGACCTCGCCGTCTACCGTGCCCGGCTCGAGGGCGCACGCGTCGTGCTCGCCTCGGCGACCCCGTCGCTGGAGAGCTGGCATGCGTGCGAACGCGGGCGCTATACGCGGCTGGACATGCCCACGCGCATCGGGGCGGGGGCGCTGCCCAGGGTGCGGCTGGTCGACATGAACCTGCAGCCGAAGCAGACCATCGTCGCGCCGGCGCTGCTGGCCGCCATCGAGGAGCGCATCGGCCGCGGCGAGCAGACCCTGGTCTTCCTGAACCGGCGCGGCTACGCGCCGGTGCTGGCGTGCAACGCCTGCGACTGGAAGAGCGAGTGCCCGCATTGCAGCGCCTACCGCGTCTTCCACAAGATCGACCGCACCCTGCGCTGCCACCACTGCGGCTTCACCGAACGCGTGCCGCGCGCCTGCCCGCAGTGCGGCAACGCGGACATCGCGCCCCTGGGCCGCGGGACCGAGCGGCTGGAGGAGCACATCGCGCAGCTGCTCGCGCAGGCCAGGCGCCCCGACGGCGCGCCGGTGCGCATCGCGCGCATCGACGCGGACACCACGCGCCGCAAGGGGGCGCTGGACGAGCAGCTCGCCCAGGTGCACGCCGGCGAGGTCGACGTGCTGGTGGGCACGCAGATGGTGACCAAGGGACACGACTTTCGCCGCATCACGCTGGTGGCGGCCCTGCAGGCCGACGCGGCGCTGTTCTCCAGCGATTTCCGCGCGCCCGAGCGGCTGTTCTCGCTGCTGCTGCAGGCGGCCGGGCGGGCCGGCCGCGACGCGGCCCATGCCGGGGCGAGCGAGATGTGGATCCAGACCTGGCACCCCACGCATCCGCTCTTTGCCGCCCTGCGCCGGCACGACTTCCCGGCCTTCGCCGCCGAGCAGCTCGAGGAACGCGAGGCCGCCAGCATGCCGCCGTTCGCCTTCCAGGCCCTGGTGCGGGCCGAGGCGCGGACGCAGGAGGTCGCGCAGGCGTTCCTGCGCGTGGCGGCCGAGGCGGCGCAGCAGCTGCAGGACGCCGACGACGTGACGGTCTACCCGCCGGTGCCGATGGCCATCCAGCGGGTGGCCAATGTCGAGCGGGCACAGATGCTGGTGGAGAGTGCCTCGCGCAAGGCGCTGCAGCGGTTCCTGGCCGAATGGCAGCCGGTGCTGCAGGCCGGACGCACCAGCGGCCTGATCCGCTGGGCGGTGGACGTCGACCCGCTGGCGATCTAGGCGTCGCCGCCCTTGGCCCGCAGCGCCGCCTCGTACAGCGCGTTGCGCGGCGCGCCGGTGATCTCGGCGGCCAGCTTGACGGCGGTCTTGAGCGGCAGCTCCGGCAGCAGCAGGCGCAGCACGCGCTCGCCGTCGTCGTCGGCCGCGGGCTCGTCCACCCCGTGCAGCACCAGCGCGAACTCGCCGCGGGTGCGCTGCGCGTCCGCGGCCAGCCACGCGGCGAGTTCCGCGCAGCGCATCGTGGCGACCTGCTCGAACTGCTTGGTCAGCTCGCGGGCGACGGTGACCGGCCGCTCGCCCAGCACGGCCAGCGCCCTGGCCAGCGCCTCGATGCGGTGCGGCGCCTCCAGCAGCACCACGGCCCGCGCCTCGCGGGCCAGCGCCTGCACCGCGGCATCGCGCTCGCCCGCCTTGCTGGACAGGAATCCGGCGAACACGAAGCCGCCCTCGTGCACCGAGCCGGCCGCGCTGACCGCCGTGGTCACGCTGCTGGCGCCGGGCAGCGGTAGCACGCGCAGTCCCGCGGCGTGCACGGCCGCCACCAGCCTGGCGCCGGGGTCGCTCACGGCGGGGGTGCCGGCGTCGCTCGCATAGGCCACGCGCTCGCCGGCGCGTAGCCGCTCGACGACCTGCTGCGCGGCCTGCGCTTCGTTGTGCTGGTGCACCGCCAGCAGGCGCTCGCCGGGCACGTCGATGCCCAAGGCGCGCAGCAGGGCCTGGGTGTGCCGCGTGTCCTCGCACGCGATGCGGTCGGCGATCTGCAGCACGTGCAGCGCGCGCAGCGTCACGTCCCCCAGGTTGCCGATGGGCGTGGGCACGAGGTACAGCGTGCCGTGCGGATAATCCTGCGCCCCCACCGCGGTGCGGGCCGCCTGCAGCGCGGCGGCGAAGGAAGCGGCGCTCGAGGACATCGGGAGGCGGTGATGAAGGTTGGAGTTGGCGGTGCCACCGCGTCGCCCAAGACGGTGGGCGATGCCGCGGAAGACCGCGCGCTCGCGCACCTGCGCCGGGCCGGACTGCAGCTGGTGGCCCGCAATTATCGGACGCCCGGGCGCGGCGGCGGCGAAATCGACCTGGTCATGCGCGACCGCGACACGCTCGTTTTCGTCGAGGTGCGCCGGCGCGCCAGCGGCGCCTTCGGCGGCGCCGCGGCCAGCGTCGGCGCGGTCAAGCAGCGCCGGATCGTGTTCGCCGCCCGCCACTTCCTGCTGCGGCTGCGCACGCCGCCCGCGTGCCGCTTCGACGTGGTGAGCGTGCAGGACGGCGGCATCGAGTGGCTGCGCGCCGCGTTCGACGCCGCCTGAGGCGGGGCGCACGCATCGGCCGGCCGCGCGTGCCGCGGCCCGCTCAGCCCAGCGAGTCGAACCCCGGATTGAAGGCGACCTCCCAGAGGTGGCCGTCGGGATCCTGGAAGTAGCCTGCATAGCCGCCATAGAAGGTCGACTGGGCCGGCTTGACGATCGTGGCGCCGGCCCGCGCGGCCTGGCGCATGACGGCGTCCACCTCCTGCGGTGACGGCACGTTGTGGCCGATCGACACCTCCAGCGCGCTGGGCGGCTGCGGGGGCAGGCCGGTGTCCGCGGCCAGGCTGCGCCGCGGCCACAGCGCCAGCTTCAGGCCCGGCTGGAGCGCGAAGAACGCGACGGCGCCGTTCTCGTGCTGCGCTCCCACGATGCCCTGGGTGGCGAACCCCAGGCCGTCGCGGTAGAACGCCACCGACCGTTCGAGGTCGTCGACGCCCAGGGTGAGCAGGGTGATGTTGGGATTCATGCGGAAGACCTCCATCGGCCGCGCCCGGCCGGGCCAAGCCAGCCATGGACGCAGCCCCGGTGCAGGGGCATGCCCGGCGGCGCCTGTGGGCGCGAAAGCCCCAAGTTATCATCCCCGCCCATGCTCGAACAACGGATCCAGCAGCACTTCATCGAGAGCGCCGACCTGAAGTACCAGGCGGCGCAGACGCTGAGCAAGCCGATCGCGGCGGGCGTGCAGGCCATCCTGGCCTGCGTCACCAGCGGCGGCAAGGTGCTGGCCTGCGGCAACGGCGGCTCGGCCGCCGATGCGCAGCACTTCTCGGCCGAGTTCGTCGGCCGCTTCGAGCGCGAGCGGCCCGAGCTTGCGGCCGTGGCGCTCACCACCGACAGCTCGATCCTCACCGCCATCGCCAACGACTACGACTGGAGCCGCGTGTTCGCCAAGCAGGTGCGCGCGCTCGGCCAGGCCGGCGACGTGCTGCTGGCGCTGTCGACCAGCGGCAACTCGGCCAACGTGATCGCCGCCATCGAGGCCGCGCACGAGCGCGAGATGACCGTCATCGCGCTCACCGGGCGCGGCGGCGGCAAGATCGGCCAGCTGCTGCGCGAGACCGACGTGCACATCTGCGTGCCGCACGAGCGCACCGCGCGCATCCAGGAAGTCCACATCCTCGCCCTGCACTGCCTGTGCGACGGCGTCGACGCCCAATTGCTCGGAGACCAGGAACCCACCCCATGACCCATCGCCTGCATCGCCTCGCCCTCGCCGCCTGCGCCGTCGTCGCGTTGTCGGCCACCCTGCCCGGCTGCGCCCCGCTCGTGATCGGCGGCGCGGCCATGGGGACCATGGTGGCGATCGACCGCCGCACCTCCGGCGCCCAGCTGGAGGACGAAGGCATCGAGCTGCGCGCCTCGGCGCGCATCCGCGACACGATGGGCGAGCGCACCCACATCAACGTGACCAGCTACAACCGCCAGGTGCTGCTCACCGGCGAGGTGCCCAGCGAGCGCGACAAGCAGGCCGCCGAGCAGCTGGTCGCCAAGGTGGAGAACGTGCGCAGCGTCGTCAACGACCTGGGCGTGATGGGCAACTCCTCGCTCACGCAGCGCTCGTCCGACGCGCTGGTCACCGGCAAGGTCAAGGCCTCGCTGGTGGACGACAAGCTGCTGATGGCCGGCGCGTTCAAGGTGGTCACCGAGCGTGGCACCACCTACATGATGGGTCTGGTGACCCCGCGCGAAGCCGAGCGGGCCACCAACATCGCCCGCACGGTGGGCGGCGTGCAGCGCGTGGTGCGCCTGTTCGAGATGATCACCGAGGACGACCTGCGCCAGATCACGGGCACGCCGCAGAACACGGCGCCGGCACCGCGCCAGACGCCCTGACGGGGCCCGGTCCGCGGGGCCGCCGTCCCGCACGCCGCGGGCACCCAGCTTCGCAAAGGGCGCCGGTGAAGCGCCCCGCACGGCAAGCGGCCGGTCCTACTTCAGCCGCTTGATCAGGCTGGACGTGTCCCAGCGGTTGCCGCCCAGCTGCTGCACGTCGGCATAGAACTGGTCCACCAGCGCCGTCACCGGCAGGCGCGCGCCGTTGCGCTTGGCCTCGTCGAGCACCAGCCCGAGGTCCTTGCGCATCCAGTCGACCGCGAAGCCGAAGTCAAACTTGTCGGCGATCATGGTCTTGCCGCGGTTGTCCATCTGCCAGCTCTGCGCGGCACCCTTGCCGATCACCTCCAGCACCTGGTTCATGTCCAGGCCGGCGCGCATGCCGAACGCGATCGCCTCGGACAGCCCCTGCACCAGCCCCGCGATGGCGATCTGGTTGACCATCTTGGCCAGCTGGCCCGCGCCGCTGGCGCCCAGCAGCGTGCAGGCGCGCGAGAACGCCATCGCCACCGGCCGCACCGACTCGAACGCGGCTGCGTCGCCGCCGCACATCACGGTGAGCAAGCCGTTCTGCGCCCCCGCCTGGCCGCCCGAGACCGGCGCGTCGATGAACTGCACGCCCTGGGCCGCGGCGGCCGCCGCCAGCTCGCGCGCCACGTTCGCCGACGCGGTGGTGTGGTCGACGAACACCGCGCCGGGCTTCATGCCCGCGAGCGCGCCGTCGGCGCCGAGCACCACCGAGCGCAGGTCGTCGTCGTTGCCCACGCAGCAGAACACGATGTCGCAGCCCTCGGCGGCCTGGCGCGGCGTCGGCGCCGCCTGGCCCTTGAACTCGCCCGTCCACGCCTGCGCCTTGGCCGCCGAGCGGTTGTAGACCGTCACGTCGTGCCCGGCCAGCGCGAGGTGGCCCGCCATCGGGAATCCCATCACCCCCAGGCCGAGGAACGCGACCTTGCGCGGCGCCGTGGGTTCGTAGGTCTTGGGATTGGTGCTGGCCATGGCGGTCTCCGGAATGTGATGGCCGGATTCTAGGAGCGGGGCCGGCGGCGGGCGCGCCTCATCGGCGACGGATCGCCGATGATGGCGCCCGGTGTCCACTCCCGGGGCGCAGGCATGACGGTGGCGACTCGACTCCCATGCGACGAAGCGGCCGCGCACCGCGGACCGGCCGTGCCCTGCAGCGCGAAGGCCAGGCGCTGGGTGCTGGTCGCCTCCATCCTGGGCTCCAGCCTGGCCTTCGTCGACGGCACGGTCGTCAACGTCGCGTTGCCCGCGATCCAGGCCGCCTTCGGCGCTTCGGCCGCCCAGGTGCAGTGGGTGGTCGAAGCCTATGCCCTGCTGCTCTCTTCGCTGCTGCTGGCCGGCGGCGCGCTCGGCGACCGCCTCGGGCGGCGGCGCCTGTTCCTGGCCGGCATCGCCGTCTTCGCCCTGGCCTCCCTCGCCTGCGCGCTGTCGCCGTCGGTGCAGTTGCTGATCGCCGCGCGGGCGGTGCAGGGCGTGGGCGCTGCGCTGCTCGTGCCCGGCAGCCTGGCCCTGATCAGCGCGGCGTTTCCCGAACAGGAACGCGGTCCCGCGTTCGGCACCTGGGCGGCCTGGAGCGGCGTGACGTCCGCCGTCGGCCCGCTGGTGGGCGGCTGGCTGGTCGACCATCGGTCCTGGTCGTGGGCGTTCGCGGTCAACCTGCCCGTGGCCGCCGTGCTGCTGTGGATCACCTGGGCGCAGGTTCCCGACGACCGGCCGCCGCCCGCGTCGACGCCGTTCGATGCCGCCGGTGCGCTGTGGGCGACGGCCGCGCTGGGCGGCGCGGTGTACGCGCTGACCGAAGCGCCCATGCAGGGCTGGCAGGCGCCGGCGGTCGTGGCGGCCGGCGGCATCGCCGCCGCCGCCCTGGCCGCGTTCGCCTGGGCCGAGCGCCGGCATCCGGCGCCGATGGTGCCACCCGCGCTGCTGCGCCAGCGCGCGTTCGCGGGCGCCAACCTGCTCACGCTGCTGCTCTATGCGGGCCTGGGCGGCGGCCTGTACTTCCTGCCGCTGAACCTGGTGCAGGTGCAGGGCCTGTCGGCCACCGCCGCGGGCGCCGCGCTGCTGCCCTTCATCCTCGTGATGTTCCTGCTCTCGCGCTGGGCCGGCGGCCTGGTGGACCGCCACGGCGCGCGGGCGCCGCTGGTGGCCGGCCCCGCGCTCGCCGCGCTGGGCTTCGCGCTGCTGGCCTGGCCGGGCACGGAGGCCAGCTACTGGCGCGGGTTCCTGCCGGGCGTGCTGGTGCTCGGTTTCGGCATGGCGATCGCCGTCGCGCCGCTCACCACGGTGGTGATGGCCTCGGTGGCGCCGGATGCGGCCGGCGTCGCCTCGGGCATCAACAACGCCGTCTCGCGCATGGCCGGCGTGCTGGCGATCGCGCTGTTCGGCGCGCTGATGGCGGGCGTGTTCGGCGGCGAACTGCGCCGCTCGCTCGAGTCGGTGGCGCTGCCGCGCGAGACGGCCACCGCGGTGTGGAACGAGCGTGGCCGGCTGGCCGCCCTGCAGCCGCCCGGGGACGCGCCACCGAAGGCGGCCGCGGCCATCCGCGAGTCGACCCGGGAGGCGTTCGTGGCCGGGTTTCGCGCCGTGATGCTCACCAGCGCGCTGCTCGCGCTGGCCGGCGCCGGCGTCGCGGCGCTCACGCTGCCGCGCGGGCGCCCGCAGCCGCGGCGGTGAAGCGCGCGATCAGACGATCGCGAGGTGCTCGGTGCCGGAGGACAGGTCCTGCGTCTTGGCGCGCTGCGAATTGAGCTTGATCTGCAGGCGCAGGTCGTTGACCGAGTCGGCGTTGCGCAGCGCGTCCTCGTAGCTGATGATGTTGTTCTCGTAGGCGTCGAACAGGGCCTGGTCGAACGTCTGCATGCCCAGGTTGCGGCTCTTCTTCATGATCTCCTTGATCTCGGAAACCTCGCCCTTGAAGATCAGGTCGGAGATGAGCGGCGAATTCAGCATGATCTCCACCATCGCCTGGCGGCCCTTGCCGTCCTGCTTGGGCACCAGGCGCTGCGAGATCATGGATTTGAGGTTCAGCGACAGGTCCATCAGCAGCTGGGCGCGGCGCTCCTCGGGGAAGAAGTTGATCACCCGGTCGAGCGCCTGGTTGGCGCTGTTGGCGTGCAGCGTGGCCATGCACAGGTGACCCGTCTCGGCGAACGCGATGGCGTGTTCCATCGTCTCGCGGTCGCGGATCTCGCCCATCAGGATCACGTCGGGGGCCTGGCGCAGCGTGTTCTTCAGCGCCGATTCCCAGTTGTCCGTGTCCAGCCCCACCTCGCGCTGCGTGATCACGCAGTTCTTGTGCGGGTGCACGAATTCCACCGGGTCCTCGATGGTGATGATGTGGCCGTACGAGTTCTCGTTGCGCCAGTCGATCATCGCCGCCAGCGTGGTCGACTTGCCCGAGCCGGTGGCACCCACCAGGATCACCAGGCCGCGCTTGGCCATGACGATCTCCTTGAGCACCTGGGGCACGCCCAGCTTGTCGATCGTGGGCAGGTTCTGCGGGATCACCCGCAGCACCATGCCCACCTTGCCCTGCTGCACGAACGCGTTGACGCGAAAGCGCCCGATGCCCGGCGGCGAGATGGCGAAGTTGCACTCCTTGGTGCGCTCGAACTCCGAGGCCTGCTTGTCGTTCATGATCGAACGCGCCAGCGCCAGCGTGTGCTGGCCGGTCAGCGGCTGCGGCGACACCTTGGTGACCTTGCCGTCGACCTTGATGGCCGGCGGGAAGTCGCCCGTGATGAACAGGTCGCTGCCGTTGCGGCTGACCATCAGCCGGAGCAGGTCGTTGATGAACTTGGTGGCCTGGTCGCGTTCCATGACGACTCCTTCAGATGAGCGAATCGCGTCGCGGCTGGGGCGCTCGACGCGAGGAGGCAATGGCTTCGCAGGCCAAGCCGGGGACACCGCGCAAGCGGCCTTGGCGGGCCGCTGGTGTCGCCCCTTCGAGGGGGAGGCGGCCGCAGGCCGCTTCGGGGGAGAACCCGTTCATCCGGGGAAGTTCTCCGGGATCTTGGCCTTGGAGCGCGCCTCGGCGGGCGAGATCACGTTGCGCTTGACCAGGTCGGTGAGGTTCTGGTCCAGCGTCTGCATGCCAAAGCTGTTGCCGGTCTGGATGGCCGAGTACATCTGGGCCACCTTGGCCTCGCGGATCAGGTTTCGGATGGCGGAGGTGCCGATCATGATCTCGTGCGCCGCCACGCGGCCCGAGCCGTCCTTGGTCTTGCACAGCGTCTGCGAGATCACCGCCTGCAGCGACTCGGACAGCATCGCGCGCACCATCTCCTTTTCCTCGGACGGGAACACGTCGATGATCCGGTCGATGGTCTTGGCGGCGCTGGAGGTGTGCAGCGTGCCGAACACCAGGTGGCCCGTCTCCGCGGCGGTCATCGCCAGCCGGATCGTCTCCAGGTCGCGCATCTCGCCCACCAGGATGCAGTCCGGGTCCTCGCGCAGCGCCGACTTCAGCGCGGCGGCGAACGACAGCGTCATCGGCCCGACCTCGCGCTGGTTGACCAGGCACTTCTTGGATTCGTGCACGAATTCGATCGGGTCCTCGACCGTGAGGATGTGGCCGTACTCGTTCTCGTTCAGGTAGTTGATCATCGCCGCCAGCGTGGTCGACTTGCCCGAGCCGGTGGGGCCGGTCACCAGCACCATACCGCGCGGCTTGAGCGCCAGGTCGGCGAAGATCTTGGGGGCGTTGAGCTGCTCCAGGCTCAGGATCTTGGACGGAATGGTCCGGAACACCGCCGCCGCGCCGCGGTTCTGGTTGAACGCGTTGACGCGGAAGCGCGCCAGTCCCTCGATCTCGAACGAGAAGTCGCACTCGAGGAATTCCTCGTACTGCTTGCGCTGGCCGTCGTTCATGATGTCGTACACCATGGCGTGCACCTGCTTGTGGTCCAGCGGGTCGATGTTGATGCGCCGCACGTCGCCGTGCACGCGGATCATCGGCGGCAGTCCCGCGGACAGGTGCAGGTCCGACGCCTTGTTCTTCACGCTGAATGCCAGCAGCTGGGTAATATCCACGAGTCCCTCTCCGTGTTGCTCAGGTAGCGCCGGCCGATTATGACGACGATTCACAGCAACCTCCAGACCGTCCGGGCGCGGATCGAAGCCGCCTGTGCCCGGGCGCAACGGCCAGTGAACGATGTCACGCTGCTGGCCGTTTCCAAGACCTTCGGCCCCGATGCCGTGCGCGAGGCGCACGCTGCCGGCCAACTCGCCTTCGGCGAGAACTACATCCAGGAAGCGGTCGAGAAGATGGCGCTGCTGGCCGACCTGCCGCTGCAGTGGCACTGCATCGGCCCGATCCAGAGCAACAAGACACGCCTGGTGGCGCAGCACTTCGACTGGGCGCACACCATCGACCGCCTCAAGGTCGCCGAACGCCTGTCGGAGCAGCGGCCCGAGGGCAAGCCGCCGCTGTCGGTGTGCATCCAGGTCAACATCGATGGCGGCGCGGCCAAGTCGGGCGTGGCGCCGGACGAGGCGCTGGGCCTCGCGCGCGAGGTGGAGCGCCTACCGAACCTGCGGCTGCGCGGGCTGATGACGATCCCCGAGCCGGTCGACGGCTTCGAAGCGCAAAAGGAGATCCACGAACGCGCCGCCGCGCTGTGGCGCGAGCTGCGCGCGGCCGGCCTGCCGCTGGACACCCTGTCGATGGGCATGACCGCCGACCTGGAAGCTGCCATCGCCGCGGGCAGCACCATGGTGCGCATCGGAACCGCCATCTTCGGCGGCCGCTCGAACAAGGCCTGAGCGGCGCGCCTGCCTGGCTGCTGTCGACGCTGCAGGCAGACGGGCCCGGACCCTCAGGCCACGCTGCGCGATCGCGGCGCCCGCGGCCACCGCCCGCCGCCGCGCACGCGCGTCACTTCTTCTGCGGCTGGATCGGCCGGACCGAGCCGCAGTCGGCGCCCAGCCACTTGCCGCTGCCTTCGACCGTCATCTTCTCCATGCGGCCGTTGGACGTGCTCGTGATGTTGGTCTTCGTCGTGTACGACTCGGGGCTGTGGATCGTCACCTGCGTGTCGCCGCTGGAAGGCGGGTTGGTGCAGGTGAAGGCCATGCTCATGGTGTTGCCGCTGCGCTTGTGGTGCGAAGTCTTGCAGTCGCCGCCGCCGGCCGGGATCTCGTTGCGCTCGACCATCTCCCGGGTCATGCACACCTTCATCGCCGTGCCGCCGCCGGCGCCCGGGCCCATCTGCGCGCCGCGGCCGGCCATCATGGCCTCGACCTGCTTGCGCTGCTCCGGCGGCATGGCCGCCATCTGCTTCTGCATCTCCGCCATCGACGGGTCCATCTGTGCGTTGCCCCCGGCCTTGTTCTGCATTTCCCAGAGGCCCGGCTTGAGGTTCTGGGCACCGGCGGCGGCCGCCGCGCAGGCAAGGACGCCGGCAAGGGCGAGGGAGGAAGGACGCATGCGCTTCTCCTGGTGGGGGACGGTGGGACGATTGTGCCCAGCCGGCGCGCGTCAGGCCAGCGTGGCCTGGCGCACCGCGTGCTCCCAGCGCTCCATCAGCTCGGCGGCGCGTTCGCGCGGCAGGGTGGGCGTGAAGCGCCGCTCGGCCTTCCACTGCGCCTGCAGCTCGTCCGGGCCGGCGTACACGCCCGCCGACAGGCCCGCCAGGTAGGCGGCGCCCAGCGCGGTGGTCTCGGTGACGGCCGGACGCACGACCGGGATGCCCAGCAGGTCGGCCTGGAACTGCATCAGCAGGTTGTTGACGCAGGCGCCGCCGTCGACCCGCAGTTCCGACACTGGCGCGGCGCCGGCGGCCGCCGCGTCGCGGCTCATCGCCTGCAGCAGCGCCGCGCTCTGGTAGGCGATGCTCTCCAGCGCCGCGCGGGCGACGTGGGCCACGGTCGACCCGCGCGTGAGGCCCGTGATGGTGCCGCGCGCATCGGGCTTCCAGTAAGGCGCCCCCAGCCCCGTGAACGCGGGCACCAGCATCACGCCGCCCGCGTCCGGCACGGTCGCGGCCAGCGCCTCGACCTGCGCGCTGCTCTCGATCGCGTGCAGGCCGTCGCGCAGCCACTGCACCACGGCACCGCCGACAAAGACGCTGCCCTCCAGCGCGTACTGCGGCTGGGCCGAGGTCTGCGCCGCGCTGGTCGTCAGCAGCCCGTTGGCCGATTTCTGGAACCGGCCGCCGGTGTGCATCAGCAGGAAGCAGCCGGTGCCGTAGGTGTTCTTGGCCATGCCCTCGCGCAGGCACGCCTGCCCGAACAGGGCGCTCTGCTGGTCGCCGGCGACGCCGCCGATGCGCACCGGCGCGCCCAGCAGCGCTTCGCTGGTGCGGCCGTAGTCGGCGCTGGACGGCAGCACCTGCGGCATCAGCGACGCGGGAATGCGCAGCAGCGCCAGCAGCTCCTCGTCCCACCGGTTGCGGTGCACGTCGAACAGCATGGTGCGCGAGGCGTTGGTCACGTCGGTGGCATGCAGCGCGCCGTCGGTGAGCTGCCACAGCAGCCAGCTGTCGATGGTGCCGAACGCGAGTTCGCCGCGCTCGGCCTGCTCGCGCGCGCCGGGGACGTGGTCCAGCAGCCAGCGGACCTTGGTGGCGGAGAAGTACGAATCGACCAGCAGCCCGGTGCGGTCCTGGATCAGCGCTCCATGGCCCTGCTCGCGCAGCTGCGCGCACAGCGGCTCGCCGCGCCGGTCCTGCCAGACGATGGCATGGTGGATCGGCTGGCCGGTGCGGCGGTTCCACACCACCGCCGTCTCGCGCTGGTTGGTGATGCCCAGCGCGGCGACGTCGCGCGCGCCGATGCCGGCCTTCGCCAGGGCCTCGCGGGCCGTGGCGAGCTGGCCGTTCCAGATCTCGAGCGGGTCGTGCTCGACCCAGCCGGGCTGCGGATAGATCTGCGGCAACTCGCGCTGCGCCATGGCGACGATGCCGCCACGGGCGTCGAACACGATGCTGCGGGAACTGGAGGTGCCTTGGTCGAGTGCGAGCAGGTAAGTCATGCGGCCGATGCTAGCCGCGCGATGCCGCGGCGCGCATCGGTGCTCGCCCGACGGTCAGCCGCGCGAGTCGGGCTTGCGCAGCGCGCCGGGCTTGTGCGCCGCCTGGCCGCCGCTGTCGGTCTCGACCAGGAGTTCCGGGTTGTCGGGCGCGGCCGCGACCTGGTGCCCCTTGATGGTCGTGCGGCTGGTGAGTTTCTTCTTCACCTTGCCCTTGGCGATGCCGCCGTGTGAATTCCATTCGACGGCGTCGCCGGGCCGGAACTTGTCGCTCATGCAGTGCTCCTCGTGTGCTGTGAACCAGCGGCCCATGATGGGCCATGCGGCGCCGCCCGGGTGTCACGCCATGCTCTCAGGCGCAACGCTTCCTAGCGCAGCGGCAACCGCGCCGTGTGCTTGACCTCCTCCATCACGGCGTAGGTCTTGGTCTCGCGCACGCCGGGCAGCTGCCACAGCACCGTGCCCGCGAACTCGCGGTAGGCCTGCATGTCGCGCATGCGGGTCTTGAGCAGGTAGTCGAAGCCGCCGGCCACCATGTGGCATTCCAGGATCGCCTCGTGCACCTGGACCGCGGCCTTGAAGGCATCGAACACGTTGGGCGTGGTGCGGTCCAGCAGGACTTCGACGAAGACCAGCATGCCGGCGCCCAGCTTGAGCGGATTGAGCCGCGCCTCGTAGCCGAGGATGTAGCCCTCGCGCGTGAGCCGCTGCACGCGCGCGAGCACGGCCGTCGGCGACAGCGCCACCGCCTCGGCCAGCTTGAGGTTGGCGATGCGGCCGTCGGCCTGCAGCACCTGCAGGATCTTGCGGTCGATGCGGTCCAGGGGGTCGGCGGCGGCGGACAAGCCAGGGATTTCGTCGGTGGAAAGAACGAACTTTAGCGAAACATTCGGCCCAGCAGCGCGGACCATGCGATCTTCTTCATCTCCTGCACGCCATGCCGCAACGCCTGCCCAGCCCCTACCGCGACGAGAACGAGATCGTCGCCCGCCGCCTCGCCCTGCTCGAGGGCGCGCTCGACTGGGCGGCGGCGGCCCGCCAGGCCACGCCCTGGGTGCAGGCCGTGCGCCGCGACCCGCCGCCGTTCTGGGCCATGGAGTCGCTGCTGCGCGAGTACCCGATCTCCAGCAGCGAGGGACTGGCCCTGATGCGCCTGGCCGAGGCGCTGCTGCGGGTGCCGGATGCGGACACGGCCATCGCGCTCACGGCCGACCAGCTCGGCCGCGCCGACTTCACCCGCCATGACGGCGACAGCGCGGTCGCCCGGCTGTCGAATGCGGCCATCGCGCTGTCGCGCAAGGTGCTGCCCGGCGGCGATGCCGACGGCGGCCTGTTCGCCCGGCTGGGCGCGCGCACCGTCGTCGCGGCGACCGTGCGCGCGGTGCAGCTGCTCGGGCGGCAGTTCGTGCTGGGCGAGGACATCGGCGCCGCGCTCGGCGTGGCCGCGCAGGCGCGGCGCGAGCAGCCGAACGTGCGTTTTTCCTTCGACATGCTGGGCGAGGGCGCCCGCACCGACGCCGACGCACAGCGCTACCTGGCCAGCTACGCGCAGGCGATCGCCGCCATCGCGCAGCGTGCCGCCGCCGGCGTGCCGGTCGAGCACAACGACGGCATCTCGATCAAGCTGAGCGCGCTGCACCCGCGCTACGAGGATGCGCAGCGCGAGCGCGTGCTCGCGCAGCTGGTGCCGCGGGTGTGGACCCTGTGCGATCAGGCGGCGCGCGCGAACGTGCACCTGACGATCGATGCCGAGGAGGTCGACCGGCTGGAGCTGTCGCTGGACGTGTTCGAGTCGCTGGCGGCCCGGGTGGCGCAGCACCATCCGGGCTGGCGCGGCTTCGGCCTCGCGCTGCAGGCGTACCAGACGCGCGCGATCGAGCTGGTGGAGCACGTGGCGGCGCTGGGCCGCCGGCTCGGCCTGCGCTTCATGTGCCGGCTGGTCAAGGGCGCGTACTGGGACGCCGAGATCAAGCGCGCGCAGGAGATGGGCCTGCCGCACTATCCCGTGTTCACCCACAAGCACCACACGGACATCTCGTACCTGGCCTGCGCGCGCGCGCTGCTGCAGGCGAGCGACGTGATCTACCCGCAGTTCGCCACCCACAACGCCGGCACCATCGCGGCCATCGTGCAGATGGCGCGCGCGCGGCAGGCGCCGTTCGAGCTGCAGCGGCTGCACGGCATGGGGCTTGGCGTGTACCGCGAGGTGCTGCAGGACAAGGCACTCGCCTGCCGTGTCTACGCGCCGGTGGGCCGCCACCGCGACCTGCTCGCGTACCTGGTGCGCCGGTTGCTGGAGAACGGCGCCAATTCCTCCTTCGTGCACCAGCTGGCCGACGAGTCGGTCGGCCTCGACGCGCTGCTGCAGTCGCCACTGCACGCCTCGCCCGCCCCGGCCCTGCCGCTGCCCGCGGCGCTGTACGGCGCCGAGCGGCGCAACAGCGAAGGCGTGGACCTGGCGGTGGAGGAGATGCGCGCGCCGCTGCTCGACGCGCTCGCGGCCGCGGCCGTGCCGGCGGTGCCGCTGGCCGAGCCGGGCGAGGTCGCCGCCGCGCTGGCCCGGGCCGACGCCGCCTTCGCGCCCTGGGCGGCGCTGCCCGCCGGCCGGCGCGCGGCGATCCTGCGCCACGCCGCCGACGCCATGCAGCAGCAGCTGCCGCGGCTGGCCGCACTGCTGGTGAAGGAAGCGTTCAAGACCTGGGGCGACGCGGTGTCCGAGGTGCGCGAGGCGATCGACTTCCTGCGCTACTACGCCGCGCAGGCCGAGCAGCTGATGCGCCCGCAGGTGCTGCCCGGCCCCACCGGCGAGCGCAACGAGCTGCGCCTGCAAGGCCGCGGCACCTGGGTGTGCATCAGCCCGTGGAACTTCCCGCTCGCCATCTTCACCGGCCAGGTGGCCGCCGCCCTGGCCACCGGCAACGCGGTGCTCGCCAAGCCGGCGGAGCAGACGCCGGCGATCGCGCGCGAAGCGGTGGCGCTGCTGCACGCCGCCGGCGTGCCCGCGCAAGTGCTGCAACTGCTGCACGGGCCCGGGGAGACGGTCGGCGCGGCGCTGGTGGCGGCGCCGGGCATCGCCGGCGTGGTCTTCACCGGCTCGACCGAGGTGGCCCGCCTCATCGCGCGCTCGCTGGCGGCCAAGGACGGCCCGCTGGTGCCGCTGATCGCCGAGACCGGCGGCATCAATGCGATGCTGGTGGACTCGACGGCCCTGCCCGAGCAGGTGGCCGACGCCGTCGTGCAGAGCGCGTTCCGCTCCGCCGGCCAGCGCTGCTCGGCGCTGCGGCTGCTGTGCGTGCACGACAGCATCGCCGACGCGGTGATCGAGATGGTGGGCGGCGCGGCGCACGAGCTCGCGTGCGGCGACCCCGCGCGGCTGTCCACCGATGTCGGCCCGGTCATCGACGCCGAGGCCTTCGCCGGCCTGCAGCGCCACCTCGAGCGGCTGCGGCGCGAGGCACGGCCGCTGTTCGAAGCCCCCGTTCCGCCCGGCGCGCCGGCGCACGTCGTGCCGCCGCAGGCGTTCGAGGTGCGCGCCATCGCCGACGTGCGCCAGGAGGTGTTCGGGCCGGTGCTGCACGTCGCGCGCTGGTCGGGCGATCCGCTGGCCGTCATCGACCAGGTGAACGCGCTGGGCTACGGGCTCACGCTCGGCGTGCAGACCCGCATCGACAGCCGCGCCGACGCCATCGCGGCGCGCGCGCGCGTGGGCAACGTCTACGTCAATCGCAACATGATCGGCGCCGTGGTGGGCGTGCAGCCGTTCGGCGGCGAGGGCCTGTCCGGCACCGGCCCGAAGGCCGGCGGGCCCCACTACCTGCTGCGCTTTTGCGCCGAGCGCACGCTGACGGTGAACACGACCGCCGCCGGCGGCAACGTGGCGCTCCTCGCCGGCTGAGCGCCCGAGCGCCTCAGGCGCGGTCGGCGGGGGCCAGGCGCATCAGCGCGAAGCCCCAGATCGCCGCAACGCCGACGGCGATGTAGACCGCACGCGAGAGCGGCGTGCCGGCGCCGAACAGGGTCGAGACGATGTCGAAGCCGAACAGCCCGACCAGCCCCCAGTTCAGGCCGCCGACGATCAGCAGGACGAGGGCCAGCCAGTCGAGCAGGTTCTTGCTGCCGGCGGCGGCCAGGTGGTGGTGCCGGGTGGTGCGCTCGTCGTAGCCCCCGGTGCCCTCGGGCGGCACGCCGGGGTCGCGGTACACCGGGTCGCGGTACGCCGCGCCGGCGCGGCGGCGGGACGCGGGATCGGTGGGATCGATGGGATCGCTGTAGGCGGCACTGGAGCGGTTGTCGTACTCGGCCATGGCGGACCTCCTGGGACGGGGACCACCGGCCCCGGCAACCGGCGTGCCCGGCCGTCGTCGCTCAGCCGCCGCGCCGCCGCGCCGCCAGCTCGTCGATCAGGCTGCCGATGCGGCCGACATTCAGCGGCTTGGTGAGGTGGGCGTCGAAGCCCGCTTCCATGGAATGGCGCACGTCCGCTTCCTGCCCCCAGCCGGTGGCGGCGATCAGGATCATCGCGCGGCCCCAGGGCTCGGCACGCAACCGCCGCGCCACCTCGTGGCCGCTCAGGCCCGGCATGCCGATGTCCAGCAGGGCCACGGCGGGCCGGTGCGCCTGCGCGAGCTGCAGCGCTTCCTCGCCGCTGCGCGCGAGCACGGCCCGGAAGCCCGACAGCTCGAGCAGCTTGGCCAGGCCCCACGCCGTGTCGCCGCTGTCGTCGGCCACCAGCACCAGCTCGCCTTCCGCGGCCGGGGCCGGCCGCAGCGCCTGGGGCGCCGGTGCCGCTGTCGGTGCCGCCGCGGCCTCGGGCCCCGCGCGCAGCAGCGGCAGGCCGATGCGCAACTGGCTGCCGTGGCCCGGGCCGGCGGAGCTGGCCAGGATCCAGCCGCCGTGCAGCTCGACGATGTTGCGCGCCAGCGGCAGGCCGATGCCCAGGCCGCCATTGGGCCGCGTGGCCGAGTCGGTGCCCTGCGCGAAGACGTCGAACAGGCGGTCGATGTCGGCCGGGTCCATGCCGACGCCGTTGTCCTCGACCGAAACCACCACCTCATCGTGGAACACCTGCGCCGCCACCACGATGCGGCCGCCCTCGGGCGTGTACCTGGCCGCGTTGCCCACCAGGTTGGACACCGCCTGGGCCAGCCGCGCCGGGTCCGCGTCCACCAGCGCCGCGCCCGGCGGCAGCCGCAGCTCCAGCGCGTGCCCCGCGGCCTGCACCAGCGGGCGCGTGGTGTCCAGGGCCTGCTCGATGACCGCGGCGATGTCGACCGGCCGGCGCGTGAGCGTGAGGCGGCCCAGCGACAGGCGCGAGACGTCCAGCAGTTCGTCGAGCAGCACCTTCATCGCGCGGGCCTGGCGCTGCACCACCTGCGCCGCCTTCTCCAGCGCCGAGGCCGGCAGCCGCGGCATCAGCAGCAGTTCGGAGGCGCTGGCGATCGAGGCCAGCGGATTGCGCAGCTCGTGCGAGAGCACGGCGAAGAAGCGGTCCTTGGCCGCCTCGGCCGCATCCAGCGCCTGGCGCGCGCGCTGCGCGTCCGCCAGCGCCTGCACCAGCTCGGCCTGGCCCTGCGCCAGCGCCTGGCGGCCCTGGCGCTCGGCCGCATCGAGGGTGCGCGCGCGCTCCTCGCTGGCCTGCAGCGCGGCGCGTGCTTCCTTCAGCTCCTGCCGCAGCCGCTCCACCTCGCCACCGGCCGGTGCGGCGCCGTCGGCCGGGGCATGGCGGTCGGAGTCCGGAAGCGGCGGTGCGGTGTCGGGCATCCTGGCGGCGCGGCGATGGTGTCTGGAAACGGGCACTCATTATGGGCCCCGCTTCGCGCCGGATTGCCGTAGCCGTAGTCCCACAAGCAACGCGCCCGGGCTCCGACGGAATGCGCCTGCGCCGCGCACCACACTGGATCGGCAAGGAGAGTCCCAACCATGGCCTACAGCAGCATCCTCGGCGGCGATCCCGCCCCGGCCCAGCCCAGCGGGCGCAGCAGCGACCTGCTCGGACCGAGCGACAACTCCGACAGCGGCAGCGACGCCCTCGGCACGCAGGAGATCCATGGCGACAGCGACGGCGGCGGCACCGGCGAGCGCGGCGCCGTGGCCGGCATCGACGTGCCCGAGGGCGCCGACATTTCGCCCGACCGCATCGTGCGCATGGACGCGGGCGACGAGGACGATCTCGGCGCGGCGGTCGACGACGGCCCCGGCTCGGGCTCCGGCTATCCGGAAGCCGACCCCGACGGCCAGGAGTTCACCGACCTGGACGCCGACAGCGAAGCCGACGAGGACAGCGACCGCTGATGCCCGCACGGCGGGTCGGCACCACCGCGACGCGCGCCCGGCAGGTCGCGGACGTCCTGAAGGACACGTTCCGCATCGCCCGGCTGCGGCCCGGGCAGCGCACCGTCATCGACCGCGTGCTGGCGGGCCGCCACACGCTGGCGATCATGCCCACCGGCGCCGGCAAGTCCCTGTGCTACCAGCTGCCCGCGCTGCTGCTGCCCGGGCGCACGGTGGTCGTCTCGCCGCTGATCGCGCTGATGAAGGACCAGGTCGAGTCGCTGCGCGAGCTGGGCATCGCGGCCGTGCAGTTGAACAGCGCGATCGACGGCGAGGAAGCCCGGGCCGCGCAAGCTGCCGTCCTGGACGGCTCCGCGCGCATCGTGATGACCACGCCCGAGAAGCTCGCCGAGCCGGGCTTCGTGCAGCAGCTGCGCGCGCACCCGACCAGCCTGCTGGTCGTCGACGAGGCGCACTGCATCTCGCAGTGGGGCCATGACTTCCGCCCGGCCTTCCTGGACATCGGCCCCGCCGTCGCGGCGCTGGGCCACCCGACGGTGCTGGCGCTCACGGCCACCGCGACCGACGAGGTCGCGCGCGACATCACGCAGCAGCTGGGCATCGGCCCCGAGGGCATCGTCCACACCGGCTCGTACCGGCCGAACCTCGCGCTGAAGGTGGAACAGGTGGCGCGCGAGGACGACAAGCTCGACCGCACGCTGGCGCTGGTGCGCGAGACGCAGGGCAGCGGCCTGGTCTACACCGCCACCGTGAAGGCCGCGCAGGCGGTGCACGAGGCCCTGCAGGCCGCCGGCGAGTCGGTGGCGCTGTACCACGGCAAGCTGGCCGGTGCCGAGCGGCAGAAGGCGCAGGACGCCTTCATGAACGGCAAGCGCCGGGTGATGGTGGCCACCAACGCCTTCGGCCTGGGCATCGACAAGCCCGACATCCGCTTCGTGCTGCACTACCAGATGCCCTCCGGGCTGGAGGCGTACTACCAGGAGGCCGGACGCGCCGGGCGCGACGGCCGCGCGTCGCTGTGCACGCTGCTCTTCCTGCGCGCCGACAAGGCCGTGCAGCAGTTCTTCCTGGCCGGCCGCTACCCGAGCGACGACGATGCCGTCGCCCTGTACGAGGCGCTGCAGGAGCCGCCCGCCGAGGCGCCGGCCTGGACCCCGGCGCTGCTGCAGGCGCGGCTGAACCGCCCGCGCAGCAAGGTGCAGGTCGCGCTCGGCCTGCTGCGCCGGCGCCGGATCGTGGGCGTGGACGCCGAGGGCGGCGTGCGGCTGCTGAAGAAGGGCCTGGCGGACGACGCCCTGCGCACGCTGATGGCCGCCTACCGCGACAAGCGCGAGGCCGACCGGGACACCCTCGAGCGGATGGTGTTCTACGCGCAGACCGGCAGTTGCCGCTGGCGCGTGCTGCTCGAGCACCTGGAAGGCAGCGCGCCGAGCGAGCGCTGCGGCCATTGCGACAACTGCATCCGCATCGCCCGGCAGGAAGCGGCGCTCGCGCGCGCCGAACAGGACCAGGCGGCGCAGGAGGACGACCGGTCGCCGGCGCGCTCGGTGTTCGCGCGCGGCGACATCGTGCTGGTCAAGCGCTACGGGCGCGGCGAGGTGCGCGACGCGAGCGCGATGGAGGTGACGGTGGCGTTCGCCGACGGCAGCCACCGCACCTTCCAGCCCGACTTCGTGCGCCGGGCCCGCGCGTCGCGGGCCGCCGCGGCCTGAGCGCGCCCTGCGGCGGCGCTCAGCGGCGGAAGCGCCCGTCCGCGCCGATGATGGACAGGTCGGCGAATTCCAGGCCCGTGTGGTCGCCGGCCGAATAGCTCACGTCCAGGCCGCCGCCGATGTCGAACTTCTGCAGGCCCTCGAACGCGGCGACCACGCCGGCGCGCGTCGGGTTCTTGCCGGCCCGGCGCAGCCCCTCCACCAGGACCTTGGCGGCGGCGAAGCCTTCGAGCATGGCCGGCGACACGCCGTCCATGCCGGCGGCCTTGGCCAGGCCGATCGCCTCGCGCACGAAAGGCGTGCCGACGGCCCGCTCGTCGGGGAACACCTGGCTCACCACGACGCCGTGCGAGTGCGGCCCCAGGCTCTTGATGAAGCCGCTGGAGGCGTTGTTGGACAGCGTGACCACCTGGGCCGCGGAGCCCGCGGCGCGCAGCGCCTTCACGCCGTCGGCGACGGCGTTGCCCGAGCCGACCCACATGACCGCCTGGGATTCGGCCTGGACGATGGCCGGCACGATCTTGGTGTAGTCGGGCTTGGCGCGGTCGGCCTTGACATCCACCGCCGCCTTGAAGCCGGCACGCGCGAACGCGCGCGCGATGCCCTTTTCCACGTCCTGGCCGAACGAGTCGTCGGCCACCACCACCGCGATGCGCTTCATGCCCAGGCCCACCAGGTGGTCCAGCGCCTTCTCGGCCTCGCGCTGGTAGGTCGCGCGGACGTTGAACACGTAGCGGTTGACGGGCTGGTGCAGCACCATCGCGCCGGTGGACGGGGCGATGAGGGCGAGCTTGTTCGCCTCCAGCAGCGGCAGGATGGCCTCGTTGTGCGGCGTGCCCCGGGTGAGGAACAAGGCCAGCACGTTGCGCTCCTCGACCAGCTTCTTCGCGTTCTCGCCGGCCAGCTTGGGATCGAACTTGTCGTCCATCGACACCAGCTCGATCTTCTGGCCGTTCACGCCGCCCTTGGCGTTGACCGCATTGATCCACAGCTTGGCGCCGTCGGTGGTCTCCTTGACGCCCGCCGCCACCGAGCCGCTGAAGCCGGCGGTCTGGCCGATCACCAGCTGGGCGTGCAGCCCCGTGAGCGTGGACAGCAGCGCCGCCGCCACCAGTCCCGCCCGAAATGTCCTGCGCATTCGAATGTCTCCTCTCGGACATCCAAGGTAACCCAACAGCACGCCGCCGCCCATCGGTGTTCGCCCGGCCTGCCCGCAACTGCTGCACCGTGGCGTCGCTCGCGCGCCACGGTTGCGCGCATCGACGGCATGCCCCTGTACGCCTTCACATCTTGACGCTGCGCGGGCCGCGGCATGTGATGCCGCTTCCGGCCCACCACGCCGACCGGGAGCGCCCGCCGGGCGACGCAGCATGGCGTGCCCATCAGCGAAGGAGATTCCATGAATCCCAACAAGGCACTCTGGGAGAAAGGCGACTTCACGCGCCTGGCGGCCACCATGCGCGAGAGCGGCGACGCGGTGGTCGAGGCGATCGGGGTCACGCGCGGCATGAAGGTGCTGGACCTGGGCTGCGGCGACGGCACGACCGCGCTGCCGCAGGCGCAACGCGGCGCCGAGGTGCTGGGTGTCGACATCGCGCGCAACCTGGTGGAAGCCGGCAACCGGCGCGCGGCCGAAGCGGGCCTGAAGAACGTGCGCTTCGTGGAGGGAGACGCCTGCGACCTCGGTCCGCTCGAGAACGCCAGCTTCGACCTGGTCGTCAGCATGTTCGGCGCCATGTTCGCGCCCAAGCCGTTCGACGTCGCCCGCGAGATGGTGCGCGTGACCAAGCCGGGCGGGCGCATCGTGATGGGCAACTGGATCCCCAACGACCCGACGCTGGTGGCGCAGATCCTCAAGACCAGCGCCGCCTATTCGCCGCCGCCGCCCGAGGGGTTCATCAGCCCCATGACCTGGGGCGTGGAGGCCAACGTCGCCGAACGGTTCGGCCAGGCGGGCATCCCGCCCGAGCGCATCACCTGCGTGCGCGACACCTACACCTTCCGATTCCAGGGCACGCCGGCACAGTTCGTCGACACCTTCCGGCGCTACTACGGCCCGACGATGAACGCGTTCGAGGCCGCCGACAAGCAGGGCAAGACCGAGCAGCTGCGCGAGGAGCTGGAAGCGCTGTTCACCAGCCACAACCGCAGCCAGGACCCGGCCCGCACGGAGATCCCGGCGACCTTCCTGCGCGTGACCGTGCAGGTCTGACCCGCCGCGCGCTCAGCGCACCAGCGTCGAGGCGCCGAACAGGCTCTGGACGAACTCCACGGCCAGTTCGGCCGTGCGGTTGCGCACGTCCAGCGCCGGGTTGATCTCCACCACGTCCAGCGAGGCGAGCCGGCCGGTGTCCGCGATCATCTCCATGCACAGCTGCATCTCGCGGTAGGTGGGGCCGCCGCGCACGCCCGTGCCCACGCCCGGCGCCTCCATCGGGTCCAGGCAGTCGAGGTCGAAGCTCACGTGCAGGTGGGTGTCCTCGTGCACGTCCTGCAGCACCTCCGCCATGGTGGTGCGCATGCCGTGCTCGTCGATGTGACGCATGTCGAACACCTGCAGGCCCAGCTGGCGGATCGCCTCCTTCTCGTCGGCGTCCACGCTGCGGATGCCGATGAAGTCGATCTGGTCCGGCGCGATGGCGGCCGGCTCGCCGCTCCAGCCCACCAGCGCCTTCGGGCCATGGCCCAGCAGGCACGACACCGGCATCCCGTGCAGGTTGCCGGTCGGGCTGATGGCCTCGGTGTTCACGTCGGTGTGCGCGTCGAGCCAGACCACGCGCAGCTGCTTGCCGGTGGCGCGGCAGTGCCGGGCCACGGCGCTGATCGAGCCGATCGCCAGGCAGTGGTCGCCGCCCATCACGAGCGGCACGTGGCCCTCGCCCAGGGCCTGCTCCACCGCGTTGTAGACCGCCCAGTTCCAGGCCACCACCTCGTCGAGGTGGCGCACGCCGGCCTGCGGCGGCCGCCAGGGGTTGGGCGGGCCGGCCAGGTTGCCGCGGTCCACCACGTCCAGGCGGTTGCCGCGCAGCGCTTCCATGAGGCCGGCCACGCGCAGCGCGTCCGGGCCCATGCCGGCGCCGCGCACGCTGGCGCCCACGTCGGTGGGCGCGCCGATCAGGCTGACGGGTCTGGTCATCGCGGCGTATTGTGGGCCCGTTCGGCGCCGCCGGGCCCGAACGCGGCCGCCGCGCCCCGGCGGGCGCACCCGATCGCCCACGGCCGAGGCGCGTCTTGCGGCGCGCGCCGACACGGGCGGGGCGCGTTTCGTGGTCTAATTTCGGCACGAAGGGGAGTAGCTCCCAGGCGCGCCGCCGGTTCCCGGTCACGCGCGCCGATCGGCGCATCGTCACCACGAAGCAAATTGCTTCCGGTGCGCCGGGCAAGGTTCCATCAAGCCGAGCAAGACCTTCGATCGCGGCCCGGGCAACGGGTGCGGTCGAGGCGTTCGCTTGCGCGTGCCCTGCCGCCTCATTGCCCAGGCCACCCACATCGAACGGAGTGCGTCATGGAATTGTTCTCGACTGCGTGGTGGTCCGCCCTGCTGGCCATCGTCCTCATCGACCTCGTGCTGGCCGGCGACAACGCGATCGTCATCGCGCTGGCCGCGCGCAACCTGCCTGCCGCGCTGCGGCGCCGGGCCGTCGTGTGGGGCACGGTCGGCGCCATCGCGGTGCGCTCGGTGATGACGGTGGGCGTGGTGTGGCTGCTCAAGATTCCCGGGCTGATGCTGGCCGGCGGCCTGGGGCTGCTGTGGATCGCCTACAAGCTGCTGGCGCCCGCCGAGGGTGACGACGACCACGGGCCGGCGGCGACGACGTTCTGGGGCGCGATGAAGACCATCGTCGTCGCCGACGCGCTGATGGGCGTGGACAACGTGCTGGGCGTGGCCGGCGCGGCGCACGGCGCGTTCGACCTGGTGATCATCGGCCTGCTGGTCAGCGTGCCGATCGTCGTGTTCGGCAGCTCGGTGGTGCTCAAGCTCGTGGACCGTTTCCCCATCATCATCCAGCTGGGCGCGGCGGTGCTGGCCTTCACGGCGGCCAAGATGATCGTCGGCGAGCCGCTGCTGGATCCGGTGTTCGACCAACCCACGCTGCTGCACGCGACCGCCCGCTACGCGACCTATGCGCTGGCGGTCGCCGGCGTCCTCGGCGCGGGCTGGTACACCGCCCGCCGCCAGGAGGAGCGGCGCGCCTCGCTGCGGTCCTGATGCTCGGCCGGCGGCCAGCGCGCCGCCGGCGTGGCATGCCGCCCGGTCCCGCCGTCTCCGGGCAGAACCCAATCCCTATCCGGCGTGCGCGTCGGCCAGGGCTTGCGCCAGATACGGCGCGGTGCGGCTGGCGCGCAGGCGCGCCACCTCCTGCGGCGGGCCGGCGGCGACGATGCGCCCGCCCTCCTCGCCGGCGCCCGGCCCGACGTCGATGATCCAGTCGGCCTGCGCGGCCACGCGCATCTCGTGCTCCACCAGCACGACGGTGTGGCCGGCGTCGGCCAGCTCGTGCAGCTGGCGCAGCAGCCGGTCGACGTCGGCCGGATGCAGCCCCGTGGTCGGCTCGTCCAGCAGGTACAGGGTGGCGGCACGGCCCGGCCGCTGCAGCTCGGTGGCCAGCTTGATGCGCTGCGCCTCGCCGCCGGACAGTTCGGTCGCGGGCTGGCCCAGCCTCAGGTAGCCCAGCCCGATGGCCTGCAGCGCGGCCAGTGAGCGCGCCACCTGGGGCTGCCCGGCGAAGAAGGCGGCCGCCTCGTCCACCGTCATGGCCAGCACCTGCGCGATCGTGCGGTCCTGCCAGCGCACCTCCAGCGTCTGCGGGTTGTAGCGCGCCCCGTGGCACTGCGGGCACGGCGCGTACACGCTGGGCATGAACAGCATCTCGACCGACACGAAGCCTTCGCCGTCGCAGGTCTCGCAGCGCCCCTTGGCGACGTTGAACGAGAAACGGCCGGCGTCGTAGCGGCGCCGGCGCGCCAGCGGCGTGGCCGCGAACAGCTTGCGCACCTCGTCGAAGAGGCCCGTGTAGGTCGCCAGGTTCGAGCGCGGCGTGCGGCCGATCGGCTTCTGGTCCACCTGCACCAGCCGGGCGATGGCGCCCGCGCCCTGCGCCAGGCGGCCCTCGACCGGCGCGGCGCGCTCGGCCAGCAGGTCGTGCTCGCCGGCCGGCTCCTCCTCGTCGGCGGGCGTGCCGCCCAGCTGGGCGAGCACCAGGTCACGCAGCGCCTGGCTCACCAGGCTGGACTTGCCCGAGCCCGACACGCCAGTCACCACGGTCAGCACGCCGAGCGGAAACGCCGCGTCGACGCCGTGCAGGTTGTTGCGCCGCACGCCTTCCAGCCGCAGCCAGCCGCTGGGCGTGCGCGGCGCGCGCACCGGCGCGGGCACCTGGCCGAACAGGTAGGGCCGGGTCTGCGAGACCTCGACCTGCGCCAGCCCTGCGGGCGGCCCGCTGTACAGCACTTCGCCGCCCCGCTCGCCGGCCCCCGGGCCGACGTCCACCAGCCAGTCGGCGCGCCGCATCGCGGCGACGTCGTGCTCGACGACGAACAGGGTGTTGCCCGCCGCGCGCAGGCGCTGCAGCGCGGTGAGCAGCGCCTCGCCGTCGGCCGGGTGCAGGCCGGCCGAGGGCTCGTCCAGCACGTAGATCACCCCGAACAGGTGCGAGCCGAGCTGGGTGCCCAGCCGCAGGCGCTGCAGCTCGCCGGGCGAGAGCGTCGGCGTCGAGCGGTCGAGCGACAGGTAGCCCAGGCCGAGCTGCTCGAGCGTGGCGATGCGCGCCAGCAGGTCGCGCGCGATGCGCTGCGCGGTGATGCGCTTTTCCTCCGACAGGTTCGGCGTGCGGCGCACGTCCGGCGCCCCCGCGTGCGCCGAGCCGCCCTGCGCGACGCGCTGCGCCGTCGCGGCCCGGGACGCCGCGCGGCCCAGCGTGGCGCTCGCCGTGGCCGTCTCCCAGTGGCCGCTGGCCGCCGCCTCCAGCACCTCGCGCAGCGCCGACAGCGGCCGCGCGGCGATCTGCGCGATGTCCAGGCCGGCGAAGGTGACGGACAGCGCCTCGGGCTTGAGCCGCTTGCCGTCGCAGACCGGGCAGCGGGTGCCGGTGATGAACCGCGCCACGCGCTTTTTCATCAGCGCGCTCTGGGTCGTGGCGAAGGTGTGCAGCACGTAGTTGCGCGCGCTGGTGAAGGTGCCCATGTAGCTGGGCTCCATCTTGCTGCGCAGCGCCGCGCGGGTCTCCTTCGGGGTGAAACCGGCATAGACGGGGACCGTGGGCGTCTCGTCGGTGTAGAGGATCCAGTCGCGGTCCTTCTTGGGCAGCTCGCGCCACGGGCGGTCCACGTCGTGGCCGAGCGTGACCAGGATGTCGCGCAGGTTCTGGCCGTGCCAGGCGGGCGGCCACGAGGCGATGGCGCGCTCGCGGATGCTGAGCGAGTCGTCCGGCACCATCGCGCGCTCGGTCACGTCCACCACCTGGCCCAGCCCGTGGCAGCGCGGGCAGGCGCCCTGCGGCGTGTTGGGCGAGAAGTCCTCGGCGTACAGCATGGGCTGGCGCGCCGGATAGGTGCCGGCGCGCGAGTACAGCATGCGCAGCTGGCTGGACATGGTGGTCACGCTGCCGACCGAGGAGCGCGCGCCCGGCGTGCCGCGCTGCTGCTGCAGCGCCACCGCCGGCGGCAGCCCCTCGATCGAGTCCACGTCCGGCACGCCGGCCTGGTCGATCAGGCGGCGCGCGTACGGCGACACCGACTCGAGGTAGCGGCGCTGCGCCTCGGCGTAGAGGGTGCCGAAGGCGAGCGAGGACTTGCCCGAGCCGGACACGCCCGAGAACACCACCAGCGCATCGCGCGGGATGTCGACGTCGACGTCCTTCAGGTTGTGCTCGCGCGCGCCGCGCACGCGCACGCAGCGATCGCCGGCGTCGGGCGCGGGTCCGTCCGCGGCCGGCGCGGCAGGGGAAGGTCTGCGGTCGCGGGCCATCGCGCCAGCGTGCAGGCACGGCCGGGCTGGGCGGGTCGGCGCCGGCTGCAAAGCGGCGTAGGACCGCGGCGGTGCGCGCGCGGGCCGGCCGCGCCGATGCGGCATCATCGGGTGCGTGAAGTCCAATTGCCTCCTGGCCGTGGCGGCCCTGCTGCCGCTGGCCTCGTTTGCCGCCGGGGACGACCCCGGCGCCTGGCAGGCCTGCACGCGCGAGGCCGCACCGGCCGCGCGGCTGGCCTGCTTCGACACCTGGGCGCGCGGCCAGCCGGCCACTGCGCCCGCGGTCGTGCCTGCCCCGGAGCCTGCGCCCGCATCCCCGGCCGCGCCCGCGCGCACCCGCATCGCCAACCCCGCGCTGCCGCCGCCCGAACCGCCCTCCGAGCTGCCGGCCCTGCAGGCCGCCGAGGCCGCGCTGGCCCAGCCGTCGGTGCGCTGCGGCAGCCAGGCGCCGGCATCGGAGCTGTCGCGCTACTGGGACCTGGAGTCGGCCAGCGGCTGCGGCGTGTTCGGCATCCGCATCTACCGGCCGATCCAGCTGGCGCTGGTGGGGGCCGATTCGGTCAACCGGCAGCCCACTTCGGAGAACCCGGCCAACAACGTCGCCAGCGCCGAGCCGTACCGCACGGCCGAGACGCGCATCCAGCTGTCGATCCGCACCAAGATCGCCGAGGGCCTGCTCACCGGCCGCGGGCCGCTGCGCGACTCGCTGTGGTTCGGCTACACGCAGCAGTCGTACTGGCAGCTGTTCACGCCGGCGCTGTCGCGGCCGTTCCGCAACACCGACCACGAGCCGGAGGTGATGTACGTCTATCCGCTGGCCGCGCAGCCGGTGGCCGGCTGGACGCTGCGCTACGGCGGCATCGGGCTGGTGCACCAGTCCAACGGCCAGAGCCTGCCGCGCTCGCGCAGCTGGAACCGCGTGTACCTGATGGCCGGCGCCGACCACCCGGGCGGACTGTCGCTGCGGGCGCGCGTGTGGCGGCGCCTGTCCGAAGCCGCGGGGGACGACGACAACCCGCGCATCAGCGACTACGTCGGCCGCGCCGAGGTCACCGCCGCCTTCAACAGCAGCCGCGGCCAGACCGTCGCGCTCACCTTGCGCAGCCCGTTGCGCGGTCTGGTCGATCGCGGATCGGCGCGACTGGAGTGGATGGTGCCGCTCGACTCCGCCGACGAGCCGGGGCAGTTCGGCCGGCTGCGCCTGCACACGCAGCTGTTCAACGGCTACGGCGACAGCCTGCTCGACTACAACCGCCGCCGCACCGTCTTCAGCGTCGGGCTGAGCCTGGTCGACTGGTAGCGCGCTTCAGCCGGCGGCGCGCAGGCGCAAGGCTGGCTTGCGCTCGCCCACCCGGGTGCCGCGCGCGTTGGCGATCGCCTCCGCGCGCCAGGGCCGCAGCTCCTCCTTCTGCCGCGCATCGAGCCAGCCGAGCTGGTCGAGCACGGCGACGGTGGCGGCCAGCAGCGCGGTCTGGTTGCCGTCGATGACCTTGACCGCGAAGCCCTGCCCGCGGCTGGTGCTGGCCACGGCCTGCACGCCGTCGGCGCCGACCTTGGTCACCCAGTCGCCGCGGCCGGCCCGCATCAGCGCCAGGTCGCTGCGGCCGGTGCCCGAGACCAGGTCGGGGCGCGCCACCATGGCCTGCGACAAGGCGCGGAAGCTCTCGCCGAACTGGGCGTCGCGCTCGCCGCTGGCCAGCCGGGCGTAGGCCCGCGCCAGGTGCGACAGCGGCATCGCAAAGTTCGGCGCCGAGCAGCCGTCGATGCCCATCTTCAGGTCCTGCGCGGGCATGCCGCTGGCGCGGGCCACCTCGCGCCGCACCGCCTGCTGCAGGGGATGGCCGGGGGCGAGATAGGTGGCGGTGGGCTGGCCATGCAGCACGCACCAGGCAAGAAAGCCCGCGTGCTTGCCGCTGCAGTTGTGGTGGCGCTCGTCGTAGCTGCCCGGCGCCGGCGCGGGGCCGATGCCTTGGGCCGCGGACAGCGGGACGTGGCAGCCGCATTGCAGCGCGCGCGGGGTGAGCCCGGCGCGTTCGAGCATGCCCTCGACCTGCTCCACGTGCATCGGCTCGCCGCTGTGGCTGGCGCACATGAGCGCGACCTGCTCCGGCGTGAACCCCAGTTGCGCGGGGCCGCGCGACTGCAGGAACGGCAGCGCCTGCAGCGCCTTGAGGGTCGAGCGGGTGAAGGCGAGCCAGTGCGGATCGCCGGCATGCGCCAGCAGGCGCCCGCCGGCATCCACGACCGCCACGGCACCGAAATGCTGGCATTCCAGCGTGCCGCCGCGGTAGGTGTCGATCAGGGAGACGAGCGTCGTCATCGCTCGATTGTCGCCGCGCGATGATGCGCAAGCGGCGCGCGGGCCAGGGTCGACGCCTGGCCGCCGCGGCGGGGGCGGGGGCATCGCGGTCGCGATGCCCGCGGCGTCACTTCTTCTGGGCCGCCTTCTCCTGCGCTTCCTTCTCCTTGGCCGTGGTCACGTCCACGGTCGGGACTTCGATCTTGCGCTCCTCGGTCTTGACCGTCGGCACGTTGACCGTCTTCTCCTCGCTGCCGACCTTCACGTCCGGGCCCTTGACGTCGTACTTGGGCAGTTGCACGTTGCCCTCCTCGGTCTTCTTGACGTCGTACTTGGGCATGTCGACCGAGCCTTCCTGCGTCTTCTTCACGTCACAGGCGGACAGCCCCAGGGCGGCGGCGGCGGCGAGGGCGGCGATGGCGGTGGTCTTGATCATGGTTGTTGGCTCCCTTTCAATGAATGTGTGCAAAGCGGAACACGCGCCGTGCGCGCCCCGGGAAGCCCATCTTCGCCAGCAACACGAAGCGCGGCTGTAGGAACCACGCCGTTCGGCATGTGCGGACGAAGCGCGCGCGGGCCGCGCCGGCCGGGCGGTGGAACTGTCACCTTCTTCCTACGCGGGGCTGCGCGGCCGTTGCCTAGCATGGCCCTGCACCGATGACCCGGACCGCCTGGAGCCCCCGCATGCCCGCATCCGACCGACCCGCCTTCCGGCTGCCCAGCCACGCCGGCACGGCCGTGCGCGACCTGCGCGGCGGCGCGCGGCTCGCGGCCGACGGGCTGCGCGCGGTCATCGGCGGCATCGAGGCGGCCCACCAGCGGCTGGCCGACGTCTCGCCGCCGGTGCAGGGGCTGCGCCCGGGCCGGCCCACGCGCGGCGTGCCGGCCCTGCTCTATCGGGGGTTGCGCGGCACGACCGATCTCGTCGGCAGCGGGGTCGACCTGGCGCTCGCGTCGCTGCAGGCCTGGGCCCAGGAGACCCCGCGCGAGGGCCCGGCCGAGCCGGTGCCGGCGCGCGAGGCCTTCGTCGCGGCGCTCAACGGCGTCGCCGGCGACCACCTGCAGCGCACCGACAACCCGCTCGCCATCGAGCTGGCTGGCGCGTGGAAGGCCAGCGGCTCGGCCGCATCCTGCTGCTCGCCCACGACCTGGGCATGAGCGACCTGCAGTGGCGCCAGGACGGACACGACCACGGCGCGGCGCTGGCGGCCGACCTGGGCTGCACGCCGGTCTACGTCCGCTACAACAGCGGCCGCCATGCGTGGGTGACCGGCCGCGAGCTGGCCGCGCGGCTGGAGCAGCAGCTGGGGGCCTGGCCGGCCCCGGTGCAGGAGCTGGCGCTGGTGGGCCACGGCCTGGGCGGCCTGGTGCTGCGCAGCGCCCTGCACCAGGCCGTGCGATCCGGGATGGCGTGGCCGAGCCTCTTGCGCAAGATCGTCTTCCTCGGCACGCCCCACGCCGGCGCGAGCCCGGCGCGCTGGCGCGATGTCGTGGGCCGCGCGGCCCCCGGCACGCAGGCGGGACTGCTGCTCGGGCGCCTGGCGCGGCGCCAGAGCGAGGGCGTGGCCGACTTCCTGCAGGGGCGCTGGCTCGAGCAGGACCGCGGCGCGCCGGACTCGCCGATGCCGCAGCCTTGGCCGCCGGGTGCCGATGCCTACGCCATCGCCGGCGCCACGGCGCAGGGCCTGGACGACGGCCTGGTGCCGGTCACCAGCGCGCTGGGACGCGACCCCGTGGCGGGGCACCACCTGGAGCTGCCCGAGGGGCACCGCTGGATCGCCGAGGGTGTCGACCATCTGGGACTTTTGCGCAGCGACGCCGTCTTGCAGACGATGCGCCGATGGCTGTCGGCGTGAGGCGGGGCGGGCGCACAGGGCGGTGCGCCGCACGCTGACAGCGCGAACCCGGCCCCACGGCACACACTGGACGCGAGACTTGCGGAGTGTGCTTGCCATGACCTACCTACCCAAGGCCCAGGAGCAGATGAACGGTGACCTGCTGGTGCCCGAGACGACCAAGCTGTTCCTGCACCGCGTGGTGCGCGACCTCAAGGCGCACCTGGAGCAGGCCCCCGCCCCGGGCACCGAGATGACGGGACTGCTCGCGCTCGAGAACGCGCTGGGGGCGTGCCTGGAGCCGTTGCCGACGGTGCGCGAGATGCTGGACCTGCCCGACCCCGAGCAGGAACGGCGCGGACGCGCGCTGCTGACGGTCAGCCTGCCGCGCTGAGCGCGCGGCCCGCGCGGGCTGCCAGCGCCTTCTGCAAGGCGGCGTGGATCGCCTGCGGCTCGGCCGGCTTGACCAGGTGGCCGGAGAAGCCGGCCATCGAGGAGCGCTGCAGGTCGGGCGTGGCGCCGTAGCCGGAGAGCGCCACCACCGGCAGCGACCGGCTGAGCGCGCGGCCGACGTCGATGCCACTTCCATCGGGCAGGCCCAGGTCGGTCAGCACGATGTCGAAGTCACCGCGCTGCGCGGTGCGCACGGCATCGGCGCAGGTGGCCACGTGCGTGACCTGGTAACCGTACGCCTCCAGGCACATGACGATGGTCTCGGCCGCGTCGTGGTTGTCCTCCACCAGCAGCAGCTTCCACTGGCCGCCCTCGCCTTCGGCCGGCAGGTCGTCGCCGGCGCCCGGTCCGGCCAGTTCGGCGTCGGCCTGGCTGCGAAGGCGCAGCGTGAAGGTGGCGCCGTGCCCGCGGCCGGCGCTGCTGGCCGTCAGTTCGCCCTTGTGCTCGGCCACCAGGCCGCGCGCGATGGCCAGCCCGAGGCCGAGGCCCCCGAAGCGCTGCGACACCTCGCGGTCGGCCTGTTCGAACGCGCTGAAGATGCGCGGCAGCGCCTGCGGCTCGATGCCGATGCCGCTGTCGCTCACCTCGATCACGAACATGCCGCCCTCCAGGCGGCTGCGCACCTCGACGCGGCCCTCGGCCGGCGTGAACTTGATGGCGTTGCGCAGCAGGTTCCACAGCACCTGCTGCATCCGCGCCTCGTCGGCCTGCACGCGGCCGCTGGGGGCGGCCAGGTCCACGCGCACCTGCAGGCCCTTCTCCTTGGCCGACGCACCCAGCATGTCCAGCACCACGTGCACCAGGCCGTGCATGTCCACCAGCTTGGGGCGCAGGCTCACCTTGCCGGCCGAGATCGCGGTCAGATCCAGCAGGTCGTCGATCAGCCGGGCCTCCAGCGCGACGTTGCGCTGGATCATGGGCAGCAGGTTGCCGTACTTGGGCGGCACGGTGGCGGCGCGCTCGAGCAGGTGGGCGGCGGTGGCGATCGGCGACAGCGGCGTGCGCAGCTCGTGCGACAGCACGGCCAGGAAGCGGTCCTTGGCCTGGTTGGCGCGCTCGGCCTCCTCCTTGGCCGCGCGCAGCGCCTCGGCGTCGCGGTAGTCGGCGGTCGCATCGCGCACGATCTTGCAAAAGCCGCTGTGCTCGCCGGCGTGGCTGTGCAGCGGCATCAGCACGCCCTCGGCCCACAGCCGCAGCCCGTCGCCGCGCATCAGCCAGCGGTTGTCGTCGGCCTTGCCCTTGCGCAGCGCCGTCGCCATCTCGCGCGCCAGCACGCCGTCGCGGCGGTCCTCGGGCGTGAACAGCGCCTCCAGCGAGGTGCCGATCATCTGTTCGGCGTCGCGGCCGAAGATGTCGCTGGCCGCCCGGTTCCACGACTGGATGGTGCCTCGGGGGTCGATCAGGATCACCGCGTAGTTGCGCAGCGAATCGACGACCCGCGCGAACACCGCATTGGCCTCGCGCAGCTGCACCTGGGCGGCGTCGCGCGCCTCGCGCTGCGCCACCTCGCGCAGCGCGCGGTCGATCACCAGCGGCAGCCGCACCAGGCGGCTCTTGCTCACGTAGTCGGTGGCGCCGCGCTTGAGCATCTCGACCGCGTTGTCCTCGCCGATCACGCCGGAGACGAAGATGAACGGCATGCGCACGTTGCGCGACCTCGCCTCTGCCAGCGCCTGCTCGCCGGAAAAGCCCGGCAGCTCGTAATCCGAGAGGATGATGTCGTAGCTGCCGGCCGCCAGCGCCCCGATGAAGCCTGCCTCGTCGCGCACCACGTCCAGCACGGCGCGCGGGTACGACGCGATCAGGGCCTCGCGCAGCAGCTCGGCGTCGAAGCGCGAGTCCTCCAGCAGCAGGACGCGCAGCGGCTTGTCGTGGAACCCGTTCTCCGGCAGGTGTTCATTCATACCGGCGCACGGCCTTCATGGACCCGGGGGGCGGCTCGTTGAGCACCGCCCAGAACACGCCCAGGTCGGCGATCGCGCCGACGAACTGCTTGAATTCGACCGGCTTGACCACGTAGGCGTTGACACCCAGCTCGTAGCTGCGCACCACGTCCGACTCTTCCTGCGAGGACGTGAGCATCACGATGGGCATGCTGCGCAGCCCCGGCGTGGCGCGCACCTTCTGCAGCACCTCCAGGCCGTTCACCTTGGGCAGCTTCAGGTCCAGCAGGACGACCGCGGGGTTGCCCTCCTCGCGCGCGCGGAAGTCGCCTTCGCGCAGCAGGTAGTCCAGGGCCTGGGCGCCGTCGCGCACCACGATCACCTCGTTGGCCAGCTGGCTGCGCTCCAGCGCCACCAGCGTCAGTTCGAGATCCCGCTTGTCGTCCTCGACGAGAAGGATGGGTTTGAGCATGTGTGACTCCTCTGCTTTCCGTCATTGCCGGGGATTGCCATCCCCGTGTCCTTTGGGAAGGGCGAACCCGAAGGTCGCCCCCTTGTCCGGCTCGCCGCGCGCCCACACCGATCCTCCGTGACGCTCGACGATCCTCCTCACGCTGGCCAGGCCGATGCCCGTGCCCTCGAAATCCTCGGCCTGGTGCAGGCGCT